>NZ_QZVT01000005.1 GCF_003602275.1 Arthrobacter cheniae | reverse complement strand
ACTGCACCCGAGAGAGTGTGGGAGAGTAGGACACCGCCGGACAACCATTACACACGGAAGGCCCCACACCACCAGGTGCGGGGCCTTCCGTACGTTAACCCCACACCACTACCACCGGGCCACACCCCACCGGACCACACCGGGCCGCATCGGCCAACCAGCCACACCGGAACACCAGCCAACCTGCACACCCGGCAGCTAGGCCCAATGCTCCGAGCGATTCCAGGCGCACACGGCCGGCCCGCCACGGCATCACCGGCCGGCCCACACGGCTGCCGGCCAGCCGCCACACGCTCACTCCAGCGCAGCTAACGCCACCTCGGGCTACCGGATGCCGGCTCCAGCCGACTTCGCATCAACGACCCTCGAACCCGCCCACCTTGTGCCGGTCTGCCGAGCACTAGCGTCACGACCGCGTTAGGGCAATGGCTACCGGGGACGAGTAATGCCGTCAGCGGTGGTAGCAGCAAGTAAGTCAGACGATTTCTTGAGGTACGCCTAGAGGGAGTCACAGTAGGGAGAGCGTTCGTCCAGAATCCGGGTAAGCCCGAGCCCTGCATCACATCGCCCTCTTTCCAACGACGTCGATGAAGTGGTCGCCGGGGCTTCGTGGTTCCATAGAAGAGTAAGACCCACAGCAAAATAGAGATCCGCCGGCAGGACGACGCCGGCACCTGATGAGAGGACCGCGCTGCCATGACCGAGCAGGAGCACACCGCTGGACAAGACGGGGATTCCCGCCAGCCGGGAAGCCGAAGCGGCAGTAGTCAGGATGGATCCGGGCAGCGCGGTCGGCACTCCTGGGGGTCGAAGGCTGCAAAGGCTCCCCGCAAGGACGACGGTGCTGCGCCAGACCGAAGCACTGACGCTTCAGAGCGGGCCGAGCGCGATCGTTCCAGCAGCGGTTCACCCAGTGAACGCCCGGCCTCTACTTCGTGCGCGGACCGTCGCAGCGATTCGCCGGAGGCTGGCATTCGAGGAGCGGGCAACGAGGGACGCCCCGCCGGTGGCTTCAGCGGCAGGAATAGCGAGGGACGCCCCGCCGGCGGGCGTTCGCCGTGGAAGGGCCAGTCAGATACCCGCGGTGCTGATCGCCGCGAAGGAAAGCCCGCGTGGAAGGGCAGGTCTGATGATCGGCCGACCGAAGGTCAGGGGGGACGGACTGAGCGGCCTGCCCAGGGCGGATTCCAGCGTGACCGTCCGGCGTCAGGACGTGATGCGCGTTCGACCCCGGGTCGCGATGGCGGTCAGGGTGGACGGCGCAACGATACCGGGGGACGTGATACCGGCCAGTCAGCCCCGCGCTCGTACGGTCGTCCGGACCGCGGTACGGATGAGGGGCGCGGCGCGCAACTTCGCGGCGCGGCTTCGCGCGGTGGTTCGGCCTCCGGGTCTGCAGCAGACAAGCAGTCCCGCTTCGGCGGTCGGGGCGGAGCGACGTCGGACAGGACCAGCGGCTCCGAGCGTCCCTGGCAATCCCGGTCCTCTTCACCAGAGGGGCGCACCAGCGGGCCGCGCACGTCGAGCGACCGCAGCGACTCCTTCCGCCGGCCCTCGGATCGCAACGAGCGTGGTGCAGGCGGTTTCCGTTCTGGCGACGACCGCCGTGGCGGAGGTCGACCGGACGAAGCATCCGCGGCTGGTCCGCGTACCCATAATGCTCGTGATCTCCGTAGCGCGAATCGGCCTGACCGTGAACGGTCTCCCGAGATAGACGAGGACGTCAAGGGTGACGAACTCGATCGGGTCACCCGTGCTCAGGTGCGCAACCTGGAGGAACGCAGCGCGCTCTGGGTATCGAAGCACCTCGTCATGGCGGGACGGCTACTCGAAATCGACCCGGAACTGGCCTTCCAGCATGCCTTGGCGGCGAGTCGCCGAGGTGGACGCCTGGCAGCTGTTCGTGAAGCCGTGGGGCTGACGGCGTACGCAGCCGGCCACTACGGGGAAGCCCTCAGGGAGTTCAGGACGTTCCGACGCATCAGTGGTTCGAATGTGCATCTCCCGGTGATGGCGGACTGTGAGCGCGGCCTCGGCCGTCCCGACAGGGCGCTCGACCTCGCACGCAGTGAAGAGGCTGAATCGCTGGACGCAGCAGGCAAGGCGGAGCTCGCCATGGTGATCTCCGGTGCTCGAGCGGACCTCGGTCAGCTCGACGCGGCCGTCTCGGCCCTCGAGATCCCGCAACTGGACCTGCACCGCGCCTTCGCCTTCAGCCCGCGACTGTTCCGTGCCTACGCGGACGCCCTCGACGCCGTCGGCCGATCTGATCAGTCCGACAAGTGGCGCCGCCAGGCGAGGGTAGCGGAGAAGGCTCTTGGGCTCGACGACGATCTGGAGCCGGACATCATCGACCTGGGTGAGGACGACGAGCCTGTGTCGAGCCCGGTCCCGAGGGTCGCGGACCTACTAGGAACGCCCGCCCCATCGGAGGACGGTGCTGTCGCAGGCAGCGCCGGTACCGGTGTCGAGCAGCCGATTGAGCCTGCCGCAGCGGAACAGCGCCGAGGTGAGCCCCTGCAGCAGGCGTCCATAGGTGGTCATGGCGGAGAGCGGCCGTCGGAGGAATCAGGCGACGAAGGCACAGCACCGGACGCAGGCGATGCAGAGGTCAGCGTAGAACCGGCCGTGCTCGGCGATGCTGATCGTCCGGAGGCGTCCGAACCGAACCTCGTGGGCGGGATGTCCCTGGACCTCGAGGCCGATCTCGAGCAGCTCGGGGAGGGTCGGGTGGCCGATGACATGCCGGAATCCAGCTCTTCCGAGGACGGGCACGACGACGCGCCGAAGGTGGAGCCCGAGGAGGAGCCTAAGGAAAAGCCGGAGGCCACATCCGAAGATGAGCCTGCGATAGCCCTTCCTGTCGACGCCTCACCTGAGGGAGGTTCCCCCACGCCGGTCGAGCTTTTGCAGACGGAGATGCTGTTCAGCATGGACGGATCGGGCAGCGCGGACATCGGCTCGTCCGACGACGCCCCGACCAAGGCCGCCGCAGACACGACTCGACGGGCATCCTTCACTCCTGCGGTCGAGTTCTCGGAGGGCGAGGTGCGGGCTGACCCGGCAACGGATAGCCGAGCAACGGTCATGCCGGCAGAGGGAAGGACTCCCGCGCCCGACGCGACTCAAACCTCGGGCGAGGTAGCTGATGCTCCTGCGGAGAAGGCGCCCAAGCGCAAGCGGAGCCCGAAGGCAGAGCCTGTGCAGGAGGATGTCGTCGATGAGTGAGCGGTTGATCGACGGTTTCGACGGGCTGCTCGCGGACCTCGACGGCGTCGTCTATGCCGGTCCGAACGCGATCGACGGGGCGACGGAAGCCCTCGACAGGCTCGCCCTCGAGGGCAAGAGCCTGGCCTACGTGACGAACAACGCGTCGCGGTCCTCCGAGGATGTCGCCGCGCATCTGCGTGAACTCGGGGCACCCGCCACAGCGGAGCAGGTCTTCGGCTCGGCGCTGGCCGGCGCGGAACTGCTGGCGGCGCAGGTAGCCGGCGGATCGACTGTCCTCGTGGTGGGTAGTGACACACTCGCACAGGCTGTCACCGCGCAGGGCCTCGTCGTCGTCGACTCGGCAGCCGATCGACCGGACGCGGTGATCCAGGGTTTCTCGCCGCTCCTCGGGTGGAAGGACCTGGCCGAGGCGGCCTACGCGGTCGCCGCCGGCGCAACGTGGATCGCCACCAATACGGACATGTCGATCCCGCAGGAGCGCGGGATCGCACCGGGGAACGGGACGCTGGTCGCCGCCGTCGCCGCTGCCACCGGCAAGCAACCGCTCATCGCAGGCAAGCCGGGCGCCGCTCTCTTCGAGACGGCTGCGCGGCATTCCGGTGTGGAGCGTGCCCTCGTCGTGGGGGACCGACTCGACACGGACATCCTGGGTGGTAATCGCGCGGGCATGGCAACGGCTCTGGTCCTCACGGGCGTCGACACGGTCCGGACGGCTCTGGCTGCGACCGTGGAAGAGCGGCCCGTGTACCTGATCGCGTCCCTCGCCGACCTGTACGAGGAGTATCCCGAGGTCAGCTTCGACGGCGATTCCTATTCCTGCCGCAACGCCAGGGCCAGGGTCGCGGACTCGACGGTCAGCGTCAGCGGCCGGGAGGACGACGTCGACAGCTGGCGTGCGGCGTGCGCCGCCTGGTGGGCCGCCCACCCGCACAAGGTCCCGGACACTGCGCCGTCGGTCGCGTTCACGCCGGTCCGCCAGGTAGTGCTGCATGGAGAGACACCGGCGGGTGATGGAGGCGGAAGGCATGGCAGGGATGGATGACGAAAGCGTCGAGAGGACGGGCGACAGCACGGCCGGCTCTGTGCCGTCATCAACGGGGGACCGCCATATCGATCAGATCCTGGCCGCGCTCGGCCGGCTCGATGACCTTCCCGTGTCGAATCACGCTGACGTCTACCTCGACGTCCACGACCGCCTCAGCGGCGAACTGAATCCGCAGCAGAAGCTTCGCGAGGCGGGAGCCCATGGCTCGCCTTGACCAGGAACTGGTGTTCCGCGGCCTTGCCCGATCACGGTCGCATGCAGCCCAGCTGATCGCGGCGGGGCGAGTCTTCCGGGACGGACACGTGGTGAGCAAGCCATCAGCCCCCATCCTGCCGGCGGACATCCTTCTCGTCGAGGAACGCGGTGAGGACTACGTGAGCCGGGCGGGGAAGAAGCTCGACGGCGCCCTGCGTGCCTTTCCTGCGGTTGATCCCGCGGACAAGCGGTGCCTCGACGCCGGTGCGTCGACAGGCGGTTTCACCGATGTCCTCCTCCGGCGGGGTGCTCGTGAGGTCGCGGCAGTCGACGTCGGACACGGCCAGCTCGTACAGAAGTTGCGCGACGACCCGCGTGTGCAGGTCTTCGAGGGCATGAACGTCCGTCACCTCGTTCCGGCAGATATCGGCGGTCCGGCGCAGCTCACGGTCGCGGACCTCTCCTTCATCTCGCTGCGCCTGGTCATGGCCGCCCTCGCCGGCGCCACAGAGGCAGGCGGTGACCTGCTGCTGATGGCGAAGCCCCAGTTCGAAGTCGGCCGCGGTGGCCTCAACCGCCTGGGCGTCGTGACGTCGGACAACGCCCGACGTCGCGCAGTAGGAGGCGTCCTGCGGTCTGCGCTTGCGTGCGGGCTGAATCTCGCCGGAATTGCGCAGAGCGAATTGCCGGGACAGGACGGCAACCTGGAGTACTTCGTGTGGATAAAGGTGCCCCGCGGAGGATTGATGCCTAGGATCGAAGAGGAGCTGGACCGGTTGACGGAGCGGGCACTCGCTGAGAGCAGCCTCTTCCCGCCACCGCGCCGCTCCACCGATCAGACGGAGCTTGATGAGTAGACGAATTATGGTGCTCGCGCACACCGGCCGCAGGAACGCGATGATCGCGGCGCAGGAAGCGTGTACGCGCCTGCATGAGCTCGGTCTCCAGCCGGTCATGCGTCCCGAGGAGCTCGCCGACATCCAGCGCGAGTACGGTGCGCTGGCCGCTCCCGCCGAGGTGTTGGGTGACGACTTCGGCGACGTCGAACTCGTCATGGTGCTCGGTGGTGACGGCACCATCCTCCGCGCGGCCGAACTCGTTCGCGAAGCAGGCATCCCCCTGCTCGGCGTCAATCTCGGACACGTGGGATTCCTGGCGGAGAGTGAGCGTGCTGATCTCGAGGAGACGGTGCGCTGGGTCGCCGACCGCAGCTACACCGTGGAGGAGCGGACCACCATCGAGGTCCTCGTGTGGCAGGGGGATACCCTGTTGGGCACCAGCTGGGCCCTCAATGAGGCCGCCGTGGAGAAGGCGAACCGTGAGCGCATGATCGAGGTCGTGATGGAAGTCGACGGCCGTCCTGTCAGCTCCTTCGGCTGCGATGGAGTGGTCCTCGCCACGCCGACCGGTTCTACGGCGTACGCGTTCTCCGCCAGCGGGCCGATCGTCTGGCCCGAGGTGGAGGCACTCCTCATGGTGCCGATCAGCGCCCACGCGCTCTTCGCCAAACCGCTCGTGGTCGCACCCACGTCGGTGCTCGCCGTCGAACTGCTCACCCGCACGGACGCGGCCGGTGTGCTGTGGTGCGATGGTCGGCGGAGCATCGAACTACCGCCGGGTGCCCGCGTCGAAGTGCGGCGATCCGACTACCCTGTTCGGCTTGCCCGTACCCGGCAGACGCCCTTCTCGGAGCGGCTCGTGCGCAAGTTCGAGCTCCCTATCCAGGGGTGGCGCGGCCCGATCAAGCACCAGGACGGAGCGGCGCAATGATCGAGGAGATGCGGATCCGCGACCTCGGCGTCATCAGGGACGCCACGCTGAATCTCGGACCGGGACTGACGGTCGTGACCGGTGAGACCGGTGCAGGCAAGACGATGGTGATCACAGCCCTCGGGCTGCTACGGGGGGCCCGATCGGATGCCGGCGCCGTTCGGCTCGGGGCGAAGTCCGCCTCCGCCGAGGCTGTCCTGCGGCTGGACCCCAGCAGTGCCGCCGCACTGAGGGCCGTGGAAGCCGGCGCCTCGATGGAGGAGTACGACGGCGTCGCGGAACTGATCCTCGCGAGGACGGTGACGAGCGAGGGGCGCAGCCGTGCCTACGTCGGTGGCCGCGCGGCCCCCGTCGGTGTGCTGGCAGAACTGGGGGACGAGCTCGTTGTCGTGCATGGGCAATCCGACCAGTTGCGCCTGAAGGGTGCCCCCGCCCAGCGGCAGGCCCTCGACAAGTTCGGTGGGAAACCCGTCGAGGAGGCCCTGCGCGCCTACGAGGATGCTTTTCGCCGCTGGCGCGACGCCCTCGCCGAACGCGACAGGCTGAGGAGCGAGGCCCGTGAGCGGCTCCGCGAGGCCGAAGGCCTGGAAGCTGCCCTGGCCGAGATCGGAGAGCTCGACCCTCAGCCCGGGGAGGACGCCGCCCTGAAGGCTGAGTCGATGCGTCTCGGCAACCTCGAGGAGCTTCGAACAGCAGCCCTCGTGGCCCATCAGGCGCTGATCTCCGAGGAGATCGGGGCCAGTGCCGACGCCGTGTCGCTGGTCGACGAGGCGAAGCGGCAGCTCGAGGCCGTCGAGGAGCACGACGCCGATCTGGGCAGGCTCGCCGAGCGCCTCGCGGAGGTCGGCTACCTTCTGGCGGACATCTCCGCAGAGCTGGCCGGCTACGGAACCTCCCTCGACGGTGAGGGCGCGGGCAGGCTCGAGGAGGTCGAGTCGCGCCGTGCCGCACTCTCCGTCCTGGTGCGCAAGTACGCCCCGACCATCGATGAGGTGCTTGCATGGCAGGAGGACGCCGTCAAGCGGCTCCTGGAACTCAGCGGAGACTCCTCCCGCGTCGAGGCGCTCGACGACGAGATCGACGACCTGGACCGGCAGGTCCATGAGCTCGCCGACGCACTGTCCGCCCTGCGGCGTACGGCCGCCGGCAGCCTGGCAGGGAAAGTCAGCGACGAGCTGACCGCCCTCGCCATGCCGGACGCACAGCTGCTCATCGACCTCACGGCTGCGGAATCACTCACAATCCACGGTGCCGACGACATCTCGTTCAACCTGCAACCGCATCCGGGCTCGGCGCCGAGGGCCCTCGGCAAGGGGGCTTCGGGTGGTGAGCTCTCGCGCGTGATGCTGGCGATCGAGGTGGTCCTGGCCGCCGTCGATCCGGTGCCTACGTTCGTGTTCGACGAAGTTGATGCAGGCGTCGGCGGCAAGGCTGCAGTGGAGATTGGGCGGAGGCTTGCGATGCTGGCAGAACACGTCCAGGTCATCGTGGTGACGCACCTGCCCCAGGTCGCCGCATTCGCCGCCCGTCACATCCGCGTCACGAAGAACGTCTCCCGGGACGGCGACGGGGGAGGAGTGACTGCCAGCGACGTCGAGGTCCTGCCCGAGGACGAGCGGGTTCGCGAGCTCGCGAGGATGCTCGCCGGCCAGGAGGACTCCGCTTCGGCACGGGCGCACGCCGAGGAGCTTCTCGCCGATGCTGCCCGTACCGTCGCTCGGTGATAGCCTTGAACTCCGTGGCGCAGCAAATAAACTCCCGGTTCCTCAAGTCCGCAACGACCAAGCACATCTTCGTGACTGGCGGCGTGGCCTCCTCACTCGGCAAGGGACTGACGGCATCAAGCCTGGGTCATCTCCTCCGGGCGCGCGGCCTCTCCGTGACGATGCAGAAGCTTGATCCCTATCTGAACGTCGATCCCGGCACCATGAACCCCTTCCAGCACGGCGAGGTGTTCGTGACGGACGACGGAGCCGAGACCGACCTCGATATCGGCCACTACGAGCGGTTCCTCGACGAGAACCTCGACGGCTCCGCCAACGTGACGACCGGCCAGGTGTACTCCACGGTCATCGCCAGGGAGCGCCGTGGTGAATACCTCGGCGACACCGTGCAGGTCATTCCGCACATCACGGACGAGATCAAACGCCGCATGCGCCTGCCCGCCGAGGCGGCGCCCGGCAAGAAGGCCCCCGACGTGATCATCACCGAGATCGGCGGCACGGTAGGAGACATCGAGTCCCAGCCTTTCCTCGAGTCGGCACGCCAGGTCCGCCAGGACGTCGGCAGGAACAATGTCTTCTTCCTGCACGTCTCCCTGGTGCCCTACATCGGTCCGTCCCAGGAACTGAAGACCAAGCCGACGCAGCACTCGGTCGCGATGCTTCGCTCGATCGGTATCCAGCCGGACGCGATCGTCATCCGCTCCGACCGCGAGGTGCCCATGGCCATGCGCGAGAAGATCGGGCGCATGTGCGACGTCGACATCGACGCCGTCGTGAACGCCGCTGACGCGCCGAGCATCTACGACATCCCGAAGACCCTTCACGCGCAGGGCCTCGATGCATACATCGTGCAGGCCCTGAACCTGAAGTTCAAGGATGTCAACTGGACCAAGTGGAACAAGCTGCTCGAGGTGGTCCACAACCCGAAGCACCACGTCGAGGTGGCGCTCGTCGGCAAATACATCGACCTGCCCGACGCCTACCTCTCCGTCACCGAGGCGCTGCGAGCCGGAGGCTTCGCGAACAAGACGAAGGTCACCATCAAGTGGGTGCCCTCCGATGACTGCCAGACACCCGAGGGCGCAAGGAAGGCCCTCGAGGGCGTCGACGCGGTCTGCATCCCCGGGGGATTCGGGATCCGCGGACTCGAGGGCAAACTCGGGGCGCTGACCTATGCGCGCGAGAACAAGATCCCGACGCTCGGTCTTTGCCTGGGCCTGCAGTGCATGGTCATCGAATACGCCCGGAACGTCGTCGGACTCGAGGGCGCCTCCTCGAGCGAGTTCGAGCCGGACACCACGTACCCCGTCATCGCGACCATGGCCGAGCAGCTCGAGATCGTGGCCGGTGAAGGTGACATGGGTGGCACCATGCGCCTCGGTCGCTGGGAGGCCAAGCTCCAGGAGGGCTCGGTCATCGCCGCGACCTACGGCAAGACGACCGTGTTCGAGCGCCACCGCCACCGCTACGAGGTGAACAACGAGTACCGCGACCAGATCGCCGAGGCGGGTCTGGTGTTCTCGGGCACGACGACGGACGGCAAGCTCGTGGAGTTCGCCGAGCTTCCGAAGGACGTCCACCCCTACTACGTCTCCACCCAGGCCCACCCCGAGCTGAGTTCCCGGCCGACGCGCCCTCACCCGCTGTTCGCGGGCCTCGTCAAGGCGGCGCTCGAGCGCCGCGGCGCGAAGGTCTGACGGTGCTGCTGGTGGCAGGGCACGACAGCGACACCTTCGGCGACGAGCAGAGCCCGCGCCGGCTGCTCGGGACCACGACGGTCTACGAGGGGCGGGTGTGGGATGTCGTCAGTGAGGAGTTCACCCTGACGGATGACGGCGAGTCCATCACGCGTGACTTCATCCGGCATCCCGGTGCGGTCGCCGTCCTGGTGCTCAATGATGACGATCAGGTGCTGCTCATACGCCAGTACCGCCACCCGGTTCGCATGGCGCTCTGGGAGATCCCGGCCGGATTGCTCGACGAGGAGGGTGAGGACTTCGTCGACGCCGCCGCCCGGGAGCTGGCGGAGGAAGCCGACCTCACGGCGGGTCGGTGGCATGTACTGGTGGACCTGTTCCTGTCGCCGGGGTCCTCCTCCGAGGCCCTGCGGGTGTACCTGGCGCGCGGGATCGGCGACGTTCCCGAGTCCGACCGGCACACTCGCACCCACGAGGAAGCCGAGATCGAGCTGAAGTGGGTGGATCTCGATACCGCGATCAGCGCAGCGCTCGAGGGCCGCATCCACAGCCCGTCCGCCGTGGCCGCTATCCTCGCGGCCGGTGTGGCACGTGGAAACGGCTTCGCCGACCTCCGTCCCGCGACGACGCCCTGGCCCGAACACCCCAGCCAGCATTCGACGTGGCCGCGCGGCGCCGTGCTCGAGAGCTGACCAGCATGCCGGAACCGGCGCCGGCCGAAGGGGACGGGCCTCTGTCCGCCCTCGTCAGGGACTACCTGCAGCACATGTCCGTGGAGCGGGGCCTGTCCCTGAACACACTGGCGGCCTACCGGCGCGATCTGAGGCGCTACGAGGCATTCCTAGGTGGCCGTCACGTCGTCGACGCGGCCGGTATCACCCGGCACGATGTCTCCGCGTTCGCGCAGGCGGTCGTCTCCGGCGAGGATGGACTGTCGCCGCTGAGCCCGAGATCCGCAGCGCGCACGATCGTCGCAGTGCGCGGACTTCACCGGTTCTGGGCGCTGGAGGGCATGACCGAGGGCGATCCGGCCCGGGACGTCCACCCACCGATGACGGGGCAACGCCTGCCCAAGGCCATCCCGGTGGCCGACGTCGTGAAGATCCTCGAATCCGTCGATACCAGCACCCCGGCGGGCCAGCGGGATAGGGCGCTGCTCGAGTTCCTCTACTCCACCGGAGCGCGCATCAGTGAGGCCATCGGCCTCGACGTCGACGACGTCTCCGTCAGCGACGCGCTCGACGGTCCCGCCGTCGTCCGCCTCACCGGCAAGGGCTCCAAGGAGCGGCTTGTTCCTGTGGGCTCCTACGCGGCCCGGGCCGTCGACGCCTATCTCGTACGGGGGAGGCCCGCGCTCGCGTCCAAGGGCAAGGGTAGCCCTGCGCTCTTCCTCAACGTCCGGGGAGGCCGCCTCAGCCGGCAGAGCGCCTGGAGCATCCTGAAGACGGCGACCGAGCGTGCAGAGGTGAAGCAGGACGTCTCGCCCCACACGCTCCGGCACTCCTTCGCCACCCATCTGCTCGAAGGTGGCGCGGACGTCCGCGTGGTGCAGGAACTCCTCGGGCACGCGTCCGTCACCACCACTCAGGTCTACACCCTGGTCACCGCAGATACGCTGCGCGAGGTCTACGCGGCAGCGCACCCGCGAGCCCGTGCCTGAGATCCCCGGGGAAGCGGCCGGACCGGGCGAGTGGACGACCATCGACGGCGTCTGCTACCGCTCCGTGGTCCTGTGTTTCCTCTTCCGTCCGTCCCGACGCGCCGGATCCGAACGCGGAGCAGCCCTCCCCGACGTTCAGGGAAGTTCCGGACCCCGTCCGCCCGGAACGAGGGAGGTACTCCTCGGCCTGAAGCTCACCGGCTTCGGTACCGGCCGTGTCGTGGCACTCGGCGGCAAGATCGACGGCACGGAGACGGCGCTCGCAGCGGCCGTCCGCGAGGTGCACGAGGAGAGCGGTGTCCACCTCGAGCCCGAGGCGCTGCACGACGCCGGCCGCATCGCCTGGTCCTTCCCGGCGCGCCCGGACTGGAACATGGTGGCATTCCTGTTCTCCGCAGACGCGGGCAACGCTGATCCGCATACCAGCGAGGAGATCGAACCCCGGTGGTATGCGGTCGACGGCATCCCCTGGCCGGAGATGTGGAAGGACGCGCCCCACTGGTTACCGGCGCTCCTGGCGGGACGCCGGGTCGACGCGCACATCGTGATGTCGGGCGACAACGAGAACGTGGCCAGCGCCGTCGTCGGATAACGCCTGTCAGCTATCGCCGACGTGCCGTTCGTCCGGTCCGTTGTACAGGCTCAGCGGTCGGATCAGGGAGTTGGAGGCCGACTGCTCCATGATGTGAGCCGTCCAGCCCGTGATCCGGGCCGCGATGAACAGCGGTGTGAACATCTCCGTGTCGAATCCCATGAGGTGATAGGTGGGCCCGGCCGGGTAGTCGAGGTTGGGCTTGATGCCTTTTGCCTCGTCCATCGCGGTCTCCAGGCCGGAGTACAGCCCGAGGATCTCGCCGCGTCCGTAGAACCCGATCATGGCGTCGAGCGCCGACTTCATGGTGGGGACGCGGGAGTCGCCGTTCTTGTAGACGCGATGGCCGAACCCCATGACCTTCTTCTTCGACGCGAGGGCATCCTCCATCCAGGCCTTCGCGCGGGCGGCCGCCTGCTCCGAGGTCTCGTCCTCGCGGATACCGATCTCCTCGAAGGTGTGCATGACGGCCTCGTTCGCACCACCGTGCAGGGCTCCCTTGAGGGCGCCGATCGCACCGGTGACGGCCGAGTGCAGGTCGGCGAGCGTCGACGTGATGACCCTCGCCGTGAAGGTCGACGCATTGAACGAGTGTTCCGCGTAGAGGACCATCGAGACGTCGAACGCGTGCACCACCTCTGCCGGTGCCTCCTCGCCGAACGTCATCCACAGGAAGTTCGCGGAGTAGCCGAGGTCGTCGCGGGGTTCGACGAGAGCCTGTCCGCGCCGGCGTCGCTGGTCATAGGCCACGACGGCGGGAAAGGCGGCGAACAGCGTGGCCGCCTTCTCCATGTTCGCCTCGACGGAGTTGTCACCGGCGAGCGGATGGCTGGCACCCATGACGGACACGGCGGTCCGCGCGACGTCCATGGGGTGCGCCGTCAGCGGAAGGAGGTCGATGGCCGCGACGACCTGATCCGGCAGGGCGCGATGCGCCCGCTCGAACGCGTCGAAACCCTGACGCTCCCCGGAATCCGGCAGTTCGCCGTTCCACAGCAGGTAGGCGACGTCCTCGACGTCGCGATGTCCCGCCAGCTCCTGCACGGGGTAGCCCCGGTACAGGAGCGAATTCGTCTCGGGGTTCACTTTCGAGATCGCGGTGTAGTCCACCACGACCCCGGCCAGGCCCTTATGGATCTCAGGTTCTGTCAAGGCTGCTCCTTCTGTGCATCGGGTCCTGCTGCTTCGGATGGGGCCGCCCGCTTGCCGTCCGGTACCTCGAAATTGAAGACCGAGGAGTCGAAACGGTTGTATCCCTCGTAGTCCACGAGCTCATACAGGCGGCTGCGTGTCTGCATCTCACCCAGTGCCGATTCCTGCGTCCCGTTGAGCCGGATCGAGTCCAGCGTACGCTCGGCGGCGCCCATCGCACTGCGCAGCAGCGTGACGGGATAGATGACGATGCTGACGCCGACGTCCTGCAGCTGGTCGACGGTGAAGAGATCGCTCTTGCCGAACTCGGTCATGTTCGCCAGGATCGGCACGTCGACGGCATCGCGGATGGCCTGGAACTCGGTGAGGCTGCGCATCGCTTCGGGGAAGATGGCATCCGCCCCGGCGTCGACGAGCGCCCGGGACCGTTCCTGGGCGGCCTGGAGGCTGTCCGTACCGCGGATGTCCGTGCGGGCCATGATGAGGAAGTTGGGATCCCGGCGGGCATCGGCTGCGGCGCGGATGCGCTTCACCGCCGTGTCGAGGTCGACGACGTTCTTGCCGTCGAGATGGCCGCACCGCTTGGGGTTGAACTGGTCCTCGACGTGGCACCCCGCAAGGCCTGCGTTCTCCAGCTCCTGGACGCTGCGCGCTACGTTCATCGGTTCGCCGAAGCCGGTGTCGGCGTCGACGATGCAGGGCAGGTCGGTCATGCGGGCGATCTGCCCGGCGCGATGCGCCACTTCCGTGAGGGTGGTCAGGCCGATGTCCGGCAGCCCGAGGTCGGCGGCGATCACGGCGCCCGAGATGTAGACGCCGTCGAACCCCTTGTCGCCGATCAGTCGCGCGGACAGGGGGTTGAAGGCGCCCGGGAACTGCTGGAGCCGCCCGGAGGACAGTCCCTCCCTCAGGGTTCGGCGCTTCTGCTCCGGGGTGACGCTCGAGTACAGCACGCCGGCCCCCTACAGGAGTCCCTGCGGCGCCGGCGCCGCATCGATGAGGCCGGGACGGGCGACGACGTTGAGTTGGCCGAGCGATCCGGCCGGCAGGTCCGGAAGCTGTTCGACGGCGGCCAGGAAGCGGTCGATCTCCGCGTCCTCGACGATGCCGGTAGCGAGCATGCGCAGCTTGGCGATGTAGTCTGCGCGGGCGAAGGGCCGTGCACCGAGGGGGTGTGCGTCGGCGACGGCGATCTCCTCGGTGATGACGGTTCCGTTGGTCAGGGTGATCTCGACCCGCCCGCCGAATGCCTTCTCTGCGATGTCCAGGGAATGGTAGCGGCGTGTCCACTCCGGATCCTCGAGGGTGGTGACCTTGTGCCAGAGCGCCACGGTGTCGGGACGTGCAGCCCGGGCCGGTGCGTACGAGTCCTCGTGGTGCCATCGGCCGTCCTGCAGGGCGACGGTGAAGATGTACGGGATGGAGTGGTCGAGCGTTTCGCGGGAAGCCGTCGGGTCGTACTTCTGCGGGTCATTGGCGCCGGAGCCGATGACGAAGTGGGTGTGGTGCGAGGTATGGATGACGATGGATGCCACGTTCCCGGGATCCGTCGCCTCCGGGTGCGAGCCGTGGAGCCGACGCGCGAGGTCGATCCAGGCCTGCGCCTGGTACTCGGCGGAGTGCTCCTTGGTATACGTGTCGAGGATCGCGCGCTTGGGTTCGCCCTCGGCCGGCAGGGGGACCTCGTAGGCGGCATCGAGGCCGTCGAGGAGCCAGGCGATCACGCCGTCCTCGCCTTCGTAGATCGGGGTGGGCGAGGTCTGGCCGAGCATCGCCCGGTCCACGGCCTCGACAGCCATCTTGCCGGCGAAGGCCGGTGCATGGGCCTTCCACGTCGAGATCTCGCCCTTCCGTGACTGCCGGGTCGCCGTCGTCGTGTGCAGGGCCTGTCCGACGGCGTGAAAGATGACGTCCGGGTCCAGTCCGAGGAGTGTGCCGATGCCGGCGGCGGCGGACGGGCCGAGGTGGGCGACGTGGTCGATCTTGTGCTCGTGCAGGCAGATGGCCTTCACGAGGTCCACCTGGATCTCATAGCCGGTGGCGATCGCGCGGACGAGGTCGTGGCCGGAGGCTCCGGTGTGCTGGGCGGCCGCGAGGATCGGCGGGATGTTGTCGCCGGGGTGGGAGTAGTCGGCCGCCAGGAAGGTGTCGTGGTAATCGAGCTCCCGCACCGCGACCCCATTGGCCCAGGCCGCCCACTCCGCCGAGACGGGAGCATCGACGCCGAAGACGGCGGCCCCCGCGCCATGCGCGGAGATCGGGTGGCTGAGCGCCTGGGCGCGGGCCGCGACGACGGGCGCCCGGGTGAGCGACGCGATCGCAACGGAGGCGTTGTCGATCACGCGGTTGATCACCATGTCGGTGACCTCGGCGGTGACCGCGACGGGATCGGTGGCGACCCCGGCGATCTTCCAGGCCAGCTGCCCGGTCCTCGGGAGGTTCTCCTCGCTGCGATGGACGCGAACGGGATGCAGTTCAACCATGGTGTTCCTTCCGGTGGTCGGGCGTTTCGGTGCAGGTGCAGGTGCAGGTGCAGGTGCAGGTGCAGGTGTGGGTCCCGGTGGAGGGTACGGTCCCGGCCGGCCCGGTGGGCGTGGCGAGCAGGTGCTGCAGGCTGTTGTGGAGGTGTACCCGCATGGAAGCCTCGGCGAGGTCCGCGTTGCCCGCGCTGAGGGCGAGGGCGATCTGCTCGTGCTCCCGGGCCGAGGCGAGGAGACGCGCGGGGTTGTCCCGTGCCAGCCGCCGAACCCGTGCCAGATGGGTACGGATGGGTTTCTGTGCCTGCAGGAGATAGGGGTTCGCTGCTGCTTCGTCGATCTGCTGGTCGAGGCGCGCGACAAGCGCGTAGTAGTCCTCGTGGCCGTCGTCGACCTGGCCGTCCTCATCACAGCCCAGGCCGGCTCCGGCGATGCGGAACTCCTCGGCGAGCGATGCGAAGACGCCGGACGAATGGCGCAGGGCGGCCCGACGCACCGCCGCGCACTCCAGCGGCAACCGGACATCGAAGAGATCGGCGACGGCCTCGAGGGAGATGGCGGAGACGACGACGCCTCGTCCGGCGTGGGGTGTGGCGAGCCCTTCGGCGATCAGCCGGGAGAGCGCTTCGCGGAGGGGTGTGCGGGAGACGCCGAGCCTCGCCGATTGCTCGACCTCAGCCAGCAGGTCGCCCGGTGCAAGCCGCCACTCGACGATGTCGGACCGAAGGAGGGAGTAGGCGCGGTCACTGGCTCGCATGCTTCCCTCCCGGTCTCCTTCGACGTAGCGCCTGTGTCAGCACTGCACCGCCTAGCTCTCAATGTATACACGAGAACGCAGAGGAGTAGGAAAATCACCCAAAGTCCTTTCCAGGGGCTCTTCCTGTATACAGGAGCGGAAACCGTCGCTGCAGGTCGTGGTACTGTTCCTCACCAACCACGCGCAACGAGGGGCGATTATGGCTGCAGCAGCGACCGATGCCGGACACGGCACGTCAGCATCCGACGACTATCGGCAGCTTCATGCTGCCAGCCTCAACGACCCGGATGCATTCTGGCTGGGCGCCGCTCGAGCAGTCGACTGGTTCCGCCCGCCCACCACAGCGCTCGACGGCACCTCGGCACCGTTGTACCGCTGGTTCCCGTCCGCCACCCTCAACACGAGCTACAACGCACTCGACCGGCACGTCGATGCGGGGCGCGGCGACCAGCCGGCGCTGGTCTACGACTCCGCGATGCTGGGCATCAGCCGCAGCTACACCTATGCCGAGTTGCGCGATGAGGTCGCAGTTTTCGCAGGGGTGCTCGCCGGTCTCGGCGTCGGCAAGGGGGACCGGGTCCTCGTGTACCTGCCGATGATCCCCGAGGCCGTCATCGCCATGCTCGCCACCGCCCGGCTCGGCGCCATCCACTCCGTGGTGTTCGGGGGATTCGCGCCCGCGGAACTGGCGTCCCGAATCCGTGACGCGCGGCCTGCTGCCGTCGTCACCGCGTCGGGCGGCCTCGAACCCGGGCGGCGCGTCGAATACCTGCCCGCGGTCCGGGAGGCCCTCGCGCTCGCGGACCGCGCCGATATGCCCGTCGTGGTGAAGCATCGCGATGGTTTCGAGCACGGCGTCCCCGTTGCTGCGAACGACCACACAAGCGCTGGGACGCACTGGGTGGACTGGGACGACGCGATGTTCGTTGCCGTCGCCGTCGCCCCGGTCGAAGTGGCTGCGACGGATCCGCTCTACATCCTGTACACGTCGGGCACCACCGGCTCACCCAAGGGCGTGGTGCGTGACAACGGCGGCCACGCCGTCGCACTCACCTGGTCGATGCAGGGTATCTACGGAATCGGTCCGGGTGACGTCATGCTGACGGCGTCCGACGTCGGCTGGGTGGTCGGGCACTCCTACATCGTCTACGGCCCGCTCCTGGCGGGTGCGACAACGGTCCTGTACGAGGGGAAGCCGGTGGGCACTCCCGACGCCGGAGCCTTCGGGAGGTTGATCGAGCAGCACCGCGTGAAGGTGCTCTTCACGGCGCCAACGGCCCTGCGCGCCATCCGGCGGGCCGACCCCGAGGGTTCTGCCGTACGCGAATACGATCTATCGTCGCTGGTGACACTCTTCTCTGCCGGCGAGCGGCTCGACACGGGCACCTCCGCCTGGATCGGCGACGTCCTCGGCGTTCCCGTCGTCGACAACTGGTGGCAGACCGAGACAGGGTGGCCCATCTGCGCCAACCCGCGCGGACTCGGCGGGATCGAGCTGAAGCCCGGATCGCCCTCGCTGCCCTCGCCGGGATTCGACGTCGTCATCCTCGGTCAGGATGGGCACCCGGTTCCGGCGGGTGAAGAGGGAAGCATCGCACTCCGGCTCCCGCTGCCGCCCGGCACCCTCACGACGCTGTGGGGGAGCGATGAACGGTATCGGGATTCCTATCTCAGCGCGTTCGAGGGCTACTACACCAGCGGCGACTCGGGCTACCTGGACGCCGACGGCTATGTCTTCGTGATGGGACGGACCGACGACGTCATCAACGTGGCCGGGCACCGGCTGTCCACGGGGGCGATCGAACAGGTCATAGCCCAGCATGCCGCCGTTGCGGAGTGCGCAGTCCTCGGATTGCACGATCCCGTGAAGGGCCAGAGGGCCAGCGGCTATGTGGTGCTCAAGTCAGGAGTCACCATCGACCCGGCGTCGCTCGAGGCGGAGCTGGTGCACATGGTGCGCACGACCATAGGTCCCGTCGCGGACTTCAAGTCGGCCGTCGTGGTCGACGCACTACCGAAGACCCGCTCGGGCAAGATCCTCAGGAAGACGATGCGCCAGATGGCCGCGGGCGAGGAGTACACCGTGCCGTCCACCATCGAGGACCCGTCCGTGCTCGAGGCGCTGGCTCCGCTGCTACGACCGGTGTCGCACGGCTGAGTCCGAGTGGCACCGGCCCTAGCGGTCGGTCGGGCTCCGCGCCCAGCTGTATTCGAACTCCGGTCGCCCCCGCGTGCCGTACCTGGACGTTCGCAGGACCGACTGCTGATCCGCGAGATGTTCGAGGTAGCGCCTCGCGGTGACCCGCGACATGGACAGCGCCTCCGAGACCTCGATGGCCGAGGTGGGGGCGTGGAGCTCCTTGAGGAGTCCGGAGACCGCGCGCAGAGTCTCGGCCGACAGGCCCTTCGGCAGGGCGGCGGCCGTCGCGGGCCGGAGAGAGGCGAAGGCCTGGTCCACCTCCGCCTGCGTGGTCGCTGATGCCTGCTCCACCAGGCTCTGACGGAAGTCCTGGTAGGCACCGAGCTTCTCGCTGAAGGCCGAATAGGTGAAGGGCTTGATGAGGTACTGCACGATCCCGGAGGAGATGGCCGCTCGGACCACCTGCAGGTCCCGCACGGCCGTGATGGCGATGATGTCGAGCGGAAGGCCGAGCCCGCGGACGCGACGGATGATGTCCAGACCGTGCGCGTCGGGAAGGTTCATGTCGAGCAGCATGAGGTCGACAGGGGTCTCGGTCCGGCTCGTCAGTTCGCCGGCGAGCTGGAGGAAGGCCGCGAGTTCGGCGCCGCTCCGGGCCACACCAGCCAGTTCGAAGCCCGCCAGACGGCGGATGTACTCGGCGTGTGCGTCCGCGGCGACGGGATCGTCCTCAACGACCAGGACGCGGATGGCGCTCATGTGCCGGCCCCGCCGTCCGCCGCCTGCAGTTCGGTGGGGCCTGCCGCTCCGGTCCTCGCCGCGGCGACATCCGCCTGGGCAGGAGCACTCGGACGTTCCAGAGCCGGGTAGGGCAGGCGGACCGAGAACCGTGCGCCGCCGTCGTCGGTGTCCGTGACGTCCAGGGCGCCGCCGAAACGCTGGACCGCCTGACGGACGAGGGCCAGGCCGACGCCGCGACCGCCGCCCTTCGCGTCCTTGGTGGTGTAGCCGAACTCGAAGACCTTCGCCTTCTCGGAGTCGGGCAGACCGTTGCCGCTGTCCTCCACGACGATCTCCAGGCGGGGTGCGCCGGTCTCCGGCGCCACGCGCCGCACGGTCAGGAGGACCCGTGGCTCCTCTGACACCGCAGCTTCGTCGAAGGCGTTGTCGAGGAGGTTACCGATGATCGTGACGAGGTCCACGGGATTCAACGACCCGGCCTGCGCATCGGGGGAGACGGTCGACGTCAGTTCGATGCCGCGCTCGTGCGCCTGCGCGGCCTTGCCCAGGAGGAGGGCGGCGATGAAGGGCTCGTCGACGGCGCGGACCACCTCGTCGGTGAGTCGTTGTGACTGCTGCAGATCCCTCGTCGCGAAATCGAGGGCGTCCGCACTCCTGCCGAGCTCCACCAGGGACACGATGGTGTGCAGGCGATTGGCATGCTCGTGGGTCTGCGAGCGCAGCGCATCGGTCAGCGTGCGCATCGTCTCCACCTGTCCGGTCAGCGCCTTGATCTCGGTATGGTCGCGCAGGGTGGTCACGGTACCGAGTGCGGCCTGGGGGTGGACACCGCGGCCCGCGGCAGTCGACGGGACGGCGGGCTCCTGGTTCACCACGAGGACGCGGCTGTCGGTGAGGTGTACCTCGTCGTGCGCGGTACGGCCCGAGGCAAGCAGTTCACGCAGCGACGGCGGAACCCCGAGGTGCGACGCCGGTACGGGCTTCTGCGTGTCGTCGAGCCCGAGGAGGCGTGCGGCCTGGTCGTTGTAGAGGACGAGTCGCCCGTCGGCATCCGTCAGGAGTAACCCTTCACGGACGGAGTGGAGGACGGCATCGTAGAAGACGAAGGTGCGCGACAGTTCCGCCGGGCCCATGCCGAGCGTGGCATTCCGGAGCCGACGGCTCAGCAGGAAGGAGGCGAGCGCACCCAGCACCAGGGCGCCGAGGGCGATGGAAGCGACGAGGGGCAGCTGCGCGTTGCGCGCGATGGCCGCCCGATCCACCGTGATGCCCGCCGCCACCATCGCGCGCACGGTGCCGCCGTCGTCGACCACCGGGACGATCGAGCGGATCGAGGGACCGAGGGTCCCCGCGTAGGTCTCGATCTGCGTCCGCCCGGCGAGGGCTTCGGAGACCGACCCGATATAGGGTTTCCCGATCTCCTCCGGGTTCCGGTGTGTGAAACGCGTGCGGTCGGGCGCCATGATCGTGATGAAATCGACTCCGAGCCGGTCCATCACCGTGACCGCGTACGGCTGGAGGGTGGACGTCGGGTCAGGTCCCTCGACCGCCTCGAGTACCGCCGGCTCGAGCGCGATGGCAGTGGAGACCGCGACCATGCGCTCGGCTGTCGCGTCATTGACTCCCTGGGCGGCATCCATGTACAGGATCACGGACAGCGACGCCGAGAGCACCAGGATGAACACGAGCTGAGCCAGGAAGAACTGCCGGGCGAGGCTCCATCGACTCACGCCGTGATCCTGCTCCTTCCGGGCTTGCCGGCTTTCACCGGGGATGGGCGGCCGGGGCCACACCGAGCCACGACCAGTATGAACTCAATCGTGATCGGGATCACTCCCGGTGCAATGATGAAGGGGAAACACCCAACACTACGCTTTCCTGGTGAGACCCGCAGTCGGAGAACGACCTCCGGCCGACGGCGCTGCCGGGCGGCCGACCACCTAGGGAGAACCTCATGGCTATGGCGCCATCGCGGTCCGACAGCGGATCTGCACAACCACGCAAGAGGGTCGACAAAACCCACTTCCTCTACATCGCGGTGATCGCGGCGGTGATCCTCGGGGCCATCCTCGGCCTCGCGGCGCCCGAATTCGCCAAGGCCCTCAAGCCGCTCGGGACCGGGTTCATCAACCTCATCAAGATGATGATCGCCCCGATCATCTTCTGCACCATCGTGCTGGGCGTCGGGTCCATCGCGAAAGCTGCGACGGTGGGCAAGGTCGGCGGCCTCGCCCTCGCCTACTTCATGATCATGTCGACCTTCGCGCTCGCCATCGGCCTCGTGGTCGGCAACCTCATCAACCCGGGCGAAGGCCTGGACATCTCGTCGTCGACGTACGAACTCCCCGCTACCGCCGAGGGCGCACCCGAGGGCACGGTCGGCTTCCTGCTGAGCATCATCCCGACCACGCTGCTGTCCGCCCTGACGGGCCCCAGCATCCTGCAGACACTGTTCGTCGCACTGCTCGTCGGCTTCGCGCTCCAGAAGATGGGCTCCGCCGGCAAGCCGGTGCTCCGCGGTATCGGCCACATCCAGGCGCTCGTGTTCCGCATCCTCATCATGATCATGTGGCTGGCACCCATCGGAGCGTTCGGTGCCATCGCAGCCGTCGTCGGTGAGACCGGCGTGCAGGCCATCATCAGCATGGCGACCCTCATGATCGCGTTCTACATCACCTGCGCCCTCTTCATCGTGGTCATCCTCGGCGGGCTCCTGAAGATCGTGACCGGCGTCAACATCTTCAAGCTGATGAAGTACCTGGGCCGGGAGTACCTGCTGATCTTCAGCACCTCCTCCTCCGAGGCGGCACTGCCCCGCCTGATCGCGAAGATGGAGCACGTCGGTGTCTCCAAGCCCGTCGTCGGTGTGACCGTCCCCACGGGCTACTCCTTCAACCTCGACGGCACCGCGATCTACCTCACCATGGCGGCCCTCTTCGTCGCGGAGGCGCTCGGCAAGCCGCTGGCCCTCGGTGAGCAGATCTCCCTGCTGGTCTTCATGATCATCGCCTCGAAGGGTGCTGCAGGCGTCACGGGTGCTGGTCTGGCGACCCTCGCCGGCGGCCTGCAGTCGCACCGCCCCGACCTCGTCGACGGTGTCGGCCTGATCGTCGGCATCGACCGCTTCATGTCCGAGGCCCGTGCACTGACGAACTTCACCGGGAACGCCGTGGCCACGGTGCTCATCGGTACCTGGACCAAGGAGATCGACCGGGCCCGCGTGGACGAGGTCCTCGAGGGACGACTTCCCTTCGACGAGGCCACGATGACCACGGATCACCGCTTCGAGAACGACGACGTCGAGGTCGACAGCGCCGACGGGATCGACGTCGAGGAGGGCGCTGCTGTCCGGACGGACGCTGCAGTGCGCGGAACAACGTCCCGCTGATCAGCACCTGACACCGGGCCACCAGCCCGGGTCGTGAACGACGGCGATGGCCCGGATCGATTCCGGACCATCGCCGTCGTCGTTCTGGAGCACGTCCGATGCAGGACCGGGAGCGTCGAACGGTCCGCGGAGAGGTGCATCCAGGCGAAGGTTAGACCTCAGCTTGAGGATCAAGGCTCGCGGCCGATCGGTGCCGGCCTTTCCGGCCGTTGCCGCTGGCGTTGTACGGTTGACCAAGAGAAATGCCGCCTGGATCCCGATTCCCGGCCGGCCCGCACCGATTCTGATGGAAGCGTGGATACAAACGTGAGTAGTGAACAGGGTTCCGCAACTCTGCCCGGCGCAGCGGACGCGGGACTCGGCCCGACCGGCCGCCCGGTAACGGAGTTCCCTGAACCCCGGGTCCTCGAATCGCACGGCCCGGCCAGGGTCATCGCGATGGTCAACCAGAAGGGCGGGGTCGGCAAGACGACGTCGACCATCAACCTGGGCGCCGCGCTCGCCGAAGCGGGACGTAAGGTCCTGCTGGTGGATTTCGATCCGCAGGGAGCGCTGTCCGCAGGGCTCGGAACGAACCCACATGAGCTCGACGTCACGGTGTACAACGTCCTGATGGATCGCAAGGTCACCATCCACGACGCGATCCAGCACACCGCGATCGACAATATCGACCTCCTGCCGGCGAACATCGACCTCTCCGCCGCCGAGGTCCAGCTGGTGAACGAGGTGGCGCGTGAGCAGGTGCTTGACCGGGCACTGCGGAAGGTGTCGGACGACTACGACGTCATCCTCATCGACTGCCAGCCCTCCCTCGGACTCCTGACGGTCAACGCCCTCACGGCGGCGCACGGCGTCATCATCCCGCTCATCTGCGAGTTCTTCGCCCTGCGGGCCGTGGCCCTGCTGGTCGAGACGATCGAGAAGGTCCAGGACCGCCTCAACCCGCGGCTCCAGATCGACGGCGTGCTCGCCACCATGTACGACGCGCGGACGCTGCACAGCCGGGAGGTCATAGCGCGCCTCGTGGAGGCCTTCGGAGACAAGGTGTTCGAGACGGTCATCAAGCGCACCATCAAGTTCGCGGATGCAACGGTGGCCGCCGAGCCCATCACGACCTATGCGGCCAACCACTCGGGCGCCGACGCCTATCGCAGGCTCGCCAAGGAGCTCATAGCCAGGGGCGGAGCACCCTAGTGCCGGCCCATGTCGGGTCCGCCCAGGCCCGGTAGGTGGCAACCATCGCGCCCACAGCGGAGAAAACTGTCTTCGAGGTGCGGCTGACCAATTTCAGCGGACCGTTCGACCTGCTCCTGAACCTCATTTCGCGGCGCGAACTCGATATCACCGAGATCGCCCTGGCGGAGGTGACGGATGAGTTCATCGCACACATCCGGCGCATCCAGGCAGCCGAAGGAGAATGGAAGCTCGACGAGGCCAGCGAGTTCCTCGTGGTCGCAGCTACGCTCCTGGATCTGAAAGCCGCTCGCCTCCTGCCGGCCGGAGCAGTCGAGGACGAGGAGGACATCGCGCTCCTCGAGGCCCGCGACCTCCTGTTCGCGCGGCTCCTGCAATACAGGGCGTTCAAGGAGATGGCGCGGCACCTCGCGGAACGATTCGAGATGGAGGACGCACGTCATCCTCGGAACGCACCCCTCGAGCCGCAGTTCTCACGCCTGCTTCCGGAGCTTCTCTGGAAGCATTCACCCGAGGAGTTCGCAGCGCTCGCAGCGAAGATACTGTCACCCCGCCAGGAGAAGCCGGCCAAGGTCAGCATCGAGCACCTGCACGCGCCGCCTGTGAGCGTGCGGGACCAGGCGGTGGTCCTCCAGAACCTGTTGCTCGCCCGGGGGCCGTTGTCCTTCCGGCAACTCACCGAAGATGCCGACAGCCGACTGCTGCTGGTCGTCCGGTTCCTCGCGCTGCTCGACTTGTTCCGGGACGGTGCCATCTCCTTCGAACAGGCGGCGCCGCTGTCCGAGTTGGTGGTCCGCTGGAGTGCGGGAGAGCTAAGCCGGCCTGCCGACAGGCTGACGGGCGATGTCGAGGGTGGTGGGATCCCTGAGGACGGCGCGAGGCGCTCGGTTCCCGGGAGGATCCAGCGGAACGGTCTGGAGGTAGCGCGGTATGGATGAGGCGATGCCACCCTCCGGGGTTGAGCGCAGCTCCCGCATCGAGGACCTGCCCGGTGGGATCCGGGCCGCCATCGAGGCGATCCTCGTGGTGGCAGACCGCCCGGTCACGGACGAACAGGTAGCTGCGGTCCTCGATCGGCCGACGGCCCTGGTGCACTCGGTCCTCGTGGACCTGCAGCGTGAGTACGACGGCTATACTGGGTTAGGCCTCCAGAGCACCGAGCCACCTGCGCCGCGCGGTTTCGAACTCAGGAACATCGCCGGCGGGTGGCGCATCTTCTCCCGGACGCAGTTCGCATCCGTTGTCGCCGACTTCGTGCTCGATGGCCAATCTGCCCGGCTTTCACAGGCAGCACTCGAGACTCTGGCGGTCATCGCATACCGCCAACCTGTCTCCCGTGCCCGGGTTTCTGCAATTCGGGGCGTCAACGTCGATTCCGTGGTCCGCACGCTGCTTCAGCGTGGACTGGTTGTCGAGATGGAGACCGATCCCGAGACCGGCGCGGTTCTTTATGGGACCACCACCCTCTTTCTGGAAAGATTGGGGCTGGGCAGCGTCACCGAATTGCCCCGGATCGCTCCCCACCTACCGGGCCTCGAGAGCCTTGGGGAGTATGACGAAACGACGTATTGAGCATGACCGACACGAAGGACTTTCCACATGACACAGCAGCCAGGATCCGGTTCCGGACGCAATACGCCGCGCCGCGGCGGGTCTGCCGGACGCCCATCCGACGCTGACCGTGCCCGGAAGTCCTCGCCGCGCGGCGCTCCGTCGCAGGGCGCCGGCCGTTCCGGCGAGGGCCGTCCCAGTACCGGCCGCTCCGGTGAGGGCCGTCCGTTCCAGGCGCGCGATGAGCGTGGCGCCGGCCGTTCCGGCGAGGGTCGTCCGAGTGCCGGCCGCTCCGGTGAGGGCCGTCCGTTCCAGGGCCGCGATGAGCGTGGCGCCGGCCGTTCCGGCGAGGGTCGTCCCAGTGCCGGCCGCTCCGGTGAGGGCCGTCCGTTCCAGGGCCGCGATGAGCGTGGCGCCGGCCGTTCCGGCGAGGGTCGTCCCAGTGCCGGCCGTTCCGGCGAGGGCCGTCCGCAGGGCAGTGGCGAGCGTCGTGAGTCAGCCGATGGCCGCGCCCGTTCTGCTGCGGGCCGCCCGTCGGCAGGAACGCCGTCGAGCCGCTTCGGAGCGAAGGCCGGAGGGCGTGCGGCAAGCAAGCCCGGCCGTCCGGGTGCCCGCTCCGGGCAGGACGGTGCAGCACGCCAGAAGCCCGCAGGCGCCAAGGCCTTCGGGCGGGAGCGCTTCGGACAGAACCTCGGTCCTGTGCGTACGGCGAAGCCCAAGCGTGCCAGCCGTCCCGCGGACGAGATCGATGTGCACAACCCCGAGGGCGTGCGCCTGCAGAAGGTGATGGCCCTCGCCGGCGTTGCGTCCCGCCGTATCTGCGAGGAGATGATCCTCGACGGTCGCGTGGAGGTCGATGGCACCATCGTCACGGAACTCGGCGTACGCGTCGACCCCGAGCAGGCAGCCATCCATGTGGACGGAATCCGGCTCCAGCTGAACGAGCACCTCAAGTACTACGTCTTCAACAAGCCCCGCGGCGTCGTCTCCACCATGGAGGATCCCGAGGGTCGTCGCTGCATCAGCGATTTCCTCAAGAACAAGGACAAGAGCGAGCGGCTCTTCCACGTCGGGCGGCTCGACGCCGAGACCGAGGGCCTGCTCCTGCTGACCAACGACGGTGAGCTGACCAACAGGTTGACGCACCCGTCCTACGAGGTTCCGAAGACCTACCTCGTCCAGGTCCGCGGGCCCATGGCCCAGGGTATCGGCGCCCAGATGAAGGAGGGCATCGAGCTCGAGGACGGCATCGCGCAGGTGGACTCCTTCAAGCTCGTCGACTCGACTCCAGGCCACGTCCTCGTCGAAGTCGTCCTTCACTCCGGCCGCAACCGTGTCGTCCGGCGCCTGTTCGACGCCGTCGGGCACCCCGTCGAGCGACTCGTCCGCATCCAGGTGGGCCCCATCCGCGTCGGGGACCAACGCCAGGGCAGCATCCGCGTGCTCGGACGCCAGGAGGTCGGGCACCTGCTGGCATCGGTGGGCCTCTAGCAGATGGTCATGCGCGCGGAACAGGGAACGCATCTCGCCGGTCCCGTCCTCATCGTGGGGGCGGGCCTGCTGGGCGCGAGCATCGGGCTGGGCCTGCGGGCCCGCGGGCTCGATGTCGTCCTGTCCGACAGCTCGCCGTCCACGGAGGCTGTGGCCCGTGACATCGGCGCGGGTCGACTGTACTCGGACGTCAAGGTCGCGGGGGAGGGCCTGTCGCCGGAACTGGTCGTCGTAGCCACTCCGCCCGACGTCACCGCCCGGGTCATCGCCGAGGCACTGCTGACACACCCGGACGCCGTCGTCGTCGACATCTGCAGTGTGAAGGAAGCGATCCTCCGCGAACTCGCAGGAATGCCCGACGTGGCCGGGCACCTGTCCCGCTACGTCGGCACGCATCCGATGGCCGGCCGTGAGAAATCCGGTCCCGTCGCGGCACGTGCCGAACTGTTCATCGGAGCACCCTGGGTGCTGTGCGCCCATGCGGGAAGCGCGCCGGACGCCGTCCTTCGCGCCGAATCGCTCGCCGTCGACCTCGGTGCGGTGCCTGCGCGCATGACCGCCGAGGAGCACGACGGCGCCGTCGCCCTGATCTCGCACCTCCCGCAGGTCGTCTCCTCACTGGTGGCGAGCCGCCTGCAGGACTCGCCCGTGCAGGCGCTCGCCCTCGCAGGCAACGGACTGCGGGATGTCACCCGCATCGCCGCAAGTGATCCGCGCCTGTGGGTGCAGATCCTCTCGGCGAACGCGGGCCGCCTCGTCGACATCCTGTATGGGGTGCGCGAGGACCTCAACCGCCTGATCACCACGCTGGAGGATCCAATGGCAGGCGGAGCGCGACTCGACATGGCGCAGCTGATGACGGAGGGAAATGCGGGCCAGGCACGCGTACCGGGCAAGCACGGGACCCCGCCGGACTCCTTCGCGCGGCTCACCGTCCTCGTCGACGACGTACCAGGACAGATAGCGAAACTCCTCACGGAGATCGGGCACACCGACATCAACGTCGAGGATTTCCGGCTGGAACACTCGCCCGGACGTCAGGTCGGCCTTGCGGAGCTATCGGTCCTGCCGGGCAGGCGACAGGAATTGACGGAGTCCCTCACGCAGCGGGGCTGGAAGGTAGTGCAGTGACCCGGATATCAGCAGACAGCACACCGACGACCGACGCCACCCGGACAGCAGGGGCGGCGAGTCCGTACGCCGGGTTCCGCCTCGGGAAGTCCCTCGTGGTGGCCATCGACGGGCCCTCCGGGTCGGGGAAGTCGAGCGTCAGCCGCGAGGTCGCCCGCCGACTCCGCGCCGCGTACCTGGACACCGGTGCAATGTACCGGGCCGTCACCCTGCACTGCATCGCCTCCGGCATCGACCTGCAGGAGGGCTCCGCAGTAGAGGCCGCGGCGCGGGACATCGAGCTGTTCATTAGCACCAGCCCGGACCGCGAGTCCGTGACCATCTCGGGTGATGACGTCACGGCCGCCATCCGCGAGCCGGAGGTCTCCTCGGCCGTCAGCGCAGTCGCGACGACCATGGGCGCGCGGGCAGAACTGATCCGCCGCCAGCGAGCACTGATCGCCGGAGCGGGGCACCGCATCGTGGCAGAGGGACGCGACATCACCACCGTCGTCGCCCCGGACGCCGAAGTGCGCATCCTCCTCACGGCCAGCGAGGAGGCCAGGCTGCGTCGCCGGGGTGATCAGCTCGGGGGGACGCAATCGGAGGTCCAGTTGAAGCAGCAGGTCATCGATCGTGACGCTAAGGATTCCACCGTGGTGAATTTCCGTCAGGCAGCCGATGGCGTGGTCACGCTCGACTCCTCCGACCTCGATTTCGAACAAACCGTTTCGGCCGTCCTCGACGTCGTGCGGACTGTGGCGCACTAACCGGCGCCCGCACCAAACTCTCCGGGCTCGCGCCCACCAGGATTACCGTCGGGAGACGGTGAACACCAACCGAAGGAACTAACGATGAGCGAGAACCTTTCGCCGAACGCGACGGACCAGGGCACCGGGCCCGACGAGGACTTCGAGCCGAGCGGCGAGGACCAGGTCAGCGAACTGCTCGAGACCCTCGACGACGCCGAGGCGGAGCAGCGCGCCGCGTCGCTGCGGGCCGGCCTCGAGGACTACGAGCTCGACGACGAGGACGCCGCGCTCCTTGCCCGTCAGGACGAGGATTACGACGACGAGGCGGAGGGCCGGCTGAACCCTGTCCTCGCCATCGTCGGGCGTCCCAACGTCGGCAAGTCGACCCTGGTCAACCGTATCCTCGGGCGCCGCGAGGCAGTCGTCGAGGACACACCCGGTGTCACGCGCGACCGCGTGTCGTATCCCGCCCAGTGGACCGGCCGCAACTTCACCCTCGTGGACACCGGCGGCTGGGAGCAGGACGCGAAGGGAATCAACGCCCGCGTCGCCGACCAGGCCGAGATCGCCGTCGACATGGCGGACGCCGTGTTGCTCGTCGTCGATGCGACCGTCGGAGCCACGGCCACCGACGAGGCCGTGGTGCGCATGCTGCGCCGCAAGAAGAAGCCCGTCATCCTGGTCGCCAACAAGGTCGACGACATCCAGAACGAGGCCGACGCCTCCGTCCTGTGGGGTCTCGGGTTCGGTCAGCCCTGGCCGGTCTCGGCACTGCACGGGCGCGGTACCGGCGACATGCTGGACAAGGTCATCGAGATCCTTCCCGAGTTCTCTGAGCACGGCGGCATCGAGCGTTCCGGCGGACCACGCCGGGTGGCCCTCATCGGCCGCCCCAACGTGGGCAAGTCATCCCTGCTGAACAAGCTGGCCGGCACCGATCGCGTCGTCGTCGACCCGCTGGCCGGTACCACGCGCGATCCTGTCGACGAGATGATCGAGCTCGGTGGGCGTACGTGGCGGTTCGTCGATACCGCCGGCATCCGCCGCCGCGTGCATATGCAGCAGGGCGCGGACTTCTACGCATCACTGCGCACGCAGTCGGCGCTCGAGAAGGCGGAGGTGGCCGTCGTGCTCCTGGCCGTCGACGAGGTGATGAGCGAGCAGGACGTGCGCATCCTCAACATGGCCATCGAATCGGGCCGTTCGATCGTGCTGGCCTTCAACAAGTGGGACCTGCTCGACGACGAGCGCCGCCGTTACCTCGAGCGCGAGATCGAACAGGACCTCGCACACGTCGACTGGGCTCCCCGCGTCAACATCTCGGCCCTGACCGGCTGGCACAAGGACCGCCTGGTACCCGCGCTGGACATCGCGCTCGAATCCTGGGATCGCCGTATCCCCACGGGACGCCTCAACGCGTTCCTGGGTGAGCTCGTCGCAGCGCACCCGCACCCCGTGCGCGGTGGCAAGCAGCCTCGCATCCTCTTCGGGACACAGGCCTCAAGTCGCCCGCCCAAGTTCGTCCTGTTCACCACGGGGTTCCTCGACCCGGGTTACCGCCGCTTCATCACTCGTAGGCTCCGCGAGACCTTCGGCTTCGAGGGCACTCCCATCGAGGTCAGCATGCGGGTCCGCGAGAAGCGCAGCCGCAAGCGCTGACGCCGTCCGATGTGCTGATCCGCCCCGGTCATGATGTATCGTTATCCGAGTGGTTTGGCCTGCTGGACAGGCCGATCGGGATGTGGCGCAGCTTGGTAGCGCACTTGACTGGGGGTCAAGGGGTCGCAGGTTCAAATCCTGTCATCCCGACACTGCAGGGCCCGTTTCCGCCGGCTTTCGAGCCGGAGGAGACGGGCTTTTTGCATGGTCTGCCGAGCTTTCGCGGATGCAGCGGAACGCTGGGTGGAAGGCTCGTCACCCGTGGCCGGGATATGCCTATACTCGACCAGTACCCGTCCCGGGCGGCCGTTCCAGCCGCCGATTCACCCCGCGCGTTCGAAAGGCGACCATGAGCAACATTCCCGATGGCCTGTACTACACCGCGGAGCACGAGTGGGTCAGTGAGCTCGCCGTCAACGGTACGGTGCGGGTCGGCATCACCGACTTCGCCCAGGACGCCCTCGGCGACGTCGTCTACGTGCAGATGCCCGAGGCCGGCACCGCGGTCACCGGTTCCGACGTCATCGGTGAGGTCGAGTCGACCAAGAGCGTCAGCGACATCTACGCCCCCGTCACGGGTCAGGTCGTCGCGCGCAACGAGTCGCTCGACGACGATCCCTCCCTGATCAACACCGACCCCTACGGCGAGGGCTGGTTGCTGGAGATCAAGGTCTCGGACCCTTCCGTAGTACAGGGCCTGCTGAGTTCAGCCGATTACTCCCAGCAGGTAGGCTAGAACCACCCGGCGAAGGCAGCAGGGGCGGAGCGGCTCAGCGCGACCAGCCGTTCCACGCAGTAGGGGAGGAAAGTTCGATGGTACCCAACGTGAACCCAGCCGTGAATGGAGAAGAGCCGCACATGACGTCTCCTGAGACAACGACGATCGGTCTGCCGCCATACGTCGCCACGACTGAGCTGGAACGAAATCTGACGCGCGAGGAGCAGGCTTCTGTAGCGGCCCTTCCCGACGGCTCCGCCCTCCTGATCGCCCACTCCGGCCCGAACGCCGGGGCGCGGTTCCTGCTGGATGAAGACATCACGAAGGCAGGGCGCCACCCCAACGCGGACATCTTCCTCGACGATGTGACGGTATCCCGCCAGCACGCCGAGTTCCGCCGCAGCGACAGTGGTTTCGTGGTCGTCGATACCCGAAGCCTCAACGGCACGTACGTCAACAACGATCGTGTGGACAGCGTGGCACTGCGCAACGGCAACGAAGTGCAGATCGGCAAGTTCCGCCTGACGTTCTATGCGGCACGGACCGTCCCTGGCCAGACCGCGCAGCGCACGACAGCGCAGGCCTAGTCCGCTTCATGCCTGTCTCCCAACCCGCTCCCCGGCCGGCCGGTCTCCTCTCCGGTCATTCCGGTGCCGGTGTCCTGACCATCGGTGAGTTGCTGCGCGAATTGTCCGGGGAGTTCCCTCAGGTCACAGCGTCGAAGATCCGCTTCCTGGAAGAAAAGGGCCTCATCACCCCGCAAAGGACGCGAGCCGGATACCGCAAGTACACAGCGCACGACGTCGAGCGCCTGCGCTTCGTGCTCGCTCTCCAGCGCGACCAGTACCTTCCCCTCAAGGTCATCAAGGATTACGTCGACGCCATCGATCGCGGTGAGCGACCGGACTCGCTCCCCGGCGGCATGACGCTCTCGCCGCGGGTCGTCTCCGACCAGTTGTCGAGGGAACTGAGCGCGCATACCCGTCGACTCACCGCCGAGACGCTGGCCGCCGAGGCCGGCGCACCGCGCCGCTTCGTCGACGACCTCGTGAGCTTCGGACTCATCGCTGCCGTCGACAACCGGTTCGACGAGCACGCCCTCAAGATCACCAGAGCCTGCGTCCAGCTCGAGAGCCACGGTATCGAACCCCGCCACCTGAGGCCGTTCCGCGCAGCCGCCGACCGCGAACTGGGACTCGTCGAGCGCGTCGTGGCACCCCTGGCTTCCCGGAAGGACGTCGCGTCCAAGGCTCGGGCCGCTGAGACTGCGCGAGAGATCAGTGAACTCTGCCTGGGCCTGCACAGCGCCCTCGTACATAGCCATATAGCCCGCATGGACAGTTAGGCGGCGTCCCCGTGATCGAAGTAGAAGTGGTGGGCGTACGGATCGAACTGCCCTCGAACCAGCCGTTGGTCCTCCTGCGCGAATCATCGGGGGAGCGGCACCTACCGATCTGGATCGGCGCCCCGGAGGCCAGTGCCATCGCCTTCGTGCAGCAGGGAATCGTACCGCCACGACCCATGACGCATGACCTGCTGGTCGACGTCGTCGCTGCTGTGGGCAAGGTCATCAGTGAGGTACGGATCACCTCGGTCGAGGACACCGTGTACCACGCGCAACTCGTGTTCAGTGATGGTGTGACCGTCAGTTCCCGCGCCTCGGACGCTCTGGCCGTTGCGCTGCGCGTCCCGTGTCCCATCTACTGCGCCGACGACGTGATGACAGTGGCCGGCGTCGAGATCGCCGACGCTGATGCCGATGACGCAGAGGACGGCGACACGGAGGCAACGGCCGAGAAGGAGGTCCTCCAGTTCAGGGAGTTCCTCGCCGATGTGGAGCCCGAGGACTTCGAGCGCTAGGCGGAGTTGCGGGCACGCATGGGTTCTTCTTCCGGAGTCCCCGGGTGCCGGCTTCGTGTTGGCGGCGAGCCTTCGCCGACACGCCGATTCTTGGGATGCAGCCTCTTTGACCTCGGCCCTTCCGCGATCTAACGTCGAACCATACAGTTCCCATCATGTGTGGGGGACTCGGGGCGCACGTGAGTGCACGTCCTGAGGTTCCTCCCAGAGCATCTTTCCCGGGGACGCTACGAGGAGGCAACACGTGAGTCCGAAGGGTGACGCCGGCAAGGCAAGCAGCCCGGCAGGCGCTGGTGTGCCGGCGAGCGCCCAGGGCTTACTGTTCACGGAAGATCTCCCCGTCCTCGATGAGGATGCCGGCTACCGCGGCCCCACAGCCTGCAAGGCCGCGGGCATCACCTACCGTCAGCTCGACTACTGGGCCCGCACCGGGCTCGTGGAGCCGGCTGTGCGCAGTGCTTCCGGGTCCGGTACGCAGCGGCTCTACGGATTTCGCGACATCCTCGTCCTCAAGGTCGTCAAGCGACTGCTCGACACCGGCGTCTCCCTCCAGCAGATCCGCACTGCTGTTGAGCACCTGCGTGAGCGCGGCGTGGAGGACCTTGCGCAGATCACGATCATGAGCGACGGCGCCAGTGTGTACGAGTGCACGTCCGCCGACGAGGTCATAGACCTCGTGCAGGGCGGCCAGGGAGTGTTCGGTATCGCAGTGGGGCGCGTCTGGCGTGAAGTGGAAGGCAGCCTCGCGGCCCTCCCGAGCGAGCATGCGCTGGAACAGGATTTCCCGGGCGACGAGCTCAGCAAGCGCCGGGCCACCCGCAAGATCAGCTAGCGCTACCCGCGGCCGGGCGATTCTTCACCGGGCAGGAGCGATCCCGACAACGTGTGCCGTTACCTCATTGAAGCACTTGATGAGGGAGGCATGGTCGTGTGCGGGTCAGCGTCGAGCGCTGCGGCTCCGCATCCTTCCGGAATCCATGACACCTCTCAGCAGCTCATCGAAGTAGCCCGCTGCCTGCCGGGCGGATTCTCCTGGCCAGTGATGCACCGAGTGGGCTGCGCCCTGGATCTGCTGCCAGTTCGCCTGCTCCGGAATGGTCGGACTGAGGAGGAGGTCTCCGAACATCTGCTTCATCTCTCCGAGCCGGAATGCGTGCTCGTGGGAGGACGCGCGAACGCGGTTCGCCACGATGCCCGCAGTGTGCAGGTCAGGGGCGAACTCACGGCGGAAGAGTTCGAGGGCACGCATGGTTCGTTCCGTGCCTGCCACCGAGAAGAGGGCGGGCTCGGCCACGAGGACCACCTTGTTGCTCGCGGTCCACGCGATGCGGGTGAGTCCGTTGAGTGAGGGCGGGCAATCGATGAGGACGAGGCTATAGCCCTTGACCCGCGACAGGAGCGTGGTCAGTCGACGTTGATCACGTCGACCGAGATCTGGCCGGTCGTAGATGCCGGAGTACGCCGACCCCATTGCCACATCGAGCGTCGATGTCGAGGGACCCGACAGCTTCGCTGCGGTCGCAACCCAGCCGGCAGGGACGGTGTTGGCTCCCAGATCGCCGCGCCGCGCGTCCTTGAGGAGGCGCCCGACGTCGATCTGGCCCGACGGCCTGACGCCGAGCCCGGTGGTCACATCAGCGTGAGGATCGAGGTCGACGACGAGGGTGGGGATGCCCGCTGCCAACGCGGCCGAAGCCAGCCCCAGAGTGACCGACGTCTTGCCCACGCCGCCTTTGAGACTGCTGATGCTCACTACCTGCACGTGTTGAACCCATACCTGTCTGTGACCGCCGCCGGAGCAGGCGGATGTCCGATTGATCCCCGACCAATCATAGGGGAGAAGCGCCCGGACTCCCGGGACGGCGCTGCCGTGCTCGTCGTCACGGAGGGCGGAGAAGCACGGCGACCTGCGCAGAGGACTCCGGCCGGCCGCCGGGTAGGATCATGCCAGCGTGAAGGACCCAACCGGCAAGGATGCAGGAGTGCGATGTTCTCGAAGATTCTGGTAGCTAACCGCGGCGAGATCGCGATTCGGGCTTTTCGGGCTTGTCATGAGGTGGGAGCGAAGACTGTTGCGGTGTTCCCTCATGAGGACCGGAACTCGATCCACCGGCAAAAAGCCGACGAGGCGTATCTGATCGGTGAGGAGGGACACCCGGTGAGGGCGTATCTGGATATCGAGGAGATCATCCGGGTCGCGGTGGAGTCGGGGTGTGACGCCATTTATCCGGGGTATGGGTTCCTGTCGGAGAATCCGGGGTTGGCGAGGGCCGCGGCGGAGGCGGGCATCACGTTCGTGGGCCCGCCGGCGGACGTGCTGGAGCTGGCGGGTAACAAGGTGATGGCCCTCGACGCCGCTCGCGCGGCGGGTATCCCGGTGTTGGGCTCGTCGCGGCCCAGCGCCGACGTCGAGGAACTGATAGCTGCGGCGGACGAGATCGGTTTCCCGGTGTTCGCGAAGGCTGTTGCCGGTGGTGGTGGCCGTGGGATGCGTCGGGTCGAGACCCGCGAGGCGCTCCCGGAGGCGCTGGAGGCGGCGATGCGGGAGGCGGAGTCCGCGTTCGGTGACCCGACGATGTTCCTGGAGCAGGCGGTGTTGCGGCCTCGGCATATCGAGGTGCAGATCCTCGCGGACGCCGAAGGCAACGTGATGCATCTGTTCGAGCGGGATTGTTCGCTGCAGCGCCGCCACCAGAAAGTCATCGAGATCGCTCCCGCGCCGAACCTGGATGAAGGGATTCGACAGGCGTTGCATCGGGACGCGGTGAAGTTCGCGACGGCCCTGGGCTATGTGAATGCCGGGACGGTGGAGTTCCTGGTGGACACGGTGGGGGAACGCGCCGGTCAGCACGTGTTCATCGAGATGAACCCACGCATCCAGGTCGAGCACACCGTCACCGAGGAAGTCACGGACGTCGACCTCGTCCAGTCGCAGCTGCGGATCGCCGCCGGGGAGACCCTGGCGGATCTGGGACTGAGCCAGGACACGGTGTACCTGCGGGGTGCTGCCCTGCAGTCGAGGATCACCACGGAGGACCCGGCGAACGGGTTCCGTCCTGACGTCGGACGGATCTCCGCCTACCGGTCCGCAGGCGGCGCCGGGGTGCGCCTGGATGGCGGGACCGTGTACGCGGGGGCGGAGATCAGTCCGCACTTCGATTCGATGCTGGTCAAGCTCACCTGCCGGGGCCGCGACTACCCGACCGCGGTGACCCGAGCCCGGAGGGCGCTTGCCGAATTCCGGGTCCGCGGGGTCTCGACGAACATTTCCTTTTTGCAGGCGGTCCTGGACGATCCGGACTTCGTCGCCGGGAACGTGGCCACCTCCTTCATCGACGAACGCCCCGAACTCCTCACCGCCCGGGTACCGGCGGACCGGGGCACGAAACTGCTCACCTGGCTCGCCGACGTCACCGTCAACCAGCCCAACGGTGCCCGGCCGGCCCACCTGGACCCACGGGAGAAATTGCCCGCCCTGCCCGAGGACCAGGCGGACCGGGACGCCGGGCGGGATGCTTGGCGCGATGCCGGGCGGGAGGCCCCGCCGCTTCAGGCAGGTAGCCGGCAGCGGTTGCTGGAGTTGGGTCCGGAAGGTTTCGCGCGGGCCTTGCGGGAACAGACCGCGGTCGCGGTGACGGATACGACATTCCGGGACGCGCACCAGTCTCTGTTGGCGACACGGGTGCGGACCCGTGATCTTGCCGCAGCCGGTGCGAGTGTCTCGGCCCTGACTCCCGGCCTGCTGTCGGTGGAGGCCTGGGGTGGTGCGACGTACGACGTCGCGCTCCGGTTCCTGGGTGAGGACCCGTGGGAGCGCCTCGACGTGCTGCGGCGGGAGATACCGAACATCTGCCTGCAGATGCTGCTACGCGGCCGGAACACCGTCGGCTACACCCCCTACCCCGAGGCCGTCACGACGGCGTTCGTGGCCGAGGCCGCAGCGTCCGGGATCGACATCTTCCGGATCTTCGACGCCCTGAACGACGTGTCGCAGATGGAACCGGCGATCCGCGCGGTCCGGGCCACAGGGACCGTGGTCGCCGAGGTAGCGCTGTGTTACACCTCGGACATGCTCGATCCCGCCGAGAAGCTCTACACCCTGGACTACTACCTGGATCTTGCCCAACGGATCGTCGATGCCGGCGCGCACATCCTGGCCATCAAGGACATGGCGGGCCTGCTCCGCCCGGCCGCCGCCGCGCGCCTGGTCACCGCCCTGCGGGAACGCTTCGATCTGCCGGTGCACCTGCACACCCATGACACCGCCGGCGGGCAGCTCGCCACCCTGCTGGCGGCCGCCGACGCCGGCGTCGACGCCGTCGACGTCGCCAGCGCAGCCCTGGCCGGAACGACCAGCCAGCCCTCGGCGTCGGCTTTGGTCGCCGCCCTGGCCCACACACCCCGGGACACAGGCCTGGACCTGGGGAACGTGTGCGCGCTGGAACCCTACTGGGAGGCTGTGCGGCGCATGTATGCCCCGTTCGAGTCCGGGCTCCCCGGCCCCACGGGCCGGGTCTACCGGCACGAGATCCCGGGAGGCCAGCTCTCCAACCTCAAGCAGCAGGCCATCGCCCTGGGACTGGGCGAACGCTTCGAGGCCATCGAGGACATGTACACCGCGGCCGACAGGATCCTGGGGCGCCTGGTGAAAGTCACACCGTCCTCGAAGGTCGTCGGGGATCTTGCCCTGGCCCTCGTGGGCGCCAACGCGGACCCGAAAGAGTTCGAGGACAACCCGCAGGACTACGACATCCCCGACTCGGTCATCGGGTTCCTCAACGGAGACCTCGGGAACCCGCCCGGTGGCTGGCCCGAACCCTTCCGCACCAAGGCCCTCCAGGGCAGGGAACTCAAACCCCGCAATGCCGAACTGTCCGCCGATGATGAGAAGAAGCTCGCAGGAACCCCGAAGGAGCGCAGGACCGCACTGAATACCCTGCTGTTCGCCGGACCCACCAAGGATTTCCAGGGTATCCGCGACACCTACGGCGACGTGTCCGTCCTGGGGACCGCGGACTACCTCTACGGACTGCAGCCGGGCACCGAGCACGTCATGGAACTCGAAAAAGGCGTCCGCCTCATCGCCACCCTCGAAGCCGTCGGCGAGCCCGACGAGAAGGGCATGCGGACCGTGATGTGCACCCTCAACGGGCAAATGAGACCCGTGAGCGTGCGCGACCGCAGCGTCGACAGCGACGTCAAGGCCGCCGAGAAAGCAGACCCGGGAACCCCCGGGCACATCGCTGCGCCCTTCGCCGGATCCGTGACCATCAACCGCACAGAGGGAGACACCGTCGCCGCCGGAGACACCATCGCCACCATCGAAGCCATGAAAATGGAAGCGAACATCACCACACCCATCAACGGAACCATCCAACGCGTCGCCTTCACCGGCACCGCACCAGCCCAAGGCGGAGACCTCCTCCTCGTCATCGCACCGTCCTGATAGCTCCTTGCGCCACAGCCTGCCCGCGCTCCCTCAGCACGTGATCCTGTGTAACTGCGGGCAGGCTACAGTGAAGCGCTGGAAAGATCAGTACGGCGGATTCGCGCACGACGGCGGAGTCGCCAACCCGACGATCTGTGAGGAACCATGGCAAGCGACACGACCGACCCCTCGACAGCCGGAACCGGCGGCACCGCGCCGGGTGCTGACGCGACGACCCCGGATCGAACGCAAGGCGTCCCGATCGTGCCCGGTGTCCCGCTTCTCCCCGGGCAGGGCCGAATCAAAGACGCCGACGCCGACGCCGATACCGACGCCGACAGCGACAGCGACCGGAGCGGTGGTGCTGCCACCTCGGACAGTGCTGCCACCTCGGATAGCGCTGCCACGGAAGGCGCCGCACCTCGTCCCAGCGTGATGCCCGCTACTGCGGGCATCACTGAAGCGGCCGAACCTATCGGTTGGACCCCGTCGGGTTCAGGGAGCGGGAGAACGTCGCCCACCGAAGCAGATTCGAACGGCGGAGGCCTACCGGGCACCGCCGGTTCGACAGCTGGAGCCGCCGCCGAGCGCACGAGTCGACGCGACAGGGAACTCGGCCCCGAGCCGGCGTCGGCACTCACCGCCGGCCGACTGCTGGTCGGCGTAGACCGGCCGCCCGTCTCGGGCTGGCGGCGCTGGTTGTACACGGCCACCTTCGGACGCGTGAACGTCGGTGACTCGGACGCCGTCCGCGTCCAGCGGGCCCTTGAGCACCGCATCTCCGCCCGGCTCGGCGGACGGACGCGGTACGTTCCGGTGCTCTCCCGCAAGGGTGGTGTCGGCAAGACGACCGTCACCACTCTCCTCGGTATGGTCCTCGCCGACGTCCGCGAGGACCGCATCATCGCCATGGACGCCAACCCGGACCGGGGCACGCTGTCAGACAGATCCCCGGGTCGCGCAGACCACACTGCGCGGCAGCTGGTGCGGAACCGCTACACGATCGACTCGTTCGCCCAGCTCGCCGGGTACGTCACGCGCGACGGTTCCCGGCTTCATGTGCTCGCCTCCGACACGGACCCGGCAGTGGCCCAGGCCTTCGACGATTCCGACTACCGCGCGGTGACGGACCTGCTCAGTCGCTACTACTCGATTGTGCTGACCGACTCCGGGACAGGTATGGTCCATTCCGTCATGAAGGGAACGCTCGAGAAGGCGGACTCGGTGGTGCTGGTATCGGGTGGAAGCATCGACGAAGCGAGACTGGCCTCCGAAACACTCAGCTGGCTCGAGGCCCACGGTCGGCAGGACCTCGTGGCCAAGGCCATCGTGGTGATCAACCTGTCCTCGGGCAACGGCACTCAGGTGAACATCTCGCAGATCGAGCAGCACTTCCGATCGCGGGTGAAGACGGTTGTCCGCATCCCCTACGACCGCCACCTGGCGGAAGGTTCGTGCGTGGACCTGAGCAGGCTCAATCCGGCGACACGGCGGGCAGTGACCGAATTGGCGGCGCTCGTCGTCGACCAGTTGAGTGCCTGACCCGCGGCTAGACTTCGGAGGTGACCCACTACGATCTCGCAATCATCGGTTCCGGCTCCGGAAACACGCTCATCTCGCCGGAGTGGGATGACCGGACAGTCGTCCTCGTCGAGGGTGGGACTTTTGGGGGTACGTGCCTGAACGTCGGCTGCATCCCCACGAAGATGTATGTCTATCCAGCGGAACTCGCGTCCGCCCCTACCGCCTCAGCGCGCCTCGGCGTCGACCTGTCCTTCGAGGGGGTGCGCTGGGCCGACATCAGGGACCGCATCTTTACCCGGATCGACGCCATCTCGGGAGGTGGCAGGACCTATCGGGCCGACGAGCTGCAGAACGTGACGCTCATCGAGGAGTACGTCCGGCTGACCGGGGAGAAATCCTTCGAGACAGCCTCGGGCGAGACCGTGACAGCGGATCAACTGGTGATCGCGACGGGATCCCGTGCCATCCTGCCGGATATCCCCGGAATTTCCCTGCCCCAGGTGCATACCTCGGATACCGTCATGCGCCTCGACGAGCTGCCCAAGCGGCTGCTCATCATCGGCGGCGGTTATGTCGCCGCGGAGTTCGCGCACGTCTTCTCCTCCTTCGGTACCGAGGTGACCGTAGCCGTGCGTTCCGGCGGCATGCTGCGTCACCTCGACGACACCGTATCGGAGGCCTTCACGCAGCAGGCCCAGCAGCAGTGGGATCTTCGCCTCCTCACCGATGTGACGAGCCTGGCAGCCACGGCCGACGGCAGCGTCACCGCGCGCCTCAACGGACCGGACGGCGTCGTGGAGCTCGAGGCCGACGTCGTGCTCGTCGCCGTCGGCCGCACGCCCAACACCGATACCCTCGGCGCCGCAGAGGTGGGCCTCGACCTGCACGACGACGGCCGCCTCGTCGTCGACGACTATCAGCGCGTCCTGCGGAACGGCGAGCCCGTCGATGGCCTGTGGTCGCTCGGTGATGTGAGCAGCGACTACCAGCTGAAGCACGTGGCGAATCATGAGGCGAAGATCGTCGCCCACAATCTGCTGCATCCCGGATCCCTGCGGGCGAGCGACCACCGTTTCGTGCCCGCAGCGGTGTTCTCCCATCCCCAGGTCGCCTCCGTCGGTATGACGGAAGAGGAGGCACTGACGCATGCGGATGCCACGGGTACCACGATCGTCACGGCCGTTCAGCACTACGGCTCGACGGCGTACGGCTGGGCCATGGAGGACACCACGGGCTTCGCGAAGATCATCGCGGACCAGTCCACCGGACGCATCCTCGGCGCTCACGTCCTGGGCCACGAGGCGTCGATGATCATCCAGCCGGTCATTCAGGCCATGTCGTTCGGACTCGACGCCAAGACCATGGCTCGTGGGCAGTACTGGATCCACCCGGCTCTCACCGAGGTCATCGAGAATGCGCTGCTCAGCCTGAAGACGGAATGACGCAGCCCTCCTCGCCGACGTTGCGGGGAGGAAGGCTGCGTTTGCTAGACCTTGGTGGCGGAGTAGATGGATTCGACGACGTCCGAGTAGTCCTTGAGGACCTGCGCGCGCTTGATCTTGAGGGACGGGGTCAGGTGACCCGACGTCTCGGTGAAGTCGGTCGGGACGATCCGGAAGACCTTGATGGCTTCGGCCCGGGACACGGTGGTGTTGGCAGTATCCACGAGCTCCTGGATCTCCGCGAGGACCAACGGATGTTCCGCCGCTTCCGACATGGTGGTGCCGGCGGGAAGCTGGTGCCGCTCGAGCCAGCCCGGGAGCGCTTCCTCGTCAAGGGTGACGAGCGCCGAGATGAAGGGACGCTGGTCACCGACGACGACGCACTGGGAAACCAGGGCGTTGGCGCGGATAGCGTCCTCGAGCAGCGCGGGGATGACGTTCTTCCCGCTGGCCGTCACGATGATCTCCTTCTTGCGTCCCGTGATGCGCAGGAAGCCGTCCTCGTCGAGCTCACCGATATCGCCTGTCCGGAACCAGCCGTCCACGAAGGCCTCCTCGGTGAGTTCGGGACGGTTGAAGTAGCCCTTCATCACGCAGACGCCCTTCGCGAGGATCTCGCCGTCGTCGGCGATCTTGACCGCGTTGCCCGGGAGTGGAGCGCCTACCGTGCCGATCTTGATCTTCTTCGGGGTGTTCACGGTGATGGGCGCAGTCGTCTCGGTCAGGCCGTAGCCCTCCAGGACCATCAGGCCGATGCCGTGGAAGAAGTGGCCGAGCCGGTCCCCGAGCGGCGCGCCTCCCGAGACCGCGTGCTGGACGCGTCCACCCATGGCGGTGCGGATCTTGCCGTAGAGCAGCCTGTCGAAGATGGCGTGCTTGACCTTCAGGCCCAGCGGAATCTTGCCGGCCTGCTCGGCCTTGGACCAGGCGATGGCGACGTCGGCGCCGGCGTGGAAGATCTTGCCCTTGCCGCCGTCCTCAGCCTTGAGCATGGAGTTGTTGTACACCTTCTCGAACACGCGGGGAACGGCGAGGATGAAGGTGGGCTTGTAGCTCTGCAGATCCGGCAGGAGGTTCTTGACGTCGGGGGTGTGGGCCACGGTGGCGCCGGCCGCGACGCAGAGCACGGAGATGAACCGCGCGAAGACGTGGGCCAGGGGTAGGAACATGATGGTCTGGCCTCCCTCGCGGGCTACCTCCGGCAGCGCGGCTGCCCCGTTCTCGGACAGTTCGACGAAGTTCCCGTGCGTCAGCTCGCAGCCCTTGGGCTTGCCCGTGGTGCCTGAGGTGTAGATGATCGTCGCGACGTCGTCGAGCCCGGCGTAGGCGCGGCGGTCGGCAACCGTCCGGTCCTCGGTACCCGCACCGGCGGTGCGCAGGGTGTCGAGGCCGTTGCCGTCGAACTGCCAGACGTGCTGCAGGGACTCGATGCCCTCGAGTGCCACGGCTTCGCGGACAACGTTCTCGTGGCGGGCGGACTCGACGAAAGCACCGACGGCTCCGGAGTCACTGAGGATCCAGGCGACCTGCGCGGGCGAGGACGTTTCGTAGACGGGGACGGACACGGCGCCGGCGAACCAGATGGCGAAATCGGCCAGGGACCACTCGTACCGCGTGCGCGCCATGATGGCCACACGGTCGCCGGGCTGGACGCCCGAACTGATCAGGCCCTTCGCGATGTCCTCGACCTGGCGGCGGAACTCGGTGGCCGGGATGTCCTCCCACTCACCGGACTCTCGCTTGACGGCGAACAGCGCGGGATTGGATGGCTTGGCCGCCTGCCGAATCACCAGATCCGTGATGTTGGTCTGGCGGGGAACGTCCACGAGGACGGGAACGCTGATGTCGCGCACGATAGCTCCTTTGGGATCGACCTCGACCGTGAGGTCGCTTCAGCCTATAGGTTCAGCTGCCCGAATCTCCGTCCAGTAATGTACAGATCGGTAACGCGGCGCCGAGCGCGGTCCGCGAGGACGAGGAAGGACCGCATGGCGATCACCACCGAACCGGGTGGAACGAGGCCCCGCCGGTTACGCAGCGAGGCAGGTATCGCGTGGCGCGCCAACGGGCCGTTGTCACAGCGGGCGGCCCGGACCTCCTTTCCCAATCCCGCCCGGCGAGGACTCTCGGTCGGTGTCGACATCGGCGGCACCAAAGTGGCTGCAGGCGTGGTCGATGTGCACGGAAGGATCCTCGCCGAAGCTCGGAGGGCGACGCCGGGACAGGATCCCAGGGCCGTCGAAGAGGTCATCACCGAGCTCGTCCGGGAGCTCTCGGCCGAGTACCGCATCCGCTCGGTCGGTATCGGTGCGGCCGGGTGGATGGACCTGTCGAACAGTACGGTTCTCTTCTCGCCCCACCTCGCCTGGCGTAACGAGCCGCTGAGGCGGAATCTCGAAAAACTGCTGCGCCGACGCGTGACGGTGGTCAATGACGCCGACGCCGCAGCCTGGGCCGAGTGGCGTTTCGGCGCGGGGCGCGGGGAGTCACGCCTGGTCTGCGTCACCCTCGGTACGGGCATCGGCGGCGCCATGATCATGGGTGGCCGCGTGGAGCGCGGGCGGCACGGCGTCGCAGGCGAGTTCGGGCACCAGATCATCGTGCCGCAGGGTCACCGGTGCGAGTGCGGCAACCGCGGCTGCTGGGAACAGTACGCGTCGGGTAACGCTCTCGGGCGTGAGGCGCGCGAGCTCGCCGCAGCGAATTCGCCCGTTGCCAAGGCCATCATCGACGCCGCTCCCAAGGACGGCACCGCTATCACAGGCGCGCTCGTCACAAGGCTGGCCATGGAGGGGGATGCGGCGTCGCGCGAGCTGGTCGACGACGTCGGTCAGTGGCTCGGGCTCGGACTGGCCAATCTGGCCGCGGCACTCGACCCGGGGACCTTCATCATCGGCGGTGGGCTCAGTGCCGCCGGCGAACTCCTGCTGGATCCGGCTCGAAGGGCTTTCGGCAGGAACCTGACGGGTCGGGGCTTCAGGCCGGCTGCGCGGATCGAGCGCGCCGCTCTTGGCCCCGAGGCCGGGCTCATCGGCGCTGCCGACCTGTCGCGACTACTCTCCCGCAGCGGAACCTGAGGCCCCAGACGGTCGTCCGTCCTGCCGCTGCGTCAGGATCGCCCGCCCTGTGAGTCGTCCGGGACAGGGAGGCGTCACACTTCGGCGCCGTCGTCCCCGATATCCCGGTGCTTCGGCAGTTTCGTCACGAGGAAGCCGGCGCCCGCCAGGAACAGGGCGACTACTCCGAGCGTGGCTGCCAGGGGAGCGTCGCGCCAGAACATGGCGAACAGGAGGAGCAGGATCGGCCCGCCGGCCGCCCCGATCCAGGCAAGGACCGTCAGGGGATCGCCCGAACCGAGCGGCGGCGGCTCGTCAGGCGTGAAGCCGCTGTCCTCCTCCTCGGGCTCCACCGGTGCGTCGTAATCCCGCGGACCGGCCGAGCTGAAGGGTTGGTTGCGGAAAATGGCCTCTGCCCGCTCCCGATCGGTCAGGCCGTCGCCGTCCGTGCTGCTACGGGTTCCGGAGGCGTCCGTCCTGTGTGCGCCGCGACCGTCCGGGTGAGTTCCTGCGGCACCGGCGGGGGGAAAGTCGTGCTCCCGTCGGGGGGCGTCGGGGGACCCAGGATCGACACCGGTACCCTCCAGCCGGGCCACAAGGTCCTGCCATACGGCGTCATCGGTCGATTCGTTCGGTTCCTGACCTCGGGGGCCCATACTTTGCTACCTGCTGTCGCGTGCTGCGCCTGGGCTCGAGGACATCGGGCCGGCATCCTGGTGATCGGAGGGCGTGCTGGTTCAATCGTGGACACCGACCGGCGCTACGTCAACCGGTCTGTTCTACCCGCTCGCCGGTTCCCTTACCATCGGGCGCCGAGCGTCCGTCGGCGCCAAACCCTTAGAGTAGGCTTCCACAGGAAAAAGCGGGTGGCATGCAACGTGCCGCACCGTCCATGCAGGGAGGCTGGCAGCGTGTTCTATTGGGTCATGAAACGGATCATCGTCGGTCCGATCCTGAACCTCCTCTTCCGGCCCTGGGTCAAGGGACTCGACAACATCCCCTCCTCCGGTCCTGCGGTAATCGTCAGTAACCACCTGTCCTTCTCCGACTCGATCTTCCTGCCGATCGTCGTGCCTCGGCCCGTCGTCTTCCTCGCGAAGTCCGAGTACTTCACAGGGAAGGGCTTCAAGGGCAGGCTTACCGCGATGTTCTTCCGCCTCTCGAACCAACTGCCCATGGACCGTTCGGGCGGGGCGGCGTCGTCGTCCTCGTTGACGGCCGGCATGGACATCCTCAATGAGGGCGGCGTCCTGGGAATCTATCCCGAAGGTACCCGCAGCCCGGACGGGCGCCTGTACCGGGGAAAGACAGGTGTTGCCAAGCTCGTCCTTGCCACCGGCGTCCCGGTGATTCCCGTGGCGATGATCGGAACCGACAAGGTCCAGCCCATCGGCCGGCGCATCCCCAACATCAGGCGGGTGGGCATCATCATCGGTGAGCCGCTCGACTTCAGCCGTTACGAGGGACTGGAGGACGACCGATTCGTCCAGCGGTCCGTCACGGACGAGATCATGTACGAACTGATGCGCCTGTCGGGGCAGGAATACGTGGACGCGTACGCCAGCACGGTCAAGGAGCGCCTCGCTGCCGAGAAGCTAGCAGGGCGGAAGACCCCGAAGCCGGGAGCCGACACGCGCCGTGCCGCGGTGCGCATCTCGACGGACAGCAACGCTCCGGCGCCCGGAGCCGTCACCGAGATCGGCAGGGCGAGCTCCTCCGACGAGCAGCCCCCGGTGACGGATGACGCCGCCGTGGACAAGGGCAAGAACGCCGGACCCCAAGCGGGCTAGGCGGACAGGCGGAGGCGCCGGCCTCTGTGACACATCGCTACGCGGCGATGACGGGGCGAATCGGGGCATGTCCCCCCAGCACGTAGAATTCGGGTGTGACTGATTTCCTGACTCCTGTCCTTCCGCGTTCGACGGAATCCGCCTCATCGACCACCGCCGGCCTCGATGCCTGGCGCTCGATGACCGCGGTGCAGCAGCCCACATGGCAGGATCCGGGTGTGTATTCGGCGTCGGTCAAGGAACTCTCGAGTCTTCCGCCACTCGTTTTCGCCGGTGAGGTGGACGTGCTCCGCGAGCGCCTCGCGGCCGCGGCTCAGGGCAAGGCCTTCCTCCTGCAGGGCGGTGACTGCGCGGAGACCTTCGACGGCGCCACCGCCGACAGGATCAGCGCCAGGGTCCGCACGATCCTGCAGATGGCCGTCGTCCTGACCTATGGCGCATCACTGCCCGTCATCAAGATGGGCCGTATGGCGGGCCAGTTCGCCAAGCCGAGGTCCTCCAACGACGAGACGCGCGACGGCGTGACGCTCCCGGCGTACCGCGGTGACATGGTCAACGGGTACGACTTCACCCCGGAGAGCCGCGGGCACGATGCTTCACGCATGGTGAAGGCCTACCACACCTCGGCTTCGACCCTGAATCTCATCCGCGCCTTCACCCAGGGTGGGTTCGCGGACCTCCGACTGGTCCACCACTGGAACAAGGGTTTCATGGCCAACCCGGCGCACTCGCGCTACGAGTCCTTGGCCCGGGAGATCGACCGCGCCGTGCGTTTCATGGACGCATGCGGCGCCGACTTCGAGGCCCTGAAGCGCGTCGAGTTCTTCGCGAGCCATGAGGCTCTGCTGCTGGACTACGAGCGTGCGCTGACCCGGATCGATTCACGTACCTCGCTGCCCTATGACACCTCCGCCCACTTCCTGTGGATCGGGGAGCGGACGCGCGAGATCGACGGGGCGCACGTGGACTTCCTGTCGCGTGTCAGGAACCCGATCGGCGTAAAGCTCGGTCCGTCCACATCGGCCGACGACGCCCTCGCGCTGATCGACAAGCTCGATCCGAACCGCGAACCGGGACGCCTGACCTTCATCACCCGCATGGGGGCCACGAACATCCGCGAGAAACTGCCGAAGCTCGTCGAGCGCGTGACGGCCTCCGGCGCTCAGGTCCTGTGGGTCACCGATCCCATGCACGGGAATACGGTGACGTCTCCCAACGGGTACAAGACCCGTAACTTCGACGACGTCATCGACGAGGTACGCGGATTCTTCGAAGTCCACAATGCGCTGGGTACCTTCCCGGGCGGCATGCATGTGGAGATGACGGGCGACGACGTCGCCGAGTGCCTCGGCGGAGCCGACCCCATCGACCAGGACGCGTTCCTGGAGCGCTATGAGTCGGTGTGCGACCCACGCCTGAACCACATGCAGTCACTCGAGATGGCGTTCCTCGTCGCGGGCGCTCTCTCCAAGAGCTGACCGGAGCACCTACGTGACGGTGATGCGTACCGTCGTCCCTTCGGGCTGATCACCCGTCGGGCTCTGTCTGGCCACGAGGCCGAGGACGGCGCTGCCGAAGGTGTAGTCGACCTGCACCACGAAACCGGCCGCCTCCAGGGCAGCGACGGCCCGGTCCTCGGGCAGTGAGAAGACGTTGGGCACCTTCACCGAGCGCGGTCCCCGGGACAGTGTCAGCGTGACTGGTGTACCCCGCTGCACCTCGACGGCCGTCGGAGCCTGGCTGATGACAGAGCCCGCCGGAACGGTCCTGCTGTACTCCTTGACCTCGACGACCACGGCCTCCAGCCCCGCCTGCTCGAGAGCGGACACCGCTTCCTGCTCGGTGAGCCCGGCGACGTCGGGAACGGCGATCGGTGCCGGCCCGAGTGACACGACGACGTCCACCGTGGAATCGCGGCGCCGTTCGGCGCCCTTCTCTGGTGTCTGCCGGAAGACGTCTCCTGCAGTCACCTCCTCGTTGTATTCCTCCTCCACGCCTCCGAGAGCGAGCCCGGCCGAACCGAGTTCGACGGCGGCCTCGACCGCCGTCCTGCCGAGGAGGTCAGGGACGTCGAAGAGTTCGGGTCCCTTGGACACGATGAGTTCGACCGGCTCGAACCGACGGACCTCGGACGACGCGACCGGATCGGTCGCAATCACGAGTCCCGCAAGGACCTGCTCGTTGAAGACCTCCTCCGTGGTGAGGGACGCGAGGCCCTGCTCGTCAAGCGCTGCGCGCGCTTGCTCGAGCGGCACGTCGGCGACATCGGGAAGGGACACGACTCCCGCAGGTCCCGCGCCGAAGAACCAGCTCGCAATGGCGACGAGCGCTGCCAGCATGATCAGCAGGGCGACGAGTACGCGCACCCAGCGGCGGGCCGCTCGGCCGTGGAGGGACTTCTGCGGGCGCTGCGCCTGACGGGACTGCTGCCGTTTGGACAGGGGGCGTGCCGTGCTACCCGCGGTGCGCGCGCCGCCCGGCCGCTCGCCGCCATCGCGTCCGGTGTTGTCACGCCCGGCCTCGGGTGCGTCCTGTTCGGTGTGCCCGTCGTACCAGCCGACGTCGCCGTCGGTCCAGGAGGCGCTTTCGTGGCTCCCGGGGCGTCCGATTCTGGTGGTGTCGGTCGGCGAGGAGACAGCCTGGCTGGAGGCTGCTGCCGCAGGCGTACCGTGCGGCCGGCCGAAGGACGGCGGAGCCGCGGGCATGGTTCCGATCACGCGAGTCGCGTTGTGGTCCCTTCCGATCACGCTGGTGGAGTTGTCGTCCTGCATCGTCCGTGGGAAGGCCTCCGTGGCTCCGCCCGGCGCCGGGGCTTCCACGCGTGCGTCGTCGGCGAACCCTGTGCGCGGCAGTGCCTCCGTGCGGTAGCCGTCGTCGTCGGGTTCATCGACGGAAATGCGCGGGACGACGGCGGAGGTGAGGGTGTTCTGGACCGGGCGGGGTCCGGGCGCATCCGCGGGAGCGAAATCCAGTTCCTCATCGGTCAGGACGGCACTGATGTGCCGGAGTTCGCCGAGCAGCGCCGCTCCGTTGACGGGCCGATCCTCAGGATCCCGGGATGTGCACCACTGGACGAGTTCATCGATGTCCTCGGGTAATCCCGGCAGGAGGACGGAGGGTGCGGGTACATCGGACTGGGCGTGCTGGATAGCGACCTGGATGGGCGTCTCGCCGGTGAAGGGCTGCTTGCCGGTCAGGAGTTCGAAGAGCATGATGCCCGTCGAGTAGATATCGCTCTGTGCCTCGGCGGGTTTGCCGAGGACGAGCTCGGGGGAGAGGTAGGCGACCGTGCCGACGAGGGTGGCCGTACCGGTGGTTGCCGAGACTGCCCGCGCAAGGCCGAAATCGGCGATCTTCACCTGCCCGGTATCCGACAGGAGCACATTCTCGGGCTTCACGTCACGGTGGACGAGGCCGGCGTCATGTGCGGCCGCGAGCCCTTCGACGACGGCGTCGAGGAGCACCAGGGCATGGCGCGGAGTGAGCCGGCCGTGTTCGCGAAGCAGGTCCCGAAGGGTACGGCCCTGCACGAATTCCATGACGAGGTAGGCCACGGCCTGCCCGTTGATCTCGTCGACCCCCTGATCGAGGACACCCACGACGTGGGGATGGGACAGGCGGGCCGCCGACTTCGCTTCCTGCTCGAAGCGGTCGATGAAGCCGGGTTGGTCGGCGAGGTGCGGGTAGAGGACCTTGAGCGCAACCCGACGATCCAGCCGACGGTCGGTGGCGAGGTACACCGTGGACATGCCCCCGCGGGCCAACCGCGACTGGACGACGTAGCGTCCGTCGACAGTAGCGCCCTCGAGGGGGTCCTTCCGTTGCTGGTGCACCATCCGATACTAAACGGGCGCAGCAGGAGGGGGCGGGACCACCACGCGAGCCCGCCCCCTCCTCGGCCTTGCTCCGGGAGTTCTGCGCGAACTCCGGTCCGGACCTACCGGAAGTTCTTCTGGTGGGACTTGATCGCGGCGACGTACTGCTTGGTGTCCTCGTACATGCCCCGGGACTGCACCGAGTACTGCCCCTGGTAGTAGGAGGCGATTGCAATATCCAGCGACGGGCTCGTGCGAACGAGCGAGCGGATGATCGCGACACCGGCCGTAGCGTTGTCGTGGGGATCCATGAGGTTGAGCTTGCGACCTACGAGGTCGCTTGCCCACTGGCCGGACGAGGGGATGACCTGCATGGTGCCGATGGCGTTCGCAGGAGACACCGACCGCTGGTTGAAGCCGGACTCCTGGTAGGCGAAGGCGAGTGCGAGGCTGGGATCGACGCCCATGGAGCGCGCCGTGTCGGCAACGATCTGCTTCATCTCAGCCTGCGACGGCGCAGGCAGGGAGTTCAGCAGCGCCTTGTTGGCGTTGGCGTCCGCCACCACCCTGTCCGGATATGTGTAGCCGAGGAACGTCGACGGGACGAGGTCGGTGGCAGTGGGGGCCGGAGCAGGTGCCGGGGTGCCGCTCTTGCCGGGGATCGTGAGCTTCTGCCCGGGGTAGATGACAGTGGACGTCGTCATCTTGTTCGCGCTCAGCAGTGCCGGCAGCGCCACCCCGTTCCGGGAGGCGATGGCACCGAGGGTGTCTCCGCCCTTCACGGTGTAGGAGCCGGACTGGGGGGCCGGCGCCGGGGCGGGCTGGTTCGCCTTCGGCGGGGTGGACTGGGTAGTGACCGACCCTGTCAGCTTCAGCTTCTGGCCCGGGTAGATGATCGACGTCATGGAGAGGCCGTTCTCCTTCAGCAGCGAGTCGAGGCCCACTCCGTTCCGGGAGGCGATGGCACCGAGGGTGTCTCCGCCCTTCACGGTGTAGGAGCCGCCGTCGACCGGTGCGGGTGCGGGCTTGCCCGGAGCCGGGGCGGGAGCAGCCGAGGGAGCCTTGCCTCCGAGGCCGAGCTTCTGGCCCGGGTAGATGATCGAGTTCATCGACAGGTTGTTGCCTGAGAGGAGGCTCTGGAGGCTCACGCCGTTACGGGTAGCGATGGCACCGAGGGTGTCACCAGGCTTCACGACGTAGGTGGATCCGGGCTTCTCGCCGGCTGGAGCCGCGGGTGCGGGCGATGGCTTCCCACCGGGCGCGGTGCCGGTCAGCTTGATCTTCCGGCCCGGGTAGATGATCGTCCGTGCGTCCATGCTGTTGAGGGTGAGGACGGCGTTCGTGGCCAGCCCGTACCTCTTGGCGATCGCACCGATGGTGTCCCCGGGCTTGATGGTGTACTCGCTCGGAATCGTCTGCGTCACAACTGCGATCTTCTGCGCGGGTACCTGTACGGCGACCAGAGCGGCCGGCACGATCGCCCTCGAGGGAAGAGTGATTGCCGTTCCGCCGAGGTGGTGGGCGGTCGAAGCGACCTGAGCGGGCGCTGCCGCTGCCGGTTGGGCGAGGGCCACGGAAGAGAGGATCACCGCGGGCAGCGCGGCAGTGGTGACGGCGATGTTCAAGCGGCGCGGGCTCGCGCCGACGGCCTTCTTGCGGGCGCCGTGCAGCGGTGCGTTCGATCGCTGGGCAGTCATGTTTCGTTCCTCGTCTGTTGGCGGCTGAGTCCGCGCGGACGCATGAGCCCGGTGGAGAACTTCCTGTCCGGGCACATGCACGTGCTGATGCTGTTGTGTCACGTGTTGTTAGTGTTGCTTGTGTGACTCCTGTGAACTTACACGATAAAGGCATTAGCACAAGTGGTCCCGAAAGCGCGGAAGGCTCCGCTGCGGCGTGTCGTCCCCTGTCGGCCTGCGTGTCGCCTGGACGTCGAGCGGTACAGGATGTATGCCCGGTGGGTATGGGTCGGTGATGACGTCGACCCGAGTGGAGATGGGGAGTGCGGGCGTGGCACCCTTGAACGGTGAATGAACTAGAACTCCTCGTCCCGTCCTGGCTGAACCTTCCCGATGTGGCCAGGGCACTCGACCTCCCGATCACGAGAGTGCACTCGCTCATCAGCGAGAAGTCTCTCGTCAGCGTGCGGATCGGTGATCGGAACATCCGCAGCGTCCCCGCCGAGTTCCTGGTGGAAGGTGCCGTCCTCGACAGCCTGAAGGGCACCATCGTCGTCCTGGCCGATTCGGGCTACGGGGACGAGGACATCATCCGATGGCTCTACACAGAGGATGAGTCGCTGCCGGGTCGTCCGATCGACGCCCTGCGCGAGGGCCGGAAGACCGAGATCCGGCGTCGTGCCCAGGCAGCCGCCTGGTAGCAGTTCCCGGGTTGCCCTGCCCTTGGCGGGTGTTCGTCCTGATCGCCGACCGAAAGTCGCCGACGTGATCGCCGATTGAGGATCGCCGACGTGATCGCCGACCGAGGCTCGCCGACGGCCGGGATCCATCAGGCGCTCCTGGTCACCGCCGCTTCGGCGAGGAGGCGGAGGGCCTCCATCGGCACCGCGTCGATGTCGAGCTCTTCGAGCGCACTGAAGGCCTGTTCCGACTTCGAAGCGATGAGTTGCTCGGTATGGGCCAGCGCTCCGCTCGCGATGATGAGTTCGCGCAGGGTGTGGACGGAAGCCGCGTCGAGGGAGGTATCTCCCAGCATCCCGTTGATCCTTGCCCGGGCATCGCTCCCGCTGGATCCAAGGGCCCGTGCAATGAGGAAGGTGCGCTTGCCCTCCCGCAGATCGTCGCCTGCAGGCTTCCCGGTCACGTCCGGGTCCCCGAAGACGCCGAGCACGTCATCGCGAAGCTGGAATGCCTCGCCCAGGGGGAGCGCGAACGCGGAATAGGCCGACAGCAGTGCCTCGTCGGCGCCGGCGAGCGCGCCCCCGAGCATCAGTGGACGTTCCATCGAGTACTTGGCGGACTTGAACCGCAGGATGTTCAGCGCCCTTTCCTCGGCTACCTCCGGCGTCTGGTCCGGCCCGACCGCCTCCTCCAGGAGATCGAGGTACTGTCCCGCCATCACCTCGGTGCGCATCCGGTTGAAGATGATCCGGGCAGCACCGCCCGCTTCGGAGGAGCACGACGACGTGAAGAGCTCCTCGCTGAAGGCAAGGCAGAGGTCTCCCGCAAGGATTGCGGCCGACACACCGAAACGCTCGGGATCCAGATGCCAACCCGCATCCGTATGACTGGCCGTGAACTGCCGGTGCACGCTCGGACGCCCGCGCCTGGTGTCCGAGCGGTCGATGATGTCGTCGTGGATCAGGGCGGCGGCCTGGAAGAACTCGAGTGCCGTCCCGGCCGTAACGGGTGCGGACGCCCCTGCTGATCCTCCCGCGGCCCGCCACCCCCAGTAGCACAGGAGCGCACGCATCCTCTTGCCGCCTCCGGTCAGCGTTGCGATGCTCGAGATGAGGGGCAACGATTCCTCGGAGATGGCGGCCAACACGTCCCGCTGCTCGGCCAGGAAGCCGTCGATGGTGCGCGTCAGGGAACCGCGGAAAAGATCCTGCTCAGCGGTGACATCGTGAGCGGGGCTGCCCTGGTAGGGGGTGGCAGGTGCGGACAGCATGGATCTCCCGGGCAGGTCGGCTGGTCTGGAGCTTCCACTCTATCTGTCGGTCCCGTCGCTCCCGAAGGCCTTGAGGGCGTTCGCCGTACGGGACGGTGGCTTGTCAGTAGTACTGCGTACGATGTGTGCGTGGTGAAGGACGAGGGGCAGAAGCCGGCCGAGTACGCGGAGTGTCACATCCTCCATATCGACATGGATGCTTTCTTCGTCGCCGTCGAGCTGCTCGACCATCCGCACCTGCACGGGGTACCCGTCGTCGTCGGCTCGCCCTCCGGGCGATCAGTCGTCCTGTCGGCCTCCTACGAGGCCCGGGCTTTCGGCGTCCGCTCGGCCATGCCCATGTCGGTTGCGATGCGCCAATGCCCTACAGCCGTGATCCTGCCGCCACATCACCAGAGGTACTCGGAGGTATCCAGCCAGGTGATGCGCATCTTCCGCTCCGTCACTCCACATGTGGAGCAACTGAGCGTCGACGAGGCCTTCCTCGACGTTGCCGGTTCCATGCGTCGGCTGGGCGGCCCGCGCGAGATCGGCGAGCAGGTGCGGGCGGAGATCCGGTCCACTCTCGGCATCACCGCGAGCGTCGGCGCTGCGACGACGAAGTTCGTCGCCAAGATCGCCTCGACAAGGGCCAAACCGGACGGGCTCCTGCTCATCCCTGGTGATCAGACCGTCGCCTACCTGCATACCCTTCCCGTGTCCGCCCTGTGGGGCGTGGGAGCGAAAACCCAGGAGGTCCTCGCCCGAATAGGCATCCGCACCGTGGAGGACGTCGCGCACACACCGGTGTCCGCGCTGAGGCAGTTGCTCGGCAGCTCCGGGGAGCACGTCCACCAGCTGGCGTGGGGCAGGGATCCGCGACGTGTCGTGGTCTCGCGGGCGGAGAAGAGCATCGGCGCGGAGGAGACGTTCTCGAGGGACGTCGAGGATTCCGACGTCCTGCGGCGGGAGCTGTTGAGACTCGCGCATCGAACGGCGACAAGGCTCCGCGCCTCCGGTAACCGCGCCGGGGGAGTCGCGCTGAAACTCCGGTACGCGGACTTCTCGACCCTGACGCGGTCGAAGAAGCTCGATGAGCCGGTAGACAGCGCCAACGCACTGTACGCGGCTGCGACTGCCCTGCTTGCTGCCCTGGGCGATAGACCTATGGCAGTTCGACTGATCGGCCTGCGTGCGGAAGCCCTCGAGAGCGGCGGGGACGGATCCACCCAACTGACGATCGATCGTCGGGACGACAACTGGAGGCTTGCCGAGCGCGTCCTCGATGATGTGAACAGGAAGTTCGGTGGTGCAGGCGTCATGCCTGCGGGCCTCCTCACCCCGAAGCGGAACGACGACCCGCGCAGCGGACACTCCGGAGGATCATCCTCGTCCCCTGGTGGCGTGTAGCCGGACAGCTACGAAGGAGGCGCTCGACCCGGGCCATCCGGAGTGCCCGGAACGGGCTCCGGAGGACCACCGCGGGGCGCCCGGGATCCGCGCCCTTGAGCGGTATAAGGGTCGCAGGGCCTCCAACGGAAGCCCCCGTGGAATCCGCATTGTGACTTTGCGCCCACCCCGTAGCAAACTAGTCTTTAACGAGGCAGCCCAGCTGTCGTCAAGTACACATTTCCGTCGTCCGGAGCCCGCAGTTCCAGGCCCCTCCGCCGGGAACCTGGTCAGCGTCCGGGACGTTGGTTGGTTGGTTGAGGAACGTTGGTACCCACATCAAGGAGGCGGTCATGGCACTCTCGGAACACGAGCAGAGGTTGCTTGATCAGCTTGAACAGCAGTTGCACGCCGACGATCCCAAGTTTGCGCATTCGATGGCTTCTGACACGCGGAAGTCGATGTCGACCAGGCGTCTTGTCATCGGTTCGCTCATCACGATCGCCGGCATCCTCGTCCTGCTTGCAGGCATCGTCTATCAGAACATCTTCATCGGAGTGGCAGGCTTCCTGATCATGGGTGGAGGAGTGTACTTCGCCACCACCAAGTCGAAGCAGGTCGATGGGGGTGAGACGGCCGGTAGGCCGTCGAAGACACCGACCGGCGGTAAGGGTGGTTTCATGACCAGCCTCGAGGACAAGTGGGACGAGCGGAAGCGCGACCAGAGCTGATTCCCGTAACCACCGCCCACATCAACAGGAAAGACCCGCTACGGCGGGTCTTTCCTGTTTAACCGTGATCTTCAGTGGAATGAGCGGACGCGAACTCCTCCTTCTACTCGTTCTCCCCGCCGTTCGTCCTCCCTCCCCGCAACTCCCCTCCACTTAGCTCCCCGCACGTCCGGATCCGCTTGTCTTGGCGCTTTCAGCGGCTATCGATCCCGATCAGGGGAGCGGGTAGGAGGGCGCGCCGCGCCCCGGTTGCGTTGACCGGGGAGAGTTGTGGAGTAAAGTGGGGAACATAGGAGCAAGGCAGCAACAAGCTGGGCTTGGCGGACTCAGAACAGGCGGTCAGGGATGTTCCTCGGAACTCATACTCCCCGCCTCGACGAGAAGGGCAGGCTCATCCTTCCAGCGAAGTTCCGGGAGGAACTGAGCGAGGGGCTGGTCCTCACAAGGGGCCAGGAACGTTGCATCTACGTCTTCAGCGCGAGTGAGTTCGAAAGGGTTCACGAGCAGATGCGGGCCGCACCGATCTCGTCACGCCAGGCGAGGGACTACAACCGTATCTTCCTGTCCGGAGCCTCCGACGAGGTCCCGGACAAGCAGGGCAGGATCACCATTCCACCGGCGCTGAGGACATACGCAGGGTTGGACCGTGATCTCGCGGTCATCGGAGCGGGTAGTCGTGCGGAGATCTGGGCGGCTGACGCATGGGACTCCTACCTGACAGAGAAGGAGACAGCTTTCTCCGAGACGGACGAGGATGGCTTCCCGGGCATCATCTGATCCGACTCGATCCAAGCAGTACCAGCACTACCAGCAGCGGACGGAAGACATCTCTTGGATGAGATCTCCAGCCGCCGGATACGGTCCGCACCTGGCTTCACTTCCCCGAAGCCAGGCGAGGACCGTCCGGCCGGATGGGGGTCTGATCCCAGAGAGCGCACCTCCTCCGCCAGCCTGCGAAGTTACAGAGACGATGAACAACGGACTGCAGGAGGGAGGGGACGGATGCGCGATGACCGGCCGACGGGTGAGCGACACGTCCCCGTCCTCCGGGATCGCTGCGTCTCCCTCCTCGCACCATCCGTCCAAGCCGCCGAAGCGGCGGGGCGCCGTGCCGTCGTCGTCGATGCGACGCTGGGCATGGGCGGTCACTCCGAGAGCATGCTGGAGCGTTTTCCCGATGCCCATCTCGTCGGTATAGATCGCGACACCGAGGCGTTGGCGCTGGCAGGGGAGCGCCTCGCCCCCTTCGCCGGGCGCACGGATCTGGTCCACGCCGTGTACGACGAGCTACCTGAGGTCCTGGAGGATCTGGGGATCGACGGCGTGGACGGCATCCTCTTCGACCTGGGTGTGTCCTCCCTGCAACTCGACGAGCGCGACCGAGGCTTCGCATACTCCTACGACGCACCCCTCGACATGCGCATGGACACCACTCAGGGCATCACGGCCGCCGAGGTCGTCAACACATACGCCGAGGCGGACCTCCTCCGCATCATCCGGACCTGGGGCGAGGAGAAGTTCGCCGGCCGGATCGCGACGGCAATCGTCCGGGCCAGGACCGAACGATCTCTCCGAACCACATCCGAGCTCGTCGAGGTCATCCGCGGCGTGGTGCCGGCCGCTGCGGCGCGGACCGGAGGACACCCCGCCAAGAGGACATTCCAGGCCCTGCGGATTGAGGTCAACGAGGAGCTGTCCGTTCTCGAGCGTGCGATCCCGGCCGCCGTCGATTCGATCAGGATCGGCGGTCGCGTGGTCGCAATGTCCTACCACTCCCTCGAGGATCGCATCGTGAAGAGTGCCTTCACGGCCGGCACGAAGTCCTCGGCACCCGTCGGGTTCCCGGTGGAACTCGAAGAGCACAAGGCCTACCTCCGCTCCCTCACGCGCGGCACGGAAGCGCCCACGCCGGCGGAGGTCGAAGAGAACCCCAGGGCGGCCTCGGCCAGACTGCGCGCCGTAGAACGAATCAAAGCAGGACCCATCGACAGGAAGACAACATGAGCCAGACACTGACTGTTGAGAAGCGGCATAGCGCACAGGCGTTCTCCGGGAACGGCGCCCTCGCCGTCGCTCCCAGGCGGCTGAGCGCTCCCTCCCACAACACGCCGGCGGGTACGCTCGCGGGAGTTGCGCAGAAGCCTCGGACGCCGTTGTCCGTCGTGCCCGCGCGGCCCGCACGGCGACGGCTCCCCTTCGCCGTCCTCAGTCTCCTCGTGCTCGGCGCTGCTCTGGCTGCAGTTCTCATGCTCAACATCTCCGTGTCAGGGACGCAGTACGAACTGGTCCAGCTCCGTAACCAGCAGGTGGCACTCAGCCAGCAGAACGAAGCCCTCGTCCTCGAGATCGAGGGCAGGGAAGCACCGCAGAACCTCGCCACGGCCGCGACAAAACTCGGCATGGTGTCCTCCCCGACCTTCGGAACCATTGAGCTAGATTCGAAGAAGGTAACCGGCACGCCCGAACCTGCGAAGGAGGGTCCCAAGCCCGAGGTCCTGATCGCCGCACCGAACCTCGTCACGGAGCAACCGGCACCGGTAGCTGTCGAGGCCCCGCCGGTGGAGGTCGTCGAGGACGCAGCTTCCACGGATGCCGGTTCGCCGGACTATGCAGGGTCGAGCAGTGACACGGGCAGCATGGCGTCGGGCACCATCCCCGGCCCCGAGCAGGCTGGGTCCGACCGCTAGCAGGCGTCACGCCCGCGTTGCCTCCACCCGCTCCTCCCGTACCGCATGTACTGATCGACAAGGATCCCTCCGTGACCCCTGCACGCACCGGCAGCCCTGACAGCCTCCGCCTGGTTCTCGGGTCGACACGGCTCCGCGTAGGGCTCGCCTTCGTCCTCGTCCTCCTCATGGTCCTCGGAGTGCGGCTCTTCCAGTTGCAGGCACTGGACCTCAACGGCATGGCGCAGGTGGGCCTGTCCAAGCGATTGACCAACACCACGGTGGCGCCCGTCAGGGGCTCGATCGTCGATATGAACGGCAAATATTTCGCGCGGAGCGTCGAGCGCTATGACGTGGTGGTGGACCAGAGACTGAGCGCCGTCGAGGAGTTCGACCGCACGGTGGATGATCCCGAGGAGGAGGGCGGCGTCAGGCGGGAGACCGGCATCCCGATCGACCAGGGCCTCACCGAGCTCTCCACGGTCCTGGACATCGACGTCGAGACGCTGAGGGCCGCGGTCCTGGGGGAAAAATCGTTCAACTACGTTGCCACCTCCGTGACCCCCGAGATCAAGAATCGTGCCCTGGCCGTCGGTATTCCGGGCGTGTACGCCGACGAGACGAGCGTGCGTACCTACCCGGCCGGGCCCGTTGCGGGATCGATCATCGGCCACGTCTCGAAGGACGGGAAGCCCCAGGAGGGTTTGGAGTACTCACTGAACGACGCATTGCAGGGGGAAGCGGGCAGCCGGACCTTCGAGATCGGCGGAGACGGAATCCGCATCCCCTACGCCACCAACGAGGACATTCCCGCGGTGAACGGCCAGAGCGTCCGCCTCACCATCGACCAGGACCTGCAGTGGTTCGCCCAGCAGACCATCGCCTCGCAGGTGAAGGACTACAACGCGGAGTGGGGCAACATCGTCGTCGTCGAGGCCGAGACGGGTGCCATCCGCGCGATGGCCGAATCGACGACGCCGGATCCGAATGATCCCGGCGCCACCCCGGCCGACAAGCGCACCCCCAACTCGGTCAGCGCGTCCTTCGAACCCGGCTCGACGACGAAGGTGATCACGCTCGCAGGGGCACTCGAGGAGGGACTGATCGAGCCCACGTCAAAATTCACGCTCGACAACCGCTACACGGTCGGAGACCAGACGTTCAAGGATGCCTGGGAGCACGGTAAGGAAAAGCGGACGGCCGCCGGGGTCCTCGCGAAATCGATGAACACAGGGACCGTGCAGATCGGCGAGAAGCTGACGAAGCAGGAGCGCTACGACTGGCTCAAGAAGTTCGGGATCGGCGAGCCCCTGGGTACCGGGCTGAACGAGGAGAACCAGGGGCTCCTGACGACGCCGGACAAATGGGACGACCGCCAGCAGTACACGGTGCTCTTCGGGCAGGGCCTGACGCAGACCGCCCTCCATACCGCAATGGTGTATCAGACCATCGCGAACGACGGCGTGCGCCTCACGCCCCGTCTGGTGGAGGCCTACATCGATCCGGATGGAACGGAGCACAAGGTGCCGGAGGCGGAGGGCACGAAAGTAGTCTCCGAGGAGACCGCGGCGGAGATGCGGAAGATGCTCGAGACGGTGACGGAGAAGGGGTCGGGCAAGTCCGGCGAGCTCGAGCAGTACCGCGTGGGATCGAAGACCGGTACGGCGGAAGCGCCCAGCGCCAGTGGCGGATACGACGGCTACACTCTGTCCTATGCCGGGATCGCCCCCATCGAGGATCCCAAGTACGTCGTCGTCATCACGCTTCAGCGGCCCCAGGGGGACCTGTACTACCTCATTCCCGGTGAGTCCTTCCAGAAGGTCATGAAGCAGGTCCTCAACTCCAACAACGTCCCTGCCTCGACGAAGAAGCCGGACATCTACCCGGTCGAATACTGACCCGGAGGCCAGAGCACCGTGCAACCGAATAACCCGCGGGGGAGCAGCGCTTCCCTGATGCGTCCTCGCATGCCCCACCCGATCGACCTGTTCGCCGCCCTCGCCGACATCGGCCCGCTGGCCGGTCCGGCGCCGCACGGGAACCATCCCACGGTCACGGTCACCGTCACCGGCATCACGCTGGACTCACGATCCGTCCTCCCGGGCGACGTCTACGCCGCCCTGCCCGGGGCGGCGCGCCACGGAGCCGAATTCGCACCGCAGGCAGCCCGCTCCGGCGCAGTCGCCATCCTCACGGACGAGGCCGGAGCGGCCATCCTTCGGGAGCGCGTCCACCCCGGTGACTCCGTGGTCCCGCCGGTCGTCGTCGTGCCCGATCCGAGGCGCGCGGTAGGACCGTTGGCCCGCGTGATCTACGGCAACCGGCAGGACGACGGCGAGGCGGGGCCGACCCTCTTCGGCATCACGGGGACGAACGGGAAGACGACGTCGACCTACTTCCTGAACGCCCTCCTGGAGGCTCTCGGCCGTTCCACCGGCCTTATCGGCACCATCGAGATCCGCGCGGGGGAGGACGCCATCCCGAGCGCGCTCACGACGCCCGAGTCACCGCAGGTGCATTCGCTCCTCGCCCTGATGCGTGAGCGCGGTCTCGACGCCGCATCGATGGAGGTCTCGTCCCACGCCCTCGAGTTCGGACGCGTCGACGGGGTACGTTTCGACGTCGCCGGTTTCACGAACCTCACGCAGGACCACCTCGACCTGCACGGCACCATGGAGGACTACTTCGCGGTCAAGGCGTCGCTGTTCACGCCCGAGCGGAGCCGAAGCGCCGTCGTGCTCGTGGACGACCCCTGGGGAAGCAGGCTGGCCGCGACCGCGGACGTGCCCGTCCTGACGGTGCGCACCGAAGCAGGACAGGACGCAGGGCAGGACGCAGCGCCGCCGGCGGACTGGACCGTCACTTCGGTGGAACGCAGCGGGCTGGGCCACTCCTTCGTGCTGCAGGGAAGGACGGGGCATCGGCTTCGCGTGCGCTGCGGCCTCCCGGGTACCTTCAACATCTCCAACGCGGCCCTGGCGACGATCATGGTCCTGGCCTCCGGGGTGCCGGCAGAGGACCTGCAGCGCGCGCTCGACGCCCACGATCCCTTCACGACCGAGGTCCCCGGTCGCATGCAACTCATCGGCGAGGAGCCGGCGGCCATCGTGGACTTCGCCCACAACCCGGACGCGCTCCAGCGCACCCTTGCGTCGGTGCGCCGCCCTGGCGGCCGCGTAATCTCGGTGTTCGGTGCAACCGGCCAGCGAGACGAATCGAAGCGCCCGATCATGGGAGCGGTCGGTGCCCGCCTGTCGGACATCCTGATCGTCACCGACGACGACCCGCACGACGAGGACGAAGCCGTCATCCGCCGCGCCGTGCGCGCGGGCGCCGACGACGCCGTCAGGAACGAAGGGCTCGGGTGCGAGGTGCTGGAGGTCTTCCCCCGGGCAGAGGCGATCGATCGCGCCGTAGCTCTGGCCGGCGCCTCGGACACCATCATCATCGCCGGTCGCGGCCACGAGGTGTGGCAGGAAGTGAAGGGTATCAACCTGTCCCTGGATGATCGCGTCGAACTGCGGTCCGCGTTGACAAGGCACGGATTCTCTGTGCTTTCCGCGGCCGGGATAGAGTCCTGAACCGTCATGATTGAATTCAGCGCAGCCGAGATCGCGGCACTCACGGGCGGAGTCCTGGTCGGCACGGATCCCGCCGGCCCCACCATCACCGTCACCTCCGCGGCCACCGATTCGCGCGAGAGTACGCCCGGGTCCCTCTTCGTGGCCAAGCCCGGCGAGGAGTCGGACGGGCACCTGTTCATCGGCTCCGCGTTCGAGCGCGGAGCGGTGCTCGCTCTCGCCGAACGCGATGTCACTGCACCCGACGGCGTGTCCTTCCCCTCTGTCGTCGTGGCGGATGCGGTGCTCGCGATGGGCGTCCTGGCCGCGGAGATCGTACGGCGCCTGCGTGCCGCCGGCGACCTCACCGTCGTCGGGATCACCGGCTCCGCAGGCAAGACGACCACCAAGGACCTGCTTGCGGGAATACTCGCAACCCACGGACCGACGGTCGCCCCCCGCGGCTCCTACAACGGGGAGGTCGGCGTGCCGCTGACCGTCTTCGAGGCGGACTGGGACACGCGGTACCTCGTGATCGAGATGGGAGCCACAAAACCCGGCCACATCGCGTACCTCGCGTCCCTCGTGCAGCCCGACATCGGCGTCGTCCTCGGCGTTGGTTCCGCGCACGCCGGCGAGTTCGGCGGCGTCGAGAACATCGCCCAGGCGAAGGGCGAGCTTTTCGAGGCGCTTCCGGCCACCGGCACCGCGGTCATCAATGCCGACGACGAGCGCGTCCTGGCCATGCAGTCCCGCACCCGGGCACGGCGGACCTTCTTCACATCCTCGGCCGACTTCGCAGCCGACGGCGGCGATCCGGTGGTGCGGGCGCGCAACAGCACGACGACGGCGGAGGGTAATCCCTCCTTCACGCTCCTTTTTCCCGACGGCAGCGAGCACGAGGTCGTGTCCCCGCTCCTCGGACTGCACCACACCACCAATCTGCTGGCCGCGGCGACGGTCGCGTACACGATCGGCTGTGCACCGGACGACATCGTGGCAAGTCTTCGCACCCAGGCTGCGGCGAGCCGCTGGCGCATGGAGCGCACCGAGCGGGTCGACGGCGTGACGGTCATCAATGATGCCTACAACGCGAACCCTGAGTCGATGCGCGCAGCCCTCCGCACCCTCGCCGAGTTGGGTAGTGGGCGCCGCCGTACCTGGGCGGTGCTCGGTGAGATGCTCGAACTGGGTGACCGCTCCATCGAGGAGCACGACCTCCTCGGACGCGTCGTCGTCCGCCTCAACATCTCCAAGCTCATCTGCGTCGGTCCGAACACGCGGGCGCTGTTCAACGGGGCCGTCCTCGAGGGCTCCTGGGGGAGCGAGGCGGTCCACGTCGACGACCCCGAGGCAGCGGAACGCATCCTCGCCGCGGAGCTCGAACCACGCGATATCGTTCTCTTCAAATCCTCCAACGGGGCCGGACTGCGTTTCCTCGGCGATCGCGTCGCGCACGCCGTGCCGAACGCCTCGGTCTCCGCCGGTCAGGCGGACACGGCTGACCGCCTGGCCGCAGACTCCGAAGCGGACAGTGGACCTGACGGATCCGGAAAGGCCCACCAGCCGTGATAGCACTTCTCATCAGCTCGGCCTCCGCCCTGTTCTTCGCCCTCGTGGGCACGCCGCTGTTCATCCGGCTCCTCGTCAACAAGGGTTACGGCCAGTTCATTCGCGACGACGGTCCGACGTCGCACCACACCAAGCGCGGCACGCCCACCATGGGCGGCGCGGTGATCGTCGGGTCCGTCCTGCTGGCCTACTTCCTGACCCACCTGATCATGATGGCGGCCGATTCCCCGGTCGGCGGGCCCAGTGCTTCCGGCCTGCTGCTGCTGTTCCTCGCCGCAGGAATGGGACTGGTGGGCTTCGCCGACGACTACATCAAGATCTCGAAGCAGCGCAGCCTCGGCCTGAGCGCGCCGGCCAAGATCATCGGGCAGACCGCGGTGGGCATCATCTTCGGTGTCCTGGCGCTCATGTTCCCCAACGAGCAGGGCCGTACCCCGGCGTCGACGGCGATCTCGTTCATCCGTGACCTCCCCATCGACCTCGCGTTCGCCGGCACGGTCGTCGGGGCCATCCTCTTCGTCATCTGGTCCAACCTCATCATCACGGGTGCCAGCAACGGCGTGAACCTCGCCGACGGCCTGGACGGCCTGGCTGCCGGCGCCTCCATTCTCGTCTTCGGTGCCTACATGCTGATCGGCATCTGGCAGAGCAACCAGAGCTGTGGTTCGCCCGGTGCAGGCAGCGTCTGCTACGAGGTACGTGATCCGCTCGACCTGGCGCTGATCGCCGGCTCGATGTGCGGTGCGCTCGTCGGCTTCCTCTGGTGGAACACCTCGCCCGCGAAGATCTTCATGGGTGACACCGGTTCACTGGCCATCGGCGGAGCCATCGCCGGCTTCGCGATCCTCTCGCGCACCGAACTGCTCCTGGTGATCCTGGCAGGACTGTTCGTGATGATCACGCTGTCCGTCATCATCCAGGTCGGCTACTTCAAGATGTCGGGCGGGAAGCGGGTGTTCAAGATGGCGCCCCTCCAGCACCACTTCGAGCTCCAGGGCTGGGCGGAGGTCACCGTGGTGGTCCGCTTCTGGATCCTCGCCGGACTGTTCGTCGCCGTGGCGCTCGGTATCTTCTATGCGGAATGGGTCGTCGGATGAGCGGGGCCGAGGAAACCGGGCTGCCCCGTTGGGAGACCCCACGGTTGAAGAACCTGACCAGCTGGGACTCGGACTGGGCGGGCCTGCGGGTCGTCGTCGCTGGTATCGGTGCGTCCGGCTTTTCGGCAGCCGACACCCTGATCGAACTCGGAGCCATCGTCGTCGTCGTCGACGCCGGCGCGACCGAGGAGAACGAGGCCAAGGCCGACACGCTCCGGATCGTCGGCGCCCGGCAGGTCCTGCTCGGGGCGGACCATGCCGAAAGCCTCCCGCTCGTCGACGGTGAGCAGGCCGACCTCGTCGTCACGTCGCCCGGCTGGCGCCCGAGCCAACCGCTCCTCGCACAGGCTGCGGCCGCGGGCGTACCGATCTGGGGTGATGTCGAGCTGGCCTGGCGCGTTCGGGTGCGCGAAGGACGCCCGACGGCGGAATGGCTGACGATCACCGGGACGAACGGCAAGACCACCACCGTCGGCCTCACCGAAGCCATGCTCATCGCGGGCGGCAAGCGCGCCGTCGCAGCGGGCAACGTCGGCACACCGATCCTCGACGTCATCCGGGACCCCCAGGGCTACGATTTCCTCGCCGTGGAGCTTTCCAGTTTCCAGCTGCACTGGGCGCACTCCATCTCGCCGCTGGCGAGCGTCTGCCTCAACGTCGCCGAAGACCACGTGGACTGGCACGGCAGCTACGAGGCCTATGTCGCAGCCAAGGCATCGATCTACGAGCGGACCCGCATCGCCTGCATCTACAACGTCGAGCAGCGCGACACCGAGACCATGGTCGAGGAGGCCGACGTCATCGAGGGCTGCAGGGCCGTCGGTTTCACCACGGGGATGCCGTCCATCAGCATGCTGGGAGTCGTGGAGGACCTGCTCGTCGACCGAGCCTTCATCCAGCAGCGCAAGGACTCGGCCGCCGAGTTGGCGTCCATCAGCGAGCTCGGTGACGTGGTTCCCCGGCACCTGGTCGCGAATGCCCTGGCGGCGGCAGCCCTGGTCCGTGCTGCGGGACTCCCGGTGGCCGCCGTGCGGGACGGCATCCGCGCCTTCCAGCCCGGTGATCACCGCATACAGGTGGTGGCGAACGAGGACGGAGTGCTCTGGATCAACGACTCCAAGGCCACGAATCCGCACGCCGCGTCCGCCTCCCTCTCCTCCTTCCCATCCGTCGTGTGGGTGGCCGGCGGCCTGTCGAAGGGCGTCTCCTACGACGACCTCGTGAAGGACAATGCGAAGCGACTCCGCGCCGTCGTCCTGATCGGGCAGGATCCGACGCCGCTCCAGGGCGCCCTCGCCCGACACGCTCCCGATGTTCCGGTGTCCTCCTATCCAAGCCTTCACACTGGATTCGGGCACGACGGCAGCGGGTCACCCGACCCCGTGTCCGGCGACGCCCTGATGCAGTGGGTGGTCGCCGAAGCAGCCCGTGTCGCCCGGGATGGTGACACCGTGCTCATGGCACCGGCCGCCGCATCGATGGACCAGTTCTCCTCCTACGCGCACCGGGGGGCCGCCTTCATGGCGGCCGTCCGTGCGCGTGGTGGCCAGGGGACAATCGCGAAGGAGTTCTAGATGGCGACCACGCCGACCCGCCCAGGAGGACGTAAGCCCTCCGTCCGGCCAGCCCGGACCAAGGAGACGGGCAGGCCGGTCACCGGCGCCGGTACGAGGACGCCCGGCGGATCCGGAGCGGCCGCGAGCACGACGTCTCAGCCACGGACCCGAGCCACGACAGCAGCCCCGGCGGTGCAGGCAGCCGACGTCCAGGACCGGGGCATCAGGGCACGGGCCCGGCGCGGCTGGCAACTCCTCGAGGGTGCTGACCGTGCGCCCTCCCGTTCCAGCTACTACCTGATCCTCGGCTCCGCCCTGGCATTGACCGCCATCGGCCTCCTCATGGTTCTTTCCGCGTCGTCGGTCGAGGCGATCTCCGAGGGGAAGGACACCTTCGACCTCTTCCTCAAGCAGGCCGTCTGGGCCAGCGCCGGGCTCATGCTGATGCTGGTTCTCTCGCGCCTGGGCCCCCGCGCCTACAAGGCCCTCGCCTGGCCGAGCCTGGCCATCGCCATCGTGCTGCTGATCCTCGTGCTCGTCATCGGCGTCGAGATCAACGGCAACAAGAACTGGATCCAGATCGGCAGCCAGACCTTCCAGCCATCCGAACCCACCAAGCTCGCACTGGCCCTCTGGTTTGCTGCCGTGCTCGAGCGCAAGAAAGCGCTGATCCGGGACTGGAAGCACGCGATGATCCCGGCGTTGCCGTTCGGCGGCCTGCCGATCGGTCTCGTACTGATCGGTGGTGACCTCGGCACCGGCCTCGTGCTGATGATGATCGCCGGAGCCGCGCTGTTCTTCGCCGGGGCACCCCTCAAGCTCTTCACGCTGGCGGGAGCCGCAGCCCTGGCGGGCTCCCTCCTAATGGTGGCGACGAGCTCGAACCGCGGTGGCCGCATCAGCGCCTGGCTGAGGCTGAACTGCGACGACGGCGCGGACCTCTGCCTGCAGGCCGACAACGGGCTGTTCGCCATGGCCTCGGGCGGCTGGTTCGGCGTCGGCATCGGCCAGAGCCGGCAGAAGTGGAACTGGATCCCCGAAGCGCACAACGACTTCATCTTCGCCATCATCGGCGAGGAGTTCGGGCTCCTCGGAACCCTCGTCGTCATCCTGCTGTTCGGGATCCTCGCCGTGGCGACCATCCGGGTGGCGCTGCGCTACACCGATCCGTTCGTGCGGATCCTGATGGGATCTATCCTCGTCTGGCTCATCGGGCAGGCCTTCGTCAACATCGGCATGGTGACCGGGCTGCTGCCCGTGATCGGCGTGCCGCTGCCCTTCATCTCCTACGGTGGGTCCGCGCTCACGTTCACGCTCGCCGCCGTCGGCGTGCTGCTCTCGTTCGCGCGGAAGACCCCTCACCCTCCGACTCCTGCGGCCGCCGACCGGAGGCCCGCCGTGCCCACCTCCGGAAGAGGCCACTCACTTTCATGACACACCCCTCCATGCCCGACCGCGCGCTCTCCGTCGTCCTCGCGGGCGGCGGGACGGCCGGACACATCAGCCCCCTGCTGGCGATCGCCGGGTCGATCGTCGATCAGCGACCGGGCACGCGCATCACCGCCGTCGGTACCGAGGCGGGCATGGAGACGCGCCTCGTCCCCGCGGCCGGGTTCGAACTCCGCACCATCGACCGCGTACCCATGCCGCGCAGGCCCTCCATCGACCTCGTCAAACTGCCGGTCCGTCTCGTGCGAGCCGTTCGCCAGGCCCGCGCCATCGTGGCCGAGGCCGGGGCTGACGTCGTTGTCGGCGTGGGTGGCTACGTGTCCACTCCTGTCTACCTCGCAGCCTGGACCCGACGCGTGCCCGTCGTCATCCACGAGGCGAACGCGCGACCCGGGATGGCCAACCGTGTAGGCGCGCGGATCGCGGCGCGCGTCGCGGTCGCCTTCGACGGCACAGGCCTCCCCGGCGCGGTCCTCGTGGGCATGCCCATGCGCAGGACCATCGCCGACCTCGACCGTGCAGCGGAACGGAGCAGCGCCCGCGCTGCCCTCGGACTGGACGCCGACCGCCCGACCCTCATCGTGACGGGCGGGTCGTCAGGAGCCGCGAGCCTCAACCGCGCGGTCGCCGCTGCAGTCCCGCTCCTCACCGCCGCCGGGGTCCAGATCCTCCACATCACCGGACGGGGCAAGCAGGTACTCGGGACCGACCGGGATCCCCTGGCCGCCCACGGGTACCACCAGGTCGAGTTCGTCGATCGCATGGAACAGGTGTACGCGGCGGCCGATCTGCTCGTCGCACGCGCCGGTGCCGCCACTGTCAGCGAGGTCAGCGCCGTGGGACTCCCCGCCGTGCTGGTTCCGCTGCCCCACGGCAATGGCGAGCAGCGGTTCAACGCCGCGGCGCTCGTCGACGCCGGAGGAGCCGTCCTGGTCGACGATGCCGCCTTCACCCCGGAATGGATCGGCACGACCGTGCTGCCGCTCCTCACCGATCCCCGACGACTGTCCGCGATGTCCACTGCGTCCTACGCCCAGGGCGTGCGCGACGCGGACCGGCGGATGGCCGACCTCGTCCTCGCCGCAGCGGCAGGCGGACAGTGATCGCCATGCCCGCTGACAGAGGAACGACGGCGTCGCCCACCGACGACGGCCGCACGCAGCCCGCACAGGGCGCATCGGAAGGACCCAGCATCACGACGGACGGCATGACCCCGGACAGCACAACCCCGGCCACCGCTGGAACGGCTGTTCCAGCAACGGCCGACCCCGGCCCCTCCCTTCCAGCGCCCGGCGGGCGCAGCGGTCTGCAGGAGCCCGTGCACTTCATCGGGTTGGGAGGTGCGGGAATGTCCGCCGTCGCGCGGGTGCTGCTCGGCCAGGGGATGCGCGTGTCCGGATCGGATGCAGCCGAATCGAAGGGACTTCGCGCCCTGGCTGCTCTGGGCGCCGTCGTCCACGTGGGCCATGAATCCGCAGCAGTCCCTGACACCGGGACGGTGGTCGTGTCATCGGCGATCCGCGAGACGAACCCCGAGCTCGCCGAGGCTCGCCGTCGGGGGCTGCCCGTCCTCCACCGGTCCGAGGCACTCGCGGCCGCGATGTCCGGCCAGCGGGCCATTGCGGTTGCCGGGACGCACGGCAAGACGACGACGACGGCGATGATCACGGTCCTCCTCCAGCAGGCAGGTCGCAATCCGTCGTTCGCCATCGGGGGAGAGGTGGCGGCCCTGGGGGTGAACGCGGAGTGGACCGGCGGGGACGTCTTCGTCGCCGAGGCCGACGAGTCGGACGGTTCCTTCCTCAACTACTCGCCGAGCATCGCCGTCGTCACCAATGCCGAGGCCGACCACCTCGACCATTACGGCACCGCCGACGCCGTCCACGCAGCGTTCCGGCAGTTCGCGGAGGGACTGCCCGATGACGGGCTCCTCGTGGCCTGCGCGGATGACCCGGGGTCGGCAGAGCTGGCCTCGGCAATCCCGTCGACGCGCCGCGTCCGGACCTATGGGTACGCAGAGACCGCAGACATCAGGATCAGCGGGACAAGGGCCCTCGGAAGCACCACGAACAGCGTGCTCTCGTTCAGCGTCGACGGACTCGACGCCCAGCAGGAGCTGCAGCTGAGTGTGCCCGGACGGCACAACATCCTGAACGCGGTAGCCGCCTTCGCCGTTGCACTCGAACTCGGCGTGGACCCGGCCATGGCGGCGACGGGACTGTCCCTCTTCTCAGGTGCCGCGCGCCGCTTCGAGGCACGCGGTGAAGGCGACGGCGTGCGCGTGTTCGACGACTACGCACATCATCCGACGGAGGTCCGGGCCGCGCTGACCGCGGCGCGCACGGTCGCGGGCGAGCACCGCGTGCATGTGCTCTTCCAGCCGCACCTCTTCTCCCGGACGCGCGAGTTCGCAAACGGTTTCGCCGATGCGCTGTCCCTGGCGGACACGGCGACGGTCCTGCCGGTCTTCGCAGCACGCGAGGACCCGGTCGACGACGTGGGTGGCTGGACCATCACCGACCTCATGCCCGCTGCGGAAGCGACCTTCATCGAGGACCCCTCCGAAGCCCTTCGCGCCGTTGTCGGTCACGCCGGGCGCGGCGACCTCGTCCTGACCATCGGAGCCGGGGACGTCACGCAGTACGGCGTCCGGCTCGTCGGACTGCTCCGGGACCGCGCAGCGGGCACATCGTCGGCAGGAGTGAGCGGATGACGCCGCGGAAGCCGCCCGTCATCCGGTCCGGGGGATCAGCGCCCGGGAAGGTCTCCCTGCTCGAGCGTTCGGATGGAGCCCTGCCGCCGGGAAAGGTGCTTGACTTCCCCGCGCCCCGGCGCTCCCACCGGCTCCGCAACCTCCTCCTCGCGATCACGGCCGTCGTGCTCGTCCTGGGAGGGGTTGTGGCGTACGTCATCTTCTCGCCCGCGCTCGCGCTTCGTGCCGTCGTCGTCGAGGGCAATGCGCTGGTGGCCACAGCCGAGATCGAGTCCGCCCTCGCCCCGCTGACCGGGACGCCGCTCACGCGCATCTCGACGGGCGAGGTCCGCGCACTGCTCGTTGACCAGGCGCCCATCGAGGACGTGGAGATCGCCGCCGAGCCTCCGTCGACGCTGGTCGTCACGGTGCATGAACGCGTGCCCGTCGCCGTCCTGCAGGAGGGTGGGGACTTCGTGCTCATCGACTCCGAGGGACGGCAGCTGACGAGCGTGGCCGAGCGGGACCAGGTCAAGCTACCCCTGATCGACGGCGGCACGAATGCTGTGAACTCCGAGGTCTTCTCCTCGATCACCGCGGTCCTTGCCGAACTGCCGGTCTCGATCCTCTCGAGGCTCAACAACGCGTCGGCGGTAAGTGTCGACTCGATCCGACTGTCCCTCACAGGGGACCAGAGAATATTCTGGGGTAGCTCGGAGCGCAGCGCGGAGAAGGCGAAGGTCCTCGAGGCGATGCTGGCGATACCGGAGTCCGATCCGCCGGTCAGGGAGTTCGATGTCAGCACCCCCGACCGGCCGGTCACGAGGTGATCGGGCGTCGTTCGTCCAACTGCCCGGGCGCCGTTCACGCAGCTGCCCGGACAGTGGGACACGTCGACACGCCCGACACACGGCGCTCGGTCATTGCAACGCGGAAGACATACACCTAGCGTCGAACATAGAAGTTACTTGACATAACGTTAACTCTCAACCTGAACGTTAACGTTTTCTCGAGTGAAGATCGAATGCCGGACCATCGGCAGACCCCGTACAGCACACAGATTCGAACAAGGGACACAGGACGTGGCAGCACCTCAGAATTACTTGGCCGTCATCAAGGTCGTCGGCATCGGCGGCGGCGGCGTCAACGCCGTCAACCGCATGATCGAGGTCGGGCTCCGTGGCGTGGAATTCATCGCCATCAACACGGACGCACAGGCGCTGCTGATGAGTGACGCGGACGTCAAGCTCGACGTCGGCCGCGAACTGACGCGCGGCCTCGGCGCGGGAGCGGATCCGGAAGTGGGTCGGCGGGCCGCGGAGGATCACTCCGAGGAGATCGAGGAAGTCATCCGCGGCGCCGACATGGTCTTCGTCACAGCAGGAGAGGGTGGAGGCACCGGTACCGGTGGTGCTCCCGTCGTGGCCCGCATCGCTCGATCGCTCGGCGCCCTCACCATCGGCGTGGTCACACGCCCCTTCACCTTCGAGGGCCGCCGGCGCTCCAACCAGGCCGAGAGCGGCATCGACACCCTCCGCGAGGAGGTCGACACCCTCATCGTCATCCCGAACGACCGGTTGCTGTCCATCAGCGACCGGAACGTCTCGATGCTCGATGCCTTCCGCTCCGCCGACCAGGTGCTGCTCTCGGGTGTCCAGGGCATCACCGACCTCATCACGACGCCGGGCCTGATCAACCTCGACTTCGCAGATGTGAAGTCGGTCATGCAGGGTGCCGGTTCGGCGCTCATGGGTATCGGCTCCGCTCGCGGTGAGGACCGCGCCGTCAAGGCCGCGGAGCTGGCCATCGCCTCGCCGTTGCTCGAAGCCTCCATCGATGGCGCCCACGGCGTCCTGCTGTCGATCCAGGGCGGCTCCGACCTCGGACTCTTCGAAATCAACGAGGCCGCCCGCCTCGTGCAGGAGGTCGCTCACCCGGAAGCGAACATCATCTTCGGTGCGGTCATCGACGACGCCCTCGGTGACGAGGCACGCGTGACGGTCATCGCGGCCGGTTTCGACCAGGTGGATGCCACGTCGCAGCCCGCGCCCACGTCGGCGCCTGCTTCGCGGCCGGTAGTCGCCCCGAGTGTCGGAGGCGAGCAGCAGCGCATGGCCGGTGCCGCTACCGCCGGACTCGGCGCATGGTCGCAGCAGCGCGCGCAGAACGTGCAGGCCGTCCCGGCCGACTCGGGCTTCGACGTCGACCTGCCCGCGATCGTGGAGCCCGACCTGTCCGCCGGCCGGTCGGACGACCTCGACGTCCCCGACTTCCTCAAGTAGTCGGTGGACGCAGCCGTCGGTCCCGGGAGTTCTTCCCCGTTCTACGCGAACGAGGAGGTCCGCCCGGGGCTGCGGGTAGCCTTCACGGCAGCATCGGCGGGGAACCTCGCCCTACACGTCGGGGACGAGCCGGAGGGCGTGCGGGACAACCGCCGTCGCCTCGAAAGGGCAATGGGCATCACGGCGTCATCACTCCGCTTCATGAGCCAGACCCACTCGGACCGGATAGCCGTGGTCGGATCGGGAGGCGTCACGGCCGCGCCGGACGCCGACGGCATGGTCTCACCAAGGGGAGCCGACCCACTCGCCGTCCTCGTCGCCGACTGCGTGCCGATCGTCCTGGCGGATGCCGGAATCGCCGAGGGCGGAACAGGAGCGACGGCGGTCGTCCACGCCGGTCGCGCCGGTGTCTCCAACGGTGTCGTCGCGAATGCGGTGCGTGTCCTGCAGAGCCAGGGTGCAACGGACCTCGCGGCGTGGATCGGTCCCTCGGTCTGCGGATCCTGCTACGAGGTGCCCGAGGCGATGATGCTCGGAATTGCGCGGGACATCCCCGCCGCGGCGTCCCGCACTCCTTCGGGAACGACGGCGCTCGATCTTCCCGCCGCAGTCCGCCGGCAGCTCGCCCTCTCCGGGGTGATGGCCGGTGAGGTACACGGTGCTGGCTCGCTCTGCACCCTGGAGAACCCCGCACTGTTCTCCCATCGGCGTGAACCAGGAGCCGGACGCATCGCCGGACTCGTATGGCGCACCTGATGCCGGATGGGGCTGGAAGCGCCCGCGAACAGGACCTCGAGGCACGCCTCCGCGCCGTGAGGTCGCGCATCTCCGCTGCAGCAACCGCAGCAGATCGCCCCGAGCCGCACCTGATCGTCGTCACCAAGTACTTCCCGGCGTCCGATGTGCGCATCCTCGCCGGCCTCGGCGTCACCGACGTCGGAGAGAACCGCGACCAGGAAGCGGCCCTCAAGGCAGGGGAGCTCGAGGCGCTTCCGCTGTCGTGGCACTTCATCGGTCAGTTGCAGACCAACAAGGCCAAGTCGGTGGTCCGCTACGCACACAGCGTTCACTCCGTCGATCGCTCATCCCTCGTCGCCGCCCTGGGAAAGGCGGTCGGAGCGGAGAACGGACGCCGGGCGGAGGCGGGTATGGAGCTACGCGGTGAACTGGACTGCTATCTCCAGTTCACCCTCGAAACCGCCCCGGGTAGCAGGGGAGGGGCGCAACCCGTGGATGCCGAGTCGCTTGCTGAGGCGGTCCTCGCGACCGAGGGCCTTCGTCTGGCCGGGGTCATGGCCGTGGCCCCGCTCGGTGCGTCTCCTGCTGAAGCCTTCGAACGTCTGCTGGAGATATCCGCGTCGGTGCGGGCCGTCGAGCCGTCCGCGACCGCCGTTTCGGCCGGTATGAGCGGGGACCTCGAGGAGGCGATCGCCGCAGGAGCGACACACCTGAGGATTGGTTCTGATGTCCTCGGTCCGCGTCCGGCCGTGGGGTAGCGTTCCAGCTAGAACGGCGGCACACCAAGGCCTCCGAGTCGGATCCTGAAAGCCCAGGCGCCGACCCCTCATCCACTCTCTTATGACAGGAGCTACCATGGCTGGCGCACTGCGCAAGACAATGATCTACCTTGGGCTCGCCGATGGTGACGAGCACTACGAGCCCGAATCGAAAAGCGCGCAGAGCAGGAACGAGGACTACACAGTGGACTACGACCGTGACGAACGACGCCTGGAGCCGGCTCCTACCGTCAGCCGGGTAGCTCCCGCCGAGGAATACCGAGCCCCCGTGACCCCGATCAAGCGCGCACCGTCGTCCCGCGAGGACTCCGCCGCGCTCCGCCAGATCACCACGATCCACCCGCGCTCCTACAATGACGCCAAGCTCATCGGTGAGAGCTTCCGCGACGGCATTCCCGTGATCATGAACGTCACAGATATGGGCGAGTCGGACGCCAAGCGCCTGGTCGACTTCTCCGCAGGACTCGTCTTCGGGCTGCACGGCAGCATCGAGCGGGTCACCAATAAGGTGTTCCTCCTGTCGCCGTCGTATATTGAAGTCCTCGGCGAGGACCTCAAGGCAAGCGAAGCTCAGACCAGCTTCTTCAACCAGAGCTGAGCCCGGCGGCCTCGACGGTCGCGTTAGACCACCTAAGGCCCGAAGGACTGGAACAGCTCTGTGAGTTTGGTATTCGCCCTGATCTACCTGGTACTGATGCTGTTCCAGCTCGCGCTGATCCTTCGCATCATCTTCGACGCCGTGCAGGGCTTTGCCCGTGACTGGCGCCCACAGAAGCTGGCACTCGTGCTCGCCTCAGGGGTGTACTCCATCACGGACCCGCCCATCAAGGCACTGCGCCGCCTCATCCCTCCGCTTCGACTGGGCGGGGTGCAACTAGACCTCGCATTCCTGGTTCTCTTCATCGTCGTGCTGATCCTGATGTCGGTCTCGAGCAGCCTCGCGAGGTAGCGTACAGGCCCGTTTCGTGATGAGTTCCCGACCATATACGCTGATCCACAGTTCGATGTGAGTCCAGCGGCTCGTGTCCATAATTCGGTACCGCAGCCTCACCCGCCGTCCGGCGGGTGGGCTCCTATCAGTATGAGGTGACCACATGGCTCTAACGCCAGAAGACGTTGTCAACAAGAGGTTCCAGCCGACGAAGTTCCGCGAGGGCTACGACCAGGACGAGGTGGATGATTTCCTTGACGAGATCGTCGTCGAACTCCGCCGCCTGAACCAGGAGAACGAGGACCTGCGCCGCAAGGTGACGGGCAGCTCGTCGGACACCTCACAGGCCACCGCAGTCCCCGCCCCTGTCGCGGCGAGGTCGCATACCGAGGAGGTCGGCTCCGAGGACGAGTCCGCTCCCGCCGTAGCGGTGGCCGAGGTCGAAGAGCCGACGCCCGCACCGGCACCCGCCGCGCCGGCAGCAACCGGTGGGACCGCCGAGTCCGCTGCAGGTGTCCTCGCAATGGCGCAGCGCCTGCACGACGAATACGTCAACGCCGGCGTCGAGCAGCGTGACAAGATCATCGCCGAAGCGCAGATCGAAGCAAGCGGCCTCGTCAATGACGCCGAGGAGAAGAGCCGCAAGACCCTCGGGGACCTCGAGCAGCAGAAGTCCGTCCTGGAGCGCAAGGTGGAGCAGCTCCGAGGCTTCGAGCGTGACTACCGTGCGCGCCTCAAGGCGTACATCGAGGGCCAGCTCCGCGACCTCGACTCGCGTGGATCGCTCGCCTCCGACGCGCCGGCCGCCTAGCAGGCATCCGGCCCGATCCTTGTCGGGCCAGCAGTGGAAGGGCCGGTTGCCGGGGGCACAACCCCGGAAGCCGGCCCTTCGCCGTTCAGGCCACGGTCGACCGTGGCCGCATCAGCACCTACACCCTGGATGGACAGTGGACGAGCACCAGCCGACAGACCCGACACCCGAGGCATCGCCATCGGCGGCGGAGGGACCCCCAGGAAGCGCTGCATCCCGTGACCGGCAGCGCATCCCCAGGCATTACGGCGTCGTCATGCTCCTGTGCACCCTCGTGGCCTATGTCCTCGATCAGCTCACGAAATGGTGGGTCGTCTCGACGATGAGCGAGGGCCAGGTCACCCCGGTGTTCCCGCCGCTCCTCGACTGGCGGTTCATCCGTAATCCGGGAGCCGCGTTCTCGATCGGCACGGACTACACCTGGGTCTTCACGATCATCATGGTGGTCGTCGCGACGGCCATCGTGCTGCAGGTCCGGAAGGTCGCATCGTGGGGGTGGTCGGTGGCACTGGGGCTGGTCCTCGGTGGTGCGCTCGGCAACCTCACCGATCGGCTGTTCAGGGAACCCTCCTTCGGACAGGGCCATGTCGTGGACTTCATCGCCCTGCCCAACTTCGCAATCTTCAACATCGCCGATTCGGCCGTTGTCAGCGGCGTCGTACTGATCTGCATCCTGACCCTGCGAGGCATCGGGATGGACGGACGCCGCAGCGCTGACGAGGCTCCAGCAGGATCGATGGCGGAAGGCTCGGCAGGCTCGGCAGGCGCGGCAGACGCGGAGGGTGCAGACGTCGCTCACCGATCGACGGACACGACATCCGGTGAAGCACCGGACGCGGCCGCGGACGGCGCGACGCAATCGGACGGCGCGACGCAATCGACGACCGAGGACGGGGACGACGACCGTGGCCGCTGAGCACCGCGACGTCATCGTCCCCGAATCCGAAACCGGCACCAGGGCGGACGCCGCCGTGGCCCGCCTGCTGGAGGTCTCCCGTTCCGCCGTCGCACAGTGGTGCGCGGACGGTCGGGTCATCCGTGACGGCGCGCGCCTGGCCAAGTCGGACCGGGTTCATGAGGGAGAGCGGATCGGCATCGACATGCCCGATCCCGAGGACCGGAACCGAATCATCCCCGAGGCCGTCGACGGCATGGGGATACTGCTCGATGACGATGATTTCGTCGTCGTCGACAAGCCCGTCGGTGTCGCCGCCCATCCCTCTCCGGGCTGGGTCGGTCCCACCGTCGTCGGAGCCCTCGCAGCAGCCGGCTACCGCATCTCGACCTCGGGTGCACCTGAGCGCGTCGGTATCGTCCATCGGCTCGACGTCGGGACGTCGGGCGCGATGGTGGTTGCCAAGACCGAGCCCGCCTATACGGCCCTGAAGCGCGCCTTCAAGGAACGCGAGGTCGAAAAGGTCTACCACGCAGTCGTCCAGGGCCTGCCAGACCCGCTGAAGGGCACCATCGATGCGCCGATCGGGCGGCACCCGCACCATGAGTGGCGCTTCGCCGTGATGGAGGACGGCCGGGACTCGGTCACCCACTACGAGGTGCTCGAGGCCTTCGGGCGCGCGAGCCTCGTCGAAGTCCACCTCGAGACAGGGCGGACGCACCAGATCCGCGTCCACTTCTCCGCGCTCCGCCACCCCTGCGCGGGTGATCTGACCTACGGTGCCGACCCGCGTCTCGCCGCCGACCTGGGTCTCACGCGGCAGTGGCTCCATGCGCACCGCCTGGGCTTCGCACACCCCCGCACAGGGGAGCCGGTGCTCGTCACCAGCCCCTACCCCGTGGACCTGGCGTATGCGCTGACGGCGCTGTCCAACGGCCTGGTGTGACCCGAGGGGCGGACCAGTGCGACACGCCGCGAGGACCTCGTAGGACGGCCTCGACGATCCTCGGTGGGGAGTCGGCGCACTAGACTCAGGGGGTGGCTACTCCTGCATCAACAGACTCGTTCGTCCATCTCCACAACCACACCGAGTACTCGATGCTCGACGGCGCCGCCCGGCTGACGGACCTTTTCAGCCACACCGAGGAACTGGGGATGAAGGCCCTCGCGACCACGGACCACGGGTTCGTGTTCGGCGCTTTCGACTTCTGGAGCAAGGCGACCAGCGCGGGCATCAAGCCCATCATCGGTGTCGAGGCCTACCTCACGCCGGGAACCGCGCGGAACGACCGCACCCGTGTGAAGTGGGGTGGCGGCGGGCGCGACGACGTCTCGGGCGCGGGTGCCTACACCCATATGACCCTGTGGTCCGAGACCACCGGTGGCATGCACAACCTGTTCCGGATGTCGTCCCTGGCTTCCCTCGAGGGCTACCTCTACAAGCCCCGTATGGACCGCGACCTGCTGCAGACCTACGGGAAGGGCCTGATCGCGACCACCGGTTGCCCGTCGGGTGAAGTGCAGACGAAGCTGCGCCTGGGGCTGTACAGGGAAGCGGTGCAGGCGGCGTCGGACTTCCGGGACATCTTCGGGGCCGACAACTACTTCTGCGAACTGATGGACCACGGGCTCGATATCGAGCGGAACGTCAAGGCGGACCTGATCAAGCTCGCGCGCGAACTCAACCTCCCCCTCGTCGCCACGAACGACCTGCACTACACCCACGCCGAGGACTCCAAGGCCCACGCCGCCCTGCTCTGTGTCCAGTCCGGGTCGACGCTCGCGGACCCGAAACGCTTCAAGTTCGACGCCGACGAGTTCTACCTCAAGTCGCCGGCAGAAATGCGTGCGATCTTCCGCGACTACCCCGAGGCCTGCGACAACACGCTGCTCATCGCAGAGCGCTGCGACGTCGAGTTCAACACCAAGGCGAACTACATGCCGCGGTTCCCCGTCCCCGAGGGGGAGAACGAGCAGTCCTGGTTCGTGAAGGAGGTCGAAACGGGACTGCAGTTCCGTTACCCGGCCGGCGTGCCCGACGATGTGCGGAAGCAGGCCGAGTTCGAGGTCGGCGTCATCACCCAGATGGGCTTCCCGGGCTACTTCCTCGTGGTCGCCGACTTCATCAACTGGGCGAAGAACAACGGTATCCGGGTGGGCCCCGGACGTGGCTCCGGTGCGGGCTCCATGGTGGCTTACGCCATGCGCATCACCGATCTCGATCCCCTGAAGCACGGACTCATCTTCGAGCGCTTCCTGAATCCTGAGCGTGTCTCGATGCCCGACTTCGACGTCGACTTCGATGATCGGCGCCGCTCCGAGGTCATCCGGTACGTGACGGAGAAGTACGGCGACGAGCGCGTGGCGATGATCGTGACCTACGGCACCATCAAGGCCAAGCAGGCGCTCAAGGACTCCTCCCGCGTCATGGGCTACCCGTTCTCCACGGGTGAGCGCCTCACGAAGGCCATGCCACCCGACGTCATGGGTAAGGGCCTTGCCCTGGCGGACGTCCACAACAAGGGTGCCAAGCGCTACTCCGAAGCGGAGGAACTGCGTGAGCTGCTGAGGACGGACGCCGACTCCGAAAAGGTCTTCGAGACGGCTCTCGGCCTCGAGGGGCTGAAGCGCCAGTGGGGCGTGCACGCAGCCGGCGTCATCATGTCCTCGGACCCGCTGATCGACATCATCCCGATCATGCGCCGCGAGCAGGACGGCCAGATCATCACGCAGTTCGACTACCCGACGTGCGAGGGCCTCGGACTGATCAAGATGGACTTCCTCGGCCTGAGGAACCTGACGATCATCACGGACGCCGTCGAGAACATCAAGGCGAACAAGGACACCGACCTGGTCCTCGAGGATCTTGAGCTCGACGACAAGGAGTCCTACGAGCTCCTGGCGCGCGGCGACACACTGGGGGTCTTCCAGCTCGACGGCGGGCCCATGCGGTCCCTGCTGAAGCTCATGCGCCCCGACAACTTCGAGGACATCTCGGCCGTTCTTGCCCTCTACAGGCCCGGTCCCATGGGCGTGAACTCGCACACGAACTACGCCCTGCGCAAGAACGGGCTGCAGGATATCGAGCCGATCCACCCTGAGCTCGAGGGGCCGCTCGAGGAGATCCTCGGGGGGACCTATGGCCTGATCGTCTACCAGGAGCAGGTGATGTCCGCGGCGCAGAAGCTCGCGAACTTCACGCTCGGCCAGGCGGACATGCTCCGCCGCGCGATGGGCAAGAAGAAGAAGTCGGAGCTGGACAAGCAGCAGGCCGACTTCTTCGCGGGAATGAAGGCCAACGGCTACTCGCAGGCCGCGATGGACAAGCTGTGGACCGTGCTCGAGTCCTTCTCGGACTACGCGTTCAACAAGGCCCACACGGCTGCGTACGGACTGGTGTCCTACTGGACCGCCTACCTGAAGGCGCATTACCCCGCCGAGTACATGGCCGCGCTTCTCACGAGCGTCGGCGATGACAAGGACAAGCTGGCGATCTACCTCAACGAGTGCCGCCGCATGGGGATCACCGTACTGCCTCCGGATGTCAACGAATCGAGCGTCAACTTCACCCCCGTGGGGAAGGACGTCCGCTTCGGCATGGGCGCCATCCGGAACGTCGGCGCGAGCGTCGTCGGCGCCATGGTGGCCGCGCGCGAGGAGAAGGGCGCGTTCACCTCGTTCAGCGACTTCCTGCAGAAGGTTCCCGCCGTCGTCTGCAACAAGCGCACCATCGAGTCGCTCATCAAGGCCGGAGCGTTCGATTCGCTGCGGCATCCGCGCAGGGCCCTCGCGATGATTCACGAGGAAGCCGTCGACTCCGTGATCGTCCTCAAGCGCAACGAGGCGGCGAACCAGTTCGACCTCTTCAGCGCATTCGACGACGGCCCTGGCGGCGTGGGCGGACTGTCGGTCGAGGTGCCGGACCTGCCGGAATGGGACAAGAAGGACAAGCTGTCCTTTGAGCGCGACATGCTCGGGCTCTACGTGTCGGATCATCCGCTGCAGGGCCTGGAGGGCATCCTCGGTCAGCACGCCGACTCGTCGATCCCCTCGATCATCAGTGACGAAGGTCCGGCCGACGGCGCCATCGTGACCATCGCGGGCATGATCACCTCGCTGCAGCGCAGGATCGCGAAGAACAGCGGCAACGCCTACGCACGGGCCGAGGTCGAGGATCTCGCGGGCTCCATGGAGGTCATGTTCTTCGGTCAGGTGTACGGACCCATCTCGGGTGTCCTCGCGGAGGACCTGATCGTCGTCGTGCGCGGTCGCCTGCAGCGCAGGGACGACGGCGCCGTGATGCTCAACGCGCAGGAACTCTCCGTGCCGGACCTCAGCGAGGGGCACTCAGGGCCCGTGGTGATCTCGATGCTGCAGCACAAGGCGACGGAGACCGCCGTCACGGCCCTCGGCGACGTCCTGCGGACCCATCCCGGAACCAGCGAGGTGCTGATCCGGCTCAACGGGTCCAGGAAGGTGGAGGTCCTGAAGCTGGGTGTCGACCTGCGGGTCAGTCCGACGCCGGGACTGTTCGGCGACCTGAAGGTCCTGCTCGGGCCTGCGTGCCTCGACGCCTGAGGGCGGCGACGGGCGGCTCGAGGGCGGCGCGGCACGGCCCGAGGGCGGCCAGGCGAGTCAGATCACGTAGTCGGTCGTCGTCGGCGTTCCGTAGCTGCCGCCGTGGTAGAGCAGGGGGGCGCCGTCAGGCCCGATATTCCCCGCGACCACCTCGGCGACGACCACGGCGTTGTTCTCGAAGGACAGGCGCATGCTGATGCGTCCCACGAGCCAGCCGGCAACGTCCTTCAGGATGGGCACGCCCTCGGGGCCGGACTCCCAGTGGTCACCGGTGAAACGGTCCTTGGTCCGCGCGAAGCGATTGGCGAGACCCTCGTTCTCGGTGCTGAGCATGTGCACCCCCACGAAATTCGTATTGGCCACCGCCGGCCACGAGGATGACGTCCGCGCCATGTTGAACGAGAACCGCGGTGGCTCGGCGGACAGCGAGGCCACCGAGGTGGCCGTGAACCCGAAGGGGATGTCGTTGTACGTGGCCGTGATGATGGCGACGCCGGCGGCATGGCGGCGGAAGATCTCGCGGAAGGACTCGCCGTGCGACTCGGAAAGGGGCTGCAGCTCCGGCGCGGTGCTCGAATTGTTCACGTGGTTCCTCCGGGGGATCGACGGCGGTGGACAGCGCTGTGTGGAGGGCCCGTCCGATGAGGATGACCCTTCGCGTTGCCACAACAACACTAGGCGCGGTCCCCGGACACGGGGTGGTTTGTTAATGTAGAAGTCATGCGTGCCAGCCAGGAACCGGATGCCGGTTCGAGCAACTATCCACCTGCTGTCTACGCTGTCGCCGAGAACCGCCGATCCGTGCCACCGGCCGGAGTCTTCTGGTGGCTCGGTTCGACCATCCTGCTGGGGGCCGTCATCGGGGTGGCGTGGTGGCTGCTCGCTCCGACCGGGCGCGTTTTCGGCGATCCGGTCAGTGCAGACCAGTGGGTGCTTCGTGACCTCACCCTGGCCGGCCTCGAACTGGTCGCGGGCGTCGCAGTGGGTACCGTCGTCGCGGTCAGGCTCAGGGGCCCCGGGGTCGTAGCCCGTATCCTCGCCGCAATCGGGGGCTCGGTGCTCGGCTCCTTGCTAGCACTGGGCGTGGGCGAGGGCCTCGCCTATCTGTTCGGCCCGCACGGGCGCGACGAGCTTCCCGGGTCCGACTTCCTGCTCCAGTCGTACGGTGCTCTCGCGATCTGGCCCGCCGTCGCCGCCGTGATCATCTTCGTCACGGCCCTCATCGGCCTTGCACGCCGGAGGTCCTGACCGCTTCCGGTCCGCGAGGACCGGCCGCGGCTCCCGATAGACTTCGGAGGTGACCCAAGCGCCCAGCACCTCATCCATTGCCTTCAGGACGATCGATCTTCGGGGCCGGGCACTGTCGCCGGGTGAGTTGAAGCGCGCCATGCCGAGGGCAGCCGCGAGTGCCCGGTCCTCGGAGAGCGCAGTGCAGGAGATCATCGATGACGTCCGGAGCCGTGGCTTCGCTGCACTCCGGGATTTCGCCCTCCGCTTCGACGGCGTCGAGCAGGAGCACCCCCGCGTGCCGGCCGAGGTGATCGCAGCCGCGGTGGAGGGGCTCGACGACGATGTGAGGTCGGCCCTCGACGAGGCCATCCGCCGCGCACGCATCTTCGCCCAGGCCCAGGTGCCCCGGGACGTGGAGGTCGACATCGCTCCTGGAGCCACCCTCACCCACAAGTGGATCGCCGTCGACCGCGTGGGCCTGTACGTGCCCGGGGGCCTGGCGGTCTACCCCTCATCCGTTGTCATGAACGTCGTTCCCGCCCAGGCGGCCGGGGTCGGATCCATCGCACTCGCCTCCCCTCCGCAGAAGGAGTTCGGCGGTTGGCCGCATCCCGTCATCCTCGCGGCCGCGTCGATGCTCGGCATCTCCGAGGTGTACGCCATGGGCGGTGCGCAGGCCGTGGCTGCCCTCGCCTACGGAATCGCCGATGCCGGGGTGCAGGACCCGGCGGTGGTCGGTGCTGCGATCCACCCTGTTGATGTCATCACCGGACCCGGCAACGTCTTCGTAGCCACAGCCAAGCGACTGGTGCGCGGTGAGGTCGGCATCGATTCCGAAGCAGGGACCACCGAGATAGCCGTCCTTGCCGATGCGACTGCCAACGCGGACCTGGTGGCCGCGGACCTGGTCAGCCAGGCGGAGCACGATCCACAGGCGGCATCGGTGCTCGTGACGGATTCCGGGGGCCTTGCCGGAGCCGTCGTCGAAGCACTTCAGGTGCGGGCCGCACGGACGCGCCACGCCGAGCGCGTGCGGACGGCCCTGTCCGGCTCGCAATCGGGAGTGATCCTGGTCGACGACATCGAGCAGGGCATCGCCGTGTGCAACGCCTACGCGGCGGAGCACCTCGAGATCCAGACGGCAGACGCGGCAGGAGTAGCGGCGCGTATCCGGAACGCGGGGGCCATCTTCATCGGCGCCAGCAGCCCGGTCAGCCTCGGAGATTACTGTGCCGGATCCAATCACGTCCTGCCGACGGGCGGCACCGCTGCCTTTGCGAGCGGCCTGAACGTCACGACCTTCCTGAAGGCGGTGCAGCTCGTGAACTACGATCGGGACGCCCTGCGCGAAGTGTCGTCGTCGATCGTGGCCCTTGCGGCTGCTGAGAATCTCCCTGCGCACGGTGAAGCAGTTCTGGCACGCTTCGAGAAGATGTCGGAATCTGCCTCCTGAAGGCTTCCGGCCACTACATCTGGTAATTACAGTGTTGTTGTTTCACCACATGTAGTCCTAAACTGGGCATAATGACCGCCGAGGAACTGAAGGGGGAGCTGTGTACTGTCCGTACTGCCGCAATCCCGACTCGCGTGTCGTCGACAGCCGGCTCGCAGATGACGGATCAGCAATCCGCCGTCGTCGTCTGTGTCCCCAGTGCGGGCGGCGTTTCAGTACCGTCGAGACGACGAGCCTCAGCGTAGTCAAGCGTTCAGGTGCCGGGGAGCCCTTCAGTCGGTCGAAGATCATCAACGGCGTCCGCAAGGCGTGCCAAGGCAGGCCCGTCACGGAGGACGACCTCGCGTTGCTGGCGCAGGAGGTCGAGGAGACGGTCCGTGCAAGCGGTGTCGCCGAGATCGATGCGCATGAAGTCGGGCTCGCGATCCTGGAGCCACTGCGCAAGCTCGACCAGATCGCCTACCTGCGTTTCGCCAGCGTGTACCAGGGCTTCGAATCCCTCGAGGACTTCGAAGAGGCCATCAGCACCCTTCGCCGGCAGACGAGTGACAACGAGCGCGTGCCCGCCGGGGCGCAGAGGCCGTTGACGGCGCGGTAGCGCCCATGAGACCCCGGTGGTGGCTGCGGAGGGGAAGCCGACGCCACCACCGGTTCCACGTCCGCCTCGTGGGAGGCAGGACCGGGACAGAAGTGAAGCCCGGTACGGATCCGATCCGTACCGGGCTTCACCGCTATACGGGGCTTGTCCGGGAATTCGGGCCCTCGGACTAGCTCAGGCCCTTGGACTGAAGGAGTGCTGCCTGCAGGGCGCCGCCGACGATTCCCGCATGGTTCTTCAACTGTGCCGGGATGATGGGGGTACGCAGTTGAAGGGAGGGCAGGTACTCGCTGCTGCGCTTCGAGATGCCGCCGCCGACGATGAACAGCTCGGGGGAGAAGAGGAACTCCACGTGGGCGAAGTAGCGCTGGAGGCGCACGGCGTACTCGTCCCAGTCGATGCCGTCCCGTTCACGAGCGACGGCGGAAGCCTTGGTCTCGGCGTCGTGGCCGTCCACCTCGAGGTGCCCGAGTTCCACGTTCGGAACGAGCCTTCCGTCGAAGATGAAGGCTGAGCCGATACCGGTTCCGAGGGTGATCACCAGGACCGTGCCCATCTTTCCCTTGCCGGCTCCGTAGCGGACTTCGGCGAGCCCGGCCGCGTCGGCGTCGTTGATCACATGGACATCGCGACCGAGGACCTTCGTGAACAGGGCGTCGACATCCGTGTTGACCCAGCTCTTGTCCACGTTGGCCGCGGAGCGGGCGACACCGTGCTGGATGATCGCTGGGAACGTGACTCCCACCGGGACGTCGGCTCCGGGACCCTCGGGTCGAGCCGACAGTTCAGCGACGATCTGAGCTACGACCTCCGCCACAGCCTCAGGAGTCGAGGGTTTCGGCGTGGGTATGCGGTACCGCTCGCCGACGATCACGCCCTTCTCGAGGTCTACGATGCCGCCCTTGATGCCCGTGCCGCCGATATCGACGCCGATGACTGTTGCGGGGAGTTTCTTCGACTTCTTCTTCTCGATGTCCTTGGCCATGATTCTCCGTTGAGGTGGGTCGGCGTTGAGGTGGGTCGGCGCGAGCCGGAATGGCGTGGTGCAGTGTGCGGGCAGGAAGTGCGGGGAGGCTGCGCTAGGGCAGGGTCAGGATCTCCGCGCCGCGGTCGGTGACAACGAGCGTGTGCTCGAACTGCGCTGTCCTCTTGCGGTCCTTCGTGACGACGGTCCAGTCATCCGCCCACATGGTCCAGTCGATGCTCCCCAGGGTGAGCATCGGTTCGATGGTGAAGACCATTCCCGGCTCGATGACACGGTTGTAGGCGGGGGCGGCGTCGTAGTGGGGGATGATCAGGCCCGTGTGGAACGCTTCTCCGACGCCGTGCCCGGTGAAGTCACGGACAACACCATAACCGAAGCGCTTCGCGTAGGACTCGATGGATCGTCCGATGACGTTGATCTCGCGACCGGGGGCCACGGCTTTGATGGCCCGATTGAGGGACTCCTGCGTGCGCTCGACCAGAAGGCGTGACTCTTCGTCGACATCCCCGATACAGAAGGTGTAGTTCGTGTCCCCATGCACCCCGTCCTTGTAGGCCGTGATGTCGATGTTGAGGATGTCGCCGTCCTTGAGCACCGTCGAATCCGGGATGCCGTGGCAGATGACCTCGTTGAGCGATGAGCAGAGCGACTTGGGGAAGCCACGGTAGCCGAGCGTCGAGGGGTAGGCGCCGTGGTCGAGGATGTACTCGTGGCCTATCCGGTCGAGGTGGTCCGTGGTGACGCCGGGCTTCGCGTGGTGTCCGACCTCGACGATGGCCTGTGCGGCGATCCTGCCCGCGACGCGGATCTTCTCGATGGTCTCCGGTGTCTTGACCTCGGATCCGGTGAACGGTGCAGGCGCCGTGCGCCCCACGTACTCGGGACGGGCGATGCCCGGTGGGACGGGACGCTGCGGCGAGATGGTGCCGGGTGTCAGGGTCCCGAGAGGGGCGGTGGCGGATGGCTGGGGCATACCCTTGATCCTATAGCGGGGTCGGTACGACAGCTGTCAGAGCTGGCGCTCCGACGCCCGGATGACACGGCGCGGGTCCCGCATCCACGGGGCCGGATCCACAAGCCCCGGACAGAAGAAGGTCGACATGACGGAGTACTGGTTCAACGTTCGCACGCACGAGATCGAGGAGGACCGGCTGTCGGACTGGTCGCAGCTTCTCGGGCCCTACGCTACCCGCGCCGAGGCGGAGAAGGCGCTCGAAAAAGTCCAGCAGCGCAATGACGACTGGGACAGGGACGACGACTAGGGCCCACGCTGCAGGGTCCGACTGTCAGAAGGTGTGCTCCGGTCCTGGGAAGGTTCCTCCCCGGACATCGTCCGCGTAGGCCCTGGCTGCGTCCGAGAGGGTTGTCCGGAGGTCCGCGTACTGCTTGACGAACCTCGCCTGTCGGCCGCCGCGCAGCCCGGCCATGTCCTGCCAGACGAGTACCTGGCCGGTCGTGCCGGGACCCGCTCCGATGCCGATCGTCGGTACGCGCACCGCGGCCTCCACGGCACCTGCCGTCTCGGCGGGCACCATCTCCATCAGCACACAGAACGCCCCTGCCTCGGCGAGGGCGACGGCGTCGTCCACGATCCGCTGGGACGCCTCACCCCGGCCCTGGACACGATAGCCGCCGAGAGCGTGCTCGCTCTGCGGGGTGAAACCGACGTGCGCCATGACCGGGATGCCGGCGCGAACCACGGCGCGCACCGTGTCGGCGTAGTCGGCGCCGCCCTCCATCTTCACGGCGTGCACAAGTCCTTCCTTGAGCAGCCGGACCGAGGACTCCACTGCCTGCTGGGGTGACACCTCATAGCTGCCGAACGGCAGGTCGGCCACGACGAGGGCCCGGTGCGAGGCTCGACTCACCGAACGGCTGAACAGGATCATCTCGTCAAGGGTGATGGGCAATGTCGTGGCGTGTCCGAGGACATTGTTGGCTGCCGAATCGCCGACGAGGAGGACCTCGATGCCGGCCTCGTCGAACACCGCCGCGGCGTACTGGTCGTAGGCAGTGAGCATCGCGAAGTGCGTGCCCGTGTCCTTGGCCTGCTGCAGGTGGTGGATCCGGATCCTGCCAGGGATCCTCGGTCCCGATGATGTGCCCGACGGTCCGGCGGAGTTCGGGGCCACACCGTCTCCGTAGGGGGCGGGCAATTCAGCGGACGTCATGCCACGAGACTATCGGACCCCGCAGTGCGGCCGCCTGCCGTCGTCATTCGTCGACCGGATCATGCTCGGCGCCAGGTCGCGTACGCAGTGCCGAAGCGGCATGCCGGCAAGGGCGCGCCACGATGAGCGGACCGGCCGCACCCGAACTGCGCGTGCGGGTCAGTAGAGTGTTGACGGCAGGCGTTTGAATGCCCGCAGGGCACGAGTGTGCCGCGGGAGTGCTGGGCTGGACGCGCACGACGTCGGGCATGGACAGTCCGCTGCCCCGATGGGGCGGCCCGGGCGACGAATCAAGGAATGAGGGTGGTCATGGACCGGCAGCAGGAGTTCGTACTGCGAACCATCGAGGAGCGCGACGTGCGGTACGTGCGCCTGTGGTTCACCGACGTCGTCGGCTCGCTGAAGTCGGTCGCCCTCGCTCCGGCGGAAGTGGAGGGCGCCTTCGAGGAGGGGCTCGGCTTCGACGGCTCATCGATCGAGGGCCTCGCCCGTGTCTACGAATCGGACATGCTCGCGCAACCCGATCCGACCACATTCCAGATCCTGCCATGGCGCGGTGACAAGGAGCAGACGTCGCGCATGTTCTGCGACATCCTGACCCCGGACGGCCAGCCGTCCACCGCAGACCCCCGCGGTGTCCTCAAGAAGACCCTGGCGAAGGCCGCGGACATGGGCTTCACCTGCTACACGCATCCCGAGATCGAGTTCTACCTGCTGAAGTCGGCCGACGTCGGACCGGACGGGCAGCCCGTCCCCGTCGACCATGCCGGCTACTTCGACCATGTACCGGGCGGTGTGGCGCAGGACTTCCGCAGGACCGCCGTCGCGATGCTCGAATCCGTGGGTATCTCCGTGGAGTTCAGCCACCACGAGGCCGGTCCCGGCCAGAACGAGATCGACCTGCGCTACGCCGACGCGCTGCAGACCGCGGACAACATCATGACGTTCCGCACCATCATCAAGGAAGTCGCGCTGACGTCCGGCAGCTACGCGACCTTCATGCCGAAGCCGTTCTCCGAGCACCCGGGCTCGGGCATGCACACGCACTTCTCCCTGTTCGAGGGCGACACCAATGCCTTCTACGAAGCCGGCGCCGAGTTCCAGCTGTCGCAGACCGCGCGGCACTTCATCGCGGGCATCCTCCGGCACGCTCCCGAGTTCACGGCCGTGACCAACCAGTTCGTGAACTCCTTCAAGCGGCTCTGGGGTGGGGGAGAGGCACCCAGCTACCTGTCCTGGGGTCACAACAACCGCTCCGCGCTGGTCCGCGTGCCGCTGTACAAGCCGAACAAGGGCCAATCCGCACGCATCGAGTACCGGGGCATCGACTCCGCGAGCAACCCCTACCTCGCCTATTCCGTCCTGCTCGGCGCCGGTCTCAAGGGCATCGAGGAGGGCTACGAACTCCCTCCGGCCGCCGAGGACGACGTCTGGAGCCTCACCGCTGCCGAACGCCGCGCAATGGGACACGATCCGCTGCCGGCAAGCCTCCACGATGCAATCCGCGTCATGGAGGACTCCGAGCTCGTGGCGGACATCCTCGGTGAGCAGGTCTTCGAGAATTTCCTGCGGAACAAGCGCGCCGAGTGGCACGACTACCGCATCCAGGTGACGCCATACGAACTGCGCCGGAACCTCAACATCCTGTGAGCCCTGTCCGCCGCTCGCTGCTTGGCTAATGTTGGCTCATGAGCCTTAACCGAAAGCTGATCAGTTACGGCTTCACGGACCTCGAGAAGAGTCGGCGCTTCCTGGACGCACCGGAGCTGCAGGGACTGAACGACGACGCCCTGTTCGCCGGGCTCGCGGTCGCCGCAAACCCGGACCTCGCGCTGCAGTCCTTCGTGCGCCTGCTGGCCGTCCATCGCAGGGCAGTCGATGCCGCCTTCTCGGACGAAGGCAGGCGTGCATCTTTGTTCCGGCTGCTCGGTGCCTCCGAAGCTCTCGGAGAGTTCCTCATGCGCCACCCGGAGCACCTCGACGTCGTCGCGCCGGGGCCTGCCATGCCGCGAGTCGTCGAACCCGGAGACCTCAGGTCCCTCCTGCTCAGATCCGTCGTCGCCGACCCGGCGGACGACAACCCGGTGGCCGGTGCCGTAGGAGTGGACGCCTACCGCGCACTGCGGGTGACCTACCGACGGCACCTGACCGATCTCGCGGTCCGGGACCTCTCCCACTGCGCGCCGGTCGACTACCTACCCGTCGTCGCGCGTGAGCTTGCCGATCTCGCCGCGGCTGCGCTGGAGGCATCGCTCGCCGTCGCACGTGCGGAGCTCGGCGAGGTCTACGGGCCCGACGTCGTCGCCCGGGTCCGGCTGGCAGTGATCGCGATGGGTAAGTGCGGGGCCCGCGAATTGAACTACATCTCCGACGTCGACGTCGTCTACGTCGTGGAGGCCGACGACCTCGATGACACGACGCTCACCAGGATCGGCACCGGCCTGGCCTCCGGAATGTCCCGCGGTGTCTACTCACCCGGCCCGGAACCGGCGCTTTGGGAAGTGGATGCGAACCTCCGGCCAGAGGGCAAGGACGGGCAACTCGTGCGGACCCTGGAATCCCACGTGTCCTACTATCAGCGGTGGGCGAAGACGTGGGAGTTCCAGGCTCTCCTCAAAGCGCGCGCCGTCGCGGGTGACCCGGGGCTCGGCCGCCGGTACGAGGAGGCCATCGCCCCCTTCGTGTGGGCGTCGTCGCAGCGTGAGGGCTTCGTCGAAGCCGTCCGCGCCATGCGCCGCCGCGTCACGGACAACATCCCGCGCGAGGAGGAGGCGCGCCAGCTCAAGCTCGGACCCGGGGGCCTGCGCGACGTCGAATTCACGGTCCAGTTGCTGCAGCTGGTGCACGGGCGGCTGGACGAGTCGCTGCGCGTCAGGGACACCGTGTCCGCGATAGCCGCCCTCAGTTCGGCGGGCTACATCGGCCGGTCGGACGCACTGGACCTCGACGACTCCTACCGCTACCTGCGCGTCCTGGAGCACAGGATCCAGCTGACCCAGATGCGTCGTACGCATCTCATGCCCGAGGACGAGACGTCCCTGCGGTCCCTCGCACGTTCATCCGAGGGGCGCATGGTCACGATCAGGCCCAGTGCGCAGAGCCTCAACGAGAAGTGGCAGCGCACGCGACGCCTCGTGAAGCGGCTTCACGAGGCGATCTTCTATCGACCGCTGCTCAACAACGCGGCAACACTCCAACCTGAGGACGTCCAGCTGACGGCCGAAGCGGCGCAAGCCCGCCTGGCGGCCCTCGGCTATCAGGATCCACGCGGGGCCATGCGCCACATCGAGGCCCTGACCGGCGGACTGCGCCGACGCGCGATGCTGCAGAAGCAGCTACTGCCCATCCTGCTTGCATGGTTCGCCGACGGCGTCGATCCCGATGCCGGCCTCCTCGGCTTCCGCCGCCTGAGCGAATCACTCGGCGAGAGTCACTGGTATCTCGGGATGCTCCGCGACTCGAACGCGGCGGCGGAACGCCTCTGCGCCGTGCTCTCGAGTAGCCGGTTCATCACCGATCTGCTGGAGGTCTCCCCGGAATCGACGCAGTGGCTCGGATCCGATGCCGCGCTCGTGCCCGATACCTTCGAGGCGCAATGGCAGGAGATCCAATCCAAGATGTCCCGGCATCCGGAGCCGGGCGAGGCCATCCGCCTGATCCGCCTGATCCGACGCCGCGAGTTGCTGCGGATCGCCATCGCCGACAGCTCGAACCTCCTGACGCAGGCGGAGGTGGGAGAGGCCCTTGCGGATGCCGACCGCGCCGCGATCCTTGGAGCACTCCACGTCGCGGAGAAGGAGATCCTCGGGCGGGGGGAGGAGCGGTTGACCGACATCGTCGTCATGGCCATGGGCCGGCAGGGCGGACGTGAGATCACGTACGGCTCAGACGCTGACGTGATTTACGTGCACCGCCCGTTCGAGGGTGCGGACGAGGCTGCTGCGCAGAAGCAGGCCGAGGCGATCGTGGCCCGCCTTGCCGCCCTCCTGACCCAGCCGTGCAAGCCTCCGGTCCGTGCAGAACGGGTCCTGGAGATCGATGCGGCGTTGCGGCCCGAGGGCAAGCAGGGCGCTATGGTTCGTTCCATCGACTCCTACCGGGAGTACTACCGCCGCTGGTCGCTCGTCTGGGAAGCGCAGGCGCTCCTCCGGGCGAGGCCGCTTGCCGGCGACGACGGGCTCGCCGCCGAGTTCCTCGCACTGATCGATCCCGTCCGTTACCCGCAGGAGCTCGGCGACTCCGACGTCCGGGAGATCCGGCGGGTCAAGGCCCGGGTCGAGTCGGAGCGGCTTCCCCGCGGCGCTGACCCGTCACGGCACCTCAAGCTCGGACGGGGGGCACTGAGTGATGTCGAATGGCTCGTACAGCTTCTCCAGCTGCAGCACGCCCATGCGATTCCGGCCCTGCGGGTGCAGTCCACGCTCTCGGGGCTGGACGTCATCGCGGACGAGGGGCTGCTTCCTGTCGAGGACGTCGCCACGCTGCGGGCCGGTTGGAGCCTCGCCACGCGTATCCGAGCGGCAAACGTGATCTGGAGTGGTCGCAACTCCGACCTCCTGCCTTCACCCCGCCGTGACCTCGAGGCGGTGGCACGGTGGTGCGGGTACGGACCGGGCAGCGGCGCAGACCTCGAGGAGGACTACCTCCGCATGACGCGCAGGAGCCGGGCCATCTTCGAACGGCACTTCTACGGCTACTGAGGCCGCACCGGTGAACGGCTCCTGGGAGGCAGCCTCCGCGTCTGGCGCGGCGGATCCTCCTATTCGTTGCTGGCCGCGAACCGATCGGCTAGCACGGGGGTGAGTGATCGCATGAAGGTGCTTGCACAGCGGAGGTAAGGCGCGACCGTGGACTGGCGAGACAGGAAAAACCTTGCTGAAGGGTTGCCCTCGGCAAGAACGTTTCGCTGACGGTCTAGTTACACACTGGCTTTGCCTCGGCGTCGTGTGGGGGAGAGGACGAGGGCGGCCTCGTCCGGAGCCCGCGGACCAGGCCAGGGAGAGCACCTGACGAGTCCTGCCAGCTAGCAGGTATGCGCTCATGGGTCAGTCCGACATTGTGATTCGAGTCGTCGAGGAGCCCTCGACTACCCTTGATACTGACCAATTCGACCTCGGAGGAATGATTGGCGTCATTGCCCGCACCGACACCGGACGCCGACACCACGACCCGCTCCGGAGCCATCGACGCCCTCCGCATCGTCGCGGTCGTCGGGATCGTCACCGGGCACGTCTGGGCGGGCCCGTTCATCGACGCCGGCCTCTACACGTGGCACGTCCCTGCGTTCTTCCTGCTGTCCGGGTACCTCTGGAAGATCCGGAGACCGGATGCCCGAGGGGCCGTCGCGGGCGAAGCGAAAAAGCGGTTCCGGACCATCATGACGCCCTACTTCGCATGGTTGGTAGCGACCCTCCTGGTCCACGTCACCATCCTCAATCACCGTGGCACGTTCACGCCCGAGGCCGTGACCCTGCCCCTCATCGGCGGCTCCCTCAACGCGGGGCCGTTCGGCGCTTACTGGTTCATGCCTGCGCTCTTCTTCTCCGCGATCATGTTCCGGGCACTCGAGCGTTTTTCCCTTGTCCTTCGGGTCGCGATCATCGCTGCGATCACCGTCACTACCCATCTCTTCGGGGACGTCCTCGCACCGCTGCCGCTGTCGATCGGAGTCGCGGGCTCCGCGCTCATCTTCATGCTTGCAGGCCAGGGGCTGCGGCACTTCCGTAGCCGGGTGAAGAAGCCTGTCCGGTTCGGTGCAGGGTGCCTCGCTGCGGGCGCCGCTCCTGTCCTCGCCGGAGTGTCAGCACCACTGGACATGAAATACGGCGAGCTCGGCACGCCGGTCCTCAGTATCGTCGCTGCGGTGCTGATCAGCTTCGGCCTCCTCTTGATCCTCGAGGGTGTGTTCTCCCGGCTGCCCGGATGGGTCCACACGGTTTCCACGAGACTCGCCGCGGGTTGCCTGATGGTCGTGCTGACCCATACGTACGTTCTCTGGTTGCTTGGGATCCCCGATACGGAGCGGCCCTTCTGGGTGCTGATCGCAGCGGTGGTCCTGCCATGGTCCGTAGCCATGATCCTCAACCGGACGCCGCTCTCTCAGATCTTTCTGGGCACGCCGCGCGCCACGTGATCGCTAGGGCTCCCTTGCCGCCCTCCGCGGACAGGAGTGGTGCCGACACAACCAAGAGGCCCCCCTCGTCGCAATGCCGGGAGGGGCCTTCGGTTCAGCCACAGCACTTCCTGTGGAGAGTCTGTCGAACAGACCGCTTCCGGCCCGTGCGGCAGCTAGAAGCCGTAGTACAGCTCAACCTCGCGCATGGTGTTTGTGAGAGGTCGAGGATCATTGGATTCCGCGCCAGTACGCAGAAGTAGCCGTTGTATGACGTTGGTTGGAATAGCCCGCTTGCGGACTTTCTGCGGACTGAACAGCGCTACGTTCTATCCGACGAACGACCAACGACGGCCGTCCGGCTCAGTTACCGGTCACAGTCCGCTGAACGCGATGTCTAATTGAGGTCGTTGATCTGCTCGGCTATCCGAGCAATGTCCGTTCCAAGCTTCAGACTGTCCTCACGGCTCAGAGTGCCGTCTATCTCGGCATGGAGTTGGGCGCCCTCATTGGCATTCCAAACGAGGGCCAGAAAGTAGTTTTCATACCTCTCGTTCTGAACCACATCGGAACCCTGGGTGTTGCTGGTGACACAGTTCCTTCTAGCCTTCACATGACAAGAGCCCATCTAGAGCCGCAGTGTCCGCCGTGCTGACCTCGCGCGCTTCCGTCAGTCGACTAGAACCGTTGGCGAACTGCAAGCTCACGGACCGCGGGCAGCCCAGGTTATCGCTACAGGGTCGACCGCGAAGGCGACGGAATCGCCTGTGAATGGTCACAATCCGATTGAGCAGTTTGGGAGCCAGTACAGCTGAATGTTGCAGTGGCCTTGAGTCGTTATGTAGCACTTGAGACCGCACACCCTTATAGGTTCGGGTGTAAACATAAGCGGTGGATGGAGCACTATGACCGTTTCGTGGATATTCATGGTGCGAGGGAACCCTGTTATGCCTAACGCCAGGCGTACTCGCGGAACTTCCGCTTAATGAGGCAGGTGACGGTCGAGGGTTGTCGGCGGCGGTATGCTCAGGCCATCATCTTTGAGCTGTGGCTACGGCTTCTTTTGGGGGACACCTTTGAACAATCGCTTAGGGCGGACTATGTCTGCGTTCGCGTGCCTTGCGATCACCGGATCAGCTTTTACCGGAGTAGTGGCACCCTCGCACGCCGACGCCGTAGAAGGCCAAGCCCTCAACGGCCTTGCGCTCCTCTCGGAACTCGTTCTGAGGGCCGAAGGAGGACCGGCCTATAGCCAGGATTACTTCGAGCACTGGTTGGACGACGACCGCGACTGCCTCGATACCCGGCAGGAAGTACTCATCGAAGAATCCGTGACACCGGTAGTCATGGCAGACGCATGCACCATTGCTTCAGGCGAGTGGTATTCGCCGTGGGACGGCCGAACATCGATCACGCCCGTCGAAATCGACGTCGTTCACTTCGTGCCGCTGCAGGAAGCCTGGTTCTCAGGAGCGTCTTCCTGGGACTCGAGTACACGGCAGCGGTTCGCCAACGATCTCGACCTTGATGCATCCTTGACCGGCATGATGGGCAGCTTGAATGCATCGAGGGGGGCTTCAGACCCGTATGAGTGGTTGCCATCACTGGCCGATACGCGCTGCCAGTATGTGTCGGAGTGGGTTCGCGTGAAGTACCGATGGGGTCTCACCGTCGACTCGAGGGAGCAGGCGCAACTTCGCTACTTCCTCTCCGGTGCATGCGAAAGCTACGTGATGGCAGTCCCCCCGTTGGCCGTCACCGCTTCTGAAGCGCCGCAGGAAACTCTGTGGCCGCTGTTCAAGAACAGTTATGACGGAACAATTTACGAATTCGTGACTTACAAGGACGGCAGCTCGGGTCCGGTGCCGCTCAATTTCGCGAAGTGGCGCGACGTCTACGGATTCCAGCGCCCTGCGCGCACTCCTACTGACTATGTCGGCTATGCCTGGTCCTCCTCGGTGTATGCAGTGACATTTTGGCCGGGGGGCGAAAATGCCTGGCAGTGGGACATGCTGAACTACAACCAGTTCCGGGCAGCAGGATCTCCGGGCAAGCGGAACATCGGATGGATCCCCGGCAGCTCCTTCTACAGGTGGGAAACTTCGTCCGAGATCTTCGTGCAAGCCCCTGATGCAACGAAGCACGCCCTGAACTACGCCGAGTGGCAGCGCTCCGGCTTCCAGCCCTTCCAGCCGATCTACGACCAGGGCTTCGTCAAGCTGAGCTGGTCAAGCGACATCGGACGCATGACCAGCTTGTCAGCCGGACAAGGGTCCGGCCTGAGCTACAACGAATGGCGAGGTGAAGGCCAACCGACGCCCCGATCGCAAGCCAGGGTCAACGGTGACGTGTTCTACCAGCTCTACGGGAACCCGACCATCTACTACTCGGGTCCCTTCCTGAATCGCGCAGTGAACTACAACCAGTGGGCCGCCGCCGGCTTTCCTAAGCCCGAGATTCGTGGCGCGCCGCCCGTCTACCCCTTCACTGATGTCAAAGCCACTGCCACATCGGTGGTGCTCTACGGTGATTCACAACTCGACGGTGACTCCTGGAGCGAGCAGGGTGCCCGTGCGATGGGTTTCACCGACCAGGCAGCACACCTCTCCTTCGGAGGCATCGGCTACTCGACCCCGACATCCTCGGCCGGTGGGACAGGCTGGACGGCAGTCCAGCAGGGACTCGTGCGTTTCCCGGGCGGAACTCCGGGCCTGGTCTTGGTGTCCATGGGCGGAAACGATGCATCGGCCGGCAGGTCCGACGCACAGGTCATAGCGGACAGCTCAGCCCTGTGGGCCAAGCTGAAGCTCATGTATCCGCAAAGCAAGATCGTCATCAACGGCGTCATGTCGCGCAACGATGCCTCCCACGTCCAGCGCCGTCACATAGACGGTGTTCTGGCAGCCAATGCGGCGAAGCAGGGCGTCACGTTCATCTCTGTTGCCGGCCTCGCCAGCACAGCCAACGCCCAGTACTTGGATAACGTCCACCTGTCGCAAGCCGGGCACGACGCCGTCGCCCCCCTGTACACCGCGAAGCTACGGGCGACATTGGGCAGGTGATCAGGCTGCCTATACATAGACGGTCGCTCTAGCCATCGTGGCGCCGTCAGGGATTCTTGGGAGGCCGGCGCGCATTACAGGTGCATTCATTCAGGTCCTCGACCCGGTGAGCGAGTACACCGCCCGGGAGATTGGTCGAGGTGCGATGACTCGTAGTAGGTTCTGGACGCGCGGAGCACCTTTGGTTGGAACTGGAGCCGCCTAGGTTCCTGTTCCGATCCGGCAGCCCAGGTGCATCACGCTGATGCCGCCCTTATCTGATTCAGCGGCTGCGAACAGGTGCTCGATCGTCGAGGAGATATCAGAGCGAAGAAGACATGGCCGCGGTCCAACTGGACAATCGAGTAACTTCATCGAACACGCGCTGCCGGATGGTCCTTCACCTGTAACCACGCCATGAGACCAGCCAGGCGGCCTACCCAGATGGCCTCATACATCCGGCCCGTTCAACCCCTAGGTAGCACAGCCAGACCTACTGCAGGCGAGCACTAGGCTGAGCCTATGCGTTCTTCGCACCATTGATCGGCTGGATCACATCGCGTGAATAGCTGAAGTCCGCTCGTGAAGGCTGCTTTATGTTGCTCGCGATTTCCTCTCGGCTGAGGCTGGAGCGCGCAACTTCGCCGAACCTTCGGGTCGTCACCGACAACCGACAGGTTGGCTTCCACCGTAGAGGGTAGTAGGCCGCAACAGCGTCCCCTTTGCAGGCCAATCAAAAACGCCGCCCGCGTCCAAATTGAGTCTGACCGTCCAAGTGGACGTTTCTCACCAGCCGCAAGGCGGGGCCGGGAGGTGTCTCCCTCCCGGCCCCGTAGGTCTTGCGGACTCTCTGCGGACTAACCCCGCTTCAGCCGCGTCATGTAGTTAGACGCCGTAGTACAGCTCGAACTCGTAGGGGTTCGGGCGGAGCGAGAGGGGCTTGATCTCCATCTCGCGCTTGTAGTCGATCCAGGTGTCGATCAGGTCCTGCGTGAAGACGTCGCCGGCCTGCAGGAACTCGTTGTCCGCTTCGAGGGCCAGCAATGCTTCCTCGAGGGAACCGGGAGCCTTCTGGATGTCCTTGGATTCCTCGGGAGGCAACTCATAGAGGTCCTTGTCGATGGGCTCCGCGGGCTCGATCCGATTCTTGATACCGTCGAGGCCTGCCATCAGTTGTGCGGCGAAGGCCAGGTAGGGGTTCGACGAGGGGTCCGGCGCGCGGAACTCGATGCGCTTGGCCTTCGGGTTCGAGCCCGTGATGGGGATACGGATACCGGCAGAGCGGTTGCCCTGCGAGTAGACCATGTTGACCGGTGCCTCGAAGCCCTTGACCAGGCGGCGGTAGGAGTTGACCGTCGGGTTGGTGAAAGCGAGGACGGCCGAGGCGTGCTTCAGCAGTCCGCCGATGTACCAGCGGGCCATGTCGGACAGCCCGGCGTAGCCGCGCTCGTCGTAGAAGAGGGGCTGTCCATCGGCCCACAGCGACTGGTGGCAGTGCATTCCCGAGCCGTTGTCGCCGAAGATGGGCTTCGGCATGAACGTAGCCGACTTGCCCCAGGCGTTGGACACGTTCTTGACGATGTACTTGAACTTCTGCAGGTCATCGGCAGCGTGCGTCATGGTCGTGAACTTGTAGTTGATCTCGGCCTGGCCGGCGCCGCCCACCTCATGGTGAGAGCGCTCCACCTCGAGGCCGGCCTTGTCCAACTCGACGCAGATGGCGTCGCGCAGGTCTGCCTGCTTGTCGACGGGGGACACGGGGAAGTATCCGCCCTTGAACGGAGTCTTGTTGCCGAGGTTGCCGCCCACTTCTTCGCGACCCGAGTTCCAGGGCGCCTCGATGGAATCGACCTTGTAGAAGCTGCCCTGCGGAGACGACTCGTACTGAACGTTGTCGAAGATGAAGAACTCGGCCTCGGGTGCGAAGAATGCCGTGTCCGCAATGCCCGTGGAGGACAGGTACGCCTCGGCGCGCTCGGCGACACTGCGAGGGTCGCGGTGGTACGGGTCACCGGTGCGTGGATTCACGATCGAGAAGTTGAGCGCAAGGGTCTTCTCCGTGCGGAACGGATCTACGAAAGCCGTCGTCACGTCCGGAATGAGCTGCATGTCCGATTCGGCGATGCCCTGGAACCCGCGGATGGACGATCCGTCGAAAAGCTGGCCGTGAATGAAGAAGTCCGCGTCGACCGACTTGGCAGGAACATTGAAGTGCTGCTGCACCCCCGGCAGATCGGTGAACCGGACATCGACAAACCTGATGTCTTCATCGGCGATGAACTTGAGGACCTCGTCCGCATTCTTAAACATCGATTCATGCTCCTAACGCATGGCTGGGGATAGAACGCGGCGCCAGCGCGTGTCCCTGCACCGCACGGGAAGTCACGAGCTCTGGCAGGATAACGCTGCCGCCGACTCGTTACAACTCTAGGAGCGGGCAGTTTCTCGCTGGTGTCGCGGTTGTTTCCGGGACGTTACATGATGTGAACTGCGCCTTTCACCCTAGCCCGTTCATAGACATGGGGGGCATAATGCCTGTCGCCCGCGAACGGTAGGCTGTGGACGTGGTGAACAGAAATGATCTCGGTTCGTGGATGGGTGGTCCGTCGCCCTCCGGCAACCAGCAATGGCCGGGCCAACGCCTGGGGCGGCCCGAATCCGGGCCCGGATCCATTGCCCGCTTCGGTCCACGGGCTGGAGCTCTCCTCATCGATTGGCTGATCTGCTCAGTGCTCTCTGCCGCTTTCTTCGAGTACGACAGCTTCGCGACGCTGTATATCTTCCTCATCGAACAGATCCTGTTCGTCGGATTCTTCGGGTACAGCATCGGGCACAGGATCTTCCGGATGCAGGTGCAGACTCTCGACGGGAAGCCTGCCGGATACCTGACCGCCCTGATCCGCAGCGTCCTCCTGTGCCTCGTAATCCCGGCGTTCGTCATCGACACCGATCAGCGCGGTCTCCACGACCGGGCCCGCGCCACCGGTCTGTTTCGAATCTGAGCAACAGGCCGTAGACGAGAAGAGCTCCTCCCTGGATCGGGAGGAGCTCTTCTCGTCTATGAGACTGTATTCGTCGAAACAGCCGGTATCTCAGCGTCCGCGCATCGCCTTGCGGTCGGGGCGCGCCTTGAAGGGGTCGACGCCCTTGGGGATCGGCAGCTTGGTGCCCAGCGCGGTCAGCCGCTTGTCGACGGCGTAGACCTCCTGCTTGGTCAGGGTCTTCTTCAGCTTCTGTACGGTCTTCGGCACCTTGGACAGGGGAACCTGGCGATCGTCCCGGCCGGTCTCGATCACATGGACAGGAACATTGGGGATGATCCGGGCCATCTTCCGCTTCTCGCCGTCCACCAACTGCTTCACCCGGGTGGACGGTCCCTCGGATACGAGGATGACGCCCGGTCGGCCGATGACGCGGAAGACGGCGTCCTGCGTGCGGGGGTTCACCGCGACGGGCTGCTCCTGCAGGATCCATCCACGGCGGAGGACGCTGAGCGCGGCACCGGCCGCTCCTGGCCGTCCTTCGATCTGGGAGAACGCTGCCCGTTCGGCCCTTCGCGACAGGATGAAGATCGCGGCGAGGAACGCAAGTGGGACGGCGATGATCATCAGGGTGATGACGTTGTTGATCAGGAGCCCGATCAGGAGACCGACGGCAATGATGCCGACGAAGGCCAGCAGCATGAACCAGACAGCACTAGGGTCATTGCGCCGCGTCATCGTGAAGACTTCGGCGATCTGCTTCATCCGTCCGGGCTTCTTCGGGCCCTTTCCTGGCTTCGGCTTCCGCGAGAAGAGACGGCGTTTGGGCGTAGGTGAACCTGAGGAATCGATCGCGTGTGACATAGTCCTTCGATTCTACGGGATGGCCTGTGCACTACGGCGGTCGTGTACGGAGCGGTCGGGGCCGGTCGTCCGTCAGCTTGCGAGGAGGGAGGAGGCTTCCTGCATCGCCGACCCGGATTCGTCCAGGTGGGCAAGTTCAGGGGGCAGCTCGAGCCCCTTCTTCCGCATGGCACGCGCCCATAGGCGGCCCGCACGGTAGGACGATCGCACCAGTGGGCCACTCATGACACCGAGGAAGCCGATTTCTTCTGCCTCCTCGCTCAGTTCGACGAATTCGCCGGGCTTCACCCATCGGTCCACCGGTAGGTGGCGCTCGCTCGGGCGGAGGTACTGGGTGATCGTGATGAGGTCGCAGCCGGCCTGGTGCAGATCGCGAAGCGCCTCCGAAATCTCCTCGCGTGTCTCGCCCATGCCGAGGATCAGGTTGGACTTGGTGACCATGCCCAGATCACGACCCTGGGTGATGACATCCAGGGAGCGCTCGTAGCGGAAAGCGGGGCGGATGCGCTTGAAGATGCGGGGGACGGTCTCGACATTGTGCGCGAAGACCTCGGGAGCAGCATCGCAGATCGCAGCGATGTGCTCGGAGCGGCCCGAGAAGTCCGGAATGAGGATCTCGACACCTGTGCCTGGGTTCATGCTGTGGATCTGCCGGATGGTCTCGGCATACAGCCAGACGCCCTCGTCGGCGAGGTCATCGCGCGCGACGCCGGTGACCGTCGCGTAGCGCAGATTCATCGACTTGACCGACTGGGCCACCTTGAAGGGCTCACTGCGGTCCAGCGGCTGCGGCTTGCCCGTGTCGATCTGGCAGAAATCGCACCGGCGCGTGCACTCCGAACCTCCGATGAGGAACGTCGCCTCGCGGTCCTCCCAGCACTCGAAGATGTTGGGGCAGCCCGCTTCTTCGCAGACGGTGTGCAGGCCTTCCTTCTTCACCAGATTCTTCATGGCGACGAACTCCGGGCCGATGTTGACTTTGGCCTTGATCCAGTCGGGCTTGCGCTCGACCGGCGTCTCGGCGTTGCGCGCCTCGATGCGCAGCATGCGGCGACCCTCGGGTGCAAGGCTCACAGTAAAGCTCCTTCTGACTGGGGGTCGCGGGCGGGGCCGGGGGAGTCGGCGGCGTCAGCAGTGTGTGGTCGGGGCGGCTCGGTGGCATCATCGCCTACCAGCACCGCCTCATTCTTGCGCAGTTCAGCCTCGATAAGCGAAACGATCTCCGCAGGATCGACGATCCGGCCGCACTCTTCGGAGATCGACGTGACTCCGGCATCGCTGATGCCACAGGGGACGATCTGTTGGAAGGGTGCCAGATCGTTGCTGCAGTTCACGGCGAACCCGTGCATCGTGACACGCTCCTTGACCCGGATCCCGATTGCCGCGATCTTGCGCGCCGGCGCGCTCCCCGATGCTGCGAGCCAGACGCCCGAGCGGCCCGCGATCCTGATGCCGTCGATATCGACGTGAGCGAGGGCGGCGATGATGACCTCTTCGAGGACGTCGACATACTCGGCCACCCGTGCCGGATTCCGGAGAGCGAGGATCGGGTACCCCACGAGTTGCCCTGGTCCGTGCCAGGTAAGCTTGCCACCCCGGTCGACCGGAATAACGGGAGTCCCGTCGAAGGGCCGCTCGTGGTCCTCCGTCCGCTTGCCGGCCGTATAGACAGCCGTGTGTTCGAGCAGGAGCACGGTGCTGGAGGCCGAGCCGGCTACCACCTGGTCATGCAGCGCCTTCTGCATCTCCCAGCCCTGCGTGTACTCGATGTAGTCAGGAGCGAGTCCGACACGCGACAGTACAAGAGTCATGGTGCAAGCGTAGTCGCGTCAGCGGACACATTGCTCCGGCGCCTCCCACCGGCGACGCGGCGTCCGGGGATCGGTTGGGAGCTCATCCGAGGTCCTACACTCGCCGCACGTTCCACCGTGGCACGGCGAAGGCGCCCCCAGCCTCACCAGCCGCCACTCGCGGTCCGCGCGTCTCACCTCGAAGCGCAGGACGGGTGACGCGGCGTCGGCCGTCGCCTGGAACCGCCAGAAGTCCGTCCGGAATCCGCGGACTGTCGGATTGCTCCTGGTATCGACGGAAAGGACGGGCAGGGCATGCCAGGTGAACCAGTGCCGGCTGCACCCGACGACGCACCACTCCGCCCCCCGCCATGAGAGACGCTGAGGCCGCACCTCGCCATCGACCTCCTTGAACGTCACCGAGACGGATTCATCGCAGGGCTGCCAGGAGCCGACCGCGTCGGTGGGGCTGGGGCGTGACTTCATCATGGATGAACCTGTCGCGAATCTATCCTAGACGTTAAAATTAGAACCTTTGTTCTATTAAAGCAATCGGAGATACGTCGAGAGTCGGACCAACCTGTGGACAACTGCTGTGAGGGTGGTTACGTGATCTAGAACTGACACATGAGCGACGTCACGCGGAAGGATCACTCCAGTACCTCCATCGAAGCGGCCGCAGCCGGCGCTCCGCCGAGCGGACCGTCAGATGGAGTGATGAACCGGAACCACGATGGCGAGCCTGAGCGCCCCCTGGTCGCCGGCCTGATCGTCGGGAGACTTCTCGGCCAGGGTGGGTCCTCCGTCGTATGGCACGTGACGGACGACGTCGGGCAGAGATTCGCGCTCAAGGTGTCACGGACGTCGAACGTGACCGGGCCGACGTCGGGATCAGCGGCTCTATCAGTCCCGGACCCGTCGGGCCGAAGCCCACTGGGACCGGTGGCAGACTCCGGAGCGCTCAACGCTGCGGTTCCCTCGGTGCTATCTCCCGGGCGCCGAGGCCGACGCGCCGCTGATCCTCGCGCAGGTACCGCGGCCGGTGAACGGCCCGCCCCGTCATCCAGCTGGTCGCGCCCCGCGTCAGCGCCCGCGGCATCCCCGGTCAACGGACACGGGCCGCCTGCCCCCGACCGCAGCGACGTGGCGGGCGGCGGTGCCGGACTCGACGAGCCGACGCGTGAACTGAGGCTCCTGCAGCGCTTCACCCACGAGCACCTCCTGCGGGTCCATCGCATCATTCCGACGAGCCAGGGTCCGGGGATGCTGGCGGATCTTGCGGCGGGCGGGTCCCTTCTCGGCCTCGTCACCAGCCGCGGGCCATTGCCCATCCCGGAGGTGGTGACAGCGCTGGTGCCGATAGCTCACGCGCTCCACTACCTTCACGGCGCGGGCGCGCTGCACGGCGATGTCACTCCAGGGAATATCCTCTTCACCCACGAGGGAAAGCCGTTGCTCAGTGATCTCGGCACGAGTCGGCTTCTTGGGGCTGACGACGGCGCTGCCGCCGGAACGCCCGGCTTCATCGACCCCGGGCGCAGCAGGGCCTTCGATGCCGGAACGGACGTGTTCGCCCTTGCAGCAGTGTCCTGGTTCGCGCTCACTGGAAGGGTGCCCGGGCCCACGGACCAGCGACCACCGCTCCTGCTGATCGTGCCCGACGTCCCCGCTCCGCTCATGCATCTCATCGAGGACGGGCTCAGTCCTGATCGCGATCGTCGTCCGACCGCGGAGCAGTTCGCGCGGACCCTGCTCGCGAGTTCCGCAGCCGGACCGGTGAACCTCGTGCCGGCGGTGCACTCGAGTGTGCTGCCTGAACTCCTCACGCGGCGTGCGGGTCCGCTCCCGACCGAACCCCGCTCCAGGTGGCAGCGGATGATCCGTACGCGGACGAAGGAGCGGCGGCGGGCAGTTCCGCCATCCCGGGGACGCCCCGACCGGGCTGGTGGCCTTCCTCGTGGGTTCCCTCGCTGCAACGGTGCGGCTGGTGACTCTCCTACCTCGGAGCGACGACGCGGCGATACCCGCGACGAGACCGCTCGCGGACGCCTCGCTGTCCTGGCAGGACTGCTCGCCGTCGTCCTGCTGGTGACGGGGCTGGCCCTGACCCTCGGCGGCCTACGGGAGCCGAGCGCCGCTTCGGACACATCGTCGGCCGACCCTGGCGGGTACGGGTCAGGAAGCTCGGACGAGCCGTCGGTTCCACGCGACGATGCCTTGCTGACCGGTGATCCCGCGACCGCCCTGGCTAGCCTCGCCGCCGCCCGCGCCAGGGCCTTCGCGACGGCCGATCCCACCCTCCTCACGACGGTCGATGTCGAGGGTTCACCCGCCATGAGCGCCGACCGCGCCGCCGTGCAGGCCCTTTCCTCATCCGGTCGGAGCCTGCGGGACCTGACGATCGCCATCCGCGAACCGACGGTGATGACCGAGGCCGAGCGCGCAGCTCTGCCTTCGCTCGCGGATCTACCCGCCGTCGACGACGCGCCGCCTACTACGGAGGTGTCGGTCGTCCGTGCCACGGCCGCCCTGTCCTCCTACACCGAAACGGGCGCGGTGCCGCTGTCCGAGGGCGTCTCCGTGCCGCCGCTGATGGCGGCGGGACAGCAGGACCTGATGTTCATCCTGTGGAACTCCGGCGACGGCTGGCGCATCCACTCCGTGGTGTCGCTGCCCGCCTGAACCCACCGCTACGGTGTCGCTCGATGCGGTTGACGAGAAGACCCGGGAAGCCGCGTCGATTCAGGAGCTGACGGTCCGGCGCACCCAGGCGGCGAGCGCCTCGGGGGTCGGTTCATCGAAGGCGAAGCCGGCTCCGGCCAGGGCACGGGGCTCCATCCTCTGACTGACGAGCAGCAGCTCGTAGCCCAATTGCCCGAGGCCCGCCTTCAGGATGAACGCGGGCACGCGGAACCACACCGGTCGCTTGAAGGCCTTGCCGAGCTGCAGGGTGACGGTGTCGAGGGTCGCAGGAGCCGGCGCATTCAGGTTGACCGGTCCGGACAGGGGCGCGGTGAGCAGGAACTCCAGCGCCCGGACCTCGTCATTGAGACTGATCCATGGCCACCACTGACGTCCGGAGCCGAGCGACGTGCCGGCGAAGAACCTGATGGGGATGAGCAGGTTCGGCAATGCGCCGCCTTCCTTCGTCATCACGATGCCGGTCCTCGTGATCACGACGCGGACCGGATCGGGGGCGCCGAGGGCCTCCGACTCCCACCGACGGCAGATGTCTGCGAGCAGCGTCTGGCCCGACGCGGAGGACTCGGTGAGCACCTCGTCGCCACGGTCCCCGTAGTAGCCCGACGCGGACTGGCTGATGAAGACCTCGGGCGGATTCTTCGCCTTCCTCATGGCCTGGACCAGCGTCCTGGTGGGCATGATGCGCGAGGAGTACAGCGTCTCCTTGTAGCTCCTCGTCCAGAGGCCACCGGCGATGCCGGCGCCGGAGAGGTTGATGACGGCATCCGCCTGCTCGACGGCGGCGACATCGAGGTCGCCGGACGCGGGATTCCATCGAATCTCCCGGGGGCCCTTCGGTGCCCGACGCACGAGGCGCGTCACTTCGTGGTTCTTCTCGAGCTGGCGGATGAGGGCGGTACCGATTGTCCCGGACGCGCCGGCGAGGAGGATGCGCATAGCTCCATCGAACCACTTGTCAGGAACGAAAGGTACCGGAACAGGTCGTCCCGGCGGGCACGGGGAGAAGCGTCTGACGGACGAACGGGCGTAGTCCACGGCGCAGGGCGCAGCGATTCCCGTGAACCTCTTGGCCTACCTGTAGATCCCCGACAGGGTCGTCACCGGATGTATCCAGCCGTCCCACGAGACCTATCGCGCTTCCATCCCAGCCCGAAGGACCTTCGGGCTGAACACGACGGGAGGACCGGGCGGAGGCCGGGAGACGAACGAGAAGGCTCCCGGACACAGTCCGGGAGCCTTCTCGTGCATCGTGTCAGGATTGCCGACGGGGCAGTACAGCCCGGGGATCAGCTTCGCAGCGTAGCCTTCAGCGAGATGTCCTTGACGCTGGCGAGGGCCTGGGAGACCGGGCAGCCTTCCTTGGCTGCCTGGGCGACGCGCTGGAAGTCATCCTCCGACAGGTCCGGAACGGTCGCGTCGAGGGTCAGCCGGATCGCGGTGATACCGGTGCCGGGCTGGAAGTCGACCTCGGCCTTGGTTGCGACGCGATCGGGCGTCTTCCCCTCTTCGCCGAGGGCGTGACTGAACGCCATCGAGAAGCACGCCGAGTGCGCGGCCGCGATGAGCTCCTCCGGGCTGGTCTTGCCCTCGGATTGCTCCGCGCGGGCTCTCCAGGTGACGTCGTAGGTACCGAGACCGGAGGAATCAAGCGTGACCTGGCCTGAGCCTGAGGGGAGGTCCCCGCTCCAGACGGTGTGGGCTGTGCGAACAGTAGCCATGATTCTCCTTGCTGTCGGACGGACGCGGAGATCGCACCCGTTACTTCCCTCCCATCCTAGGGAGCGGCGCAGCGTCGTGCCATCCAATACCGGCCATGGCCCCAGAGCCTTCGGAGCGACGGGAACGGGTCCACCCGAAAACGACAGGAGCCGCCTCCCGGCGGGGAGGCGGCTCCTGGGTCGATAAGGCGGTGTGTTAGAGGCCGAGGTCGGCTTCGAAGGCGCCACCCTCGAGCCGGGCTTTCAGCGTCTGGAGGAAACGGCCTGCATCGGCCCCGTCCACGAGGCGGTGGTCGTAGGTCAGGCTGAGATACATCATGGAGCGGATGGCGATCGTGTCATCGCCGTCCACACCGGTGATGACCACGGGACGCTTGACGATGATGCCGGTCCCGAGAATGCCCACCTGCGGCTGGTTGATGATCGGTGTGTCGAAGAGTGCGCCGGCCGATCCGATGTTCGTGATCGTGAAGGTGCCGCCCGACAGCTCGTCGGGACCGATCTGCCCGTTGCGGGTCCGCGAGCCGACGTCTGCGATCTTCTTGGCGAGTCCACCGAGGTTGAGGTTACCGGCGTCCTTGATGACCGGGACAAGCAGACCCTTCTCCGTATCGACCGCGATCGCAAGGTGCTCGGCGTCGTGGTAGGTGACTTCCTTCTTTTCCTCGTCGAAGGACGCGTTCAGCTTCGGGTGCTGCTTGAGCGCCTCGGTGACGGCCTTCGAGATGAAGGGGAGGAAGGTCAGCTTCGCGCCGTTCTGGGCCTGGAACGATTCCTTCGACGCGGTGCGCAGCTTGGCGATGCGGGTCATGTCGACCTCGATCACCTGGGTGAGCTGAGCGGAGACCTCGAGGGACTCACGCATGCGCTTCGCGATGGTCTGGCGGATGCGCGGTGCCTTCTCGACGGTGCCGCGCAGCTTCGACGGCTCTACGGCGGGTGCTGCCGGCTTCGAGGGGGTGGCGGGTGCGGCCGGAGCGGAGGCCGCCGGAGCGGACTGCGCGACGGGCTGCGCCTGCGACACCTTCTGCGCCTCGACAGCCTCGAGGACGTCCTGCTTCCGGATGCGGCCACCGACACCGGTGCCCTTGACCGTCGACAGGTCCACGTCGTTCTGGTTGGCCAAGCGGCGAACCAGTGGCGTCACGTAGGTGGAGGCCTCCGTGTCGGTGGAGGCACTGGGGGCGGGTTCCTCGACCGGCTTCGCCGCGGCCGGCTGCTGGACGGGCGCACCACTTGCGTCGTCGTCGGACTCGGATGTGTTGGAGGCCCGCTCCGCCTCATGGTCCGATCCGGACTTCTCGGTCGGGGCGTCGTTGCGCTCCTCGGCCGGTGCTGCCACGAGCGGCTCACCGGAGGCAGCTTCGACCTTCTTCGGCGCGCCTGCACCGGAGCCGATGACGGCGAGTACAGCACCGACCTCAGCGGTTTCGTCCTCGTTGACGCGGATCTCCTGCAGCGTGCCCGCGACCGGCGAGGGGATCTCGGTGTCGACCTTGTCGGTCGAGACTTCCAGCAGCGGCTCATCGACCTCGACATCGTCTCCGATCGCCTTCAGCCAACGGGTGACGGTACCCTCGGTGACGCTCTCACCAAGTGCAGGAAGGGTCACCTCTGTACCCTCACCTGCTTCGTCAGCCCCATCGGAGGAACCGGAGCCCGCCTCCGGTGCCTTCTCGGCTGGGGTCTCCTTCTCCGTGGAGGGTTCGGCCGGGGCGGCGTCGGCCGCCGGAGCAGCGGCTTCTTCCGCTGCGGCCGGGGCGGCACTGCCGGAGTCGCCGCTTCCGGAGCCGTCACCGATGCGCACGAGGGGAGCGCCGACCTCGGCGGTCTCGTCCTCGGCCACCAGGATTTCCTCGATGACGCCGGCGATCGGCGAGGGGATCTCGGTGTCGACCTTGTCGGTGGAGACCTCGAGAAGGGGCTCGTCGACCTCGACGCGGTCACCGACCTGCTTGAGCCAGCGGGTGACAGTGCCTTCGGTGACGCTTTCACCGAGAGCGGGCAAGTTCACGGATTCAGACATAATGCGCCCGTTTCTCCTTTGTAGATCGTTCCTGGCAGCTGGTCGACGAGCGGGGCCGTCCAGCTTGATGTGCTTGAAATTCCTGCTCCCGAGCTTAGTCCACGCCCTCGGGGCGTGGACTAAGCTGGCGGCGCCGTGTGGCGGGCCCTGCCACGTACCTCAGCCGTGCAGCGGCTTGCCGGCGAGAGCGAGATGCGCTTCGCCGAGCGCCTCGTTCTGCGTGGGGTGCGCATGGATGAGCGGAGCGACATCCTCCGGGTATGCCTCCCAGTTGACGATGAGCTGTGCCTCGCCGATCTGCTCGCCCATGCGGGAGCCGAGCATGTGGACGCCCACGATGGGGCCGTCCTTCTCGCGGACGAGCTTCACGATGCCGCCGGTGCCGATGATGGAGCTCTTGCCGTTGCCGGCCAGGTTGTACTCGTGGGTCTCGACGCGGTCGTCGCCGAACTTCTCGCGCGCTGCCTTCTCGGTGTAGCCCACCGAGGCGATCTCGGGATCGCTGTAGGTGACCTTCGGGATGTTGAGGTCGGCGACGACGACGGGCTTCAGTCCCGCGATCTCCTCCGCCACGAAGATGCCCTGCTGGAAGCCACGATGAGCCAGCTGGAGGCCGGGGACGATGTCACCGATGGCGTAGATGGTGCCGACGCCCGTGTGGAGCCGCTCGTTCGTGATGACGAACCCGCGGTCCATGGTCAGTCCCGCCTCCTCGTAGCCGAGGTTCTGCGTCACGGGACCGCGGCCTACGGCGACGAGCATCAGATCTGCCTCGAAGGTCTTGCCGTCCTCGAGCGAGACGACGACGCCGCCGTCGTTCTGCTCGACGGACTTGAAGCGGGTACCGGTGTTGAACTTGATGCCGCGCTTCTTGAAGGCGCGCTCGAAGTTCTTGACAATCGACGCATCCTCGTTCGGCACGAGCGAGGGGAGCGCTTCGATGATGGTGACGTCCACGCCGAAGGACTTCCAGACCGACGCGAATTCGCAGCCGATCACTCCGCCGCCGAGGATGATCGCCGTCTTGGGGACGAAGTCCATCTTCAGCGCCTGGTCGGACGTGATGACCTTGCCCCCGATCTCCAGGCCGGGGAGGCTGCGGGAGTAGGAGCCGGTAGCGAGGACGATGTGCTTGCCCGTGTAGACGGTGCCGTCGACATCGACCGTATTCTGCGACGCGAGCCTGCCCGATCCCTCGATGACCGTGATGCCCTTGGACTTGATGAGCCCCTGGAGCCCGCGGTACTTGCCGGCGATGATGCCGTCCTTGTACGCGTTCACAGCGTTCATGTCGATCGACTCGAAGGTGGCCTTCACGCCGTACTTCCCGGCATCGCGGGCGCCGTCGGCGATCTCGGCCGAGTGCAGGAGGGCCTTCGTGGGGATGCAACCGTTGTGGAGGCACGTCCCGCCGAGCTTGCCCTTCTCGATGAGCCCCACGGTGAATCCCAGCTGCACCGCGCGAAGTGCTGCAGCGTATCCGCCGCTACCTCCACCGAGTACCAGGATGTCGAATTCTTGCGCAGTTGCCGATGCGGCCACTTGGACGCTCCCTCGCGTGATCTGTTGACGCGCCCGGCGCGTCGGTTGATAAATCGGTCGATACATCGATTGCTGGTGCGGTCGCGGTGCGAGCGCAGATGCTTCGCGTACTCTCGTTTTTCACCCTATCCCCAGTTGTGGCCGGCATCCACCTGAAGCGCACGTCGCGGCTGCCAGAGCCCCCTGATGCGCACAATATGCGCGGGGATGTGGGCAGTGTCACGTCCATCGGTGTCACCAGGGTCGGCGGTACTCACCCCAGGGGCGGAAGGGACGCCGCACCCGACGAGCGGCGCGGCGTCCCGACGTCGTCAGACCGAGCGAGCGAGCACGTCCTCGACGTACGCGAGAAGTGTGCGGACGCCGACCCCGGTTCCGGCCTTGGGGGTGTAACCGTACGCGGCACCCTCGTTGAAGGCGGGTCCGGCGATGTCGAGGTGCGCCCAGGGGATCTTCTCGCCATCGACCTGCCCCACGAACTCGCGCAGGAAGACTGCAGCAGTCATCATGCCGCCGTTGCGCTCACCGATGTTGGCGATGTCCGCGACCTGAGACTCGAGGCTCGGACGCAGCTCCTCGGGAAGGGGCATGGGCCAGAACTGCTCCCCGGCTCGGTCGGCGGCGGCCTTGACGGCATCGCGCACGCCGTCGTCGCCCATGACGCCCGAGACCCTTGTGCCGAGTGCGATCATCTGTGCACCGGTGAGGGTGGCGATATCGATGATGGCGTCGGGGGACTCCTCGCTCGCTGCTGCCAGGCCGTCGGCCATGACGAGGCGGCCCTCGGCATCGGTGTTGAGGACTTCCACCGTGCGCCCGCCGTAGATCGAGAGGACGTCCTCGGGCCGCTGGGCGGTGCCCGAGGGCATGTTCTCGGCGAGGCAGAGCCACGCCGTGACCTTGGCTGGAAGGCCCAGTTCGGCGACCGCGAGGAGGGTGGTGAGGACGACGGCGGCGCCTGCCATGTCGAGTTTCATGGTCTGCATGCCGGCGGCGGGCTTGAGCGAGAGTCCGCCCGAGTCGAACGTGATGCCCTTGCCTACGAGGGCGAGGTGCACGGCGGACTTCGCGGGGGCGTATTCCACCTTGACCATGCGTGGCGGGCGCGATGACCCCTTGCCGACCCCGAGGATACCGCCGTAGCCGTCACGCTCGAGGCGCTTCTCGTCCATGATGGTGACCTTCACGGGAAGCCCGCGCGTGAGCTCCTTCGCCGCCTGGGCGAACGTCTCGGGGTAGAGGTGGCTGGGTGGCTGGTTGACGAGCGAGCGCGTGGTGTTGACGTTCTTGCCGAGGATGGCGGCGCGCCGGAAGGAAGGGACGAGATCGACGTCGTCGGCTGCCGGGGTGTGGACGACGACGTTGCGGACGGCGGTCCGGTCCGTGGCAGGGGCGACGGTGCCGTCGGGCTTCATGTTCGACTTGTGGCCCTCGTAGCTGTACGCACCGAACGCTGCACCTTCTGCGACGGCGGTCGCCGCAGAAACCGAATCCGCGGGAAACGCGATGACGACGGTGTCGAGGCCGGTCAGCTGGCGGACAGCGGCCCCGGCGGCGCGGCGCAGGGTCTCGGGGGCGAGCACCGCCTCCGCAGTCATCGGGCCGACGCCGGAGAGTACGAGGGAGTCCGCTCCGGTCTCGGGCAGGCCGGGAAGCCGGCGGACCTCATCCGCAGCTCCTGTGATGCCGAGTACCTGAAGGGAATCGCCGAGGGCGCGGGCTGCCTTCGCGGGCAGGGGATTGGCGAGCAGGACCGGTCCGTCCGTCCCCTTGGCAACCGCGATCACGAGCGCATCGCTCGGGATCTTCCTGATGTCCTTCGCGGAAGCTGTCAGGTGTAGTTCGGTCGTCTTGATCACGGAATCTGTCTCCTCGTGTCCGGATGGGTTGTCCAGATGCTGCATCGATCGTGGTTCCGGCATCTGGTGGTCCGAGAACCGTCCTGACGATCGTAGTCGCTGCGCCTGCGGTGACCGCCCGTGGTTTGCGCATCTCCCCTCCGGCAGAGATCGCATCGTCGGTCCGGTACGGTCTGCGGCGCGGTTCCTGCCATGGTTCTCCGCCCACGACCGGGTTCCGAGGTGATACGGAATGAAGCCGATGCAGCCGGCGTTGATGAAGACAGGACCTAAACGGAGGAAAGAGCCATGCTGGATCCACGAACCCTGTACAACATCAATACCGACATCTTCGACGACGCGACGACCAGGGGGCTGCCCCTCCTGATGAGCCTGACCGGCTTCATGGACGCCGGCCACGTGGTGTCGCAGGTCAGCGAAGAGCTCCTCGAGGTGCTCGAACATGAGCTGGTTGCCGAGTTCGACGCCGACCAGCTCATGGACTACCGGGGCCGGCGCCCCCGGATCACTTTCGTCGAGGACCATTTCACGGATTACCAGCCCCACCGCCTCGAACTCCACCGGCTCCACGACGGGCTCGGCGAGCCCTTCCTGCTCCTGACCGGCGTCGAGCCGGACCTCCAGTGGGAGCGATTCTCGAGCGCCGTCGTCGGACTCGTCAAGGAGCTGGAGGTGTCCCTCATCTCATGGGTGCACGCCATCCCCATGCCGGTCCCTCATACGCGTCCGATCGGCGTGACGATGCACGGCAATCGCTCCGACCTCATCGACGGAATGAGCGCCTGGCGACCGACCGTCGAGGTGCAGGCGTCGATCGGCCACGTGCTGGAGATGCGCCTCATCGAGGCCGGAAACGACGTCGTCGGGCACGTCATCCACGTGCCCCACTACCTCGCCGATGCAGAGTATCCGCCGGCAGCCGTAGCAGGCCTCGAGTACCTCGGGGCGACAGCCCGCCTGGTGCTGCCGACGGACAGGCTGCGCGAGACCGGACGCGACGTCGAACGTCAGATCGCCCGCCAGGTCGGTAACTCTGCGGAGGTGCAATCGGTGGTCAGCTCGCTCGAGCAGCGGTACGACGAGCACGCCGACGGCGCCGAGCGCCGATCGCTGCTGGTCAAGGAGAACAGCGAGCTTGCCAGCGCCGATGAACTCGGTGCAGCCGTCGAGGCCTATCTCGCCAGTCCGCAGGCGGAGGAGGAGTCGACCCTCCTCTGGGACACCGAGTTCCTGGGTACGACGCCCATCGACTACGGGAGCGGCGACGGCGGGCGGAGTGAGCAGTCGCCCGGTTCCGCGGATTCCGGCGTATCTGCCGATCCCAAAACGGCCGACGACGGAACTCCCGACGCTGATCCCCGCCCCACGACCTGAAAGTCCGATAGCACATGAAAATGCCCTCCTGCCCCTCCGGCGGGAGGGCATCTTCATGTGCAGCAACACTCCGAAGGGCGGGTAGGGCCCGGCGGCAGCGGCGGGATACCAGCGGCGGGATACTAGGGGAGTGAATCCTTCGAGGGCGACCCTGGTCTGGGCGGCGGGTGTGGCGGCCTACCTCGTCGCAGTCACCCAGCGCACCACGTTCGGCGTAGCCGGACTGGAAGCCACGGACCGCTTCAGCGCATCAGCCTCCCAGTTGTCGGTGTTCACCGTCGTCCAGCTGCTCGTGTATGCGGGCCTCCAGGTGCCCGTGGGTGTCCTCGTGGACCGCTGGGGCCCCCGTGCGCTCATCGTGACCGGCGGCATCCTGATGGCGGTCGGTCAGGCACAACTCGCGTTCGCGGACTCCGTGGGCGCCGGCATCATCGGCCGCCTGTTCGTGGGTGCGGGGGACGCGACGACGTTCATCAGCGTCCTGCGACTGCTTCCTGCCTGGTTCGAACCCCGGCGCATACCCGTCCTGACGCAATGGACCGGAATCATCGGGCAGCTCGGGCAGGTGGTCTCGGTCATCCCCTTCGTGGCGTTGCTCTCGACCTTCGGATGGCAACCCGCGTTCCTGTCCGCGGCGGCGCTCTCGGTGATCGCCGTCGTGCTCTCCGTCAGCGTGATCCGCGATTCTCCCGTGGCCGGCTCGGAGCGCACCACCCAGACGCTCAGGGAGACCGGTGCGTCTCTCGCGGAGGCGTGGAAGCAACCCGGAACACGCCTCGGGCTGTGGTCCCACTTCACCATCCAGTTCCCCGGGACGGTCTTCGTCCTGATGTGGGGCTACCCCTACCTGGTGCGAGCGGAGAAGGTGGGGGAGGGCCCCGCGTCCGCCCTCATGACCCTCTTCGTGGCGGTGGGCATCGCCTGCGGGCCTCTCCTCGGCCGTTACGTCGGTCGGCATCCGCTGCGGCGGTCCACGATGGTGCTCGCTATCGCCGCCCTGATGTCGGGTGCGTGGCTCGCGGTGCTGCTGTACCCGGGTCCCGCGCCACTGCCGCTGCTCACACTGCTCGTGGTGGCGCTGGCCGTCGGCGGGCCGGGTTCCATGATCGCCTTCGACTTCGCCCGCACGTTCAATCCGGCAGCCCGTATGGGAACGGCCACAGGGATCGTGAACATCGGTGGTTTCATGGCATCCCTGATGACGATGTTCGTCATCGGGGTCGTCCTCGATCTGCTGCTCGGAAGTGGTTTCTCTCAAGGTGACCTGTACGCGCTGGCATCCTTCCGCCTCGCAATGGCCGTGCAGCTCGTGGTGCTCGCGACCGGCGCCATCGCGATCGTGAGCGCCCGGCGGCGGGTTCGACGGCGGATGGCGGAACAGGGCGTCGTCGTTCCTCCGTTGCGGGAAGCCCTCGCTCGGGAACGCCGTAGACGCCGGGAGGAGAAGGCGGCCCGGAGGCGCGACAGCTAGTCATCGTGCGCCGCCGAGCGACCCTGCGGAGTCCGCGCGGCAGCGCTCTCCTATTGATAAGACAACGCGGCTTGTCCACATAGTGCTCCTGTCAGGAGCCTGACCGGAGCAGGGGCAGCAGGCTGTTCCGCATGACCTCCTCCATAAGCCCCGCACCCGGCAGCCCGACGTCCTCACCCTTTGCCGTCACATCACCGGCCGACATGCTGTCCTACATACCCCACGCCCTCGGTTTCATGCCCGAGGAGAGCCTGGTCGTCCTGACGACATCGGGCCGGAAACTGGGTGCCACGCTGCGGGTGGACCTGCCGCCGGACGGCTCCGACCTACTGGTCTTCGCTCAGGGGGTGTTGTCCTTCCTCCGGGGTGACGCCGGCGCCGACGGTTCGCTCGTGGTCGTGTACGCCCGGCAGGAATGGGCACGAGGTGCTCCCGCACCGCGTGTGCCGATGGTGCTGAAGCTCGAAGCCGTGCTGGGAGCTGCAGGATTGCCTGTGGGAGGCGGCTGGTTCGTTTCCGCAGGAGGGTGGCGCGACTACTTCTGCATGGACGCGGATTGCTGCCCCTGGCCCGGGCAGCCCCTCGACGCCGTCGTGGACAGCGCCCTGAACGCGGAACTCATCTTCGGCGGAAGTGCTTTCCATCCATCGGCCCCCGAAGCCGTCTTCCGCGAGGCCCCTGCCGTCGTCGCCAGGTCGGGGACGTCGGCGACAACCATCCCTGCTGTCGAGGATGCGCAGGCGCACTACGCCGCTTGCTGTGCGGGCCATTGGACGGACGAGGCGCAGTTCCACGCCACCTCTGCCGTCTGGGACGCCGTCCTGCAGGACGCGGGCGGGTTCCGCGTGGACGTCGAGCCCGACCTCGCCGGATTCCTGTTGGCCAGTGTCGAGTCGCGGACCATTCGTGATTTCCTTCTTGCAAGCGCGTGCGTGGGGTCGGTTACCGCCCTCGAGGGCGCAACAGCGTGCTGCCTGCTCGAGCAGTCGGAAGAGCCTGACGGGTTTCAGGAACGCGCTGGTGGCCGGGAAACCGGCCTCACCATCGGTGCGTCCGTCACGCCGTGGGTACCCGAGGTGGTCATGCCGGGCGAACTCCGCACCGCCGTTGGAGCCGCAGAGGCCGCGCTGCCCGTTGCCATCTGCAGGATTGCTTCGGGCGATAATCGTGACCCGTCCCGGCGAGAAGATGCCGGCGAGGACGCGGCCCAGTTGTATGCCGACGTTCTGGCCGGTCGATTCACAGGAAAAATCGACTGGCGTCGCGTCGATTCGATGACCCTTGTTCTCGGGGGCCTCGCCTGTGCGGCCGAGGGGGAGTCGCGCGCGGCAGTGCTGACGATGTGCGCCTGGTTCGAATATGCGCGCGGCCGGGGCTCGCGCGCAGCGGTATTCCTGGATGCAGCGGAGCAGGCGGTACCCGGCTATCGGCTCGCGCGGCTCCTCCAGGAGCTCCTGCGTCGTGGCGGACTGCCTGCCTGGGCCCGGATCCGTTCGACTGCCTGGACGGCCGAAGCAGGGCGCACTTCCCGCAGAGCGGCCTGACGGGGAGAGCTGCGCCGGGGCCGGAAACGACGCGTCACCCCGTCGCGTTCAGCAAGCTGGGAATTTCCGACGTGACAGCGAAGCGTGAGACAATAAAGGTTGAGACCCGGTTGGGTCCGTGCACCAGAACAGCACCGAGCATCCCATGTAGGTCGTCGCCTTGAGGCGCACGCCGAGGGGAATAGCACGGTCGGCAGGACCGTTCCAATGGGAGCAGGCCCCGCCGGGTTCGCCTGGTAACAGCGCGGACTTGACAGGGTCATAGTGGTGTTGTCCGTCTGATGGCACCACACACCGCCGTACGAAAGGTTCTCTGTGTCGGTCAAGAAGACAGCAGCACCGGCGTCGACAGACGCTGGTACCACCACTACCAAGCGACGGGTAGCGGCGAAGAAGCCCGCGACGAAGGCTGCTTCCTCCGCGGCGGCCGCAAAGGCTTCCACCTCGGATGCCCAGGGTTCGGTGGACACGCTCGATGCAGCGGATCCGGCCGTCGATGTCGCCGTAGACGCCGAGGACGCAAAGCCCGATGTCGCCGAGGGCGGCACCACCACCGGTTTCGTCTACTCCGACGCCGACGACGACGACGCTCCCGCCCAGCAGGTCGTCTCGGCCGGTGCCACGGCCGACCCTGTCAAGGACTACCTCAAGCAGATCGGAAAGGTCGCACTGCTCAATGCCGAGCAGGAAGTCGATCTGGCACTCCGTATCGAAGCAGGCCTCTTCGCCGAGGAGAAGATCGCGGCTGATCCGGACATGGATCCCAAGCTGAAGCGCGAGCTCGAATTCGTCATCCATGACGGCAAGAGGGCGAAGAACCACCTGCTCGAGGCGAACCTCCGCCTCGTCGTATCCCTTGCCAAGCGCTATACCGGCCGCGGCATGCTCTTCCTCGACCTCATCCAGGAAGGGAACCTGGGTCTCATCCGCGCAGTCGAGAAATTCGACTACACCAAGGGCTTCAAGTTCTCGACCTACGCGACCTGGTGGATCCGCCAGGCCATCACGCGTGCCATGGCTGACCAGGCCCGGACCATCCGCATCCCGGTGCACATGGTCGAGGTCATCAACAAGCTCGCACGCGTCCAGCGCCAGATGCTGCAGGACCTTGGACGGGAACCAACACCGGAGGAGCTTGCGCTCGAACTGGACATGACACCGGAGAAGGTCGTCGAGGTCCAGAAGTACGGCCGCGAGCCCATCTCACTGCATACCCCCCTCGGCGAGGACGGCGACTCGGAGTTCGGCGACCTGATCGAGGACTCCGAGGCAGTCGTTCCGGCCGACGCCGTCAGTTTCACTCTCCTTCAGGAGCAGCTCCACTCGGTGCTCGACACATTGTCGGAACGCGAAGCAGGCGTCGTCGCGATGCGCTTCGGCCTGACCGACGGACAGCCCAAAACGCTGGACGAGATCGGTAAGGTCTACGGGGTCACCCGTGAGCGGATCCGCCAGATCGAATCGAAGACGATGTCGAAGCTGCGGCACCCGTCCCGGTCCCAGGTGTTGCGCGACTACCTCGACTGATTCAGCGAAACCCGCTCGGACAAGACGCAGGGCCCTTCCTCCGGGAGGGGCCCTGTGTCTTGTCCGGAGAACCTCCTGCGCGTGAGGTCCGGCTTCATGAGCAGACGGGAGCACTGTGCATGAACGTCGTCGAAGGTGAACAGGCTTGTCGAGGACGACAAAAGAACGGGCCCCCTCCGGTGGAGGGGACCCGTTCTTCTCATCTTCAGCGCCTTGTACACGGGGGCGCTTGCTCTGAAGTCGGTGTGCGGAGGTCCGCAGGTCAGTCAGCCGGTACGGCCGGCTTTTCGCGGAGCCGCTCGGTTTCGTCCTGCCACTCGGATGTGAGCGGCTTCAGGTTCGCTTCGACGGCGCGCGCGTGGTGGCCGCAGAACAGAAGCTCTCCACCGGAGGACTGAAGGACTGCCCGCACGTAAGCCTGGGCACCGCATCGGTCGCAGCGGTCCAGGGCAGTGAGTTCGCGAGTTGCTACTGCAGTGGTCATGATTGCCTCCTCATGTGGATCGTGTACTCATATAACCACTATTCGTTGCCACTGCTTCGCTGGCTGGGCCTCCTTTCGCTCCGGGCGTACCAGGGGTATGGGTCACACTTCGGCAGGGGCGGGATTCCGCGGCAGGACGCGCCTGCCGCAGCGTGTCGGTCCCGCGTAATAAACTGAATCGAAACCTTTTCCGCAATCACCCTCCTGACGCCTGTCCTGGATCGTGCCGTCCTGCCAAGGAGACCACTGCACTGTGACACCCCCCACTTCGGACTACACAGCCCGGCACCTCTCGGTCCTCGAGGGCCTCGAAGCGGTCCGCAAGCGTCCCGGCATGTACATCGGATCGACGGACTCGCGCGGCCTGATGCACTGCCTGTGGGAAATCATCGACAACTCCGTCGATGAAGCGTTGGCAGGATACGGGCAGAGCATCACGGTGATCCTGCACGCCGACGGGTCCGTCGAGATCCATGACGACGGCCGAGGGATCCCGGTCGACATCGAACCGAAGACCGGTTTGACGGGTGTCGAGGTCGTTTTCACCAAACTCCACGCGGGCGGCAAGTTCGGCGGCGGTTCGTACACGGCGTCGGGCGGACTCCATGGCGTCGGCGCGAGCGTCGTCAATGCCCTGTCCTCCCGACTCGATGCGTTCGTGGACCGCGGTAGCAAGACCTATGCAATGTCCTTCCGGCGGGGTGAGCCGGGCGTGTTCAAGGACGCGAAGACGCCGTCGCCGACGTCCGCCTTCGAACCCTTCCTCGACGGATCGCGCCTCGAGGTGGTCGGCACGGCGAAGCGCGGGGTCACCGGCACGCGCATCAGGTACTGGGCTGACCGCCAGATCTTCACCGCAGACGCAGCCTTCTCCTACGAGGAGCTTCAGACGCGGGCTCGCCAGACGTCGTTCCTGGTGCCGGGACTCCGCATCGTACTGCGGGACGAGCGGAAGATGCCGGGCACGCCCGGCGAATCCGGACCGGTCGAGGAAGTCTTCCAGCACGACGGTGGAATTTCGGAGTATGCCGAGTTCCTCGCCCTCGACGCGGCCGTCACCGACGTGTGGCGCATTCAGGGCTCCGGCCGTTTCAAGGAGTCCGTCCCCGTCCTCGATGACCGCGGCCACAGCCAGATGGCAGAAGTCGAGCGCGACTGCGACGTCGACATCGCCCTGCGCTGGGGTATCGGTTACGAGACGACCGTCCGGAGCTACGTGAACATCATCGCGACGCCGAAGGGCGGCACGCATCAGAGCGGCTTCGAGCAGGCCCTGCTGAAGACCTTCCGCAAGGTGATCGGGGACAACGCCCGCAAGTTGAAGGCCGGCAGCGACAAAATCGAGAAGGACGACGTCTTCGCAGGACTGACCGCAGTTCTCACCGTGCGGCTCGCGGAGCCTCAGTTCGAGGGTCAGACGAAGGAGATCCTCGGTACCTCGGCCGTCAAGGCCATCGTGACGAAAGTCGTCGAGAAGGAACTGCAGGCGCGCCTCTCCTCCTCTGCCCGGAATGACAAGGTCCAGTCGACTCTCCTGCTGGAGAAGGTCGTCGCGGAGATGAAGTCACGTATCTCCGCGAGGGTGCATAAGGAAACACAGCGCCGCAAGAACGCCCTCGAGACGTCGACCATGCCGGCCAAGCTCGCCGACTGCCGGATCGACGACCAGGAACGTTCCGAGCTGTTCATCGTCGAGGGCGACAGCGCCCTCGGTACCGCGAAGAATGCCCGGTCATCCGATTATCAGGCGCTCCTGCCCATCCGAGGCAAGATCCTCAACGTGCAGAAGGCCTCCGTCGGCGACATGCTCTCGAATGCCGAGTGTGCCGCACTCATCCAGGTCATCGGGGCCGGTTCCGGCAGGAGTTTCCAGCTCGATGCCCGGCGCTACGGCAAGGTCATCCTGATGACCGACGCCGATGTGGACGGTGCCCATATCCGGACCCTGCTGCTCACCCTGTTCTTCCGCTACATGCGGCCGCTGGTCGAGGCCGGACGCGTGTATGCCGCCGTGCCGCCCCTTCACCGCGTCGAGGTGATCAACGGCGGATCCAAAGCGAACGAGATGATCTACACCTACTCGGAGGCGGAACTGACACGTCTCCTCGCGGCCATGGAGAAGCAGGGCAAGCGCTACAAGTCACCTATCCAGCGCTACAAGGGGCTGGGGGAAATGGACGCCGACCAGCTCGCGGAGACCACGATGGACCCCAGGCACAGGACCTTGAGGCGGGTGCGAATCCAGGAAGCGGAGTCGGCCGAGCGGGTGTTCGATCTCCTGATGGGCAGCGACGTCGCGCCGCGGAAGGATTTCATCGTCGCTGGGGCAGCATCCCTGGATCGCGATCGCATCGACGCCTGACGGGGCGCCGATGGACTGCCAGTAGCCGGAAGCGTCAGCCGAGCAGTTCCGGAGCGACCAGCAGGGCCGGCGGCACCACGAGCAACAAGCCTGCTGTCGACAGCGCGAGCGCTTGCTGGACCCTGCCGAGGGGTGGCAGCGGAGTGAGTAACCGGCGCAGGCGAGGCGCGGTGGAGTGCGCGTCCGCGGTACCACCCGTTACGTCCGCCCCCGGGGTGGTCCCGAACCTGGTCTCGTCCGCGAGGGGATCATCAAGGGGGTCCGCTGCGCGAGGAAGTGTGCCTGCACCGACGATCACGATGGCGCGCATGAGCGTTTGTTCATCCACGTGGCGCAGCGCCTCATCGTCGGCGAGCATTTCGATCAGTTCGCTCACGGCGCGCTGCGCCAGTTGCGACGTCGGAAGCCACGGTAAGGCCGAACGCCAGGCAGCAAATGCCCACAGCAGCAGGTGGTGGCGCTGGTGGAGGTGCGCGTTCTCGTGGGTGAGGACGGCGTCGAGTTCCGCGCGGCTCAGCAGATCCATCAGGCCGTCGGACATGACGGTGACCGAGCGTGCGCCGCCGGGGAGGCAGTAGGCCACGGGAGCCGGGTGATTGATGACGAGGGTCGCTGGCTGGTCGGCCGCAGGGGAGCTCAGCAGATTGAGCATGTCGCGATGGCGACGACGCTGCCGACGGATCCGGACGAACGTCAGGGCCAGGGTGAAGACGAGGTGGCCGAACAGGAGTGTTGCGGCGCTGATGGCGAAAACGTGGATCACGCCGAGGGTCTGCGCGGACCTGTCATTGAGCACGATGTCGAAGAACCCGGACGACGCCGAAATGAGATTGTCCCCCAGCGGTTCGAGGCCCCACACGAGCATGGCCCCGATCATCGACAGTCCGCCGGCAAGAGCGATCGACTGCCATAGCACCATGGCCGTGAAGGGTGCACGGGCAGGCCAGGAGGCGCGGGAAAGGGCAATGGGGGCAGGCCACGCAAGGAGGATCGCGAGGGCCGCGAGCAGGTAGGAGGCCCAGAACACGGGCGGGTCAGCTGCCGCCGAGCAGCTTGCGCAGGGTTTGTGCCTCGGTTTCGGAGACGCTGCCGATGAAGCGCGCCAGAACTGCTTCGCGATCCGGTGCGGTCACGAGTACCTCGTGCATGAGTTCAGCCGTGTGGTCCTCGCGGCTCGTCACGGATTTGTAGCGGTGGGGCCGGTTGTCGCGCTCCCGCTTGACCAGTCCCTTCTTCTCGAGCCGCGAGAGGACGGTGAGGACCGTCGTCACGGCGAGCTCGCGTCCCACTTCTCCCAGGGGCGCCTCGGCAATGGCATCCCGCAGCTCATTGGCGGTCATCGCTTCCGGCGTTGCCCACAGCAGTTCCATCACTGTGCGTTCGAGATCTCCGAGCGTTGCCATGTTCTTCCTTCGATCAATTGCGATCCCGATCCGACCTGGACCCGGATCCGCTCCCCGAAGCGAGCGATGAAGCGTGGTGCATCTAACGTACAACTTCTTGCACCACATTTCTACTCTACGTAGAAATGATGCCGTGCATGTTCTACGATAGGTAGAAGAACTTGTTCTACAGACTGTAGAAGTTCCGTCGACACTGACGCCAGGCGCTGCTGAGAGGGCCACATGGAAGCCTTGGAAATTGCCAGGTGGCAATTCGGAATCACCACCGTCTATCACTTCCTCATGGTCCCCCTGACGATCGGGCTGGGTTTGCTGGTAGCCGTGATGCAGACCATGTGGCACCGCTCCGGGAAGGAGCACTACCTGCGCATGACGAAGTTCTGGGGCAAGCTCTTCCTCATCAACTTCATCATGGGTGTGGCGACGGGCCTGGTGCAGGAATTCCAGTTCGGGATGGCCTGGAGCGAGTACAGCCGCTTCGTCGGTGACGTCTTCGGTGCCCCGCTCGCCATGGAGGCACTCCTTGCCTTCTTCGTGGAATCCACCTTCCTCGGCCTCTGGATCTTCGGCTGGGGCCGGCTGCCACGTCTGGTCCACCTGCTCTGTCTCTGGGCCGCAGTGCTCGCCTCAGTGTTCTCTGCCTACTTCATCCTGGTGGCGAACTCGTGGATGCAGCACCCCGTGGGGGTCGAGATGGTCGACGGCCGGCCCGTGATGGTCGACGCCTGGGCGGTCTTCACGAACAACACGGCACTGGTCGCCTTCCCGCACACCGTCTTCGGCGCACTGGCGGTCGCAGGTGCCTTCCTCCTCGGTATCAGCTGGTATCACCTGCACAAGCGACGCCACGACGGCCTCGACACGGTGGGTGCCCATGGCACCGTGATCGTGGGCGATGCCGGCGGTGCCCGTGACGCCGTCGACCACAGGGTGTGGCTGGTGTCCGCCCGGGCCGGGGCCATTGTCGCCATGATCGCCTTCGCGGGGACAGGCATCACCGGTGACCTGCAGGGCAAGCTCATGTTCGACCAGCAGCCCATGAAGATGGCTGCAGCCGAGGCTGCCTGCCACGACGGCACGGGATTCTCCATCCTCTCCGTCGGCAACCTCGGCGCGCAGAGCTGTGACGACATCACGGCCGTCATCGAGGTACCCGGCGTGCTGTCCTTCCTGGCCAACGGCGACTTCACCACCGAGGTCAAGGGCGTGAACACCCTGCTTCCCGAATATCAGGAGAAGTACGGCACTACCTTGCCCGACGATCCCATGTACGGCGAGCGGGCGGGCACGGAGATCGATTACCTACCCGTCATGGAGGTCACCTACTGGGGCTTCCGCATCATGATCGGCTTCGGGGCGATCGCCGCGGGTGCCGCCGCGCTCGCCCTCTGGGTCCTCAGGAAGGGGACCGTTCCCGAATCCCGCTGGCTCATGCGGCTCGCAGTCTTCGGGATCCTCGCCCCCTTCGGCGCCAACTCGGCAGGCTGGATCTTCACGGAGATGGGCCGGCAGCCGTTCGTCGTCGCGCCGAATCCCGACCCCTCCGGTATCGACAGCGTCTTCATGTTCACCGCCGCCGCCGTGTCGCCCGGGGTCTCCCTCGGCGAGCTGGTCGCGTCCCTCGTGGCACTGACCTCGGTGTACGCCGTCCTGCTCGTGGTCGAGGTGAAGCTCCTCTTCTCCTACGTCCGGGGTGGCACCGCCTCAGCCATGCCGGAGCTGGCGCAGGCAGGTTCGGACTCCGGTCACGGGGGCGACGGCGGGAGCGGCGTGTCCGGAGCGCGCCACGGAGGAAAGGACGACGGCGATGTCCTCGCTTTCGCCTACTGACCGGGCGCAAACCACTTGCGCTGCGCGGTCGCGGACGGGCGTCGCGTCGGCGCACGCAACCGGTGCTGTGCGGGCGCGGAGGATTGGCGCTACGTCGCCGAAAACCACTCGCGCTGCGCGGGTGCGGACTACCGTCGCTGCCCGCGGCGGGGCCCGCCCCGACCCCGTCCGCGCATACCTGATGCCTGCGACTCCCCGAAAGGTGCTTCGATGACCGAGGCCTTGCCTACCCTCTGGTTCGTCCTGATCGCCGTGCTGTGGGCCGGCTACCTCTTTCTCGAGGGGTTCGATCTCGGGGTGGGCATGCTCATGAAACTCATGGCACGCAACGACACCCAGCGGCGCGTCCTGCTGAATACGGTCGGCCCCGTCTGGGACGGCAACGAGGTCTGGCTCGTCACCGCTGTAGGCGCCACCTTCGCCGCGTTTCCCCACTGGTACGCGTCGCTGCTGTCGGCGCTCTACCTGCCGTTCCTGCTCGTGCTCCTCGGCCTCATCTTTCGTGCTGTCGCCTTCGAGTGGCGCGGAAAGCGGGACAGCGACGCGTGGCGGGACCGCTGGGACTGGGCCATCGCCGTCGGATCCTTCATTGCAGCGGCAGGCATCGGTGCCGCGCTCGCCCTCACGACCACGGGGCTGCCGCTCGACGTCAATGGCAATCGCGTGGGCGGTGCCTTCGCCTGGGCCACGATGCCCGCATTGCTCGGTGCCGTCGCCGTCGTGCTCTTCTGCCTCGTCCACGCCGCAGCCTTCGTGGCGCTGAAGACGGAGGGGAGCATCCGCAGTCAGGCGGACCGGCTCTTCCGCCGACTCCTGCCGGTCGCCATGATCCCGTTCCTGGGTTGGGCGCTGCTCGTGCAGGTGGGCAGCGGCACGGTCGTCACGTGGTTCGTCGTCGTGCTTGCGGTCGTGGCATTCATCGCGTCCTACCGCGCCGCGACCGTCGGCCGCGACGGGCGGGCCTTCGCCGGACTGGGGGTCGGCATGCTGGCCCTCATCGGGTCGATCTTCGGGGCCGCCTTCCCCGTGGTCCTGCCCTCCACCCTCGACCCGGCCTTCGACCTGACGGTGCAGAATGCGTCCTCCTCGCCCTACACCCTCGGACTGATGAGTCTGGTTGCGTGCTTCGGACTCCCGCTCGTCCTCGCTTATCAGGCCTGGACATACTGGGTCTTCCGTCGGCGTGTGTCCGAGGCGAGCATCCCCGCCGCGCACGCCGTCACAGCCCTGTGAGCGGAGCCACCAGGACACCCATGCACGAGAGCACGCCCACCTCACCGCCGACTGCTTCACCGACCACAGCACCGGCCGCCGCCGACGGCGGCACGGGAAGCGGGCAGCAGACGCACCGGGTCTCGCCGATCTCCTCCCTCCGGGCGGGTGGGCCGGCGGGAGCGGCGGGGTCCGGAACGGCCGTGTATCTCCTCGGGGCCCTAGCCGCCGCCCGCGCCCTGGGCCTGGTTCTCATGGCGCAGGCCCTCGCTCTCGGGATTGCGTCCCTCGCCGCCGATTCGTTGGACGTCCGTTCGGTCCTGCTCCAGGGCATCGCCGGCGCAGGATTGCGCACAGTCGCGGCCTGGGGTCAGGATGCGACGGCGGCGCGACTGGCGATGGGTGTCAGGGAGCGGATGCGCGAGTCCGCCCTCCTTCGCGTGCTCGACGACGGCGGCACTGCGCCCACGGCAGCGCCCGGCAGCGGACAGGGTTCCCTGGCAGTGCTGCTGACCCGTGGCCTCGACGGGCTCGACAAGTACTACACGCAGTACCTGCCCGCGCTCATCACCTGCGCCGTGGTGCCGCTTCTCATCGGTGCGCGGATCCTCGCCGCCGACTGGGTCAGCGCGCTCATCATCGTCCTCACAGTGCCTCTCGTCCCGGTCTTCATGGCGCTGATCGGCCTGCACACCCAGGACCGCACGCAGCAGGCAGCTGCGGCGCTCGGGCGTCTTTCCGACCACCTGCTCGAACTCGCTCGGGGTCTCCCCGTCCTGGTGGGCCTCGGGCGGGCCGCTGAGCAGACGCGGGCTCTCAACGACATCGCCGGCGCCTACACCTCGCGTACGATGACGACGCTCCGCACGGTCTTCCTGTCTTCCCTCGCCCTGGAACTGATCAGCACCATCTCCGTCGCCGTCGTCGCGGTGTTCGCCGGCATCCGCCTGATCCACGGCGACCTGAGTCTGGAAACGGCCCTGATCGCACTCATCCTCGCGCCGGAATGCTACGGCCCGATCCGCGACGTCGGTGCAGCCCACCATGCGAGCGAGGACGGCGAGGAGGCCGGGTCGCGGGTACGCGCCGTGATCGACGCCCCGCGACCGGCCGGTGTCGACGCTGCGGGACCGGCCGGTGTCGACGCTGCGCAAGGGGCCGGGGGAGCAGCCCCGGGACCGGCCGGTGTCGACGCTGCGCGAGGAGCCGGGGAAGCAGCCCCGTCGACGGCCTATCGGGAAACCGCCGTGGCATGGGCCGGTGTGAGCGTGGAAGGACTGACTGCCCGGTACGACGGCGTCCTGGAGCCGGTCGTCGACCGCGTGTCGTTCACACTTCGACCCGGCTCCGTCACGGCTCTCCGAGGTCCGAGCGGATCGGGAAAATCGACGCTCATGCGAGCACTGGCCGGGGGCGGGGCAGTCCCGCCGGGTCTCCAGCTCGCGGGCAGCATGACGGGCCTCGAGGACGGTGGAGTCGCATGGGTCCCGCAACACCCCGAAGTGCTCATGAGTTCGGTCCGCGCGGAACTCGCCCTGTACGGCGGGGTCTCCGAGGACGATCCGTCGATTACGGAGACGCTCGCATCCGTGGGGGCGGGCGGACTCGTGGACAGGGCTACGGGGGAGCTGAGTCCCGGCGAGCTGAGGCGTGTCGCCGTCGCCCGGGCGCTCATGCGCGCACAGGATCCGTTGGTCCGCCTCCTGCTCCTCGACGAGCCCACCGCGCATGTCGACGAAGAGTCGTCGGCAGCCATCCGGGCGGCCCTCCAGGCACGCCGGCCCGGGCTGACGGTCCTCCTGATCGCGCACGACGACGAGACGGCGGGCATCGCGGCGTCCGAGCTATGGCTCGGTCCGAGGCCCGCTCCCTCATTGTCGGCAGAGTCCTCGTCGTCGTCCTTCCACGCCAGGGACATCGCGGCCATGACCGTTGACCCCGTCAACTCGGTCGATACCCGTTCCGGTGGAGCGCTCCCTCGCACGCTGCGGACCCTGCCGTCGTCGGCGCCGAGGACTACGGCAACGACGACTACGGCAACGACGGCTACGGCAACGGCTACGACGACCACGACTACGACTACGGCAACGACGACTACGGCACCGGGTACGACGCTTACGAGGACGACACCGACGCCGGTGACGACGGGAGCATCGTTGTGCCAGTCGGCCCATGACGTGCTTGCACTCGTCCGGCCGTGGGACCGACGCTTCCTTGCGGCGGCGGCGCTGGGCCTGGGCGCCGCCGTCTTCGCTGTCGCACTGACGGCCCTCAGCGGCTGGCTGATCGTCCGAGCTGCGGAGCAGCCCCCGATCCTCTATCTCCTGACGGCCATCGTCGGTGTGCGTTTCTTCGGCATCGGCCGGTCCCTCCTGCGCTACGAGGAACGGCTCTGGCTCCACCGGGCGGTCTTCCATCGAGCGGATGACACGCGACTGCGCCTGTGGACCGGGCTGCTCCGCGCCGGACGGTCCTGGCGAACCATCGCACGCGGCTCAGGAGGAATCGAACGCCTGATCGGTGACGTCGACGAACTGAGGGACCTCTCCGCGCGTGCGCTGTTACCGTTCGTCACCTCCGCCCTCACCGGTATCGCGGCGCTCGTCACGACCGCCATCCTGCACCCTGCCTCGCTCGGCTGGCAGGCGCTCGCCGTCGGTGCCGCCGTCGTCGTCGCGCCGCTCGTCGCGGTCCTGCGCGAGCAGGCCGCCGGTGCCGCAGCCGTGGAGATACGCGCCGAGGCTCTTGAACGCATCACACGCCTGCTGCGGGCAGCGCCGGACCTCAGGGTGAACGGTGTCCACCGCGCCGCGCTCGCGGGGACACGGACGCTCGACGGACGGGTCGCGGTGGCAGCACGCCGGTCGGCGGCCGCAGCCGGCGCATCGACGGCGGTGATCGTTGCCGCGTGCTGTGCCGCGGCCCTCGGCATCCTTGTCACCGCGAATGGGGTAGCGGCTGACACCACGGCCGTGTTGGTGCTCATGCAGCTCGCCCTGATCGAACCCTTCGTCGCAGGGACAGCGGCCGTCCAGCACTGGGGTCCCCTCTCTGCGGTTACACGCCGCATCCGGCCGATGCTGGGTCCTTCCCCGGATCGGCAGGAGGAGCAGGCAGCGAGCATCCACGGACCGGAGGTCGTTCCGGTGAGGACGCTCGCCCTCGACGACGCCGGGATCGGCTACCAGCCGGGTCATCCTGTGGTCACCGGGGTGAACCTGCAGTTGGCTCCCGGACGGTGGACAGGTCTCACCGGCCCGTCCGGCAGCGGCAAATCGACCATCCTGGGAGCACTGTTGGGATTCCTGCCCCTCGATGAGGGCCGTCTCGTGGTCAACGGGTCGACCAGCGTCGTCGGTGGTGTGCCTCGCATCGCCTGGTGCCCCCAGGAGAGCCACCTGTTCACCTCCACCCTGAGGTCCAACCTCCAGCTCGCGCGAGCCCCCGGGGATCCCGCGACCGAGGAAGAGCTCCACGCTGTCATCCGTGCTGTGGGACTGGCCGACATGGTGGCCGGTCTGGAGAACGGCCTCGATGCCCAGGCCGGATCGGGTGGATCGCGCCTGTCCGGCGGTCAGCGCCAACGACTTGCCGTGGCTCGCGCACTGCTGACCCGATCCGGCGTCGTCCTCCTCGACGAGCCCATCGCTCACCTCGACGCCGCCGGCGCCCGATCGTTGCTCGAGGATCTGCGGCACGGGCTTCCCGAGACGGCGGTCCTCCTGGTGACCCACGACCCCGACGAGGCAGCGCTGTGTGATGACGTCGTCGTGCTGGGATCGGCTCACCCCCTGCCTCACGCAGGATCGGAGTCCTGGTAACCGCGTCCGACCTACCGCTCGCTGTGGGTGTCGGCGGCTGCGTCGCGCCCTGCCGGAGCTGAAACATCCGGCGGAGGCAGCCGCCCAGGGAATACGCTGGCACCATGAGCACGCCCGAGATGCCCCTCAAGGATGCAGGCTCCACCGGCGAGCCCGGGCACCGTGCTCCGCCGTTGCCGGATCTGTTGCAGTGGCGACCGCTCTCCTACGCCGATATCGAGCGCTGGCTCTCGCTGATCCAGTGCATCGCCGCGGCGGACGAGCCGGACTGGGTGGAGCAGCGCGCCGACCTCGAGCAGGCCCTGAGGGCGTCGAAGAACGATCCTCGGCGCGACACCATCGCGGGTTTCGACGACGACGGCCTCCCGCGCGCCTTCGGACGTCTCTCGATGAATGCGGGCTCCTCGGTCGTGCACGGCGCGGGCGGGGTGGACCCGGGGTGGCGCCGACGGGGGATCGGACGAGCGGTCTTCAGCTGGCAGGCGTGGCGCGCGATCGAGCGACTGCAGGAGACCGGCCGGACCGATGGCGTCTTCAGGAACTACGTCGAGGAGCGCAACCCCTCGCATCTGGCCCTGCTCACGGCGAGCGGCAGCACGATCGTCAGGTACTTCACCGAGATGACGCGACCTCTCTCCCAGCCGATCCCGGACCTGCCGTTCCCCGCCGAACTGCACCTGCTGAGTTTCGCCGATGGCGCGGACCGCAACCTCGTCGAGCTCGTACGGCTCGCCCACAACGATGCGTTCCAGGACCATTGGGGGAGTGAGCCCCGTGACCAGGAATCCTGGCAGTTCACGGTCACCCACCCCGAGTTCCGCGACGACTGGAGCCTCGCCCTGCTCGACCCCGCGACCGGCGAGGTGGTGGCGTACCACCTGGCCAGCTACGACCCCGATTCGAAGGAACTGCTCGGGCACTCCGAGGGCTACACCGACCTGCTGGGTGTCAGGAAGACCTGGCGTGGCCGCGGACTGGCGCCGGCGCTCCTGGCCGAGGCGATGAGGCGTTACCGAGCAGCAGGCATGGACAACGCCGGGCTCGGCGTCGACACCGAGAACCCATCGGGCGCCCTGGGACTGTACGAGCGCATGGGGTACGGGCCGACGCAGCGATCGATCGTGTTCGACCTGCCGCTGAGTGTCACGGCGGACAAACCCGCCTAGAGCAATGTTCCCTGTGCGTCATCAGGACCGTCGTCCGGCATACGGTCGGCCGACGCTGATCCGTCGATGATCCTGACGCCGCCGGCAGGCCCGTCCGCCGAGGGACCGATCGAGCCGCCGGCGGGACGGACACCCGTGCCAGAGGCGTCCAAAAGTCCGAGCAGCGCCGGTCCTACGGCATCGATCTGCTGCGTCAGCGGGACGCCCGAGCCGTCGCGGCGCCCGTGTTCGGTGGGCAGTGCCCGCGCCACCCCGTTGGCGGAAGCGGCGCGCGCCGGACCATGGCCCGCCCAGGCCAGCGAGAGGGCCTCCTCGCCGCGGAGGAAGCGGTGGGCTCGAACTCCCGCCGTCGCCCGGCCCTTGACGGGGTACTCGGACAACTCGGTGACCTTGGCCGACCCGGCAGATGTGCCCGGCAGGGTGCTGCCGGCAGCAGTGACCGTCACCACCACGCCCTGATCGTCACCGGACGCGATCGCGCCGAAGTGCAGCACCGTGTCACCGGCCGCGAGCTTGATGCCCGCCATGCCGCCGGCGGTCCTGCCCTGCGGTCGCACGGCCGACGCCGGGAAGCGCAGCAGCTGCGCCGTGCGCGTGATGAAGACGAGATCGTCCTGGTCGGCGGCGGTTGCGACCCCCACCACCGTGTCCTTGGGCTTCAGGGAGATCACCTCCCAGTCGTCCCGATTCAGCGGATAGTCGGGTTGCACGCGCTTGACCACGCCCTGGGCGGTCCCGAGAGCCACCACGGCGCCCAACGGTGCCAGTCCGACGAGTCGCTCCCCGCGCTCGAGCGTGATGAACTCCGACGATGGAACGCCGCCCGCGAGGTTCGGCACTCCGGCCGTGGGCGGCAGTGCCGGCATGTCCATTACCTGCAGCCGGATCATCCGGCCCGCCGAGGTGATCGCTCCGACCTCCCCGCGAGCCGTGGAGGCCAGGACGGAGCGGAAGGCATCATGCTTGATCCGCTGACCGTCGGCCAGGGGCTGGCGATCCGAGGTGCGCGCCAGCTGACCGGAGGCCGACAGCAGGACCCAGCAGGGATCGTCGGAGATCTCCAGGGGCATGATCGCCTTGGCACCCTTCCCTGCCGGGGCAGGGAGGGTCGAGCCCTTGAGCGGAGCGGCTGCTTCGGACTCCAGGAGGACCGTACGGCGCGGTGTTGCGAACTGCTCCGAGAGGGCGGCGAGCTCGTCGGACACGAGCGTCCGGAGGCGCTCCTCCGAGCCGAGGATGCCCTCGAGCTCGGCGATCTCGAGGCGCAGTTGCTCCTGTTCCTTCTCGAGTTCGATGCGCGAGTACTTCGTCAGCTGGCGGAGCCTCAGCTCCAGGATGTAATTGGCCTGGATCTCGGTCAGGTCGTAGATGGACATGAGGCGTTCGCGGGCCGCGGAGGACTCGTCCGAGGAGCGGATGACCTGGATGACCTCGTCGATATCGAGGATCGCGATGAGCAGGCCCTCGACGAGGTGCAGGCGGTCACGCTTGCGCTGCAGCCGGTAGGAGGTCCTGCGGCGGACCACGAGGATCCGGTGTGCGACGTAGACCTTCAGCAGCTCCAGGAGCCCGAGCGTCCGCGGTTGCCCGTCGACGAGGGCCACGTTGTTGATGCCGAACGAGTCCTCCATCGGCGTGAAGCGGTAGAGCTGCGCGAGGACCGCGTTGGGGTTGAACCCGTTCTTGAGCTCGATCACCAGGCGCAGGCCGTGCTTGCGGTCGGTGAGGTCGACGATGTCCGAGATGCCCTGCAGCTTCTTCGCGTTGACCGCGTCCTTGATCCGCTCGATGACCTTCTCCGGCCCCACCGTGTAGGGCAGTTCGGTCACCACGAGGCCGGTACGCCGCGCGGACAGCTGCTCGACCTTGACGGTGGCGCGGGTCTTGAACGAGCCTCGGCCCGTTGCATAGGCGTCACGCACGCCGTCCAGGCCCACGATCTTGCCGCCGCTCGGCAGATCGGGTCCGGGGACGAAGCGCATGAGGTCCTCGAGCGGTGCATCCGGATTCGCGATGAGGTGGCGGGCCGCCGCGACGACCTCGCCGAGGTTGTGCGGCGGCATGTTCGTCGCCATCCCGACGGCGATCCCGCTGGCGCCGTTGACGAGGAGGTTGGGGAAGGCGGCCGGCAGCACTTCGGGCTGGTCGAGGGAGTTGTCGTAGTTGGGGATGAAGTCGACGACGTCCTCGTCGAGGTGGTTCGTCATGGTCAGGGCCGCAGCGGCGAGGCGGGCCTCGGTGTACCGCGCGGCCGCCGGTCCGTCGTCGAGCGAGCCGAAGTTGCCGTGCCCGTCGATGAGGGGGAGCCGCAGCGAGAAGTCCTGCGCCATGCGCACCATGGCGTCGTAGATGGCGCTGTCGCCGTGCGGATGCAGCTTACCCATGACCTCGCCGACCACGCGCGCGGATTTCACATGACCGCGGTCCGGGCGCAGGCCCATGTCCGACATCATGTACAGGATGCGCCGCTGCACGGGCTTGAGGCCGTCCCGCGCGTCCGGAAGGGCACGCGAGTAGATGACCGAGTACGCGTACTCGAGGAAGGACTCCTCCATCTCGGCTTCGACGTCGACGTCGATGATTTTCTCGGTGAAATCCTCCGGCAGAGCGGGGGTCTGGCGCCTGGCCATGTGCGGCGATTCCTCAACAGGTCGGGTGGGTGAGACGGTGTCGTCGGCCTGTATCCGCTGTCCAGGGACGGCCCCGGCAGCGGCGGGGCCTGCAACCGGGGGATGCCGACTACCCTGAGTCTATGGTGGCGGACGGACAATACCCGGAATATTGGGAAGCTGATGTCGTCCTGCGCGACGGCGGGACGGCGCACCTGCGGCCGATCTCCCCGTCGGACTCGGACGCGGTGCAGGCCTTCCACATGCATCAGTCGCAGAATTCCATCTACCTCCGGTTCTTCACCTACAAGGCCAAGCTCAGCGCGAAGGAGCTCGCGCGCTTCACCGAGGTGGACCACCACGACCGCGTGGCATTCGTGATCACGCGGGGTACCGACATCATCGGCATCGGCCGCTACGACCGCCTCGACGATCCACTCGAGGCAGAGGTAGCTTTCAACGTCTCGGACCATCACCAGGGCCGCGGCGTGGGGTCCATCCTGCTCGAACACCTGGCCGTCGCCGCACGCGAGAACGGCATCCGGCGTTTCTCCGCCGAGGTCCTTCCCGAGAACCGCAAGATGATCACCGTGTTCGCCGAGGCCGGCTACGAGGTGGAGCGGCACTTCGACGACGGCGTCGTGATGCTGAGCTTCGACATCGACCCCACACGCAGGTCGCAGGCGGTCATGGAGGCACGCGAGCACCGCGCCGAGGCGAGGAGCATGGCAGAACTCCTGACGCCGTCGTCGGTCGCGGTGATCGGCGCGAGCCGTGAATGGGGCACCGTGGGCTACACGCTCCTCGAGCACCTGATCGACGGCGGCTACACGGGCCGGGTCTACGCCGTGAATCCGGAGGCGTTCGAGCTCCACGGAATGATCTCCCACGCGTCCCTGGCCGAGGTGCCGGAGGCCGTGGACCTCGCCGTCATCGCGGTGCCGCACGATCAGGTGGAGGCCGTCGTCGACGAATGCGCCCGCGCGGGCGTCAAGGGTCTTCTGGTGGTGACGGCGGGCTATGCCGACGACGACGGCGACGGCATCGTCCGGCAGCGCGCCCTGGTGCACAAGGCCCGCGCGCACGGCATGCGCGTGGTGGGGCCGGCGTCCCTCGGCCTCGTGAACACGGATCCGGCGGTCCGCCTCAACGCTTCGATGGCACCCGACCTGCCGGCGCGCGGCGCTCTTTCGCTGTTCAGCCAGTCAGCGGGGCTGGGCGTGCTGCTCTACGCAAGTGCGCACCGCCGCGGGCTCGGGGTGTCGTCCGTGATCTCGGCGGGCAACCGCGCCGACGTGTCCGGCAACGACGCCATGCAGTTCTGGGAGGACGATCCCACCACGCGCGCCGTGGGCCTGTACTTCGAGTCGATCGGCAACCCGAGGAAGTTCTCGCGGATCGCACGCCGGCTCGCCAGGACGAAACCCGTCATCGTGGCCAAGTCCGATGTCACCGGACTCCAGCTGCCCCCCGGGCACGCAGTGCGGACCACGCAGGCTCCATCCGGCGCGCTGGACTCGATGCTCCGGCAATCGGGTGTCATGCGTGTCGAGACCACCGAGCAGCTCATGGATATCGCGCAGATCGTCGCAAGTCAGCCCCTGCCCGGGGGTGCCGGCATCGCCGTCTTCAGCAACTCGTCCGCTCTCGGCAAGGTGGTGGCCGACGGCGTCGTCTCGCAGGGCATGATCGTCGCACGCCTCGAGACCGATCTGGAGCTCGACGCCGGGCAGGCCGAGGCGCTGCGCACACTCGCCGCAGCCGTGGATCGTGCCCTCGCCGATGATGCCGTCCACGCGGCGGTAGTCACGACGCTTCCCGCGCGTGGTCTGACGGCCGATGCCGTCGCCGCTCGCCTGCAGCAGTGCGCCGAGGCCGCCGGCAAGCCCGTGATCGCTTCCTTCACCGGAATCCTCGACGTCCGCCTGCAGCTCGACGGGCTCGTCGCGGCCGCAACGTCCGGCGGTGCGGAGCCGGGTCCGCTGAGGGCGACCGACGCGGGAACCACGGACGCTGCGGTGCTCGGGCCGACAGCGACAGCGACGGCCGAGGGGGTCGAGGACTCCGGGCCCGCCCTGCCCCTCCAGCGGGGACTGCCCTGTTTCCCCAGCCCGGGGTCGGCACTTGCCGCGCTGGGCGCCGTCGTGCGCTATGCCCAGTGGCGTGCTCGCGATCACGGCGATTTCCTCGACCCGGAGGGGGTCGACGTGGATGCGGCGTCGCGCGTCCTGTCGGAGAGCCGGGCCCGGGTCGCTGACGTCGAACTCACCCGCCTCAACCCTAGCGAGTGCTCCGACCTCATGGCCGCGTACGGGATCCGACTTCTGCCATCGGCCCGGTTCTCCTCCGTGGAGGAGGCGATCGAGCAGGCGACCCGGCTGGGGTGGCCGGTCGCACTGAAGACGATGGATGAGCACCTGCGGCATCGCCTGGACCTCGGCGGTGTTCGGCTGAGTATCGACAACGCAGAGTCGCTCCGGCGCAACATCGCCCACATGGAAAAGATGCTGGCGTCCTTCGGCAGTTTCGGCATGGAGGTGCAGTCCATGGCTCCCTCCGGGCAGGCCTGCAGCATCCGAGCCATCGAAGACCCGCTCATGGGGCCCGTCGTCTCCTTCGGCCTGGCGGGTGACGCCGTCAATCTGCTCGACGACTGGGCGCACGCGGTCCCTCCGCTGAGCACCGGTGACATCACGGATCTGGTCAGGGCTCCACGGGCGTCCCGCAAGCTGTTCGGGTACCAGGGCCTGCCGCCCGCCGATGTGCCGGCCATCGAGGACCTCGTGGCCCGCGTCGCCCTCATGAAGGACAACCACCCCGATATCGCCCTGCTCGAATTCAACCCCGTGCTGGTCGCGACCTCCGGTCTGACGATCCTCAGTGCAGCGATCGACGTCGGTAATCCCCAACGGCGCACCGACAGCGCGCGTCGCGCCATGCGCGACTGACGCCCGCTGGTTAGGCACAACGCGGCCCGGTGGGGGAAACTGGGGGCATGACCCCATCGCTTTCCGCCCAGTGGCGTGACCTCGATGCATCGCTCGAGCGGGCGGGCTTCTACCCGCGCCTCGTGGCGGATGTCGTCCACGACGCCCTCGACGGCCGCGAGCCGCTGTCGCATGTCGCGCACCTCGAGACACACTTCGAGCGTACCGAGGTGCATCGGCACATCACGGTGCTCGTGCTGACGGAGGACATGCTCGTCATCACGCACGTCGACGACCAGCAGCTCGACGACGCCGGTGAGCAGGTCACGGCGCAGATCTCGACCGAATCGGTTCCGGTCAGCCAGATCCGCTCGGTGGTCCTCAGCTACCTCTACGCGCAGCCCCAGGACTACAAGCCCAGTGATCAGGTGCGCGAGATGACGCTCGCGATCGCCTGGTCGGGAGGGCAACGGCTCGACATCGGCCCGGCCAGCTGCGGGGATCCCCAGTGCGATGCAGATCACGGCTTCACGGGGACCGTCGCGCAGGAGGACATCGTCCTGCGCGTCAGCGCCGAGGCGGACGGTGCCCAGGCGGTGCAGAACGCCAAGGCCTTCGCCCGTGCCCTGCGGAAGGTCAATACGGCCAGCCCTGTGGCCGGCGGCTACGCTGCGGCAGCCGACGCGACTCCTCGTCGCCAGCCCGGCTTCGGTGGACGGTTCAACCGGGCGCACCACCAGCGGTAGCGGTCGATGCCCCTACAGCACAGGGAGCCCCTCCCGGCTCCGCCCGCCTACGGCGTATCAACCGTGGCCGAGGTGTTGACCAGTTCAGCTGCCGCCCTCGGCGTCGACGGTTTCACCAACGTACTGTCCCTGCCCGCCTCCCGACGCGTCGCCGTCGTCATGGTGGACGGGCTCGGCATGACGCTGCTGAAGAAGTACGCCGCCCACGCGCCATTCCTTCGTGAGAGCCTCGATTCCGCCCGCGTCCTCTCGTCGGCCTTCCCCTCGACGACGGCTGCGTCGCTCGCCAGCCTGGGTACCGGACTCCCACCCGGCCAGCACGGCATGGTCGGCTACGACGTCCTCGATCCGGCTCAGGACCGCGTGGTGAACATGCTCGGCCGATGGGATGCCGGCGTCGACCCCCTCGCCTGGCAGCCCCACCCGACCGTCTTCGAGCGGGTGGCCGGACACCTGCCGGTCGTCACGGTGAGCCAGCCCCGTTTCGCCGACTCGCCGATGACGCGCGCTGCGCTCCGCGGTGGACTCTTCGTGGGTGCGAACACCATCCATGCCCGCGTCGACGCAGCCGCTGAGCAGCTGGTGAAGGCCGGGAACATGCTGATGTACTTCTACGTCAACGATCTCGACAAGGCGGGCCATCGCCACGGCGTCAACTCCCGGGAGTGGGTGAGGGCGCTCGAGGACCTGGACGCGGCGCTGAAGCTGCTGGCCCGTCGGGTCCCCTCCGACACACTGCTGCTCCTGACCGCGGACCACGGAATGGTGGATGTGCCTGCTTCACAGCGCATCGACTACTCGGAGCGCTCCGAACTCGTGGAGGGCGTGGCCCACACGGGCGGCGAGGCCCGCATGCTGCACCTCTACCTCGATGCGGGCCTCGGACAGGCCGACCGCGATGCGCTCGCTGCCCGGTGGGACGAGGCCTACGGCACGCGCGCCTGGATCATCACGCGCGACGAAGCCGTGGCCCAAGGCTACTTCGGCGAGGTGAGCGACGTCGTCCTGCCCCGTATCGGTGACCTGCTCGTCCTGGCTCGGGAGGGGATCGCCCTCACCGATGGGCGACGCGTGCAGGCTGCCGCGTTCGACATGGTGGGCCAGCACGGATCCCTCACCCGCGCCGAACGGGATATCCCGCTCCTGACCGTGACGAAGCCGGCGGGCGGTCCTCGCCGCACCAGTGGCACCGGGGCACGCCGTGGCTGAGCTGCTGTTCTTCTCGGGCACCATGGACTGCGGCAAGTCGACACTCGCCCTGCAGATGGATCACAACCATAAGGCCAGGGGCCGGCGTGGGCTGCTCTTCAGTTCCCACGACCGCGCCGGGGAGTCGATGATCTCGAGCCGTCTCGGACTGCAGGTCCCGGCCGTCGAAGTTCTTCCGGACACGGACTTCTGGGCGGAGATGACGCTTCGCCAGACCATGGGCGCCCGGATCGACTACGTCTTTTGTGACGAGGCGCAGTTCTACTCGACAGAGCAGATCGACCAGCTGGCGCGCGTGGTGGATGAGATGGAGATCGACGTCTTCAGCTTCGGCATCACCTCCGATTTCCGCACGCGCCTCTTCCCCGGCTCCCAGCGACTGATCGAGCTCGCGGACCGCGTGCAGGTCCTGCAGGTCGAGGCCCTGTGCTGGTGCGGGAAGCGTGCCACGCACAACGCGCGCACGCTCGATGGCGTCATGGTCGTCGAGGGCGACCAGATGGTGGTGGGCGATGTCGACCTGCCCGTCGACCAGGATACTGACGCCTCACTCGACTTGCATGAGCCGGAGGCTTCGACCGCGCATGCCAGCACGACGGTCGCCGCATCGCCGGGCCCGCCGGATCGTCTTGATCATTCGCTGCGCGAGCCGGTGGTCGGCTATGAGACCCTGTGCCGACGCCACCACATGCGGCAGCAGACGTCCCGGACGTCGCCGTCGCTCTACGTGAACCAGGTGCCCCTGCCGTTCGAACAGGGCGCCCCATCCGACGACGGCTCCGCGCGTTTGCAGGGCGCAGACCTCGCCGGCTGACGAGTGCGAACACGGAGCCCGCGCCCGCTGACGGGTGCGCGGGAAGGCACTGTACCGAAGGACCGCTCCCTACAGGACGGCGCTATGTCCTCCTGCTAGTCGCCCTTGCGGCCGAAGACGATATCGTCCCAGCTGGGTACGCTCGACCGTTTCGGCTTGGCCTTGCGCTCGGCAGTGGCGTCGGAACTGTCCTTGCCGGCGCCCTTGGCGGGATCCTTCGGTGCGTCCCGCGTGGCGTCCCTGGCCACGCCGTCGCGCGTTCCTGTTCCGGGTGCGGCATCACCCTTGGAGGGCTGCTTCACCGGGGAGGGTGGCTGGAGTCTCCGTGAGGGCTGCGCGAAGATACTGATCTCGCGCGTCTCCGTGCTGACGCCGTCATGCAACCGCGGGGTGCCGTCGTCGTGGTGCGTGGATTCCGTTCCCGGCTCATCCGTGACCTGTCCGATGCCCTCGTCATCCGCCGCACGAGGCGCGAGCGACAGCCCGGGGATCACGGCGTCCTGCTCCTCCGGGGCGTCCGGGCCCTTCCCGTCGTCGCGGGGGTGTGCGGCAGGGATGCTGCCGCGGGTCAGGAGTTCCGCGAGGGCGTCGTCGCCGTCCTCGTCGGTTCCCAGCCGCTGCCCACGGCGTGAGCGCAGGACGTCCAGCAGACCGTCCTGGTCCGTGTCCGTCGCGTCGGGGGCCTCGTCCTCCTTCTCCGCCTCGAAGTCGAAGACGCGGTCCGCGACGGCGCTGAGGCGCCGTGCGGGCAGGGGGCCGTCGAGCGGCTCGAGTTCGCTGAGCACCTGGGCCCAACGGTTACCGTTCACCACGGTCTTGCGGGTTGGATTGTAGGTCCAGTGTGCCGGCGGCTGCTCGCCGAGATCGACGGCAAAATCCTCCGGCAGATCGAAGGACGCCTCGACGTGCCACGAGCCGTCCTGCAGGCGCCATGAATCCCACTCGAGGGACCCGGGATCGATCCCGTAACTCTGGACGCGGAACGCGACCATGTCGCCGAGCAGTGCCGGATTGTCCCCGAACGCCGACCTGTACCCGTCGTGGCTGGGAAGCGGCGTAGCCACCTCGACGCGCTGCGCGAGGTAGGCCACGTAGTCGCGCTCGGCGCGTACCGGTCCCTCGTAGCGCTGGACATGGACGAGGTCGGCGTCCGATTCCGCGGCAACCTGCTCCGCCGTCGCGCCGGAGCGGATGCGGGCCTGGATGTCACGCGGCGTGAGGTGGACCGGAGCTTTCGCCGCTTTCTGGCGAGGTTCTGCAGGGCGTGGCTGTGGCGCTGTGTCGGGTGATCCGGATGCGCCGGAACTCGCGGCGCGCAGCGCGTCATCGATGGGCAGTCTGTAGGACGAGCCCATCTCGCCGCTCAACAGCAGATGTTCGCCATCCTCATGGACACCCATCAGGCGTAACTCCTGCATCAATTCCTCCAGCCGACAATAATATCTAGGGGAAACTTTGCCACTGAATGGCGGCCTTTCCTACTACGCGGTCAGGCGTGACGGGCACCACTGCGGCTGAGGGCACAAAACAGGGGTTTCCAGCGTTGTGGGAGCCGTGGAGCACATGCTGAAGCATGTCCAGACATCATGGAGCGTGAAAGAACAGGTATGGCGACAGACTACGACGCACCGCGAACGACGATCGACGACGGCGGCGACACCGGCATTCCGGGGCTGACGGATTATCCGGCAGCCCGGCAGGCAGCTGAGCAGGGTGCCCGGAGCGCCGCGCTGATCGATGAGGAAGAGCTCGAGGCGGCGGATTCGTTCGATCTGCCCGGAGCGGACCTCTCCAGCGAGGAGATCTCGGTACAGATCCTGGCGGCGCAGGCCGACGAATTCACCTGCGCCTCGTGTTTCCTCGTGCGTCATCGATCGCAGATAGCCCACGACCGTGGCGGTCGGCTGTACTGCATGGACTGCGAGGGCTGATTCGAGGGGCTTGGACCGCAGCTGGTCAGCCGACGAGGGCGGCGGTGAGGCGCTCGGGGTTGCGGGAAGATGCGAGCCAGTAGGGCGTCCTGTCCTCGGGATCCGTGACTTCGATCTTGACGACCGGCGAGATCCAGCCGCGGATGCACAGGTACGCGATCCCGTTCAGACCGGGACCGCGCTGATAGGTGGCGTCCTCGCCGGCGAACCATTCCACCGCACCGAGGTACTGCCGCTCGATGGTGGCACGACCCACGGTCAGTGTCGTCGCCGTGACGGTGATCCGGGGTGTCGACAGGATCAATAGCGTGAAGACGATGACCGCGACGACGGCGGCGACGCCGTACCCGACGCCCATCGAGATGGGGGCGAACATCACGATCGTCGCCGAGGAGAATCCCGCTGCGATCAGCCAGACCCACGGCGAAGGCCAGAGGCGCTCCTCGTAGAGGACGGCCTGGTCGGGTGTGTTCTGGGGAGCTTCCCCTGACGTGCTTGACATGACACCAGCATTTCATCCTTTCCCGGTGACCTCATCTCCGACGGTGGAGCCCGGGTGGTTCGACCGGTGAGGCTCCGGGAGGACGTGCGGCGGGGGAGATGCAGAGGAGCGGCGGAGGCGCAGCATGGCGAGCGTGGCGGCGTCGCTGTTGCGCCGTGAGTTGTCAGGTAGGGCCCCGGCAAAGGCGCTAAAGTGGGGGGCTGGTAACCGGATAGCCTGCGTCGGCAGATGCGGTCATAGGTACATCAAGGGGTACGTCGATGAGTGCACAACCGGGCCTCCCGGTCCAGATCTTGATGCTCGACGACGGTCTCGAGCCTCCCTCCTACGCGACGGACGGTGACGCGGGCGCCGACCTGCGGACAGCGGTCGACGTGGTGCTGGAGCCCGGTGAGCGCGTGCTCGTCCCGACGGGCGTGGCGATCGCCCTGCCGTCCGGATATGCGGGACTGGTCCACCCCCGATCCGGCCTCGCCGTACGGCACGGCGTCACGATCGTCAACGCACCAGGAACTATCGACGCCGGGTATCGGGGTGAGATCAAGGTCTGCCTCCTCAACACGGACCGGAGTGAGATCGTGAGCTTCGTCCGGGGGGACCGGATCGCCCAGCTGGTCATCCAGCGCGTGGAGCACGCCGTCTTCGACGTCGTGGATGAGCTGCCCGTGAGCGTGCGGGGCACCGGCGGATTCGGCTCGACCGGCGGCTTCGGGAGCATGGACTCCCCACCCGCCGTCGTCGGCATTCCTGCAGGCGGCTGATCCTCAGCCGTGCCGCCCGCGTGGCACGGACGCAGCACCCCCACAATTCAGGCAAGAGACCACGTCATCAGGAAAGGGACCCGGAATGGCTTTTGGGCGCCTCAGGAAGAAGAAGCAGGACGACGCCAGCGACGCGTCGGTGAAGCAGGAGACGGAAACCGAGCCGGAGACGGAGCAGGAGCCGGAGACGGAGGCCGGGCCGGAGACGGAGCAGGCGCCGGAGACCGGCCCGGAGCAGGCGCCGGGCCAGGATGCGGTTGCGCCTGTCGACGGTGGACAGGCAGTGGGGACCCAGGACGCAGGAGGAGGCCCGGCCGCGACCGACGGCGTCGCGAGCGATGGAACGGCGCCGGCCGTTCCAGCCGGACACGTCTCGAGTGCAGAGTACGACCGCACGACCCTCGGGCCGTTCGACGTATCGGAGCAGGACACCGAGAACGGCTACATCGACCTCGGCGCCCTCAGGATCAATGCCGCGGAGGGTCTGCAGCTGCGCCTCGAGGTCGAGGAGCGCAGCAAGCGCGTCATCGCGGTGACACTGGACCTCGGCGGCTCCACGCTGCAGTTGCAGGCCTTCGCAGCTCCCAGGACCGAGGGGCTTTGGGACGAGATCCGGGAGCAGATCGGTGCCTCGGTGGGGTCGCAGGGTGGAACGGTCGAGGAGCGTCCCGGCCGGCTCGGCACCGAGCTCCTGGCCAAGTTGCCGGCCGAGCTGCCGGACGGTCAACCAGGCTTCCGGGTCGCGCGATTCGTAGGTATCAACGGTCCCCGGTGGTTCCTCCGCGGCGTATTCGGTGGACCGGCGGCGCTCGAGCAGAACGCCGGAGCGGCCATCGAGAGTCTGTTCCGCAGCGTGGTCGTGGTGCGCGGTGACCACCCCCTGCCACCGCGCGAGCTCCTGCCTCTGAAGCTGCCGAAGGACGCGGCAGCCGGACCTCCGGCGGCCCCCGAGCCCCAGCGCCCGGACCTCAACCCCCTCGAGCGCGGGCCCGAGATCACCGAGACCCGTTAGCGCCCGTGCCCTCCCGGCAGGATGAACCCGGCTCGGTCGGCCCATACGACCCAGCGGCCCGGTCCGTACCGGGGAAGCCACCCGTCCGATCCGCCGACCCGGCGGCCGCCGCGCTGCCGACGCGCGGCAGGATCAAGGCACACGGGATCATCGACAGGATGACGATCGCGCCGGTGACGGCGTCGCCGTCGTTCAGGGCCCTCGCCCGCATCGACTGGAACGGCACGCACGAGAGTGTGCTCCTCATCTGGATGGGGCAGCGCCGGGTACCGGGCATCGAGGCAGGGGTCGGGCTACGGTTCGAGGGAATGCTGAGCCGGGTCGATGGCACGCCCACGGTGTACAACCCCCGCTACGAGATCATCGGCCGCCCCGAGGATGACTGAGGAGTACGAATGAGTGTCCGCACATGAGCCGCCCCGAGAATCAGCCCCTCCCCGCCTCCGGAACCCCGGGCGGAGAAACGACGAGCCCGCCGGCCGCCGCGTCCGGGAGCGAGCCCGCGCCTTCTTCGGCCGCCGATCCAGGACCCTCTTACCCCACGGGTGCAGCCGTGGATCCGGCGTCGGCGGGAGGAGTGGAGCCGGGCAAGGGACAGCAGACAGGACCCACTGCGGCGGACTTCGCCACGCAGTACGCTGCGAAGTCGGGGGTACGGCGTGCCGACGACGGGCAGATCGATGTCCTGTCCTCGATCGGTGGGATGCAGGGCCTGGCGGAAAGTATCGTGCCCGGCCTCGTCTTCACCCTGCTCTTCACCTTCACGATGGACCTCACCGTGTCGCTCATCGCCGCGCTCGCGGCCTCCGCGGTCTTCACCGTCATCCGCCTCATCACGAAGACACCGGTCACGCAGGCCCTTGCCGGGCTCGTCGGTGTGGCGTTCTGTGCATTCGTGGCATTACGGACAGGCAATGCCGAGGACTTCTTCCTCCCGGGCTTCTTCATCAACGGCGGGTACATCGTGGCGATGGCGGCGTCGGTGATCTTCCGGTGGCCCTTCGCCGGACTCCTCTTCGGCTTCATCCGCAATGAGGGCATCGAGTGGCGCAAGGACCCGGTGCGTGTTCGCGCCTACTCGATCGCCACATGGATCATCGTCTCGGTCCTGGCCCTGCGCCTGGTGGTGCAGGTGCCGCTCTACCTGGCTGAGAACATCGCAGCCCTGGGCTCCACCCGCGTCGCCATGGGCCTGCCCCTCTACGCCCTCGGTCTGTGGCTCGCATGGATCGTGTCCCGTCCGCGGCCAGCGACGGCAGCCTCCGGTGCGGCGCACGACGCCGATACCGGGCCGCAGGGGGTCTAGGCCTCGTCCCCGTCGCTCCGCGCGGACAGGGCCACCCTCAGTTCGTCCTCGGCGGCGATCGCCGCGAGGAAGAACATCTCGTCGCCGCCCTCGACCACGTCGTCAGGGCTCGGTGTGACGGGGGAGTCGTCCCGCAGGATCGCCACGACGGCGCAGTCCTCGGGCAGGTGGATCGAGCCGATCATGCTGCCGACCAGGGGTGAGTCCTGCGGCACCGTGAACTCGACGATCGAGGACGCCCCGGTCTGGAGGGTCAGCAGTCGCACGAGGTCGCCGACCTCCACGGCCTCCTCGACGAGCGCCGTCATGAGGCGCGGCGTGTTCACGGCCACGTCGACGCCCCAGGAGTCGTCGAACATCCAGTCGTTCTTGGGATTGTTGACGCGTCCCACCGTGCGCCCGACGCCGAACTCACTCTTGGCCAGGAGCGAGACCACGAGGTTCACCTTGTCGTCGCCGGTCGCGGACACGACGACGTCGGCCTCGTCCAGCCGAGCGTCCTTGAGCGTGGTCAGCTCGCACGCGTCACCGATGAGCCACTTGGCGCCCTTGAGCCCACTGCGGCCGATCACCTCGGGCTTCTCGTCGATGAGCAGGATCTCGTGCTTGTTGCCGAGCAGTTCGCGGGCAATGGAGGAGCCGACACTTCCTGCTCCTGCGATGACCACCCTCATGATCCGTCCTCCTTCGGTGCGGCGGCGAGGACGCGTCCGATCTCGTCCGTCGCCGTCGTGCTCATCATGGCGTGCAGGATATCGCCCTGCTGGTAGCTCGTCTCGGAGGTCGGCAGGGTGCCCTCGCCGAAGCGCGTGATGTAGGCGATCCGCACACCGCTCGCCGCTTCGATACTTCTCAGCGACCTGCCGAGCCACGCGTCGCTCAGCACGAGTTCCGCCAGGATCAGCCGACCGGAGGTCTCCCGGAAGTCGCCGTTGATGGTCTGTTCCGGGAGGATCCGCCGAAGTACCTGATCCGCGCTCCAGCGGACCGCCGCCACCGTGGGGATGCCGAGGCGCTGGTAGATCTCGGCGCGTCCCGGATCGTAGATGCGGGCGACGACGTGGGGGACATGGAAGGTCTCGCGGGCCACGCGGGTGGCGAGGATGTTCGAGTTGTCCCCGCTCGAGACGGCGGCGAAGGCGTAGGCATTGCCGATCTCCGCGTACTTGAGGGTGTCCCGGTCGAAGCCGACACCGGTGACCTTGCGTCCGCCGAACGAGGAGCGCAGTCGCCGGAACGCACGGTCGTCCTGGTCGATGATCGCCACCGAGTGTCCGGATTCGTCGAGCGTGTGCGCGAGGCTGACACCCACCCTGCCGCATCCCATGATCACAAAATGAGCCACCGAGGGCACCCCTGATTCTTGGTGTAGATCCTGCCGTACCAGCACCCAGCCTAGTGGCTGCCCGGGGGCGCGGACGCGCTAGTCTGTGGGCTGTGCTGACTTTTCTCGAGGCCGTCAAACGGATACTGGTGGGCAAGCCGTTCGCCAGCGACAGGCTCAGGAACAGGAGTCTTCCCAAGCGCTTCGCCATGCCCGTCTTTTCCGCGAGTGCCCTTTCGTCGGTCGCCTACGCCCCGGATGAGATCCTGCTGACGCTCGCGCTCGCCGGCGTCGCGTCCGTGGCCATCTCACCCTGGGTGGGCCTGGCCGTGATCGCCGTCCTGCTCGTCGTCGTCGCCTCCTACCGCCAGGCCGTGCACGCCTACCCCTCGGGTGGGGGCGATTACGAGATCGCCAAGAAGAACATCGGCCCCCGGGCCGGCGCCACGGTGGCGTCGGCGCTCATGATCGACTACCTGCTCACGGTGGCGGTCTCCGTCTCTGCTGCCGCACAGTACGTCGTCTCGCTCGCCCCGGCGATCGAGGGGGCGCGCGTCACCCTCGCCGTCGTCGGTGTCGCCGTCCTCGTGCTGCTGAACCTGCGCGGCATCACGCGCGGAGTGCGGGCACGGGCGGTCCTCACCTATGCATTCCTCGCAGGAATCGGCGCACTGTGCCTGACCGGCATCATCCAGGCGTTCACCGGCACCCTGGCCCAGGCGCCGAGCGCCCGGTTCGAGATCGTGCCAGACCCGGCACTCGACGCCGGACTCGTCGGGCTGGCCGGTGCACTCCTGATCCTCCGCGCCTTCTCGGCGGGTGCCGCGGCACTGACCGGTCTCGAGGGACCGGGCTCCAACGTCCCCCGCTTCGAGGCACCCCAGAGCCGCAACGCCGCGAAGACGCTCCTCATCCTCGGGGTGATCTCCTCGGCGATGCTCGCGGGCGTCATCTACCTCGCCAACGCCACACGGGTGCACGTGGTTCAGAATCCGGCGGCGCAGCTGCTCCTGAACGGTCGGCCCGTTCCGGAGGACTACATCCAGGCGCCCGTGGTCAGCCAGCTCGCGCGGACCGTCTTCGACGCCGGTTCGCCCGCCTTCTACCTGGTCGTCGCGGCGACCGCACTCATCCTGATGCTCGCCGGTCACGCCGCCTTCAGTGGCTTCCCCGTCCTCGCATCGATCCTCGCCACGGACGGCTACCTGCCGCGTCAGCTCCGGACCAGGGGTGACCGGCTGACTTTCAGCAACGGCATCCTGGCGCTCGGGCTCGGCGCCGTCGTCCTCATCCTGGTGTTCCGGGCGGATGTCACCGCCCTGGTGCAGCTGTACATCGTCGGTGTCTTCGTCTCCTTCACGGGCGGCCAGCTCGGACTGATCCGCCACTGGAACAGGATCCTCCGCAGCACCGTCGGGAAACAGGACCGCTGGGCGATCCACAAGTCACGGGCCATCAATACACTGGGATTCGGTCTCACCGCCGCGGTCCTCGTCGTCGTCCTCGTCACCAAGTTCGAGCACGGGGCGTGGATCGCGGTGCTCGCGATGGCGATCCTGTTCAACGTCATGCGCAGGATCAAGAAGCACTACGACACCGTCGCCGCGGAGCTCGCGATCGACGACGCCGTCCGGCTGAGGGCCCTCCCCTCGCGGGTTCACGCCGTGATCCTCGTCTCACACCTCCGCAAGCCGGTGCTGAGGGCGCTTGCCTTCGCGCGCGCCTCACGGCCGTCTCGCCTTGACGCCATCACCGTCGACGTCGATCCCGAGCAGACACGCCGGACCCTCGCCGACTGGGAGAAATACGAGATTCCCGTGCCCATCACCGTCCTCGCCTCGCCCTACCGCGACACCATCACGCCGATCCTCGACTACATCCGGACCATGCGCAGGGACTCGCCCCGCGACCTGATCGTGGTCTACATCCCCGAGTACGTGGTGGGAAAGTGGTGGGAGCAATTGGTGCACAACCAGACCGCACTCCGCATCAAGGCGCGCCTGCATTTCGTTCCGGGCGTGATGGTCGCCAGTGTGCCGTGGCAGCTCGCATCCTCCGATGCGGCGCAGATCTACCAGGACCTGAAGTAGGAAGACACCATGACCGACGCCGTACCAGCCACCGCCCCGTCCACCCCGGGAAGCGAGCAGGATGCTTCCACCACGGCGGAACTGACGATCGAGCGGCCCGCGCACGGAGGCCACTTCGTCGCCCGCCACGAGGGTCGGGTGGTCTTCGTGCGGCACGCCCTGCCGGGCGAGCGGGTCCGTGTGCGCTTCAGCGATACCGCCGCCGACGCCAGCTTCTGGCGAGCCGACGTCGTCGAGGTGCTCGAGGCGTCACCGCACCGGGTGGAGCATCCCTGGCCCGTCGCGAACGCGATCCGGGCTGCGGCCAGGAACCGTTCCGCCGTCGGCGGCGCTGAATTCGGCCATATCGCGCTGGAGGAGCAGAGGCGCCTGAAGGCCGCGATCTTCGAGGAACAACTCACGCGCCTGGCGAAGACCGACAGGACGGTGCTGGTGGAGCCCGCTCCGGGGGAGTCCGAGGACGGGCTCGGCTGGCGAAGCCGCGCGGCCTTCGCCGTCGATGCCGCCGGTCGCCTCGCGATGCACCTGCACCGCTCGCACGAGGTCCTTCCGGTTCGCGAGATGCCGCTGGCTGTCCCCGCGATCAACGCGCTACGGCTGTGGACACTCGACCTCAGTGGTGTCGAGCGCGTCGATGTCGCCGTCCCGTCCGGCGGGGGAGAGCCGCTCGTCCTGCTTGTTCCCGCATCGGGAACAACACCGCGGCGAGTCGCCGCGGTGGCCTCCTCGATCGACGGCGCGTCGGTGGGCGTCCTGGACCCGGAATCGGGCCAGGTGCAGCGGCTGAAGGGCCGTACCTGGCTCCAGGAGAACGTACTCGGCATCGACTACCGCGTCACCGGGGCGGGCTTCTGGCAGATCCACCGCGCGGCGCCGGAAGCTCTTGTGTCGGCCGTGCTCGACGGGCTCCAGCCCGCAGCCGGGGAGCGGTTCGCGGACCTGTATGCAGGCGCGGGACTCTTCACCGTGCCGCTGGCCCGCGCCGTCGGACCGGACGGGGCCGTCCTGTCCGTGGAGGGCTCGGCGGGCGCCAGCCGTGATGCACGCCGCAACCTGCACGGCCAGGACCACGTGTCCATCGTCCAGGGACGGGTGGACGCAGTACTCGGAGGCTGGAACGACCCGCTGGACGTCGTCCTGCTCGATCCGCCGCGCGCCGGGGCGGGAAAGAAGGTCGTCCGGCAGATCGTCGCTGCCCGGCCCAGGGCCGTGGGGTACGTGTCCTGCGATCCCGCGTCCTTCGCTCGCGACCTCGGATACTTCTTCGCTGCCGGGTGGACCCTCGACACGCTGCGCGTGTTCGATCTCTACCCCCATACGCACCACATGGAGTCCTTCGCACGTCTCCTGCCGCCCGCGGCCTGACGCCCCGGGGAGAATCAAGCGCTGCGGCCTGGTGCCGTCGATGGCACCCTGCAGGAAGCCCGAACGTTAGAGTTAAGATCAATCGAGGGCGACCTGCCGCCACGCCGAACGAACCAAGGAGGCGCCGATGGGACTTCTGGAAACGATCCACGGCCCACAGGATCTGAGCAAGCTGAGCAACCTGCAACTGACGGCTCTCGCGAGGGAGATCCGTAGTTTCCTGGTCAGCACCGTCTCGAGGACCGGCGGCCACCTCGGCCCCAACCTCGGGGTGGTGGAGCTGACGCTCGGTATCCACCGCGTCTTCGACTCACCGCGCGACAGCATCATCTTCGACACGGGGCATCAGTCCTACGTGCACAAGCTGGTGACCGGACGCCAGGACTTCAGCACCCTCCGCCAGCAGGGCGGTCTCTCCGGGTACCCCTCCCGCGCAGAGTCCGTTCACGACGTCGTCGAGAGCTCCCACGCCTCGTCCTCGCTCTCGTGGGCGGACGGGATCTCCCGCGCCCGTGTCCTGAGCGGCGAGGGCGACCGCTACACCGTCGTCCTCGTCGGAGACGGAGCGCTGACCGGCGGCATGGCCTGGGAAGCGCTGAACAACATCGCCGCGGACAAGCGCCGCCGCGTCGTGATCGTGGTCAATGACAACGGCCGCTCGTACGCGCCGACCATCGGCGGCGTCGCCGACTATCTCGCCTCACTTCGTCCCACGCTCGACTCCGTCCGCACGCACCGCGTCTACGAGCGCACGCTGGACTGGGTCAAGCTGCGCATGCAGAACGGTGGCACCGTCGGCGAGTTCAGCTACAAGAGCCTCCACGCGATGAAGAAGGGCATCAAGGACTGGTGGGCCCCGCAGGGACTCTTCGAGGACCTCGGGATGAAGTACGTAGGCCCGGTCGACGGCCATGACCAGTCCGCCGTCGAACAGGCACTGCACCTTGCCAAGAACTACGAGGGCCCGGTGATCGTCCACGCCATCACGGAGAAGGGGCACGGCTACGCGCCGGCACGCGCCCACGAGGCGGACCAGTTCCATGCCGTCGGCATCATCGATCCGGAGACCGGTGAGCCCATCGACGCCGCCGGCCACCAGTCCTGGACGTCGGTCTTCGCGAACGAGATCGCCGACATCGCCGATGAGCGCCCCGACATCGTCGGCATCACCGGCGCCATGCTCATCCCGGTCGGCCTGCACCGCTTCGCCGCCCGCCATCCTGACCGCGTCTTCGACGTCGGCATCGCGGAGCAGCACGCCCTGACGAGTGCCGCCGGCATGGCCTTCGGCGGCCTCCATCCGGTCATCGCCCTGTACGCGACCTTCCTGAACCGTGCCTTCGACCAGCTCCTGATGGATGTCGCCCTGCACAAGGCCGGCGTGACAGTGGTCCTCGACCGGTCGGGCGTCACGGGACCGGACGGCGCGAGCCACCACGGCATGTGGGACCTCGCCCTGCTGCAGGCCGTGCCCGGCCTCCACCTCGCTGCGCCGCGTGACGCGTCCCGGCTGCGCGAGGAACTGCGCGAAGCCGTCGCCATTTCGGACGCACCGAGCGTGGTCCGCTATTCCAAGGGATCCGTCGGTGCGGAAGTGGAAGCTGTCGAGAGGCTCGGCGACGGCGTCGACGTCCTCTCCCGGAGGCCCGCCGGCTCCCGCCACAACGACGTCCTGATCATCAGCGTGGGAGCGATGAGTGAACTCGCCCTCGACGTATCGAACAGGCTCGGCGCGCAGGGCATCAGCTCCACCGTCATCGATCCGCGCTGGCTCCTGCCGGTCCGTCGCTCCGTGATCGACATCGCCGCCGAGCACCGCATCGTGATCGTGATCGAGGACGGTGTCCGGGCCGGCGGTGTCGGTTCACGCATCCGCCAGGAGATGCGGTCCGCGGGGGTCGATACGGCGCTCAACGAGGTCGGACTGCCGGTCGAGTTCCTCGACCACGGGTCTCGCAGCCAGGTGCTCGAGCGGGTCGGCCTGACCGCGCAGAAAATCACGCACGACGTCGTCGCACAGGTCCTGGGCACGAAGGTACCGGTCGCCCGCCCGCTGGCCGATGAAACGGCGCCGGTCACGGGACAGCTGCCGAAGCACTGACGGTCCCGGCCGTCCCAGCCATCGGAAGCGGCTTTCGCCGGTCGCATCCGATGGACGGCGGAGAGAACCCGACGCCGAGCGGGTTCAGGCCGCGCCGCAGGCCCTTCCAGGGGGTGGTGTGAGACAATGACGAAGGCTGGCAGGGGAACCACATTCCCACGCCGGTCCAGTGACAGGCTTCCGTTCCGCGAGCGATGCTTCTGCCCTACCGAGTCCGCCCCGTCGGCGGAAGTAGGCGGAATCCGCTGGAGGAACCCACCGTCCGCAAGGGCGGCTGAGGTGGAAAAGCGCCACTGGTCTCCGAGTGATTCCGCACCCCCTTGACGGTGTGACCTCGGACGACATGACAACGACTTCCGGTCAGCCGCCGGGCGAAGGGCCCGCGGCCGGCCGACATACCGCCCTGGCGGGCGCTGGAATGTGGCCGGTGCCGCAGGGGTTTGGAGCGAGACCCATGGATCAGTCAGAACAGCAGGGAAACGAACAGAACGTGGCGGAAGCAGCCGCTCCCACCCAGGAACCCCAGGTGGCTGCCGCACCGGCGAAGGCGCCGAGGAAGCGCCGCACGGCGAGCGCGCCGGCGGGAGCACCACCGAAAGCGCCGGAACCAACCGCTGATAGCGACGCTGCTGCTGCACCCGTCCGGAAGAGGGCCACGCGCGCCCGCAAGCCCGTCGTCGTGACGGACGAGACCGCCCCAGCTACAGCCGGCACCACCGATGCGGCATCCGATGCTGCCCAGGCGGTTGTCGAACCGGGCACCGCATCCACGGCGGAAGCCGCCACCGGCGCAGCAGCAGCGCAGTCCACGACGGCACCCGCCGCCGTCCGCGCTCCCCGCACACGCCGGCGTGCTGCTTCGGCCGAGGCCGGGCCGGCCCGCGTCGTCGAGCCAACTCCGGTCGCGGCTGACGAGGTTCCCGTCGATTCCACCCCCGTCGCGAGCTCGACCACGGCGACGGACGCCCCGGCCGGCAGCGCCGATGCGTCCGCTGCGGCGGAGGAGAAGCCCGCTCGCGCACGCAGGACATCGAGCCGGAGCCGAACCCGCCGGGCGTCCGAGCCCGTCGAGACCTCGGGTACCGAGTCCCAGGATTCAGCCGGCACAGCAGGTCCCGTCCCCGCCGCGGCATCAACCGACCCCGGCGCACCGCCGTCGACGCCTGCCGCAGTGACGGCTCCGGCCGCGGACGCAGCTGACAAGGCCGCCCTGGAACCCGACGGAGAGGCCACGGACGAATCCGCGGAAGATTCTGCCGCAAACCGCTTCGACCCCTTCGCGATTCCTGAATCACCGCTCTCGCTGCTGTTCCAGGCTCCCGATCTCAGTACCGTCACCGTCCCGTCCGTGCGGGTCGCCGCACCGCAGGACGAGGCGACGGAAGAAGGGGAGACCGAGGATTCGGGTCCCCGTTCGCGCCGCAGCCGCCGCACGCGGAACCGCACCCGCGGCGAGGCCGGCCAGTCGGTCCAGGGCCAGTCGAACTCGAACCAGTCCGGCGACGCCGCGGCGTCCGGGGCGGACGACGCCGACGAGGGCTCGGGTACGAACGGCCCCGAGGATGCCGCAGGCGTGACGTCGCGCCGTCGGCGCCGGCGCCGCCGAGGCGACCAGGACCTCGAACTGACCGGTGGCGAGGACGACGATCCGCCCAACACGGTCACGCGAGTTCGGGCTCCCCGTCAGGCCAACGAGCCCGCCTCCGACGGCGTGACCAGCGTGCGCGGGTCCACGCGCCTCGAGGCGAAGAAGCAGCGCCGCCGCGAATCCCGGGACACGGGCCGGCGTCGGCAGGTCATCACCGAGGCCGAGTTCCTCGCGCGCCGCGAATCAGTGGACCGCCAGATGATCGTCCGCCAGAGCGACGACAGGATCCAGATCGGCGTGCTCGAGGACGGTATCCTCGCGGAGCATTTCGTCTCGAGGACACAGCAGGACTCCCTGATCGGGAACGTGTACGTCGGTAAGGTGCAGAACGTGCTCCCCAGCATGGAAGCGGCCTTCGTCGACATCGGACGCGGCCGCAACGCGGTCCTCTACGCCGGTGAGGTCAACTGGGACGCTGCGGGCCTCGACGGGCAGCCGCGTCGCATCGAGCTCGCGCTGAAGTCCGGTGATCCGGTCCTCGTGCAGGTCACCAAGGATCCCGTGGGACACAAGGGTGCCCGCCTGACCAGCCAGATCTCCCTGCCCGGGCGCTACCTCGTGTACGTCCCCGGCGGTTCCATGACGGGCATCTCCCGCAAGCTGCCCGATGTCGAGCGCAACCGCCTCAAGCGCATCCTCAAGGACCGCCTGCCCGAGAACGCCGGCGTGATCGTCCGCACCGCGGCCGAGGGCGCCAGCGAGGAGGAGCTGACGCACGACATCAACCGTCTTCGCGCTCAGTGGGAGGAGATCGAGCGGAAGGCCGGCTCGACCAAGACGCTGGCCCCCGAACTGCTCTACGGCGAGCCCGACCTCACCATCAAGGTGGTCCGGGATGTCTTCAACGAAGACTTCTCCAAGCTCGTCGTCTCGGGTGAGGACGCCTGGGACACCATCGAGGCCTACGTCATGTACGTGGCGCCCGATCTCGTGGGCAGGCTCGAGAAGTGGACCAGTGAGGAGGACATCTTCACGGCGTCGCGCATCGACGAGCAGATCTCCAAGGCCCTCGAACGCAAGGTCTTCCTGCCGTCGGGCGGTTCGCTCGTCATCGACCGGACCGAGGCCATGACCGTGGTCGACGTCAACACCGGCAAGTTCACCGGCAGCGGCGGAAACCTCGAGGAGACCGTCACCAAGAACAACCTCGAGGCAGCAGAGGAGGTCGTCCGCCAACTCCGACTCCGCGACATCGGTGGCATCATCGTGATCGACTTCATCGACATGGTGCTGGAAGCGAACCGCGACCTCGTCCTGCGTCGACTGGTCGAATGCCTCGGACGGGACAGGACCAAGCACCAGGTTGCCGAGGTGACCTCGCTGGGCCTCGTCCAGATGACGCGGAAGCGCATGGGCACCGGTCTGCTGGAGGTCTTCGGCGAGGACTGCGAGCACTGTGCCGGCCGTGGCGTCGTCACCCACATGGAGCCCGTGGAATTCCGCGGTTCCCCTCCCATGCCGGACAACCAGCAGCAGTCCCGCCAGGACAAGCTCTCGCGCAGCGAGCGCAAGCGGAACCGCGGCCGGGGTGGCCAGGAGCAGGACGACGTCGTGACCCCGCCTCCCGCGCCCGTGGCGGACAGCCCTGACCGCGTCGCGAAGGCGGAGGCTGCGCGTGCGGCCCTGGCGAGCATCGCGGCAGCGACCCATCATGCCCACGAGGAGCCGACAGATCATGCGGTAGCCCAGGCGGACATCCAGGTGACGGAAGCCGTGCTGACCATCAACGGTGAGACGGTCACGCTGCCCCGGGCGGAGAACCGCCGCCAGGTCGTGCAGGAGGAGGCGGAGGCACCGTCGTCGACCCGCCTGACGCTCGACAGCCTCAGCGAGGCATTCAATCGGAGGTCGGTCCCTGAATCCGGCTCCCATCCCGAGGATGCTGTTCAGCACCCCGCCGAGTCTGCAGGCACGGGGAATTCGAGGCCGGCGCAGGCCGCGGTGCAGAACGCGCCCGCGGCAGGACCGGTCGAGCCTCCGGTTCGCCGTCCGCGCCGTCGTGTCGCCCGCAGCGCACAGGGTGCGGCGGACACCGCCATCGAGACGCAGGGCACCGACAACGCCGCCGAACCGTCGGGCACGCGGCACGTGTCACGTGCCCAGGCGCCCGCCCGTACGCCCGACGCCTCCGCGGCCGAGCCACTGATCTTCGGCGTCGGAGTACCGGCCTCGGAGCTGTAGGGCTGCAGCCGTCGCACCGGCAGGTCCGGACACGACGGTCGGGAGGGCCGGAGTCCATCAGGGCTCCGGCCCTCCCGTGTGTGCGCCCCGTGCGCGGCCTCCACCCCGAGGGCGGCTGGGCTATGCTGGCCCGTGACACGGGGTGCCCTGCCGGATGCAGGGCTGAGATCAAACCCGTCGAACCTGATCTAGTGGGCGCGCTGCGCCTCAGGCCTAGCGGAGGGATGTCACACATGGAAGCTGCCCGAACATCGAGGAGCGCAGGCTCCAGGATCCCCAACATCCTCAGCGTCGCCGGATCGGACCCCAGCGGTGGGGCGGGTATCCAGGCGGATATCAAGAGCATCAGTGCCAACGGCGGCTATGCGTTGGCGGTCGTGACGGCCCTGACTGCCCAGAACACGCTCGGCGTCACGGGCGTGCACACGCCGCCCGTCGAGTTCCTGCGCCGGCAACTCGACGCCGTCTCGGACGACGTCGCGCTCGACGCCGTGAAGATCGGAATGCTCGGTAGCGCCGACGTCGCCCGCTGCGTCGCCCAGTGGCTCGACGACGTGCTCCCGGCCGTCGTCGTGCTCGATCCGGTGATGGTCGCCACCAGCGGCGCCCGACTGCTCGACGACGACGCGGTGCGGGCCGTCGTCGACCTGGCCGCCCGCGCGTCCCTCGTCACCCCCAACATCGCGGAGCTCGCCGTCCTCGTGGGCGCCGAGCCGGCGGCCTCCTGGCCCGAGGCCCTGCACCAGGGTGAGGTGCTGGCCGCGCTCCTCGGGACGCGCGTCCTCGTGAAGGGCGGGCACCTTCCCGGCGAACGTTGTCCCGACGCTCTCATCCCTGGTCCACAGGGGCCGGGTGAACCAGAGCAGACGGTCGTCGTCGACGGCCGGCGGGTGGACACGGAGAATGCGCACGGGACGGGATGCTCGCTCTCGTCCGCCATCGCCACGCGTTACGCGGTCACCTCCGACTGGTTGGAGGCCGTGCGTGAGGCGAAGTTCTGGCTCGAAGGTGCGCTCGAGTCCTCATGTTCCCTGGATGTGGGACGTGGCAGCGGCCCGGTCCACCACTTCCACTCGATGCCCGAGTCCCGCCATCACCAGCTCTTCACCGACCTCGCGTGGCGCGATACCGCCGCGGTTCGCAGGGACATCCTCGGCCTTCCCTTCGTCGCCGGGCTGACCGACGGCAGCCTGCGGCCTGCCGACTTCTCCTACTACCTGCAGCAGGACGCCCTGTACCTCCGGGAGTACTCCGGCGTCCTCGCCCGGACAGCGGCCCTTGCTCCCGCTGACGACGAGCGGCTGTTCTGGCTCCGGGCCGCGACGTCGTGCCTGGAGACCGAGGCGGAGCTGCACAGGACGTGGCTCACGAGGGAGGCCGGGACGCGTTTCGGCGAGGGTTCCGCGGATCCGGTCACGCGCGCGTACTGCGACCACCTCACGGCAACGGCCGCCCGGGGCTCCTATGCGGAGCTCGTGGCCGCCGTCCTTCCCTGCTTCTGGCTCTACGCCATGGTTGGGGACTACGTGCAGGAACAGGTGCGGGACGAAGGGGTGGAGCGTGGTCCCGACGGTGTCCATCCCTACGCACAGTGGATCGCCACCTACGCGGACCCTGGATTCGCCGAGGCGACCGCGCAGGCGAAGCGTGTCGCCGACCGCGCACACAGATGCGCTTCGCCCACCGAACGGGATGCGATGCTGAGGGCGTTCCACTGGTCCTCCGTCTACGAGCGGGACTTCTTCGACGCAGCCCGGTCCTCCCGGATGCAGGCCGGGTCGCTTCAGGCCGCGGATTTGCGGGAAGGCGCCGTCCTGCCGTAATCTGGATCTTCGGTGCATCCGCCTGTTAACCGGCATGTCCGGCGGCAACCGTACGGGGTTTCCCCTGAAGGATGTCCACCGGACACGAGCAGCCCCAGGGTTGCGGTGTTCTGGTCGCACAGAGCGGGTCCGGCACCATGAGCCTTCAACGGCTCGCCGCCGAGACGCACCCGAGTTTTTTCATCAGAAGTCAGATCGTCGAGAGAAGTGAGTTCCCAAGTGGTGTACGCGATTGTCCGCGCAGGCGGCCGCCAAGAAAAGGTTTCTGTAGGAGACCTCGTTACCCTTGACCGCGTCACCGGTAAGGCAGGAAGCACGTTCAAGCTTCCCGCCCTCCTTCTGGTTGACGGCGCCAAGATCACCTCCGCAGCGGAGGACCTCGAGAAGGTCGCCGTCACTGCCGAGATCATCGAGAATCTTCGTGGACCGAAGATTGTCATCCAGAAGTTCAAGAACAAGACCGGCTACAAGAAGCGCCAGGGTCACCGTTCGGAACTGACCCGCGTCAAAATCACAGGCATCGCGTAGTCCCTTCGGACTCGCGATCGGTCACGTACGAAACTTCAGCGAAGGCAGGCATAACTCATGGCACATAAGAAGGGCGCAAGCTCCACTCGTAACGGCCGCGATTCGAACGCACAGTACCTCGGCGTCAAGCGCTTCGGTGGCCAGGTCGTCAAGGCCGGCGAGATCATCGTCCGCCAGCGCGGTACCCACTTCCACCCGGGCGCCAATGTCGGCCGCGGCGGCGACGACACCCTGTTCGCACTCGAGGCAGGTGCCGTTGAATTCGGTACCCGTCGCGGTCGCAAGGTCGTCAACATCGTAGGCGCGGCAGCAGAGTAGTTCTGCCTGCGCAACAGTGCACCAAGCATTCGGGTGGGGTGAGTCTCTACGGCTCGCCCCACCTTCTTTTAAGCCGGTCAGACCCGGCACAGTGAAGCATTTGTAGAAGGAGACCAACGTGGCGAGCTTCGTTGACCGCGTAGTCCTGCACGTATCCGGAGGCACTGGTGGCCACGGCTGCGTCTCCGTCCATCGCGAGAAGTTCAAGCCCCTCGGCGGGCCCGACGGCGGTAACGGCGGCGACGGCGGCGATGTCATCCTTCGCGTCGACCACCAGACCACGACGCTCCTCGACTTCCACCACGCGCCCCACCGGCATGCTACGAACGGCGGCAACGGGATGGGTGACTGGCGCGGCGGCAAGAGTGGCGAGACCCTGATCCTGTCCGTCCCGGACGGCACCGTCGTCAAGACCAAGGACGGCGAGGTCCTGGCCGACCTCGTTGGCGAGGGCACCGAATTCGTGGCCGCCGCCGGCGGTCAGGGAGGGCTCGGCAATGCTGCGCTGTCCTCCGCGAAGCGCAAGGCTCCCGGCTTCGCCCTCCTCGGCATTCCCGGGGACGAGCGCGACGTCGTCCTGGAACTCAAGTCCATCGCGGACATCGCCCTCGTCGGGTTCCCGTCTGCAGGCAAGTCCAGCCTCATCGCTGCCATGTCAGCGGCGCGGCCGAAGATCGCCGACTACCCCTTCACCACGCTCGTGCCCAACCTCGGCGTCGTCGAGGCCGGGTCCACCCGCTTCACGATTGCCGACGTCCCGGGCCTCATCGAAGGCGCCAGCGAGGGTAAGGGTCTCGGGCACCACTTCCTGCGCCACGTCGAGCGCTGCGCGGCCCTCGTGCACGTCCTCGACTGTGCAGCGCTGGAGGCGGACCGCGACCCGCTGAACGACCTGGCCATTATCGAGCGCGAGCTCGAGAAGTATGCCGTGGACATGAGCTTCGCGGGACCGGACGGCGACGTCATTCCGCTCAACGAGCGGCCCCGCCTGATCGCACTGAACAAGGTGGACGTCCCCGACGGCAAGGACATGGCGGGCTTCGTCCGTCCCGAGCTCGAGTCCCGCGGCTACCGCGTGTTCGAGGTGTCGGCGTCCAGCCACGAGGGCCTCCGTCAACTCGGATTCGCCATGGCGGAGATCGTCGAGGATGCCCGCAGGGCGGTAGCGACGGCACCGCCCGTGGTGGCGCCCCCCGTGCTGCGTCCGCGCGGCGTCAACGCTGCCTCCTTCCGCATCCGCAACGAGGAGAAGGACGCACTGCCGCTCTACCGCGTACTCGGCGAGAAGCCCGAGCGCTGGGTCAAGCAGACCGACTTCACCAATGACGAGGCCGTGGGCTACCTCGCCGACCGCCTCGCCAAGCTCGGTGTCGAGGAGCAGCTGTTCAAGTCGGGCGCGAAACCCGGCGACACCGTGGTGATCGGCGAGGGCGACGGCGTCGTCTTCGACTGGGAGCCCACGATGATGGGCGGCGCCGAGCTGCTGGCAGGTCCACGCGGCAGCGACCTGCGCCTCGCGGAGTACATCCGGCCGACGCGCGAGCAGAAGCGTGAGGAGTACCAGGAGCGCAAGGACGCCAAGGCTGCTGCCCGGGCGGACCTCGAAGCGGACCGCAAGGCCGGTGTCTGGACCGAGTCGGTGCAGGACCGCAAGAAGCACGTGTCGGCAGGTTCGCCGGGTGACGCCGAAGATCAAGAGTCAAGGAATCAATGACTGCAGCTGAAACCCTGACGAACCGCTCGGGCCTCGCAACGGCCAGGCGCATAGTCGTCAAAGTGGGATCGTCCTCCCTGACGTCGGTGTCCGGCGGTATCTCCGAGGAGGCACTGACACGACTGTCGACCGTCCTCGCCCATCGGAGGAACGCCGGAACCGAGATCATCCTGGTTTCCTCCGGCGCGATTGCAGCCGGACTGGCGCCGCTCGGCCTGCTGCGGCGGCCGACCCAGCTCTCCTCGCAGCAGGCGGCCGCGAGCGTGGGTCAGGGACTCCTCATGGCTCGCTACACCGAGGCTTTCGGCGCCCACGGTGTCACGGTGAGCCAGGTGCTGCTGACGGTCGAAGACCTCATCCGCCGCACCCACTATGCCAACGCCCACCGTGCCATGGAGCGCCTCCTGAATTTCGGCGTCGTGCCCATCGTCAACGAGAACGACACAGTGGCAAGCCATGAGATCCGGTTCGGCGACAACGACCGCCTCGCCGCCCTCGTCGCGCACCTCGTGAAGGCCGACGCCCTGATCCTGCTCTCCGACGTCGACGCACTGTACGACGGACCGCCCAAGGATGGTGCGCTACGGATTCCCGAGGTGAGATCGCCGGCGGACCTCGAGGACGTCACCATCGGCAGCCCGGGCAAGGCCGGTGTAGGCACAGGCGGCATGGCCACGAAGGTCGAAGCCGCGACCATCGCCGCGAGCTCGGGGATCCCGGCGCTCGTCACGTCGACGGCCAACGCGGCAGCAGCCCTGGCGGGCGACGATGTCGGAACCTGGTTCAGCTCGACGGGCAGGCGGCAACCCATCCGGCTGCTCTGGCTCGCTCATCTAGCTCGGATTCACGGGAGCCTCGTCCTCGACGACGGCGCCGCCCGGGCCGTGGGTGAAGGTGGCCGGTCGCTCCTGCCGGCCGGGATCGATCGGATCTCCGGAACGTTCGAGGCGGGTGACCCCGTGGAGATGGTGGACCGCACCGGGCGCGTGGTGGCCCGCGGACTCGTGAACTACAGCTCGGTCGAACTTCCCCGCATGCTGGGGCGGTCCACCGGCGACATCGCCCGGGAGTTCGGCTCGGAATACGAACGCTCGATCGTCCACGTCAATGACCTGGTGGTCCTCTAGCAATCGTCAGCTGCACTCTCACATGCCGGACAACAGTGGGGTGCGTCGCGGTAGCTCGCTAAACTCGCAGGATGACTGATTTAGTGACAGGGGATGCCCCGGACACCGATGCCGCAGCCGCAGCCGCAGCCGCCAGAGCCAGTGACCTCACGGCTGCAATTCACGACATCACCGACCGATCCCGGTCGGCCGCCCGGGTGATCGGCGGGGCGAACCGCTCCCGCAAGGACCGCGTGCTCCAGGCCGTCGCCGTCGCCCTGGTCCAGCGGCAGGGTGCCATCCTCGAGGCGAATGCCCGTGATATAGCCGCAGGACGCGCCAACAACACCTCCGCCTACATTCTGGACCGCCTCACGCTTACTCCCGAGCGGATGCAGGGCCTGGCCACGGCGCTCGAAGAGCTGGCGGCGTTGCCTGATCCGGTCGGCTCGGCGGTGCGTGCCCAGACGCTTCCCAACGGAATCCGCATGCGTCAGATCCGGGTACCGCTGGGAGTTGTGGCAGCCATCTACGAGGCGCGTCCCAACGTGACGATCGATATCGCCGGCCTCGCAGTCAAGAGCGGCAACGCCGTGATCCTCCGGGGCGGCAATGCCGCAAACCACACCAATGCCGCCCTGATCGGGATCCTCCGTGACACCCTCATCGAGCACGGCTTCCCGGCAGACGTGGTGCAGACCATCGACCCGTTCGGCAGAAGGGGTGCCACAGCTCTCATGAAAGCCCGGGGCCGGGTTGACGTGCTGATTCCACGCGGCGGGCGGGACCTCATCCAGACAGTGGTCAGTCACGCGACAGTACCGGTCATCGAGACGGGGGAGGGGAACGTCCACATCTTCCTCGACGAATCGGCTGACGAGGACATGGCCGTCGACATCCTGCTCAATGCGAAGACCCAGCGGCCGAGCGTCTGCAACACGGTGGAAACCCTACTCATCCACAGTGGAGCCAAAGCCGCACCGGAGGTGTTGCGAGCCCTTTCCGAGGCTGGAGTGCACCTTCACGTCGACAAGCGGACCGCTCAGCTGCTGCCGAAGGGTGCTTCCATGCAGCTGGCCACCGACGACGACTGGGGCGAGGAGTACATGGCGCTGGACCTTGCGGTGGCAACGGTGGATTCCGTGGACGAGGCGCTCGCACACATCCGGCGCTGGAGTACGGGCCACAGCGAAGCAATCATCACCAACAACCTCAGGAACGCGGAAGCCTTCGTTGCCGGTGTCGACTCGGCCGCGGTCCTCGTGAACGCCTCGACCCGCTTCGTCGACGGCGGGGAGCTGGGCCTCGGAGCCGAAGTCGGCATCTCCACCCAGAAGATGCACGCCCGCGGACCCATGGGGCTTACTGAACTCACCACCACGAAGTGGATCCTGAACGGTGACGGGCAGATCCGCCGCTGACGGCTCCTGCCCCTCCGGGGAACCCGCTGCCCCTGTACGCGTACCATTGGGGTAACGCCCACGCCGGCCGGACTGGTCCGGCCGGATCCGACCTGATTGAGGACACACGATGCTCTACTCCCTCGGCAGCGCACTGCTGGCGACCGAAGCCCTGGAACAGCACACCGAACTGCCGATGCCCGCCATCGCATACGGGCTGATCGCCATGGGCATCCTCCTCACCCTCATGCTCGTCACGGTCTCCTTCTCGAACGTCCGCAACCGCCACGAGGCCGTCGAGGAACACCTCGACCCCCACAAGCAGCACGCCAACAACCACGATCACGGCGAAGCGAACCGGCACTAGCCGTACAGGTCAAAAGTGGACAGCATCGAGCGGGACGTCATGGGTGGTCCGCGGCAACGGCATCGTGACGGTTCGCCCTGGCGCCTCGGAGTCATGGGCGGCACCTTCGACCCCATCCATCATGGCCACCTCGTGGCGGCCAGCGAGGTCGCCTCGGTGTTCGACCTGGACGAAGTGGTGTTCGTCCCGACCGGGCAGCCGTGGCAGAAGGCGGACAAGGACGTCACGGCCGCCGAGCACCGCTACCTCATGACGGTGATCGCGACGGCGTCGAACCCCAGCTTCACCGTCAGCCGCGTCGACATCGATCGGCCGGGACCCACCTTCACCATCGACACACTGCGCGACCTCAAGGTGGAGCGGCCCGAAGCGCAGCTCTTTTTCATCACCGGTGCTGACGCCATGTCCCAGATCCTGACATGGAAGAACGCCGAGGAGCTGTGGTCCCTCGCCCACTTCATCGGAGTGACACGGCCGGGCCACGAGCTCAACGGCCGCGGACGGGATGTCAGTCTGCTGGAGGTGCCGGCCATGGCGATCTCGAGCACGGACTGCCGACGTCGGGTCGGGGAAGACAAACCCGTCTGGTATCTCGTGCCCGACGGAGTGGTGCAGTACATCGCGAAGCACCGGCTCTACCGGCGAAGAACCGACCTCGAGGGCGAACTGTCCCTGGGGATGAACAACGAGGAAGTCTTTCCAGCGAAAGGAAAGCACGGGGGTAACCCCAGCTCCGTACAACAACCAACTGGGTGAATCAGCGATGAGCAAGACGACAGACGCCACACGGGTCTCCGGGTCCCACGAGGCGGACCGAACGGACGCCGGGGTCTCGGACTCGGCCGGTAACGGCGGTTCGGGACCTGTCGACGGCGAATTGGACGGTCCGGCGACAGGGCCGGTAGTCCGGCGGAGCAGGCGCGCAGCGGAGGCCCCTGTCGACGCCGTGCCCGAGCCGGATCACGAGCGCCAGTCACAGGCACGGGCCCGCGACCGCGAGGCGCTGAGGGCGTACCGCGCCCTCGCCGAGAGCCAGGCCGTTCGGATCGACGACGGAGCCCGTGTCGAGACGCCTACGCGACGCCAGTTGAGGCTCCAGCAAGTCCAGGGGCGCGCGATCGCTCCCGGGACGCTGTCCGAAGCCTCCGTCGATGGTTCATCACGTGATCCGCTTCCCGGAGGTCGCAGGGACCGGCGGCACCGGACTACGCCTACTCCGACCGTGGTGGATTCGTCGTCGGGCGGGCCGGGCCGAGCGGACCCCAACGCCGGTGATCTCCGCGGTGCTGTCGATGTCACGAGCATCGAGGAAGCAGTCGCTGCCCGGCAATTACTCGTCGATGATGCTCGGAAGCTCGCCGTGCGGATGCAGGGCGAGGGGAACGACGATCCCTTCGTCGTCGACCCCGACGTGCTGGCGCAGCAGAAGGCGCTTGCCGAGCGCGCTGCCATCCTCAACTCCCGCGCGCGCAGGATGCAGGAGCTGTCGGAGCAGAACCAGCAGCGCATACCGGCGTCGAATGACCCGGCGGCGGCCCACAACCTGTCGATCATCGCTCCGCCGGAGTTCATCCGGGTGCCGGGCGGCGCGCAGGCCGTCCTGCGGGCACCGACCACCTCGCACATCCCTGTGGTGATCCCGAGACCCAGGCAGGTGGTGGCGGAGACGAAAACGCCCTCGGACCAGGGCGGCAACGGTTCCGACCTGCTCGTCCAGGCGCAGCCGTCTGCGGAGGCAGCGCCCATCGGGGCGAGCAGCGCGTTCGGCCTCGAGCCGCTCGATGCGATGACGGCTGGGCTCGGAAGAATGCGCCGACTGCGCTATATCCAGTACTCGTTGGTCGGTGTGGGCGCAGCCGCGCTCCTAACTGGGATAATAATGACTGTCAGCTCCCTCAATGGGTGAAAATGCTGACCACACACAAGGAGATCAGTGAGCGCTACCGAACAGTCCATTGGCATTGCCCGCACCGCGGCGCACGCCGCAGTGGACAAGATCGCCCAGGACATCGTCGCCATCGACGTCAGTGAAAGACTGGCCATCACGGATATCTTCGTGATCGCGTCGGCTCCCAGCGAGCGCCAGGTCAACGCCATCGTCGACGGCATCGAGGAGGAATTGTCCAAGCAGGGGCTGAAGCCCGTACGTCGTGAGGGCCGGAGCGAGGGTCGTTGGGTGCTCCTCGACTACGTCGAGGTCGTCGTCCACGTGCAGCACGAGGAGGACCGCGTGTTCTACGCCCTCGACCGACTGTGGAAGGACTGCCCTTCCGTCGACCTCCAGCTCGAAGGCGCACTGCAGAGCTCCCCGCAGGTCGCGGCGTCAGACGTCGTTCCGGGGTGACGCGATACGCGCACGCTGATCCGGCGGCCCGCCGGATCATCTTCTGGCGGCATGGACGCACCGAGTGGAATCATGCGGGACTGTTCCAGGGCCAGGAGGACATCGACCTCGATGACACCGGTCGTGACCAGGCCGCGCGGGCGGCCGAAATCCTCATGGCGCGCGGTCCGTCGTCGATCATCTCCTCCGATCTGCGGCGCGCAGCAGATACCGCTACAGCCCTCGCGGAACGTACCGGTTTGCCGGTGTCCTACGACAAGCGCCTGCGCGAGACGGATGCCGGGCAGTGGCAGGGGCTGTCGTTCGCCGCGATCGACGAGCAGTTCCCTGACGACAACGCCGCGTGGCGCGGTGGGGACCCGGACGTGCGCGCCGGAGGTGCGGAGAACCGGCTCGAGGTAGGGGAGCGCATGTTGGCAGCGGTGACCGACGCCGTCGCACGGATCGCTCCGGCCGAGACCCTGGTCGTCGTCAGCCACGGCGGATCGATCAGGGCCGCCCTGGCCGCGCTGATGGGACTGCCACCGGCGCGTTGGGGCGCCCTGGCCGGACTGTCGAACTGCCACTGGTCCGAGGTCCACGAGGTTGTCGGACGGAGCGACGCACTCTTCTCCTGGCAGCTGACCGAGCACAACGTGGGACTGGGTTCGCTGCCCGCTGAGCCCCTGGAAGGCTGACCCTGCGATTTGGCGAAGCCGCCAGAATTTACTACACTAATCAAGTTGCTTCGGCCGGGTGCAAGCCCCTCGAGGCGTGAAAGTACGGGGCTATGGCGCAGCTGGTAGCGCACCTGCATGGCATGCAGGGGGTCAGGGGTTCGAATCCCCTTAGCTCCACAACGAACCGCTGGAATCCAGGGCAAAGTCCTGGTCCGGCGGTTTTTTGTTGCCCAGAATGGGTCCGTGCACCGTTCTCCCATCGTTCTGAGCTCAAGGTGTGAGACACATCGCATCGAGGCAGATCAGTGATGCCTTCGACGCCGTCATCACGGATATCCGCAGCCGCGAAATCTTCCGGGCGCTCCACGCGGCGGTCTCCCGCTACATCCTCGATGCCACTGGCACAGACCTCGTCCTTACCGGCCAGCACTTCGTGCCGGGCACGGCCACCACGAAGACTGACGACCACACGCTGTCGTCCCGCTGGGAGTCAGCGGCGAGTCCGCGGCCGGGAGTACCGGCTCACGAGATGGTTGAGCGCCAGGGTGGCGACGATGATCGACGCTGCGACCGAGGCGAGCCCGACGTAGAGCTAGGTCAGCATCGCCATGGGGGAGCTGGCCTCGGACAGGTACCCGATTCCGCCGATCGCTCCAACGACCCAGAACACAGCCACTGCGCCCAGCGCCAGAATCGACGGCAGGGCCCCTCTGTTGTCCTTCAACCACTGCGTCGGTCCTGCCGGTTCGATCCCCAGGAGCGCCATGCTCCAAGTGCCCGACTGGACGGTCACGAGGCGGCTGACGACACATCGACTCGGTCACAGTTGCGCCGCGATAGCCTGATCCGATGGCACGAGGCGAGAACTCCGACCCGACGCCGATGACGCGCGCAGCCGCTGCCGTCATCCGCGCCCAGATGAACGTCCTCCAAATCACTCAGGCCGACCGGGTTCGCGACACGTCGATGTCCCAGCCCATGATGAGTCGCCTGCTCAAGGGCTACAACGTCTTCGACCTGGCACAACTGGACGAGGTCTGTGCGCTCCTCAAAATCGACCCGGCCGACGTCCTCGTACGCGCCCGTGAGAACGCCACCAGCCGCGCGCCCCGGCACCAGGAAAAGTAGCCGCGTCACCCAGTAGTCGTGAGCCGTGTTCGGCGGTAGTGTCCGGTTCGGGGGATGAAGCAGTGCAGGGTTTTTTGCCGGGCGATTCCTCGCCGTCAACCTTACTTCTTCCTCAGGAGAATGCGCCCGTGCCCAAGCTGACCTCCCTCCTCGCTCTCGCTTCCATCGCCGCCCTCCTCACGGGCTGCACGGTCACGCCCAGTGGCAGACCGCAGGCCGACCCTCAGCCAGCCACCAGCGCCGCGTCATCCCCGCCCAGTCCATCCGTGACAGCCTCTGCTACCCCTTCTGCCAGCGCTTCAGCAGCGCCCTCGACCGAGGCGGCCATTCCGTCGGCATCGGCCACACCCGAGCCGACGCCGGTGGCCAGCAGCAAGCCCGCAGCACCGGTGGGCATCATTGTCACGCCGGAGGTCGAGTGGGGCGTGGCGACTGCCACCGTCGCACAGGGCTCCTCCTTCACGATCACCGGCAGCGGGTACGCGCCAGGGCAGAGGATCAGCATCGCCCTCGGCATCGCGCAGTCCGACGCCTTCGTCTTCCAGGACCAGTCGGCCCTGGCTGACGCGGTGGGCAACTACTCGTTCACCGTCACGCTTGACCCCGATCTCGAGCCCCGAACCTACGCCGTCGTCACCTCCACGCCCGACGGCCTGGAGCCCGGTCCGGCCGTATCCGAGACCCGGCGCTGGGCCACGATCGAGGTCGTCGCAGCGTAGCCCCGGGAAGCAAACTCCACCTCATCGGCCCCTTGGTGCTCGGCCGTACATAGATCCCGTACGAGCGGGGAAACCCGGCTGCGACCCGCAGGGAGCAGTGATGAGTGCCGTCCACGAGAGCCAGGTCGACGGAGTGGTGCATTTGACCGACCGTGCCATCAGGAAGATGATCGAGCGCAACATCCGCCACACCGAGTTTGACCGACGCCCTGGCGCGCCCGGACCAGACCTACCTGCAGGGCACCCGCCGGGTCGACCGGTACCGGGAACCTCGCCGCGGTCGTCGAGACCCGGACTGACGAGATGTAACCTCCCGCTGGCACGATCTGCGCCTGCTGTGTGTCTCGATGAGGGGATGCGATCTCCGGGACAAGAGGCCGTCGCGGTGGACGGTGGAGAAACGACGAAGGTGCATCAGGCACAGGGCGCTGGCCAACAACTCGTCTGTCCAGTGCTTGGCGTGTGCCGCTCACCTTAGAAACAAGCCCCGATCATGTCCCATCACGACCCACATGGGCAGCCTCCTCCTCCGATGCACAACGACCTCGATTCGCTGGAAGAGGTCAGGGGAACCCTTGCAGCCGGCGTGGTCGAGATCCTCGGTGCAATCGTCGGACCGTTGCGTACGACGTGCCGCACCTGGAGGCTCAACATTGCACTCTCTGGCGACACCACGCACACGGGTAGCCAATGTTATTGCTAGTAGATATGTGCACGCTCAGAGCGTTACTATATCTGTCAGATACAGAGGATTGCAACGCACTCGCGTCTGCACGCTACCTAGCCGAGGAACCCTGATGACCCGAACAACGTCCGTGAATCACCCGCCGGCAAGTACGGCCGGAAAAATAGCCGCTGTCCTCCTTCTCGTGGTGGCGGCGTTCCAAATGACGCTGGCCGCCGGCGCACCGTGGGGCGCGGCCGCCCTTGGCGGATCCCATCCCGGGGTGCTTCCGAACGAGCTCCGGGTAAGCACCGCCGTCCAGGGGGTGATCTATCTCCTGCTCGCCGCTGCCGTTGGGACGAGTTGGGCGGGAACTACGTTTCGTCGGCGCCTGTTATACGGTGCAACCGCCTTGATGGTGATCGGGGCCCTGATGAATCTCGCTTCCACCTCCTTCGTGGAGCGAATGCTCTGGGTGCCGGTGACAGTTGCTCTTGTCATCGCCCTATGGCGAGCAGCTCGTCACGACTCGCTCTCCGACGGGCCGCGATCGCACGTCAGTTATCCAACCCGCGCTGTCTGACACTCGTGATCACACCTTTCTGCCACCACGATCGCGCCGTCCACCCCGCACCCACAACGCCACTCGTGGGCACTGCCGCCCTAGGGGAGTCGGCACGCCTCACGCCGTTTGAACCGCGCCACACCCCGCCGCCCGTTCCAGGAAAGCCCGACGTTATAGGAAGGGGATGACAGTGCCGCGTTCGGATCAGTCACAGACCGCCATACTTGGCGCCCTCAGCATCATGCCGATGACCGGATACGCGTTGCGGGAGGAAATCAGGGATACCCTGGGTCACTTCTGGAGCGAGAGCTTCGGCCAGATTTACCCGGCACTGGCCGAGCTCGAACGAAACAGGCTGGTTGAGCGACGGCAGGTCGAAGGCTCGCGCTCCAGCACGTTCAGCCTTACCGACGCTGGAATTGCTCACCTCCGGGGATTGCTCGCTGAAGCACCCCAACCGTCGAAACCGCGAAACGGACTGATGCTTCGCCTGTTCTTCGGCGCTCAACTGGGGCCCGAAGCGTGCAAGCAACTCGTGCTCGACGCCCGTGAGCAGGCCGAAAGCACCCTGACGCACATGGAGGCGGCACGCTCAGAGGTCCTTCATGATCCGGATCTTGTCCAGGCCGCTCCGTACATCCTCCTCACCATAACTGCGGGGGAGCACTCTGCCCGCGCCACGATCGCCTGGGCGAATGAAGCACTCGCTCAGCTTTCCGACCTCGAGACGCCGCGACGTTGACTGCAGTGTCAGCTCATGCCCGGAGAGATGAAGGAAGTCTGAGGGCCCGCCGTGCATTGGTTCGGTCGCGGCGGATAACGTCGGGCCGGCTCCTGAGACGGCACCCGGCGCATACGGAACAGGCAGCGGTGGGCGCAGCTCTTCTAGGTGGGGTCGGCTTTCATGCGTCGAAGGCTTTGTTGAGGCGTTTGATGCCCGTGGGCAGGGACAGTTTCTTGCCGTCGTCGTCGATTTCCTGCTTGATAAGGGTTGTCGCGGCATCCTGGATGGACAGGGCGAGGCCGATCGCGGCGTCCGGGGGCTAAATGAGGCACGCTTTGGGGTTCCCGTCCCTGTCGAGAAGGTCCAGGAGGACGACGTCGTGGGCTGCGACGGTCATGACTCCGAGCGGTGTTGCGTAGTCCTTGCCGGCGGGGACTGGTGTGATCCGGACAACGGGCGGACGGGTCTCGTCCGGGGTGGTCGGGGGTTTAGGGGTCATCGCGCTTCCCGTGTCAAGCGCTCGCTCCGCCCGCAATGCGCCGGCTTCAGCCGTAAGCGGTCTTGGCTGCCTCTTGTCTCATCAGTCCTCTAGCTGTTGGTACCCCAACGGCTACGGATTGCCTTTCCAACCGCGTCTCGAACGGTGACGCCCTCGAATTCAACGGCCTGGTCGAGGATGGCTTGGAACTTCCTGGACAACCGAGTATTGAACGGGAATGTTGGTCCCGATGGGCGCTACTGCTACTCCTGTGTAGCTTTGTCGAGTCCAGCGAAAGTCAGCAACTGTTGCCTGTTGGGGTAGGTGCCGGTGCCGACCGTAATACCGTCCACGGTCGTCAGTGGAAGGCCTTTGGATCCGATGTGTTGCATGAACATGCGGACAATCTCGCCCTGGGTGAAGGCGGCCGGCTCGCTGGCCAGGTCGTAACGAACAATGTCCGCGCCGAGGCTTTGGAGATGGCGCACATTGTCCGCCAAGTCCATCAGGGTCTGGTCCGTGTCGGGCCCGCCGGCACCGGTGTCGGCGTGGTCTTCATAGATTCGGATAGCAGGCATGTCAGTCTCCCTTGACTTTCGAAGGTGATTCGATGCCGAACCACGCGGTCTCACTCATCAATGCTATCGTCCACGACGCCGTGACCACTATAAGCTCTGCCTTCAGGTCATATGACTATGTTTGTTTATATATCGAAGGGGTGCTGTAGTTGCCTCGTCAATATTGCCTTTCTTCAGTTCCTCACTAATTGCCCTGGCCTGACACTGGCCCTCGCTGCCTGATTCGATCTGCTTCACCGAGGACTCGGAATGAGTGCTCGGGATGGACAGTCTGGAGGGGTGACCAGGGTGCAGGAAGGACAGCGGCACTGTGGTCAGGAACAGAAATCTGTGCCTGCGGTCGTGTTGGCTGTGATTCGGGATACCTGCGCGTCAGGAACTAGCTCCTGAACGAGAAGATTCGTCGTTGACTTGCCCACACCGTGGGTGCCGTTGATCCAGATGATCACGGTCATGGCAAACTGTGTCAGCGATAGCAGTCAGCGGTTCACGAGCATTGGCCCGGCTCGTATCGCATGAGTACTCGCGGGAATCCGTTTATGACCGAGTCCGTCACAGCGGCCTTGGCGAAACCGGCTCGTTCGAACAGCGCACGTGTACCCACATAGGCCATGGTGAGGTCAACTTTTTGGCCTTGGTTATCGACCGGGTATCCCTCGATCGCTGGAGCTCCCCGATCGAGAGCGAACTGTACGGCCCCCTTCAGCAGGTGATGCGAGATACCTCGGCCACGGTGTCCAGGGCGGACCCTGATGCACCAGATCGACCACACATCACTGTCGTCCACATGAGGGATCTTCCGATTCCGGGCGAAGCTCGTGTCGGCACGTGGGTGTACGGCTGCCCATCCCACTACTTCGTCACCGTCGTATGCGAGCACTCCTGGTGGAGGGTTCTGTGCTATCAATCCTTTGACGAGAGCTCCGCGCTCAGGACCACGTAGTGCAAGGTTCAGCTTCGACGGGACGCGGTAGCTCAGGCACCAGCACACGTTCGCATCGGGCCTCTTTGGGCCGACCATCGTCCTCATGTCCTCAAACACCGTTGCTGGCCGAACCTCGATCACCATGGCGCCAGACTACAGATGTCGGTTCGCAGATGGGGGTGCTGCGTTCGTGGAGGACATCTGCCCATTCGAGGCTGGAGCTGCTTGGAGAGCAGCAATCCGAGGACCTCAGGAGTCTGCTGTTTGTTCAGGTGCGTGCTCCCCGGTATCGGGTACGGGCGACGGGTGATCGGGCGCGTCGTCGTCCAGAATGAAGACCGAAATCAGGGGAACGCCCAGATCGCCCACCCGGCGAAGCAGCCCGTGAAGGGCAGCTTGATCGATGATCGGACCGGTAAGAGTCGTGTTTCCGTCCGCATCACTCAAGACTGCGAGGCCCGCGAACCATTCGCTCCATCCCGGATCAAGCTGCCCGCCGAGGCGGACGACGTAGCTGCTCATGCCACTGCGGGCTTGATACGGGCTTCGTCAGTAGGCTGCCGAGACCCCGCGGTACCTGCACGCTGATCCGACCAGAGGGAGTAGCCAAGCCAGATCAGGGCGAGGCCCATGGGGACTGCGGCCATTCGTTCCAGCGTGTGGGGCAGCAGTGCGCCGGCAACCGGTGTGATGGCGGCTGCGGCGACCAGCAGGATGCCTGCTCCACGTGACAGCACTCGGGCGCGGATGACTGCGATGCCGAAGAGCAGTGCCCCGCCGACATACAACAATCCCCCGATGGTGGGGAGTGCGGCCAGTGGGCCGAGATCGGTCACGGCCTCGTACCGGCCGAACAGCCCGACGACGTCCACGGAGACCTGGGGTGCATCAACGGCGAACAGGGGTGCGATGAACGCCTCGGCGAAGTTGAAGGAGGACTGCAGGATGAAGAAGAAGCCGAACATCAGATACCCGATGAGCCCCAGGATCCCGGTTTGCCGTACCTGCCTGAGGTACATGCCGGTGAGTCCGACGACGGCGAGTACCGCCTCGGCAAAGCTCAGGATGTGCACGAACTCCCACCGTCGGGTGGACAAAGAAGCGACGACGTCGGATGGGTGGATGAATTGGATGACGATGTAGGCAAGTCCCGCAAGGGCTGCTGCGACCGCTGCCCCTCGAGTGAGGGTCGACGTCGTGATGCTCATGATGGGTTCCTCTTGTTCCGGATCCGCCGGGCGGTTGCCCGGACATACTCGGCAATGTACGCAGGGATGTGGTGAGCAGGCATCACCACATCCCTTGTTGGCGTGGTGATTGTTGCGGTGGGTGCTAGATCAGGCCCAATGCTTCGGCGCGTCGTACGGCGGCGGCACGGCTGCTCACGTCGAGTTTGAGAAAGATGTGCTTCGTGTGGGTGCGCATCGTGTTGAGCGAGACGAAGAGTTCGCGGGCGATTTGTGGGCCTGACAGCTCGGTCGCCAGGAGCCTGAGCACGTGCAGTTCACGTTCGCTCAGCGACTCGTCGGGTTGGTCCGGATGAAGGGCGGCGTCGGTCTTGCGGAACGCCCGGCTGATCCGACGGACGGAGTCCTGCTGAACACCCGCTCCGGCGGCGTTGCGGAGGACGGCCAGCATCGATGCTCCCTCGTCCACGAACAGTCGGACGTAACCCTCGGGCTCGGCCTGAGCAATGGCGCGTTCGAGGGGTACGAGCGCGAGGGCTGTCTCCCCCTGCGTGTGCAGGGCAATGGCCTGCAGCATCAGGACTTCGTTCACGATCCCTGTCCGCCCGCCGGATTCAGCTGCGACGAGGAGACGATCGAGCAGCTCGCGCGCGCCGTCGAGGGAGCTGCCCGGCAACTTCTCCGCGCTGTGCTCCGCTATCAACAACCGGGCCAGCGTGAGGTGGCCGAATTCACGGAGGTAGTCGGGCGGATCAGTACACGACAGCTTCTGTTCCTCCACCCACGCCCGCGCTTCAGCAAGGCGCCCCTGCCTGATGAGAACGCGCGCTCGAAGACCGCCGATCGGGCGGACATCAGGAAAGAATCCGCGGCGGTAGTGCTGTTCTGCATGAGCGAGCGAATCCAGGGCGAGATCGGATTCACCGTCGGCTTCGAGCACTCCGGCCATGGCAACGAACCACCGGTATCGATGTTCGTGCGAGAGGGCGATGTCGCCCAGTGCGGTGCTGGCCGCCAAGTGATCCTTGGCAAGCGGCAGCTCGTTGCGCTCCCGCAGCACATCGCTGAGACCCGCGTGCAGGTCCGCCGTCGGCCGGCCACCGTTGCCGTGCTCCATCGACTGCTGTAGGGCGGTTTCATACATCGTCCGGGCTTCCCTCAGCCGGCCAAGAGTCAGCAGCATGTCGGCGATCACCATGGTGGTGCTCAACGCGTCGGTCAGGTTACCGGCAACGCGAAGGCTCTTGGCGGATCGGGCGAAAGCTGCGACACCGGCCTCGAGCTCGCCGTCAGCCCAGGACGCAACGCCCAGGAAGCCGGCAGCCGCGCCTTGCCCCAGGTGATCCTCCGGCGCAGCGGCATCGAGTGCGCGACGGGCATGGTGCTTGATCCCGGCACGGTTCCCCATGGCCAGGGCAAGCGAGGCACGGTAGAGCTCGATCGTGACGGGGAGGGTCAGGAGTTCCACGCCCGGCTCCGAATCGTGAGCGCGCGCCCCACCGTCGGGTGTTGCCGCGAGGAGACGTTCTGCCTCGCTCAGTTGGCGGTCGACGGAGGGGAGGTCGCCGGCGATGAGCGAGAACCATGCGGAAAACACCCGCAGCACGGGCCTGCGCTTCTTGGCGTCATCAGGCAGCGCCGCGAGCCAGCCCTGGAGTGTCGCATCCTGCCTGCTCCTGCGGACGCCCGGAATCGTCGCTTCAATCACTCGTGCAGCCCGCGGGAAGTCCGCTGCTTCGAGCGCATGCCTCACCGCTTCGTCGGGCAGGTCGTTGTTCTCGTACCACTCGCTGGCGAGGCTGTGGAGCGCTGCGACCTGCGCCGGGCCGTCCACCAGCAACCTCGAGCGCAGCACATCGGCAAACAGGTGGTGGTATCGGTACCACTGCCGCCTGTCATCCAAGGGGACGATGAAGAGGTTCGCGCGCTCGAGGAACTCCAGCATCTGTGTGCTGCCGGTGCCCCCGGTCACCGCATCGCACAGCGGACCGCAGAGCCGGTCAAGGACCGCGGTCCGGATGAGGAACTCACGAACGTGGGGGGAAGCCCGATGAAGTACCTCCTCGACGAGGTAATCGATGACGTACCGATTACTGCCCGTGAAGGCGTCGACGAAGGCGGAAGCATCCGAGCTGGCATCCGCGGACAGCGCTGCAAGGTGAAGTCCGGCTATCCAGCCCTCGGTGCGGGTTTCGAGGGCTGCGACATCTTCGGGAGAAAGTGCGAGACCCATGACCTCGTTGAGGAAGAAGGATGCCTCGTCGAGGGTGAAGCGCAGCTCTGCGGCGCGCAGTTCGGTCAGAGTACCGCTGGCCCTCAAGCGCGCCAGGGGGAGGAGCGGATCGGAGCGGCTCGCCAGGGCGACGTGCAGTTGGGGCGGCTTGTGGTCGAGGAGGAAGGCGATGGCATCGCGAACAGATGGGTTCTCGACGACCTGCACATCGTCCAGGAAAAGGATCATCGGCTCGGGATCGCGGGACAGGTCATTCAGGAGGGACGTTAGGGTCGCTTCGGCCGACAGCCGTACATCGCGATCATCCGGAAATGATGAGGTGTTCAGCGAGTGGATTGCCGCAGCCAGATAGCCGAGGAATCGGACAGGGTCGTTATCGCTGCTGTCGAGGGACAGCCAAGCGATACGCAGTTGCGGATCCTGTCGGCGCAGCTGCGCGATCCACTCACTGAAAAGGGTGGTCTTGCCGAATCCGGCAGGTGCAGAGACGAGAGTGAGACCTCGTCCCGATTCACGGCCCCTGGTCAGTTGCTCGATGAGCCGACCGCGGGGGAGTGCGGTGGAACGAGGCGACGGGACGAAGAGCTTCGTAGCAAGGATCGCCATCACCATGGGCACATCCTATGGTCTTCCTACCTGGGCGTAAGCAAACCTCAGGCGCTCTCGTGCACTGATGGGAGCGGACCGAAGGAACGGGGCACCACATCAGAGGGGCTGGTGCTGGACATCCGGCTAGGTGCTGCTACCTAAGGGCGGCGATGGGCGATGCATACGGCGTCACCGGCGGATCAGTGGGAAGCGCGGCTGCGCGGTAATCCGATGACCTTCACCAAGCCGGCGATGCAGCCGACAATGACGACGGAGAGAACGGCGAGCAGCGGAATGTTCGGGCCCTGCCGGAAGTCGGTTCGCTCCGTCGCAATTGCCTCCTCACTGGCTGATGTCGATGGCGACGCGGTGGGACTCGCGGTTGCTGAGGCAGACGGTGTGGCCGAGGGCGCGACCTTGGCCGGCTGCGTCGTCGGCGGTGCCGTTACAGCGGGCTCCTCCTCCGCAGGCGGCAGCACCTCCTCGACGAAGTACTCGGGAACCGGCGCTGGCGGCGGAAGCACTGAGGGACCGACCTGCTGAAGCGGCTGGAGTGGCTGGAGAGGCTGAGGCGCAGGAACCGGCACCTCCTCGATGGGAACTGGAGGGGTTTCCGGCGCAGGGGAGGGAGGAGGCGTTGTCGGCTCCGGTGCGGGTGGCGGAGGGGGAGTGATCGGTGCTGGCGGATCGACCGTGGGATCGACCGTGGGACTTGGCGTAGGAGTCGGCGGCGGATCCGCCGGCTTCGTTGAACGAGCGGGCGGAGGAGTCGTGGGGTTTACCGGCGCTGGTTGCGAAGGGGGGGTCGGTTCCTCGGCGGTGAACGCCGCGGTTGCGCCGAAGGTAAGGCTGGCGAACATGACGACGGCGGTAGCGGACAGTGTCCGCGTCAGAGGCTTGCTCACGTTACTCCCCAGTCTGCAGGACCTGCTCCTGCGTCGACCAGCATACCGTCCGGGCACGCGAGTGGAGTAATCTTTTATGGCCGGGATACGCCGATTTGCGGCGGTCCTGCTGTCGGCGGGTGCAGCCGACGCTGGGCCGTCCGCCGTGTCGTGTCCGATATTGATCGGCGACTCATTCGATCGTCCACAACTCCTCACCCTCGGAGGATGCGCGCCGCCGCTGACTCCGCTTCCAATTGCTCCTTCGTCATGATCGTGCCTCGCATGAAACCTCCTTTACGCAGCATCGCTCGGATTTCCTCGACGCTGTAGGAATCGGGCCAGCGACTATGAGCAACCACGTGGCAGGTCGGACACAACGGGACCAGGTCTATGAGGGGATCAATGTCGCACTCGGCACCCCGGTGCGCCAAAGGAGTGAGGTGGTGTACCTGAACCAGGTCACGGCCCTTCTCTCCATATGTCTGTTCCATGTCGAGCCCACAGGCATGACATGCGGAACCGCGATGAGCCAGTGCTGTCCTTCGGAAGTCCGGGTCGCGCTTGACCCTGTCCGCGGATATTCGCCTGGTCAAACGCGACGGCAATGCCCCTGGTGGCGGTTCGACCCAGCCCTGATTGGGAACAACGGCTTCGGTCCACATTCTCCTCAGCTCCGCCGCGACCGATCCGTCCACGGTCACCGCAGTCGTCTCGCCCGTGAGCAGTCCGGGTAACCGCTGCTCGATCAGGGTAAAAGGCACCTGGTCACCATGCTGCAGGAGGAGATCGAAGTCGACGTCGAGCAGTTGCATTCCGTCCTCGCGCGGTACGGGCGCGATGCGGGCGAGGGTGCCGTGCCCGACCACTCCCCGCATGGCGGCTCCTCCATCGACGACCAGCAGCCACACGTCCATGCCGACCGACAGGGGAAGGTCGGACGTGACAAGCCAGTTCTGCCGAGCGATGCCCGTCTTCCGCACTGTGTCCTGGGCCGTGACATAGGCGCCGGACCACTGCGGTCCCGCTGTTGTCCACGCGAGGATGACGGCCTCCATGGTTCCGAGTCTGCCACGCGTGAGCTCGCAAGGCGCTGTCGTCAGGGCTGCGGGACCGCCCGAACCGCCATGGTCCGGGTCTTGGGAAATTACCTGCGCATCGGGGATCCCACGGAGGAGGCTGGGGGAGCGACGGTCACAGGTCCCAGGAGCGCTCGTTCTTCCACAGACCCAGGCCCTCGAACCCCTCGATCAGCTGCCGGACGCCTGGCGCGAGCACGGGAAGACCGTGTTCGACGGCGATCAGCGGGCGGTAGTGCCGTAGTTGGGCCATCTCATTCGCGAAGTGAATGGCGCGGGCGTGTGCCGCAGTGAGACCCGCTCCGCCGGCGGCAACGGCCTCGAGACCGGACTGCGCCTTGCCGAAGAGGATGGCGTGCGCCAGGTCAGCGGCGGTCCTCTCGAAATCCTGCTCGGCGGCGGAATCCCACCCCTGCAGGACCGTCTCTGCCTTGAGCAGAGCACCGGTCCGCTCCCACTCCTCAGTCATGCATCCCCCACGATCGTTGGCTGATCCGAGGTCCCAGCGTCGCAGCCATCGCCGGCAACAACAAGCCCCCCTCGAGGGACGGCGAGAGTCGTTAGCGGCCCGTGACCTCCACGCATCGCACTCGTCTGCTGTAGTCCGGCGTGCCAGACTGGAACGCATGTGTCCTCACTCAGCACAGCCCTCCAGTTCCTCCGCCACCCCGGCAGACAGCACGTCGCCTGCCGCGGCGTCGGCTCCCACCCCGTCTGCTGACACGACGTCGACGGATACGACGTCGGCTCCCACCCCGTCTGCTGACACGACGTCGACCCCCACCGCGTCTGCTGACACGACGTCGACGGATTCGACGTCGGCTCCCATCCCGTCTGCTGACACCATGTCGATCGGGGGCAGTCCGCATGAACCCGACAGGACAGGCACCGCATCCAGGGACAACCATGTTGCCATGCGCCTCGACGACGCCTGGCTCCGCTTCCAGACGCGCGTGGCAGTCCGGCGCGGCAGAGTGGAGACCGTCATCCCCTACACGGGCTATGGCACGACGGCCTGGGTGCGGGTGCTCGCCCGCGTGATCCTCGCAGACCCGAGGGACACGGGAGGCGGAGCGGACTCGGGTCCGCTCAAGCCCATTCAGGAGGGCATGCGCGGATGGCGCAACTTCACGAGCGCGCCTGTGGCCCACGCGGTCATGCATGTGACCGTCGGCGACACGGTGCATGATGTCCAGGCGGACCGCGGCGGAGTCGTCGATGCGCGCATCCCGGTCTCCCTCGATGCCGGATGGCATACGATCACGCTGCAGTCCGGCAGCTCGCGCGCCGTGGAGGCACCGGTGCGTGTCGTCGCGGATGGTACGGATTTCGGCGTCGTGTCGGACATCGACGACACCGTGATGGTCACGGCGCTGCCGCGGCCGTTCCTCGCGGCCTGGAACACCTTCGTGCTCGACGAGCACGCGCGCACCGCGACCCCGGGCATGGCGGTGCTGTACGAGAGGATCGTCCGGACGCTCCCTTCCGCTCCCGTTCTGTACCTGTCGACCGGTGCCTGGAACGTAGCGCCGACCCTCTCCCGCTTCCTCTCCCGCAACCTGTATCCCGCAGGACCCAAGCTGCTCACGGACTGGGGTCCTACGCGGGACCGATGGTTCCGGAGCGGCCAGGAACACAAGCGCATCTCGCTCGAGAGGCTGGCGGAGGAGTTCCCAGGTGTGAAATGGCTTCTGGTGGGCGACGACGGCCAGCATGACGAGGCCATCTACTCGGCATTCGCGCAGCGCCACCCGCAAAATGTGCGCGCCATCGCAATCCGCCAGCTGTCCGCAGGGGAGGCCGTACTTGCCGGCGGTCGGTCGAAATCAGGGGCGCTTGCGACCCCCGGGATTCCTTGGATCTATGCTCCGGACGGTGCGGGTATGTCGGCACGGCTCGAGGAACTGGGCCTCATCCACAGCGAAGTGCGCTCGGCCGATGTACCCGAGGAAACCGACTGACCCGGCGTTCGGCATTCCGCACCTCCTGAGAAGAACGGCACTCGCACGCAGTACTGCCGGCGGTTCCCCGACCGCCTTCCTGCACCTTTCCTGCCAGAGCTGCGGCGTCGCGCGGTAGCCGGCACGTACGAAGAGGACCCGCATGTCGTCGCCCACCTATCCCGCCCTGTCCTACGAGCTGTATCCGCCGAAGAACGCCGAGGCCGATGACTCACTCTGGACGACCATTCGCCGGCTCGAGGACACACGTCCCGATTTCGTCTCGGTGACCTACGGTGCGGCCGGCAGCAACAGGGAGACTGCAATCGACCTCCTGCGCCGCCTGCTCACCGAGACGACACTGAAGCCGCTGGCGCACCTGACCTGTGTCGGTTCCAGCCGCGCCGAACTGACCGACATCATCGATCGCCTCATCGGCGGAGGGGTACGCGGCATCCTGGCGCTGCGGGGTGACGCACCCGACGGGGTCGACACCCACTCCGACGACGTCGAGCACGCCGACGATCTCGTCCGCCTGATCCGTGAGGTCGAGGCACGACGCACTGCACAGCTTGCAGCCGGCAAGGTGTCGGTCGGTGTGGCCGCTTATGCCACGCGGCACCCCGACTCGCCGAACCTCGAGCAGGACATCGAGGTGCTCCTCGCCAAGGAGGAGGCGGGCGCCGATTTCGCGATCACCCAGGTCTTCTTCCAGCCGTCCGACTATGCGCGGCTCGTGGACCGCGCGGACAGGGCAGGCGTCACCATCCCGATCATCCCGGGGATCATGCCCCTCACCAGCACGCGGCGGTTGAAGAAGGCCGGTGCGCTCGCGGGCATCGACGTCGACCAGGACCTCTGGGCTCGGCTCGAGGGTGCACGCACCGACGAGGAGCGCCGGACGGTCGGGGTCTCGGCCACCGTGGCACTGGCGAGGGCAGCACTCGACGACGGCGCACCCGGCATTCATCTCTACACCTTCAACGAACACGCCGCGGCCCTCGAAGTGCTCGACGCGCTCGATCTCGAGCGTCCGCCGGAAGCAGGCCTCGCCGCTTCCCTGTAGCCCGACGAATCGGACTCGATCAACCTACCCGCGACAGCCGCCACGAGATGGGTGGGTCAGCGGATCAGGCATTCCCGACGACAGCACGCCCCAGGGCAGCCGCCCGTTTCGCGAGCACCGGAGCAGCGGCCTTCAGGGGCTCGGCGAAGACGACGGCGCCGACCCCGGCTCCGAGGAGCGCGGTACCCATGATGGTGCGCTGGGCGGTACGTCGCCTGCCGCTCCACCCGCCGGTCACACGCGCGTCCGCGGGGTCGAGCGAGGGCCCGTACAGATTCCCGCTGGAGTCCTCCGCCGCTTCTTTCCTGGACAGGTGCGTGTGCTCCACCTGGTGAGCCATCACCTTCTCCAGGCGGCCCGGCATGAGCCGGTGCTGCCGCACCATGGAGCGGCCGATCCGCCCGACGGCGACCTCGCGGGTCGGCGCTTCGACGACGCCCATGATCGCCTTGGCGACGCGATCGGGAGTGTAGACCGGGGGCATCGCTACGGCCCGGCGTCCCGTGTAGTTCGCCGCGTGGTGGAAGAAGGGCGTGTCGATGGTGGGAGGCAGCACGGTGCAGACGTGGATGTGTTTCTTCCGGTCGAGCATCAGCTCGGACCGGAGGCTGACACCGAGGGCGCGGACGGCGGCTTTGGAGACCGAATAGGCGGAGGTGTAGGGCTGGGGCACCTCCCCGACGATCGATGCCACGTTGACCAGGACGCCCGCGCCCTGATCCTGCATTCGCTCGAGGGCGGCACGGGCACCGTAGACGTAGCCCATGAGGTTCACGTCGATGACGCGCTCGAAGTCCCTCAGCGGTACCTCGAGGAAGGGGGAGAAGAAGGAGACCGCAGCGTTGTTGACCCATACGTCGATACGGCCGAACTCCTCGACGGCCCGGCTCGCCAGTTCCTGGACGGCGTCGTGCTCCGAGGTGTCCGTCGGCACCGCGATCGCCCGCGAGCCGAGGGCCGTGCACTCGGCCACGAGCGATTCGAGTGCCTCCAGGCGCCTGCTCGCGAGAACGAGGCTCACGTGACGACGTGCGAAGCGGAGGGCTGTGGCGCGTCCGATGCCGCTCGCTGCTCCGGTGATGACGACGACACTGTTCTTGATCCGCATGCGCTTCCTCCGACTCGTGCAGGGCGGGCCTGCACCCGCCGCTGTCCTGAAGGTACGGAGGCGGTGGGATGCGCTGCAACGGGAAATCAGTGGCCGGAGGTGGATGCGTATGGCTGCTCGATGTGCTTGGGCCCGATGCTCTGGGTTCTGAGGATGTCGGCGAGCTGATCCATGAACAGGCGCACGCGTGCGTCGTCGGCGTCTCCCGTGCGGAGGGCGAAGATGCTGCGTGCAAGCCGGATCTCCGGGACGTCGAGGGCCACGATACCCGCGGGTCGGCTGATCATGGCGAGTTCGGGCACCAGTGCGGCGCCCAGGCCCGCGGCCGTGAGTTCGAGGGTCGCGTTGAAGTCGTCGCAGTAGGCGGCGATGCGGGGGTGCAGGTTGCAGCTGGCGAAGAGGCGCTCGATGACCGTGGCGTCCGCAGTCCCCGGGTGGTGCATGATCCACGGCATGTCGGCAAGCTGGTCCGCCGTCACGCGGGCACCGCTGCGGATGCCCCAGCTCGCTGGGAGGATGACCCGGAAATCGTCGTCCCCGATCCACTGGCGGCTCAGCGTCGACGGCCAGGCGAGTCCCGCCTGCCCGACCTGGTAGACGAGGGCCAGGTCCAGGTCACCGCCCGTGCGCAGCCCCTGGATGGTGTGTGCGGGTTCTCCGACGAAGAGTCGCAGCGAGACGCCCAGTCGCTGCCACTCCGGCATGCGCAGCAGTCGGGGGAGCGCGAAGGTCGCGAGGCTGGGGAAGATGCCGAGCCGCAATTCGTGCGCCGGTCCGGCGTCGGCGCGGGCCGTCGAGGCGAGGAGGGCGTCGATGTCCGTCAGGACCTTCGACGCGTGGCGTGACATCGCGATGGCGGCATCAGTCGGAATGGCACTGCGCGGGGACCGGGTGAAGAGCGTGGCGCCGGTGTCGCGTTCGAGAGCAGACATCTGCTGCGAGACCGCCGACGCCGTATACCCCAGACTGGTGGCGGCTGCACTGAAAGATCCGTGACGGATCACCTCGAGCAGTGTCCGCAGGTGGATCGGGTTGACCATCAGCACTTACCTCTTCCAGTCGGCCGGTTGCTCAGCCCAGTCTTGTACACCGGACCGTTGCGACACGCCCATCCGAGTCCGACACGAAGGTTTTCCAGCCTGTGTGCAAGTACTCCACAGGCTGTGGACCGGCCCCCATTTCGGCTCCAAGATCGGCTGGTTTCCGGGGTTTTGAGGAGGCCTGATCTGTGGGCATCGTGTGGACTACTCGCTCCCGTAATGACATACTTGTAATACATCATCTAGGGGTTTGCACGTGCGGGTCGCACTAGATGTAGTATCGAGGGACAGAACAACCGCTGAACGGGCATGGGCCCGGAGGCGCGGGAATCCCCGGATTTCTTCCCCTGTCCGGGGCCGCGCTCCACTCATGACACAGCACGACAGCAGTAACGAAAAGGGGACTAGGACATGACGGTCACGGTTTATACGAAGCCGGCTTGCGTACAGTGCAATGCCACCTACCGCGCTCTGGACAAGAAGGGCATCGCCTACCAGAGCGTCGACATCTCGCAGGACCCCGCTGCTCTCGAGCGCGTGCGCTCCATGGGTTACATGCAGGCTCCGGTCGTCATCACGGACAACGACCACTGGTCCGGATTCCGTCCTGACAAGATCAGCGCCATCGCAGGCTCCGCCATCAGCTCGGTAGCCTGACCGACCCCGCCAGGGGATTCGCGGACCAGGCATCAGGATGACCACCCTCACCGTGGAAGACCGAGCCACCACCGCTGACCCGGCAGACGCCGGGTCAGCGGAAGGCCCTGTCACCGATGCCTCGCTGATCTACTTCTCGTCGGTCTCCGACAACACTCACCGCTTCGTCGAGAAGCTGGGCGTCCGGGCCGCACGCATGCCGTTGCTCACCAAGGAGCCCACCCTGCGGGCAGCCCAGCCCTACGTCCTGGTTCTTCCCACATATGGAGGAATCACCGGTCAGGGTGCGGTGCCCCGGCAGGTCGTGAAGTTCCTGAACAACCAGCAGAACCGCAGCCTCCTTCGGGGGGTCATCGGGGCGGGTAACACCAACTTCGGTGAGACCTACTGCCTTGCCGCCGACATCGTCGCCGCCAAATGCAATGTCCCCGTCCTGTACAGATTTGAAGTCATGGGCACGTCCGAGGACGTAGACCGAGTAACCAGAGGATTGGAAGAGTTTTGGACATGATCGTTGCAGAGACGGAGACGGGCGCACCCGCAGCCACGGTGGACCGCTTCAAGGACATGGGCTACCACGAGCTGAACGCCATGCTCAACCTGTACGGGGCGGACGGGGAGATCCAGTTCGACGCCGACCGTGAGGCCGCGCACCAGTACTTCCTGCAGCACGTGAACAACAACACGGTGTTCTTCCACGACCTCGAGGAGAAGCTCGACTACCTCGTGAAGAACGAGTACTACGAGCGGGAGACGCTCCACCAGTACACGATGAACTTCATCCGCGACCTCTTCAAGCGCGCCTACGCCAAGAAGTTCCGCTTCGAGACCTTTCTCGGAGCCTTCAAGTACTACACCTCGTACACGCTGAAGACGTTCGACGGCAAGCGCTACCTCGAGCGCTACGAGGACCGCGTCTGCATGGTCGCCCTGCACCTGGCCCGCGGCAACGAACAACTCGCCGTGCAGATGGTCGACGAGATCATCGACGGCCGCTTCCAGCCCGCCACCCCGACGTTCCTCAACGCCGGCAAGCGCCAGCGCGGTGAGCTGGTCTCCTGCTTCCTGCTTCGCATCGAAGACAACATGGAGTCGATCGGCCGGTCCATCAACTCGGCACTGCAGCTCTCCAAGCGCGGCGGAGGTGTGGCCTTCGCCCTCACCAACATCCGCGAGGTCGGCGCGCCGATCAAGCAGATCGAGAACCAGTCCTCCGGCGTCATCCCCGTGATGAAGCTCCTCGAGGACAGCTTCTCGTACGCCAACCAGCTCGGTGCCCGCCAGGGTGCCGGAGCGGTGTACCTGCACGCGCACCACCCGGATATCAACCGCTTCCTCGACACCAAGCGCGAGAACGCGGACGAGAAGATCCGGATCAAGACGCTGTCCCTCGGCGTCGTCGTCCCCGACATCACCTTCGAGCTCGCCAAGCGCGACGAGGACATGTACCTGTTCTCGCCGTACGACGTCGAGCGCGTCTACGGCATGCCGTTCTCCGACATCTCGGTCACCGAGAAGTACTACGAGATGGTGGACGACGCCCGCATCAAGAAGACCAAGATCAAGGCCCGCGAGTTCTTCCAGACCCTCGCGGAGATCCAGTTCGAGTCCGGTTACCCGTACATCATGTTCGAGGACACCGTGAACCGGGCCAACCCGATCGACGGCAAGATCATCATGTCCAACCTGTGCTCCGAGATCCTCCAGGTCTCGCAGCCCACCACGTACAACGAGGACCTGTCCTACGACTCCGTGGGTAAGGACATCTCCTGCAACCTCGGCTCGCTGAACATTGCGAAGACCATGGACTCGCCCGACTTCGGCCGGACCATCGAGACCGCCATCCGCACCCTCTCGGCCGTCTCGGACATGAGCCACATCAGCTCGGTTCCATCGATCGCCGCCGGCAATGATGCCTCGCACGCCATCGGTCTCGGCCAGATGAACCTGCACGGTTACCTGGCCCGTGAGCGCGTCCACTACGGCTCGGAGGAGGGCCTGGACTTCACGAACATCTACTTCTACTCCGTGGTGTACCACTGCATCCGGGCGTCGAACCTGATGGCCATCGAGACCGGGCGCACCTTCGCCGGCTTCGAGCGTTCCACCTACGCCAGCGGCGAGTTCTTCGACAAGTACACCGAGCAGGTCTGGGAGCCGACGACGGCGCGCGTGCGTGAGCTGTTCGCCGATGTGCACATCCCCACGCAGGAGGACTGGCGTGCGCTCAAGGCCTCGGTCATAGCGCACGGCATCTACAACCAGAACCTCCAGGCCGTTCCGCCGACCGGCTCCATCTCGTACATCAACAACTCGACGTCGTCCATCCACCCCGTGGCGTCGAAGATCGAGATCCGCAAGGAAGGCAAGCTGGGCCGCGTGTACTACCCGGCGCCGTACCTCACCAACGACAACCTGGAGTACTACCAGGATGCGTACGAGATCGGGTTCGAGAAGATCATCGACACCTACGCCGCGGCTACGCAGCACGTGGACCAGGGCCTGTCCCTGACGCTGTTCTTCAAGGACACCGCCACCACCCGCGAGATCAACAAGGCCCAGATCTACGCCTGGCGCAAGGGCATCAAGACCATCTACTACATCCGCCTCCGCCAGCTGGCTCTCGAGGGCACCGAGGTGGACAACTGCGTCAGCTGCATGCTCTAGGCAGTATCCGCCAGGCCAGGCACGAAGCCTGGCCTGGCATTCTCAGCACCACCGGCATCGTCATTACCCAGACAAGGAACACCACATGAGCGAGAAGCTGAAGCTCGTCAGTCAGGTCCAGGCCATCAACTGGAACCGCATCCAGGATGACAAGGACGTGGACGTCTGGAACCGCCTGGTGAACAACTTCTGGCTGCCCGAAAAGGTGCCGCTGTCCAACGACGTCCAGTCGTGGGCGACGCTGACGCCGGAAGAGCAGCAACTCACCATGCGCGTGTTCGCCGGTCTCACCCTGCTGGACACAGTGCAGGCGACCGTCGGCGCCGTCAGTCTGATTCCCGACGCCATCACGCCGCACGAGGAAGCCGTCCTCACGAACATCGCGTTCATGGAGTCGGTGCACGCGAAGAGTTACTCGTCGATCTTCTCCACGCTGGCCTCCACCAAGGAGATCGACGAGGCGTTCCGCTGGTCCACGGAGAACGTGAACCTGCAGAGGAAGGCGAGCATCGTCACGGACTACTACCGCGGCGATGACCCCCTGAAGCGCAAGGTCGCCTCGACGCTGCTCGAGTCCTTCCTCTTCTACTCCGGGTTCTACCTGCCCATGTACTGGTCCTCACGCGCCAAGCTGACGAACACGGCCGACCTCATCCGCCTGATCATCCGTGACGAGGCAGTGCACGGGTACTACATCGGCTACAAGTTCCAGCGCGGCCTGGAGAGCGCGACGCCGGAGCGCCGCCAGGAGATCAAGGACTACACGTTCGAGCTGCTCTTCGAGCTGTACGAGAACGAGGTCCAGTACACGCACGACCTCTACGACTCCGTCGGCCTGGCCGAGGACGTCAAGAAGTTCCTGCACTACAACGCCAACAAGGCGTTGATGAACCTGGGCTACGAGGCGATGTTCCCGTCCTCCGTGACCGACGTGAGCCCGGCGATCCTCTCGGCACTGTCCCCGAACGCCGACGAGAACCACGACTTCTTCTCCGGCTCGGGTTCCTCGTACGTGATCGGCAAGGCCGTGAACACCGAGGACGAGGACTGGGACTTCTAGCTGCTGTAGATGGACAAGCTACTTGTTTGCCGTCCGCCCTGGCGAGCGGACGGCAAGAGTGCCATCTCGTCCGGGTTGCTTCCAGCAGGCCTCCTACACGACCAGCCGGAGCGGGCGTTCCCCCAACTGCACCCTGATTTCCTGGCCCCAGGATGCAGTGAGGCGGTCTTCTTCCATGCCGTCGCCAAAGACCACGAGCCGGTCGGATGCCACAGTGATGCGCAGTATATTGCCTGCCTCCAGCACGCCCTCGGTCAGGGAGGTTCCGGTGATGGGGGAGGGCCAGGCCTCGCGGGCGAACCAAGCGAGTCGACGGTCGGTGGGTGCGGGCAAGGCGCGTCCTCCGCGTTCCAGGGCGATGGAAGCGCACCAGCCCGTGGCACCTGTGCCGGTGGAGATGATTAGGCCCGAAGATGAGTGGCTTTCGGTTCGGCCACCGGGTTCCATGAGGTGGTACCGGGCCGACTGGTGCGAGGCGTGCCCGATGAAGATCTCGTTGAGCCCCGACAGTTCCTGCCCGTCGTCAAGCCGTGCCGTCACCATGGCGAGCTCCTCGCGGTTCAGCCGCTCCGGTCCGGCCAGGGCGGCAACTTCGATGAGCTTTGCTGCCGCGTCGGGCGTGTGCCGGACCAGGACCCCGGCGTTCGCTCTCGGCTCCGGATCGATACCGATGACGGGCTGGCCGTTGAGGTACTTCGCCGCATTGGCCACCAGCCCGTCCTGGCCCACCACGGCGATAATGTCTTCCGATGTGAGCAGGAAGCGGCTGAGGTCTGCGCGCTCCACTTCGGCGTGACGCCACTCGGCAGGAACCGCCGCCCGGACCATCCCCAGAGCGGCGGTGATCCGGTCGTGGCGTTCCTGTACGTCTTGAAGGCCGCGGCCCCGCGTGCGCAGGAAGAATTCGGCCTGGCCGCGGGTGGCGTGCCGGTCCAGGAGTTCCTGAAGTTCGGTCCGCCGGTGGACGATGACGAGACGGGGTTTTGCCATGACGGTTACTACTTTCCGGTGCTGCCGGCGGTTGCAGGGGCTGCACTGGCCGGAACTGTGCCGCCGGCGGGCTCCCGGAACAGCCCGGCAAGTGCCCCGCTCAGCAGGTCCGGGGTGATGGTGAGGTTTCCTATGTCCGGCAGTGACCCGGCTGCCTCGCGTAGGGCCAAAGCCAGCAGGGTGGCCTGTTCCATGCCCTGGTAGACCGCCATGGTGGCGGCCTCACGTGCCGCGGCTGCCTCGCCTACCAGGCGGATCTGGTTCGCTTCGGCGGAGGAGTTGATGCCCTGGCGTTCGGCCGATGCCTGGGCCTCAATGAATCCCGCTGCGGCTTTTTCCTCAGCCGCACGCCGGGCGTTGGCGCCTTCCTGGGCGACCAGGTGTTCGCGCCGGGTGGCCAGTTCGATCTGACTTGCCATTTCGTTTTCGGAGATGGTCCGTTCGCGTTCGACGGCGACGGCCCGGCGTTCGTAGACGGCCCGGTCCGCTTCCGCTTGGAGCTGTTCCCGGACCGGCGTTTGGAGTGCCCTCTCGACGTCGGACTCTGGCCGGATGGCCAGGACCTGCACCCCGAGGATCTCGATGCCGGTGGACAGGAGCCGGGTGTCCGCGCGCAGAGCTTCGGTGAGAACGGCGCGGAGCTGACTGACGCCACGCTCCAGGGCCTGAGCAAGCGTGGTGGTGGCGATCTGGTCGATTGCGTGGCTTTGACAGAGCTGGCCGATGATCGTGGCCACCTGTTCCCTCCCGCCCGCAGGCCCCGCACCGGCCAGTTGGAGGCCGAAGTCGAGCCGACTGGAGACAGCCACGGGGTCGATGAAGCGGTAGGTCACGTTTGCCTGGACGCTAACGTCCTGGTGGTCACGGGTAATGGCGTGGAAGAGCGTGGGCAGTTCCTGGTCATCGACGGGAATCTCACTGAGCACTGAGTTGGCGGGACGGTACCAGAATGCCTGACCGACTCCCTGGTGCCGGACCGAGCCTTTTTGGAGGTGGACGACGTACCCAGTGGGGCTGCCCAGGAAGTGGCTGATCCAGGGGTAGCGTGTGATGCTGGCCATGGGATTCTCCTAAACCTTGATGTTCTCGTCAGGTTGACGATAACTGACGATAGGCTTCCGTTCGAGTTATTGTCAAGGTGACGATAAATGCCTACGATGAGTCCATGCCTGAATCCCGCACGGTGCCCGCGCGCTTCCCGGTGACGGTTGACGTCGTCGCCCTGACCGTGGCCGATGACGCCATGAATGTCCTGCTCATCACCCGGCTCCTCGAACCGTTCCGCGGCCGGCTCGCCCTGCCCGGCGGATTCGTGTTGCCCGGCGAAGACCTGATCACTGCGGCGGCCCGCGAACTGGCGGAGGAAACCGGCGTCGAGCACGTCCCGGGGCATTTGGAGCAACTGGGGAGCTACGGCCCGAAGGGGCGCGATCCGCGTGGGGATGTGCTGACGGTGGCCCACCTGCTGCTCGCTCCCAACTTCCCGGTTTTGTCCGCGGGGAGCGATGCCAAACATGCCGCTTGGTATCCTGTCCACCAGGTTTTGGATGGCGGATTGCGACTCGCTTTCGACCATGAGCGGATCCTCGCTGACGCTGTGGAACGGGCGAAATCAAAGCTCGAATATTCGCCGTTGGGGGCGGTCTTCTGTGACAAAGAATTCACTGTTGCCCAGCTCCGGGCCGTGTACGAGGCCGTGTGGGGTACGCGCCTGGACCCCCGGAATTTTCACCGCAAGGCCACAGGAACGTCTGGTTTCCTGGAAGACACAGGGCGCGTTACTACAGGCGACGCCGGACGTCCTGCGGCGCTTTTCCGGCTGGCGCCGGCAGCCCGTCCGGCTCCGGGTCAGCCAACGCGCGCTGTGCTCAACCCACCCCTCATGCGCCCGCCTCCCTGACACCCATGTAAGCATGACTGGGACGAGCTGAAAGAGGTTCACCGCTGTAAGCGCGCCTTTTGCTGCCCCGATCCTTATGGCAAGACTGCATCTCACCATTCCAGAGGAAGTTCGGGCACAAGGACCATCTAACTTGTCGACGACGATGAGGTCCAGCGAGACCATTGAGGCGGTGTATATGGGCGGGAGAGGGATGGTAGACCCTCTACACGCAGCCCCCGGTTTCCTGATATCAGCTAGGTCGCAGTCGGCTGAAAGGGTGGCTCGTTCGGTTTCTTCACAGGACCGACGGGACGGGCGGGTCTTTTAGGCTGAGGATTACGCCGCCTTGATGGGTGTCGTGCTGTTCGAGGATGCCGCGGCTTGATTTTCGCGGGCGAGGAAGGCCGAGAGCTCACCGATGGTGCTCATCAGCGGGGCAGGGAAGACGACTGTGGTGTTCTTGTCGACACCGATTTCGACCAGGGACTGCAGGTTCCTGAGCTGCAGGGCCAGCGGGTGAGCCATCATGGTGTCGGAGGCGTCTCCAAGGGCTGCTGCGGCGATCGCCTCACCTTCAGCGGCGATGATCTTAGCCCTCTTTTCGCGTTCGGCTTCAGCCTGGCGGGCCATGGCCCGTTTCATGGTGTCGGGCAGCTGGATGTCCTTCAGTTCCACCAGGGTGACTTCGACGCCCCATTCGATGGTGAGGACGTCGAGGATTTCCCGGATGTCGAGGTTGATCCGCTCGGTTTCGGAGAGTGTCTGGTCCAGGGTGTGTCGGCCGACGACTTTCCGCAACGTCGTCTGAGCGATCTGGTTGATGGCCGCGGCCACGTTTTCGATCGCAACCACGGACTTTTCGGCGTCGACCACCCTGTAGTACGCGACAGCGGACACGTCGACGCTTACGTTGTCCTGAGTGATGATGCCCTGGGACTGGATCGGCATGGTCACGATCCTCAGGCTCACCAACGGCAGCCGGTCGATGACCGGGATGATCAGCCGCAGCCCGGGATCCCTGACTCCGATGACCCTGCCGAGTCGGAACAGCACGCCCTTCTCGTATTGACGCACGATGTGAATCGACAGCTTCGCACCGATGAGCAGCAGTAGGACGAGGACGAGGGCAACGACAATGGTGGTGGGGTCCATCAGGATCCCCTCCTGATTTCCTTGAGCGGAACCCGCCGACGCCGGGTCGGCGCCGTGACAGGTGTCCTTTCTCTATCGTCCCACCAATGATCGGAAATGAGCCTTGACCCCGTGGTCGGACTTGGGCCGCAGGCGCTACTGAGGCTGACCACATGAAAACGCATGGGGAGTCCAGTCACAAGCGGAACCCGCGAACATACACCGCAGTCCGAAGCATCGCGCGGAGCCGAAATCTTCCATGCGTCACGCGCCTCCGAGGGCGAGCTCGAGGCTGCCCAGGAGTCGGTCAGCTCCTACAGGCCTGGTTAACGTCGGGCGGTTCATCTACTTGGGTGATGCCCACAGGCTCCTCCCGCCCACGACCAGAAAGCAATGAAGTCGGCACCTGACGGCAAGCTGCAGATCTTGGTCGCGAAGGAGGATGTATTGCGGATTCTCCAGCAGGAACGCTCGTGCCGCTTTCCATTGAGGGTTGACGCTGAGCCGGCGCTGCTAAGCGCTGCGCATGATTCGTTGCATCAAAATTCGGTTTGACCCGCCGCCGTGGAACTTCTGATGGCCGGTTACGCACGTGAGGTGAAGGCACTGATGGTCCAGAGTGTGAATGATGGATGCGGTCAACGTCAGGTCGGGGTGCGCTGATGTTGCCAGGTGATCGTGGTGGCACTCCCAACACTCGGATCGGGTGCTTTCGATGCGCCCTACCTATGAGGCGAGGCGTAAAGCAGGTAGTCACTACTCGTGTGGCGCGTGCGAGATGTGCTCACTGTTAACAGAGACACCGTAGTGACAGCCGAGTCTCGGGGAGCAGATGTGGCAATGGAACAGAACAACATCATGACGACGAACCTTCTGACAGTTGCGGAGATAGCCGCTCAGATGCGGGTGTCGAAGATGACGGTCTACCGTTTGGTGCAGTCCGGAGCACTTACCGGGATCCGGTTCGGCCGTTCCTACCGGGTATCGGAAACGTCTGTGCAGCAATATCTGGAATCGGTTAATTCAGGCCACTGATTTACTGCCCGTCCGGTTTCCGCAATCAGTAAAGCTCCTATGCCTGGTCTCCGGGAGTATGTGGCTGAAGAACCCCTCGCTATTGAGCAGTTCCGCCTATACCATCAGGGCGGGTGCGATCCGTGGGGGACTTCGCACCCTTGCCGGGATGACGGCCCAAACTTCTTTCGCCCCCGAAGGCGTCCAGAAGGGTCTGGCATGACGGAATCATTCGAGCTATTTCATGAAGCGGACAAGCTCTTCGGTTTCAGGCTGAAAGACCCCGATGAGGCAGTTTTGGCGGTGTCCGTACTGTTCCCGGACAAAGCATCAGCAGTAGAGGGTATCGGGGCTGTCCGCGAATGCGCTGGAATGGGTTTGATTACAGATCTTTGCCCCGCAGACCCGGTTTTCGCGTCGGTGCGTGCTACGGTGCCCTCACGGCCTTCCGCCCCCAAACCGGGGGTTCTGTTTGTTGGAACAGGCGGGCCGGTTCCGGACTCAGCCGGGACAGGAAACAAGGGAATAGCCATGTCGATGAAATTGCCTTCTTTTCCAGCGTCCTCCAACAACCGATCTCCTGTTGACCTTGCACTTGGTATGCCCTCGCGGAACAGCGGTCCGGGACTGATCGGGCAAGATTCAGGCATCATCGATGTGGTGCTCCCTGGCCTTAGACCGGAGCGCAGCCATTTACCGGATCAGCGTCGCGAACAACCCGCGGCTCAGCACGGACAGGCGGGAACAGCGCCGAGTGAACATACGATCGCCCTGAAATCCCTCGCTGGGCTCCCGGTCAGCACCGACAAGGAGCCGCGCCCGACGCCTTGGTCCACGGTCCGCCTGCTCGCTGAAAGTTCCACTCCGTCAGCATTGCGGCGCGTTTCGCGGATCGAGGAGCTCCTGGAGGGCAGGATGCTCCTGACCGCTTTCCAGCCTATTTACGAACTGTCCACCTGCTCTACTGTCGGCGTCGAAGCGTTTACCCGGTTCGTCAGCGACGGGAGTGATACCGCCGACTACTGGTTCGCGGAGGCCGTGGAGGCGAAGCTTGGACGCGAACTCGAGTTCGCTGCCCTGGAATTCGCACTTGCATCGGCGCAGCACCTGCCGCCTCACCTCTATGTGGCGTTGAAACTGTCTCCGGCGACCTGCTTGGACCCCCTGCTGCCGGGCTTGCTCGAGGAATCCATGCTGGCACCTGAACGCATGGTTTTGGAACTCACCCAATCCCTTACCGAGCAGCAGGCCGCCGCACTGATTCTTGCGCTGGTACCCCTGCGACAGCGCGGAATCCGGCTCGCGATCGATCATGCTGGTTCCTACTTCGACTCGATCCGGCACATCAGAGGGCTCCAAGCAGACATCATTAAATTGGACCGTGGCGTTATCGCCGGAATCGATACAGACACCCTTCGCCATGCCTTCGGCGAGGCCATGGTCGGCTTTGCTGAGCAGCTCGGAGCAGCGCTTGTCGCCGAAGGAATCGAAACTGCTGAGGAGCTTGCAGCGGTTGCAGCACTTGGGGTATCAGCCGTGCAGGGTTATTTTCTCGGCAGGCTTACCGCCCGCCCCCAGGACTGGACTCAGTGGAGTCCCGCCGCTCCCTCGCAGTCGATACCGAACACTCCGGCGATACCGTCAATCTGGTACTGATTCCAATAGGACACCAGGGCTCTGCCACCCATGAGCGGTTTCCGGTCGCCAAAATTCGCTGATCGGGCATGCGGTGGAGATTTCGAGACTGTGAAGCAACCGTGATTTCGACTTTTCCTGCAGCCGACTTTGTTCGCATTCCAAATGAAGGGGCAGGAGAACACCAGCTCATATCCCACCGATGAAATCTACGCCCGGTTGAGATGGAGGTGACAACGGCAATATCGAGATACGCCCGGCCAACAGCCGATCCGCAGGCGGACCTCATAATTTTTATAGCAGCGATCGTTCAATGAGCACTTCAGTCACCCATGATGTACTCATCGCGGCGATACGCTGCCTACTACATGAGGAGCACCGATGTTTCGAGGATTTGCAACCATAAGCTTCTATGCCGACGATCTGGCCGCAGCGGGAAGCTGGTACGCGGAACTGCTGGGCGATCAGCCCTACTACGCCTTCCCCGAGCCTCCGTCGGCACCTGCATACATCGAATTCAGGGTTGGGGACGATGAGGACGAACTCGGCCTCATCGACCGCCGCTACGCTCCCTCTGGTGCTGCGGGGAGTGCCGGAGGTGCTGTGATGTCGTGGCATGTCGATGACCTCACAGCCACCATGGACAAGCTACTTGCCATGGGTGCCACCGAGTACGAACCGATCACTAAGCGCGGCGAGGGCGGATTCGTCACCGCGTCAGTTGTTGACCCATTTGGCAACGTCCTAGGCATCATGCACAATCCGCACTATCTCCAGATGCTCGCCGCCAGGGCAAAAACATGATCGCCGCAACTAGCGCGCGCATCTGGATCGCGCGCAAGAGTGGGCTCACCGACCGACTACCCTGCTAGTCAAGTCGCGTCGTGGCCGAGCGGGGGTGTCCAACAGGCCCAGGGTTCAGGCCAAACCAGCAGCTATCTAGGTCAGCCAGTGCCACCACCGTGAAGGTTCGGGGTCGGACTGAGGTTCGGGCGCCGGTCCCGCACCCAGGGCTCGGGCGGCCTCGTCGAGGTCGTCCGTCGTGAGTGTCATCACCTCGTCACGATCGAGAGTGTCGAGGTTCCGGTCTTCGTCGAGCGAGAGCCGCAGTGCCTGCCGGTTGAGCGCCTGCTCGAAGAGCGTGCGGGCAAAACGCGCGTTGCCTGAGTCCTCGCCGGCGTGAATTCCGGAAAGGATACGGCGCAGCATCTCATCCGCGCCCGGCTCCAAGGTGTACTCGTGCTGGACCAGCATCTGGTTGAAGATCGTCTGGAGCGCGTCGACTGAGTAGTCGGGAAAGGTGATCTCGCGTGCGAACCGGGAACGCAGGCCGGGGTTCGAGAGCAGAAATGCCTCCATTAGCTGTGGGTAGCCGGCTACGATCACCACAAGGCGGTGCCGGTGATCCTCCATCCGTTTCAGCAGGACCTCGATGGCCTCGGGGCCGAAGTCCATCCGGCCGTCCTCGGGGGACAACGCATATGCCTCGTCGATGAACAGAACGCCGTCGAGCGCCCGCCGAATGACGCGATCAGTTTTGATCGCGGTGGCGCCGACGTACTGTCCCACCAGGCCTGACCTGTCAACCTCAACCAGATGGCCCTTCTGCAGCAGGCCAACCGCGCGGTACATCTCGGCCAGGAGCCGCGCGACGGTGGTTTTGCCCGTGCCCGGGTTCCCCAGAAACACCAGATGTTGGGACGTAGCCACCTCTGGAAGGCCGTGCGCCTTGCGGCGAGCCTGGACCTGTAGCAAGGCGACGAGGGCCCGCACCTGTTCCTTCACGGTTTCCAGCCCTACCAGAGCGTCGAGTTCGGCCTGCACCTCGGAGAGTGGCCGGGCCGGCCCTGGACGCCCACCGAAAAGATCACCGACCAGGTCGTCGACCCGTTCCGAACCTGGCAGTTTGAGCTGCTCCGTGAGATGACTGAGTGTTTCGCGCAGATCCTCGAGTGGGTTGCGGCTGGCAGCCATGCGTTCCTCCTGGGGAGACTGTTGGGCCGCGAGTGGGTGATTCGCGGGGGTTCATCGGGCGTGCTGGGGGAGCATTGCCTTCTGGTGCGCGCGTCGCAACTGTAGTACTCCGGCCTACGCACTGACAGGGTGGTACAGGCTACGTGCGCAACTTGACGCCGAAAGATGCTGAAGCACCCGCGGAAACATGATGATTGTTCTCATGCAGCCGACCGGGCCCCTTCGCACATGGGTGTGAAGCAGTTCGTAGCTGTCCCTATAGGGTTTTTACGCGCCGACCGTTTCGGCAGGGAAATCTATCCTTCCCCGGTTTCGGCCCACGGACCGTCGCCGGCTCCTTCCCGGCAGGTCCGAAACACCAGGGGAGCGATGTGCCCTCACCCATCCGATGGATGCCGTTGCAGGCGCCGATGAGTGAGTTGATGATCTCGGGCAGGGGATGCGCGACCGGTAGGTTCGCGAGTGGCCAGCGTTCGAGGTCCGGTAGCCACGTGGTAGCACCGGCACTTGTGCACATGCGGTCGAAATCGCGATCGAGTCCGGAGAAGGTGCCTTGCGGAAGGTGGGGTACTAGCGCTTCGATGTCCTTCAGGGTGACGCCGGTCAGGTAGACGGCATCCTCAAACCGGTCGCGCCTTCGGAATTTCGCGCGGGGTTCAGCTCGAGCAAATGCCGGCGCTGTGATGCGGATAGCTTCGGCGTCTTACCTCGCAGCTGACCTTTGGCTACTGCCGGACCCTCACGTGTTCTCATACGGATGAGGTCGGCTTCGGACTCAGCGATCATGCCAGGGACGTTGAGAAGAAGATGCTCAGCGAGATCGGTGGGGCCGTAGACGCTGGCGCTCCGGCTCAGCGAGCGTCTGGGAGAGAACGTGCGAGGTGGTCGAATGTGGCGACAACGAGGGTGTGACCTCTCCTGACTGCTGCCATCGCTTCGCGAAGACCCGAGCGAGAATGAATTGCCCGGTCCGTCTGTGGTCGTTGTCGATGTCATCGAGTGCTACGCCGAGGGCTACCAAGCAATTGCGCTGAGCGGTGGTGTCTCGCCGATGCACGCGCATGGTCAATCTTCATCGAAACAGTGTTGACGTCGACGCGCCCTCAGCGCGCATATCATCGTGCGGGTCCTGCATGCGTTGACTTTCCTAGCAGCCCTTCGGACCAACGGTTGTTAACCTTCCGACGCAAATCGTCACGCTCGGTAACAACCGGTCACGGTCATTAATAGACGTGTTCCTGCCCCTATCGCTCTCTACTGTGAGAAAGGGATACGGGCCGATTCCTCATTTCGAGGACCTGATGAAGTACAACGACGATTTCCGGACCCAGTTGAAGAAATCGAGACTTTCGGCACTTATGTCATCCCGATCGCAGGGGAGCTTGGGGCCGAACTGGAGCGTAAGAGCACGGGATTGCGTCCCGTGTCGCTCGAACGAGAACCATCGCGACGCCGGTAGCCGCTGGCATCGTGAATGGGGCTCCACATCAAACAAACCGAAAGGTAAGAACGTGACAATTACGGATTCATCGACAACAGGTTTTACGAATCGATGGCGGAACGCAGAGGCTCCTCAAAGTAGCATCGGGTGGATCGCGCGGGCGCAGGAAGTCGCTGATATTCTGGCGTCGGACGCACTGGAACGCGATCGTGCAAATGAGACCCCGCATGCAGAGGTGCAGCTGCTCAAGGACTCTGGTCTCGTGACCCTGCTCGGACCCCAGGAGCACGGCGGCGCGGGAGAGAGTTGGGACACCGCATACAAGGTCATCCGGGCCGTCGCACGCGGTGATGGTTCGATCGGTCAGGTGCTCGGCTACCACTATTTGTGGGCATGGGCGGCACGCCTCGTCGCGACGGACGAGCAGATTGCAGCTGTCGAGGAGCTCTACACGAGCAACAACTTTGTCTTCGGAGGCGCCGTCAACCCGCGCGACTCCGACCTCACTATCCGGGAAGAGGGCGGCGAGCTCGTCTACTCGGGAAACAAGTCGTTCTCCACTGGAGGGCAGATCTCCGATCTCACCGTACTCGAGGGCGTTCTGGAGGGAACCGAAACTCACATCTTCGCGATTGTCCCGACCGCGCAAGAGGGGATCATCTTCGCTGACAATTGGGACAGCCTGGGCCAGCGTCTTACCGAATCCGGCTCGGTCGAAATCCGTGACGTTCGTGTCCCATGGGCCGCGGCCGCAGGGTTCGTCGAGAAACAATTCAATCCGCTCGTCTACAACACCCTCAACGTTCCCACCATCCAGCTCGTCTTCGCGAACTTCTACCTCGGCATCGCCCAAGGCGCACTTGCCGCCGCCTCCGCCTACACCCGCACGACAACACGCGCATGGCCGTACGGCGGCGACAACAAGCAGCACGCGAGTGAAGAGTGGTACCTCCTCGAAGGCTACGGCGAACTGCAGTCCAAGCTCTGGGCCGACGAAGCGCTCCTTGACGCCGCCGGTGCGGAGATCAGCGCAGTGCTCCATGCGCCCCGGGAGGACCTCACCCAACGCCAACGCGGTGAGCTCGCGGTCCGGATTGCCGCCGGAAAGCTACGTATAGTCGACGATGGCCTGGAGATCGCGACGAAGGTGTACGAACTTACCGGCGCCCGCGCCTCCGCAAGCCACGTCGGCCTCGACATCTTCTGGCGCAACCTCCGCACCCACAGCCTCCACGATCCGATCGCCTACAAGAAGCGTGAGGTCGGCGAGTACGTCCTGCTCAACCAGATCCCGGAACCCACCTGGTACACCTGATTCACCATCTGACGAATTCACTAACACCGCTGAGATGATCGCCGTCGCTCCCCGTGCAGAATCCACACCCCCTGCCCGCACGGGGACTGGATCCCAGCAGCTACCCTTGTTGAACGGGCAGCCTCCTCCGTGGATCGCACTTCAGGCGTTGTCCCTCCGCGGTGTGTTTGATCGTCATGAGTTACCGCTGGGGTAGGGACCGTCCTGACGCTCACCGATAATGGCGGCCATGGTGCCGATGGTGGTGTTGGCGTCGGTGGCGAGGTCGATCAGGTGGTTCATGGCCGCCTGCCGATCCAGATCAAAGCGTTCCATGAGGATGCCGCGGGCGACTCCGATCGTGTCCCGATCGGCGAGGGATGCATTGACGTCGTCGCTGATGCGTTGCGGTGTGTCGCTGGCCTGGATGTGTCCCAGGAGGGCTGCGGCAGATCGTGCAAGGTTCATCAGCAGGCGCCGGTCCTCGTCGGTGAAGGCGTCGACGGTGGTGGAGTAGACCTTCATCGCCCCGAGTCCTGTCGGCCTGTTCAGCAGGGGCACGCTCAGACACGAGCGGATACCGAGCGCGGCCACTGCGGACGTCCATTTCTGGAACCGGTCATCGGTGTGGGTGTCGGCGATGTAGGTCGGCTCACCGGTGGACCAGGCGCTCATGCAGGGTCCTTGACCGAATTCGTATTGTAGGTTGTCGGCTTCGAGGACGTCAGGGTTGGTGGCTCCGACGCTGGTGCGGGTGCCGTCCGTGTCGATGATGCTCACGCCGGCGCCCTCGGCGGAGGTGATGATGTCCCGGGCGATCCCTGCGAGCCCGTCGACGGCGTCGTGGGCGGTCTGCTCGGTGAGGAGGTATCCGTTGCTACGGCCGAAAATCGCCAGGAGTTCGCGAGCAGGTGATGAGCCGGGCGTTGGGGAGGTGGGTGTGGTGTTCACGGTAGGCCTTCAGCTGTCCGAGGCAGAGGTGTCACCCCCGCGGGTAGGAGGCTGGAGGCTCAACCCCGATAGACCTCGCTCGCGCAACATCTACTTCTCACTGTACTGCTGCCGCCCCGGCGGCAGGAGATTATTCACCAGCCATGTCTTCGGAACCATGACCTCCGAAGCAATGCCCTCCCGGGGGCGTGATGGTCGGGTTCAGTAGTCGAAATGGGCGGTGGGTGGTTCCTGCCCGATGGAGAGCAGGACCGAGGCGGCGATGTCACTGAGTTTCGTGTTCCGGCTGCTCGACGCGGATCTCAGGATGGTCATCGCGGCGTCGTGGCTGCACCGGCTTTGCCCCATGATGATGCCGGTTGCGATCTGGATCGTTGCCCGGCTGTCCATCGCCAGCCGAAGGTTCTTCGCGGCGTCGGAGAAGTGAGCGATCCGCACCGCGGTCCGTAGTGCCCGTGATGCTTCCCCGGCAAGACCTAAGGCATCTTGTACGCTGTTCGAGTCGAACTCGCCGGGCCGTGTCGAGTACAGGTCAAGGGCCGCCGCCGCAGCCCCGTCGAGCTGGATGGGAACCCCGAGCGCGGACCGGATTCCGGTATGCAGGATGCTGGTGGTGTACTGACCGAAGCGTGTATCGCTCCAGAAGTCCTCGACCACGCACGGTTCCTGGTATCTGGCGGCCCGCAGGCACGGCCCGTCGTCGTACCTGGTCTGAATCTCATCCATCGCTATGGCTTCCGGGCTGCTACCGGTCATCGTCGACTGCATCCGCGGCCGCACCAGCAGGACCGCGCAATGGATGTCAGCGCCCGGGGCGGAGAAGACGGCCGCCGCACGCTCAGAAATCTCCTTCAGGAACACGGCGATGTCGGGACTGTCCAGAACCAGGTCCTGAAGCTCGTCAGAGATCGACCCCGCCCCTACACTCACTGAACCAGCATCGTCGGCAGCAATGGGAAAACCATGATTGGCGGCTTGATCGGTGGTGGGGCGGGACCGTGCTTTATCGGGTGTCGACATGGCGTGTCAGCTTTCGTGACCGAACACCCCATCGTTCCTGGTGCGTGTTCGGCGTGTCGTGCGAATGGCGCTAATCCAGGGGCGGAGTGTGCACGAATTCGGCTTTGAGGCGTTCAGGGAGATCATCGATCAGTTCATTCAGGGCCAGAGCGACGGTGTTCCGTTCGCCCTGCGGCAGGAAATACATGCCGTGCAGGTAGGCGTCCAACTCGACGACCCCGAGGTAACCGCCGATACCGTAGTAGTGGACCCACAGGTCGTCGGCGCTGAGATCAGCGCGGAGTGCTGCAAGCCAGGTGCTGTGTTGCTGGGTCCGTGCGGTCATTCGGGTGCCTGCTTAGGCTTTGACCGGGAAACGATTCATGCCCGTGCTCTTCAAAACACCACTGGAGAACCGGAATAGCCCCAGACAGGCACGTACTATAAGCAACCTTACCTTCTGGTCTGAGCCCTGCCGCGCCTCCTCTGCCGAGAAACCCTTCGCTCGTGGGAAGTGACCAGACCTGTACGGGAGCTCTGCCAGGACCAGCCATCGAAAGCCTTACTGCAGCTATGCGCTGTGCCGCCGCTTTCGGGCCAGTGACATGAGGAGCCACATGGCACCAATCACGATCAGCGAAAGCGGGATCGCGCCAGGCTCACTGTCTGCATGGATCTGCGCAATCATGAGCACCGAGCCGAGCACGATAAGAAGTGCCGGTACTAGTGTCTTCATCTCTCAACCCTTCACACTTTCCTGAATCTTCGTTTGCTCCCCCGGGACTGTCATGTGACTGGGGTGGCAAAGGAGCGGCGGCGCGGCACCTCCTTGCATACATCGGTAACTGCGTTCGTTTATGACCGCGCAGTCATCCGCAGGGGCGAACGTGCTGGGTTTCTGAGCGACATCTGCTGGTTCAATCCCGAAACCGTTCTCGAGGTGATCGATGAGTTCCTGTTGCGTGCCGCGTCTACCGTGTAGGTAATCATAAAAGAGCACTGGAGGTATCTGATGGCACGAGAATTGGTGTGGACTGGATTCACGACGGTGGATGGGGTGGTGGATTCGCCCGGCGGCGTTGAAGAGGGGCACCGCAATGGCGGGTGGGTTTTCAGCACCGAGTTCCTACCCGAGGCTTTTGCTTTGAAAGGCGAAGAACTGGAGGAGACGACAGCCCTCATGTTCGGACGTCGGAGCTATGAGGCGTTCGCTCCGATCTGGGTCGGATCAGAGGATCATGCAGCGTATAAGGACCTTCCCAAGTACGTCGTCTCTACGACTCTTGACGAGGACGCGCTCATCGAAGGGTGGGGCCCATTGAGTGTCCTGCGTTCCTTGGAAGACGTTGCGGCACTCAAGCAAGGCGAGGGTGGCGCGATCTTCATTCACGGCAGTCCTGAACTCGCGCGGACCCTCGCCGACGCGAACCTCATCGACCGGTACAACCTGCTGGTGTTTCCGGTACTGCTCGGCACAGGCAAGAGAGTCTTCAGCACGGAGGACAGGGACCGGCAGCAGCTCCGCCTGCGCGAGTCGGAGACTTACGCCAACGGTGTCGTCAAGGCCATCTACGACGTAGTCCACTGAGATCAGTGCAGCACGCAGGGTGCACGGCATAGGGGGCCAAGAGTGCCTTAGTGGGCGCGCAGCAGGATCTAAGGAGCCTGCTGTTCGCCCACGGCTGCCTGCAGCAGCTTGATCGTTTTCGGGCCTACGCCGTGCAGCTTGGATAGTTCATTGAGGTCGGCGCCTTTCAGGTCGTCCATGGTCAGTACGCCATGTTGTGCGAGGGCTCTCGTCGCAGGAGCGCCAATCCTGGGAAGAGGGACGGCAGTAGTCATTGTGCGGGCCTCCTCAGCTGGAAAGGGTGTGGGCGTCATCGTGGCATAGCGCTGATCGCCAGGGCTTGTCGGTGTCGGTGCCGGTGTCGAGTCGCAGCTCCAGCCCACGGGACAGGTGGATTCTCTGTCGTGCGTCCTTGGTCCGGGCGCCTGCTGCGATGGCGAGTTTGTCCGCGATGACCTTCGGATTCACCGCTGGCCGGCCGAAGCAAGTGGCGTTCTGCTCAGAGGCGGCGATGCCTGCGTTGATGCGTTCGACGATGAGCTCCCGCTCGTACTCAGCGAGGGTAGCGAGCATGTGGAGCATCAGCCGACCCGTCGACGTCGCACAAACACATCATGCCTGTCGACCCCTGCTGCGACCATCGCGTCGAGCTGCAACTGTGCGTCCTGGCTCGAAGTGCTGACCCTGGTGTGTCCAAGATGCCTCATCCCGCTATTGTGACTCGCAAACCTCAGGAGCGAGCACTTCTAAGACGGGGTGCAGTGAGGCTAGTTTCCGAGACAGGAAGAGGCCTGCGATTCCGGATGCATTTCTTTCGATGTCACGCAGGCGGCTGATCTTCTGATCTGGCAGGTTGAGGAGCTTTTGGAGAACAAGAGCGTGTTCATGTTGCACCAGGACCAAGTTGCGCGAAGTGAGTGGGGGCAAATGACGGCAGGAACTGAACGCCGCTACTCGATCGAAGGACCGTCTCGCTTGGTGGGCGTCGGAATTGGCTGGCTCTGGGCGCATCGAAACAACCGAAGTAGCTGATGCTCAGAACCATGGAATGAAACCTTGATACCAAGGAACCCGATTCGTTGACTCTTCCACCAAACGGGTCGTTGATTTGCTTCGTCGTCGGTTTCCGCTGCCGAGTGCGAGGACTATCCAGTACGCCCCGAGGCCGGACGTTACAGCAAGGAAGACCCAATCCCAGACGTCTCCCTTACCGTCGGTAAGTCGAGTGATGAGCGCGATGCTGATCAAGAACGCCCCCAGGGATCCTACGATGAGAGGTCCATTGCCATAGGTGATCTTTTCCATTTTCTTCTCTCATCTGTCGAAGATCCTGCAGGACACCGAAGCTCTACTTCTTATCTGGATCAGCCAGGACACCGAGTAGATAGGCTGCCTGGCAGACAATCGCGGTTGCCACGGCAGCCAAAGTGCCCGCCTGCAGCCACTCCTCGCCACTCGGCATGTTGCTGAACAACGCGAAGCGAACGGCAAGTAGCACGAGCCAGACAGCCGCACCGAAGATCGCAAGGAGTCGCCAGAGTGTAGCCGTGGCAGTGATCCCCACCGCGGATACACGGCCGTTGGCATCACTGTCGTACGGGAACTTGCTGTTCAGCAAGTATGCGATCAGGCATCCAACAGCTAGCCCTGCGAACGTCAGTGACGTTCCTGTCAAAAGCCACGGACCCGGGAACTCGTTCGGCATTAGATTCATCATCCCCATCTTTTCGACTTTGAAGGACGCGCTTCATGGCAGGGTAGCTTGTGGATGAACTTCGAGGTGAAGAACTGAACCGCTGAATCAAGCCCAACCGGCCCTGTCGGTATGGCGATCCATGCGCGCCCGACCGCCAACCTTCACACTTCGGGGCGGTACGGAGCCCAAAGCCGCTTTTTTCGAACATGCCCATTGGGTTTCACCGAGTACACATGGGCGTAGGGTTTGTGGGTCTCAGGGGCCTCCAGTGACCCCCGCAGACCCAGGATGGCCATGACAACGGTGACGACTTGCGGCAGGAAGCCGGGGCCGAACGCGCCATGGACTACCAGCTCGGTGGCGCTGACTTCCTCGAAAGGCATGCGTCGTGCGACCGCTCGTGCGCGGATCCGCTTGAGTTTCGGATGCAGCTTCCCTACTGTCAGCGCGTCATCGCTCATGCCAGCAGCGATAGCCGGACGGAAGAAGGGCACCTCCGGCCTCGAGCCAAAAAGTGTTGAAAACGGGTTATTACCGCTCATCGGCCGGCGACTTCCGTAGGACTCAACAGCCTGACCCGTACCATGTGAACCCATGGAACTACGTCTCCTTTCCGAGTCCGATAAGGACCAGGCACTACTCGCACACAAGGAACTGGCCGCTGAACAGTTCGATTTCCTTCTAAGCGACGATGCCGCCGTCGACTGGTCAGAGTTTCTCAAAAAGGTCGAGGACATACGACAAGGCCAGAACCTTCCCGAGGAGCACGTCCCTGCCACTTTTCTCATCGCGGAGGTGGACGGAGACCTCGTGGGGCGAGTGTCGATCCGCCACAAGCTAACTCCCGTGCTGCGGACCGTCGGCGGGCACATCGGGTACGCCGTTCGCCCTCAGTTCAGGCGCCGCGGCTACGCCCAGCAGATGTTGAAACATGCCCTCGTCGAAGCAAAACGACTCAGGATCGATGACGTACTGGTGACCTGCGACGCAGACAACCTGGGGTCCAAGACAACTATCGAAAGGTGCGGAGGAGTCCTCGAGGCGCGACGGGCGGTCGGTGGGCCCACGGCGACTACGCTCCGCTACTGGATCACAACCTAAGCGCCGCCCGCACCTTGCCCAGCGTCGGGCTGAGGGATGGGTCCCATGTTGCTCCTCGGCGGAGTTTCGTCCTCGAAGACGAACCAGCAGATGCTGTTCCTGCGGCTTTGGTCCTCGAGGACAAGGGGGCGGAGATGATCCGGAATCTGCTGACGCTGCCAGTCGCGCTCAGCACGTCCGGCGTCCCGCTCCTGAGCGCGGGGCACTGCAGCTGCAGCAGCCTTAATGGCATAAGCGGCCGCCCCCAGGTCGTGCTCGGGAACGTGGGCGACACAGGCCGCCTGACCGGCTGCGTAGGCCGCGAACCGTGGAGCACCACGCAAAGGACGCGCAGCGCCCATCGAGTGTCCTCCGGTTGCACGGGTGACCATCATCTTCGCTTCGCCACGCGCCCAGGCTCGTGCCGCTTCAATCGCAGCACGAGGCCGGTCATCGTCACGGTATGAATTCTCGAACAGCCCCAGAACATGCTCGGCGCAGGTAGCTGCCCACAATGCCAGGAGCTGATGATCAGCATCGGCCAGCAGACCACCGCGCCGAATGGACACAAGCCGAGGATCGCGAACAGCAGGAAGGATCATGAGCCTGTTTCTTACTCCTCACTCGTCCCGGGCGGCAACACACCACTCTGCTAGTGGGCGCCGTAGAGGATTCTTTAGTGAGTCAGTAGCCGCGCTTGTCGGTGATCAACGTGTCGGGAAAGACGGCGAGCTCTCGGTTGCTTAGCCCGAGCTGCAGCATCGGCGCGAGATTGACATGAGCGTAGAGCTCAATGGACGTCTCGTTCACTTCCCAGAGCGCCGACCGGTTTCCCTCGCCCTGATCTGATTCGTCAGTAGCTTTCCCATAGGCGTCAGTAACGCTGGCCCGCACGACGTCGAACGCGAGGCCGGCAAGTACGCGGGAATCCTGTGTGCCTGGATAAAAGAAAAATCCAAGGAAGTGCAACTTGCCGGCTAGCGCCGCCCATGAACCGTTATCCATCGATACCCCTGGCACGAGGAGTGAACCGCGAAAAGAGTCCGGCAGGTCATCCTGATGCTCGAACAACAGTCCTGGCGTGCAACCGATGGTGGCGAAGTACGCATTGAACTGGTCTGGATCCTCAGGCCACCGTCCTCTGACCACCTTGTTGATCAAGCTCAGGATCACGCTGGGATCAGGGTCGAGTGATTGGGGCGCCTTTTGAACCATGCCTGCACCCTATGCCTCGCTCGAGGATGAGAGCCTCTTCTGCTGCCCGGAAGCTGATCCTGAACCGTGCGTTTCAGGCACTCCACCGTGGCACGGGGAGGACCGTCGTTAGAAGCGAGCTATCGCTTCTTCCAGTGTCCTGTGCCCTTGTGCTTCAAATTTGGTGTCACCGACGACGAAAGCCCACACGGCTGTGCCGACAGCTTCTCGCAGTAGGTCAATCGGCCACACCCGATCGTTTCTAGGATCCGGCCCGTACCCGTTCAGGAACGCTTCCTCCAACAGGGGAATTTCCTTCCACTGCTGGGTAGCGAGACGGCAGAAGTCCGTGGCTGCCGGCCGAAGATCGAACCGACCAAAATCGATCACCTGGAGCCAGTTCCCGTCCCGTAGCCAGTTTCGCGGCTGCCAGTCGCCGTGGGTCGGTACAACAACAACTGGTGCTGGCTGATACGACCCCAGGATTTGGCGTGCCGCCGCCTCGACCACACCGCACGGGGCCGGATCGCGCCCACGATGTTCTCGTACTGGGAAGACTGATGACGTCAACCCGCTCGTCCGGTGAGGGAACCGAGGCCCAGGTAGAAGAGCTTTGAGCGTCACCACGGGTAATCCGACATGCAAACTTTTGTGCAGCCCGCGAACCCTACCGAAGGCAGGTGCTAGGTTCGGTGGGGGATTGATGGGCGGGTGGTTCCGTCGGCTCATGAAGATGTGGGGGTCGGGCATAATCATCGCTATGGGCCAGGCTCGTATTGGTGCAGGCGTGGTGGTTCTGGAAACGGATCGGCTGGTGCTTCGGCGCTGGCTCGTGTCGGATGCCGCGTTGCAGCGCAAGCTCTGGACGGAGCGCGATCCTCGCGTGCCTCCGCGTCGTCGGATCGATGCAGATGGCCGCCCCACACTGAACGACCTTGAGAACAGAATCCGTCGTGGTGATCCTGATGCTTCCTCGGGACTTCTGGCCATAGAGCAACGAGATCGTGGTGCTGTCATCGGGTCCTGCGGTCTGATTGCAAATGACCACGGGCAGGACGGCGAACCAGAACTGGCTTACGAGCTTCTCCGCGCGGTTCGGGGTCAGGGGTATGCGACCGAGGCATCGCTGGCAGTAGTGAGCTGGGCTGAGGAGTTGGGCTACCGGCGACTGTGGGCCACCGTTCGAGAATGGAATACTGCTTCTCGCTGTGTGTTGACCAAGCTCGGATTCGTCGAGACCACACGAGTGGAACGGGACCCCATCCACGGGAACTCGCTGTTTTACATGAAGGACTTCAGCGGGGCGAATAGCACGGCATCCGTAAATGGAAGAAATGCCCCGCAACGTTCAGGAAGCTCCCAGATGCAGTCCGGGGCCAGTTTCTGAACGCCGTACACGACGCCGGCTACGGCCGTTCGTCTCCCTAGTCCCTGTGCCCAGCGGCGCGAGGGGCCGATCACGAACCCGAGCTCCTTCTCACCTGAGTTAGAGCCGTGAAGATCCACGTACCCGACCAACTCACCCTCGACGTTCTCAACTGCCAACCGATCAGCTCAGCGAGTTATCGACTTGCCGTATCCGGAAGTCGTTCACAGCGGTCAGCGAGCCTGCAGTCCACCCGGCCTGCTGCCAGGAAATTCGTCCTCGGCCCAGTCGACCCAAGGGCATCGGCGTCCTCACGCTGCAGAGGTCGCAGATACAGCGCAGGGGAGCTCATGCCCCAACCAATCGGTTCAGGTGATGCCGGCCTGACAGACTCTGGTGATGGACCTCCCCGAGATCGCTGGCCGGTGGCCTGCTATCAACCCTGCCTATGGGAACGTGACGTTACGTGCGTTCCGCCCTGAGGACGCCACCATGGCCATGGATCTCTCCCGAGATCCATACGTCCCGACGACGGGGACTCTTCCCCTTAATGCGACACCTCACCAGGCACAGCAGTGGATACATCGACAGCAGACCCGGCACACGGCTGGCACAGGATTCTCGTTCGCCGTCGTCGATAACACCGAAGGACGCTGCGCGGGATTCACCGGTCTGTGGGTGCGCAAGCTCCACAGCGGCCGGGCGACGATCGGCTACGGCATCGCTCCATCCTCCAGGGGCCGACATCTTGCGTCTGATGCACTTCGCGCCGTCGAACCATTCGCCTGGACGATCCCCGAGCTTCATCGACTCGAGCTCTACATCGAGCCTTGGAACACAGCTTCCATCAGGACAGCGGAACGAGCCGGGTACCTCCGAGAGGGTCTGCTCAGGTCCCACCAGGAGATTTCCGGTCAGCGACGGGACATGCTGCTGTACTCCACCGTGCGCGACTAAGTCAGCGATAACGCTCGGCACTCAAGCACGGGCGATAACCAGCCAGCCCCGGCCGGGAGCGTATGGCAGGTCCCGGACCTCGGTGTCAGTGAAGCCCGCCTCCGACAATGAGCGTTCAAGCGCTTCCCGGCTGCGGAAGCGGAGCGTGGACGTGGATTCGATGCGCTCACCATCAGCTAGAAAAATTGTCGGGGATTCAAACGTGACAAGCTCTCCATCGACTCGCGTGACTTGTACCCAGTCCTCCACCGGCCCCTCGCCCTCGATATCGACGACCTGATGAGTGAGTTCCTTGGTCCACCGCTCCCAGGCCCGATCAGAAGGCACACGGCTTTCGAACGCCAGGTGACCCCCGGGACGCAGGCAGGTGCGGATTGCTCGCAGGTTGGCAACCCATTCCTCGTCGTCCAGGAACACCTGCGCGACATTGGCCGTCATCGTGGCAAGGTCGTACTGCTGCCGGTGAGCGGGATCAGCCCCTGCATCTGAGGCAATCCCCACTACCCACGTCACGCGGTCTGCGCCGGCCTTGGTCCGGGCGACGTCGATGGATGCTCCGGCAGGGTCTACGCCCAGCACGCGCAGGCCGCGCTCCGTCACCAGCCGGGAGCAGAAGGTCCCCGTGCCGCAACCCACGTCCAGGACCGCCGTCGCCTCGAACTCAGCGACGAGGTTCATATAGGTGTCCAGGTCGCTACGGTCAGGATCGAGAGGGTCATCCATGCGGGCAACCCGCGGGTGATCAAAGATAGCGTCAGGCATCACACAGACGGTACTCCACGCCGCGAGGACCGCGGCTACTCACCTCGGCCGCACGGAGCATGAACGGTGGACGGCCCTCCATTGATGCGCCGGCCGGGAGATATGGTTTGATCTGCGAAAGTTGAAGTCATGACTTCACGGATTCGACTCGTTGCATCTGGTGATGACGAAGCGTTGACCGAGTTGCAAGTACGCAACCGTGACTTCCTGGCACCGTGGGATCCCGTCCGAAATGATGATTACTTCACTGTGTCAGGTCAGCGAGCCGACATCGAAGGAGCACTTGCCCGGCATGAGCGGGGCGAGGCAATGCCCTGGGTAATTCTGACTGATGACGGTGAGATCGCCGGTCGATTGACGCTCAGCGGCATCGTCCGCGGTCCGTTCCAGTCGTGCAGCATGGGGTACTGGCTGGCGGAGGATCAGACAGGTAAGGGTTTAGCCACAGAGGCTGTCCGAGCAGCGGTCATATTCGCTTTCACCAAGCTGGAACTTCACCGAGTGCAGGCCGAGACCTTGATCGAGAATGTTGCATCTCGAAGCGTCTTGGCCAAGACAGGCTTCGAACAGTACGGACTCGCACCCAGGTACTTGAAGATTGCAGGTAGCTGGAAGGATCACCTCGTGTTCCAGCGCTTGAACGACAGCGTCCGGTGAAGGTCGGCTAAGGCGCAGCGCAAGAAGCTGCCCGGCCACCTCAGCGCGCCCCTCGGTAGCCTGTGAGGCATGACAATCAAACTGGAAAACGTCGGCATTGCCGTCCGCGACATCGACGCGACGATCGCGTTCTTCACGGACTTAGGCCTCGAACTTGTCGGCCGCGACACCATCAGCGGCGACTGGGCCGATACCGCCGTAGGACTCGATGGCAACCATGCCAATATTGCTGTGCTCAGAACGCCGGACGGTCACGGTCGAATCGAGCTCTTCGAGTACCTCCACCCTGACGCAATCGAGACAAGCCCCACCCTCCCTAACGAGATTGGCATGCACCGAGTCGCGTTCTCCGTGGACGACATCGACGCAGCACTTGAGATAGCTTCGCGGCACGGCTGTCACCCGCTCCGCGGCGTCGGGACTTATCGCGACCTCTACAAGCTCACGTACTTGCGCGGCCCAAGCGACATCCTGGTGATGCTTGCCGAGGATCTGAAAAAGAACTGACGGTCCTTCGAAGCCCGTGCGATGAGGGATCCCGCACGGACAGTCGAATCCTCGTCACCCGGGTGTGCCGCGTAGGTCACGCGACGTTAAAAGCCCACATGCGCCGCCAGTACCGTCCCTTGAAATCCCAGGACATGGAAATCTGCCAGTGAATAGCCATCGGGGGCGTCGGCGTTCCACGGACCGTTGTCACGTAAGTATTCGTTGTCGACGAGCTGCTGGAGCACAATAAGTTTCGGGCCGGTTAGATCATCGTGGCGCTTCACTTTCACGGTCTCACTCATCATCAAAGCGTTGGTCTCAGCCTTCAAAGGCTGACTCCGTCGAAACTCGTAAGAGGATCCTCAGGCGTGATTGTGGCGGGGCGGGAGAAGAACTCGCCAGAATCAGTGTGCGTTGGAGGCTGAGTCCTCAGTGGTCATTGCTTGTTCGGCCGCTTCGGCGTGACGAATCACCAGGGAAGTCGTGATGAGTGTGGCTGAGAGCACGACGCACGGCACCAGTAGGATCAGGTATGTCAGCGACACCAGCACGGCTACTGGCGCTGATTCCCAGGCCGCGGAAAGCGGCATAAGGCCCAGGCTGTCTCCTACACCGAAGTTCCTGTTGATAAGCGGACCTAGAACGATCAAAACAATGGCGGCGATGCCAAGCCTTGCCCCGAACTTCATCGTCGACTTCGCCAGCGTTGCACCAGACATTCCGCTCCTGAGTTCGGTCGGTATGAGTTCGTTCGATAAATTGCATCTGCCTTGGCCTGAGTATGAGCGCAGTCTGCAGCTATATCAACGCTGTGACCACATTCGCGCTCATCCGCTAGCGACACGTTCTCATGCCAGCAACGATAGCCGGACGGAAGGATGGCACCTCCGGCCGCGAGCCAAGAAGTGTCGAAAGCGATCCCTCTGCGGATGGTTATGCGGGCGTAATGGCAAGCATCCCCGACACTGCGCTACAGACGAGGACAAGGATCGTAGCGACAACGGCCCACCCGAACATCGACGAGAGTAGCCGCTGCCGATTGGTGAGGTACTCGCGATTCGAATTTCGTCCCATCGCAGGAGGCTAGCACTCAGTCAGGTAAGCGCAGCGGGTGACGTCCACTAAACGATCCTGTACCGGGCCGTGTCGCGGTCAACCGAAGTACCAGGAATTCGGTTGAAGGATTGGGGGACGGGGCCCAGAAGACTGAGGTGGATTCGCCACCATCGCGGTAGTGGAACCTCTTCCGTGTCGTGCGGCAGGTGAGAAGCTGAAGCTTCATTGGCACGAGGGAAAGTAGGGCTCGGATGGCTTCGGTAGTGACCTTGATTCGGTCCACCGCACTTTTTGGCGCAGTGCCGTATGCCTACGCGGCCACGGCGCCGGCAAATGCACGACTCATCTTCCTCGCAGGGTCCTGCCCCTTCGACAAAGCCGGAGCGACGGTGGGTGAAGGCAACTACGCTGCCCAGGCGGAACAGTGCATCAGGAACATGACAACTGCTCTCCACGAAGCTGGAGCCACCATCGAAGACGTCATCAGTACCCGCGTGCTCGTGGCATCGACTGACCGCAATGATCTCGTCAGTGCATGGGACGTTGTACGCCGAGCATTCGGCGTCCACGACGTCCCGAGCACCCTGCTGGGTGTGACAGTTCTTGGATACGAGCACCAACTCGTGGAAATTGAAGCCGTGGCCGCTGTTCGCGACTGATGGTTCACCAGCAGCGTCCAGCAGGAGGATCCTCCTGGGGGCAGGCTAACCGAAGGCCGGTGGGCGGGACTCGCCTCGCTTGGCGTGGGTAGGCTTCCGGTCCGATAACAAAGCTGCCCCTGATATCGACGCGGATTGCCATCCCGGGCAGGGTGAAGCCATGCGTGCGATACAACCACCGAGCAGGTTCTCGATTTGTCGTCAGGTACTTCTCGGCGCCGCTACTCTGTCGATGCTGCTGAGCGGATGTGCCGGCGCCCCTGGCGGTGATACTTCCAGCACGGAAGCTGCCGAGGTCGTCGAAGGCTACGACTGTCTCGCCCCGAATCTCGGTGAATGGGCACAGCCCCCAGACGAGATGGGTTCTCCTAATCCCCAGCATTCGAATGCGCCAGATGCCGGACGGGTACCGGTCGGCTTCACCCCGGCCATGGCTGTTCGCTGCGATCAGATGGGCAGTATTGATGATGCCGAGGGGCGGTGGAGCGGCGTCACCGCTGTCACTCTTACCGGTGACCTGAAACCACTTCTGGCGGCTTTAGCCGAGCCGAATGACGCCACTGGGGGTGGGCCGTGTACAGCGGACATGGAGATCGTGTCCCCGTTATGGCTCGTTGATGCGACCGGTCAGGCGATCCTTGCGCACTACCCCCGGAACAAGTGTGCAAAGACGAAGCCTGCTGTGCACGACGCGCTCGCCGAGTTGTCCGTAGAAGAAACGACGGTTTTGAAGCGAACGTTGGATGTACCGCGGGCTGCACTGGATAGTGGATGCGCGGCGACGCGGGCTCTTCCCGTCAAGCAGGGAACGCCGCAGTCCATCCCGTCGGCCGATTCCTCCTCCGGTGTCATCGGGGCGTTACCAGCTCCACCTGCGCCACTACCCGACAGTGTTCTGACCGACACGGTCGAGATGCGTTGGTGCCGTTATACGATCCAAGCCGCTACTCCGGAGGTAGCGGAGCAGGAGGGGACAGAGACCTTCACGGGAGTAGTCACGCTCCGTTCAGGCCGATTCGTCACCGGCGGCACACTCGACGAGGCAAACTCCCAGATGGTGGTCGACGCTGCCCTATCCACATCAGTGGCACCCTCCTGTGATGAGTCAGCGACAATGTTCCTGACACTCTCACCAAGCCAAGACGGGCATGAACTCGGAACAATCACCGTCGAGCTCGATGGCTGTGGACTGCTGTACCGCAATGGGAGCGAAACCGGCACACTACCGGCCGACGTACGCGACATGCTCGCCACACAAACCGGCACGTAACCGACCGTTCGTCCGCCGAAAACCGTCACCGGACAGGACGGCCTTTCTGCTGATCTCCGCGCGATCTACGGTGCGAAATCCTTCACCGGGCACACTTCCCGCTCGCTCTCTCATTGATCGAGCTTTGTGTTTGGATAATGCATGACGACCATCGATGTAGTGAATGCTGAGGACTTGTCGCTCAGCGAGGTCCTCGCGCTTTACAGTGCGGTGGGGTGGTCGGCATACACAAAGGATCCCCACAACCTTGCTCGAGCGTTAGCGGGGTCTTCGACCCTTGTAGCCGCTCATGATCGAAAGACGCTCGTTGGGCTCGTCAGGGTCATCTCCGACGGTGCCTCGATCTGCTATCTCCAGGACATCCTTGTACTGCCCTCACACCATAGGAGAGGGATCGGACGAGCCCTTGCTGAACGAGCGCTGGAACAGTATCGACATGTGCGTCAGAAAGTACTGATCACCGATGACGAGCCACAGCAGAAGGCGTTCTACGAAGCGCTCGGTTACACCCAGACCGAGGAATTCCAAGGAGGATCTGTAAGGGCCTTCGTAAGGTTCGATTGATCGACGGAGGGCGGTGAATGATCCGCCTACGGGGCATCGAAGGACCTACTTCCAGAATCGCCAGATGATGAACATGGTCCGTGGAGCGACAACGAATGATGGCGTGAGCGTCTCCTACCGGGTCTTCCAAAGTGCAGACCCGGCGGTGGTGATTCTTCACGGGCTGGCAGGAAGCAGTACGGACTTTCTGCCAACCGCGCAGGCCCTGGCAGGGCGGAGGGTCGTCCTCATCGAACAGTGCGGTCATGGGTCGCGTATCCGTGCCCCTGTCGAACCATCACGTCAGGCGGTCGTTGACGACGTTGTCCACGTCATCGGGGCCGAAGGCCTCGGCGTCGTCGACCTGGCAGGTCAATCAATGGGAGCACATGCGGTGATGCTCGCTGCAGCATGATGCCGGGACGTTGTGCGCCGGCTCGTCCTCTTGGAGTGCGACGCCGACGGCGGAACTACTGACGAGGCAAAGGCTGTAGGTGACTACTTCCGATCATGGGAAGTGCCATTTGCAACCAGGGAGTCAGCTCAAGCCGCTCTCGGTGATCGTCCGCTGTCGCGCGCATGCGTGGCGAACCTCGAGGAACGCCAGAACGGTCTCGACCCACGGTCCGATCCTGACCTGATGACCCGAACCCTCGTCGCAGTCATGTCCCCACGGTGGGACGCATGGCAAAGCACTACTACGCCGACGTTGGTGGTCTACGCCGAGCACGGGATGTTCACTGACAAGCAAAAGGACCAACTCATTGAGCGCGGCCGGAACGTCTCGCGCGTCGACCTCGCCGGGGCAGGAAACGATGCCCCCTAGATGCCGTCGACCGATGGATTGACCTGCTCAGAAGCTTCATCAAACCACGGTGAAGATCGCCTGACGGACAGGGTGTGCGGCGGGACCCGAGAGATTGCGCGATTAGGCGTCCGTGATCGTCGAGGTCGCTGAGAGTTTTGCAGGCGTACTCCTTTCCGCGCGGGTGGCAAGCAGCGCGGTGGGCCGTGCTGCTGGGCTGCGGTGGAGGAGTTTCCGGCCGAAGAGCATGACGACGGTGATCAGTGCGGGGAGGGCGAGGTAGGGGCCCGCGGGGATGAGGAGGATGGACACGATGGTGGTGGCGGTGAGGGCGTACCACCATTGCCGGCTGGAGCGGGGCAGGAGTTTCAGTGCCGCAGCGAGGCCGACGACATAGACGGGTATCTGGGATGCGGCGCAGAGCGAGACGAGTTCCTCGGCGCCGATGGAGGTGAACGCGGCGAGTAGGAGGCCGCTGAAGATGATCAGGTTGGGGACCAGCAGATTCCCGAATCGGTCCTTTCGGCCTGCTGGCGGGTGTGGTCCGAGCTCGGCGAGGCTTCCGACGTAGGCGAGGCTGTTGCCGAGCGCGACGGTAACGCCGATTACGGCGGCGATGAGGGCTCCGGTGGTACCGAGGGAGAGCTCGAGCATGGCGGCCAGGGGAGCTTCGGTGTCGCCGGCATGCGGGCCGAGGACGAGGATCTCGGGTACGGCGACCGCCGCGTAGAGGACGGCGACGATGATCAACGTTGCGACGGTGACTCTAGGAAGATTTCGTCGTGGGTTCTGCAGCACCCGCGTGAAGTTCGTGGCCGCTTCCCATCCAGTGAGCACCCAGGTGAGCACGAGCGCAGAGCCGCAGACGCCCCGTACGCCAGTGGGAGCGAATGGAGTCAGGTTCTCTACGTGGGCATGGGGTGAGGAGGTGATGGCAGTAACGATGATCAAGATGATCAGCACGCCGGTCAGGAGGAGCATGAGGGGTCCAGATCCTACCCGCCGGACGATGGTGGTGATCGTGGCGGTCAAAGTGATCGCTGCAGCGACCACCACGGTGAGCAACTTGTCTCCGCCGACGGCCGCCGACACGTAACTGCCGCCGATGAGCGCAAGCGCCGGAACCCCGATCGGGACCCCGAACCGGAACCATGCAGCGACCAGGTTTCCCGTCTGTTGACCGAACGCCAGTGCCACGTATCCCGGGATGCCGGCTGCGGCACCCACTTTCGTCCGCCGGTCGAGAGCGACGAAGGTGAACGCGATCGGTATCGACACCAGAAGCAGCAGACCCAGAGTGATTAGGGAAGCCGGTCCCGCCTGCTGGGCGGCGAGGGCTGGAAGGGTCATGATGCCCGGCCCGATGATGGCCGCGACGTAGAGAGCTGTTCCGCGGACGGGCCCCAGCAGGGCGTGTGGGTGTGTCATGGATTCCTCCGCAGATCTCAGCTGGCCCGGCCGTTCGGGACAGTACATATCGCGATTTTGCGATGAACCAAGGTTTAGCACATCATCGTGGTTTATCGATATGCTCGGCGTGTGGAGATTGCAGCAGACGCCCTCGACTTGGTGCCGGTCTTCAAGGCGCTCGGGCATCCGACTCGTCTGGCGATCCTGGGTTGGCTGAAGGACCCAGAATCCTTCGCGCCGGAGGACTCGGCGACCAGGGAGCACGGAGTGTGCCTCAAGTACATTCAGGCGCGGGCGGAGGTGTCGCAGTCCACGGCATCGCAGCTCATGTCCAGCCTGCAGCGGGCGAACCTGGTGACAGTCACCCGGGCCGGTCAGTGGTCGTACTACCGGCGGAACGAGGACACGATCGCGAAGCTCGGTCAGATCCTCTACGACGTCATCTAGCTCCTTACACCGAATGCGCTTCGTCACCGGTCCGGTGCGTCACCCCTGATGAAATGGTGCGTTGGTTAGTCCCGGGGCCTGGTTAGCCATGTGACGCCGAAGCCGCTGAGCGCTGGGATTCCGGCGAACGATCCTTCGAGTGACAACCAGAATGCCGGCAAGGCGATGAGCAGCGTTAGGAGAACAACGCCGAGCAGGCAGTCCGTCGCTGCTCGCCACGGTCGCCGCGCATAGTGGTCGAGAAGCAGCAGAACACCGGGGATGAAAGCAAGTAGATAGGCCCATGGATTCGACCAGAAGATGGCCAGACCGAGAAGCGTTGCCGTTAGGGCGATCCCGAGACCGAGCCAGAGAAGCCTGGTGACAAAGCGGCGTAATTCGAAGGTGACGGCCAGTCCATCTGAAATGAAGGCCCAGGCGGTGAGCCCGAGGAGCCATGCGCCACCGCCGATACGAGGCAGCGTTCAGGACAGCTCGCGAACGCCGAAGCTCCTGTGCGCACCTCCCTGGGCCGAATTCGGGGGTGCTCACTCGACTCACGCTACGCTCACCTGAAACGACGTATGGGGGCAGCATGAAGGTTTGGCACCTGAGCGTCCTTTCATGGATCGTTACCGCACTCATCGCAGTCCTCGGGGTCACAGCCGCGAGCACCATCTGGTACTTCCAGGAACCCGTCGTCGATTCAGTAGCTCAACCCGGTAGTTACTCAATTGCCGCTGTCTCGGGACTGGTGGTGCTCATGCTCAGCTTCCTCCTCAGCTGCGGACTTACTGTGCTCGCCGAACAATCTGCCAAAGGCCGGAGCACCACAAGCAGATAGCTGCGGACTTACTGTGCTCGCCGAACAATTTGCCAACAGCCGGAGCACCACAAGCAGATAGCTTCGGCAACAGGGACCTGTTGCGTAAAGGACCCCGCCAGTACTGTGGAGGCACCTAAGGGGGGCAATGAATAGTGTGCGGACGTGTCTGGCACTTCTCGTGGTGGGGGTGCTCGTGTCGTGCGGTGTGATGGACGAGAACCCTGGATCGAGGCCAGACACCGGGGAATCGTCCTGGGAGACTGATGCCGGCGAACCGCCTTCCCTGACAACCGACTCGCCCCTCGAATCGCGAGCGTCTGTAGCGGAGGGCGATGTGTCAACGGCCGCTAGCGAAATCACGGGTGAGCTGCAGAGTGAGGAACAGTTCGCTTCGGTCGAGGTCATCGACCGACAGAAGATCCGTGTTCGCTGGTTCGGGGAGCCGACGCCGCAGATGCAGGATGTCCTCGACAAATTCCCCCAGCTCGATATCACGGTGGATCAGGTGTCCTGTTCGCCTGGCCACGTGCGGGAGTTTGGGGAAGGATTGCTGCAGACGGACCCGAACGTGCGGGCCTTCTCCCTGGAGCCGGACGGTTCCAGCGCCAACGTGATACTGGATGAATCACTCCGGGCAATATCTGAGGTATCCGACCTTGAGCACCGTTACTCAGAAGCAGCGGACTGCCCTATAAGGGTGAGTTTCGGCAGTACCCAGCCAGCGCTGTGAGGTACCACGATGAGCACTCTCGGAGCCCTTCAGCAGAGCACTGTGAGGGATCCGATAGCGGACGATTCAGATAACGGGCGATAGGCGTTTCAGGTTGAGTAGCGAGTGCCCTGGTCTTAGCGTGTTCCGACTACCCAGCTGAAGTGAATCACACCGTTGGGGGAAGCGGTCCTGAATATCGTCCGCGAGGCTCCTCGCCTCAGCTTCTGTCTCGTACACTCCTCGAACTGCGTTGTGCGGTGTCTCGTCCTGACACACGATCCAGACTATTTGAGCCACCCCGTGAGCCTCGCGCCACATGACCGACCACCGCGATCGCCGTCAACAGTATTCGCAAGAGGATCCGTATACGGAGTTGTTGGCACTCGCTGAACGAGGCTTACCGGGCTTCGACTCCATACCCGGTGAACGCGAGCCGACGCTCACCACCGCCTGAGGTACCGAAGGCTTCCCGATAGGTTGAGGACATGAACCCACCTGCGCTGAGTCTGCGGCCTCTGCTGTGCAAGGACGCACCTGTTCTGGCTGAATGGGGCGGGGACGGTCTCTTCTGCCAGCACGCCGGATGGACTGCAACGTCTCGCGCCGCCCTGCACGACTTCTGGGTGGGGCAGGTCACCGACCCGCCTGCTGAGCTGATCCGGCTGGCGGTCGAAGACCCTGCCGAGGGCCCATTGGTCGGGTACGTGGATCTTCACGGTTTGGACCCGGGAGAGAAGGAACTCGGGTTCGTCATCGGACCCTCCCACCGCTGGAGGCAGGGTCTGGGGCGACGAGCCGCCGCAGCCGGTCTCATGTACGGCTTCGGGGAACTGGGGCTCGAGCGTGTCTGGGCGGAAGCCTTGGCCGCCAACACAGCATCACTACGCATCCTGCGCTCCGTCGGGATGGAGGAAACAGGGAGAGGCGGGCTTGGGACTTTCCTGAACGAGGACAGCTACTACCGGCAATTCCGCATCAGCCGCACGGTATGAACGCATCAGGGTGACCTGACAAGCTGATGGCATGACAGTGACAGTGACAGCGTGGCAGCAGAAGGTCGATCGCTTCTATGAGCAGGACTTCGACGACGACGATCCGCAAGGCTCCATCGTAAGGATGCGCGAGCTTCTGTCCGAGCGGCCCGAGGGTGATGCAGAGTCCCTGTTCGAGTTGGCCGGTGTGTACGATTCCCTGGGTCTCGAGAACGACGCGATCCCGCTGTACAGGCAAGCTTTCGAAGCGGGACTGGAGGGCACGAGCGCCCTGCGTGCGTCCATCCAACTCGCGAGCACCCTGCGCAACGTCGGCGAGTCCGCCGAGGCTGTGTCGATTCTCGAATCAATGCCCGATGCCGGTATGGACGAGGGAGCGCGCCAGGCATTCCTGGCCCTGGCGTTGCACGATGAGGGCAGACATGGGGACGCGCTCAGGACAGCACTACTGGCCCTCATCCCAACGCTGGATGGCTACAAGCGGTCACTCACCGGTTACGCAGCAGAACTGCCGAGCAGCGTCACGAAGCTCTGAACATCTTCACTGCTCTTGGGAAGGATCGGCCTGCGGTCACGGGAAACACCCTGTAGGTGTGGGGCGCTACCTTGACGCTACGGCGTCGGTATGAGGGTCAGCCAGTGCTCGGCTTCCTCGGTGGTGCTGAAGTGGCGGGTTGTGTAGGGCGGGTGCGACCGCTGCTTGTAGTAGGTGATGAGCGCTTGACCGCGGGGATCCGCGCTGACGACGGCCAGGGCAGCGATGTTCAACCCGTCGGCGAGGATTCTCATCGCGTTGTCCGTCGCTGACATGACCTGCTGGAGTTCCAGGAGCATGGGCGGACACGATGTGGGATTCATGAACTCGGCCCGTAATACGATGTTCTCCGCAATGGCGTCCGTGATGTGCATGGCCTGCGCCCATGTCACCCACAGCACCCCGTCGCGCATTTCCGAGGTGAAGGCTTTCTCGACCCCGTAGCTTTCACCGAAGATGCTGGGGTGCTCACGCGTTTCATCGAGCAACCATTCGGTGGCCTCCTCGTCATCGGTGAAGTACCGGGTGGGCGTCACCGACCGATGGGTGAAGGCGGTGAGGACCCTACCCATGTCGTCGGCGCCGATGATGGCTGTGCGGGAGGAGCAGATGTCCCTGATCAGAAGTTGTTTGGCTTCCGCGGTGATGTGTTCGATGAGGTTGATGCGCACCAGGAGGGGACGTGGACCGTCGGGGGATGCGGCAGTGACCGCCATCGTCGCAGACACCACATCCGCGGCTTCCACGGTGATCCCCGACCTCCACTGAAGGCACAGATAGTCCCCGGCGTGCTCGAGCAGATAACGGGCTCGTGCTCCCTGCTTTTCCATACGTTCCCCTGACCTCACCGCGTACAACTTACCGGTACCAGCGCCCATGGCAGTCCTTATCGCGGTGCATCCTCCTCTCCAAGGGCACGTCATGCGGTCTAGCCCCGGCGGCATTGCGAGCCGAGCGGCGCACGAGTCTCCCTGCCTGAGTACATGAAGGGAACCCTGCCCTTCATGTACTCAGGCGAATCTGTCGGGGGTGGTTCATCGACGACGACGCACCGACAGTGGGGGAGCTGCACCCGAAGCTCCAGCCGATCCGCACGCGAGCGGTTGCACGCGGTTGGCCCTTCGAGGTGGTCGATCCAACAGAATTGGCAATCGCAGGTGCGGTGGGCCCGGGTTCTTCTCGCAGGCCGCCGCTTTTGTCTTCGGTCTCGTGGGGTTACGGGAAGCGCTCGAGGCACCTGAGTCGCAGCGACACTATAAGCACGTGTATTCGGTGAGACCCCACGGGAGTGGTGGAAAAGAGCGACTCCGGGTTACCGTACCGCCCCTGATGTCCTTTTTCGCTTCCGCTGGGATCCGTGGCTGGTGCGACGATGGGAAACTTACTCACCGCCAAGCCATTTCATATGCGGTCATCGATCCTGATCGAGTCCGTCAGGCATGGCCACCGCTGGAAGGTGACCCGTTCAATCACAGGCTCGAGCTTGTCAATCTTGCGTCGCTGGCAGCGAACTACGCGGCCGTTGACATAACAACACTCGTCCTTGCCGGCGTGATCGAAGGAATGGCGGCTGTTCCGCGATATGAGCATGCTGTAGCCGGACTGAGTCTGGTGACCGTTCGGCTTACCGCTGACGAGCAGGTGAGGAAGGCGAGGCTCAAGGCGCGCCACATCGATCTCTCGACAGCGCACTACGGTAGCCGGTATGCCGAAAAACACGTGGTTAGCGGCCATCGCTCTACTTCTCATCAACGCTGTGGGTGGCCTCGGCTACTTTTTCTTCTCCCTGCCTGAGCGGTCGGAGTGGGGCGAGATGACCACCGGAATCATCTGCGGCATCGTCGCGGCTCTTCTGGTCATCAATTACAGGAGAACCTACGGATCAAGAGTGGATACTCGGCCGTGAGTTGGAGCAGCGTTCCGCCGGTCACAAGCAGACGCCGCCGACGAAGGATCGAGGGTTGTCGTCAACCCCGGCGCGACGGGAACGGGATGTGGTCCAGGTCCGACGCCGCGATGACCGTCGTCGCGCCAGCCGTTCCGCGTGCCTGCGCGGCCAGGAGCCCGACGTCGTCGTACCTCGACGAGAAGTGGGTGAGGACGAGGCTGCCGGCTCCACCGCTGCCGGCAAGGGCACCGGCCTGCCCCGCGGTGAGATGCAGGTACTGATCGGCGAGGGCTGCGTCATCGTTGCTGAAGGTGCTCTCGGCGACGAGCAGGTCGGCACCGTCGGCGAGCGCGAAGGCGCCGTCACACACCCCCGTGTCCATCACGAAGCCGAACCGGAGCCCCGGCCGGTGCACGCTGACGTCCTCGAGGCGGACGGGACCGAGGCGGCCCTCCCGTTGTAGCAGCCCGACGTCCGGCCCCGTGATACCTGCTGCCTCGAGGAGCGGGGGGAGGAAGGTCCGCCCGTCCGGCTCGACCACCCGGTAGCCGAACGCCTCGATACGGTGACGCAGCGGCTCGACCTCGATGCCGTCGGCAATCGGGCCGGCCGTGCCATGCGGGTGCAGGTGGAGGTCGAGTCCCGGTGTCGCGAGGGAGACGAGGGCCCGCACCACGTCCCCGCCGGACGCGGGGTAGTGGAGGTGTACAGGGTGCGCCACGCCGTCGAGCACCATCCGGGACAGCACGCCGGGAAGCCCGAAGCAATGGTCCCCATGGACATGGGTGAGGCAGATCCTCGTGATCTTCGAGGCTGAGACGCCGGCGTGGATCATCTGCCGCTGCGTACCCTCGCCGGGGTCGAACAGGAGGCCCTCGCGCTCCCACCGCAGGAAGTACCCGTTGTGGTTGCGGGTCCTGGTGGGTACCTGGGACGCCGTACCGAGGATGACGAGCTCACGCATGGTCCCAGTCTTGCACCGACCCGGTCGGGTCGAGGAAGTGGTGGACCCGAGCAGCGTCGGGAGACAATGGCACTGGGCCGGCATGGGAGCCGACGAGCGAGGCGGCGTGGCGCGGGGGCAGGCGCGCATGGATGGAGGAGCAGGATCACGTGGAGCAGCAAGCCGAACCGGCAGCGCAGGACCTGCGGCGGGAAGGCGTGACGCGGAGGGCCACGCGCGCCTGGAAGCAGGGGGCCTGGAACACACCGTCGCGCCAGCTGATCCCCGCCGCGATGGTGTCTCTCTCAGGCTTCCTCCTTCTCGTCCTGCATATGCCTGCCGCCGGCTACGGGCTCATGGTGCTGGCCCTCGTGACGTCCGCCATCATCGATCGCCCGCTGTTCCGGGACCTCCTGCTCATCGCGTTCGGTCTCACGGTCATGAGCCTCGTCCCCATCACCACGGACATCAGCCCCCAGCACATGGGTGTTATGGGGGCGGCCATGATCCTGGCAGTCGGCGTACCTTACGCGGTGTCGCGCTTCGCCTACCGGGATCATGCGGTCACCTTCCCCGTGCGCACCGGGGAGCCGTGGACGCGGACCGAGAAGTGGTACCTGCCCGCCGTCGTCGTCATCGGGTATGCCCTGCTGCCCGTCTACATGCTCAATACCGGGGTCTACACGAACTGGCCCGCCTCGGACGAGCCCGCAGAAGTCGCCCGACTGTTCCTCGGCACCAACGGGCTGGGCATCTGGGACGAGCTGTTCTTCATCTGCACTGCCTTCGCCCTCCTGCGCCGGCACCTGCCCATGGCGCAGGCGAACGTCCTGCAGGCCGTCCTCTTCACGTCCTTCCTGTGGGAACTCGGCTTCCACGCCTGGGCGCCGCTGTTCATCTTCCCCTTCGCCCTCCTGCAGGCCTTCATCTTCACCAGGACCCGATCGCTCTCCTACATCATCTGCGTGCACCTCCTCTTCGACTTCGTCCTGTTCCTCGTGCTGATCCACGCCCACAACCGGGCGTGGATCGACATCTTCATCTACTGAGGAGGAACACACCCGTGAGCGAGCCCGCCGAGTTCATCGACGAGTCACTGCAGTACGAGAGTTCATGGGAACGCGCGGAGGACCACGAACGCCGCTACGGCCCACACCTCGAGTACTACGGCGCGTCGGTCGGCGCCGTGCGCGGCACCATCCGCAACGCGGAGCGCCGCTACCCGGGACTCGGGCACGACGACGTCACCGCGCTCGCTTCCGAGCTGTGGTCCCGGCCGGTGTTCGAGCGACGATTGGCGGCCGTGGTCCTGCTGCAGTCGGCGGTGGAGCTCCTACGGCACTCGGACCTGACGCGCATCGAGGGGTTCCTCCGATCGGCACAGGTGCCCGAACTCGTGGATCCGCTCGCCGTCGACGTCGTCGGGCACCTCCTCCTGCGACTGACAGGACAGGATGCCGTCCGCGCCCGTGTGGTCCTGGACCGCTGGGCGAGTGCGGACGACGCCTGGTTGCGCCGCTCCGCCGTGCTCGCACACCTGCCCGCCTTCCGCGCGGGCACGGGTGATGACGCCTCCTTCCGCCGCACAGTGCGCCTGATCTCCGGAGCGCAGCAGGGGAGGGTGGTCGAGGTCGAGGAGGCGCTCGTCCTGGTGCGGGAGAGCGGAGCCCTCTGATGCCCGTCCCGCGGGCGACGATAGTGGCGCTGCCGTGGGCGTGCTTGTGAAGCGGCTTCCCAAAGCAGCTAGCGGATGTCGATGGTGCGGATGAGTTTGCCGCGCAGTGCCGGCACGAGGTGGTGGATGCCCATCATGCCGAGGCCGTATCGGCGGACCCGGCGCATTGATGTTGCGACCCTGAGGGCCGGGTCGATGCGCACGGCACCGTAGCCGAGACGACGCGAAACCAGCGTGGAGAACTCGATGTCCTCATCCCGCTCGTCGATGGAGGTCCGCGCGAATCCGCCGGTGGCGAGGTAGGCCGACGCCCGGACGGCCATGTTGTGCCCGACGACGAAGCGCAGGAACGTTGGGTCCAGATGCATGGCGGCCATCATGAGCCGCAGAAGCCTCAGGGCGCCGGGCATGAGCAGGTCATCCCCCCAGCGGTAGTACCGATCCCGCAACGGCACACTCGTACCGCCGACCAACTGCACCTCGGGGTGGCGCGCGAACAACCCGCGGATCCGCCCGGTCCAGTCCTCGGCGGGCTCGCTGTCCCCGTCCGTGCGGGCGATGATCGCGAAGCCGTCCGCGATCGCGGTACGGAAGCCGGTGTCGCACGCCGCTCCCGTACCCTTCTGCAGTTCACTGAGCACCGTGATGGCCAGGTCCGGGTGGGCGGCAGCGAAGCGCTGTACGCGCTGCACCGTGTCATCGGTCGAGCCGTTGTCCACCACGTAGATGCGCAGGTCGCCCCGGTCGCGCTGGCCGCGGAGTGCCTCGAGCGTGCGTGTGATGTCCGGTTCGTTGAAGGCGGGTACGACGACGGCGAGCGAGGCGGTCACGGGGTGTTCCTGACGGGGTGCGGAAGGGGCATGGCAGCGGATCCAGGTTCAGGGGACGTCGAGATCGTGTGCGGCGAAGGTGTAGCAGGACCGCAGGTCACCGGTCTCGTAACGCTGTGAGAACCAGGCCTGGCGCCGGGCGACACCACGGCCGCGTCCACGCCGGTCGCCGACCCTCGACGGGTCGAGCCGGGTGTTGTCGTTGAAGCTCATGCCTAAACCATAAGCCGACTTAGCGTCTGCCTGGGTACCGGTCGTTCGAGTGGTTCGCGCTATTCGAGGGGACGTTCCCAACGGGGCCACTGCGAGGGATTCGAGAGCACCGCCGGCGCACCGAGCTTCAGCGCGGCAAGGTTCTGTTCGAGGACCACGGCTGCCTTCTGGGCACCCGTGGACGTCAGGTGCACCTCGTCGGCGAGGAAGCCCTTCAGCTTGTGCGTCGTCAGCCAGTCACCCGGTGACACGAACGTGATTCCCCGCGAGGTCGCGAAGTCGCGGAGAAGGGCATCGACCTCGGCGCGGCGCCCACCGCCGTCCCGTGGGCTTCGGCTGAGTGTCCCGATCAGGACCAGCCGCGAGGTGGGGTACGTCCGCTCCAGGCCGAGAAGGAGGGCGTTGGCGCTGGCGAGGATGTCGCCGTCGGAGGCGCCGTTCGCGGCATCGTTACCGCCACCCTGTACGACGACGAGGGCCGGATCTCCGTGGGGCAGCACCCAGGCATTGCTGGTGAACGCGTCGTAGTAGTTCGCGGCGCCATTATGCTGACTGTTCGCGACGAAGCCGGTGCCACCAGCACCGGCGAAGCTCACGGTGTAGCCCAGCTGCCGCAGGGCTATCTGGGGCCAGGTATCCGGACCAGCGGCCTGGGAGTCACCGATCAGGACCGCGGTACGCCGGACATCGGGCACCACGATCTCGCGACGGCCCGTAGCAGGATTCTTGGCGAAGCTGCCCACCTGTGGTCTCACCACCGGTGGGGTCACAGGAGCGTTGACCGTCGTCGTACCGGTTGTCCTGGGGGCCGTGGCGCGCGATTCCGGCCCTGCGGGAAGGCTGACCCCGGGCGGCGTGAGCAGGGGGACGGCTCGTGGCGCTTCGGCGCTGATGACCGATGGCCTGTCCGGTGGGTTCGCGGCGGCGGGCGGCACGAAGCCTGCTACCACGGCCAGATTGAGCCCGAGTGCCATGACGGCGGCTCGGGAGGTGCGCTTCCGCACGCTGTCGCGGACCCCGGAGGGTCCCGTCGTCCTGCTGTTCATTGATGTCCGTTCCCGCCCTGAGCGCCCCCATGCGGCGTCCCCGGTACAGCCTATAGCGGGACGCGACGAAGCCCCGCCGGAATACTCCGACGGGGCTTCGCGGACCGTGCTTCTCGCTAGTGGAGCGGCGTGGGTGCGTCGTCGTCCTGCTGCGGTGTACGCACGAAGAACGAGGCGACGACGGCGAGCAGGAAGATGATCGCCCCGTACAGGAAGGCCGCCCTGATGCCACCGGCGAGGGCCGCGTCCGCAGCGACGCCCGTACGTGCCAGGGAGGTGCTCTGGATGGTCATCACCGAGATGAACAGGGCAGTTCCGGCGGCCCCGGCCAGCTGCTGCGCCGTACCGAACACGGCGCTCCCATGGGAGTAGAGGTTCCGCTTCACAGAGCCGAGGGCGGAGGTCAGCAGGGGAGTGAACATCAGTGCAAGGCCGATGCTGAGGAACACGTGCGCGACCAGGACCAGCTGGACGGGCGTCGTCTCGGTCACCTGGGTCATGGACCAGAAAACCGCACTGACGATGAACGCTCCCGGTACCAGCAGCACCCGGGGTCCACGGCGATCGTAGATACGACCGACGACGGGACCGAGGAGGCCCATGGCGAGACCACCGGGCAGGAGCAGCAGTCCGGAGATCAGGGGGTCCATGCCGAGGACGGTCTGCACGTAGATAGGAATCAGGATGATGGTTCCGAAAAGGGCCATCATGCTGACCGCGATGGCCACGATGGAAATGGTGAAGTTGCGCGAGGCGAAGACCCGAAGGTCCAGCAGGGCGGCGTCCTGCCGCTGCAGCATCAGCTGGCGCGCGATGAAGAGCCCGAGTCCGACGATGCCGGCGACCAGCGGGATCCATGCGGGGACGGCGCTTCCGGTGGAAGCCTCGCCCAACTGGCTCAGGCCGTAGATGATGCCGCCGAAGGCGACAGCGGACAGGATGACCGACGGGACGTCGATCGCCGACCGGCGGGGCTCCGTGACATTCTGCATCTTCGAGGAGCCGACGGCGAGGGAGGCGAGGGAGATCGGGAGGACCAGCCAGAACATCCAGCGCCAGTCGAGCACGCTCAGGATCGCGCCGGAGATGGTGGGGCCGAGCGCGGGAGCCACGGAGATCACGATGGAGATGTTGCCCATGATCTTTCCGCGCGAAGCCGGAGGGACCAGTGTCATGACCGTCGTCATGAGCAGGGGCATCATGATCGCCGTTCCGCTGGCCTGCACGACGCGGCCGACCACCAGGACGCCGAACCCAGGAGCCAGTGCGGCAATCAGCGTGCCGAGGCTGAAGAGACCCATGGCCGCCATGAACACCGGACGCGTGTTGAACCGCTGGAGCAGGTACCCGGTGATGGGAATGACGACGGCCATGGTCAGCATGAAGGCGGTGCTGAGCCACTGACCGGCGCCCACGGTGATGCCGAGGTCCTCGACGAGACGGGGGATCGCCACACCCATGATGGTCTCGTTGAGGATGACCACGAAGGCGGAGATCAGCAGGAGGGTGATGACCAGCTTGTCGCGCGGCGGGAGGGCGCCGTCGGCGGGAGAAGATGAGGGGGCCGGGGAGTAGGGACGCGTGTTCTGTGTGGTGGACCCGGCTTCCGGGGAGGCGGCAGCGCCGGGGGACGGAACCTCGGGGCTCGGGATCGCGTCGGAGACGCGGGACGGTGTGCTCTGGGTCATGGGGTCCGCTCGATTCGATCTGCTGCGCGGCTCGGCCGGGATCTAGCCGTCCGGGTGCCGCTGAACATGTGCTCTGTGGGACCGCTCAGGGAGCATTGGTCCGATCAATCATCTGAACTCCGGGACGGGGGAGTCTATTCCGTCCCGCCCATCCACGGGGCGCGTCCGTCGGCGCGGGTACCCGGATGCCCGGGAGATGGGAGCACGACTGCTCCATTAGCATAGGGCGGGTGCGACGCCCGGAGCTCCGGCTCCGGGCGTATTCCTGCCGGCCGGCGCACCACGAGCGCCCGGCTTTCATCGACGAAGGAGAGTCCTTGTGCCTGATGCTTTCTACCGCGAGCTCGGCGGGGGCAGATTCGCATCGACGATCAACGCCCAGGGCGCCTGAAACCCTGAAGAGCAACACATGGCTCCTATCTCGGGACTCCTGACGCAGTGCCTGCTCGAGTGCGAGCCCCGCGAGGGGATGCAGCTGAGCCGCCTGAGCTTCGACATCCTCGGCATGATCCCCGGGGGAGAGTTCGACATCTCCACCGCCGTCGTCCGGCCCGGACGCACCATCGAACTGCTGGAGGCGCGGATGGAGGCCGGTGGACGGACAGCCATCGTGGTGAAGGCCTGGCGCCTCAGCTCGCAGGACACCGCCGCCGTCGCCGCTGTCGAGGATCCACGCATCCCGGGGCCCGACGCGGCAGGGCCGCACGAGGGGATGACGGCGTGGCCGGGAGGCTTCATCCGCTCGCTCGAGGTCCGCGTGGTGCCCGGCCATCGCCCGGGGCGGGGACAGGTCTGGATCCGAAACCCCTACGCGATGGTGGACGGGAAGAAGACCTCCGATGTCGTGCGCCTCGTCGGCATGATGGACGCGGCCAACGGAATCGCTTCCCGGGTGCTGCCGGGCGGGGACAGCTGGATGTTCCCCAATGTCGACCTGCAGATCCACCTCCACCGCATGCCGTCCGGGGAGTGGCTCGGACTCGACACCCGGGTCACCTTCGGTGAGCACGGCGTGGGGCTGACCTCGAGCGTCGTCCACGACCTCGATGGGCCGTTCGGTCGGCTCGAACAGATCCTCACCGTCCGGAAGCTCTGAGCAGAAGCCGAGGCCCGGACGCCGCGGAATGCGCCGGGCCCGCCCCGGGTTGCACGGAGAACGGCCGCCCACGCACCACCCGGGCGCGGCGGACATCACACCCACGCGACCGTGGGACGTTTTCGAGGAAGAGGAATCATGCCCAAGGCAGTCTGGAACGGCAGTGTCATCGCGGAGTCAGCGGACACAGTGATGGTCGAGGGGAACCACTACTTCCCACCGAGCTCGATCACCGAGGAGTTCTTCGTACCCACGCAGACCAACACCGTCTGCCACTGGAAGGGAACGGCCAGCTATTTCACCCTGGAGGTCGGGGGCGAGAAGAACAAGGATGCCGCCTGGAGCTATCCGGAACCGAAGGAAGCGGCGGAGAACATCCGTGGTTACTACGCTTTCTGGAAGGGCGTCACGGTCAGCGAATAACCGACCGGACGCACGACGGCGCCGCACGGCGCACCAATGAAGGAGCACCATGAAGAACCGGAAACTCGGCAACAGCGGCACGTCGGTGTCGCACCTCGCGCTCGGCACGATGACCTTCGGCGCGGAATCGGACGAGGCCACGTCACACGCCATGCTGTCCGACTACGCGGCGGCGGGCGGAAACCTGATCGATACCGCCGACGTCTACACCGCAGGGACCTCGGAGGAGATCATCGGGCGATGGCTGGGCAAGAACCCGGCGGAGCGGGATCGCATGGTGCTCGCTTCCAAGGGCCGCTTCCCCATGGGCTCCGACGCCAACGACCTCGGCTTGTCCCGGCGGCACCTCCGCCGCGCACTGGATGCATCCCTGAGCCGCCTCGGGGTGGACCACCTCGACCTGTACCAGGTGCACTCGTGGGATCCCCTGACCCCGCTGGAGGAGACCCTCGGCTTCCTCAATGAAGCGGTGGTGCAGGGCAAGATCGGCTACTACGGTTTCTCCAACTACACGGGCTGGCAGCTGACGAAGGCGGTCATGATCGCGCGCCAGCGCGGGTACTCCCTCCCGGTCACACTGCAGCCGCAGTACTCCCTGCTGGTACGGGAGATCGAGGCGGAGATCGTCCCCGCAGTGCTCGACGCCGAGATGGGCATGCTGCCCTGGTCCCCGCTCGGCGGTGGCTGGTTGACGGGCAAGTACACCCGCGACACCGAGCCGACAGGAGCCACCCGGCTCGGCGAGAACCCCCAGCGCGGCATGGAGGCCTGGGAGAAGCGGAACGCGCAGGAGCGGACGTGGCGCATCATCGACACGGTGACCGGCATTGCGACAGAGCGTGCCGTCAACGCGTCACACGTGGCGCTGGCCTGGGTGGCCGCGAAGCCCGGTGTCACCTCGGTGATCCTCGGAGCGCGTACACAGGAGCAACTGGCCGACAACCTCGCCTCGGCGGACCTGCAGTTGAGCGCCGAGGAGCTCGGGCGGCTCGACGACGTCAGCGCCCCGACCTTCAGCGACTACCCCTACGGTGGCCCGGGCATCGAGCAGCGCAGTCGCGGCATCGACGGCGGCCGCTGACAGGTCCGCCCCGGCGGTAACAGCGCTCCGACGTGAAGGGCGTCGCAGACCAGGGGTTGGATGCGTCCGCGTGACGCGTTATCGTTCGAGCAATGACACGGGGTGTCCCTCCACCGGAGGGGCTGAGATAAGACCCGTCGAACCTGATCCAGCTCATACTGGCGAAGGGATGTCCTGCCGGGCTGTCAGCCCCGTACGTCCTCTCGCCTCCTCACGAGAGGCACACCGCTTGAGAAACGCCACAGAACGTCCCACCCCGACCGCCGGGCACACCACCGCCGAGGCCTGCGCGGGGCTGCTGGCCGACCTGCGCGATACCGCTCCGCTGGTCCAGTGCATCACCAACGTCGTGGTCTCCAACTTCACGGCCAACGTCCTGCTCGCGCTCGGTGCGTCCCCTGCCATGGTCGACATACCCGGCGAAGCCCGGCAGTTCGCGCCTGTGGCATCAGGGCTCCTGGTCAACCTCGGGACGCCCACCGGATCGCAGCGCGACGCGATGCTCGAGGCGTCGGAGGCAGCGGCCGACGCCGGGACCCCGTGGGTCCTCGATCCCGTCGCCGTCGGGTTCCTCTCCATCCGCACCGGGACCGCGAAGCTCCTCGTCACCCGGCGACCGACGATCATCCGCGGCAACGCGTCCGAGATCATCGCGCTCGCCGGCGCCGGGGAAGGCGGACGCGGGGTCGACTCCCTCGACGAGCCGGCAGCTGCCCTTGAGGCCGCGCGGCTGCTCGCCTCGCTGCACGGCTCCGTGGTCGCGGTCTCCGGGGCGGTCGATGCAATCGTCGCGCCGGGGGATGCCGTCATCAGGGTAGCCAACGGAACACCCCTGCTGACGCGCGTCACCGGCGGCGGATGTGCGCTCGGCGCCGTGATGGCCGCCTTCGCCGCACTCACCCCGGACGCACTGCTCGCGGCTACCGCCGCGACCGGCATCTACACGCAGGCAGCGGAGTCGGCAGCCGCAACGGCAGCCGGACCAGGGACCTTCGCGCCACTCTTCCTGGACGCGCTCGCCGCGATCACGCCCGACGACGTCGTGCGCGGCCTGAACCTGTCGGCAGGTGCCTGATGGGACGGCCGGACCCTTCCTCCTACCTTCCCCTCTACCTCGTGACCGATACGGCTCTGTGCTCACCGAGATCAGTGCCCGAGGTGGTCGCAGCGGCGATCTCCGGCGGCGTGACCTGCGTGCAGGTGCGGGACAAACAGGCGGGAGGACGTGAGCTGGTCGACCTCCTGGTCGCCGTGGCCGCCGCCGTCGACGGGAGGGTGCCCGTGCTGGTGGACGACAGGGTCGACGTGTTCCTCGCCGCACGCGCACGGGGTGCGCAGGTCCACGGCGTGCATGTGGGGCAGTCCGATATCCCCGCGGCACTCGTGCGGGAGATCGTCGGCGTGGACGCCGTCGTCGGATTGAGTGCCGCCACTCCGGAGCAGTTCGCCGTTACCGCTGCGCTTCCTACGGGCACCGTGGACTACCTGGGCGTGGGCGCAGTGCACGCGACCTCGACCAAGCCGGACCACCCCGCACCGCTGGGTATCGACGGTTTTGCGCACCTCGCGGCGACTGCGCACCTGCCCTGCGTCGCTATCGGGGGTATCAGCGGAGCGGACGCGGCGCCCCTGCGCCGGGCGGGAGCAGCGGGCATCGCCGTCGTGTCGGCCATCTGCGCCGCTCCCACTCCGGCAGGCGCGGCCCGAGCCCTGCTCACCGCATGGAACTCCTAGGAGCCGAAGGAGCATGCGGGATGACCCGACCTGCGCGGCCACCGGCGTCCTGTCCGGTCCTGATCGTCAATGCGCGGCAGCGCATCCGGGAATCCGCCGGTAGCCGAATCTGCGCCGAACGGCAACCAGGATCGCGCTGCCCCGGGAATCTAGAATCCGAGGTGTGGCAACGAGGAGGTCCGTGCTTGCCGGTGCGATGATCGCGCCGCTCCTCCTGACGGCCACGGCCTGTGAGGGAGATTCCATGGACGGCAGACGGCCCGAGGGCACGGCGGGGGATCCCGCCGTGCTGACAGCACGACCCGGGGCGGCGGCACCCGGTCCCACGAGGAAGCCCGGAGTGCATGCCCTCGGTGTCGCCGAGACGCGGGACGCGATCGTCTTCCTCCCCGAATCACTGGCGACCGATGCACCGGTTCCACTCCTCGTCGCGCTCCACGGTGCGGGCGGGGACGCGCAGGGCGGCCTGTCCGTCCTGCGCGCGGCGGCAGAACAGCTCGGCATCGCCATCTTCGCGCCGGCCTCACGAGGAACCACCTGGGACGCCATGCGGGGAAGGTTCGGCCCGGACACGGACGTCATCAACCGGGCGCTGGAAGAGATTTTCTCCTTCGTCCCGGTCGACCCGGAGCGGATCGGCGTGGCCGGATTCTCGGACGGTGCGTCCTACGCGCTGGGACTCGGCCTCGCCAACGGTGACCTCTTCCGCAAGGTGCTCGCCTTCTCCCCAGGATTCGTTCCGGCCGGGCCGCAGATCGGTCGGCCGGCGATCTTCATCGCCCACGGCACCAAGGACACCGTCCTCCCGATCGATGCCACGAGTCGACGCGTGGTCCCTGCCCTCGAGCGCCAGGGCTACGAGGTCGTGTACCGGGAGTTCGACGGCCCGCACACCGTCCCGTCGGCCATCGCGGTCGAAGCGGCGCTCTGGCTCGACTGGACTCCCACGCCCTGATGCGAGCGGCACCGACACCGGAAGGGCTTCCGGCGGAATCTGGCCGGATCCGGACGTGGCGTCTGCCGTTCGACCCACTGCCTACGATGGACGAATGAGCACTTCGTGGAACGGCGCAGGCGGGCTCGAACTCGTCACGGACCCCGCCTCCGTTGACGCCGCCGCAGAACTCGGCCGGGGGATCAGCCTCCTGCGCGACGTGGCGGACGGGAAACGCCCGCCGACACTCCGTCTCTACCGCCCGAGCCCCACGGTGGCTTTCGGGCAACGGGACGCACGGCTACCCGGTTTCGTCGACGCCGGCAGGGCCGCGGCAGACAGTGGTTTCGCGCCGCTCGTGCGCCGGGCCGGAGGTCGGGCGGCCGCGTACCACCGGGGATGCCTGGTCATCGACCACATCGAGCCGGCGCCCGACGCCGTCGCGGGGACGCATCTGCGGTTCGCGGCGTTCGGGAACTTCTTCGCGGACGTACTCGCCGCTGTAGGGATCGACGCACACGTGGGTGAGGTTCCCGGCGAGTACTGCCCGGGTGAGTTCAGCGTGCATGGGCGGCGTAACGGCGTCCCGGCCATCAAGCTCGTCGGCACCGCCCAGCGCGTCATCGCGGGAGCGTGGCTGTTCTCGTCCGTCGTCGTCGTCGAGGACTCGCGCCCACTGCGTTCCGTCCTCACGGATGTCTATGCGGCGCTCGGCCTCGGCTGGGAACCGGCGACCGCCGGAGCGGCCGAGGACCTGGTGCCCGGGGTCACCGTCGACGCCGTCCAGGACGCCCTGCTGGCAGCCTACGCCGCTGTCCTGGACCTGCACGCAGCTCCAGCGGAGGTGGCGTCCCGCCCCTCCTGACGGGAAGGGCAGGACGCCTGGCGCGGTCAGTGTCCGCGCTGGATCCACTCCTCGAGGTGTGGAGCCTCATCACCGATGGTGGTGCTGTCCCCGTGCCCGGTCCGCGCAATGGTGTCGGCGGGCAGGGTCAGCAGGCGGGTACGGATGGACTCGATGATGGTCGGGAAGTCGCTGTACGAGCGACCCGTGGCTCCCGGCCCTCCCTGGAAGAGCGTGTCGCCGGTGAACACCGTGCCCGCCTCCTCGAGGTAGTAGCACACGGACCCCGGCGAATGGCCAGGGGTGTGGAGTGCGGTGAGGGTGACCCCTGCGACGTCGATCGTGTCGCCGTCGCTGATCCACTGGTCCGGGCTGAGCTCGGGGAACACCATGTTCCACAGCTCCCGGTCGGCGGCGTGCAGGTAGATGGGAGCATGCACGACGTCGAACAGGTCCCGAACGGCCCGGATGTGGTCATCGTGGGCATGGGTCAGGAGGATCGCGCGGACAACCCTCCCGTTCACCTGGTCGACGATCGCCGCCGCGTCATGCGGTGCGTCGATCACCACGCACTCCACGTCGTCGCCGATGACCCATACATTGTTGTCGACGTCCCACGTGCCGCCGTCCAGCGAGAAGGTGCCGGAGGTGACGAGGTGCTCGATCCGCGCCGCCATCAGAGCTCCACCACCGAACGGAGGACGGTGCCGCCGTGCATCTTCTCGAAGGCCTCTTCGACCTGATCGAGGGTGATGCGCTCGGTGATGAAGGCGTCCAGGTCGAGGTTGCCCTGCAGGTAGTGGCTGACGAGCATCGGGAAGTCCCGGCTGGGCAGGCAGTCGCCGTACCAGGAGGATTTCAGCGAGCCGCCACGGCTGAAGACGTCGAGCAGGGGGAGCTCGAGGGTCATGTCCGGCGTGGGAACCCCGACGAGGACCACCGTTCCGGCGAGGTCGCGTGCGTAGAACGCCTGCTTGTAGGTCTCCGGGCGTCCGACGGCGTCGATCACGACGTCGGCCCCGTTGCCGCCGGTGAGTGCGCGGATGGCCTCGACCGCATCCTCCTCCTGGGAGTTGACGGCGTGCGTGGCGCCCAGGCCCTTCGCCAGGTCCAGCTTCCGGTTGTCGATGTCCACGGCGATGATCGTGGTGGCACCGGCGAGCTTCGAACCGGCGATGGCTGCAATGCCCACTCCGCCGGCGCCGATGACGGCGACCGAGTCCCCGCGGGAGACGTTGCCGGTGTTGATGGCCGCACCGATGCCGGCCATCACACCGCAGCCGAGCAGCCCCACGGCGGCGGCATCCGCTGCAGGATCCACCTTCGTGCACTGGCCCGCGGCAACGAGTGTCTTCTCCGTGAAGGCCCCGATGCCGAGTGCCGGTGACAGCTCGGTGCCGTCCTCGAGCGTCATCTTCTGCGTGGCGTTGTGGGTGTTGAAGCAGTACTGCGGCTCTCCTCGGCGGCAGGCGCGGCATTCGCCGCAGACAGCACGCCAGTTTAGGATCACGCGGTCGCCGGGGGCCACCGTGGTGACATCGTCGCCGACCGCGCTCACGACGCCGGTGGCCTCATGGCCCAGCAGGAAGGGGAAATCATCATTGATGCCGCCCTGCTTGTATTGGAGGTCGGTGTGGCAGACACCGCAGGTCAGGATGTCGACCAAGGCCTCACCCGGCCCCGGATCCGGCACCAGGATTGTCTCTATCGCGGCGGGGGCATCCTTCGCCCGCACCACGACGCCCTGAACTCTATGCACCATGTTCTTGCTGTCCTTCCGCTAGGAGCGGTGGTCCCGTCGAGGGAGCCACCGGTCCCAGCATATGGGGGACGGCCGGCGAGGGCGGGCAAGTGAGGCTAGACCGCGAGCTTCGTCTTCACCTCGGCGAGGGAAGGATTCGTGGCCGTGGTGCCATCGGGGAAGATCACCGTGGGCACGGTCTGGTTGCCGCCGTTCAGCGACTCCACGAGTTCCGCGGTCCCCTCGACCTGCTCGATGTTGACCTCGTTGTAGCCGATCCCCTGGGCGTCGAGCTGCGACTTCAGGCGACGGCAGTAGCCGCACCACGAGGTCGAGAACATGGTGATGGATCCGGCTTCTGGCGTGTAGTCCACGGTGCTCCTCAGGTCTGCGTGCGGTGGTCCCGCAGCTGTGTATCGATGGATGGCGGCTGATCTGCCCGCACACGCGTCAACACGGCGCGCCGCTGTGGCATTCCTTGCCCGGTGCTCCGCGAGGACACCTGCACCGGTAGGCTCACGGGATGGCCGGAGAAGACGAAGAGCAGAATGCACAGCAGTTGATGGCGGTACGTGACGCCATCAACGAGGTGGACGAGCAGATCGTGTCCCTGATCTCCCGCAGGGAGCGCCTCGTCCGCAGGGCGGGGACGCTGAAGCGCGACGACGCTTCGGTGCGCGCCCCCGCGCGCGTCGAGCAGGTCATCACGAACGTCCGCGGCTACGCCTCGAAGCTCGGTGTCGATCCGACGGTCGTCGAGCACACCTACCGCGCCATGATCTCGGCGTTCATCGAGTTCGAGCTGCGGGTGCGTCGGGAGCCCTGACGTCCGCTCCGCGCCACGCCGTAGGGCCGTGCGGTAGTCCGCCACGTTCCGCCGGAGGGCGGAGTCGACGCACGGCGGCGAGCTTGTTGGTCGGCCCCGCGGCCACCCGATACGATCAGGACGGCGATTCCCTGTCCTACCGGGAGGCGTCGCGCCCCGCAGGGGCACCCATCTTTCCCAGCACCGAGGAGACCGCCCGTGTCAGCGCCCCAGTCCATGAAACTCATCGTCGACGGCGAAGAGAAACAGGCGACCACGGGCACCACCGGCGCTGAGCTGTTCGGAGAGCGGCGAGACGTCGTCGTCATGCGGGTCGACGGGGAGCTGAAGGACCTCGACCAGGAACTGCCCGACGGCGCATCCGTGGAGGGCATCACGCTCGAGGATCCCGCGGGCCTCGAGGTGCTCCGGCACTCCGCCGCCCACGTCATGGCGCAGGCGGTCCAGCAGTTGCGTCCGGGTGCCAAGCTCGGCATCGGCCCATACATCACCGACGGCTTCTATTTCGATTTCGACGTCGAGGAGCCCTTCACGCCGGACGAGCTCAAGCAGCTCGAGAAGATGATGCTGAAGATCGTCAACACCAACCAGCGCTTCGTGCGCCGCGTCGTGTCCGAGGACGAAGCCCGCGAGGCGATGAAGAACGAGCCGTACAAGCTCGAGCTCATCGGGCTGAAGGGCGGGGCGACGGACGAGGACGGCGCCTCCGTCGAGGTCGGCGCCGGTGACCTGACCATCTACGACAACGTGGACCGCAAGTCCGGCGACGTCGTCTGGCAGGACCTCTGCCGCGGCCCGCACCTGCCCAACACGAAGCTCATCTCCAACGCGTACGCGCTCACCCGCTCCGCCGCCGCCTACTGGCGCGGGAGCGAGAAGAACAAGCAGCTGCAGCGCATCTACGGTACGGCGTGGCCCACGAAGGACGCGCTGAAGGCCTACCAGGAACGCCTGGCCGAGGCGGAGCGCCGCGATCACCGGCGTCTCGGCACGGAGCTCGACCTGTTCTCCTTCCCCGACGAGCTCGGCTCGGGCCTGCCGGTGTTCCACCCCAAGGGCGGCATCATCCGCAAGGCCATGGAGGACTACTCGCGCCAGCGCCACACCGACGCCGGATACGAGTTCGTCTACACACCGCACATCACGAAGGGCCACCTCTACGAGGTCTCCGGCCACCTCGACTGGTACCGCGACGGCATGTTCCCGGCGATGCACGTCGACGAGGAGCTCAACGAGGACGGCACGGTGCGCAAGCCCGGGCAGGACTACTACCTCAAGCCGATGAACTGCCCCATGCACAACCTGATCTTCAGGTCCCGGGGCCGGTCCTACCGCGAACTGCCACTGCGCCTGTTCGAGTTCGGTTCCGTCTACCGGTACGAGAAGTCCGGTGTGGTGCACGGCCTGACGCGCGTCCGCGGCATGACGCAGGACGACGCCCACATCTACTGCACGCGCGAGCAGATGAAGGACGAGCTGACGGGAACGCTGAACTTCGTCCTCGGACTGTTGAAGGACTACGGCCTCGAGGACTTCTACCTGGAGCTCTCGACGCGCAACCCGGAGAAGTCCGTCGGATCCGATGAGATCTGGGACGAGGCCACCCGCACGCTCGCGGAGGTCGCGGAGGCCTCCGGGCTGGACCTCGTGCCCGATCCCGGGGGAGCTGCGTTCTACGGGCCCAAGATCTCGGTGCAGGCGCGCGACGCGATCGGGCGCACCTGGCAGATGTCGACGATCCAGCTCGACTTCAACCTGCCCGACCGCTTCGAACTCGAATACCAGGCCGCCGACGGCACCCGCCAGCGCCCGGTGATGATCCACCGGGCCCTGTTCGGGTCGATCGAGCGCTTCATGGGAGTGCTCACCGAACACTATGCCGGAGCATTCCCGGCCTGGCTTGCACCCGTGCAGGTCCTCGCCGTTCCTGTCGCCGAGGCCTTCAACGACTACCTGTACGACGTCGTCGACAAGCTCAAGGCCGAGGGCATCCGGGCGCACGTCGACGCCGGCTCTGACCGTTTCCCGAAGAAGATCCGAACAGCCAGCAAGGAGAAGGTGCCGTTCGTGCTCATTGCAGGGGGCGAGGACCAGGAGGCCAACGCCGTTTCCTTCAGGTTCCGGGACGGCAGCCAGGACAATCAGGTGCCTGTGGACGAGGCCGTCCGCCGAATCGTGGAGGCGGTTCGCAGCAGGGAGGCTACTCCCTGATGGCGGACGCGGACGCTGCGAACGGGCTCCCGGCCGGGCAACCGGCGGGAGCCTATCCGGGTGATGCTGCCGTGACGGACGGCTTCGATCTTGCCGGCGTCCCGGATGCTTTCCAACGACTGTGGACGCCGCACCGCCTCGCCTACATCAAGGGCGGACAGGACAAGGTCACGTCGGAGGAGACCTGCCCGTTCTGCCACGCTCCGGGACTGAGTGACGAGGAATCCCTGATCGTGCACCGTGGCGCCCACGCCTTCGTGCTGCTCAACCTCTTCCCGTACAACGCCGGTCACCTCCTCATCTGTCCCTACCGGCACGTCCCCGACTACACGGACATCAACGAAGCCGAGACCGCGGAGATCGCGTCACTCACGCAGACCGCGATGCGCGTCCTGCGCCACGTTTCCAACCCGTCGGGCTTCAACCTCGGGATGAACCAGGGTGTCACCGGCGGCGCCGGCATCGCCGCGCACCTCCATCAGCATGTGGTGCCGAGATGGGGCGGAGACGGCAACTTCCTGCCGATCATCGCGCAGACCAAAGCCATCACGCAGACGCTCGGCGAGGTCCGCGATCAGGTGGCCGCGGCCTGGCCGGCAGGCGACGCCACGGGTGGTACTCCCGGGTCGGTGTCCTGATGCTCAACAAATATGCGAGGGGATTCTTCACGCGGCTGCTCACGCCCTTGGCGCGGCTCCTGCTCAGGTGGGGCGTCACTCCCGACGCCGTCACCGTGGCCGGGACCATCGGAGTGGCCGGCGGTGCCCTCGTGTTCTACCCGCTGGGACAGTTGTTCTGGGGCACGGTCTTCATCACCCTCTTCGTCTTCTCGGACATGATCGACGGCATCATGGCGCGCATGAAGGGCCACGATGGTCTGTGGGGGAGCTTCCTCGACTCGACCCTGGACCGCATCGCCGACGGCGCGCTCTTCGCCGGCGTCGCTATCTGGTTCTTCACGGGCGGGCAGAACCCTGCCATCGCCATCGCGGCACTCGCGTGCCTGGTCCTCGGCATGATCGTCTCCTACGCGCGAGCCAAGGCAGAATCGCTCGGGTTCACGGCCAATGTGGGCCTGGCGGAGCGCGCCGAACGCCTCGTATCCGTCCTCGTCGTCACGGGGCTGACGGGGCTGGGCCTGCCCGAAGGCGTCCTTCTCACCGTTCTCGTGATCCTGGCACTGGCCAGCGTCGTCACGGTATTCCAACGTGTGAGTGCGGTGCGGCAGCAGTCGCTCGAGGCGCCGTCGCCGTCCTGACCCTGCGCCGAGAGTTAGGTGCATGATCGGGTTCCGACAACCCGGCAGCCCGGAAGGTCCGCCCGCGACGGTCCCGGGCATCCTCCCCGGCGGCTTGGCACCGGGGTATCGATGCGTCCGCTTGCACGGTTCTCCTATCCGCCGTCGGACCTCCACTGAAGTGGGTGGCCGCCGCGATGACTTAGCGCCGGATGAACCGTCTAAGAGGGGAGGACACCTGCTCAACTCGGAAGGACGCCCCCATGCCACATCTTTCAGGATTCCTGCCCGCGGACCTGCACATCGTTTCGCAAGTGGATCTGCTGCTCCTCCAGCGGGGTGCCGTACCGCGTAGCTCCCGGCCTGAAGCCACGCGGGCAGGACATCGCTCCTCACCGTGGCCCGAGCAGGCGGTGGACCGCGTACTCGACGAACTCGAGCGCCGCGAGATGATGGCCGCCCGCTGCCCGACGGTACATGGCCCGACGGTACATGCGCCGAGGCACTCGAGTTCGCACGGCGACGACACCGGGTAACGGGACCTCATCCTCCGCCGGAGCTGTCGCCCTGCAGCTCCGGCGGGCAGCATCCCTGCCATGGGCGGTGGACAGGGTGGCAGCACGGCCGTGTCCCCACCTCCTGATTGCTCCGGTCGCTTACGCTTTCGCGGCGCCCGAGGGTGCTGACCCTATGGACCAGACCCGAGGCGGCACGACCCCGTTCACCGAGTGGTCCCCGATGATCCTCGCCTTGAAGACCCACGGGTTATGGTTGGCAGCCGTACGCGCGTTCCGCCAGTGACGATCGAAGTTCTTCGCCGTGCTCACGCCGGAGGCGGCGAGCGCGTTGAAGACGTCCGATGTCGCCCTCGTGGCAAGTGCCGTCAGGATCACCTGCGCCTTCGCGGTCTCGAGTTCGGCGACGTCGTTCCGCCGCTCGTCCTCGGCCTCGTCGTCGAGGAAGGCACCCTCATAGGCGTGCTGCAGGGCGCGGGCGGCCCGTTCGACCGTGGCGTCCGCGGCGTAAGCGGCTGCGGAGACCTCTCCGATGACCTGCAGGATCTGCGGGTCGGCCGCGAACGACGAAGCATTGCCGTGGCTGAAGATCCGGGTCCGGTTGCGCACCTCGTGTGCGACGTCGCGTTCGGCTGCAGTGATGGTCCCGGCCAGGACGGCGAGCAGCACCGCCTGGTAGAAGGCCGTCTGGTACTTGAACCTGGTGTCGAAGTCGATGACGTTCCCGGCGTCGACCCGCGCCCGCTCGAAGGTCGAGGTACCGGAGCCGGTTGTCTGCTGGCCGAAACCATTCCAGTCGTCGGCGTGCGTGACCCCGGGCTGGTGGGCGCTCACCACCGCGATCACCTTGACGTCGTTGTCGGTGCGCTGGGCGAAGGTGTCGATCCAGTCCGCGAAGATGCTGCCGGTCGAGTAGTACTTGGTGCCGCTGATGAGGAAGCCGCCGTCGTGCCTGTCGGGGTCGGGGCTCACCTTGGTGATGACGTCGCCGATCGTGACGCCGCCGACCTCCGTCCACGAATTGCCGACGGTTTCGCCATCGACGAAGCGCTTGAGCCAGACTGCGCGCTGAGGGCCGGTCGAGACGAGGCGGTCCTCGACGAAGGCGAAGTGCGCGCGCAGCGCTTGCGGGATGTTCGAATCGGCAGCTGCCAGCTCGGTGAGGAGGCGGAAGAGCTGTGGCAGGGAGGCGCCGAGACCGCCGTCTGCGACCGGCACCCGCAACGCTCCGAACCCGGCAGTGATGAGCGATCGAATCTCCTTCCGGGGCAGCTCATGGTCGAGCTCGCGGCGTGACGCGCCCTCGGCGATCTCGGCGAAGAGGGGCCGGAAGCGGGCGGCCAGGAGTTCGTAATCCGCGTCCGTGGTCGGAGGGGTGTGGGTCAGGGTCGGCATGTCGGACCTTTCGCTGGTGGAGATCGAACGGGAAGGGTGGGAGAGAGGAAGCAGAGGAGCGTCAGGCTGCGACGGGTACCGGTGGTGCAAGGACACGCACGGGGCGTGCGCTGATGGTGGCGGCCACGACGAACAGGACACCTAGGGCTGCGGCAGCAGCGATGACAGAGGTACCGCCCGACGGCCATGCTCCGTTGAGGCCGAGGACGGCGGGAATTACGGTGCTGGACGTGCCGACGAGGATCGCGCTCCAGGCGGTGATTCGTGTGAGGCGCGTGGCGCCGCGGGCGAGCAGCAGGAAGAAGAGACTCCAGAGCACCGCCCAACCGAGCCACAGCACGGAACTGACGGGGTCGCTGTCGGCCGCAGTTCCGGCGAACACGACTGCGAGAACGGCGACGAAGGCACAGAACCAGCCGACGCCGGCGGAACCGAGGCCGGCGACCGAGCTCAGCCCCACATAGAGGTAGGTGAGACCGAACAGGACGATTCCGCTGGCCGAACCAGCGGCTTCCGGGCCTCCCGTCGATGCGATCAGCAGGGCGATGACCAGTTGGAGTACGCCGATCACCAGGTTGAAGAATCCCGAATCGCGCGGTGCCACGCGGCCCAGCAGGCCGAGACCGTTGATCAGAAGAGCTGCTCCGGAAAGCAGGAGACAGATGTATGACATGGACGTCCCATCGACGGGACGCGGACCCTCGGGTACGCGCCGTGCTTGCCCCGCGCGGTTCACGCAGTGCCGGATCTTCACCTGGGGCACCCCACCACGGAGGGGGTTGCCGTCCGACGAGCCAGGGCTTTGCGTCGGAACTCTTGATCTGTGCTCCCGAGACTAGGCCGACAGAGGCGGAAGAAACGGCATTGAGACGCGCGGTAACGCACTATGACCTCGCGTGACCTGAACCGTGCGGACGACCGCGGATGACGTTGCGGACCCTGATCCGGCGGAACATCCGAGACGTCCGACTTGTTATACGAGGTAATGACAACAGCCCAGGAAATGGACCTGACCACCCTCTCTCCTACCCGTCTGTGGGTGCCCAGACACGTGATGATCACGCGGGCCGCAGCCGACCTACCGCACACAGCCGAGATCATCAGGCGCTGCGAAATCGCCGGCGTCGACGACATCCGGATCCTGCCCGGCAACGCGCTGACGGGACTCCGTGGCGCCACCGAGCGCGAAACCTACGCATCCGCCAAGAACACGCTGGCCGTCGTCGTCGCGCCTCCGAGCGCCCTCAAGCCGCAGCCGATCCCACCGAGCGCGGACTGGCGGATCGACCTCGCCAAGGGCTGCCCCGCCCACTGCCAGTATTGTTACCTCGCCGGATCCCTGCAGGGGCCTCCGGTCACCCGGGTCTACGCCAATCTCGACGAGGTGCTGGGCGGGATCCGCACCCACTCCGGCAGGGGTTCCGTCACCCGCGGGACCATCGATCGGGGTGACGAGGGCACGACCTTCGAGATGTCCTGCTACACCGATCCACTCGGCATCGAGAGCGTGACCGGCTCGCTTGCTGCCGCGATCTCCCGCGTCGGCTCGGGCGAGTTCGGCAGCGACGTCCAACTGCGGTTCACCACCAAGTTCGACGACGTCGGAGAGTTGGTGACGCTCGACCATGGGCGCCGGACGCGGGTCCGTTTTTCGGTCAATGCCGCCGAGGTAGCCAACCGGTTCGAGGGCGGAACGGCGCGTATGCCGGCCCGGCTCGCCGCCCTCCGTGCTGTGGCCACAGCCGGCTACCGTGTAGGCCTGACGATCGCCCCCATCATGCCCGTACCGGATTGGCGCGAGCAGTACGGCGCATTGCTGGACGAGATCTCCGAGGCAGTCGCAGGTATCGACGACCTCGACCTGACGGCGGAGATCATCACGCACCGCTTCACCCCGGCGAGCAAGGAGGTGTTGCTGAGCTGGTATCCCAGGACGAAGCTCGACATGGACGAGGATCTGCGGAGCCAGAAGCGTTCGAAGTTCGGCGGGGTCAAGTACGTGTACCCGAAGCAGACCATGACGGAGATGCGGCAGTGGTTCACGGAGGAACTGGAGCGGCGCCTACCCGCTGCCCGGCTCCTATACTGGACCTGATCCATCCGCATCCATCCGCGCGCGACGGCGGCGTGCGCGTTACCGGAGGACGCCGGCGAGCGGGGGAGGGGTCGCGAGCGGCGTATCATGAAGGGTCAGCTTTTATCTACCTTTAGGGGCAAGTTGTGTCCACCGTTGAAGACAATTCGGCAACCACAGCGCAGACCGGCGGCAACCGGGTCAAGCGCGGTATGGCTGAAATGCTCAAGGGCGGCGTCATCATGGATGTCGTCACAGCCGATCAGGCACGCATCGCCGAGGACGCCGGTGCGGTAGCCGTCATGGCGCTCGAACGGGTTCCCGCGGACATCCGTGCCCAGGGCGGCGTCTCCCGCATGAGCGATCCCGACATGATCGACAGCATCATCGACGCCGTGTCCATCCCCGTCATGGCCAAGGCCCGTATCGGCCACTTCGTGGAGGCACAGGTCCTTCAGTCCCTCGGCGTCGACTACATCGACGAGTCCGAGGTCCTCACGCCGGCCGACTTCACCAATCACATCGACAAGTGGAAGTTCACCATCCCCTTCGTCTGCGGTGCCACCAACCTCGGTGAGGCGCTCCGGCGTATCAACGAGGGCGCTGCGATGATCCGCTCGAAGGGCGAGGCTGGTACCGGTGACGTCTCCAACGCCACGATGCACATGCGCAAGATCCGCTCGGAGATCAACAGGCTGTCCTCGATGGCCGAGGATGAGCTGTACGTCGCTGCCAAGGAGCTCCAGGCTCCCTACCAACTCGTGAAGGAAGTGGCCTCCGCCGGCCGCCTGCCCGTGGTCCTGTTCACCGCGGGTGGCATCGCCACGCCTGCGGATTCGGCCATGATGATGCAGCTCGGCGCCGACGGCGTCTTCGTCGGCTCGGGCATCTTCAAGTCGGGAAACCCGGCCGAGCGCGCGAACGCCATCGTGCAGGCGACGACGTTCCATGACGATCCCGACATGATCGCCAAGGTGTCGCGTGGACTGGGCGAAGCGATGGTCGGCATCAACGTGGACGAGATCCCGCAGCCGCACCGTCTCGCGGAGCGCGGCTGGTAGCAGCTTTGAAGTACGGCCCGTAGGACGGCCGAGCGCCGGCATCGGGCCCGCAGCGGAAAGGACCGCACCCTCAGGAGGGTGCGGTCCTTTCTGCTATCGGCCGGTATCGCCGTCATGCGTCAAGGGTAGCGACGTGCGGCGCAGTGGCACGGAGCGGGGCTCAGAGATGCAGGGCGTAGGTCCTGCCGCGTCCGATCAGCGTGAAACCGCGCCGAGAAAGGAACTCGAATCCCTGCGGAGTGGCATTCACGGCGAGGTTCGTGGCCCCGGCATCACCCGCCGCCCGGGCCGTCGCGCTCAGCAGCGCTGTGGCAAGACCGCGCCGCTGGTGGTCCGGCAGCACTTCGAGGTGATGGATGCCGCCGAGGCGGTCGAGCCCGTCGACACCCGAGGGGTAGAACGAATACGCCGCGCCGGAAAGCATGCCGCTGTCCCGGTCCCGTGTCACCGCGTGCCAGGCCTGCCGAGGCTGGGACCTCACCACCCGCAGTTCCTGCTCGAGCGGGCCCGAGTAGTCGGGAACGTCCGTTGTGAGGACGGCGGCGTCGTCGTCGGAGCGGACGACGGCGGACACAGGTGCCGCCATCCACCAGGGCTGCCAGCTCGGGGAGAACCCGACAGCTCCCAGTTCGGTGGCGTTCACCGCGCTGTTCAGCCACACGCGCGCCGATGAGGCGCCGAGACGCATGCCCTCGGCCAGGGCCGGCCGGACCGCGTATGCGCTGACCCGCTCGGGGAACATCATCATCAGTTCCTTCCGAGCGGGCAGCCAGACCCAGGTGGAACCGTGCGTCGAGAACGTCTTCCCGCCCGTGGCCGTGGCCAGCGCAGCACACCACGCGGACTGGAGCCGCTGGCACTGCGCGATGGTCACCATCCCGCACCGCCGACGGGACGGGAACTCATGCCAGGCCGCGGCGTACGAGCAGCGGGTGCAGGTCGGCATCACGGCCGCGGAAGCGGCGGAACGCCTCAAGCGGATCGATGCTGTTGCCCCGCGACAGAAGTTCGCGCCGGAAGTGGTCGCCGTTCTCGCGCGTCAGGCCACCGGAGGACTTGAACCACTCGACGGTGTCGGCGTCCAGCATCTCGCTCCAGATGTACGCGTAGTAGGAAGCCGCGTAGCCTCCAGCGAAGATGTGCTTGAAGTAGGAGGTGCGGTAGCGCGGGGGAACGGGCGCAAAATCCACGCCGGCATCGGCGAGGGCGGACGCTTCGAAGGCGAGCGGGTCCTCGATCACCGTGCCGGCGGGGATGGAGTGCCAGGCGAGGTCCAGGAGGGTGGCTCCGAGGTAGGCGGTCGTCTCGAAACCCTCACCCCACGCTCCGGCGGCGTGGATGCGGTCGATGACCTCCTGGGGAAGTGCCTCGCCGGTCTCGTGATGGCGCGCGTAGTTCGCGACGATCTCGGGCCAGAGGATCCACATCTCGTTGACCTGGGAGGGGTACTCGACGAAGTCGCGCGGCACCGAGGTCCCGGCGAAGAGCGGGTAGGTGACGTCCGAGAACAGCCCGTGCAGTGCGTGGCCGAACTCATGGAACGTGGTGACCACCTGGTCGTAGGACAGCAACGTCGGTTCCCCGCGTCCGGGCTTCGAGATGTTGAGGTTGTTGATGACGACGGCGCGGGTGCCCTCGAGCGTCGACTGGTCGACGAAGGAGTTCATCCAGGCTCCGCCGCTCTTGGTATCACGGGTGTAGTAGTCGCCGAGGAACAGGCCGAGTCCGGATCCGTCCTCGTTGAAGACCTCCCACACCCGGACGTCCGGGTGATAGCCGACGAGGTCGGGTCGCTCCGTGAACGAGAGCCCGTAGAGGCGGTTGGCAGCGTAGAAGACGCCGTCGTGAATGACCCGCTCGAGCTCGAAGTAGGGGCGCAGCGCGTCCATGTCGACGTCGAACTTCGCCTTCCGGACCCGGGCGGCGTAGAACGCCCAGTCCCAGGGCTCGATCGGGTGGCCTGCCTCGGCCTCGAGCTCGGCAGCCTCGTCCCGCGCGTTCCGGACGGCCGGAGCGGCGAGTTGCCGCATGCGGTCCATGATCGCGTCCAGCGACGGAGCCGTCTGATTGTCGGTCGCTGCGGCGGCGTAGGTGTCGAAGCCGAGCAGGGCGGCGCGCTCGGCGCGTAGGGTCGCCATGCGGGTCGCGATCGCGAGGGTGTCGGCGTCGGTGCCTCGCGCACCCCGGTTGACCGACGCCTCGTGCAGGCGACGGCGCACGCCCCTGTCGGTGAGCGATTCCAGGGCCGGCTGCGCCGTCGGCAGGATGAGGGTCAGGAGGTACTTGCCCTCGTGGCCGGCATCCGAAGCCGCACCGGCTGCGGCGGAAATCGAGTCGGCGGACAACCCGTCGAGCTCCTCGACCGAATCGAGCAGCAGCGCGGAGTCATTGGTGTCCTTCAGCAGCTTCTGCGAGAACTCCGTGCTGAGCCCCGACAGCTCGGAGTTGAGCCGCCGTAGCGTGGCCTGCGCGTCGTCGTCGAGCTCCGCGCCCGCCCTGACGAAACTGCGGAGGTATTCCTCGACGAGCCGCACGGACTCTTCGTCGAGCCCGTCGAGCGGCACTTGACGGAGGCGTCCGAACAGGGCCCGGTTCAGCTTGATGTTGTCCTCGTGCTCGGCGAGGCGTGGGGCCACCTGCTGTTCGAGGTCTTGGATGGCCGCCGTGGCGTGGCTGACCGAGTTGCTGAAGAAGACGCTCGACACCCGGTCCAGCGTGCTCCCCGCACGCTCGAGCGCGACGACGGTGTTCTCGAACGTGGGCGTCTCGCCCGAAGCCGTGATGCGGTCGATGTCGGCGAGGTGCTCCGCGAATCCCGCATCGAAAGCAGGCAGGTAGTGCTCTTCCCTGATGGAGGCGAAGGGGGGCAGCTGATAGTCGAGGGTGCTCGGCTCGAGGAAGGGGTTGCTCATGGGAACTAACTTTTGCACGATGTTGCACCTTCGTGCACCACCCTCGACCGTGCTCGGGCAGCATACCTACGGTCGGAAGGCCGCGGATCCTCCCCAAGGGTGAGGCGCGCATGAGCGGAGCATCCCTCGGGCCATGGTCGGAAGTCCCTACGCGTCGGGCGAGGTGATCATCGGATAGACGAGTACTGACGGAGTCAGAGGCCTTCGAGCAGCTCTTCCATCTCGTCAATCTCGGCCTTCTGGGTGGCGACGATGGTCTCGGCCAGTTCCACGGCTTCGGGATTCTGCCCGTTCTCAATCTCGTTCCGTGCCATGCCGATCGCACCCTCATGGTGGGCCGTCATGGACTCGAGGAAGATGCGGGAAGCCTCGACTCCCTCGGCGGACTCGAGTTCGGACATCTGGCGCTCGCTCAACATGCCCTCCATGGATCCGGAATCGGAGCCCATTCCCGTATCCGTGCCGTCCATCGAGTGGCCTTCCATACCGCCGTCCGGTTCGACAGGCTCATCCCAGGCTTCGAGCAAGCTGGTCATCGTCCCGATCTCCGGGCCCTGGGCTTCCTTGATCCTCGTTGCGAGCTCTGTGATCTCAAGGCTGATGCCGTCCTGAGCGAGCATCAGGTCGCTCATCTCGACAGCCTGCTGGTGGTGGGGGATCATCATCTGCGCGAACATGACGTCCGCGTCATTGTGTTCCGACGGCAGGGCGTCGGAGCTGATCGACCCTCCAGTGGACGAAGAAGTTCCGGCGGCCGCGCTCGGGGCAGGTGCCGCTGCCTCGGCGCTCGTGGTTCCGGTTGTCGTGTCACTGCCGGTGGTGCCGGAATCGGTGCCGCAGGCGGAGAGGGGGAGGGCTGTCGCGAGACCCAGTGCGGCAAGAGTGAGGTAACGCTTCATGATGGCTAGATCTTTCAGGACTCGGATGGGTGTTTTGTCGGTTGCTTCCGCCCTATGGGCACGGAGACCCGTTGTGCGTGCTCGGTGCGAGGTCGCTGTCCGGGATACCGCGGCGTCCTCGCTGTCGCAGCGGATTATTCGTGAGCCGGCTCGCCGCTCACGCGGTGATCCGCGTGATTCATACCTTCGCGGATGAGGCGGGTCAGGTGCCCGTCAACGATGCTGTACTCGACGTTGCGTGCGATCTTGCGTGTGGAGACGAGGCCGGAAAATCGCAGTTTAGCCAGGTGTTGGCTGACCGCGGTGCGATGTGCGCCGGTCGCTGCGACGAGGGTTCCGACGTCGGACGGGTTCTGTGTAAGGAGCCAAAGGATGTGTAGTCGGGTCGGATCGGCAAGCATGCGGAAGGTTTCCGCCCCTGCCTCGAGGCGCTGCCTGTCCGGTTCTATCGGATGGACGAGACTGGGCCCACCGGAGGGGGGCGAGTGCACGATCGGGGGTGGTGCTGGAGCCCGATGCGGTGCTGGGTCGTGTTCGTTGAGTTGCTCGCCGATGTCGATCACCGTCCTTCCCTGTTCACTTCGCTGTTGATCGCTACGTTACCGCCGGCTTCTCGTGTCCCCGGTCACGTCCTCTGCACCCGCGGGTGCGCCGGCCGATTCTGACGGCCACACCGATACGGCGGTGATGGTCCCGGCCAGGGCGAGCGCGCCGAGAATGAGGGCTGCAGCCGTTTGGCCCGCGGCGGCTCCGACCCATCCGGCGACGGGGTACGTGAGCATGAAGCAGGCGTGCGAGAGGGAGAACTGGGCCGTGAAGAGGTAGCTTCGCGTCTTGTCCGTCGCTACCCGCCTCAGCAGCCGCGAGGACGGTGTACTGATCATCGACGTCCCGATGCCCAGCGCGAACCACAGGCCAAGAAGCAGAAGCCATGGTGCGCCCGTCGGTGCAATGAACGCAGCACCGACCAGGCCCAAGGGCACGATGGTGCCACCGATCAGCATGAACGTGCGGTCCGGCATGCGCTCGAGGACTCGTGGTGCGATGAACGCGACGAGCATCGACCCGGCACCGTAGAACGCCAGGGCGATCGCGACGTCGGTGTTGGATCCGTCGAACAGGTCCCGGGCGTAGACGACGGTGTTCACGAGTACGAGGGCTGTGGCGGCGGCGACGACAAGATTGAGCGCCATCAGTCCGCGCAGGGCCGATTCCCGTTGGAATATTCGTGTGCCAAGGGTGGTGCGGTGTAGGAGCGAACCGTGAGCGGGTGAGCTTGGGGGAGTGGGAAGCCTGGTCGCAAGGACCATCGCAGCAGACACCAGGAACCCCACCATCGTGCCGACGAAGAGGTTGTGATAGCTCGTGACGGCCAACAAGGCTGCAGCGAGCAGGGGGCTGACAAGGGATTCGAGGTCGTACGCGAGCCTCGAGAGCGACAGGGCCTTCGTGTAGTCCCTCTCCTCCGGCAGGACAACCGGGATCAGGGCCTGAAATGCGGGTGTGAAAGTGGCCGATGCCGACTGGAGGACGAAGACCAGCGCGTAGATCTGCCACACCTGATCGATGAACGGCAAGCTCAGGGCTATGGCCACCCGGACCAGGTCCGCCCCGACGAGGACACCCTTGCGGGGAAGGCGTTCGACCAGCGCAGCCATCAGGGGTGCCACGAAGACGTAGGCGACCATCTTGATCGTCAGTGCGGTGCCCAGCACAGCACCGGCCCGGGCACCGGCCACGTCGAAAGCCAGCAGACCCAGTCCCACCGTGAGCAGGCCCGTCCCCAACAGGGCAACGACCTGAGCGGTGAAGAGGTTGCGGTATGCGGAATGACGGAAGACTGAAAGCAAAGTGCCTCCTTAAGGTGGAATCAGAAGCAATTGCCCTGAGCGTGCATCTGTGCGCACTCACGAACTTTACCTCGTCGAAGGCCCTTGGAACGAACGCTAGATCAGATCATTCTCGACCCGGAACCGAGCAATTCGGCGGTGGAAAAGATCATCATCGCCGGTGCGCCGGAACGCCTCGGGTTCGTCCTGTCCATTGCCGCTCAGCTCCCAGCCGAAACTCCTGAAGAGTTCGTTCTCCAGCGACCGAGCCTCCTTGATCTTCACCTCCCAGTCGGAGGAGGAAATGGGCTCCGAGCAGGTAGGAAGATCCTGGTAGAGCTGGACGCGCCGTTCCCACGTCGGAGCGACGAAGTCGTCCCAGTTCTGACGTGCATACGGCGGGAGCGCCTCTACGGCAAACGTACTCTTGGGGTTTGTGGACGAACCGATGGTGTACGCCAGGGTCGTCACGAGGATGTCTGCCGCCCCGGTGATTTCAGCAAGCAGGTTCTTCACGACCGACTCGGCCAGGGTGGCATTGATCTCGAAAAGTATGATGTCCCAGTAGTCGAGCGCGGTAGGAGGCGCAGGGTCGAATCCAAGCTGGGCCAGCCTGCGCTCGATGCGGTATTCCTCCATACCCTTCACAGCGAGCCCGATGATGTTCCACTGCCACTGTGTGGTCGCGAGGCTGTGGTAATTCCTGCCGTCCTCCTCCCGGAGATTCATCAGGACGTGTCCGGCTTCATGCGCAGCCAGACGCTTGAGGCCGCCGTCAGCCAGCTCGTCCAACACCGATGCATTGATGATCACCTGGTCTTCTACGGTCTTCGCAGCGACTTGTCCACTGCCTCGAGCCGCTGAGTAGTCCTCCAGACCTGAGAGGGTGCGGACGGACTGCTCGAAGTCGGTCGTGACGAGGACCGTACCTTCCGGATCCCCCATGGCGAGAAGCCCCGTCTCCACGTCGTTCCGCTGGTTGCTGGTCAAAGTGATGCCGTCTGTGTTGATGATCATGACCCAACTGTATTGACCAGGGGAGCAGGTGGCACGCCCTGAGAGCTGAAGGAGCCCCTGCTTGGATGCCTCGATGGCCGTAACGACGCGGCCAGGAACGGGTGGAACTGGTAGAAGCCGCGATGGCACCGACCCGCTCACGGGAGGCAGGGAACACCGTCAGCGCAGCGAATCCTTGGGGTGGGTGACCCTGTCTGATGTCGACTTCTCCGGTTAGGCTTTGCCCAACGGTCTCAACCGGAGCGGGGCATGAGGGGGAGCATCATGGAGACGTATCCCTTTGTTGATGCGGGCATGTGGGAGTTGAAGTATCAGGAGCTGCTCCTGCGCTTCGAGCAGGAGCGGGCGAAGGTGGGCCAGCTGTATGAAGCGCTGGCGTCGCGGGACGTGATCGGGCAGGCAAAGGGCGTCCTGATGGAACGCCACCGGCTGGATGCTGACAGTGCGTTCCAGCTGCTCATGCTGGCGAGCTCCCGGACCAATTTGAAACTGCACGAGGTGGCACGGAAGCTGGTGACGACGGGTGTGTTGGTAGCGCCGGAGCCCTAGGGCCTCCCGGGATGAGGTTCGCTTCCGCTAGGAGGTGCACCGCTCACAGGTCGAAGCCTCGGCTCGCGCCGTGAGAAATGGCGGAGGGTTGTCCCTACCGTGGCCTGGCGCCGGCGTGCTTCCGCGCGAGGTCCGCGAGGGAGTCGTCCACGCCTTCGTCCTGGAACGAACCGAACTTCCGCTCCGCCGCCGTGCGCAGCAGGAAGTCGGCAATCGCAGGATTCTTCGGCAGAAGTGAGCCGTGAAGGTAGCTCGCCACGATATTCCTGTGTCGAGCGCCCTCGTGTCCCTCTTCGGCGTTGTTGCCGGCTCCCTTGACGACGGTGGCCAACGGTTTCAGGCCGTCCCCGAGGAAAGTTTGCCCACTGTGGTTCTCATACCCGTGGATCTCGCCGAACTCCTCGCTCGTGGCGACGACGTTGCCGATCAGGCGCTCGGTACCGCCGCGCGTCTCGAGGTCCAGCACGCCGATGCCGGGGATGACGGCGCCGTCGTGCGTGCGGAACTCGTTGCCGAACAGCTGGTACAGCCCGCAGATGAGCAGCATGGGAGTTCCCTCCTCCGCCAGCTCGCGCAGCCTCGGAGCTATGGCCTGCAGGTCGTCCTGGATGACGACCTGACCGCTGTCCTGTCCTCCTCCACCGACGATCAGGTCGACGTCCTCGGGGAAGGTGTCGCCGGCGTTGTGTTCAAGGATCTCTGCCCCGTAGCCGCGCCATGCGAGGCGTTGTTTGAGCACGAGGACGTTCCCGTAGTCCCCGTAGATGTTCATCTCCCGCGGGTAGAGCTGCAGGATGCGCAGCGTGCCCTTCGACGGATCGGCGGGTGCCTCGGTCAGGGCGCTGGCGGATGGTGCGTCGGTCATCAGGAGACCACCTCGACCTTCGTGATCTTGGAGAGTTCGCGGCGAACCGCGAGCATCGCCGTGTAGGTGCAGAAGATGCGCTTGGGGCGCCCCTCCGAGCTGCGGATGAACAGCTTGAGTGCGTCGGCGATGTCGGTTTCGACGGCACCCACCCGGACGTCGTCGTACGTGAGCCGGAGCGCCATGTCGTAGGCGCGGACGCCGCTGACGATGTCCACGCCGCCGAGGCCGAGCGAATCGAAGTCGACGTCCCACAGCCAGGACATGTCGCGCCCGTCGGCATAGTTGTCGTTGATGGCGATCATGGTGGCGCATCCTGCCGGGTCGAAGGATTTCAGTCCGAGCCGGAAACCACTGGGATTCTTCACGAGGACCAGCTCGAGAGCCTGGCCGTCGACGACGAGACTCTCGCCCCGCCCGAACGCTGGTTCTACCGCGGCCAGCGACGAGAAGAGTCGCGCGTCGTCGGCCGTGGCGCCGAGGACGGCGCGGGCCGCCGCGAGCGCAGCGGCGGCGTTGAAGATGTTGTAGACCCCGCGCAGTCGCAGATCGGTGTGTGTCAGTTTTCCGTCCGCCTCGAACTCCGCGGAGTTGCCGTCGACGGAGCGGAGCACGACGTCGGCCGGCAGCTCCGATGCGGGAGCGGTTCCTTCGGCGCCGCGCAGCTCGTCGTCGTTGGGGAATGTGCTGCGGAGGGAAGCGTCGAGTCCGAAATAGACGACGTCGGCCCTGGAGATCGACGAGGCGAGGCCGGCGACGCGGGGATCCTCGCGGTTCAGCACCACCGTCCCCGTGGTGGCGAAGGCTATGCGCTCCAGCAGGCGGGTGGTCGCGTCGATCTCGCCGAAGCGGTCGAGCTGGTCCCGCAGGACGTTGAGGAGGAGCGAGTACTTCGGGGGCACGAGCTTCACGAAGTGCACGGCATGCGCTTCGTCGAGTTCGAGGACGGCGACGTCGGCCTTCAGGCGTCCGCGCCAGTCGACGTCACCGAGGAGCGCCGCCGCGACGCCGCGCGTGAAATTGCTGCCTGTGCGGTTGGTGAAGACGGTCAGCCCTTGCCCCTCGAGCAGCTCGACCACCATCTTGGTGGTGGTCGTCTTGCCATTGGTTCCGCTGACGACGACCACGCCGTGGGGGAGGGTGGACAGGGCGCGGCCCATGAAACCGGGGTCGAGGCGCTCGACCACGAGGCCGGGAAGGGCGGAGCCGCCGCCGCGCAGGCGGGACGCGATGCGCACGGCCTTGCCCACGAGAACTGGAAGGGGATTCATCCCTCCACATTATCGCTGGCGTGCCACCGTTGCCGGGAAGCGACGGGGACTCGCTCCGCGCGGCCGCCTCCGAGGGTCGGGTACGGGATCCGCACGCCATAGAATCGAGGGATGTCCTCCCCGTCCTTCTCGGCGCCCCTGCCCATGTCGGTCCCCGGATCCGATGATGCACCGTCACCACCTGTCCCTTCAGCTGCAGGGACCATCGGCACGACGGCGAACGGCCGGCGCGATATCGTCGTCGGCGTTCTCGCCGTGCAGGGCGACGTGCGCGAGCACATCGCGACCATCGAATCACTGGGAGGGCGCGCAATTGCCGTCCGGCGTCCGTCCGAGCTCTCGGCGGTCGACGGGCTGATCATTCCCGGAGGCGAGTCGACCACCATGGACAAGCTGTCGCGCACCCTTGGGCTCGCCGATCCGTTGCGGGACCTGATCGCCGGTGGACTGCCGGTGTACGGCTCCTGCGCGGGCATGATCATGCTGTCCGACGTCGTCGCCGATCCTTCCACCGACCGCTCGGGGAATCCGCAGCAGACCTTCGGGGGCCTCGACATGGTGGTGCGGCGCAACGCCTTCGGACGCCAGCGCGAGTCCTTCGAGACGGACCTCGACTTCGCGGGCCTCGCGACGACCGGCGGCGCGGCGGGTGATGACCCCGTTCGGGCGGTCTTCATCCGCGCTCCATGGGTGGAGAAGGTCGGCGAAGGTGTCGAGGTCCTGGCTCAGGTGCCTGCCGCTGAGACGCCCCGGGCCGGCCCGTCGGGCGGTGCATCGGACAGCGCATCGGGCGCTTCGTATGGGGGCGGGACCTCCGGTACGGGGATCGACTTGGACTCGGTCGCTAGAATTGTCGCAGTGCGTTCAGGGAACCTCCTGGCCACGAGTTTCCACCCGGAAGTAACGGGCGAGCGGCGGGTCCACGAATTGTTTATCCGGATGATCAGAGGAGAAGCGTAAGCATGTCGGGCCACTCCAAATGGGCAACAACCAAGCACAAGAAGGCTGCGATCGACGCCAAGCGCGCGAAGTCCTTCGCGAAGTTGATCAAGAACATCGAGGTCGCTGCGCGGGCCGGCGGTGCAGACGTCGCCGGTAATCCTGGCCTCGAGCTGGCCGTCTCCAAGGCCAAGAAGACCTCCGTCCCCATCGACAACATCAACCGTGCAGTGAAGCGCGGTGCCGGTCTGCTCGGCGAGGTCGTCGACTACCAGACGATCATGTACGAGGCCCGCGGTCCCCAGGGCTCAGCCCTGCTGATCGAGTGCCTGACGGACAACAAGAACCGCGCAGCGTCCGAGGTGCGCCTGGGGATCAGTCGCAACGGGGGCACCATCGCCGACCCCGGCTCCGTGGCGTACCTGTTCGCGCGCAGGGGCGTGGTCACCCTGCCGAAGAACGGACTCACGGAGGACGAGCTGCTCATGTCCGTGCTCGACGCTGGAGCTGACGAGGTCAGGGAATCGGCTGATGCCTTCGAGATCGTCTCCGAGCCGCAGGACCTTCGCGGAGTGGTCGCAGCGCTCGATGAGAGTGGTATCGAGTACGAGTCCGACGAGGTGGAGTTCGTCCCGTCCATGCACGTGGACCTCGATGCCGACGGCGGCCGGAAGTTCCTCAAGCTCGTGGACGCGCTCGAGGAGCTCGACGACGTCCAGAATGTCTACTCGAACGCGCATCTCGCGGACGACGTGCTGGCCGAGCTCGAGAACGACGACTGACATCGCACCGCTCGACGCCGCCCTGCGGGGTGCCCGATGACCTACCGCGTGATGGGCGTGGACCCCGGACTGACCCGCTGCGGACTCGCCGTCGTCGACATCGAACCGAACCGGCGTTCCACCCTCGTCGCCGTCGGTGTCGTCGGCACGGAGGCGGGTCGCAGCCTGGATGAGCGGCTCCTGGTCATCTCGGACGCCGTCGACTCCTGGTTGGACTTGCACAAGCCGCAGGTCCTCGCCGTCGAGCGAGTCTTCAGCCAGCTGAACGTCAGCACCGTCATGGGCACCGCGCAGGCCTCCGGAGTCGTGATCGTCGCGGCCGCCCGGCGTGGGATCCCGGTGGCCCTGCACACGCCGACCGAGGTGAAGGCGGCGGTCACGGGCAACGGCCAGGCCGACAAGGTGGCGGTCACGAAGATGGTGACGAAGATCCTGCGGCTCGACACCGCCCCCAGGCCCGCGGATGCCGCCGATGCGCTGGCCCTCGCCATCACCCATGCGTGGCGACGGGGAGTGGGACAGCAGGGTGCTGCCGCGGCGGCCGGTTCCATCACGCCCGCCCAGAGGATCTGGGCCGAGGCAGAAGCCAGGGCGCGACGTCGGTAGAACCGGTTTTCGGTGTGGCGGCTCGATCGCACGGCGCGACGCCGGTACGGTTGAGCATTAGAACGTATGTTCGACGGGCGGAAGCCCGGACATCCATCCGCACGTGCCCCTGGAGTTCCTCATGATCAGTTCCCTACGCGGGACAGTGACCCACGTGGGCCTGCAATCCGCCGTCATCGACGTCAACGGCTTCGGCATGCTCGTCCAGGCCACGCCGCAGACCCTCGCCGGGCTGAGGACGGGGGAGCAGGCCTCCGTGTCCACCGCCATGATCGTGCGCGAGGATTCAATGACTCTTTTCGGGTTCGAGGACGCGGACCAGCGCGAAGTCTTCGAGACGCTCCTCGCGGTCAGTGGGGTCGGGCCGCGCCTGGCGCTGGCCGTCCTCGCCGTCCACACCCCCGATGCCGTCCGCGTGGCGGCGTCGTCGGGTGATGACAAGGCGTTCAGCAAGGTGCCGGGCATCGGGCCCAAGGGTGCGCGGCGCATCGTGCTCGAACTCGCGGGCAAGCTCGTGCCGCTGGAATCCAAGCCCGGCATCTCCAAGCAGACGTGGCAGGGCCAGGTGCTCACCGCCATGATGGGCCTCGGCTGGTCCGAGAAGGACGCCGGAGCGGCCATCGACGCCGCGGTCGAAGAGTCCCCCGAGGTGGCAGCGACAGGTGATGTCGGGCAGATCCTCAAGCTCACGCTGCGCAGGCTCGGCCAGGACGGCGCACGCAGCTCGGCCCGGAGGAGGGTCGGCTCATGACGAACCAGAACCCCGAGGAGGTGCCGCTCGTCGCTCCGTCCTCCGATCCCGAGGACCGCGCCGTCGAGGCGGCGCTGCGCCCGAAGAACCTCGACGATTTCGTCGGTCAGAAGCGGGTCCGGCGGCAGCTCTCCCTCGTCCTGGAGGCCTCGCGGCTCCGCGGACGCAGCGCCGACCACGTCCTGCTGTCAGGTCCGCCCGGCCTCGGCAAGACGACCCTCGCCCTGATCATCGCCGCCGAGATGAATGCACCGCTCCGCATCACATCCGGTCCAGCGATCCAGCACGCCGGCGACCTCGCCGCGATCCTCTCGTCCCTGACCGAGGGGGAGGTGCTCTTCCTCGACGAGATCCACCGCATGTCGCGACCGGCCGAGGAGATGCTCTACATGGCCATGGAGGATTTCCGTGTCGACATCATCGTCGGCAAGGGTCCCGGCGCCACCGCCATCCCCCTCGAACTGCCTCCGTTCACCCTCGTCGGGGCCACGACACGCGCGGGACTGCTGCCGGGTCCGCTGAGGGACCGGTTCGGATTCACGGGGCACCTCGAGTTCTACTCCACAGCGGAACTCGAACTCGTGCTCCGCCGCTCCGCGATGCTCATGGACATGAAGGTCAGTTCGGCATCCTTCGCCGAGATCGCAGGCCGTTCGCGCGGCACGCCCCGTATCGCCAATCGCCTGCTGCGGCGCGTCCGTGACTGGGCGCTCGTCCACGGTATGGATACCATCGATGTTCGCGCGGCGAGTGCTGCGCTGGACATGTACGAGGTCGATGCACGGGGCCTTGATCGCCTCGACCGCTCGGTCCTCATGGCACTCATCACGAAATTCAACGGCGGCCCCGTCGGCTTGTCCACGCTGGCGATCGCCGTAGGAGAGGAACCCGAGACGGTCGAGACGGTGGCTGAACCGTACCTGGTCCGCGAAGGCATGCTCGGGCGTACGCCGCGTGGGCGTATCGCGACGGCGGCGGCCTGGAAACACCTGGGCCTGGTGATGCCGGCGAATGTTGCCGCCGCCATGCCCGAGGATCTGTTCTCCGTAGCTCCGGATGACCTGATGGGTACCGAATCCGCCCTTGACAGTTGGGGCCAACAGGACTCCTGACGCGGGAGTGGTCAGCATTCCCCTTTAGACTGGAGTCTCACGATGTGTGCCGGGGCACAGTTCTGCCGCCCACACCCAGTCCCAGGAACGGATTTTCCAGTGCTTGCACATGTAGTTGCCCAGACCGCCTCCGGAGATGCACCCCCCTTCGACATCTTCTCGCTGCTGCTGCCGCTGGCATTGGCCTTCCTGATCTTCACGATGTTCCGCAGGCAGCGTAAGTCGCAGAAGCAGGTGAAGGAGATGCGTACGCAGATGGAGCCCGGTACCGAGGTCATGACCCAGTTCGGTCTCTACGGCACGATCGTCTCGATCGACCAGGAGAACAACAAGGCAGTCCTCGAACTCTCTCCGGGCAACCTCGCGACCGTGCACACGCAGGCCCTGTCCAAGGTCGTCCAGCAGGAGAGCGCCGTCGCTGGTGACGGAGCGGAAGCTCCCGCGGATGACGCCGCTGCGCAGCGCGATCTCGATGCGTACGACGGCGCTCCGGTACCCGACGACGCCTCCTCGATCGACGGCGCCGACCGCGCCCCATCAGCCGGTGCCACAGCGGCGGGAACCACAGGTTCGACGCTGGGCGAGAGCCATGAGGAGACCAGCGAACGGTTGAACCGGGAGCAGGCCGTGCGGGAAAACCGCGACGCGCGTGATGCCCGCAATCCCAAAGTGAACCCGGACAACTAGCATTCCGTAGGGCCGGTACTCAACCGGGCCCGTCACGATCAATTCGGCGCACGAGCCGCGCCATTGCATAAGGACAACCCACCATGCCTCGTACCGGTCCCGGGACGGCAGCCAAGCGGACATTAGTCTGGCTGGGCGCATTGACAGCACTGCTCGCGATCCTGCTGGGAGCGGGCTCCTACTGGAGTACCGCGAGCTGGAGCCCCCGCCTCGCCCTCGACCTGGAGGGCGGCACGCAGATGATCCTCGCCCCCCGGGTACAAGGTGGCAGCGAGATCACACCGGAGCAGCTCGATCAGGCCGTGGAAATCATCCGCCAGCGCGTCGACGGTTCGGGTGTTGCCGAAGCGGAGATCAACACGCAGTCCGGCCAGAACGTCATCGTGTCGCTGCCCGGAACCCCGGATCCGCAGACACGCGACCTGATCCAGGCCTCGGCGCAGATGGAATTCCGTCCGGTCCTGGCGGGCGGTCCCGGCCAGGCTCCGGCGGCCGAGACCCCGACCCCGGACGACCAGCTGCCCCAGCCCGCGGCCGAGCCGCAGGATGCGAGCGACCCCAACTGGATCACCCCGGAGCTGTACAAGGAGTTCGAGGCGTTGAACTGCCTCGACCCTGCCGCTCTGGAGCCTTCGGAGGAAACCGCCCCCGCCGACCAGCCCATGGTCGCCTGTGAGCCCGACACGCAGGGGAAGTACATCCTCGGCCCCGTCGAGGTGCCCGGTACCGACATCTCGACGGCAAGCTACGGGCTGCAGCGGAGCCCGCAGGGTCAGGCCCTCAATACGTGGGCCGTGAACATCGACTTCAACGATGAAGGCACAGAGACCTTCCGCGAGGTCACCGAGCGACTCTTCGCACTCGGCGAAGGCGATCCGAGGAATCAGTTCGCCATCGTGCTGGACGGGCGGATCGTGTCCGCGCCGACCACCAACGCTGTGATCGCCGACGGCAACCCGCAGATCAGCGGAAACTTCACCGAGGAATCCGCCGCCGCCCTGGCCGAGCAGCTCAAGTACGGCGCACTACCCATCAGCTTCGAGATCCAGAGCGAGCAGCAGATCTCGGCGACCCTCGGTGCGGACCAGTTGCGCCTCGGGCTCATCGCCGGCCTGATCGGGCTCCTGCTGGTCGCCGCGTACTCGATGTTCCAGTACCGACTGCTGGGCCTCGTGACGATCGCGTCGCTCGTCGTGGCCGGCATCCTGACCTACCTCGCCATCTGCATCCTCGGCTGGACCGAGAACTACCGCCTTTCACTCGCGGGTGTAGCAGGGCTGATCGTCGCCATCGGCCAGACGGCCGACTCGTTCATCGTCTACTTCGAACGCATCCGTGACGAGTTGCGCGATGGGCGCGGGCTCATCTCCGCCGTCGAGAACGGCTGGCGCCGCGCGAAACGCACGGTGCTCGCGTCGAAAGCCGTGAACCTCCTGGCCGCGCTCGTCCTGTACTTCGTCGCAGTGGGCAACGTGCGCGGGTTCGCGTTCACACTCGGCCTGACCGCCATCGCCGACCTCATCGTGGTCTTCCTCTTCACGCACCCTGTCCTTCGGCTGCTGGCGAAGACGAAGTTCTTCGGCGAAGGGCACCCGTGGTCCGGTCTGGATCCCCGACGGCTCGGTGGCATCCCGCTCTATCGCGGGGCCGGTCGGGTTCGCGAGCCGGGCGACAAGCCTGTCGTCGCCGCCCGCACCAGGAACAAGGGTGCAACGGCCGAGGCCGACCGACGCCTCACCATCGCCGAGCGCCGCCGCGCCGAGCAGCAGAAGGCACTTGCCGGGCGTACAGGATCGTCCGTCGTCGAACGCACCGGTTCTTCCAAGAAAGAGATCAACGAATGAGCCGCACAAGCTTCGCCACTTTCGGCAACGAGCTGTACTCGGGCAAGCGCTCCTACCCCTTCGTCGCCAAGCGCAACCTCTGGTTCCTGATCGCCGGCGTCGCCATGCTGATCTCGATCCTGATCCCGGTGGTGAAGGGTGGTTTCAACCTCGGGATCGACTTCCGCGGTGGATCCGAATTCACGGTCTCGGCGACCGAGAACACGGACGTCGCCGTCGGCGAGAAGGCGGTGACCGACGTCGTACCCGAGGCCGTCCCCCGCGTCACCAACATCGCCGCAGACACCATGCGCATCCAGACGGAGCGGCTCTCGGACGATCAGACCCTCAGCGTGCGCGACAACCTCGTCACCGGGTACGGCGTCGGACAGGACCAGGTGACGTCGAGCTTCGTCGGGCCGACCTGGGGTGAGGACGTCAGCCGCCAGGCCCTGATCGGCTTCGGGGTCTTCGTGATCCTCGCGGCGGTCCTGATGGCCATCTACTTCCGCACCTGGAAAATGGCACTCGCTGCGATGGCCGCACTGGTCGTGGTCATGGTCGTCACCGCAGGGCTGTACTCGCTGAGCGACTTCGAGGTCACCCCGTCGGCGATCATCGGTTTCCTGACCATCCTGAGCTACGCCCTGTACGACACCGTGGTGGTGTTCGACAAGATCCGGGAGAACACGGCGGACGTGACGAAGTCGACCAAGCGGACCTTCGCCGAGCAGGTCAACCTGGCCGTGAACCAGACCCTCGTCCGGTCCATCAACACCTCGGTCGTGGCGATCCTGCCGGTCGCCTCGATCCTCTTCATCGGGTCCTTCCTCCTCGGTGCGGGGACGCTTCAGGATCTGTCCCTCGCTTTGTTCATCGGCATCATCCTGGGCACCCTCGGCACCATCTTCATCGCGGCTCCGCTCTACGCGGCGTTGCGGCTCAATGAACCCGAGATGAAGAAGCAGGAGAAGAAGGTCAGGAACAGGCGCTCCGTGGAAGCGGCAGCGGCCTGAACCACGGGCCGACGAGTGCACGCCGGCTTCGCTTCACCTCACTTCAGCCGCAGGTTCCCCGCGGGGAACCTGCGGCTGATGAGGTAACGAGCCCAGCTAGACTTGGAGTTGTCGCGTTACCTGTGGCATCTTGAGTCCTTTAAGGATCCGAGATCGAGATTGAGGGGCTGTGAATGGCTGAAGCGGTGAATCCCGTCGTGCGGCCCGGAGATGCCCCGGGACTCGCAGCTCACGAGGCATCACGCCCGGTCGCCACCGAGGCTCCGCGTCCTGTCCCCTCACGCGGACTCGTCCAGCCGACCTCTCCGACGTCAGCCCCTTCCGCGACGAGTGCGGATCAGGTAGCCCCGGGCAGGCGAGGCCGAACACGGGCGCGAATAGCACGGCTCACGGGTCGCGGTTCGTCCGGCTACTCCCCGGTCCTGGAGCCTCTGCTGCGCACGGTCCGGGCGAACAACCCGAAGGAAGACCTCGACCTCATCCAGCGTGCCTACCTCGTGGCAGAGCGGAGCCACGAGGGCCAGACGCGCAAGAGCGGCGATCCGTACATCACGCATCCCGTGGCCGTCGCCACGATCCTCGCCGAGCTGGGGATGACCGGCACCACGCTCGCCGCAGCGCTGCTGCACGACACGGTGGAAGACACCTCCTACACGCTCGATGAGCTCAAGCGTGACTTCGGCCCCGAGGTCGCCATGCTGGTAGACGGCGTGACGAAGCTGGACAAGGTGTCCTTCGGTGACGCCGCACAGGCCGAGACGGTTCGCAAGATGGTCGTCGCCATGGCCAAGGACATCCGCGTCCTCGTCATCAAGCTCGCCGACCGCCTGCACAACGCCCGCACCTGGCGCTTCGTCTCCCCGGCGTCCTCTGCGAAGAAAGCGCGCGAGACCCTCGAGATCTTCGCGCCGCTCGCCCATCGCCTCGGCATGAACACCATCAAGTGGGAGTTGGAGGACCTGTCCTTCGCAGCTCTCCACCCCAAGGTGTACGAGGAAATCGTGCGCATGGTGGGGGACCGGACCCCGGAGCGGGAGAAGCATCTCGGCCTCGTGCGCAACCAGATCGAGGAAGACCTCCGCGCAGTGAAGATCAAGGCGACCATCACGGGACGCCCCAAGCACTATTACTCCATCTACCAGAAGATGATCGTGCGGGGTAAGGACTTCGACGACATCCATGACCTGATGGGCGTGCGCGTCCTGGTGGACAGCGTGCGTGACTGCTACGCGACCCTCGGCTCGCTGCACTCGCGGTGGAACCCCCTCCCGGGGCGGTTCAAGGACTACATCGCGATGCCGAAGTTCAACATGTACCAGTCGCTGCACACCACCGTGATCGGTCCCGGCGGCAAGCCCGTCGAGATCCAGATCCGGACGCATGACATGCATCGCCGCGCCGAGTACGGCGTCGCCGCGCACTGGAAGTACAAGAACGGCGGCAGGCAGCTCGACACTTCCGAGAACGGCGACATGGGCTGGCTCCGGAGCCTCGTCGACTGGCAGCAGGAGACGTCGGATCCGAACGAGTTCCTGGACTCCCTCCGGTTCGAGATCAATGCCCGGGAGGTGTTCGTCTTCACGCCGAAGGGTGAGGTCATGGCGCTGCCCGCCGGATCCACACCGGTGGATTACGCCTACGCAGTCCATACCGAGGTGGGGCACCGCACCATCGGTGCCCGCGTCAACGGGAAGCTCGTCCCCCTCAACAGCGAACTCAGCCATGGCGACTGGGTGGAGATCTTCACCTCCAAGGCCGAGGGTGCCGGCCCGAGCCAGGACTGGCAAGGGTTCGTCAAGAGTCCCCGCGCCCGCAACAAGATCCGCCAGTGGTTCACGAAGGAACGCCGTGAGGAGGCGGTGGACAAGGGCAAGGAACTGCTGACGCGGGCAATGCGCAAGCAGAACCTGCCGCTGCAGCGCATGATGACGCACAGCGCGATGATGTCGGTGGCCGAGGAACTGCGCCATCAGGACATCACGGCCCTGTATGCCGCCGTCGGCGACGGGCACACCTCGGCCCAGAACGTGATCGAGCATCTCGTGGCGCTGATGGGCGGCCACGAGGGCGCCGAGGACAAGATCGCGGAGACGGCGGTCGCCACGCAGCCCCGGCGTCCCAAATTCTCCGACTCCGGTGTCACGGTACGCGGCGTCGGGGACGTATGGGTCAAGCTGGCCCGGTGCTGCACGCCGGTCCCGCCGGATCCCATCATCGGATTCGTCACTCGTGGCTCGGGCGTCTCGGTCCACAGGAGCGACTGCCGGAACGTCGAGGAGCTGCGTGACCAGCCGGACCGGATCGTCCCGGTGGAATGGGCGCCGACGCAGTCGAGCGTGTTCCTGGTGGAGATCCAGGTCGAGGCACTCGACCGGAAGAGCCTGCTCTCGGACGTCACGAGCCTGCTCGCTGAGAACCACGTGAACATCCTCGCGGCGAACGTGAATACGTCCTCCGATCGCGTGGCGGTGTCCCGCTTCGCCTTCGAGATGGGCGACCCCAAGTACCTGAACCACATCCTGAGCGCTGTGCGGCGCATCGACGGCGTCTTCGACGTATACCGGACCACGGGTTCCCAGCGGCGCCCCTGACCTCTGCCGCACGGCACTGGACGCGGACCCTCCGCCCTCCCGGGTTCTTACTCACCAGCATTGTCCTTCTGGGCCTCGCGAAGCCGGGTCAGGGCGCGGGTCTTCCCCGGCACCCGGGACGTGTTGACGAGGGCGGCCTCCACGAGGCGTAGCGGGCAGTCGAGTTCCGCCGACCTGCCGATGGCTCGGAGGATCAGGGCGGCGTCGCGGTCCTCGCCATGGACGGCGATGTCGAGGGCGGTCCGAAGCGGCGTCGTCACCGACACGCCGCCCACCAGATTGACGTCGAAGGGCCCCAGTGCGACCTGGTGCATGACCGCGCGGGTGAAGGGCGGCAGTGCAGTCGTCCGGCGCCGATGATCGGTCACGAGGCTGATCAGGGCCGGGGGAGGCGCGCACCCGTAGATCCAGGCAGCGCACGAGCGTCCCAGGGCTACTCGGGGACGCAGGGAGTGCGGGACGCTGCGTGCCGCCGCCTGCGACCTCGTTGCCGCATCCTCCCGGAAGTCGCTGCGAAGGTAGGAGTCGCCGATGACGAGGCGCACGAGACCGTCGAGGCGCATGGCCTGCAACTCCGCCGAGGTGAAGATGTCCCCGGCGTGGAAGAGCGCGCCACCCGTGGACGTGACCGGGTGCGCGCCCGCACCGAGGTGCCGTTCGGGTGGTGCTGCGACGGCGGCGCTATCGAGGGGACACATTCCTCCAGCATCGCGAGTATGCGCGGCATGCAAAAGCCCTCCGGCACCGCTGTGGACAACGGTGCCGGAGGGCCGGCGGTGCTATTGCGTCGGCCGGATGCGGGGTGCTAGGAGAAGTCCTGCGCCGATTTCTGCAGCATCTGGAGCCACTGCTCGCGGGCGGCCAGGGCCTCCTTCGCGGTGGCGATCTTCTTGGCATTGCCCGCACGCTCCGCGTCGGCGAGGTCCTCCTTGAGCTGGGCGATCGTCGCCTCGAGCTGGCTCAGGGCGCTGTTGGTCCGCGCCTTCGTCTCGGGGTTGGTCTTCGTCCAGTTCTCGTCGTCGGCGGCCTTGATGGCGTCTTCGACCTGGCGGAGTCCGGCGTCGATCCGGCCCATGTCGGCGCGGGGGACCTTGCCTGCCTCGTCCCAGCGGTCACGGACGGACTGGAGCGCCTTCTTCGCGGCGGCCAGGTCCCTGATCGGCAGGATCGCCTTGGCTTCCTTGAGCAGGGCTTCCTTGGCCACGAGGTATCCTGCGTATTCGTCGTCGACCGCCTCGTTCGCGGCTTTGCGTGCCTCGAAGAAGCGATCCTGCGCAGCCCTGAACCGGGCCCACAGTGCGTCGTCGTCCTTGCGGCTTGCACGCTTGGACGCCTTCCACTCGTCCATCAGGCGCCGGTACTCAGCTGCCGTCTGGCCCCAGTCGGTCGACTCGGAGAGCTGCTCGGCGCGCTTGATCAGCGATTCCTTGGACTGCTTGGCCTCGGCGTTGTCATTGTCGAGCTGCGAGAAGTAGGCGCGGCGGTGGCGGTCGAAGATGGTCCGGGCGGACCGGAAACGCTTCCACAGGGCATCCTCCGTCCCACGACCGAGGCGGGGCCCGTTCTTCTGGGCTGCCTTCCACAGCTCGAACAGCTCATTCATCCGAGTGCTGCTGGCCTTCCACTGCACGGTGGAGGGGTCGCGCCCCGCGAGCTCCTCGGCCTCGGCGACGATGGCTTCGCGGGCAGCGAGTTCCTTCGCCTTCAGCTCGTCCTGCACGGCGCGTTCGGCCTTCTCGATGCCGCTGATCGCCTCGAGGAGCGCATCTATCCGGGCTTCCAGGGCGAGGACATCGCCGACCATCTTGCGTTCGCCGACCTGGGCCCGTAGGTGTTTGGCCGTCTTGGTCATGTCCGACGACGGAGCCTTGGCCACGACGCGCTGCTCGAGCAGCGCCACCTGGCTGACGACGTCGTCGTACTTGCGCACGAAGTACCCGAGGGCCTCGTCACGCGTCGCGTCGGGGTACTGGCCGACGGCGTGCTCGGCGCCGTCGACGATCAGGAAGACGTGGCCGTCGTCCTCGACTCGCGCGAACCTGCCGGCTTCCTCGAGCGAAGTGCTGTACGCGGGCGGTGCTGCGACGGGCTGCGTCGGCTTCTTCAACGGTCGCGGAGCCATGGCCGTGGGAAGTGGCGGCTTGGGCGCATCCAGGCGCGGAGACGCGGGACTCAGCGGAGCGGGCTGTGCGGCGAGGGGCACGGACGGCTCCTCGGGAGCACCTGCCGCGTCACCGAGGGCGGTGTCGGTCGCGGTGTCGGTTGCCGGGTCGGCCGCATCTGCAGAGGCGGTGTCGACCGCTGTGTCGGCTGCTGCATCGGGCGCCGCATCGGCGACGTCATCGGCGACGTCATCAGTGACGTCACCGGACGCATCGTCCGCCGACCCAGGGCCGGCGTCGGCCGTGGCCGGCTCGACGACGTCGGACGCCGAGGCTTCCGCTTCCGGGGTCCCTGCGGCGTCCGCTGCCGTCACATCGGCTTCACCTGCGGGGTCGGCTGCCGGAGCAGACGCCGGATCGGCGACCGTATCCGCGGAGGTGCCGTTCACATCGTCGGAGCCGGTGGCTGCGGACGTTTCGGTGGGGGTGCCATCGCCTGCACCAGCATCAAGCTGCGTGTCGTGGCCGATGGTCGTTTCGTCGGATTGCTGACTCTCTGTCACCGCTAGAAGTCTTTCGCTCGTCGGATGGCCATGAGCAACGCCGGGGCCATTTCATGCAGGGCTTAGGAGTCTATCGGTCCGGCTGGTCGGGTCGCGGTGGAGAAGCCTGATGGACAACCCTCTTCAGCACCCCGCCGATTGCCGGAACAACGCGAAACCTGCCCCTGAGGCTACTTTACCCATTGCCTTTCATCCCCTTTGCGGCGCGGGATTGCAGCGGGACGCAGTGCGGCCTGCGTCCCGAGCCTGCCGCTTTTCCCCCGAGCGATAGAGGGCACCTAGGATTGAGGCCGCAGAACCGGACCGCTGACCCACGGGGGAGCGACGACCGGCAACCCGTGCAGGAGGAGAACTACACCATGGCCCGTAAGGCATCACTGTCCGGCTTTCCGGAGTGGCTCCCGGAAGAGCGCCTGATCGAGTTGCACGTCCTCGGGGTGCTGCAGCGCACGTTCGAGTTGCACGGCTTCTCCAGCATCGAGACGCGTGCAGTCGAGACCGTGGATCACCTCCTCCGCAAGGGCGAGATCGACAAGGAGGTGTACGCCGTCTCGCGGCTGCAGGCCGACGAGGCGTCGGCCTCCGAGAGTGGCCTCGCGCTCCACTACGACCTCACCGTGCCCTTCGCGCGGTACGTCGTCGAGAACGCGGGATACCTGGCTTTCCCCTTCCGCCGGTTCCAGATCCAGAAGTGCTGGCGCGGTGAGCGCCCGCAGGAGGGCCGTGCGCGCGAGTTCACGCAGGCCGACATCGACGTCGTGGGCGACGGCGTCCTGCCTTTCAGGTACGACGTCGAACTCGCACTCGCCGTCGTCGAGGCACTGGGCGCCCTCCCGATTCCGGACTTCACCCTTCGCGTCAACAACCGCAAGCTGGCCGAGGGTTTCTACCGGGGGATCGGCCTCGCGGACACCGCGGCGGTCCTCCGCAGCATCGACAAGCTGGAGAAGATCGGCGCGGAGAAGGTGGGACTGCTCCTGCGCGACGAGGTCGGCGCCGACGATCACCAGGTCCGTCTCGCGCTCGACCTCGCGGGGATCTGCACGCCCGACACCTCCTTCGTCGAGCGTGTCCGGGCTCTCGGCGTCACCAACGACCTGCTCGAGGAGGGCCTCGAGGAACTCCGCCAGGTGGTGGGCGAGGCCGCCCGCCGGGCTCCGGGCCGCGTGGTCGCGGACCTCAGCATCGCCCGGGGACTCGACTACTACACGGGCACCGTCTACGAGACCGTGCTCAACGGGCACGAGGGCCTCGGCTCCATCTGTTCCGGCGGCCGGTACGACGCCCTGGCACGCAAGGGCAACCGCACGTTCCCGGGCGTCGGTCTGTCCATCGGCGTCACGCGTATCGTCTCGCGCATCCTCAGCCAGGGATTCGCCACTGTGTCCCGCTCCGTCCCCACCGCGGTCCTCGTGACGCTCGCCGACGACGAGTCGTGGTCGCAGGCGCAGGACGTCGCCTCCGCGCTGCGGGGCCGCGGTATCCCGGCGGAGGTCGCGGCGAGCGCCGAGAAGTTCGGCAAGCAGATCAAGTTCGCGGACCGCCGCGGCATCCCCTTCGTGTGGTTCACCGCGCAGGACGGCTCGCACGAGGTGAAGGACATCCGGTCCGGTGACCAGGAGGCGGCGGATCCTGCCTCGTGGAGCCCTCCGGCCGAAGATCTGCACCCGGTCGTGGCCACCGCCTGACGCGACCCGCGGACGGCTGGAGCCGCCGCGTCGTCGCCCCGTTGTCTGAGGGGGGACGACCGGGTGGGACTGCAGGGCCCGTCGTCCTGTTCAGGCTCGTCTCCTGCGCCCCGCGAGCACGATCGCGCGCGCGATCAGTCCGACGGCGAGCACGGCCGTCATGGTGAGCACCGACATCGCCGGCAGGGTGAAGGCGAGGACGAGGCAGGCGACGGCGCCGACAGCGTTGAGCCAGCGCGGCGCGTACCACTGCCGCTCGGCGAGCGTGAAGGCCGCGACGTTGGCGATGGCGTAGTAGAGCAGCACGCCGAAGCTCGAGAAGCCCACGACGGTCAGGACGTCCGTGGTGAGCAGGAGGACGGCGACGACGACGGCTGTTGCGATGTCCGCGACCCAGGGCACGGAGTAGCGGGTGGAGATGCGGGTCAGCACTCGCGGGAGGTCGCGCCCGCGGCCCATGGCGAGGCTCGTCCGGCCCACCCCCGCGATGAGGGCGAGCAGTGCGCCGAGACAGGCGAGCGCGGCGGCGATGGTGACGACTGCTCCGCCGCGACCGGTGGAGCCCTCTCCGGGGACCGCCGCGTCGATGGCATCCCGCAGGGGTGCCGTGCTCCCGGCGAGCCCGGCGGGCCCGAGAGCGTGGAGGAGCGAGAGGGCCAGCAGCACGTACAGCAGCAGCGTGAAGCCGAGGGCGCCGAAGACGGCGACCGGGATGGTCCGGCGTGGATCGCGGACCTCCTCGCCCATGGTCGCGATGCGGGCGTAGCCGGCGAAGGCGAAGAACATCAGGCCCGCGGCCTGGAAGACGCCGCCGGCGGCGACCTGCGCGGCGACGGCCTCGCCCTGGTCCGCGGGTGCGGAGAACGCGACGACGATCACGAAGGCGAGGACGGGCACCACCAGCGAGACGATCACCCGGGTCGCCAGGGCAGTCCGGGTCACGCCGAACAGGTTGATGATGGTGAGGGCGGCGACGGCGGCCACCGCAGCTGCTTTCTCGGCGCCGGGGGCGGCGTAGAGGCCGAACGTCAGTGCCATCGCGGCGCAGGACGCCAGCTTTCCCGTGATGAAGCCCCAGCCGGCCAGGAATCCCGGCCAATGGCCCAACTGTTCGCGGCCGTAGACGTAGGTACCGCCGCTCGAGGGGTAACGGATAGCCAGCGAGGCCGTCGCGGAGGCATTGCAATAGGCGACGAACCCGGCGATCACGACCGCCAGCGGCAGGAGGTGTCCGGCGGCTGCTGCGGCCGGTGCGAAGACCACGAAGGCGCCCGCTCCGATCATCGCGCCGACGCCGACCATGGTGGCGTCCACCCGTCCCATCGCTCGGCGGAGTCGGGGCTGATGGGACATGGTTCTCCTCGGGATCGGGAAGCACGCGGACGGACGAGCAGGAGGAGCAGAGCCGACGGCTACCTCTGCCGGCTGTCCCGGCTGTCCCGGCTGTCGGGGTGGCCGGACGGGGACCGGTAAAGTTGGCCGGGTTTGGACCAACTCTAGGCAGGCGCCGCTCGCCTGCGACTCATCTGACACATCTGTGGGAAGGAATGCTGTGCTCCGCACGCATGAACTCGGCTCCCTTCGGCCCGAGCACGTAGGACAATCGGTCACCCTGGCTGGCTGGGTAGCCCGCCGCCGCGATCACGGCGGGGTGGCTTTCCTCGACCTTCGGGACGCCTCGGGCTTCGCCCAGGTCGTCGTGCGCGAGGAGGACGTGTTCGCCGGCCTTCGTAACGAATACGTCCTGCAGATCATCGGCACGGTCCAGCAGCGACCCGAGGGCAACGAGAACCCGGCCCTGCCCACGGGTTCGGTCGAGGTCATCGCGGACACCGTGACCATCCTCAACACGTCGGATCCCCTGCCCTTCCAGATCGACGAGCACGTGGAGGTCGGTGAGGAAGCGCGGCTACGCCATCGCTACCTCGACCTCCGCCGGCCGGGTCCCCAGGCGAACCTGCGGCTGCGTTCGGAGGCCAGCCGAATTGCCCGGGAGCTGCTGCACCAGGACGGCTTCGTCGAGATCGAGACCCCCACGCTGACCCGCTCCACGCCCGAGGGCGCCCGTGACTTCCTGGTCCCGGCACGCCTGGCTCCCGGCTCCTGGTATGCGCTGCCGCAGTCACCGCAGCTGTTCAAGCAGCTCCTGCAGGTCGGCGGGTTCGAGAAGTACTACCAGCTGGCCCGCTGTTACCGCGACGAGGACTTCCGTGCCGACCGCCAGCCCGAGTTCACGCAGCTCGACATCGAGGCGAGCTTCGTCGAGGAGGACGACATCATCGCGCTCGGCGAGCAGCTTGTCAGCGCGCTGTGGAAGCTGATCGACGTCGAGATCCCCCTGCCCATCCGCCGGATGACCTACGCGGACGCCATGGCGAAGTACGGGTCCGACAAGCCCGACCTTCGTTTCGGGCTCGAGCTGACCGAACTCACCGGGTTCTTCAAGGACACCGGCTTCGGCGTGTTCAAGGCGCCCTACGTCGGCGCCGTCGTCATGCCCGGCGGCGCGTCGCAGCCCCGCCGCCAGCTCGATGCCTGGCAGGAGTGGGCCAAGCAGCGTGGCGCGAAGGGTCTCGCCTACGTCCTGATCGACGACGACGGCAGCCTCCGCGGCCCCGTCGCGAAGAACCTGACGGATACCGAGCGGAACGGCCTGGCGTCGGCTGTCGGTGCAGCCCCGGGCGACTGCATCTTCTTCGCGGCAGGTGACAGGACGTCGTCGCGTGCCATCCTCGGCGCCGCCCGTGTCGAGATCGGCCGGCGCACGGGACTCATCAAGGATGGCGACTGGGCCTTCGTGTGGGTCGTCGATGCTCCCATGTTCGAGCCCGCGTCCGCTGCGGTCGCGGCGGGTGACGTCGCTGTCGGCGGTGGCGCCTGGACTGCCGTCCACCACGCCTTCACCTCCCCGAAGCCCGAGTTCCTCGACACCTTCGACACGGACCCCGAGAACGCGCTCGCCTACGCGTACGACATCGTCTGCAACGGCAACGAACTCGGTGGCGGTTCCATCCGCATCCATCAGAGGGACGTGCAGGAGCGCGTGTTCGCCGTCATGGGCCTCGGCGCCGAGGAAGCCCAGGAGAAGTTCGGGTTCCTGCTCGAGGGCTTCAAGTACGGCGCACCACCGCACGGCGGCATCGCGCTCGGATGGGACCGTGTGGTGTCGCTCCTCGCGGGCACGGACTCCATTCGCGACGTCATCGCGTTCCCGAAGTCCGGCGGCGGCTACGACCCGCTCACGGCGGCGCCGGCACCCATCACGGCCCAGCAGCGCAAGGAAGCAGGCGTCGACTTCAAGCCGAAGGCCGAAGCCTGACCCGTCTCCCGACGAGGGCTCTGACGATCGACCAAAGGACGGGACACCCACGGGTGTCCCGTCCTTTCCGCGTCGGTCGTGCAGGCCTGATCGCTGTCGGACGAATTGTGACGCTCCGACGTCGAGCAGGGGGCCGCTGTGAAATACTCGTCGGAGTACGTGCTCCGGGGTCGGTGTAAGTCCGAACCGGCGGTGATAGTCCGCGACCCGCATTTGTTCCGCACCCGCGGGACGACGGCGGTTGAGCCGGTGGAATTCCGGGACCGACAGTTAAAGTCTGGATGGGAGAAGCACGAACAGCAGGATGACCGCTGCCCGCCTGAGGGGCATCGGCCCCGCCGTGGTACGTCCACGGCAGTACCACCCTGCTGCCCTTGCCCGGAGCCGTCGTATCGGCGAAGGATAGGCATGGACTTTCTGCAGTGGCTCTTCGAGGCCCGCATTCCCGTAGGCAACGGTTCCCTCCTGCTCCGTGAAGTAGTGGGCAACGTCTTCGGCCTCCTCAGCGCCCTCGGCGGCATGCGTCGTCGCGTCTGGGCCTGGCCGGTCGGCATCGTCGGCAACCTCCTGCTCCTGACGGTCTTCCTCGGCTCCGTCTTCGGTGCCGCGAGTGCGGCCAACCTGCTCGGGCAGGCCGCCCGCCAAGTGATGTTCATCGCCGTCTCGGTGTACGGCTGGCGCCAATGGCAGGCGAGCCGCCACCGCGGCGGCCAGGCCGTGACACCGCAGTGGGCCGGTACCAGGGCCCGCTTCGGCATGGTGGCCTTCCTGGTCGTGGGTACCTTCGCGCTCACTCCGCTCTTCCGCGTCCTGGGGTCCTACGAGCCCGTCTGGGCGGATGCCTGGACCTTCGTCGGATCCTTGCTGGCCACCTACGGCATGGCCAAGGGCTGGGTCGAGTTCTGGCTCGTCTGGGTCGCCGTCGACATCGTCGGCGTTCCCCTGCTCTTCAGCGCCGGCTACTACGCCAGCGCCTTCATGTACGTGTTCTACGGCGCATTCACGCTGGTGGGTTTCTTCGTCTGGGCACGGGCGCAGCGATCGGCCAAGCCGAGCATCGAGACACTCCTGCCGGATCCCACCCTCCGATGAGCACCACGACCGAAGCCACCCCCGCGGAGTCCGCGGCCATGCAGCGCGCCCTCCTGCTCGCAGCTCGGGGCGTCCGGGGCGCGAATCCACTCGTCGGCGCCGTTGTCCTCGGGGTCGATGGGAGAGTCCTCGGTGAGGGCTACCATCGGGGCGCGGGAACGCCGCACGCCGAACCCGCCGCCCTCGCCGATGCCCGTGAGCGCGGGAACGACCCCCGCGGTGCCACCATGGTCGTGACGCTGGAGCCCTGCAACCACACCGGACGCACCGGCCCGTGCAGCGAAGCCCTGATCGAGGCCGGAATGGCCCGCGTGGTCCACGCTGCCGACGACGTCAACGGTGCCGCAGCCGGCGGTGCACAGCGGTTACGCGCCGCTGGTATCGACTGCGTCGGCGGGCTGGGGGCGGCCGCGTCACTCGAACTCAACGAGCGCTGGAGCACGGCCCTCGCCGCCGGGCGTCCCTTCGTCACGCTGAAGTCCGCCCAATCCCTCGACGGGCGAGTGGCGGCGGTGGACGGCACCAGCCAGTGGATCACCGGGCCGGAGGCCCGAGCCGACGGGCACCGGCTCCGCGGCCTCGCCGACGCGGTCCTGGTCGGCAGCGGTACTGTCCGGGCCGACGATCCGCGCCTCACCGCGCGGGATGCCGACGGCGTCGGGGTTACGGCGGCACCGGGCCTGCGCGCAGTCATGGGCCGGACGCCGGTGCCCGACGACGCCGCGGTCCGGGGTGAGGGCTTTCTCCACCTGCCCACGCACGAGGTGGGCGAGGCGCTCGACGAGCTGTACGGCAGGGGAGTGCGCCACCTCCTGGTGGAGGGCGGACCGCGTATCGCCTCCGCTTTCCTCCGAGCCGGCGTCGTCGATGAGCTCTTCAGCTACGTGGCCCCCCTCATGCTCGGCGACGGGGCCCCCGCCTACCCCGACCTCGGTGTCGGATCCCTTGCCGATGCCGCCCGCTGGATGCTCGACGACGCCGGCGGTCCCGGCGTCCGCCAGTTCGGCGCGGACGTGCGCCTGCACCTGCGTCCTCCGAGCGCAGCCCAGACCTGACCGTCCACCCACCCATCGCGCTCCCGCCCCCACCGGGAGCAAGCCCCACCCGAAGGAAGTATCCGTGTTCACAGGAATCGTGTCCGAGCAGGGCAGCGTGGTCTCACTCGACGTCACGCCCGACGGCGAAAGCGCCCTCCTCGTCTTCGAGGCGCCGGAGACGGGCAGGGACCTCGCCCCCGGAGCGTCGATCGCCGTCAACGGTGTCTGCCTGACGGCGGTCACGCTCGACGGCGGGCGCGTCGGCGTCGACGTCATGGGCGAGACGCTCCGCCGCACCACCACGGGCGCCCTGCAGGCCGGCGCGCCCGTCAACCTCGAGCGGTGCGTCCCGGCCGGCGGGCGCCTCGACGGACACGTCGTCCAGGGGCATGTGGACGGGCTAGGCGTGCTGCTCGAGCGCGAGGACCTCGGCGCGTGGCACCGCCTCCGCTTCGGCCTGCCGGCGAAGCTCGGCCGCTATGCCGCGGAGAAGGGCTCCGTCGCGATCGACGGCGTCTCCCTGACGGTCACCGCGGTCAGCGCCCCTGAGGAGAAGGATCAGTGGTTCGAGGTAGGCCTCATCCCGACGACGCTGAAGGAGACCGGACTCGGCGCGAAAGCCCTCGGCGATCCGGTCAACCTCGAGATGGACGTCCTCGCGAAATACGCCGAGCGCCTCCTCGGCTTCGCCGCCGCGGATGCACGACGCCAGGACGCCACCGGAGACACCGGAGTCACCGGAGCCACCACTGGAGGAGCGCAGTGACCGAGATCCCGGGTGCCACCCCGCGCGTTCCCGCCGGGCCAATCCGCCTCGACCCCATCGCCGACGCGGTGTCGGCCATCGCCGCGGGGCGCGCGGTCGTCGTCGTGGATGACGAGGACCGCGAGAACGAGGGGGACATCGTCTTCGCCGCCGAGGACGCGACGAGGGAACTCGTCGGCTGGACCGTGCGCTGGTCCTCCGGCGTGCTGTGCGTGCCGCTGCAGTCCGACGACGCCGACCGGCTCCTCCTCCCGCCCATGACCGCGGTGAACGAGGACTCGAAAGGCACGGCCTACACGGTGTCCTGCGACGCAGCCGTAGGCGTCAGCACGGGTATCAGCGCCGCGGACCGTGCGCGGACGGCCCGCGTCCTGGCTGATGCCTCCAGCGTGCCCGCGGACCTCACACGGCCCGGTCATGTCTTCCCGCTGCGCGCTGCGCCCGGCGGGGTCCGCCAGCGCCCCGGCCACACCGAGGCCGGTGTCGAACTGAGCGTCCTGGCGGGCAAGCGGCCCGCGGCCGTGATCGCGGAACTCGTGCACGACGACGGCGACATGATGCGCCTGCCCGCACTCCGGCGTTTCGCCGACAACCACCGGATTCCCCTCGTCTCCATCGAGGACCTCGTCGTCTTCCTGCGGGCCCGTGACGCGGAATCCGCTGCCACCGACCAGCAGGACCGGCTGGAGGCCTGAGACCGGCAATGAGCACTTCCCACCACCCAGCAGCATCTTCAGAAGGAGAACCATGAGCGGCCACGGAGCACCCACCATCGACATCAGCGGACTCACCACCGAGGCAGGCGCGCCCCTCCGCCTTGCGATCATCGCCGCGAGCTGGCACACGCAGATCATGGACGGCCTGCTGGACGGCGCCCGGCGGGCGGCAGCGGAAGCCGGCGCCGAGGTGACCGAGATCCGTGTTCCCGGCAGCTTCGAACTCCCCGTCGCCGCCGCGCGCGTGGCACCGCGGTTCGACGCCGTCGCGGCCCTCGGCGTCGTCATCCGCGGAGGTACGCCACACTTCGAGTACGTCTGCCAGGCGGCGACATCCGGCCTCACCGACGTGAGTGTCCGCACGGGTGTCCCCGTCGGCTTCGGCGTGCTGACCTGCGACACCGAGCAGCAGGGGCTCGACCGTGCCGGCCTGCCCGGCTCCTCGGAGGACAAGGGGCACGAGGCCGTGTCGGCGGCGCTGGCCACGGCTGCCGTCCTCCGGTCGTGGCAGCAGTGAGCACCGAGCTGGACGCCACAGGGGTCTCCGTGCGTGCCGGGACGACTCCACGAGCCGATAGCCTAGGGAGTGTGAAAACCTTTGATTCCCTCTTCGAGGAACTCAGCGCCAAGGCTGCCGAGCGCCCAGCGGGTTCGCGGACCGTCGCGGAGCTCGACTCAGGAGTGCACGGCATCGGCAAGAAAGTCGTCGAGGAGGCCGCGGAAGTCTGGATGGCCGCAGAGTACGAGTCCACGGAGGAGGCCGCCGAGGAGATCTCGCAGCTGCTCTATCACCTGCAGGTGCTCATGATCGCCAAGGGACTCACCCTGGAGGACGTCTACAGGCATCTGTAGCCGCGCCGGCGCTCCCGCCTGCGGCCCCTGCCCGTTCCAACCCTCCTCCAGCGAAAGTCTCCCTTCCATGCTCCGTGTCGCAGTCCCGAACAAGGGCGCCCTCTCCGAGGCCGCCTCATCCATGCTCGGCGAGGCCGGCTACCGCCAGCGCCGTGACCCCCGCGAACTCGTCCTCGTCGATCCGGAGAACGAGATCGAGTTCTTCTTCCTGCGTCCCCGCGACATCGCCGTGTACGTCGGGTCGGGAACGCTCGACGTCGGCATCACCGGCCGTGATCTCTTCCTCGACGCGCAGGTGAAAGCCGCGGAACTCATGCAGCTCGGCTTCGGCGCCTCCACCTTCCGCTTCGCCGGGCCCGTCGGTGACTTCTCGACCCTGGAGCAGCTCGAGGGCAAGCGCCTCGCCACGAGCTACGAGGGTCTGCTGAACGACTACCTGTCCGAGCGCGGCATCACGGCCGCCGTCGTCAGGCTCGACGGTGCCGTCGAGTCCTCGGTGCGCCTCGGGGTCGCGGATGCGATCGCCGACGTCGTCGAGACCGGCAACACGCTGCGTGCAGCCGGCATGGAGATCTTCGGCGAGCCCATCCTGCAGAGCGAGGCCGTCCTGATCGGACGCGCCGGCGTGGAGGCGCCCGCCGGCCTCGACGTCCTGCTGCGCCGCCTTCAGGGAGTCCTGGTGGCACGCCAGTACGTGATGATGGACTACGACGTCCGCAAGGACCTCATCGACGCCGCTGCAGCCCTGACGCCCGGGCTCGAATCCCCGACCGTGTCACCGCTGCGCGATTCCGACTGGGTCGCCGTCCGGTCCATGGTCAAGCGCAACCAGACCAACCGCATCATGGACGAGCTGTACGAGCTCGGCGCACGCGCCATCCTCGTCAGCACCATCCACGCCTGCCGGATCTAGGGGACTGACAGCCATGACCGTCGCAGTCCGCGTCATCCCCTGCCTCGACGTCGACGCCGGCCGCGTGGTCAAGGGAGTCAACTTCGAGGATCTGCGCGACGCCGGTGACCCGGTGGAGCTCGCGCACCGCTACGACCGCGCAGGTGCCGACGAGCTCACGTTCCTCGACGTCACGGCGTCGTCCGGCAACCGCGAGACCACCTTCGACGTCGTCTCGCGCACGGCGGAGGAAGTCTTCATCCCGCTGACCGTGGGCGGTGGAGTCCGCGAGATCTCCGACGTCGACCGCCTCCTGCGCTTCGGTGCGGACAAGGCCTCGATCAACACGGCGGCCGTAGCGCGCCCATCGGTCATCGACGAGATCACGCGGCACTTCGGCGCCCAGGTGCTCGTGCTGTCCCTCGATGCGCGCCGCACGCGGGACGCCAGTACGCCGTCGGGTTTCGAGGTGACCACCTATGGTGGCCGCAAGGGGACCGGGATCGACGCCGTCGCGTGGGCGAGGGAGGCTGCTGACCGCGGCGTGGGGGAGATCCTGCTGAATTCCATCGACGCGGACGGCACGAAGGAGGGGTTCGACCTCGAGCTCATCCGCGCCGTGCGAGCTGCTGTGGGAGTGCCGCTGATCGCCTCGGGAGGTGCCGGCAAGCCGGAGCACTTCCCTCCCGCGGTCGAGGCCGGAGCGGATGCCGTACTCGCGGCGTCCGTGTTCCACTTCGGACCGGTGGACGCGATCGCCCAGGTGAAGGCCGCGATCCGCGCGGCCGGTTTTCCCGTCCGCTGATACGAGGACCGGGCTCAGAGTCCGACGTCGGCGCTCTCGAGCAGGGCGACGGCGTCCGGCTGGCCCTCGAAGGTCACCAGGGCCTGCCGGCGTCGGCCATGAGCGTGCATGAGCAGTTCGCCGGGATCACCGACGATGGCGACGGAGACCGGCGCCCGTTTGGCGACGTGCCTCGGCCCGTCCGGCCGCACGAGCACGATGCCGAGATCCACCCCGCGGTAGAGGATCGCCGCGCGCTTGACCAGTTCCTTCCACAGGGCGTTCGCGTAGTCCTCGTCGAGCGCACGGGGGGCCCAGCGCGTCGTCGCCCGTCGTACGTCCTCCGTGTGGACGAAGTACTCGATGAGGTTGGCGCTCTTGTCGATGGAGTTGACACGCATCGGGGAGAGTGCGGGAGGTCCCGCCAGGAACCGGTTGACCAGGGCTTCGTATCCAGCGGGCGAGGCTGCGCGTTCCCCGGTCTCCTTCGTCGCCCGTTCGGTCACCTGCGCGAACTTCTTGAACACCATGCCGAGGCCGAGGGCCTGCTTGTGCTCCCGGAGGTAGAGATGCGCGGCGAGGTCGCGGCTCTGCCACCCCTCACACAGGGTGGGGGCGTCAGGGCCGGCTGCCAGGAGCGTCTCGGCCAGGACCTCGCGGGACGGGGTTACGTAGTGCATCACAGCTGAAAGTAGCATGTCGCGCCCGGGCGGAGGCAGGCGCGCCGCGCTACCGGGGGACGCCACTAGAATCAGGGTGATGCCTTCCACCACGTCCTCCCCCCACACAGCCGCGGCCCCAGCTGCGGACAGCCCTGCGAGCGCCGCCGTGGACAGCCCTGCGAGCGCCGCCGCGGACAGCCCTGCGAGCACCGCCGCGGACAGCCCTCTTGCGGCGGTAGGCGAGGGTCGGGCAGCTCCGCACGCCGCCCTCGACCCGGACATCGCCGCGGCCCTCAAGAAGGACGACGCCGGTCTCGTGGCCGCCGTCGTGCAGCAGTACGACACCCTCGAGGTGCTCATGCTCGGCTGGATGGACGAGGAAGCGCTGCGACGCACCCTCAGCACCGGACGCGTCACGTTCTACTCCCGGTCGCGCTCGGAGTACTGGCGCAAGGGCGATACCTCCGGCCACCGGCAGTGGGTCAGGGCCGTGGCCCTCGACTGTGACGGCGACGCCCTGCTCGTCACGGTGGACCAGGAAGGCCCGGCCTGCCATACGGGCACACGCACGTGCTTCGACGGACGCGCCCTGCCCGCCGTGACAGCCGGCCGTTCCGACGCAGAAGGACTCTGACCCCATGCAGCAGCTCGGCACCATCAGCCCCACCCTCGAGGACTTCCGTGAGCTGGCCAAGGCCCGCCGCGTGGTGCCCGTGCACCTGAAAGTCCTCGCCGACGCCCATACGCCGATCGGGATCTACCGCAAGCTCGCGGCCGGTCAGCCCGGGACGTTCCTGATGGAGTCCGCGGCCGTCGGCGGCGTCTGGTCCCGCTACTCCTTCATCGGCTCCCGCTCGCGGGCCACCCTGACCACGCGCAACGGCGAGGCGCACTGGCTCGGTGAGCCTCCCGCCGGCGTCCCCCTCACCGGTAACCCCGTGGAGGCGCTGCGCCTCACCGTCGAGGCGCTGCGCACCGAGAGATTCGCGGAACTGCCGCCCTTCACCTCCGGCATGGTCGGATTCGTGGGCTGGGAAGCGGTGAGGCACTGGGAGCGGCTCACGAGTCCGCCCGAGGACGATCTCCAGCTTCCCGAACTCGCGATGTGCCTCGTTTCGGACCTGGCGATCCACGACAACTCGGAGGGCTCGCTCACGCTCGTAGCCAACGCCATCAATTTCGACGGCACCGACGAGCGGGTCGACGAGGCATGGCACGACGCCGTCGCCCGCGTCAGGGCGATGCTCGCGAAGCTCGTGGCACCGGCTGAACTGGCCGTGTCGGTCATGGCGGACGGCGCACCGACGGCGGACGAGTCGATGGACCGGGTCCGTGAGTCCTGGTTCGAACCCGACTACCTGAGGGCGATCGAGCGCGGCAAGCGGGCGATCGTCGACGGCGACGTCTTCCAGGTCGTCATCAGCCGCCGCTTCGAGATCGAGTGTGACGCCTCCGCCCTCGACGTCTACCGCATCCTGCGGACCACGAACCCGAGCCCCTACATGTACCTGTTCAGCCTCGAGGACGCCGACGGACGCGGCTACTCGATCGTCGGCAGCTCACCCGAAGCCCTCGTGACCGTCACGGGTGACGAGGTCATCACGCACCCGATCGCCGGGTCCCGACCCCGCGGCAGGACGACCGAGGAGGACCGGGACCTCGCCGTCGAGCTCCGGGCGGATACCAAGGAGAAGGCGGAGCACCTCATGCTCGTCGACCTCGCCCGGAACGACCTCTCCAAGGTCTGCGTCCCGGGAAGCGTCGACGTCACCCAGTTCATGGAGGTGGAGAAGTTCAGCCACATCATGCACCTCGTCTCCACCGTCGTCGGACGTCTCGCCGCCTCGAAGAGCGCCTACGACGTCCTCGCCGCCACGTTCCCTGCCGGTACGCTGTCCGGTGCGCCGAAACCCCGGGCGCTGCGCATCATCGACGAGGTGGAACCGCACCGCCGCGGCATCTACGGCGGAGTGGTCGGCTACCTCGACTTCGCGGGAGACATGGACATGGCGATCGCCATCCGGTCCGCGCTGCTCCGTGACGGCAAGGCCTACGTGCAGTCCGGCGGAGGTATCGTCGCGGACTCGGTCCTCGAGACCGAGGCCCTAGAGACCGTCAACAAGGCGGCGGCCCCCCTTCGGGCGGCGCTGACGGCGGCCGGACTCAGGCCGGCGACGGCGGACGCCCTATGAGCCCCGCAGAGCACCCCGCACGGGGCCGCTACACGCGGCGCGGCGTCGTCGTGATGGGCATCGTCATCCTGGCGCTCATCGCGTTCGGAACGACGACGCAGACCTGGCTCACCGTGCGCCTGCCGCAGGAGGCCGTCCAGACACCCGACCTCACGATCGCGGGGAGCGATGCGTCCACTCCGGTGACGGCCTTCGCGCTGGTCGCACTCGCTGCCGCCCTCGCGGTCTCGATCGCCGGACGCGTGGCCCGGTGGATCATCGCGTTCATCCTCGTGCTGTCGGGGGTGGGCATCGCCCTGTCCAGCGCCTCGGTCGCGCTCGATCCCGCCGGTGCCGCCGAACCCGCCATCGGTGAGGCGATCGGCGTCAGCGGCCTCGCCGGCGCGGACGCGACTGCCAGCGCCCTCCCGTGGCTCGCCGTGGTCGCCGGAGTGCTGCTCGTCCTTGCGGCCGCCTGGGTCGTCCTCGCCGGCCGAACCTGGGGCGTGAACCGGCGGTACGACGCCGGAGCGTCCCGAGCGGTGCCCGCCGCCGCCGGTGATCCGCAGCCCGGCGCTCCGTCGCCCTCTACCGGTGATGTCGCTCCCGGTGTCGTGCCGACAGGAGCCGACGAGGACACCGACGCCGCCGCAGAGCCGACCGGAACGGCCGACACGGACACCGGCGCCACGTCGACGCCGCCGTCGGGCTCCGGCAGGAACCGGACGAGCGCGCACGCCGACGAGATCGACAGCTGGGACGAGCTCTCACGCGGCAACGACCCGACGCGCTGAACCATTCAGTCGGGCCGCCCCATCAATGGCAGAATGGAACAAGACCCATTCGAAGGAGATTTCCCATGGCATCCGAGACCCGCGCCTCCGCGACCCGCAACACGCCCGCGACCCACGCCCAGATGGGTGACGAGACGATCGGGCACGGCAACAGCCCCGCGGCGTGGACCTGCGTCCTGATCATGCTGGCCGGTGCCGCCGTCGCCTCCTTCGCCTACGTCTTCGCCAGCACCGAGGGTAATCACGACTTCGGTACCCTGCTCTTCTGGATCGGGATCGCCGTGATGTTCGTCGGGCTGGCTGTCGGGTTCGTCCTCCGGAAGATCGGCTACGGCGTCGGCGGCTCCAAGCTCAAGAACAACGGCCACTAGGTGACCGTCCTCGACGACATCATCGAGGGCGTCCGCGAGGACCTCGCGGAGCGTCGACGTGCACTGCCCCTCGAGAAGGTCCGGACGGCCGCCTCCAGCGCACCTACCCCGAAGGATGCCTTCGCGGCCCTCGGCGGAGGTCGGGGTGGTGACCTCGCCGTCATCGCCGAGGTGAAGAGGAGCAGTCCCTCGAAGGGGGCGCTGGCCGATATCGCCGATCCGGCGGCCCTCGCCGCCGCCTACGAACGCGGGGGCGCTGCGGTCATCTCCGTCCTGACCGAGGAGAGGCGCTTCGGCGGATCGCTCTCCGATCTCGACGCCGTCCGTGCGGCGGTGGCCCTGCCCGTGCTCCGCAAGGACTTCACGGTGGACGAGTACCAGATCTGGGAAGCCCGCGCGCACGGCGCCGACGTCGTCCTGCTGATCGTCGCAGCACTCTCCGACGCGGACCTGACCTCCTTCCTCGCCCTGACCCACGAGCTCGGGATGAAGGCGATCGTCGAGACCCACACTGAGGAGGAAGTGCGGCGCGCGGTAGCAGCCGAGGCCTCCATCATCGGCGTCAATGTGCGGAACCTGAAGACCCTCGACATCGACCGCGATGTCTTCGCCGGCCTTGCCCACCTGATCCCCGCAGGTACGGTCATCATCGCCGAATCGGGCGTGCGTGACGCGGCCGACGTCGCGGACTACGCGGGAAGCGGCGCGCACGCCGTCCTCGTCGGCGAGGCCCTCGTCCGCCACAGCGACCCCGCAGCGACGATCGACGAGTTCAGGCGCGCGGGCCGCACGGCCTGGCAGGAGTCGGGCATGTCGGCGCGCAGCTGACGCGCCGCGACGTCGGCCCCACGGCCGAAGCCTCGAGACCGGCACCGACCCACCTGGTCGGCACCAGAAGCACCAGAAGCAGGACACGGACCGGTCGACCCCGGACCGCCAGGAACCCGGACGGCACGCCCGCCCGGGCAAGGACCAACAGGACAGGAACGCTGAAGTCATGACTGATATGCACCAGGACTCGGGCCTCCAGGGCGCGGACGCAGGAGCAGCCGACGCCATCGACGCCGGAACGGCAGAGGCCTTCCTCAGCCACGACCAGACCCTGCGCCACGCCCCGGGTCCCTACTTCGGCGCATACGGTGGGCGATGGATGCCGGAATCCCTGATCGCAGCGCTGGACGAATTGCAGGACACGTTCGAGAAGGCCAAGGCGGATCCCGAGTTCACGGCGCAGGTCGCCGAGCTGAACAAGAACTATGCCGGTCGGCCGTCCCTCCTCACCGAGGCCCAGCGCTTCGCCGAGCACTGCGGCGGCGTCCGCGTCTTCCTCAAGCGCGAGGACCTGAACCACACGGGGTCCCACAAGATCAACAACGTGCTGGGTCAGGCGCTGATCGCCAAGCGCATGGGCAAGACCCGCGTCATCGCCGAGACGGGTGCCGGGCAGCATGGCGTCGCCAGCGCGACGGCGGCGGCCCTCCTCGGACTCGAGTGCGTCGTCTACATGGGTGCGGAGGACACGCGCCGCCAGGCCCTCAATGTCGCGCGCATGCAGCTCCTCGGTGCCACGGTCATCCCGGTCACCAACGGTTCTCAGACGCTGAAGGACGCCATCAACGACGCCCTGCGGGACTGGGTCGCCAACGTCGAGACCACGCACTACCTCCTCGGGACGGCGGCCGGAGCGCACCCGTTCCCGTCGATGGTGCGCTACTTCCACGAGGTCATCGGTGACGAGGCCCGCGAGCAGATCCTCGAGCAGACGGGCAAGCTCCCCGATGCGGTCTGTGCCTGCGTCGGCGGCGGGTCGAACGCGATCGGTATGTTCCATGGCTTCCTGGACGACCGCGATGTCGCCCTGTACGGTTTCGAAGCCGGCGGCGAGGGAGTCGAGACCGGTCGTCACGCGGCCACCATCACGCTCGGTCGGCCCGGCGTTCTGCACGGTGCCCGGTCCTACCTCATGCAGGACGAGGACGGACAGACGATGGAGTCGCACTCCATCTCCGCCGGTCTGGACTACCCCGGCGTCGGACCGGAGCACGCCTACCTCGCGGACATCGGACGGGCGAAGTACGAGCCCATCACGGATGCGGAGGCCATGGAGGCCTTCAAGATCCTCAGCCGGACCGAGGGGATCATCCCCGCTATCGAGACCGCACACGCCCTCGCGGGAGCCATGAAGGTCGGCCAGCGCCTCGCAGCCGACCTCGCCCCGGGGGAGCAGGCGTCGGACAAGATCATCGTCGTCAACCTGTCCGGGCGCGGCGACAAGGACGTGGCGACCGCCGCGGGCTACTTCGACCTGCTTCCGGACGACAGCGCCGAGCAGGAGATCGCCCAGGAGGGTGAGCAGCTATGACGACACATTCGACCGATCGACAGTCTCCAGGAGCAGGTGCCGCAGGGTCCAAGGCCGCTGCCGCCATCGAGAAGGCCCGGGCCGAGGGTCGCGCAGCGCTCATCGGATACCTGCCGGCAGGCTTCCCCGACGTCCAGACCACTATCGACGCCGGCATTGCCATGGCGGAGAACGGCGTGGACCTCATCGAGATCGGCATCCCCTACTCGGATCCGGTGATGGACGGCCACGTCATCCAGGAAGCCACCGTCGAGGCCCTCGCCAACGGCTTCACCGTGCCCCGCATCTTCGACGTCGTCGAGGGCATCACCCGTGCAACGGATGCCGCAGTCCTCGTGATGACCTACTGGAACCCCGTCATGCGAATGGGCGTGCGAACGTTCTCCGAGCGCCTCGCCGCGGCCGGCGGAGCCGGTCTGATCACCCCGGACCTCATTCCCGACGAGGCAGCCGAATGGCTCGAGGTGTCCGAAGAGCTCGGTCTCGACCGCGTCTTCCTCGTGGCCCCGTCCACCTCACCGCAGCGCATGCAGGCCACAGTCGATGCGAGCAGGGGATTCGTGTACGCGGTGTCCGTCATGGGCGTCACCGGTGCCAGGACATCCGTGGGTGCAGCTGCGCAGGCCGTCGTCGACGCCGCCCACCGCGCCGGCGCCGAGCGCGTCTGCGTCGGCCTCGGCGTCTCCTCGTCCGCCCAGGTGCGGGAGATCGGAGCGTACGCCGACGGCGTGATCGTCGGGACTGCCCTGGTCGCCGCCCTGCGCGACGGCGGAGTCGAAGCGGTCGCCGAACTCACCCGTGAACTCAGCACCGGCACGGCCAAGGTACCCGCAGGAGGGGCGGCGTGATCGGCGGCAGCCTCGCGGCCTCGATCCCGAGCCCACCCGCCGAATGGGCGAGCTTCGGCCTCGGCCCGGTGACCATCCACGCCTATGCCCTCTGCATCCTGGCCGGCATCATCCTGGCGCTCCTCCTCACGCAGAAGCGGTTCGTCTCCTTCGGGGGCCACGCGGACGCCGTGTGGGACATAGCGATCTGGGCCGTTCCCTTCGGCATCATCGGCGGGCGGCTCTACCACGTCATCTCCTCCCCGGACGCCTACTTCGGCCCGCAGGGCGATCTCGCCCGCATCCCCCAGATCTGGCAGGGCGGCCTCGGCATTTGGGGGGCCATCGCCCTCGGCGCCCTCGGGGCCTGGATCGGTGCGCGGCGGGCGGGCGTGAAGCTCTCCGCTTTCGCCGACGCCGCTGCTCCCGGCGTGCTGCTCGCGCAGGCCGTCGGCCGTCTTGGCAACTGGTTCAACCAGGAGCTCTTCGGTGCGCCGACCACGCTGCCGTGGGGCCTCGAGATCGACGCCGACAACGTGAACTTCCCGGTGAACGAGGCACCCGGCACCCTGTTCCACCCCACCTTCCTCTACGAACTCCTGTGGAACCTCGCCGGGGTTGCGATCCTGCTGCTGCTCGCTCGGAAGTTCCGCCTGCGCGGCGGGCGGATGTTCTGGCTCTACGCGGCGTACTACACGCTCGGACGCGTCTGGATCGAGACGCTCCGCATCGACGACGCCGAGATGGTGACGCTCTTCGGGATCACGCAGAGACTGAATGTCTGGACCAGTATCGCGGTCTTCCTGGTGTCGCTGGCTGTCCTCGTCTACCTCGCCGTGAAGCGCCGTCCTGTGGACGCACCGTCCGTGTACCTCCCGGGTCGGGAGCCGAAGGATGCCCTCGAGGGCCCGGACCCGGCGGCTGTAGCCCGGCACGACGGCGACACGGGGATCGATGGGGACGGCAGGGCCGGCTCCGGTGCAGCCGATACGAGCGCACCCAGCACGACGAAGGCTTCGGAGGATGCGCCGGGTAGCGCCGCCTCGGACACCGGTTCGGACGGGACAGGAACCACGACGCGGGGCGGAACCGCGGCCGACGAGCTCACCGAGGCCGGGTCGCGACAGCGTTCCCGTAACGCTTCGGCCACGGGTAGCCACGTGGCGGACACGGAGCCGATCGGCCGGAATGATCGTGGTAACCTTTCCGAAACAAACGGCTCCTGAGGAACGATCTCTGTTCGATGGACCCCGCGAGAGCGGAGCCGCGGGATTCGGTCCCCGACAGCAGTCCCCGGGCCACCGCCCCTAAAGGACGCAACACCACACAGTTGTGGACTCCAGGTGCAACGGCCGGATCACCTTCCTGCCCGCACCGACACCGCCCCGACCGGCGCGCAGGACGACCAGAGTGATTGCCCGCCAAGAGCGCCGGGCAGCGCCGGCGCAGGCGGTGTGCATGAGACCGACAGACGGTGCCCGTTCCCAGAGCGGTGCCCCCGGGGCCAAGGCTGTCCCCTCCCGACGCTCCATCATGGGGGAAGGAACCTTTCTATGACTGCTTTGATGCCAGGAAAGCCGCTACAGACAGAACCGGGGACGACGACCGCGGAGAACGCCGTCGTGTCTCCCTTCAAACGCTTCGCCTCCGTGCCGGAAGCGACCGGACTGTACAACCCGGAGAACGAGAAGGATGCCTGCGGCCTCGCCGTCATCGCGACCCTTCGCGGTGAGCCGGGGCATGACATCGTCGACGCGGCACTGACCGCCCTCCGAAACCTCGAGCACCGCGGTGCCGTCGGAGCGGACGAGGGCACCGGCGACGGTGCCGGCCTGCTGACGCAGGTGCCCGACGAGTTCTTCCGGGCCGTCGTCGACTTCCCGCTGCCCGCAGCCGGTTCATACGTCGTCGGTACGGCATTCCTCCCTGCCGAGGCGAAGGAGGAGGAGACGGCGCGTGCCGGCCTCGAGTCCATCGCCGAGTCCGAGGGTCTGGATGTGCTCGGCTGGCGCGTGGTTCCGGTCGTCGCAGACCTCGTCGGCGCCATGGCGCGGGCCTGCATGCCCCACTTCGTCCAGCTCTTTCTGGCCCCGACGGACGGCAACTCGTCCGACCTCGACGCGAAGGCCTTCCGGGTCCGGAAGCGGGCTCAGAACAAGTACGGGGTGTATTTCCCGTCGCTGTCCTCGAAGACCATCGTCTACAAGGGCATGCTGACCACGGCGCAGCTCGAGCCGTTCTACCCGGACCTCTCGGACGCGCGCTTCAAGACACGCCTCGGCATCGTCCACTCACGCTTCTCCACGAACACCTTCCCGTCCTGGCCTCTGGCGCAGCCGTTCCGCACCATCGCCCACAACGGGGAGATCAACACGGTCAAGGGCAACCGCAACTGGATGCGTGCACGCCAGTCGCAGCTGTCCAACCCGTTGCTGGGGGACGCACCCGAGGAGCTGTACCCGATCTGCACCCCGGGCGCCTCGGACTCGGCGTCCTTCGACGAGGTGGCAGAACTGCTGACCCTGTCCGGTCGCCCCATCACGCATTCGATCATGATGATGATCCCGGAGGCGTGGGAGAACCACGCCACCATGGATCCCGCCCGCCGGGCCTTCTACCAGTACCACTCCATGCTCATGGAGCCCTGGGACGGTCCCGCCGCAGTGTCCTTCACGGACGGCCGACTCGTCGGCGCCGTCCTCGACCGCAACGGCCTGCGTCCGGCGCGCTACTGGGTCACGGAGGACGGCCTCGTCATCCTCGCCTCCGAGGTGGGCGTGGTCGACGTCGAGCCCTCCCGCGTGGTCCGCAAGGGTCGCGTCTCGCCCGGCAAGATGTTCCTCGTCGACACCGAGGAAGGCCGGCTCATCGAGGACCAGGAGATCAAGGCGGAGATCGCCGCCGCCAATCCGTGGGGGGAGTGGGTCAAGGAGAACCTGATCCAGCTCGAGGACCTGCCGGAGCGCGAGCACGTGATCCACACCAAGGCCTCCATCAACCGTCGCCAGCGCACCTTCGGCTACACGCAGGAGGAGCTGCGCATCCTGCTCGGCCCGATGGCCAAGAACGGTGCCGAGCCGCTCGGCGCCATGGGCTCGGATACCCCGATCGCCGTTCTGTCCAAGCGCCCGCGGCTGCTCTTCGACTACTTCGTGCAGTCCTTCGCGCAGGTGACCAACCCCCCGCTGGATTCCATCCGCGAGGAGCTCGTCACTTCGATGGGCGTCACGATCGGTCCCGACGGCAACCTGCTGTCCATGGGACAGGTGCGCTCCAAGCAGATCGCCCTGAAGTTCCCGGTCATCACCAATGACGAGCTGGCGAAGATCGCCAACCTCGAGACCGAGGACGGCGACCGCCTGACGGTGCGCGTCCGCGGACTGTACCGGCACGACGGCGGCGAGCCGGCCCTCAGGGCGCGCCTCGCGGAGATCTGCGAGCAGGTCTCCAGCGCCCTCAACCGGGGTGTCGAGTACGTGGTCCTGTCCGATCGCGACTCGAACGCGCAGTGGGCTCCCATCCCGTCGCTCCTGCTGACGAGCGCCGTGCACCACCACCTCCTCAAGAGCGCCAACCGCACCAAGACGTCCCTCGTCGTCGAGGCCGGTGACGTGCGCGAGGTGCACCACGTTGCCGTGCTCATCGGCTACGGCGCGTCCGCCGTCAACCCGTACCTCGCCATGGAGAGCTGCGAGGAACTGGTGCGCAACGGCGATATCACCGGCGTCACCTCCGAAGCCGCCGTCACCAACCTCATCAAGGGCCTCGGCAAGGGCGTCCTGAAGATCATGTCCAAGATGGGCATCTCGACGGTCAGCTCCTACTGCGGGGCGCAGACCTTCGAAGCACTCGGACTGTCCCAGGAGCTCGTGGACGAATACTTCCACGGTACCCAGACCCAGCTCGGCGGCGTCGGCCTCGACGTCGTCGCGGCAGAGACGGCAGCCCGCCACGACACCGCGTACCCGCAGGACGGCATCGAGGATCCGCATCGCGGGCTCGATAACGGCGGCGAGTACCAGTGGCGCCGCGAAGGCCCCCCGCACCTCTTCAACCCGGAGACCGTGTTCCGGCTGCAGCACGCCACCCGCGAGCGCCGCTACGACATCTTCAAGGCATACACGAAGGGCGTGGACGACCAGTCGCGTGAGCTCATGACCCTTCGCGGGCTGCTCCGGCTCCGCGACGACGCCCGCGAGCCCATCAGCATCGACGAGGTGGAACCCGTCTCGTCCATCGTCAAGCGCTTCTCCACCGGCGCCATGAGCTACGGGTCCATCTCGAAGGAAGCGCACGAGACGCTCGCCATCGCGATGAACCGGCTCGGCGCGAAGTCGAACACGGGCGAGGGCGGTGAGGACGTCGAGCGCCTGCTGGATCCCGAGCGCCGCTCCGCCATCAAGCAGGTGGCCTCCGGGCGTTTCGGCGTCACGAGCCTGTACCTCACCAACGCGGACGACATCCAGATCAAGATGGCCCAGGGGGCCAAGCCCGGCGAGGGCGGCCAGCTCATGAGCCAGAAGGTCTATCCGTGGATCGCCCGCACCCGCCACTCCACACCCGGCGTCGCCCTGATCTCGCCGCCGCCGCACCACGACATCTACTCCATCGAGGACCTCGCGCAGCTCATCTACGACCTCAAACGGTCGAACCCGAGTGCACGTGTCCACGTGAAGCTGGTGTCCGAGGTAGGCATCGGCACAGTGGCCGCCGGCGTCACGAAGGCGAAGGCCGATGTCGTGCTGGTCTCCGGTCACGACGGCGGAACCGGTGCCAGCCCACTGAATTCGCTCAAGCACGCCGGTATCCCGTGGGAGCTCGGCCTCGCCGAGACACAGCAGACGCTCATGCTCAACGGCCTGCGCGACCGCGTGGTCGTCCAGGTGGACGGCCAGCTCAAGACCGGGCGCGACGTCGTCATCGCCGCGCTGCTCGGAGGCGAGGAATTCGGCTTCGCTACGGCGCCGCTGGTGGTGTCAGGCTGCATCATGATGCGGGTCTGCCACCTCGACACCTGCCCCGTGGGCGTTGCGACGCAGAACCCCGAGCTGCGCAGCCGCTTCACGGGCAAGCCGGAGTTCGTCATCAACTTCTTCGAGTTCATCGCCGAGGAGGTTCGCGAGATCCTGGCGGAGCTCGGATTCCGGACGCTCGAGGAGGCTATCGGCCACAGCGAACTGCTCGACGCCCGCAAGGCGATCGAGCACTGGAAGGCCGACGGCCTCGACCTGGATCCGATCCTGCGCGGCAACGAGTTCGACTCGGGGGAGCCGATGCGCAACATGCTGAAGCAGAACCACGAGCTGGACCAGCACTTCGACAACAAGCTCATCGAGATGAGCGCCGACGCGCTGCAGTACCGCTCGCCGGTCCGGATCTCGGTCGACGTCGTGAACACCGACCGCTCGGTCGGCACCATGCTCGGACACGAGGTCACACGGACCTTCGGGCTCGACACGCTCGCCACGAACACCATCGACGTGACCCTGACCGGCCAGGCCGGACAGTCGCTCGGCGCCTTCCTCCCGGCGGGGATCACCCTGCGCCTGCTCGGCGACTCGAACGACTACGTGGGCAAGGGACTCTCCGGTGGACGCATCACCGTGCGGCCGGACCGTGCCAACCTCTTCCGCGCCGATCACAATGTCATCGCGGGCAACGTCATCGGTTACGGGGCCACCAGTGGCGAGATGTTCCTGCGCGGCCAGGTGGGGGAGCGGTTCCTCGTCCGGAACTCCGGCGCTACGGCGGTGGCCGAGGGGATCGGCGATCACGGCTGTGAGTACATGACGGGCGGCCAGGCCCTGATCCTCGGCCGCACGGGCCGGAACTTCGGCGCCGGCATGTCCGGTGGCACAGCCTTCGTGCTGGATCTCGACCGCGCCCGCGTCAACAAGCAGAGTCTCGAGAACGGCGAGCTCCTGCTCGTCGGGCTCGATGCCGAGGACATCGAGATCGTGCGGCGGCTGCTGATCCAGCACGTCGAGGAGACCGAGTCCAACCTCGCAGAAAGCCTGCTCGAGTCCTTCGAGGACACCGTCGAGCGTTTCACGAAGGTCCTGCCGCGGGATTACGCCGCGGTCCTGGACGCCCGCGCCACCGCCGTCGAACAGGGACTCGATCCCGACGGCGAAGAGGCGTGGACCAAGATCCTGGAGGTAACCGGTGGCTGACCCACGCGGATTCATGAAGGTGCGCGAGCGCCAGACGCAGCCCAGACGCCCGGTTCCCGTGCGCATCATGGACTGGAAGGAAGTGTACGAGGCGCAGGAGAAGGGCGTCCTGAAGGCGCAGGCGGGCCGCTGCATGGACTGCGGCATCCCGTTCTGCCACCAGGGGTGTCCCCTCGGCAACCTCATCCCGGAGTGGAACGACCTCATGTTCCGGGACAAGGGCCGCGAGGCGATCGACCGGCTCCACGCGACGAACAACTTCCCGGAGTTCACCGGCCGGCTGTGCCCGGCGCCGTGCGAATCGTCCTGCGTGCTCGGGATCAACCAGCCACCCGTGACCATCAAGCAGGTCGAGGTGTCCATCGCGGACCAGGCCTTCGGCGAGGGCTGGGTGGAGCCGCACCCGCCCGAGCGCCTGACCGATCGCACCATAGCCGTCGTCGGCTCCGGACCGGCAGGTCTCGCCGTGGCCCAGCAACTCACCCGCGCCGGCCACACGGTCGCCGTCTACGAGCGCGACGACCGGATCGGCGGCCTGCTGCGGTACGGCATCCCCGACTTCAAGATGGAGAAGATCCATGTCGAGCGCCGCATCGAGCAGATGACGGCGGAGGGCACTCGTTTCCGCACAGGAGTCGACGTCGGCAAGGACATCAGCTGGGGACAGCTGAAGCGTCGCTACGACGCCGTCGTCGTCGCTACCGGTGCCACCGTCCCCCGGGACCTCCCCATCCCCGGCCGCGAGCTCGCCGGCGTGCATTTCGCCATGGACTACCTCGTGCAGGCAAACCGCGTGGTCGCCGGTGAAGCCATCGAGAACCAGATCCACGCCGAGGGCAAGCATGTCGTCATTCTCGGTGGTGGGGACACCGGTGCAGACTGCCTCGGCACCGCACACCGCCAGAAGGCCGCGTCCGTCACCACGCTCGCCATCGGCCAGCAGCCCTCCACGGAGCGCCGGCCGGACCAGCCGTGGCCGACCTTCCCCACCCTGTTCGACATCGCCAGCGCGCACGAGGAGGGCGGGGAGCGCCGCTACCTGGCGTCCACCGTCGAGTTCGTCGGTGATAACGGCGTGCTCCGGGGCATCAAGGTCGCGGAGACGGAGTTCGTCAACGGCCGCCGTGTCCCGAAGCCCGGCACCGAGCGCGAGATCCCCGCGGATCTCGTCTTCCTCTCACTCGGCTTCACCGGAGCGGAGCCGGCCGGCATCACCGAGCAGGTCGAGGCCGCTTTCGACGACAGGGGCAACGTCGCCCGCGACGGCTACTACATGACCAACACTCCGGGAGTCTTCTCGGCGGGTGACGCGGGTCGCGGTCAGTCGCTCATCGTCTGGGCGATCGCAGAGGGTCGCGCATGCGCGGCGGCGGTCGACAAATGGCTCATGGGTTCGACCAAGCTCCCCGCGCCCGTGGCTCCGACAGACCGTTCCATCGCCGTCCTCTGACCGGCCCCCACACCATCTCCACGCCCCAACACGACTAGGCTAAATCTATGAGACGCGCAAAAATCGTTGCAACATTCGGCCCCGCAATCGCCAGCTATGAGAACACCCTCGCAGTGCTCGAGGCAGGCGTCGACGTAGCCCGCATGAACATGAGCCACGGCGACTACACCGTGCACAGCACCACCTACGAGAACGTCCGCCGTGCATCCCAGGAGCTCGGCAAGCCCGTCGGCATCTTCGCCGACCTGCAGGGCCCCAAGATCCGGCTCGGCAGATTCGCCGACGGTCCGCACGCCCTGGCACCGGGTGATGTCTTCACCATCACCATCGAGGACATCGAGGGCACGCAGGACATCGCATCGACCACGTTCAAGGGCCTGCCGCAGGACGTCCGCGTCGGCGACATGCTCCTCATCGACGACGGCAAGGTCGGACTGCGCGCCACCGCGGTCGACGATGTGAAGGTCACCACGGAGGTCGTCGTCGGCGGCATGGTCTCCAACAACAAGGGCATCAACCTGCCCGGCGTCGCCGTCAACGTCCCCGCCCTCAGCGAGAAGGACGAGGAAGACCTCCGCTGGGCCATCCAGATCGGGGTCGACATGGTCGCGCTGTCCTTCGTGCGCGACGCCGGCGACGTCAAGCGCGTCCACGAGATTATGGACGAGGAGGGCCGTAGGGTCCCCGTCATCGCCAAGATCGAGAAGCCGCAGGCCGTCGACGCCCTCGAGGAGATCATCGACGCGTTCGACGCCATCATGGTGGCTCGCGGGGACCTCGGCGTCGAGATGCCGCTGCAGGACGTCCCCATCGTGCAGAAGCGCGCCGTCGAATTGGCACGTCGGTGGGCCAAGCCCGTCATCGTGGCCACGCAGGTCCTCGAGTCCATGATCGACAACCCCCGGCCTACGCGCGCCGAAGCTTCGGACTGCGCCAACGCCGTGCTCGACGGCGCGGATGCCGTCATGCTCTCCGGTGAGACGAGCGTAGGCAAGTATCCGATCGAGACGGTGCGCACGATGGCCGACATCATCGAGTCCACCGAGCGCCACGGCCTCGAGCGCGTCCCGCCGCTGGGCAGCAAGCCAAGGACCCGCGGCGGTGCCATCACGCGTGCCGCCGTCGAGATCTCCGATCAGCTCGACGCCAAGTACATCTGTACCTTCACCCAGTCCGGCGACTCCGCCCGCCGTCTGTCACGCCTCCGCCCGAAGAAGCCGGTCTTCGCCTTCACCCCCGTGCAGTCGACGCTCAACGCCATGTCGCTCATCTGGGGCATCCAGCCGAAGCTCGTCGAGTTCGTGGAGCACACGGACCAGATGACTGCCCAGGTGGACCGCGTGCTCTTCGAGCAGGGCCTCGTCGAGGTCGGCGACCTCGTGGTCATCGCCGCCGGTTCCCCTCCAGGACAGGCAGGTTCCACCAACTCCATCAAGGTGCACCGCGTCGGCGACATCACGGACGCGGGACAGTTGCCGGACGGCCACACGTCCTACGTCAAGGAGGACGTCGGTCCCTGGCCGCTCAAGAAGAAGTAGCCTGACCGCCCGGACAGACACGAAGACCCCCACCCTGATCGGGTGGGGGTCTTCGTGCGTGCGGCGACGGTGCGCCGCTGAGGACGGTCGAGGTCAGTTGACCTGGTTGATGATCGTCTCGGCAACCTCGCGCATGCTGAGGCGGCGGTCCATGGACGTCTTCTGGATCCACCGGAAGGCCTCCGGTTCGGTAAGGCCCATCTTGGTGGTCAGCAGGCTCTTCGCGCGCTCCACGAGCTTGCGGGTAGCGAACTGCTCCTGGAGGTCGGACACCTCGGCCTCGAGTGCCTTGATCTCCTCATGGCGGGACATGGCGATCTCGATGGCCGGAATGAGGTCTGCGGGGGTGAAGGGCTTGACGACATACGCCATGGCACCGGCGTCGCGTGCGCGCTCGATGAGCTCCTTCTGGCTGAACGCGGTGAGCAGGACGACCGGGGCGATACGCGCCTTCACGATCTGCTCTGCGGCGGTGATGCCGTCCATGACGGGCATCTTGACGTCCATGAGGACCAGGTCCGGCTTGTGCTCCATGGCAAGTGCGACAGCCTTCTCACCGTTGTCCGCCTCCGCCACGACGTCGTAGCCCTCACCACGCAGGATCTCGATGATGTCGAGCCGGATGAGCGTCTCGTCCTCGGCCACGATGACCCGGCGAGCGGGTCCGGCGGGCGTTGATTCGGTGGATTCAGACACTGTTGCTCCTTGATGATGACGGCGTTCCGATGGGTCCGCGAAGGGTATGCTCCCGTTCCCGGAAACAGCCTAGCGGCATGTAGAGTGGATTCGCGCACCGGCGGTGAAGTGAGTCATCCCCTCACCCGGCCGGAGCGGGTAGGGCCCGAATGGCGGAATTGGCAGACGCGCTGCACTCAAAATGCAGTATCGAGAGGTGTGTGGGTTCGAGTCCCACTTCGGGCACTCATGGGATCGGACGGGAGTCTTCCGACTTGAGCCGGGCTGCGTACGCGGCCTGCAAAGTCGAGTGACGTTGCACTGCCCGACGGTGAAGTCCTCCGGATGTCCAGCCTCCTGGCGATGTTCGACGAACTAGGTGTACCCGATGGGTTGCCATTTGTTACGGGACGATGACGGCTTTTCCTAGGGTTGCCAGTCCATCCGCTGGTGCATCTTCAAGTCATTCCATGGAATGGCCCTACAGTTCGAACATACGGGCACTCGGAGCCGACTCTGGTGGAGCCGAGAGCAGAACCGGCCGAGGCAACGCGACGGCCTGACGCCGTATCGCGATAGCCGTCCGAACGTCGAGGGAACTACCCTGTACTCCGTCCGGACGAGCGACTGGTTGTTGTGTCGACTACCGGACAGAGAACGTGGGCAAGGAAAGACCGGCTCAGGTTCGAGCGCAGGGGGCGCTTGAGCCCGATGCTCCCGGGCTGCATGCCACCAGGGGTAGGAGCGACAGGGCGTGCCGACAGGGGCGACGTGATCCCGGGCCCGCGTTCGAGCACTGGGGGAGTGGGACAATCTTGTATGGTCCAGATCTCCGGTTCCCCCCGCCCCGAATCGGCCAGGCGACCTTGGTACACGGCTAGTCGGAAGGTGGTCGTGCGGGCGCTGCTCGATGCGCACGTGATACTTGCCGCGAAGGCCGCGCTGGCCGCCGGTATTGCGTGGGCGCTAGCGCTCCTGATACCCGGTGTTGCTGCGGAGTATCCGTACTACGCGCCGTTGGGTGCCCTGTTAGCGATGTACCCGACCGTCGTGGGGACCGTGAAGCTGGGTTTGCAGACAATGACCGGTCTGGCAATCGGTATTGTGCTGGCCTACGCGGCTATGTGGGTGGGGGACCCGGGTTCATTCACCATATCTTTCGTCGTCGGGATGGGCGTGCTGTTGGCAGGTTTGCTACCCCGAACGGCTGGCGGCGGTTCGGGGATTGCCTCGGCGGGGTTGTTCGTCTTGATCCTTGGGAACAACGATCTGAGTTTTTCCTTCGGATACTTCGTTCAGATGATCGTCGGAGTTCTCGTCGGTCTTGGAGTCAGTACCCTTATCGCTCCGCCCTTGAACACTGACAATGCGCTGGGGCAAATGAGTGCACTGCGTCGGACCGCAGCAGAGCAATTGCAGGACATCGGTCAGGCATTGGAGGAGAACTGGGTTGCAGGCGATCCACGGTGGGTCGAGCGTAGAGAGGATCTTTTCCACACCATGCAGGGGGCTCGGGAAGCCGTCCAGTATGCCGAGGAGAGTCGGAAAGGGAACGTCCGTCGTCGGTTCCACCCCAGGGATCTCGCGAAGGACTACGAGCACGTTGGGGCGCTGGAGACTGTTGCATTTCACACGCTGAACATCACCAACATGCTTGAGGATGCGGTGGAAGGGACGACGGATGAGGAACCTATTCCACCCGGACTCAAAAGACCCCTGCAGGACGCTTTCTCCGCGGTAGGGGACGTCCTGGAGTTATGGACCGTCGAGGAAGATGACGACCAGACGCTCGTGGGAGCACGACAAGCGTTACGGGTATTGGAGTTGAGTGCCTTCGAGGCAGCTACCCGAGAGCGACCGTTCGGCGCCGCCTCGTCGATCGCCATGAGTCTGCACCGGATACTTCACGCGGTTACTCCTCCATCGAAATACGGCAGTCCATGACCAACAAGTGGTAGCGGGAGTTCCGCACGTGCCCGTCCCGGACCTCACCTCGGTGGAATGCGTAGCGATGTCCCCCGTAGGCAATTGCGGGCAAAGAGCGGGAGCACGATCTGATCGATTCCGTCCAGGCGCCACATCCGCTTCGGAATGATCACCGGCTCGAAGGAACCATCCAGTCTCTTGGAACCTTGATCTCGACCGGACCGACCTCGGTCAGTACCGTCGTCGCAGGATCAAATACACGCCGTTACGGAGACAGTCCCACTAGTTGAGTCAGGTTGACGTGGCGAGTGGTCTTTCTCCGGTGGCCGGCTGCTTGACTCCCGGAGAAACTCCCACTCCCGTGCACGAGGCTCGTCGGTGTATCCGGCCGAGTCCGCGACACGAAGCCGGGACATCGTTAGGGTCCTTCAAGTATGCACACACGGACTTCAACGTTTCAGGACGATGGACCTCACGATTACCAGTGGTTTGTCAGTAGATCCGAGTATGTATCTACGCATCGATGCGACGATCGACGTCGTCTTCAGCGAAATCACCCTTCCCCTCGCGGGCGTGAACTGGAACACCGTGATGCGGGACCGGGCTCTTTTACTGCGCGACGTCCTGGCACGACACCGTTGGACGATCGGCCTCCTGAAGTCGCCGCGGCATCCGATCCTGCCGTGATGCCAGAGGCCGGTAGCTCCATGCGGGCCCGATGGCCTCAACGTCCTTTTCCCAAGCGGTTCCTGTGGTCCTTCGCCAGGACCGCATCCCGAGCCACCCGCTGGAACGATCGCGTGTGGTGCCGTTGTTCGGCAACCTCCTGCCGCCGGTGCAGGCTCGCAAGCTCCCGCTCCATCTTCCGGTAGCTCAACCAGCGCCGCTCCTCCAATCTGCCTAACTCGACAGCGGCCTGTACCGCGCACCCCGGCTCAGGGTCATGCGCGCAGTCGCGGAAGCGGCACTCGTCGAACAGGTCCTCGATGTCTCCGAAGACCTCGGACAGGCCGGTCTCGGCGTCCCAGAGGGCGAAGCCGCGCAGCCCCGGGGTATCCATCACCACGGAACCGTCGCCGAGCGGCACTAGCTCGCGGGCCGTCGTCGTATGTTTCCCCTTTCCGTCCCCGGCCCGGACCGTGCCGGTGTGCTGTCGGCGATCGCCCACGAGGGCGTTGATGAGGCTCGACTTGCCGGCACCGGAGGGGCCGAGCAGGGCCAGGGTCTGCGCGGCGCCGATCCTCCCGCGCAGGTTCTCGAGGCCATCGAGGTCCTCGGCCGACGTCGTGTACACCTCGACGCCACGGGCACGCTGCACGGTCTCGGCGACCACGTCGTCGAACCGGGTACTGAGATCGGCCTTCGTCAGGATGACGAGTGGAACGGCTCCCGAGTCCCATGCCGCGACGAGGGTCCGTTCGAGCCGGTTGGCCGACAGCGGCCGGTCGAGGGGGACGACGACGCCCAGCAGGTCGATGTTGGCACCGAGGACCTGTGCCTCGGACAGCGGGTCGTACGCCCGCTTGCGCTGGAGCAGGGACGATCGGGGCAGGCATCCGAGCACCGAGCCGGCGGGCTTGATCGCAACCCAGTCACCGGTGACGAGAGAGGTACCGCCGTCGATGTGGACGATGCCCCGCCGGGACGCGGCGAGTACGCGGCCTCGGTCCGCGCGGACGATTCGGGCTGGTTCCGCGACGGTCGGGGCAGGGAAGTGGAAGGAGAAAAGACCGCCGATGCGGTCGGTAAAACCGTACTGGTCAAGAGTGTTCAACGTGGTTCCTCCGGGGGAGGCCTCCCCCCGGCGCGCTACGGTGCGGAAGAAGGGGAGGCGGGGTTCATGGGGGTGGCAGCGCACAGCGCAACGACACTGACCTTCATGACTCCACCTCCTCGTCCCTCATCCGGTTCGGGCGGCCGGAGGACACACATACTAATTGCGTCCGGGACTACGTGACTAGACCCAGCGCAACCGGATGGTGCCCACCGCTCCCGGATTGGAGCGTGGTGCCCGCCGCAGCTCCGGGGTCACCCTCGGCATGACCGCACTGCTTATTCTCTTCATCGTCAGTACTACGCGCTGAGTCCCTGGGATCACCAGGCCCGGCTAGACAGATTGGCACGGAATGAACCAGGTCCGCGTTGTTGGTGGGCACTGGATACTGTCGAACCCGTTGGGGCGGATGGCTCTGGCCATGGTCGGATCAACCTGCGCCAGCTCGGTCGCGTGCCTGATCAGGTGCCACCAGTCAGTTGAGACCGATTTGGAGGGACCCAGCGCGAGATCTCGTCCTGGCCTTCTTCGAGCGAGGGGAGAGCCTGGCCTGCATCGAGAAGACCCGAACCAGCGTCACGGACGCCGCGACCGCCATGGTCTCACTGATCCTGACGACTTCGCGTACTGCTGGTTGGTTCTCCTGCTATGCCCTCCAACGAGTCAAGGAGTCTGCCGGCGACGAGCAGTACAGCCATTTGAGGCCGGGTGTCCAGCCCATGCTCACGCATTATCGCGGACGACGCAGAGGGTCTGGAAACTGAATATGGTACGAGAACGATGGCCTGTGGCGCGGTCGTGAGCGAAGTGTGCGGAAGAATCTTCGGAGGTACAGGTGTGCTGAGCGAGTATGTGCAGCAATGGAGCGCGATCCAGACCGTGCGGGCAGCGGACCTGCGGCCTGACGACGTCCTCCAGTCGTACTTCGCACTGGGAGGCGACGCCGACGAGCTCGAGGTCAAGGGATACCTCGCTGGTGTCGTGATGCTTTCCGTGCCGGACCGCGACCTGCTCGCGCATGCCATCAACGAATTGCTGGACAGCACCGGTTCGATGGTTGATGGGGCTCACTACAGCGACCGCGACGCGACATCCTCCTCCGGGTATGGCGACTATCTGCGCACCCTGGTTATTTCTCCCGACGAATTCGATTTCACGGCCCCGTCCGTCGGTGACGACACCGCCACCGCCTCAGTCGGCACTGGTGCCCCTGCCTTGCTCGAAGCTGCTGCAGTAGCCGAAATTCCTGATCTGGACGAGGCCGAGTTCCGACGCCTTCAGGCGTTGCACGAGTCGGGGTTGCTCGACACCGGGGCTGAGGAGCGCTTCGACAGGCTCACCCGGCTTGCGCGGGACCACTTCGGGGTCAGCTCGTCCTCCATCGCCCTGATCACCGATGACGCCCAGGTCATCAAGTCCGTCACCGGACCCCTGGGCGAGGACATGCCCCGGGATCTTTCCCTCTGCGCGGTCACGATCGAGTTCGACCGCACCCTCGTCATCAATGACGCCAGCACGCATCCGGCATGGCGTCACCACCCGCTCGTCACCGGAGGCCCTCAGGTCCGCTTCTATGCCGGGCATCCTGTGTGCACGGCCGGCGGGTGGCGTATCGGTACGATCTGCCTCATGGACGACCAGCCCCGCGCCTTCACCGAAGACGACGTGCAGATCCTCCGGCGGCTCGCCGCGCAGGTACAGATGGAGATCTGGGTCTGAACCGTAAGCACGCTGAGTTTGTATTCCAACGCTCCCTCGGTACTATTCAGCAGACACCGGGGTCCAGCCAAAGGCCATGGTTCGGACAAGCACAGGAGTGATAATGATGAACCTCTTGCACCCAACCCAGACTGCCCCACTTCCCGCTTTGGTGCCCGACGTTTCTGACGCCCTGCCCCAGGACGCCCTGCCCCAGGACGCTCTCTCCCTGGCTGCTGGCAACGCAGCCCCAGCGCGGGAGCCGGACAGCGCGGTGCTCGATGAGGCACTCTCCGCCGATGACCTCGAAGCACTGTCGACCAGGCAGTTGCGGATCATGGCGAACCAGGCTTACAGGCTCATGGATACCAATTACCCGCCCTACGGTGCCGCGGACCGCTACGAGATGCTCGTAGAAGAACTCGAGCACCGGGCGCACCAGGCCACCGAACGCGGCACAGCGACGCAAACCCGAAACCGGACCCGGGAGGCGTTCCGCAACAACGCCCTGTACTGCCGGTTCGAATTATTCATCGACGGCAGCCTCGCCGCGTTTCTGAAGTACACGATAGAAGGCGGTCAGGTCGTCCTCCTCGACGGTGCGGAGCAACCAGGATTCCGGGACCAGGGCGTCGACGCAATCCTCATGCGCCACGCGGTGCTCAACATCCACAAGCGGCGCCTGAACCTGGTCCCGCAGTGCCCGATGGCCTTCTCGTTCCTCGCCGACAATCCCGAATATCGGACTCTCATCGCTCAGCCACGGCAATAGCGCCGCCGAAAGAAAACTGAATCGGCGGCTCAAGCTCGAACGCTTGCTCTCAGCCCTAACGCCCATGAGGGCGTAACGGGCCTTTGAGTCGGAAGCCGCACGCGTCGGCTCTCGCACCGACGGCTCTGACTCCACCGTGGCAACGTGTCGTGTGATCAGGTGAGTGTCGATGCGTTCGGTACCGCTCGTGCGACCGCTGCAGAAGTCATCGCCGAGAGCCCTTTGAGCGCCGAAGATGATCGCCAGACGAAGACGTTGTCCACGGCGAGGGACTTCTCGATGAGGTAACGGGCAAAGTACTGCTGTCCGAACTCGGACCCCCAGACGCCAGGCAAGTGCCCCGAATGCGACTTCGGAGATGACCCACACGGCGGACCAGGCAGCTGCCTCGCGGACACTGATCACGTGGGCTGTGCGGTGCGCAATCACAGCAGAAGCCCAGTATCGTGCCCTCCGCCCGGCGTCAGTCAGGTGCAGGGGAGTCACAGCGGAACGTGCGGGCCTGTTATTTCCAGCGGTCAGCCGCGGTGCCCGACGGCGCTCGGCACTCGGGGGGCTGTGTTCCCGCCACCCCTCAGGGCAAGTACGATCGCCACGGCTGCAGGGACGAGGACCAGCAGTACAGCCAGGAGTGCGGTCGGTCCGTCTGGATCGATGACGGACTGTCCCCGCTGTGCTTGCACGAACAGGGTGATCATGAGCCCGAGGTACGAGACGGCCATCAGGGCGACGACCTGGCGCTGGCCGCGCTCGGTCAGCTCCAGTAGGCCTCGCCCCACGAGCCAGGAGAGCACGAGGGCAAGAAGCGGTAGTACCTGGAGGGCGTGGAGACCGACGAAGTGAGTGACCCGGTCATCGCCGAATTCGGTCGACCAGCCCAGAAGCGCGAGCCCGGGACCTCCGTCGTCTCCGCCGACGGTATGACCACCTACTGCCGCACCTCCCTCCACTTGCCCGGGGCGAGGAGGCGGCATGACATACGCGCTGAACGCGCCGATGGCCATCATCACGACAGCGAGTTGAACGGCCAGTCCGAGGCCGCCCTTCATGCGTCGCCTGGCCAGGACCACGCCGGCCACGACGATGCCGGTCGAGAAGACGCCGATGCCGGCGCCCATGATGGTCCAGATACCCGAGTCGAAGGGAGTCGAGGTGTTGAAGTGCGAGGGCTGGCTGCGTGCCGCCTGCAGGACGATCAGGACGAGTTCGACGAGAAGCGACCATCCGACCGCCTCCAGCGCCACGCGTGTGAACTGCCCACGGTCGACTTGCGCGTAGATCCAGAGCATCACGGGGGCGAATGCGACGAAGGACAGCGCGAACTTGAGCGGCTTGTTCCAGGCGGGCACGCCGAGAACCTGAGCGGGTTCGAAGAGGCTCATGATGATCGAGACCGGCAGCACGGCGGACGCGGCCAGCAGGAGCACCACCAGGGCCGGGCTGACCCGCCATGACGAGCGAAGCAGCGTCGAAGGACTCACCGGACTGACCGAATTGACCGGACTCACGGCGCCACCGGCTGACGTCCGGTCGCGGCCGTGTCCGTTGCAATCTTCAGAAGGTGGTGCTCGCGCCATGCCAGGAAGAGCGGGAAGGTGAAGGCGATCGCGACGGCGAAACTGAGGGGGACGAGCAGCCACACCGCCCTTGACATCCCGCGCCGGTGGCCCTCGACCACCATGAACACGCACGCCACCACGGCGACGACGATGACGTCGACGGCGGCCGATGAGGCGGCGGCGTTGGCGAACCATCCCGCGAGGTAGTTCTCGCCGGCTGCCATGGACCGCAGATTGAAGAACCACGTCCCGACAAGTCCGATCAGCCCGAGGATCAGGTACACAAGTCGCACGGGACGTCCTTCCAGCGCAGGTGAACGGTGTTCACTGACCGTAGGCTTAACACTGTTCACTCTGCAAGACTTGGCGGCGGGATCTTGCCGGCCGATTCTCCCGAAAGGCCCTTTTCCGTGGCGTCTGCACCTCTGACAACCGAAGTTCTGGTCGCAACGAGCCGCGCACTGCTTGTCGAAGGCGGCGCCGACGCGGTGGTCGTCCGTGAGGTCGCGAGGCGCCTCGGTGTTACGGCCCCCGCCCTATACCGTTACGTGAGCGGTCGGGACGACCTGCTGACCCTGCTCATCGCGGCCTGCACGGAGGAGGCGACGTCGGTCTGCATGGAGGCGCTGGAGGGCTGCGGGATCGACGACGTCGAGGCTCGACTGCGGGCCGCTACGCTGGCCTTCCGCGCGTGGGCCCTGGCGCATCCATCGGAGTTCGGTCTCGTGTACGGCACGCCGATCCTGCATTACGCAGCGCCCGAGGAAGGTCCAACGGTCGAGGCTGGCCGGCGGTTCGGGCGGTTGTTCGGTTCGCTGTTCGTCGATCTGCTCGAGACGCGGCGACTCCGCGCAATCGACGATGCCCTTCTGCCGCCTGCCGTACGTCAGGCTCTCGTGGACACCGCGGCACGCCTCGGCCTGCCGATGCGTCCGGGTGAGGTCTACCCGTTCGTCGTCGGGTGGCACCGCATGCTCGGCATCGTTTCCGTCGAGGTGACGGGCCATCTCCACTGGGCGTTCGGCGGTGACACGACCGCGTTCATCCATCTGCAGTTCGAGGAGCTCTTCGATGACCTTCTCCTGCCGGTTGTCCGGTAGCACCGAAAGACCGTACCCATACCTGCATCACATGCGATGTAGGTGGTAGCTGTCAGCCTGCCAGATTCCGCAGCCCGTCGTTGTTGACAGAGCTGACTTGTGGGGGCAGGCTCAGATGCGTTGAGGGGCCGACGAGGGTCCCGCGTCTATCTTGAGGACTATTACTGTGGCTTTTCCTTCAATTGCGCACGTTGCTCTGACGGTGAGTGATCTTGCTTCCAGTGCGGCGTGGTACGAGCTCCTGCTCGGTGTCTCCCCGGTGCTCGACGAAGATGCGGGAGGCTTCTGGCATACGGTTTATCCTTTGGCCGGAGGGGCGCTCCTCGGTCTGCACGCGCATCCGCAGACTGACTCCGATGACCGTTTCGACGCGAGGCGAGTGGGGTTGGACCACGTCGGTTTCGGGTGTGCCAACCGTGAAGAACTGCAGGCCTGGCAGTCCCGACTCGACGAACTGGGCATTGCTCACGGCGGCATCGTCGACGCGGGGTATGGGTCCGGGCTGTCTTTCAAGGACCCCGACGGGAACGCCCTCGAGTTCTTTGCTCCGCCGTCGTAGTACCCGTTGGGCGTGCTGAGCGCCAGGATCCGGAGGGGCAGGCTTCCCGCTTTGGCAGGCTGCCGGAGCGGATGGATAGAGCGATACAGCACCTGGGAACATGCTTTCATCGTCGAATTGCTGCCACTGGCTGTCGCGACACTGCTCCCGGGCCCTGCGGTTGACCACCTGTCGGCGCGAACGTGGGGGAGCGAGCCGACTGTGACAGGTTTGGGTGGCCACAGGCCGGTGACTCTGAGCTGGAAAACCTCTCGGTCCCTCGACGCGTGCCCATCAATGAGCACGTCGACATAGGTGATGACGTCCAAGGTCGGCCCGCCACACGATCGAGTGTGGCGGGCCGACCCAGCAGTTGCTGCATCTCAGCCGCATGAGTGCGTTAAAACGCCTTATGCATCCTTACCCTTGAGGTGACGGAACGTCATGGCTTTCAGCCACCGAGGATTCGACGCAGCCACTTCACGCGAGCCTCTCGCGCTTGTGCGGACAGTTGCGCTTTGGGCGCCAACGTGGCGAATCCATGAAACCCGCCTGGCCATACATGCAGTTCCGCGATCCCGCCGTGCTCCCAGATCCTCGTTGCGTAGGCGACGTCCTCGTCCCGAAAAACTTCCGCCGACCCACAGTCGATGAAGGTTGGCGGCAGGCGGGAAAGGTCGGTCGCTCGCGAGGGAGCCGCATAGATCGAAACGCCATCAGTCGTGCGCCGATCACCGAGCAGAGCATCCCATCCTGTGTCGTTGCTTCCCCTGTCCCAAACTCCCATCCCGGATATCTGGTGGCTTGATGACGTTTCATTGCGATCATCGATCATCGGATTGATCAGCAATGAACCCGCTATGACCGGGCCGCTTTCGTCCCGCGCTTTCAAACTGATGCCTGCGGCGAGTCCACCACCAGCGTTTGCACCAGCAACCACCAACCGATCGCGGTCGAATCCAAGCTCCTCAGCACGTTCAGACATCCACACCAAACCCGCATAACAGTCGTTGACGGGAGTGGGATCAGGAAATTCGGGGGCAAGGCGATACTCGATCGAGACAACGACCGCGTCGAAACGCTCTACCCAGTCCAGGTATTCGTCCGCGCCGGTGAATCGATCACCAAAAATCATGCCGCCGCCGTGCACATGAAAGATACCCGGTCCTTCCGCCACGTGCCCGTACCTGGTGAAGATCGACACGACCATCTCCCCGTCCTGGACGGGAATCGATTTCTGCTCGTGCTTGATCGCGCGTCCGTTCAGAAGCGACGTGATCGTCGGCACTGGAAGACCTATACGCATAGTGGGAATCCGGTTCGCTGTGATGGTCGATGGCATCACATCCTTCAGAACTGTGAGGGCTGTTCCGAGTTCCACATCAAAGGGCGGAGCAACACGTGGTGTTACAGGCATTTCGACCTCCATTGGTCATACTTTAATTTGCTAGTTCATTGAGTCAGCGCGGTCGTAAGCGGAACCAATACCGCCACAATCGCGCAAACACTACTCAGCTCACCGCTGGCTGTGTCAACCAAGCGGGAGGGTAGGTGATGTCAGAGAGCGTTGACGCCTGCCTCGGCGACGGACTGGTCCTGTTCTCCGGTGCCGCCGCTGACACCGAGGGCGCCGACCACTTCGCCGTCACGGGTGATGGGGATACCGCCGGCGAAGATCATGATCCGGTTGCGGTTGCTGGCGACGATGCCGTAGTACTGCTGGCCGGGCTGGGAGTTCTCGCCCAACTCCTTGGTTTCGATGTCGAAGGCTCGGGCGGTGAAGGCCTTGTTGATGGAGATGTCGATACCGCCGAGCCAGGCGCCGTCCATCCGGGCGTGGGAAATCACGTTGCCGCCGACGTCGACGACGGCGATGTTCATGGGCTGCCCGACCTCCGAGGCCTTGGCCTCGGCTGCATCGATGATGGTGCGGGCATCCGCGAGGGTCAATGTCGAAATAGTCATGCCCTCCGTTCTATCCCTATTCCCGCACGGGCACAATCACCCGCTACCGTCTGCCCTGCTTTACCGACGCAGGGCAGGATGGCGGGCAGCCAGGAATCCCTTCTGGTAGGAACAAGTCGGAGTAGTCATTAGAAGGTTCAAGAGCCTGACACTGATTCTGGCTTAGGTCACACCTGTGAGTGCCTGTGATCTCATTGGGCACTCCAGATGGGGAACAAAATGCCATCAATGAGATGACTAAGTGAGACAGCACCCCAAATGTTCAACCCTAGAACGGGGACGGTCGGCTGAAGTCCTTCCGGCTGTCGAGGGGGCCTGCGACTCACTCCACCATCGGGTGATGAGAACGCGCACCGCTGCCCCGGAGGCCACCCGGTCCTGATGATCGACTGGCCCGCCAGCGAGGTCGGTCGTGCGGTGGTTTGGGCTGCTCGGGGCGCCGCTATTGGTCGAGTGGGGTGTCGACGAATTCGGCTTTGGGGCGCCGGGGTAGGTCATCGATGAGTTCGTTGAGGGCCAGGGCGACCATGTTCCGGTCACCGAGCGGAAGTGGGTACATACCGTGGAGGTAGGCGTCGAGCTCGAAGGACTCCAGGGTCCCTCCGACACTGTAGTAGTGGGCCCAGAGGTCGTTGGCAGAGAGGTCTGCTGCGCGGGCTGCCAGCCAGGTGCTGTGTTGTTGGGTGTGCTGGGTCATGGTGATGCCTGCTTAGGCCTGTGACCGGGAAACGATTCATGTCCGTGCTCTTGGAAACACCACTGGAGAACCGGAATAGCCCCAGGAGGACACTTAGTATGGGCAACTTTACCTTCTGCACACGGCGTCGTGCGGTGATAGACGTCCCAGCATCGCGCACCGGTGTCTTGGACCTCGGCTGTGCCTTGGCGCTTGTAGCTCTGAGGGGAGGGGGGGTCAGAGCGCTCTGAAGAGGTCCAGGAGTGCTTCGGTGCGGGGTTGGTGTTTGTCCTGATGGGTGAGCGTCAGGGCGCGGTCGATGATTTCCTGCGAGATGACGACGACTTTGCGGTTGGTTCGCTGGCTGTAGGAGCTGATCCGGTCGAAGGCTTCGGTGGCGCTGAGGCCTGCGCGCCCCATGAGGATGCCCTTGGCTTTTTCGATGACGGCCCGGCTGAGTGCGGATGCGGCGACGGCTTCGTTGGCTAGCTGGTGGCGGTCCGCGTGGATGGACTGGGTGAGGTCAACGACCAACCCCCATACCCCGGTGGGCTCGGTGTCCTGAACGATGAGATCGGCGCTCAGGAGGACTTTGTGCACACGTCCGTTGAGGTCGCGGATGGATGCGTAGATCGATGAGGGCCCACCGCTTGTTGTCACGCTGGTCCAGAAGGCCTGGACGGCGTCCCGGTCGGCGGGTTCGATGTGGGACATGCCGAGCTCGAGGGTGGGGACGACGTCGCCGCGTTCGTAGCCGTGAATCCGGTACAGCTCATCGGACCAGTGGAAGACGCCGTCGGCGAAGTAGTGTTCGACGGTGCCGGTGGGGCAGTCAACAAAGTATTCGATGCTCGAGACAACGCCGGACAGGGATACAGCGGGTTCTGTGGTGGAAGTCATGGTAAGGCCGTTCGACGTGCTCGATCCGGGCTGATGTCTTAACCCGCATGCAAAAACAACAGAGTAGCAAGAACACCCAAATGACTTGGCCGTTGAGGCCGTCGGCGATGTAGGCGTCGTGATTGGTGAACCAGAACTCAGGCAGGTTCCATCGCAGCACTCGTACCGGAGAATCAAACCCGGATAGGCAAGTGCGCAAGGCGGTCTCGACCTGAGGACACGACACATCAGATACTTCGGGCACCAGACTGGCAGTTGAGCCTCGTCGGGCCGGACGAGCACTCCCGGGCAGGTGTTCCCGCAGGTACATTGGGGCCATGGCCAGCGAAGCGATGATCCTCGATGTCGACGGACCGGAAGGCGTTCGGCACGTCCGCCTGTCGAGTCCGTCCCGGGTGCTCTGGCCTCAGGCAGGTCTGACCAAGCTCGATCTCGCCCGGTACCTCATCGACGTCGCACCGGCATTCCTTCGAGCGAACGGCAGCCGGCCCGTTTCCCTGCAGCGATTCGGCGGCGACGTGGACGGCGATTTCTTCTTCAGCAAGAACCCGCCGAAGGGTGCCCCCGACTACGTGCGCAGTGTGACGGTCACCTACCCGAGCGGACGGGCGCACCCACAACTGGTGCTCGACGAACCCGCCTCCGTCATCTGGGCGGCGCAGATGAACACTGTCGTCTTCCATCCCTGGGCATCCCGCGCGGAGGCATCGGACCTCCCGGACGAATTCCGGATCGACCTCGATCCGCAACCCGGCACGAGCTTCGACGACGTCGTCGCTGCTGCTCTCGAACTGCGGACCGTCCTCGGCGAGGCGGGCCTCACCTGCTTCGTGAAGACCTCCGGCAACCGGGGGCTCCACGTCTTCGCACCCATCGAACCGATGCACGAGTTCCTCGACGTACGTCGTGCCGTCATCGCTGCCTCGAGGGAACTCGAGCGCCGTATGCCGGATCGCGTGACGACGGCGTGGTGGAAGGAGGAGCGCGGCGAGCGCATCTTCGTGGACTACAACCAGGCGAACCGCGACCGCACGATGGCGGGCGCCTACAGTCCAAGGGCCCTGCCGCACGCTCCCGTGTCCTGCCCGGTCACCTGGACGGAACTGACCGACGTGGATCCGGCGTCGTTCACCGTCGTGACCGTGCCCGAGCGCCTGCAGACGGTCGGCGATCCCTGGGAACACATGCACGCGAAGCCAGGACGGATCGATGTCCTGCTCGCCTGGTGGGACCGCGACGTCGAGTGTGGGCTCGGCGAGCTGCCGTTCCCTCCGGATTTCCCGAAGATGCCCGGCGAGCCCATGCGGGTGCAGCCGAGCCGCGCACGTACCCGCGACTGATCCGCGCTGTCAACGGTTCGGCCCGTCCGGCGTCGCCGCCCGCACCGGCTCGCGGCGCTGGTACAACAGGAAGGTACTCTTCCGTGCCCCGGCTGAGCCGGGCCTGACCCCGTGCCGGTCCACACCCGGCCCCTGGGAGAACCATGAAGAAGACCGTGTTGTCATCGACCCTCCTGCTGCTGCTCGTCACCGGGTGCGGTGGTAATCCCGCCACTGGACCGGAGCCGGCAGGGCCGACCCCGAACCCGGCGCAGACTGCGACGGAGCAGGCTGCGGCGCCGTCGGACGCCCCTTCCGTCGAGGGGCTCGTGGACGCCGGCAGCGGCACATTCGCCTTCCTGATCGACCAGGCAAAGGGCGAGGTCGTGCTGCCGGCCGAGGCGCCGGAGGACGTCGAGGGTCTTCGCTCGGAACTGGGGGAGGACGCCGTGACCTATGCACTGGTGACGGTGCAGAACCCGGAGGGCGGCCTGCCCCTCGACCTGGAGGCCGTGACCGTTTCCACCCCGGAGGGCCAGGACCTGGAATTCCGTCCTGCCACGGCCGTGATCGAGGAGTGGGGGGCGGCGGCGAACGGCGGGGAGTCCAATCCGGACGTCGTCGGGCTGGTGGAGAAGTACAGCGGGGGAGCCGTGCCCGGAGATACGAGCGAGCTCCTCATGATCGGTACATTCCCCGAGCTTCCCGACACCGTCACGACGGTCCTGGTGCAACCTGCAGGTGGCGGCGAACCGGTGGAGGCGACGGTGCGGCCGGAGTCGTGACCGACGCCCCCCGTCACGGCGACCCGCCGGAGTAAACTTGCCGCATGCCGAGTTCCGAGCGCGCCCGCACCGCGGTAGTCATCGAGGACGACGACGACGTCAGAGATCTGCTGCACACCGTGCTGACCGGCTCGGGTTTCCGCGTTCACACCGCGCCGGCCGGACTGGCCGGGGTGGAAATGGTCCGTCGCCTCATGCCGGACGTCGTCACGCTCGACGTCGGCCTCCCGGATATCGACGGTTTCGAGGTGGCCCAGCGCATCCGACGGTTCTCGAAGACCTTCATCGTCATGCTCACGGCACGTACCGATCCATCGGACGAGAAGCGGGGCTTCGAAGCGGGCGCGGATCGTTACCTCCGCAAGCCTTTCCGGCCCGCCGAGTTACGCCGCCACATACAGGAAGGTATGGCGACGGCGGACGGGACCTAGTGGGAGCGGGCGCCCGCCCGGCTCACGAGGACCGGCCTGTTCATCGCATCCGACGCCAGCCCGGTGACGACGGCGAAGACACCCTTGTGAAGATAGTCGATGGCTTTCTCGCCCGCCGGCCACAGGGATGGTGCTGCGCCCGCTCCCGTCGCGTTCTCCAGCGTCTGGTCGAACGCCAGGCGCACGACTGCGTGGGCGGTTGTTGCCGAGGGTCCGCGGATGCCCGTCACGGACCAGACACCCCGGAGGGCGCCGAGGGCGGCGCCGGTGAGCCAGTGCATCGCGTGGTTCCACGCCGGGTAGTCGTCGGAATCGCTGGTAGGCCTGCCGGCTAGGATCCGCAGCGTACGCGCGGGGATGTGCGAGTCCTGGCGGCCTGTCATGCGCTGCTCGACGAGTTCACCCGCCGTCATGGCCGCCGTTCCGACGAGGCCTGCCGCAACGCCGAGCAGCGCAGCCCGCCCGATAGCCCTGAGGCGTGCCGCCACTAGTTGTCCTTCCCGCGCGCATCGTCCCCGAGGTCGGTGTCGATGCCGTTGTTGTCGTCGTAGTTCCCGGTGTCGGTGCCGGTATTGTCGCTGTCCTTGTTGCCGAGGTCGCAGCCGCCGAGGAAGATCGTGCTGGCTGCAAGGAGGGCTGCGATGGACTTGAGTTTCTTGTCGGCCATGGTGGGCTCCGTCCTGCATGCGGGGTGATGGGACGGCACTGCGCCCTCCCAACTCAACGGTAGGGAGGTGGACGAAGCGGCGGCAACGGCAAGACTGTGCCGGGTCCAGCTTGCAATATCCGGCCGTCGGTCCTTAGCCGGACAGGACACCGTGGCGCCGCATCAGCTGCGGGCGTCGCGGATCATGTTCGTGATGCGCGCCGTCGAGAGCCGGCGCCCCTGCTCATCCGTCATCACGACCTCGTGTGTGGTGAGGGTCCGCCCGAGGTGGATCGCCGTCGCCGTGCCCGTCACGATCCCGGTATCGACGCTGCGGTGGTGTGTGGCTCCCACCTCGATACCGACGGCCTGCCTGCCCGGACCAGCATGAAGACCGGCTGCGAACGAGCCGAGGGTCTCCGCCAGGACCACGTGCGCGCCGCCATGCAGGATCCCTGCGACCTGCTGATTGCCCTCGACCGGCATCGTCGCCACCATGCGCTCCGCACTCATCTCCTGGAAGACGATCCCCATCTTCGCGGTCAGGGCGCCCACGCCGTACCGGCCCAGCCAGCCATGCATCTCCACCGGTACGCCCGCGGCGACCAGCTCGGCCAACCGCTCCTCCGAGGGTCCCTGGGCGGCGTCGGATCGGGTGCGCTTGTCTGTCATGGCAACTAGGCTGGCACCTGTGAGTGAAACAACCAAACCTGCTGCCACCCTGACCATGGCCCCTCCTGTCGACGGTGAGCCGGACGGGTCACCGGCCGAGGCGGCCGCGGCGGCGGGGACGTCACCGGCCGCGCCGGTGAGGCGCGCTGACGGCTCGCGCAACAGGCTCCTCGTCATCGACGGCCACTCCATGGCCTTCCGTGCCTTCTACGCGCTCCCGCCCGAGAACTTCTCGACGGACACCGGACAGCACACCAACGCGGTGTACGGCTTCACGGCCATGCTCATCAACCTCATCAAGGACCAGACGCCGAGCCACGTGGTGGTGGCCTTCGACCTCGACACCCCCACCTTCCGCTCGGAGGAGTACACCGAGTACAAGGGCGGGCGCTCGAAGACGCCCGAGGAGTTCCACGGGCAGGTGGACCTCATCATCAAGGTCATGGAGGCCATGCGCATCCCGACCATCTCGATGGACGGGTACGAGGCCGATGACATCCTGGCCACGCTGGCGACCCAGGCCGCCGCCGCGGACTGGGACGTGCAGGTCGTCAGTGGTGATCGCGACGCCTTTCAGCTCGTCAATGATCGCGTCACCGTGCTGTACCCCAAGCAGGGCGTGACCAACATCCCGCAGATGGACGCTCAGGCCATCGAGGAGAAGTACTTCGTCCCCCCGCACCAGTACTCCGATCTGGCCGCGCTGGTGGGGGAGAGCGCCGACAACCTGCCCGGCGTGCCGGGCGTCGGTCCGAAGACGGCGGCGAAGTGGATCAGGCTGTACGGCGGACTCGAGGGCATCCTCGAGAACCTCGACAAGATCGGCGGCAAGGTCGGCGACTCCCTGCGCGCGAACATCGAGGACGTGAAGCGGAACCGCCGCCTGAACCGGCTCCTCACCGACCTCGAGCTCCCCGTCGACCTCGACGCGATGGTGTCGCAGCACCCGGATCGCTCGGCCGTCGAGGACCTCTTCGATTCCCTGCAGTTCAATACCCTGCGCAAGCGCCTGTTCGATCTCTTTGGCGAGGAGGAGTCCGAGGAGGAGGGGGACGAGCAGAGCGCACCTGCCCACGTGCTCCTCGAGAACGCCGACGGGCTCACCCGATGGTTCAGGACCACGAACCAGGCGCAGGCCTCGGTGGCTCTGGCGACCGAGACGACCGCGGGAGCCACCGACGTCGTCGGGATCGCCGTCGTGACCGGCCTGCATGCGGCGTTCATCCCGCTTGAACCGCTCGATGCAGCTGCGGAGAAGGTCCTCGGTGACTGGCTGTCCGCGACGGATGCGCCGAAGATCGTCCACGACTTCAAGACCGTGTTCAAGCTGTTGGCCGCCCGGGGGTTCGTGCTCGCGGGCGAGGTGGACGACACCGCGATATCCGGGTACCTCATCCAGCCCGACCGCCGCAGCTACGACCTGGCGGACCTCGCCCAGTACCACCTTCGCCTGTCCATCACCGCGTCCGCGAACGATTCGTCCGGGCAGCAGGCTCTCGACCTCGGCGGCAACGACGTCGCCTCTCCCGCCGTCGTGGCGGCCTATGCGGCTCTGCGCCTGAGTGAGCACTTTGCCGGCCAGCTCGTGGAGCGGGGCGCGAACCAGCTGCTCGGCGGGCTCGAACTGCCGTTGGCCGAAGTGCTCGCCCGCATGGAACTCACCGGGGTGGCTGTCTCGGTCGAGGGCCTGGATCGACTCCTCGATGATTTCTCGAAGACCATCAGCGCGGCCGGGTCCGAGGCCTACCGGATCATCGGCAAGGAGATCAACCTCGGTTCGCCCAAGCAACTGCAGATCGTCCTCTTCGACGAACTCGAACTACCGAAGACCAAGAAGATCAAGACCGGCTACTCCACGGATGCCGACGCCCTGACCGATCTGATCACGAAGACCGGTCACCCCTTCCTCGAGCAGCTCCTTGCCTACCGCGACGCCACCAAGCTCCGTCAGACGGTGGAGGGCCTGCGGAAGGCGGTGGGCGACGACGGCCGTGTCCACACGACCTACCTGCAGACGGTCGCCGCGACGGGCCGCCTCTCCTCGACCAATCCGAACCTGCAGAACATCCCGGTGCGCTCGGACGAGGGACGCCGTATCCGGGAGGTGTTCGTCGTCGGGCAGGGCCGGAACGGCGAGAAGTACGAGAGCCTGATGACGGCCGACTACTCCCAGATCGAGATGCGCATCATGGCGCACCTGTCCGGTGACGAAGGGCTCATCTCCGCCTTCCAGGAGGGTGAGGACCTCCACCGGTTCGTGGGATCGCACATCTTCGGGGTGGCTCCCGAGGAGGTCACCAACGCGATGCGGTCCAAGGTGAAGGCCATGTCCTACGGACTCGTCTACGGCCTCAGCTCGTTCGGGCTCTCGAAGCAGCTCAACATCTCCGTGGATGAGGCACGCACCCTGATGCGTGATTACTTCGAGCGCTTCGGAGCGGTGCGGGACTACCTGCGCGGCATCGTGGAGCAGGCCCGCAAGGACGGCTTCACCTCCACCATCGAGGGGCGACGACGTTACCTGCCGGATCTCTCGAGCGACAATCGGCAGCTCCGCGAGATGGCGGAGCGCGCGGCGTTGAATGCTCCCATCCAAGGCTCGGCGGCGGACATCATCAAGAAGGCCATGCTCGGGGTCGACGAGGCGTTGACCCGCCGGGGGCTCTCCTCGCGGATGCTTCTGCAGGTCCATGACGAACTCGTCCTCGAGATAGCCGAGGGTGAGTCCGAGGAGGTCGAGGCGCTCGTCCGCGAGCAGATGGGCAGCGCGGCGGACCTCTCCGTTCCACTCGACGTCTCCGTGGGCACGGGGGCCAGCTGGCACGAGGCCGCGCACTAGGGCTTCCGAAGGGAAGCCCGGCTAGGGTGGTGCGGGTGAGTGAGACGACGACACCAGACCTGCAGACCCGCATCTTCACGCTCGGCCCGGACGAGGACCCATCGGCCGACGGGCGCTTCGCCAAGTGGCTGAACGCCGAGGGGATCGGTTTCCACGAAGGTACCTTCGATCCGGAGGACATCCCGCTCTACCTGCAGGCCTACCGGGCGGACGAGCGTGTGCTGTGGGGCGTCCACGACACCGCCCAGCCGGCCGAAGCCCTCGATGCAGATTTCCCGGTGGCCACCTACGGCACGATGGTGCACACCCTGAACGTCGGCGCGGCGCTCATCGACGTGCATCAGATCACCGCGGTGACCGTCCGGGCCAGCCACCGGCGCCAGGGAATCCTGCGGTCGATGATGACGAGGGACCTGCGCGAGGCCAGGGACCGGGGGCTTCCCGTCGCCATCCTGACGGCATCGGAGGCCACGATCTACGGCCGATTCGGGTTCGGCTGCGCCACGCTCACGCACTCGATCGAGGTGGATGTCCGGGAACGCTTCGAGGTGACCGCCCGCGCGACCGGCACGACGACGCTCGTGGCGCGGGAGCATGCGGTGCGCCTTGCGGAGCAGGTCTTCACCGCTTTCGACGCTTCGACCTTCGGATCCGTGGGGCGGCAGTACGCCTACGCGCGCCGGGCCTCGGGCGAGTGGGGCCGGGAGCGCCCGGTCGAGGACAGGGCCGTCCGCCTGGCCGTGCACTACGACGCAGCCGGCACGCCTGCGGGATACGTGACCTACCGATTCGCGGGCTGGGAGACCACGCCCTATACCGTGAAGGTCGTGGACCTAGTAGCGAGTACCCCCTCGGCCTACCTCGAACTGTGGCGCTATCTCGGTTCCCTCGACCTGGTGCAGGTGGTCACCTGGGACGAGGCCCGTCGGGACGATGCCCTTCCATGGGCCCTGCGGGACCGGCGCTGTTACGGTGTCAAGGGCACGGACGACGTCCTCTGGGTCCGCATGCTCGACGTGCCTGCCGCGCTGGGGCAGCGGTCGTACCGGGGCAGCGGGAAGATCGTCCTCGAGGTCCTGGACGATCTCGGGCTGGCGAACGGGTCCTTCTCCCTGGCTGTCGCCGACGGGGTCGCGGTGGTCGAGCCGCTCGAGGGCGCGCAGACCGCCGATGTCACACTCACCGTCAATGCCCTCGGCTCGCTGTACCTCGGCGGAGTGCAGGCCTCCACCCTCGCGGCTGCCGGCGGTCTCACCGCCCACACCGACGACGCGGTGGCGCTGCTGGATGCACTGTTCGGACTCGCGCAGGAGCCCTACTGCATCACCCACTTCTAGTTCCGACGACGACGCTCCCGGCTGCGGCGCCGGAAGGGACATCTGCTTTGACGGTCTTGGGGGCCGCGGATAGACTAGACAGGCGCGTAGTGCGCCCTGGCGGGTTCCGGCAACAGCCGACGTCCTCCCGGGAGCACCACCACTCCTGAATCTTCCGAGGTTCATTCCATTTCGTCCACATCCGGACATCGGAACCCGCTCCAGCCCGGCTGGAACTGCGGTGTCTCCCATGACCGGAGCACGTCATCATCCACAACGGAGTCCCAACTACATGACCATCACCACCACCGAGAAGCAAGGTGCCCCCGTCGTCGCCATCAACGACATCGGCACCGCTGAGGACTTTCTCGCAGCGATCGACGCAACCATCAAGTACTTCAACGACGGAGATCTCGTCGAGGGTACGGTCGTCAAGGTTGACCGCGACGAGGTCCTGCTCGACATCGGTTACAAGACCGAGGGTGTCATTCCTTCCCGTGAGCTGTCCATCAAGCACGACGTCGATCCCGGAGACGTCGTCTCCGTGGGCGATCAGGTCGAGGCTCTGGTTCTCACCAAGGAAGACAAAGAAGGCCGACTGATCCTGTCCAAGAAGCGTGCTCAGTACGAGCGCGCCTGGGGCGACATCGAGAAGGTCAAGGAAGAAGACGGCGTCGTCACCGGTACCGTCATCGAGGTCGTCAAGGGTGGCCTCATCCTGGACATCGGCCTGCGCGGCTTCCTGCCCGCGTCCCTCGTCGAGATGCGTCGTGTTCGCGACCTGGCTCCGTACATCGGCCAGCAGATCGAAGCGAAGATCATCGAGCTCGACAAGAACCGCAACAACGTCGTGCTGTCGCGTCGTGCGTGGCTCGAGCAGACCCAGTCCGAGGTCCGCTCGACGTTCCTCAACAAGCTCGAGAAGGGCCAGGTCCGTCCGGGCGTCGTCTCCTCGATCGTCAACTTCGGTGCATTCGTGGACCTCGGCGGCGTCGACGGCCTCGTCCACGTCTCCGAGCTGTCCTGGAAGCACATCGACCACCCGTCCGAGGTCGTCGAGGTCGGTCAGGAAGTCACCGTGGAGGTACTCGAGGTCGATCTCGATCGCGAGCGCGTCTCGCTGTCGCTGAAGGCCACCCAGGAAGATCCATGGCAGACCTTCGCACGCACGCACGCCCTGGGCCAGGTTGTCCCGGGTAAGGTCACGAAGCTCGTTCCGTTCGGCGCGTTCGTTCGCGTCGAAGACGGCATCGAAGGCCTCGTGCACATCTCCGAGCTCGCGGTCCGCCACGTCGAACTGGCCGAGCAGGTCGTCTCCGTGGGCGACGAGCTCTTCGTCAAGGTCATCGACATCGACCTCGAACGCCGCCGGATCTCCCTCAGCCTCAAGCAGGCCAACGAGGGTGTCGACGCCGACAGCACCGAGTTCGATCCGGCGCTGTACGGTATGGCTGCCGAGTACGACGAAGAGGGCAACTACAAGTACCCGGAGGGCTTCGACCCCGAGTCGAACGAATGGCTCGAGGGCTACGAGACCCAGCGCGCTGCCTGGGAGGCTCAGTACGCCGAGGCCCAGTCACGCTGGGAGTCCCACAAGAAGCAGGTTGTGCAGCACGCGTCCGATGACGCCGCTGCAGCGAACGAGCCTGTGGAGTCGAACTCGACGAGCTACTCCTCGGAGCCCGTCGTCGCCGACACCGGATCGGGCACGCTCGCCTCGGACGAGGCGCTCGCGGCTCTCCGTGAGAAGCTGACCGGAGCGTAAGCTACCTCATAGCTGAACCGAAGAAGGCCCCCGTCCACTGGACGGGGGCCTTTTTCATCTGTGTGCGTAGGCCTGTCTCCTACCGCCTGGTCGAGACCGTCACGGTGAACCGCGGAGAGCGTTCCAGCTGGCGCGTAGGTCCGATGACGCGTTCGAGCACGGGCCGGTAGCGGAGGTGACTGTTCCAGACGGTCCACAGCTCACCACCTGGCGAGAGGACGCGGGCGCACGCGTCGAAGAGCCGGTGGGCGATACCCGCGTGCACCGTACTGCCGATGTGGAAGGGTGGATTGAGGACGATCACGCGGGCGGATGCGTCCGGGACGAGCGACAGTGCGTCATCCCGGGTGACCTCGATGCGGCCGGCGACGCCGTTCGCTATGGCAGTCGCCGTCGTCGATGCGGCAGCCGACGCAGACTGGTCCGTCGCAAGGATGCTGAGGCCGGGAGTGCACAGCGCGAGGTAGGACGAGATGGCACCGTTCCCGCTGCCGAGGTCGATGATCGCTCCGGGCCGATCCCGCTTGGTGGAAGCGGCTGCCGCCGGGGGGAGTGCTCGGCCGATTCCGCGCAGGTGGGGGAGCAGGAGGCGCGTCCCGGGGTCGAGCGACGCACCACCGAAGGTGGCACCGAAGGCGCGCAGCTCCAGTGGCCGGTCAAGGCCGACGTCGTATGTGGCCCGCCGTGGAAACGTGGTGGGAGGGACTGGACGGGGCCCGGCCGCGATGAGGACACGCGACTTCTGCCGGGCGAGACTTGCGGTGACTGAGCCGAAGTACCGTCCGAGGATCGCATTCATGGAGACGGACATGTGCTTGATCCGCCCCGCGGCCAGCACCTGGACGTCCGGTCGGGCGTGGGCGGCGATGGTCCATGCGAGCTCATCGAGTTCATCGAGCGAGCGCGGCAGTCGCAGCAGCACGGTCGAGACGTCGTCGAGCAGGGCCGGAGTCAGGGGGAGGGATCGGTACGCATCCCGCAGGCCCTGGTCCTCGGCGTTGAGTGCGAGAGCCCGTTCGTGCACGATACCGTCCTGGAACGCGCGGATACCGCTGCCGCCCGTCAGATCCGCAGCTCCGAGGGTGAGTGCGCCGTAGGAGTCATTGATCGTCGCGATCATGCCCGGCGATCGGAGTCTGTCGGCGGCGAGACCGAGGAGGAGTCGGTCGGCTGCGTCGACGGCGACCAGTTCCGGTGCCTCGATATCGGGACGACGGCGCAGCAGGTCGAGGTTCAACGGGGTCACCCGCTCCATCCTAGGTGCCGCGACGGTTCCGCGGACCTGCACGCCCGGTCAGGGAGGGATGGTACCGGCATCAGGGTCACGGCTGCCGGGATCACTGTCATCAGGCGCGGCGTCGAAGAGCCAGTCGAGGGAGGGACCAGCCGATCGGACGACATCCGCCTCGGCCGGTTCGGTGTCGGGTCCGGGCCCGGCGTCGCCGGCTGAGTCGGTACTGTAGGGGGCTCTCGGTGGCGGGGGCAGACCGTCGATCAATTCGTTCGCCGCGTGCGCGAGGAGGTCGCGCTGAAGGGGCGGGAGGGTGAAGGAGCCGTGCAGGTAGGCTTCCACCTCGTACTCGCCGGCGTCTCCGCCGAGGCCGAAGTAGTGCAGCCAGAGTTGGCTCGCTTCGATCTGTGCATGACGAACCGCCCGGAGGAGGTTGACCCGCTGGAATTCGTGATCTGGATGGTTCTCCACGGGCTGCGCCTTCAGTGGGAGCTGCCGGCGGTGCCGTTGATGACGGAGAGGGCTACGGCTTTCAGGTCGGTCTTCGTGGAGGCCGCCTCGGTCAGCATGCGTCGCATGGCGGTGTCTGCATCGAGGCCGTGTCGTTCCATGAGGACGCCCCGCGCCGTATGGATGAGGTCCCTGGTGGCCAGGGCGTGCTGAAGGGCCTTGCTCGCCGCGGCGGGAGCAGTGTCCGGTTGGGCGGTACCGAGCAGCGTCGCGGCCGGGGAGGCGAGAAGGACCAGCTGCTTGCGATCCTGGGCGGAGAAGGCGGAGGGAAGGGGTGAGTACACCTTGAGGGCGCCGATGCTCCTCCTGTCATGGACGAGCGCGATGCTCAGGGTGGAGCGCAGCGGAAGATCGGCGACGGCTTCTCTCCACAGCGGCCATCGGTCGTCGGTCCGGACGTCGTCGATCTGCACTGTCGACTCAGCAGCCCAGGCCGTGAGGCACGGGCCCTGGCCGAGCTCGTACTGCAGCTCGTCGGCTGCCGCCACGACATCGTCGGTGTAGCCCGTGCTCCGCTTCCGGCCCTGATCGTCGATGAGGGACACGCCGGCTCCGAGGGACCCGGGTACCGACTTTTTCACGGCCTCCGCAAGGTCCTCAACCGCCTCGCTGGCCTTCGAATCCGTCAGCAGGAGGCCCTTGAGCCTGGCGAAGACGAAAGTCAGTTCTTCCATCGGTGAAGTCACAGTTCCAGCCTCGGCAACAGGGTCGTCTTGATCGAGTACGAAGTTACAGGATACACAGCGGACACCCCTCACCATCGGCCACACGCGGCCTCGCGCGGGTGCCATTGAGGGGCTACCGCTACACGGCTTCCGGTGCGCTGGTCCATCCGGCGACGGGAGAGAAGGTGCTTGCCCCTCGCCGCCGGCGATCCCTAGGGTGGAATCACTCAGCATGCTTCTGAATTGAACTAGGAGTTGACGTGACCGGATCACCAGGCCGTGACGAACTGCCCCTGCCCGACTACGACCACATCCCCCTCGGGACGTTACCGACACGCATCACGGGGCTCGATGAGGGGGGCCTGCAAGCGTTGCTCGACTACGAGGAAGCCCATGGCGATCGCCTGCCCGTGAAGCTGGTGCTGCAGCAGCGGCTCCGCGCGGTGCAGGGCGGTGCGGACCTGTCCGAGGGCGCGGGAACCTCGCTGCCGGAAGTCGGGAGCACCGCCGGCGGATCACCGGTGAGCCCTGCGACGTCCGGTCCGCCGATCAACCCGCCGTCTCAAGGGGACCCGACCAACCCGGCCCAGCCGCGGTAGTCGTGGATCGGCATGCCGCCCGCCCTATGCGGCGGGCGGCACTTCTGCGAGGAGGTTCTTGTCCTCCACGAGCGCCAGCGAGAGGGTCTTGTAGCCGACCGAGTCGAACAGGACCGTGATGATGCCCTCCTCGTAGCCCATGACGGTGCCGGGTCCCCACTCCGGATGTTCTACCGTCGCGTCGACCTCGAAGGGCACATCATCCTCTCCGGCGGGCGTCGCTCCTGCCGGCTCGGGAGCCCGGACCGCGGATGCCTCCCGTGCGCAGTTGCCGCAGTTACCGCAGGGCTCCGGGAGTTCCTCCCCGAAGTAGGCAAGCAGGAACTGTCGGCGGCACCCCTTCGTCTCGGCGTAGCGGCGGGCCATCTCGACACGTGACTGATCGATCCGCTCCCGGTTCTCCGCCTGCTCCACCACTCTCTCGACGGCCTCGTCCGCGGTGATCTTCCTGGCCCGGTAGCCCTTCACCCCGTCACCGATGCTCTCCGACGCCGCGAGCAGGTTGAGGAGCCCGGTCAGTTTACGCGGGGAAAGGCCCGACAGCTCCTTCAGTTTTTTCATCTTCACCGGCTTGTCCTGGGCGGCGATGAGCAGAAACAGTTCGCGGACCTGCGTACGGTTGACTGACTTCGCAGCGAAGAATCGTCGCAGGGACAGATCCTCAGGGCGGTAGTGCAGAACGGCCTGTGTGTCGAGCCCGTCACGGCCACCACGGCCGATCTCCTGGTAGTAGCTGTCCAGGGAGTCCGAGATGTCCGCATGCACGACAAAGCGCACGTCCGGCTTGTCGATGCCCATGCCGAAGGCCGTCGTCGCGACGACGATATCGATCGAGCCGTCGAGGAAGCCCTCGTGGACAGCTTCGCGTTCGCTCTTCAGCCGCCCGGCGTGATAAACGTCCGCACTCCGCCCATGTTCCTGCAGCTCGGAGGCGAGCCTGTCGGCCGCCTTCTTCGTCGCGGCATAGACGAGCCCCGGCCCGGCGAGTCCGAGAACGTGGTCGCGGACGGCTCGCTGCTTCTCGTCCCCCTCGACATGCTGCATGACGTCGAGGAAGATATTCGGGCGGTCGAAGCCCTCGGCCATGACGACCGGGTCCTTCAGGTGGAGCCTCTCGACGATCTCTTTCTGCACGGGGCGGGAGGCCGTCGCCGTGAGGGCGATCACCGGCACCTGGAGTTCGCGCACGAGGTGGCCCAGCTGCAGGTAGTCCGGCCGGAAATCGTGTCCCCACGACGAGACGCAGTGCGCCTCGTCGACGACGACCAGTGAGACGTCGAGGGCGCGCAGGCGTGCCGCGACGTCGTCCCGCGCGACCTGCTCGGGGGCCAGGAACAGGAACTTCGCGCGCGTGGACTCGTCGTCGTCGTCCGCCGCCTCCCACGCCGCAGCGACCTCGCTCTTCCTCATGCTCGAATTGATGGCAAGGGCCCGGGTGGCGCCTGCGTGTTCGTTGATCGACTCCGCCTGGTCGTGCTGTAGGGCGATCAAGGGGGAGATGACGACGGCGACGCCGGGAAGCGCCATCGCAGGCACCTGGTAGATCGCCGACTTCCCGGACCCGGTGGGCATGACGCACAGGACGCTGTGACCTTCGAGCACCGCCTCCATGGCCCGCTCCTGGCCGGGGCGCAGATCGTCCCAGCCGAAGGTGGAGGCGGCGGTGTCCTGAAGGTCCTGGAGGGTGATCGTCACGGTTCTCCTCGATAAGAAGTAAGTGCACTGAGCGTATTCATGGGTCCCGCCATTTCCCGAGTTGCCCTCTGCGCCCGACGGTCCCTTGACAGCCGGAGGGACCTTCGGAAAGCACGGGCGAGGACGGGCTAGGGTGTGCTCATGCTGCGCATCGGACTGACTGGAGGGATTGCGGCCGGAAAATCCGCCGTTGCCGCCGAACTCGGGCGCCTCGGGGCCGTCATCGTGGATGCCGACCTCCTGGCGCGGGCCGTGGTCGAGCCGGGGACCGAGGGCCTCGACGAGGTCGTGGCCGCCTTCGGGCCAGGAGTCCTTGGAGCGGACGGCGCGCTGGACCGACCTGCGCTGGGTCGCCTCGTTTTCCGCGACCGCTCCGAGCGGGAGCGGCTCAACGCTATCGTCCATCCCCGCGTCCGCGCAGAAGCCGCCCGGTTGATCGCGCGGGCCCCCGGCGACGCAGTGGTGGTCGAGGACATCCCCCTGCTGGTCGAGACGCGCCAGGCCGCCCGGTTCCACCTGGTGATCGTCGTCGATGCGCCGGACGAACAGCGGATCGCGCGGATGGTCGAGCGGCGGGGTATCGATCCGGGCGACGCCCGGCAGCGCATCACCGCGCAGGCCTCCCGCGCGGATCGCCTCGCCGCCGCGGACGCCGTCCTCGTGAACGACCGTGCGCTCAATGACCTCCTCACCGCGACGACCGTCCTGTGGGAACGCCGGATCGTGCCGTTCCGCGACAATCTTGCGGCCGGCAGGCCGGCTCCACGGTCCGACGGTCCGGAGGTGTCCCCAACCCTTGCTGGCGCTGGCGCTGGTGCTGGTGCTGGTGCTGGTGCTGTGGACACCGCGGTGTCTTCCGCCGACGTCGTAGCCGGCGGGGACGCTGCGGCGTGGGGCCTTCCGGGAACCAGCGGACTCGAGAGGCGTATGACGGGCAAACTGGTGGCAGCACTGCCGGCCGGGATGCGCGTCGGGTCGGCTGCGCCGGGATCGGCCACCCAGGGGTTGGATCGAACGGACGACGTCGTTCGGGCGCACCTGCAGGTTCGCCTCGGTCAGGAGGACGATCGAGCGGAGGCTTCGACGGTCGTGACGGCAGCCGGTTTTCCGCGCGACGCCGAGCGGGGCGGGTCCCCATCGACTGGTGCGCTCGTCCTGCATCGCTCGGCCGATCCGGCGATCGATGTCACGGTCACCATTTCCTCCCCACCGCGACCGGACTGAAGGGCTCGGCCGAGCAGCGCGGCCTTTCAGCCGCGAGCAAATCCGGGGGGAAGTGTCACCGGCAGGGACTACCGTTAAGGCATGAGTCTTGCGCAGGATATCAAGCGTGTCGTGGCGCCTTTCGAGGTCATCAGCGAGTTCCAGCCGGCCGGTGACCAGCCCACCGCCATCAAGGAACTGGCCGAGCGGATCAACGCCGGGGAGAAGGATGTCGTCCTGCTCGGGGCCACCGGGACGGGCAAGAGCGCGACCACCGCCTGGCTGATCGAACAGGTGCAGCGGCCCACGCTCGTCATGGTGCAGAACAAGACCCTCGCGGCGCAGCTCGCCAACGAGTTCAGGGAGCTGCTGCCCAACAACGCGGTCGAGTACTTCGTCTCCTACTACGACTACTACCAGCCCGAGGCGTACGTCCCGCAGACGGACACGTTCATCGAGAAGGACTCCTCGATCAACGAGGAGGTGGAGCGGCTGCGTCACTCCGCGACCAATGCGCTGCTGACTCGCAGGGACGTCATCGTCGTTGCCACGGTGTCATGCATCTACGGCCTCGGTACGCCCGAGGAGTACATCAACAAGATGGTCACGCTGCGCCGCGGGGACCAGATGAACAGGGATGAGCTGCTGCGGCAGTTCGTCGGCATGCAGTACACGCGCAATGACATCGACTTCCACCGCGGCACCTTCCGCGTGCGCGGCGACACCGTCGAGATCATCCCCATGTACGAGGAGCACGCCCTCCGCATCGAGTTCTTCGGCGACGAGGTCGAGAACATCTACACCCTCGACCCCCTGACGGGCAACGTCATCCGCGAGGAGGAGGAGATGTACGTCTTCCCTGCGTCGCACTACGTGGCCGGCGAGGACCGCATGACGCGTGCCATCAAGGACATCGAGGATGAACTGCAGCAGCGGCTCGCCGAGTTCGAATCGCAGAACAAGCTCGTCGAGGCGCAGCGGCTGCGTATGCGGGTGACCTACGACCTCGAGATGATGCAGCAGATGGGCTTTTGCAACGGCATCGAGAACTACTCCCGGCACATCGACGGTCGCGGGCCGGCGTCGGCGCCGCACTGCCTGATCGACTACTTCCCCGACGACTTCCTGCTCGTCGTCGACGAGTCGCACGTGACCATCCCCCAGATCGGCGCGATGTACGAGGGCGACTCCTCGCGCAAGCGGACCCTCGTGGATCACGGTTTCCGCCTGCCCTCCGCGATGGACAACCGCCCGCTGAAGTGGGACGAGTTCCTCGAGCGCATCGGCCAGACGGTCTACCTCTCGGCGACGCCGGGCAAGTACGAGCTGGGCAAGGCCGATGGTTTCGTGCAGCAGATCATCCGCCCCACGGGCCTCATCGATCCGGAGATCGTCGTGAAGCCGACCAAGGGTCAGATCGACGACCTCCTGGGGGAGATCCGGAAGCGCGTGGAGATCAACGAGCGCGTGCTCGTCACCACCCTCACCAAGCGCATGGCGGAGGACCTCACCGGCTACCTGCTCGAGCACGGCGTGAAGGTCGAGTACCTGCACTCGGACGTGGACACCCTGCGGCGCGTGGAACTCCTGCGCGAGCTCCGCATGGGGACGTTCGACGTCCTGGTCGGCATCAACCTGCTCCGCGAAGGACTCGACCTGCCCGAGGTGTCGCTCGTCAGTATCCTCGACGCCGACAAGGAGGGTTTCCTCCGGAGTGCCACCTCCCTCATCCAGACCATCGGCCGCGCAGCCCGTAACGTGTCCGGCGAGGTCCACATGTACGCGGACCGCATCACCGACTCCATGGCACGGGCGATCGACGAGACGAACAGGCGCCGTGAGATCCAGGTCGCCCACAACCTCGAGCACGGCATCGATCCCACCCCCCTGCGCAAGCGGATCGCTGACATCACCGACACGATCAATCGCGAGGACGCGGACACGCGCGCGCTCCTGGAGGAAGCGGGGAAGGGCAGGAAGCCGAAGAAGGGCGTAGCGCGCCACACCGGGCTCGCCTCGGTGCCGGCCGAAGATCTCACCGATCTCATCCAGCAGCTCACGGACCAGATGCACGCCGCCGCCGGCGAGCTGCAGTTCGAGCTCGCCGGCCGCCTCCGGGACGAGGTCGGCGACCTGAAGAAGGAACTCCGGCAGATGCAGTCCGCCGGGCATGCCTAGCTCCACCGCTGCGGAACCGGGCGCGCCGGCCGGAGCCGCTATCGTCCTGGTCTGCGAGGTGAGGGAGCTGCAGTGGCGTGGGCGGCACCCTGACAAGCCGTTCCTTGTCCAGCGATGAACCTCGTTGGGTAGCTTCCAGCTGTCCGGGTACCATTGTTGGAACGTAGGGGAGTATCCCAAGCGCTACGAACGTCAACACGCAGGGCACCGTCGCCCAGCCGGACGTAGCGGTCAGCCGGCTGAAGGCCGCGGCGGAGAGACTTACGGACATTCATTGCATCCTCCGGAAGGTACTCCATGCCCGAATTGCCCCTGATATTCGAGATCGGCACGTTCGTCGTGCTCGGTATCATCCTGCTGTTCGATCTGCTGCTCGTCCTGAAACGCCCGCATGAGCCCTCCATGAAGGAGGCCGGTCTCTGGGTCACCTTTTACGTGGGACTCGCGCTCGTGTTCGCGGCGTTGATGTTCGTGTTCACCGGGCCGGAGTACGGCGGCCAGTTCGTCGCAGGTTGGATCACCGAATACAGCCTGAGCATCGACAACCTCTTCGTGTTCATCATCATCATGGCCCGCTTCTCGGTACCGAGGAAGTACCAGCAGGAAGTGCTCATGGTGGGCATCATCATCGCGCTGATCCTCCGCGGGATCTTCATCGCCCTGGGCGCCGCGGTGATCGAGAACTTCAGCTGGATCTTCTACATCTTCGGTGCCTTCCTCCTGTACACGGCCTACAAGCAGGCCACCGACTCGGGGGAGGACGAGGAGCACGCGGGCGACAACAAGCTGATCTCCAAGCTCAAGTCGGTCCTGCCGATGTCCGAGTCCTACGACGGCAACAAGGTGCGGACCGTCGTCGACGGCAAGAAGGTCTTCACCCCGATGCTGATCGTCTTCGTGACGATCGGCCTCACGGACCTGCTCTTCGCGGTCGATTCCATCCCCGCGATCTTCGGTCTGACGCAGAGCGCCTTCATCGTCTTCACGGCGAACATCTTCGCCCTCATGGGCTTGCGCCAGCTCTACTTCCTGCTCGGCGGCCTCATGACGCGCCTGATCTACCTCAAGCACGCCCTCTCCGTGATCCTCGCGTTCATCGGTGTGAAACTGATTCTGCACGCGATGCACGTCAATGAACTGCCGTTCATCAACGGCGGAGAGCACATCGAGTGGGCGCCCGAGATCCCGACCTTCGTCTCGTTGGCCGTCATCGTGGCTACGATCGTCGTCGCCGTCATCGCCAGCCTGATCCGCTCGCGCGTAACCGACAACAGTGCCGCCCGGTCCGATGCAGCCGGTGAGGTCGCCGACGCTCCCGTCGTCGATGGGGAACTCGACGAGGCTGCGGGTGAGGCCGGGGTCAAGGACCGCCGCCGTTAGTATCTCGGCGTACGGGGTATGACCCACGCCTGCCCTACAGAAGGACCCCGCACGCCGTGCGGGGTCCTTCTGTATGCGCGGCCAATGCCGATGGCTGATGGGGCGACGGGTGCTCACCGAGCGGCAAACCCGTGGGATGGGGCGGCCAGACGTGTTCGCGCCAGGCGCGGCTAGGCGCGAGTCATTGCGAGCAGCCGCTCGAAGATCGCTTCACCGTCGTCGGCGATGCCGTCGTGGTGGAACTCGTCCGTCTCCCAGACCTCGAGGTTGCGGACGGTTGCAGCGGTCCGCAGCGACAGGTCACGGTCGACGTAGATGTCGTGCCGGTAGACCGCTGCGGCCGCCGGGACAGTATTGGTGGCCAGCACGTCCGTGTCATACAGCCGACCCCAGTCCTCCTTCGCAGCGAGGATCTCGGCGACCGGCTGCAGGGGCCTGAGGGCGGGGTCCTCCGTGAAGTACCAGGGGTAGATCATCTCCCCGGTGAGAAGCGTCTCCTTCGCGTCGGCACGGAACTGCGGGTATTCCTCCAGCACGCGCTGCGCGGCCCACGCTGATGCAGCGCCCTGGCAGTAGATCGACTCGTGCAGGACGGCGTAGAGCGGCTGCGCAGCCCGGCTCACCATGCCGTGCACCTGTTCGAGGAAGGTCGCAGAAAGACGTGGGCGGCCGCCGACTGATATGAAGGCGTCCTCGAGCAGGTAGTGGAGCGCGTGAACCCTCGTATTACCGCCGAGGAGCGAACCGACCATCTGGAAGCGCTGCGCTGTCAGGCGTTCGCCGCTGGGAAGGTGCTCCACGACGTCGTCGAGGTGACGAGCTATGCGGGTGACCGTACCGCGGTCCTCGGGGTACCAGGAGAAGTATTGACGGTTGCGTTCTTCCACGCGGGCGAAGGTCGCCCGGTACACGTCGTCCGCAACTCCGGACAGGGGAGCGAGACCACCGGTAATCAGTGCGCGATCGATGCCTTCAGGCGCTGTGGACAGGTAGGTGAGGGTGCAGAAGCCGCCGTAGCTCTGCCCGAACACGGTCCACGGATTGCTGCCGAGCCGCCTGCGGATCAGCTCGGCATCCGCAACGATCGAGTCCGCCCGAAAGTGTGTCAGGTAGTCGGCCTGCTCCTGCGGGCTCCGCAGCGAGGCCAGGGTCGCGGCGTCCGCCGGTGTGGACAAGCCGGTACCCCGCTGGTCGAGCATCAGGATCCGGAACTGTTTCGCCGCAGCCTTCATCCACCCCGTGAGTTGGGTGGACCGGACGCCGCGCCCTCCCGGGCCACCCTGCAGGAAGAGCAGCCAGGGAAGACGGGCGGCGTCGTCGTCGCTGTGGTCCAGGGATGAGTACTCGCGGGCGAACACCTCGATGAGCGGAGAGGCCGGACGGCTGTGGTCCAGGGGAACCTGGAAGAAGTGTGGGGTGGCGCGAAGGCCCCGCATGACGGCGGTCGTGCCGATCACGTGGTCAGCTGTCGGGAGGGCTGCATCCCTTGGATCGGTGGACGAGCGGTTCATCGGAGAGCGGCCACCTCGGCGAGGGCATCGCCCGTCAGCCGGAACGTGCTCCAGCCGGACTGCGGACGCGCACCGAGGCTCTCGTAGAAGCGGATGGACGGCCCGTTCCAGTCCAATACCGACCACTCGACCCGGGCATAGCCGCGGTCCGCGGCGATTCGCGCGAGATTGGCGAGCAGTGCCTTGCCGTGCCCGGCCCCGCGTGCCTCAGGACGTACGTACAGGTCCTCGAGGTAGATGCCGTTGACTCCCTCCCAGGTCGAGTAGTTGAGGAACCACAGGGCGAAGCCCTGCACCTGGTGGTGATCTTCCGCGACGTGGGCGAAGATGGAGGGCCGCTCGCCGAACAGCGCGTTCCGGAGGGACTCGGCGGTGTTCTTCACAGCATCCGGCTCCCGCTCGTAGAGGGCGAGGTCATGAATCAGCTGGAGGATGACCGGGACGTCTGCCGGCCGTGCTTCCCGAATGGTAGTCATACCCCAAGCCTAGCCACGCCGGCTCCCCGAATTATCCCCGCCGGTGGACGCTCCGTCAGGAGGCAGGCGCTCCGACGCCGAGGATCCGTACGACGGCGGTGCCAGCCTCGTCCGACGCCGCCAGGTCCACTTCGGCGTTGATGCCCCAGTCGCCGTTGCCCTCCGGGTCCTTGAGGATCTGCCGGACCTTCCAGGCACCCGGCGTCTTCGTGATGAGCAGGAGATCCGGACCCCGGGCCTCGGGCCCGTCGTCGATGTCCTCGTAATCTCCGAAATAGCCGTCGAGGGCCTCGGCCCACCGGTCCGCGGTCCACCCCGAGTCGGCATCGAGCGCGCCGAGGGCCTCGTCCTGCTCGTCCGCGAACAGTTTCACGCGCTGGAACATCTCGTTGCGCACCATGACGCGGAAAGCCCGCTCGTTCGACGTCACCGACGGCGGTTCCTCGGGCAGGTCCACGGCGTTCACCGCAGCGCCCGTGGTGATGCCGGCCGCGAGCTGCGTCCATTCGTCCAGGAGACTGCTGTCGACCTGGCGGACCAGTTCACCGAGCCACTCCATGATGTCGCTGAGATCCTCCCGCAGGGCCTCGACGGGCACGGTGTGCCGCAACGCCTTGTAGCAGTCGGCGAGGTAGCGGAGGAGGATGCCCTCGGAACGGGTGAGGGAGTAGAAGGCCACATACTCCCCGAAGCTCATGGCCCGCTCGTACATGTCGCGCACCACGGATTTCGGCGCGAGTTCGAAATCGCCGAGCCAGGGAGCGGACGACCGGTACACATCGAAGGCCTGCTGGAGCAATTCCTCGAGCGGCTTTGGGTAGCTGACCTCTTCGAGGCGGGCCATGCGCGCGTCGTAGTCGATGCCTTCGGCCTTCATTGCAGCCACCGCTTCGCCGCGGGCCTTCTTCTCCTGCGCGTTGAGCACCTGACGTGGTTTCTCGAGCGTCGCCTCGATGACGGAGACGACGTCGAGCGCGTAGCCCGGGGCCTCGGGGTCCAGGATCTCCAGGCTGGCGAGGGCAAAGGGGGACAGCGGCTGGTTGAGCGCGAAGTTAGCCTGGAAGTGCACCTTGAGCCGCACCCGTCGTCCATCCGGTTCCGGCTCCGGGAGCTTCTCCACGATGCCCGCTGTGACGAGCTCGCGGTAGATGCCGATAGCCCGCTTCATCAGGCGTAGCTGGGAGGCGCGCGTCTCGTGGTTCTCGCTGAGCAGCCGCTTGGCCGCAATGAAGGGGTCGCCGGGCCGTTCCAGCAGGTTCAGGAGCATCGAATGGCTGACGGAAAACGACGACGTCAGAGGATCCGGGACGCTCTCGACGAGCCGCTCGTACGTGGGCTTACCCCAGGAGACGAAGCCCTGTGGCGGCTTCTTCCGCACCACCTGGCGCAGCTTCTTCTGGTCGTCGCCGAACTTGCCCACCGCCTTCGCCATGGCTTTCACGTTCTCGACGACGTGCTCCGGCGCCTGCACGACGACGGTACCGGCGGTGTCATAGCCCGCGCGCCCCGCCCTGCCTGAGATCTGGTGGAATTCCCGCGCGTTGAGCAGGCGCGTGCGGACGCCGTCGTACTTGCTCAGGGCGGTCAGCAGTACCGTCCGGATGGGCACATTGATTCCGACGCCGAGCGTGTCCGTTCCGCAGATGACTTTCAGCAGGCCGGCTTGCGCGAGCTGTTCGACGAGGCGACGGTACTTGGGGAGCATGCCCGCGTGGTGGACGCCGATGCCGTGACGGACGAGCCGGTTGAGGGTCTTGCCGAAGCCGGCGGAGAACCGGAAGGACGCGATGAGCTCGGCTATGCGGTCCTTCTCCTCGCGCGTGCAGACGTTGACGCTCATCAGGTTCTGGGCGCGCTCGATGGCCTCTGCCTGACTGAAGTGCACCACGTACACCGGCGCCTGCCGAGTGGAGAGCAGTTCCTCGAGGGACTCCTGTACCGGTGTCTCGACGTAGTAGAAGTGCAGCGGGATGGGGCGTTCGACGGAGGTCACGGTGGCAGTCGCGCGGCCCGTCAGTTCGGTCAGGTCCTTCTCGAATCGCGTGACGTCGCCGAGCGTCGCCGACATGATGAGGAACTGGGCCTGCGGCAGTTCGAGCAGCGGCACCTGCCAGGCCCACCCCCGCTGCGGGTCGGAGTAGAAGTGGAATTCGTCCATGACCACCGTGTCGACGTCGGCCGCGGAACCCTCCCTGAGGGCCAGGTTCGCGAGAATCTCCGCCGTGCAGCAGATAATCGGGGCATCCTGATTGACGCCGGAGTCGCCGGTGATCATGCCGACGTTCTCCGGACCGAAGATGTCGCAGAGTGCGAAGAACTTCTCCGAAACGAGCGCCTTGATCGGGGCGGTGTAGTAGCTCGTCCGCCCCTCGGCGAAGGACTTCAGGTGTGCGGCAATCGCGACGAGCGACTTACCGGACCCGGTGGGCGTCGCCAGGATGACGTTGTTCCCCGAGACCAACTCCATCGCCGCCTCGTCCTGGGCGGGGTACAGCGCCAGTCCGCGCGTGGTCGCCCAGGTCGTGAAGGCCTCGTAGACCGCGTCCGCGGTGAGTCGGCCGTCGTCGTGCCGTGGAAGGTGTTCTTGGATCCTCATGGTCCGTTCAGCCTACCGGTGGCGGTGTCGTCCGGAGTTAGGGTGGATCATGCGTTGGCATCCGGCACTGTACGGCCACCATGCGGGCCTTCGGGGACGCCCGTTCATGGACCTGGTCGGGCGGATCGGGCATGATGCGCCGCGCTCCGTCGTCGACCTCGGCTGTGGACCCGGTGACCTGACCGAGATGCTGGCGATTCGATGGCCGGATGCGGCGGTGCGGGGGATCGACGCGAGCAGGGACATGATCGACGCAGCCGGGCATCGCCCTCCCATGCCGAACCTGTCGTTCGAAGCCGGGGACCTGCGCCATTACGAGCCGGGCGGGGACGACGTCGTCGTGACCAATGCAGCCCTTCAATGGGTCCCTGGACATCAGGATCTCCTTGCAGCATGGGCGGAGGGCCTGTCGGCCGGAGGATGGCTCGCGATGCAGGTGCCCGGTAACTTCTCGGCTCCATCCCACACCCTTCTGCGCCTGCATGCCGCGAACGAGCGGTGGAAGGACCGGCTGCACGGGGTGCTGCGCCACGACGATGCCGTGGGCGAGCCGCCGGAGTACCTCCACATCCTGCTGTCCGCGGGGCTCGAGGCGGACGTGTGGGAGACGACCTACCAGCAGGTGCTCCAGGGGGAGGACGCCGTCCTCGACTGGATGCGCGGCGCCGGCCTCCGGCCGATCCTGGACGCGCTGTCCGCGGAGGAGGGCGGAGAGTTCGAGGCCGGCTACGGAGAGTTGCTCCGCGCCGCATACCCGCGGAGCGGGCACGGGACGGTCTTCGGCTTCCGTCGACTCTTCGCCGTCGGGTATAGAGCAGCCTGAACGGAACGAACCTTTGGCCGGATTGTGGAGCAGTGTCCTGACCATCAACACCACCACGAGTGGAAACGCGTTCCCTACGTGCCCGCCCGCACGCTACAGCAGGGCAATGGATCAGTGCCCTGAACTGACGCATTCGAGGTATCGCTGCACGCCCGCTTTCTGACACCCGGTAGGAGCTGCCAAGCCTAAGACCGTTCAGCGCCCCGGAACGGAGTGCATGAGCGTCAGGCCGAGCAGCGCTCCTGCAGCTGCCGAGCCTTCCGCACGACACTGATCAGTGATTCGTCGCCCTGCCGAAAGCTCTCGACGGCATCACGGAGCTCAGTGATTTGGCTGGCCAGCTCCGGCGGGGCCGTCCTGGCAATCTCATCGATCTCGACCAGCAGTCCCAGCGGATCGGTGGCTAGCTGCTCAGGTGCCGTGCGCACCAGGTCAAGAATCCGAGCACATGCGTCATCGACGGTGTCGACGGCCGCACCGGTGGCCGGCTCTGTGGAGGGTGCCGAGCTTACCGGTGATCCTGCGGGTGATTGGGGGGCATCGGGTTCTGGATCGGCGAACGAGCAACCGGTAAGGACCAGCAGTACGGCCGCCATGGACAGGGCGCGAGACTTGCTGAATCGGGTAGCACGCAGTGGCAGCACGACGAACGTCCTCTTCGGATCGGGTAACGGGGTCAACGCATCACGAGCGTCTCATCCTACTGTCAAGGTGGAGTGGGCTGGACAGGAGTAGGGCGAAGCAACGTACGCAAGGCTGGAGCTCGGACGATATGTCGCCTCATGAATGGCGAATGAGACGGCCCCCCTTCCTACATCAACTCGCTCAAGCGCATTGTGCGGACGATATGCCGTGCCCGGAAGACTTGGCCGTCCAGTAGGAGGGCCGCAAGGTGAAGTCGGGCGATTCACCTCATGATTCTTTTTCAGGAACTAGTGAGCTGTGACGTTGTCTGGGAGGCTCCTTCAGTGACCGATAACAGCACACCTCATCCACTTCCGACCGCCGCACCTCCACGATTCGCGGATCCACGGCGGATAGGAACTCTCGTTGGGTTGGTGGGTGCTTGTGTCTTCGTTTTCTCCTACACACCAGGATTCTCCGACGTACCATCCACCGCGGCGCGCATTCTTGTCGTCGCGTGCGTCGGTGCAACCCTCTGGTTCCTCTTCGCCGCCCCACGCTCCCTCGGCCTCTTTGTACCGCCTCGCGGGTGGCACATCGGGGTCTACATCCTTTGCGTCGTCCTGGAGTTCACGCTGATAGCGGCCGGTGGCCGGTGGCTCGAGTCGGTGGGGGAATTAGAGCTACGGCCTGCGTTGATCGCTTTGACTGTTGGCCTACATTTTCTTCCCTTTGCCTGGGCCTTCAAGGAGCGCATGTTCTACACGCTAGGCGGAACACTCGCCTTTCTGGGTGGTTTGGGCCTTATTGTCGCCACCCAGGCCAGCGCTCTTGGAGCCGCTGTCGGATCAGGGTTGGTCATGTCGCTCATCCTGCTTACCTACAGCCTGGGCCTCTTCGCACCTCGCCGAAATAATGGAAACCCCTGACGGCTACAGGCGACCCCTCGCGGTGAAGGATCGGCTAGCGGACTCCCAAGGGATGAGGCACACTGACCGAAAGAAAGGAGACGTCGATGTCGTTCCAGGCCTACCTCGATACGGTCGAGAAAAAGACGGGGCTTACACCGCGCCAGTTGATCGGCATTGCGCAGCAGCGCGGTTTAGGTCCCGAGACCAAGGCGGGACCCATCCTCACATGGCTGTCGGAGGAATACGGACTCGGGCGGGGCCACGGCATGGCCATGGTTCACGTCATCACGAGAGGCGACAGCATCGGTAGCAAACACGTCGGCACGGGCGGTGCCCACAGTGACCCCAAGGACCACCTGTGGCTCGACGGTATCGCCACCAAGCCAGAGGGCTACTGAGCGGTCGAAGCACTGCATCGAGCACAAGAAGTACCCAACCTAGCCCGGGCAGGGACTACCCCGATCCTCGAGGCATCCTGTCGGCGCCGCACGAACTTTGGACGGGCTAAGGCGCCCATCGCCTGTCGTCTTGGGGGCTCGAGTGCTCCGTATGACGTCATCCACGCGGCCGGTCGGGCGATCCCAGGACGAAGCTTTCCGTCGAGCGATCGCCCTACGCTCCTTTCATCCGCACGGTGAGCGTCGGAAGCTTCCCTCCAACAACTACTCGTCAAGGCTTTCTACCCCGGCGCGAGGTCGAACGAGGAACTGGCCTTGCCGGCCTCATCACGACGATCAGCAGAGTGGCAAACGGCCCGAAGAACAGGGACAGGAAGAACCACGCCAATCGGGATCGATTCTTGTGTTCGGCCAGCCCCGCGTTGATGACGGCCACAGCGAACCAGAAGAACGCTCCCTCTGACCCTGCATAATCATTCATTGGCACGGAGTAGTTGTTCATCGCTGGGTGATTCGGTACAGGAAAGAACCGATGATCAGCCACATCACCGGAACGATGAGAATGCTGAATTCGCGTAAAGCCATGACTGCCCCCACCGTTTGCCTGCCTTCCCTCCGAGCCTAGCCGGGACAATTGATCCTCGCTTCGCAACGGGAGCTAAGCCATCGCTCGGTTGGACCTGCCTCGAACAACGTGCACCCGTTGGTCTGTCGGAAGCGGAAGCGGAAGGGTTGGGACGCTCTTGACGTCGTTACGGTCACGGCTATCGTCAGGGGATGGAGCGCGTGACGGGTATCGGTGGCATGTTCTTCCAAGCCAGGGATCCGGAGGCTCTGACTCGGTGGTACAGCGTTCATCTGGGCGTTGATGCTCCGCCCGGGTCCTACGACGTTTCGTCGTGGAGACAGGAGGCTGGGGCCACGGTGTTCGCTGCACTGCCTTTTGGATCAGAGCATTTTCCGGCCGGAACGGCGTGGGCTGTGACGTTTCGGGTGCGGGACCTCGCCGCGATGGTCACTCAGCTCGAGGATGCAGGCATACCTGTCAGGCGTGACCCGGTGAGTTATCCGAACGGGGTGTTCGCGGACCTTCAGGATCCGGAGGGGCACGCTATCCAGCTCTGGCAGGCTGCCGGAGCTGATGGATAAAGTGCTGCAGCACCTGGGAACAATTCGTTCGTCGAATCGCGGCCACCACCTGTCGCAACACTGGTCGGCAGGAAAACCCAGTGCCCTAGCCGGTCGGTCTGCCGGACGGGTTCAAAGCCGTAGGTGAAACATTCCCTGAGGGCGCTGAGGGACATCCAGACGAGCTGACCGCGCCTCACCTTATCTGAACGGTTTTGCCCACGTCGGCGAAGGGCCTGTGTAGGCCCAGATCACGCCACGGCGACTGAATTACGAAGAATAACCGTCGAGGGGTGCCAGATGAGGTGAGGCCCGGCTGGTTTTCCTGCCGCCTTCGCTCCATTGTCTCGGGAGCACCCTGGTCAGCGGTTGGTAGTAGCGCGTTGGGTGGCGGTGAAGGCGAAGTTCACGCAGCCGGCCAGGCCTTGGAAGTCGTTGTTCGCGGTAGTGGGCAAGGTAGCGGTGACGCGGAGGTTGTCCGCCCTGGTGGTACTGATGGATGCAAGGTTGGACAGGACGAGGTCTGCGCCGATGATGGGGCGCATCGGCAGGACGCTGGCAATGGTCCCACCGCAGGTGTAGGTGTAGGCAGGCGCGGTGCCGGCTTCGGTCCAGGGAATGCTGCAGGCGTCGACGGTGACCTGCAGGCCGTTGGCTGCATCGGTGGTGAGCTTGGTGGCCGCGTGGTGGCTGTGGTGGTGAGGGTGACACGGCCGAAGTTCTGGTTGCCGACGTTGGTGAGGGTGGCCACGCGCTGCATCGCGTCGCCGGGCACACCCCCGGCGAAGGCTACGGTGAGGCGGTTCTCAGCGGTACCCGCGGTACCGAGGCGGACCTCTACGGTGCCGGCTGTCAGCGTGTCATCAACCGATGTGGTGGAGGTGAAGGAACCATACGTGCCAGCACCAGCGGCAGCTGCTGCCGCCCCGACAGCGCCTACGGAAGCAAGGACCTTGACCAGCAATGGCTTTGCCTGTCGGTACCTTTGCAGCGCAGGTGTCATGCCGAGCCGTCCGCTGCAACGCGCCTCGATCCCATGTGTCTCCCCAGATCACGGTGGGCCCATACGTCCTGAACGGCTGAACTCACGCCGCCGTGGTGCCTCACCACGTCCTGAACGGCTGAACTCACGCCGCCGTGGTGCCTCACCACGTCCCGATCGTCGAGCCTATGCCGTAGTGGTCCTCGCGACGGGACCAACCGCCCGATGCTGCGCAAGAACTGAGGATAAAGTGCCTACCCCGGTCGCAGGGGACAAGGGCGCTAGCACGGGGAGTTCCCGAAAATCTCATCAAGAAGGCCCTGACCTGCCCGGCTCAGGTAGCGAGCGCCTTGAATGCGTCGCGGAAGCGGTGCGCTTCCAAGTGCAGCACCTTCACCACGGTGTCGCTGTCGACGTGGGAGAAAGGGGTTGTCAGCGCGGCGTCGACCACGGCGTGGAGCCGTGCGGCTCCGACCATCGCCGCGCTGGCCATCAGGCTGAGCATCGCCACCCGTCCCTCTTCCTCGTCTAGCCGGTTCAACGCCGTGCCGATCCGTTCGATGCGGGATTCGAGCATCGACGTGAACGTGCCCACGAAAGCCAGGGCCCAAGCACGGCAGGATAGTTCCTGCACGAGGCAACCGAAGGCGGGCAGGTCCACGATTGGCACTATCGCAGGCACCTCCCCGTGCCACGTGCCCACCGACGGCAGGAGCGGGCGTGAACTCACTGACGCCCAGCAACTGCAGCGTCAGAACCACCAGCGTCAGAAGCCCCGGCGGCAGGACCAGCATCGACATGCGAGGCAGAACCGGTGTCGGTGTCTGTGCCTGCGTCGGTGTTTGTTTGGGGGGTAGTGGGGCGTGACCAGATCATGATGAGAACGCCGAGGACCAGGACCGCGGGCGCCCCGTAGACGAGGATGGTGTTCACGATGGGTGTGCGAAGGGCCCGGATGGCGTCTCCGATGACGGGAACGACGAAAGCTTGTTCGTAGACGAAGTCGCCGTCAAGGGTTGCGACCCACGGGTCCACCGCATCGTTCGCGTCGCCCTTGGTGCGGACCGCTATCGTCCCATCCGGATTGGCGATGACCTCGACGACCCGGTGGGTTTCGACCCGATGGTCTTCCACGGGGATGTGATAGCTGATGACGTCGCCGACCTGTACGTCGGCGACGGGTTGCTCGGTGGTGACCACGACGTCGCCCGGGACGATCTCCGGTGCCATGCTGCCGGTGAGCATCGTCGCTGTCTGGTAACCCATGAAACGCGGTCCGACAGCGAGGAACAAGAACACAAGCACAGCGCCGATCACGACGAGCGTGCCGGTCAGGTTCACCAGGCGGCGAACGACCCGCCCTATCAGGGAGCCTTCAGATCTACCCGGACCCTCACCGGGTTCGGGAGACGAACCCGTGCGAACCGGTGCCGGCGTCGAAAGGATGGACTGCGGGGCTCGGTCGATAACCGTCATACGGATCCATCTCCTTCATATCCGGCCCGAAGACCAGGTCGACGTCGGGCGGTGAGCCCGTGTCCGGAGGAATCCCCGGACGCCGCGCTTCGTGCCCGGAGGGCTAGCGGCTGGTGGCGGCGCGCTGCGTGGCGGTAAAGGCGAAGTTCACGGAACCGGTCAAGCCCTGGAATGTGTTGTCGGCGGCGGTGGGCAGAGTCGCGGTGACGCGGAGGTTGTCTGTTTTGGCGCTGACGATCGACTGCAGGTTCGTGAGGGCGTAGTCGGTGCCGAGGATGGGGCGGGTGGACAGGACGCTGGTGGTGGTGCCTGTGCAGGTGTAGGTGTACGCGGGGGCGGTGCCGGCTTCGGTCCAGGGGTCGGTGCACGCGTCGACGGTGACCTGCAGGCCGAGGGCGGCGTCGGTGAGGAGCTTCGTGGGGAGGGTCTGCGCATTCGGGGTCACGGCCGTGGTGGTGAGGGTGACACCGCCGAAATCCTGGTTGCCGGCATTCGTGAGGGTTGCCACTCGCTGGACGGAATCGCCGGGGATGACCCCGATGGCCGGAACGGTGAGGCGGTTGGTGGCGGTGCCGGCGTCGCCGAGGGCTACTTTCAGGGTGCCGGCGGTCACGGTCTCGCTGGCGGAGGTGGTGGAGGTGAACGAACCATACGTGCCAAGACCCGCCACCGAAGCGGCGACACCGAGCAGTGCGACGGAGGCGAGGACCTTGCCGGAGGTGGACTTCATGCTGATGCGCTTAGCCGGGGTGGAGGACGTGCGTGCGGTGCGTGCCATGGTGAGACCCGTTTCGTGAAGAGATGCCAGGTGTGGCAATCAGGAGGAGCAGTGTTTCATGTTCGTGGTCCGGCACCCCCAAGGCGCCGTTCCTTCTAGAACCAATCCTGATCCCCACCCCTCAAATCACTACTAGTTGAAGCTCGAAGGAAAACCGAAGAAACGCCGAAGACGGAAAGGCCCTCTTCAGGAGACGGAGGAAGAGTCCGGTACGGGTGACTGCTGGTTCGCCGGACGCTCACTGGTACAGCGCTACGTACATGAAGTAGGCGGAGGTGCGGTGCGAGCCATCCCGGGCTATAAATGTCGGTCACCAATTTGTTGGGGGCGCCGAGCCGCGGGCGTCAACCACGTCCGCTGACGCTGCACTCGCCTCCTGAGGGCCTAATTGATTGCGGGTCCTACCGGTCGTCGCGGGGCTCCTGCTGTGTGAGGTCTTGGTAAGCAGAGGTCCGTAATGAGGCCGGTTCCCGCGCACTCACGGACGGCACGGATACCCGCTACGGCCGCAGCCTTGTCCGGGAAAGGTTTGGACACGGCGATTACTGTCCCGTCGGGTGTTTTCAATCTGAATCTGTATGCATCGTCTCGATCATGAAAAAGTTCGATCACCGCGGCCATGAATTCCCCCTGGAATCACCCGGGCAGAAGGACTGCTCGGGCTCGTCATCAAAACCTGAACGCAACGCCGCGTCCCGATCTGGCCCTGTAACGGGATAGAGCTTGCCCCATGTGACCCCAGCCACACCCATTCTCCGATGGTAAAGACCTCATCGTGTACTGGCGAGTACGTGTCGACAACGAGCCACGAACCCCGTGATGCCGGTGTTCCACCTGCTGATGTGCCAACCCGACGACGCGGAGACACTCCGGCGTCGGGCCGCACAGGTGTAGATGCAGGTGTCGGGTTGGCTGTGACTGACTCAAGTCCCACGAGATGTACCCATCCTGCATCTGATTGGTTGTGGAAACTGGCAGGGACTTAGTTGATCTCCACTGATGGAGGGTCGTCCAAGAGTTCAGTCCATCTCGACTGGTATTTCCCCGAAGCCGAAGAAGGTTACCGTCCAATAGACGATGTAGAGACCAAGGAGGACAAAGCCGTGCCATCTGCGCAGATGTCCTGTCCAGAGGAAGTATGTCGCGACCCAGGTCATCAGCGTCAGTGCGGGCAGGTGCCACGTGAACACCTGGGGGTCGACGATTACGCTGCCGAAAAGCAGAAGCACGCCGAGTTTTGCCGTCACTGAGAAGACCGCGCTGCCGATCAGGTTGGCGATGCCTATTTCTGGAGCGCCTTTCATGGCAGGCCTGACCGTGAGGTAAAGGTCTTCGAGAGTCAGGACGAGGGTGGCGATCGTCGCGCCGAAAACGGTCGCTTCCATGCCGAGGTCTTCCAGAATGCCTCCGGTTCCCTCAGCGACAAGATAGGCACCGAGGATGAGCCCGACGAGCGCGAGGGCGACCAGCGCCAGTGCAGGTAAGCCAACGCGCCGATTCGCTTCCGGGAACGGCATTTTCTTGGTAAAGAACTTGCTCGATTGGCTTGGTGACGCCCCACCTTCGCCGCGGGTCAAGGTCAGCGTGTCTGTGCTGGAAGCGGCTTGACTGCCGGGCGTGCGAGCCATCTCATAGGCCTCGAACATCTCAGCATCACGGAAAACTGGCCTGTTAGCCCTGGATTCCCGGACGACCACGTAGGTGAGGAACACCAGGAAGAGGCCCACCAGAATGAATCCGTGGACGATTGTCATTGGCCCGGTCAAGAGGAACGGGATGAGTATGAGAGGTGAGAGGGCAAAGATACCGAGGTAGTCCCGCGGGATGCTGACTCTCGTCGGAGCCACGATTGCCGCAATAGCGAGGACGATACCGCTGTACGACACAGTGGTTCCGAAGACAATGCCGACTGCAACCCCGTCCATATCCTCTAGGTTGAGAACAACCCCGAGGGCTACATCATCGAACTCGATCCCGGTGAAGATTATGGCGAGTAGAAAGACCGAGACCGTCAGGCCTCGCGCTGCGCCGACCAGATGACTGACGAGTTTGTCGGCGGCGTAGATCAATAGCGCTGCGCCAAGAATGAACGTGATCATAGAAACCATAATGTCTTGACGAGGCCTTTGAACGTGTGAGTACCGAGGGGACGCCTTCACTGTAATTGACATCACAACGGAGAGGAAGACCCTTTTCTCTCCTCTTTGATGCATTCAACCCGGCACTACAAGAATATAGTGACGCTTGTTATGAAACGTAAATAACAGTGGTTACATCTGGTCCCCATGTGGAATTCGGCGTCTGTGTGAGTTTCGTGTCCGAGCATGGACACAGGAGGAACTGAGGCTACGCGGTACCGGTGGCCGAACCAGTACGGGCCCGAACAGAACACCGAGGAGTCCAAGCGGACCCAGGAGTCGGAGGGAAACGCCCGCCTCAAGCGGCTGTTGGCGTATCAGGTCCTCGTCAACGACATCGTGAAGTGGCGAAGGCGGCTTGTGGAGCCCTGAGCCCCGCCGTCGTGCCGTGCGCACGGCGATTTAGAAGTTCGGGACAACCGAGATCATCCTGCAAGATCATCGGTCAGAACCGATCCGCGTTACGCAAGAGAAACCCGACATCGGCTTCGCCGAAGTACAGCTCCGGGCAGCTCCGCACGCTGTCGCCGTACCGGATTCTGGGCCGCGGATCAAGAACGCCTCGCAGCGGAATACCTGATACACGTAGTCGCTTTGAACCTCCAATTCGCGCTGAACTCCTGCGGCCGGCACAACCGGTTCCAGGGCGTCGCGGACGAATAGACGCCCATTGCGCTGGCAATCGTCCAGCGTCGGTCGTTGAAGGCCGCGGAGGTGGTCGCCGTGCGTGAGGGCGTCGTTGCCGAAACCGGGACCACCTCGACCTTCGTCACGCTTGACGCCTGATTCAGAAGCGAACAACTATCCGGACACCCTCGACACCATGGCCGAATAGGCTGGTAGGGCCTAATCACTTCGTCTCGATTGTAGGAATTTCACCGTAACGACCGAAATGGTCGCCGGAAGGGGACCGCCTTGATGCATCCAAGATTTTCTGATTGTGTCTTTATGCAACACATCGCCAAAATTAGCTGATCGTATCCAATACGGCGCGACCGTTGATGCGGTTCTCAATCAGATCTACGTCACCTGAGATTGCCCCAAGCCATGACTCCGACGACCAAAAGCGATTGCATTAGCGGCCTGAACGGTAAGAGCCATTGTGACACCGAGCCAGACCAATCAAGGCCGGTAGCGGTTGGCCAGCACCAATGTGGCCAGGAGAGTGGTGTTGAGCAATCCGACAAGACTGTGCCGAAGGTCAGCAGGACCGCCAGCAGTTCCGTCCTTGTGGCCTCGATTCATCCGTCCGGTCAGGTCTGCGGTGATAGTCGTGACTAGGATGTGCCGTCCAACTCGGCAGCGTAAACGTGCTCTGCGAACTCATTCAACGCCTCGGCGCACGCCTCAACAGCTTCCCGCGCCTGCCCCCCACACAGAGCTTCGAGCGTGTCACGCGCACTGATCTTGTCCAGCCAGGCACGCAGCTTGGCCAGATCCTCCTCGTTCTCCTCGAGCTCGGGGTATGTGAACTTCTCCGCTTTGGTTTCCTTTTCAAGCTCGGCATGGAAGTCCGCGCATTTGCCGAGCAGTTCGGCATACTCCGCATCCCGAGCAGCGTTGAATTCCGCGACGATCTGTTCGACACCGACGAGCGTCTCGGCCCGCAGAAGCTGACCGGAGCCGCCAAGGCCCTCGACCTCGGCCCGCAGCTTGCGCATCGTCCGTTCCGCCCAAGGAGACTCAGGCAGCGCCGCGACCGAGTTTGCCAAGTAGATCGCACCCGCAGCCTTAAGTCGCCGCCACACCATGGCACGTAAACGCGACGGCTCACTGGGTAGCCGGTAGATCAGAAGCAGCCAATTGGCATTCATGCTGGGGCTCTGCTTCCCTGCCCCGGGAGCCAACGACAGGAGCAGGAGAATCGAGAGGAGCTCCTTGGCAGGAGAACGCAGAGTCATGCAAATGATCTTGCCATGTGTGCACATCGAGCTTCCGCCCGGACATCTCGCCCGGGCGGAAGCCTGCGCGCCTCGTTGCAGACGTTCGGAGCTTCGTCTGGAGCATCGGTCCCGGTCTGCCCTCGACCGCTTCGACCACACAACGTCGACGGACAGCCGGCAAGCGGGGACACAACGGACTAACGGAACGGCAACGATCGAATGACGGCCGCAACAATTTTATTAAGGCCGTTTTCCACCAGCGAACTGAGCACCACAATAGAACGGTCCACCTAGCTACAAAGGAATAACCATGGGCCGTTCAGCAACCCCAACCGTTGGATTCACCGGGGCCGTATGCCTCGCATTCATTCTCAGCTCCTGCGCTACTCCGCAAGCCAACCCGGCCACCCCACAGGAAACCCCACCCGCAGCAACATCCACGGCATCACCCCCATCCGACACGACATCCACCACTGCGAAACCAGACGGTTCAGCCACGAGCAACCCCACCACTACTCCAGCCACTTCCGCCCCGGCAAGTTCCGCATCGGAGGCAGATGTCGTCACCTACACGACGTCTGATGGCGCCCTGTCCTTCGATCATCCGATCGACTGGACGGTGGCCGAGAGCCCCGACGCGGCAGCACCTAGCGGGGTGTTCGTCGTCGTCAATGATGCCGCCGGAAGACAACTCGCCACGCTTCAGACCAACCTCGTCACCGCTTCGGTGTGCACCGAGAAAGTTCCATACTCCGTGATCAATTCCGAACCGCTGCCTGCACTGGCACAAGCAGGCGAGACGCCGACGTTCCGGTTCGAGTCCCGCACCAATCCGTACGCCACCGATCCCGTGAAGATGGTGACGTTCGCGTACGGCATCACCTCGTCTCCGGATCCCACCGGGCCAGATGCCTGCCCTATCGCCCACTTCTTCACCTGGCCCCCCAGCGGTGCGGCATTCGGAGGGATCTACGACCCCTTCGACACTTCGCCCGGCAGGCCCATGCACGTAGACACCCCAGAGGTCTACGCGGAGACCGAGGAGTACCAAAAGATCAGGGCAATGATCACCTCCCTCCGTCCAACCGGCTGACGAGAAGTGCCCGGGCAAAATCTTGGCCCGCGAACAACGAACCCGTGTGGAACGGCGACCAGCGGAGCGAAACAGGGGGATCCGTCCGGTGGCCGTTCATATTCCACTCGCCGTTCTCCACTTCAACACATATGGATAGCGTTACGAGGTAGCTCAGCTGATGATCGCTCGAACGGCACATTCTTGATCTCGCCCGAGCCAGCTGTGCAGTATGAGGACTAGAGCCGTGCCGGACAGCAGGCCGTCGGCCAGTCCAGCCGGCAGAAGGAAGATCATCAATGAAAGGGTCACCAGACACATCGCGATCGAAAGACCGGCTCCCCAGAGGCGGTTCCGCCACAAAGCAACCGCTCCAATAATTCGAAGAACACCGAAGATCCCACTCATGCCAATCATCAGATAGAGATTCTCCTGGAGGTAGGGGAGAGCGAAGACGGTTGCGTGTTCAGCAATCGATGCTTGCTCGGTTCCAATGAACAAAAGGACGATCAGACCGAGTGCTGCAGTTCCTTCCATGAGAGCCCCTTGAACGAGGAGGAGGACCGCAGCCCATCGCAACTCTTCGACTCTGCTCGTTCTAGGGTCCATGACCGAAGCATAGGCAAGTACCGCCATTCCTCTCCTTCGCGTTGATGGACCAGCGGGCGCGCCTCGCGGCAATCGATGGAGCACGTCGAGGATCCTTCACCGGACGGTTTCAGTGGTGGGTGCACGACCAGGCTCGTTTCGATGGGCGCCGTGGTGTCAGGTAGGTGCTCCTAGGCGCCCCACTACTGTCGCTGTATGTTCGGTCCATGATGACCACACGGGGGAGCGACCTGGCTTTTGGTGCGGCTGTCCATGTGGGTCGCTTCGGCGTCATACTCGGCGGATTGGCTCTCGCTCCTTTGATCGGTATTCAGGGGTGGTACGCCGGGCTGTTCGTCAACGTGCTCTGCTGCCTCTTCGCGGCCGGGTTGGTGACCTATTTCGGACTGTGGTCACGAATCGGCATTACCCGCCTGTGGGCCGGACGGGCCGCGGCGCTCCTCGTTGTGTTGCTCCTGCTGGAAGCTCTGGTGTGGATTCTTCCGGCCGGCCTCGACATCACTTCACCCGGAGCATCGCTCTGGGTGGTGACACTTCTCCTGGTGGGATTCAATGAGGAACTCATCAGCCGGGGCGTGGTCCTCGAACGGCTCAGCCGGAGCTATAGGGCAGCGCCCGCCGTGATCCTGACTGGGGCGCTCTTTGGCTTGCAGCACCTGTCCCTGTTCGCCACGACGGATCGTGGCACGTTTGACATCCTCACCAATGTTCTCCTGTCGGGGGTCGTGGGCTTCGCCATGGCCGCCTTCCAGTACCGCTTCCACTGGATCCTGCCCCTGATCCTCGTGCATGCACTTGCGGACTTCACCGCTATCCATACGCGGGAGCCCCACGGCGACGCCTTCGCCGCCGCTACCGCCATCGTCTTCGTGGGTATCGGTGTCCTGGCTCTCAGGAAGGATACGGCCCCCAAAAAAACCATGGCAGAAGTGTGAAGGCGACGGGACGTCAGGTACTGGGATCGTGTCATCCCTGCGCCTGACGTCCCGCCCGACGAGCCTCTGACGGCCAGCTTCGACGTGCGGGAGTGGACGTTTTGCCAGAACCGACTCAGTACGCCCCTGCGGTGACCTGCCCGCAGCCCAGCACAACAACGATTTCCCAACGCGTGCGGCATTCGTCCAGGGCATTCGGGATCGAGCTTCGACCACGATGCGCCTATGCGTTGCTTTCGGTGGTGAGGATCCAGTGGGTGCCTGCGATAACGACCGCGGTGGTGGCGAGTGCGGCTCGTAGTGTGTTTGCGGTTATCCAGCGGCGGCGATACTCGGCCCAGAAGCTTGCACCTTCTCGAGCGAGTTGCCGATTGAGAGGGACGCTGATGGTGATCGTCACGATGGTGCTTGCGAGGGATGTGCCGGCGATGACCATGTCCGTGACTCCTCCGCGCGGTATTGCGCTGATGGCTAGGCCGATGGCTGCTGCGGTGGCGGATCCGAAAAGCAGAATAAAGGGGCCATGTTCGGCTTTCCGGTTGATGAGGAGCATTGCGGCAGTTGCGTCGTGATTGTCGAGCCGCGCGAGTGCGGGTATGACCATTGTCGAGAAGGCTGCATAGATGCCGCCGACCAGCCCGGCTCCTACTACTGCGGCGACTTGGATCATGACCAGATTCCTGAGTCGGCGGTCCGCCGCGCGTAGGATGCCAAGGATGCTGGAGGGCGGCCGAGCAGTTGTTCGACGCCGTCTGCCCGTGATGCGTTCCGTCCATCCAGGATGTAGGTGAACAAGTAAGCCAACGGTTCGGCCTCCGCGGCCGGCACTCCGTCGACTGCCAGATCGTCGACGAAAGTCGACACGTCGACTGCCTCGAAGGTGACCGGCCTACCGCAAGCGTTACCAAGCACTGCAGCTGCTTGGGCGAAGGTCAGCAGTTCCGGCCCGATAGCTCATACGTCGCATCGTCTACGGGTGTCCGGGTCAGGGCTACGACTGCCGCGTCAGCTACGTCCTCCAAGTCCACGAAAGCTTCTGGAACGTCAGGGGCGGGTAGCCGCAACCGACCCCGACGCACCGGGCCGGTGAGGAAATGTTCGGAGAAATTCTGCTGGAACCAGGAACAGCGCAGCACCGTGGTCGGCACGCTGCCCTTGCGCAGCGCCTCCTCGCTTGCCCGAGCGCCTTCCTCTCCCCGGCCCGAGAGCAGAACCAGCCGCTCCAGACCTTCCTTTGCAGCTAGCTGACCAAGTGCCTCCATCTTTTCTGGCACTCCAGGGAGGGCGAGGTCAGGGGTGAAGCAGACGTAGGCCGCGGAGGCATCGCGGAAAGTAGCCTCCCAGGTCGAGCGGTCGTCCCAGTCAAAGCCGGTGCGCCGCGAGGCGGATCGTACCGGTAGTCCGGCAGCGACGAGTCGGTCAGTGATACGTGAGCCGGATCGTCCAGCGCCGCCGAGGATGAGAGTAGTCATACAGCCAGTACACCGGCAGACAATCAGATTGTGAATGGGCCAGACTCGCTCCCGCCTTCGTGATCGTCTAGCGTTGCTCGGGTGGATCCGCTGACGCATTTCCTTGACGGCCCTCGAGCAGCCAACGCGTTCGCTCTCGCCATGAGTATGAGTGCCCCATGGGGCATCACGGTGAACGATCAGGCGGCTCTCACCGTGCTCGTCGTCACCCGCGGGCAGGCCCGGGTGAATGGCACGCTGCTCAACGCAAGTGATGTTGCCCTGATACGCGGCCCTGAGCCCTACGAAGTAACCGACGCCGCCACCAGTACACCCTCGATCGAGATCGGGCCCGGACAGCAGTGCACCACCCTCGATGGTCGCGACCTCCGCGATGAATTCCGGCACGGCATCCGTCGATGGGGCAACGCGATCGACGGGGAAACCGCGCTCCTTGTCGGCACGTATCAACGCCCTGACAACGCCGGCGGCCTCGTCACACGCGCCCTGCCCCGCCTCGCCGTGGTCCCGGGCGCACGTGCCGACAACGCCCTCATCCAACTCCTTCAGTGTGAACTGGCCAACGAAGATCCAGCAGCCCAGATCGTCGTCGACCGCCTCCTCGACGTCCTCGTCGTCAACACCATCCGCAGCTGGATCAGTGACCCCGACCGCCCGGTGACGGCCACCTGGCTCACCTGCAACGATCCGCTGGTTGTCCGCGCCCTTGAATGCCTGCACACTGACCCCGCTGCCCCCTGGACCGTGGACACTCTCGCCCGCAAGGTGAACGCCTCCCGCGCCACACTCGCGGCCCGCTTCCGAACGAGCGTCGGAGAGCCACCGATGACCTACCTCACCCGATGGCGACTCACTCTCGCTGGCGACTTACTCCACACTCCGTCCAACACGGTTGCAGGAGTTGCCCACAGCGTCGGATACAACAACGCCTACGCATTCAGCACAGCGTTCAAGCGCCAAGCCAGCACAACTCCCACCGAATACCGTCATCGCCGCCCCGTTCTAGCACCATGAACTGTGTAGGGCTGTCCGTAAGCGATTGTGGTGTCTCGTTTTCGTTGTCCTGAATCCCATGAGTTGCAAGACGGGAATCTCCCCGAGATCTCAGATCTTCACGATGACAAAGGACCGTCATGGGCAGAAGGGGAGTCACGGTCGAAGGGCAGATGGAACCAGCCTTGCAATCATCTGGTCGTCGCCCGTGGCGAGCCGTCATGATCATCCTCGCCGGCATCCTGACTGGGATCCTCGGTGCTCACCTGGAGGAAGCAGGTGCTGACGCAGTCATGGGCTCCTTCGACTTCGGGTCCTGACTTCTCAGCGGGGCGGTGTCCGTGAGCCGGACGGTGGTCCTGACCAGATCGTCGTTGTCCCACTGATTGTCAGGGCGTGCTGGTGCCGGACGCTGCATACGAGGTCATCGACGGTGGAGCTGGCGCCGTCGAGGTTCCAGCTCCACCGAGAACGAGAACGAGAACGAATAGGATCAGCCTTCGACTGCTGCGATCTCGTTCGGGACGCCGGGGAGTTCTCCGGATGAGGTGATGTCCCCGGTGGTGATGTCCACGGCGTAGAGCTTCTTCGCGGCGGGGTCGGTGATGTAAGCGGTTTCACCGATCACCTCGATGGCCGGGTGCGGGTCCTGCCACTCGATGGGCCCTTCCCAGGCCTCGATCACAGGGATGGAATTCGTGACCTCCCCGGTCTCGGGATCGAGGGTGTGCAGGGCGCCGTCGGTGGCGATGATGAGGATCTCCTCATCGGGTCCGCGGGCGACATCGCGGAACGTGTACTCGACACCCTCGGGCAGGTCGATGACTTGCATGGTCTTCGTCCCGGTGTCGATCAGGGCGAGTTCGCTCAGCAGGTAGTCCTCGGCGTCGGGGTTGGAGTTGTAGTCACCGGCGATGATAGGACTGTTCTCGCTGACATAGGCGTTGCCGATGCGTCCGTACTCGTCCGGCGAGATGATCTTGGTGATCTCGCCCTTGTCGTAGACGAGGGCGCCGTCGCTGCAGCCGAAGGCGACCACCTCGTTCATCGCGGTGCCTTCACCGTGGATGGAGGGGCACTCGTCGCTGCTGGCGGTCTCGTTCCCGTCGGCGTCGAGGACCTTGATCCCCGATCGGCTCTCGGAGTTGCCGACCGTGGTGAGGAAGGTGCCGTCCTCGAGGACGATGGAGACGCCGTGGTGCGCCTCATCGCCTGTGATGACGTCGGTCGCGGGGAGGCTGTCTCCAGCATCGAGCAGGTCGTCAGTGGTGAAGATGGTGGTATCGCTGGTGCCGTCGGCGTAGAGGACGGTCTTGTCACCGTGCTGGACCACGTGTCCGGCGGTTTCGGCTTCGAACATCAGGTCGGTGAGCTTCGGTTCTGCCTGCTGGGATCCGGAGGAATCGGTCCAGGTCCCGAGATCCAGGACCCGGAAGCCCTCGGGGACGGTGACAAGGGCGTGGCGCCCGTCGCCTGCGGGGTTGAGCCGTGTGAACCCGTCGATGGGGAGATCGCCCTCGAGTTCCAATGTGGTGCCTACGACGACGGCGATGCCGCCGTCGTAGGACAGTGCGACGCGGGAGGTGGGTGACGCGGAGGTCGCCGAGGGGGTGGGGTCTGGTGTGGCTGATGCTTCGGACGCCGGTTCCGGGGAGGACCCACATGCCGTCATGAGCAGAGCGGAACTGGCGACGGTCGCCGCGAGGGCGAGGTGCCTCCGGTGTTTCGTGAGCTGATTCGCTGTCATTGTTTTCCTTCTGTTTCTTTTGGATTCGAGGGTGAGAGTCCGGTGGAGATGCGCTCGGTGTTGGTGCGCATCATGGTCAGGTAGGTGTCTGCGCCCTCACCGGGATCAGTGAGTGATTCGGTGAAGAGTTCGACGACGTCGACGTCGATGTTCGCGCCGTCCGCGAGGACCTGGACGAGTCGGTCCGGCTGGGAGGACTCGGCGAAGATGGTGTTCACCTGCGCCTCTTCGATGGCCGCGACGAGGTCGCGCAGGTCGGAGGCGCTGGGCGAGGCCAGGGTTGTGCCGCCCGGGATCACGGCGCCGATGACGCGGAAGTCGTATCGTGCGGCGAGGTAGCCGAAGACGTGGTGGTTGGTCACGAGGTTCCGCCGGTCAACGGGAACCGCTGTGAGGGCTTCTGTCATGGCTGCGTCGAGGTCTGCGAGCTCTGCCTGATAGGTGGCCGCCGAGGTTTCGATGGCTCGGGGAGCGATGCCGTCGATACTCAGAACCCGTTGCTCGAGAGTGTCGACGACGTCGACCATGAGGGCCGGATCGGTCCAGAAGTGGGGGTCCGGCGCACCCTCGGTGTCACCCTCTGTATAGGCGAGGGGCTCGATGACCTCTCCGGCGACGAGGATGGGCACGTCGTCGGACTGTGCGCTGTCGATGTGCTGCTGTAAGCCTTCCTCGAGGCCAAGACCGTTCGTGACGATCAGGTCTGCCTGCCGCATCATGGCTCCGTCCTGTGCGGAGATTTCGAAGGAGTGCGGGTCGGCGTTCGGCTGCATGAGCACACGTACCTCGGCCTCGTCGCCGACGACGTTCTGGACGACGTCTCCAAGAATGTTGGTGGTGACCACGATGACGGGTTTGTCGGAGCCGGCGGTAGCGCACCCCGACGCTCCGATGACCGTTGCTGAGGCGAGGATCAGGGCCAGGGGCTTGAAGAGGACCCTGCTCATCGGCCGGTTTCCGCGAAGTGTGCAGGAACGCTGGCGGTGTCGAAGGTCCGGGCGATGCGCGCGTTGTCGGCGAAGTCGATCTCATGGAGCTGTTGTTCGGCGGGAGCATTGAGGTAAGCCCGCTGTTGGTCGGTGGTCAGTTCGACCCCGGCAAGAAGTGCCGGATTCTTCAGGGTCCCGGCCAGAAGCGGTTCGGTTGCGGCGATCGTTCCGGAAGTCTCGGCGGAGAGCACGAGGATGCGACCGTCGTTCCCGAGGGCGATGACGTGGCCTTCCCTGTCGTCGACGGCGGAAACCTGCAGCAACGGAGCTTCCGTGGGGATGAACTGCCAGGAACGTCGACGGGTATCCAGTAACCAGGCGCCCTGGTCCCCGGCGACCGCGGCGACTGTTGGCCGCCCTTCGCGGGCCCGGAACTCTGTTGCTTTGTCCGTGGGCGGGTCTGCCGGGTAGGGGATCCGTTCGAACGTGACCTGGTCACCATCGAGCGTTACCAGAAGGGCGCCGTCGTCGCACCCGATGACGATGCCGACAGGTGTGGTGATAGTGCCCTGGGCGTCGACACATTCAGCTGACGAACCATCCACCAGTTCGCCGTCAGCGTCGTATACCTGAACGGACGCCGCTGTCGCATCGATTCCTGGTCGGGTCAGGAGGGTGAGGTTCGACAGTGGGATGAGCATCCCTCCGTGTGGTTGTCCCGAAAATTCGGTACGAACGGTCAGTTCGCCCTGCGCCAGGGCGTCGTTGTCGAGCACTGCGCCCTCACCGCTGTCGGGGAAGTAGATTCCCGTGCCTGAGGAGCCGGGCGTCACCATCGCTTCGCCCGTGCCGTCGATCGTCCCGATGATCTTCGGTTCGCCGCGGTAGTAGTGGAAGTGGTCCTCGTGGTCCCAGGTCCACATGCCACTGTCGATGACCGTCATGACCCCGGTCGTGGCGGACGACGTGAAGAGATGGCGGCCGTCCGTGAAGGTGTCACTGACGTCCTGGACTTCACCGATACCAGTGGTGGTCTCGTCTGCCAGGTCGAGCAGGTCGACGTGGCCGTCCGTGTCCACGGTCATCAGGTGAAGCTGAGGCTCCGCTACTTCCGTGGAGCCTTGAAGAGTCCCGTGTCCATCACCAACAGGAGCAGGTGCCGAACCGGAAGCGACCAAAGGATTATTCACGTCATCCCCGGACGAGTCCGTCGACGAGCAGGAGGCAAGGGTGAGGGCGAGCAAGGGAAGGGCGAGAAGCAGGATGTTAGGCGTGTGCACGAAGGGCTTTCTGTGAAGGGATTGTCGGTTCCGGACCGGTGGACCTGTTACCAGAGCTGTCGCGGGTCGGGCGCCGGCGGGTGAGGTTGCGGGTGATGTTCGACAGGGAGGCGCAGCCGATGGCTGCAAGGGCGATCGACCCGCCGGCCGCCGTGCCGTAGTACCAGGAGGCCAGGAGACCGAGGAAGACGGATGCTGCGCCGATCAGTGCCGCGAGGACCATCGTGGTGGGGATGCGCGAGGCCCAAGGAGCAGCAGCAACGGCTGGGGCGAGGAGCAATCCGATGACGAGCAGCGCGCCGACAGCCTGGTAGGAGGCGACGACGGCGAGTGTCACCAGCCCCACGAGGAGCACCTGCGCGAGCTGTGGGCGCAAACCCATGACCTGCGCGATCCGGCGGTCGAAGGCGAGGGCCACGAAGGCGCGATGGAAGGCGCGCGCGACGAGGACGGTGACCAGCAGTGCACCGGCAAGGCCCCACACACCGTCGGACCCGATCGCCAGCACGTCCCCGAACAGGATTGCCGTCGCATCGGTCGCAAAGCTCTTCGAGTAGGAGATGATGATGATCCCGGCGGCGAGCATGCCGACGAAGAACAGGCCGATGCTCGTGTCGTGTGAGAGGCGCCCACGGCGTGCCAGGAAACTCACGCCGAGACTCATGGCGATCGCGCTGGCCGCCGCTCCGAGGATCACGGGAACCCCAGCCAGGGTCGCCAGTGCCACCCCGGGCAGCATTCCGTGCGCCATCGCCTCGCCCAGGAACGCCATTCCCCGGATCACGACCCATGTTCCGACGACGGCGCAGATCGCAGCACAGAGCGATCCGCCCAAGAGGGCGCGCAGCATGAAGTCTGTGGCGAACGGTTCCAGGAGCAAGGTCACCGGGCAACCATAGGCTTAAATGATTATCATTCTCAATATGGTACTTTCAGGTGATGTCCCTGATCAGAACCTCTTCCGCTCGATCTGCTCCCCGACCAGGTGCGGCCGATCCGGGGGTGCTCACGCTGACCGATGTGTGGTTCGACCACGACGGGGTTGACGCCCTGTGCGGCATCTCCCTGTCGATCCAGCCGGGTGCTGTGACAGCTATCGCCGGCCCCAACGGGTCAGGGAAATCGACGGTTCTGGCGGTTCTCGCCGGCCTGCTGAACCCCCGCAGTGGCATGGTGTCCGTACCCCCGCGGGTCCGCAGGGCCCTTGTCGTACAGCGCAGCGAGGTCCCCGACAGCATGCCGCTGACGGTGCGGGACGCTGTGACCATGGGACGATGGCCTACCGCGGGCATGGTGCGATGCCTGCGCGCTCAAGACCATCAGATCATCGACGGTTGCATCGGTCTCGTTGGCCTTGACGGCTACCAGGACCGCCTCCTCAGCGCCCTCTCGGGTGGTCAGCGGCAACGCGCCTTCCTGGCACAAGGGTTGGCGCAACGCGCCGACATCGTCCTGCTCGACGAACCCACGACCGGCCTCGATGCTGTTACCCGGGGAGTCGTCGCAGATGTCCTGCTCACCGAACGGGCGCGCGGCGCCACCATGATCTGTGTAACCCATGACGACGTCGCACTCACTGCAGCCGACCATGTCATCCGGCTCGAGGGAGGCCGCGTAGCCCCTGCAGAAGTGGCGCTCACCGAGGCATGAAGGTACCGGAGAACGTGCCGCCGTCGATAACCGTTCGTGATTCGGCTTGATCTTGCCTGTGAGGTCGTCCAGGTCCTCACGTCGGCCCCGGGGAATTCCTGATGCTGGTACAGCGACGATCGGAGAACCACGATCGATGACCGGCGGACACGAGAGTCCCCTGTCGGTCAGGTCGTGAAGTGAGTGATCGGTGGAACACCGCTTGCATGCATGACGAGGTTCTTTGCCACGTCGCGCAATTTGATCTGGCGGGAATTCGAGGCTCGTCGAAGGATGGCGAAAGCCTCCTCCTGGGTGCACTGATTCTGGCTGATGATGATGCCGATGGCCGTGTCGATGGTGGTACGTGACTCCATTGCTGAACGCATGTTCACCGTCAACTCCTGGTACCGGGTCAGGCGTACCCTCATCTCCACGGACGTACCTACCTGCTCCGCGAAGACCGATGCGATGCGCTGCCTTTCGACTGTGAAGAAAGCTACGGGCTGCGCATAGAAGTTCAGTGCCGCGAAGCCTGCAGTACCGATTTTCAAGGGAACGCTGAGGATCGAGGCAAACCCCAAAGACGCAGGGATCTGGAAGAACGGCGGATGATCCACATCGCTGGTGTCGTCGGCTACCTGCAACTCCGATGCGCTCAGGGCCTGCAGGGCAGGACCTTCACCGATCGCGTGCTGAGCATCGATCCCCATATACATGCTGGTAATTGTCGGTGAACCGCCGCAGAACAACGTCTGCCCGCTCTCACCTTTAAACATCAGCCCACACTCCACCGACCCGTCATCGCCAAAGAGCCTCCCGCCGCCGAAGGTGAGCTGTTTGAAGAAGTCCGTGATGCTCCCGCTATCGAGCACCGAATCCGATACGTCGATCACCTGTAACGCGTCACGATCTGCATGAGTGGAAGCGTACCCACAACCCACTCCCGATGACCCACCCCGGGATACTCGTTAACCCCTGCGCTTGATCGCGCCGGCGGCTACGGTCCCGTCGAGTAGCCAGGCATTCACTCCTCAAAGGACATGGCCTGAGTTCAGTTTCCCGCGCGGCCCCTCGAGCAGAAATGAGGAAGGTGTTCGAGACGATGGTGATCTCGACCGGTCAACCGACCGCCTGGACCCCAGGTCCAGATCGTCGTCTCACTGATTGCCAGGGCTTGGTGAGAGCGTGGGGCACTCATTCGACAGCTGATTTCTTGCCTACCCGCGGCCACCGGCTCACACTTGCAGGAGGTGGCCGGTGAGCAGCGATTGAAACGGTGTACGAGGAGCCGCAATGCCAGACGGTTCAGACCTTCGCGAAGCGTATGGAAGGATCATCGGTGCGGTGGGAGCTGGTGATTCCGTAGCGCTGGAAAAACTGATTGCTGCTGATCTGATCGACCACATGCCTGTACCCGGTCAGCCTGAAGGGCGCGCAGGCTTCATCTTCTGGGTGCGCAGTATGCATGCCGCCTCTCCCGATATGACGGGCGTCGTCTCCGACACCGTGGTGGAAGGCGACAAGATCGCTGGGCGGGTGCTGTGGACCGGCACACACGAAGGGGAGTTCCTCGGCCTGCCCGGTACCGGCCGGCAGATAGCAATCAATGCCATGCACCTTGTTCGGTTCGAGGACGGGCTGGCGGCGGAGTGGTGGGGCGCCGCAGACCTTCTCGGCGCTGCAATGAAGTTGAATGCACGGTTGGAACCTTCCCCCTAGGCAGGCGATCTGCTGTACGCCGGGGTGCCGGTTCTCTCCTCAGGTGTTCGTCACGTCAGCTGTGAGCTTTGCCGCACAAGGTTCCCGCATCAATTCAGGCGCATCCCATGGATTTCGGTAACTCTTCCGCGGAACCGCTCAGCGACCGGATGGGTCCAGTCGGCGGCGATCCTGAAACCCTCCGCGATGCGCCGGCCCTTTTGAACAAGGCCACCTCAGGTCCTCGAGACTCTGTTCAGGCTTGTTCCAGATATGTGGTGTCGTAGTCAACGCCCGCCTACCCCACTTGTCCGTTCATTCGGCAGTAGCTGCTCCATCGTCACGGACGCAACGAGCAAGTACGCTTATTTTCTGGCGGGTTTCGACAGGATGACCGGCTCAGGAGACAGTAAACAGAAGAGCTCATTGCCAGTCAGGGAGAACCGATGAACCCCCAGAACCAAACCCTTACGCGTGTGGGACTGCTCGCTTCCGCCGTCCTCTTCCTCGCGGGATGTTCCTTGGATTCCGGCACAGACGCCGGGACTGCTCCGACTAACAGTGACACTTCGACGTCGGCGCCTACCGCGGGTGAGGAATCGGAGTCGGCATCCGCAACTCCTACCGCATCGGCCACCTCGAGCAGGACAGTGACGCCGTCGGCAACAGCATCGCCGGGACCATCTGCCTCGGGTTCCGCTTCGGCTGGAGTCGGCTCCGCAGGCGCGATCTCGTTGGTGGCTGGAGCGGAGCACAAGATCACGAGTTCGGGGGAGACGGTAACGGTCGAATGCTCCGGGGGTGGAGACATCGATGTCGAGACCGATGACGTGGAACTAACGGTGACCGGCGACTGCGAGGACATCGAGATAGATGGGAATACCAATACGGTCACCGGTGGTGCTGCGGACAAGATCGATATCGAAGGCGACGGCAACACTGCCACGAGTGGGTCGGTCGAGGAAGTCAGCGTCGACGGGGACAGGAACACGATCGAGGTCGAGGAAACCCGCGATATCGACGTTCAAGGCGATGACAACACCATCACCTACCAGTCCGGTGACCCGAGCATCGAGACAGAAGGAAACAACTCGGTCTCAGCCTCTTGACCGCTGTCCGACCGTTGATCGACCCAGCGAGGAGTCGCACGAGTCAAGTGGTCGGAAGACGGCATGTACTGATTTACCAGCGCCGGACGCGGGACTAGGTTGAGGCCATCGGGTCGACCCGTTCATTGCGTGAAGCCGACCGGTGTCCCGATTCCTGCTCCATCTAATCCCGAAGCCTGCCCATCGGGTGGGCTGTACAAGGAGGAAGACAGCACCATGGCACAGAACCTGAATCAGCCCGTTACCGATGACAGCATCAAGGTGCGTCAACTCAGCCACTACCAGTTCAGTTGGGTGGCGGGAGAGCCTGGCCAGCCTGGTTCGTGGACCCTTCAGTTGGTCCTCGATCAGGGTGCGTGGGAGGAAGTCCTGACCATCGACGCTGATGATGCAGATAATCTTCAGGACCTGCTCTCCTCAGCTGAAACCGTTTATTACGACGTTCAGCGCCGAACCCTGATGTTCGGCACCACGGAAGCTGGCCACCACTAGCACCAAGGCCATCCCGACATCGGGAGGGGACGGGCGGCGCCCGTCCCTTCCCGCATGTCAGGGTGGTTGTCGAGCAGGGTGGTTGTCGAGCAGGGTCGCGGCGGGGTCGAGGCGGCGTCGAGTTCCTGGCTGGATCCATTCCGACGCGCCCATCAGCTCCGCATCCTGACGACCGTGTCCGTGGACGACATCACCCGGGCGGTCGCGATCCTCGGCGCACACCGACGCGATCCGCCCCCAATCACCCGGGCTCTGTCGAACCTCACGTTCTTCTGCTGGGGGAGAAACGGCTAGACACCGCCGCCATCGATCACGCTGACGTACCGACGGGCACCCCATCGAAATGGATGATGTCGAGTGCCTGGGCGTGGTTTTGCAGTTCCGCGAGCACGGCACGGCCGTGCTCGCTGGCAGGGAACACCTCGGTATGATCCTCGAGCGTGTCCCACGTCACGCGTAAAAGGTACACTGCCTCCCGGTCGACGCTCGGGTAAAGGTCCACGGAGCGGCAACCTTGTGATGCCAGAAGGTGGGCCTGGACCTGCGGGAAAGCCGCAAGGAACGCCTCATGGCCGTCGGGTCGAATCGTCAGCGTTGCATGTTCAATGATCAATGTGGACTTCTTCCTATGTAAGGGCACATCGAACCGGCACCAGGACCCGCATACAGATTGTCCGCCCGCGAGTCACACCGCCGATTTCCGTGCACGCCCGCCTGGCGAGACTGTGAGCCCGCCAGTAGACGATCTGTAATCTAGGGCACTTTCCACCCTTCGACCCTGTTTGAGTCCGATTAATTTCACGAACTCTCATCCAGCTATCACCGTCCGAACGAGTCACCCCGCATGGATTGAACTCTATTGGTCCGCCGATTGACATCTTCAGCCCATTCGATGGCTGACGTCGGCAGGCCGTCCGCACCGGTTCTGGGGTGTGCTTCCGTAGTCGGGCCAGCGGACGGTAAGAGTCCGGTCCGGTGTCTGCGCCGGACGTTTCGGACGTGACTCGAGTGGTGTCGAGTACGGCCGCACGTAAGTTCGCTGTCCGTGGTCCAGGAGCGACGGTTGGAGCTATCCGAGCCGCACACGAACCAGTCGTCGTCGAGGTTGCAGATCCTGGCATGGACGCAGATGGCGGTTCCCGCCTGGAGACCACTTACCGCAGCAGACCTATGCTTCGAGCCATCGCCCCCGGATCGGAGTGCGAGGCGACATGTACTTGTGATGATTCAGTGATCGTCCCGGTTTCCAATCTCTGCCGACGCAACGTGCCGACGGTGGCCCGAAGCTGTGAGGAGTTACGGACGTCACGACCACGGAGTGACTGCGCGCCTCTGTTGCTCGCCGTCCAGGACGAGGTCTAGTCGCTCGTCGAGGAACGCGACGTAATCCTGCACGTCGGCTGCGTCACTCAGCGGGTGCTCGTACTGCCACGCGATGTCATCCACTCTCCTGTCCCCGATGATCGCGGAGTACCAGGTCGCACGACCCTTGTACGAGCACATCGAGCGTGTCGGGCTGGTCTCGAGCGGCACCACGACGTCCTCGATCGGAAGGTAGTACCGGGCAGGCAGGTTCGTCTCGAACAGCATCCGCGCCCGGGTGGTGTCGGCGAGGATGTGCCCGTCGAGCATCAGCTGCACGTGCCGGGAGGTGCCCCGGATGTCGATGCGACCGTATGGGTCGTGCGGATGGCTGATGATCTCGACGTCTTCCTCGAGCCAGCTGTCGAAGTCGCCGAATGCGAGGATCACGTAATCGGCCAGGCCCGCATCGCGTGCGCGGAATCCGGATGCCGCGGCGTCCATTCCCGCAACGCGCACCTCGACCGGCTCGCCCTGCGTCGAACGCACGTCGAATGGGATACGCGGGTCGAACACGGGGATCTTCGACAGGTCGGACAGCATGAATCCGACCGGACCATCCTTGAGTGGCGCTGGGGTGCGAACCGAGATCTCGGCGCGAATGTCCTCGATCGGGACGGCATACCCGGGCACGACCCGGCGCGGCTCCCACACGAGCATCGCGCGCGTGGTGTCGACGACGGTCTTTCCACCGAGCGTGGCGCGGATGCGCTTCACCGTCGGCTCGTATCTCAGCTTCTGGAGCAGCTGCCCCATCACATCCCGCATGCACACGCCGGCGGCGTCGGCGTCCTGGACGCGTGGGTTTCCTGGAGGGCTCGACATGGACTCACGGTAGACCCGCGCCGACGCGTCCGAACAGAGGCGGACGGTGCACCCGTCACCGCATGGCGCCAACTAGCTTTCGCTGCGTTCAGCGTCCTGGGGCGAGGTTCGTCCGTGAGCGCGACTCGCAGGAGCGCAGGTGGCGGCAAGCCCGAATGCCCCGTTTCGATCCCTCTGGATCTGGCGGAGCCACTTACCAGCGGCGTTCGAGCCATTCGGGCAGGTGTGGACGTTCAGCGCCGAGCGTCGTCCCCGCCCCATGGCCGGGATGAACGACGGTGTCATCGGGTAGGTAGTCGAACACCCGCGTGGTCACATCGTCGATGAGGCTATCGAAGTCGTCAGCTGTTGTCGTACGTCCAACGCCCCCCGGGAAGAGCGAGTCCCCGGTGAAGAGATGTGCCGGACCATGGGGGTCGCGGTACAGGAGTGCGACGGAGCCGGGGGTGTGTCCGCGCAGGTGGATGGCCTCGAGCTCGAAGCCCTCGAAGGAGCCGACGTCGTGATGCTGTAGCCGGACGTCCGTCGGTACCGGGATGTCCGCGACGTCGTCCGCGCCGGCGGCAGTGCGCGCCTTCGTGACCTCCCTGACCTCCTCCAACGCCCGCACGTGGTCCCAGTGGGAGTGGGTCGTGATGATGAGGGCCAGCCGTGCCTCCGCGTCGGTGTCCTCCTGGGCATCCGCGAGCAGCGCGAGGATCGCCGGGGCGTCGTCCGCGGCGTCGATCAGTACCTGCGCGCCGGTCGACCTCGAGGTCAGCAGGTAGACATTGTTGTCCATCTCGGACACGGAGATGGAGCGGATGGTCACTTCGCTGAGCTGATGCATGAGCCCAGTCTAGGCAGGCGGTGCAGTGCGATGCAGGCGGCGTCGGCAGGGTGTGACGCCGCGTTGAAGGGGCGGCGCGGGAGCGGACGCCGCCGGGCATCGGGGGAGCGGGCACCTTGCCCCGCTCCCGACGGCGGTAGGGTGCAGGTGTACCCGGCTCGGGCTCGAGGCCGGCAAGTCAGGACGACGGCGGGAGGTCAGGTGTGGAGCAGGAGATCGCGCGGTGGTTGCAGCTGGACCCGGAGAGCAGGATGCCCCCGTTCGAGCAGATCAAGCAATCCATCCTCGCCGCCGCCAATTCGGGTCAGGTGGCTGTCGGGACCAGATTGCCGGCGGTACGCGCGCTCGCGGCACACCTGGGCATCGCGACGAACACGGTCGCGCGTGCTTACCGGGAACTGGAGCAGGCCGGAGTCGTGGAAACGAAGGGACGGGCAGGGACCGTGATCACCGCCGGGGGCGACGACGCCCGCCGCCGGGTCGCGAGCGCAGCGGACGAATTCGCCGCCGTCGTGCGGTCTGCAGGGTTACTCGAGAGCGAGGCGGTCGCTATCGCGCGGGCAGCATTGCGCCGAGCGTGAACGGTCCCGCACAAGGAACCAGAATCGCGCGGAACAAGGGCTATTCGAATATGTCTTCGAACCTCTTTTCACCTACAGTTGTCTGGTGTCTATAGCGAAATCCCTCGAGCAGCACGCCCACAATCCGCAGCCGGCCCCCCAGGACCTGTCGCGGCTGATCGTCAAGGGTGCGCGCGAGCACAACCTGCGGAACGTCGACCTCGATCTGCCGCGTGACGCCATGATCGTCTTCACGGGGCTGTCGGGCTCGGGCAAGTCCTCCCTGGCCTTCGATACCATCTTCGCGGAAGGGCAGCGTCGGTATGTCGAGTCGCTGTCCGCCTACGCCCGCCAGTTCCTGGGCCAGGTTGACAAGCCCGACGTCGACTTCATCGAGGGTCTGTCTCCCGCGGTCTCGATCGACCAGAAGTCGACGAGCAAGAATCCGCGCTCCACCGTGGGCACCATTACCGAGATCTACGACTACATGCGGCTCCTCTGGGCCCGCGTCGGACGCCCCCACTGCCCCATCTGCGGAGAGCCGGTCGCCAAGCAGACGCCGCAGCAGATCGTCGACCAGCTGCTCGAACTCGACGAGGGCACGCGCTTCCAGGTCCTCGCGCCCGTCGTCCGGGCGAGGAAGGGGGAGTTCGTCGACCTCTTCCAGGAGCTGACGGCGAAGGGCTACTCCCGCGCCCGTGTCGACGGCAACCTGGTCCAACTCAGTGATCCGCCGAAGCTCGGCAAGCAGTACAAGCACACGATCGAGGTCATCATCGACCGCCTCGTAGTGAAGAGCGGCATCCAGCAGCGGCTCACGGACTCCGTCGAGACCGCGCTGAAGCTGGCCGATGGACGCGTGCTCGCCGAATTCGTCGACCTTCCCGAGGATGACGAGAAGCGATTGCACGCCTTCTCCGAGCACTTGGCCTGCCCGAACGAGCACCCACTCGCCATCGACGAGATCGAGCCGCGCTCATTCTCGTTCAACAACCCCTTCGGTGCGTGCCCGGCCTGCACGGGCATCGGCACCAAGCTCGAAGTCGACGAAGAGCTCGTCGTCCCCAATCCCGACCTCAGCCTCGCCGAGGGCGCCATTGCCCCGTGGTCCCTCGGGACTGCCATGCTCGAATACTGGACGCGCCTTCTCGAGGGACTCGCGTCGGAGCTCAACTTCGACATCACGACGCCGTGGCGGAAGCTTCCGGACCGGGCCCGCGAGGCGGCACTCTACGGCAAGGACCACAAGGTCGTGGTGCAGTACAAGAACCGTTTCGGCCGCGAGCGGAAGTACAGTACCGGTTTCGAGGGCGCCATCCAGTACATCCAGCGCAAGCACCTCGAGACGGAGTCGGACAACGCCAGGGACCGCTACGAGGAGTACATGCGGGAGATCCCGTGCCCCACGTGCGGTGGCGCTCGGCTCAATCCCGCCTCGCTCTCGGTCCTCATCAACGGCCGCTCCATCGCCGAGGTCGCCGCCATGCCGATGCGCGACTGCGCCGACTTCCTCGACAACCTCGTGCTCACAGGGCGTGAGGCGCAGATCGCCAACCAGGTCCTCAAGGAGATCCAGGCGCGGCTCACGTTCCTCCTCGACGTCGGCCTCGAATACCTGAACCTCGAACGCGCATCCGGCACACTGTCCGGCGGCGAGGCCCAGCGCATCCGCCTTGCCACGCAGATCGGTTCCGGACTCGTCGGTGTGCTCTACGTGCTCGACGAGCCGTCCATCGGACTGCACCAGCGTGACAACCGCCGCCTGATCGAGACGCTCACCCGCCTGCGGAACCTCGGCAACACGCTGATCGTCGTCGAGCATGACGAGGACACGATTGCCGAGGCCGACTGGATCGTCGACATCGGACCGGGTGCCGGGGAGCACGGCGGTGAGGTGGTCCACTCCGGCCTGCTCGAGGATCTGCTCACGAACGAGAGGTCGCTGACCGGGGACTACCTCTCGGGACGCCGGAAGATCGAGATCCCGAAGAAACGTCGGAAGATCGACCGGTCCCGCCAGTTGAAGATCGTCGGTGCGCGGGAGCACAACCTCGTGAACCTGGACGCCACGATTCCGCTCGGCGTCCTGACGGCCGTCACCGGCGTGAGCGGTTCGGGCAAGTCGACCCTGGTCAACGACATCCTGTACAAGGTGCTGGCGAACAAGCTGAACGGTGCCAAGCAGGTAGCCGGGCGACACAAGCGCATCGACGGCCTGGAGCACCTGGACAAGGTGATCCACGTGGACCAGAGCCCTATCGGCCGGACACCCCGTTCTAACCCGGCCACCTACACCGGCGTCTTCGACAACATCCGGAAACTGTTCGCGGAGACCACCGAGGCGAAGGTCCGCGGCTACCTCCCGGGCCGGTTCTCCTTCAACGTGAAGGGGGGCCGCTGTGAGGCGTGCTCGGGCGACGGCACGCTGAAGATCGAGATGAACTTCCTGCCCGATGTCTACGTCCCGTGCGAGGTGTGCCATGGAGCGCGCTACAACCGCGAGACGCTCGAGGTGCACTACAAGGGAAAGACCATCGCCGACGTGCTCAACATGCCGATCGAGGAGGGCGCGGAATTCTTCGCGGCCTTCAGCCCGATCGCGCGACACCTCAATACCCTCGTGGAGGTCGGGCTCGGTTATGTCCGGCTCGGGCAGCCCGCGACGACCCTGTCGGGAGGCGAGGCGCAGCGCGTGAAGCTCGCGAGTGAACTGCAGAAGCGGTCCAACGGTCGTAGCGTCTACGTCCTCGACGAGCCGACGACGGGCCTGCACTTCGAGGACATCCGGAAGCTCCTCATCGTGCTGCAGGGTCTCGTGGACAAGGGCAACACCGTGATCACCATCGAACACAACCTCGACGTCATCAAGAGCGCCGACTGGGTGATCGACCTGGGACCGGACGGTGGTTCGGGCGGTGGACAGATCATCGCGACGGGTACTCCCGAGCAGGTGGCGAAGAGCGACAGGAGCTACACCGGGACTTTCCTCAAAGAGGTTCTGGAGAAGGCCGCCGTCTAGCACCTCGGCCGACCGCGAATATACCCGGGAGGGCATGCGTGATGCATGCCCTCCCGGTGCTATGGCAAGCTTGGCCGGTGGCACATATGCATGCGTTGATACTCTTCGACCTCGACGGAACGCTCGTCGACCCGGCGGGAGCCATCACCGGAGGTATCAGCGCCGCCCTGCGGGTGCATGGTCTGCCCGTGCCGGACGAGGGCGTGCTCCAGGCGATGGTGGGCCCGCCGCTGGTGCATTCGCTGTCAGCGCTCGGCGGGGTACCTGATTCCTGCATCCCGGAGGTCATGGCGACCTATCGCGCAGGCTACGTGGCGACTGGGATGGCGCAGAGCCGTCCCTATCCGGGAATTGCGAGATGCGTCGAGGCGCTGACCGCCGAGGGAGCCGTCGTCGCCGTGGCCACCCAGAAACCCGAGTGGCTGGCGGAGGAGCTCCTGACCGCGCAGGGAATGCGCCACCTCTTCGCATCGGTGCACGGCTCTCCGCGTGACGAGAGTGCGACTGTCGGCGGTAAGGCACCCATCATCCGCGCGGCACTTGATGCCCATCGGCAGGACGCGGAGCATGCCGTGATGATCGGTGACCGCAGGCACGACGTCGAGGGTTCCACCGCGAACGGCATCCCCTGCATCGGCGTCGGGTGGGGGTTCGCCGCTCCAGGTGAACTGGAAGATGCGGGTGCTGCCGCCGTCGTGCAGTCAGCGGATGAACTGCTGGAGGTGCTCCGTGGGGGTCTATGACCTGACGCGCAGCACCACCCGAGGACTGATCGCCGGTCTCTGCAGGCCCACCGTCGAGGGGCTCCACCACGTCCCGAAGGACGGACCGTTCATCGTCGCGCCCAACCACCTGTCATTCCTCGACAGCGTGCTCGTCCAGGCGCTCATGCCGCGGCCCGTCGCCTTCTTCGCCAAAGCCGAGTACTTCACCGGAACCGGGGTCCGGGGGGCCCTGATGAAATCCTTCTTCGAGGGCGTGGGGTCCATACCGGTCGAGCGCGGGCAGCAGGCCGCCAGCGTGCAGGCCCTGCGTACCCTCCTCGAACTGCTGGAGCGCGGGGACGGCGTGGGCATCTACCCCGAGGGGACCCGCTCGCGCGACGGCCGTCTCTACCGGGGAAGGACCGGCGTCGGGTGGCTCGCTCTCACCACGGGAGCGCCCGTGGTGCCCGTCGGCCTCGTCGACACCGATGCACTGCAGCCTGCAGGCGGGAGGGGAGTCCGCCCCCAGCACTTCACGATGCGGATCGGCGCACCGCTCGTCTTCGCGAAGACCGGACCGGCTCACCCGCTGCCGGCGCGGCGGACCGCCACGGACACCATCATGGACAGCATCGCCGCGCTCAGCGGTCAGGAGCGCGCGCCCCACTACAACCAGAGCCCAGCTGCCGAGTAGCGCAGCAGCACGGCGTTCGTGTACCTGCCGGTCCTACGTCGCGGATCCCGTCAGCGGTCAGCGGAAAGCAACCCGCCGGGTCACGACGTGTCACCGGTCAGTCCTAGGATTGAGGGCGTGGCGAACCCAGTGACATATCGGCCGAAGACAGGCGAGATCCCGCTCGATCCTGGGGTATACCGTTTCCGGGACGAACACGGTCGGGTCATCTACGTCGGGAAGGCCAAGAACCTCCGCTCCCGCCTCAACTCCTACTTCGCGAACCCGCAGGGACTCCTGGCCAAGACGCGCACCATGGTGTTCACCGCAGCGAGTGTCGAGTGGACCGTGGTCGGCAGCGAGCTGGAGGCGCTCCAGCTGGAGTACACGTGGATCAAGGAGTTCGATCCGCGCTTCAACATCATGTTCCGCGACGACAAGTCGTACCCCTATCTCGCCGTGACCCTGGGGGAGAAGTATCCCCGAGTACAGGTCATGCGCGGGGACAAGCGGAAGGACACCCGCTACTTCGGGCCGTTCTACCCGGCGAAGGCCATCCGCGAGACGGTCGACACCATGATCCGGGTCTTCCCGGTCAGGACGTGCAGCAGTGGAGTCTTCAAGCGCGCCGAGCGGACCGGCCGGCCCTGCCTGCTCGGGTACATCGACAAGTGCTCCGCACCGTGCGTCGGCCGGATCAGCGCGGAGGACCACAAGGCCCTCGCGAACGACTTCTGCGATTTCATGTCCGGCGAGGCGAAGAAATTCATCTCCGGCCTGGAGAAGAAGATGGCGGAGGCCGTCGCGGAGCTCGACTACGAGTCCGCCGCGCGCCTGCGTGACGACATCTCAGCGCTCCGCCGGGTCTTCGAGCGCAACACTGTCGTCCTCAGCGAGGACACGGACGCGGACATCTTCGCCCTCAGGGAGGACGAGCTCGAAGCTGCGGCCCAGGTCTTCCACGTCAGGGGAGGTCGTATCAGGGGACAGCGGGGATGGGTCGTCGAGAAGGTCGAGGACATGGACACGCCGGACCTCGTGGAGCACCTGCTGCAGCAGGTCTACGGGGAGGCCAGCAGCAGCAACGAACAGATCCCGAAGGAGGTCCTCGTCCCGGTCCTCCCGAGCAACGCCGACCAGGTGCTCGAGTGGCTCCGCGGACTCCGGGGAGGCCGCGTCGACGTCCGTGTGCCGCAGCGCGGCGACAAGGCCACGCTGATGGGCACGGTCGAGCAGAACGCCGCTGATGCTCTCCGCCTGCACAAGAGCCGCCGGGCCGGCGACATCACCACGCGGTCCGCTGCGCTGCAGGAACTCCAGGAAGCCCTCGACCTGCCCCAGCCCCTGATGCGCATCGAGTGTTTCGACATCTCGCACGTGCAGGGCACCAATGTGGTGGCGTCGATGGTCGTCGTGGAGGACGGCCTGCCGCGCAAGTCCGAGTACCGCAAGTTCTCGATCACGGGAGAAGCGGCCCGCGACGACACGGCGTCGATGTACGACGTCATCTACCGCCGATTCCGCAACTACCTTGCAGGCAAGGCCGGCGAGCAGCGTGATCCGGCTGCTCCGGATCCGGACCTTGGGACCGATCTTGGGGCCGAGGACGAGGGTTCGATCCTCGAGCACCCCGAGGTGGGCGAGCAGGGGGAGCCCGTCAGGGACACGACGACGGCAATCTCCCGTAATCGGTTCGCCTACCCGCCGAGCCTCGTCGTCGTCGACGGTGGACCGCCCCAGGTGGCTGCGGCTTCCCGCGCGCTCGCGGACCTCGGGATCGACGACGTCTTCGTCATCGGCCTCGCCAAGCGACTCGAGGAGGTGTGGGTGCAGGACAGTGAATTCCCCGTCATCCTGCCGCGCGCCTCCGAGGGTCTTTTCATGCTCCAACGCATTCGCGACGAGGCACACCGCTTCGCGATCACGTTCCACCGGCAGAAGCGAGGCAAATCGATGACGGCCTCCGCGCTCGACGAGGTGCCCGGCCTGGGTCCGGCGAAGCGGAAGGCCCTGCTCAAGCACTTCGGCTCGGTCAAGAAGATCCGCGTGGCGTCCGTGGCGGAGCTGGTCGAGGTGCCCGGCGTCGGTCCTTCCCTCGCTGAGACCATCCGAACCTCCCTCGCCGTGGGTGCCGAGGATGCTCCCGCTCCTGCCGTCAACATGACCACGGGCGAGATCATGGAAGATTAGTTAGGCTGAAGGCGCTGCCGCAGCAGAGCCGCAGAGATCACACAGACCGCATATACCGGGGCATCCAGAGTGACCGAAGCCCCCGTCGAGCCGGAACGGATGCACCACGATGACTGAGGCCACGAGCCTGACTCCGGTCAAACCCACCGAGTCCGAGCTGCTGGTGGTGACCGGTATGTCTGGCGCCGGGCGCAGTACGGCCGCCAACGCCCTCGAAGATCATGGCTGGTACGTGGTGGAGAACCTTCCACCGCAGATGCTGACCACACTCACCGAGCTCGTCGCCCGCACCCCGCAATCCATCCCGAAGCTCGCCGTGGTGATCGATGTCCGCGGCAAGGAACTGTTCAGCGACATCAAGGCGTCGCTCGCGGGTCTGCGTGCGGCGGGCGTCAACTACAGGGTGCTCTTCCTCGACGCCGATGACGCGGTGCTGGTGCGCCGGTTCGAGCAGGGCCGCCGCCCCCACCCGTTGCAGGGTGACGGACGTATCTCCGACGGCATCGCTGCCGAGCGCGAGGTGCTGAAGGAGCTGAAGCACTCCTCCGACATCGTGATCGACACGACCGAACTCAACGTGCACGCCCTGGCCACCAGCGTCACCGAACTGTTCTCCGAATCAGGACCGATCGTCCTGAGGCTCAACGTCATGAGTTTCGGCTTCAAGTACGGACTGCCCGTGGACGCCAACTATGTGGCGGACGTCCGGTTCATCCCGAACCCCCACTGGGTGCCCGTCCTGCGCCCGCAGACGGGCCTCGACGCCCCGGTGCGCGACTTCGTGCTCGGCGCGCAGGGGGCTGGGGACTTCATCGACCGGTACGTCCACGCGCTCGCGCCCGTCCTCGACGGCTACCGCCGCGAGAACAAGCACTACGCCACCATCGCCGTCGGCTGCACGGGCGGAAAGCACCGCTCTGTCGCGGTGACGGAGGAGATTGCGCAGCGCCTGGCGCAGTTGCCGGGCGTCCAGGTCACGGCGCACCACCGCGACCTCGGGCGTGAGTAGTGGCGCTGTTCTCGGGGCCGCTGCCCCTCATCCCCCCGGCCGCCCGCAGGAAGGGTGAGGGACAGGGCGCCGGGCCCTCCGTCGTCGCGCTGGGAGGCGGTCACGGACTCTCGGCGTCGCTCTCCGCACTGCGCCTCCTGACGCAGGAACTGACCGCCGTGGTGACGGTCGCCGACGACGGCGGATCCTCCGGCCGCCTCCGCCACGAACTCGGGATGCTTCCTCCGGGGGATCTCAGGATGGCCCTGGCGGCACTCTGCGACGACACCGACTGGGGCCGCACCTGGCGCGACGTCATGCAGCACCGCTTCACCTCCCGCGACGGCGTGGAGGGATCCCTCGACGGCCATGCAATGGGGAACCTCCTCATCGTCACCCTGTGGGAGCTGCTCGGAGACCCGGTGGCCGGCCTGCAGTGGGCCGGGGCCCTACTCGGAGCCCGCGGACGGGTCCTGCCGATGGCCAGTGTGCCGCTGACCATCGAGGGGGATGTGCTGAGCGAGGTGGACGGCTCGCTGCGCGTCAGGACCGTCACCGGCCAGGCGAAGCTCGCGGTCGCCGCAGAGGGCGGCAATGTGAGCAACGTCCGGCTCCTGCCGCCGTCCGCACCCGCCTGCAAGGATTCACTGGAAGCGATCGAACTCGCCGACTGGGTGATCCTCGGGCCCGGCTCCTGGTACACGTCCGTACTGCCGCACCTGCTGCTCCCCGAGCTCCGCGATGCCCTCTGCAGGACGTCCGCCAAACGTTGCCTCACCATGAACCTGAGCAATGACACCAAGGAAACCCAGGGCATGAGTGCGATCGACCATCTCACCGTGATCTCGCGCTACGCCCCCGAATTCACGGTCGACGTCGTCCTTGCCGATCCCGCCGTCGTCGCGGACCGCGCGGAGTTCGAGCGAGCCGTCGCCAGAATGGGCGGACGCGCGGTCTTCGGTAGAGTGGGAGCTTCGACCGGTAAGCCCGTACACGATCCGCTGCGGCTGGCGACGTCCTACAACGACATGTTTGGGGAGAACTAGGAGTGTATTTGTGGCCCTGACCGCCGACGTCAAAGAAGAGCTGTCCCACCTCGACGTCAAGAAGTCTTCGGTACGCAAGGCCGAGGTGTCCGCGCTGCTGAGATTCGCGGGGGGCCTTCACATCATCTCCGGCAGGATCGTGATCGAGGCCGAAGTGGATCTCGCCTCGACGGCACGCCGCCTGCGCGCCGCCATCGCCGAGGTGTACGGACACAACAGCGAGATCATCGTCGTCACCGGCGGAGGCCTGAAGCGCGGCAACCGCTACGTCGTACGGGTGGTGCGCGACGGCGAATCCCTCGCCCGCCAAACGGGCCTGCTCGACACCCGCGGCCGCCCCGTCCGAGGTCTGCCGTCCGCCGTCGTCAATGGTTCCACGGCCGACGCGGAGGCGGTCTGGCGCGGAGCGTTCCTCGCCCACGGATCCCTGACCGAGCCGGGGCGCTCGTCCTCCCTCGAGGTGACCTGTCCCGGACCCGAGTCCGCGCTGGCCCTGGTGGGCGCCGCGCGTCGCCTCGACATCGCGGCCAAGGCCCGGGAGGTGCGCAGCGTCGACCGGGTCGTCATCCGCGACGGCGACACCATCGCAGCCCTGCTGACCCGCATGGGTGCCCATGACGCCCTGATGGTCTGGGAGGAGCGCCGCATGCGCAAGGAGGTCCGGGCGACGGCGAACCGCCTCGCGAACTTCGACGACGCCAACCTCCGGAGGTCCGCCCAGGCCGCCGTCGCGGCCGGAGCGCGGGTCGATCGCGCGCTCGAGATCCTGGGGGAGACGGTGCCCGAGCATCTGCGCTACGCGGGTGAGCTGCGGGTCGCCCACAAGGAGGCGAGCCTCGATGAACTGGGGCGCCTCGCCGACCCGCCGATGACCAAGGACGCCATCGCGGGACGCATCCGCAGGTTGTTGGCCATGGCGGACAAGCGCGCCTCCGACATCGGGATCCCGGGGACCGATGCGAATGTGACCCCGGACATGCTGGACGAGTGAATGAGTGCATAGGATGGAACGGCAAGCCCGCTTCTGATCGAGCGGGGCGCCCACCGTCCGGACCCCTGAAGGGGCCCAGGAGCGCGCGGGTACATCAGATCACTACATGGAGGACTACGTGAGCGAATACGTACTGCCGGATCTCGACTACGACTACGCGGCCCTGGAGCCGCACATCTCGGGCCGCATCATGGAGCTGCACCACTCCAAGCACCAGGCCACCTACGTCAAGGGCGCCAACGACGCTCTCGCGCAGCTCGCCGAGGCCCGCGAGAAGGGCGAGTTCGGCACCATCCCCAAGCTCTCCAAGGACCTCGCGTTCCACGTCGGCGGTGTCATCAACCACAGCATCTTCTGGAAGAACATGTCCCCCGAGGGCGGCGACAAGCCCGAGGGCGAGCTCGCAGCAGCCCTGGCCGACGCGTTCGGGTCCTTCGACGCGTTCCGCGCGCACTTCACCGCCGCGGCGACGTCGCTGCAGGGCTCCGGCTGGGCCGTCCTGGCGTACGAGCCGCTGGGCAAGAACATCGTGATCGAGCAGCTCTACGACCAGCAGGGCAATGTACCCGTGGGCACCATCCCGCTGCTGATGCTCGACATGTGGGAGCACGCGTTCTACCTGGACTACGTCAACGTCAAGCCCGACTACGTCAAGGCCTGGTGGAACCTGGTGAACTGGGCCGATGTCCAGACCCGTTTCCAGGCAGCAACCACCGGCGCCTCGATCCTCATCACGCCGGGCCGCTGACCCCCGTTCACGGACCACGAAGGAAATCCTGCTCCGGACGGGTGTGCCTGATCATGGGCACACCATCGGAGCAACCCGCGTCACGAGTGCGTGCGGAAACGCCGCGCTGAGTAAGGTTGGAGCCGTGCAGGGAGTGATCCCGGTACGGCTCCCGCCACGGATACCGCTCCGCAGGGAGTGAGCAGGACCCGATCAACGTCGGCACGAAGGGGTGCCCGGTACTAGATGTATTTGTCGCCGGCGCCACCCGAGAACCGGTCGGCCGGCGGCACCACCTATGAAGGAGATGGAAACCCGTGACTACTCGTGTTGGAATCAATGGCTTCGGACGTATCGGCCGCAACTACTTCCGCGCGGCCCTCGAGCAGGGCACCGGCCTCGAGATCGTTGCCGTCAATGACCTGACGAGTCCCGAGGCCCTCGCGCACCTGCTCAAGTACGACTCCGTCACCGGTCGCCTCAAGGCTTCCGTCGAGGTCGAGGGCGGTGACCTCGTGGTCGATGGAAAGCGCGTCAAGGTCCTGGCCGAGCGCGATCCCGCGAATCTCCCCTGGGCAGACCTCGGTGTCGACATCGTGATCGAGTCGACCGGATTCTTCACCAAGGCAGCCGATGCGCAGAAGCACATCGACGCCGGCGCCAAGAAGGTCCTGATCTCCGCTCCCGCGTCCGACGAGGACTTCACCGTGGTGCTCGGAGTGAACGACGGTGACTACGACCCCGAGAACCACCACATCATCTCCAACGCATCCTGCACCACGAACTGCCTCGGCCCCCTCGCCAAGGTGCTCAATGACGCCTTCGGCATCGAACGCGGTCTGATGACGACGATCCACGCCTATACGGCGGACCAGAACCTGCAGGACGGCCCCCACAAGGACCTCCGCCGCGCCCGCGCAGCAGCGATCAACATGGTTCCCACCTCGACGGGCGCTGCGAAGGCGATCGGCCTCGTCCTCCCGGAGCTCAAGGGCAAGCTCGACGGTTTCGCCATCCGCGTTCCCGTGCCCACAGGCTCGGCTACCGACCTCACGGTCACCTTGGGCCGTGAGGTCACTGTGGACGAAGTGAATGCAGCCTACGCCGCAGCCGCAGCGGATGGCCCACTCAAGGGCTACCTCTCCTACACCGATGACCCGATCGTCTCCTCGGACATCGTCACGGACCCGTCGTCGTGCATCTTCGACTCGGGCCTGACCAAGGTCCTCGGCAACCAGGTCAAGGTGGTCGGCTGGTACGACAACGAGTGGGGCTACTCCAGCCGCCTGGTCGACCTGACCGAAATCGTCGCTGCCAAGCTTTCCTAGGCGGACCCGCCCATGGCTTATGCATCACTCGACGAGCTCCTCGCTGAAGGAGTACGTGGACGCCGCGTCATCGTGCGCTCGGACCTGAACGTCCCGCTCGAGGGAGAGACCCCTGCGCTCAAGGTCACCGACGACGGCCGCGTGCGTGCCTCCCTGCCCGTTCTGCGCAAGTTGAGCGAGGCAGGGGCCGCCGTGATCGTCGTGGCCCACCTCGGGCGGCCCAAGGGAGCGCCCGAGGAGAAGTACTCGCTCAAGCCGGCCGTCGATGTCCTGAGGGATCTGGCGGATTTCCCCGTCACCCTGGCCGCCGATACCACGGGGAACGAAGCCCGCAGTGCGGCTGCCGCCCTGACCGAGGGTGAAGTGCTCGTCCTCGAGAACGTGCGCTTCGATGCGAGGGAGACGAGCAAGGACGACGGTGAGCGTTCCGCGTTCGCCCGCGAGCTCGCCGACCTCGCGGGGGAGGACGGGGCCTATGTGGATGACGCGTTCGGCGCGGTGCACCGCAAGCATGCGAGCGTGTTCGACATCGCGGCCCTCCTGCCTGCCTACCAGGGCGACCTGGTCAAGGCGGAACTCGTGGTGCTCGAGAAGCTGACGAAGGACCCGCAGCGGCCCTTCGTCGTGGTGCTCGGCGGCTCGAAGGTCTCCGACAAGCTCGCCGTGATCGAGAACCTGATCGGCACCGCCGACCGCATCCTCGTGGGCGGAGGGATGGTGTTCACGTTCCTCGTCGCCCAGGGACACAAGGTGGGTGCGAGCCTCCTCGAGGAGGACCAGGTCGACACTGTCCGCGGCTACCTCGAGCGCGGGGCGCGCGACGGTACGCAGTTCGTCCTGCCCACGGACATCGTCGTCGCGGAGAAGTTCGCTGCGGATGCCAGGCACAGCGTGATCGCGGCCGATGCCATCGAGTCGGGGCCGTACGGCGCGCAGGGGATCGGGCTCGACATAGGTCCCGTGACGGGCGAGGACTTCGCGGCGAACATCGCCGAGGCGAAGACCGTGTTCTGGAACGGACCCATGGGAGTTTTCGAGTTCGATTCCTTCGCCGGTGGCACGCGCTCCGTCGCGCAGGCCCTCGTCGATGCGCAGGCTGCCGGTGCGCTGACCGTGGTCGGTGGAGGAGACTCGGCGGCCGCCGTGCGCGGTCTCGGTTTTGCCGACGACCAGTTCGGGCATATTTCGACCGGTGGGGGAGCGAGCCTCGAATACCTCGAGGGCAAGGAACTGCCAGGCCTGACAGCCCTCTCCCGCGACTAGCGGAGAACCAGGGGGTCGGCGGGCCAGCAACCCCGCAGGACCAGCCGCCCGACACGGGCGCACAGGACGGGCGGGATCCGCGGGGCTCAGGCCGCGCGGATCCCGCCGCCATGAAACGAAGCAGATGGAGTAGACGATGACCACCTCGACCAACGGCGCGTTCGACCGCCGACCGCTCATCGCGGGAAATTGGAAGATGAACCTCGACCACATGCAGGGCATCACCTTCCTGCAGAAGCTCGCCTGGACCCTCGACGACGCGGGCCACGACTACTCGCGGGTGGAGGTTTCGGTCTTCCCTCCCTTCACCGACCTCCGCGGCGTCCAGACGCTCGTCAAGGGTGACAACCTGGAAGTGGTTTACGGAGGGCAGGACCTCTCGCCCGAGGATTCAGGCGCGTATACCGGCGATATCTCGGGTCAGTTCCTCGGCAAACTGGACTGCACCTACGTGCTGGTCGGCCACTCCGAACGCCGCACCATCCACAACGAGTCGGACGAGGTGCTGAACCGCAAGGTCCACGCTGCTTACCGTCACGGACTCGTGCCCGTCCTCTGCATCGGTGAGGGCCTCGAGATCCGCCAGGCCGGAACGCACGTCGCGCACACCCTCGAGCAGCTCCGCAAGGGCGTAGCCGGTCTGTCCGCGGAACAGGCTGCCACCCTCGTGGTCGCCTACGAGCCCGTCTGGGCCATCGGCACGGGAGAAGTCGCAGGCCCGGACGACGCCCAGGAGATGTGCGCCGCCATCCGTGCAGAACTCGGCACCCTGTTCGACACCGAGACCGCGTCCAGAACCCGCCTGCTCTATGGCGGATCGGTGAAGGCGGCCAACGCCGCGAGCATCCTCAGGGAGCGCGACGTCGACGGCGTGCTCGTCGGCGGTGCGAGCCTCGACGTTTCCGAGTTTGCTAGTATTGTCAGGTTCGAACAGCATCTGGTGACAGACTAGTTCCGTGCGCCTGCCGCTCCATCGAGCGGCTCTCGAGCCTTGAAAGGGCCCCGTGGAAATCCTTCGTATCATCCTGCTCGTCCTGCTCGGGATCACCAGCCTCCTGCTGACCCTGCTGATCCTGCTCCACAAGGGCCGTGGCGGCGGAATGTCGGACATGTTCGGTGGCGGTATGACCTCGAGCATGGGATCGTCCGGAGTAGCCGAACGGAACCTCAACCGCTTCACCGTCGCACTCGGTCTCGCCTGGGGCGTCGTCATCGTCGCTCTCGGGCTGATTCAGCGCTTCGCAGGCGAGTCGTAGGGCTTCAGGCTCGCTCAGACATGACAGGGCCCCCGCTTCCAAGAAGGAAGCGGGGGCCCTGTCATGTCCGATGCCGGTATCAGTCGCCCGATTCGTCATCCTGGTCGATCAGCCGGCCGGGCAGTTTTTGTGCCGCGTCCTGGTCGATGAGCCATAGCGTCTTCCGTACTCCACGGGCTCCCGCAGCCGGGACCTGGACGTGCCCTGCTCCTGCGAGGGCGAGGCCCACGGCGCCGGCCTTGTCGCTGCCGCTGACGGACAGCCAGACCTCCTGCGCAGTATTGATGGTCTCGAGCGTCAGGGACACTCGCTGCGGAGGAGGCTTCGGCGCATCGGCGACGCCCACCGTCGTCGTACCCTTGGTGCGGATACCCGCCATCTCAGGGAAGAGGGACGCGATGTGCGCATCGGGACCGACACCCAGCAGCAGGACGTCGAAGCGCGGTAGGCGGGGATCCGGCTGCACCGCATCCGCGTCGATGTCGAGCTCGGCCCTCGCAGCTGCCGCCAGTTGCTCGGCGTAGTCCAGGGCCGCCGCGTTCTCGTCGGGGAACTCGTCCTTCGACCCGAACTCGTGCACCTTGTCCGGATCCACCGTGATGTGGTCGAGGAGCGCACCACGGGCCTGGACAGCATTGCGGTCGGGATCGTTGGTCCCCAGGAACCGCTCGTCACCCCACCAGAAGTGGACATTCGCCCAATCCACGGCGGAGTGTGCCGGGGACTCTGCCACGGCCTCGAGCGCAGCGGTGCCCATCGATCCTCCCGTCAGCACGACGGTCGCCGTGCCGCGGTCGCTCTGAACGTCGACCAGCCGCGTGATCAGGCGGGCCGCCACCGCCGCCGCGAGCGAGGTCTGGGAAGGATGGATGCTGACTTTCGGTTCAGCGCTCACTGGTTCGGACACTCCTCAGGTTGGTGCGGGTGAGGCCTTCTGTGATGACTTCGCCGAAGACCNTCCTCTTCTTCCCCAAGGGCACGGCCGTCAAATTCGAAACCCCCGACTACGCCCTCGGGTTCTTCGCCGGCGACCGCAACTTCGCAGCCTAAACCAATCATGCAGTCAGGATCCGTGCCGGCCGACCACGTCTGACCGGCCGGCACGGATCGAACGCTCCCAGCAGGCCCCTGCCCTGAGCCGCCGGCTGTGAACCCGTCGGACTGTTCTTGGGTAGACGTCCGCGCGTCGGACCAAGCCCAATCTGGGAACCGACTTCTCTGAGCGACGGGCCGTCAACCATTGACAACACCAGCCTGATATTCATCGGCAAGTCTCCCAATGTATCGGTTTCCAGTAGAAGCAGCGCCGGAACTGCACATTGTAAGTACAGAGACCTAGCCCTGCTATTCCCAAAATATTGCACCCGCTCGGTTGGTTCAGCGGGTGGCATAACTTACAGCATCGCGCACTAGCGGCACATAAAATTTGGAAGAGGAAAGCAGCATGACACTTCGAGTCGGAATAATCGGTGCGGGTCCCAGCGGCCTGGCGCAACTGCGGGCATTCGAATCAGCCCGACAAAAAGGCGCCGTCATCCCTGATATCAAGTGCTTCGAAAAGCAGGATGATTGGGGCGGGCAGTGGAACAACAGCTGGCGTATCGGCTTGGACGGTCACGGCGAACCTGTCCACTCCAGCATGTACCGCCACCTATGGTCGAACGGGCCTAAGGAGTGCCTCGAGTTCTCGGACTACTCCTTCGACGAGCACTTCGGCCGCCCCATCTCCTCTTTTCCGCCACGAGAGGTTCTTTTCGACTACATCAAGGGACGGGTGGAAAAGTCCGACGTGCGCAAGTACGTGCAGTTCAACGCTGTCGCGCGTCACACCAGCTACAACGAGGTCACGCAGGAATTCACCGTCACGGTTGAGGACCTCAAGACGAACCTCACGGAGACCCACGTGTTCGACAAGCTCGTGGTTGCGACAGGTCACTTCCACGTTCCCGCGGTCCCCGAATTCAAGGGCATCAAAACCTTCCCGGGCGAGGTTCTGCACGCGCACGATTTCCGTGGAGCCGAGCGATTCAACGGCAAGAGACTGCTCATGATCGGCAGCAGCTACTCCGCTGAGGACATCGGTATGCAGTCCCACAAGATGGGAGCCGCCTCGATCACTCTCAGCTATCGCACGACTCCGATGGGTTACGACTGGCCCTGGAACACGGTGGAGCGCCCGCTTGTCACTCACTTCGAAGGCAACACCGCATATTTCAGCGATGGCACCTACGACGATTTCGATGCTGTGGTGCTGTGCACCGGCTACCAGCACAAGTACCCGTTCCTGCCCAGTGAGCTGTCCCTGAAATCGCCGAACGTACTGTATCCGAGCAATCTCTACAAGGGCGTTGTGTGGCAGCAGAACACTAATCTGTTCTACCTGGGCGCACAGGACCAGTACTACACATTCAACATGTTCGATGCACAAGCGTGGTTCGCCCGCGATGTCATGATCGGGCGTATTCAGCTTCCGGCCCTAGATGAGCGCGAGGCGGACATCGCGGATTGGCTCGAGCGTCAGGCCGCGCTTTCCGATCACGACGCGGAGGCGGACTTCCAGTCCGATTACCTCCGGGAACTCATCGACGCCACCGACTATCCCTCTTTCGACCTTGATGCGGTTTCCCAGTTGTTCAAGGACTGGATGCACAACAAGCACACAGATATTCTGGGCTACCGCGACGCTGTCCACCGGTCCGTCGTCACCGGCACCATGGCGACCAAGCATCACACCCGATGGATCAACGCTTTGGATGACTCCATGGAGCGCTACCTGAACGGACCGTCCCAAGAGGACTCCAGCGCGCCTGCCGGTCTCACCGACAGGCACCGTGGGGGCCAGGAAGACCTTGAAGGCAGCGGTGCAGGACCGTCCCTGATACGCCACGCGCACACCTCCGTGTCGTGAACTCGCTGCAGCAATCACACTCCGGTGAGGGGTGAGTGGTAACTCAGCCTTCTTAGGTGGAAGTAAGCGGTGCCGCTCCGCCAGGTCACCAACCGGTCACGTCGGGCAGCGGCACCGCCTGGACGCCCCAATACCATGACAGGGAACCCCACTAGTCCAACCTCGACGTTGGCCAAGTGGGGTTTCCTGTGACCTGCGCTTGTGAATGACCTCAGCCGTCCGAAAGCGAAACTGCACGCAGTCATTTGGGCGATAAGCTTGGGGTGCCCCAGATTGGGTGGAGACCTGGGAGACTGGAGAGTGACCTGTGCGGGTACCGACTGTAGAACGAAAAGAACAGCTCATCGCAGCGACTGTGGAACTGATGAGGCGAGAAGGCGTTCAATCAGTGACCATGCGAAACATCGCTAAGGAAGCCAACGCCCCCTTAGCTGCCGCACACTATTGCTTCAGCGATAAGAGCGAATTAATGGATGCCGCTGCCGAGGCCTGGTTGAACAACATGAACCGTTTCTCGCGCGACGTTCCGGCCCATCTGGGCCTCCGTAAAGTTGTGGAACAAGTGGCGGAAGGCTACTGGCGGTCCTTGGAGGAAGAGCCCGACAGCCTCCTGGCTGAAATGGAGCTCATATTATGGGCAACGCGAAATGCTAATGCAAGCCCACTGGCTGCGAAAATCTATCCGGCCTATGAAGTGGAACTGGGAAAACTCTTCTCAGCCGCACCGGAGTATACCGACGGCGAGTGTTTCATGGATTCGGTTACCCTCGTTCGGTCTTTCCTGATGATTTACGATGGGGCAGCCCTTCAGTACATCACCGATCCGACACAAAAAAACCTCCGCTCCATCTTCCTTTTAACGGTCGATGCTCTCCTGACAAAAGCCGGCGTCTAACTTCGGCATCCGGACCAGGATCAGACGGTAGCGGCCCGCCGGTTCCGAGGGTGCGGGACGCCATCCGTCCTTCGAAGAATCAGACGACGGGTTCGCGCAGTTCCTCAACGGCCAGGGCTGGGGCGCCGGCACCGAGGAGTCCCTTCAGGTCGAAGCCGGACTTGGCCTGCTCATCAAGACAAGCGTGCATCTCAAGGAAGTCCGCACCCAAGGCGCGGACTTCCTTGGCGTCAGCTTCGAGCTCTCTCATCCCAGCGAAGGCAAGCGTGTGCACTGTTGTCAGCGCTCACTGGTTCGGGTGCTCCTCAGGTTGGTGCGGGTGAGGCCTTCTGTGATGACTTCGCCGAAGACTTCGTCGGGGTCCAGTCGCCTCAGCTCCTCCGCGAGGCAGTCCCGTAGGCCTCTTCGGGGGAGGGAGATGTGCTGGACGGGCTGGTGGGGTTGGTGCAGTTCCGCGACGTCGTGGTGGGGGCGGTGCAGCTCGATGTCTCCGCCTTCTCTTGTGAGGCGGACGCGCTTGAGCCCGGTTCCGGCTTCGCTGGCGATGATGGTCACGGGGGCATTGAGCGCTCTGGTGAGCCAGGCCGCGAGCAGCACGGTGCTGGGGGAGTCGGACGCGCCCTCCACGGTGACCGCCGTGATGGGCTCGTCGCCGTCGAGCTGGTCCAGGACGGCGGCGAGCTGGATGCGCCAGTTGGTCAGGCGTGTCCAGGCGAGGTCGGTGTCGCCGGCGGCGTAGGTGCTGCTGATGTTGAACAGCGCGGCCGTGGGGTCCGACTCGTTGGCGGAGTCCGTGATCCTGCGGTGCGCGATGCTGCCGATCGATGTCTGGCAGGCTGCTTTCGGCACCCCGTGCGGCCACCAGGCCACGATCGGGGCATCGGGCAGCAGGAGGGCCGACACCAGGGACTCGTTCTCGTGCGCGAGCTCGCCGTACCCGCGGAGCACGACCACCTCCGACGCTCCTGCGTCACCGCCGACGCGGATCTGCCCGTCGAGCCGGGTGGGCTCGTCCGGGGATTCCTCGGCCAGGACGATGATGCGGCACGGGTGCTCCCGGCTCGCTTCGTTCGCGGCGTCGATGGCTTGTTCCTCGTACCCTGATTTGGTGATGACCACGAGCGTCAGCACGCGTCCCAGCGCTACGACGCCGCCGCGTTCGCGCATGGACATCAGTTCCTTGGACACCTTCGAGGTGGTGGTGTCGGGTAGCTCTACGATCATGGCCTTCTCCAGGTTCGTCCATCGGCTGCGAGCAGCTCGTCGGCGGATGCGGGACCCCAGCTGCCGGGCACGTAGGGTTCGGGCTGGCCGTCGAGGGACTTCCAGTACTTCTCGAACGGGTCGAGGATCTTCCACGACAGTTCCACTTCCTCCTGGCGGGGGAAGAGCGGTGGTTCGCCGAGCAGGACATCGAGGATGAGCCGCTCGTAGGCTTCGGGGCTCGACTCGGTGAAGGAGTGGCCGTAGCCGAAGTCCATGGTGACGTCGCGGACCTCGGTCTGTGTTCCGGGCACCTTGGAACCGAACCGGATGGTCACGCCCTCATCGGGCTGCACCCGGATGACGACGGCGTTCTGCCCGAAGTCCTCCTCGTTGTGGTCCCGGAACAGCAGGTTGGGAGCGCGTTTGAACACGACGGCGATCTCCGTGACCCTGCGACCGAGCCGCTTGCCGGCGCGAAGGTAGAACGGCACCCCGGACCAGCGGCGCGTATGGATGTCCAGGCGCAGCGCGGCGAAGCTCTCCGTCGTGGAGCCGGCCGGGATGCCGTCCTCCTCGAGGAAACCGTTCACGCGCTCACCGCCCTGCCACCCGGCCTCGTACTGGCCGCGCGCCGACCGTCCGGAGAGGTCCTCGGGCAGGGAGACCGCCGCGAGGACCTTCTCCTTCTCGGCCCGGAGATGCTGGGCGTCGAACGAGATCGGTTCCTCCATCGCGGTGAGGGCGAGCAGCTGCAGGAGGTGGTTCTGGATGACGTCGCGGGCCGCGCCCACGCCGTCGTAATAGCCTGCCCGGCTACCGATCCCGATGTCCTCGGCCATGGTGATCTGCACGTGGTCGACGTAGTTGGCGTTCCACAGGGGTTCGAACAGCTGGTTCGCGAAGCGCAGCGCGAGGATGTTCTGAACCGTTTCCTTGCCGAGGTAGTGATCGATGCGGAAGACGGCATCGGGCGGGAAGACCTCCTCGACGATGCTGTTGAGCTCGCGCGCGGACTCGAGGTCGTGCCCGAAGGGCTTTTCGATGACCACGCGACGCCACTGTCCGTCGTCGGGCTGGGCCAGGCCGTGCTCGGAGAGCTTTTGGCAGACCGCTTCGAACGCGTTGGGCGGGATGGAGAGGTAGAACGCGTGGTTGCCGCGGGTGCCCCTGCTCTGGTCGAGCTCGTCGATGCACCCCTTGAGGTTCTTGAAGGCCTCGTCGTCATCAAACTCCCCCTTGACGAACCGGATGCCCGCCGACAACTGCTGCCACACGGTCTCGTTGAAGGGTGTTCGTGCGTATTGCGTCACGGACTCCCTGACCTGCTCCACGAAGTCCTCGTCGCTCCAGTCCCGGCGGCCGAAACCGACGAGACCGAAGCTTGGCGGCAGGAGCCCCCGGTTCGCGAGATCGTAGATGGCCGGCATGAGCTTTTTCCGCGCGAGGTCTCCGGTCACACCGAACAGGACCAGCGACGAGGGACCGGCAATCCGGCTCAGCCGCCGGTCACGCGGATCCCGCAGGGGATTGGCGGCTCTCGCCGTCGTCCTGTCAGCCATACTCAACCGTTCTCGTGGTGGCCCTGGCCGGAAGCGGCGAGGGAGGAAATGGCATCGCGCAGCTGAGCGACGCCTGCAGCGCGGTCCGTGAGGTGCAGGCGCAGCACGGGCCGCCCATGATCGGCGAGCACCTGAGCGTCCCCTGCAGCCTGTGCGGAGATGAGCTGCCCGAAAGTGAACGGCCTGTCCTTGATCGGAAGATCTGTGCTGTTGGCGCCGGTGATCTGCAGGTAGACGCCGATCGGCGATCCACCCTTGTGGTACTGCCCCGTGGAGTGCAGGAACCGGGGTCCCCAACCGAAGGTGACCGGGCGGCCGGTCAGTGCGGCCAGCGGCGAGCGGATCTCCTCGAGGGCGAACTGGCGAAGGCGGTCCAGGTACGCCTGGACCGACAGGTAGCCGTTGGCGGGCAGCGCGGCGAGCAGTGCCCGCAGTGCCTCGTCGAGCGTGCTCGACGAGCCCAGCAGGCCGGCCTCGCCGCGGATCTCCACAGCGCCATCGACGAACGCGGCCGCAGTAGGCTCCGGCTGCGCCTCGAGAAGACCGCGGGCGGCCTTCTTGGCAGCCTCGACGTCGGGCTGGTCGAACGGGTTGATCCCGAGCAGGCGCCCGGCGACCGCGACCGCGTACTCCCAGACGAACATCTGGCTGCCCAGGGTGCCGCTGACGGTCACACCGGTACCGGTCATCAACCCACCACCAGACTCACCACCGGACTCACCACCGGACTCGTCACTGGGCGCCTCATCGAACGGTGCCTCATTGAAGGGTGCCAGTATCACCGGCATGACGTCGTCCGCCACCGCGGCCAGCTCCGGGGCGCCGGTCGAGGCGACGACGGGCAACAGGCCCGTGCCGAGCTTGCCCGTGGATTCGGCGATGAGCTGTTCGACCCAGTCCGTGAAGCCCGGCAGACCGGAACCGGCGTCGGCGAAGACGATCTTGTCGCGCAGAGGCGCAGTGCCGCCCAGGACCGCCCCCAACTGCAGCCCGACATTGTCGACGTCATCGTCACCGAGGAACTCGGCGCTTTCCTCGGCGTCATCGAGAAGTGTCTCGATGTCCGCTCCGGCAAGGCCGGAGGGGACGAGTCCGAAAGCGGTCAGCGCCGAGTAGCGGCCGCCGACCTCGGGATTGGCGTTGAAGACCTTGCGGTAACCGGCCTTCCGTGCTGCTTCCTCCAGCGGGGACCCCGGGTCCGTCACGACGACGATCCGGGAGGCGGCGTCGATGCCGGCGTCGGTGAACGCCTGCTCGAACAGCCGGCGCTGCGAGTCCGTCTCGATGGTGGAACCGGACTTCGACGACACCACGATCGCCGTGCGCTGCAGGTCTTCGAGGGCTGTGCGCACCTGCTCGGGATCCGTGGCGTCCAGCACGACCAGTTCAACGCCGGCTTCCTTCGTGATGACCTCCGGCGCGAGCGAGGAACCGCCCATGCCGCAGAGCACGATCCGGTCGACGCCCTCCGCGTTCAGGTCGGAGCGAAGGCCGGCGATCTCCGGCAGGAGGGCACGCGAACCTTCGAACAGGTCGATCCACCCGAGACGGATCGATGCCTCGTGCTCCGCATCAACACCCCACAGGGTGGAGTCCTTCGCGAACAGCCGGGAAGCGAAACGGTCCTTCACGAGTGCGGGTACAACCGACTCGACAGCGGCAAGAGCCGCGCCGGACGCGGTAAGAGCAAATGAGCCCATCGGTGTCAGCCCTTCGCTGAGTCGAGGGCGGTCTGGACGGTCTCGAGGAGTTCGGTNGCCGGGAAGCGAAACGGTCCTTCACGAGTGCGGGTACAACCGACTCGACAGCGGCAAGAGCCGCGCCGGACGCGGTAAGAGCAAATGAGCCCATCGGTGTCAGCGACGACGAGCCTGTTATGCGGGAGCGGCGGTGGTTACCTAGCTCCGGCACCGGATTGTGGGGAGACTTAGCACTCAAATCAACGTTGATAACGACCATCGTTGCCTTCTACCTTTCAATAGGCGAAACGCTCTCGACCAAACGCATCGGAGGTAATTTCTAGTGGGTGTCGACGGCTTCGATTTCCGACTTGTCTTCGCCCCACAGGGTGTGGAACGTGCCTTCGGTATCCACGCGGTTGTAGGTGTGCGCTCCGAAGAGGTCGCGCAGTCCCTGCGTGAGGGCTGCCGGCAGGCGCTTGCGGCGCAGGCCGTCGTAGTAGGCCAGCGATGCCGAGAAGACGGGCACGGGGATGCCGAGCTGAACGGCCGTCGCGACCACGCGGCGCCAGGCCGGGACGGCTCCTGCGATGGCTTCGGCGAAGGCGGGGGCGAGCAGGAGGTTGGCCGGGCGGGTGTCCGCTTCGGCGTAGGCCTTCATGATGTCGTCGAGGAGTTCGGCGCGGATGATGCAGCCGGCGCGCCACAGCGAGGCGATCTCGTCGAGCTTCAACTCCCAGCCGTATTCCTTGGCTGCGGCGGTCAGCATGTCGATGCCCTGGGCATAGCTGACGAGCTTCGAGGCGTACAGGGCGAGCCGGACGTCCTCCACGAAGGTCTCGGGCAGGTCCACCGACCCCTCATGACCGTGCAGGATGTCCTGGGCCAGCACTCGCTGCTCCTTCTGCGAGGAAAGCGCACGCGCGAACACCGATTCGGCGATGCCCGACGTCGGACTGCCCAGTTCCAGCGCGGAGACCACCGTCCAGCGGCCGGTCCCCTTCTGCCCGGCGGCGTCGACGACGACGTCCACAAAGGGCCTGCCCGTGCGCTCGTCGATATGTCCGAGCACCTCGGCGGTGATCTCGATGAGGAACGACGACAGGGTGCCCGAGTTCCAGTCCGTGAAGATCTTCGCCTGGTCCGCCGGCTCGATACCGGCTCCTAACCGCAGGAGATCGAAGGCCTCGCCGATGACCTGCATGTCCGCGTACTCGATACCGTTGTGCACCATCTTCACGAAGTGGCCGGCTCCGTCCGTGCCGATCCACCGGCAGCAGGGCTCACCGTTGTACTTGGCGGAGATCTTCTCGAGCATCGGGCCGAGGGAATCGTAGGACTCCCGCGATCCGCCGGGCATGATCGACGGACCGAGAAGCGCTCCCTCCTCGCCGCCCGAGACGCCGACACCGACGAAGTGGAGGTCCTGCCGGGAGAGCGCGGCTTCGCGCCGGCGCGTGTCCTCGTAGTGGGAGTTCCCGCCGTCGATCACGATGTCGCCGGGCTCCAGGAGCGGGGCGAGCTGGTCGATCACGGAATCGACGGGCTTGCCCGCCTTGACCATGATCAACACGCGGCGCGGCTTCTCGAGCGAGTCGACGAGCTCCTGCAGGGTCTCCGTGCGGATGAACTCGCCGTCGTCGCCGTGCTTCAGCAGCAGCGTGTCCGTCTTCTCGATGGACCTGTTGTGGAGGGCCACGGTGTAACCGTTCCTGGCCAGGTTCCGGGCCAAGTTCGCTCCCATGACTGCCAGGCCTGTGACGCCGATCTGTGCCGACACTAGTAGAAGTCCTTTCAAATGTCATCGCGAAAAAGTGGGCTTAGACCCCCCTCGACTGAGTATTATCCGGGTCCGTTCAGGTATAACTGCCGCTCGGTCAGCGTGTGAAGATTACAAAGAACTTCCGAATTCGTTCCTGAATCTCCCACGTTCCTTGCCAACCAATCGGGAAAATCGCCGAGGTTCCAGCCTCTACGGTGATAGCTTCACCATTGTCCTCAGTTACCACCATGCGACCTTCAAGGACGTAGATTGCTTCCCCGCGCTCCAGAAACTCCCACCGCGAAAGGCCCGGTTCGGCTTCCCAAACTCCGGAGAGGATACGTGAATCGTCACTGGTGAAAGGGATGGCAATCCTCGTTGGAATTTCCTCACCCAGTACCTCGGCCAACGGAGGCGCCAGTGGAGATTCGTCGAGCTTCCCGTTGAAGAGTTCCTCGGGCCGAAATGTGATGCTCATGAAATTTACCTTTCTTCTGTTACTCACCGGTGGAGTTCCCGGCGGGCTCATAGCAACAGCCGCGTCTCGATGGAGCACGGGCTGATATTTGATTCTTGACTCTGGTGATTGGGACGGGAGTAGGTGTTCATGTCGCCATGGTGGCGAACATCAGGGCCATGACCACGGCACCGAGGGCTTCGAGTCCGTGTTCTGCGCGGACTGAGTGACGTGTAGCTTGATTTAGCGCAGTGGTTCTGTTTGCCCGGACACGCAGTAGGAGAACAATGAAAGCAACTGCCGCGGCTCCGAAGAATACGGTCAGCATGATCGCCAGATCGGGTAAATCATTGATCTCCGTTCCTGCGGTGCCGTGGGCACCATGTGTCGGGGCTGCATGTGTCGTTGCGTGGTGGACATGCGACGCCTGCGAGAAGGCTATGGGAGCGATTTCATTGCCGGCGGTAGTTACGGGAGCCATCATTGCAACCATGACGGCGGCACCGGCCATGGAGACGCTGTGGTAGACGCACTTCACCCGGCTCTGCCTTCCGGCGCAGAGGGTTCTGAATTCCGGTCGGGCGACCGATTGAATGACGAACCACAGTGTCGCGCCGGTAAGGACTGCGATCTGAGCCAGCAGGGTCGAAGGCGCGAGGTTCCACAACATGGCAGCCATCAGGACATTCATAAGGGCGTGAAGGCTCTTGTTTACACGGCCGGTGAGGTGGTCGGACCGTAGCGCGTGCCAAAGATGGTAGCTCCCACTCAGCAACAGGACCGCTGTGAGGGTCCAGGTGATTTCGGGGGTGCTGAACAAATGGATCACGCTCCCACTGCTGGATCGGGTAAACGGTGGACGTGGTTCCCGGTGCTGCTGTTACAGCACCGGGAACCGCCTTTCACAAACTGCTCGAACACCAACTCCTGATCGCTTCCACATTCCTACTCAGTGGAAAGTTGTGGGCTAGGTTCGAGTTTTCCTTGTTATNTTTGGTCGAAGAAGCCGTGGGGTTCGAGGAGGAAGCCGATGTTCTGGCGGGGCATGATGGGCCAGTCCTCGAGCCGGACGACGTGGTGCATGCCGAAGGTGTACCAGACGACGAGGTCTTCATCGACGATGTTCCGGTCCTTTTGGGTCCAGACGTGCACGCCGTCGTGTTCGCCGGTGGCTTGGTTGGGGAACTCTCCGGCGGCGAAGCGTTCTGTGCGGTCGTAGGCGGTGACCCAGAGGTTGTTGCGGGCGAACTGGGCGCGCTTGCTGACGAAGGACTCGTTTCCTGCGGCTAGTTGGATGCCGTCGGTGGGGATGAGGCGGTACGCGACGGGCTCGTCGACGAGGTTCTTGCTGTCGCGGTTGGCGATTTTCCAGAACCGGTGTTTGG
>NZ_QZVT01000011.1 GCF_003602275.1 Arthrobacter cheniae | reverse complement strand
CCAGCTGGTGACGAATTTGTCGAGGCCTTCGGTTTCGAGTTTGTCGACGATTTCGTCGTAGGAGATGCCGATCGCGTCGAGCTGGTTGAGGATTTCGTTGGATTCGGTGTAGGTGCCGGTGATGGTGTCGCCCTCGACGACGCCGTGGTCGGCGGTGGCCTCGAGGGTCTTCTCGGGCATGGTGTTCACGACGTTCGCGGCGACGAGCCCGGTGACGTAGAGGGTGTCGGGGAGGTTGGGGTCCTTGACGCCGGTCGAGGCCCAGAGGGGACGCTGGGCATTCGCGCCGGCGGTCTTGAGGACCTGCCAGCGTTCGGTGGAGAACTGCTCCTCGAAGATCTGGTAGGCCAGGCGTGCGTTGGCCAGGCCTGCCTTGCCCTTGAGGGCGGTGGCCTCGTCGGTGCCGATCTTATCGAGCCGTGCATCGATCTCGGCGTCGACGCGGGAGACGAAGAACGAGGCGACGGACTGGATCTTGGTCAGGTCGTGGCCGTTGTCCCTGGCCTGCTCGAGGCCGGTCAGGTAGGCGTTGATCACGGCACGGTAGCGCTCGAGGGAGAAGATCAGGGTGACGTTGACGCTGATGCCCGCGGCCAGGGTCGAGGAGATGGCCTCCAGGCCCTCGAGGGTCGCGGGGATCTTGATGAGCACGTTGGTGCGCTGGACCTTCGCGTGGAGGCGCTTGGCCTCGGCGATGGTGCCCTGGGTGTCGCGTGAGAGGCGGGGATCGACCTCGATCGAGACCCGGCCGTCGGCGCCGTTGGTGCGCTTGGCCTCGGCGGCGAAGATATCGCACGCCTGGGCGACGTCGTGGGTGGTGATGTCGAACACGGCCTGGTCGACGTCGGCGCCGGCCTCGGCGAGGGCTCCGACCTGGGAGGCGTAGGACTCGCCCTTCTTCAACGCCGCGGCGAAGATACTCGGGTTGGTCGTCACACCGACGACATCGAGGTCCTCGATGAGGTGCTTGAACTCACCGGAATTGATGCGCTCCCTCGAGAGGTCATCGAGCCAGATGGATACGCCGGCGGCCGAAAGATCAGCTGTGGGTGTTGTCATGATGTACTCCTTGTCCGCTCAACGCGGAGAAATATACGCGGAAGAAAGGTAACGAATATGTGTGGCTGAAGAAATGTACTGAAGAAGTGTGCTGAGAGTTATGGCTGGAGGGTGCATTGGAGAGTGCGGGACTCGTCCCGCACTCTCCAATGCACCTGTCCCCGCACCGGTAGTTGCAGTGCGATGCTCCTGCAACTACCGGTGCGGTGCTTCTGCTGTCAGTGCTGCTGGTGTTAGAGCTGGTCGCCGGTTTCGGTGGCTTGGTGGCCGGAGGCCATGGCGGGTGTGCCGTTGGGTGCCAGGGGGTCGGTGGTGGTGGCTTCGATGGAGTCCTTGGCGGCTTGGACGACGGCGTCGGCGGTGATGCCGAACTCGCGGTAGAGGGTTTTGTAGTCCGCGGAGGCACCGAAGTGTTCCAGGGACACGCTGCGTCCGGCGTCGCCGACGATGCCTTGCCAGCTCTGGGAGACACCGGCCTCGACGGACACGCGGGCCCGGACGGTGCGCGGCAGGACACTGTTGCGGTAGGCGGCGTCCTGGGCGTTGAACCATTCCAGGCACGGCATCGACACGACGCGGGCGCTGATGCCCTGGGCTTCGAGGGTTTCGCGGGCCTCGACGGCGAGCTGGACCTCGGAACCGGTGCCGATGAGGATGACGTCGGGGGTGTCGGTGCTGGCCTCGGCGAGCACGTATCCGCCCCGGGCGACGCCCTCGGCGGAACCGAACGTGGTTCCGGTCGCCGGACCGTCACCGCGCTCATACACGGGGATGTTCTGGCGTGTCAGCACGATCCCGGCGGGGTTCTGGGTGTTCTCCAGGATCGTCCGCCAGGCCACGGCGACCTCGTTCGCGTCACCGGGGCGGACGACGTCGAGCCCGGGAATGGTCCGCAGCGACGCGAGCTGCTCCACCGGCTGGTGGGTCGGCCCGTCCTCGCCCAACCCGATCGAGTCATGGGACCACACATAGATCGCCGGAACACCCATCAGCGCACCCAGGCGCACCGCGGGCTTCTGGTAGTCGCTGAAGATCAAAAACGTCCCCGAGAACGCCCGGGTGCTGCTGTGCATCACGATGCCGTTGACGATCGCCGCCGCGGCGTGCTCGCGGATACCGAAGTGCAGCACCCGCCCGTACGGGTTGCCCTTCCACGACGCGGTCTGACGGCTCTCGGGAATGAACGACGCCGCTCCCTCGATGGTCGTGTTGTTCGACTCCGCCAGATCAGCGCTGCCACCCCACAGCTCAGGCAGGACCGGGCCGATCGCGGTCAGGACCTTCCCCGACGCCGCACGGGTCGAAAGGTCCTTACCGGCCTCAAACGACGGCAGGCTCGCATCCCAGCCCGCCGGCAGGGTCCGTGCCTGGATACGCTCCAGCACGGCCGCTTCCTCGGCGTGCGAGGCCTGCCACGCATCGAAGCCCTCCTGCCAGGCCGCGTGCGCCTGAGCGCCGCGCTGCACCACACCGCGTGCGTGCTCCAGGACCTCCGGATCGACCTCGAAGTGCTTCTCCGGGTCAAAGCCCAACACTTCCTTCAACGCCGCGACCTCGTCCTTGCCCAGGGCCGAACCGTGGATCTTGCCCGTGTTCTGCTTCTTCGGCGCCGGATACCCGATGATCGTGCGCAACGACACGATCGAGGGCTTCGAGGTCTCGGCCTTCGCCGCGACCAGAGCCGAATACAGCTCCGCGACGTCCTCGACATACTTCCCGGTCTTCGTCCAGTCCACCCGCTGGGTATGCCACCCGTACGCCTCGTACCGCTTCAGGACATCCTCGGTGAACGCGACATCGGTGTCGTCCTCGATGGAAATATGGTTCTCGTCATAGATCACCACAAGATTCCCGAGCTCCTGATGCCCGGCCAGCGACGACGCCTCCGACGTCACACCCTCCTGAAGATCACCATCGGAGGCAATCACCCAGATCGTGTGATCAAAAGGACTCGTCCCCGCCGCAGCCTCGGGATCGAACATCCCCCGCTGCCGGCGCTGCCCATAGGCGAACCCCACCGCCGTCGCCAAACCCTGACCCAACGGACCCGTGGTGATCTCCACACCCTTGGTATGCCGGTACTCAGGATGACCCGGCGTCAGCGAACCCCACGTCCGCAACGCCTTCAAATCATCCAACTCCAACCCATACCCCGACAGGAACAACTGGATATACAACGTCAACGACGTATGACCCGGAGAAAGAACAAAACGATCACGACCGGTCCACTCCGGATCCGACGGATCATGACGCAACAACTTCTGAAACAAAACATACGCAGCCGGCGCCAAACTCATCGCCGTCCCCGGATGCCCATTCCCCACCTTCTCCACCGCATCCGCGGCCAGAACACGAACCGTATCAACCGCCCTCTGATCAAGCTCGGTCCAGGTCAGTGTTGGGTCCTCGGTGAGCGTCGCATTTGCTGTCGGATTCACGATTTATCTCCTTTGATTTCGGTCATCGGGCCTCTAGCGGCCGTACGGATGCTTTGTGGCTGGTATCCATGATGGTGAATCAAACGGGTAGGGGTAACACTGTTTTCTGACGGTTCTGCCTACCCTTAAGGGTTGGAAGCTACGTCTACTCAGATACACTGACACGATGAGTGCCGCAACCGACCATCCCCTGACGGAAGTATTCGGTCACACCCCAGACCTGCCGTGGCCGTTCCTGCAGGCCGTAGCGGCTCTGGCCGATGCTCCCCTCACCGACATCGCGGAGCGACTGCGTGAGGCGATATCTCCCTACCTCGCAACCAGCGCATTGGTCATCTTCACCGAGGAGTGCACTGGGCGCCCCCGAAAGAAGGCGGGTGAGGAGGAAATCATCTCCCGAGTCTCGATCGCCGAACTCGATGCACTCCGCTCAGCCCTTTCGGACGAGGAATCTTTCTTCGGCGAAGCCGAGCTCGCCGGTCGACCTCGCCCCGTACTTGCCCTGATACACACCTCCAGCCGCGCCCTTCTCGTCCTCACGGATCCTCGCTCCGTCGATCCGAAGCGCGAAGTGGGAATGGACGTGGTGTCCTATCTGTGGCGCATTGCCGCCCAACGGATCCATGAGAAAGTAGCTGACGCGCCGCCGTCCTTCCTGCTGGAATCACGGGCAGCCTCAGCTGAACGAGTCCGCGTGACGGCGGAACTGACCGATCTACACTCCACGACCCTGGAGACACTCCTGGCTGCTCTGCGATCATCCTCCCTCGACGATGCGGCAGCCCGCTCCACCGTCACCGACCTCACAGCCAAAGCCCTGATCGGGATCCGCACTCTCAGCGACCGTACGACGGACCTCATAGAGCAGCCCGTCGCGACAACTTTCGAGCGCCTGCGGGAGGACCTGCGACCGCTGACGCGCTTCAGCGGAATCAAGGTCGAGTTCGTCGAACCGCCGCTCAACGGAAGGGCCCTTCCCGGCGAAGTCGCCCACGCGGCGCGGGCCATCGTCCGAGGACTTGTGCTGGCCATGGTGGAGCAGCCCGACGTCAGCCGAGTACGAATCCATTGGGACTGCGATGGCGAAAACCTTCTTATCAACGTACGCGACGACGGCGGCGGTGCACTTGCAGCCGACTCGCCCAATATCAGCCGCTTGGATCGCCGGGTACAGGCGCTCACCGGACACCTGCAGATCGATGTCATGCCTGGTTGGGGTGCAGACGTCTTCGTCACGCTCCCGCTGGACCTACCGGCGCGTCCGGCAGGGGATGTCGCTGAGTGGAACCTCGCAGCGCGAGAACTCGAAGTGCTTCAGCACCTCGTCTCCGGAGAACGCAACCGCACGATCGCCTCACTACTGGGTATCAGCGAGAACACCGTCAAGTTCCATGTGCGGAACCTGTTCAAGAAGCTCGACGTAGGCTCACGCACAGAGGCCATCGCCCTGGCGCATAGCAACGGGCTTCGCTGACGGAATGACGACCGGTTGCACCGGACTGGCATGGAGCCCTGAATCAGTGGTTCGATGACTTGGCTGACTTACGGTGGGGGATCTTCGGGCACGACGTGGCAGCGGTTTCGGCCTCCGAGGCGGTAATGCGCGTCCTTCTATGACGCGATCTAGCCGAACAGGACCGCGGCTTCGTCGTAGCGCTCTTGCGGAACGGATTTCAGCTGACCCAACGCCTCCTCGAAGCTCACTCGTAGAATTTCAGTGCCTCTCAGGGCGACCATGGTGCCCCAGGAGTCCTCGACGACGGCGTCAATAGCGGCCATGCCGAGCCGAGTGGCAAGGACACGGTCGAAGGCGGAGGGCACACCGCCGCGTTGGATGTAGCCCAAGGTGGTTGCACGGGTTTCGATGGTGGTCCGGGTCTCGAGCTCCTGCGCCAGTTTGTCCGCGATTCCGCCGAGCCTCGGGCGGCCGAAAGTATCCAGCCCCCGCGGAGAGTGTGGTGATTCCAGGTGCTCTGGAACAAACCCTTCTGCAACTACTACCAGCGGCGCACGGCCGCGGGCGTTGGCCTGGGTGACCCACTGGGCTATCTGCTCAACGCTGACTTTCTGTTCCGGGATGAGGATGGCGTGGGCGCCCGCCGCCATGCCGGCATGCAGGGCGATCCAGCCGACGTGACGGCCCATCACCTCGACGACCATGCACCGGTGATGTGATTCGCCGGTAGTGCGCAGCCGGTCGATCGCCTCCGTGGCGATCTGCACAGCGGTATCGAAACCGAAGGTGTAATCCGTCGCATCGAGGTCGTTGTCCACCGTCTTCGGTACGCCCACAATCTTCAATCCGACGTCGGTGAGACGATTCGCTGCAGCCAGGGTTCCCTCACCGCCGATGGCAATGATCGCATCGATACCCAACCGGACCAGGTGAGCTTCGATGACTTCGGGACCACCGCCGTTGTCGAAGGGATTGGTGCGGGAGGTGCCGAGGATCGTGCCGCCCTGCTTGGCGATACCACGAACCATGGTGCGGGAGATGTCGATGACGTCACCCTGCACCACACCACGCCAGCCGTCACGGAAACCCACGAATTCGTGTCCGTGCACAGTAATGCCCTTCAATACCGCGCCGCGGACAACAGCGTTCAGTCCGGGGCAATCACCGCCGCTGGTAAGGATTCCGATTTTCACGTATGTACTCAGATCATGGGAGGGAATTGCAGGGACAAGGTGGCGTCATGAGAGAAGAAATGCGTTTCGAGTGCCGAGATCTCCCGCGTCATTGCGATTTCCGCAGTGACGACACGGACGGTGTAGCAGGACGGAGGCTAGGCGGGCGCCCACGTTGCGAGTACCGACATTGCCTCCTCGACGATGTCTGTAGCTGGGAGGGACGGCCGGTGGACGCCGGCCATCTGCTCCATGACCCGCACCACCTGGCAGCTGTAGCCGAACTCGTTGTCGTACCAGACGTAGAGAACAAGATTGCGGTCCGTGGAAACGGTAGCAAGGCCGTCCACGATGCCGGTACGACGGGAACCGACGAAATCCGAGGAAACCACTTCGGGCGAGTCGATGTAGTCGATCTGCTTGCGCAGGCCGGAGTGCAGCGACATTTCTCGAAGAAAATTGTTGACTGCGTCCTTGGTTGTCGCGTTCTCCAGGCCGAGATGCAGGATGGCCAGGGATACGTCCGGAGTGGGCACTCGGATGGAGCTACCGGTGAGCTTGCCCAGTAGTTCGGGCAGAGCTTTCGCGGCTGCTTCGGCTGCACCTGTTTCGGTGATCACCATGTTCAGCGGAGCGGACCGCCCACGACGATCACCCTTGTGGAAGTTGTCGATCAGGTTCTGGTCATTCGTATAGGAGTGGATGGTTTCCACATGGCCGTGTACCACGCCGAACCTCTCGTGAATGGCCTTCAGGACCGGGGTGATGGCGTTCGTCGTGCAGGACGCAGCGGAGATGATCCGATCCGTGTCCTCGATCGTGCGGTGGTTGATGCCGTGGACGATGTTCTTCAGATCACCTTCGCCTGGTGCGGTCAGGAGCACCCGAGCGACACCTCTGCTTCTCAAATGTTGGGACAGACCCTCGGCGTCGCGCCAGCGGCCGGTGTTATCGACCACCAGGGCGTTGTTGATGCCGTATGCGGTGTAGTCGATGGCGGCGGGGTCATCCGAGTAGATGATCTGGATCTGCACGCCGTTGGCCGTGATGGTGTTGGCATGGTCATCGATTCGGATAGTGCCGTCGAAGGGGCCATGGATCGAATCGCGCCGCAAGAGACTTGCCCGTTTGGCGAGGTCGTTGTCGGATCCTCGGCGAACGACGACGGCGCGCAAGCGTAGTCCATTACCACCACTGGCCTTCTCGATCAGGAGACGGGCCAGCAGCCTCCCGATCCGACCGAAGCCGTAGAGCACGACATCGGTGCCGGTACCGTCGCCATCGCCGCGCCTCCCTAGTATGCCGGCGAGCTCGGCACGAAGGAACTCCTCCAGGTCGGCTTCGTTGCCCTCGTCCCTGAACTTCTGGTGCAGGCGCGCGATATCTATCGCGGCCGAGCCGAGGTCGAGCTTCGCCAGGATGTTCAGTAGCGGGGCAGTCTCCTCCAAGGCCAATTCATCCCCACTGATCCGGCGCGCGAATCGGTGCGCCTTGAGGATATGCATGGTGGATTTGTTGGTCAGACTCCGACCATGAATGCTCACAACCACGTTGTTCTCGCGGTACAGCCGGCCGATCACCGGGATCATGGCCTCGGCGAGAGCTTCGCGGCCCATCCACGTATCGAGATAGGGGTCTGGTGTCTGTAGCATCGATTGCTCTCCTAAGGAGGGTCGGTCTGTTGACGAGCATCTGGGCACCCACTCCAGCGATGCGGACACTGACATCAGCTGCTCATCGATGAGTACTGCGGTCGTGTTCGCAATTTCCTCGACACCGGGCGTTGCTGCCACGTGGTTCGTTGCTTCGGAGGCAGGTTCCACCGGATCGTCGTTGGCGTCCGCTGCTCGAAGGTGGGCTCAGTGCTCATCGTCCCGCCGAGTCCGGGTAGTGAAAACGCTGTTTCGGGATGGTTTCGACCACCCTTTCGGGCAGCAGAGGGTGGTGGTGTATGCCGCGGGGCGGGTGTTGGGGGTGGGTGCGGGGTGGGTGTTGGGGGTGCGGGGTNACTCATCGCCGTCCCCGGATGCCCATTCCCCACCTTCTCCACCGCATCCGCGGCCAGAACACGAACCGTATCAACCGCCCTCTGATCAAGCTCGGTCCAGGTCAATTCCTGCTGTTGCGTCTGTGGCACGTTTCCGGGCCCCTCTCTGTCCGGAACGGCCATCTAGCTGTTGACGGGAAATGCCTCCAGGCACGCCGTCAGGCTGGCCGTTCACCATTGAATCCTGCAAAGTTCGGCTCCGACCGGAGACAGCACTGAGCCCGGGTGACTCATTCCGGGCATGCTTCCACAGTGGGCTTTCAAACCACACTATCCCTTCGGGCCTGCGTTGGGCCGTGGGAGTCGAAGAATGTCGTTCCTCACACCAGGACATTGCGCGGGACGCGTAACGACTCCCCATTGTCGGTTCAGTGCCTTCCATCGCTGCCGCCGCCATAGGGCGGCGGCAGCGAAGGGGAACGAGGGAGCGGACGTCGGCGCGGGCGATCACGACGACGGCGGCGGCGGAAGCGGAAAGGGCTCCGATTTCTACACGGTGTAAAAGGGTATGATGGGCACTGTCTTTTACTCCGGAAGAAACGAAAGTGTTGCCTTGTGAAGACCCAGCAGGTTCCTGCTCCGGCGCGTTCCCCGCAGGCCCGTCAGGGTTTCGGACGCAAAGCGAAGGCATACCTCGCTCTGACGAAGCCCCGCGTGATCGAGCTTCTCCTGGTGACCACTCTTCCCACCATGATCTTCGCCCAGGGCGGGTTCCCTCCGCTCGGCCTGATTCTCGCGACGATGGTCGGCGGAGCGTTTGCCGCCGGTAGCGCAGGAGCCTTCAACTGCTACATCGACCGTGACATCGACAAGCTGATGCACCGGACCGAGAACCGGCCGCTCGTCACGGGTGAGGTCACGCCCCGTGAAGCCCTCGTCTTCTCCTGGATCCTCGGCATCGTCGCGATCGGGGTGCTCTGGTTCGGAGCGAATCCGCTGGCGGGCATGCTCGGGATCGCCGCCATCTTCCTGTACGTAGTCGTGTACACCCTGGTGCTCAAGCGCCGCACCTCCCAGAACATAGTCTGGGGCGGGGCCGCAGGGTGCATGCCCGTCCTCATCGCCTGGGCCTCGGTCACGAACTCGGTGGACTGGCCCGCCGTCGTGCTGTTCCTCATCATCTTCCTGTGGACACCGCCGCACTACTGGCCGCTTTCCATGAAGTACAGCGACGATTACAACGCGGCCAACGTGCCGATGCTCGGCGCCATCGCCGGCGCGCGCGTCGTCTCGGTCCAGGTGGTCCTCTACGCGTGGGCGATGGCAGCATGCTCACTCCTGCTGATCCCCGCCGGGGCCGGCTGGGTCTACTCCGTTGCCGCCGTCATCGGTGGTGCGTGGTTCATCCGCGAGTCCCATCGCCTGTACTCCCTCGCGCAGCAGGGCGAGCTGACCAACAAGGCCGCCATGAAGGTCTTCCACGGGTCCATCAGTTACCTGACGGTCCTCTTCCTGGCCCTGGCCGTCGACCCGTTCGTCGGATCGGCAGTTCTGCCCTGATCCCGACGGCCGGGGCAGGTCCGACAGCGAGCGAGCGCCGGGGGACCGCTGTTCCCCTAGGCTGGCAGTCATGGACTTCACCGGCCTGATCGCCTACCCCGTCACACCCTTCCATGAGGACGGTTCCGTTTCGCACGGGGACCTCCACAACCACATCGAGGGTCTCGCGGCTGCGGACGTCGACGCGATCACGGTCCTCGGATCCTCGGGCAGCTTCGCCTACCTCGACCGGGGGGAACGCGCGGAGGTCGCGAGGACCGCGATCGACGCCGTCGCCGGCCGGGTGCCGGTTGCTGTGGGTATCAGCTCCGTCGGCACCCGGGAGGTACTCGAGGCGGCCGTCGACGCCGAAGCGGCGGGCGCTGCGGGACTCGTGCTCTCTCCTGTCTCCTACGTACCCCTTACGGATGACGAGGTACTGGCTCAGGTGCGCGCGGTCTGCGCCGCGACGGACCTTCCGATCTGCCTGTACAACAACCCGGGTACCACCCAGTTCGACTATTCCCTGCAGGTGGTCGCCGAACTCGCCGCCATCCCCCAGGTGGTCGCCTTCAAGGACACGGCGCCAGACGCGCAGACCTTCAACGCACGGCACCGCGAGTTGGAGGCCCTCGTTCCCGGCCCCTTCAGCCACGGGGTGAGTGGTGACGTCCTCATGCTGACGGGCGAGGTTCCGGCTGATGCGTGGCACAGCGGCCCGGCCGCGATCCTCCCGAAGTACTACGCGCGCCTGCGCCTTGCCGTCGTCGCCGGGGACCAGCGCGAGGTGGACCGCGTGCGGCACGTCCTCGGTCCACTGGTGGACCACGTCACGGGCCTGAGGAAGATCAGCGGTCTCCATCTGCTGGCGCGGGCCTGCGGGATCGCTGCCGGTGATCCGAGGCCTCCGCTGCTGCCGAGCCCGGGGTCCGAGTTGCGCGAGCTGGGCCGCCTCCTCGATGTGCTCGAGACCGAGTTCGACGACGACTGAGCGATTCGATTTCGTTACCACCGGCCCTGATGGCGGCGCGAGTGGCGTGGGCGTCATGAGCCTAGGCGACGGCCTGCGGGAGCCTTGATTGCGCGGTACTGCCGGGAAGGGTCCTCCGCGTGGTCCCCGTGTAGTGCGCGTGGATCGCCGCCGACATGAGCAGCGACGCCCCGAGCATGTGCAGCGCCACGAGGACGACCGGCAGGTGCAGGAAGTGCTGGGTATAGCCGATGGCTCCCTGGGCGAGCACGACGGCGGCCAGCAGGAGGAGCGCCCTGCGCAGCTTCCCCTCGACCTGGGCGCGGTAGGCGACGACGACGGCGAGCGCCACCGTGGCCACGAGCAGGTAGACCGGTAGCGCGTGGAGCCGTGTCATGAGATCGGAGTCGAGCCCGTTCCGGGCGGCGCCCTGGTCTCCTGCGTGTGGCCCGGATCCCGTCACGATCACGCCGAGGACGACGGCGACCGACGTCAGCACGGTCGAGGTGACGAGGAGCTGCCGCAGCAGGGGAGGGGCGGCCGGTGCGCGACGGAGCCGGTACTGCTCCGTGGACAGGCGGGCGCGATCGACGAGGACGGTCGCGAGCGCCACGAGGATCATCGAGACGATGAAGTGGAGTCCCACGACCCACGGGTTCAGGCCGGTCCACACGGTGATGCCGCCGATGACGGCCTGCGCCGGGATGCCGAGGAAGAGTCCGACGGACAGGCGGAACAGGTCCTTGCGCTCCCGCCGCAGGCCCAGCACGGACACGATCATGGCGACCGCGATGATGACGAGCACGAAGGTCAGGAGCCGGTTGCCGAACTCGATCACGCCGTGGAAGCCCATCTCGGGCGTGGTCACGATCGACTCCGGCGTGCAGCGCGGCCATTCCGGGCACCCTAGCCCCGAGGCCGTGAGCCGCACCGCACCGCCGGTCACGACGATGGCGATCTGCGAGACCAGGGACGCGATGGCCAGGCGGCGCACGAGTGGCGCGGTCGTCCGGGGTAGAGCGTCGGTAAATCGGGAGAGCGCGGGAAGGGTCATGTCGTCAGCTCCATTTGAACCAGCGGATGGCCGCCAGGCTAGCGAGGGAGGCCCAGGCGAGAAGCACGAGGCACGCGATGGGATCGAGGACGCCGTCCAGCAGGGCGCTCCGCAGGCCGTCGCCGAGAGCAGCGGACGGCAGGACGGAGATGAGCGGCTCGACGGCGGTGGGAAGGCCCGATGCCGGGATGAGGATTCCTCCGGCGGCGGCGAGGAGTATCCACACCAGGTTGGTGACGGCGAGTGTGGCCTCCGGGCGGAGGGTGCCGGCCACCAGGAGACCCAGTGCGGTGAAGGCAGCGGATCCGACGAGCAGCAGGAGTGCCGCCGGCAGAATACCCTCGGGCCGGGGGGACCATCCAAGCAGCACGGCCGCACCACCGATCACCACGAGCTGGACGGCCAGGACCGCGACGACGGCTACCGCCTTGCCGAGGATCAGTCCGGATCGGCCGAGTGGTGTCGTGGACAGGAAGCGGAGGACGCCGTATCGCCGGTCGAAGCCCGTGGCGATACCCTGGCCGGTGAAGGCCGTCGACATGGTGCACAGGGCGAGTACGCCGGGCGCCGCGATGTCGATGCGGCTGGGTCCATGAGCGTCCAGCAGCGGAGTGATCACCAGGGCCGCGAGTGCCAGGAGCGGCAGGACGATAGCGAGCACCAGTTGCTCCCCGTTGCGGAGCATCGCCAGGGATTCGTACGCGCCTTGGCGCAGGATGCGCGCGGGCAGGCCGGCAGCAGATCCACTCGTCGCCCTCGACGGCGACGTAACCGCTGCGCCCTGCGTACCGGACGTCGCCCTCATCGGATGCTCCGTCCGGAGATGTCGAGGAAGACGTCCTCGAGGGAGCGGGGGGCCAGGGAGATGGTCGTGGGCATGACTCCGCATGCGGCCCACCACTGGGCGAGGTGTGCTACGTCGGAAGCGGTGAGTTCTCCGCGAAGGACGTACTGCCCGGGCTCCGATTCGAGCTGGCGCAGGTGGGGGAGGAGCTCGGGCGGGAGCGTGAGCCCGGGCACCGTGTCGAACCGCAGCTCGCGCACGCCGTCGGAGTCCTTGTCCGCCGTGAGCTCGGCGACCGTACCCTCTGCGACGGTCCGGCCACCTTCGACGATGTACACGTAGTCGGCAAGTCTCTGCGCGTCGTCGAGCAGGTGCGTCGTGAGGATCACAGCGAGTCCGTCGGCTCGGAGCTCACGGATGAGGTCGAACACGATGGTGCGGGACTGCGGGTCGAGTCCGGCGCTCGGCTCGTCGAGGAACACGACCTCCGGCCGACCCACGAGGGCGCAGGCGAGGGCCAGCCGCTGTTTCTGCCCGCCGGAGAGCCGCCGGATGGAGACGGCGCCGAATTCGTCGAGGCCGAGCCGTTCGGCGAGGGCGTCGACGGGCAGGGGGGCGCTGTACATGGACGCGACATGGCGGAGAAGGGCGAGCGGGCGCACCGACGGCGGGAGTCCGCCGTCCTGCAGCATGACTCCGACGCGCGCCCGGAGGTGCGGCGATGCCCGGTAAGGGTCCTCGCCGAGAAGGCGCACGAGCCCGCCGTTGGCACGCTGCAGTCCCTGTGCGCACTCGAGGGTCGTCGTCTTGCCTGCTCCGTTCGCGCCCAGCAGCACGGTGACCGCTCCGTGCAGGGCACGGAGGTTCACGCCGTCGAGCACACGCATCATCCGGCCGTCGAGGGCGCCGACGGGGCCGAAATCCTTGATCAGGCCATCGATCTCGAGGGCAGGGGCGGTAGTCGGCACGCCATGATTCTACGTCAGGTAGTAGTCCATCGAAGGGTGCCTGATGGGTAGCCTCGCCTAAGTGGTGTGACGGAATACATTACGTCATGCTTATGTTGTGTATTTTGTCGCCAACGGAAGGATCGGACTGTGACCGCAACACCGCATGCCGCCGTTGCGCCCTCCGGTGGCGTCCTGGCCCATAGCGCGCCGGAACCTGAACTGACAGCGCAGATCGTCTCCCCCGACCCCGACGAGCGCACGCGTGACCGCGTGCTGTCGGCGGTCCTCGAGCGCGGTCCGGTGAGTGCTGCCGAGCTCGGCGACCGCCTCGGATTCACACCGGCCGCCATGCGCCGCCACCTGGATGCGTTGTCTCATGACGGGCTCATCGAGGTCAAGCGGGTCCGGAGTTCCGCGACCGGCGCCGGTCGCCCGGCCCGTCGCTACGTCCTCAGCCGACGCGGACAGACCAAAATGGGAAACGACTACCTCGATATCGCCATAGCCGCCCTGAGCCAGCTCGGCGAAGCTGCAGGTCCCGAGGCCATCGAGGAATTCGCCCGCATACGCTTCTCCGGAATGGAGGAGCGCTACCGTCCCCTCGTCGAGGCCGCAGGCCCGGATGTGGAGGCGCGTGCACGTGCCCTCGCAGGGGCCCTGAGCACGGACGGCTTCGTCGGGTCCACCAAGACCGTCGGACTTCCCCAGGGACGCGGAGCCCGTACCGCCCCACATGCCATCCGATCCGCGATGCCCAGCGTCCAGCTCTGCCAGGGACACTGCCCCATCCAGGGACTGGCCTCCGCCTTCCCTGCGTTCTGCGAGCAGGAGACCGGCGTGTTCGCCCGCCTGCTCGGCGTCGACGTCCGCCGCCTCTCCACCTTGGCCGGTGGCGGTCACGTCTGCACGACCCACATACCCCTGGGACGGACGACGGCGGCTCACGCCGCACCGGCCAGCCCGGACGCTCCCGGGAACGCCGCTCAACCGGCCGCCCCTGAAGCCGCGCCGCCCAGCACACCAGCAACGTTATCCATCCATCAGCAAGGAAGGCCATGATGACGGATCAAGTAGACCGCAAGCCAGCCGCGTCGGCAGTGCCGGAGTCGGTGATCAGCGACATTCTGGAGAAGAACCCGGAGCTCGAGGGCATCGGCACCTACCAGTACGGCTGGGCCGATAAGAACGAGGTCAGCGACAACGCGCGCCGTGGCCTGAGCGAGGACGTCGTCCGCGACATCTCCGCGAAGAAGAACGAGCCCCAGTGGATGCTCGATCTCCGGCTCAAGGGCCTCAAGTACTTCGACCGCAAGCCCATGCCCGCCTGGGGTGCAGACCTCTCCGGGATCGACTTCGACAACATCAAGTACTTCGTGCGCTCGACGGAGAAGCAGGCCAACACGTGGGAGGACCTCCCCGAGGACATCCGCAACACGTACGAGAAGCTCGGCATCCCCGAGGCGGAGCGTGCGCGCCTCGTCTCAGGCGTCGCGGCGCAGTACGAGTCCGAGGTGGTGTATCACCAGCTCCGCGAGGACCTCGAGCGCCAGGGCGTCATCTTCCTCGACACGGATACCGCACTGCGTGAGCACCCGGAGATCTTCAAGGAGTACTTCGGCTCGATCATCCCCGTGGGCGACAACAAGTTCGCGTCGCTGAACACGGCTGTCTGGTCCGGCGGATCCTTCGTCTACGTCCCCAAGGGCGTCCACGTCGAGATCCCCCTGCAGGCCTACTTCCGCATCAACACCGAGAACATGGGCCAGTTCGAGCGCACGCTGATCATCGCGGACGAGGACTCCTACGTGCACTACATCGAGGGCTGCACCGCCCCGATCTACACGTCGGACTCCCTGCACTCGGCCGTCGTCGAGATCGTGGTCAAGAAGGGCGCCCGCGTCCGGTACACCACCATCCAGAACTGGTCGAACAACGTGTACAACCTCGTTACCAAGCGTGCGATCGCACACGAGGGCGCGACGATGGAGTGGATCGACGGCAACATCGGTTCGAAGGTCACCATGAAGTACCCGGCCGTCTACCTCGTGGGGGAGCACGCCAAGGGCGAAACGCTGTCCATCGCCTTCGCAGGCGAGGGACAGCACCAGGACACCGGATCGAAGATGGTGCACATCGCACCCAACACCAAGTCCTCGATCGTCTCGAAGTCTGTCGCTCGCGGCGGCGGTCGGGCCGCCTACCGCGGACTCGTCCAGATACGCGAGGGTGCGAAACACTCCGCGAACACGGTCCGTTGCGACGCGCTCCTGGTGGATACGATCTCGCGATCGGATACGTACCCGTACGTGGACATCCGTGAGGACGATGTCACCATGGGCCACGAGGCCACCGTCTCGCGCGTCAGCGAGGAGCAGCTGTTCTACCTCATGTCCCGCGGGCTTCCCGAGGACGAAGCCATGGCCATGATCGTGCGCGGCTTCATCGAGCCGATCGCACGTGAACTGCCCATGGAGTACGCGCTCGAGCTGAACCGGCTGATCGAACTGCAGATGGAAGGGGCCGTAGGCTAGCGATGGCTGAAACCACCCACACGGAATTCACGCCCAACACCGCACCCGAGGGCGAGGTCACCGATCTCGGTGACCTCGACGAGAAGGCCCGCCTCGGTGCACCGTCAGGGGCCATCGACAGGTCGGCTGCGATCGACGGCTTCACGGAGCAGGGCGAAAGTCTCTCCGCGCAGAACGCCGGCAGCGAGCAGCTCGGCCTGAAGAAGCACAGCCACGGCAACGCGCCCGTAGTTCCCGAGGCGTCCCGGGGAGAGCGTCGCAGGTCCTTCGACCTCGCCGACTTCCCGACGCTCACGGGGCTCGAGGAGGACTGGCGTTTCACGCCGCTCAAGCGTCTCCGCGGCCTGCACACCGAGGAACTGAACGGCTCAGCCCCGTCGATCGAGGTCACGGGTGCGGGCAATGTCACCGTCGAGACCGTCGGTCGTGGTGACGCCCGCCTGGGAGCGTCGGCGACCCCCGAGGATCGCGTGTCCGCAGCAGCGTGGCACACCTTTACCGAAGCCACGGTCATCACCATTCCGAAGGAGACGGTGGCCGACGGCGAGGTCATGGTCAGCGTCACGGGCACGCACGCCGAGGCAGCTGCCCAGCACATCCTGATCACGGCCGAGGCATTCTCCAAGGCCGTGGTGGTCATCGACCACCACGGGTCTGCCACACTCGCGCAGAACGTCGAGATCGTCGTCGGTGACGGCGCGGATCTCACGGTCGTCAGCGTCCAGGAGTGGGACGACGACGCCGTACACGTCTCCTCGCAGCAGGCGAAGATCGGCCGCGACGCGCGCTACAAGCACGTCGTCGTCAGCCTCGGCGGTGACCTCGTGCGCCTCACGCCGTCGTCGATCTTCACCGCTCCCGGTGCCGAGGTCGAGATGTACGGACTGTATTTCGCCGACGCCGGCCAGCACCTCGAGCAGCGCCTCCTGGTGGATCACGCCGTACCGAACTGCAAGTCCCGCGTGACCTACAAGGGAGCGTTGCAGGGTGCGGGCGCGCACACTGTCTGGGTGGGTGACGTCCTCATCCGCAAAGCGGCCGAAGGCACGGACACCTACGAGACCAACCGCAACCTCATCCTGACGGACGGCGCGCGCGCGGACTCCGTCCCGAACCTCGAGATCGAGACGGGTCTCATCGAAGGTGCGGGCCACGCCAGTGCCACCGGCCGGTTCGACGACGAGCACCTCTTCTACCTGATGGCCCGCGGCATCCCCGAGGTGACCGCTCGCCGGCTCGTGGTGCGAGGGTTCCTCAACGAGGTCATCCAGCAGATCAAGGTGCCCTCCCTCGAGGAGCGGCTGTCCGAATCGGTGGAGCGCGAGCTCGCCGCAGGCAACCTCTGATGTCGGTGGAACCCCGCGGCGAGCTGATCTGCAACGTCGACGACATCGAGGTCAAGCAGGCTCTGCGCGTCCTCATCGACGACTACCCCGTCGTCGTCGTCCGCGATTCCGACGGGCAGATCCACGCGCTGGGAGACACCTGTTCCCACGCGGACATCTCGCTCTCGGAGGGCGACGTCGAGGGCTGTGCGATCGAATGCTGGGGCCATGGTTCCCAGTTCGACCTCCGCAGCGGTGCGCCGCTGCAGCTCCCGGCGTACGAGCCGGTCCCGGTATTCGCCCTCGAGATCCATGACGGCAACGTCTACGTCGATGTCTCGAATGTCACCAACGGAGCGCCGGCACCGCAGTTCGGCTGACCGCCGCCGCACACGCACTTCCTGCACACTTCCTGCACAGCAGGCGAAGGAGAAAGAACACGATGTCCACACTTGAAATCAAGGACCTGCACGTCAGCATCGACACCGAGCAGGGCAATGTCCCTATCCTCAAGGGCGTCACGCTGACGATCAACACCGGTGAGACGCACGCGATCATGGGCCCCAACGGCTCCGGCAAGTCGACCCTCGCCTCGACCATCGCCGGCCACCCCCGCTACAAGGTCGACGGCGGAACCATCACCCTCGACGGTGAGGACGTCCTGTCGATGAGCGTCGACGAGCGCGCACGGGCAGGCCTGTTCCTGGCCATGCAGTACCCCGTCGAGGTGCCCGGCGTGACCATGACGAACTTCCTCCGTACGGCCAAGACCGCGCTCGACGGCGAGGCGCCGAGCCTGCGTCACTGGACCAAGGACGTGAAGACGGCAATGGCGCAGCTGCGTATCGACGCCGACTTCGCCCAGCGCAACGTCAACGAGGGCTTCTCGGGCGGTGAGAAGAAGCGCGTCGAGATCCTGCAGCTGGAACTCTTCCGACCGCGCTTCGCCATTCTCGACGAAACCGACTCCGGACTCGACGTCGACGCACTCAAGGTCGTCTCCGAGGGCGTCAACCGCGAGCACTCGAAGGGCGAGATGGGCACGCTGCTAATCACGCACTACACGCGTATCCTCCGCTACATCAAGCCTGACTTCGTCCACGTGTTCGTCGCCGGGCGGATCGCCGAGCAGGGCGGGCCCGAACTCGCAGACCAGCTCGAGGCAGAGGGCTACGATCGGTTCACGGCGCAGACTCCGGTCGAAGCCTAGGACCACTCCGATTTCCCGGTCTTCGCTGCCGGGACGCTCGAAAGGAACAGTTCGATGAGTGATGTGCAGCAGGCGCAAACCGCGCTTGACGACGTCGAGGAAGCGCTGCGGGACGTGATCGACCCGGAACTCGGCGTCAACATCGTCGACCTCGGCCTTCTGTACGGCCTGAAGTACGCCGACGACGGCGCCCTCCTGATCGACATGACGCTCACGACGGCAGCGTGCCCGCTGACCGACGTGATCGAGGAGCAGGTCGGTCAGGCTCTGGACGGCGTCGTCGATGAATGGCGTCTGAACTGGGTATGGATGCCGCCCTGGGGTCCCGAGAAGATCACCGAAGACGGCCGCGATCAGATGCGGGCCCTGGGCTTCAACATCTGAGCAGCATCACAGGCACCCCGCCTGTCGAGGGGCGGTTCCAGCGAAGGCTGGGGCCGCCTTTCGTCGTTTCCGAGGGAAGTGGCTGCCCGGGCCGGTGCCGTCAGGCGCCCGGGTCGTGGGGATCCATGCCCCTGTCCCGGTCGCCGTCGTGCTCGCCCAGACCCCGCGCGGCAAGGGCCTCACCTGTCCGGTGCGCGTACGCGACGGCGCCGATGACAAGGGGAGTGACGGCGACACGTGCATTCCTCTCGAGGCCGCGCGCCCGAGCCGCCTCGCGCACGTCCATGAACAGCCCGGCGAGGTAGGGGATGCTCCGAAGCATGATGGACAGGGCGAGGGCGAAGCGCTCCGGGTCGGCGCCGACCACGCGGAACGGCCGGACAAGCCTGACCACTCCGTCGAGCAGGGACTGCATCGGGGTGGTGAGCGTCACCGCTCGGGCCGCCAGGAGGCAGGCGGTGATGCCCCCGACCACGGTGAAGGCCCGGAGCCAGCCCTGTGCCAGGCCCTGGTACAGGGCCAGGATCGCCAGCATCGGCGCCGCCGGAGCTAGCATCCGCAGGATGCGCAGGGGCGAGAGATGCGCGCCGATCAGGAGTGCACACAGTGTCACCGTCAGGGTGATCGCCGTCGTCGACGGCGATCTCCAGGTGACGACGGCGACGGCGCAGGCGAGTGAGGCGACGGCCTTCAGGGACAGGGGCGTGCGGTAGAGGAACCCCTGACCGTGCTGGTAGAGGCCGAGCGTGCTGCCGTACCCCCTCATGGCCCGTTCGTCCGGTCCAGGCCCGGCGCGTCAGCGGATCGTCCTGCCAGTGCGCGATAGCGGGCGACGGCGTCCGGGGGCGGACCGTCGAATACGATTCGCCCGTCGTCGATGACGAGGGTCCTCTCGCTCTCGAGCGCGAAATCGAGATTGTGGGTCGTGAAGACGACCTGCTGGTCGAGCCCTGCGATCAGCGCACGGACGAGGGCGTCATTCCGCAGGTCCAGCAGCGTGGTCGGCTCGTCGGCCACGAGGACACGGGGCTCCACGGCGAGGACCACCGCGAGTGCGAGGACCTGCCGCTCGCCACCCGAGAGGTCGTAGATGCTGCGGTCGGCGAGGTGCTGTATACCGAAACGCCCGAGGACCTCCTCGCCGCGGCGCAGGCGCTCGGCCGTCGGCAGCTTACGGGCCCTGAGCGAGAGCTCGACGTCCTCGCGTCCCGTAGGCATGACGAGTTGGGACAGGGGATCCGTGAAGACGAAGCCGACCGACTGCCGCACGGCACGGGCGTCGGTCCGGGTATCCCTGCCGAAGACAGCGACGGATCCCGCCGAGGGTGTTCGGAGTCCGTTGATGAGGCGCAGCAGGGTCGACTTGCCCGAGCCGTTGGCGCCGATGATCGATACGCGCCGTTCGGACAGCGTCAGCGTGAGCGGCTGCAGCAGCATCCGCTGGTCGTCGTCGGACCGGACCTCTGCGGCCCGGAACTCAATCACGCCTCGACCAGGATCTACTCACGGGCTGCTTCCACTACGCGCGCCGCGAGAGGAGGCGCGGGAATGCCCGGTGGACCGATACCGCGAGCAGGGCGGCGAGGATGTTTTTGAGGACGTCGCCAGGAAGATAGGCGGCGTCGATGAGGATGGCGTCACGGAGGGGCAACCCGGCATTGACCATGAGTCCGGCCACGCCCAGGGGATGGATGGTCAGCAGGCTTGCTGCGAGGCACGCCAGGAACAGCAGGGACGCCCGGAAGCGCGTGGCTCTGCGGATGATGACAACGGCGATGAGTCCGGCGACGAGGGCCGCGAGAGGGAAGGCCACCAGGTATCCCGCCGAGGGTCCCGCGAGCACGCCGAATCCGCCACTGAAGCCGCTGAAGACAGGTAGGCCGATGAGTCCGGCGACGAGATAGAGCAGGACGGCGGCGGTCCCGCGGGCCGGACCGAGGACGACGCCGGCCAGCATCACCCCGAGCGTTTGCAGGGTGATGGGCACGCCGAGCGGACCCACCGGGATACCGGGTACGATTGCAAGGGCGGCGATGAGGGCGGCGAAGACCGCGACCAGCGAGAGATCGGTGGTGTCCCACCGCTTGCGGGATGACGGTAGGCTGCTGCCGGCCGGTCCGGCGACGGTCTTCTCGGTCGGCTGCATGGCTTACGCTCCTTCAGCGGGCCGGAGTCGCACCGGTTGCTCCGGTGATATGTCGACTTCCTCCAGCCGTAACTGCTTCTGTACCGAGACTAGCGCCGGTCACCAGGGAATCCTTTGTGGGATTCCTACAACAAACGCCGTCTCTGGCACCATCGAAAGGCCTCATCGTGATCAACGTGTCGAACCTGGAGCTGCGGGCTGGCGCCCGCCTGCTCATGGACGAGGTGTCCTTCCGCGTGGACAAGGGTGACAAGATCGGACTCGTCGGTCGTAACGGCGCCGGCAAGACCACTCTCACCAAGGTGCTCGCCGGAGAGGCGCTGCCGGCCGGAGGCACGGTGACGCGTTCAGGTGAGATCGGCTACCTGCCCCAGGACCCGCGCACACCGAACATGGAGCAGCTCGCTCGGGACAGGATCCTCTCGGCGAGGAACCTCGACGCCGTCGTCACCGAACTCCGTCAGGCGCAGGAGGACATGGCCAGCGACAAGAACTCGGTGCGCAACAAGGCCATGGCACGCTACGACCGCATCGAGGCCGCCTTCCTCGCCGGTGGCGGTTACTCCGCGGAAGCAGAGGCAGCGGCGATCTCCTCGAACCTCTCGCTGCCCGAGCGCATCCTGAACCAGCCCCTCAAGACGCTCTCCGGCGGTCAGCGCAGGCGTGTCGAACTGGCGCGCATCCTCTTCTCGGGTGCCGAGACCATGCTCCTCGACGAGCCCACCAACCACCTCGACGCCGACTCCATCACCTGGCTGCGGGACTTCCTGAAGAACCACCAGGGCGGCCTGATCGTGATCAGCCACGATGTCGAACTGCTCGAGGCGACCGTCAACAAGGTGTTCCAGCTGGACGCCAACAGGGGGACGATCGACATCTACAACATGGGGTGGAAGCGCTACCAGCTCCAGCGCGAGACGGATGAGCGAGCCCGGAAGCGCGAGCGCGCGAATGCCGAGAAGAAGGCGCAGGTCCTCATGGATCAGGCCAACAGAATGCGCGCCAAGGCTTCGAAGGCCGTAGCCGCGCAGAACATGGCGAAGCGTGCCGAACGCCTGCTCGGCGGGCTCGATGCGGTCCGCACCTCGGACCGCGTGGCAGCACTCCGGTTCCCCGAGCCCTCTCCCTGTGGCAAGACCCCCATGACGGCGGAGGGACTCAGCAAGTCGTACGGCTCACTGGAGATCTTCACCGACGTCGACCTGGCGATCGATCGCGGATCGAAGGTCGTCATCCTCGGACTCAACGGCGCCGGCAAGACCACGCTGCTGCGGATGCTGGCCGGCGTGGACAAGCCCGACACCGGACAGGTCATCGCGGGCCATGGACTGAAGGTCGGGTATTACGCACAGGAGCACGAGACGCTGGACACGCAGCGCTCGGTCCTCGAGAACATGAAATCCTCCGCGCCCGACATGCAGGACGCCGAGGTGCGGGGCATCCTTGGATCGTTCCTTTTCTCGGGCGACGACGTCGACAAGCCCGCAGGCGTCCTCTCCGGTGGCGAGAAGACGCGCCTGGCTCTGGCCACGATCGTGGCGTCCTCGGCCAATGTCCTGCTGCTCGACGAGCCCACCAACAACCTCGACCCCGCGAGCCGCGCGGAGATCCTCGGTGCGCTGAAGAACTACAGCGGAGCCGTGGTGATGGTCAGCCATGATGAAGGCGCCGTGGATGCGCTCGATCCCGAGCGCGTGGTCCTGCTGCCCGACGGCATCGAGGACCTCTGGAACCAGGACTACCTGGAGCTGGTCACCCTCGCCTGACGGACCTGACGGACCTGACGTGCCTGGCGGGCGTCGACGAGCTTGACGGGCCTCAGGAACGCGCCGGGTCGGCCAGCGGGCCGAGCGCGCGTCCCGCGCTAGCGGATCCCCTGGGCGTCGAGGATGGCGTCCTCGTCCTCCTCCGAGGAGGGACGACGGCGCCGTCGGACCGGTCGGTCCGTGGCTGTCCCGTCCTGTTCGGCGTTCGTCCTGCGCTGCAGCCGTGCGGCATAGCCCAGTCCCACGAACGCGAGGACGCCGAATGCGAACCATTGCAGGGAGTACGAGAGGTGTGGGCCCTCGTCGATCGAGGGTTTCGGAGCCGCGACCGGTGTCTGCGCGGCTCCCGGCCGCTCGAGTGCGAGGAGACCGTAGGCGGCATCCTGGAGTGGATAGTCCAGCCGTTCGGACAGGGCGGCGAGGTCGATTGACGCCACCTGCCCCTCCGGTGCGCCGCGGTTGACCGAGGGCTCGCCCGGCTTCATCCTGGCGGTGACCTCGACCTGACCAGCGGGCGGTTCCGGTACCTCATCCGGGCGTCCTGCCTCGGCATTGCCGATCGGCAGCCATCCCCGATCGATGATCACGGCCGTTCCGTCGTCGAGCTTCAGCGGCGTGAGCACCTCGTACCCCGGCTGCCCGTTGAGAGGGCGATTGCGCGCGATGACCTGGTTGGCGACGTCATAGGTCCCGGTGAAGGTGATGGGGGTCCATTCCCGCGACGGTTGATACCGGTCGAACCCGTTCTCGCCCGGCACGTACCGCTCCGGGGTTGCGTCGTAGTTCGCCTCGATGCGCTGAATGTTCTCGACGACGGCCTCGCGCCGGTCCAGCTGCCAGCGACCCAGGCCGACGCAGCCCGCAGCGAGCACCATCACCATGACGAGCCACCCGAACCAGCGTACGGAGAAGAGGAAGCGGTACACCTAGCGGATCTCCGGCGGATGGTCGGCGGTCAGGGGGAGGGTCTCCTTCCACAGACCGCGCTCCCGGAGGTACTCCTCGAACCACTCCACATGGGTCGGGCAGGACGCCCAGGCCTTCCGGCGATCGGGGGTGTGGATGCGCGGGTTGTTCCACAGGAGCTGCCACGAGGCGTCGTCGCGGCACCCCTTACGCGAGCAGACCGGGCTCGCTCCGGCCGCACGCTGGGGAGCCGCGAACAGACCGAGGCCCGCGGTCGAGGCGACCGCGGGTCCTTGTACCGGTGGCACCTCAGGCATCTGTACCCGGCTTGCCGTAGCCGGCGGAATGCGAACCGTGCTGCGCGGGATGAGCCGCGTCGTCGATGATCTCCCCGCTCAGCACGTCATCATCACCGTCGTCGGGACCGGCGTCGACGACCCTGGCCTCGATCTCGCGGACCGGCGCACGATCGATCAGGGCATCGCTGTGCCTGATGTTGCTGGTGTCACCGCCGCCATTGGCGACGATGACGGCGAAATAGGGCAGGAAGACTGCACCGGCGATCATGACCCATTGCAGCCAGACGTAGGGAACCACGAAAACGAGGATGAAGCAGATGAGGCGGATGCTCATCGATATGGTGTAACGGATCATTCGTGTTCGCATCTCATCGCTGTGCGATTCACGTGCGTCTGAAATGCTGTGGACGTCTGTGTTGTGCTTCGTTTGCTTACTCATCACACTCCAAAAAGACTGCCTCTATTATCTCACTTCGGGCCTGGTTCCCGAAGTCGAGGGATGCGCCGCTAGGATCGTCGGGATAGTTTGACGCGTCGCCACAGGCAAGATCCGGGGAAGCTCGGAAGCTCCGCCGGCTCGTGCGCGCGATCGCCGATATGGACAACGTGGACCCCTTCCGGCCCGCAGACAGAGGAGTTCTCCCCGTGGCACCTGGTGCAGACAACACGACGACGGCTACCGGCCGCAGCGTCCTCATTACCGGAGGAAACCGCGGGATCGGTTTGGCCATCGCCAAGGTATTCGTAGCCAACGGCGACAAGGTTGCCATCACCTACCGAAGTGGTGACGTTCCTGAAGGGATGCTCGGCGTCAGGGCCGATGTCACCAGCGAACAGCAGATCGATGCCGCTTTCACCCAGGTCGAGGCGGAACATGGTCCGGTGGAGGTCCTCGTCGCCAATGCCGGCATAACGCGGGACACGCTGCTCATGCGCATGACCGAGAGCGATTTCACCGACGTCATCGATACCAACCTCACCGGTGCCTTCCGCGTGGTGAAGCGGGCGTCACGCGGAATGATCCGCCTCAGGCGCGGCCGCGTGATCCTCATCTCCAGCGTGACCGGACTGTACGGAGCGCCCGGCCAGATCAACTATTCCGCGTCGAAGGCCGGGCTGGTGGGCATGGCCCGGTCCCTCACCCGGGAACTCGGCTCGCGGGGTATCACGGCCAACGTCGTCGCGCCCGGATTCATCGACACCGACATGACGGCGGAGCTGCCCGAAGCCACGCGGAAGAGCTATCTCGCCACCATTCCCGCCGGACGCTTCGCCTCACCGGAGGAGGTCGCGGGCGTCGTGTCCTGGCTCGCCGGCGACGCCGCCGGCTACATCTCGGGTGCGGTCATCCCGGTCGACGGCGGCCTCGGCATGGGTCACTGAGGCACCGCCTCGCCATCCCGCGCGATCTTCTCCCAGCACTGCAACTCTCCACTCCAACCCCCACCCCAAGGAGCACCATGGCCACCCTCGAGGGAACCACAGCAATCGTCACCGGATCATCCAGGGGCATCGGCGCCGATGTCGCGCAGCTGCTCGCAGCGCAGGGCGCCGCGGTCGTCGTCAACTACCGCCAGAAGGCGCCCCGCGCCAACAAGGTCGTAGCGGGCATCGAGGCTGCGGGTGGCAAGGCCGTCGCGGTCGGCGCGGACCTGACCACGCCGGAGGGTCCGGCCGCGCTCGTCGATGCGGCCGTCTCGACCTTCGGGGGGCTGAACCTGCTGGTGCTCAACGCCTCGGGCGGCATGGAGACGTCGATGGGCGAGGACTACGCCCTTCGCCTCAACCGCGACGCACAGGTCGCCATGCTCACGGCTGCCGCCGATGTCATGCCGTCCGGCTCACGCGTCTTGTTCATCACGAGCCACCAGGCGCACTTCATCGAGAAGGTCGAGACGATGGAGGCCTACGAGCCGGTCGCCCGCAGCAAGCGGGCCGGTGAGGACGCACTGCGGGACCTGATCCCCCGACTCGACGAGAAGGGCATCTCCCTCGTCGTCGTCTCCGGCGACATGATCGAGGGCACGGTCACGGCGACCCTGCTCGATCGCGCCACCCCCGGCGCCATCGAGGCCCGCCGCCAGGAGGCGGGGCGCCTCTACTCGGTGGCGGAATTCGCCACCGAGATCGTGAGGATGGCGACGGCCGATGTCCCGACCGGCCACACCGAGTACGTGGGCGGTGCCGAGGACTTCATCGCCAAGAGCTGATCCGGGCCGGAGACGCTGCGCGTCCCGCAGTCCTGCCTCGCGAACGGTACAGGGCGGGACGGTCCAGGGCGGACGATCCGAGGCAGGAGGGCCTGCGCGATAGGTCAGAGACCGGCGAAATGGCGGACGACGTCGAGGTCCGGCAGGTCGAGCGCGGCGTCCGAGGCTGCCCGGACGGCGGGTTTGGCGTTGAAGGCCACGCCGAGCCCCGCCGCCGCCAGCATGTCGAGGTCGTTCGCGCCGTCGCCCACGGCGATCGTCGAGGACAGGTCCACACCCGCGCGATCGGCCTCGGCCCGGAGCACCCGCTCCTTCTCGCGGCGATCGACGACGGCACCGGACACGCGACCGGTGAGGACGCCGTCCTCGATCTCGAGATCGTTCGCGCGTGCGAAGGACAGACGGAGTCGCGCCGCCAGCGGTCCCAGTACCTGCGAGAAACCGCCGGATACGACGCCGACGGTGTGCCCGGCATCAAGATAGGCCGCGACGAGCAGTTCCGCACCGTCGCTCAGCTCGATCCGGCCGACCACCTCGTCGATCACGGACGCCGGCAGGCCTTTGAGAGCGCGAACCCGATGGTGCAGGGATTGGGTGAAGTCGAGTTCGCCGCGCATGGCTGCCTCCGTCACTGCGGCCACCTCCGCCTCCCGCCCGGCATGCGCGGCGAGCAGTTCGATGACCTCCTGCTTGATGAGCGTCGAGTCCACGTCCATGATCAGCAGCTTGGGGCCGGGCAGGTAGACCGGTGCCGGTACGACGGCAGCGTTGATCCCGCTGGAGGAACTCCAGGCCGTCAGGACCGAGCGCAGGACGTCGGGCCCGGTGGAGAGGCGCAGGTCCAGGGTCAGGGTGTCGTAGGTCGGCGATCGCTGAAAAGCTTCGTTCCTGATGGCGGCGCCGAACTCGTTCAGGGCGGTCACCAGCTGGTTCCGGTGGCCATCGTCGAGCTTCGGCGCGAATGCGACCACCCTCGTGTCTACCGACATGCGTATGCTCCCTGTCTGCGCCGCTGTCGGCGTCGTCTGCTGTGGTGATCGACGTAGAACGGTTCGTGACGTCGACGATGCCAACGCTCCTCGTCCGACACCCGCTGCTTCGGATCAACCCGGCGGGGGCGATCAACGCCACGGAAGACCGGCCTCGCAGGTTCGGCGGTTTCGCCACGGAGCCGCTCCTTAGCCTAGTGTCTAGAACCATGTGGAACGTTCTGGAACTGGCAGGCGTGAGCCTCATCAGGGGCGGCAAGACCCTTCTCGACGAGATCGACTGGCAGGTCGGCGCGGGGGAGCGCTGGGTGGTCATGGGACCCAACGGAGCGGGCAAGACCACCCTGCTCCAGCTCGCGGGTGCACGCCTGCATCCCACTCGCGGCGTCGTCGGGATCCTCGACGAGGTCATGGGCGCCGTGGACGTCTTCGAACTCCGCCCACGCATCGGGCTGGCCTCGGCGGCGCTCGCGTCGCAGGTACCGGACCACGAAACCGTCCTGAACGTCGTCGTCACCGCCTCCTACGGTGTCACCGGCCGATGGCGCGAGCAGTACGAGCGTCTCGACGAGCGCCGCGCCTTCCGGCTGCTGGACACGTGGGGCATGTCCCGGTTCATGAATCGCCCCTTCGGCTCGCTGAGCGAGGGTGAGCGGAAGCGCGTGCAGATCGCCCGGGCCCTCATGGCCGATCCGGAACTCCTTCTCCTGGACGAGCCCGCAGCCGGGCTCGACCTCGCGGGGCGGGAGGACCTCGTGAAGCGGCTGACGGAACTCGCCCGCGACGAGGATGCGCCCGCAATGGTGCTGGTCACCCATCACCTCGAGGAAGTGCCGCCCGGATTCACCCACGCCCTGCTGCTGCGTGACGGAAAGATGGTGTCCGCCGGTCCGATCGGCGTCGTCCTCACCGAAGAGAACCTGAGCGCTGCCTTCGACGTCGCCCTCAAGGTCACCGAGGAGAACGGTCGCTACAGCGCGGTCGCCCGGGCGTGATCTCCGCCCCTGACGGCCGCTCGGCAGCGGCAGGGGCGGCCTGATGCCGCTCGTACACCTCGACTCGGCCGATGATCCCCGCCTGTCGGACTACCGAAACCTGACGGACGTCCAGCTGCGGCTGGCCAAGGAGCCCGCCGAGGGGCTCTACATCGCAGAGAGTCCCAAAGTGCTGCGGCGTGCGATCGACGCCGGGCACGCGCCGCGATCCTTCCTGCTGGCGCCGAAATGGCTGCCCGACCTCGACGACGTCATCGCACGGTTCCCTTCCGTCCCGGCCTTCGTGGCGCCGGAGGCCACCCTCGAAGTGATCACCGGCTTCCGCCTCCACCGTGGCGCTCTCGCCGCCATGCAGCGGCCGGACCCTCGCCCCCTGACGGAGGTCCTCGCCGGCGCACGCCGTGTTGCCGTGATCGAGGACATGGTGGACCACACCAACCTCGGAGCCGTCTTCCGCTCGGCGGCTGCGCTCGGTATCGACGCCGTCCTGGTCAGCCCGCGCAGTGCCGATCCGCTGTACCGACGGGCCGTCCGTGTAAGCATGGGCAGCGTCTTCCAGGTGCCCTGGGTGAGGCTCACGTCCTGGCCCGGCGAGCTCGCCATGGTCCGGGCAGCGGGCTTCACCCTTGCCGCCCTTGCGCTCGTCCCCGGAGCAGTTCCACTCGGAGCATTCCCCGCGCAACGGCACGAGCGGCTCGCCCTGCTGCTCGGCACCGAGGGCAACGGTCTCAGCTCCGGCGCCCTTGCCGAGGTGGACGTAGCCCTGACCATTCCCATGCACGGCGGCGTCGACTCGCTGAATGTCGCGGCAGCAGCCGCGGTCGCGTTCTGGGAGTGCCGGTACGACGCCGACGCAGCTGCTATTTCGTGACGCAGGTGCGGCTGCGCTAGTATTGACAGCTGGCACAATTGCCACCCTTTCGTACCCCCCGTGCCTGGCAAAATCCAGGCAACCAGAGAAGGTAGTCCCGTGAAGTCTGATATCCACCCCAAGTACCAGCCCGTCGTGTTTCGCGACCTGGCCTCCGACCAGGCGTTCCTGACCAAGTCGACGGTCGGCTCAGCCAAGACCATCGAGTGGGAAGACGGAAACACCTACCCCCTCATCGAGGTCGAGATCTCCTCGGAGTCGCACCCGTTCTACACGGGCAAGCAGCGCATCATGGACTCCGCCGGGCGCGTCGAGCGCTTCAACGCCCGCTTCAAGGGCTTCGGCGGCAAGAAGTAGTCCCGTTCTTTCACACCGCAGGACACACGGGCGCACGCGCTCCATCCTTCAGGAAAAGCCACGCCGCTCCGGCGTGGCTTTTCCCGCTTAACGCACCGAACACGCGCACAAGGCCGTAACCCGCAGCGGGTCGGCACCAAGGAGGTCCGCAGCATGGAACAGGAATCGGACACGGATCGCCTGCATGGCGAGTTCAAGACGCCCGGCGGGAAGCTCACTGCCGTGGACCTCTCCATACGGGACGGGCGCATGGTCGATGTCTCCGTCAACGGGGACTTCTTCCTCGAGCCGGACGAGGCCCTGCTCGACATCAATGACGCACTAGAGGGGCTGCCCGCCGATACCGCGCCGGGCGAGATCGCGGCTGCCGTCACGGCCCGCCTCGATCCCTCGGTCGTCCTGTTCGGCTTCTCCGCGGGAGCCATCGCGACAGCCGTCCGGCGGGCGCTCGGCAGGGCTACGGGCTTCGCGGACCACGAGTGGAAGATCATCCCTCCGACGCCGCTGTCCACTCCCATGCATGTCGCCATGGACGAGGTCCTCACGCACGACGTCGGAGCGGGTGCACGCAACCCGACGATCAGGTTCTGGGAGTGGCAGTCACCGTCCGTGGTGATCGGCAGCTTCCAATCTGTGCGGAACGAGGTGGACCAGAGAGGCGTGGAGCGGCACGGCGTGACAGTCGTGCGGCGGATCAGCGGGGGAGGAGCCATGTTCATGGAGCACGGCAACGCCATCACCTACTCCATCTACGTCCCGCAGTCCCTCGTGGACGGCTTGAGCTTCGCCGAGTCCTACCCCTTCCTCGATGCCTGGATCCTGGAAGCGCTGGAGCGGCTCGGCATCAGTGCCTGGTACCAGCCACTCAACGACATCGCGACGGAGGTCGGGAAGATCGGCGGAGCCGCGCAGAAACGCCTCGCCAACGGCGGCATGCTGCACCACGTGACCATGAGCTACGACATCGACGCGGACAAGATGCTCGAGGTACTGCGCATCGGCAAGGAGAAGATGTCGGACAAGGGCACCAGGAGCGCCAAGAAGCGCGTGGACCCCCTGCGTCGGCAGACCGGCAGGACGCGCGAGGAGATCATCGAGGTGATGATCTCGACCTTCCGTCAACGCTTCGGCGCCGTCGACGCCACCCTGTCGGAGGATGAGCTCCGCCGCGCCGAAGACCTGGTGGAGCGGAAGTTCGGCACGGACGAGTGGCTCTACCGCGTGCCCTGAGCCTGAGCGGTCAGGGCACGCACGAGATGGTCCCGCTCCTCGAGGATGATGCGGCGGAGTGCGGCCGGGGCATCGGCGTTGGCTTGCAGCCAGTCATCCGTCCGCACGACGACGGGGTGGTCCGCGGGTTCTCCGTCGAGGTCCTGGCGGCCCGGGTACAGGCCCCGGACGATCCTGCCGGCCATCTCTATGCCGCGGGTCGCCCATACGCCGCGGATCGCCTGGAAGTAGGGTTCCTCGTACTGGCCGATCAGGTTCCGCGAACCCAGCATGAAGCCCTCGATCGCGGCACTGAGGAGTTCGTTCGACAGGCGCGTACCGTGGACGGCCTCCTCCCAGGTGGCTTTCTTGATCGCGGCATCCGGAATCGCCGCTGACGCCAGCGTGAAACCGACCCTGCCGGACGCCGTAGCGTCCGCGATCCTCTCCGCCTCGAGTTCACCCGGGAGTACACGCTGCTGGGCTGCGAGCCCCTGCAGGAAGAACCAGCGGAGTTCGGCGTCGAGCCGCAGCCCGCTGACGTTGTCGTCGCCGTCGAGCAGAGCGCGCAGGTGGTCCGCGGGGCGCGGTGCGGTGCGCGCTGCGGCCGCCAGCGCCCTGGCCCAGGCGAGCTGGTGGTCGGACCCTTCGTCGGCGCCGCGAAGCCCGTCCCACAGGAAGTTCCCCACCCGCTCGCGCAGAGCGGCGCGTGCCACCGCAGGGGCGAAGCTCTCGACCGCGGTCCGCGCATTCGCCAGCAGGACCTGAAGGACGCCGACGCCCGTCTCCGCGGGTGCGGCGAGCATCACGGCATCGAGGTAGGCATGGACCGGCAGGGCGGCATCCCTGGTGCTCGACCACAGGGCGGTGAGGCAGGTGGCGCGAGCAAGCGGATCCTTCAGACGGTGGATAGAGGTCAGAAGCGTCGAGAGGGACCGGTCGTCGAAGGAGAGCTTGGCGTAGGTGAGATCGTCGTCATTGACGAGGAGCAGATCGGGCTGCCTCCTGCCCGTCAGCGCCGGTACGAGCGTGCGTCCGCCCGTGACGGTCACGGCCTCCGATGCGGATCGGACCAGCCAACCGTCGGCGTCGAACGTGTAGAGCCCGACACGGATCCGGTGGGGGCGGGGCTCGTCGAGGCCTGTCACCGGGTCGACAGCGTCCTGCACGAGTGCCACGCCACCGTACGCGCTCCCGTCGACCGTGACCTCTGCCCTCAGGGACGGCACGCCGGAGGTCTGCAGCCAGGACTGCGACCAGGCCGTGAGGTCCTGCCCTGTCGCGTCGGTCAGCACGTCGAGCAGGTCCATGAGGGTCGTATTGCCGTATTCGTGCTTTCGGAAGTACTGGCGTGCGGCGGCGGTGAAGGCATCACGGCCGACGAACGCCACGAGCTGCTTCAGCACCGAGGCGCCCTTGGCGTAGGTGATGCCGTCGAAGTTCTGCTTTGCCGCTTCGAGGTCCGGGATGTTCGCGACGATCGGGTGCGTCGTCGGAAGCTGGTCCTGCACGTAGGCCCACGCTTTCCGTCGATTGGCGAAGCTGACCCACGAGGTGCGCCAGCGGGTGGCTTCGGCGAGGGCGAGGGCGCCCATGTAGTCCGCGAAGGACTCCTTCAGCCAGAGGTCGTCCCACCACGTCATCGTCACGAGGTCACCGAACCACATGTGCGCCATCTCGTGGAGGATCGTGTTCGCCCGGCCCTCGCGCTGGGCGTCCGTGACGGCGGACTGGAACACGTAGTTCTCCGTGAAGGTCACGAGCCCCGGATTCTCCATGGCGCCGAGGTTGTACTCCGGCACGAAGGCCTGGTCGTACTTGCCGAAGGGGTAGGGGTAGTCGAAGACGCCATGGAAGAATTCGAGGCCGCGCTTCGTGGTGTCGAAGATCTCCGGTGCGTCGAAGGACGGGGCGAGTGAACGGCGGCAGTAGAGGGCCAGGGGCACCTCGAGGCCTTCGCCCGCGGTCCCGGCCCCGCCCGTCCAGGTGTCGGTCTCCCGGTGGTACGGCCCGGCGAGCACAGTGGTGATGTAGGTCGAGATCCGGCGCGTCGGTGCGAAGACCCACCGCGACGTGCGGGCACCCGGCTCTCCGACCGGTTCCACGCTGGTCTCGATCCCGTTCGAGGCAACCGTCCAGTCGCTGGGGGCGAGGACGCTGAAGGAGAACGAGGCCTTCAGGTCCGGCTGCTCGAAGTTCGCGAAGACACGGCGGGCATCGGCCGGCTCGTACTGCGTGTACAGGTAGGTCTCGTCGTCCACGGGATCGACGAACCGGTGTAGCCCCTCCCCGCTGGAACTGTAGAGGGCCTGACCGGTCACCACCACGGTGTTCCCTGCGGCGAGGTCGTGCAGGTGGATCCGGGCACCGTCGCTGACGGCGGAAGGGTCGAGGGTCCTGCCGTTCAGCTCCACAGCGGTGACGTCACCGATGAAGTCGAGGAAGGTCCCACCGCCGGGCCGCCGGCAGGTGAAGACCACGGTGCTGGTGGTCCGGTAGCTGCGCGCACGGGCATCACGCGCCTGGGAAAGATCCAGTTCGACGGTGTAGCTCTCGGTCTCCAACAGCGCCGAACGGGCGGCCGCCTCGTCGCGGCGCAGGTTCTCGTTCTCCATCGGGCCATTCAACCACGCCCCCGGCAGCCGCCGATCCGGGTACCCGTCGCTTCGTTTCAGGCACGTCGACGCGACCTGTGTCCGCGTGACCGTCCATGTATCGGCACGTTCCGCACGGGGCAGCACGCGCCGTCCTCGACTGGCCGAGGACGCAGATGGACTACGTGCAGGGCGCCACGGGAGTGCAGACCGACGCGCGCAACGGCGAGTGGCGCGGCGAGGATCCGACCAACAGCGGACCCGTCGGCGACTTCCACGTCTCGGTGGCCCACGGGCGCGACTACCGCGACGTGTCGCCCCTGAAAGGCATCCTGTCCGGCGGCGGAGGGTTGACGCTCAACGTCACGGCGGCCATCACCCGCCTGGCCTGAGGCGCTCGTGACGACAAAGGCCCCGGCACGTGCCGGGGCCTTTGTCGTGGATCGGATGCCGCCTCAGCCGGGCTCGATGACCTGGCCCTTGCTGATGATGGTCAGGCCCGACTCCGTGACGGCGAAGCCCCGCCGGCGGTCGAGCTCGGCGTCCACCCCGATGCGCGCCCCGGGCGGGATCCGGACGTTCTTGTCGACGATGGCCCGCCGGACCACGGCGCCCGCGCCGACGTTCACCTTGTCGAGCAGGACGGACCCGGTGACCTCGGCCGATTCCGCGATGAACACGTCCGTCGCCAGCACGGAGCTCTGGACGGCTCCACCGGACACGACTACACCGGCGGAGACGATCGAGTCGTGGGCCTCGCCCGACTTCCCGGAGGAGCTGCGCACGAACTTGGCCGGCGGCGAGACGCTCTGGCGCGTGTAGATGGGCCACTGCAAGTTGTACAGGTTGAACAGCGGCAGCGGCGAGATGAGGTCCATGTTCGCGTCGTAGTACGAGTCCATGGTGCCGACGTCGCGCCAGTACTGGCGGTCCCGGTCCGTGGCGCCAGGGATGTCGTTCTGCGTGAAGTCGTACACCGCCGCGTCGTTGCGCTCCACGAAGTAGGGGATGATGTCCCCGCCCATGTCGTGCTTCGTGTCCAGGCGCGCGGCGTCGTCCTCGAGGGCCTTCACGAGCGCGTCCGTCGTGAAGACGTAGTTGCCCATCGAGGCCAGGAAGCTGTTCGGGTCGTCAGGCAGGCCGGGCGTGGAGTCCGGCTTCTCGACGAACGCGGCGATGCGTCCCGGATCGCTCTGATCCACCTCGATCACGCCGAACTGGTCCACGAGGTTCATGGGCTGGCGGACGGCCGCGACGCTCACGGACGCACCGCTCTTCACGTGGGCGTCGACCATCTGCGCGAAGTCCATGCGGTACACGTGGTCGGCGCCGATCACGACGACGATGTCGGGCTGCGCGTCGTGAATGAGGTTCAGGGACTGGTAGATGGCGTTCGCGCTGCCGAGGAACCAGCTCTTGCCACGGCGCTGCTGGGCCGGGACGGACGCGATGTAGTTGCGCAGCTGGGTGGACATCCGCCAGGTCTCGGAGATGTGCCGGTCGAGGCTGTGGGACTTGTACTGCGTCAGTACCACGATCTGAAGGTAGCCGGAGTTCACGAGGTTGGATAACGCGAAATCTATGAGCCGATAGCTCCCCGCGAAGGGTACGGCCGGTTTGGCCCTGTCCGCGGTCAGAGGCATGAGCCGCTTACCTTCTCCGCCTGCCAACACCACGGCAAGTACTTTCTTCGGTGCCACTTCTGACCCCCCGCTCTTCTTTGAGTGTTCTGCGTCCACGACCGGTGGTCGATCAAGCGTAGGTCTACCCGTCCCGGAACCCTTCCGGTCACTTCACACTAGAGGACTCCGACGCACTGCACTACGTTGGGTGAGTGCGAGTAGACATTGTGACCAAGGAGTTCCCGCCCGAGATCTATGGTGGCGCGGGGGTGCATGTAGCGGAGCTCAGCAGAGTCCTCGCGCCACAGGTGGACCTCCGGGTCCATGCGTTCGGCAAGCCCCGTCCGGAGGACTACCACGGCGCCTCGGTGCTCTCGTACGGAGTTCCCGAGGGCCTGTCCGTAGCCAACGCCGCCGTGCAGACACTCGGGACCGACCTGCAGATGCTGTCGGCCATCGGGGGCGCCGACCTCGTGCACTCCCACACCTGGTATGCCAACATGGCCGGCCACCTCGCATCGCTCCTGCACGGCATCCCGCACGTACTGAGCGCCCACAGCCTGGAGCCCCTCCGCCCGTGGAAGGCCGAGCAGCTCGGCGGCGGATATGCGGTGTCCTCCTGGGTGGAGAAGACGTCCTACGAGGCCGCGGCCGCCGTCATCGCGGTGTCTGCCGGCATGCGGGCGGACATACTCCGCAGCTACCCCGACGTCGACCCCGGCAAGGTGCACGTGGTGCACAACGGCATCGACGTCGCCCAGTGGTCCCGTGATGCGGGGGACGACGCCCTCCTCGCCCACGGGATCGACCCCGACCGGCCGAGCGTGGTGTTCGTCGGTCGCAACACCCGGCAGAAGGGCGTTCCCTACCTCCTGCGTGCAGCGGCCCACCTTCCGGCCGACGTGCAGCTCGTCCTCTGCCTCGGCGCCGCCGATACCCCGGAGCTGGCAGCTGAGACCGAGGTGCTCATCGCGAACCTGCGGGAGCGGCGCGGCTCCGTCATCCTCATCGAGAAGATGCTGCCCCGGCGTGAGGTCATCCAGATCCTGAGCCACGCGACCGTCTTCGCCTGCCCCTCCATCTACGAACCCCTCGGCATCGTCAACCTCGAAGCCATGGCGTGCGGGGCCGCCGTCGTCGCCTCGGCAACCGGCGGGATCCCGGAGGTCATCGACGACGGCGTGACCGGCACCCTCGTACCCCTCGAGCAGGTGCAGGACGGCACCGGGACCCCGCTGGACCCGGAGGCATTCGTCACCGACTTCGCGGCCGCACTGAACGTGCTGCTCGGCGATCCACAGAGGGCAGCAGCCATGGGCGCAGCCGGCCGCGAGCGGGCAGAGCGCCACTTCGACTGGGGATCCATCGCGGAGACGACCCTCGACGTGTATCGCAGCGTCCTCTGACGGCCCTGCCGCTCCGACTACCTTGCCGCTCGGAACACCTCGACGCTTCGGCATCCTCTCGAGGGACTCCACCGGCTGCCGGTGTCAGCGCCTGGCACGGGCGGCTTTCTTCGCTTTCTTCTCCTTGGCGACGCGGGCCAGGAGTGTCTTCTCGTCGATGGGTGCGTCTCCACTGGCACGACGGCGGCGCATGTACTCGGCCGCTTCCTGCTGGCGCTGGTCCTCGACCCCGGTGGCGATTGTCGACCGCAAGTGCTCCTGGCCGTAGCCGAAGGCCTCCACGAGATCCAGGGCGTGGGGGCGGATCTTTGCGAGCAGCCGGTTGATGTAACCGTCGAGCGTCCGTGCGCGCTGCGAGGACAGGCGGCCGTTCATGAGGAACCAGGCCAGGTCCTTCTCGATCAGGCACAGGCCGAACAGGTCGCGGAGTCGCGTGACGACCTCACGTGTCCCCGGATCCTCGATCTTCTTCAGGCCGCGCGTGAATGCCTCCCACTGGAGGAGCTCCGCGTGGGCGTGCGCCACCTCGATGAGCTCGTTCTGGTGCTCGTTGAAGAGCGCCGCTGACTTCTCCTGGGACTTGCCCCTGGCCCCGCGCAGCACGCCCGCGAGTTCGGCCACGCGCGTCTGCACCCGGTCGGTGAGCAGTTCGTGCTGGGTAGCCTCGTCGCGCATGGCGATCGCCGACTTCTTGCCGGATCCGGTGTCCGCGACGGTCTGGGCGACCCGCCGGAGTCCGGAGCGGTGCAGGGTCCTCCCCGCAGCCTGCGAGACGGCGTAGCGGGCGAGGACTCCGAAATCGACGCCCTTGAACTCCTTGGCGTAGTCGGTCAGGAGGCGCTTCGCCACGAGTTGCAGCAGGACGTTGTTGTCGCCCTCGAAGGTCACGTACACGTCGAGGTCGGCGCGCAGCGACGCGAAGCGGTTCTCGATGAGGAAGCCTTGGCCGCCGGTGGCCTCCCTGCACTCCTGCAGCGTGTCGAGCGCCAGCCAGGTGCTCAGTGGCTTGAGTGCCGCGGCAAGGGTCTCGAGGTCCTGGCGGTCCTCGTCGGTGTCGTGTCCGCCGGAGAAGACGTCGTCGAACTTCTCGAGGAGTTCCTCGTGCGCGAAGGAGGCGGCGTAGGTCGCCGCGAGGCGGGGCAGGAGCCGGCGTTGGTGCCGCTGGTAGTCCATCAGCACCTCTTCCCTCAGATCCGAGGAGGCATTGAACTGGCGCCGCTGGGTCGAGTAGGTGATCGCCGCGGTCAGTGCGAGCTTGCTCGCGGCCACGGCGGCACCGTCGAGCGAGACGCGGCCCTGCACCAGGGTTCCGAGCATCGTGAAGAACCGGCGGCCGGGGGAGGCGATGGACGAGGTGTAGGTGCCGTCCTCGGCGACGTCGCCGTAGCGGTTGAGCAGGTTCGTCCGGGGGACCCGGACGTCCGTGAAGTGCAGCCGACCGTTGTCGATGCCGTTGAGGCCACCCTTGATGCCGTCATCCTCGCCCCCCACGCCCGGAGTGAAGGAGCCGTCCTCGTTGCGGAGCTCGACATAGATCCCGTGCACGCCGTGGTTCACGCCGTTGGTGATCAGCTGCGCGAAGACGACGGCGGCGCGCCCGTCGATGGCTCCGTTGCCGATGTAGTCCTTCCACGCTGCGCGGAACGGCGTATTGATGACGAACTCGTCCGTAGCGGCGTCGTAGGTGGCGGTCGTGGCGATGCTCGCGACGTCGCTGCCATGACCGGTCTCGGTCATCGCGAAGCACCCGGGGATTTCCATGTTCATGATTCCGGGCAGCCATGCCTCGTGGTGCTTCTCGGTGCCGAGGTGCATGACGGCGGAGCCGAAGAGGCCCCACTGCACGCCTGCCTTGATCTGCAGCGAGGGATCGGCGACGACGAGCTCCTCGAAGCCTGCGACGTTGCCGCCGTGGTCGTCGTTGCCGCCGAAGGCCTTGGGGAAGGCCCGGTGCACGGCTTGCTGCTCCACGAGGTAGTGGAGCTGGTCCAGGCAACGGAGGCGGTGATCGTGGTGCGTGAGGCCCTCGATCTTGTGGACCTCCGGGCGGCCGGCGAGCTCACGGGCGACACGGCGCACGTGCGCCCATCTGCCAAGGAGCAACTCGCCGAGTGCCGCGGTGTCGACCGTAGCCTGCTCGTCGTCCCTGATGTCTGCGGTGGCGGGGATCTGCTGCGGTCTGGAGATGATCTGGGTCATGGCGTGTCCTTCGCTGGTGGGCGGGTGTCGAGGGAGGAAGCGGGAGTGGAAGCCGGGACGACGGGTGGGTTTGCGGTGTCCAGCGGCACGAACGCCTCGTACCTGCTGACGCCGTCGAAGAGCCAGCCCGTGATGTGGCGGGCCATCTGACCCTCGGTGGGCTTGTCGGGTCCATCGGCGGTCGAGAGCCAGTGCTCACCCGCTGCCCTCACCATGCCGATGGCTGCGGCAGGCCAGTACTCGGGAGCGGCGTCGTCGGGACCGCTCGGCCGATCGGGGGAGAGGAGGTAGGCGCGCATGGGTCGGGACACCATCTCGGTGACCGCGGCGAGGAAGTGGGCGAGGGTGTCCTGGCCACCGTCATCGTTCGTGGTCGACTCCGCGATGCCGACCCGGGTCACGAAGGCGTAGACGTTCGGTGAGGTCCGTGCCATCTGCAGGTAGGCGAGGACCATGGAGCACAGGCCCTCCCGAGGCGTGGTGGCTGCCCTCGCAGCTTCGAGGACCTTTTGCTGCATCTGGCTGATGACCACCTCGGCCACCGCGCGCTGCAGGCCGGTCTTGTCGCCGAAGTAGCGGTAGTAGACCGATTTCGACGTGTCGGCGGCTGCAGCGATGTCCTCCATCGACGCCCCGGGGCCGAGTGCGTCGATCGCCCTTCTCGCGGCCTTGATCAGCTCGCGGCGTCTCTGCGCGCGATGCTCCTCCCAGCGGCTGAACCGGCCGTCCGGAGCCGATGAAACGGCGTCGGACGCCTTGGCTGAGGCGCTCTTGAGAGCGGAGGCAAGCTTCATGATACCAACCGTATCAGGTACGCTAGGTATCGGTAATCCACCCACTCGCATCAGGAGCTTTTCCATGGCAGATCAGGCCGGGGCGCAGAACGCTGCCCAGTCACCCCGCACGGCAGTCGTCATCGGCGGTAACCGCATCCCCTTCGCCCGCGCTGGCGGTGCGTACGCCTACTCCTCCAACAAGGACATGCTCATCGCGGCGCTCGATGGGCTCGTGGCCCGGTTCGGTCTGCAGGGCGAGCGCATCGGGGAGGTTGCCGCAGGTGCTGTCCTGAAGCACTCCCGCGACTTCAACCTGACGCGCGAGGCCGTCCTCGGTTCGGCGCTCTCGCCGCAGACGCCCGCCTACGACCTGCAGCAGGCCTGCGCCACCGGACTCGAGACCGTGGTGGGACTGTCCAACAAGATCAAGCTCGGGCAGATCGAGTCCGGCATCGCCGGGGGTGTCGACTCCGCCTCCGACGCACCCATCGCCGTCAGCGAGGGCCTGCGCCGCGTGCTGCTCGACCTCTCGCGCGCGAAGACCACGCCACAGAAGCTCCGGATCCTCAGCACGCTCCGCCCGAAGGATCTCTCGCCGAACGCGCCAGGCACCGGTGAACCGCGGACTGGCCTCTCCATGGGTGAGCACCAGGCCATCACCACCGCGGCCTGGAAGATCACCCGTGAGGCCCAGGACGAACTCGCCTACCGCAGCCACCACAACCTCGCTGCTGCGTACGAGCGCGGTTTCTTCTCCGACCTCATGACTCCATACCGCGGCCTGACCAGGGATGCCAACCTCCGCGCGGACACCTCGCTGGAAAAGCTGGCAACGCTCAAGCCCGTCTTCGGCAAGGGACTCGACACCCCGGCGACGATGACCGCCGGCAACTCGACCCCCCTGACCGACGGCGCCGCCCTCGTCCTGCTCGGCAGTGAGGAATACGCGACGGCCAACAACCTGCCGATGCTTGCGAATATCGTCGACGCCGAAGCGGCGGCGGTGGACTTCGTCCATGGCGAGGAGGGACTGCTCATGGGAGGCGTGCACGCCGTGCCCCGCCTGCTGGAGCGCAACGGGCTCACCCTCGACGACTTCGACTTCTTCGAGATCCACGAGGCCTTCGCCGGGACGGTCCTCAGCGCCCTGGCCGCGTGGGAGGACGAGGACTACTGCAAGCGCGTCCTCGGACTCGACGGCGCGCTCGGCAGCATCGACCGCTCCAGGCTCAACGTCCACGGTTCCTCGCTCGCGGCCGGGCACCCCTTCGCCGCGACCGGCGGCCGCATAGTCGCGTCGCTCGCCAAGACACTCTCGGAGCAGGGCGGACGAGGCCTCATCTCCATCTGCGCCGCAGGCGGCCAGGGCGTCGTCGCGATCCTCGAGGCGAGGAACTGATGGCCGACACGTACCTGGATCTCGTCAACACACCCCTGCCGGCGAGGATCGCCAAGGCCCTCGGCCTGCCGCGTCCGTCGGTGCTGCGGAGGTACACCCCGGGCGAGGTGCTCGCCTCGAAGCCCGTGCTGGTAGCCGGCTCCGGCCCGGGAGCGGATGCGCTTGCCGAGGAGTTGCTGGGCTGGGACATCGAGGTCCGGCGCCACGTCCTGCCCGGTGAGAAGCTGAGCGCCGCCGTCGTCGTGCTCGACGGCGCCACCCGGCCGACCGACCTCGCAGCTCCCATGCTCGAACTCGGGCAGGCGGTACGGATGCTGGTGGCCGGAGGGCGGGTCGTCGGAGTCTTCCGCTCGTCCACGGATGCGTCCGGTCCCACCGAGGCGGCCGCCCGACAGGGTATCGACGGCGCCATCCGATCCGTCGCACACGAGCTCCGAGGTGGTGCAACCGCGAATGGCATCATCCTTCGCGGAGACACGACGACGACCGATCCCACGACGCTCGGGGCCCTACGCTTCCTCCTCTCCGGCAAGAGCGCCTACGTCGACGGCCAGTTCATCGAGGTGCGTTCCGCCCCGGCCGAGAGCATCGCCGACCTGGCGGCCTCGACGACGGCGGCCGGCGAAGGCGTGCCCGACCAGCCCCTGGCACGGAAGACGGCGGTGGTCACCGGAGCCGCCCGCGGCATCGGCGCGAAGATCGCGGAGGTGCTGGCCCGTGACGGCGCACGCATCGTCGCCGTCGACGTGCCGGCCGCCGGCGAGCAGCTCGTGGAGGTGGCGAATCGTGTCGGCGGAACCGCTCTCCAGCTCGACATCACCGAGCCCGATGCCGGAGCGCGCATCCTCGACCACGTGGGCCGGCGCTTCGGCCGCCTGGACATCCTGGTGCACAACGCCGGTATCACGCGTGACAAACTGCTCGCCAACATGGACGCGTCCCGCTGGGACTCCGTGATCGCGGTCAACATCGCCTCACAGCTGCGGATGAACGAGCAGGTGCTCGCGTCCCCGGTCTTCTCGGACACGGGGCGGATCGTCAGCCTGGCCTCGACGAGCGGCATCGCGGGAAACCGCGGCCAGAGCAACTATGCCGCATCCAAGGCAGGTGTGATCGGTATGGTCCGCGCGCAGGCAGCGGTGTTCGACGGTGCCGGCCGCACGATCAACGCAGTGGCACCCGGGTTCATCGAAACCGATATGACAGCGAAGATACCGGCACTCACCCGCCAGGTGGCACGTCGCCTCAGCAGCCTGCAGCAGGGCGGCCTTCCCGTGGACGTCGCCGAGACGATCGCGTTCCTCGCCTCGGACGCGGCGGCGGGAGTGAACGGGCAGGTGGTCCGGGTGTGCGGACAGAACCTGGTGGGCGCGTGAACGGGGCGCTTCCCGCCGAGGTCGAGCTGACCACGGTCCCCGGCCTCGCGGGCCTCTACCGGCAGGCACTCGCGCTCGCGGTGCGGAGGAAGGTGGGGCTTTTACCGACGCCGTCCGTCCTCCCCGCCGTGAGGCACAGGGTCGGGGGAGTGGCGGTGGACCTCGGCGGACTGACGCGCTTCCAGCACCTGCTCGGCTCCGCCGCGCGAGATGTGCTGCCCTCCGCCTACCTCCACACACTCGCTTTCCCGGTGGCCATGAGCGTCCTCACCCGGGCGGATTTCCCGTTGCCCCTCCTGGGTATGGTGCACCTGAGCAATGAGGTGCACCAGGACCGCCAGGTCAGCGCCTTCGAGAAGCTCGACGTCGTGTCGTGGAGCGAGGGCCTGCGCCCGCATCCGGCAGGACTGCAGGTGGACCTCGTGACGGAGATCGGCGTCGACGGCATCCGCGTCTGGTCGGGCCGCTCCGTCTACCTCGCCCGCGGCATGCGGCTCGAGACCCCGGATCCGCGTGAGCGGGGTCCGAAGGACCGGCCCGCCTTCAGCAGGCCCGCGACGACGGGCCTCTGGCGGCTCGACGCCGACACGGGCAGGCGGTACGCCGCAGTATCGGGAGACTGGAACCCCATCCACCTCAGCGGCCTCACAGCGAGGGCGCTCGGTATGAAGACGGCGATCGCACACGGCATGTACCTCGCGGCGCGGATGGTGGACGAGGCCGTGCCCGCACCCGCCGGCCCCCTGGTCTGGCGGATCAACTTCGCGAGCCCCGTTCTCCTTCCGGGTGCCGTGACAACGTCGTTCCTCCACAGGGGCACACCGGACGACGAGCGCGTCGACGTCGTCGGCTGGTCGGCCGCCCGGCAGCGCTTGCACTTCACGGGATGGGTTCGCGCGGAATAGTTGCATGGCGGGACCACCCTGTCCAGACAAGCGGTGATTTTTGGAGGAGAATCTTCCAAAGTCGTCCTTTTCGTTGGCGCGGCCTCCGTCGTCCGGGCAGACTCCAGACACCAGCCCACGAAGGCCGGCCCCACTGCATGGAAAGAGGAGTTCGTGAACTCTAAAGGTCTCAAAGCCGGCATGATCGCCGCTTCGGCCCTGATGGCATCAGCGTTGATGGCCGCAGGTCCGGTCCAGGCGGCACCTACGGCGCCCTCCGCCGGCACCGTGTCGCACACCCAGAACGAGAGCCAGGTAGCCCTGGACGCCTACTGGACCACTGACAGGATGAAGAACGCGAAGCCGGCCAACACCATAAACTCCGGATGGGCTGCGGAGGGCCGGTCGATCATGCCCAAGGCAGGGCAGGAATCAGTGGCGAAGGCCCCGAAGGAGACCGTCGTCGAAGCCCGCGCCACCGCCCAGACGGCGGTTCCCCACATCGGCAAGGTCTTCTTCAGCCAGGGCGGCCAGAACTACGTCTGCTCGGGCAACTCCGTCCAGAGCGGGAACCAGAGCACCGTGGCGACGGCAGGCCACTGCACGTACGACCTCTCCACCGGCTTCGTCACGAACTTCGTCTTCGTCCCCGCGTACAACAACGGCGCGGCACCCTACGGCAAGTTCACGGCACGCTCCCTGCATGCAGCCAATGAATGGGTGTCCCGCAACGACATCAACTACGACGGCGCCTTCGCCGTCATGAACACCCTGAACGGCAGGACGCTCTCGGCCACCGTCGGCGCGTCGAGCATCGGCTTCAACATGGCGCGTAACTTCGGCTACACCGCGTACGGATACCCAGCCGCCTCGCCCTTCAACGGCGAGCGACTCTACAGCTGCTCCGGCACGGCCTCGGCCGACCGCATCGGCGGTACCCAGTCGCAGGGCATCCCCTGCGACATGACCGGCGGCTCCTCGGGCGGCCCGTGGTTCGTCGGATCGGGCGCGGGCGGCACCCAGAACTCCGTAAACAGCTTCGGCTACAACACGCAGAAGAACGTCATGTACGGGCCCTACTTCGGTAGCTCCATCCTGGCGGCCTACACCACGGCGGCCAGCCGGTAGCCCAGCGCCACCAGAGCAACACCGGCATGAGCAGGGCGGTTCCCCTCGGGGAGCCGCCCTGACGCCTTCCGTCGACCCTGCGAAGACTCCGTATTCGCCACCCTAGACTGGAACCATGACCGGCATCACCATCGCTGACCGGGCGGCCGAGCTCGACGCCGCCGACCCCCTCGCACACCACCGCGATCTCTTCATCGGTAGTCAGAACGACGCCGTACGGGCCTATCTCGACGGCAACTCGCTGGGACGTCCGCTGGCGGTGACGGTGGACAACCTCACCTCGTTCATCAGGCAGCAGTGGGCCGGGCGCCTCATCCGGGGATGGGACGAAGGCTGGCTGGGGGTGCCCCAGCAGATCGGCGACCAGCTGGGCCGGGTGACCCTCGGCGCGGCCGCCGGGCAATGCATTGTCGCGGACTCGACGAGTGTCCTGCTGTACAAGCTCGCTCGGGCCGCGGTGGCCGCCCGCCCGGAACGCAGCGAGATCGTCATCGACCGCGACAACTTTCCCACCGACCGCTTTATCGTGGAGGGTATCGCCCGCGAGCGGAACCTCACCGTGCGGTGGATCGACGTCGCGTACGACGGCGGGGCGACAGCCCGGGATGTCGCCGCGGCCGTCGGGCCGCAGACTGCGCTGGTCCTGCTCAGCCACGTGGCGTACCGGTCCGGGCATATCGCCGATGTGCCGGGCATCACGAAGATCGCCCACGACGCCGGGGCCCTCGTCCTCTGGGACCTCAGCCACTCCGTCGGATCCGTGCCCGCCGAACTGGATGCGTGGGATGTCGACTTCGCGGCCGGCTGCAGCTACAAGTACCTCAACGGAGGACCGGGCGCTCCGGCATGGGCCTACGTGGCGCAACGGCACCTGCCGACACTCGACCAACCGATTCCCGGGTGGCTGGGCAGCGCCGATCCCTTCGCGATGGGTGCCGCGTACCAGCCGGCCGACGGCATCCGGAAGCTCGTCTCCGGTACACCTCCCATCCTCGGCATGCTCGCCATGCGCGACATGCTGAACCTCCTCGAGCAGGTCGGCATGCCCGCGGTCCGGAGGAAGTCCGAACTCCTGACGGCCTTCGCCATCGAGGCGGTCGAGGAGCTGCTCACCAAGCACGGGGTGGTCCTCGCCTCACCCCGGGCAGCGTCGGAACGCGGCGGCCACATCACGATCGACCATCCGGCCTTCGCCACGATGGTGCCCGGGCTCTGGGAGGACGGGATCATCCCCGACTACCGCAACCCTGACGGCATCCGGCTCGGGCTGTCGCCCCTGTCGACCTCGTTCCGTGAGGTCGCAGTGGCGATCGAGGCGATCGCCGGGCGCCTGGAGAGCTCTACCGGCGCGGCTGCCGTTGAATAGCGGACCGGCAGGCGATTCCCTCGTGGGGCCTGCCCCCGTGCTTCTGTGGGAACGCATCACCGACGGCTTCACCCAGGCGGCTCCGCCCGAGCTCGGCCTCGCCGCGATCATCGCCATCGTGCTCGCGGCCGCAGTCCTGTCGCTGCCTCGGCGGTCATGGCGCTACTTCGGCCTCTTCGTCACCGTGGTGCATGAGCTAGGGCACGCGACGGCCGCGCTGCTGACACTGCAGCGAGTCACCGGAATCACCCTTCGCCTCGACCACTCCGGCACGACCACGAGCATGGGACGCCGCGGCTGGCGCGCCGCCTTCACCACCTTCTGGGGCTATCCGGTACCCGCCATGGTCGGCGCCGCGCTCGTCTGGAGTGCCGCCCACGGCTGGGCCGGTGCCGCGCTGTCGGCCGGGGCGCTGGTGCTGGTCGCTGCGCTCGTCCTGATCAGGAACGGCCAGGGGGTTCTCATCCTGGGCGGCAGTGCGGCAGTAGCGCTGGCGCTCGTCTGGTTCGGGGGCGGGGCCTCCGCGGGCTATGCCTGCCTGGTCCTCGGAATCGCGCTGCTGGTCGGTTCCTGCCGCGACTGGGTGAAGGTGATGCGCGTGCATGCACGACGACGGGATCTCTCGTCGTCGGACGCCTACCTCTTGCGGGGGACCACTGGCGTGCCGTCGCCGCTGTGGCTCGGCCTGTTCGCACTGGTCATCGGTGCCGCGCTGGTCCTTGCCCTCGGACCGATAGCGCTGATCGCCGGAAGCGCCGGAAGTAGTGGTACTGGAGCCTGATCAGTCAGTTGCCGCAGTTGCGAGCGCGTCCCGAACTATAGGGAGCACCTCGTTGCCGGCACAGGTCGTCGAAGAGTTCATTGACGGCCTGGGAGATGCAGTCCCGTTCGTGGTCGGGTAGGTCGATGAGGCCGTGGAGGTATGCATTTACCTCGTACTCGTCGACGCCTCCGCCCATGCTGAAGTAGTGGAGCCACAGCTCACCCGTGGAGATGTTGGCGCGCTGCATCGCGTCATAGGTCAGGGCGAACTGCTCCTGGTCGGGACTCGTCTCGTTCACGTCATCCATTCCATGCACTCGGGCCGCCACGGGCACCACAGGCTCAGGCCAGTGGTGAGGACAGCATACGCACTCGGAGTGATCCTGCGCACGATCCCGAAGCCGTTGCCGCCCCCCGACCGCGGGTGTACAGCGTTGCAGGTCCTCGATCGACGGCCGTACGACGTGCATCGGGTCCATGGCTGGGGGGAGCCCCCGATTCAACTCCTGGGGCGAAGTCGTGTTAGAGTCTTTCTCGTTGCTTTCGCCGGTTTCGACCGCGAAAAAACCACCCGCGCGGGTGGCGGAATGGCAGACGCGCTAGCTTGAGGTGCTAGTCCTCTTCTGAGGGTGGGGGTTCAAGTCCCCCTCCGCGCACAAAGAAAACCCCGGTTCGCCGGGGTTTTTTTGTGCCCTCGACCACGTGGAGCGCCATGCCGACCACGCGTGTGCCGAAACTCGTCACTCGTGGGAGCTCGACCCGCATAGTTCTTTGCATGGCGAACCTAGAGGAGAGGCCCCGCAAGAACGGCCAGACGGCTTACATACTGCGATGGGCGGACAAGCGAACCCATGAGCGGAAGTCTCACCGGTTCGCCGACGAGCACGATGCACGGCGGATGCTCTTGGTTTTGGAGGCCCATGACCATGACACAGAGCGGGCCTTGGAGAATGTGCGAAAGCACTACCAGTCGGTTTATATCGTGAGCGACATGGTAAGTGACCACATCGAAATGCGAACCCGGGCAAACGGCTACACTGTGCGGCGGTACAAGGGCATACTTCGCAGGCACATAGATCCCATTTTGAGTAGCGTTGCTGCTACTGGTGTCGACTATCGCGATGTTCAAGTCCGCTGTTCGGGAGAAAAAGAGGCCCAATAATCCATGCCAGGGCGTCGCTGTGCCCCGAGACAGAAGAACCGAAGAGCCCGTTTCCTTCCTCACATAGTTGGAGTGGAGGCTACTGCAGTGCCACATCGAAGATTACCTACCCCTGTTCGTTTTCTTAGCGGCAACGGGAACGAGATTCGGTGAAGCCGCTGCCCTCTACGCTCGAGACTTCTCAGTCTCTTCGGAGGGGCACACGTTGATCGCAATCACGTGCGCTTGGACCCGAGACGAACAGAACCGGCCCGTCATGGGACCGCCGAAGACGTCCAAGTCGAAGAGGGCTATCCACCTCGAAACTGGTATCGCCCAGGGCTTCTCACAACTGCTATTAGAATCCGCACAAACAGGGCGTCACCTTTTCGCCAGCGCTAGCGGCGGTCCGATCGACCACAGGCGGGCGTGGGAGGTTTGGAATCGGGCTGTGAAAGCCGCACGACTAAGCGGTCTCACCAAGCAGCCGCGAATCCACGACCTGCGCCACTTGAATGCGTCTTGGCTTCTGCAAGCAGGTTTAGACATCTATAAGCTTCAGATCCATCTGGGCCATGAGTCGATCACAACTACTCTCGATCGATATTCCCATCTTCTCCCGGAAGGGACGGTCGAACGCGCAAGGTTTCGCCGATCTCGGTGCAGGGCATGGATGTAGTCATGGTTCCTCCTGGTTGGGGTTTCCACCCATGTGTGCGGACTGGCGGTGGCATCTGACCCTGCCCGTACGGTTAGACTCTGCGGCGTGTACTCATCGGCCGATGGTGAAGCTGTCGACGAGCCGGCCCGACGGGTCGATCGCCCTGCCGACGAGGCGGTCCTCGTAGACCAGCAGATCGACGTAGTGCAGCGTCGAACTGCTCACCGCGGTGAAGTCCCGGCGACCGGTCGAACGCAGTTTCGCACCCGCTCCCGAAACGACATAGGTCACGCCGTCCTGCGGAGTCGAGCGCTGGTAGTCGTGGTCATGCCCGGCCAGCACGAGCGGAACGCCCGCTGCCGCGAACAGGGGACTCCACGCGTCGCGAACCGCCTGGTCGGAGCCGTGATGGCCGGCGGAGTACGCCGGGTGGTGCATCGCGACCACTGTCCAGGCCCCCGGTGGTTGCGGTTCCGCCAGTGCCGTTCGCAGCCATCTCGTCTGTTCCTCGTCCTCCACACGTACGGAATCCATCACGAGTACCCGTACCGGACCCACCTGTTCCGTGTACCAGGGGCTCTGGCGGCCGAGGTGTTCGAGGATCTGTCGTTGTTCACCGCTGTCGTAGTCATGGTTTCCCAGCACCGGCAGCAGTTCGGCACCGCGGTCGATGATCGGGGCGAACGGCTCGGAGACGAAGCGCTCGGTCAGCTCGGCCTCTCCGTCCTCGTAGATCAGGTCACCGAGCAGGATCAGCGCATCGTAGGGATCCTCCCGGCTCTCAGCGCGCATGCGATCGGCCGTAGCGTATTCGGCGGCGTCTCCGGTCCCGGTGTCGCCGGCAATCGCCAGGCGTACGATCGGTGGCTCGGCGACCGGCGGCACCGGGCCGCCGGCGCTGGCCGCGGGCCGGTCCCGGGAGAAGAATGGCGTCGCAAAGGCCAGCGGGTACAGCACGACGAGAACGAGAGCAGCACACGCCAGCACCAGTCCCAAGATGAGTGCGGCTCGCCGGTGCGCCATGGACCCAGTGTGCGCGGTGGACGGGAGTCCCGCCACGCCGGTTTGCCCCTCAGAGGATGGCAGCCGCACGGACCAGCGCGGCGGAAGGACCCCTGCCCGGTTTTCCGTGACCGTCACGGCTGGGACGGAGAACACGAGGTCGCCGTCGCGGGAGACCAGGACTACATGTGGACGATGCTCGAGCTCATCGAGGCTCCATGTCGGGGCCACCCGTCATTCAAGACAGAGTGGATGCAGTCCTAGTGGCGGCGTGACTTGTCTCGACTGCTAAACCGGGGGAGGACGGAGTTCACGACGTAGCCGCCAATGAGGACGAAGGGCATCAGGGCGAACGGGCTGATGCGCAGGCCGAGTCCGGCGAAGCCCAGGGATGCGAGCAACGCCACCAGGAAGCTTGTGACGTTCACGATATGGCGCAGACGGCGGTCCGTCATGCGCTCAACCTCGCCCTGAGTGCGCGACGTCGTCCGCCACCACATCTACGGAATCACCGGCATCGAGTCCCGGACCCGCGCCCGCTACCGCCGACTGCACGAGAACCACATCGAGGCCCCGCTCGGCTCCATCCCCGTCGACAAGCTCTCCCTCGGGCAGGTGCTCACTTGGTTCGAGGGGATGGGCGTCGCGGACAAAACCAGAAGAACATTCACGCGCTGCTCTCGGCCGCGCTCGAGACTGCAGTCCGCCAGCGCCACCTCACCGAGAACTTGGCCAAGGGGATCCGCGCGCCCCGCTCGAGCGTGAGGACGCGCGAGGGCGTGGTCCTGACGAAGGCGGACGTCGAGCACATTGCCGAGACGATCGACTCCCAGTACGCCACCCTCGTCCGGATCTTCGCCGCGACAGGGTTGCGCTTTAGTGAGGCGCCGGCGCTGCGCCGGCGCGACATTCGCAAGGACGCCTCCGGCCGGTACACCGTGCACGTCACGAGGGCGTGGAAGCTCAGTGACGGCGGCTGGGCGATCGGCGGACCCATGGCCCCCAAAAGCCGGCGGCAGGTCTCAATGCAGCTATCCCTCACCGAAATGATCGACCAGCAGCTGGCACCGCTGCGCAACGACGAGCTGGTCTTCACCAACGCCAGCGGGGGAGCGCTGCGCAACACCCAGTTCCACCGCTTGTTCGGGGCCCGACCATCGCCGAACTCACCGACCCCGCCGCGTCGCCTCGACTTGACCAGGCACCCACGCCGCACGACCTCCGACACACACGCGCCAGCTGGGTCATCGTCAAGGGCGTGCCCCTGCCCGTCATCCAGGCGAGGCTCGGCCATGAGACGATCCAAAACACGGTCGACACATACGGCCACCTCGCCAACGACGCCGATAGCAACGCCGCGGATTTCCTCGACTAGGACGGACGGTCCTAAGGGACTTGAAAACTCTGCTCGGCTTACTCTGCGACCTAACTCAGAGGGCTGAGGCGCTTGATGTAGTGAACTCGGACACTCCCGGTTACATTCCCGGATTGCGTGCATGTTGACACTGTCAACGCGTCAGCCGGGGCAGCCCGGCGGGATGCCGTGCCGACCCGGCCTCGGTGTTCCTCCCATACCGGACACGGCAACGCCTGCCTACGACCTCCACCAGGACAGGGTAGGACAGTGAGGCCAGAACGATGAAGTACGGGGCATACAGATACAGGAACCTTGCCCTGGCCTCGAACAGCATCAGAAAGACGATGAGTCCCAGCAGGGCAATGCGGATTGCTGACACTTCGGGCCGCATCAAACTACGGGTGCGCAGGAGAAGCGGCGCAGCGACAAGGGAGAGTACGACGAACCATGTTCCCTGCCAGATCGACATCATCCACTGGTGGTTGGGGCGCTTGTTCCCGAAGAGGTCTTGGATGGCTTGATCGCTCGGCTGCTGGGAGATGAAGTTGTCCGAAGTGACTCTTCCTTCGCCCCAGGTGAAGAAGGATCCGTCGCCCATGACCCACGCGAGCTTGTTGTTGAGGAACGCAGTGTAACCGAGTGGCCCCATGTCGGAGACCCGGTCGGCGTAGACGGCGAGGCCGGCGCGGAGTTTCGCTTCCGATCCTTTGACCCTAACTGTGTCGAGGTAGTCGCGTTGGTTGTAGGCTCCGTAGAAACGCCCGTACGGGCCTTGCGTGGACTGCGATCCGACTTTGAGGAAGTGCCCAGGGTTCATGGCGACCGGGTTGGACTGCAGGTCGAAGTTCACCGCAGAGTTGTTCCGCTCCATGTGAGCGATGAGTTTGTGCCCTCCATAAAAGCTTCCGCCGACGATCATGATGCCTAGCAGGAGGGACGCGGCGCTCTTCCTCGCGGGCAGTAGGCAGAGCGCCGTGATGGCAGCCGCGACCAGGCAGATGATGACGGTGGGTTTGATCCCGTATCCGACTGCGGCCGCGAACCCGGCAAGGACCCACAACAGTATCCGGACCGTTGCTTTGTTCGTCCTCCGCGCCCTTACTAGGAGGCAAAGGATCAGGGATGTGAACAGGACGCTGGTCGTGTCCGAGTAGAAGGTAGTCGCCCAGGGAGAGAGCACGAGGAGCGCGGTGCATGGGATCAGAGAGAAGGCTGCTGCTTTCCTGCCGCCGAGCATCCGCGTCGCATAGTAGGTCAGGATCGTGCCGGCGAACAGGATGATCCCGTTGAGGAACGCTGTGGCCATACTGAGGTCAGAGAAGCCGAGCGAGAGAACGTACTCGAAGTAGCTTGCCAGCAGCAGGGTTAGGAGTAGGTTGTTCGGGTTGATCTGAAAGTACGGGCTGACATGCTCTATAGCACCGGTGGCAAGCCCCGAGGCGTCCCAGAAGATGGCGTAAGAATCCCAGTCAGGTGGGATCCGCACCGCGTAGGAGACTCTCATCTGCACGGCGAGAAGCACGGACCAAACTGCCACCCATGCCAGTGTGGTCAGCCACCGGTTCCGTGTGGCCAGAGGCGCGACCTTTGACACGGCCGAGAAGGCGCCCCCCATGATCGCGAGCACTGCCGCGCTGGCAGCGAGGGCCCATCCGGTGTTGTACGTCGACGCACCATAGTGTGGTGCCACCAGGTTCACGATGAGTGACCACAGCACGATCGCGCAGAAGGCGAGTCCCGCGAGAGTTGGAAGCCTAACCGCCCACTGGCCGCCCACCTTGCGCGACAAGTGGCGCGCCGGCGCCATCGCCGGGTATCCATCGGATGAACGTGACAGAGAGCTGCGTTCAGTTATGCTCATCGTTTCCCCTTGAGACCCAGACGTCGCCCTCAAGCATACGCAGGTCCCGCGAGCATCCCGATAACGACGAAAGCGCCCCACCCTCACGAAGAGGGTGGGGCGCTGTTGCTTGCGCTCGCCAATGAGCTCGGTGACCTGTACCCGGCTGCGAAGTCCGCGACCGAGCTCGAAGCCCTCGCGGGCGGCGTCGACTACTACGGCGGGCAGCAGATCTACGACGTCCTCGCCGAGGCATCCGCCAATGTGAACCCCGACTTCACCTGGGGTCCCACGATGACGCAGACCTACACCGACGTGTCCGACGGGTTCGGCACTGCCATCGGCGGTTCCGGCACCCTCATGGATGCCTCGAGAACGGACAGCAGAAGATCATCGCCGCCCTGAAGTCGCAATCCAGTCATGGCCTGTTCATGCAAAGGCCGTCATCCTGCTCATTCCTGCACCAGCGCGACGTCGGTGATCACCGGCCACTTGCCCTTTCCGGGCTGCTCGGTGGCGGTAGTCGGCGGCCCCAGGTGGTTCCATGCGCACCGCGCGGTGGACCGGTATGAAACAGCGGAGGCGGCTCAGGCTCAGATCTCCCAGCAGGTTCCAGGCTCGGAGTGCCTCGTGGTGCCACTGCACGTGGCCTGCGGCCGCCGATACGAATGATGGAGACATGACTCGTCCCAAGAGCACGGCAGATGTTGTTCTTCACTCCGTCTGAAGCGTTACGGATTAGGAGACAGGGTCGCAGGACAGCAGTGGAGCGCCAGTGCGGGGAGTAGCGATGTCTCGTCCTGGTGTGCTGGAACCTAGAGATCCATAGACGAAACCAAGCCGCACTCCTTCTATGCGTACACTTTCTGTGGGAAATTCGGCGCCCGAGTACGTGGAGATGGGAGTGCCGTCCTGACCGAGGCTTAGGTGCAGTTCATCGCCTGACGATCGCCGTTCTCGTGGTCATGCCACCCCGCCGGCGAGCGCAGCGAGCGGCCGCGGCGCAGCGCTCGGAGGAGCTGATTCAATCGCCGTGATCGTGAAGATGCTGTGATCGTTCACGATCGACCTGGCGCTCGAGCGCTTCCTGGTGGTCGGTCGCAAGCTGGCGGAGCGCCAGGGAGATCAGGTCCCGCTGTGGCGTGGGGAGCTGGCACTCTCCGGCTGCGTACAGCCTGAAGTCCTTCTCGTTCGCGCTACCCGAGATGCGAAAGTACCCCACCCACACAAGGGATAGATCAAGGTTCTCCTCGAGCACGATCTGCGCGAGTTGCTTCCTCTGCTCGTCGGCGTTCATCACATCCCCGTTCCATTGCTCTTAGCCTCCGTCCCTTCATGGTTTCAGCACGAGCGGGGGGAGCGGTGAGCCAACTTGTAGTTGACGCCGGCTGCTCGAGCGCGTTTGTCCGAAGCTTCGGGCAGAAGAAGCAGGACAAGGCCCGCATTGGCACCTACTCGAGGCCTACTCCGTCGCCGACTCGACCTTGCAACGAGCCTGATAAAAACCCGCCGGTCATATTCCTCGATCCACCGATGAATCGGCTCGATCCCCAGGCGCGCCCGGAGGTGTGGCACACCGTCGAACAACCGGCAAGCCGAGGCAGCACGGTCCTGCTCACCGCGCGGTACCTCGACGGAGCCGAACACCTCGACGACCGCATCGCGATCCTGCTCGTTACGATCGCCTCAGGCATCGCCTACGCCGCATGCCGGCTGTTCCTCGACATGCCGCGCGAAATCTTCGAGCGTTCCGATTCATGCCCATCGCGACGTCCAGGGTGCTCTGGGCGCACGCGCTCACCCCACTGGCAGCAAACCTCGTTTCGGTCGTGATCGTCGTCGCAGTCGCGCTGATTCAGGTATTCCACATCGGAGCATCCGTGGTTGCCGGGTCGCGACATCAGCTGACGTTAGGTCCCGTGTGCGGAATCGCTGCGTGCCACACGGTTCCGCCCTGTTCTGCCCTTACTGGTTGTCAGTACACTGAGGCACATGACCGGGCAGGACCCATCCCCGCCTCGGGCCGCTGCGTCTCCACTCATCGGTAGCGATCGTCCTGAGGATGAAGTTCCGAGCTCCACTGCCGACAGGGACAGCGGGGTTTCTCCACCGGTCGACGGCGAGACGGTCGACATGGTCCTGCGCACCCCGGCGGAGCGGTCCCGAACGTTCACCGGCATCCTGGTGAACACAGGTCTTGCCAATATAACGACCAGCTTCCTGTGGTTCGCCCTGACGTTCTGGGTGTACCTGGAGACCCGCAACGTGATCGCTACCGGGGTGGTCGGCGGTGCGTACATGCTGTTGATCGCACTTTCCAGCATCAGCTTCGGCACGTACGTCGATCGATACCGCAAGCTGGCAGTCATGCGTTTCGCCGGCGGCTTCACCCTGGTGATGTTCGTGCTTGCCGGAGCGATGTTCCTGCTGACACCCACCAACTGGTTGCTGGACCTGACGCAGCCCTGGTTCTGGGTGTTCACCCTGGTCATCCTGATCGGCGCCGTCGTCGAGAACATGCGTAATATCGCTCTTTCCACGACGGTGACCATCCTGATCGAACCGGACCGACGCGCTAATGCCAATGGGCTGGTGGGCATGGTGCAGGGGCTGATGTTCATCATCACCTCGGTGCTCTCCGGACTCTCGGTGGGCCTGTTGGGCATGGGCTGGACGGTCCTCATCGCCGTAGCGCTCACAGCGTTGGCTCTTGCCCACCTGCTCACACTGCGTATGCCCGAGGAGGTGCGCCCGGCAGCGACCGATGCACACGGAGGATTCGACCTTCGTGGCTCGCTTGCCGCAGTGCTGGCCATCGCCGGCCTGTTCGCGCTGATCCTGTTCTCTACCTTCAACAATTTCGTTGGTGGCGTGTATATGGCTCTGATGGACCCGTACGGCCTGGAACTGTTTCCGGTCGAGCTGTGGGGGATCTTCTTCGCGCTCGGTGCGACGGGTTTCATCGTGGGAGGGGCACTGATCGGCAAGTTCGGTCTCGGTTCCAATCCGCTGCGGACCATGCTCGTCGCCGTGATCGCGATGGGCGTCCTTGGAGCGCTTTTCACGGTGCGGGAGTGGGCGTGGTTGTACGTCGCCGGAATCTGGTTGTACCTCGCCCTGGTGCCCTTCGTGGAAGCTGCCGAACAGACGGTGATTCAGCGGACCGTGCCCCTCGAGCGGCAGGGGCGGGTCTTCGGATTCGCCATGGCCTTCGAGTCGGCCGCGGCCCCGGTCACCGCGTTCCTCGTCGCACCGATCGCCCAGTTCTGGATCATTCCGTACGCGCGATCCGCTGAAGGCTCAGTGCGCCTGGCACCACTTCTGGGGGAGGGTGTCTCCCGCGGGATCGCCCTGGTGTTCTTCATCGCTGGAATCATCATGATCCTGGCTGCTCTTCTGGCTTTCCTCAGCCCCGCCTACCGGCGTGTATCGAAGTCCTACTCACGCACAGTTGAGGACCCGTCCGAACAGTCACCTCCGACATCTGCGATCGGTGAGGACGTCGAACAACGTCAGATCTGAGGCTTCTTCCCACCGGTGTTACTGCGGTCCCTGTGAGGGTGACGGCGTCAGGTCCGAAGCGCGGAGGGTGTGGGCTGCGCATCCACTCCAAGCCGGATGATGTACGACCATCGACCATGGGACGGAAACACCGGGTGCCGTCGGCTGCTTGCCGCGGAAGCCATTGCCGCCCCTGCAAGGCCGCGACGAAGGAGATCCTGCCGGCCCGCACTCTCGGTAGGCTGGGAGAGCAACCGCTACCCAGGAGGACCACGTGGGCATTACCCCCGAAGATGAAGTCGTCAGGATCTGCCAGGAACTGATCCGCTTCGATACCTCGAACTTCGGCGACAACGCAGGGCCGGGCGAGCGGCAGGCCGCCGAGTACACAGCGGCCCTCATCGAGGAGGTGGGCCTGTCCACGCAGTTGTTCGAGGCAGCGCCCGGACGTACCTCCGTCGTCGCACGCATGGAGGGCTCCGATTCGTCGCTGCCCGCGCTCGTGGTCCATGGCCACCTCGACGTCGTCCCGGCGCAGAAGGAGGACTGGACGGTCGATCCCTTCGGCGGCGAGGAGAAGGACGGGCTGATCTGGGGCCGCGGCGCCGTCGACATGAAGGACATGGACGCCATGATCCTGTCCGTCCTCCGCTCCATGCAGCGCGACGGGATCAAGCCGCAGCGGGACCTGATCTTCGGGTTCTTCGCCGACGAGGAGGCCGGCGGCGCCTACGGCGCCTCCTGGCTGGTCGACAACAAGCCCGAGGTCTTCGAGGGTGCCTCCGAGGCCATCTCCGAGGTCGGGGGGTTCTCCGCGACCATCGGCGGCCAGCGGACCTACCTGCTCCAGACGGCCGAGAAGGGCATCTCCTGGCTACGGCTGGTGGCGCACGGCCGGGCCGGTCATGGTTCACAGATCAACACCGATAACGCCGTGACCGCCCTCGCCCGAGCAGTCACGCGTATCGGCGACTACTCCTGGCCCATCGAGCTGACCCCCACCACGCGGCAGTTCCTCGACGGCGTCACCGAGCTCACGGGTGTGGAGTTCGACCCCGACAACCCTGACATCCTGCTTCGGGAGCTGGGAACGGTGGCACGCTTCGTCGGAGCGACCCTGCAGAACACCGCGAACCCGACGGTCCTCAAGAGCGGTTACAAGCACAACGTCATTCCGGGCACGGCCGAGGCGCTCATCGACGTACGGACGCTCCCGGGGCAGCAGGACCAGGTACTCGAGATCATCCGTGGGCTCGCGGGTGAAGGCGTCGACGTCACCTATGAGCACAAGGACACCTCCCTCGAGGTGCCGTTCGCCGGGAACCTGGTGGACTCGATGATCGACGCGCTGCATGCCGAGGACCCGGGAGCCAAGGTGCTGCCCTACACACTCTCCGGTGGCACGGACAACAAGTCGTTGAGTCGCCTCGGCATCACCGGCTACGGCTTCGCGCCCCTGCAGCTGCCCGACGAACTCGATTTCACGGGGATGTTCCACGGCGTGGACGAACGAGTACCCGCGGACTCGCTACGTTTCGGCTCCAAGGTGCTCGCCCGCCTGCTCACCACCTACTGATCGGGCGGGACGGGAGAAGACCGGCATGACGACGTACCCAGGTGCAGCGGCGCAGCTCTTGACGGAGGACCTGCTCGAACGTTTCCGGGGGAGGGCCGGCGCCTACGATGCAGCGAACACCTTCTTCACCGAGGACTTCGACGAGCTCACGGCCGCCGGGTACCTGCGCACGCTCGTGGATGTCCGGCCGGGTAGTGCGGGCGGGATGGCTCGGGTTGCGGAGGCTCAGCGCACCCTTGCGTCCGCAGCGCCGGCAACGGCCCTCGGCGTCAACATGCACCTGGTGTGGACGGCAGTGGCCGGTCTGCTCGCCGACCGCGGGGACGACTCGCTGGAATTCATCCTCGAGGAGGCCGCACGGGGAGAGGTGTTCGCCTTCGGAGTTTCCGAGCCCGGCAACGACGCCGTCCTGTTCGACTCGGTGACCCGCGTCGAGCGCCTGGCCGACGGCGATTTCAGCTATACCGGGACAAAGGTCTTCACGAGCCTCTCGCCCGTCTGGACCCGTCTCGGCATCTTCGGGAAGCTCGCGGGAGAGGACGGCGCGGATGACGCAATCCTCCACGCCTTCATCCCCAGGGGCATTCCCGGCGTCGACACCCTGGCGGACTGGAACCCGCTCGGGATGCGCGCCACGCAGTCGAACACGACGCGCTTGACCGACGTACGCGTGCCGCCCGGAGCCGTGTTCCGGCGGCTGCCCGTCGGACCGAACGCCGATCTGCTGGTGTTCGGGATCTTCGCCGCGTTCGAGAGCCTCATCGCGTCGGTGTACCTCGGCATCGCCGACCGTGCACTGGAGCTGGCGACCGAGGCGCTCCTGAGTCGCAGGAGCCACGTCGCGGACCGCCCACTGTCCGACGACCCGGTGCTGCGCAACCTCCTCGCCGGCGCGGGGATGCGAGCGACGGGAGTGGAGGCGGAGCTCATCGGCGTCGTTCGTGATCTCGACGCGCGGTCCGACGTCGGCTCATCATGGTTCCCGCGCCTCGTCACGCTGAAGACGCATGCGGTCGAGGCGGCAGTGGAGGCAACGATGGTCGCCCTGCACGTAGGAGGAGGTTCAGGATTCTCGGCCGCGTCCGAGGTGGTCCGCCTGCATCGCGACGCGCTGGCGGGTCAGTTCCATCCTTCGACCGAGGAGTCGGCGCGGGCGACGGTTGCGACGTCGCTGCTTGGCCCGCCCTCCGCCTGAGCCTGCCCTGGCCCGCCACGTCGGGCGGCCGGAGCCTGGTTGCGAGCCCTACGAACCCTAGGCCGTGCGTTCGACGCGCAGGACCTTCCGCCTCAACCAGTACCTACGGCTGCCGCCCATGAAGATGCAGCTGCGCTCCAACTCCCACTTGCCGTACTCGGCGTGTTCGGTCACGAGTTTCCGGGCTGCAGGCAGCGATTCACCGGCGTGGACGGTGAGTACCAGATACTCGTACTGCCGTCCGTAGTCCCGCTCCCGGACAGCCGTCGCGTTCAGAAAATGTTCTCGCATATCCCTCCAATTCCGCTCACTTTACCGATAACGTCTAGGCCATGAGCATAGATCCGCGTGTCGCGCTCCAGTCCCTCGTGACAGCCCTCGAAGAGCATCTTGCAGCCTCGGCTTCGCGACGGCGGGAGGATGACCCCGCAGTGGAAGCGGCCTATCTCGGTATAGCCGATGCCTTCGAAGTCTATGAGGAAGCGCTCTACGACTCCTTCGGCGAAGTGACGCCGCTCGAAATCTACGAGGAGTCGGACGACGAGGGCGAGGACGGCGATAATGAGGACGCCGACTACGCGCCGGACCTCGTCGATGCCGAGGTGGAGCCCTAGGTCCCGAGTGCCGAGTCCTGAGCCGACGAGGGATCGGTCAGGACATGGAGATGTTTGGTGCTGACAGTGGCGGGGGAAGGCGTCAGGCCATGAGCGCCGAGACCTCGTCGAGTACCTGCGAGATCGGCTCGGCCACGGGCGCGCTGCTGGTCTGCAGGATCTCCTTGAGCTGCTGCAGGGTCCGCGCGCCGATGATGGCCGAGGCCACACCGGGCCGGTGCAGCAGCCACCGGAGCGCCAGTTCGTGGGGCTGCAGGTCGAGCCCACGGGAGGCGGTGCACAGCGCCTCCGTGATGCGCTGTGGTTTTCCAGCGAGGTAGGGCTCCACGTAGGGCGCCCAGACGTCCGACGCTCCACGGGACTCGGAAGGGATCCGGCCCCGGTACTTTCCGGTCAGGACGCCCCGGCCGAGTGGACCCCAGGCGAGGATCGCGGCACCGAACGCCGTCGCTGCGGGAAGGACGTCCCGTTCGATGCCGCGATTGACGAGGGAATACTCCACGTCGTTGACGAGGAGCGGGAACGACGCCGTCGCCGCGGCCCGCGCGAACTCCCACCCCGCGTAGTTGGAGACACCCACGTAGCGGGCGCGGCCCGACGCGTAGGCGGTCTCCAGGGCGCTGAGCGTCTCGTGCAGCGGAACGGCGGGGTCGGGGGAGGGGGCGAGCCACAGGTCGGCGTGGTCGGTGCCGAGGAGGGAGAGGGAGGCATCGAGCGAATCGAGCATCCCCCGACGGGATGCATCGAGGCGTCGACTGCCGGATCGGGTGGTACCGCCCTGCACCACGAGGACGAGCTCCGAGCGGGCGACTGTGTCATTGATGAACCCGCCGAGCATCGCCTCGGCCTGGCCCTCGCCATAGCGGGCGGCGGTTTCCACGAGGGTGCCGCCGGCGTCGGCGAAGAGGCGGAGCTGCTCGCGGGCGCCCTCCTCGCTGACTTCCTGGCCCCAGTTCATGGTCCCGAGTCCCAGAGCCGAGACGGTCAGGCCGCTCGCTCCCACGTTTCGCCGTTGCATGCAGCCAAGCCTAGGGCCTGTGCCCGGCCTCATGGCTTAGGGTCGAAACCGTGCATTGGATAGAAGCGGTCATCCTGGGGTTCGTCCAGGGCCTTACGGAGTTCCTGCCCATCTCGTCGAGCGCCCACCTGCGGATCGTGGGTGAGCTCCTTCCCAACGCCCAGGACCCGGGGGCGGCGTTCACCGCCATCACGCAACTCGGGACGGAGGCCGCCGTCGTCGTGTTCTTCTGGCGGGACATCGTGCGGATAGTGAAGGCCTGGTTCGGTGCACTGCGGGGCAGGGTGCCGCGGAATGACCCGGATGTCCGCATGGGCTGGCTCGTCATCCTCGGCAGCGTGCCCATCGTGCTGCTGGGCCTCCTGTTCCAGGACCAGATCGAGGGGTCGTTCCGCAGCATGTGGATCGTCGCGACGATGCTGATCGTCTTCGGCCTCATCCTGGCCGTGGCCGACCGCGTGGGACGCCAGACGCGGGACCTGCAAAGCCTTACCTACAAGCACGGCATCCTGTACGGGTTGGCGCAGGCACTGGCCCTCGTCCCGGGCGTGTCGCGCTCTGGCGGAACCATCACCGCCGGCCTGCTCATGGGGTACACCCGAGAGTCCGCCGCCCGCTACTCCTTCCTTCTTGCCATTCCCGCCGTCTTCGGCAGCGGAGTCTTCCAGCTCGTCAAGAGCTACGACGAGGCCGGGCCGTATGCCCTGCCCGAGACGGCGCTGGCCACCGTGGTGGCGTTCGTCGTCGGGTTCGCGATCATCGGCTGGTTCCTGAAGTTCGTCACGACGCGCGGCTACGGGCTGTTCGTCTGGTACCGCATCCTGCTCGGTCTCGCCCTGTACGTCCTCCTCGGGTTCGGCGTCATCAGCGCCTGATGGCGGGCCGTAAGGTAGAACGTGTGATTGCGTGGAAATCGACTCCTGTCCCAGAACTCGACGGAACCCAGTCGGGCATCAGCCTGTTCGACACGGCGACGCAGGAACGGACTCCGCTGGAGGTGCATCCGGACCGCAGCCTGTATGTCTGCGGCATCACCCCCTACGACGCAACCCACATGGGCCATGCGTCCACTTACGTCGCCTTCGACCTCCTGAACCGCACCTGGCGTGACGCCGGCTCTGTCGTTTCCTACGTCCAGAACGTCACGGACGTCGACGATCCCCTGCTGGAGAGGGCCACCGCGACCGGCGTCGATTGGCAGGACCTCGCAGCGGATCAGATTGCCCTGTTCCGCGAGGACATGGAGGCGCTGAACGTCCTGCCGCCCGATCACTACATCGGTGCAGTCGAGGCGATCGACTGGATCATCCCCGCCGTCGAGGGACTCGTGGCCCGCGGCCTCGCCTATGCCGTCGCTGGCGTGGGCGGCGAACCCGACGGCGACATCTACTTCTCCCTCGACGCTGCCGCCGTCCTCGACGAGGACGACGCCGACCGCTGGTTCCTCGGTCAGGTCTCGCACCTCGACGTCGAAACGATGGTGGCACTGTCCGCGCAACGCGGAGGCGACCCGACGCGCCCCCACAAGCGCCATCCGCTCGATCCGCTCCTCTGGCGCACGGCCCGGACGGGGGAGCCGCAGTGGCCCGGCGCCACACTCGGAGACGGCAGGCCCGGATGGCACATCGAGTGCGCCGTGATCGCCCAACGGTTCCTTCCGGCGCCCTTCACGGTGCAGGGCGGCGGTTCGGACCTCGTGTTCCCGCACCACGAGATGAGCGCATCGCATGCGTGGGCGGCGGCCGGCACTCCGCTGGCGCAGCACTACTCCCATGCAGGCATGGTCGGCTACGACGGCGGGAAGATGAGCAAGTCGCGTGGCAACCTCGTGCTGGTCTCGAAGCTGCGGCGGTCCGGCGTCGACCCGGCGGCCATCCGCCTCGCCATCCTCGCCCACCACTACCGCTCGGACTGGTCATGGACGGATCGCGTCCTCGACGACGCCGTCGCCCGCCTCGGGACCTGGCGGGACGCCGCGCACCTCGCGTCCCCGTCCGATGTCGCCATCCTGCTCGACAGCGTCCGGGGTCACCTGGCCGACGATCTCGATGCGCCCTCCGCGCTCTCGAGCGTCGACGCCTGGGCTGTCACCGCCCTCGCAAGCTCCGGAGGCGGCTCAGGAAATGGCTCCGGCCGGCAGGGGTTGACCGACGTGCTGGACGCCCTGCTCGGGGTGCGCCTCTAGGAACAGGTCCTGCGAGGGGAACACGCATGGCGAGCAGTGGCCGAAGGGCTACTGCTCGCGGCGCCGCTTCTTGAGGTACCGCTCGAACTCGCGGGCGATCGACTCCCCGCTCGCTTCCGGCAGGTCGACGGTGTCCTTGGCCTCCTCGAGCTGTCGAACATAGGCGGCAACCTCGGGATCCTCGGTGGCGAGCTCGTCGACCCCGCGTTCCCAGGCCTCCGACTCCTCCGTCAGCAGGTGGGTGTCCACCGTGATCTGGAGGATCTCCTCGAGCTTGTTGAGCAGCGAGAGCTGTGCCTTGGGTGACGGTGACTGACCGACATAGTGGGGTACGGCGGCCCAGAGGGACATGGTGGGGATGTCCGCGAGGAGCCCCATCTCGGCGAGGACGCCCACGATGCCGATGGGCCCCTCGTAGGTCGACGGCTCGACCTCGAGGCTTTCCCGCACAAGGTCGTCATCGGAGGTGACCGTCACGGGGATAGGACGGGAATGGGGAACATCGGCCAGCAGCGCGCCCACGAGGACGATGCAGTCGACGCTGAGTTCCTTGGCCAGCGCGACGAGCTCCGCGGTGTACGCCCGCCACTTGTAGGACGGCTCGACGCCGTTGACGAGGATGAGGTCGACGGCGGAGTCCGGGACGATGGCCTTGCTGATCCGTGTGTTGGGCCACTTGATGCGCCGTTGGCCCGAGGAGTTCCGCTTGATCATCGGGCGGGTGAACTGGAAGTCGTAGAACTCGTCGGCGTCGATGGTGGAGATCCGCTCGCTGCCGAAGAACCTGCCCATGTACTTCAGGGCATCGCTGGCCGCCTCGCCGGCGTCATTCCAGCCTTCGAAGGCTGCGAGCATGATCGTGATGCGCCGCTCGGGTTCGCCGGCATCCTGGAAGAGGTCCTGTACGCCGGTCGGCTGGTTTTCTTCGAAGCTGTCCACGTTCACACCCTAAGCCCCGGCGTGCAGCGATGTCAGGCGAGGCTGGACGGCTACGCGGAGAGCTGACGCACGGGTCTGTCAAGGGGTCGCCGTAGACTTGGATACATGGCAAACCACCCCACCGGCAGCGTCCACACCCTTGCCCGCATCGAGCTCGACCCGGACGGGACCGGCTCGGTTGGGAACTTCCGCGGCTTGCAGGGCGTGCTGTGGGACATGGATGGGACGATCGTCGATACCGAGCCCTACTGGATCCGCGCAGAGACGGACCTGGTCGAGTCCTACGGCGGGACGTGGACCATGGACCAGGCCACGGCTCTCGTGGGCCAGGCGCTGACGTTCTCGGCGGGCCAGCTCCAGCAGGCGGGCGTGGACCTCGGGATCCGGGCCATCATCGATCTCCTGACCGACCGTGTCGCCGCCGATGTCCGGACCGAGGTCCCCTGGCGTCCGGGCGCACGGGAGCTGCTGGAAGCTCTCCGCCATGAAGGTGTCCCCTGCGCGATGGTCACCATGTCCGAATCCCTCCTGGCGAATGCCGTCGCATCACAGTTGCCGGAGGGGACTTTTTCCCATCTCGTCACGGGTGACCGGGTGAGCGCGGGGAAGCCCGACCCGGAGGCCTACCAACTGGGCTTCGACCTCCTCGCCGCTGACCATCCCGGACTCACCAAGGATCGGATCGTCGCCATCGAGGACTCACTGCCCGGAGTGACATCGGCCCTTGCTGCCGGCCTCGTCACCCTGGCCGTGCCCCATTTCGTGCCGCTGCCGCCCGATGCCCGACGGACCGACTGGGACAGCCTCGAAGGACGCACGCCGGCCGACCTCGCGGGACTGCTCGTTCCCGACCCGGACACGGCTGCCCTGGGGGCGGAGGCATGACCAGCAGCCCCCCACCCGCGAAGGCGGAAGCGAGCCCGGGGCTGTCTCTCGGACGCATCGCGGGGATCCCGGTCGTGCTTGCGTGGTCATGGTTCGTCATCACGGCGTTCATCGTCCTCGTCTTCGGTCCGCGCGTCGCTAACGCCTTCCCCGGCATCGGCGCCGGAGCCTACTCCGTCGCCCTCGGGTATGCGCTGCTCCTCGCCGCGTCCGTCCTGCTCCACGAACTAGCCCATGCACTCACCGCCCGGGCCTTCGGCTGGCCCACGACGCGGATCGTGCTGAACCTCTGGGGCGGCCACACGCAGTTCGCCAGCTTCAACGCGTCGCCCGGGCGGTCCCTGCTCGTGGCACTGGCGGGTCCAGCGGCGAACTTCGTCCTCGCGGCTCTCGGCTGGGGCATCCTCCAAGCCATGACTCCCGGCTCGGTCGCCTACCTGCTGACGACCATCCTGATCTGGGCCAATCTCCTCGTGGCGGTGTTCAACGTGCTGCCCGGCCTGCCGCTGGACGGTGGACGCCTCGTCGAGAGCGCGGTCTGGAAGGCCACCGGCAGCCAGGAGAAGGGCACTGTCGCAGCGGGCTGGGGTGGCCGCATCCTCGTGGTGCTCCTGCTCGTCGTCGTCGTGGGGCTGCCGCTGCTGCAGGGCCGGTGGCCGGACCTCACCGTCATCATCATCGCCGTGGTGATGGGCGCCTTCCTGTGGATGGGTGCCACCGCCGCCATCGAGAACGCTCGGATGCGACTGAGGCTGCCTGCGATCAGTGCAGGCAGACTGCAGCAGCGCGCCCTGGGCCTTCCCGCCGGGACCACCGTCCTGGCAGCCCGCCGACTCCTGCGTGAGAACCCGGGCGCCGCCGTCGTGCTGACCGGCGCAACGGGGGTGCCGGAGGCGGTGGTCGACGAAGCCGCGCTGCTCGCGGTTCCCGAGGAGGCAGCGGGCACGACGGCGGTCAACGCCGCCGCCCGGCGCCTCGCCACGGGCGCCTACGTTCCCGAGTGGGCCGAGGGCCAGGAGCTCGTGCAGTTCCTCGCCCGGCTCGAAGGCAACGAATACGCGGTGCTCGACCGCCAGGGCGCTGTCACCGGCCTGCTCCATCAGCGGACCGTCGTGCAGGCCATCACCGGCAAGGGCACGCCGGGCACCTGATGCGCGGCGCGGACCTGCCGCCTTCCGGTGCCCTCCGTCCCTCCGGCCGACCTGATCAGCCGACGAATCGCTGTTTCCCCGACCATCCGTAGTACTGCCTCATCCATGCCGGTCAAGCCGGCACCTGTCGAAGGACCACCATGAACGACACTCCGACCACGAACCCGACCGCTTCGGGCCCACACGGAGCGGCAGTACGCCGCGGCCCGTTCCGTCCCGGCGAGCGCGTGCAGCTGACGGATGAGAAGGGTCGGATGAACACCATCACCCTCACTCCCGGCGGCGCATTCCATACGCACAAGGGGTTCCTCCAGCATGACGCGCTCATCGGCACCGTCGAAGGCACGATCCTCGAGAACACCAGCGGGCAGCTGTACCAGGCGCTCCGCCCGCTCCTGTCCGACTTCGTGCTGTCCATGCCGCGAGGCGCGGCCGTCGTCTACCCCAAGGACGCCGGCCAGATCGTGACGATGGCCGACATCTACCCCGGATCGCGCGTGGTCGAGGCCGGCGTGGGTTCGGGCGCCCTGTCCATCTCGCTCCTGCGTGCAGTCGGAGATTGGGGCTACCTCCACTCCTTCGAACGCCGCGAGGAATTCGCCGACATCGCCCGCGGCAACGTCGAAACCATCTTCGGCGGGCCCCATCCGGCGTGGCAGATCACCCTCGGGGACTTCCAGGAGCAGGTGGTGGAGCATGAGGCGCCCGGCTCCGTGGACCGCGTAGTGCTCGACATGCTCGCACCATGGGAGTGCCTCGAAGCCGTGGCCACCGTCCTCGCCGCAGGCGGCGTCTGGATCAGCTACGTCGCGACCGTCACCCAGCTCTCCCGCACGGCCGAGGCCATCCGCGCCGACGGGCGATTCACCGAGCCCGAGGGCTGGGAGTCCATGGTGCGCGGCTGGCACCTCGAGGGCCTCGCAGTCCGTCCCGACCACCGCATGGTCGCGCACACCGGCTTCCTCCTGACGACGCGCAGGCTGGCCGACGGCGCGGTCGGCTTCACGCCGAAGCGCCGCCCCTCCAAGACGGGGTTCAGCCAGGAGGACCTCAACGCCTGGACACCGCAGGCCGTAGGAGAGCGCGACGTCTCCGACAAGCGCCTCCGCCGTGTGGCCCGGGATGCCGCCTCCACCATCCAGCGCGGCTCCCTGTCCCCGGAGGAGGCGCAGGCACGCCGCGACGCCATCGCCGACGGCGGAACGGTCGAGTAGGCCCGACGGCGGTGATCCGGCCGCGATTCGGCGACGATGCGGGGTCGGGACGGACGCCGGGGGGGGAGAGGTTCGCGACGGTGGCCGACGTCGGAAAGTGCGGCAAGAGGCAGCATCACCAGCGCGTCGGCGGCGTCGAAGATACCGCACGGGATCCCAGGGTCGATGCGGGCGTTAACAGTGCACTGCGCGGAGGGGGGTCTGCGCTAAGGTCGAAAGACAGCTGACGGAAAGAACCTAAGGTGGCGAACCGAAATGCCGGAATCCGAAGACAACGCTCCCGCAGCTGATCTCGGGGGAGGGACGCCGCAGGTGGACGCAACCGTGGCGCAGCGCCAGTTGAATATTCTGCGGGACAAACTGCGCCATATCGATCGACAGCTCGCGGCTGCCACCCAGAACAACGGGAAGCTCGTCGGGGCCCTCGAGTCCGCCCGGACGGAGATCGTCAGGCTCAAGGCCGCCCTCGAGAAAGAGGGCGCTGCTCCCTTCAGTTTCGCCACCGTCATGCAGGTCAACCCGAGGCGACCCTCCGAGCCCGGCACCACCACCGAGGCCACGGTGCAGGACACCGCGGACATCCTGCAGTCCGGGCGTAAGCTCCGCGTCACGGTGAGCCCCCTCATCAACGTCCGACAGCTCGCTGCCGGTCAGGAGGTGCTGCTGAACGAGTCGCTCACCATCGTCGCCGCGCTCGGCTTCGAGCGGGCGGGCGAACTGGTCACGGTCAAGGAGCTCCTGGGCGCGGACCGCGCGCTGGTGGTGGGCCGTACGGACGACGAGCGCGTCATCAAGCTCAGCGGGCCCCTGCAGGCGGAGAAGATCCGTGTCGGTGATGCCCTCGCCGTCGACACCAAGTCCGGCTACGGCCTGGAGAAGGTGCCCCGGAGCGAGGTGGAGAACCTCGTCCTGGAGGAAGTGCCGGACATCGCCTACGGCGACATCGGTGGCCTCGGCCCGCAGATCGAGCAGATTCGCGACGCCGTCGAACTGCCGTTCCTGCATCCGGATCTCTACCGGGAGCATGGGCTTAAGCCCCCCAAGGGAATCCTGCTCTACGGTCCTCCGGGCTGCGGCAAGACACTGATCGCGAAAGCGGTCGCGAACTCGCTGGCCGCCCGAGCCGCCGAGCGTGCCGGCGTCGAGCAGGTCCGCAGCTACTTCCTCAACATCAAGGGGCCGGAACTACTCGACAAGTACGTCGGCGAGACGGAGCGCCATATCCGGCTCATCTTCGCCCGGGCACGGGAGAAGGCGTCGGACGGAAGTCCGGTCGTCGTGTTCTTCGACGAGATGGAATCGCTCTTCCGCACGCGCGGCACAGGTGTGTCGTCCGACGTCGAGACCACGATCGTCCCGCAACTGCTGAGCGAGATCGACGGCGTGGAAAAGCTGGAGAACGTCATCGTCATCGGGGCCTCCAACCGTGAGGACATGATCGATCCCGCGATCCTCCGCCCGGGTCGCCTCGATGTGAAGATCAAGATCCAGAGGCCCGATGCCGAGGGTGCGGCCGAGATCTTCGCGAAGTACATCACCCCCAACCTCCCGCTGCACGCGGACGACCTCGAGGAGAACGGCGGGGATCCTCAGACCACCATCGCCGAGATGATCCGCCGGACCGTCGAGCAGATGTACTCGACGGACAAGTCCAACGAGTACCTCGAGGTGACCTACGCCAACGGCGACACCGAGATGCTGTACTTCAAGGACTTCAACTCGGGCGCGGTCATCCAGAACGTCGTGGACCGCGCGAAGAAGTACGCCATCAAGGACCTGCTACTGGATGGCAGCAAGGGACTGCGCATCGAACACCTGATGCGTGCCGTGATCGACGAGTTCCGCGAACACGAGGACATGCCGAACACCACGAACCCGGACGACTGGGCGCGCATCTCCGGCAAGAAGGGGGAGCGGATCACTTACATCCGCACCATCGTGCAGGGCAAGGCGGGCCAGGAGCCGGGCAAGTCCATCGAGACGACGGCGAATACGGGTCAGTATCTGTGATGGACACGGGTGGACGGCGGGCCCGTTCTCCGGGAGGGCTACCGCCCGTCGGTCAGGGGATCTCGGTCCACCGGGTCATGGGGACGGAGACGGAGTACGGCATCATCGCGCCCGCGCTGCCGTCCGCCAATTCCACCCTGCTGTCCTCCCAGGTGGTCAACGCCTACGCTGCCACGCTGCGTGAGGGGCTCGGCAATCTCGCCGGAACGCGCTGGGACTATACGGACGAGACCCCGCTGACGGACGCGCGCGGCTACCGGATGGACCGCGCACGTGCACACCCCAGCCAGCTGACCGACGAATCGGAGGAGCTGACCGCAGAACAGATCGCCCTCGAGCGGGGCGAACCTGCCGAGGCCGCTGTCCTCATGAATCTCGTGCTCAACAACGGGGCTCGGCTCTACGTCGACCACGCGCACCCCGAGTACTCCTCGCCCGAGGTGACGAATCCGCTCGACGCCGTCCTCTGGGACAGGGCGGGGGACCTCGTCGCCATCACCGCGATGGAACGGATCGCTGCCACACCGGGCTTTTCGCCGGTCATCCTGTACAAGAACAACACGGACAACAAGAGCGTGTCCTACGGCTCCCACGAGAACTACCTCGTCCCGAGGAGCGTGCCCTTCCCGAAGCTGGCGGAGGCGCTGATCCCCTTCTTCGTCTCCCGTCAGGTCATCTGCGGTGCCGGGCGGGTGGGCCTCGGTCCGCTCAACCAGGAGCCGGGCTTCCAGATCAGCCAGCGCGCCGACTTCTTCGAGAACGAGATCGGACTGGAGACCACCGTTCGGCGCCCGATCATCAACACGCGCGACGAACCGCACGCCGTTGCGGAGAAGTACCGGCGCCTGCACGTCATCATCGGTGACGCGAACCTGCATGAGGTGTCGAACTACCTGAAGGTGGGGACGACGGCGTTGGTCCTCGCGCTCATCGAGCAGGGACTGGCGCCGGTTCCCGTCCTCGAGGACCCGGTCGAAGCCCTTCACGCCATCAGCCACGACGCGTCGCTGACGACCACGGTCCGACTGACGGACGGCCGGATGATGACAGGGGTAGAGCTGCAGGAGCTCTACTGCGAGGCGGTCCTCGCCGCCCTTCCCGCGGACGCTGACGAGCAGACGCGCGACGTCGTCGACCGCTGGCAGGCATTGCTCGTCACTCTGCGGCGGGACCCGATGGATGCTGCCCGGCACGTGGACTGGATCGCGAAGCTGAAGGTGCTCGAGGCCTACAGGGCGCGGGACGGGCTCGCCTGGACGGATCCGCGTCTGGCGCTCGTCGACCTGCAGTACGCGGACCTCCGAACCGAGCGGGGCATCTACCAGCGCCTGGCACGGCGCGGCGATGTCGAGCTGCTCGTCGATCCGGCGGACGTAGCCCGGGCCGCCGTGGAGCCGCCGCGGGACACGCGGGCCTACTTCCGGGGCCGCTGCATCGCCGAATATCCGGCGCAGGTCGTCGGTGCGAGCTGGGACTCGCTCATCTTCGAGCTCCCCGGCGAGCGACGGCTGCAGCGCGTGCAGACGAGGGAGCCGCTCCGGGGAAGTGCGGCGCTCACCGAGGAGTTGTTCGATGCTGCAGCCGACGCCGAGGACTTCCTTGCCCGATTGTTGAGCGGCCCCGATCGTCGCGTGTCACCATAGGAACCTGATCACCGAACCGATCACGACCACGACCACGAAAGGTCTGCCATCATGGCTTCACAGGACCGCATCACCACCGGCGGCTCGTCCTCGGAATCGGAGGAGGAGCTCCCCGAGCCCGTGCCCTCTGCTCCCGCCGCACAGGAGTCCACCCAGACGCAGGGGGTCGACGACCTGCTCGACGAGATCGACGGTGTCCTCGAGTCCAATGCGGAGGAATTCGTGCGCGGATTCGTGCAGAAGGGCGGCCAGTAGCGGATGCTTCCGGATGATGCAGCAGCAGCGGTTCCGCGGGCCGCCTCGGCCTCCTTCGCCGACTACCTCGGAACGCACCATCCCGGGCTGCTGCCGTCCAACCGGACGCTCGGTCCGGGAACCGCTTCCACCGACGCCTCCCACCTCGCTCCGCACGCCACGACGATCGTCTCGCTGACGTTCCCCGGCGGCGTGCTGATGGCCGGTGACCGACGTGCCACCATGGGCAACGTCATCGCGAGCCGACATATCGAGAAGGTTTTCGCGGCTGATCGCTATTCCGTCCTCGGTATCGCGGGGAGCGCCGGTATCGGGCTGGACCTGACGCGACTGTTCCAGGTGGAGCTCGAGCACTACGAGAAGATCGAGGCCACCCTGATGAGCCTCGACGGCAAGGCCAACCGCCTCGCGGCCATGGTTCGTCAGAACCTCCCGATGGCGATGCAGGGTCTCGCCGTCGTCCCCCTCTTCGCCGGCTTCGACACCGACCGCCACGTGGGGCGGCTCTTCTCCTTCGACGTCACCGGCGGACGGTACGAGGAGCAGGAGCACCACTCGGTCGGCTCCGGATCGGTGTTCGCGCGGGGATCGCTCAAGAAGCTGTGGAGCCCGCGCCTGGACGAGGCATCGGCCGTGCGCGTGGCCGTCGAAGCGCTGTACGACGCCGCCGACGACGACTCAGCGACCGGCGGACCGGACGCCGTGCGCGCACTGTGGCCGGTGGTCTACGTTGTGGACGGAGCCGGGACGCGTCGGATTCCCGACCGTGACCTCGAGACCGTTGCGCACACCATCATTGACGCCCGTTCTTCGGCGGGCCGGGAGGCATAGGTCATGACACAGCAGTTCTACGTCTCGCCCGAGCAGCTGATGAAGGACCGCGCGGACTTCGCGCGGAAGGGAATCGGCCGGGGCCGATCGGTGGTCGTGATGAGCTGCCGGGACGGCATAGCGCTCGTCGCCGAAAATCCTTCTCCCTCGCTGCACAAGCTGGGCGAGATCTACGACCGCATCGCCTTCGCTGCGGTGGGGAAGTACAACGAGTTCGAGAGCCTCAGGCAGGCAGGCGTGCGGTACGCCGACGTCCGGGGATACTCCTACGCGCGCGAGGACGTGACCGCGCGCGGACTCGCCAGCGTCTACGCCCAGAGCCTCGGAGCCGTCTTCACCGCCGAGAGCAAGCCGTTCGAGGTGGAGCTCGTGGTCGCCGAGGTCGGCCATAGCCAGGACGCGGACCACCTGTACCGCCTGACGTTCGACGGTTCCATCGCCGACGAGCCGGGCTTCGTGGTCATGGGCGGTGCCGCCGACTCCGTCGTGGATGCCCTGCGCAACTCCTGGTCCGCCGACCTCTCGCTCCCGGAGGCCGTTCGCGCGGCAGCGCAATCCCTGAGACGCGAGGGCGCGGGTACCGCCGTGCCGGCCGACGCGGAGCACCACGTTCCGCCTGCGCTGGATCCGTCGCTGATCGAGGTTGCCTTCCTCGAACGGGATCCGGACACCCTGCGCGGAAGCCGCCGCGCTTTCCGGCGCATCGGCGGTCCGGAACTCGAGAATCTGCTGCAGCATGGACAGGACACCTGATGGACCGTCGCATCTACGGAGTCGAGACCGAGTTCGGCATCTCCTACTCGGGGCCGACGTCACGGCCGCTCTCACCGGAAGAAGTAGCGCGCTACCTCTTCCGCAAGGTCGTCAGCTGGGGGAGGTCCTCCAACGTCTTCCTGACCAACGGCTCGCGCCTCTACCTCGACGTCGGATCACACCCGGAGTACGCCACAGCCGAGTGTGACGATCTCGCGCAGCTGGTCGCTCACGATCGCGCGGGAGAACTGATCCTCGAGGATCTCGTGGCGGAGGCACAGCGCAAGCTGGCCCATGAGGGGTATGACGGCCAGATCTATCTTTTCAAGAACAACACGGACTCCGCGGGCAACTCCTACGGCAGCCACGAGAACTACCTCATCCCCCGCAAGCTCGAGTTCGCCCGGCTCGCCGACATCCTCATCCCCTTCCTCGTCACGCGGCAGCTCCTGGTCGGGGCCGGCAAGGTCCTGAAGACGCAGACGGGTTCCCTCTACGCCTTCTCGCAGCGGGCTGACCACCTGTGGGAGGGCATTTCCTCGGCCACCACCCGTTCCCGACCGATCATCAATACGAGGGACGAGCCGCACGCGGACGCGGAGCACTACCGCCGGTTGCACGTCATCGCCGGTGATTCGAACATGTCCGAGACCACCACGCTGCTGAAGATCGGTTCCGTGGACCTGCTGCTGCGCATGGTCGAGGCCGGTGAGCTGATGCGGGACTTCCGGCTGGAGAACCCCATCCGCAGCATCCGTGAGATCTCGCACGACCTCACGGGCCGCCAGCTCCTGAAGCTCGCCAACGGCCGGCAGATGACGGCTCTCGAGATGCAGCGCGAATACCTGGCGCGAATGACGGCGTTCGTCGGCGAGCACGGTGCGCACAATGACCACGTGCCCACCATCCTCGACCTGTGGGAGCGGGATCTGGATGCGGTCGAGACGGGCAATACCTCAGCGATCGACACGGAGATCGACTGGGCGATCAAGAAGAAACTCATCGACCGGTACCTCGCTCGTTCCGGAGGCGATCTCGACTCGGCCAGGGCAGCACAGCTGGACCTGACGTACCACGACATCTCGCGGTCCCGCGGCCTGTTCTTCCTGCTGCAGGCGCGGGGGGAGGCCGCGCGGGTCGTCGATGACACCGCCGTCAAGGAGGCGGTGGACCACCCGCCGCAGACCACCCGCGCCCGGCTGCGTGGCGAATTCGTCCGCCGGGCCAAGGAGGCGAACCGCGACTACACGGTCGACTGGGTACACCTCAAGCTCAATGACAGGGCACAGCAGACCATCCTCTGCAAGGACCCTTTCACCTCCGTCGACGAGCGGGTGGAGGCACTCCTTCAGCAGTTGTGACGTGTCGCACGGCCGGTATCGGGCACCGCGTGGTCCCGGGAAGCGGGCTGCCAGGGCTTTTCAAGGAGAAACTGCACAGCCGGAGCCGTTAGGCTTGTCAGGGCCCTTTGTTCTGCAGGCAGCCTGAACTGGACATCAATCTGAAAGTAGTTCTGTGCGAAAAGTACTAGCAACCCTCCTTCCGCTGCTGATGGTGGTCACGGCCTGTGGCGGCACGACGACGGGAAATTCGGCGGGCGCCGCCGAGGTCTTCGACACGATCAAGGTGAGCGGCGGGTCGGACGAGGAAGCGCCGAAGGTCGAATTCGAATCACCCCTCGACATCAGCGGCGTAGCGGCGAAGACCGTTACGGAAGGCGATGGCGACGCCGTCGAGGCCGGGGAGCAGATCCGTTACAAGCTGGTCGCACTCAATGCCACGGACGGCGAGATCCTCGGCGAGACCTACAGTCAGGGCGACCCCCAGGTCCTGCCGGTCGACGACACGCTCAAGGAGCAGGACGCCGAACTCTACGAGGTCCTGGTCGGAACGAAGATCGGCGCGCAGGTCGCCTATACCCGCCCTGCGCCTGAGCCCGCCGAGGGGCAGAGCGCGACGCCGGAGCAGCTGATCGTCCTCAAGGTCATCTCCGCCGAGCAGCCTCCGCCCGAGCCCGAGGTCCTCTCGCCCGAGGACGTCAAGAAGCTCGACGACGAGGGCCAACTGCCGACGTTCACCTTCGGAGACGACGGCGCTCCTGCGGTTAAAATCCCCGAGAACGAGCCCGCGGACGATCTGGTCGTCAAGGTGCTCGAGGAAGGCGACGGTGAAGTCCTGACGGACGCCGACACCATCTCCGCGAACTACACCGGCTGGACCTACGCCGACGGCGAGAAGTTCGACTCGAGCTTCGATCGCGGCGAAGCAGCATCCTTCCCGCTGAACGGTGTCATCACCGGCTGGACGAAGGGCCTGGCCGGACAGAAGGTCGGCTCCAAGGTCATGCTCGTCATCCCTGAGCCCTGGGCCTACCCCAACGCCCAGGAGGGCCAGCCCTCCGGCACGCTCGTGTTCTACGTCGAGATCGTCAGCAAGGAAGCGGCGCAGTAGTCCTGCGCTCTCCGCAACCAACAGCTCCAGGAAAGGAATCCATGTCCTTCGGACAGCGCGACTTCGACCGGCAGAAGCCGGAGATCGACTTCCCCTCACACGACGTCCCCGCCGACCTCGTGATCGAAGACATCATCGAAGGGAAGGGCGACGAGGCGAAGCCCGGCAATACCGTGTCCACCCACTATGTGGGCGTCGCGTTCTCGACGGGCGAGGAGTTCGACGCCTCGTGGAACCGCGGCGCTCCGCTCGACTTCAAGGTCGGCGTGGGCCAGGTTATCCAGGGTTGGGACCAAGGGCTCCTCGGCATGAAGGTCGGCGGTCGCCGTCGGCTCGAGATCCCGTCCCACCTCGCCTACGGTCCGAGCGGGGCCGGTTCGGCCATCGGCCCCAACGAGGCACTGATCTTCGTCGTGGACCTCCTGGCGGTCCGCTAACACCACGGGCCGGCCGTCCCGGCCCAGTAATACCGCAGCTCCGTCCGGAAGGGACGCAGGTCAACCCAGGTTGGCGTGCGTCCCTTCCGCCGCTTCCCCGAAGGTAGGGTTTCACCGTGTCCGCAAAACGTACCGAACGCCTCCTCACACTCGTGATCATGCTGCTCTCGAGCCGGCGTGGGTTCACGAAGGAGGAATTGTTCCAGGAGATCGATCTGTACCGGGAGGCGACGTCGGTCGCTGCACGCGAGAAACTCTTCGACCGGGACAAGGCCGCACTCCGCGAGCAGGGCATCCCCCTGGAATCATTCAGCGAGGACACCCTCTTCGACAACGACAACACGGTGCAGCGCTACCGCATCAACGCCGAGGACTACCGGCTCGGCGGCGTGACCTTCCTTCCGGAGGAGTACGCCGTCCTCAACCTGGCCGCCGGTGTATGGGACCAGGGATCGCTCGACTCCGCCGCGTCGCGCGCCCTCAGGAAGCTGAGCTCCCGCAGCGTCGACGGCGGTACCGCGCTGACTCCGCTCATCCAGCCGCGCATCACCACCGACGCCCCCTACTGGGACGTCGTCTGGCTGGCCCTGACCTCCCGAGCCCCCATCCGCTTCCCGTACCGGGCCGCGAGCACCGGGCGCGAAGAAGTCCGCACGGTGCACCCCTGGGGCATGGGAGCGAGGTTCGGCCACTGGTATGTGGTGGGCTACGACACCACGCGCAGGGCCGAACGCTTCTTTCGCCTGTCCCGCATGACCGGAGAGCCAGTCCTGCTGAAGGGGACGTTCGACGTCCCAGCCTCCTTCGACATGAACCAGACGCTCTCCTCACTATCGCGCAGTGAGCCCGACCGGACAGCCGTCGTCGCCGTCCGGCCCGGATCCTGCCAGGTGCTGCGCGTCCGCAAGGATGCCGAGGTCCTGCAGACCGGGGAGGAGTGGGATATCCTCCGCGTGCCTTACGCGGCATCCAGCCCCATGGCGGCCACCATCGCCGGGTTGGGCGTCAATGCCAGAATCGAGGAACCACAGGAGTTGGCCGTCGAGGTGTCGCGCCTGCTCGGGAGCGCCTACGACGCCGCTCTCGCCGCGCCCGAGGACCTTGAGATGACCGAGGGGGTTCGTCCGGCTCCGCGGCGGAAGTCCTCGTCGCAGGACCACCTGCTTCGCCTCCTCGACCTGGTGCCCTACCTCCTCGCCCACCCGGGGTCCGAGATAGGGGAGACCGCCAGGAGGTTTGACGTCTCCGAGAATCAGCTCACCAAGGACCTCGACCTGCTCTTCGTCAGCGGACCGCGGCACTACCCGGACGGCCTCATGGACGTGAACATCGAGGACGGCAGGATCTACCTCACCAACGCGCGCGACCTGGCGGAACCCGTGAAGCTGAGCATGGACGAAGCATGCTCCCTGATCGTCGGACTGCAGGCACTGCGCGAGCTGCCCGGCATGCGCAACAACGAGGCGATTGTCAGCGCCCAGACCAAACTGACCGCCGCCGCAGGCGACGCCGCCCACATCGGCACGGCTGTCGCCACCAAGCTCACGGAGGACGACATCGATCCGACCCTCGAGGTGCTGCAGGCCGCCCTCCAGTCGGGCGTGCGGGTGGAGGTGGACTACTTCGTGCCGACGCGTGACGAGATCACGCACCGCCTGCTCGAGCCCATCCGGATCTTCCTTCACCAGGACACCTGGTACCTCGAAGCGTGGAGCGTGGACTCCGACGGTCTGCGGAACTTCCGCCTCGACCGCATCCAGAGCGCGGCCCTGACCGACCAGCCCGCAACGGCCAGTGTGGACGAGGAGTCCCTCACCCGCGACAGGCGGACCGTGTCCCCCTATCGCTCCGGGGCGGAGGACCACACAGTGACGCTCGTCCTGGAACCCAGGGCCCGCTGGATTGCGACCCAGTACAACGCCGACGCCATCCTGGAGTTGGGTGAGGACCGCCTCGCCGCGCGTCTGAGGGTGGCATCGAGCTCATGGATTCCCGGCCTGGTCGCGGGACTCGGAGGGCTGGCCGCCGTCGTCGCCCCGGAGGAATTGCGCGATGAGACCCTCCGATGGCTGGAGGCAGCCCGCGCCCATCAGGCACTGGCCTAGACTGAAGCCATGTTGTGGTGGATGTGGATCGTGCTGTGGGTTGCGCTGGTGGCCGTCAGCGTGATCTTCCTCGTGGCGGTCGGCTTCCGCGTCTTCCGACGCGGGATGCGAACGCTGGGTGAATTCGGGGAAGCCATGGACCGGCTCGAGATGAACGTACCGCCCGACGACGGCGTCACGACGTCAGCCCTGGGAGTGCCAGGAATCGCCGTACCGGCCGTGTTCTCCGCCCCCAGGGATGTTCGGGTAGCCCGGGAGCAGGCGAAAACGGGTCGGTTGGACGATCGTCGCAGCAGGCGGGTCAGGAAGCGCGTACTGCGCGGACAGCCGCAGCTCCTGCAGGACATGCCCCACCTGTGACCTAAACTGTGATGGGGATCAACGAGAGGAATTGGGCATGAGGCTCGAAGGCTGGCACATCGTCATCATCATCGTTCTTGCGATCGTTCTGTTCGGAGCGCCGAAACTCCCGGGCCTGGCCCGCAGCGTCGGTCAGTCCCTGCGGATCTTCAAGTCCGAGGTGAAGCAGATGAAGGACGAGAACAACACCGCCGAGTCCGATACGGCTCCCGTCGAGGGCAGGGTGGTCAACAACCCCGCGCCGTCGACGTACGACCCCACGTTCCAGACGCCCGGGCAGCACCCCGGACAAGAGCCCCCGCACTACCAGGGCAAGGGGAGCGTCGACGGGCACCCCGATGGGCGCTCAGAGGGGCATACCCAGGCGGGACCGTCCCAGCAGAGCGGCACCTCGAACACCAAGCTGTAGGCGGAGCGCTCTCCCGTGACACCCGCGAAGGTCCGTGCGCGCAGGAAGGGTAACCCCGAGGGGCGGATGGCCCTGAAGGAGCACCTGCGCGAGGCGCGGAACCGCCTTTTCAAGTCCGCTATCGCCGTCCTCGCCGCAACCGTGGGCGGCTTCTTCCTCTATGACCCGGTCCTGAAGGCGCTCGGCGCTCCGATCGTCGCGATCAACGACCAGGAGGGCCGGACCGCCTCCCTGAACTTCGACACCGCGGCATCCCCGTTCGACCTGATGATCCAGGTCGCGATCTTCCTGGGCGTGGTGATCTCGAGCCCGGTCTGGCTGTACCAGCTGTGGGCGTTCATCACTCCGGGGCTGAAGACCAAGGAACGCCGCATCGCTCTGGGTTTCATCGCCGTCGCCGTGCCGCTGTTCCTGATGGGCATCTACCTCGCGTGGCTGATCCTGCCGAACGCGGTGAGGGTCCTGACCGACTTCACACCCGACGAATTCTCCAACCTCATCAGCGTTTCCGTGTACTTCGCCTTCGTCCTGCGCCTGATGTTGGCGTTCGGGGTCGCGTTCCTGCTCCCCGTAATCTTGTTCGGGCTCAATGCGGTGGGACTGGTGTCCGGCAGGCAGATCCTGAAGGCATGGCGGATCACCGTGTTCCTCGTGTGCCTGTTCGCGGCGATGGCCGCTCCGGGTGGTGACGCGCTGAGCATGTTCTACCTCGCGGTGCCGCTGCTGCTGCTGTTCTTCGTCGCCATCGGGCTCTGCCTGCTCAACGACAAACGCCGGGCCCGGCGTGCCGCTGCACGCGAGGCGGAGGTCGAAGCGACGGTCGACACCGCAACACCCCTCGACAGCCTCTAGACGCCCTGTCCGAAGACACGGTGGGCACTCCTCCCGCAAGGATGATCCACCGCCGCACGCTCTGCGCGTATACGGGGCGCCCGGTCCCACCGAACGTCTAGGGTGGAAAGATGAGCACCCCCGCGGAGAGATACGCAGCTGCAAAAGCCCGCACGGAACACTCACGGACCCAGCTGTCCCACTTCGAGCGAACGCTGGACTTCGAGCTCGATCCATTCCAGCGGGAGGCCTGCACCGCGCTCGAGGCGGGCCGGGGCGTACTCGTCGCGGCGCCGACCGGAGCGGGCAAGACCGTCGTCGGCGAGTTCGCCGTCTTCATGGCGTTGCAGCGCGGACTCAAGGCCTTCTACACCACGCCGATCAAGGCCCTCAGCAACCAGAAGTATTCGGAACTCGCGGCCGTGCACGGCAACGACCGCGTGGGGCTGTTGACGGGTGACACGAGCATCAACCCGGACGCGGACGTCATCGTGATGACCACCGAGGTTCTGCGGAACATGCTCTACGCCAATTCTGATGCCCTCGACAATCTCGGCTACGTGGTCATGGACGAGGTCCACTACCTCGCTGACCGCTTCCGTGGTGCTGTATGGGAAGAGGTGATCATCCACCTCCCCACCGAGGTCAAACTGGTGTCCCTCAGCGCAACGGTGTCCAACGCCGAGGAGTTCGGGGCCTGGCTCGATACCGTCCGTGGAGATACGGACGTCGTCGTGTCCGAACACCGACCGGTGCCGCTCTGGCAGCACGTCATGGTCGGACACAGCCTGATCGACCTGTTCGCGGGTGATATCGCCTTCGACGAAGCCGCGCCGGCCGGATCCGAGGTCGGAGCACGCGATCAGTACGAGGTGAATCCCGAACTGCTCGACCTCGCGAGCAACGAGATCCGGCTCAACCAGCGAGCGAACTGGGGCGACGGCGGGCGGCGCGGGAAGTCACGGAACGGGCGGGGCGGCCCGCCGCAGCAGACCGCCGTCCGGCGGGCCACGAGGCCCCAGGTGATCAGCGCGCTGGATCGGGCGGACCTCCTGCCGGCGATCACGTTCATCTTCTCCCGGGCGGGCTGCGAGGCCGCCGTGACACAGTGCCTGAACGCAGGCCTGTGGCTCACCACGGAGGACGAACGCGACGAGATCAGCGAGACCATCGACTCCGCCACGACGGACATCCCGCGGGACGATCTCGAGATCCTCGGGTTCTGGACCTGGCGCGAGGGGCTCATCCGCGGCTTCACGGCTCATCATGCCGGTATGCTCCCGACCTTCAAGGAGATCGTCGAGCGCCTGTTCGCCGCCGGTCTGGTCAAGGCCGTCTTCGCGACGGAGACCCTCGCGCTCGGCGTGAACATGCCGGCGCGGACCGTCGTGCTCGAGAAGCTCGACAAGTTCAATGGCGAGGCCCACGTGAATGTCACGGCGGGGGAGTACACGCAGCTCACGGGACGCGCGGGACGTCGCGGGATCGACGTCGAGGGCCATGCCGTCGTGCTCTGGCAGCCCGGAACGGACCCCGGCGCAGTCGCGGGACTTGCTTCGCGCCGCACCTACCCCCTGAACTCGAGCTTCCGTCCCACCTACAACATGAGCATCAACCTCATGGCGCAGTTCGGCCAGGAGCGGTCGCGGGAGATCCTCGAGACGTCCTTCGCCCAGTTCCAGGCCGACAGGTCCGTCGTCGGCCTGGCGAAGCAGGTCCGCAGCCGCGAGGAGTCCCTGAAGGGTTACGAGAAGTCGATGACGTGCCACCTCGGCGACTTCCGCGAGTATGCGAACCTGCGGCGGGAGTTGTCGGAGCTCGAATCGAGCGCCTCACGCGACAGGTCCCGTACCCTGCGGTCTGCTGCCGAGTCCTCCCTCGAATCACTGCGGCCAGGAGACGTCATCGACGTACCCGGCGGCCGCACACAGGGTTTCGCCGTCGTGCTGGACAGCGACACCTCCCGGGAGCCACGACCGACCGTGCTGACCCTCGAGACGCAGATCCGCCGCGTCGGCGTCCATGACCTCGACGGACCGGTGGAGGTCCTCTCCCGGATCCGCATCCCGAAGCATTTCAGCGCGCGGAGCCCGAAGGATCGGCGCGACCTGACGTCATCGCTCCGGAACGCGCTCCAGGACAAGAGACCGCCGCGACAGGGGGCGGACCGTGTCGCCGCCGGGCACTCGGCATCGGCCGCAGCGGAGGAGCGAGCCATCACCGAACTCCGTCGTCGCCTGCGGGCCCATCCGTGCCACGGCTGCAGTGAGCGGGAGCAGCATGCCCGCTGGGCTGAACGATGGTGGAAGCTGCGCCGTGAGACGGACAAGCTCGCCGGTCAGATCCGCGGCCGCACCAACACGATCGCGAAGACGTTCGACCGCGTCTCGGAGGTCCTCGGTCACTACGGCTACCTGGAGTACACCGGCGACACCGTCATGGTGAGCGCGACCGGACAGAAGCTCCGGCGTATCTACGGGGAGAAGGATCTGCTGATCGCCCTGTGCATCGAGGCAGGTGCCTTCGACGACCTCGACGCCGCGGAGCTCGCGGCCATCACCACCGTGCTGGTGTATCAGGCCAAGCGGGAGGAGCGCGGGGTGCGTCCGGTGATGCCGAGCGTAGCTCTGGAGGGGTCGGCCGAGACCATCATCCGCCAGTGGTCACAACTGAACGACGTCGAGGAGCAGCACAGGCTGCCCGTCACGAGCGAGCCCGAGCTCTCGCTGGTCTGGCCCATGTTCAAGTGGGCCCAGGGCCGGTCCCTGCAGGCCGCCCTGAGCGGGACGGAGCTCGCTGCCGGTGACTTCGTGCGGTGGTCGAAACAGGTCATCGACCTGCTCGACCAGGTGGCGAAGGTACCGGACCTTCCCGGCGGGCTGCAGCAGACCTGCGTGCGGGCCATCAGGCTGGTTCGTCGAGGCGTGGTGGCATACTCGAACATCAGTGAATAGGTACCTCTCCCGGTCAGGTCCGCCGATGTCCTGACCTCCTCCACAGAAAGTCTTCCAGCATAGCCATGCCCATGTCCCAGCGCCCCCTCCCCGTCCTCTACCGCAACGGCTCCGTCTACAGCCCCGCCGATCCCTTCGCCACGGCGATGCTCGTCGACGGCGGGACGGTGGCGTGGGTGGGAACGGAGCACGCAGCCGCGAACCTGACCGGGCCTGACGTCCGTACCGTCGATCTCGACGGTGCACTGATCACCCCGGGGTTCGTCGATGCGCACACCCATACGACGGAGACGGGCATCGCGCTCGGATCGCTCGACCTCACCTCCTGCCGCTCGTTGCAGGAGCTCCTCCGGGCTGTGTCGACCGCCTCTGCAGCCGGGGCCTCGACGATCCTCGGGTTCGGCTGGGACGAGTCGCAGTGGCCCGAGAAGCGCGTGCCGACCGCCGCCGAGCTGGACCGGGCGGGCGACGGCGCGCTCGTCTACCTCGTGCGGGCAGACATCCATTCGGCCGTGGTATCAGGCACCCTGGCTGCGGGACTGGGCCTCTCGGCCGTCGACGGCTGGAGTGACGGGTTCGTGGTGCGTGCGGCCCACGAGGCAGCACGGCAGGCTACCCGCAGCCTGACCGTGGACCAGCGCCGCAGCTACCAGCAGGCTGCGCTCCTCCATGCCGCCTCCCGTGGGTATGTCGCGTTGACGGAGATGGCGGCCCCTCACATTGCCCCGCGAGAGGATCTCGAGACGCTGCTGTCCATCGACGGGCCGAACCACGAGCTGCCGTTGCCGGAAGTGATCCCGTACTGGGCCGAGCTGACCACCTCCCGCGCCGGCGTGCGCGAACTGATGCAGGGGTTCGGCGGAAGGCTTGCGGGCCTGGCCGGCGATCTCAACGCCGACGGATCGATCGGGTCGCGGACCGCAGCCCTCCGGGAGCCCTACAGCGACGATCCAGGCTCACAGGGGACGCTCTACCTCAGTGACGACGAGGTCGCGGCGCACCTGCTCGCGACAACCGAAGAGGGGGTCCAGGCAGGCTTCCACGTCATCGGCGATGCCGGGCTCGACCTCGTCCTCCGCGGTCTCGAGCGGACCGCCCAGCAACTCGGCGTGGAGGAGGTCCGACGGGCGCGTCACCGCCTCGAGCACGTCGAGCTGGCCGATGACGCCGCGATCGCCTCCCTTGTCCACTTCGGCGTCGCCGTGAGCGGCCAGCCCGTCTTCGATGCCCTGTGGGGCGTGGACGGGGGCCTGTACCACCAGCGCCTGGGGGAGCGTAGCGGTGGAATGAATCGCTTCGCCTCGTTCCTGTCCGCGGGCGTCCTGGTGGCGCTCGGGTCGGACAGCCCCGTGACGCCCCTCGACCCCTGGGCCTCGGTCCGTGCCTGCCTCCGGCACAGCACTGCATCGGAGAATATCTCGGCCAGGGCTGCCTTCATCGCACACACCAGGGCCAGTTGGCGGCTGTCCGGCCGCAGTCCGATGATGGGTCAGCTCGCCCCGGGCACTCCGGCGTCGTTCGCCGTCTGGAAGGTCGACGAGCTCATGGTCCAGACGCCGGACAACCGGGTCCAATCCTGGAGCACGGATCCGCGTGCAGGTACGCCGCTGCTTCCCGCCCTGGACACGGAGAACGCTCCGCTGTGCCTGGAGACCGTTCATGACGGGAAGCGATTGTACGCGGCGGACGGCTTTCAGAACGAGTAGCAGAAAGCACCCTGCACGAGGTTTTTTCGGCGGGCGAGCGACCATGGTCTGACCTGCACCGAAGCACGTTTTCGCAGGTCAGGGCTTCGTTGACACGTACTCCACAGCACGTAAGCTTTTGCCCTACGGGTTAGAAGAACTTCTGCGGAAGGGAACCTGGCCGGTCTCTACGAGCGCAACGCATCGGCCTTCTTCAATGGCGCGTGTTGCCACTTGGATGGAGCCGGCACTCACAGGGGCGGGTCCACGCATCATAGAGAACAGTGCCGTCATCAGGGTCGGTACCGGTACGAAGATGTGTGGATCTGCCCTGGACCCGGTTCGGTGGATCCTTCCGGCGCGATCATGACAGTCGCCTATACTTACGAACTGGCTCCGCCTGCGGAGCAGTCCGTGCGCGATGCGCATCATCGATGGAAAGGCCCACCTGCGTGCGAGTCGTCACGATCATCCCCACCTTCAACGAGATCGAGTCACTCCCGCTGACCCTCGCGCGTCTGCGTGCCGCAGTACCGGCGTCGGACGTCCTCATCGTCGATGACAACAGCCCCGACGGAACAGGCGAGCTCGCCGATCGGGCTGCCGCAGCCGACGATCAGGTCCATGTACTGCACCGTCTCGGCAAGGCGGGCCTGGGCGCCGCCTACATCGCGGGGTTCCGCTGGGCACTCGAGCGCGATTACGACGTCCTGGTCGAGATGGACGCCGATGGTTCCCACAGGCCGGAGCAACTGCAGAGCCTCCTCGACGCCGTGGACCGCGCGGACCTGGTGATCGGGAGCCGGTGGGTGAGCGGCGGCAGCGTCGTGAACTGGCCCGCGCACAGGAAGCTCCTGTCCCGCGCAGGCAGCACGTATTCGCGCCTCCTGCTGGGACTGCCGGTCCGCGACGTCACCGCGGGCTTCCGGGCCTTCCGCCGCTCGACCCTCGAGGCGCTCGACCTGTCCGCCGTCGCGTCGGTCGGATACGGTTTCCAGGTCGACATGACCTTCCGGGTAGCCCGACTCGGCCTCACCATCGTCGAAGTGCCCATCACCTTCGTGGAGCGTGAATTGGGGGCGTCCAAGATGAGCGGCAACATCGTATTCGAAGCGATCGCCAACGTCACCCGCTGGGGTCTGGCAGCCCGCTGGAACAAGCTGATCGGGCGTCCCTGACCGTTCCCGAACCACGAAAAAGGCACCCGCTACCAGCGAGTGCCTTTTCCATGTCAGCTCATAGTGCTAGGCGGAGCGGCGCTCTCCGCGGCGCTCGCGCAGGATCGTCAGGCGATCCTGCAGGATCTGCTCGAGTTCCTCGACCGAGCGACGCTCGAGGAGCATGTCCCAGTGTGTCCGGACGGGCTTGTCATTGGAGGTGTCGGGCTTCTCCCCGTCGACGAGGAGCGCTTCCTTGCCGGTCTTGGAAACCCAGGTAGCAGGGATGTCCGCCTCGGACGAGAAGGTCACGAAGACCCGCTCCCCGTCCTCGCAGCGGTATTCGACCCTCTGACGGGGTGCAGGCTCGACGCCGGATTCCGTCTCCATCGACTGCGCTCCGAGGCGCATGCCTCGCAGGCTGCGATCACTCATGTTGTTCTCCTTGTCACCGTGCCCCTCGTGAGGCGAGGAGTCGTTGCCGCTGTTTCTCGACGCCGATGCCGGTGCTTCGTACCTGCCGACATCTGCGATACCTCTCGCGCCCACGGGTGCGAGGGAAGTCCTTTGTATAACACCGGCTGCCCCCGGGATGTTCCTGGGGTCGGTCGGGCAAACACCTAAGTGTACAGGTCCGGTGTCGTAGGGCGGGAGATCAGGACCTCCGTGCGAGCACCTGGACGGTGAAGCGCGCCGCGACTTCGAGCACGACGGACTCCTGGGTCCCGGGCCGGCCGCCGCCGTCAGCGGCTGCATGGCGCGCCGCCGGCCCCATCACGAGCGCGGAGCGGGCAAGTCCGTACGGCAGGGACATCGAGTAGTCGAGCTCCACTCGGTCCGCCTCGACGAGGCTCCCCTCGAATGACGCGAGGACGTCGTCGGCCTTTTGTGCCGGCACGGACAGCAGGGGACCCACGGCGTGGAGTCCTGCGAGGTGGCCCGGCCTGGGCGTCACGACGACGACACACCCGCCCGGTGCGAGCACACGCACGAATTCGGCCGGATTCCGCGGTGCGAAGACGTTGAGGACGATATCCACGGTTCCGTCGGCGAGCGGAAGCGGACGCCACACATCCCAGACGATGCTTATGCCCTCGGGGAGCCGCCGGGCGGCGCGGCGGAGCGCGACCTTCGAGACGTCGAGCGCAATGGGAAACACGCCGGGAAGAGCGCGCGCCAGCCCCTCGAGGTAGTAGCCCGTGCCTGCTCCTGCATCGAGGGCGACGGCGGCCGGCGCAGGGCGGCGCAGGACGGCCTCCACCACCGCATCACGCAGCGGGAGGTAATGGCCCGATCCGAGGAAATCCTCCCTCGCGTCGACCATCTCCGCCGAGTCACCCTCAAACGGCGATCCCCGGCCGGTCAGCAGGTTCACATAGCCCTGACGGGCTGTGTCGAATCGATGCCCGCGTGCACACACGAGGGTGCGGACGTCCTGCTGGAGGTACTCGGAGCACACGGGGCAGGTGAGGATGCGGTGGGGGAGGGCGGGCATCGTCCCATCCTAGGGAGAATCGATCGGTCCTTCCTGCCCGGCACCGTTGACTCAGGCCACTATTTCGGGTCTGATCAGGAGGGTGAAACCAGACCAGATCGAACTCCTGACCACCACGGGCGCGCCAACCCTTCATCCGGACGGTTCCCGCCTGGTCGTCGCCGCCACCCGTCCCGATTTCCGCGCCGACGCATATGTCGGCCAGCTGTGGGAGATCACACTCGACGGCGGACGACGCCGGCTGACCCGCGGCTTCCTCGACACCTCGCCCGAGTACTCGCCCGACGGCGAACTGCTCGTGTTCCTGCGCGCCGAGCCGGGAGGCAAGCCCCAGCTCTTCGCGGTACGCTCTGCGGGCGGCGAGCCGGTTCAGCTGACGGACCAACCACTCGGCGTCGGCCGGTTCCACATCTCTCCGGATTCCACCACCGTCGTCTTCACGGCACGCGTTCCCGAGCACGGTCGTTACGGAACAGTCGACGGCGTGAGCGCCGGCCTCGAGGACCCACGCCTCGTCACGCAGTACAAGTACCGGATGAATGGCCTCGGTTACACGACGGACAAGCGGTCGCAGCTCTTCACGGTAGCGATCCCCGACCTCGACGCCGAGCCCTATATCACGGCCGTCGGCAGGCTCGGCCAGAAGCCCGTCGACGGACCCGGCGCGCTCGAGCAGCAGGGGGCGGTGCCATCCGCCACCCAGCTGACCACAGCGGATGCCGACCACCTCGACCCGGCTTTCTCGGCCGACGGCCGGCAGATCTTCTTCACCGCAGCACTCGCGGAGGACGCGGATTCGACGCTCGTGTCGGACATCCACTCGATCGGCCTCGACGGAGGTACCCCCCGGCAGCTGACCAACCTGGGTGGGGCTACCCTGCTCGGCTGCGGTACCGCGCGTCCCAGTGCCGACGGCACGTCGGTGTTCTTCCTGGCCTCGGACCTCTCGGCGTCAGGACTCGATTTCGTCGCGCGCAACACGGCCCTGTACGTCCTGCCGACGAACGACCCGGAAGCCTTCCGGCGCCTGACCGACCCGGAGACGGTCGACTTCGGCGATGTGCAGGAACTCATCGCGGACGGGCCCGACTCGGTGCTCGCGTTCAACCGCACCAGGGGTATGGGTGAGCTGCTGCGGATCTCGTCAGGGGGCGAGATCGAGATCCTGGTCTCCGGTCCCACCGTCGTGACGGGCGCCGCCACTGCGGGCAACACCGTCATCGTGTCCATCACCGACCCCTCGACGTCGGGCGACGTCGCCGTCGTCGAAGGCGGTTCGGTCCGTACGCTGTCCGATTTCTCCGCCGCCCTGCGCACGGAGACGCGCATCGGAGAACTGCAGGAGCGCACCTATACCGCGCCGGACGGAACGCCCGTGCACGGCTGGGTCGTCCTGCCGGAGGGTGAGGGACCGCACCCCGTCCTGCTCGTCATCCACGGCGGTCCCTTCGCCCAGTACGGGTGGGGCTACTTCGACGAGGCCCAGGTCTACGCCGCCGCAGGCTACGCGGTGCTGTTGTGCAACCCGCGCGGCGCGGCCGGCTACGGCCAGGAGCACGGCAGGGTCATCAAGGAAGCGATGGGCACGGTGGACCTCGACGACGTCCTCGCGTACCTCGATGGCGCGCTCGCCGAGTTCGACGCGATGGACGACGAGCGACTGGGAGTGATGGGCGGGTCCTACGGCGGCTACCTGACGGCCTGGACGATCGCGCACGACCACCGCTTCCAGGCGGCGATCGTCGAGCGCGGGTACCTTGATCCGCCGTCGTTCGTGGGATCGTCCGACATCGGCTGGTTCTTCTCGGAGCAGTACACCGGGACGGATCCGACGCACGTCGAGAGCCAGAATCCGTTCGCGAAGATCGGCAACGTGCGGACGCCGGCGTTCGTGATCCACTCCGAGGAGGACCTGCGCTGCCCCATCGAGCAGGCTCAGCGCTACTACACGGCCCTCAAGAAGCAGGGGGTGGAAACCGAGATGCTGGTGTTCCCGGGTGAGACCCACGAGCTCTCGCGGTCCGGTTCGCCCTGGCATCGCAGGCAGCGGTTCGACCATATCCTCCGGTGGTGGGCGAAGTACCTCCCGACGGCAGCCAACTCCTCGGATCCCGCGGCCCGATAGGGAGGCAGTAGCGGTGGGGACACCGGTCGATCATCGGCGTAGCGGGTCAGAAGTCCAAGCCCCGCCGTGCCTCGTCGATGGTCGGCTGGGCCCACCGCCCGTGTTCCTCGTTCGCAGTAAGTGAGCGGAGGATCGCCCGATCGAGATAGAGCTGCCCGTTCAGGTGGTCCGTCTCGTGCTGGACGATACGCGCCGGCCAGCCCTCGAAGCCGGCTGTCACCGTGATGCCGTTCGGCTGCAGGTACGTGGCCTTGATGCTGCGGTGGCGTTCGACCACGGCCTGGTAGCCCGGGACGGAGAGGCAGCCCTCGTAGAACGCGTCGACGGCGTCCCCGTCCGCTTCGTAACGTGGATTGATGATCACCGTGAAGGGCAGGGGCGTGCGCAAGCGGGCCGCCGCAATCGCCTCGTCCTGGACGCCCTGGTCCTCGAGGACGGCGATCCGCAGGGGGATGCCGATCTGCGGAGCAGCAAGACCCACGCCCGGGGCAGCGTGCATGACGCGCCGCATCGTGGAGATCAGGCGGCCGAGGAGCTCGTCGTCGAGCTGTCCCGCAAAGTCCTGTGCAGGATGGCGGAGGACCGGATGGCCTGCCGCCACGATCGGTGGGAGCTCTGCGTCGAGGACTGCCTCGACGTGTGCGACGAGCGCCCCGGGCGCGGTGAAGGACGACGTAGCAGGCGACGGCGACGGGAACTGGTTGCTTGGAGCATCGGCACTCATGCCTCCAGATAAGCACAATCCCGGACAGGTCCGGGTCCCGGCGCCATTGCCGGTTCGCCGGTGGCGCAGGACAATCAGACGTGCCGGTCCTCGGGGTGAGGCTCGGTCCGGGATACCGGATCCGATGGCCGAGCGGCAGCACGGCGGATGGAGGCAGGATGAGCACGGCAACCGCGGACGACCAGCAGGCAGCGGAGCACACGGCGGACAGCCATGACCTGATCAGGGTGCAGGGCGCGCGGGAGAACAACCTGAAGGATGTCACGATCGACATCCCGAAACGGCGACTGTCGGTGTTCACCGGTGTCTCGGGCTCAGGCAAGAGCTCCCTCGTCTTCAACACCATCGCCGCCGAGTCGCAGCGCATGATCAACGAGACCTACAGTGCCTTCCTGCAGGGCTTCATGCCGACCCTGGCCAGACCCGATGTGGACGTCCTCGAGGGACTGACGACGGCGATCATCGTGGACCAGGAGCGCATGGGCGCAAATCCCAGATCCACCGTCGGTACGGCGACCGACGTCAACGCGATGTTGAGGATCGTGTTCTCGCGCCTCGGACAACCGCACATCGGGTCCCCACAGGCCTTTTCCTTCAACGTCGCCTCGATCAGCGGAGCCGGTGCCGTCACGATCGAGCGCGGCGGCTCCACCATCAAGGAGCGCCGTAGTTTCACCATCACGGGCGGCATGTGCCCGCGGTGCGAAGGTATGGGTTCCGTCACCGACATCGACCTGACGCAGCTCTATGACGAGACGAAATCGCTGAACGCGGGGGCTATCACCATTCCCGGCTACAGCATGGAGGGCTGGTACGGCAGGATCTTCAGCGGCTGCGGTTTCTTCGACGCCGACAAGCCCGTCCGGCAGTTCACGAAGCGGGAGTTGCAGGACCTGCTCTACAAGGAGCCGACGAAGATCAAGATCGACTCGATCAACCTGACCTACGAGGGCCTGGTACCGAAGATCCAGAAGTCGATGCTGTCCAAGGACCGTGAGTCGATGCAACCGCACATCCGGGCCTTCGTGGACCGGGCGGTGACCTTCACCACCTGCCCAGCCTGTGACGGGACGCGGCTCAGCGAGGCTGCACGGTCATCGAGGATCGACGGTGTCAGCATCGCCGACGCGTGCGTGATGCAGATCAGCGATCTCGCCATCTGGGTGCGGGGGCTGAGCGAACCCTCCGTCGCACCGTTGCTGAAGGCGCTGGGGGAGACCCTCGACTCGTTCGTCGAGATCGGTCTCGGATACCTCAGCCTCGATCGCCCCTCGGGCACCCTGTCCGGCGGCGAATCGCAGCGGACCAAGATGATCCGCCACCTCGGCTCCTCCCTGACAGACATCACCTACGTCTTCGACGAGCCGACCATCGGCCTGCATCCGCACGACATCGAGCGCATGAACGGTCTGCTGCTGCGCCTGCGCGACAAGGGCAACACCGTGCTGGTGGTCGAGCACAAACCGGAGATGATCGCCATCGCCGATCACGTCGTCGACCTCGGTCCGGGAGCCGGTACCTCGGGTGGAACGGTGTGTTTCGAGGGCACGGTGGCGGGGCTCCGGGGCAGCGGAACAGTCACCGGACGACACCTCGACGACCGTGCAATGCTCAAGAAGGCGGTCCGCCCGCGTCGGGGCGTCCTGGAGGTCAGGGGCGCCACCTCGCACAACGTGCAGGATGTCGACGTCGACATTCCGCTAGGCGTGCTGTGCGTGGTGACGGGCGTAGCGGGTTCCGGGAAGAGTTCGCTCATCCACGGCTCGGTGTCGGGGAGGGACGGCGTGGTCGCGGTCGATCAGACGGCCATCAAGGGTTCGCGCCGCAGCAACCCCGCAACCTACACCGGCATGCTGGAGCCCATCCGCAAAGCCTTCGCCAAGGTCAACGGCGTCAAGCCGGCTCTGTTCAGCGCGAACTCCGAGGGCGCATGCCCCACCTGCAACGGAGCCGGAGTCATCTTCACGGACCTCGCCATGATGGCGGGCGTGGCCACCACCTGTGAGGTCTGCGGTGGCAAGCGATTCATGGCCGAGGTGCTCGAGTACAAGCTGGGAGGCAGGGACATCAGCGAGGTCCTGGCGATGCCGGTCACGGAAGCAACCGGGTTCTTCGCGATGGGTGAAGCGAAGGTACCTGCTGCACATGCCATCCTCAGCAGGCTGTCCGACGTCGGCCTCGGGTACTTGAGCCTGGGGCAACCCCTGACGACGCTGTCCGGCGGTGAGCGCCAGCGCCTCAAGTTGGCCACCCATATGGGCGAGAAGGGGGGCATGCTGGTGCTGGACGAACCGACGGCTGGCCTGCATCTCGCCGATGTCGAGAACCTGCTGGGACTGCTGGACCGGCTGGTCGACGCCGGCAAGTCCGTCATCGTCATCGAGCACCACCAGGCGGTCATGGCGCACGCGGACTGGATCATCGACATCGGCCCGGGCGCCGGCCACGACGGCGGAAAGGTTGTGTTCGAGGGGACACCGGAAGAGCTCGTGGCCGCACGGCCGACGCTCACGGGACGTCATCTGGCGACGTACGTGGGCGCCTGAGCGGAACGGGCGCCTGAGCGGACGGTCGCCTTACCGCCGCCCGCCAGGAGGCCACTACGTTTGGCCCAACCGTTGAGGAACCGCGAGGGGTCGACCGTAGTTCCGCGAGGCGTCGACCGTAGTCCATAGCTGGGCACCGACGCAGCCGCCACCCAGGAAGCGGCGCAGGACCTCACCGCGGCCCACTAGCGCGGCCGCTCGCCCTTCGGTCGAGCGGCCGAAGCCGGCCACGGCGGTCATCGTGGATCCGCCGGCCGGCTCCTCGCAGTGAGGAAGGTCTACGTAGCGGTCCCCGCCTCGCCCGCCAGCACTTCTCTTACGGTCGCCAGGAAGCGGCGCCGCTTGTAGGTCAGCAAGCCGCCGGCAACCACGAGTGCCCCTGTGGTGAGTGTGAGGAGGCCGGCACCAGGATTGGCGGAGAAGTGCTTCGCCAGGGCGGCCATCGTGATCGTCGCCGGCGGACCGAAGACACCCTCGGCAGGTGCAGCGGCGCTCGCGGGTGCGCGTGGGTCATTCGCGCCTCCTCCTGCTGCCGACGGCACGCCCGCGTCGTGGTGCAGCGTGCCCCGCTCGTCTTCGATGACCGGTGTCACGGGAACGCTCTGCTCGGAGAACAGGGGATCGGCGCCACTGCCGAACGGGGCGACCTGGGTCTGGTAGGTCTCACCGTCCTCCAAGCCGTCCACCACCACGGTTCCGGCACCATCATCAGCCATCAGGATCTCGCCCACCTGTTCGCCCAGTGAGTCGATCGCCCGAACGAAGAACGCTCCGGCACCTCCCACCGTGTCAACAGCCGTACCCTCCGGTGTGGGGTTCACGGGTGTGGGGTTCACGGGTGTGGGGTTCACGGGTGTGGGGTTCACGGGTGCGGGGTTCACGGGTGCGGGGTTCACGGGTGCGGGGTTCACGGGTGCGGGGTTCACGGGTGCGGGGTTCACGGGTGCGGGGTTCGCTGGTGTCGGGTCGACGGGTGCGGGGTTCGCTGGTGTCGGGTCGACGGGTGCGGGGTTCGCTGGTGTCGGGTCGACGGGTGCGGGGTTGGCTGGTGTAGTTCCGGGCGCGGGCTCGGTGCCCGGCGTCGGCGTAACGATGACAACCTCGCCATCGCCTGGAGTGCCCTCGTCGACGTCGTCCTCAACCTCATCGACGTCGTCCTCCACTTCGCCCTCACCGTCATCCGCTCCATCGGTTCCATCACCGAAGAGGAGCAACTCGATGTTGTGAAGCGTGTCGGTTCCGTGCTCACCGGTGGTGTGCCGGACGGTGGTGATTGATCCCGGTGAGCCCATCGTGCCGTTTCCGCCGCTGGTGGTGATGGTGTAGTTGAACTCGAAGTCCGAGAAGTATGCCGTGTCGGTTCCCTCGATGGCGGTGAGGATTTCCCTGACAACGATGATGTTCGCGGGGTCCAGGGTCCCTGCGAACACGGCCTGCTGGAGGGTCGGGCCCGTGAGTGTTCCGTCGGAGTTGCGCTGGTACTGAGCGTTCATCCCGGCGGCGCTGCCGATTTCGGTGGCCGCGTCGCTGGCATTGGTCCGGACGCTGAGCCGGACATTGAGGTAACGGTCGCCGTCGATGATGTCATCGGCGCCGCGGCCCTCAAGGAAATCGCTCCCGCCGCCGCCCAGGAGGATGTTGCCTTCGCCCCAGACATGCGATCCCGCCAGCACGGGGCATTCCTTGGATGCGGACGCGTTGACGACGTCGGCGAGCGGAGTCGGCAGGGACGGGATCAGCTCGTTGAGCCCAGTGATCCGGTCCACACCGGACTGGTCCATTGCATCGCAGCCGATGAAGCCGGCGCCCCCCAATGTCCTGGGAATGCGGTCGTCGCCCCGGAGCTTATCGTCGAAGGGACCGCCGGAGAGCGCTTCAACCTCGTTGTACCTGTCGCGGACGCCCACCTGCAGGATGTCCAGCGGCTCGATGGGGAGGTCAAGGTCGGCGTCCTGAGGCTGCGGATCGTAGAGGCCGGTTTCCCAGTCATAGCCGGATGCCCCTGCTACTTTCTCCACCCCGGGGCCGGCAATGCCGATGTCGTCCCCGCCTTCCATGTCGTAGTCGTCGTCGCCGCCCTGGCCCATCAGGACGTCATTGCCGGGCTTCTGGGAGTCATCAAGGAAGAACAGGTTGCTGGAGTCGCCGATCAGCAGGTCAGGTCCGTCACCGCCTTCGGCCCAGTCGTTCCCACCACCACCGAATACGGCGTCCAGCCCTTCACCGGCGATCACGAAGTCGTCGTCTTCCCCGGCAAAGGTCTCATTCGAGTTCGCCCCGCCGTTGATGAAGTCCCGTCCGTCCCCACCGAAGAGCAGGTCCAGGCCCGGGCCGCCGTCGATCGCGTCATTGTCCGGCCCGCCCTTCAGGATGTCGCCTCCGGCAAGGTCAGTGATGATGTCGTTTCCGTCGCCGCCAAGGACGGTGTCGGCGCCGTCGCCACCTTCGATGACGTCGTTACCCACGCCACCCCACATGGTGTCGTTGTCCACGCCGCCGTAGATCCGGTCGGCATTGATAGATCCGTTGTACACGGCCTGTCCGTTGATTCCGGCCGGGTCCACCGAGTTGGAGGCCCGGTACTTGATGGTGCCGTCCGGCATGCGGATCAGCAGAGCAGACTCCTTGCACTCCGACCCGGGGTCGTCCGCGACAGCGTTGCCGACGGAGGCGAAGCCCTGAGGAGTTCCATCGAGGTTCTTCAATTCGAACTTGCAGTCAGCAGTGGCGAAAGCGTCTGCCTTCAGTGCCTGTGCATTGGTGTTACGCATCATCATCTCCGCGAAGGAGTTTCCTTCGAGCTGCGCCATCAGGTTCATCCCGGGTGTGCGTGCCAGGTAGTACAGCCGGTCACCGTTCTGCAGGTCGGTCATCTGGCTCTCGAAGACATAGTTGAAGGTGCTGCCGAGCAGGCCGCCGAACAGGTTGGTCCGTTCGGCGAGGCCGCCCATCCACAGGTCGATGTCGTCGAGGCCGGTGATCGAGGAGTTTCCCTTGTCGGCCCAGGCGTCCGTGCTGTTCATGAAGGCCACGGCGTCCTCGGGGGCCACCTCGCCGGCAAGGGCGTCCGGGCTGACGATCAGCCGGGCTGCTGTGCGCTTGGCCTCCGTCGTGGTGGCTGCCAGGATCGAGGGGTGTTTGCCGTAGGCGGCCACGAAATTGACCAGGGACTCCGGATGCTTGATGTTTTCGCCGAAGTCGATCCAGTTGGTATAGGGCTTGAGCTGGCTGTCATTGGTGGCCCCGTGTATCTCCTTCCGAAGCCCGTTCAGTGTGGGCAATCCCTCCGACCGGGCGCGCGTCAGGTTGATCGCCGCCAGGTCCATGGGCAGTCCCAGTAGCTTGTTGCGGAGCGTATCGGTCACGAACTCATCGAGTTCACTGCCCACCTGGTCCGACATTCCCATGATGATGCTGCCGGCCGCTTCCTCCGAGGTGAGGCCGCCAGCGGGGCCGCCGTCGGTGTAGGCGGGCGGATTCAGGAACCCCTCGAGCAGTGACACGTCGTTCTGCGAGCCCCTGACGTCGTCGGAAGTCCCGAACACGGTGTCCGTTCCAGGGCTGTCCTCGTTCCGGCGGGAGATGGTTTCCGTAAGCATGGAGTGGCCAAAGCGATATACGGCATGCGCGAACTCAGCGCTGACCGCCGGATTGATGTCCGTCTGGGCGAAAGCAAAGGGCTCGAAAATGTTGAGGGCAGGCTGGATCTTTCTTGCGAACTCCTCGAACACGAGGTGCTGGTACTCCATTTCGGTGACGAAGCGCGCGGCCTGGAAGAGCCGCTCCCCGTTCCAGCCGCCTGCGCCTTCGACCAGCTTCCACTCCGCCAGGGCGGCAATGCCCCTGGCAGAGGTGTCGTTTCCGAGGACCCGCTTGACGTCTTCGACCAGGCGGTCATGCTCGGAGTGGAAAACCTGGTGTATTGCGGTCAACCCGATGTTCTCGTTGACCCTGCCGTCGCCGGCGATGAAGTGCTCGTTCAGCAGCTCGTCGTCGTAGGTACCCGGGGCCTGGCTCATGAAATCGGCGGAAGCCGCCTGGTCGCCGTCGGGGCCCGGGGATGTCCGCGGTGTGGCCGGGTTGTGGTCGGCGTCCTGAGGTGTTGGATCGGCGTTGTGCGCGATGTCCGTCAGGAACGGAGTGTTGAAGTACAGCACGTCCTGGGGCACGAGGGTTCCCTGCCCGCCATTCGCGGCGCGGTCTGCCTCTACCAGACCGGACGGGGTGACGAACTGCGGGAGCCCGTTCTTGGGCCCGGGAATGAATTTCCCGTAGGCGTCAGCCGCGAGCATGGGGACGTCGAGGACGTCCCTGTCCAGCAGCTGTATGCCGAGCAGCTCCCGGGCCTGCTTTTTCGTGTCCGACCAGGTGGCCAGGCCACCGGCCCTCAGTGTGCCGTCCGGGCCACCCAGCATTGAGCCCGTTGACACGGGGTGCCCCGCGGCGTTGTTGGCATATTCGCGCAGGAAGACCTGGTGCGAGGAGTGTGAGGAGTAGGTCTGGCTTTGGTCGACCCACGGCGAATTGGTGTTCAAGGCATCCTGGACATCGTCCGCAGTCCCCAGTCGGTCGTCCGCACCCGGCTGGTTCTGGCCCCGGGTCAGGACCATGAAGCGCATGTGCGGATTGAGGTCGTCGGCGTTGCCGAAGACGTGGTCCGGGCCTGCGATCAGCGGGTCATCGGCCTTGAGCGGAACATAGACCGTGCCGCCGCCCTTGACCGTCTGGTCGATGCCGTGGTCGAAGAACTGCCCGAAGAGGGTGAAGAGAGAATTGTAGGGCGGTGAAAGTCCGACGTCGGTAGTCACGTTGGGGATGAACAGCGTGTTGTGCGAGGGGACGCAGCCGTCGGGTGCGGCTTTGACAGGGGGAGTCGCCCCAGCATCGGGGTCCGTGGCGCAGGGCACCACGCCCTCGTTGCCTTGGGTCCGCGCAGGGAAGCCGGCAGCGGCGACAGCTGCCGGGTTGGTCGACGTTTGATCGGCGATCAGGTTGCTGATGGTGCGCGGCCGCGAATCGAAGACGTTGCCCGATTTCTGTGTGTAGCTCGTGGCCGCGGGGGGCCCGCCGAAGGATCCGCTCTCGGCTGCGCCGAAGGACTTGGACCCGAGGCGCGGGAATACCTGATCCGATGCGCCGAAAGTTTCCTGGCCCGGCTGGAGGTTGTTGCAGCTTCCGTCAACCGTGCGGAGGCCTTGGGACAGCAGCGGGCTGGCAAGCTGGTTGGGGCCGGTCCCCACCAGGGCGCCGCACGGCCCGGTTTCGGACGTGGTGTTGGCGACGTGGGCTTCGGCGATCTTGATCTGCTTGAGGATGAAGGACAGGTCAGCGGGGGTCACGGTGAAGCCGGCGCCGACCGGAGCCTGTACAGCATTGGCCGCTACTGGCGGCAGGCCCATCGAGGCGACCAGGGCCAGCATTCCTGACGCGGCGATCGCCCGAAATGTATTCCCGGCTCTGTTCCGGTGCGTCCGGTGCATGAACTCGCTCGACGTTGCATTCATCCTTCGTCTGCTCCCCAGTATGGCCGACTTCCTAATTCCGTCGACGAGACAGGCCCACGATCTACGACGCTCCTAGGGAAAACCTTGCAACGAGTGACAATCGCTACTGATTGTCGGCCCAAAGCTCCCCAGAGCAGATCGGCGGAAGAATGGGAATTCGGATCGAGTACCGCAAGTGAGTAGTCCGATGACGAGGCGCGTAGTCACCACTCTTGTTCGCTTCTTC
>NZ_QZVT01000015.1 GCF_003602275.1 Arthrobacter cheniae | reverse complement strand
AACCGCAGGTCAGGCCGCTCACCGAGTAGTCGGCCGACACTGCAGTCTCACGTGATGGCTGGTTCGGGGTGGCCTGCTGGGGTGCGCAGCACCCACATGACCCGCCGGCGGATGCGGTGTCACCTGTGGCAACGGTCGTGCTGATGTCCGTGAGGGTCATCGTCGTGTTGGGTGTTGCGTTCATGATCGGTCTCCTGAGTGCGATGTGAGGTGCAGGCGGTGTCGCCTATACGGGAGAGGCTCCTGCTGGAGGTCAGGTCCTATTGGGAGCCTTGATGGGTGCAGGTGCGCGGTCAGACCATCACTGTGTATATCCCTCGTGAGGGAGACAACTTTTCAGGTACCCCAGAACCTATACCCCCCGGGGGTATAAGTCAAGAGAGTGTTGGACTGCCTTTCAGCACTTTCTTGGCAGGACGCCTCAGCGGCAGCAGCGTGCCCCTCACTTTGCGGAAATACCCGGGAGGGGTATAGCGTTATTTTCACTAGATACCCCCCAGGGGTATGACGGAGAAGAGGATGTGTTGGCTGTGAACGAGTACAAGGTGACGGGAATGACCTGCGGGCACTGCGAGATGTCGGTCCGTGAGGAGGTTGCCGCGGTCCCGGGCGTCGAGGACATCCAGGTCAGCGCGCAGACGGGCAAGCTCGTCATCACCGGAGCGGATGGGATCGATGACGAGAAGGTGCTGGCTGCGGTGACGGAAGCCGGTTACTCGGCGGTGCGGGCCTGATGAAGGCTCCGGCACGGCTTGCGCTCTACGGTGCCGGGTTGGTGGTGGCGTTCAGCGCGGCCTACGGGCTCGCCGGCGTCGTCGTCCCGGACAGCGTCGTAGCGGCGTGGCAGGACACGAGCGGGATGAAAGATCACAGCGAAGGGCAGGACGACATGGGCACTCACGACCGGGGCATGAACGAGGCCGGGCAGGAAGCGGGCGGCATGGCAGGACACGAGCACGCTCCGGACGGCGGCCGGGCCCCCGAGGGAATCAGGCCCGCTACCAACCCGACGTACCCGGTGGGCACGAAAGTCATCCTCACCGCCGACCACATGCCGGGCATGAAGGGGGCGGACGCGGTTATCTCCGGTGCTTTCGACACCACGACCTACTCGGTGAGCTACACGCCCACCACCGGTGGGCACCCGGTTGTCGATCATCGGTGGGTCGTCCATGAGGAGCTCGACAACGCCGGCAACGCGCCTTTGGCCGACGGTATGGAGGTGGTGCTCAACGCCGAACACATGACCGGTATGAGCGGGGCGAAGGCCATGATCGACAGCTCGACCGCCGAGACCGTGTACGTGGTCGACGTCGACGCGAACGGCATGACGATGAGCAATCACAAATGGGTCGTCGAGAGCGAAATCAAGCCAGCCTCCTGACATTTGGGTGCCCTCCGCCCGTCAAGCAGGCGGAAACGAAGCAACAGAGCGGGAATCAGGGTAGGAATCAGAGTGGAGAACGCAGTGAGCACAACAGCACCACCGGCAGGCGGGACGCAGATCGAGCTGGAGGTCGGCGGGATGACCTGCGCTTCCTGCGCGAACCGGATCGAGCGGAAGCTGAACAAGCTCGACGGCGTCCAGGCGAGTGTCAACTACGCCACCGAGAAGGCGAGGGTCACAGTGCCCGACGGGTACGACCCGGCGCTGCTGATCAGTGAGGTCGAGAAGACTGGGTATACCGCCGTGCTCCCGGCGCCCAGAAACAGTGGCAGGCGTGAGGCGTCGTCCACTGATGACGAGGACGCTCCCAATCAGGAGCTGCTGTCGCTCAAGCACCGGCTGATCGGGTCGATCGTGCTCACCGTCCCGGTGATCGCGATGGCGATGATCCCGGCGCTGCAGTTCACCTACTGGCAATGGCTGTCGCTCGCCCTCGCCGGTCCGGTGATCGTGTGGGCGGCTTGGCCGTTCCATAAGTCCGCCTGGACGAATCTCAAGCACGGTACTGCGACGATGGACACGCTCATCTCGATGGGCACCTCTGTCGCCCTGCTGTGGTCGCTGTACGCGTTGTTCTTCGGTACTGCAGGTGTCCCGGGCATGACCCACCCGTTCGAGCTGACGGTCGGCCCGTCTGATGGTGCGGCGAATATCTACCTTGAGGTCGGGGCCGGGGTGACGATGTTCATTCTTGCCGGCCGGTACTTCGAGAAGCGGTCCAAGCGTCAAGCCGGGGCAGCGCTTCGGGCGTTGCTGGAGCTGGGCGCGAAGGAAGTCTCGGTGCTGCGAGGCGGCGCCGAGGTCAAGGTCCCCACCTCCGACCTGCAGATCGGCGACGAGTTCGTTGTCCGCCCCGGTGAGAAGATCGCCACCGACGGCGTTGTCACTGCCGGTACCTCCGCCGTGGACGCCTCGATGCTCACCGGTGAGTCAGTGCCGGTGGAGGTGGCCGAGGGGGACGCGGTTGCCGGCGCCACCGTCAACGCCGGTGGCCGCCTCGTGGTGCGCGCCACCCGGGTCGGGTCCGACACGCAGCTGGCGCAGATGGCCAAGCTCGTCGAAGACGCGCAGACCGGCAAGGCTGAGGTGCAGCGCCTGGCCGACCGGATCTCCGGGGTGTTCGTGCCGATCGTGATTGCCGTCGCGGTCATCACGCTGGGGGCCTGGCTCGGGGCGGGGTTCCCGGTCGCGGCCGCATTCACCGCCGCCGTCGCCGTGCTCGTCATCGCCTGCCCGTGCGCCCTGGGGCTGGCGACCCCGACCGCACTGCTGGTGGGCACCGGACGCGGAGCGCAGATGGGCGTGCTCATCAAGGGCCCCGAGGTGCTGGAGTCCACCCGGAAGGTCGACACGGTCGTGCTGGACAAGACCGGCACGGTCACCAGCGGCAAGATGACCTTGGTCGAGGTCATCACCGAACCCGGTGTTGATCGGGCCGAGTTGCTGCGCCTGGCCGGCGCGTTGGAGGATGCCTCCGAGCACCCGATCGCGCAGGCCATCGCCAAGGCAGCCACCCAGGAGGCCGGCACCCTCGCATCAGCGGAGGACTTCGCCAACCTCGAGGGCAAGGGCGTGCAGGGCGTCGTCGACGGGCACGCGGTGCTCGTAGGCCGTGAGTCTTTGCTGGCCGAGTGGTCCCAACGCCTCTCCGGCGAGGTGGCCTCGGCCAAGGCCCGCGCCGAGGGTGAGGGCAAGACAGTCGTTGCAGTCGGCTGGGACGGCGCCGCGCGCGGCATCCTCGTTGTCGCTGACACGGTCAAGCCCACCAGCAAGGAGGCGATCGCCGAGCTGAAGGCACTCGGGCTCACCCCGGTGCTCCTGACCGGTGACAACGAAGCCGTGGCCCGGCAGATTGCCTCCGAGGTCGGCATCGAACAGGTCATCGCCGAGGTCCTCCCGCAGGACAAGGTCGACGTCGTCGCCCGCCTGCAGAAAGCGGGCAAGGTCGTCGCGATGGTCGGCGACGGTGTCAACGACGCCCCCGCCCTGGCCCAGGCCGACCTGGGCTTGGCGATGGGCACCGGCACCGATGCCGCGATCGAAGCCTCCGACATCACCCTGGTACGTGGCGACCTTCGATCCGCGGTCGACGCGATCCGCCTGTCCCGCAAGACCTTGTCGACGATCAAGACGAACCTGTTCTGGGCCTTCGCCTACAACGTCGCCGCGATCCCGATCGCCGCCCTCGGCATGCTCAACCCGATGCTCGCCGGTGCGGCAATGGCATTCTCCAGCGTGTTCGTCGTCGGCAACAGCCTCCGGCTGCGCGGGTTCACCAGCATCGCCCAGAAAGTCTGACCTCCACGCCAGTTGCTCGTGCCCCTGAGGACGCACCGATTCAGGAGAGAGCTATGTCCCACACCCCACTATCCGCCACCCCAGGCGGATAGCGTATAGGCCCCTCGGGGCATGGTGATCCCGCTGCTTGCGATCTCGGGCGCGCAACTGCTGGTGATCCTCAACGACATCATCACCACTGTCGCCCTGCCGACGATCCAGACCGCGCTCGGCATCAGCTCCGCGCTGCTGCCGGCGCAGCGGAGATCTGCTCGATTGTCGAGGCGCTTATTGGTCGTCGTTATCACGGGTGGGGTGTCCGAGAGCTCGCTGAACACCTGAGTGCCAGCCGAAGTACGGTCAATCGTCTGCTGTCCCGGCTCGTCGAGGAGCGTATGGCGTCCCGGGATATCAGCGGCGCCTACGTGATCGGACCCCCTTTGAGGATCCTGTCGAACACCATCCAAGAAAATCATCCGCTTCTCGTCGCCGGCGGGCGGATCCCCTCGCACCTCAGTGCAACAACGGGAGCAACCGCCGTCCTTGCAGTCGAGTCGCCCAAGCCCGAGGAATGCTTCGTCCTGGTATCCAAGGACCACCCTCGCCGGTGCGCTACACCCCGAAGGTGGGAACAACGCTACCCACGCATGCAGGAGCACTGGGCATGGCAATCTTTGCCGCCGCGGAATAGCAGGTCTATCCGAGCACTTGAGAACGTTCACAGCGGAGTCGGTTGGGCTTCCAACTCCAGCAGGCGGGCTTTACGTACGCGCCACTCCCTTCTGAGTTTCAGCCGCAGCTTCCACCATCTCCACATCGCTCTAGTATGAGGCGTCCGCGGAGACTGACAGTGAGTTTTGAGCGGCCCTAAATTCGTCCGTCCCGCTGAGGGATCGGCTTACGAACGTTGTTCTCGTTCACGAGTGAGAGCCCAGCTGCTTGTTCTTGCCTAGAGGTACGATCACGCTCATGAATGCTTGCTCGGTACTGCGCTGTCTCGAACCTTCAACGAGTTCATTCACGTTGGCACCCTATTCGGGCCACGGGGTGCCCGTTTGTTCGGGCCATAAGGATCAGTTGGATGCTGGGACGCGGTGGATGGCCAATTCGGATACACCAGTGAGGGCAGTCCTAGCAGGAACGTATACAGGTCCCGTCACGATTCTGATGGGGCAAGATCTTCCCACTGAACCACTAGTTCAATCGCTTGGCCTGAGTCCGACCATCGGTAGTGAGTCTGGCTACTCCATCAAGGCGGGACTCGAGGCCTCGGAGGGTGAGCAGTCGATCTCTTTTTGGTTGACCGAAGAGCAGGGTAAGCGGCTCGGATCTTGGCTCACCGAATAGCACCAAAATGTCAGGTGAGGGATCCCTTATCGGGAGTCGATCACCCACTTCTAGCGCATGAGGCACGTGGAAATCAGAACGGCTATGGCGCGGAGGGCAGAACGCCGACCCCATGAACAGGATTCCTACGATGGTGAAACCACGCATGTTTCGCCTCCTACCTCGTCCAGACGATTTACCGTTCTCCTTCGCATGAGTCGCGAGCCAGGACAGGCCGAGCGCGCAAAGCACGAGGCCCAGCAGTCCGATGGCAAAAATGTCGAAGACAATGAGAAGAAGGATCGGATCGTAGGCCACAGCTTGAACATACTCCGCCAACACCTCCCTAGCTTCGGGTGCGTATCCACCCTTAGGTACCCGTATGGCGATCCCTCATCGGACATAGATCGGGGTCGCTGCTTGTACTGCGCTCGGTACGCTCATCGAAAGACTCAAGCGAGGGGACAAGCGTATGTCTGACGAGATAGTGATTCGGCGGTGCGACGACGCTGACTTAGCCGCACTGGAAATGACCGAACCGCCAGGAGCGGGCGTTGCGCGCAGCCATCTTCAACACCAGGCCACCGGCAAGATTGTGTACGCAGCAGCTTGGCAAACACACCAACCGGTCGGGGCCGTCGTCCTAGATTTGGCTTCGAATCACACCCCGGAGTTGAAGCACCTGTTTGTACAGGAAGCCGCTCGAGGCGCCGGCGTAGGCACGGTCTTGTGTGCCTGGACAGAGAGTTACGCCGCCCAGGCAGGATTCGACAAGATCTACCTCGGCGTTGGCGTCGAGAACCAGGGTGCTCGCCGGCTCTATGAACGGCTGGGCTTCACACCTACCGGGCAAACAACCACGACGACCTATCAGTACGTCGACGACGACGGACGAAAGCAGTGGGCCACTGAAACAGACGACATTCTCGAGAAGACCCTAGCTAGATAAGATCCATCTCGTAGGAGGTCGGCAGTGCGCTGAACGATCCCTGACCGTCCAGGGCTGTGTGTGAACTGGTCAGCTGGAAGTGTCTCTAGCGGTTACCTCGGAAGGCCTCGATCTGGGTTCGGCTACCCAGCAGGTAGGGCTCGAGATCGGTGATCGTCCTCAGCTCGACAGCGGTCGGACGGACTTCCTCAGCCTTCAAAATCAGCCCTACGCCAGCGTGATTGGTCGCCGCCCACCAACCGTCAGGTTCGTCCCAGAAGTCGAACGTGACGCTAGAACCATCGACCAGCAGGTCTAGCCGACCTCCTGATTGGGTCTCAGCACGCCGGATCCGCTGCTCGTGCTCACCCCGGTCCTGTGTCCGCCCGCCGGCCATCACTCGGTATAGGGCGACCGTGCGCATCGGGTCTTGACGCGTCGTCCACGTTCGCAGACTAGGGCCGCCCGTCATTCCACCGTGGAGGAGGCCCACTGTCATGGGTGGGCGGCTCCCCAGATCCCACTCTCCTAGGGCAAGGGGCCCCGTCCAGTTCGCGAGCCCAAAGCAGGGTAGGTCCTTTGCAGTCGCTCGGACCTGGTCCTCCATAGCGCTCATCTGTTCCCAAAACTCGTTCCCTGAAAGCGTTCCCCCGTATTCCATGGCGCAAGTATCGCACCCGAATCAAGGCTCCCAACGGGATCGGCTTGCGCGCACTCTAGGCACACTGACGCTGACGCTGACACTGACACTGGCGCGGCCGCGATCTATCCCGATGACCTGCACGTCTATGCAGAGGAGTCCGAGAAACCGGATGCTGACACTCGCCTTCACGAACCCCAGAACGGTACGGCACGCTGCGCAGACGACTGCGAGAAACGACAGCACAACCAAGCGGTGCTCAACGGGTCGTTTGTGCCACGCCTCCTCCGCAGGTGGTGGTCCGTGTGAGTCGTAGCGATTAGTGGCGCTGTTCCCGAAGTGCTTTATGACCGCTTGCTCAGTTCCGTCCGACCGTCTTTCACCGCGACACCCTGAGGTAAACAGTTCCGCCGGTGCGTTAGGGAAAGGATCGGCGGCCTACTCCGGTGTCCGATGAAGGACGAAGATTCCACCGTATGCGGGCTGGTCCGATCGTTGCCTGTCGCTGTCGGCGTATTCGCTCAATACGGCGTCGACGCGCGTGATGAGGTCCTCCGCATCTTCCGCCGAGAGGTGCAGAACAAAGCGCGACAGGCTCGCCAGCGCGTCCGGGCCCGCTTCAGTCAGTTCTTCCCGGAACGCCTCGACCGGCGCCAGGGGACCGTCAGGACCGGCGTCGCTGAGGGCAGTATCCAAATTCCAGGACCGCCCCGTGGATCGGTACGGCTTTTCAAGGGCGCCGCTGCTTCCGGCGCGGACCTCGGCCGCTTCGAGGAAGCCGGTCGAGAGTAGTTGCCGCACGTGATAGAGCATTGTTCCCGGATCCTGGCCCAGTCGGTCGGCGAGCTGCTTGTTGGTCAGTTCTTGAACTCCGCACAGGCGCAGGATTCTCAGGCGCAGCGGATGAGCCAAAGCCTTAACTTCCCGGGCAGTTGCGGACGGCTTCTCGATTCCGTCCGACTGCCCATCCGCTTCTAGCCGCGCTGTCGTCATGAACCAATCCTACAGTTTGGTGTACTACAATCGAATCGCCTTGAATTTTATAAATCGCTGTGGAATGGTCCACCTATGACTCCTCATGCAGCGCAGGCGAACAAGACGGTGCGGGCGCCGCTGGGCGCCTCCTACTGGAAGCTGTGGGCCTCCTCGGGGTTGTCCAACCTCGCCGATGGAGTCTTCAAAATCGCGCTGCCGCTGCTGGCCATCCAGCTCACCCAGTCGCCTGTCCTGATTGCCGGGCTCAGTGTCGCAGCGACACTTCCATGGCTTTTATTCACCCTGACCGCCGGAGCGCTGGCCGACCGGCTGGACCGGCGCAAGCTTATGGTGTGGTCCAACCTCTGCCGAGCCGTACTGCCCGGACTGCTGGTGGGCGCCATACTCCTCGACTGGGGGTCCCTCTGGGCCCTATACGTTGTCGCGCTGATGGTGGGCGTCGCCGAAACGCTCTATGACACCTCCGCCCAGTCGATCCTGCCCCAGGTGGTGCACCGGGATGAGCTCTCGCGTGCCAACGGCCGGCTCTACGGGATCGAGCTCATCACCAACCAGTTCATTGGGCCGCCACTGGGCGGGCTGCTGGTGGCACTCGGCGTCGTTGCCGGCTTCGCCGTGCCAGCGGCACTATGGCTTGTGGCCGCCGGTGGCCTGCTCCTGATCCGGGGATCTTTCCGCGCCGAGCGCGAGCACACGACGACACTGAGGTTCGACATCGGCGAAGGTCTGCGGTTCCTGCGGAACCACAGGATCCTTCGCACCCTCGCGGTGATGACCGGAGTGTTCAACTTCGCCTCCAGCGCCGCCTTCGCGGTCCTGGTGCTGTTCGCCGTCGGCCCGGCTTCACCGATGGGTCTGTCCGCAACGGGCTTCGGCCTCTTCTTGACGACCTCGGCCGTGGGCGCATTCGTCGGCTCGATCATCGCGGAACGGGTGGAAGCCAGGCTTGGCCGGTCGGCATCGCTGACGCTGGCAATCTTCGGGGTCGCCTTGTTTGTCGGTGCGCCCGCCATCACCGATAGCCCTTATGTCCTTGGACCGGTCTTCTTCGTTGGAGGCATGCTGATCGTGCTGTGGAATGTCATTACCGTGTCCCTGCGCCAACGCATCACGCCCAACCGTCTGCTCGGAAGAGTCAACAGCGCCTACCGCCTGCTGGCCTGGGGCACCATGCCGCTCGGAGCCGCAGCCGGCGGCTTGCTCGCCCAATGGCTCGGCCTGCAAGCCATGTTCGCCATCATGGGAATACTGACCTTGGCACTGCTGGGACTGATGCCCACCCTCACAAGCAAAGCAATCACCGCCGCCGACATCCAGTCATAAGCCGACACGGTTCTCTGCCGACCGACCTCCGGAATATGGGCCACCGAAGCTCACCCGTACCCGACAGGAAATTTGCATCTCATGCATGCGCTAACTGGTCGCGGAGACTGTTGTGTTTGGGTACACCCAACTTGCGAGCTACTTCGGCATCCCTCACCGAACCTACTGGTCCGCCGTCGACGCCGAATCCCAGGAGCTCGTAGGACATGCATCCCTCCTGATAAACAACGACGCAGACCTGATGCGCATCGGGTTCATTCATCGTGGATCCGGAACACCGGGGACGTGGATAGGCCGAGAACTTGTTGACAGAGTTGTTCGGCAAGGTTGTCGAGCATCAACCCACGCCATCTTGTAGTTGAGGGTCTACGCTCACAACACCGCAGCCCTCAATCTTTATGAGAGTCTCCGATTCGGTAGGACCGGGGTTGTCTTCCAGACCACCGTCGATGAAGAACAGTGGGACGTCCTAGATATGGCTCGCCCAACAGTGACCGGTTGAGGGTCCGCTACGGGGCAGTGCCTTCGTCGAGCATGACACCGAGCAAGCCGGCGAACCCTGCTGCAAGCACATGCCCGTTTGTGAGTGGCATCCACCAGCAGGTCCAGTTGATGCTCGCACCACCATGCGATGGGTCGAGTTCTCCCGCCGTCCACCGCTCTGCCAGATCAACGTCTTCCATGTTCATGTGGAAGTAATGCCTCACGGCTATCTCGTCTCGTGCTGGCCTTAAGTCGTACTCCTGTGTTCCGACGCCTCGGACAGGGTGACCATGCCGGCCAGTTTCTTCGAAGAGCTCGCGGATCGCGGCTTCCTCGGAGGTTTCTCCGGGTTGGATCGAACCAGCCGGCACTTGTACGCCTGTCTCCGTGATCGGCACATCGTTGTGAGTAAACACCAAGAGGTGCCCATCATGAACGACGTAACAAGCAACCTTCTGAACTTCACGGGGCATTCCGTCACTCTACGGATCCTGTGCTTCACACCTCACTCTCACCCCGTTTATGGATTTCTCCATCGGAACTCAGTAGGTTGACCAGGCGTCGCCCATCAGTAGGATCAGCAGATGCTTGTTCGCCCGGCAACACCAGATGATGAGGACGGTGTGGAGACCATCTGTGCGGCCAGTGGTCGCGATACATGGAACCTCAACACACTCCTGATGAGGCAGAAGCGACTAGTCGTGGTCGCGGAAGTAGGAGGGCAAGTTGTCGGCGTAGCCAAGACTCACTTCCACGAAGAGCCAGATCATGAGGCCCCTGCGGGCCACTACTTGGGAGGCGTGATGGTCAAGCCGGATCGCCGCCGCCGGGGCATCGCATTAGCACTCACTGAAGCTCGAATGAAGTGGATCTGGGCTCGCGACGACCGCTCCTATTACTTCACCAACGAGCACAACGCCGCTTCAATCCGATTGCACGCAACCTTCGGCTTCCGTGCCCTGGGCCGCTTTGTCTCGATTCACGGGGTGACGGCCGATAACGGACAGTCGGACCTCATTCTCTTCGCATCGTCCCGCTGAGTAACCCTCCGCATGACCCTCCCTGAGAACGCCATCGGGCGCCTTCGACGACTACTTCCGCGTGTTCAGCTCGTAAATCTCTGTCTTTTCCTCGTCCGTGAGGTCCGAGACTGCCAGAATGTCCTGCAGCACCGCGGATTTGCCCGCAATGTACCGGTGTATGACCAAACCCGGTTCAATTGCCAGCTGCTGTTTCACTGCGCCGTAACGGTTCCAAAGTGTGGGGTTTGCGAGAAGTGCGCCCCGGACGGCCAAATGATTACGGACGTGCAAAGTGCCAGCCACACAGAGGTACACGTTTCGGGCTGGTCTCTCATCGGGTGCCTTAGGGGCTTCGCGGTCCGTTACTCCGAGGTTTCCACAGTGGGTGTAACCCGCGCTTATGAGAGCCTCAGTGGCGGGAGCGACGATGCCCCGTGGAACGATGATGTCGATTTCGAGGATGGGCTTCGCTGGCAGACCCGGGATGGCGGTCGAGCCGACATGTTCGATCGAGGTGATGGGCAAACCGGTCAGGATGACTTTCGGGGCATCAGAGAGGACCCGGAACTGGTGCGCTCAATCCGGTGAGTGTGGCTCAACGATGATGCCCGCACTGTATCGATCAATCATGAAGCCAGAGTAGCGATCATTGGCTTAGGCACCGGCTCAATCCTCACGCAGAGACTGAACGGCCGGTGGTGCATGGGCGCCTTCTGCAATCCAGGAGTCGAGGTCGCACGGACGCTGGAAGGACAGGACGGGAGGCATCGACGGATTTGCCCTTATCTGCTCGATCGCTTTCCGTTTCCGGGTGAATGTCTTGAAGTGCCAGCCGATGATTGAGTCCTTTGCCAACACGCGGCGGAGAGTTTCCGTGTTGCCGTTGCACACTTGGTCTTTGCTGATGATGCGGCGGATGGTGCGACGGACGAGCCGTCCGAGCGAAAGCCACCGCGGGTAGTCGAGGAACACGATGAGCTCGGTCCTGGCGATAATGATGTCCCGCCAGGACGAGTAGGCGCTGTCGAGGACCCAACGGTCCTGGCCGGCGATGGTCGCCGCAATCCGATATTGGTCCTCGATCTCTCTGCCCTCCCAGCCAGGGAGCCAGCCCACGTCGTCGTCCGCTGAGAACTGGGGAACCCCAGTAGCGATGGCGTAGGCATGGGCGGCTGAGGTTTTCCCGCTACCGGTCACGACATGGAAGAGAACCCGTTGAGCCGGTACACCCGTCATAAGACCCACCGTAATGCCTCTAGAAATAGACGAGGAATTCGCGGGAGAACTCGAGCCAGGACACGGGGAAGGACAGGGGCGCGGCTCGTCGTCATCCCTTTGCTCATAAGCTCGCCCCATGGGTGATGACCGGATTGCAATTGACTGGGATGCTGCGCGGGCGAGTAATCGGGAGAACTGGGAGGACCGTGTTCCCCTGCATGAGGAGGCGTACGGGATCAGTGATCTCGATAATCCTGACCATCTGAGCTCCGTCATCCGCACGGACCTGACAGCTCTGGCACCATTCCTACCGAGTGGCACGGTGGCTGGGTTGGATGTGTGCCACCTGCAGTGCCATATCGGCACCGACACACTGTCATTGGCCAGGGCAGGAGCCCGGGTGACTGGCGTCGATTTCTCTCCAGCAGCGTTGGCGTCCGCTGCCGGTCTTGGGAAGCGGTTGGATCTGAATGCGATATGGGTGGAAACCGATGTCCTCGACGCCCGTGCCGCTGTCGCCGGTGACTTCGACCTTGTCTACACGAGCATCGGGACCATCAATTGGCTGCCGGACCTGGACCGCTGGGCGTCCCAGATAGCCGGACTCCTACGATCCGGCGGCACGTTCTACATTCGTGACGGACACCCGGTCCTCTATTCACTCGATGAGCATGCCGACGGAATGCGCCTCCGATACCCCTATTTCAACACCGGCCAGGCTCAGGTGTGGGACGAGGAATCCACCTACGCAGGAGACGGCACGGTCGAGCATCCTCGGACATATCAGTGGGCGCACCCCTTGTCTGACATCATCAACTCCCTCCTCGGATCTGGCTTGCAAATCCTGCGAGTTGACGAGGGCACCACGCTTCCGTGGAAGTTCTCACCCCGCATGGTTGAGGTGCCTGGAGGTTTCGCATGGCCGGAAGCCGAGCGTGACCTTGTTCCGTGTACCTACACGATCATCGCCCGGAAACCATGAGTGTCACCCGGCTCGAGCTTGAGCAAGCCTTCCGCCAGTCCTGGGGTGCCGACACCACCTGTCTCAACGCCGCGAGCCTCACCAAGTGGACGCCGGATAACCCGACACACGGGCAGTGCGGCCCCACAGCCCTCGTCGTCCAAGACCTGCTCGGCGGCGATCTGCTCATCGCAGACGTCACCGGCGGCACCGAGCACGACGAGGTCCACTACTGGAACCGCTTCGCCGGCGGCGTCGAAATCGACCTGACGCGAGAGCAATTCGAACCCCACCGCATCATCGGGGAGCCCCTCGTCGTCGTCCGACCAAAGGAAGGGCCGCGGGCGTACGGGCAGGAATACCGGCTACTCCGCACACGAGTAACGGCCGTACTGGCCTTAGACCCAGACGAGTCGCACGAGTATCCGATGAGAATTACGTGAAGGAGCCCGCATGCGCTTGAGATGGGAAGGCCTGGTCAATGCCCGGGATCTCGGAGGGATAGCCCTCCAAGGTGGAGGACAAACCCGCAGGGGCGCCTACGCCCGGTCCGATCATCCCCTCAATCTCACACCAACCGGGTGGGGAGAGCTCCAGAACTACGGTGTGCGGACTATTGCCTCGCTGGAGACTGGTGGGCTGGAAGGTGAGGAGGTCATCCGTTCAAATCGTCCCGTCGTTCCTCCAGCTGATGTGACCGCCACGGTGCTGCGCATACCGGTTGAGGACGCGACCGATGCTTCCTTCATGGCCCGATGGGCATGCACCGGGCTGTGGGGAACCCCGTTGTACTTTTCCGAGGCTCTGATCAATTGGCCAGCAATGTATGGGGCGGCGATCAATGCTCTCGCCCAAGCGGAGGGCCCTGTCCTGATGCATTGCGGGCGCGGCCATGACCGCACGGGCATCATGGCACTACTCCTACTCACTATCGCCGGCGCGACCGTCGAGGGAATCACCGAGGACTATCTTTTGAGTGCCCGCAATCTCGAGTCGCGCGAGCCACGGTCCGTCGAACTACTCGAGGGCGCACTACGACAGGCAGGCGTAAGAGCCAATGAAGCAATTGGTACTGCGATCGACGTGGTGGACGATGCATGGCTGTCACGAGCGAAAGTCACCGAGGGTTCGGTCAGTTCTATCCGAGCCGGACTCGCTGTCTGAAACACCTGCCCAGCAGCTGATCCCTCAGCGATTACACCTGGGACTCGATAGTTAAGGTTCTGGCATGGTCGTTTTGACTGCCCCTGCCCCTGCCCCTACCTGGAGCTGTGCCTGGCTTGAAGCACTCACAGAGTAGGGTCCTGGCCTGCACAAAAACGGCTTCGGGCTGCTACCTGATGACGGGGTCACATCCCATTCCGGCTTCACATCCTGGATAAAACGGCTCTCCCACGACAAGCACTGCACGTCAGGATCATGTTGCGGCGGTGCTGAAGCAGTGGGCGCGTGAACGCCCCGACGTGGATGTGAGCCCGATGGCTATGATCGGCCGGCTCTTCCGGGTGGCGCGGAGAATCGAGGCGCGCCTGGGTGAAAACTTCGCGGCTCAAGGCATTGATGCGGCGACCTTCGATGTGCTGGCAACACTTCGCCGCTCCGGGGCTCCCTATGCTCTGAGTCCAAAGGATCTGGTGGGGACGTCGATGGTGACCTCGAGTGCGATTGCCCAACGCTTGAACAAGCTCGAGGCCGAGGGGTTAATCGAACTGACCTCGAACCAGCACGACAGCCGCGGGAAACTCGTCCACCTCACCGATACCGGCCGCACCATCATCGACAGTGTTCTTCCGAACCACGTGGCGGTAGAACATGCGTTCCTTCAGGCCCTCAGCTCAGAGCAGCAGGACGCCCTCGCAGCACTCCTTACAGCCCTCGACCACTGAAACCGTTCAGCACTGAGTGAGCGTCCCGCTCAGGGATCCGTCAGCGGACGGAGCGTGAACAGCGGATCCCATCCACCTGCATGACCGCCTCTCTTCTGCCGATTCAAACGGCTCCACCGAAGTACACCTCTACCTCGCGCACGAGCCCGTCCTGAACTCGGCTTGCTTCAACGTTTCGATAAGTGCGTCCGGCGACTATGTACTCATACCGGTGCAACACGACACCGCCAACTTCGACGATTTGCAAGGTTGTCGCCGGTAAATCGAAATGGTCAGCCGATGGAAAGCACTGCTCCAGCCAAGCATCCCTGTTCAGATGGTCGTCTTGGGGACTGGTAAAGGTGAAATCCTGCGCCATCAGGGACAAAGCAAGGGTCGGGTCCTGCTCGCGGAAAGCACGCACGAACTCAAGAACTGCATCCTGCGGCGAAAGGTCCATACGCCGATCCTGATCCTCGTGGCACTTTCCGTCCAGACCCCTTCGCACTTCTTCGTGCTGACGAAGATAGTTGATCCGTTCAGAAACGTCCGCTCAGGGATCCCGTTAGCGGGAAGCTTCGGATGTGCGGGTCCTTCTACGATCGGCCGATAAGCGAGCATGGAGCTTCGATTTTTGTCCCTCTGAGGGCGCTAGCAGGCACTGAGGGCCGGCATGTATACGCTGAGAGCATCGCGACGAGAAGGGGTCTACACCGGATGTACGTACCTAATCCTGCGGAGGATGAGGAGCGGGACGCGTTGCTGATAGCTCTTGCTGCGCACGGGGTCACGGGGTTGGCGGACTTCGGGAATTTCGTCAACAACATCACCTGCTTCACACCATCCACTTTCGACATCAGAGCGTCCTGGCCGGTCCTGTTGAATTGGTTCCCGCGGTTGAACCAACCAAGACTAGTTGACGCGGTCGCGAGGTACCTCGGCCACCCAAGCCTTCGCCCGCAAGCATTCCCAGTCCTGGAGGCGGGCTTCCGTCGCTGGGCGGTCACAGATGCCACCAGCACACCGGGATGGACGATCGGCGCATCACTGGCCGCGACGGCGACAGTCGCCCAACTGCCACAGCTGCTGGACCTCGCGACCGATAAGCGCTTCGGTCGGAGTCGGCAGGAGATCGTCGACTCACTCTGGCGGTACCGCAAGAGCGGGCTCGTCGCGCCTGTTCTCCTCGAACTGATCCACGACCATGAAGTAGGCCTTCATGCCATGTCGGCGCTGCGGCAAACCATCGGCAATGCCGCGGCCATACCGCACCTCGAGCAGGTCGAAGCAACCGCGAACGGAACACAACTCGGCAAGAACGCGGACAAGGCGATCAAGCGGGCCCGTAAGTCGCTCGCTGCAGCAGCAGCCAAAGAGGCCTCAACTGATTAGAATTCGCTCACCGCGAGCAGGAACTCTTCTTTTCAATGCAGCCGCGAGCTTAGCGGCCTCTACAGCGCGAGCATTCCGTCCGCTAGACGGTTTTTGAGCCGTGCCATGGCATCTCCCGGCGGCCATGCAGCGAATCCGCCGTTTTCGAGGACGAGGTTCAGATAGGACACAAACGACATCTCGGCCGGTGCCGTGAAAACGCCGTCTGCGTCCGAGCAGGGAATCCGGAAACCATAAGGCTGCCCGCCGCTCAGATTGGCCTTATGCAAGCGATCCGGGGAGACAGGCAGAACGAACGACCCGGCACCCGGGTTATGGGCTGCTTCTTCTGCCCATGCCTCGTGCTCGCTGGCAAAATACTCACTCATTTCCATGTCCGGGTACCTGCTTCCCTCTAGTTCAATGACCAGAGGGTCAGCTCCGGATAACTCGGGCCAAGCTGGGTGGGTTCCGACCAGCCACACGTCGCCGACAAGTCTCAGCCAAGACGACAGCACCAGCGGGACGGGTCCAAGTTCCATTTCCAGCCAAGCCAACAGCCGGGGAGCCTCAGGACTCGCCGGCCGGAACGGATCGACAGGGGTTCTCTGATCATCGTTTGAATGGAAGACGAATCCTTCCGCCTTCAGGTGCCGCTCAAGGAGCCGGACGTTGTAACGGGCACGGAGAGCCATCTCATCGCACACGGACTGCGCTTGGGTTTGGATTTCCGTATCCCGTACATCCGCCCCGAGCCCGCTGAGTTCCGCCCAAACACCCTCGCGGTCACCGGCCCGGTACCGCTGTGGCCAGTCCCCGAATCCCATAAGCGGCCATTATCCACCACCACGCCGGTCTCGGCGCCGAGGTCAGCAGTGGAGGCCAGTCAGGCCGTCGGGGTGGTCCCCAACTGGGTGGGCACAACCACCTCCCGTGCGATCGTAACGCTCTAGAACTTGGTCAAGACTCTGATGTGACCACTCATTATGGAGCAGGAACGAAAGCTCAGCATCTGTGCTGCTGACACAATAGGGCGTGTGATCGGCATTCACGACGGCAATATCGACCGGAGCGCGGAGCAGCCCCCAGGGCTCAATAGCGTTGGCCAGGCGCCCCGTGAGCTTCAACTCCGCGTACTCGGGCTCATGCCAAATGGAGAAGGCACGCTGCAGGTCTAGGGGATGAATGCTTACCCAGACCCCGAAGATAATTTTCTGCCCCCGGTAAGGGATACCGGCAGTAATGCCCTCACGAAGGCACCGATATGGTCGACCTGCATAAGGATCGACGAGGTGGCATCCGCGTGGCTCAGCCATGTCCCTGCATCCAAATCCTTCCGATTACTGTCCAGGACGGGAGCAGGCACGGAAAACCTGATGTGTTTATCGTCTGCGGCTGTGCTGCGCCCGCACATTGTGCATGTGTGCTCCGTCGACTGGACCATGGTGTCTTCTCATTCCCCTAAAGCATCAGTTCCCAGGGCCAGTGAATCATGCTCACTACATTCCCGTATGCGGATCCTCTTGGGACAACCCGAGCACCGTAGCGAGCACTGATCCCACCAAACACCAGACAAGAACCCCGCCATCTTGACGAGAACTCACAGGCTTAGAGCGCCTCCGCAGTAGTGGCAAAACCCATGTGCGGAAGTATCTCCAGACATGGCCGCGCTCGGGTCGGTTTTGCTACCGTCCGAAGCTGTTGCGTTGGGTACACCGTGTGCAACAGTGTCCGCACGCAAAGGGATCGATCGACAGCACGGGGGACTCGACCGGCTGCCACCTTCCCTTCGAGGTCCTCGTCAACAATGACAGGGTGGCTCCCCAGCCCTGGTTCTAACCGGTCGGTGCCTCTGACTCCAAAGCGAGCGGGGCTGCGGAGATGTTCGAGATGGCCTTCCACAGGAGGGCCAGGGTGATGGCGGAGCCCGCGAAGGCGAACCACCACGGCCCGGTCAGTCCCCACACCTGGGCGATCAGCCCGCCGAGCAGCTGCCCGATCACGAGCCCACCGAATACGCCCACCATGTTGACGGAAGCAATGCGCCCCTGCAGGGACAGGGGAACGAGGCGCTGCCGGACCGTCGTCGAGATGGTGCCCCAGATAAAGGCGTAGATGCCGAACCCGAACATGATGACGAAGGCGAGTGCGGCCGACGTCGTGAGAGCGAAACCCAGGTGCATCACCACCTCGAGGCTGAGGCAGACCCGCATCATGGTGGCCAGGCGGACCCGCCGTTCGAGCCAGCTGAAACAGCTGATTCCCACGAGTCCGCCGAGAGCCGCGGAGGTCGCGAGCAGACCGTAGCCAACGGCGCTGAGGCCCAGGTACTCCGTGGCGTAGAGCACGAGGACGTACCAGGGGGCCGCCCACGTCACGTTGAAGATCAGGATGATGAGGATCAGCGTCCGGACGGGCGCGTTGCCACGCAGCCAGGAAAGACCCTCCCGGATGGGCCGAGGTGTGATGCCGTCGTCGAGGGCGGTCACGTCCTGCTGCGGAGGAGGCGTCTTCGCCATCTTCGAGACGAGGACAACGGCGAGGCTCACGCAGAGGATCTGCACGGTGAACGGCCAGAACGAGCCGACAGCGAAGAGGAAAGCGCCCAGCGGCGGCCCGACGAGTTGGTTGGCCACGAGGTATCCGGCCTGCATGCGGGCGTTGCCGACCCCGAGATCGGCCGATGGCACCGTCATGGGAAGCAGCGTGCTGCCGGCCGTGTCCGCGAAGACTTCGGCCGTTCCGTAGAGGAAAGCCGAGACGAGCACTACCCAGATGCTCACTTGACCGGTCACGAGAACGGTCACGAGGCCCAGGACGATGACGGCCCGGACACCGTTCGCAAGCATGACGAGTCGGCGCCGGTCATGATGGTCGGCGATCGAACCCGCCAGGAGTCCGAACAGGAGCCACGGCAGGATCTGCATCATGGCCCCGGACGCGACCAGGAGCGGCGACGACGTCACCGACGCGATCAGCAGAGGAGCGGCCGAGAGGGCAATCCCGTCACCGATGTTGCTCGTCCAGGTGGACGCGAGCAACCATCTGAAGCTGCTGCCCAACCGACGCGGAGCGAGCACCTCACCGAACGAGGACATTGCATTCTCCTGACGAGGGGAAGGTGGCGGGGGCGAAGGTTGGTTGCACCGTTCGTATTCGGATCGTATCGGTTGGGCGAAATTACCTGTCTGTAAACCCGAGCACTCACCGCTCGTGCCCGAGGTGCTGCACTCATGCGGGCCGGCGTTACTCCGAGCAGTGCGCCTTTATCCGGTACGGGGAAGATGTATGCACTGGTGCCCTATTCGTACATCAGCTCGTCAACGAAGGTGTTGCGGCGCCGAGTACACCCAAACGCCGCAGCGCAGATCGCCTCACATCGCGTTGTTTTAGGGCCCTTTTACGACTTTCGCAACAGGATTGTTCGAGGTCTAGACGTCACGCAACACTGCCCTGAGGCGCAGTACGCAAGGGGATCCCTTGCGTGCGGATGGTCTTGTGCGGGGCGTACTTAGCGCAGCACCTATGGCAACGGACTGACGATCGTGCAAGGCCCCTGTGTGCGCATTCCCTTCGTGCAGAGATGACTAAGCCATGCAGGGAAGTTTTTGGTGTAAGGCATGCAGGGTCACGGTTCCGCCGTAAATGGGAGAGGTCCCAAGCTCTGAAAACCCCATCGTGTATACATCTCTCGTACCTGGGGTGTTTGGCCGAAAACGCCTAGGACTGCATGGTGTTCGGTTCGGTCCGAGAGGAGTTCGCGAATGCACTGCTTAGCTATCCCACGGCCTCGAAAGCGTTCGTCGACAGCTAGTTCCTGGACGATAACGATTCTCGACGGCGTGATTGCCGCGTCTCGCGCTGTCGGCATTGCGTCTAGTCGTCGCTGCCAGGAGATGTCCTGGTCAAGCCTCTGAGACAGCGCAAAGCCGATCACATGCCCATCGTGGCCCGCCGCTACAAGGCGCCCACCAGGACTAGCAAGTTGGTCGGGGGCCCATTGAGTGATGCTTTGCAGGTCGCTTGGTGATTCATTGTAAGGAGCGGCCGCGAAGCTCGAAACGAAGAGATCCGCGATCTCAGCCCAAGTTTCGTCCGGGGCAACATGCTCGAACCGGACGTAACTAACTGCACCGTCGACCCTTGTCATAGTGGCTCAGACTAGCTCCTGTTGGGAGAGGGCCAGGCGAATCGACGGCGCGTGAGCCATCGTCGCCGTACATCGGGCTCAACCCGTAGGAGCTTTCGAGCCAAGGCCATTCGCCCATGCGCGCATCGGCATCCTGACTGGGACGGCCTCGCAGGTGTTCGTAGAGACTCAAAGGCGACGCGCAGAGACAATCACACGAGACCTGCATCGGGCGCTCTAGAGTGAACGCATGACGACGGCTGCAGCAGGTTTCCCGCCAAGTCGTCTGCTTAAGTCGGCGAACGTAGGCTTCACAGACAATGGTCGCCGTGCACGCTAGGGCGCAGCGTACGTGCGGACTCTCTGCGCACATGTCGGCGCATCGTTCACGGAGACGAGCATTGACGAAGATGTTATGGCAATTGACGGCACGGTCGACTTCGCACGAATGCCCGTTCGGGTACAAATAAAGTGCACCTCCCAGTTCAGCGTGGCCGGTAACAGGCTCACTTTGCCACTTGAGCTGAGTTGGGTGGAAAAATGGACCATCAGTGACACGCCCGTGATCGTCGTAGTCGTCAAAGTGCCCAGTGACATCCCGGGGTGGCTGGACTATGACGTCGCCTTCACTCGGCCCAACACGGTCGCCTTTGGCCGTCGGTTCGACGCGGCAACGGACGTAACATCCATGGTGTTCACGAGTTCGGACCGCCTCACAGGCGAATCAATCCACGACTGGCGAGACCTTGCGTACGACATTGCGGACGGGGTGGTGACGTGAGTTCTCGCGGACACCGTCCACACTTCGACGTGTCGTCTTCCTACGCTGTCTCCGACATCACCGCGGAACTTTTGCGCCGGCAGTGGGTAAAAGTACGCTCGAGCGATCGTGCAGCACTTTGGTCGCTACCCAAAGCGTCCGCAGAACTTTACGTGCCGAACAAGCTACGACGCGACACTCTTGAGTGGGACGGTGTACTCGAACGCATTGCCGCTCCTTCAAAGAAAGCCCGCGTGACATCGAGCGAGCGATTGAGCATAAAACTTTGATTTCATGCGATTCAGAGTGAATGCGACTGGGAGACGAGATCGCTGCGCAAGCGCGCCTTGGTCACACGGAAGTTGGCAGCTTCGTTTTTCCTGTCCTGTTGCACGTAAATCAGCCTGAGCCGCTTGAGCAGGCCACGCTCGAAGGCATCGATCAGGTGATTCCCGAATCGGATGAGCGGCGAGTCACTCGGACGCTCGCACAAGCGCTGGACGCGTTCGAACGTCAGGTCGCTAAGCCAGGAACCGAGCCGACACCGCGGGCCTTGCTCCCCGTGGTCTACGCCGGTAGCACAAAGGAATTACTGAACAAGGTCGCCGCCGCACCGACGGAGCCGGACATTTCGTTCCTCGAGACCAGCTTCAACTGGGCTGGTGCCGAACCTGTAAGCCGAAATCTGCCGCGGTCTGTGGCCATACCGACCGAAGCTCGTCGACTCGGGACCGCGGCTGCGCGAATACTAGGAGAGTCAAACCAAGATCCCCTTCGAGTGCTCGTCGGTCCCATAATTCGTATCGAGTACGTGAAGGGTGAGTTGCTCGGCGAAATCGTCATCCAAGCCCCGGGCCCGATCCGTGGCTGAAAAAGCCGTGCGGAAATGCAAGTACGCGCCGACCAACTTGGAGTGCTTCACGAGTGGATGCACGGCGGAACTACCGTCGTGGTGCAGGGAAAAGTGCAGACTCGACCGGGCCGCTACGCCTTTCTGGAAGGCATAGCGGCACCTCAGCCGCTTTCAGCCACGTTGGAAGGCGTCGAGTAGCTGGTGTAGAACGGAAGGTGCTCGCTCGTCGTTTGTCGTTGTTCTAGGTCGGATGACTGCCGGCCGCTTCTAGCGCCCGCCGGGTTCGTAGTAGTGCCAGTACCGGCTTGTGGCGTTCACATCCGCGAGCACCAGCAGACCGCTGTTGGTCGTCCGTTGCGCGGCACTGTTGAGGTTCTGCTTCATCGACGTCACGTTGTGTGCATACTGGTCGGCGTCGACGATGCGAGGTGTTTTCGTGGTGGTGAAGTCGATGGCGTCCAGCGGTGTGGATTTTTCGTAGATCGCGCCTCCCGTTCTGGTGCAGGCACCAGCGTCGGTTGTGCCATCGGGCTTCGGGTAGGTGGCGAAGGTGCGCAGCATCTGGGTGCTCTCGTCGATCATGACGATCATCCGGTTCGGGCATTCCGCCACGGTCGCGATGGTGTGCGCCGTCCACGTCGTACCGTTCAGTGCCAACAGTTGGATCAGCGGTTCGGACGCGAACGTGAACGAGGTCTTGATGGCGGCGAAAACCCTTCCATCGGAGGAGCTCAGCGTCTTCAGGTTGATGTGGTCACTGCTGTTCTGTCCCAGGACCGCCGCTACCGGGGTGGTCCAGTCGGTATTTGATGCTCCATCGACGTGGTGGCTCCAGTACCTGCCGTCGGTGGCATCGCCGACCTGCCGGCTCCACATCACACCCATCTTGTTCCCGTCGAAAGCGATGACCGCCGACGTGTCGTCCACGGACACATTGCTCAATGGCGAGGGGTGCGCGAACGGCGTCCCCCACGTCCTGCCATCCGTACCAGTGACGTTCAGGTAGATCCGGTTCCCCTGCTGCCAGGTCGCCCATACCCGACCGGTCGAGTCCTTGTCGATGGTCAGGGCCTCGACGCGCTGGTTGTTGATCTGGGTAGCACTGAGCAGCGTGTACGCCTTCGTACTCGCGTTGTAGCTGTAACGTCGCATCGTCGTCGGGTAATTCGGTTCGGCCGGCAACCCGTCATTGACGAACCGGTAACTGGCCACGTTCAGCGTCGTTCCATCCCACAGCACGTCATGATGCGTGTTTGCCCGCGGGTCCGTCGCCACACCCGTATCGACCCACGTGCTCGTCACGGCATCGAATCTGAAGATATGGAAGTCCGAGCTGTCGGTGTCCCACAGGTTCCCCCACCAGATTCCGTCGTTGAACCACAATGCGCTGGTCGCCCGCTTGGTACCCGTCGGCGACGGCGTCCCCACGTGCGACGGGTCCTCGACCCCGACATCGCCCGGCTCTGGCACGATAGGCGCTGGTGGCGGTGTCACCGTCGGCGAAGGCATGTCAGCCGGAAAGCCGGTGTCGGGGTCGGCCGGGGGTAGACAGCCGGTAAGGAGCAGGAGCACGATCACCGCAGACACCAGGTGTCTACGGCGGCCGCTGGGTGAGCTGATCATGAGGTTTTCCCGTGGTCCGATCAGTTTGCACTGCTGGGTTCTGCTAGAACTGAGCTACTGTATTGAGCTCATATCCGTCGGGGGACGGATACACCCCCAGCCGCCGGCCACCGCTGTCGGACGGCAGGCCGATCTCGCTGAGCATCATTTCCACGAGACTGTCGAGGATCGCATCCTGGAGCTGGTCCAGCTGCGCTTAGTTACGGTTGTTGTACTTGCATCACTAGCCTTGGTGGGGTTGTAGTCCCTCTCGAGCCGAATTCGGCCCCGTCGCTGCTGGTGGTGTTGATGCCCAGCGACAGGCTGCCGCCGACCTCACCATGCAAAGCTGTGGCAGTCAGTGGCACTTCATAACTGGTGTTCGCCCTGTATGTTGAGGCCCGCGAGGGCGACAGCTAAAACCGCGACAACCGGGAGCCGGAGCAGCACGCGAGCGAGGTGCAAGGCTCCGCCAGCCGCCTGCGTGCGTGCGTCGACTAACAGTGCGAGCCATGGGATTTCCTATCCGCTGGCCGGTGCGCTGCACGAATGCACCGTAGAAGGGTTACGAGCAGATGCGTGCACACCTGTTTCGCTCCCCAGCGGACTATCACCATCCTCCAAAAAAGCCTGAATCACAAGAGTGCAGCAACCAGTTTCAAGGCAAGTCGGTCCCTGTCTTCAGCTTCGGCTGTGGATGCTCCCTCACTTAGTACTGCGGGTGCTCCCTCCGCAGTCTGTTACAGCGAAAGACCGGCTTAAACATTGCGCCGCCCGCGGACACGCTGATGGTTACAACCAACAAGAGGAGAAATACCCGTTGAGAGGCTCTCATGCTGACGGAATTACCGCTGCAATGATAGTCATCAATGAAAAATCGAAACGATTACATAACATCCAACCTACTGGAGTACCCGCAACCTACAAGATCGGCGAGGGTCCGCTCCGAGATCAGTTCCCGCTCGAATTCGGCGAGGGCGGCGAAGATCCCGAACATGAGTTTTCCTGCTGTGGTGGTGGTGTCGATCGCGGCGCCCTGCCCGGTGAGGACTTTCAGTCCGACGCCGCGGCGGTGAGGTCGTGGACTGTATCACCAGGTGGTGCAGATTCCGGCCGAGCCGGTCGAGTTTCCATATGATCAATGTGTCCCCGTCCCGCAGTGCCTTGAAGCAGGCAGCCACGGGCGGTCGTCCTTCTTGCCCGAGGCGAAATCCTCATAGAGTTGGGCCTCGTCGACGCCGGCTTCGAGCAGGGCGTCCCGTCGCGGGTCGGTGGTCTGCGATCCGTCGGACTTCGACACGAGCATGTAGCCGGCGAGCATCCCGGAACTCCTGTCACTTGTACGACCGGTTGTACAGCGGTGTTCTGGTACTTCTTTTGGATGCGGGTTCAACGGGGCTTTTGAGAGATCTCACCCATCGGCGGTGAGCGAATGGAACGAGTTCTACTACCCGGTTTCACACAAACCTGTGGGCTTGGGTATCACCTGCCCTCCCAACCACTCGCGGGATCCTTTGCCTATGGGCCGCTCTACGGGCTCGTGGTGATGATCCCGCCGCTATGGACGGGGCGTATTTCGACGCCTCCGGTGTTGGTGCGAACGGCCGGGTTTAGTCGGGCGATGGCTATGGCGGCGCCGAGGTCAGGTGCTTCGATGACGTAGAAGCCAGCGACGAACTGGTCGGCTTCAACAAAAGGGCCGGCTGTCGTGTCGTCGTGTCGGATGGAGACCGCGTTGGCTCTGGGCGTGAGGGCGTAGGCGAGGGACATCGAGCCTGAGGCTTGGAGGTCCCGTGCGTGCTGGTCGTTCTCCTCCAAGTCGGCTTCAGCGGCTTCGAGGGCATGGAGGGACTCGTCCGAGTAGATGAGGATGGCGAAGTCGGGCATCGGGCGACCTTTCGGTGGTTTGGCTGATCCTGCAGCTGCAAGAGTTGCTTCAGATGTGGGTTGGTTAGTTCACGACGACGTTCTGATGACCGTCGATGAGTTCACGCACGACGTCGAGGTGGCCGACGTGGACAGAGGTTTCCGCGAGGACGCGGAACACGATCTCGCGCCCGTCTGCCATGGGCGGTTGGTCGAACTGGCTGGCTGGGGGCCACCAGCGGGGAGGGGCATCCAGATCGACCCCGGCTAGTATCTTGTCGCTGCTGGTGATCTGATCCTGGTAGATGATTACAGCGTCCAAGCCGGTCATGGGCGTGGAGTGCCACCCGTCATGGAGGGCTTCGATCGCAGCAGAGTTACCGCCGAGGACGGCTGAGATCCAGAACATCTCGTCGTCGAACGCGAGGTGGTTCAGCAGCCGGGTCACGGTCCACCCCGATGGAACGAGTGGCGTGCTCATCTGCTGTTCAGTCAGCCCCTCGACGGTGCGCAGTACGTGGCTGCGTTCGCCCGCCAGTTGAGCGAGCAGCTGGGCGTCGCTCACGCTTTCGACTCGTAGCCGATAAGCCACCGAAGCCCGTGTCGGTCGGTGACCTGACCGTCCGCGCCGTCCCACGGCCGTTGCACCAAGGGATCAATCGCCGTCCCGCCGACGCAGAGCTTGTCGAACCACCCAAGCAGCACTGACGGCTCAGCGGTGCCCAGCAGGGAGAGCACCAGGCCCTCGCATCGCACCGAGGGCTCTCCTTCTGGTGTGTCAGAGCCCGCGAGGGAAACAACACCATCAAGGACCCCATGAGCGACAGCGTCCGACGGTCCGTCGGTCCTCCCATGATCCTCGTAGGAGTTCAGGGACAGCTCGCCTCCGAAAACATCGGCATAGAAGCCCAGTGCTTCCCTCGCCGTTCCAGGGAAGCTGATGTAATCGAGGGGTGCAGCCATGATGAATACTCCTGACATTGATTTTGTGAAGCAGACCGAATGGCTCTTCTCTACTTCTTAGACGGTCGTGCGACAGCAAACTCATCGGCCCTCAATGTCGTCTGCAGATATGCGGAGCGATGTAACCGGATCGGAAGGATTCCTGTCGAGCCGCTGGGGGATCCGGGAACAGTACCGCGTCTAGTCACAGGCGACTTCGTGCAAGCTCGGATAAACAGGATTACGACCGTCCCCGTACACCAGCAATGCTCCACCTCCCAGCCCCCAGGACAGCTCGTACTGTTCGTTGTCGATGGGGCGGATACCATCGTCGGACATCCACGATCCTGTCCGCCAGCCCACACCAACCGGGTGCACTAAATAGACCTGGCCTCCACCAGCCATGAGAAATGAACTCTCCCGGGCAACGGCCCGACACCCGCCCGATGCGGAAGGTTCAAGGACCGAATATGTAGCACCGAAGGCGGCGTCTCCGAGGAACGCGACGACGCACCCGCCAACAGCCAGCGGCGTAACAGCTCTCCACACCGGCGCTACTCGACGACCGCCCGGAGATGTTCTCCGGTCGTCATCACCAACGACCAGACGCCGATGGACAAGACCGAGGATGAAAGAGACGGCAGACAGGACAGTGCCTACGACCCATGGCGGAAGGACAAACGCGCCGAGGGCAAAGATCAGTCCGCACCACCCCAACACCAGAATCACCAGTGCAGCCACCCCGCACAGCACCGAAGCCCAACGAATCCGCTGCGCTAGCGAGTGGCTGACAAGGTCCCGCGATGACGTCATCGCGAAAGCCTACCCAACGAGGCGAAACTATCCCCTGTGCGTTATCAGGACAGAGAAGTCTTGGCTCACAAACCCTGAATGCGAGGACTTTTGAGACGAAACACGGCGAGACAAGTTTCCGAGACAAGAAGAGGCCCGTGATTCCGGGGGAGTGGTGGTGCGATACAGGACTCGATCGGAGGTCTTAAGAAGCTTTAGGTTTTCGAGACGCAAAAAACGGACCGGCGGTCCCTTTTGGTGTCCCGTATATCGGGCACACGCACCGGGCGTTGAGTCGGGCAGGTGGGCCTTGGAATGACTGAGGCACATTGATCGCTGGTCGGGTGTTAAGCGGCGGCGTTGCTGGGCCGGCCCCATGGTCCGGTGATTGCGAGGGTGAAGCCGGGGGACTGGATGTTCACGAAGAGTGTGTCGCCGTCGGAGCTGAAGGCGGGTCCGCAGAACTCGCTGTCGTTGAAGTCGTTGCGTGCCAGGGGGTAGGCCTTGCCTTCAGAGGTCACACCGACGAGGTGGGGTACACCGCTGCCGTCTTCGGCCAGGATGAGACCGCCATGCGTTGAGACGGTGATGTTGTCCGGTCCGTCGAAGTTGCCGTTGTCCTGGTCAGGGTTCTGGTTCACACCGAAGATGGTTTTGAGTGTGATGGTTTGGCTGGCGGGGTCGTAGAACCAGACCTGGCCGTCGTGCTCGTTGACGCTGCCATCGCCGAGGCGGGCGAAACTAGCAACGAAGAACACTCCGTTGTCAGCCCACCACTGGCCTTCGAGCTTGCGTGAGCGGGTGATCTGGTTGTTGGTGAACTGCTTCCGTACCGACACCGTGGTTGCGTCGCGTTCTGGCACGTCGATCCATTCAACTTTCAGCCGGGTGCCGACGGTGGTTGCTTCGGAGAGATCAGCAATGTGCTGGCTGCCCCGGTAGCAACTCATGGCTTGAAGTTGACCTGCCGTGTCGCCTCCGGGGGAGAGGGCGAGCTCGCGCAGTGCGTTCCTGCCGGGAGTGAAGTTGGCTGGTGGCACCCATCGGAAGTACAAGCCGTTGGGATTGCCCGCGTCTTCGGTCAGGTAGATGGTGCTGGTAGCGGGGTCAACCGCTACGGCTTCATGGGAGTAGCGGCCCATGAATTTCAGCGGGACGGCGCTCTTGCCGATGTTGCTCTCCCTGCTGGCGGGGTCCACCTCGAAGACGTACCCATGGTTCTTGGTGCGCCGGCCTTGGCCTGCCCGGTTTTCGGTCTCTTCACAGGTCAGCCATGTTCCCCAGGGCGTGATGCCCCCGGCGCAGTTGTTGTCGGTGCCCGCCAGGCTGGTGTATTGGTCGAGGCGGTTGCCGGCTCGATCCACCGTGATGGTGGAGGTGCCGCCGATGGCACCGGGGTCGTAGGTTATACCCTCAATGACGGGGACTGGGAAGGGTTCGTTTCCGCTGTTCTCATGGTTGATCACGAGCACGGAGCCGCCGTTGCCGGCGTCGAAAACACCCATACCGTCTGGGTCCGAGGGGTGCACGCCATCCGCTGTCGGTGTTTGTCCGGAGCGCGCGATGAGCTTGTAGGAGAAGCCATTGGGCAGAGCGAGAATGCCCTGCGGGTCGGCGACCAGGGCACCATAACCGAGCGCGGTGCGTGTTGTGGCAGCTGCGGCTGGGCGGATGAAGGCATCGAGACTGCCTGATCCTGCGAAAACAAAACCAAGACCGGTAGCAGCGGAACCGCCAAGGAAGTTACGGCGTGAAACGGACGGATTGATGAGAGCCTCCAGGTGGGGCAGGGATTGGACAGATGAGTCGCTCCCTAATGTTGCAGTCCTAAACGTCCCCTTCTAGACGCTCAAACGTTGCCTAAGTGAACAAACAACAAACTCGGCTTGTCCACGTCCTAGGAACAGGTGACCCCAAAGAGTGAAAACGGTGGGGGCCAATTCGTCGAGACTCTTGCACACCGTTCCGCCACGGCAGTTGGTTTAGAACATCGTCGCTCAGCCATCCACCAACCTCGCAGTTACACAATGTGGCCCACCTTTAGGACGCAGGGAAGCGAGATACGGAAGGAGAGGACACGTCGATCGGGCTGACCAGTGCGGGAGAACAAGCCGAACAACGGTGCACGGGTACTTGCAACAGGTCGAGCTCACGTCCTGGGGTTTGCTTTCGCGGATCTGCGCAGGCCGTACTTCGCCGAACTCGCGCACGAGTTCTCCCAAGCCGCCTCCAAGCACGGTTGCCGGGTATTCATTACCGAAACTGAAGGGACGGCCAAAGGGGAGGAAGAAGTCTTCGCCGATGCGCGCTCTGGCTTGGTTGACGGAGTGATTCTGCATTTCGAGAACCGCAACGGAGCCGAGGTCGCAGCCCTTCGAGGCACTACTCCGACCGTATTCCTGGGTGAGGCAGAACCCAGTGCTGAGGTCGACCACGTATCGATGGACAACGTCCCAGCCGCTGTTGACGCCGTCAATCACCTCTATTCCCTGGGCCGCCGGCATATCGCTTTCCTCGGTCACGAACAAGGCATCCTCACCCGCACATCTGCCCTACGTCTCGAAAGCTACCGGCAGGCGCTCACCGCGCACGAGTTACCCCTTGACCCTCGCCTGGAGATCAGCCGCTCCGAGCCAGGCTCCATCAGTGCCGAAACCGCGCTCGGCGCAGTACTAGACCGCGAACCAGCAATGGACGCGATACTGTGCCGCGACGACCTCGCGGCCATCGGCACACTACGCGCGCTTAGAACCCGCAACATCCCCGTTCCAGAAAGCATTGCCGTCATCGGCTGGGACTCCATCGGCCTAGCCTCAAGCCTCACCCCAACCCTCACCTCGGTCGCCGAAGCCGAAAACCTAGCCGCAACAGCACTCGAGCTACTACTCGAGCGCATCAATGGCCACGAAGGACCCGCCCGCCACACAACGATCCGCCACCACATCAACAAAGGCGAAAGCACACCATGAAGCGTCCGGTGAAGAATTCCGTCCGGGCATGCCCTCACCCCTGAATATGTGCACGATGCTCCACCGGCTTATGAAACTGCCCTACCTCAGGAGTGCTGGTTGTGTGACCAGTTGATCGATACTCTCGGGGCATGGAGACCAGTGATGATCACGGGGCGCGACGGGTAGCACTTGAAGCGAAGGTCGTGGGGTCGGCCGAAACCGATGTGGAACTGCGCGCAGGGGTCATGAAGTGCGCATCGAATGGGCCCGCTATTGCAATGCCATACGATGACCTCGCTCGTGGAATAGGCGAAGCCGCACACCGGGTGACCGATGTGCAGGTCGCCAATGTGCGGGCTGCTCTCGGTACCGACAAGGGTGCGTTCGAAGTAGTTCTGGCCGCGAGTATCGGTGCGGGATTGTCACGATGGGACGCCGCTTCCCGCGCGATCAAGGGTGCTGACGATGCGGCTCGCTGAGATCGACCGGGGAGACAGGTTCGGCACGAGGCTGCTGTTCCGGTTCATCTCCACAGTGTCCAGAGCACGTTTCCCAGACGCCGCCCGGGTGGCTTTCTACCATCGCGGCTTCGCCGGGCCGGAACTCAATGCGTGGACGCAGCACACGATGCGAGGCAACAGTAGATGGTCGGTGGCAGAGCGGGAACTGATGGCCGCGATGGTCGCCCGATGGAACGCGTGCCCGTTCTGCGTCGGCGCGCACAGCGCCGTCGCGGTCCACGGGATGGAACCTGCGACCGTGCGAGCAGCCCTCGATGACTACAGCACAGCACCAATACCGGACGAGCTGCGAGCCACCATGCGTTTCCTGGAGAAGATGACGCGCGAACCTCACGAGCTGGACGCGGATGACGCTGGGGCTGTCCTGGCAGCAGGTGTCACGCGCTCCCAACTCACCGACGCGGTCGCCGTGGCCACTGTCTTCAACATCATCACCCGCTACGCAAACGCCCTCGACTTCGAACTCCCAACCGACAAAGAATTCGCGCGCTCTTCGGGAATCCTCCTCAAGCGAGGGTATGCGTAATGAAGCAACAAACGCCCGATGGAAAAATCCTTCAGTGGGACGCTCTGAAGAGGATGAGTTTCGACTGTCCATTGTCGGCTGTGACGCCGTGGCTCGTAGAAAAGCTACCGAGAGCACGGAAGCCAAGCTTCTCGTGCAACCGAATCGAAGCAGTGTTCTGCTCATTTGCGAAATAGTAGGCATGATCGGCATGGAACCGAATCCACTCCAGCCTCGCTTGAGTCAGTGCTAACGCGATGGATGACCAACCTGGGCCTCTCATCGGAGTGCACAGGTCAACCGGTCACGAGCTATTTTCGATTCGTCCCATACTGGAAGAACGGGGGATAGGCCGGGTCGCTGGTGTTATCGGCGATCTGCATGTCGGGAGCGCTTAGCGTGCGTGGAGCAGGCCCGACATCAAGGGTAGGAGCAGTGCTCGGGCGGCGTACATCTCCTTGAACCTTCAGGATGCGCTGCAGAACAGGGTTGGGTCGCCGTCGGCTTTGAACAGCAGCCCGCACGGTACCAATCGGCCGGGGAGGTGCCGCTGGGCTGCATAAGGCGAACGGTAAGCTGGAGACGGTCCAAAGATAGCCCCACGAACGCCCTGACGAGCTAGCACCTCAATGCACTGCTCGTTCGGGGTGAGATTCGTCGACGAGGTTCGTCGTGTCGCTGATGTTCACGGGCGATTCATCGCGCCACTTCGCTGCTCATCAGGTTGCGTCCGTAGCGTGTGGGGTATGAGTTTCGACCTCACCCTGTGCCCGGTGCACGCCCTGTCCGTCCTGCCATCAGGGACCACGGTCGGTGGCATAGAAATCGGTGACGTAGGAGCGATACCAGCAGCGACGAAGCTGCGGCTGCGGGAGGTAATGGAGTTACAGCAGGCCCTGCACAACGCTCACCCGCCCGCTCACACTGACCGCCTGACCCTGATCGGGAACCTGATCGGACGCCCCCTAGCGTCCTTCTCCGAGGTCAGGCGTTACGAGCTGCGGCCTCTGCTGCGGTCTTTGATCGTCCTGTCAGCGAAGAACGATAGCTGACTGAACGCCTATCACATCCGGCCTTAGCTTGTCAGGCGAGCCCAGTTGAGCCGGTCGCAGGCAGCGGGTCGATGGTCACTCTGTACGAGTAGACGTCCCGGCTCTCCAATACCGCTTCGTTGCCACCAACATCGGCTCGAGGAAAAACCCGAGATTCGACACCCCATGGTTCGACGGAGACGATCTGCTCGGTCTCACGCAGAGTAGTTGCTTCAACCTCCTGTTGAGCTTCCCGCATCATTCCTGCAACATCGGCATGGATGTCATCAGGTGTGCGGATGACTTCGACCTCTTCGTACCGCGAATAGATGGTCATGGACTCGAGGCTAGACCCCGCCCACGGATTCCTTCGAGTAGCTTATGAGGCTGGACTGCCGAGCGATCGGTCGTGAGCGCCCCTCTCCCGCCCCGCAGGAACCGCCGTTGAGGGTTTTTGTGGTCAACCCCGGGCCATCATCACAGCGACAGTCTTCTGACTGTGTTGCCGGATCAACATCGGCTAGCCGAGAGTCACAGTGTCAGTCACAGGGGAAATCATCCCGTCACGTTCAGGGCCTCTCGCACCTGTCCCAGCCGGTCAGGCTCTTTGGGCGCCTGGTTGGCCGTTGCGGACCACGAAGGAAGCATCAGCTATGGCCGGTGAGGTGGTGTCTGAGGCTGAGGCGACCACGAGGTAATCGCTGCGGAATTCATCCGGGGTCACGGTGCAGCGGGTCCAGCCTCGTTTGTCCGGATTGATGTAGTGGGTGTGCGGATTCGCTGGCAGTCCGTTCTTGATTGCCTGTGCCCAGCCACAACCGGAGCTGATCGAGGTGCCAACGAATTCGGCGGCAACGACGTTCGAGGAGGGGTCGGCGTGGTCGAGCAGGACGTCGTTGACGAAAGCGGAGTGCCAGTCGCCGCTGAGGATCACCGGGTTGGACGGGTCCTGCTGGTTGATGAAGTTGGTGAGGCGGTTGCGGGAGACGACGTAGCCGTCCCACTGGTCGTGGTTGACCGACAAAATCTCGGAGGGGTCGTAGTCGTACTGGGCCATCATCGTTTGCTGGGCCAGGACGTTCCATCGGGCGGGCGAGGAGGCGAGGCCTTGGAAGAGCCATTGTTCCTGGGCATCGCCCATGAAGGTGCGCGAAGGGTTGTACACGTCTGGGTGCTGCGGGCCGCCGGGGAAGTTTTCCGTGAGCTGGTCAGATCGGTATTGGCGGGTGTCCAGGACATGGAACCGTGCCAGGTTGCCGTAGTCCAGGCCGCGATACAGGACCATGGCCGGTCCTGTGGGGCGTTGCGGGCGGCGCAGCGGCAGGTGCTCGTAGTAGGCCTGGAAGGCGTTGGCGCGTAGTTGGAGGAAACGCTGCGGGTCGTTGGAGGCCTCGTTGTCGGGTTGGGAGACGCCGTCGGCCCAGTTGTTCTCGATCTCGTGGTCGTCGAAGGTGACCACGAACGGGAACCGCGCGTGTGCGGCCTGCAGATCGGGCGAGCTCTTGTACTTCGCGTGGTTGTTGCGGAAGTCGGCCAGGGACTCGTGGTTCTTGCCCTCGTAGGTGTAGTCGCCCACGTGGACGACGAGGTCAAGGTCCTCCTGCGCCATGGTTCGATAGGCGGCGTAACGGCCGCCAGCCCAGGACTGGCAGGAGGCCAGCGCGAAGGTGATCCGTCTCGGGTCCGACCCGGCCGCAGGTGCGGTTCGGGTGTGCCCGACCGGGCTCTCCTCAGCGCCGACGCGGAAGCGGAACCAGTAGTCGGCAGATGGGCGCAGCCCGTTGACCTCGGTGTGCACGGAGTGTGCCAGCTCCGGGGTAGCGCTCTCGCTGCCTGCTTTGACCACGTTGCGAAATTCCGGGTCAGTGGCAACCTGCCAGTTCACCTGGACCTTGTACGGGGGCATTCCTCCGAGACCGTCTGCGGCCTGGGGCTCCGGTGCGAGACGGGTCCACAGCACGATGCCGTCAGGAGTGGGATCACCGGAGGCGATACCTAGGGTGAAGGGGCTTTGAGGAAAACGCGGAGCTGCCCAGGCGGGAGCTGTGGAAAGCCCGTACAGGGTGGCCGTCGCGGCCGCTCCTCCGGACCAAGCGAGGAAACCACGACGGGACGGAGCGAAGGAACGCGGGATAGTGACTCCTTGATGATGTGAGGTACTGACCCGTTCACTCAAGCAACTGAGGTGAGCCACGTCATGAACTGCGCACGAAATCGACACCAATGTCGCCCGCCCCCTGCCCGATGGGTTGAGTGAACATCGTCCTGCCTGCAGCGGCGGCTAGGGTCGAACCCATGGCTAGACGCATGAGCGACCCCAGGTTCAGGAAGACGCAGTCTTTGGGTGCCCACATGCCGCATGTCACCGGAATCAATGCCTTGGTCGAGTCTCTCCGTGAGGAGCCTCCCGCCGGCCGCGGCTGGGGACCCGGGACCCATGACCAGTGAGGCCAAGGGCTCGGGCATGCTGAGCGTCGAGAATGATGACGACACCGCGGCCCTGCAATGCGAGCCGCTCGACGCAGCGGAGATCGCTCCGATTGACATCACACCCTGGAACACCTACCCCTGGTACCGGCACGACCAGACATCCGGACTCACCAGCCAGCAGGTCACTGAAGGAATCGAGCCACTACTCCGGCTGATCAACCTCATGCCTCGTCTCAACGTCGTCCTTCCGCAAGGGAGTGAGGCCCAGCTGCTCTGGAAGCGATTCACACGGAAGCATCCTGACATCGCCGGCCGGTACGCAGCGGGGGAGTCACCCCCGGCGGACCGCTCTTCGGCATCCGGAACCGTCAGAGCGAGCCAGGCGGGAGCAGCGGCGCCGCGAAGCATTCCATGAGGTTGCTGCACTGCTCGGTGTGACGGACTAGGGCCGGGTACGACGAAGCCCGCCGCGGTGGCCGCCTCGAGCGGCACCAAGCCGGCAGTCGCGAGGAGGAATCGCTCAGATACCCATATCGTCGTGAACGCCGACGGTGGCGAACGTGACCTTGCCATCGGCTCCGCGCCAGAAGTGCAGGCGCCGGGCGGAGGCCGTATTCACCTGGAGGGACACCCTCCACGCAGTCCCGTAGATGGGGTGTTCGCGAAAGGTAGTGTTACCTTTGGCTCCGGTTCTGAGGCGATGCATTTCCCTGCCTGGCATGGAATCGGCGATCCCGGTGAGGACCTCGACGGTGACCGCGATGATCTTGGTTCGGTCAATGCCTTGAACTGATTCAACGCTGTCGATAAATCCTTCGTCGAGTCCGTAGGCCTGCAGGGGCATGGAGATCTTGGACGATGCAGGAATGCGGGCCACCCACTCCAAGTACACTTCGTGGCGGAACTGGTCCGCGCGGTCAGCAAAAAGCGGGCCGGTGTCGCCGACAGCGGTGATATCCCGTGAAAGCTGCCGGGCACGGGCGGCACGGGTGCGCTCGGTGAGGATGCTCTCACGCAGGCGTTCGCTCTCGTGCGTCAGCCGGGCGTTTTCCGCAGCCAGGGTGTTTGCATCCCCAAGCGCGCGAGTAAGGTCCTCGGCCATCTCAATCCTCTCGCGAGTCAGCAGGGCAATCTGTTGCTGGGCGCGGTCCAAGGCGGCGCCGCCGGCACCGGGGGTTGGTACGGGGGCGGATGGCTTCTGCCTTTCGGTCCCTATGCGCAGCTCGGTGACCTCTGACTGAAGCCGCTGGTTCGTCTCGTCAAGCTCGTGCAGGGTCGACCGAATCAGCTCGAGCGCTGAACCGATGTTGGTGTGGGTCGCCGCTTGGGGGACAGGCACAGGCAGATCAGAGCCATCGGCCACATAAGCCGGTTCTGCTTCAACCTTGAGGAGAGGAGTGGGCTGAAGCTCGGCGGTCATGACCTTCGGCTCAGCGACAGCTATCAGTTCGGCTTCGCCCGCGGGTTCTCGGCCGTTGGGACTCCAGCTAATCCATGGCGGGGCGTTAATGCAGAACGACAACGCTTCGGTAACCGTTCCGGGCTCCGCGTTCTCGACGGGGGACACCTTCCAAGCCTTGCCGTCGGCGCGGCCGGAGAGTTCGATGCGGACGGCGATGACTTTGCCCTGCTCCACGGCCGAGGTATGACGAACAACCAAGCCGGGAAACAGAGCGATCTGCTTCTCGTTCAGGACCAAGGCCGGGTGGATAACGCCCTGCGGTGCGTGGGCGACTGCTTCGTTGACCGTGTGAATCCCGGAGGTGATGGTCAGTAATCCCTCCCTGACCGTGCCAGCGAGCTTCTGGCCGGGTGCGAACATCCGCTCGGGCCCAATCCCTGGAGCCAGTACGGAGGTATCGATGCGAGCCATGCCGTCGGCGAGTTTCAGCAGCACGCCGTCGGGGGGCAGCAGGATCGCGACCTCAGCTGCCACGATTTCGGGACTGTTCGCTCGAACGGGGGTGCTCGAGGTGGTCCTCGGGGGTGCGTATGGGTCCATTTTCTCGACGTCCTTCGCGAGGAGGTCGACAGCGTCGCGTCCCTCGGCTTCGGAGTAGGCGAGCCGAAGCATGGATATTCTTTGATTGGTGTGCCAGGCATTCCCGGTCGGGTAGGAGCGGGCGCTGCCGCCATAAACGGATGTCTCATCCGGCATGGCCTCGTCGAAGGGATATGCGACCGCAGGGGTGGCCAAAAAGTAGACCGCTGCTTTGCTCCCGAGTCGTTGGGCGACGGCGGCCGGATTGATCATCGGCCCCTCCCGTGTGGAGGAGATGACCACCACGGGGTGCTCGCGCTCGGGGTGGCACAGGAGGGCGGCGAGCTCGTTTGCTCCGACCTTCGAATCGACGGTTGTGTAGCTGGCTGATGCCGCTGGCGTGGTGATCATTGGGGCCTCCGACGTGGGTTCTAGTCACCATGTGTGCGGACGACGGGGGACACCTTTCCCGAGCCGGGTTTGGTGCTGGCTTGAAGCCAGCCTAGCGGCGTTGGCAATCGAGGCAGCCCGATGAGCAGCACGATGCCGACCGAGCGCGACATGGTCGGTCCGGTCTCAAGTTTGCTCACTCGCGCCAGGAACTCCGGTATCTATGCGTCGGCCGCCGTCGTTCAGGGCAAGCTCGACGAGCTCACTGCGGCGGGCGCCTCCGAGGAAACCCGCACTGCCCTGTACGAACTGGTAAGTGAGGTCTTCGCAACCGATTCCCTGCCCATGCCGAACGCACCGCTCAGGACCGTCACCACCGTGCAGCGCGGGCGTTGGCCTCCATGTCGCTCGATATCAGCCGCCACACGTGGACTCAGCTCACGACGGAGCAGAAGGAGTGCCTTGCCGAGGGTCGAGCGCTGGTGGCGCGACTAGACGCGACTAGAGGTGCCGCACGATCCGTGGCCCGCTGGTGATGATGGGCTCATGGTCGACATCACTGCCGAATACCTGGCACAAGCAATGGAGGACGCATCATCGTCGTTCGCACCCGGGGAGCTCGCCAGCAGGCAAAAACAACTGTGAGTCTTGCAGTGGCTGGTTTGGGACCAGCTGACAGTGTTGATGCCGGTGGTTCTGTCTGGTTCGTGACTCGAGAGGATCGGTAACTGGACCTAGCGAACGCCCGTGACGCCCGCGCTTAGCCGTGCCTGGCCCACGGTCGTCCGATTCATGGCTCAGTATGCTGGTAGGCATGGGAATGTTCCCGATGAAGTTCTGGTGTGCCACCTCGGTGGTCCCGCGGCAGGCGTCCCGGTGAGGGCCTTCGTGCCGGGCGGTGTTCTGACCGTACTGCTGCTGATTACCGGCTGCACCGGCAACGCCGAGGTGACCGGTCCGACACAACAGACGCCTTCCGGGTCCGTGCGTGCGTCGAGCACACCGAGCACACCGAGCACACCGAGCCCGTCGCCGCCAGCCGTAGAGTCTGCTCCTAGTGTCTCGCCGAGCAGCCCATCGGCTTCTTCTACGTCGCTCGCCCCCGGCGAATTGATCGTGCTGAATCGAAACCTGATTGGGGCGGCCTGGGACAACGATGTCGCCGAAGCTCGCCGGCTCATCGACGCCGGCGCTGACGCCAACTACGAGGACGAGACCCAACAGAGCGCTTTCCTCATCGCGGCGAGTGAGGGCTACCTCGAGCTGCTGGACCTGACCTTGGGCAACGGTGCTGACGTCCACGCGCGCGACAGTTACAACGGCACGGCCCTGATCCGCGCCGCAGAGCGCGGCCACGCGGACGTGGTGCGAAGGCTGCTGGAGACCGACGTGGACGTTAACCACGTCAACAACCCGGGCTGGACCGCTCTGCACGAGGCAATCATCTTTGGTGATGGCTCGCCCCGGTACGTGGAGACCGTGCGGTTGCTCGTCGACGGCGGCGCCGATGTGAGGCTCCCCTCCCAGCGCGACGGTGTGACGCCCTTGCAGCACGCCACGTCCCTGGGCTTCCAAGAAATCGCTGCTATTCTGCGCAACGCGACGGAACAGTAGGCCGCGGGCGTCGCCACAACAGCATGGGAAGTGTCGCCACTATCGACAAGAGCCGTTGCGTGGCCGACCGGAACGATGCTCACCCGTGACGACCCGGGATCGCGAGGGGTTGGCGCGGAGGGTGTCTGTGGAAGGAAGCCATCCGTGTTTCGCGAACGTTGAACGGGACGCTTTGGGGCGGTCTAGCACGCCAGGTGGCCATGGTTCGTGGCCCAACAGTAAGAGGGACTTGGCAGCGGGGCGAAGGTGCTGCGCGGATAGTCGTGTCGAGCGTGCGTCGTGCGGACGCGGACCAATCGCCGTCACGGAGTTCATGATGCACTTCGTGACGCTGAGAGCTGGGGCGCGAGGGTTGCTTGCCTAGGGTCTTTCGCCTGTCCGGCGCGGTGGCATTTTGCTCGTCGTAGTCGCCGCCGGCACCGGCACGCAATCCGTGCGACGTGAATATCCTGATCCCGCGCTACGAAGCAACGAATTTGCCGAGCGCGGCCAGGAGGCGGTAAACGTCCTCGTCGTTGTTGTACGGCGCCAGGCCGATCCGCAGGGCGGCGCTATCCTCGAGGTTCAGGCGACGGAAGGCTTCGTATGCGTAGAAGGAGCCGGCCGGCGCGAGAATGTTCCGATCCGCGAGGAACCGGTAGGCGTTCGCGGAGGACCGGCCCGGGAACGTCACTAGCAGTGTCGGTGTCCGATCGTGAGCTTTGGAGTGCAGCGTGACGGCGTCGCCCAGGTCAGCCAGCCCTGCCTCGATGCGGGAGCGCAACGCGAGTTCGTACTCATCGATGACGTGAGCGGATGCAAGAAGGCGCGCACGGCGGCCGGTATCGGCGCCGGGCGCAATCGCGGCGAGGAAATCCACGGCCGCCGTGGCGCCGGCCATGATCTCGTACGGGAGGGTGCCGAACTCGAACCGCTCAGGAACCGCGTTCGTTGACGGCAGCAGCTTGTCCGGCTGCAGCGACTCCAGCAGTTCCGGGTCGGCTACGAGAACACCGCAGTGAGGCCCGAGAAATTTGTAGGGCGAGCAAGCGAAGAAGTCGGCTCCCAGCGTTTTCACGTCGACCGCCGCATGAGCGGTGTAGTGCACCCCGTCCACGTAGACCAGCGCGCCGACCGTGTGCGCGGCATCGGCGATGCGGCGCACCGCCGGTTTCGTACCGAGCAGGTTCGAAGCGGCGGTGATCGCCACGAGTCTCGTGCGCTCAGTGATCGCGGCGGCGACGGACGCTTCGTCGATCTCCGTGGTCTCCGGGTCGAAATCGATCCAGCGCACGACGGCGCCGACCGCGTCGGCTGCTTGCAGCCAGGGGCGGATATTGGAGTCATGATCCAGGCGTGACACTACGACCTCGTCACCGGGCTGCCAGGTCTTCGCGAGGTGGCGGGAGAAGTCATAGGTGAGCTGCGTGGCGCTTCGCCCGTAGACGACACCGCGAGGATGCTCCCCAAGCAGGTCAGCCATCGCCTCCCGGAATTCGCTGACCGCCGATTCGGCGTTCCTCTCCGAGCGCATACCGGAACCGCGGTTGGACAGCGGCCCGGTAATGGCGTCGGCTATCGCGGCTCCCACGACGGCGGGAGCTTGCGTTCCACCGGGGCCGTCGAAATAGGCAGTGCCGGTGAGTAAGGCGGGGAAGTGCGCGCGGAAGGCCGTGATATCGAAGGTCATGTCGTTACTTTCTCAGGGGAGCGTCGATACGGGAAACGGCGTGGGCGAGAGCCGTTGTGGATCAGTTCGACAAGTTCACTCGAAGCGCCACACGAGCCGGTCCACGCCGATCGGAGCGGAGCGGCACTGGATGTAATCATGGCGCCACGAAGTTTCGCCCGAAAGTGTCTTGAAGCCAACTCTTTCGTCATGAGTCGACGTCTTTGCTTACGAGACAGGTGGCAAGACAATGCAGGTGCAGTAGGGGCGGGGGAGTGGCGTTGTCTCGTCCTCGTGTCTTGCAACCAACGGTTGCAAGACACCGCCCATACTGCAGTTGTCGCTGAAATTCACCGCGCGCTCGTCATACATTTCACCGTACGGAATGTTCGTTCATCGACGGCTGAGCACTTAGCAGCCCGAAATCATTCCGTGAACGTCCAGGCTGAGAAACCGACTCACGGACCCTTGGGGCTTATCTCTTCAAAGAGCCTTGTCCCTCCACCGGGCCGGCGGATGAATGGCGCACTGCCGACGCTGAGTAGGGTAGGGGCCGCCGGGTGAGTTCTTCTGGGATGAAGCCGTGACAAACCATGCTCGCAGCAGGGGAACCGCGGCTTACCGGCGGTCCCCTTGCCACACTGGGTGCATGAGTATCCAGCTTGTACCAATGCCGGCGGAACGGTTCCCTGAATGGCTCGACAGGAGCCGGACCGATTTCGTAGCAGATCTCGTCGCCACAGGTGAATCGCCCGAAGCCGCACATCGGCAAGCCTCCGAAGCACTGGAGGGCGCCTTCCCTGCCCGTGAACCGACCGCCAGCAACGCCGTGTTCGACGTCGTCGACAGGTCCGGGACGAAAGTCGGCTACCTCTGGGTCGGCCAGGACGGCTCGGATGACGAGACTGCATGGTGGATCTGGGATGTATTGATTGAACCGGGACATCAGGGCAAAGGCATCGGCCGGGCAGCGATGCTGCTTGCCGAAGAGTACGCACGATCACAAGGAGCCCGCACCCTTGGGCTCAACGTGTTCGGGGCCAACACCGCGGCCCGAGGGCTGTACGCCTCCCTGGGATACGAGACCACCAGCGTGAAGATGAGGAAAACGCTCTAACAAGCAGTCCTCGAGGCGAAGTACATGTGGGACGACGAGGGAGCCGAGGTGAGGTGTCACGTCCTGTCGTCTTGCCACCCATCGATTGTGAGACATAGCTTGCTGCTTTGCTCGCGCATCGGAATCCGCCTGGCTTGATCAGTGGTTGCTCAGCGTACGCTCGGCTAGTGGAGGCAATCGGAAGGGTGTTGTCATGGCAGTCGAGCACCACGCAATAGTTGTTGGCGGGGGCATTGCCGGTCTAGCTGCGGCGGTTTCTCTCGCACGTGAGGGCTGGAGGGTGACTGTGCTCGAGCGGACGCGAGCTTTCGTGGAGGTCGGTGCAGGCCTGGCAATCACTCCTAATGGGATGTCGGCTCTGGCATCTCTTGGCGTTGACGCTGCTGTCCGCGATGCAGGTTATCGGGTACGTTTGGCCGGTACCACCGATGAACATGGCTCCTGGTTGTTGCGCGTTCCTCTCGCCAGTACATCCAGCTCGGCCCAGGAGGTTTACGGGATTCACCGACAGGACCTCCACGGCTTGCTGCTTGCCGCAGCTCAAGGGGCCGTGTTGATAAGCGGTACCCGGGTCATCAGCGTCACTCCGGGTACACCAAACGGGCCCAAGGCACGGGTGAGCTGTGTGGGCGCGAATGGTGCCGTGTCCTATGATGCCGATCTTGTCATTGGGGCTGACGGTCTTCGCAGCACTGTCAGGGGCCTCATTGCTCCCAGGACAGCGCCTCGGTTCAGTGGCAAATCATCGTGGCGGGGAATTGTTTCTGACTCGGCGCTGGTGACAGAGGATTTCACTATCAGGTGGGGTCCGGGAACAGAGTTCGGGGCCGTACGTATCGGAGCTGCTCAGGTGTACTGGTACGGGTACACCTCCTCAAAGGAAGGCCATCATTGGCCTGATGAAAAAGCTGCCGCTATCCATCATTTCAGGAGATGGGCAGACCCCGTACAACCTCTCATCGATCGCACCCCAAGCGATCAGGTTTTGCATCACGACGTCTATGACCTCGCCCCTGACCTCAAGACCTATATTTTCGGACGGGTGGTACTCATCGGGGACGCAGCACACGCCATGATCCCCACCATGGGACAAGGAGCGAACTCCTCACTGGAGGACGGCGCCTGCATCGGACTTCTGATCGGTCGACCCGTGAACGAGGGAGTGTCCCTGCAATCCGCATTATGCGCTTTCGATACACTCCGCCGCCCCCGCACGCAGAAGATAGCCCGCCAATCACGAAGCGCTGGGCGAGTCGGAGCCGACCTTGAAGGCAGGATCAGCATCACTGTTCGCAACACCCTAATGAGGATGGTGCCCGCCGGACCAGCAATGAAAGCAGGAGCATCGGTCCTCAAATGGACAACCACCACCTGAGCACGCACCGATTACGCCCCATCTTGAGGGGTTTTAGATTACCCGGGGCCGGCGAGGGAAGCACCTTTCGGTACCGGTGACGAACGAAGGGGCATCCGCAATGAGTCAGTCGCCAAGTCGTGGTCAGACAAGTACAAGACGTGTCAACATCTCTGGTGATGCTTAGCGATTTCCTCTCGCGGTCAATGACCGGCATTTGGTAAGACTTGGCTCTTAGACGCCGAGCTGCAGTACTCAGTGTCCGCATGCCGATCCCTCTGCGTGCAGCGGCCGTGGATCATCCCGATCTAGGTCATCGTGATTTGCGGCCTGTGTAGGACGCAAGGATCAGCACTCCTGTAACCGCGGCACCGGCGTAGGACCACGGCGCACCCCAGTCAGCATCAGGTTGGAGCGCAGCAAGCACGACGAGTCCTACTGATAAGACCAGTCCGATCAGTGCTGGCAGGTTGCGTTGTACAGGCAGGGCACCGAAATACAGTTGCGCCGCCGGAACCAGTGGTAGCAGCAGAGCAGCCGGGTTCGGCAGATACACGCAAAGAGCAAAGAGCAGCGATGCACCTGCGTACAAACCTGCGAAACCCAGCACCTCGAGGAACTTCCTCCGGAGCCGGTATCGGCTCCACCGCTGACACAGCATGACCCAGGCCGGTAGGCCTACCAGCCAGAAGGCCGCCCAATACCCACCACCGATGACGGTGAATCCGGTCAGGACAAGGCCCGGAGCCGCGCATCCGCATATCAGCTTCCACGACACACTTGGCCATATCGGCGCCAGCATCGCAGCACATACCAAGATCTGGGCCGCTACGATCAACGCGAGAACCCATGATTGCGGCACCATGATGAAGCCGCCCATCAGCACAACCTCGGCGATACCCACCGCAGCAGCCATGGCTACAACCGGTGATTGCCCATCCCAAGCAGTCCCGATTCGCTGTCGGTTGTCCTGATAAGCAAGACCCATGTCCGAAGTATCTCAGCCTATTCATCACACACTTGCGGTCGGGAAGAGGCAGCGTTCTAAATCCGTCTGCTGAGAAATCGGCTTACGCACCTTTCTCGTTGCATCGGGGTGCACGCAGCTCAACTCTTCCCACGACGGACTGACTCACCAGGAGGGCGTATGGCGCGCTTGGCTTCATGCGGCCACTGCAGCCTGAGGACGTCCTTCAGCAGTATCTTCAGGAGGGCCGCGATGCCCTGCAATGGAAGTTGAGCGGGCTTTCGAACTACGACATTCGCCGCCCGCTAACCCCAACCATCACCCAAAGGTAGCAAGTCATTCACGTCCCCGGTTCTCTCACCAAGGGAAGTACGAATTGCGCCAGTAAGCCGACCCGTCAGCCGGCCGCTGTGAAGAGGATGAGCTCGGATTGTCCGTTGTCGGCTGTGACGCCGTGGGCTTCGGAGAAGGCACCGAGGGGGCGGAAACCGAATGCCTGATGGAGGTGGATGGAAGCGGTGTTGTACTCAGCAGGCGATGTGTCTGATCAGGGTGGAGACCACCGCGTCGTAGAGTCACCAATCCTGATCGCCCTTGTGGGTGATGTCAGTCATTGCCTTCCTCCTTGCGTAGCTGGCGACGCTCGTAACGGTTCCGGTCAAGGTCGAATGCTTCCCGTAGCAGGACTCTGACAACACTGGTGGTCCTCGTGCCCGGATTGATGACCGCCAGCCACCCTGCATCGCCATACACGGGGTGCGCGAAGATACTGTCGATCGAGTCCGGGCTTGCGGTGCTGTTCTTCGCCCACTCCGGGAAGGAGTTTTTCCCCGGGTGGATGTTGACCCGGTAGAGACCCTCACGGTGCAACTTCGACTTGTGATCGCCGGGGTAGTCCTTGGTGACGATTGTCGCGAACGGTTGACGGTTCGCTGGCATGACGTGATCGGGCGCGTAATAGAAAAAGGTGTCACCCCATACGACCTCAGGGGTCCCATCGCCCGGTCCCGGGCGAACCACTAGGGACCCTTCCCATCCTTTGACCAATTCGATAATCATCGACGTATCCATACTTGAAGCTTGCAACTAAATTCAGGTGAGGGCGGTCCGCCTTCGGACGGTTTTGCCCCATTGTTCGTATCGGAGACCGGGGTCGGTGTTTCGGTCCTTTATCGACCATCACGAGTCAGGCCGAGGGTTGCAATGAGGTCTTCGTGCAGCTCGAACCACACGCGGTGACAGGAGTCGCGGTCAGTGCCGGTAATCCACGCGGCGTCTGCGCCAGCCAGTGCTAGGGCTGCGGTGAAGCGGTGGTGGTAGCCGGCGAACCGCTCCAGATGGGAAGTTAGACGGTCCTCGATTCCCGCCAGCGCGGCCGCGGGGCCCTCCAAGGTTCTGATCGTGTCGGAGAGGGTCGGGTGGTGCGCCCCAATGCCCAGTTCTGCCAGCTGCCAGGCTGAGCAGGCCGTAGCCACAACTGCATTGAGCGATAGGAAGTCTTCGTGGACTGCCTCGACTGCTGCGCGGGCGCCGACCGCGTCGAGTTCCGCCGCCAGCAGCCGTTCGCCATGATCTTTGCCAGCTTCCGTCAGTGACCACCCGCCATCACCGGCGTAGGAGGTGTAGGCGATCCAGCCGTGCGCTTCAGCGCTCAGGAGGTACTCATTGACCTCGCCTTCGGGCTGACGAACATGGGCGGAGATGCGTGCGAGGTCGGCGTAGCCCTGGGTCCGCACGGCGTGCAGCACACGGACGTTGGGCGGGGACGTATGGTTCATTGCTCTCCTGATGCTTGGGGTGGTTGTGACGGTGCCTGCGGTTCCGTCGATGACGACGTGCTGTCCGTCGGTGAGCGCGCCCATTGCCTTTTCTGCTGCCAGAACGGCTGGAATGCCGAATTCGCGAGCCACGATCGCGGCGTGAGCGAGGAGACCGCCGATCTCGGTCACGACCGCCGCGGCGCGAGCGAGCAGGGGCGTCCAGGCAGGTGAGGTGGTGCGGCAGACCAGCACCTCACCGGCTTCGAAGCGGGCGAAGTCGTCGAATCCGTGCACGATCCGCACGAATCCCTCCGCGGTGCCTGGGCTGGCTGGAGTGCCTGTCGCCACTACCCGGCCGACAGCCCGCCCGTCGCGTTGCGCAGTGTCCGGGGTCGTCGCGATGGGGCTTGCGGTGATGGGACGGGACTGCAGCACCCAGGTTGTACCGTCGGCGATTGCCCACTCGATGTCCTGGGGACACCCGAACACCGCCTGGATCCTGAGCCCCAGCGCGGCGAGCTGGCGGACCTGCCTGTCTGTCAACGGTGGGCATAGGTCACTGGCTTGGCGGGTGATGGCTTGGCGGGTGATGGTATGGCCATCGACGACCCAGGCCCAAGGGGTTACGGTTCCGTCCGCGACGTCCTTGCCGAGCCCGCGACCGGCCTCGATCACCACCTCGTGCGATCCGGTGACCGGGTGCCGGGTGAACATCACCCCGGCGACTTCCGCGGGAACGAGGGCTTGCACGATCACGGGGACCACCATGGCCGGCTCTTGCCCCATCCGGGCCGCATAGGCGACGGCTTCCGGACTTACTCCGGAGCGGGCGGCGCGACGCACCTGGTCAATCACCTGTGCCGGTTCGGTGAGGTCGAGAGTGGAGCGCAACTGGCCGGCGAACGACGCTTCGGATCCGTCTTCCCCCAGCGCGGATGAGCGCACGGCGACCGACGCTGCGCCCGTGTCTCGCAGCGCCGCCCTGAGCTCGTGCACCCAACTGTCGCCGCTCAGTACATCGAGGACCACGAATCCGGGTGGGACGTCGAACCCGGCGCGCAGCAGGTGGGCTAGGTTCGCAGCCTTGGCCCCACACTGCTCATCCGCATCCGTAAGAGGAACCAACACTGCTCAGGGCTCCGTCCCTGGCCCGCTCGTTCGAGCCAGCACCCGGCTCAGTCGCTGTTGGGCGGCCTGTGCCGATCCCAAGCCCAGCGCTTCCGCGATCTCTGGCCACGTCATTTCCGCGTCACGAGCAGCGAACAAGAGACCGGACTCGACCTGGTCGAGTTCCGCCCGGGCGGCGGCGAGCAACCGCAACCCGGCACGCAAAACGGCCTGATCCGTAGTCTCGACGTCGCGGGCGGACCACGCAGCGAACCAGACCAGATCGGTATCAGAGGCAGGCTGGCGGGGGTGCTGCCACGGGCGGCGAGGGAGGCCATCGGCGCCGGCCTGCTTCAGCGTGGCACGGAATCGATCCAGATCGGCGGCGTCATTCTGATCATCGGAGGGCACTTCCCCACTTCAATGCATCAACACGTTGTTGTCAACAAGTTATTGATTCGCGGCGCTGTAATCTGTTCCTTCCCGATGAAGTGAGCGCGACTAAGGGTGATTCGTGTGGTGCGCAATGGCCGACGCCACAGCTATTGTGCAGTGGAAACCTGCCTCAGGGTGGGGACAGAGTGTGCCTGCTCCGTCTGGTCGCTGTGTCTCGTACGCCGGGGTGTTATATGACAGGTGCCGTACTCTCCCGCGTCGTGCCGATGACCCGAGACGGTCGGATGGAGGCTCTCGGCCTGTCTTAGGAAGCTTCAGGTTTTCGACACCTTCGTGGGATGACCTAGACCGAGGTTTCGGTTCTTGACCAATTGTTCTTGAACGTTCATTCTTTAACTGTGGGTCGCCCTAGAGAATTCAACATCGAATCAGCCATCATCGCCGCGACGAGGCTGTTCATTACCGACGGGTACGAGGGCTGCTCCATGGATCGACTCGTGCAGAGCACCGGCATACACCGAGGAAGCCTGTACGCAGCTTTCGGAAGTAAACGGGGCATCTTCCTCGAGTGCTTACGTACCACTCTGACGGACACTGCCGATCCTCCAAGCTCATCCGAGCTGCTGCTCGTGGCACTGGGAGAACTAGCAGCGCGAGATGACGAGATTCGGGCCCTCTGCGCACAAGCCATCAAAGCCCGAGGCGAGAACGCGGCGCACGAGCTGGGGATACAACTGCTGGCACGGGCCGGCCTGAACGAAGGACACGTATGAACACGGTATCGATCGACACGACACACCGACGCCTCGTCATCAAACCACGAGGACTCGACAAGCTCTGGGGCTTCACACGTCGGATTGAAGTGCCCATGGACCAGGTACGAGGAGCAACACATGACCCCGGCGTCGTCGAGGACTACAAAGGAGTGCGCGGACCGGGTCTGGGCATCCCCGGCCACAAGTGGGTCGGCACCTGGCGGAAAGACGGCCAGCGACACTACTGGAACGTTACCGGAGGCAAAACCACGATCGTCATCCAGACCACAGCCGAACGCTTCCAGCGGCTGTACATCAGCGTTGAAGATCCCCGATCAACCGTAGACCTCATCAACGCCGCACTGACCGACCAGAACCGGCAGTAGACGACGCACGAACAAGGTACCCTGCGCCCACTTTCACCGTCCCGGGTAAATGCCCATCCCGTAGCGGGACGCCGTCGCTACGCTCCCGGTTTGCCAAAAGCCCCGGTGAGGTACCGGATTGCGGGCGCCTCTCATGCCAGCAGGACGCCGAAGGAACGGCTGTTCAGTCAGATGCTCGTACGAAGGTGAGATCGCGAACACGATGCGCGTCTTCAAAGCCGCACTAGACGAGCATGTCGAACCTGATTCGCCATCCAGCGATAAGATTGCGGCATGAAAACGGACGAAAAGACCCTGACCCGGGTCTACCGTATGCCGTTCTCTGCGGTGTATCCCCACTACGTCACGAAAGTGGAGAACAAGGGCCGCACTAAAGCCGAGCTGCACCAGGTCATCACGTGGTTGACCGGCTTCGATGACACCGACCTCGAGCGTCATCTAGCGCAGGAGACCTCGTTCGAGGCGTTCTTCGCCGACGCACGCCTGAACTCCAATGCCCCGCTGATTACCGGCGTCGTGTGCGGAGTGCGCGTCGAAGACATCGAAGACCCTTTGATGCAGAAAGTTCGCTATCTCGACAAGCTGGTCGATGAGCTGGCCCGAGGCAAGATCATCGGGAAAATTCTGCGATCCTGACCCCTGTTACGACCGCGGGCTCTCATACGAGGCGAAGGCCCCATTGCCGATGCTGATCGTGGTCAGTTCGAGCATGCGGGTCACCGCCCAGGAGAACGTACGTCGAGCCATCCTCGACCGCGCGAAACTCATTCACCAATTGGTCAGTTGAGGGGGTAGTCATTCCCTTGCTCGGTTGGTTGGTGTCATGAAGTTGCCCCGCCTGAGTCATGAACTCACGCCGTCAACATCACGGTAAGCGGGGCGGGGTGAAACTTGGTGAAACTACTTGCGAGGCGTCACTGCTCCACCGCGCGCACGGTTAGCGGCAGGTGCCTTGGCCCGGGTGTCGGTAACCCTGGCCCCGATGTCAAGCCTTGGGGGCTTCATCGGCTTTTGCCAGGTTCGGCACGTCCGGTCCGTCGGCATCCTTGAACTCGGCAGTGTCGGCCTTGTCATCTGCCGGGGCATTGGCCTTGGGGGCTTCATCGGCTTTTGCCAGGTTCGGCACGTCCGGTCCGTCGGCATCTTTGAACTCGGCAGTGTCGGCCTTGTCATCTGCCGTGGCATTGGCCTTGGGTGCCTCATCGGCTTTTGCCAGGTTCGGCACGTCCGGTCCGTCGGCATCTTTGAACTCGGCATCAGTCTTCGGCGCGAGGGCGTTGTCGAACTCGGTGTCAGTCTCGGGGTCCATCTTCGGTGCCTCCAGTTTGTCGGTCTCGATCTCGGTCAACTCGGTGAGGGCGTCAGCCTGCCCCTCAAGCTCGCCGTTCTCCGTCTCGTCGGACGCGTCGAAGTGACCGGGAAGGGCGCGCTCGAACTTGAGCTTAGCCTCATCGAGCTTCCGCTGCGCGTCCTGCGTCATGTACCCGTACACCTTCTTCGCGTCCTCCTGCGCCCGTGCTGCAACCCATAGGTTGCGAGGTGAATATGGGAGAACGTCGCTCAAACATCATTTCCCAGCTTAGATTGACTAGCACCCGTTCTTTTTGACAGGTTCTTGCTGTTATTAAAGATGGTCGTGCCTCCGTTCCGCATGAAATCGCTAGGTGTTCGAGGGGCCGCTGTGCGAGTCGACGTCCCCGAGCCGTCAACAATCACGGACCGACACGGGTTGTTCTTCATCGAGCAGTTCATGTGTGAGGAAAAACTAGTCGCCTCGAACACATCCTCGTCGTCAAAAACATGCGTAGCGCGTTGCTTGTCACTGTTCTCGTGGAGCCACATCAACATGTCGCCGGCAGGCTCCGTTGCCAGTACGGATAGTAGCTGGATGTCGCTCACGAAGACTCCTCATTCGAGGATGTAGGAGCCTCCGCAGCGGGGCGACAAGGCCGGCCTCGGCGTATTCCTACACATCTACATTTCGAGGTTTACTCACCCGAAGCAGCAGATTTCACGTTCCCCTACCAGGGCTTCAACATCGACCCTAAAGCGATCCTCAAGGAGAAAGACGCGCGGCCATCATCAGCGAGCGGGTGGGCGGAAGGTGACGAGCATGCCAAGGCCCGCGATCTGAAGGGCGAGGACGGCGCAGGCGAGGACGACGATGGCAGGACGACGATAGAGGGGCGAATGATCGGCGTGCGGCCGGGCGGACGGTCGCTTCAATTGCAGGGCGCTGAACTCCATGTCGATCCCAGTGCGGTGTGAACAAGCCCGCAGGTGATGAATAGGCTCCTAGTATCCACAGCACGGCAGTGTTTCGTTGAGGATCTAGAGCGTCTACAGAGCGACCATCGCGACGGGCCGTTGTCATCGATCATTCGCGAAACTCCAGGTCCGGTGCGTCCAATGCGTCCGTCAGTTGAGATCACCAACTCTTGTCTCACTTCTCCTTGATGTCTCGGTTTCGTTTGCGGAGCTCCTAACGCCTTCTTCGCGGTCGCCCTCTCTACGCGGGTGAGCGGCCTCGGGTTCGTCGGTTGGTTTGGGCATCATTTGGCTTGTGGCCTCGGTCAGCAGGTTTCTCACGAGCCGGACGCGCTCGGTGTCGTGCCCGTGCTTGTTCATGACCTTCTCGAGTTCCGCGAGTGCGTCCCGCAGCGGTGGGATCTCTGCCTGCTGGATCACCGCCGGCAGGGCTGCATCGAGGGCGTCGTCGAAGGCGGCGCGGTCCTTGTCCTGCAGACGTGGTATGAGTCGGGCGAAGGAGTGCAGGATCTTCGCTGTCGTCTGGGCCTGTCGGGATTCCGAGGAGCCGACCAGGAGGGTGGACAGGGCGACCAGTCCCCGCTCGACGGCGCCGTCGGTGTAGACAACGGGGAGCTCGTCCTGCCTGGTGCTGCGCTCGGAGCGGTCGCGCTCACCCGCCATGAGCCACCGGCCTAGGAGGTCACTGAGAGTGCGGATCGCGGTCGACGCTGTCTGGGGGCTTTGGGAGGCGCTGGTGCCCGTTTCCCAGGCGATGTTCTCCAGTTGGTCCAGTGCGTAGCCGGATTCGACATTCACGTCGCGGATGTCGTCGATGCCGAAAGCATCGATAACGTCGTCGTCGTAGCTGGAATCCTCCGGATCGATGTTGACGAGCCGCACGAGGAGATCGTCGAACACCATGTATTCGCCCAGTCTGCCCTCGACGATCACTTCGACGTCGTCCCCGGCCGAGGAGGCAATCGCTCCGAGCTTCTCCGTGTCGACCGTGACGACGAATCCTGTATCCATAACGTGGATCTCGCGCTCTGGCCGATCCGGGTCGGAGTGCCGTGCCATGCGGGTCCGGCCCAGCATCTTCAGCTCCACCTCGCGGGCTTGCAGCGCGAGTTCATGGATGGACCGCACTACCGACTCGGGGCGCATCTGGTCGATCGTCGAGTGTATGAGCATGAGCAGGACCACGAGGGACGCCACCACCAGGACGAGTGTGAGGGCCGCGCTATAGAGCGGGGCGGGCTGTTTGTGAGCCAGGCCGAGGACGAGGAAGGAGAAGGTGGTGGCCCCGATGAAGAACCCGAAGTACACCTGGTTCGCGGTCCTGCGGAGGAACTGGTCGAAGACCACGGGGGTGAGCGAGCTCGCTGTCTGCTGTACCGCGAGCAGCAGGACCGAGAAGGTGATCGAGGTGACCGTCAGCAGGCTCGTGGCCACGGCGGAGAGGAAGTCGACGGCGCCCTCCTCGGAGACGACCGAGCGCACGAGGGTACGGAAACCGGCATCGTCAGGGGTGAGGCGGTCCAAGAGTGACACCCCCACAGCGACCAGGCAGAAGACGGCGGTCAGGATCAGCGGTAGGCGAAGGAATTCCGCTACCCCGCGCTGGAACCGGTTGGCTTCGTGGAGGCCGCCCGAACTGCGGAGCGGGTCATGGCGTGCGCCCGAAGATTTGAAGGCCATCCATACGGTCTATCACCAGGGCTACCGGAGGCGGGCGGAAACTTTGCGGTTGCCCGGCCCGGTCGGGTGGCGCCGAAGGCTCGGAGCCAAGGTACTGCTGGTAGCGTCCGGGTGTCGACGAGCGCCCGTGTCTGTCGACGAGCGCCCGTGTCTCTTGCCACTTTCGGTGCTATTCACTCAGGCCCGAATCCGGCGGCACAGCGTCAGGGTGACCGTGCCATGTACACCGCCTGTCTTGAGGTGAGCTGCCCAGTACTGGTCAGGTGGTGGGTGGGTATGGGCAGACCTTGTAGTAGTCCCTGCTGATCATGCCCTCGCACCACCAAGATCAATTTGTTTCGGCAAGCCGGTCCTTCATTGGGACACCTTCTGACCTCCCGGCCCGCGGTAAAAATCCAATCGTTTCTCGAGGTTTTCACACGCTGCGCCGCTCTGGCGTCTGCGCAGACGAGTGTAGGCATCTATTTGCTCGAACTCGTTTGCATCGGCCTGTGAGCGGGACCCATGGCGCTGTCCTTAGCCGTTATTGAGCCATTGCCTAGGACGGTCTAGATCGGCGGGTAAGAGTGTGCGTGCGTCGCCTTGAGCGGCGTTGAGTTGGGCCTGTGTCAGATAGAGAGCTTTGGAAAGGTCGGCCCCTTCGAGTCGGGCGTCTCGGAGGTCAGCGCCGAGCAGGTCAGCGCCGGATAGGTCGCAGCCTCGCAGGTCCGCGGCGATGAAATACGCGCCTCGAAGATCCGCACCACATAGCGATCTGGACCTCATCTTCTTGCCCATGAGGTCCGCTCCCGGGATAAGTGCAGCATCGAGGTGATCATCACCGGTAGCGAGGTATGAGGATCGGACTTCTTCGCTGACGTCCATCAGGACGGACCGAACCCTGGAATGCAGATCGTCTAGGTCAATGGCCAGCACCTGCTGCGTGTCGCTCATCGCATTCTCGATAGCCTTTCTGAATTCGTTGACTTGGTGCGAGGTATCCGGGTCGAAGGTCCTATTGGTGGCTTCTGCCAGGTACCAGAGCATCTCGTGGAGTTGGCGGACTACCTTGAACGCCGGGAACATGTTCTTCGCTGTTCCCGGATCCGATCTCCAGCTGATGCCTTGAAAGAGGTTCTGGGAGACGTGCTGGCCGGCCCCAAAGCAGTCGAAGACGGTGCAACCACGGAAGCCTCGCGGTCGAAGGCTGTCGTGGATGGTGCAGGAGAAGTCGGAGTCGAGGTTCTGGCAGGGAGTCCCTGCTGGTTTGTCGATGGCGAAGTCCGTGCTGCGGGAGAATCCCAGGGCGGTGCAGCAGAGCGCAAAGCAGTTACCGCAATCAGGGCGCAAGGATCCCCGGTCGAGGGATGGTGAGGAGGACGCGGTGGAGTCGTTCGAGGTGAAGGGCATGGGAATCTTTTCTGGATGAGTTCGGTGAAGGACCGGGTGCCAGGGGAACTCGTGAAGGAGTTCCCTTCGAGGGCACACGGAATCATCGCTTCCAAGGGAAGCGAGCGGGAACCGCTGCATCGACTCTGGGTCACAGAGAAAGTAAGAATGTCACTGCGGCCAAAATAGCATGGCGCCCGACCCGTTCAAGAGTCGATTCAAGCTCCTGCAGGCGACCTTGAGCATTTGTGCAGGCGACCGTGAGAACCGACATACCCGAGATGCCTCATCTCGTCGTTCTGACTCATAAAAGCCCACGGTGAATAGTTTTGAGACGAAACACGGTGAGACAAGTTTCCGAGACAAAAGAAGGCCCGTAATTCCGGGGGAGTGGTTGCGCGGTGCTCGACCTGCTTGGGTGTCTTGGAAAGCTCTGGTGGTCTCAGCCCGTTAGTCCACCACTACTTGCACACCCTAGTCAGGCGAGGTTGCCGCGTGGTGGCTCATAGCTGAGCCCGGGGCTTGCCGGTTAGGTCACCACCTCATCGGGGTGCGGACCGCGTGCCTGCGTCCGTGCTCGTCCCCGATGTCGGAACGAATTTCCAGTCGAATGACCCGTCGTCGTGCAGTGTCATCCGGAGGAACCCGTGGGTGTCACTGA
>NZ_QZVT01000024.1 GCF_003602275.1 Arthrobacter cheniae | reverse complement strand
ACACGCCGGAACAACATCAACTTCATCAAAGGGGGATTGTCACCCACACCGGGGCAACTCCATAACTATACGACCACCCCACCCCCACCACCAAATCAACCCAGGGAGGCCTGATTGATGCGGTTCAGTGTGATGGTTCGTCCAATGTCCCGCTTCGCTTCGTGAGATCTTGCGGCCTGAACCGGACAACTGACTACTGACTACAGGTGTACATGGCAGTGCCGGGACCAGACCCTCTCGGATGAAGTCCCGGCACTGTGGCGTCGGTCTGCTAGCGGTGCCCTACTGCCTGAAGGTGAGCACCAGTGTGGGTGCGAGTGTGCTGCCGGCTTCCTTGGAGTTGAGGTCCAGGCCGTCGCTGCTGCTGGAGTCAAGACCAAGAGAAAGTTGCCCGCCGGGCTCTCCAACGAGTCCGCTGACGGCCAGCGGAACGTTGTAGGTGGTGTTGGTCGCGGTGGGACCGAACGTGCCGATGCTTGTGCCGAGCGCCGGACGGTTGTTGAAGGTGATCCCGGTTTCAGTCCAGGTGTCAACAGCGACGAGCTTCACATTTTGACTGCCTGTTGATCCGCTGCCAGCGCTACGCAACTGCAGCGTCGCACTTTCCAGCGTCCTACCCGCATAGGCCGACAGGTCAAACTTCAGGTACGCAACCTCAACCGGGCTATTGTCGACACCCAGCATGGCACTGGTGCCGAAGTTCGTGGTTGGCACCCCGCCGGAGACATAGCTGTCAGCGGTGGCCGAGATATTGACGGTCTGCGACGCGCCGCCGGCCGTGGTTGCGAAGGTCCACGTCCTGTCCGCCGCCAACGCGTTACCGGCAACATCCTTCACCCCACTGGCGCCGCCCTTGATCGTGGCCGNTCACCCCACTGGCGCCGCCCTTGATCGTGGCCGTATACGTCGTACTTGCCACCAACTCGGCAGTCGGGTTCAGCGTCGCAACGTTGCCGCTGTATGTCACAGCGGCCGGTACCGACGTCGTCCCAGGCCCCGTCAACGTAAACGTGGACGAGGTAATCGTCGTCGCATCCATCGCCTCCGAGAACGTCCCCGTCACATTCGCCGAAGCCACCACACCAACCGCGCCAGTAGTTGGCGACGTTGCCGTCACCGTCGGAGCCGTCGTATCACCGGCCGCGGGAGCCGTGGTGGTGAAGGTCCACGTCCTGTCCGCCGCCAACGCGTTACCGGCAACATCCTTCACCCCACTGGCGCCGCTCTTGATCGTGGCCGTATACGTGGTATTTACTGCCAGATCCGCAGTCGGGTTCAGCGTCGCAACGTTGCCGCTGTATGTCACAGCGGCCGGTACCGACGTCGTCCCAGGCCCCGTCAAGGTGAATGTGGACGAGGTGACCGTCGCCGGGTTCATCGCCTCCGAGAACGTCCCCGTCACATTCGCCGACGCCACCACATTAACCGCGCCAGTAGTCGGCGACGTAGTGGTCACCGTCGGAGCCGTCGTATCACCACCACCGCTACCCCCGCTGGAGTCGTAGTAATGCCAGTACCGGCTTGTGGCGTTTACATCCGCGAGCACCAGCAGACCGCTGTTGGCCGTGCCGCGCGTCGAGGAGTTGAGGTTTTGCTTCGTCGATGACACGTTGTGCACATACTGGTCGGCATCGACGATGCGATCCGTTTTCGTGGTGGTGAAGCTGATGTTGTCCAGCGGCGTGGATTTTTCGTAGATCGCACCTCCCGAACTGGTGCAGACACCAGCGTTCGTCGTGCCACTGGGCTTCGGGTAGGTGGCGAAGGTACGTAGCCTTTGGGTGCTCTCGTCGATCATGACGATCACCCGATTTGGGCACTCCGCCACGGTCGCGATCGTGTGCGCCGTCCACGTCGTACCGCTCAATTTCAACAGCTGGATCAGCGGCTGGGAGGAGGACGTGAACGATGTCTTGATAGCGGCGAATACGCTGCCGCCGGAGGAGTCCAGCCACTTCAGGTTCATGTGGTCATCACCGCTGCGCGCCCCTGATACCGCCGCCACCGGCGTAGTCCAGGAGGTATTCGACGCTCCATCCACGTGGTAGCTCCAGTACATGCCGTCGGTGGCATCGCCGACCTGCCGGCTCCACATCACACCCATCTTGTTCCCGTCGAAGGCGATGACCGCCGACGTGTCGTCCACGGACACATTGCTCAACGCCGCGGGATGTGCGAACGGCGTCCCCCACGTCCTGCCGTCCGTATTAGTGGAGTTCAGGTAAATTCGGTTCCCCTGCTGCCAGGTGGCCCATACCCGACCGGTCGAGTCCTTATCGATGGTCAGGGCCTCGACGCGCTGGTTGTTGATCTGGGTAGAGCTCAGCAGCGTGTACGCCTTCGTACTCGCGTTGTAGCTGTAACGCCGCATCGTCGTCGGGAAGTTCGGCTCAGCCGGCAATCCGTCATTGACGAACCGGTAACTCGCGACATTCAACGTCGTCCCGTCCCATAGCACGTCATGATGCGTGCTTGCCCGCGGGTCCGTCGCCACACCCGTATCGACCCACGTGCTCGTCGCGGCATTGAACCGAAAGATATGGAAGTCCGAGCTCGCGGTGTCCCACAGGTTCCCCCACCAGAGCCCGTCGTTGAACCACAACACACTCGTGGCCCGCTTCGTACCCGTCGGCGTTCCCGTTCCCGTATGCGACGGACCCTCCACTCCGACATCTCCCGGAGCGGCCGTCGCCGGAACCGGCATCACCAGGGCGCCCAGCGCGAGCAACAACGCTGTCAGCAGCGCGCCGATCCAAGAGGCCCTGCGACCTCTACTACGCCCGCCCGAGTGAGGAGATTTGAAGTGCAGCATCGTTGCTCCCTGAAGTTGATGTGAATGCCGATCCCTCCCCAGGTTCGTCCAGTGTCTTTGGTCAAAGCAGGAGAAGCAACCCTTTCGGGTGATGAACCTCAACCAGACCGTTGCGGTGACAATTCGCGGACAACCCCGTTTCTACTCCCCGCTGTGTCTTGCCCCAACTTTCTACGCGAAAAAGAGGGTATGCCGTCGATGAGTGTGAGGGATCGCCAAGGGCGGGATGCAACGGATATGCCAGAGTCAGCACCTCCAACCAGAACGCAGATCCGCAGCATGCAGCCTTCTTTGTCGGGCTTCGAGACGGGTTATTTCGAATCACGATATGAGTAGGACAAGGGCCACCCCGGCTAAAACTCGAGAAGATGCAGAATTACCTTCGGGCCGGCGAGCACGAGGCGGTGTGGAAGCTGGACGGGCAACCTCCGGCAAGCTGCCGGGTCATAACGATGATCTGACACATTGGGCTACTCCCTTCCGCAAAGATGCATGAAGAATCACTATCACTAAGGAAGGGGCAGAAGGTCAGAGCCACGCTCACCGTGATGGCTGCATTCCCCGAGCTCGAGCGCGACCAGCCGGCCGAGCGGCCGACGCGGAACAAGCAGGGGATGTTGCATGAGTCTCTCGACTCACTGTGTCTTTACCGCGGGCTGGGACCGGCGGGCGGGTTCGGTAGACGGTTGGAGTCAGCTGGAGTCTGTATCACGGTGGCCATCGCCTGCAGCGGCTGCACCGGTGTGCAGGTTGGCTGGTGTTCCGGTGTGGCTGGTTGGCCGATGCGGCGCGGCGGGCCGGCCGCTGTGTCCGTATACCCGGGCGCCCCGGTGTGGTGTGGCGGGTTGGGGTGTGGTGTGTCGGTCTGCCCGTATACCTAGGTTAACGTACGGAAGGCCCCGCACCTGGTGGTGTGGGGCCTTCCGTGTGTAATGGTTGTCCGGCGGTGTCCTACTCTCCCACACTCTCTCGGGTGCAGTACC
>NZ_QZVT01000002.1 GCF_003602275.1 Arthrobacter cheniae | reverse complement strand
GTCCCATCGGTCCGACGCGTGACCATATCCGCACGCCCATCACCATTGAAATCACCGGGACTGAAGACCTTCAACGACTTATCCACCGGCACCACCACCGCAGGGGCTCTTTCTGAACCGGTAGCGAAGGTCCGGAGCCCGTTGAGGTCCCCGGGCCACTGGTTCCAATCGCCGACGACAGGGCCTTCGCTCGTGTACTGCCAGAGGGCGTAGGAGTTCCATCCGGCGGCGAGGGTGCCCGGTCCGTAGTTGCTGTAGCTGGCGATATGCAGCGGGTGGTCGCTAAAAGCCGTCGATCGGCCGGTGCACGTATTCCACCAATCCGCGGTGGAATAGATCATCGGCAGGCGCCCGGTCAGCGTGCGCATGGTGTTGGAGAAGTCCCGGATCCAGTTGACCATCTGCGTCGGGCTCATGTTGTAGCAGACGTTGCCGAGGGACGTATAAGGGTTGTACTCGATGTCCAGCAGGGGCGGCAGTGTCTTGCCATCAGCGCTCCAGCCACCTCCGTTCGCGACGAAGAAGCGAGCCTGTTCAGAGCCACTTGTCGTGTTCGGCGTGGCGAAGTGGTATGCACCGCGCAGCATCCCTTGGTTGTCAGCACCGCCGTACTGGCCGCCGAAAAACTCGTTCTTGTAGTAGGTCCCTTCAGTTGCCTTTACATAGGCAAATCGCGATCCGTAGGACCATGCCCCTGCCCAGTCCACAGTGCCCTGGTGGCTGCTGACGTCGACTCCGAGGACGCCGGACGGCTTCCAGTAGTTGGTCGCCGCGGCGAAAGGGGCAGGCGACACCTGTCCCGGTGATTCGCGCGCTGCCGAAGCGGAGTTGGTTCCACCTTCGTCTTCAGCGCTGATACGATCCGTGGCTTCGTCGATACTCTTGCCCTCGACGATCAGGGCGAGGAGCTCGTTCTCCTCATCGGTCGGCACCTGTGGGTCATCATTCTCGACGATCCGCTCAAGTCCCTGACCGAGGCTGGCACCGAGCGGACCCGCGAGCTCGGATTGTTTGGCCGGGCTGGCGATGAGTTGATCGTAGGGGACGGTATCAGGCGAAGCCGACGTGCTGGCGTCGATGCCCTCGCTCCCCGTAGAGGGCGTCCCAGGGAGTTGCGGGGACAACAAGGGTGCGCTGGGGGTGAGGGTCGCGGTCGGGGCGACGGGTTCACCGGTAGCACGCTCTTCGACAGACGGCGAAGTGGGCGGGATCGTTGGATCGGCAGGTGCCGGAGTGGGCGGGATCGTCGGAGCGGCAGGCACTGAGGGTGCGGCGTCGAGGGCCAGAGCGGGAATGGCACTGCCCGCGAGACCGAGGGACAGTACAGCGGCGCACAGCAGGCGGGCGGGGGAGGGCAAGGTCACGGGTTTCTCCAGCAGAATCCGGGCGTTAGCCAGCTAAATGAAATCCCGTGGAGACTACAGTCCTGTTACTGATGTGACTGGGGTTTCTGAAGTGAAAGCAGAATCTTAGGTAAAACCTGCGTGTTTTCCGGCACCTCGAGCGGCGTGTCGACCGAACACGAGGCTTGAAGTGTGCTCAAACGACTTACGCACATAAGCATTCGCGTCTAGTCGCGGTGCGCTGCCGTCAGTAGGGTGAGGGGCGGTACGAGCTTCGACGGCTCTGCCAGAGCACCGGCAGCTATATGCCGGCATATGGGGGATGGTCATGGACGGTGTGCGCTTGATCGAAGGCGAGGTGCGCGAACTCATCCGAAGGCGCGGCCTCGACCCTGCCCGGCAGGTGTCGGAGATCCAGCTCCTCGTGAACGACGCGGTCGCCGACTACGAGGATCGCTCGGTGCTCGGTGTGCTTCCCCCGCTCGGCCGACTCGATGTCGCCCGCAAACAGGTCTACGACGCTGTTGCCGGCTTCGGGGCGTTGCAACCGCTCCTCGATGATCCGACCGTGGAGGAGATTTGGATCAATGCCCCCGACGAGGTGTACATCGCCCGCGATGGTGAGTCCGAACTCACCGCCCTCTCGCTCACGGATCAGCAGGTACGGGACCTGGTGGAGAAGATGCTGAAGTCCTCCGGGCGGCGCCTCGATCTGTCCAGCCCCTTCGTCGATGCCTCCTTACCCGACGGATCGAGGCTGCATGTCGTGATTCCCGATGTGACGCGAAAGCACTGGTCGGTCAACATCAGGAAGTTCATCGCTCGAGCGTCGAGGCTGGAACATCTCGTCGACCTGGGCACCCTGTCGCCGCCAGCTGCACGATTCCTCGGGGCTGCGGTCGCGAGCGGCCTCAACATTCTGGTGTCCGGCGCCACTCAGGCCGGCAAGACGACGATGCTGAATTGTCTCGGCGCGTCCATAGGACCTCGCGAGAGGGTCATCACCGTCGAGGAGATCTTCGAGCTTCAACTCCCGCTGCGTGATGTGGTGGGCCTGCAGTGCCGGCAGCCTAACCTCGAGGGTCACGGTGCGATCCCCCTTCGCCGTCTGGTCAAGGAAGCACTCCGCATGCGCCCGGACCGCCTCGTTGTCGGTGAGGTTCGGGAGGCGGAGAGCCTGGACATGCTGATTGCGCTCAACAGTGGGCTGCCGGGCATGTGCAGCGTGCATGCCAATAGTGCCCACGATGCGATTACGAAGATTTGCACCCTGCCGCTTCTCGCCGGAGAGAACATCTCGAGCAGTTTTGTTCTTCCGACCGTCGCGTCCTGCATCGACCTCGTGGTGCACTGTGCACGTCTACCGGGCGGCCAACGCCGGGTCTTGGAGATCATGGCCCTGGGCCGTCGGGTCGAGAACGGTGTCATCGAATCCTCCTCGGTGTTCAAGCGCATCGACGGCGTCCTTCAACTCACGGCGACCGGTATGCCGGCTGAGGAGAAGTTCGCCGCGGCGGGTGTCGACGTCGCATCGTTGCTCGGGGCCCGCGCGTGACCACGGCGCTCGGCGTGGCTCTGGGTGCCGGGCTGTTCCTCATTTGGTGGTCCTTCTGGGAACGGCCCGAGCGGAAGCGAGCCACCGTTGCACGGCGAAGGCCATTTGATGACCTTCTCCTCCGGGCGGGTGTAGAGCGGGTGTCGTCAAACGGTTTGCTCGCTTCGTGCTCGGGAGTCGGCGTGTTCGTGCTCCTGCTCGGTCTCGTCCTGACCGGTTCCGCGCCGATCTCGGTGTGCTTCGCGCTTTTTGGTGGATTCCTTCCGCTCACGATCGTCCGATGGCGTGCGGCCAAGCGGACAGCTTCACTTCGCGAGCTCTGGCCCGATGTGGTGGACCACCTGCGGTCCGCCATCAGGGCTGGTCTGTCCTTGCCGGAGGCGCTTATCCAGCTCGGAGAGAAAGGGCCGCTCGAGTTGCGGCCCGCCTTTCGTACCTTCACCTCCGACTACCGGGCGGGCGGGCGGTTCGAGGACGCGTTGAACCGGCTCAAGGAACGTCTTGCAGATCCTGTTGCAGACCGGATCGTGGAGGCACTCCGCATGACGAGAGAGGTCGGTGGTTCTGATCTCGGCCGACTGCTCGGAACCCTGTCCGACTTCCTGCGCGATGCTGCCCGCACACGGAGTGAGCTGGAGGCGCGACAGTCCTGGACGGTGAACGCTGCCAGGCTGGCCGTGGCTGCACCCTGGTTGGTGCTGATGCTTCTCGCTACTCGGCCGGAAGCCGTCCGTGCCTACAATTCCGCCGGTGGGGCGGCAGTCCTCCTCGGAGGTCTGGTGGTATCTGTCGTCTGCTACCGCATCATGCTGCGCGTCGGAGCGTTGCCGGAAGACGAGAGGGTTCTCCGATGACGTCGGTTGTCGCACTGGCCGCCCTGTGCGGACTCCTGCTCGGTGTGGGCCTGTGGTTGGTGCTAGTGCGGCTCCCCTCGATGCGGCCCATGACCCTGACGCAGCGCATCGCGCCGCAGTTGCTCGCGGTCAACGTCCAGTCCAGGCTTCTGGCGGACACGGCGGCGAACGTGACTCCCTTCGGCCCACTGGAGCGCATCGTCCGCCCGCTTCTCGCGGACACTGTCTCCTGGTCGCAGCGCTTCAATCCTGCGACCGCGACGCTCGCGCGCAGACTCGACCAGGCAGGCCGTGGTCAGTCACCGACGGACTTCAGGGCGCAGCAACTCCTCTGGGCGTCCGGCGGGCTCGGCGCTTCGACACTGGTCATGGTGGTCCTGGCAGCATCAGGATCAGCTAGCGTGCCACTGGCCGTCGTGATCGTCCTAGGGAGCGCTGTGATGGGATTCGTCGGGAGGGACTACGTCCTCTCGTCGAATATCAAGCGACGTGAGGCGCGCATGCTTGCCGAGTTTCCAAGCCTCGCTGAACTCATGGCGCTGGCTGTCTCTGCAGGAGAGAGTACGACGGGCGCACTCGAGCGCATCTGTCGGACCGCGAAGGGAGAGCTCGCCGGTGAGTTCGCCCTCGTGCTGGCTTCGACCAGGGCGGGTAGGCCACTCGTGGACGCCCTTCAGGATCTCTCGAGCCGGACCAGACTGGCTCCGCTTGCGCGATTCGTCGATGGGATCACCGTCGCCGTGCAGCGCGGCACTCCGCTCGCAGACGTGCTGCGGGCTCAGGCACAGGATGTCCGAGATCTCGCGAAGCGCGAATTGATGGAGTCGGCAGGCAAGAAGGAGATCGCGATGATGGTGCGCAACGCGCCCTGCTAACTGTTCTTCGTGTCGCGTGCAATGGTTGGCCGCCCTTCCGTGATTGACTGGCTCGACACGTTGGCAACATATGGGGACCACATGACAATGACCGTCACACACGCCGTGCCGGATGGCTCGCTTCCGCAGTCTGCGATGCAGGAAGAAATCAGCAAGGCATACGTCCACATGGTGGCCTCGGCCGCTGGCCTGACGCTTCTCGATTGGAAGACTGACTACGCAGGTATCGACGTCACAGTGAAGTCGCTCGTCGATTATCAGTGCGTGGGCGGCTATCAGCCGCAGTTCGACCTTCAACTGAAGTGCACCTACCAGGACAACAATTCGGCCGCTGGAGACACGTTCTCCTGGTCCGTAGATGGACCTACTCACCGCAAGGTGACCCACCCGAATCGGTCCGTGCCCGCAACCTTCGCCGTCATGGTCATTCCCGAAGAGCCCGGAGTGTGGTTGAGTCACAATAAGGAAGGCGTGTTGGCCCGGTCGCACATGTACTGGCTTCGCGGGAGCGACTTCCCAGAGTTGCCCGCAGGTCAAAAGTCGAAGACCCTGACCCTCCCGAAAACCAACCTCATGACGGCGAGTGCGATGCTCATGCTGATGAAGGAAGCTAGCGAACGGTTCGCGGCATGAGCTGGCTAGAGGTCGACGAACGCTTCAACGACTACGCGGAAGTGCTTCAGCCACGGAATGTAGCGGAGTACCTAGCTACACAGGACTGGGCGTGCCTCGCAGATAAGCCGTTCGGTCAGCTGTGGGCGCTTCCTGACCAACCCACCGGCCAGGTGTCGTCGATCATGCTGCCGAAGGACCCGGCCGCCGTGGACTACTACCGCCGCATCAACGAATCGCTGACCCTGCTGACACGCATCCTCGATCTAAGCGCGTCCGAACTTGCCGAAGCCGTTTCTACCGTCCACGCCGACCTATTCTTCGTCCGAGTCGACCAGTCCATGAAGGACGGCACCATCCCCCTCAAGCAGGCGACACAGCTGCTTGAGAACATCGACCAGATGATTAAGTCGGCGGCGCTCGCGACCTACAACCCGCTGCATTCCGGGCTGGGCAAAATCCCCAACACGGTCAAGGACTTCCTCGACGAGGACATCCGCATGGGTCATACCAAGCGCGGCAGCTTCATCATCACCGTCGCTGCGCGACATGACCAACTGTCAGGATCAAGCGCGAATAGCGCTCCGACCGCGCCTGATGGCGTGGACGAAGTGCCGCCTGTAGCCCTCACCTACACGCGCCGCGTCATGACAACACTGTCAACGGCGCTCGATGCGACCAGACGGCATGTTGCCAGGGGGAATGACTTCATGGCACTCGACGAAGCAGTTCACGCCGGCGTGCGGCTGCCGCTTATCGAAGCGCTGTCCGACATGGGCTCCACGAAAGGCCTGCGCGCGCTGGACATGACCTTCAACTGGTCTCAGTCCCAGCCAAAGCCCGAACTTGATGTACCGTCCGAAGTCATTTTCAACGTCGACAGTCTGGGTAGTCTCGACGACGTATCTGCCCGGCTCCGACGCGAAGTGGTGCCGAAGGATGAAACGCTGGTCGGGCCCGTCACAGAGCTTCGTCGGCCTGAGCGCCATGACCCGAACAACGATTCCGGCGAGATAATCGTGCGGGCCGACGTAGAAGGGCGGCTCCGAAAGGTTCGCGTTGAGCTAGCGGGCGAGGACTACGACTGGGCTATCGTCGCGCACCGTGAGCGGCTGCCATTCACCGTCTCTGGGACGCTCGGAAAGAAAAGCAATTCTTGGACCCTGACCGGCAACGTCGTCGCGGACACGTCCTTCCTCAAGCACCGACTATCAGAAACGAAGCCTCCCCTGGGCTAGAGACACAGCAGAAGGGGCCCTACCCGGCGAGATTGTCGCTAGGTGGGGCCCCTTCTGTGCTTGGCGCTGGACCCGTGGCGCTGCGGCCGTTCGTGGGGTCCATCGTTCCCTGATCGGACTAAGAGGACCGAAGATAGGCCCCTCCGGGGTGACGTTGACGCCAGCTGCTGCTACGCGGTCAGGTCGACGACGCGCAGAGTCTTCAAACTGACCAGTTCCAGGCCCACACGGATTTCCGCGCGCATGACGGTCTGGTTCTTCCGGAACAGATCCGTAGGCGCCGGCGCCGCCGTCGTGCCCAGCGTCGCGTGGAACGGATTCCACGCCAGCTGCAGACTGTTCCGGTACACCAGGTGAATGGTCGTCAGGTCGCCCACGACGGCCTGCCCGGCAGGGATCCCCGGGACGAGTGTCACGGGCACGTTCCAGAGCGTGCGGGCGACGGCCTGACCGGGCGCCTGCGGCAGCAGGAAACGCCCGTCAGCATCCAGGAGGGTTTCGATTTCCTCCCAGTCCGTCGGGTTCAGGACGATACCGGTAGCGGCGACGCCGGCCTTTTCGAGTTCGCCCAGGGCCCGCCGGATCGACAGGAGCTTGTTCTGCCGGAACGCGGTCTGCTGGACGCCGGTCGTCGTGAGAATGCCGGGCTGTTCCGTGCCGTTCTCGGACACCCCACCGTTCAGGATGAAGTCCGACACTGCGGCGTCGACGCCGTAGGACATTTCGACGGCGAGGAAACTTTCCAGGTTCCCGTAGTCCTGCAGCCACTGCAGCTGCAGGGGCTCTGAGACGTGCGCGATCGTCGCGATTTCCCAGGTCACCGGCTGAAGTTCGTACCTTGATACGGGCTTTAGGGCCCCGTTGACCACGGGGGCGGCGTTGTTCTCGCGGACGGTCTGGCGCAGGTATGACCCGGACGGGGTTTCGACTGGCCGGGACGCGATCGCGTTCAGCAGGTGGTGTGCCGCCCCGGGGTCGTGGATGATCGGCCCGCCGCCGTCGATGAACGGTGCTGTGACCGCGCCGGCCGGGACGAGGGCCTTCCGGACGGACGGGCCTCCGATCATCGGGGCCGCGTCTTCCAGAGCCTTCAGGAGCCCGCCGGTGAACTTCTGGGCCTTCGCGGCCTCACCGGCGCCGATCGGGCCGGCGGACCCGCCCAGGTTGTCCTGCGTCCCGCTCAGCCCTGCTAGGAGCTTTGCGGCGTCAGCCTGCCGGCCGATGAGGGCTTGGACGTCCTGCCGTTCCTTGACCAGGGCGACGGCGCGGTCCGCTTCCGCGCCGGTGATCGTCCCCGCCTCTGCCTTCGCCAGGAGGCCGTCGGCCTCCGTGTTCAGTGCTGCCAGCTGCTGCTGAAGATCCATGATGTTTCCCCTCCGGGGTTCGTGTGGCTATCGACAGCCACGATTCAGCACTTTGCGCACGAATGTGCGCAATTTGGGAGCATCATGCCCAGCGAGTAGGTCACCCCCTGCCGGTTAGCTTCCGTTCCGTCCGATCGATCGCCAATCCATATGCGTCCAGGAAGGCGTCGAGGGTGATCCCAGCGGGCAGGGACAGGGCGCCGGCTGCTACCTCGTTGATCGCATGCCCCACCGCCGGTTCGTCCGCGGGTGCGATCCCGGCCAGGAGCGCTGCGGCGCCCGCGTCATCATCGGCGCATGATGCCCGAAATACGGCCAGCGCCGTGCGCTTCAGGTCCAGGCTGCGCTTGATCGTCGAATCAGTGTTCATCGTCTTCTGCCTTTCAAAGGGGGGGTCTACTAGGAATGAAGGGGGGGTCGGGAATACGGGCCGCGACCTGAAATTCTGGAACGGGCGAGGGCTGGTACAAACCCTGCTACAAGGGGCCCTCAAATTTAGGACCAGCGCGCACTGCGAGCGGGGTTACCGGGGCGGGTCTTCGCGCGTCCGATCCTGCGATCGGAACGCCCCTACCCCTGGTTGTCTGGTCAGGCGGTTCTGGGTTCGCGGGTTTTGCGTCTGCGGCTCTTGCGTTCCGCGGCCGTCGTCCCGCCCCAGACGCCGTGCCGTTCGTCGGCTGCGAGTGCGTAGGACAGGCAGGCCGCGCGGGCTCCGCATGCCATGCAGAGGGAAGCTGCGCGGCGCTGCAGGCGGCTGTCGTCGCTGGTCCATTCGGTGCCTCCCGTGCAGGGCAGCGTTGTTGTGCCGCGTGCGTTGATTAGTTGCCGGAATTCGGGGAGCGCTGCGGTGTCGTCGCGGGTCGTTTGCCTGCTCATCGTTCGGCCTTCGTGGTTGTGATGCCTTTCGTGCGCTGGCGTTCGGTGGTCCCGTAGACCACGCCTGGTGCGGCGGGGTACGGCTCGTAGAAGGCGGCGCACTGTTCGAGGGCTGGGCAGCGACGACACAGGCGGGCTGCGGCGTCTTGGATCCGCTGTCGTGGGTCGAGCCAGTCGAGGCCGGGCGAGGGCGGGTTGATGCAGGGAACGCGGTCAGGGTTGTCGTCGATTGCTCGGAGCAGGGCGGCGTAGATCGGGGTGCGCGCAGGCGACAGGTGGGAGGGGCCTAGTCGCCGCAGGCTGATGGGGTCGGGGGTCGGCTTGGTGGTCATGGCCGGGCACCGGCGGGGATCGGGGCGGTGGTTGAGCCGGTTTCGCTTGTCATGGCTTGTTGTCTTTCGGGGCTAGTTCGTTGATTTCTAGGGGTTTTTAGGGGGAGAGTGGCGCAAGTGGCGCATGTACTTGTTGTTCTGTATGTGTGCGCGCGTAGGACGAACAAGTAATTGCGCCACTTGCGCCACTCTGGGGATTAGGGCCTGTCGAAAATGCCTGACTGCCGGCTATCTGCGGGACCGATCTTGACCTGGATTCCTTGCCGGACCCGGACGCCGCCTGTTCCTTTGCGGGCTGTGTAGCCGCGGGCTTCCAGTGCCTGGCCGAGTGCGCGGGCGGATAGAGGCTTCGCGCCGTCGAGCGCCGCCCAGTCCGTCCACGCGCGGTGCAGCGCTTCGGTGAATCCGGTGTACCCGGGCCCGGTGTCGCAGCACTCTTCGATGAAGCGGCCTAGTGCGTCGTTGTCCGCCCGGTAGTGGTCAGTGGCGTTAGTGACTGCTGCCGGTTCGGTCAGCCCGCCGTTGTCTTGGTATCGCCGCCAGCCCGTGATCGCCCAGGACAGGACGGCGTCCAGTTCCAGTTCCAGGTGCTCCGGGAGGCGGGGATCCTGTTCTTCGGGTGGGATGACGACGTCGAAGGGGACGACGCGGAGTCGCGCCCAGATCGCGGCGTCGTCCCCGGACACGCGCGGCAGGTGGTTTGTGACCAGCAGCGCCGTGTGGGAGGGGACGAATTCGACGAAGTCCTGGCGCATGCGCCGGGCTTTGAGCTTGTCGCCGCCCGTGAGTCGCTTCACGGTTGCTTCCGCGAGCTTTCGGCCTTCGTCGGATTCGGAGACGACGATCCATCTGCGGCCGCGGAGGTCCATTTCGCCGGTCGGGTGGGCGTTGTCGCGGTGCATGAACAGGTCGGGTTCCGCGACGGCGGCGTAGTCGCCCAGCGCGGCGCCGAGGGCTTGGTAGAACACGCCTTTGCCGTTGCGCCCGGATCCGGTGGCGATCGCCAGTTTGTGTTCCAGGACCTTCCCTGCGAGCCCGACGCCGACATAGCTCTGCAGGTAGGCGCGGATGTCGTTGTCGGGTAGCACGCGGGCTAGGAACGCGTCCCAGGTCGGGCCGGCGGTGTCTGCTCGGTAGGCGGCTTGGGTGACCTTCGTGATCCGGTCCTGCGGGTTGTGGTCCTGTAGTTCCATGGTGCGGAGGTCCAGGGTCCCGTTGGCGACGTTCAGCAGCCACGGGTCGGCGTCGAGGTCGGCCACGGTCGCGGCGAAGGGTTCGAGGGCTGCGGCGATGTCGAGGACGCCAGCGAGGCCGGCGGCGCTTTCGCACTTGCGGACGTCGGTGCGCAGGTCGGCGTCGCCCAGGCTGTCGGCTAGGGCTTGGCGCAGGGTGTCCATGACGGCGCGTTTGGCGTAGCCTCCCGTGTCTTCAGCCCAGCGCTTTCCGTCCCAGTGGTGCCACCCGATGCCGTGGACGTGCAGCAGCCGGCCGGCGTAGGCGTCCTGGACGCGGTAGGCGATGCGTACCTGGCCGCGGTGCCGCGTGTCGGGTGTCGCAGCGGTGTCGGTGGCGGTCCGGTCTGTTGTCGGCGCCGTCTGGTTCCCTGCGGGTGTCGGTGCGGGTGCTTGGGGTGGTGTCGTCGCGCCGGGGGCGTGGGGTGATTGCCCGTAGCCCTGCCGTCGGAGCGCGGACGCCGCTGCCGAGTCGTCGCCCCCGTGGTGCAGGATCGCGTAGGCGTGCGGCTTCGTGATCGGTTCGAGGTCGGGGAAGTCCGTCGACGTGGAGAACACGAATAGCCGGTCGCGTTCCCCTGACCGTCCGGTCGTCGCGGACGCCTGCCCCGTGGGCTTACCAGGGCGCCGCCAGTACGACGTCCCGTCCCCGGCTGTGTAGATCAGCGTCCACCCTTCGAGGATGTCGGCCCAGGGGGTACGGGCTTCGAAGTCGTCCAGGGGCGATACCCCGTCGAAGGCTCCGCTGCTCTGCCGGGACGGGGCAGCGCTGAAGGGGGTTGCACCCTGCGGTGCGGCCTGTCGTGCAGCTGGGGCGGGCATTTCGTCCAGGATGGACAACATCCGATGGAAGCCCTGGACTTCACCTGCGGTAAGGGTTGGCATGGTCGTGGGCCCGCCTAGCAGTCGGTTCCACGGCTTTCTGCTGGGGTGCAGCGTGCCGGGGGTTGGCGCGAGGACGGTTAGGCCGCCGGTTCCCCGGGTTTCGGTGAGGACCTTGATCCGGTCGGACGGGTTGGCCGCTAGTTCTTCGGGTGTCGCGGGCCGGCGGGCCAGCTTCGTGTTGCCTGCCGGGGTGTCGTCCGTCCGGTAGAGGTAGTGCAGGCCCCCGGACGGCGATTGCTCCAACCAGCCGGTCGTCGCTTTCGTCCAGAGGTCTAGTTGGCCTACGGCTTCGGCGTATTCGCGGATGCGGGTGATACCGCTCATGGCGTTCTGCTCTAGCTCGGCCATTTCGAGGTTCCCGGAGACGGGACCCGTGACCAGTCCCAGCCCGTAGCGGTGCCCGGGGGCGAACCACCGGTGAATCTGCTCGGCGGTTGCCCGCGTGTCCTGGTAGCCCTTCCAAGCCATCGGGGGAGTCTTTCCGGCCCCAATAGGTACGACGGACAGGCCGGCGGCGGCACAGTCCAGCGCGGCGGCTAGGACCGGGTCGGGGAGCGTGTCGCCGGGGCGGGCCGTCGGTATGCTGGGGCCTGTCGAAGCTGTTTCAGTGTTGTGAGGGGCCCCGCCAGCTGCCAACTGGGCGGGGCTTTCTTCTGCCCTCACTGGGATCCACCGCCGGCGGGTGCGAAGAGCGCTGCGAGCCTACGCCGCTGGTCGGTAGTAAGGGGTGGAGCTTCAGCGACGACCTTCGCGACGTAGGCGTTGATCTTCGCGACTGCGAGGTCGCGCTGCAGGTCTGAGTGGTCCCCGTCGCGGTGATGCCGGGCAGCTGCAGCCAGCTTCGCTCGCGCGGTTCGAGTTTGAGTAGACAAAGGAAGAGCCCTTCCAGGATGCAAAATACGCACCTCACCGGAAGGGCTCGGTCTTACTCCAAGGTCGTCGGGGCCACTTGGCTGTCCCGCCCCTCAGCTAAGGGGGCTATTGCTCGGGAGCTTAGCACTCTGCTTCGTCGCTGAGCAAAGAGCGGTTCACCCGATCCGGTAATTCGTCGTGTCGTCATCGAAATTGCTTTCAAGCTCGCGGCAGAGAGTGTGCACGGTCTCCCAACTGCCGCGCAGATCGAGACGCCGTCCTTCGGACTCACACCGGGGGCACCGCATGGCGAGAGGGGCGGCAAGCACTTCCGTCAGGGGTGCCTTCCACCCCTCCCCGCTCAGGGGCTGGTCGAGGCTTTCCTCAGGCCCGCTGGCTACACGTCCCAACGTGTGCCCGTGAGGACACTTGATGATGACGATTCCGCCGAGCATCGGCTTACGGCTTCGCTGACGACTCATGATTCCTGCCCCTTCCATTCGATGTGAACCTGTTCCGGTTTGAAACGCACTCCCTTGCCAGCTGGGAGGACGGTGACGTCCATGAGGGCGCGGATAGCTTTCCGCTTTCCGCCCAGGGGGAGTGCCGACCACGCGGCCGCGACGTCGCCGGCTTGGGCGACGGCTGCAGCGGGATTGAGACTGTCAGCCGCGGTGAGGCGCCCTTCTAGTGCTGCCAGTTCAGTTGTGATGCGCCCGGACTGCTCCCGCACGGCGGCAGGGGAGAGAAGCCCATCCGCGAGCAGCGCGGCGAGTGCGTCCCGACGTTCGCGCAGATCCGCAGCCTTCCTGCGCACGTCCGCACTATCGCCTTCGTTGGTGAACAGTGCCGCAGCGTCCGGCCGGGAGAGGACCCCGACGACGACCGCTTCGACGACGTCGTCAACCAGGTCCAAGCGGCGCGTCATGCAGTACCCGCCAAAGCACCGGTAAACCATCCACTGCTTGCCCCCGCTCTTCACCGGGGCCGCGAACATCTTGTTCCCGCACTTCCCGCAGACCGCGATCCCGGAAAGCAGGTATTTCGAGTTCAAGTCGTCCGGCGCGGTCTTCCGTCGGGGGTCCGTCAGCCTCTGTTCCAGGGCTGCGTGGGTTTCCACGCTGAAGATGGGCTCCCAAATGCCGGCCCCCATATCCTCGCCGTTGTAGAGCCGCCGGCCTGCTGTGCGCGGATTGATGAGCGCTCGCCGCAGGCTGGTCACGTTCCAGGGCTTGCCCGCGGTTGATAGGTGCCCCGCTGTGTTGAGGTCGTTCGCGATGCTCGTGAGGGTCGCCCCGGCGAGGACTTTGTCTGCTGCTTCGCGGAGGGCCGCGGCTTCGGCCGGGACGACCCGGACGACGTCGCCTGTCCGTTCGTAGCCGAAGGGCCGGCGGATCCAGTGTGCGTGCCCGTTCCGGGCCCGCTGGTGGTTCGCCGCTTTCTGACGGTTCCCCTTGTGCTGGACTTCCATCGCAGCTATCGCGGTCAGGATGGTCGCTACGGCGACACCTGTCGGGTCGCCCAGGTCGAGCGATGTGCCGTGGACGCAGGCGATGTTCACGCGGCGTGCCTGGCCGGCTTCGATAACGCGGGTCAGGTCTTTCATGGAGCGTGTGAGTCGGTCCAGGTGCCAGACGATGACGTTCTGGACTGTCCCGGCGTCGATGTCGGCTAGGAGTTGTTCGAAGTCGGGGCGAACTTTGCCGTTGCTCGCGCTGATCGAGTTGTCGCGGTACACCCGGCCGACCGTCCAGTCCTTCGCTGTAGCGAAGTCGCGGCAGCTTGCTTCCTGCCGTTCGACGGCTGCTTCCTTGCCCGTCTTGTCGAGGCTTTGCCGAACATAGAGGGCCGTTGTCTGCGTCATGTAGGAAAGCTAGCACGTAGCCATGATGGTGCCCTTGGTTTTCGGCGTGCTCCCGCTGACCGTTCTCTTTGCCGTCTATCCGGGCATCGCGCTGATCAACCTCGGCCTGTGAACGTTCGATCATCACTCAACGCATCATTACAAGGGGGAACTCCATGAAAATCCTGATCAGCGCCCAGCGACTCGCCCTGCTGCTATCAGCAACCGCTGCAGCTCTGCTGCGACCATCCGGAGATCGGGAGCGCGGTGACGTTCCTGGGTGGGTGATGATCACGCTCATGTCAGCCGTCCTCGTCGCCGCACTGCTCGCAATCGCGGGGCCCGCCCTGGAAGGCCTGTTCAACCAGGCGATCGACCAGGTCTCGCCCTAGATGTTGCCGGTCCCGCGGAGGTTCCGTGCACGTGGGAACTGCTCGGACCTGCAACGGGGTGCTGCTGTTGTGGACTTCGCCCTGATCGGCGGCCTGCTGACGGTCATCTTCATCGCAATCATCCAGCTCACGCTCGTGCTCCACGTACGGAACACGCTGATCGATGCCGCTTCCTCTGGAGCTCGCTACGGCACCCTCGCGGACCGCAATCCGCAGGACGCCGTAGGACGTGCAGAGGAATTGATCAGCGGCTCGTTGGCCGATTCCTACGGTTCAGACATCTCTGTCGGCGAGAGCACGCAGGGAGGCGTCAGGACACTGGAGGTGGTCGTTCGCGCGCCCCTGCCCGTGATCGGCCTCATCGGTCCTGCCGGTGTCATGGAGGTGCGCGGCCATGCAGCCCTCCCGTCATGATGTGCCCGCCGCTCGAGGCCCGTCCGGGTGCAACGGAGGATGCTCGGGCCGTGCAGCGACGCGGCGCAGGCCGACCCTGTGTGCGTTGAGGGACGAGCGCGGGAGTGCTGTCGTGGAGTTCGTTTTCCTGGGCGTTCTCCTCCTTGTGCCCGTCGTCTACCTCGTGCTGACCATCGGGCAACTGCAGGGCGGCTCCTTTGCCGTCGTGGGGGCGGTCGACCAGGCTGCGAAGGTGTACGTGGACGCGCCGACACCGCAGGAGGCCGACGCCCGGGCGCGCGAAGCCGTGCGGATAGCGCTCGGCGACTTCGGTTTCGCGGAGGAGCAGGCCGCGATGGACATTGTCTGCAGCGCACAATGCCTTGAGCCGGGCTCGAGCGTGACTATCGTCGTGCGCTTGGACGTTCCCTTCCCGCTGGTTCCCTCCATCGCTGGGTCCCACCCATCGGCGGTGACGGTGGACGCCACGGCCACCCAAATCGTCGAACGGTTCGGCTGACGGTCATGGCGGGAACTCGCGGCAGGGTGCTGATCCGGTGTAGCTCTCGCGCACGTGCCGGAGCGGCCGGCGGTCCGGAGGATGGGCAGATGGGAATCCTGGTCATCGGCTACCTCCTCGTCTCCCTGCTCGTCGTCAGCGTCGTGCTAGCCGTATCGTCCGTTTACATAGAGCACAAGAAACTGCTTTCGGCCGCCGACGGCGCTGCGCTCGCGGCCGCTGACAGCTACAGCATCGCTGTCGGGAGCGGCGGGGAGGAGACGACGTCGACGCTCCCGTCGCTGCAGGACGCCAGTGTCGAGGACGCGGCTGCAGGTTACCTCGCCGCGACCGGCGCCGAGGCGCGCTTCACGCGCTTCGGGATCGACCCGGAGACAGGAGCCCCCGACGGACGGACGGCCCGCGTGGTGCTCACCGCCGTCGTGCGCCCACCCATCGTCAACTTTCTCGTGCCTGCGGGGATCCCGATTGTCGCCCGGGCGGATGCCCGCGCGGAGCTTGTTCGGTAGCGGGGTCTCTCTGTCCTGTGGGGCCGGCCGCCACCGCAGATCCGTGTCGCTGTCGGTCCGCGCTCGAGCTCCTCCAACCTGAGATAGCTTTGGACCTTGTGGACGCGATAAATGCACCGGGCGAAGTAATGAGGCTATCCCACAGGCAACGCCTCATGGAGGAGCAGGACAAGCGGGGGGGATGGCGTGCCTCTTCGACCCCTCTTGCTATATTCGCCACACTGTTCGCGTTGATCGCTATGTGGGCGTTTGCTACTCCGCTCATGGCCTCACCAGATGAGACGGCTCACGCTATCAAGGCCGCGGCAGTGGTACGAGGACAACCTCTCGGTGATCAGGGAGAGGGACAGGGGGCGCAAAGCAGTGTGCTCGTTCCGGGTTACATCGCGCAACTCCCGGAGAAGACCTGCTTCCGGTTCCAGCCGACGATCACTGCCGACTGTGCCAACGGGGTAGGCGAGGCTTCGGCAGAGCCGACCATTGCAACCACGAGCGCGGGAAATTACAACCCGATGTACTACTACGTCGCTGGGCTCCCGACCCTGCTGATGGATGGTGATGCCGTGGTCTATGCGATGAGACTACTGAGCGCTGCGCTGTGCGCAACTTTTCTGACGCTTACCTTTTGGGCTGCTGCTAGGTTGGCCAGCGCGAGGTGGGTCGTGGTAAGTGGAGTGGTCGCGCTGACTCCGATGGTGTTGTTCCTCAGCGCTTCGATCAACCCGAACGCACTGGAGATAGTGACCACAGCAGCCCTCTTCACGAACCTCGCCGCTGGCATAGAGAGGCGGGAGCGTCCAGGTGCCCCCTACGGCATGCATTTGTTGGCCGCGGCGGTGTCGGGCGCTGTGCTGGCGAACACGCGAGCGTTGTCCCTCGTGTGGCTTGTGGCTGCAATACTCGGCGTCGTTTTGATTTATCGCAGACGTGCGGTGATGACCATTCTCCGCACGCCGGCAGGACTCGTATGCAGCGCAATCCTTCTGAGCGCGAGTGCGGCCAGCCTGGCATGGCTGTTCTATGCCGACAGCCTCGACAGCCTCACGGGGAATGGCTCGGCGGTGACTCCGGAGCAAGCGTTCCTGACGATGATCGAGCGCGCTTTCTCATTGACGCGTGAATACATCGGGGTACTGGGTTGGATGGACACGGTTCTCCCTGACGGTGTCTACTTCTTCTGGCACTTCTGCCTGGCTGCAGTTCTGTTTGCCGGCGTGGCGCTCACCAAGGGCTGGGCGCGGGTGGGCATGCTCGGGCTTCTTGCCAGCATCGTTCTTCTTCCAGCCCTCTTGCAGGCCCAGGTGATCACAGAACTCGGCTATATATGGCAGGGGCGGTACGTCCTCGCGCTCGTCGTGCTCGCTCTACTGTATGGCGGGGTTGCAGTTGAGAAAACACCCTTCCCCAGCGGGAAGCGCTCCGCCGCTGTAGCGTCGTGGGTCCTCACGGTCCTCGTCCTCACCCACGTATACGCCTTCATCTTCACCCTGCGTCGCTACACCGTGGGACTGGACGGCACAGTCAACTGGACTGAGATGTTCAGCGCCGAATGGCAACCTGTGCTTAGTTGGCAACTATTGACTCTGCTGTACGCAGCTGTCCTTGCGTACGCCGCATCAAGGCTGAGGCGCTACCTGGTGCACGAACCCCGTGTCGGCTCCCGATCGGTACCGATGGCGTAGTCCCCAGCCACCCAAGGGCGATGACGTAGGCTGGAATGACCATGGCAACCACTGATTTTCCCGCTGCAATCCGCGCCCTGCGCGCCAAGTACCAGTCCATCGAGCAGGTCTCCGACGTCGGGGGGATCCGCAAGGACATCGAGGAACTGAGCGAGGAAGCCGGTGCCCCCAACCTCTGGGACGACCCTTCAGCTGCGCAGAAGGTCACGTCCAAGTTGTCCCACCGGCAATCCGCCCTCGAACGGCTCGAAACCCTCGAGAGTCGTATCGATGATCTCGAGGTCCTGGTGGAACTCGCGCAGGATGAGAGCGATGAGGACACCCTCGCCGAAGCCGAGAAGGAACTCATTTCCCTCAGCAAGTCCCTGGACAACCTCGAGATCGTGACGCTGCTGGCTGGGGAGTGGGACGAGCGTGAAGCCGTCGTCACCATCAGATCGGGCGCCGGGGGAGTGGACGCGGCCGATTTCGCCGAGATGCTCCTGCGCATGTACCTGCGCTGGGCCGAGCGTCACGGCTACCCGACGCAGGTTCTCGACACCTCCTACGCAGAGGAGGCGGGCCTCAAGTCCGCGACCTTCGAGGTGAAGGCGCCCTACGCTTTCGGGACACTGTCCGTCGAAGCAGGCACCCACCGGCTGGTCCGCATCAGCCCCTTCGACAACCAGGGCCGTCGCCAGACGTCCTTCGCCGCCGTCGAGGTCATCCCACTCATCGAGCAGACCGATGTCATCGAAGTGCCGGACAACGAGATACGCGTCGACGTCTTCCGTTCATCCGGTCCCGGCGGGCAGTCCGTGAACACCACGGACTCGGCGGTACGTCTCACCCACCTACCCACCGGCACCGTCGTGTCCATGCAGAACGAGAAGTCGCAGATCCAGAACCGCGCGGCCGCCATGCGCGTTCTTCAGTCCAGGCTCCTCCTCCTGAAGAAGCAGGAGGAGGACGCGGAGAAGAAGGCCTTCGCGGGAGACGTCAAGGCCTCGTGGGGAGACCAGATGCGCTCCTACGTCCTGAACCCGTACCAGATGGTCAAGGATCTGCGCACTAATCACGAGGTGGGGAACACCTCCTCGGTGTTCGACGGCGAGATCGACGACTTCATCGACGCGGGCATCCGCTGGCGCACGAACAACCGTAACGACGCCGCGTAGCGGTACTCACCTTTGCCGCGAAAACACCTGTTTGTTTTCGCAGTACTTGCGCACGAAACGCCGGTGCGGTAGTAGGCACCCCGGGATATGTCGTTATAGTCGAGGAGCCGGTGCTTCCTTCCCCCATCAAATGCCCGTGCCCGGCGGACACCACGGGCGCAGAGTGATCATGATCAGATTCGACAGCGTCACGAAGACCTACGACCAGAAGTCCCAACCCGCGCTCGACGGCGTCTCGCTCGACGTCGACCGCGGTGAGTTCGTCTTCCTGGTCGGTGCTTCCGGCTCCGGTAAATCGACGTTCATCCGCCTGGTACTCAAGGAGGACCAGGCGTCAAAGGGCGCCGTGTACGTGGCCGGACAGAATGTAGCCAACATCCCGAGCTGGCGTGTACCCCGCCTCCGGCGCGGGATCGGCGTGGTCTTCCAGGATTTCCGCCTGCTCCCCAACAAGACGGTCTTCTCGAACGTCGCCTTCGCCATGCAGGTCATCGGCAGAAGCCGCGCCGTCATCCGGGAGACCGTGCCCGACGTCCTCGCCACGGTTGGCCTGGAGGGCAAGAACAACCGGATGCCCCATGAGCTCTCCGGCGGTGAGCAGCAGCGTGTGGCGATCGCCCGCGCCATCGTCAACCGCCCAGGCATCCTCCTCGCCGACGAGCCCACCGGCAACCTCGACCCGACCACCTCGATGGGCATCATGAAGGTCCTCGACAGGGTCAACCAGAACGGCACCACAGTTGTCATGGCGACACACGACGACGACATCGTGAACACCATGCGAAAGCGCGTGGTCGAGCTGCGCAGCGGAGCTGTCGTCCGCGACGATGCGCAGGGTATTTACATCGGCGAGACCGGAGCCGTGGTCGAGTGAGGCTCGCTTTCATCCTGTCCGAGATCGGTTCGGGCATCCGCCGCAACCTGTCCATGGTCACGTCCGTGATTCTCGTAACCTTCATCTCCCTGACGTTCGTGGGTGCCGCCGGACTGTTCCAGCTGCAGATCAATCAGATGAAGGGCTACTGGTACGACCGCGTCCAGGTCACCATCTACCTCTGCGTGGACAACTCGTCGGAGACCAGCTGCGCCACGGGACCCGTTTCGGAGGATCAGCGAGCGGCCATCCAGGCGAAGCTCGAATCGGACCAGTTCGCACCGTATGTCGACACGGTGTCCTACGAGTCGCAGGACGAGGCGCTCGGCCACTTCCGCGACCAGTTCGCCAATTCGCCAATCGTCGATTCCGTCACTGCGGACCAGCTTCCCGAGTCGTTCCGCGTCAGCCTGGTGGACGCGGAGAAGTACGAGGTCATCAACGAGGCTTTCTCGTCCGAGCCAGGGGTCGACGCCGTGAGCGACCAGCGGGACTTCCTCGAGGCGATCTTCCGCTACATGAACTGGGCTTCCGTCGTCGCGCTCGGAATCGCGGGCATCATGACGTTCTGCGCAATCCTGCTCATCGCGACGACCATCCGACTCTCCGCCTTCAGCCGCCGGCGCGAGACCGGCATCATGCGTCTCGTCGGAGCCTCCAAGGCCGTCATCCAGCTGCCCTTCGTCCTGGAGGGCGTCATCGCGGCGGTCATCGGGGCAGTGCTCGCGTCGGCGACGCTCTACGGCGCGTCCCGATTCCTCATCGATGGTTGGCTGGTGAACACCTTCCCTCAGACGGCGTTCATCTCCTCCCAACAGGTTCTTATCCTGGTGCCCGCTCTCATACTGCTCGGGGCCATCCTCGCAGGACTCTCATCCCTGCTCACTCTTCGACGATACGTAAAGGTCTAGCATCATGCTGCTCAACGCCAGGGGACACGTGCGCTCATCAGGAACTTGGTGGGCCCGGCAGAATAGTTCCGTTTTCGTCGTCCGCGCCACGGCGGGCAGTTCGATCGCCCTCGTCGTCGCGCTCGCCCTGGGGTTCAGCACTCCCGTCGTCGCCGATGAACTCGACGACCGGAAGGGTTCGTTGCAAAACGAGATCACCGAGGTCCAGCAGTCGATGGAGTACCTCGACGCCGACATCGCCGAGACCATCGGGACGCTGAAGAACTACCAGGGTCAACTGCCCGCCGCGCAGCAGTCCCTCGCCGATGCGCAGGGCAGGGTAGAGGCGGCGACCGGCGAGGTGGGAGCGCTGGCCGTCCGCGTGGATCTGGCGCAGGAAACCAAGAACAAGATCACCGAGGAACTGCGGGCTGATCGCCAGGAGATGGACGAGACCCGGGAGGTCATCGGCCAGATCGCGACGGAGGCGTACAAGAACGGTGGGGTTCCCACCAACGTCTCGCTTCTGCTGGGAGCAGAGGGTGTCGAGGATTTCACCGAGTCCATGGATATGGTGGATCAAGCGCTACGCGGCCAGAATGCCGCCATGGAGCGGCTGTCCGAGCAGAACGCGACCAACGAGAACAGCCGGGCAAGGCTGCTGGCGGTCGAGGCGGAGATCACCAAGCTCAAGGACAAGGCCGACGCCGCCCTCGACGCCGAGCAGGCCGCCAGGGACGCAGCGGCCGGGGAGAAGGCCAAGGTCGACAAACTCGTTGCCGACACCTCGGCCCTGTCAGCGAAGCTGCAGGAGCAGAAGCCGGTCATCGAGGCGAAGCTGGCCAGTGTCGAGCAGGCGCAGCAACAGGTCAATGCCGACATCGCCGAACGCCAGCGTCGCCAGATCGAGGAAGCACGCAAGGCCGAAGAGGCGCGAGTCAAGGCTGAGCAGGAGCGATTGCGCGCCGAAGCGGAAGCTGCAGCAGCGGTGGAGCAGGCGCGTCTTCAGGCTGAAGCCCAGGCCGCAGCCGACGCGGCGGCCGCGGCGGAGAGTGCGCGACGGGCAGCGGAGGCCGAGGCCGCGAACAGGCCCGCGCCGGCACCCGTGCAGCCACAGGTCGCGGCGCCCGTCGCGCCCGTCGTTCCACAGATCGTGGCTCCTCCCGCGCCGGCGCCTTCTACTCCCAGCGCGTTCCGCCTGAACGCGCCGGTGAGCGGCCAGATCAGCTCCGGCTTCGGCTGGCGTCCGACGCCGGTGGGAACCATCGATTTCAACGGTTCCGGCGGGTACACCCACACCGGGATCGACTACGGCGTGGGTTGCGGCACGCCGCTCTACGCGCCGGCCGCGGGCGAGGTCTGGTACGCCGACTCGAACGTCCTGCCGGGCGCCGGCAACCGGATCGTCATCAGCCACGGTGTCATGGGCGGCAACGCCCTCGCGACGAACTTCTACCACCTGACGAGCTACCTCGTCTCGGCGGGCCAGCGCGTGAGTGCCGGGCAACTGATCGGCTACACGGGCACCACCGGTAATTCCACGGGCTGCCACCTCCACTTCGAGACGATGCTGAACGGCACGCTCGTGGACCCGATCGGCTTGTTCTAGGTCGTAGGATGGAAGACACTGTCTTCCCGCGGGCCGTCGTCCGCTGCAGCATCTTCAAAGGAGTTATGCCGTGCCGAAGGAAAGTGGCCGGAAAGTGGTGGCCACCAATCGGAAGGCCTTCCACGACTACGCCGTCCTCGATACCTATGAGGCCGGCCTTGCGCTGATGGGCACCGAGGTCAAGTCCTTGCGGGCTGGACGGGCTTCGCTCCTGGACGGCTACGCAATCTTCTATGGCGATGAGCTGTGGCTCGAAGGCATTCACATCTCCGAGTACTCACAGGGCAGCTGGACCAATCACGCGGCCCGGCGACGACGGAAATTGCTGCTGCACCGTGAAGAACTGACGAAGATTTCGCAGAAGATCCGCGAGTCGGGTTTCACCCTCGTACCCCTGCAGCTGTACTTCCTGAACGGCAGGGCGAAAGTGGAGATCGCGGTGGCACGGGGCAAGCGCGACTACGACAAGCGGCAGACCCTGCGCGAGAAGCAGGACAACCGCGAGGCACTCCGCGCAATGCGCGAGAAGAATCTCGGCGCGTGAGCGATGTCTTCTGGGAAGCCCAGGAGGACGAGGAGCCCGAGCCGTCTGAATTGACCTACCGGCGCCCCTGGTGGGTGACGGTAGGAGCGCTCGTCGACCTGATCCTCCTCATGATCGTGGTGCCGGTCGGCATCCTGTCCCTGATTCCCTTCGTCTTCCTCGTCTACGTCTTCTTCGCGCAGGTCCTGGTGTGGATCTCGCCGATCCTGATCCTGCTGAACGCCTCCATCTTCTGGTGGAGCTTTCGCCGGAAGCAGGCCGCCACCACAGCACTGGCTGCGCTCGGCATCGCGTTCGTGACGCTGGCCTTCGTCGTCGTCCGTCTGTGGCAGGCACCGATCGTCATCCTGGGACTCACCCTCGGGCGGTAGGTGCCGGCGTTCTCCGGGAGCGAAGCGCCTGCTCGCACCGCGGCTCGGTGGGGTAGACTGATTCAGTCGAACGGCCGTGGGACGTTGGACGCAGGTATCGCTTGATAACTGAACATGGGGATGACAGGTTTCGACGATGTTAGTCGCGACAGGTGAAGCGGGCCGAGGATACAGGGTTATCTCGTAAACGCTCTCTGTAAAACAATAAGTGCCGAACAAAAGCGCACTGACTTCGCTCTCGCTGCCTAAGCAGCCTAGCTAGTCCGTCAGCCCGGGTTTGCTCTCGCCCCGGATACTGGCGTCATTTAGAGGGCCACTGCTCCCGGTCCTCGTTGTAGGGACCGGGGGGACTTTTATACAACTGGGCTTGGCAGCCACTAGTTTGCACGATGGCTGGAGCCGAGAAAAACCGACGCAAACTGCGCCCGGAGAAGCCCTGACTACACTGCATCGGACGCGGGTTCAATTCCCGCCATCTCCACCACCATGAAGCGCCTCGCCGGCATCCGGCGGGGCGCTTCTTCGTCCGCGGTGCTTCCGTGGATCCTTCAACGCGCCGTCACGCTCAGCACGGTGCCCACCACTGTGGCCGACCGAGCGCGAACTACACTGGGGAGATGAGCTGGACTGACCGGCCGCCGTCGTGGCTCCCGCCGCTGCCGCCGCCCAACAGGGGACGCGCTCTGCTCGTGCTCGGCTGGATCCTCGTCGGCGGTACGTTCATCTACATCTTCATCATGAGCTACCTCGGTGGGACGCACACGCTTTTCACCCTGGTCCCGCTCATGGTGGGTCTCCTGTGCCTCATCGTCGGTCTTCTGCGGCGGGACAGCCGCGAGCGCTAGGCCTAGGGCTCGGCGGTGAGGGTGTTCCCGTAGAGCGAGAGCAGCGCCGGCATGCCGCCGTCGTGCATCGCCTTCCGTTGGCGCTGCGCTCCGGTACCGCGCGTGGAGAGGGTCTCGAGACCCGCCCGGACCCATTCGCCGTCGCCCTCCGCTTCTAGCGCCGCGCCCACATGTTCGAGGAAGGCCGTGAGGTGCTGGTGCGCAGGGACCGGCTCGGCAGTGGCAAGGTCGACGAGGTGCTGCCCGAGTCCGTCCCGCGCAGCCTGCCAGAGTGCTGCATCCAAGAGTTCGGGATCCGGGATCAGGGGTGTGGCGTCCGCCTCGGCATCGTTCAGGGCCGTCACGACGAGCGCCCGCGTCAGTGCCCCGAGGAGAACCGAATCCTGGGCCTCGAGCTGGACGTCGCAGGCCCGCAGCTCGAGGGTCGGGTAGTGATCCGAGAGCCGCGCGACCCACGTGAGGACACCGCGGTCGAGAATGGCACCGGAGGCACCGAGGCGGGTGATCCTCCGCTCGTAATCGGCTGCATCGGCGAAGTAGGGGGCGACGCCCTGCACGGCCCATCGTCGGTAGTGCACCACGCGCCAGCTGCCGAACCCGCTGTCCCGGCCGAGCCAGTAGGGGGAGTTCACGCTGAGTGCGGTCAGCAGCGGAATCCAGGGGCGGATGCGATTGAGGGCCTGAACGCCGCGCTCCTGGTCGGGGATGCCGACGTGCACGTGAAGCCCGTTGACGAACTGGTCACCGACGATGCCCGGAGCGCTGGCCCGCAGGTCCTCGTAGCGCTGCTTGTCGGTCAGCTCCGGGTACGCCTGCCGGATCCACGGGGCCGTCCCGGTGGCGGCTCCGATGCATCCGGTCCTGCCGGCTGCATCCGCGAACTTGCGCCTGAAGTTCAGCAGGGACTCCTCGGCCTGGGTGAGGGTGTCGCACACGGGCGTCGCGGTTTCGATCTGGCAGGACAGCAGCTCCCGCTGGATCTCTTCCCGGCTGATCTCCGGCGTGGCCTCGAGCAGCCCCTGCACCTCGGAGGCACGGTCGGCGGGCAGTCCTGACTGCGGTTCGAGCAGCAGGTACTCCTCCTCAAGTCCGAGAGTGGTCATCGGGATCTCCATCCAGGCGTATCGGGTAGAACCGGGCCGAGCATTCCGATCAGTCTAGAAGCGGAGGACACCTGTGGGCGAAGGGGCAACGGTTCGGCGTCACATCGGCCGGCTGGTGCCTTCCACAAGGGACGACAGTTTCGATGTCCGGGCAACGGTGTCGACTAGACGATAGGTCCTGAGCGCGTCCGGTGCGCAACGGCGCTCGATCACCGTCCAGCATCTTCGAGCTCGCAGCCCTCGTGCAGTGCGTCGCTCTCGATCCACAGCGCGCTGGCCAGACCGGCGTCGATGGTGAGGGGTGGCTGCGCGGCATCGCCGCCGACGTGGAGCTCGAGCAGCACGCCCGCGCCGGGGCGGGTGAGTCGGAGGTCGTCGCCCAGCATGATTCCCAGTCGGTCCAGGTACCGCAGGACGTCGGGGTCGTTGTCGCTGACCCTGACGAGCCGCCCTGCATGGCCGTCGTCGAGGTTGTCGAGGCGAAAGGCGCGGGGATACTCGACCGTGCCGTCAGCAGCCGGGATGGGATCACCATGGGGGTCCCGCCGGGGCCGTCCCAGTTTGGCGTCGAGGCGCTCGATGAAGGCATCGGACACGGTGTGCTCGAGGAGCTCCGCCTCATCGTGCACCTCGTCCCAGCTGTACCCGAGCTCCGTGACGAGGAACGACTCGATGAGCCGGTGCCGGCGCACCATGGCGAGGGCGAGGGCTTGCCCGGTCGGCGTCAGGCTGACGGGGCCGTACTTCCTGTGGACGGCGAGTCCGAGATCGACCAGCTTGGCCACCATGCCGGTGACGGAGGAGTTGGCGACCGACAGGCGCGCGGCCAGGTGGGTCGCCGTGACGGCGTCGCCCTGCCACTCGGTGAATGTGTAGATGGCCTTGACGTAGTCCTGCACGCTCGTGGATTCGATGCTGAGGACGGCACCTTTCCGGCCGGCCATCAGGCGTCTCCGCCCGGAGCGCCGTCCGACGCCCGCGCCGAAGAAGCAGGGACCGGGGCCATGCTGGAGGCAGCGCCCCGCCCTTCCACGGAATGTGTCCGCACCACCCGCCGTCGTTGTGCCTGCCACAGCACGCCGTCCGGCCGCCCGAACAGATAGACCACGGTGAACACGAGCGCCTGGCAGAGGACCACGGCCGCGCCCGTGGAGATGTCCAGGTAGTAGCTGGCATAGATGCCGGCGATGGACGCTGCGACGGTGAGGACGACGGCGATCACGAGCATCCGGTCGAAGCTCCGCGACAGCAGGAAGGCCGTGGCTCCCGGCGTGATCAGCATGGCGACGACGAGGATGATTCCGACCGCCTGCAATCCGACGACGACGGTCAGCGCGAGCAGCCCGAGCAGGAGGGCCGACAGGAACCGGGTGTTGAGTCCGATGACGTGCGCATGGGTGCGGTCGAAGGCCAGCAGCGTGAGGTCGCGACGCTTGAACAGGAGGATCGCGAGCGTCACCACGCCGAGGATCATGACCTGCCAGACGTCGCCCGTCGAAACGCCGAGGACATTCCCGAACAGGATGTGCATCAGGTCGATCTGCGAGGGCGTGGCGGACACGATGGCGAGGCCCGAGGCGAAGAGTGCGGTGAACACCACCCCGATCACGGTGTCGGCTTTCAGCTTGGTCGTGGATCGGACGATTCCGATGAGTGCGACCGCACCTGCGCCGAACACGAAGGCACCGATCGAGAAGGGGATGCCGAGGATGTAGGCCAGGGCCACCCCGGGGAGGACGGCGTGCGACACGGCATCACCCATGAGGGACCAGCCCATGAGGATGAGCCAGCAGGAGAGCACAGCGGCGACGACCGCTGCCGCGACCGTGACGGCGAGGGCGCGCGTGAGGAATCCGTACTGCAGTGGCTCCAGGATGAAGGCGAACACGTCCATGTCAGGGCTTTCCGATCGGGGCGGGGGCCGGTGCGGCGGATTGCGCGGGGGAGGAAGCGGGGGCTGGCGCAGGGGAGGAAGCGGTGGGGGAGGAAGCGGCGGCTGGCACGACGGAGGGTGCGGCGGCTGGCGGGAGCGGGGCGGCCCGGTATACGGGACCGAAGGCGCGCGCGAGGTTGCCGTGGGTCAGGACGGCAGCAGGGTCACCCTGCGCCAGGACTCGTTGATGCAGCAGGATGGCCTCGTCACACAGTTCGGGGACGCCGGCGAGATCATGGGTGGAGACCAGCACCGACCTGCCCTCGTCGCGCAGGTCCTGCAGGAGCGCGGTCATCGTGCGCTCACTCGACCGGTCGACGCCCGCAAAGGGCTCATCGAGCAGGAGCAGCTTCGCATCCTGGGCGATGCTGCGGGCGATGAACACGCGCTTGCGCTGGCCGCCGGACAGCTGACCGATCTGGCGCCGCCGGAGATCGGTCAGGCCGACCCGCTCGAGGGCCTGATCGACAGCGGCGCGGTCCGCAGCACGCAGCCGTCGCGCCGGACCAAGGCGTCCGTACAGTCCCATGGCGACGACATCGGACACGGACACCGGGAACGTCCAGTCCACCTCCTCGGCCTGTGGCATGTAGGCGACGAGTCCCTGCTTCCTGGCGCTCGCGGTGGTCCGGCCGAAGAGCTCGACGCTGCCGGACTGCGGGGCGAGCAGGCCCATGAGCGCCTTGAACAGCGTCGACTTGCCCGAGCCGTTGACGCCGATGAGACCGCAGATCCTGCCGGGTGCCAGGGTGACCGAGACGTCGTCGAGTGCCTGGACGTCGTCATAACGGACGGTCAGGTGCCGGACGTCGAGGACCGGTGCGCCCGCTGGGAAGCCTGTCGGCACAGGATGGACCGTCATCTGGTGAGTCCTTCCGCGATGGTTCGCAGGTCGTAGCGCAGGAGGTCGAGGAACGTGGGTACGGGCCCGTCGGCTGCCGAGAGGGAATCGACGTACAGCGTCCCCCCGAGCCGGGCCCCGGTGGCCAGGGCCACCTGCTCCTGCGCGGAAGGGTTCACCGTCGACTCGCAGAAGAGTGTCGGCACCCGGTTCTCCTGTACGAAGTCGATGAGACGGCGGATCTGCCGGGGCGTACCCTCGGAGTCCGCGTTGACGGGCCAGATGAAGGCCTCCTCGAGGCCGGCATCCCGGGCCAGGTAGGAGAACGCTCCCTCACAGCTGACGAGCGCAGGATCATCGAGGTGAGCGATATCCTTCTTGAAACTCGCGAGGATCCCGCCCAATTCAGTGTTGAGTTCGCGGCCGTTGTGTTCGAACTCGGCCGTGTACTCCGGCGCGAGACGGGAGAGGGCATCCACGGTGTTGTCGACGTACGTCTGGGCGGCGACGGGCGACATCCAGGCATGGGGGTTGGCGCGCCCTGTGTAGTCGCCGGAGCGGATCTCGACACCTTCGATGCCGTCGGAGAGCACCACGTGCGGAGCGTCGACCGAGTTCAGGAATCGCTTGAACCACCGCTCCAGCCCGAGCCCGTTGTCGAGGATCAGGTCCGCCTCCTGCGCCCGGACGAGGTCCGAGGGCGTCGGCTCGTACCCGTGGATCTCGGCGCCGACCTTCGTGATCGACTCGACGCGCACGTGACCGCCGCCGACGGTGTCGGCAAGGTCGGCGAGGACGGAGAAGGTCGTCAGGACGAGGAGCCGCTCATCCGGATCGGGCGCAGGCGCAGCATGGGCGACGCACCCCGTCAGCAGCAGCACGACGGCGGAGCAGGATACGGCGCGTATCCCCCAGGACGACCGACGCTCGGATTGAGGCATACCTAAATCTAGCGTTTAGCCATGCCGAAAACTAGGTATCGAGGAGGGATGAACGCCAGGCGTGCGTGTAGTAGGGGATGCGCAGGACCGCCCGGGGCGGGAATGCGAGGTAGTCGGTCAGGTACCACCGCAGGTTGCTCTCAACCCGCGCCTGCAAGGCGGGCGTGGCTCGCTGGTAATAGCTGCGGGAGCGCGCCAGATCGACGACGTCGGGCACCGTCAGTTGCTGCGTCCAGTGCACGAGGAGTTCCTCGGGCGGGCCGAAGAGCGGTCCGAGCGATGGCCGATCCTCGGGAGAGAAGACATCGCCCGCGTGCATGATCCTCGACAGCCGGTGGACCCAGGGGACCGAGACGTCGAGCTGATTCCACACCAGGCCGAGACGACCGCCTGGCCGCAGCACCCGTGCGGCTTCCCTGACCGCGGCATCGTGGTCGCACCAGTGCCAGGTCTGTGCCAGCGCGAGCACGTCGGCCGACGCCCCGGGTAGGTGCGATTGCTCGGCCGTACCGACGACGACGGGCACTGCGGGCAAGTGGGTCGAGAGAACGGCCAGCATGTCTTCCGACGGGTCGACGGCCGTCACCTCGAGCCCGCGTGCCACCAGAGCGCGGGTGAAGAGACCGGTTCCGGCTCCGACGTCGACCGCCTGGCTGGCACCGGCGGGGATCAGCCACTCCGTGACTGCCTCCGGGTAACCGGGCCGTACGCGGTCGTAACGGCCGGCTCCGGACAGATAAGCGGCTGCCATGTCCCGCCGGCGCTGCTCGTCGAGCTTCGGGCCGATCCTCATCGATGCGGACCCGGACGAACCCGGGCATCGAAAGGACCGGAAGGGTGGCGGCTGCTGCTAGAGGAGGTCATCCACATCGGGGTTGAGGGTGCGCAGGACCTCACTGTGCAGGGTGCCGTTGGTTGCAAGCGCATTACCGCCGAAGGGTCCGTCCTCGCCGTCGAGGGAGGTGAACCGGCCGCCGGCCTCGGTCACGATCGGCACGAGTGCGGCCATGTCGTACAGCTTGAGTTCGGGCTCGCACGCGATATCCACGGCGCCCTCCGCGACGAGGCAGTAGGACCAGAAATCGCCGTATGCGCGGGAGCGCCAGACGCGATCCGTGAGGTTGACGAATTCGGCCAGGGCGCCGCGTTCGCGCCAGCCCGACAGGCTGGAGTAGGACAGCGACGCATCCTCGAGCCGTGAGACATTGGAGACGCGGAGGCGCTGCGCTGCAGCGAGCGATTTGCCGGTGTAGGCGCCGGTACCCTCCGCTGCCCACCAGCGCTTGCCCAGTGCGGGTGCGCTCACCAAGCCGACGACAGGCTTGCCGTCGTCGATCAGGGAGATCAGGGTGGCCCAGACCGGCACGCCCCGAACGAAGTTCTTGGTGCCGTCGATGGGATCGATCACCCAGCGGCGTGACCCGGAGCCGGTGCTGCCGTACTCCTCGCCGAGGACGGCGTCGCGGGGCCTGGCCCTCGAGAGCTGGCCACGGATAGCCTCCTCGGCGCTCTTGTCGGCGTCCGTCACGGGCGTCAGGTCCGGTTTCGTCTCGACACGGAGGTCGAGTGCCTTGAAGCGGGACATGGTCTGGTCGTCGACCGAATCGGCCATGATGTGGGCCAGACGAAGATCGTCGTTGTAGCCCTGCGTGAAACTCATACCGATCAACCTATCGTCTGGGCGGGCCTTCGGACGCTTCGGGCGCGGGCGAGGACGGCCGATGACAGCAGAAAGCCACCGCGGGCTTGCGCCTCACGGTGGCTTTCGATCCGTCGCCGCAGAGCGGCACGGGGAGTATTAGAGAACGGTGATGTTCTCGGCCTGGGGACCCTTGGGGCCCTGGGTGGTCTCGAAGTTGACCTTCTGGTTCTCTTCGAGTGAACGGTAGCCGTTCGAGTTGATCGCGGAGAAGTGGGCGAACACGTCAGCGCCGCCGTCCTCGGGAGCGATGAAGCCGAAGCCCTTTTCGGCGTTGAACCATTTCACTGTGCCAGTAGCCATGTTGTACATCCTTACCTGGGAGAGCCTCCGACGTTCGGGGCTCATCGTGGTGTTCGTTACCCGCTTATCGTCAAAAGCTGTCGAACTCCAGGTGGAGGGTCAAGGCTTGAAATTTAATGCGCAAACAACAACAGGTCTCAGTCTAGCATCCTTCTGCCGCGCTTCCGGTGACCGCGCCTTCGGCGCCATCACCCGGGGTCACTGCTGGCCGAGTTCCTTCGCGTCGTGCGCGTTGCCCCGCGGGTCGCCAATCCCTGCTGTGAGGAGCCGCCTCAGGCTGCCCAGCCGGACGGGTCCGGAGTCTCCGGCGAGACCTTCCGCGACGAAGCTGTCCAACCCGCAGTCGACGGCGTTGTCATCGTGCCTGCATCCCCGCTCGCAGCGCTCCGTCCCGGGTTCGAGGTCGGGGAACGCCTTCAGGATGCGGTCGGCATCGACGTGCGCCAGTCCGAAGGACCGGATGCCGGGCGTATCGATGATCCAGGTGCCGGGTGCCGCGTCGGCGGCCTTGAGGGCGACGGCGGACGACGACGTGTGGCGTCCCCGGCCCGTGACGGCATTGACGCCGCCCGTGGCGCGGGTGGACCCGGTGAGGGCATTGACCATGGTGGACTTGCCCACGCCTGAATGGCCGAGCAGGACGCTCACCTGACCGTCGAGCTCGTCGCGCAGCGCGTCCACCGCCCCGTGGGAGAGACGGGCGGACTCGCCGTCGTCCGACGTGGCCTCGATGCCGACGCCCTCGTCGGTCCGGCTGATGATCACGCGCAGGTCGAGGTGCTCGTAGTTCGCCAGCAGAGCCGCGGGGTCGCGGAGGTCGGCCTTCGTGATGCACAGCAGAGGTTCGATGCCGGCGTCGTAGGCGGCCACGAGGGCGCGGTCGATGAAGCCCGTCCTCGGCTCCGGGTTGGCGGCGGCGACGACGATCACCAGTTGGTCCGCGTTGGCGACCACGACGCGCTCCACTGGATCGGTGTCGTCCGCGCTCCGCCGCAGGACGGTGCGCCGCTCCTCGATCCGTACCAGCCGCGCGAGCGAGTCGGGTCCGCCGGAGAGATCCCCGACGAGTGCCACGAGGTCACCGGCGACGACGGCGTTGCGCCGCAGCTCCCGGGCACGCGCGGCGACGACGATGCGCTCGTCGGAGGTGTCCTCGTCGACGACGGTGGTGTACCGCCCGCGATCTACCGTCACCACGCGACCGGTCACGGCGTCCTCGTAGGCGGGGCGGTTCTTGGTGCGGGGGCGGGTGCCCTTCTTGTTGGGGCGGATCCGGACGTCGGACTCGTCCCAGGAACGGGATCCGCGGCGGTTGCCGGCTTCGGTCATGCGCGGGCACCTGTGTCAGCCAGGCCGGCGCTGCCGGCGGTGTCGGTGAGCGATGCCCACAGTTCGGGGAATTCCGGCATGGTCTTGGCCGTGGTGCCGATGTTCTCGACTTCGACGCCGTCGACCGAGAGGCCGATGATCGCCCCGGCCGTCGCCATCCTGTGGTCCTCGTAGGTATGGAAGACACCGCCGTGCAGGGGAGCCGGCCGGATCACGAGGCCGTCCGCCGTCTCCTCGACATCCCCTCCGAGTCCGTTGATCTCGGCGGCGAGTGCTGCGAGCCGGTCGGTCTCGTGTCCACGGAGGTGGGCGATGCCCGTGAGGGTCGACGGCGTCGTCGCCAGCGCACAGAGGGCCGCGACCGTGGGCGCGAGCTCTGAGGTGTCGGGGAACGTGCCGCCGGAGATCGAGGCACCGCCCGTGACGGTGAGGGTGTCGCCGTCGAGGCTCGCCGTCGCCCCCATCAGGGGGAGGATGCGCCTCCACTGGTCACCCACCTGGGTGGTGCCCTCGGGCCAGTTGCGAACGCGGACCGTGCCGCCGGTGACCACCGCGGCAGCGAGGAAGGGCCCGGCGTTGGACAGGTCGGGCTCGACGGCGACGTCGAACGCAGGGACGGAGCCGGGGGAGACACGCCAGTGGTTCGGCACGGAGTCGTCCACGACGACGCCGAGGGACCGGAGGGTCTCGACCGTCATGCGGACGTGATCCAGGCTTGGAACGGGTTTGCCGACGTGTTCGAGGTGCAAGCCCTCGGAGAAGCGGGTGCCGACGAGCAGGAGTGCGGAGACGAACTGCGAGGACGCGGAGGCGTCGATCACGAGGCGTCCGCCCCGCACGTGGCCCTTCCCCTCGATACTGAACGGCAGGCATCCGCTGCCGCCGTCGTCCACCGTGATCCCGAGGCCCCGCAGGGCATCGATGATGCCGCCCATGGGGCGCCTGCGGGCATGCGGATCGCCGTCGAACGTGGTGGTACCGGACACCAGGCCCGCGAGCGGCGGGACGAAACGCATGACGGTGCCGGCGAGGCCGCAGTTCACGGCGCGCACCGCGGCGGTGTCCTGATCACCCTGCAGGGGAGTCACCCGCAGATCCGGTCCGAAGTCGCCGTCGCCCTGGATCTCGTCGATGACCGCGCCGAGCGACCGGAGGGCGGAGATCATCAGCGCGGAATCGCGGGAGTGCAGCGGCCTGCGGAGGACGCAGGGGCCATCGGCGATGGCCGCGAGCACCAGGTAGCGATTGGTGAGGGATTTGGAGCCGGGAACCGCGAGCTCCGCATCGACGGGACGCGTCAGGCGGGGTGCCTGCCACCTGGACTGGCCGGACACCCCGCCTGAGGACGATGCCATGGAGCTTAAGAACCGACGACGTCGGCGGCGGTCTTGCGCACGGCCTGGTCGGCCTTCTTGAACTGCTTGCGTGCGTCCTTGCCGAGGCCCGCGGCGTTCTTCTTCGCGCCGATGGCGAGGTGCTCTGCGCGCCAGGCGATACCAGGGCGGCCGTTCGTGTCGACGGTGGCCAGCAGCACGGCGCCGATCAGCGAGAGGTTCTTGAGCAGCTGCGACCGGCGGGCCTTCTTGCCCGCAGGGGTGGAGGAGTCGGCCGACCGGTAGTCCACGAGGGCGTTGACCGTGGCCGTCACCGTGAGCAGGAGGGCGGCGACGCGGGAGAACCGGCCGATGCCAAGCAGGAGCGCGGCTCCTACCTGCGTAGCGCCGAGCACCTGGCCCACCAGCTTCTCGTTGCCGGTCACGGCGGCGGCGGACGGGACCACCTTGGTGATGGACGCGAGGACGGGCTTGAGCTGTGGGGCCGTGGCTCCGGCATTGCGCAGCCTGTCGATCCCGGAGAACACGAAGCTGCTGGCGATCATGGGTCGGGCTATAACGCGGACAAGGGTCACAACTGCCTCCTGGGGCCCGACAGCTCTGCCGGGGGTTGATTCGACGGATACGAAGCACGCTGGGTCTAGTTTTACACGCCTCGCCGGAGCGGTGCGATCCGGGACCGGGCCGGCCCGCGGGGTTGCGGGACAGGGAGCTGCACCGCAGGGCCGGCATCCCCCTCAGGAATGGACGACAGGAATAGAAGGCTCCGGGACGAGGTTGGAGCAGGTGTACGGAAACTCGCAACGGAAGAAGGGTCGCACGGATGACGGTGCTACAGACCGCGGCGGTCGACAGACCAGGATTCCAGCTCTCGACGTCGATCCAGCGGGGCGGCACCACGGCGCCGCGACAGGGCGGACGAGTAGACTTCGACTCGATGAATACAACAGCCCCCGCAGGCAGCAGCCAGGCCGAAGATGCACAGTTGGACGTGTCGACGGAGTCGGAAGCCGACCGCAAGGCACGCTTCGAGCGCGACGCGATGCAGTACGTCGATCAGCTCTACTCTGCCGCCATGCGTATGGCCCGCAATCCCAGTGATGCGGAGGACCTGGTGCAGGAGGCCTATACCAAGGCGTTCTCGGCGTTCCACCAGTACAAGCCGGGCACGAATCTGAAGGCGTGGTTGTACCGCATCCTTACGAACACCTATATAAATCTCTACCGCAAGCGGCAGCGCGAGCCCCTGCAGTCCCACTCGGACACCATCGAGGACTGGCAGCTCGCCAAGGCCGCGGAGCACACCTCCATGGGATTGCGTTCCGCTGAGGCCGAAGCACTGGACCATCTGCCGGACTCCGATGTGAAGAGTGCGCTGCAGGCCATTCCCGAGGAATTCAGGCTCGCGGTCTACTTCTCGGACGTCGAGGGCTTCGCGTACAAGGAGATTTCGGAAATCATGAATACGCCCATCGGGACCGTCATGTCCCGGCTGCACCGCGGGCGCAAACTGCTGCGCGAGCTCCTCGCGGAGTACGCGCACGAGCGGGGCCTCGGTGCCACCGCAGGTGCGGGTGCCAAGAAGCGGGTTGCACCTGGGGCAGCGGGCAAGGAACAGGAGATGAAGAAATGAGCGATTGCGAGAGTATGGGCGATTGCGCCGACTCGAGGATCGAGCGGCTGTACGAGTACCTCGACGGTGCCCTGTCACACCAGGACCTGGTGGAGATCAAGGACCACCTGAACGGTTGTCCGGAGTGCGCCGAGGAACATGACCTCGAGTGCGTGATCCGGTCGGTCGTCAAGCGATCCTGCACCGAGGTGGCGCCATCGACCCTGAAGGCGAGCATCCTCGACCGTATCAGCCAGCTCAAGACGGCAGCCCACTGACCTTCAGTAGCTCGAGGTCGCGTCTTCGGCGGACAACTCGGCGAATGCACGGTTGAACGACAGAACCTCCGGAACCCTGACGGGCCGGAGGTTCTGTCGTTGGTGCTACCACCATGCTTTCAAGGCCTGAACTCAGGCGTTGGGGCGCTTACCGTGGTTTGCGCCTCCGCGCTTGCGGTCGCGACGCTTGCGTGCTCGCTTGCTCATGGCTGCCTCCTTCTTCTTCCGGCACTGTAGTCGTGCAGAACTGCACCCAAGTCTCCCATACGGCGGTGGGCGTCACCTAAACAGCCTGCCTCCGCCGATCAGGGCCACCTCCTTCGCGGCACGGCCGGCCCCTAGGATTGAAGGACCATCCATGATCGAAGGAGCTTGTGCATGCGCGCCGCCTACGTAGCCACCCAGTCCGCGGATGATCCGCTCGCCGGGCTCACCGTCGGAGACCTGGACCTCCCGGACGCGCCCGTCGGTTTCCGGCGGGTGAGGGTCGTCGCATCCTGCCTCAACCATCACGACCTCTGGTCGCTCAAGGGAGTAGGACTGTCGCAGGACAGGCTGCCGATGGTCCTGGGATGTGATGCCGCCGGTCTCGACGACGACGGCAACGAGGTGATCGTGCACGGCGTGGTGTCCTCGCCCGAGTGGCGCGGCGACGAGACCCTGGACCCGAAGCGTTCGCTCCTGTCGGAGCGCCACCCCGGCACGATGGCCGACTACGTGTGGGTTCCCGAGCGGAACCTCGTCCCGAAACCTCCCGAGCTCACTTTCGAGGAAGCGGCCTGCCTGCCCACGGCCTGGCTCACCGCCTATCGCATGCTCTTCACGGTCTCTCCGGCCGCGCCCGGGGCCACCGTCCTCGTGCAGGGTGCCGGCGGCGGAGTCGCGTCCGCCCTGATCGCCCTGGCCTCGGCAGCGGGCTTCCGCGTCTGGGCCACGAGTCGGAGCGCGAAGAAACGGCAGCGGGCGCTCGAGCTCGGCGCCGACCAGGCGTTCGAGGACGGTGCGCGGCTCCCCGAGCGCGTCGACGTCGTCTTCGATTCGGTGGGTGAGGCGACGTGGGCCCACTCCCTGAAGTCCCTCGTGCCCGGTGGGACGGTGGTGACGTGCGGAGCTACCAGCGGTTCCGCGCCCTCCGCCGACCTCAGCCGGGTGTTCTTCCTCCAGCTGCGCGTGCTCGGTTCGACGATGGGGACGCGGGAGGAGCTGGTGCGGCTCACGCGCTTCCTCGTGGCCACCGGTGTCCGGCCCGTGATCGACACGGTCCTGCCCCTCGATGATGCTGCCCGGGGGTTTCGGCGCATGCTGGCCGGTGACGTCTTCGGAAAGATCGTCTTCCGTCACTGACCCGGCAGACGGCGCAATTGCAGACGAGGAACCCTCCGTGCGCGGAGGGTTCCTCGTTGTTCCTGCCGGACCGTCCTACTCGGACGAGCCCGCCGCCAGGAGGGCGGTGCGCTGCTCCCGCCGCAACGACTGGATCGCAGGGTCCGGCACGGGCGCTGCTGCAAGCAGGCGGCGCGTGTACGGGTCACGCGGATACTTGAGGACCTGCTCGGTGCTGCCCTGCTCCACCAGGTTGCCCTTGTTGAGCACCGCGATGTGACTCGCCAGGAGTTCGACGACGGCGAGGTCGTGGCTCACGAACAGGCAGGCGAATCCGCGTTCCCGCTGGAGCTCCTGCAGGAGCTCCAGCACCTTCGCCTGAACCGAGACGTCGAGCGCCGATGTCGGTTCGTCGGCCACGAGGAGGTCCGGTTGCAGTGACAGCGCACGGGCGATGCCGACGCGCTGGCGCTGACCGCCGGAGAGCTCGTGCGGGTACCGGTTGCGGAAGGCGACCGGCAGCTGCACATCCTCCAGCAGGGACGCGACCCGCTTGTCGAGCGCCCCGCGGCCCAGCTTCTGATGGAGGAGCAGAGGCTCGCCGATGCTCTCTCCGATGGACATCCTCGGGTTGAGGGACGCCGCGGGATCCTGGAAGACGATGGCGAACTTCTTGCGCAGCGGCAGGAGCTGACGCGCGCTGAGGTCCGTGATGTCGGTGCCTCCGATCCTCACCCTTCCGCCGGAGGTCCTGATCAGTCCCGTCACGGCGCGCGCGATGGTCGACTTGCCGGATCCGGACTCGCCCACCAGGCCCAGGACCTCACCGGGGTTGATGGTCAGGGAGACACCGGACACCGCCTTGAAGGGCGGTTGCCGGAACCGGCCCGGGTACTCGATGTCCACATCCGTGAGTTCCAGCGCCGGTACGACGCCGGACGCCGTATGTGTCTCCCGCGCCCGCAGTGCTGCCTCCGCGTACTCCTCGTGGATGCTCAGGTGCCCGTCGACCACCTCGACGTCGGTGAGGACACCGCCCACCTTGGAACCCAGGTGCGGGACGGCGCCGAGCAGCTGCTTCGTGTAGGCCTCGGCCGGGGCCGCGAACAGCTGGGCCGTCGGCGCGGCCTCGACGATCCTGCCCCGCTCCATCACGATGACGTGGTCCGCGAGGTCGGCGACCACGCCCATGTCGTGGGTGATGAGGAGCACGGCGCTGTTGAGCCGCTTGTTGAGCTTGCGTAGCAGGTCGAGGACCTCGGCCTGCACGGTGACATCGAGCGCGGTGGTGGGTTCGTCCGCGATCAGGAGCATCGGATCGTTGGCGAGGGCGATGGCGATCATCGCACGCTGGCGCTGGCCGCCCGAGAACTGGTGCGGGAAGGAGTCGTAGCGGCGCTCGGCCTCAGGGATCTCCACCATGCGCAGCAGCTCGATGGCGCGCTTCTTGGCCTGGGCCGGCGAAAGCTCCGTGTGCTGCTCGACCGCCTCGCGGATCTGCTCGCCGACCGTCAGGACCGGGTTCAGCGCCGTCATGGGTTCCTGGAAGATCATCGCGATCTCGTTTCCGCGCACGCGGCGGAGCGTGCCCTGCGGCGCTCCGATCAGTTCCTTGCCGAGCATCTTCGCGCTGCCGTGCGAGCGTCCGTTGCGGGGGAGGAGGCCGAGCAGGGCCATGGAGGACATGCTCTTGCCGGATCCGGACTCCCCGACGATGGCGAGGATCTGGCCGGGGTGGATCTCGTAGGAGACGTCCTCGGCGGCCATCACCCACTCGTTGTCGACGTTGAAATCCACGCCGAGCCCCTTCACCGCGAGGATGGGTCCGCTCTCGACGGGTGCCTGTTCGTCCGTCATGATGACCGAGCTGTGTGCTGCCATTACTGCTTCACCCTTGTCTGCTTGGGGTCGAATGCGTCGCGCAGGCCGTCGCCGATGAAGTTGACGGCGAGGGCGATGCCGATGATGAACGCTCCGGGCCACAGGAACAGCCACGGCCGCACCGTGAGGGCCGAGCGGTTGTCATTGATGGCCTTGCCGAGCGAGGTATCCGGCGAGACGACGCCGAGGCCGAGGTAGCTCAGGGCGGTCTCGAGCAGGATGGCTCCGGAGATGGCCAGGGTCGTGGAGACGATGATGACCCCGACGGTATTCGGGAGGATGTGCCGGAAGATGATGCGGAACGAGCTCGCGCCGACCGACTTGGCGGATTCGACGAACTCCTTCTCCCGGAGCGACAGGAACTCGCCGCGCACCAGCCGGGCGAGTCCTGTCCACGTGACGATGCCCAGGAAGACTGCGAAGGGGATGATGCCCGCCTTAGCGACGATTCCGGCGACCGCTGCCGCGATGACGACCGTCGGGATGGTGATGACCACATCGGTGATGCGCATGAGGAATGCCTCGGTCCAGCCGCGGAAGTAGCCGGCGAGAGCCCCGACCGTGGTGCCGATGACCATGGCAACGAGTCCGACGATGAAGGCGATGATCAGCGATGTCTGCGTTCCGCGCATCGTCAGGGCGAAGTAGTCGCGTCCGAGGACGTCCTGTCCGAAAGGATGCTCACCGAGACTGAACGGCCACAGGGTGAGCGTGGGACGGCCCTCGTTGAACCGGGCGGCGAGGACGTCGTAGTCCTTGTTCCACCACCCCGGGATGCCGGCGAAACCGATGGAGCTGAAGGCGAGCAGGAAGATCAGCGCCAGCAGTGCGATTCCGGCGAGGGCTCCCTTGTGCCGGAAGAAACGTTCCCTGATGAGACGGCCCTGGCTCTTGGCCTCGGTGGTGCGGATGCGGTCCGTCTGCGCCCGTGTCGGAGCGGCGGTCGCGATGTCCGTGTCCTGGCTCTGCAGGGTCATCTCGGACAATTCGACAGACGGGCGGGAATCGTCCCGCGGGTTCTGGTGATTGCTCATGATCCCGTCCTAGCTGAGGGTGATGCGGGGGTCGAGGAACGCGTAGGCGATGTCCGCCAGCATGTTGAAGAGGACGGCGGCCGTCCCGACGACGAGGAAGAAGGCCATGACCGGCCCCGGGTCCACGTTCTGGATGCCGTCGACGAACATCTTGCCCATGCCGTTCCAGCCGAAGACCTGCTCGGTGATGACGGCGCCACCGAGGACGCCCGCGAAGTCGAAGGCCATCAGGGTGGTGATCGGGATCATCGCGTTGCGGAACGCGTGCTTGACCAGCACGGTCCGCTCGCTGAGGCCCTTGGCCCGCGCGGTGCGGATGTAGTCCTGGTTCATGACATCGAGCTGACTGGCCCTGGTGTACCGCGTGTAGGTCGCGAACGAGATGAGTGTCAGGGCGATGGTCGGCAGGATCAGGTGCAGTGCGTAATCCAGGTTGATCTCCCAGAAGGTCCCGGCGAGGTTGGCGGACTGGGAGCCGGTCGTCGGGATGGGCCGGCCACCGGCCTTCGCCGAGAGCGTCGGATAGGCCTGGAGGAGGCGGTCCACGACGATGAGCAGGCTGACCGAGACGGCGATGACCGCTCCGATCTTGGCTGCCTGCGCACGGAACGGGCCGCCCACGACGCCGGCGACGATGTACGACACCACCGCGAGGACGACGACGAGTGCCAGCACGATGAGCCAGTTGGTATCCGCCAGGAGGGGAATCGACACGAGGTAGCCGACGAAGCCCACGCCCGCTGCCGCGAGGGCGGCATGCAGGACACGACGACGGCGGAAGCCGGCGAGCAGGGCGGTCCAGAGGACAGCGATGCCTGCGGCCGAGACCAGCATGCCGACCAATCCGAGGCCCGGGGTGACGAACCAGCGGGACACGAGGAGGAGGTAGAGGGCAAGCGCCGTCGCCACTGCGGCAATGGCGAAGACCGTCAGCCTGCGCCGGCGGTCACCGCCGACGACGACCGCCCATATCACGCCGGCGACCACCCCGATCAGGGCGATCGTGAGATACGAGAATTGTGGATTCGCGAGCCAGGTGTTCAGGTCGATCGCCAGGTACTGCTTCAGCAGCGTCGAGAGCCAGAACAGGGGGAGCGAGAACAACAGGAAGGAGATGAAGGTGACCGAGTAGTCGAAGGTGCTGTACTGCCGGATCGCCGTCACGATACCCACGACCACGCCGAGCACGAGTGCCAGGACGGTGGCGACGACGACGAGGCGCAGCGTCGAGCCGACGGCGTTCTCGAGTTGGGGCAGAACGGCTGCTCCCGTGCGGTCCAGCCCGAGCGTGCAGCTCACGCCGCCGGGGACGAGGCAGTGGCCGACGTCCTGCAGCCAGAGGAAGTAGCGGGGGATGGGTGGCACGTCCAGGTTCATGGCGGCAGTACGCGCTGCGATGGTGGCGGCCTTCTCCGGGCCGCTCGCCTCACCGAGGTCCTCGAAGGGGTCACCCGACGAAATCGTGAGGAAGTACATCAGCGTGGTCGCTGCGAGCATGATGAAAAACGAGATGATGGTTCGCTTGACGATGAAGTAGAACACGTGGGGGCTCCTAGGAAACGGTGCAGGCTGTAGCTGTGCCGGGCATAGGGACGGGCAGGCCCGAGGGCCTGCCCGTCCTCATGCTCATCCGGAAGAGGCGATCAGTTCTGCTTCGTCCAGCTGTAGGCATTCCAGGTGATGCCGGTCTGCGTCGGGTTCAGTTCCACGCCCTGGAGCTTCGAGGAGTAGCCCGCGATGTTCGGGTTGGCGTAGAGCACCACGTTGTACTGCGTCTCGGCAAGGCGCTGCTCGAGTTCGCTCTTCAGGCCGACGACCTTCTCGGTGTCCGTGTTGGTCACGATCTCGCTCCAGATACGGTCCACCTCTTCGTCGGTGTAGCCGCCGAAGTTCTGCTCGCCGCCGGAGACGTAGATGGATTCACCGGAGGCGACCAGGCCGGAACCGGCCCAACCGAAGACCACGGCATCCCAGGCACCGGGCTGGGAGAGCTTGGCGCTCCACTCGGCCTCGGGCTGCGGGGTGATCTCGAAGCCTGCCTTGTCGCAGCTGTCCTTGATGAGGGCGACCTGGTCCGCGCGCAGCTGGCTCGTCGATGCGTGCATCATCGAGACCTTGACGGGCTCGGTCTTGCCAGCCTCGGCGAGGAGCGCCTTGGCACCCTCGATGTCGGCGACGCCGTCGCTCTCGGCGGCGGGAGCGCCTTCGAGGACCGTCTCGTAGTCGGCCTGCGCAGGCTGGTACTCGTGCAGGTTCAGCACGGAGCCTTCCGGGTCGACCGGCGTGACGAACTTGTCGACCATGTCCGCTACCGGGATGCACTTGGCGAAGGCCTGGCGCACCTTGAGGTCCTCGAAGACGGCGCCGGGGCGCTGGTCGAGGTCGACGTGCGAGAAGGTCAGGGACTGACCGGTGTCGACCGTCACGGTCTCACCGATCTGCTCGAGCGCGGTCTTCGTGTCGACGGTCGGGCTGGAGGGCTCGATGATGTCGACGTCGCCGTTCTGGAGGGCCTGGACGGCTTCCTCGTCGACGACGGTCTTGAAGACGATCGTGTCGGTCTTGCCGGCACGCTCCTCACCCCAGTACTGGTCGTTCTTGACGAGCGTCAGGGTCCCGTTGGCCGCGTTGTCGAGGACGTAGGGGCCGGATGAGGGAAGGATCGCGGTGTCGGGGAGGGTCGGGAGGTCGGCTTCGTAGTTCCAGCCGGTGTTCCAGAACTCCGACACCGGGGTCAGCGCCGCGCGGTCATCGTTCTGGATGGCTTCGACGAGTTCCGCGCCGTCGCCCTCGGCCGACAGGCCGGCCTGCTCCGCAGCGATGTGCGCGGGCATGAGGGCGGTCGACATCACGGACTCCCAGTCCGCGTAGGGCTCGCTGTAGACGACCTCGAATTCCTTGGCGCCCGGCTCGCCTTCGGGCATCTCCATCTGGCCGAAACCATTGGTGGAGGACGCCAGGAAGAGGTCCGCCTCGGCGCCGGATTCCGGATCGGTCTCGCCGCTGGGATGGGTGCCCGAGAAGGCGGCCCACTGCAGGAGCACGTCATCGAAGTCGATCGCGGTTCCGTCGGACCAGACGGCATCCTCATTGATGGTGTATTTCACGGTGAGGGGATCGTCGCTGGTCTTCTCGTAGGTGCCGAACTCCTCGTTCTTCTCGAGGTTGCCCTCCGCATTGAAGGCGACCCACGAGCTGGTGGTGAGGTTGTCCACGTAGGTGTTGTAGACGGCGTTGGTTGCGGCCGTGCCCCCGTTGTAGGCGGTGGGTGCCTGGCTGATCGCGATGTTGATCGTCGTCGCCAGATCCTCCGTGGCGCCTTCCGATGCCGGGGTCTCGGCAGTTCCACCCGCGGATCCGCAGGCACTCAGCATGAGTGCCCCGATGGACAGTGCGGCGAGCGTCATGGTGCGCTTATTACGCATTCGATAGTCCTTACTGTGCTTGGCGCGGGGGACGCAGTGATGTCCCCCGAGGCGGATTGCGGCAGTGACGGCAATCACACTCGGACAGCATAGCGAAGGATTGTTGCCTCCGGACACTCAGTGAACCAGTGATAACCCATTTGTTACCTGGGCGAAACATGCGCTTCCCGGGCAATGAAAAAAGCCCCGGAGACGGCGTGTCTCCGGGGCTTCAGCGGCGTGCGCTCATCTATTCTGGCGCCGGCACATCGAGCCACTGGAACCAACCGCGGTGCAGGACGAGCCAGGCGATCAGGCCGTACCCGGCCTGCGCGGGCGTGCCGCCATTGGCGGCGAGATCATGGCGCCACTGCTCGTGGGCGAGCAGCGGGGTGAAGGTGTCGACGAAGACGTGCTTGCGCCGGGTGGTCACGTCGCCGAAGGCTGCCGAGAGATCGGCGAGGCGCCTGTTCCGCTCCGCATCGAGGCCGGGAGGAGGGCCGACGACGAGGACCTTGACGTTCGTCTGCGAAGCACCATCGAGGATATTCGCGAGGTTGAGGCGGCTCCTCGCCGTCGACAGCTCGAGGTCGAGGTCGCGGTCGGACAGGCCGATCACGAGGCGGTTCTCGAGACCGTCCCCGAAGCGCCGCCCGACCTCCTGCAGCCAGCGGTTGGCAAGGGCCTCGGTCCCCTCGCCGGGCGCCGCAAGGCTGTAGGCCTCCACCGTCGCGTTGTCCGGCCTGGTGCGGGCCATCACGCGACCGAACCAGCCGAGGGCACGAGGATCACCGAGCCCCGCGAGGAGTTCGTCGCCCACTGCTGCTAGCCGGATTCTGCGTTGTTCCACTGGTCCCTCGGTGTGCTGGTCGTCGATGTACTGGTGATCGGATGCGGTGCTTGTCGGGCTCGGACACCGGGCCGTTCCGGCCGCATAGGGGCTCGGACCGAACCTCGACGGGCCTTAAAGACATCAGGTGGGGCGCTCGACCCCACCTGACATCATACTGATGGCTTTCTATTGCCGGCCGAACGCCCTCTTGATGAGGAGTTCCTGCTCGATCGCATGATTCTTCCCCGAGCCTGTTGCGGTGGAGGCCGACGCCGGCCGGCTTGCCAGACGCACCGGCCTGTCGAGCTGCTGCGGGAGGTTGAGTCCGATGAACGGCCACGGTCCCTGGTTCGCCGGCTCGTCCTGCGCCCAGACGATCTCCGCACCGGGGTAGGTCGCGAGAGCCGCCCTGATCTCGTCGAGGGGAAGCGGGTAGAGCTGCTCCACGCGGACGATGGCCGTCTTGCCGTCGTCGAGCTTCTGGCGCGAGGCCAGCAGATCGTAGTAGAGGCGCCCCGACACCAGGATCAAGCGTTCGACGTCGTTGCCCGGCGTCTCGAGCGTGTCCGGGATGACAGGGCGGAACGAACCCTGGGTGAAGTCCTCCACTGAACTCGCTGCTCCCTTGAGGCGCAGCAGCTGCTTCGGCGTGAAGATCACGAGGGGCTTCCGCGGGCGGTTGTACGCGTGTCGACGCAGCAGGTGGAAGTGCGAGGCCGCGCTGCTGGGATTCGCGACGACCATGTTCTGCTCGGCGCACATCTGCAGGAAGCGCTCGATCCGCGCCGACGAATGGTCCGGTCCCTGCCCTTCGTAGCCATGGGGGAGCATCAGCACGAGGGAGGAACGCTGTCCCCACTTCTGCTCCGCGGAACTGATGAACTCGTCGATGATCGTCTGGGCGCCGTTGACGAAGTCCCCGAACTGCGCCTCCCAGATGACGAGCGCGTCGGGCCGCTCCACCGAGTAGCCGTATTCGAAGCCCATCGCTGCATACTCACTGAGCAACGAGTCCCAGACCCAAAACTTCGCCTGGTCCTTGGCGAGGCCGTCGAGCGGCAGCCATTCACGGCCGGTGGCGCGGTCGTGGAAGACCGCATGCCGCTGCACGAACGTACCGCGGCGCGAGTCCTGGCCTGCCAGCCGCACGGGGACACCCTCCATGAGCAGCGAACCGAAGGCCGCGATCTCGCCGAAGCCCCAGTCGATGCCGCCCTCCCGCGACATCTGCTCACGCTTGTCGAGCAGGGCCTTGAGCTTGGGGTGGACCGTGAAGCCGTCCGGTATCGAGGTGTGGGCGGCGCCGATGTGAGCGAGGGTCTCCGCACTGATGGCGGTTCGACGTGCACCGGTCTCGCCGGCGTCGGCCTGCTGCGCGAGGGGACGCTCGAGGTCCGACACCGCCTGCGGGTCCTTGGTGATGATCGGGATGGGAGATGTCTGCGCGGCGTGCGTCTCCGCGAACACCCGCTCCAGGCGCTCCTGGTAGTCGCGCAGTGCCTGCTCGGCTTCCTCCTGGGTGATGTCACCGCGGCCGATCAGGGCCTCGGTGTACAGCTTGCGGACCGAGCGCTTGGCCTCGATGAGATTGTACATCATCGGCTGCGTCATCGAGGGGTCATCGCCCTCGTTGTGCCCGCGACGGCGGTAGCAGACCATGTCGATGACGACGTCCTTCTTGAACCGCTGCCGGAACTGGTAGGCCATCTGGGCCACCCGGACCACGGCCTCGGGATCGTCGCCGTTCACGTGGAAGACCGGCGCCTGAACCATCTTCGCGACGTCCGTCGAGTACACGGAGGAGCGCGACGACGTCGGGCTGGTGGTGAAGCCCACCTGGTTGTTCACGATCACGTGGATGGTACCGCCCGTGCGGTAGCCACGGAGCTGCGACAGGTTCAGCGTCTCCGCAACCACGCCCTGGCCGGCGAACGCCGCATCTCCGTGGATGAGGATCGGAAGGACGGGGAAGCTGTCGCCCTGGTCGAGGAGGTCCTGCTTGGCGCGGACGATGCCCTCCAGGACGGGGTCGACGGCCTCGAGGTGCGACGGGTTGGCAGCGAGATAGACCTTCGTCTGGTTCCCGGCGTCGGAGGTGAAGGTGCCCTCGGTGCCCAGGTGGTACTTGACGTCTCCCGAGCCCTGCACGGAGCGCGGATCCTGCGTGCCCTCGAACTCGCGGAAGACCTGTGCGTAGGTCTTGCCGGCGATGTTCGTCAGGACGTTCAGGCGGCCACGGTGGGCCATGCCGATCGCGACCTCGTCGAGGCCGTCGTCGGCAGCACCCGAGATCACGGCGTCGAGCAGCGGGATCAGCGACTCGCCACCTTCGAGGGAGAATCGCTTCTGCCCGACGAACTTCGTCTGCAGGAACGTCTCGAAGGCCTCCGCCGAGTTGAGCTTGTGCAGGATGCGCAACTGCTCCTCACGGCTCGGCTTCGAGTAGGGGTGCTCGAGCTCGTCCTGGAACCACTGCCGCTCGACGGGGTCCTGCAGGTGCATGTATTCGATGCCGGTGGTGCGGCAGTAGGCATCACGCAGGACGCCGAGCATGTCGCGGAACTTGAGCATCGGCTGGCCGCCGAAACCGCCGGTGGGCCACTCGCGGTCGAGATCCCACAGGGTGAGCCCGTGGGTCCGGATGTCGAGGTCGGCGTGCTTGCGCTGGACGTACTCCAGCGGGTTCGTGTCCGCCATGAGGTGGCCGCGGACGCGGTAGGCATGGATGAGCTGCTGGATCCGGGCGACCTTGTTGATCTGGTCCATCGGGTCGACCTGGATGTCGGCGCTCCAGCGCACGGGCTCGTAGGGGATGCGCAGCGACTCGAAGATCTCGTCGTAGAAGCCCTGCTCGCCCAGCAGCAGCTGGTGGATGATGCGCAGGAACTCGCCGCTGCCTGCACCCTGGATGACGCGGTGGTCGTAGGTCGACGTCAGCGTGATCGTCTTGCTGATCGCGTGCTTCGCGAGGATCTTCTCGCTCGAGCCCTGGAACTCGGCGGGGTACTCGAGGGCACCGGCGCCGATGATGCAGGCCTGGCCCTTGGAGAGGCGGGGAACGGAGTGGACCGTACCGATGCCGCCCGGGTTGGTCAGGGACACCGTGGTGCCGGCGTAGTCGTCCGCGCCGAGCTTGCCCGCGCGGGCCTTCTTCACGAGGTCCTCGTAGGCATGCCAGAACTCCGAGAAGTTCATGGTCTCGGCCTTCTTGATGTTGGGTACCACGAGGGAGCGCGTGCCGTCGGGCTTCGGCATGTCGATCGCGAGTCCGAAGTTCACGTGGGCGGGCTGCACCGCCGAGGGCTTCCCGTCGATGACCTCGTAGTAGACGTTCTGCGAGGGGAACTGGGCCAGCGCGCGGATGATGGCGTAGCCGATGAGGTGGGTGAAGGAGACCTTGCCGCCGCGGGCACGGGCGAGGTTGCTGTTGATGACCACACGGTTGTCGATCAGCAGCTTCGCGGGGATGGCCCGCACGCTGGTCGCGGTCGGGACGCTGAGGCTCGCCTCCATGTTGGTGGCGATCGCTTTGGCAGGCCCGCGGAGCACGCTGACCTTGTTCTCCTCCATCTCGGCGTTGCGGTCCGAGGCCGGGAGCTGCGCCGGGATGGGCTTTCCGGCGGGCTTCTCCTCGCGCGAGGTCTCCGGCTTCTTAGCCGGCTCGTTCGCAACAGGGGGCTTGCCGCTCTCCTGCGTGCTGGCAGGGCTCTCGCCGGACGCCTTGGGAGCCGGGGCCTCGGTCTTCACGACGGGGAGTTCCTTCGTCGGAGGGTGCGCGGCGACAGGCGTGGAAGGCGTGGGACCGCTTGCTGCGGGTCCGGTAGGAGTCGTGGACGCGGGGGCTGATGCGGGATCTGCGGGCCTGTCTGCCGAGCGCCGGCCGTTTTCCGTCGGAGCATTCTCCGCATCGAACGCATCGAACAGGTCCCACCACTTCTTGTCGACGGAGTGGCGGTCCTTCTGGAACTGCTCGTAGAGTTCGTCAACAAGCCACTCGTTCCCGCCGAATTCTTCAGGTAGACGGTGGCTGGTTTGTTCTGGCACTTGGTATACGCCTCTTCCGTAAGTTGCCCTGAGCGCGGTGCGGTCGGCAGGACAGGCGTTAAGCCGTGTCTGGACCCTGTTCAAGTGTAGTGACAGGACTGACGAACAATCCAATCAGGCGTGTCGTCCGGGCAGCCGACGTGCGATACTGCGGGCCGGTCACCGAACGGGCTCCTCGCCCGGAACGCATTAGACTCTTTGCGGCTGTCTGTCCGGCCGCCGATACAGGGAGAACCATGCGCTACATCAATCCGCCGACCACCGACCTCACCTACTCGGACGTCTTCCTCGTGCCGTCCGCGTCCGAAGTCATATCCCGGTTCGACGTCGATCTGTCCTCCGACGACGGAACGGGAACCACGATCCCCCTCGTCGTCTCCAACATGACGGCGGTGACCGGGCGCCGCATGGTGGAGACCGTCGCGCGCCGCGGCGGCATCGGGGTGCTGCCGCAGGATGTGCCGGTCGAGGTCATCGCCGAGGTCACCTCCTGGGTCAAGGACCGCCATCCGATCTTCGAGACCCCGCTGAAGCTCCAGCCCGGTTCGACCGTGATCGATGCGCTGCACCTCATGCACAAGCGCGCACACGGCGCGGTCCTGGTGGTCGATGACGGCGGGACCTGCGTGGGAGTGGTCCACGCGAGCGACTGCGAGGAGGTGGACCGTTTCGCTTCCCTCGAGTCCGTGATGCGCCAGGCCCCGGCGGCCTTCGAGGCCTCCCTGTTCGACGACGATCCCGCCGCCGCGCTGCAGAAGGCCTTCGAGGATCTCGACGGTGCCCGGAGTTCCCTGGCGCCGGTCGTACGGGACGGTGCCCTCCAGGGGGTCATCACGCGCACGGGTGCCCTGCGCTCGACGATCTACGATCCGGCGCTCGATGCTTCCGGCAGGCTCCGCGTAGCCGCCGCCGTCGGTATCAACGGCGACGTCGAGGCGAAGGCCGGGGCGCTGCTGGACGCAGGCGTCGACGTGCTGGTCGTGGACACCGCCCATGGCCACCAGCGAAAGATGCTGGACGCGCTCGCCGTCGTCCGCGGGCTCGATCCGAAGGTCCCGATCGTCGCGGGCAACGTGGTCAGTGCGGACGGGGTACGCGACCTCGTCGCCGCAGGCGCTTCGATCATCAAGGTGGGCGTGGGCCCGGGTGCAATGTGTACCACGCGCATGATGACGGCCGTCGGGCGCCCGCAGTTCTCCGCGGTCCACGAGTGCGCCCAGGCGGCGGCCGAACTCGGCGCCCATGTCTGGGCCGACGGCGGTGTCCGGTACCCGCGCGACGTCGCCCTGGCCCTCGCGGCCGGCGCCAGCCAGGTCATGATCGGCTCGTGGTTCGCCGGCACGTACGAGAGCCCGGGAGACCTGCAGACCGACAGCAACGGTCGCCGGTACAAGGAGAGTTTCGGCATGGCGTCCGCCCGCGCCGTGCAGAACCGTACTCGGCGCGACGACGTGTTCGCGCGCGCCCGGAAGGGACTGTTCGAAGAGGGTATCTCCGCCTCCAAGATGTACCTCGATCCGGCTCGCCCCGGCGTCGAGGACCTGCTGGACCTGATCACCGCCGGGGTGCGCAGTTCGATGACCTACGCGGGCGCTTCGTCGCTGGCTGAGTTCCGCGAGCGTGCGGTGGTCGGTGTGCAGTCGGCAGCCGGCTACGAGGAGGGCAGGCCGGTCCAGCAGAGCTGGTAGGAGCGGTTCGGGCCTGAGCCCGGTGCGCTGTCGGAGTAACCGGCCGAAGATCGTGTCGCGGATGACGCGCCACCCGGTAAACTGGTCTCCTTATGGACAGTCCTTCTAGGGGCCGGCTCGACGCCGGCGTATCCTCCACTCTTGCCCATCCGCTACGCGAATCCGATGCGGGACACCCGGCCGACGCCGGCTCCGACCAGGATGCGGCCGCCCTCCCGGCCGACGCCGCGGACCCCCTCAGACGCGGACCATCGCCGTCCCGCTCCTCGACGGAGGGGATGTAGCGGTGGAATGGATCTACCTGGCCGCCGGCCTGCTCCTCGTCCTGGGGACGGGATTCTTCGTGGCCGTCGAGTTCGCCCTCGTAGCGCTCGACCAGACCTACGTCCAGCGTGCGGTCGACGACGGGGACACCAGGGCGGAACCGCTGCTGCGCTGCCTGAAGTCCCTGTCCACCCAGCTCTCGAGCTGCCAGTTGGGCATCACGATCACGACGCTGCTCACCGGTTACGTCATGGAGCCTTCCGTCGGGCACCTGCTCGAGGCGCCATTGACCTCCCTCGGGCTGTCCGAGGCACTGGTGGCCTCGTCGTCCATCGTCATCGCGATGGCCCTGGCGACCCTCCTGTCGATGCTCATCGGCGAGCTCGTACCCAAGAACCTCTCCATCGCGCTGCCCTTCAGGGTGGGTAGGGCTCTGGCCCGTCCGCAGCTCGTCTTCACAGCCGTGTTCAAGCCGGCCATCATCGTGCTCAACGGCTTCTCGAACCGCATCCTGAACATCTTCGGCCTGGAGGCCAAGGAGGAGATCTCGGGAGCCCGCACGCCGTCCGAGCTGTCATCGCTCGTGCGCCGGTCCGCTGAGATGGGCACGCTCGACCAGGCCACGGCCACGTTCCTCGCGCGGACCTTCAGTTTCTCCGAGCGGACCGCAGCGGACGTCATGACGCCGCGCATCCGGATGGAGGTCATCGATTCGGACCAGACGGTCGCCGACGTGGTGGAAGCCGCCCGTCGCACCGGCTACTCGCGGTTCCCGCTCATCGGCGACTCCGCGGACGATATTCGCGGCGTGGTCCACGTCAAGAAAGCCGTCGCCGTGCCACGCCACAAGCGGGCGGAGCTTCCTGCCGGGACGATCATGACCGACGTCCTGCGCGTGCCCGAGACCGTCCACCTCGACTCCCTCCTCAGCGAGCTCCGCGAAGCCAACCTGCAACTCGCCGTCGTGCTGGACGAGTACGGAGGCACTGCCGGTGTCGCCACGCTCGAGGACCTGGTCGAGGAGATCGTCGGCGAGGTCAAGGACGAGCACGACAAGCTCAAGCCCGGCGTGCTGCAGAGCGCGGCGGGGGACTGGTACTTCCCCGGTCTCATGCGACCGGACGAGGTCACGGTGCAGATCCCGGGCCTCGTGGTTCCGGACGAGGCGGGCTACGAGACCGTCGCCGGCTTCATGCTGGCGGAGCTGGGTCGCGTCGCGGAACCCGGTGACGTCGTCGAGGTCCCGGCGGGAACGCTGACGGTGGAGCGTATGGACGGACGCCGGATCGACCGCCTCCACTTCCGCCCCGCACCGACGGGTCGCGCGGACGGCGGGGACAGCCTTCCCGATGGCGCCGTCGTACCTGAGCACCAGTCGGTGGCCCAGGGATCCCGCCCGCAGCGCGCCGGCCGGCCGGCTTTCGCGGGCAGTACCGCAGTAGGGAAGGACGACCGATGAGTGATTGGGCAGGAATAGCCTGGCTCGTCATCCTGCTGATGGGCAATGCCTTCTTCGTCGCTTCCGAGTTCGCCGTGATGTCCGCGCGCCGGAGCCAGATAGAACCCCTGGCTGACGCGGGTTCCAAGCGCGCCCGGACCACGATCTGGGCGATGGAGCACGTGTCCCTCATGCTCGCCTGCTCACAGCTGGGCATCACGGTCTGCTCGCTCCTGATCCTGCAGGTGGCCGAGCCCGCCATCCATCACCTGTTCGTGGTTCCGTTCGAGGCCGTCGGAGTTCCCGAGGGGTTGGCGGACGGTGTCGCTTTCGCGCTGGCGCTGCTCCTCGTCACCTTCCTGCACGTGACGTTCGGCGAGATGGTGCCGAAGAACATCTCCGTCTCGGTGGCGGACAAGGCCGCGCTTCTTCTGGCACCTCCGCTGGTGATGATCGCGAGGGTCGTCCATCCTGTGATCTCCTCGCTGAACTGGGCCGCGAACCACATCCTGCGCGCGCTGAAGGTGGAGCCGAAGGACGAGGTGTCCTCGACCTACACGCTGGAGGAGGTGCAGTCCATCGTCGAGGAATCCACCAAGAGCGGACTCGTGGACGATGAGTCCGGCCTGATCACGAGCGCACTCGAGTTCTCGGGGCAGACGGCAGAGACCACGATGATCCCGCTGAGCGAGCTCGTGACGGTCCGCGCCGACGCAACGCCCGAGGATTTCGAGCGGGCGGTGGGGCGCACCGGGTTCTCCCGTTTCGTCATGGTGGACGAGCACGGCAACCTCACCGGATACATGCACCTCAAGGACATCATGTCCATGCCGCAGGCGATGTACCGGAAACCCATCACGGAGAACAAGGTGCGGACGCTCGCCAACCTGCCACTGAACGAGGAGATCGAGGACGCCCTCGCCGTGATGCAGCGGACCGGCTCGCACGTGGCACGCGTCCTCGGGCCGGACGGATCGACCCGCGGAGTCCTCTTCCTCGAGGATGTGATCGAACAGCTCATCGGTGAGATCCGGGACGCGACGCAGAATCAGGGAGCCAGGAGGACCGGTGAGGGAGTCAACGGCACGGAGGCGCCGGTCGCCTGATCGTCGACCGGCGACCTGAATGCGAATGATTCGCGTTTACGATAGGCTCGTCTCGCTAACGTAAACAATTCTCAACAGTCTGATCGAGGTCCTCATGCCCGCTTCCCGTCGTCCCGTCGTGACAGCCCTTCTCGCGGTCTCTGCCCTCGGGCTCACCGCCTGTGCTGGTAGTGCGACCGACGCGCGGGCCGAGGGTGCGGGCTCCACCGCCGGGGGGAGTTCGATCTCGATCGTCACGGCCACCAATGTGTACGGGGACATCGCAGCGACCATCGGAGGCGACGACGTCGACGTCACAGCCATCGTGGACAGCCTGAGCCAGGACCCGCACTCGTACGAGGCCACGGTGCAGGACAAGCTGTCAGTGTCCGAGGCGGACCTCGTCATCGCGAACGGGGGCGGCTACGACGCCTTCCTCGGGCATCTGGCCGAGGAGACCGGGGCAGGGACGGTGCTCGACGCCGTCGAACTCTCCGGTCTCGAGGAAACCGCCGAGGGTGAGCCGACGGAGGAGCACGCCGAGGAAGCGGGAGGCCACTCGGGCGAGGACGACGGGCACGGACACGGAGCGCTGAACGAACACGTCTGGTACAGCCTGCCTGCGATGGCAACCCTGGCCGACGCCATCGCCGACGAACTCGGGCGCCTCGACGAGGCCAACGCGGAGGACTACCGGGAACGCGCCGACGCGTTCATCGCGGAACTGGCCCCCCTCGAGGACCGGCTCGCGGCGCTCGCAGCGGACGGCCCGGGCGGACAGGTCGCCGTGACCGAGCCCGTACCCGTCTACCTCCTCGAAGCCGCCGGGCTCGAGAACGTCACCCCGGAGGAGTTCAGCGAGGCAGTCGAGGAGGAGACGGACGTCCCCGTCGCCGCCCTGGACGAGATGAAGACCCTCGTCACCGGTGACACGCTCGCCTTTCTTGCCTACAACGACCAGACCGCGGGATCGCAGACGGAAGCGGTACGCTCAGCCGCCGACGGCGCAGGCCTTCCGGTGCTCGACTTCACCGAGACACTTCCCGACGGCGAGGACTTTGTTTCCTGGATGACGGCCAACACGGATACCATCGAGGCCGCCCTCGAACAGTGAGAGCGGCGGTGGTCCGGTCGGGAACCGGGCGACCGGTCCGGAACCGCGACACAGGACCACGACCCAGCATCATGACGCAGCACCACGACGCACTACGACAGACTGGAACCCGTTCCGCATGACCTCGACGTTGCCCCGGCAGGTCCCCTACCCGCAGGAGGGTAGGGGACAGCCGGCCATCAGCCTTCGCGGCGCGGCGCTGTCCTTCGGGAAGCGCACGCTGTGGAAGGGACTCGACCTCGACATCATGCCCGGAGAGTTCTTCGCCGTCCTGGGTCCCAACGGTTCGGGGAAGACGAGTTTCCTCAAGGTGCTGCTGGGACTGCAGGCCCTCGACTCCGGGACCGCGCGGGTCGACGGCCGGCCCATCGCCCGTGGCAGCAGGACCCTCGGCTACATCCCGCAGCAGAAGTCCTTTCCGCCCGAGACACCCCTTCGGGCGCGTGACCTGGTGGGTCTTGGTGTCGACGGGCACCGGTGGGGGTTGCGGATGCGGAGCAGGGCCTACAACGAGCGCGTCGACGGCCTCCTGCGCGACGTCGGCGCCGAGTCCTACGCGGATGCACCCGTCGGGCTCCTCTCCGGCGGCGAACAGCAGCGCCTGCGAGCCGCACAGGCACTCGCCACCGATCCCACCGTGCTCCTGTGCGACGAGCCACTGCTCTCCCTGGATCTCCATCACCAGCAGGCGGTGAGCTCGCTCATCAACCGCCAGTGCCATGAGAAGAACAGCGCCGTCGTCTTCGTGACCCACGAGATCAACCCCGTCATCGAGTACGTGGACCGCGTCCTGTACCTGGCCGACGGTGAGTTCCGCGTCGGGACCCCGGAGGACGTCATGACGAGCGAGGTGCTCTCGGACCTGTACAGGAGTCCGGTCGAGGTCCTGCACAGCAACGGCCGCATCGTCGTCGTGGGATTGCCGGATGACACCACGCACCACCACGAGAGCGCCTAGACCATGAACTTCCAGGAGATCCTCAGCGCCATCTTCACGTTCGACAACTATGCGCAGCTCCTGCCCCTCGTACGGAACTCGCTGATCGCCGGAGCCGTGCTCGGGCTGCTGGGCGGATTGATCGGGACCTTCGTCATGATGCGGGATCTGGCCTTCGCGGTGCATGGCATCGCAGAGCTCTCCTTCGCAGGCGCGGCCTTCGCCCTCCTCATCGGCGCCAACGTCGTGGCCGGGTCCCTCGTGGGGTCTGTCCTGGCGGCACTCGTCCTCGGGGTCATGGGGATCCGGGCGCGGGACCGGAACTCCGTCATCGGCGTCGTCATGCCCTTCGGCCTCGGGTTGGGGATTCTCTTCCTCGCCCTCTACGAGGGGCGAGCCGCCAACAAGTTCGGCCTCCTCACCGGGCAGATCGTCTCGGTCGACGATGTGCAGCTGAACCTTCTCGCCGGATGTGCCGTCGTCGTGATGATCGCGCTCGCGGCGATCTGGCGTCCGCTCACCTTCGCGAGTGCTGACGCCGATCTGGCGGAGGCGCGCGGTGTTCCTGTCCGGGGGCTCTCGATCCTCTTCATGGTGCTGCTCGGGGTCTCGGTGGCGCTGTCCATCCAGGTGGTCGGTGCCCTGCTGGTGCTGGCACTGCTCATCACGCCGGCCGCGGCGGCACTGAAGGTCACCTCGGCGCCGGGGTTCGTGGTGCTGCTGAGCGTGGTCTTCGCCTGCACGTCGGTGGTCGGAGGGATCCTGCTGGCGCTGGGTGGACGGATCCCCGTCAGTCCCTATGTCACGACGATCTCGTTCGCCATCTATCTCGCGTGCCGCCTGATCGGGTCGCGCCGCTCACGGCGACGGTCGCGTCGAGTGGACGCCGTCGGACAACCGGACCTCCGCGTCGCTGGATCGTCCGCCTAGGGTTCGCCCCGAAACCCGCCTGGAAACCAGTCGGGGAACCCGGCCGGAAGCACGGGTGCGTCAGGGATCGGGCGTGCGATCGGGCTGGCCGACGGCATCTGCGATGGCCTGCTCCATGCTCCGGAGGAAGCGCGTGACCGTCTCGGTCTCTTCGCTCGTCAGGCCGTCGGCAGCGGCGAGGACGCCGCGCTTCTCGATATCGAAGGCGGAGCGGAACTCGTCCGTGGCCTTGTCCCCGGGTTCGAGGATCACGGCCCGACGATCCACCGGGTGCCGGCGCCGTCGGATGAAGTCCGCCTTCTCGAGCCTGTCGATGACGAGGGTGGTCGAGGCGCTGGAGATGCCGAGGGCCAGGGCGAGGTCCTTCGGGCTGGCGCCCTGGTCCCGCTGCCACACCGTGAGAAGGTAGCGCAAGGCTCCGAGGTCCGTCTCGTTGATGTTGAGCCGCTGGCTGAGGCGACGGCGCAGGTCACTCTCCACGTTGCGGTAGGCCCTCAGGGCGTTCAGGACATCGACGCCGGTAGCGGCGTCATCAGCGGTGCCTTCTCCCGACGGCGGGTACCAGTACCCTGCTCCCTGCCGCGCGTCCGAAGGCTTCATGCTCACAGTTTAGACCATCTAGTAGTCAAGCTCTCTAGGTAATCGCTATGGCTCTTCCGCCACGTGGGTGGTTCTTCAGGTGCCCGGTGGTGCCGGCGTGACGTGCGGCAGCTCCAGGGCGGACATGGCCTGCCCGAGCCTGCCGAGGAATCCGTTGACCGTGGTGCAGTCCTCCGACGGAAGGGCGGCGGCAACGGCCATCATCCGCTCATGCATCACGCCCATGGTGGACCGTACCTCCTCGTCCGACGCGGCCGTCGGCCAGATCTCGATGGCACGGCCGTCCGTCGTGCTGCGGCGACGCTCGGCGTGGCCACTCTTCTCCAGCCGGTCGATGAGGACCGTTGTCGCGGCCGAGGAGATCCCGAGCCCCCTGGCGAGTGCCGCGGCACTCAGGGGGCGCCCCGCCTGCCCTGCCCGGAGCATGAGGCGGAGCGCCGCCATATCCGTTCGACCGAGGTGCATCGAGTCCCTGCTCTGGCCGCGCATGAAACGCTCCGCGTTCCTGTAGCGCCGGACGGCTTCCACGAGGTCGGCGAGGTGGTCCGCGCGGTCGGAGTCAGCACCGGGACCGGCACCGGTGCGGGTCCCGCTGGAATTGGAACAGTCAGGAGACGTCACGTGACGAGCTTAATCCAATGGACCGCAAACGTCTGCCGGTGGAACAGCGATCCCCCGGTCCGTGCCGCCGGGATTACGATGGTGCCTGATTCCGTCACGGCCGAGGATCATGCGCCGTCCCGGAACCGGAGAACGGGCCCGGGCGGCGGGTGAAGTCCGCGACGATCAGGACGCGACGGTGGATGCCCTGCAGTCCGGACACAGCCCGTAGATCTCGACGGTGTGGGCGGCGTCGGTGAATCCGTGTTCCGCCGCGATGCGGACGGCCCACTGCTCTACGGCGGGTGCCTCGATCTCCACGGCCCTCCCGCAGTTCCTGCACAGCAGGTGGTGATGGTGGTGCTCGACGGCGCAGCGGCGATAGACGGCCTCGTTGTCGCCGTTCCGCAGGACGTCGACCAGTCCGTCATCGGCCATCGACTGCAGGATCCGGTAGGTGGTTGCGAGCGAGACGGACTCGCCGCGGTCGTGGAGGACGCGGTGGAGTTCCTGTGTGCTGACGAAGTCGTCCAGTTCGTCGAGCGCCGCACTGACGGCACGCCGCTGGCGGGTCACGCGCTGCTCCGGCCCCTTGCGGGCAGCCGGTCCCGTCTCCGAACCGGAACCTTCTGCCGGACCCGGCCCTGCCGTCGCTGCCGTCGCCGCTGCCGTCGTCGCCGCTGGCTCGGATGTCGCCTCAGGCGTCATGTCATACCCTTTCCGCGGGCACTCGGGTGCCCTGGACCAGAGTCAAGATTATCAGCGCCGCCGCGAGTAGTCTGAGCCCATGTTGCTGACCAAGTACTCCCATTCCTGCGTGCGCATCGAGCAGGGTGGGTCCGTGCTCGTCATCGACCCGGGGACGTTCTCGGAGGTCGAGGAGGCACTCGCCGGCGCCGGAGTCGTCCTGGTCACGCACGAGCACCCTGATCACATCGCCGTCGACCGCGTCGTCGCCGTGCTGCAGGCGAATCCCGGCATCGAGCTGTGGTCCCCTCGTGGCGTCGTCGACACCGTCGGCGCGGCCCTCGGTGGTGGCGCTGCGCATCGCCTCCACGCGGTGTCCGGCGGCGAGGAGTTCACCGTCGCCGGTTTCGCCGTGCGGACGTTCGGCGGACAGCACGCGCTGATCCACGCGCTGATCCCGATGATCGCCAATGTGGGCTTCCTGATCGACGGTTCGGTCTACCACCCGGGTGACTCGCTCATCGTCCCGGACGGCATCGACGTCGGGACTCTCCTCGTCCCCGTGCATGCGCCGTGGTCGAAGCTGGCGGAGGTGGTCGATTTCGTGACGTCCGTCCGCGCTCCCCGCGCTTTTCAGATCCACGACGGATTGCTCAACGAGACGGGTCTCGGGATGGTCGAGGGACACCTCACCCGGCTGGGCGCACGGTACGGCACGGATTTCAGGCATCTCGCGACGCGTGAGAGCGTCGAGGTCTGACGGGAACGTCCCTCCTCGGGGCCGCGGTGCGGAGGTGGGTGGGGCTCGGGCCCGATGACGGTCGTGCTTCCCGTGGTCAACGAGCGGTGCGGAGCGTGGCCTTCTTGGAGGGTAGGCGGCTGTGTGGTGGACTGACCTGCATCAGGACCGGACGCGGTGACCACCGCGTTCCGGTCGCTCATTCCGACAGGAGATCTCGATGAAGACTCTGATGGATGTGCAGGAACTGCAGGATCGGATGACCTCCGGTGCGCAGACGATCCTGCTCGATGTGCGCTGGTCCCTGGGCGACCCCTACGGCCACGAGCACTACCGCGCGGCCCACATACCCGGTGCCGTGTACGTGGACATGGAGACGCAGCTGTGTGCGACCGGCGGACCGGGGCTCGGGCGCCATCCGCTGCCGGACCCGGACGCCCTGCAGGAAGCGGCGCGCCAGTGGGGGCTCAACGACGGCGACACCGTGGTCGCCTACGACGACTCGGGCAACCTCGCCGCCGCCCGCCTCTGGTGGCTGCTGCGCAACGCCGGGTTCGCGTCGGTCAGTCTCCTCGACGGAGGTCTGACGGCGTGGCGCGCCGCGGGGCTCCCCGTCGAGGGCGGGGAGGAGCGGCATTGCGTGGGCAACGTCCATCTGGCCAGCGGGCAGATGCCGGTGATCTCCATCCCCGAGCTCCTGGAATGCTCGACGGTGGACGTGCTCCTCGATGCCCGGGCCGGTGAACGCTTCCGCGGCGAGCAGGAGCCGATCGACCCGAAGGCCGGCCACATACCCGGTGCCGTGAGTGCGCCGACGGCCGAGAACCTGAGGGAGGACCGGCGCTTCAGGCCCGCCGCCGAGCTCCGCCGCCGCTTCAGCGAGGTCGGCGCGGACCGGGGCCGGGTGGCCGTGTACTGCGGATCCGGCATCACGGCTGCACATGAGATCGCGGCCCTCGACATCGCGGGCATCGACGCCTCGCTGTTCCCGGGTTCGTGGTCCCAGTGGTCGACGACGGACGGCCTGCCGGTGGCGACCGGAGCCTGACCGGAGTAGGCGTGGCCCGTGCGCACCGTGGTGGCGGGCGGCCCGGCGATCCTGCAGCGGGCGCGGTGCTGGCCCGCTGCAGGAGGGCGCGGTAGCGTCGGAGCATGAACCCGGGACGCCCCCTGCCACCACCCCTGCGCGGGCAGGTCCGGCTACCGGGCAGCCCTGGTGGCAGCGTCCCTCCCGCACCGACCCCAGGAGTTCCCATGACCACGCTCTTCACGAAGATCATCAACGGAGAGGTGCCGGGGCGTTTCGTGTGGCGGGACGACGACGTGGTCGCCTTCCTGACGATCGCCCCGATCACGCCGGGTCACACGCTCGTCGTACCCAGGCGCGAGATCGAGCACTGGCTCGAAGCAGACCCGGAGATGCTCTCGAAGGTCATGTCCGTTGCACAGACCATCGGGCGCGCCCAGGAGGAGGCCTTCGGCGCGAAGCGCGTCGGCGTCCTGTTCGAGGGCTACGAGGTACCCCACTTCCACGTCCACGTCTGGCCCACCCGGTCACCGGCGGACTTCGACCTGAAGCGCGTCGACCACGCTCCTGATCCCGCGGACATGGAGCGCACGGCCCAGACTCTCCGCGGCGCCCTGCGCGATGCCGGCCACGGAACATGCGTGCCGGACTGAGGGGGTCTTGCCGCGCAGGAGCGCCCGGCGTCCACGGGCCGAGTGCTAGCGCGCCGAGGCCATGGCCTCGGTGAGCGCCGACCTGACGCGCTTCTCCGACACCGAGTACGCGGTGCCCAGGTCCTGCGCGAAGAGGCTCACGCGCAGTTCCTCGATCATCCAACGGACGCGGGTCAGGGCTTCGGGGCGGTGCCGGCCGGCTGCGAGGGACGCAACGGCGTCGTCGTACTCGTCCTCGAGCCGTTGGATCGCTGCCGTGCCGACGCCGTCGCGCTGGACGTTCGTGGGTAGCTTCTCGAGCCTGACCTCGATGGCCCGCAGGTACCGGGGGAGGGACGCCAGCTGGTAGTAACCCGTCGCCGCGACGAAGCCCGGGTACACCAGGTGCTCCAGCTGGCTGCGGATGTCGTTCAGGGCCGTGATCAGGGCGAGACTCGTGGTGCCCTTCAGCTGCTTTTGGATGCGACGCGTGCTCGCGAGGATCTTCTCCACCGTCGCGGTCACCGTGAACACGGTGTCGATCAGCTCGGCACGGACCTCCTCGTACAGCCTGTTGAAGGCTTCCTCGGTCCACGGCAGGTCCTGGGGCACGAGCTTGTCGATCGCCGCGAGCGAGCAGTCGCGGATGAGCTCGGCGACGCTGCCGTGCGGGTTCTGGCTGAAGGTGAGCTTCTCGGTGTTGCTGAGATGTTCCAGCACGTACTTCGCCGGGCTGGGTATGCGCAGCGACAGGAGCCGGATGATCCCGGCCCGCATGACCGTGGCCTGTTCGCCCGCTGTCGGGAAGACCCTGAGGCCGACCGAGACGCCCTCGTCGACGACGGCGGGGAAGCCCGTCACGCGGTGCCCTGCGACCGTGCGTGACACCTCTCGGTCGATCGTGCCGAAGACCCAGGCCTGCTCGCCGGTGCGTTCGGCTACCGCGGGAGCCTCCGCGACGGCTACGCCTCCTCGGGTCGCGGAACCGGCGGACGGGGATGTACCCGCCCGATCGCCCGACGGCGCGGTCTCGCTCGCGGCACCCCGTCCCGATCCTCGCGAGGAGGAATGGCGGGCATCGTCGCGTCCAGCGGGGCCGGTGCCGCCGGAAGCGCTGCCACTACCGCGGCCGCCGCGTCCCGGACCACCCGATGGCCGGGTGCTGCCGGGGGTCGCTCCCAGGGATTGCGCGATCGCACGGCTGACGGCGGGAGCCAGGGATTCCTTGAGCGATTCGAGGTCCCGGGACTCGTCGAGCACGCGTCCTTCGGCGTCGACGATGCGGAACATCATGAGCAGGTGCGCCGGAACCGCCGACCAGTTCCAGGATCCGGGCGGGACGATGTGGCCCCGCAAGCGGCGCAGGGCGAGCTCGAGCGACGCTTCGAGATCATCCTGCTCGGGGTCGAAGTCCGCGGCGAGGGCGGCGACGGCGGTCCGCGCGACATCGGGAGCCGGCACGAAGTTCTTCCGCACCTGCTTCGGCAGGGACTTGATGAGGGCCGTCACCAGCTCCACCCGCTGGCCCGGGATTTGCCAGCGGAAGGGCTTCGGAGCGAGCTGGTTGAGGAACAGCACCGGAATGGTGACGGTGACGCCGTCATGGGCTCCCGGCGTGAGGGGCGAGAACTCGTAGGTGAGCGGCAGCTCGAAGCCTGCCTGCCGCCACGTGCTCGGGAAAGCGGTCTCGTCGAGCTCCGCGGCGTCCTCGCTGAGCAGCTGCTCCGGGTCGAAGTCGAGCAGGTCGGGGTGCTCGTGCCGGGCTTGTTTCCACCACGAGTCGAAGTGCCGCTCCGAGACGACCTCGGCGCCGATCCGCTGGTCGTAGAACTCGAAGAGCGTTTCGTCGTCCACCCGCAGGTCCCGCCGCCGGAGCCGGTTCTCGAGCTCCTCCACTTCGGCCAGCCGCGCCTGGTTGCGGCTGAAGAAGGTGTGGTGCGTCTTCCAGTCGCCCTCCACGAGGGCATGGCGGATGAACAGTTCGCGGGCGACCTCACGGTCCACGCGTCCGTAATTGATGCGGCGCTGCGGGACGATCGGCACGCCGTACAGCGTGACCTTCTCGTACGCCATGACCGAGCCCATCTTCCGTGACCAGTGGGGTTCGCTGTAGGAGCGCTTGACGAGGTGCGGCGCCACCTGTTCTGCCCAGAGGGGATCGATGCGCGCGACGACGCGCGCCCAGAGGCGTGAGGTCTCCACGAGTTCGGCGGCCATCACCCAGTCGGGGGACTTCTTGAAGAGCGCCGATCCGGGGAAGACGGCGAAGCGCGTCCCGCGGGCGCCCGAGTACTCACGCTTCCGCTGGTCGTACAGGCCGATGTTGCCGAGCAGGCCCGCCAACAGACTGATGTGGATCTGCTCGTGCAGTCCCACGGGATCCACGGGCCCGGCCGGCAGGGTGATGCCGAGCGGCTTCGCGAGCTGGCGCAGCTGCTGGAACAGGTCCTGCCACTCCCGCACGCGCAGGTAGTTGATGAACTCGGCACGGCACATCTTCCGGAACTGTGTCGAGGACAGCTCGTCCTGCTTCTCCTCCAGGTACCGCCACAGGTTGAGGTAGGCCGTGAAGTCCGAATTCTCATCCACGAAGCGCTTGTGCTTCTCCGCGGCCTGCTGCTGCTTCGCCGGCTGGTCCGCGGACGGCCGCTCGCGCGGGTCCTGGATGGTCAGGGCCGCGGCGAGGACCATGACCTCCTTGACGGAACCCCGCGCCCCGGCCTCGACGATCATGCGGCCGAGGCGGGGGTCCACCGGAAGCTGCGCGAGTTTGCGTCCGACGGCGGACAATCCGCCGTCGTCCTTCAGCGCGCCGAGTTCACGCAGGAGTGCGACACCGTCATTGATCGCCTTCGTCTCGGGAGGTTCGACGAAGGGGAACTCGGCGATGTCCTTCGGGCTTCGTGTGACGCCCATCGCCGCCATCTGCAGGATGACCGCGGCGAGGCTGGTACGCAGGATCTCCGGCTCGGTGAACGGGCGGCGCGACGCGTAGTCCTCCTCGGAGTAGAGGCGGATGGCGATTCCGTCCGAGACACGCCCGCTGCGTCCCGCGCGCTGGTTCGCGGACGCCTGGGAGACGCGCTCGATGGGCAGTCGCTGCACCTTGGTGCGGTGGGAGTAGCGGGAGATCCGGGCGGTGCCCGTATCGATCACGTACTTGATGCCGGGCACCGTCAGCGAGGTCTCGGCGACGTTCGTCGCGAGCACGATCCTGCGGTGGCTGCCGGTCGGACGGAAGACACGGTGTTGCTCCTCGAGCGAGAGGCGCGCGAACAGCGGAAGGACCTCGGTGCCGCGCAGGCGCGTGGTCGACTGGATCCTGGCCCGGAGGGCGTCGGCGGCATCCCGGATCTCGCGCTCGCCGGAGAAGAACACGAGAATGTCTCCGGGCGCTTCCATCGACAGTTCGTCGACGGCATCGCACACGGCGTCGAGCGGATCCCGCTCCTCCTCGAGCTCGCTGTCCGCGCCACCGTCGCCGTCGTCGAGCCCGCCCGGCGGCTGGTCGAGGGGCCGGTATCGGATCTCGACGGGGTAGGTGCGGCCGGAGACCTCGATGATCGGTGCGGGAGAGGTGTTCTCGACGGCGGCATCGGCTGCGAAATGAGCGGCGAACCGCTCGGGGTCGATCGTGGCCGAGGTGATGATGACCTTGAGGTCCGGCCGCTCGGGCAGGATCCGCCGGAGGTAGCCGAGGATGAAGTCGATGTTGAGGCTGCGCTCGTGGGCCTCGTCGATGATGATCGTGCTGTACTTGCGCAGCATCCTGTCGTGCTGGATCTCGGCCAGCAGGATGCCGTCCGTCATGAGCTTGATCCTGGTCTTGCGGCCCACCGACCCGGTGAAGCGGACCTGGTAGCCCACCTCCTCGCCGAGCGGCACCTGCAGTTCCTCCGCGATACGCTCGGCGACCGTGCGGGCTGCGAGGCGGCGCGGCTGGGTGTGGCCGATCAGTCCGTTCTCCGCCAGCCCGAGTTCGAGGCACATCTTGGGGATCTGTGTCGTCTTACCGGAGCCGGTCTCCCCGGCGATGATGGTGACCTGGTTGGCCGCGATGGCGGCCATGATGTCTGCCCGGCGTTCCGAGACAGGGAGGTCCGCGGGGTAGGAGATTGTCAGTGCCATAGTTGCCTGCCAGTCTAGTTGCTCGCATGGAGCCGCAGGCCGGCGTTCACCGGGGGCTGTGCTCCGTCTCCGGCGCGTCCTCCGGTGGCCCCGCCGATCGCCGCAACCGATCTGCGACGACGACGGCGCGCTCGCGCATCTCCGCCGGTTCGAGGACTTCGAAATCGAGGTCCCAGCTTGCAAGGTAGGCCAGCGGGAAGTCGAGGGAGTCGAAGCCGGCCCGCAGCAGCGTGTACTCCTCGCCGTCCGCCTCGAGCGTGCCCGTGTTCGACGGGACGCGCGCCTCCAGCTCGCTCAGCGGTGCGTGGAAGCGGATGACGGCATCGTAGGAGTAGGGCGAGCGCGTGATGGACTCCTGCACGTACGCAGCGAGGTCGGCGGCGGGCAGGGGGCGCGCGACGAAGCGGTCCCTCGCCACCGGTACGCTCTGGCACCGGTCCACGCGGAAGGTCCTCCAGTCCTCGCGGGAGCGGTCGAAGGCCACGAGGTACCAGCGCCTCCCCGTGTCCACGAGGCGATACGGCTCGACGATGCGGCGGGAGGACTCGCCGTCGTGGCGGTCATAGCGGAAGGCGACGCAGCGACGCTCCGTGATCGCGGCGGAGAGGGCGGTGAGCACCTCGGGGCTCACCGGCGTGCTGATGGCGGCCATGCGGGTCACCGCGGAGCGCAGCCCCGAGAAGCGCGGTCTGAGCCGTGGCGGAAGGACCTGCTCGAGCTTCGTGAGGGCCCGGACGGACGCCTCACCGACTCCCGAGACGGGACTCGCCGTGACCGCGGTCAGGCCGATGGCGACGGCCAGCGCCTCGTCGTCGTCGAGCAGGAGGGGCGGTAGCTGTGCACCCGCTCCGAGCTGGTAGCCGCCGGCGACTCCCGGCGAGGCGTTGATGGGGTAGCCGAGGGTGCGCAACTTGCCGATGTCGCGGCGGACGGTCCGCTCGGTGACGTCCATGCGCTGGGCCAGGGCCGGGCCGGTCCATTCGCGCCGCAGCTGCAGGAGCGAGAGGAGCTGCAGCAGGCGTGCCGAGGTCTCGATCATGCTTCAACGGTACGACGTCGCGCGGTCAGGACCTGTCCGCAATGGATCGTCCTCCTGCACGCCCTGCCGATGGCGGCTGCAGGTCCGGGAGCGGTGGGATCCGGTGCCCCTGCAGGGCGTCGTCAGGAGTGCTGACCCGGGGTCTTCGGGTCAGGATCCCGCCGACCGACGAGCCACAGGCACCAGCCGACGAGAGCCGCCACGCCCGCGACGACCGCCGGGAGGCTGGAGCCGGCGTCGTCGACCAGGAGTGCGAGGACGGCCACCGGTTGGGCGACCGCCTGGATGCGCAGGAGCGACCCGCCGAGCTCCCGCAGCGCCGCGCCGCTGATCCAGCCGCGGAGGGGGAGGTGCAGGAGCAGGAGGTACAGGATGAACACGGTGTGGAGTCCGGCGACGAAGACGAGGAGCCATGGCGACCCGGCCGGCATGTTGACGGCGTAGGCCACGACCAGCAGGAGCAGGGTGAGCGCTGCGAGACCGATCGACGGAAGAACCGCAGCGGCCGCCGCCGCCACGACGGGCAGGATGATCCAGGCACTCCCGTTCCAGACGACGGCCCCGAGCAGGACGGCGATCAGCGCGGTCGCGCAGCGCAGCGCCCACAGGGGGACGAGTCCACTCCGATCGGGAACTGCAGGGGTGCCGCCGCGTCTCACCGCGCACCCGGTCCCGACCCCTGGCCCACCCGCCTGTGGGCTCGGCGCTCGAGGAGGCGGAAGCCGGTCTCCAGGGAATCGTCGGTTCCGGAGCCGATCTCCCCGCTCAATCCGCTCAGGACCGGAATGCCGTCCCGCCACAGGTCGTCGAGGAGGAGGCGGCGCCGCAGGAGGGTGAGCTGCACGGCACGTGCCTGCGTCGTCGTCACCTCCGTGCGATCGAGGGAAGGCACGCAGTCGACACCGGCGACCACGAGTCCCTGCGCGTGCCACAGACGCAGCAGGCGCGCGGGCTCGGGATCGAGGAAGGCGGAGAACACCACGACGACGGCGCCTTCCGGTGGAACGGGATCACGACGCCGGCGTCGTCGCGGGATCACCGACGTCGCAGCGAGCCTGGTGCGGATCTGTTCGAGGTGCCGCGCTCCCGCCGCAGAGCGCAGGGCCCTCCGGGTGCCGGACAGGTCATCGAGTCCCACGCGGTCACCGACGGACAGGTAGGACGCGGCGACCCTCGTCGCGGCCACCCGCGCCACGTGCAGGGACCCCGGAACGAGCCGCGACGAGCCGGCTTCGAACCAGTCGGACGTGGACCGGGGCAGGTCCTGCCCCTGATCGACGACCAGGAAGACCGATGCCTCGGCATCGGCGAAGGTCCGCCGGACCATCAGGCGATCCTGATCCGTCGAGCGGCGCGCGGTGGCACGCCAGTCGATCCTTCGACGCTGGTCACCGGGCTGCAAGGGGGCGATGGACCTCAGCTCGCCGCCCTCACCCGGCCGCTTCGACCCGTGCGTGCCTGCCATCCCTGCGAGTCGGCGGGACACCGGACGGGCGAGCATCGGGCCGACCGGCGCGAGGATGCTGACGCGTACGGGAGGAGTGGGCCGAAATGCAGAGGCGGCCGTGAGGTCCGGGCTGAATCCGATGGAGCCGTACGAGAGCACGTCGGCCTCGCCCGACAGGGGGCCGTCCACGAGTACCGGGCATTCCTCGTCGGACCTGAGGACGAGGGCTTCGGGCGGGCACCCGGGGGTGGCCATGATCGTGGCGACGAGCCCGGGCGGCACCGCAACCGTCGCAACGCCGTCGGTCCGGGGCGGCGCGAGCAGCAGGCGCAGGCGTCGTCCCGTTCCCTGCGCCCGTCTGTCCCCGGTGATGCCGATGACGGTGTCCTCGCGGCTCGCGGTGGTTCGACCTGCGAGCGCGAGGAGGGCGAACGGTGCGGCGAGTGCCACGGTGTCGGGCCTGCCGGAGACGAGGCCGGCGCCGACGCAGACCAGGGCGATGATCACCGCGAGGGCCCACACGGGGGAGTGGGTGACGGAGCGCCTAGCCATGGTGCTCGGTCCTGTGCTCGGTCCGGTGCTCGCTCCGGTGCACCGTCGGCGGCGTCGGTACCTCGCCCAGCACGTCCCGCACCACCTTCTCCGTCGCCACACCCTGGGCCCAGGACGACGGCGTCAGCGTGATCCTGTGCGCGAGGACGGCCACAGCGCCCTCCTTCACATCCTCGGGCAGGACGAAGGAGCGCGCGTCGAGGACGGCGAGTGCGCGGCCCAGCAGCACCAGCGCCTGCGAGCCGCGGGGTGACGCCCCGACCTCCACCGCCGGGTGGCTGCGGGTCGCGGCGGTGAGGCGGACCGCGTAGTCGATGACGTCGTCGTCGACGCCCACCGACTCGACGACCGCCTGCAGGCGCAGCAGGCCCTCGGCCGTGGTCACCCGCGCCACCGTGGTTTCGTCCTGACGACGTGAGAGCCGCCTCGCGATGATGTCCTGTTCGCCACCGGGGCCGGGATAGCCGAATCGCAGCCGGACCATGAAGCGGTCCAGCTGGGCCTCGGGCAATGGATAGGTGCCCTCGAACTCGATCGGGTTCGAGGTGGCAAAGACGTGGAAGGGACGCGTCAGGGGCAGGGTCGTGCCCTCGGCCGACACCTGTGCCTCCGCCATCGCCTCCAGCAGCGCGGACTGCGTCTTGGGGGAGGTCCGGTTGATCTCGTCGGCGAGGAACAGCCCGGCGAAAATCGGTCCCGGCTTGAAATCGAACTCGCGGGTGGCCGGGTTGAAGATCGACGAACCGGTCACGTCGGACGGGAGGAGGTCGGGAGTGAACTGCAGGCGCCGGAAGTCGAGGCCGAGTGACTGGGCGAGTGTCTTGGCTGCAAGTGTCTTGCCGAGCCCGGGCAGATCCTCGAACAGGACGTGGCCGCCTGCAAGCACCGCCGCGAGCGCAAGGCGGAGAGCCCCCTCGGCTCCCACGATCACGGTCCCGGTGCGGTGGAGGACTTCTCGGCCGATCCGCGCGGCCTCGCCGATATCGGGCGGCGCTCCGGTAGGTACTTCGGTAGGTACTTCGGTCGGCACTTCGGTCGGCACTTCGGTCGGCACTTCGGTCGGCACTCCGCCGGCGGGATGGATGCGGTCCGGGGCTGTCATGGGTCTCCTGGCGGGGTGTGGCGGGGTGGCGCCACCGGCTGGAGGAGGACGATCCGCTCCAGCTCATCGGCGATGGTGCCCAGCTCGTGATGGCTGAGCTCCGGGGACTGCGCCTTCGCGATGAGGGCTTCGAGCGCCGGGCTCCTCGCCGCACCGGGGTGCGCAGTGGTGACGGCGAGAGCGAGTGCGTGGACTTCCCGAACAGCGCGTGTACCGGGTTCCGTCGATGACAGGGAGAACTCCAGGGCCTGGAGGTCCGACAGGCCGCGGACCGGTTCGGGCAGCGGCGCCAGGGTCGCGCGAGGAACATCGACGGCCTCCAGGAGTCCGTTGGCTATTCCTGCGGCGAACGCGGCACCGGCGAGGGCCACGGCATGGCGGGCGTCGAGCCCGAAGAACCACCCCGCGACGAGGGCGAGGAGGACGAGCACGACGGTGATGGCCCACGCCGATCTCTTCATCCGGCGATCCTGCGGTGTGCTGCGAGGGCAATGGACAGCTCGATGACGCTGGAGAGCGCGAGCTCGCGGTCGTCGTGGCCGAGGCGCTGCGGGGCGTCGTCGTCCGTTCGCCCGAACCTGGCGCGCTGGTACAGGCGGTTGAGGCTGGTGAGGGGCTCAGCGGGAAGATCGAGGCCGGCCGCGACGGCGGTGGCGAAGTCCGACGTCGTCTGGGCGGGCGTTCGTCCGGCGCCCGCTACGGCGCACAGGTGCTCGAAGTCGAGCCAGCACCGGATGACGGCGTCGGAGGTGTCGGCGTCGCCGGCCAGGGCGGTACGCGTGGCTTCGGTCCAGGCCGGTAGCGCATCGTTCACGAGCGCGAGGGTGCCCGGCTGCTGCAGGTCCGCCTGCTCGAGGAAACCGCTCCCGGCGATGTGCCGCCGACGGAACCTCAGGAGGAAACGCACCAGGAGGGCGAGACCGGCCATGGCGAGGATGAGCAATGCGGCGACGGCCGTATCGCCGCTGATCACCAGGGGTTCGCCGTCGGCCGGCGGTTCGGTCATGACGGTGGCGGAGGGAGTCGCGGTGCTCTCCTGGCCCACGACGTCGACGGGAGGATCCACCACCGGTTGGGCTGTGAACCGTCCGATGAAGCCTGCCGCGACCACGGTGAGGACGAGGACGAGGACGGTGAGCAGGGCCGGGACGCCCGGTGCCGCTTTCGCGTGCCGCGGCGTGCCTTTCGTCCCCACGATTCCCCCGCCGGTAGGTGCTGGAGCGATCCCGCAGGGCCGCGTCCAGTGGAGCCTACCAAAAGCAGAACCGCCGCCGGCCTGGTGGCCGACGGCGGTGGACTCTGCATGAGCCTTGGTGCCCTCGATAGGATTCGAACCTACGACCTTCTGCTCCGGAGGCAGACGCTCTATCCCCTGAGCTACGAAGGCAGGTACGGGAACTCCCGTACCGGTAAGGGACTCATCGAGCTTATCAGGTACCGCTTGCGTCGGAAAACGCGGGAGGAGCCTCGTCCCCATCCTCAGTAGCCCAGGAAGGCGTCCGTCTTCACCCTCGGCACGCCCGCGGCGCGCACCACCGCGCGGAGGTCCCCGATGAATCTCGGCGAACCCGACACGAGCACCCTGCGCTGCTTGAGGTCCGGAACCGCAGCAAGGAGCTCCTCCGCGGACGGTTCCTCGCCCGCATAGGTCCAGTTGCCCGGAAGGGAAGGGGTGCCGGCGCCCGAGGGCACGAAGAGCACCACCCGCGTCCCGAGTCCGGTCAGCTCGTCCCGGAAGGCGATCTCCTCCTCGCTCCGCACCACATAGACGAGGACGACGTCGCGCTCCTCGCCCCGCGCGTCGATGTCCCTGAGCTGGCTGATGAACGGGGTGACGCCGATCCCTCCGGCGGCGAGCAGGAGGGGGATCGACGGATCGCGGGGCAGGTGGAAGTCGCCTCCGACGAGCGTGCCGGTGATCTGCGCGTCCTTCGGGAGGTCGAGAAGGGCCTTCTTGAAGGAGCTTCCCGAATCCGTCGTCCTCAGGCCGAAGGTGACGGCGTCGGCCCGCTGGGGTGCGGAGGTGATGCTGAAGACCCTTCGGCTGCCGCGGCTGTCCGCGCCACTGTGGGGCAGGCTCAGCTCCATGTACTGGCCGGCCTTGAAGCGGACCGGCCGCGTCGGCTCGAACACGAGCTCCGTGCTGGTCGGCGTGAGGTGCCGGGATCCCGCGAAGGACAGCCGGACACCCCGCCGCTGTCCCAGGAGGAACGCCACGGCGTTACCGATGACGAGGGCGAACTCCGGGCCGAGGAACACCGGACCGATGGAGGTCTGCAGGGCGAGGACGACGGCGACGATGGCGGCGAAAAGCCATTGCTGCCGGCGCAGGGGCGGGAGGGTGAGTGGTTCGGTCATCATGAAACCGAGGAGGAACAGCACCGGGTAGGAGGTCAGGACGAGCTGGAGGCCGGCGCCGACGGTCATGCCGCCCTGCACCAGGTTGAACAGCAGGATGCCGATCGCGACCACGAGGAACACCGCACCCATGGAGAGCTTCCGCGTCCGGTAGAGGAGCAGTGCCGCGCCGACGGCGACGACGGGGAGCATGTAGGCGTTGGCGACCCACCAGGCGGCTGCCCCGACACCGAGCAGGGTGGCGACGACGGCGCCGGTCGCGGCGGGATTGAAGATGTGCCGACCGCGGAAGGCGAGCAGGAACTTCGATGCTCCCGCCGCCGCACCCGCGACGAGGATGCTGCCGAGCCCGGCGGCGGTGCTGGACGGGAACATGATGAGGAACACGATCAGGCCCGTGATGAGCGACGAGTCCCCGTGCGGCCGCAACCGCAGGATCAGGGCCATCACCCTCGTGCCGATGACCGTCCCTCCCACCGCGGCGACCAGCGTCCCCGTGATCTCCGCCGGTGTGTAGGCGAGCAGGCCCGTCAACGAGAGCACGAGTGCCTCGACGGTCAGCACCAGGAGCAGGGTGAGCGTGAGGCGGTACATGGTCATGCGGCCCAGCAGGCCGTCGAGTGCTGCGGTCATGAGAACAGTGCTCCTGCTAGTGGGGCTGAGTAGCGGGCCCGTCCGTCGGAATACATCAGGACGAAATCGAAGGCGAAGGAGCCGGCGAGGTCGTCGGGGTCCGCGAGGAAGAGGGCGGTGCACAGCCCGTCGGCGGTCATGGCGTCCTCGGCGAGGACCCACGTGGCGACGACGGTGTCGACGCTCCGTCCCGTCCGGGCATCCAGGACATGGTGCAGGCCGTCGCCCCATACACGGCGATTGGACGCGGACGCGCACAGAGCTCCGGACCCGAGGCTGACCGTCCCGATGGCGGACGACGAGTCGTAGGGGTGCTCGAGGGCCACCGTGATCGAGCCGCTCCCCGCCCGCCTCATGTCCCCGCTGGCGTCCACGATCACGTTCTCGTGCCCGGCAGTGACGAGGCGCTCGAGCATCAGGTCGACGAGCTGGCCCTTGCCTGCGGCGCCGACGTCCAGCAGCGCCGGTCCGCTCAGGGTGATACCGTCCCCCGTCCACGCGAGCAGGTCGTCCCAGGCCCGTGCGGGTGCGGGGGGCGCCGTGGGCACGAAGCTGTAGCCGGCGTCGTACCCCTGGTCGGCGAGGCGCTCGCCGATCAGGGGAGACAGGCCACCGCCCGTCAGGTCATGCAGCGTCCGCAGAAGGCGTCCCAGCGCTGCTCCATGAAGCGGGAGCGGAAGGAAACCTCCGGAGGCCGCGAGTGCCGTCACCCCCGAGTCCGCGCGGAAGCGGGAGTACAGCGCGTCGTAGTCCTCCGCGATCCGCAGGAGTTCGGCCCGATGGGTCGGCGCCAGTGGCTCGCTGCTGTCCACGCGCCAACTGGTACCGATCGCCTCGAAGCAGAAGGTGCGCGACATGCCCGATACGACCTAGAGCTGCGCTTCGCTCTTGATCTTGTCGGTAGCTTCGTTGAAGCCCCCACTGGTCAGGGAGGAACCGGCCACCTTGTCGACGGCGAGCTCATCGAGCTTCTTGCCGACGATGGCGTCGGAGATGCCTCCGGCGAAGCGCTCCTGGTACATGGTGGTGGTCGGGTTGTCCGGCATCGGCTCGACCTCGACGGCGGTGACTACGTCGGCCTCGAGCGTGATGGTCACGCCCACTTCCTCGGGCCCGGCCGGGGACTGGTAGGACCCGGTCTCGGTGTAGGAACCGTCCTCGTAGGTCTGGCTGCCTGCAGCGGCTTCCGCTGTTGCCGGTGCACCCGCCGGTGCGGACTCCCCGGTGGCAGCAGGAGCGTCCGACGCAGGCGCCTCCGATGCGGGGGTTCCGTCCGTGGGCGCCTGTGCCTCCGCTCCGGCGCAGCCTGCGGCACCGAGGATGGAGACGGCGGCGAGTGCGGTCAGCACACGCTTGTGGAGGGGGAACCCGGGCCGGCCGGTCTGTTCGGTCGAGGGTTCGTCGGTTCGCCCTGTCATGGTCACTGGATGCTCCTGGTGGGTCGCCGTACCGGGAACGGGCGGAGAGGCTCCGCGCCGAGGGTCATTGAATCTTAAAGTAACGTACTGGTCTGTTCCAACGTTCTATATCTCGATTCGTTTCTTCTGCCCTTCCGGACTGCACGCGCACGTCCCCGATGTCGTGTCCGCTGCGTCGTCCTGTCGCAGAACGTTACCGCTGTCACGGAAATCAGGGTGTCCGGAGCGGCGCCGCTATGCTGGACGGGTGACTCCCGAAGAACTCTCTGCCGCTATTTCCGCCTGCCTGAAGGCTGCCGTCGAAGCGGGTGACCTAAGTATCGACCTCCCCTCGGAGGTTCGGGTGGAGCGACCCAAGAACCGGGAGCACGGGGATTGGGCCACGAACATCGCCCTGCAGCTGGGCAAGAAGGCCGGAATGAATCCGCGGCAGTTCGCACAGCTCCTCAGCGACCGCCTCGCCGGCATCGATGGCGTCAAGAGCGTCGACATCGCCGGTCCCGGTTTCCTCAACATCACCCTCGACGCCGGAGCCGCGGGCGAGCTGGCGCGGACCATCGTCGAGGCGGGACCCGCGTACGGCACGAGCGCTGCGCTCGCCGGCCAGAAGATCAACCTCGAGTTCGTCTCGGCGAATCCCACCGGTCCCATCCACATCGGCGGGACCCGTTGGGCTGCGGTGGGAGACGCACTCGCACGTGTGCTCCAGTCCCAGGGCGCGTCCGTGGTGAGGGAGTACTACTTCAACGACCACGGCGCGCAGATCGAACGGTTCGCGCGCTCCCTCTACGCGAGCGCGGCCGGCCGGACCGCTCCGGAGGACGGCTACGGCGGTCAGTACATCGAGGACATCGCGCAGCGCGTGCTCGCCGCCGAGCCGGATGTCCTCGGTCTCGGCGAAGCTGACGCCGTCGAGCGTTTCCGTGCGGTCGGCGTCGATCTCATGTTCACCGACATCAAGAAGTCGCTCCGGGACTTCGGGGTGGAGTTCGATGTCTATTTCCACGAGCACTCGCTGTTCGAGAACGACTTCGTCGGGGGCCTCCTCGAGCAGCTGAAGGGCTCGGGCAATCTTTTCTACGAGGACGGAGCCTGGTGGCTCAGATCGACGGACTTCGGTGACGACCGCGACCGCGTCGTCATCAAATCGGATGGCGCCCCGGCCTACATCGCAGGCGACATCGGCTACTTCGTCAACAAGCGCCGGCGCGGATTCGACCTCAACATCATCATGCTCGGTGCCGACCATCACGGGTATGTCGCACGCCTGAAGGCTGCTGCGGCGGCCCTCGGTGACGATCCCGATACGGTCGAGGTCCTCATCGGGCAGATGGTGAACCTCGTGCAGAACGGCGCGCCCGTCCGCATGTCGAAGCGTGCCGGGACGGTCGTGACCCTCGAGGATCTCGTCGACGCCGTGGGCGTGGACGCCGCGCGGTACACCCTTGCCCGGTTCTCCGCGGATTCGAACATCGACATCGACCTCGACCTCCTGACCAGGCGGACCAACGAGAATCCCGTGTTCTACGTGCAGTACGCCCACGCGAGGACCCACGCCGTCGCGCGCAACGCCGTCTCGGCGGGAGTGGACACCACCGCCTTCGACGCGGCGTCGCTGAACCATCCCACGGAGGGTGAGCTGCTGGCCGCCCTCGGCCAGTTCCCGGGAATCGTCGCGCAGTCCGCAGTCTTCCGTGAGCCGCACCGGGTGGCCCGCCACCTCGAGGTCATCGCGGGAACGTACCACCGGTGGTACGACGCCTGTCGTGTCGCACCGCTCCGTGACGCGCCGGTGGAGGACGTGCACCGGTCGCGCCTGTGGCTGAACAACGCGACGCAGCAGGTCCTCGCGAACGGTCTCGACCTCCTCGGCGTCTCCGCGCCGGAAAGGATGTAGCAGTGGTCGCCGAAGCATCACCGCTCGCCCCGGGCTGGCTGTCCCTACCGACGGACCAGGCCCGGCTCGATGCCAAACTGTGGGCCGAGGACGTCGAGCGCGGGACGGACGGCGCCCTGCGGATCGACGGCGTGCCGGTCGCCGATCTGGCCCAGGAGTTCGGCACCCCGCTGTTCGTGATGTCCGAGCGTGATTTCCGCGCGCGTGCCGCGACCTTCCGGAACGCCTTCGACGAAGCCTTCCAGGATCTTTGCGGGGGAGTGGATGTCTTCTATGCGGGCAAGTCCTTCCTGTGCACGGAGGTCGTCCACTGGGTGCGCGAGGAAGGGCTCGGGCTCGACACCTGCTCGGGAGGCGAGCTCGCCGTAGCCCTCCGCGCCGGCATGCCCGGCCACCGGTTGGGCCTTCACGGGAACAACAAGTCCGCGGCGGAGATCACGCGTGCGATCGATGCCGACCTGGGGCGGATCGTCGTCGACAGCCTCCAGGAGGTGGCGCTCGTCGGTGATCTCGCCGTGCAGCGCGGACGCACGGCCAACGTCATGCTGCGGCTCACCCCCGGCGTCCATGCGCACACCCACGAGTTCATCGCCACGGCGCACGAGGACCAGAAGTTCGGTCTCTCGCTGACCACCGAGCAGGGACCGGGTCAGACGGCCGGGAGTGGGACGGATGGTGCAGGCGGAGCCGAGGCCGACGGCGCCTCCTCGCCCGCGGCCCGAGCGGTCGCGGACGCGCTGGCACACCCGGGCATCAACCTGCTCGGCGTGCACTGCCACATCGGCTCGCAGATCTTCGAATCGGAGGGCTTCGAGCTCGCGGCGCAGCGGCTGCTCGGTTTCCTGGCGAGAGTGCGTGACCGGCACGGCGTCGAACTCCCGGAGCTCGATCTCGGCGGCGGCTACGGCATCGCCTACACCGAGGCCGACGAGCCCCGTCCCGCGGCGGAGATCGCGCGGGCAATGGCCGCCGTCGTCGGGTCCACCTGCACGAGGCTGGGACTGCGGGTGCCCCGGATCTCGATCGAGCCGGGCCGTGCGATCGTGGGACCGACCACCTTCACGCTCTACACCGCAGGCACCACCAAGACGGTGCGGGTCGACGCCGCCGCGAACGGATCCGAGGTGGTGCAGGACACCTCCGTGACGCATCCGCGACGTTATGTGTCGGTCGACGGCGGCATGAGCGACAACGCCCGTCCGGTGCTCTACGGCGCGGATTACTCGGCCGTCCTGGCCTCACGCACGCCGGATGCCGACCCCGTGCTCTCCCGCGTGGTTGGAAAACACTGCGAGAGCGGTGACATTGTGGTGCGGGACGTCTACCTTCCCGACGACACGGGAGCAGGTGACCTCCTCGCCGTTCCGGGCACCGGAGCTTACTGCTGGGTGCTCTCGAGCAACTACAACTACCTGACCCGCCCGCCCGTCGTGGCGGTGGCCGACGGTATCGCACGGCTGATCGTGCGCGGCGAGACGGAGGAGGACCTGTTCCGCAGGGACGTCCAGCGCGAGCCGGCCTCGCCCGCAAGAGCAGTGCCCGCAACGGATCCAGGAGCCCCACGGACAGTATGAACTCATCTGCAACGCCCCCCGCACAGCCCCTGCGCGTAGCCCTTCTCGGTTGCGGCAACGTGGGCTCCCAGGTAGCCCGCATCCTCCTCGACGACGCCGAGAACCTCGGCCGCCGTGCCGGGGCTCCGCTCGAACTCATCGGCGTCGCGGTCCGCTCGCTCGACGCGCGGCGCGACGTCGAGCTCCCGACAGGGCTCCTCACCACCGACGCGGAATCGCTCGTGGAGCAGGCGGACATCGTCATAGAGCTCATGGGCGGCATCGAGCCGGCGAAATCACTGATCCTCCGCGCCATCCGGCACGGAGCAGCCGTGGTTAGCGGCAACAAGGCGCTCCTCGCGCAGGACGGCCCCGAACTGTACGAGCAGGCCGACGCCGCCGGTGTCCAGCTGTCCTACGAGGCCGCCGTCGCCGGCGCCGTGCCGATCCTGCGGCCCATCCGGGACAGCCTGTCCGGAGACCGCATCACGCGCGTACTGGGCATCGTCAATGGCACCACCAACTACATCCTCGACCAGATGGACTCCACGGGTGCCCAGTTCGCGGACGCGCTGAAGGCCGCCCAGGACCTGGGCTACGCGGAAGCGGATCCGACGGCTGATGTGGAGGGCCACGACGCCGCCGCGAAGGCAGCCATCCTCGCCTCCCTGTCCTTCCACACACGCTTCGCGCTGGAGAACGTCTACTGCGAGGGCATCACTTCCGTGACGGCCGACGACATCGCAGCCGCGGCCGAGGACGGCTACGTCATCAAGCTTCTCGCCATCGCCGAGATACTCACCGATGAGGCGGGAGCCGCGGGTGTCGGCGTGCGCGTCCACCCCACCCTCCTGCCGCGTTCCCACCCGCTCGCCGCGGTGCGGGGGGCCTTCAACGCCGTCTTCGTCGAAGCCGAGAACGCCGGCGAGCTGATGTTCTACGGCCAGGGTGCCGGCGGTACGCCGACCGCCTCGGCCGTCCTGGGCGACGTCGTCAGTGCAGCGCGACGCATGGTGCTCGGTGGTCCCGGCAGGACGGAGACCACCACCGGCCACGTCCCGCCGCTGAGTATCGACACGGTGCGCACGAGCTACTGCATCGGCCTGCAGGTCGCGGACCAGCCCGGTGTCCTGGCGCGCATCGCGCAGATCTTCGCCGAGAACGGCGTCTCGATCGAGACGATGCGCCAGCGCATCCACCAGGGAGGGTCCGACGGCGGCACCACCGCCGAACTGCGCATCGTCACGCACCGCGCGCCCGAGGCCTCCCTCGCGGCCACCGTGAAGCAGGTCGCAGTGCTCGATGTCATCACCGCCGTCTCATCCGTACTCCGAGTAGAGGGAATCTAAGTGGCCCACCAGTGGCGCGGAGTCATCCGCGAATATGCCGAACGCCTACCCGTCACGGACGCCACCGAGGTAGTCACCCTCGGTGAGGGCGGAACGCCGCTCGTGCACGCCCGCCACCTGTCCGAGCTGACGGGATCCACCGTCTATCTCAAGGTCGAGGGCATGAACCCCACGGGATCCTTCAAGGACCGCGGCATGACCATGGCCATGACGGCGGCCGTAGCGGCCGGCGCGAAGGCCGTCGTCTGTGCGTCGACCGGCAACACCTCGGCGTCCGCCGCAGCCTATGCCACGCAGGCGGGGATCACGTGTGCGGTCCTCGTGCCGGACGGCAAGATCTCCATGGGGAAGCTCAGCCAGGCGATCGCCCACGGCGCGCAGCTCCTGCAGGTCAACGGCAACTTCGACAACTGCCTCGACGTCGCCCGCAAGCTCGCCGAGGCCTATCCCGTGTTCCTCGTGAATTCGGTGAACCCGGCACGGCTCGAGGGACAGAAGACGGCCGCCTTCGAGGTCGTCGACACCCTCGGTGACGCTCCCGACTACCACCTCATGCCGGTCGGCAACGCGGGCAACATCAGCGCGTACTGGAAGGGCTACAAGGAGTACGCGGCGCCGTACGCGTCCATGCACCACGGCGAACTTCCCGCCGTCGCCACCCGCACTCCCATCATGTGGGGCTTCCAGGCCGAGGGTGCGTCGCCGCTCGTCAAGGGCCACCCGATCACGGAACCCGACACCATCGCCACCGCCATCCGCATCGGCAACCCGGCGTCCTGGGATTTTGCCGTCGCCGCCCGGGACGAATCCGGCGGTCTCATCGAGGCTGTAACGGATGAGGAGATCCTCGATGCCCACCGCTGGCTGTCCGCCCGTGAGGGCGTCTTCGTGGAGCCGGCGTCGGCCGCCGGCGTGGCAGGGCTGATCAAGAAGCACGCCGAGGGACTCGTGCCCACGGGCAAGACCATCGTCATCACCGTCACGGGTCACGGCCTCAAGGACCCGCAGTGGGCGCTGCGCACCGCGGACGGTTCGGACATCGAACCCATCAAGGTGGAATTCGACGTCGTCAGCGTCGCCGCCGCACTCGGGCTCGAGGACTGAGATGGCAGGCCTGCCTGCAGTGCCTGTGCCGGCGTCGGTCGAGGCAGGAGGCGGCGTCGCCGACCTCCCCTCCGTCGAGTCGGGCCAGGACGTGGTGGTCCGGGTACCCGCCACCAGTGCCAACCTCGGACCGGGTTTCGACACCCTCGGACTCGCGCTGGCGCTGCATGACACCGTCCGGGTCCGCACCACGACGTCGGGCACGACGACGGTGCGCGCAACAGGGGAGGGCGCTGCCGGCCTGCCCACCGACGAGACGCACCTCGTCGCGCGTTCACTGATCAGCACGCTGAGCCGCGGGGGCTTCCGGGCATCGGGGCTCGAGCTGGACACCACGAACGTGATCCCGCACGGCAGGGGCCTCGGTTCCTCCGCAGCCGCGATCGTCGCCGGAGTGCTCGCGGCCAACGCGCTGCTGCCCGTCGATCGTCGGCTCGACGCCGCGCATCTCCTCCAGTGGGCCGCCTCGATCGAGGGCCACCCCGACAACGTCGCGCCGGCCCTTCTGGGCGCGCTCGCCATCTCCTGGGAGAGCGGCTACTCGTTCCACAGCACGCGCGTCGAGGTGCATCCGGACATCATCCCCGTCGTCGCCATCCCGGAGCTCGCGCTGTCCACGGACAGTGCCCGGGCCCTCCTGCCGCCGTCGGTGTCCCATCGCAGTGCCGCAGCCAATGCGGGCCGCGCAGCACTGCTCGTCCACGCCCTCGGGGCCGATCCGTCACTGCTGTTCCCTGCGACGCAGGACTCCCTGCACCAGGATTTCCGCGCCCAGGCCATGCTGCCGAGTGCCACTCTGATGCGCGGGCTGCGTTCGGAGGGATTCGCCAGCACCATCTCCGGGGCGGGACCGAGCATCATGACGCTCGCCGTCGGGGAGGCGGGTGCCGCTGCGGCGGAGGAGGCCGTGCGGCAGCTGGTCGGGCAGGTGGACACGCCCGGCTCATGGCGCATCCTCCGGCTCGCGATCGAGCATGTAGGTGCTAAAGTGGGAGTGCACCAAGGGTAATGATCGTTCCGGCGTACGCTGTGCGCCTCGCGAATCATTGTGTCTCTCAAGACATCGTGTGCTTCTGTTGAGTCGGCCGTCCTTTTCTCAGGGCCGCCACGAAAACTGCAGGTTCCTTGAGCAGTAGCACATCCTCCGGTGTAGCCTCCGACCTTATCTTCGTGCGTTCGGGCCAGATCTGACGCACGAAGACATCCTCAGGCTCACAGCACACCCAGCCGACGCCGGATAGCCTTCGGTCCAGCTGAACCCCGCCTGCTTCATATGCGGCACGGGGCAAACCACCGCGGACCACTGATCAGGTGGCCGCCCGACGAGGGGGAAGGATCCTTCGTGACTGACACCACTGACCTGTTACCAGGTGTGGCCACCCAAGACGCCGAAGCAATCGGCGCAACAACTTCCAAGAGCAGCGGCCTTGCCGGCCTGAAGCTCGCCCAGCTGCAGGCTCTTGCCGGACAGCTCGGGATCACCGGCGGATCGAGGATGCGCAAGAGCGACCTCGTGTCCGCGATCTCGGACCACCAGCGCGGCGGCGCCGTCGCCGATCGGCAGAAGGCTCCCTCCGTCCGGAGCGAGCGCACCGCCGACGCAGAGCGCACCGCTCCGGCCGACACCGCGACTGCAGGATCCTCGACCGCAGGACCCTCGACCGCAGATGCTCCGGCCCCTGCTTCCGAGGAGCGCACCGCGGACGAGCAGGCGCCGGCAGCCGAGCGCCAGCCCCGCACCCGCAACCGGAACCGTCGTGCAGGGAGTGACGGAGTCGTCTCCGCACCTGCATCGGATGCCGCCGTCGTCACCAGCGAGCAGGTCGAGGCTCCTTCCCGCGAGGGCTCGGAGGACTCACCGGCCGGCGAGCAGCAGGATCGCGGTGACCGCGAGAGCGGAGGCCGCAACCAGCGCAACCGCCGCAACCGCCGCGGCGAGGACCGTTCAGACGCGCAGTCGGGTCAGAACGAATCCACCAGTGCCCCGCAGGGCGAGACGCAGGCAATCGCACAGAACGACACGCAGGCCGAGACCCAGTCCGGTCAGCAGGGCGAGGGCCGTGCCGATCGCAACGAGCGACGCAACCGCTCACGCAACGGCCGCGACGAGGACCGCTCGAACAACGGATCCGGCAACGGTGCGAACGGAACGTTCACGAACGGCTCGAACAGCGGCGGGAACAACACCGGCAATAGCGACAGCCAGAACGACGGCGGCCGCAACGGCAGCGAGCGCAGCGACAACCGGAACAACGGCGCCAACGACGACGAGGGTCGCGGACGTAACCGACGCAACCGCGCGAACCGCACCGGCGGTCCCGTCGTCGAGGACCGCAGCAGCCGTTTCCGCGACCGCAACGACCGCAACGACCGCCGCCGTGGACGCACCCAGAACCCCGAGGTCGACGACGTCGAGGTCACCGAGGACGACGTCCTGCTGCCCGTAGCGGGCATCCTCGACGTCCTCGAGAACTACGCCTTCGTCCGCACCTCCGGCTACCTGCCGGGCCCCAACGACGTCTACGTATCCCTCGCCCAGGTCAAGAAGCACAACCTGCGCAAGGGCGACGCCGTCGTCGGCGCCATCCGCGCACCCCGTGATGGCGAGACCCAGGCCAGCGCACGCCAGAAGTTCAACGCCCTGGTCCGGATCACCACGGTCAACGGCCAGCCGGCAGAGGACCTGAAGGACCGCGTCGAGTTCGCGAAGCTCGTACCGCTGTACCCCTCGGACCGCCTGCGGCTCGAGACGGATCCCAAGAAGATCGGTCCGCGCGTCATCGACCTCGTGGCTCCGATCGGCAAGGGCCAGCGCGGGCTGATCGTCTCGCCGCCCAAGGCGGGCAAGACGCTGATCCTGCAGGCGATCGCCAACGCCATCACGATCAACAATCCTGAGGTCCACCTCATGATGGTGCTCGTCGACGAGCGTCCCGAAGAAGTCACCGACATGCAGCGGACCGTGAAGGGCGAGGTCATCGCCTCGACCTTCGACCGCCCGGCCGATGACCACACGACGGTCGCCGAGCTGTCCATCGAGCGTGCCAAGCGCCTCGTGGAGATGGGCCAGGACGTGGTGGTCCTGCTGGACTCCATGACCCGCCTGGGCCGTGCCTACAACCTCGCTGCTCCGGCGTCGGGCCGCATCCTGTCCGGTGGTGTCGACTCGGCAGCGCTGTACCCGCCGAAGCGCTTCTTCGGTGCCGCGCGCAACATCGAGAACGGTGGCTCGCTCACCATCCTCGCGACCGCGCTGGTGGAGACCGGCTCCAAGATGGACGAGGTCATCTTCGAGGAGTTCAAGGGCACCGGCAACATGGAGCTCCGCCTGTCACGCAATCTCGCGGACAAGCGCATCTTCCCCGCGGTGGACGTCAACGCGTCCGGCACACGGCGCGAGGAGAACCTCCTCTCGCCGGACGAGGTCAAGATCATGTGGAAGCTGCGCCGCGTGCTGTCGGGTCTGGAGACCCAGCAGGCACTCGAGCTGCTCACCAACAAGATCCGGGAGACGCAGTCCAACGTCGAGTTCCTGATGCAGGTCCAGAAGACCACGCTGGGCTCCAAGGACTCCGACTAGCACCACGGAACCGCCCGGAACGGGGCCACGACGCAGGGAGTCCGGCAGGCGAACAGCCTGCCGGACGCCTGGAACCCGTGGTCCCGTTCCAGGGCGGTTTTCGGGTTAAGCCCGCACGCCGGGACCGGCGTCCGGTGCGAGGACGGCATGCACGACCACCCGAGGGGTGACGTCCACTCCGCCCCGATGTTCTTCGTAGACTGGCCGTACACGCCGAAAGAGGTATACCCGATGTTTGAGTCCATCCAGGGACTGCTCGATGAACACTCCGAGCTGCAGGACCAGCTCGCCGATCCCGCTGTCCACGCCGACCAGGCGTTGGCGCGGAAGCTCGGCCGCAGGTACGCCGAACTCGGCCGCATCGTCGATGCGCACAACCGGTGGGCCGCCCTTGACGACGACCTCGAGGCCGCCCGCGGGATGGCCTCCGAAGACCCGGAGTTCGCCGCCGAGGTGCCCGTCCTCGAGGAGCAGCTCGCCGTCGCCCAGGAGCGCCTGCGACGACTGCTGATCCCGCGCGACCCGAACGACAGCCGCAACGTCATCATCGAGGTCAAGGGCGGCGAGGGTGGCGACGAAGCTGCGCTCTTCGCCGGGGACCTGCTCCGGATGTACGCCCGCTATGCCGAGTCCCGGGGCTGGAAGACCGAGCTCCTCTCGGCGAACGAGTCCGATCTCGGAGGCTACAAGGACGTCCAGATGGCCATCAAGGGATCATCGAACGATCCCGCCGAGGGCGTCTACGCGCGACTCAAGTTCGAGGGCGGGGTGCATCGTGTCCAGCGGGTACCCGTCACGGAGTCCCAGGGCCGCATCCACACGTCCGCCGCGGGGGTCCTGGTCCTGCCCGAGGTCGACGAGCCCGAGGAAGTGCAGATCAGCCAGAACGACCTCAAGATCGATGTGTACCGCTCGTCCGGGCCCGGCGGGCAGTCCGTCAACACGACCGACTCCGCTGTGCGGATCACGCACCTTCCCACGGGCATCGTGGTGGCCATGCAGAACGAGAAGTCGCAGCTGCAGAACCGTGAGGCCGCGATGCGTGTGCTGCGCTCACGCATCCTGGCGCACGAGCAGGAGAAGATCGATGCGGTGAACTCCGACATCAGGAAGTCGCAGATCCGCACCATGGACCGTTCGGAGCGCATCCGCACCTACAACTACCCGGAGAACCGGATCGCGGACCACCGCACGGGGTACAAGGCCTACAACCTCGACGCCGTCATGAACGGCGAGCTGGAGCCCGTGGTGCAGTCGGCCATCGAGATGGACGAGCAGGCCCGCCTGGACGCCATCGGCTCGGACGAGTAGGCGTGGAGGAAGCCCTGCGGGCAGCGGAGCGTCGGCTCCGCGAGGCAGGCGTCCCGAGTCCCAGGGTCGACGCCGAACTTCTGGCCGCCCACCTCCTCGGGGTCTCAAGGGGACGCCTGCGTGCCCTCGCCCTCACCGGAGCGGACATCCCCGAGGGCTTCCACGCCCTGATCGACGAGCGTGCCCGGCGGGTGCCCCTGCAGCACCTGACGGGAACGGCGTCCTTCCGGCGCCTCGACCTGTCGGTCGGGCCCGGCGTCTTCATCCCACGGCCCGAGACCGAGACGGTGGCGCAGCTCGTGATCGACCTGGCCACGGGTATGGTCGGCCCGAAGATCGTCGACCTCGGCACCGGATCGGGGGCGATCGCCGCGGCGATAGCGGACGAGGTGCCGGGCGCGGAGGTGTACGCCGTCGAGCTCAGCGATTTGGCACTCGCCTGGGCGGCAGCGAACCTCGCGCCATTCGGGGTGCGCCTGATCCAGGCCGACCTCGCGACGGCCCTTCCCGAGCACAACGGCTCCTTCGACATCGTGGTCTCCAATCCGCCGTACATCCCCGCGGAAGCCGTGCCGAACGAGCCCGAGGTGGCGGAGCACGATCCGCAGATGGCCCTGTACGGCGGGGGAGCGGACGGCCTGCAGTTGCCGCGGGCCGCCGCAGCCTCTGCTGCGCGGCTCCTCAGGCCCGGCGGCAGCTTCGTCATGGAGCACGCCGAGGTACAGGCGCCCTGGGTCGCCGCCTTCCTCGTGCAGGCCGGCGTCTGGTCCTCGGTGACGACGCACCAGGACCTCGGCGGACGAGACCGAGCAACGAGCGCCGTGCTCAGGGACGACGAGGCATCGACAGGATCGACAGCGACGACAGGACAGGCATCACAATGACGGAGCAGCCGACCCAGGCACCATCGACCGGCGACACCGTGGCCGTGGCCGCGGTGACCTACGACCGCCCCGGGGAGCTGGCCCAGCTCCTGCGCTCGCTCGCCGCCCAGACAGCACCGATCGTGACGGTGGCGCTCGTGGACTCCGGCACGAAGCCGGCCGGTGATGTCGTAGCAGCCGCCGAGGGCACCATCCACTACCTGCGCTCGGAGGCGAACCTCGGCGGTGCGGGTGGTTTCGCCTTCGCGATCCTCGCGGCGATCGCCAGCGGGGCCCAGTGGATCTGGCTCATGGACGACGACGGCCATCCCGAGGACGAGCGCTGCCTCACCGAACTGCTCCGCGCCGCGCACGAGCACGAGCTCGACATCGTGAGTCCACTGGTCGCGGCGACCTCCGATCCCTCTCGCCTGTCCTTCAACTTCCGGATCAACGGACTGCTGACCAACGACCGCGCGACGCTGGAGCCGATGGGTTTCCTGCCCGACATGGTGCACTTCTTCAACGGGGCGCTGATCCGCGCCGAGGTGTTCTCGAAGATCGGGCTGCCGGACATGAAGTTCTTCATCCGCGGGGACGAGGTGGACTTCCTCGCACGCGTGCGGAAGGCCGGTCTGAAGTACGGGACCCTGGCCACCGTGGCCGTCCGCCACCCGGCCACCTGGACGGAGATGAAGCCAATCTTCGGCGGCTTCATCATCCCCGTGATCCCCGAGGGCGACTTCAAGCGGTTCTCCTACTTCCGCAACCGGGCCTACCTCGCCCGCAAGTACCGGAACCTTCGATGGTTCGGTGCGGACGTCATCGGTTTCCCCTACTACTTCCTCACACAGCGCGACCTGAGGGGCCTGCGGGCCTGGTTCGCAGCATATTCGGCAGGCTTCCGCGGCACGGGCTTCGGCCCGCCGCCCTCGGCCTGAGTCCGCCCCTGACCCACCCGCCTGACGCGCGCAGGCGTGTCCCCCCTGATGGAAAGATGATCCGGTGACCACTAGCTACGACTGCTCCGACCCCCTTCAGCGACGCGAGGGATTGACCGCAGCCCAGCGGGCCGTCTCGCTCAAGCAGGTCGTCGTGCTGCCGACGGACACCGTGTACGGCATCGGAGCCGACGCCTTCTCACCCCAGGCCGTCGCGACCCTGCTGGCCTCCAAGGGGCGCGGCCGGAACATGCCGCCGCCGGTCCTCATCCCACGGGTCCAGACGCTCGACGGCCTCGCGACGGATGTCCTTCCCGACGCGCGCAGGTTGGCCGAGGCGTTCTGGCCCGGTGGCCTCACACTGATCTGCCATTCCCAGCCGTCCCTCACCTGGGACCTGGGTGACGCACTCGGTACCGTTGCCCTCCGGATGCCCGACGACGAGGTAGCCCTCGAGCTCCTGACCCTCACGGGGCCGCTGGCCGTCTCCTCGGCGAACAGGACGGGTCAGCCGGCCGCGACGACGGCCGCCGAGGCAGCAGGACAATTGGCGGAATCCGTGGCCGTGTACCTGGACGCAGGCCCACGGACAGCGGGAGGCGGCACAGGCTCGACGATCGTCGATGCGACGGGGGAGACCCTGCGGGTCGTCCGCCAGGGCACTCTTTCGCTGGAACGGCTGCGCGAGGTCGTGCCGGGAATCGTCGGGATCGACGGCGACCCGGGCGGCGGGACTCCGGCGGAGTCGGGGAAGGTTGCACCGGCAGAGCCTGGCAGCGGAACACCGGCAGAGTCGGTGGACGACGCGCCGGCGGTGTCCGGCGGCTCCGGCCCCTTCACCTCCTGACGGTTTACCTCCAGACGGTGCCCCCGGTTGCAGCGCCGGCAGCGGCGAGGACGTCCCGCACCCGGGCCGTCGGGACGATACCTGCCTGCACAGCCCAGCCGGGCACCTGATCCTGCCCGAACCACATCAGTTCCACGCGGCGCACGTGTCCGTCCAGGCGTCTGCCCATCAGCATCGACGCCGCGTAGCCTCCTGCCACGGCTACCCTGCACAGGGCCGCCGGCAGCGCACGGGGCCGCCCGCCCGCCGCCTCGAGGACCGAGCGGGCCGTGAGTCCCTCCCATGGCTGCAGGACGATCCGGGGCACGGCGTCTTCGTGGCGCCCCGCCGCGACCACCAGGTCGGCCAGCGCCTCGACCGAGGTGATGGGGGACTTCGCGCTGCCCGGTGAAGCCACCGAGGCCAGCGGTGAGCGGGCGAGCCGCGCGATAGCCGTCGTCGTCGGGCGTCCCGTGCCCTGGACCGACGTGGCGCGCACCGTCACCACGGACAGGTCGGGGAGCCGCAGCGCAGCGAGGCCCTGTTCGCCGAGGGCCTTGCTGCGCGAGTAGGCCGAGAACGGCCGTACGGCATCCGTCTCGTCCAGAGTGGCCGTTCTCCCCTGCACAGCCGCGCTGCTCAGGTGGAGAAAGCGCCGGACGCGTGCCTCGCCGGCCGCGCGGGCGAGGACGACGGGAAGCAGAGCGTTCGCGCCGAGCAGGTCGGCGCCGGCGGACGCGGACGGCGTGGCCAGTCCCGCCGCGTTGACGACGACATCGTGCCCCTCCATGAGTGCCACCAGCTTCGTGATGTCAGCACGGACGGCGGCCTCGGCCAGCGCCTCCGGTGTGTCCGCCGCGGTCCTGAGCCGTGGCGCAGGAGCGGTCCGGGCTTCGACGCCTGCTGATTCGAGTGCCCGGAGTATCGCGGACCCGACGAAGCCGGACCCGCCGAGGACGAGCCAGCTCACCGGCGTTCCGCCTGCACGGCCGGGTCCGCCAGCGGGGGCTCAGGCCGCCAGTCCCGATCCCGCAGGATGACGCGCGCGGCTCGCCAACCCCGCCACAGGGCGGATACCCCTGACAGGGATCGCTCGACGGCGACCAGCCGTACGACCTCCTTGCCCGCCGAGAGGAAAGTCCCGAGGCCGAAGCCCACGCGGGAGTAGCAGCCGTGGACCTGGAGGTAGCGTGCGAGGTACCCGCGGTTGCGCATGCCGCAGAACCGTGACAGGTCGCTCGAATCGTTCAGGTGGCGTACGCCAAGGTCGATCTGCCGTTGGGGGCGGGTCTTTCGGAGCACGAACGCGTCGACGTAGGCCACGGGGTGCTGCTGCGAGATGAGCCAGCCGTAGGTGGTGTCGTCACCGTTGAGGAAGAAGCGCGCATCCGGCAGACCCGTCTCCCGCACGACGTCGGCGGAGACGAGCATCCCCTCGAAGCAGCCGACGTTGGTGTGGAAGACCGGAGACGACGCGAAGACATCGCCGCGGACCGGTAGATGGACGCCGAGGGACTCGTTGAGGATGTGCTGCCAGAAGAAGGGGTTCCCGGCGTGGTCGAGGCGGCGCCCGTGGATGCAGGAGTAGCGGCCCATCCAGGGAGCGAAGGAGGCGAGGGCGTCGGGGAGGACGACGACGTCGTCGTCCATCAGCCATAGCCAGTCGGCGCCCTCCTCGAGTCCGGCCGTCACCCCGGCCGCGAAGCCGCCCGAACCTCCGACATTGCTCGGGAGCCGGTGCACGATGACCGGCACGGGAAGATCGACCGCCGCGAGTACCCCGGCGGTGCCGTCGGTGCTGGCGTTGTCGACGACGATGACGCCCGCGGGTGCAGGATCGAGGGACGCGATGGAACCGAGGAGTTCCTGCAGGTGGGTTGCCCGATTGAAGGTGGTGATGACGATGAATACGCGGGGAGAGCCGGCGTCAGGGGCGGGCAACCTGTTCCTTCCAGGCCGCGCCAAGGCAGTGCGCAACAGGCCTGGCACAGGCGGGGCAGTTAGTATTCTCGGGTAGTAGCAGTCTATTACACCGCGTTCCAGCCCCTGCCGGTCCCGTCCCGGCACTACCGGTGCCGGGTCTCCCGGCGGCAGCACGTGAAGTGTGGAAGGCGGTGTCGGCCTGCATGACACCGTTAGGAATCATGGGACTCAACGAAGGCCGGGCTACCGCCCGGACACCCGGCTCCACCGCCGCAGCCTCGACCGGCGACAAACCGGCCATCTGGTTGTGGTCGCAGTACCTGCTGGATGCGGCGGCCTGGATCGTCGCCATCCTCCTTGCGCTGATCCTGCGCTACGAACTCCTCGTCAAGGAAGTCAACGTCCCGGGCATCGCAGCATTCTGTGCGGTCGCCGTGGTCGCGCAGCTGGTGGTGGGCCTGAGTTTCGCGCTCTATCGCGGCAGGTACAGCTTCGGCAGCTTCCACGAGGCGAAGCTCCTGGTCATCGTCGCGGTGCTCGTCGGGGTGATCCTCGTCCTGGTCAGCGTCGCGTTCTTCACCGTGATCGAGGTGCCGCGGAGCATCGGCATCATCGCCTTCCCGTTCGCCTGCATGTTCCTCGCGGCCACGCGGTACCTCAAGAGGATGTACGTCGAGAGCAAGGCGAAGCCGGGCGAGGACGCCCAGCGCACGCTGATCTACGGAGCCGGGTTCCTCGGCAACTCCCTCGTCAACCGGATGATGCAGGATCCGGAATCGCCCTACTTCCCCGTCGGGCTGATCGACGACGATCCCGCCAAGAAGCACCTCCGACTCTCCGCCGTGCCCGTCCTGGGCCGCATCGACGACCTGCGTGAGGTGGCTACGAGGACCCAGGCATCGATCCTCGTCATCGCCTTCTCGGAGGTCGAGGCGGCGCAGGTGCGCCGGGTCTCCGACCTCGTGGCGGGCCTCGGGATCAAGGTGCTGGTCCTGCCCCCGCTGCGGGACATGCTCGGGGCCACGGGCCCGGCGATCGCCGATTTCCGCGAGGTCGCCGTCGAGGACCTCATCGGGCGGCGCCCGGTGGACATCCACCCCGACGACGTGGCCGGCTACATCACCGGCAAGCGAGTGCTGGTGACAGGTGCCGGTGGCTCGATCGGCTCGGAGCTGTGCCGGCAGCTCTCGGCCTTCGCCCCGGCCGAGCTCATCATGCTGGACCGCGACGAGACCGGCCTGCAGTCCACGCAGATATCCCTCACCGGACGCGGCCTCCTGACCGGCAGGGATACCGTGCTGGCGGACATCCGCGACGCCGACGCCCTGCTCGACATCTTCGAGGACCGCAGGCCGCAGGTCGTGTTCCACGCGGCAGCCCTCAAGCACGTGTCCCTGCTGGAGCAGTATCCCGAGGAGGCCTGGAAGACCAACGTCCAGGGATCGCTCAATGTCCTGCAGGCATCCGCGGCGGTAGGCGTCACCAACTTCGTCAACATCTCGACGGACAAGGCAGCCGATCCGACGAGCGTCCTCGGTCACTCCAAGCGCGTCGCGGAGAAGCTCACGTCCTGGCACGCGGAGCGCACGGGGCAGCGCTTCGTGTCCGTCCGCTTCGGCAATGTCATCGGCAGTCGCGGCTCCATGCTCCCGCTGTTCACGGAGCAGATCCGAAACGGCGGTCCGATCACCGTGACCGACCCCGACGTCACCCGGTTCTTCATGACCATTCCCGAGGCATGCCAGCTCGTGGTGCAGGCCGGTGCGATCGGCAGGGGAGGCGAGGTGCTGATCCTCGACATGGGGGAACCCGTGAAGATCCTCGACGTCGCGCAGCGCATGATCGCGATGTCCGGCAAGGACATCGATATCGTCTTCACGGGACTGCGGCCCGGCGAGAAGATGCACGAGGACCTGATGGGCGTGGGGGAGGAGGACTCCCGTCCACTCCACCCGAAGATCTCGCACACCTCGGTGGTGCCGCTCGACCCGCAGCAGCTCAGCCTGCAGGAATGGAAAGCCGAGGGCGGCTTCGGACACGACCAGCGGAGCATCGCATCGCTCGATGCAGCCACGGAGCTCGGTGCCATCGAGCCCGGTGCCACGCCCGGTGCCACTCCCGACGGCGGATCGGCGTACGAGAAGAACGACGCGGCAGGCACCGTCCGCCATAGCAGCCCCACCTCGGCGTCGCGGCCGTCCACGCCCTCCACCTCCGGTGCCGGCGGCGGTGCGTCGTGAGCGTCCTCCTGGTCGTCGTCGGGCTTGTCGCGCTCGTCCTCTCGCTTGCACTGCCGGTTGTCGTGAAGCCCCTGCTCCGGCGGCTGGGGGTCATCGACATCCCCAATGACAGGTCCTCCCACAGCACCGTCGTCATCCGCGGGATGGGACTGGCCGTGGCGGTGGCGATCCTGGCAGCGCTGATCCTTTCGCTCGTCACGGGTCTGGTCGCGGTCGACCGCTCGCTGATCCTCGTCATCGTCGTCCTGGTGGCAGCAGCCTCCACCCTCGGCTGGGTCGAGGACTTCCGCGGCCTGTCCGTCAGGGTCCGCCTGTCGGCGCAACTCGTCATCGGGGCGATCGGCACTGCCGCGCTCGCGACGTCGATCGACGACAGCAGCTACTGGTGGGTCCCGGTCGGAGCCGTCGCCTTCGCCACCTACATCAATGCCACCAACTTCATGGACGGTATCAATGGGATCTCGGGCATGCACGGGTTGGTCGTCGGCCTGTTCTATTCGTGGGCGGGCGTGCTGAGCGACCAGGTGTGGCTGACGGTCGCGGGCCTCGTGGTCGCCGCTGCCTTCACGGGATTCCTGCCGTGGAATCTGGGGAGGGGCTTCGTGTTCCTCGGAGACGTGGGCAGCTATCTGCTCGGCGCTTCCATCGCCGCCATCGCCGTGACCGGACTACTCGCCGGGGTCTACCTCGAATATCTCCTCTCGCCGGTGCTGATCTACCTCGCGGACACGTTCACCACGTTCCTCCGGCGGGCCAGACGCGGTGAGCGGCTCTCGACTGCGCACCGCCAGCACGTCTACCAGCGGCTGACGGACGCCGGCCTCAACCACGTCCAGGTGTCGATCTTCGTCAGCATCCTCTCTGCGCTGACCGCTGCCGCCGGCTTCGTGCTCGCTACTGCCCCCGCGCCCCTCGCGGTGTCCGTTTCGCTGTTCGCGGCCGTCGTCGTCGCGCTCTACCTCTATTCGCCGCGGATCTTCCGCGCGGTAGCCCGGCGCCGGGCGACGGCGGAAGCCTGACTCCCGGAGGCCCGTCCCCGCGTGCGGTAGAATTTCAGGCGCCGGGCGCGACGACGACCAGTTCCGCTGATCCGGCATCAGACCTCCCGACGCCGTCGGCGGAGGAGCAGCAGGGCGCCGGACGGCGCAGCAGACAGAGCGGACAGAACGTGCCACGACCGGATCATCCGGTGAACGGACCCGATCGCCCGAACCTCGTACCGGTATCGGGCGCCATCGAATCGCCCTGGCTGGGGATCCTGTCGCGCAGTGCCGCCGCAGGCGGAACCGTCGCCGTCGTGCTGGCGGTTGCGGCAACCCTTGCGACAGCGCCTGCTGCCGGCCTGAGCGTGCTCTTCGGCGCCGCCCTCGTGATCGCCTTCTTCGGCATCAGCCTCCTCATCGGGCACTACACAGGACGGACGAACCCGTCCGGAGCCCTCGGGCTCTTCGCCGTGACCTATGCGATCAAGGTGGTCGGCTTCGCCGCCGTCCTCTTCTTCCTGGGAACGCCGGGCTGGCTCGACCGCACCTGGTTCTTCACGGGTGCTCTCGCCACCGTCATCGCCTGGCAGGTCGCCGAGGTCTTCGCCTTCTCGCGGTTGAGGACACCTCTTTACGACGACGCCGAGGACGCCGGCGAAGCCGCCCCGAGCCCGGAAGCCACCCCTGCCTCGGATGCCGCCCCTCCTGTCCATCGAACGGAAGGACACTGACATGCAAGGCTCCACCCCCGCTCCGGACAACGATCCGGCTCCTCCGTCCGAGCAGGTCGACGCGCGCTTTTCGAACGGCGGTTACAACGCCGGTATGGCGGTCTTCAGCTACATCATTGGCGGGATCCTGGTGTGGAGTTTGATAGGCTGGGGCCTGGATAACCTCCTCGACACGCGCTGGTTGGTGCTGGCGGGAGCGTTCTTAGGTGCAGCGGGGGGTTTCTACCTCTCCCACATGCACAACCTCACTCGGGACCACACGCCGAATCCGCGAAGCGGACTCCGGACGACGCCCGGTGCCGAGGTAGGACCCGAGTGATTCCCCTTAACTTAACGAGTCGGACCAGTCACGCTTCGGCCGAACAGATCTTGCCCAATGATGGACACTGCAGAGAGGAAACGCGTTGATCGCGCTTGCGCTCCCGGCCGCAACTACCGAAGAGGGATTCGTAGCCCCGACGATCGAGGACACCCACTACAGGGACATCCTCCCGTGGGGTGGCGAGTACGGCGTCCTGCTGGAGGCCGGATTCGGTAAGCAGATGCTGCTGACCATCCTCTCGGTCGTCCTTATTGCCGCCTTCTTCCTCATCGCCTCACGACGTCGGCAGATGGTGCCCGGCAAACTCCAGTTCCTGGGAGAATCGGCCTACGGCTTCGTCCGCAACTCCATCGGCAAGGACATCATCGGCGGGAACGACTTCCTCCGCTATGTCCCCTGGCTCTTCACCGCCTTCTTCTTCGTGCTGGTGAACAACATCTTCGGGGCCATTCCGTTCCTGCAGCTGCCGACGTTCTCCCACCCGGGCAGCGCCTACGGTATCGCAGCCCTCTTCTTCTTCCTCTGGGTCGGTATCGGCCTCAAGAAGCACGGCATCCGCTACTTCAAGCTGGCCGTCGTCCCGTCGGGCGTCCCGTGGTACATCCTGCTCATCGTGGTGCCGATCGAGATCATCTCGAACTTCATCGTCCGGCCGGTCACCCACTCGCTCCGACTCTTCGCCACGATGCTCGCCGGCCACCTCATCGTGACCCTGGCCGGCTCGGCCATCGAGTACATGGTCATGACGGGCAACATCTTCCTCCAGGGGACCAGCGTCCTCGTCCTCGTCGGCTCGATCGCGATGTACATGCTCGAGGCGCTGATCATGGTCCTGCAGGCCTACGTGTTCACGTTGCTCGCCGCGATCTACATCGAAGGCGCCCTGCACGCCGACGCCCACTGATTCACACACGTCTTCCCCGTCGGGGATGATCCCAAACAACCTGTCGCATCAAGGCGGCATCTTGAAAGGAACACAATGGAAGTACAGGGTAGCCTCAACCTCGTTGGATACGGTCTCTCCGCAATCGGCGGTGGTATCGGCGTGGGTCTCGTCTTCGCGGCCTACATCAATGGTGTAGCTCGCCAGCCTGAGGCACAGCGTGTCCTCCAGCCCATCGCCTTCCTCGGACTGGCGTTGACCGAAGCCCTCGCGATCCTGGGTCTCGTCTTCGCCTTCGTCATCGGCGCCTGACACAGCCGCTCCGACCGACCGAAGACCAGTTGAAGAAAGACGGGTGAAAAATGCTTGATGCAGCGATTATGGCGGCGGAAGAGGGATCGAATCCTCTGATCCCGAACGTATGGGAACTGCTGGTGACCGTTGTCGGCTTCGTCGTCCTGATGTACATCGTTCGCAAGTTCGTCATGCCGGCATTCGAAAAGACATTCGCCGAGCGAACCGAGGCGATCGAAGGCGGCATCGCGAAAGCCGAGGCCGCTCAGGCCGAGGCCAACGCGGCCCTCGACCAGTACAAGCAGCAGCTTGTCGAGGCACGGACCGAGGCGAACCGCATCCGTGAGGAGGCGCGCGCCGAGGGTGCCCAGATCCTCGCGGACCTGAAGGAGAAGGCTGCGGCCGAGTCGGCACGCATCACCGAGCAGGCCCACGTCCAGATCGAAGCCGAGCGCCAGGCCGCCGTGGTCTCGCTCCGGGCCGAGGTCGGAACGCTCGCGACCGACCTGGCAAGCCGGATCGTCGGGGAGTCCCTCGCCGACGACGCACGCTCGTCGCGTGTCGTCGACCGCTTCCTCGCAGACCTCGAGACGTCGTCGAGCGCAGGTGCAGCGAAGTAATGGCAGGAGTATCGAGCCTCTCCCTGGCGAAGGTCCGTCAAGGACTGGAGCCGCGACTGCCCGGCGCCGACCTGGCACTGGCCGAGGACCTGTTCGGTGTCCTGGTGATCCTGGACAGCAATGCAGGCCTCCGCCGTGCGCTGACGGATCCCTCACGCACCGGCAGCGACAAAGCGGTGCTCGTCGATCAGCTGATCGCCGGTCGTGTCTCGCCCGAAGCGGCGAGTATCGTCCGCGACCTCGTCGGTGAGCGCTGGGGCAATGCTCGCGACATCGGTGACGCCCTGGAGACCCTCGCGGCCACCGTGGTCATCTCGGTGGCCGAGCAGGGCAGCGGTGTGGAGGGCTTGGAAGAGCTCGAGAACGAGCTGTACTCCTTCGTCCAGGTGGTCGCGTCCAACCACGCCCTGCAGAGGGCGCTGTCGGAAGCGCAGGCCACCCCGGAGTCGAAGGTGGCCCTCGGCCTGAAGCTCGTGCCGCAGGCCGGGCCGGCAGCACGGCTGCTGATCAGCCAGGCCGTTCGGGCCCCGCGGGGCATGAAGCCCGCAGCGCTCGTCGGGCGGTTCCTCGAACTGGTTGCAGCACGCCAGCAGCGCTGGATCGCCAACGTCAGCGTCACCCGTCCGCTGACGGCAAGCCAGCAGGAACGCCTGGCGACCGGTCTGAACGCGATGTACGGCCGGCAGCTGAAGGTCAACGTGAAGGTAGACCCCTCACTCATCGGTGGAGTGCGCGTCAGCGTAGGGGACGAAATGGTCGATTCGACCGTCGTCACCCGCCTGTCCGAACTCCGTCGCAAGCTGGCGGGATAGGCGTTCGCGCCTTGTTCCTTCCATGTCATCAACTGAATCACACCCCGGTCGCCACGCATCCCATGGTGATCACAACACAGGAGAGCAGGGACTGAGATGGCCGAATTGACCATCAACGCCGAAGACGTTCGTAGTGCGTTGAACGACTTTGCGGCGTCCTACGAGCCCGGAAACGCGGAGCGCGTCGAAGTCGGCCGCGTGACCACCGCCAGCGACGGCATTGCCCGTGTCGAGGGACTCCCCTCGGTCATGGCCAATGAGCTGCTGCGGTTCGAGGACGGCACGCTCGGACTCGCCCAGAACCTCGACACCCGTGAAATCGGTGTCGTCGTCCTCGGTGACTACAACGGCATCGAAGAAGGCCAGGAAGTGCACCGCACGGGCGAGATCCTCTCGGTTCCCGTCGGCGACGCATTCCTCGGTCGTGTCGTGGACCCCCTGGGCCAGCCCATCGACGACCTGGGCGAGATCGTCGCCGAGGGCCGCCGAGCGCTCGAGACCCAGGCTCCCGGCGTCACGCAGCGCAAGTCGGTTCACGAGCCGATGCAGACCGGCCTCAAGGCCATCGACGCGATGATTCCCATCGGCCGCGGACAGCGCCAGCTGATCATCGGCGACCGCCAGACCGGCAAGACCGCCATCGCAGTGGACACGATCATCAACCAGAAGGCCAACTGGGCTTCCGGCGACGTGAACAAGCAGGTCCGCTGCATCTACGTGGCAATCGGCCAGAAGGCATCGACCATCGCTGCGGTCCGCCAGACCCTCGAGGACAAGGGTGCCCTGGAGTACACGACCATCGTCGCGTCTCCCGCCTCCGACCCCGCGGGCTTCAAGTACCTCGCCCCCTACGCCGGTTCCGCCATCGGGCAGCACTGGATGTACGGCGGCAAGCACGTCCTGATCGTGTTCGACGACCTTTCGAAGCAGGCAGAGGCCTACCGCGCGGTATCCCTCCTGCTCCGCCGGCCGCCGGGACGCGAGGCCTACCCGGGCGACGTGTTCTACTTGCACTCCCGTCTCCTTGAGCGCTGTGCGAAGCTCTCCGACGAGCTCGGCGCCGGCTCGATGACGGGCCTGCCGCTCGTCGAGACGAAGGCGAATGACGTGTCGGCCTACATCCCGACCAACGTCATCTCCATCACCGACGGCCAGATCTTCCTGCAGTCGGACCTCTTCAACGCCAACCAGCGTCCCGCCGTGGACGTCGGCGTCTCGGTGTCCCGCGTCGGCGGTGCCGCCCAGGTGAAGTCGATGAAGAAGGTCTCGGGCACGTTGAAGCTCGACCTCGCCCAGTACCGCGACATGCAGGCGTTCGCCATGTTCGCCTCCGACCTGGACGCGGCATCACGTCAGCAGCTGACCCGTGGTGCGCGCCTGATGGAACTGCTGAAGCAGGGCCAGTACTCACCGATGCCGGTGGAGCAGCAGGTTGTCTCCATCTGGGCAGGAACGAACGGGCACCTCGACGAAGTACCCGTCGAGGACATCAACCGCTTCGAGACGGAGTTCCTGGAACACCTCGGCCACACGTCGCCGATCCTCACCACCCTTGCACAGACGGGCAAGCTCGAGGACTCGACGATCGAGGAGCTGAAGACGCAGATCACGAACTTCAAGCAGGGCTTCTTCGGTACCGGTGGGGACGGTGTCCACCCCGGTCACGAGGAGCACGAAGCGATCGACGCCGATTCGGTCGAGCAGGAAAAGATCGTCAGGCACAAGCGCTAGAGGATCTGCTGCCGGGAGGGACCAACCCTCCCGGCGTGCAGCACCCTGGCCTGATCGCTTCTCCTAGCGGAAGCGAAGGAAAGGACAACAATGGGAGCCCAGATCCGGGTCTACCGCCAGAAGATCGCCTCGACCACATCGACGCGGAAAATCTTCAAGGCGATGGAACTGATCGCGACTTCTCGCATCGGCAAGGCACGTACGCGTGTCGCCGCGGCGCTGCCGTACGCGAACGCGATTACACGTGCCGTCTCGGCCGTCTCGTCGCAGACGGAGATCGACCACCCCCTGACCACCGAGCGCGGTCAGGTGCGGCGCGCAGCCGTACTGGTGATGGCATCCGACCGAGGCCTCGCCGGCTCGTACTCGGCCAGTGCCCTCAAGCAGGCGGAGGGACTCTTCGAGACGCTCCGCTCCGAGGGCAAGGAGATCCAGGCATACCTCATCGGCCGGAAAGCCCAGGTCTACTTCGACTTCCGCAGCCGCGGTTACGAGAAGGTCTGGACCGGAGGCACCGATGCTCCCGAGTTCAGCACCGCCCGCGAGGTCGGTGAGGCGCTCCTGTCCACCTTCCTGAAGGACTTCGAGGACGGTGGCGTGGAGGAGATCCATGTCGTCTACACGAAGTTCAGGTCGATGGTCGTGCAGGAACCGTCCATCATGCGCCTGCTCCCGCTCGAGGTCGTGGACGAGGACGAGCCGCAGGACGGCGAACTCCTCCCTCTCTACGAGTACGAGCCGGAGCCCGAGCAGGTTCTGGACGCGCTCCTTCCGAGGTACATCGAAGCGCGTATCTTCGCCGCCATGCTGCAGGCAGCGGCGAGCGAGCTCGCTGCCCGCCAGCGGGCGATGAAGTCCGCAGGTGACAACGCGACGGAGCTCATCAAGAAGTACACACGCCTGCGCAACACCGCCCGCCAGGCGGAGATCACCCAGGAGCTCTCGGAGATCGTCGCCGGCGCGGATGCGCTGAACGCCTCCTGATGTCCTCCCTCATCCGGGTCCTCGCGGGCGCCGGGTGCACAGCTAGACTTGTTTCCACGCCATCTACGTAAATGAAGTGAGAGAGATGACTGCCCAGACTGTTGAACACGGTACGGACTCAGTTGCCCCCGGCGCCACCGGCCGTATTGCACGTGTCATCGGCCCGGTTGTCGACGTCGAGTTCCCGGCCGACGCAATCCCCGCAATGTACAACGCCCTCACCACCGAGGTCACCCTCAACGGTGTAACCCGCCTGATCACCTTCGAGACCTCGCAGCACCTGGGCGACAACCTCGTACGGGCGATCTCGCTGCAGGCCACGGACGGTCTCGTCCGCGGCACCGTGGTGCAGGACACCGGATCGGCCATCTCCGTCCCCGTCGGTGACGGGGTCAAGGGCCACATCTTCAACGTCCTCGGCAAGCCGCTCGACGTCGACGAGTCCGAGCTACAGATCACCGAGCGGTGGCCCATCCACCGCAAGGCCCCCAGCTTCGCCTCCCTCGAGGGCTCCACGGAGATGCTCGAAACCGGCATCAAGGTCATCGACCTGCTGACCCCCTACATCAAGGGTGGGAAGATCGGTCTGTTCGGTGGCGCCGGTGTCGGCAAGACCGTCCTCATCCAGGAAATGATCACGCGTGTCGCCCGTAACTTCGGCGGCACCTCGGTGTTCGCCGGTGTCGGTGAGCGTACCCGTGAGGGCAACGACCTCTGGGTCGAGATGGAGGAGGCCGGCGTTCTCAAGGACACGGCCCTCGTGTTCGGCCAAATGGACGAGCCGCCAGGAACGCGTCTTCGCGTGGCGCTCTCGGCCCTGACCATGGCGGAGTACTTCCGCGATGTGCAGAACCAGGACGTCCTGCTCTTCATCGACAACATCTTCCGTTTCACCCAGGCGGGTTCCGAGGTGTCGACCCTGCTGGGCCGCATGCCGTCCGCCGTGGGCTACCAGCCGAACCTCGCCGACGAGATGGGCCTCCTCCAGGAGCGCATCACCTCGACGAAGGGCCACTCGATCACGTCCATGCAGGCCATCTACGTGCCTGCTGACGACTACACCGATCCGGCTCCGGCAACCACCTTCGCGCACCTCGATGCGACCACCGAGCTCTCACGCGAGATCGCGTCCCGTGGCCTGTACCCGGCCGTGGACCCGCTCGCCTCGACCTCGCGCATCCTGGCCCCCCAGTACATCGGCAACGATCACTACAACACGGCCGTCCGCGTGAAGCAGATCCTGCAGAAGAACAAGGAACTGCAGGACATCATCGCCATCCTCGGCATCGACGAGCTCAGCGAAGAGGACAAGGTCATCGTCGCGCGTGCGCGCCGTATCCAGCAGTTCCTCTCGCAGAACACCTACACCGCCAAGCAGTTCACCGGCGTCGAAGGGTCGACGGTCTCCATCAAGGACACCATCGAGGGCTTCTCGGCGATCTGCAACGGCGACCTCGACCACATCGCGGAGCAGGCGTTCTTCAACATCGGCGGCCTCGACGACGTCGAGCGCCAGTGGGCCAAGATCCAAGAGCAGACCGGTAAGTAGCGCCGATGGCGACACAGGGCGAACTCCAAGTCGAAATCGTCGCGGCCGACCACTTCGTGTGGTCGGGCGCGGCGCGCGTGGTCAATGCTCGGACCGCCAACGGCCAGATCGGGATCCTTCCCGGCCACGCGCCGATCCTTGCGATCCTCGAAGCCGGTGAGCTCTCGGTGGTGCCGGTCAGCGGCGAGCGCCTGGTCGTGGGCGTGGACGGAGGATTCTTCTCGGTCGATTCCAACCGCGTGGTGATCGTGGCGGACAACGCCAAGGTCGGCGGCTCGGTGACCCCGGAATCCGCCTAGGGTCCTGAGCATGGAGGTACTGGGTGTGACGTTCATCAGCCTCGCGGTCATCTTCGGACTACTCGTGCTCGTGATCGGCGCATTCCTCCTCCGCCGGTATCAGCTGAACCGTGCCCTCGGCACCTTCGACGCCTCCATCCGCCTCCCTCCGAAGGGATGGCGGGTGGGGGTTTGTCGTTATACGGACAAGAACCTGGAATGGCTCAGTCTCCTGTCCTTGAGCCCCATCCCCAGATTCCGTTTCCTGCGCAGTTCCCTCGAGGTCGAGGGTTGGCGGTCTCCCACGGAGGCGGAGCGTGTCCGCATCCAGCCCGGAGCCATCGTCGTGCAGTTGGCCTATGAGGGCGAGCCCTTCGATCTGGCGATGAAGTACGACGTCTACGCGGGCCTCTCCTCATGGATCGAGGCGGGTCCGGTCATCGGCATCGGGACGTGGCGCTGATTCCTCTACCGTGGCGCTGATTCCTCTACCGTTGTGCTGAAAAGCCAGGGGATGTCAGAGCTCCAGGGGCCGGATCCAGGTTCCACTGCGGAGGACGCCTTTCAGCTCGAGGTCCTCGGACACCACCAGCGCATCGGCCCGGAGGCCGCTGCGCAGGCTCCCCACTTCGTCCGCGAGTCCCAGGACGCTCGCCGGGACCGATGTGGCGGAGCGAACGGCGTCGACGATGCCCACACCGGCCTGGACCGAGCACCGGACGACGTCGAGGAGGCTGCCCGCACCGCCGGCCAGGGCTCCGGTCGCCATGAGTACGGCCGAGTCGCCGACGACGGTCACCTCGCTGCGTCCCAACCGGTAGGTCCCGGAGGTGCAGCCCGTCGCCGACGTCGAATCGCTGACCAGGCAGATGTTCTCCGACCCTGCGATCGTGAACGCCATCCGCACCGTCTCCGGGTGGAGGTGCACGTTGTCCGCGATGAGTTCGACGGCGATCTCGCCGGCGCGGGCGCGCTGCAGCAGCAACGGCACCGGCCCGGGCGAGCGGTGGTGGATCACGGGCATCGCGTTGAAGAGGTGGGTCGCCGTGGGCCTGCCGCTGAAGCCGGCGAACCCGGTGGACGCCAGCTCCTCGTTGATGAGGTCCAGGGCGGCTGCCGTTCCCTCCGTGGAGCTGTCCGTATGGCCTATCGACGGGATGACACCGTGCATCACCAGCTCGTACACGAGGACGTCGCTCCCGGGGAGTTCGGGGGCATACGTCATCGAGGCCAGGTGCCCGCGCCCGGCGGCTACGAGCCGCGCGACGTCCTCCTGCGTCGGCAGGAGCAGGAAAGCGGGGTCATGGGCTCCGTTGCGATCCTTCGACAGGAAGGGACCCTCCGCGTGGATGCCTGCCACCAGTCCGGCTTCTGCGGCCTCGGACAGGCGGCCGAAGGCGGCCTCGAGGTCCTCGAGGGGTGCCGAGCAGGTACTGGCCAGGACCGTCGTCGAGCCGCTCCGGTGGAGGTGTGCCGCAGCCGTCTCGATATCGGTGGCTGAACCCGAGGTGAAGTCGCCCCCTCCCGCACCGTGGCAGTGGAGGTCGATGAGCCCGGGGAGGATGAGGTAGCCCTCGGGCAGGTTCCCTCCGACGATGTCCCCGGTGTCCGGGCCGGCCGCGGTGATGCGGGTGCCGTCCCAGTGCAGCACGCCGTCCTCGATGATGCCGGCGTCGGTCACCAGTCGTCCGGACAGGGCAGTGGGCGTTCCGCTGGAGAGGGCCATGGTCCGATTCTAGGCCGTCGTGGTTCCGGCCCTCCGGCGGAGGACGGGACCGCTAGAAGAGGCGGGAGGCGCTGTCGTCGACCCCGCGCATCGCGTCGTAGTCCAGGGTCAGGCAGTCGATGCCCCGATCGATGGCCAGCACGCGTGCCTGCGGCTTGATCTGCTGCGCCGCGAAGACCCCCCGCACCGGCGACATGATCGGGTCGCGGTTGAGCAGCTCGAGGTAACGGGTGAGCTGCTCGACGCCGTCGATGTCGCCGCGGCGCTTCAGCTCGATGGCCACCGTCCGCCCCTCGGCATCACGGGCGAGGATGTCCACGGGCCCGATGGCCGTCATGTACTCACGGCGGATGAGGGTGTAACCGGCCCCGAGGAGCTCGATCTGCTCGGCGAGGAGGCGCTGCAGATCTGCTTCGACGCCGTCCTTGACGAGCCCTGGGTCGACCCCGAGATCGTGCGAGGAATCATGGAACTGCTCGCGGATGTTGATGACGAGCTTGTCGTCGCTCTTGCCGTGCTGCACCGTCCAGACCTCGGTGATGCCCTCGGCGCGGTCGGCGTCGTCGGGCGGGGTCAGGCGCAGTGTGGCGGGCGGACTCATCCAGTTCAGGGGCTTGTAGGAGCCGCCGTCGGAGTGCACCAGGACGGAACCATCGGACTTCACCATGAGCAGCCGGGTGGCAAGGGGGAGATGCGCGCGGAGGCGGCCGATGTAGTCGACGGAGCAGCGGGCTATGACAAGACGCACAATCAACCTTCGGATCTACTGCGGGTGGATGCCCGGCCGCGGTCACGGATGGTCGATCCGCCGGCGGTCGGACCTGTCCATTCTAGGGGCCCGCTGGGCCGGGTCCGGACTCCTGCGGGGTCCTCAGGATCTCGACAGCGGGCGGTTCGGGGTCTGCCGGAGCAGCCACTACTTGGTCGGCTTTGGAAAACACGAGTGTTGCCGAGCCTGAAGTACGCACCGACACTTGACCAAGGCAAACAATATTGGGCCACCCCAGACATGCCTCCCGGCGGCAATCCCTACAGTGTCAACAGATTGCCCTCCCCCCAAACCCAACCCCGCACGGCCACTTCCATACGCAGATTCGACTACCCGCAGCGTTGCGAGGCAGGAATCCCCCCATGAAATCACGCAGGTACATCACAAGTCTCGCCGCCGTCGGGCTGCTCGTCGGCGGTGCGGTCGGACCGCTCGCTCCGGCAGCGAACGCCACCCACACCCGGGCGCACACGTGCCTCGCGGCCGGCGGTGTCTATACGGAAGCGGCTACACAGGGCGGGGACCGGTGCGTCGTCACCACGAGGACTTTACCGGTCACCGTGGCCGGCGTACCCGAGACGACGTACAGCGATGCGGTGCCTTTCGGCTCTCCGATAGTCGTCGAGTCGCCCGCACCATTGGTTGATGCGACGACGGAGACGGAGACCCGTGATGTCGGAGATCCTGTCGTGGTGGAGACCGAGCGTCCTGGTACCCCCTCGGTCAGCTCCGAAGAGATTGATGCCGGGGAGTCCACGGCGGTCCCGGTGGTCGTTGCCGGCACGCCCGTGACGACCACCCGCACCGAGCGCGGGACACCGACCAGCACCGATGCACCCGGCACGCGGAACTGCCAACGTGTCAACAATGACAAGGGTGCCAAGCCCGTCGAGCGGTGTGAGCGGACCGTCGTGACGACCACCACGACGCCGACGACCGTGATCACCACCGTCACCACCCCGCAGGAGCGCGTCACCACGACGACTCAGCCGCGGGAGACCGTCACTACGACGACCACGCCGGTGACCGAGGTGTCCACCTCCAGCCAGCAGCAGGAATCCTGCGTGACGACCACGCAGCCCACTTCGTTCACCAGGACCACGACGCAGGCGACGACACAGACGCGCACGGTGACCGTTCCGCGGACGAGGACCGCGACGACCACGGTGACCACATACCGGTACGAGCTCAACACGACAGCCCCGCTGGTGCTGGTGGTATTCCCCATTGCCGCCAACCCGCGGATAGTCGTCAATGACACGGCCCTTGCCCCGTTGGTGACGACCTTCCAAGAGGCCGGCGAGCCGGTGATCACCAACGAAACGTTCCCCGGTGAGGACCTGGTGGATACGCTCTGCGCACCCGCCGACCCTGAGGTAACCGTCACGGAAGCTGCCGCCCCGGACGACGTGCAGAATGTAACGACCCCGGCTAATCCCGAGGTCACCGTGACCCGTGAAACCTTGGACCCGGTCGTGATCCCAACCAGGGCGCCCGGGGATCCGATCGTGACGACGAGTGCCCGCGGAACCGGTGACACCTGCTACAACAACCCCGCCACCGCAGAGCAGCGGGCCAGCCGCTGCTAGCAGGCAGACAGCACGAAACTGGCCTCCGCCGGTGCGGGTTCGTACCGGGGGAGGCCTTCTGCGTGGCAGCACGTTCCGACGGAGGCCCCGACCCGTTTCCACGGACAGCCCCCGGTCGGGCAGACTGTGACGGTGCCCCGTTCCAACCGCCCGAACCGTCCCCGCGGTTCCTCACGGCCCAAGTGGGCTGCGCCGCCAGGGGAGGACCTCGAGCGGTCCCGTGTAGGGCTGCCCCTGCGGGAGACCGCGCCCGACGGCGAGTGGTCCGTCAGGCGCATCACCGAGCGGAACGCGGCGAAGACGTATACGTGCCCCGGCTGCAACTCGTTCATCCTGCCCGGGATCGCGCACCTGGTGGTGTGGCGCGAGGACTCGCTGTTCGGTCCCGAGGCAGCGCTGGCTGACCGGAGGCACTGGCATGTGCGGTGCTGGCAGACGCGGAGCTTCCGTTACTGAGCCTCTTCCCGCAAGCCCGAGGGGCCGCCTCGGAGGCCGGCAGACCCACCTAGACTGGTCGGATGGCCAGCCGCGACACCCCCGAGTACACCTTCAGGACCAGCCACGAGGCAGTCGAGATCCGCGCGTCGACGGTGCTTCCCGCGGATCGTCGGAACATCGAGCTGCACACGGCGGACGGGCTGACGCTGGTGGGAGAGTTCGCCGCACCCGCGGGCGGTCGGGCACCGCAGGCCACGCTCGTGACGCTTCATCCCCTGCCGACGCACGGCGGATTCATGGACTCCCACGTGTACAGGAAGGCCTCCTTCCGGCTCCCGGCCCTCGCCGACATCGCCGTCCTGCGGTTCAACACGCGCGGCACCTGCTCGCCGCGGGGCTGCAGCGAGGGTGCCTTCGACGGCGGCGACGGCGAGCGACTGGACCTGCAGGCCGCAGTGGACTGGGCCGTGGCGCAGGGGCTGCACAACATCTGGCTCGTGGGCTGGTCCTTCGGCACCGAGCTGTGCCTCAAGTACGGTGCGCGGGACCCGGTGGCGGAGTTCATCGAGGGGGCCATCCTGCTCTCGCCGCCACTGCACCGGGCGGGGGATGACGACCTCGCCGCCTGGGCGGCAGCGGGCCTGCCGTTGAAGGTCCTCGTTCCTGAACACGACGACTACCTGAAGCCCCCGGAAGCATCTGAGCGCTTCGCGGCCGTGCCGCAGGCGGAGGTCGTTCCCGTGGAGGGTGCGAAGCACCTCTGGGTGGGGGAGAAGTACGCCGCGCGCGCCCTCAACGAGATCGCCGACGTCGTGCTGCCCACCCCGGTGTCACCACTGCCCACCATGTGGGAGGGTCCGGCGGCTACAGCCCCGTAGGCGGAAATGCCGCCGACAGCTTGAACGCGGCCTACTGGCTGTCCTGACGCGCGATGAAGACTTCCTTGAGCAGCAGCATCACGGCTGCCGCCGTCGGGATGGCGATCAGTGCGCCGAGGACGCCCAGGAGGCTTCCGCCCGCGATCACGGCGATGACCGCTACCGCTCCGGGGACCGCTACGGCCCGCTGCATGATGCGGGGCGAGATGAAGTACGCCTCGAACTGCAGGTATGCGATGTACGGAATGGCGAACAGCAGAGCCGTGTGCCATCCCACGGTGAGGGAGATCAGGGTGACCAGGACTGCGGCGATGGTTCCGCCGACCAGCGGGATGAAGGCCAGCAGGGCGACCACGAACGCCAGCAGCACGGAGAACGGTACGTCGGCGAACGACATCACGATGAAGGCGAAGGTGCCGTTCAACAGGGCGACGCAGGCCTGCCCGATGACGTACATGCCGACGCTGCGGGTGATCTCCTCGGACAGGACCTCGACGCGCGGGCGGCGTGATCGCGGGGCGAGCCGGTAAGCCCACTTCTTCATGGACGGCAGCGACGCGAGGAAGTAGAGCGCCAGCACCAGGATCACCAGGGCCCCGAAGAGTCCGTTGACGATGACCGTCCCGACGCCAAGTACCCCTCCGAAGATACCGCCGACGGCCGAGCTGTTGGCAAGGAATCCGTCGATCTCGCTGCTCACGCGCTCCCGGACCTGGAACTGCTGGTCCACGGTCGTGAAGAACTCGGAGTTCAGGAAGTCGTCGGCATATTCCGGTGCACGGTCGATGATCTGGGACGTCTGGCTGACGATGGTCGGGATCAGCAGCGCGAAGAAGCCGACGACGATGCCCACGAGCACCAGCAGGGAGACCGCGATTCCTGCAGGGCGCGGTACGCGCTTGGTCTCGAGCCACCGGACGATCGGGTCGAGGCCGAGGGCGATGAAGAGTGCGGCACCGATCCAGACCAGGAGTTGACCGACGTTGGTGATGATAAAGAAGGCGAGCAGCGCAAGGCCGACGCCGACGCTCATCATGAAGCCGAAATGTATGGGGTGGGTTTGCATACTGGGCGCTCTGACTCCACCGAACTTGAGGCGTTCGTCCGACAGGGAGACGCCAGGGTCGACGGCGATGGGAAGGGGCTCCAGCTCCGGGAACTCGAAGCGCGGCCGTGGCTGTGCCGAGGGGAGCGACCTGCGGGCGAGCGAGAAAAGGCTCCGGAGTGTCGACGGCGGCGGTGTCACGATGACGGACCGATCAGCTGCGGACAGGCCGTTGTCGCTGGTTCCGGCCCCGTCAGGCCGAGGAAGCGGCTGATCGAGCGGGAGGTCCTGGTGGTCTGTCAACGAAGAGCTCTGCTTTCACGTGAGCGGTGCGTCTACCGCGGGTCTAGCGAAACCCTAACAGTCAGGGCATGCGGGCGAGGTTCTTGACGCGGGGCGTTCCGCGCCCCGGCAGGACCGGCCGACGGTGGTGCGGGCGGGCGCCGCTCAGGGCCGATCGAACGGTAGGAACTTCGTTACCATTGAGTGACTATTCCTGCGTGGACTTCCGAGCGGCATGCCGGACCACCAGAGCGGAAGGGGCCACGCGGTCCGCCGTAAACGGACGACGATAGGCAATCAGTGCGCGTTAAGACAGCAGTACCGATCATCGTGGCAGGGCTCCTGCTGATGCTTCTCGGCATCGGGCAGCGGACCATCTGGGCGCCGGCGGAAACGGTGACGGCGAGTGTTGCGCAGGGTGCGCAGTCCGCGCCCCTCACGGTGATCGAGCCGGGTGCCCGTGGTTCCGAGGGCGGCTCGGTCGAGGTGACGGTGACTGCCGAAGGGCCCTTCACCCTCGCCGTCGGACGGGCTTCCGACGTCGAGGCATGGGTGGGGGATGCCGCGCATCTCAGCGTGACCGGTATCAGCGAGGACGCGTTGTCCAGCGAGCGCGTCGACGGTGAGGACTCCGTGCCCGACCCCAGCGGAAGTGATCTCTGGGTCAGCGAGGAGCCGGGGGACGGCACGCTCACCTACCGGTGGAGCGAGCCCGTCGAGGGGGACTGGTCCATCCTGCTGGCGGCGGACGGGAAGGCGCCGGCTCCGACCGACGTGTCCGTGACGCGCCCGAACGACCAGTCAACCCCCTTCGCGCTGCCCCTCATCATCGGTGGCGCCCTCGTCGTGGTGCTCGGAATCGCACTCCTGTTCATCACCCCCCGCGCCCGGGGGAACAGTGGCAGTCCCGGTAGCCGGGACGAACCTGCCCAGGGAACCCGCGCCTATGCACGCAGGCAGGCGCAGGACGGCGGGACGGGGGCTGCGTCCTCCATCGCCACGCCCACCGCCGTCGTCGTGGTGACCGGACTGATCGGTGCCGGATCCCTGCTAGGGATTGCACCGGGAATGGCGACGACGTCGCCGTCGCCCTCCGTCTCGTCCACGGCATCCCCATCTTCCTCTTCCACCGCGACGCCGACCTCGGCCGCCACCGGCGCGCCGTCCGCAGGCAGTGAGGCGAGTGGCCCGCCAGTCGTCCTCGAGAGCCAGCTCGAGCGCATCCTCGGGTCCGTCGCCTCGACCGTTGCCGACGCCGACGCCGCCTCCGATGCCAAGCGCCTGGCACCTCGGGTCGCCGGCGCCGCGCTCGATCTCCGCTCGGGGTCCTACGCCGTCGGTGCGAAGGACGCGAAGGCAGCCGCGCCCGCGCCGGTTGCCGATGCACCCTTGATGCTGGAGATGGTCCCGACCGGTCCGGAATGGCCGCGAACCATCGTGGCGCTGACACAGGGCGAGCAGAACCCCGTACCGCAGGCGCTCCTGCTGGTCCAGGAGACGCCCCGCGACAACTACAGGCTGACGTCAGCGGTGCAGATGCTGCCGGGAAGCACCTTCCCGTCCGCTCCAGCGCCCGGCGCTACCGGCCCGGTGCCGCTCGAGGAAGCCGGAACGCTCGCCACTGCCCCGCAGGCGGCCGTGGCCTCCATCGCGGATTTCCTCACCAAGCCCTCCGGTGCCAACAAGGAGACGTTCGAGGAGAATTCCTTCGCCGAGGCGATCACCGAGTTCCAGGCCGGCGTCGTCGCCAACCAGGGCAACGAGGCCGCCACCATCACCTTCAGCCACGCAGCCGAGGAGGACCGCACACAAGCCCTCCTCTCGGGTGACGGCGGCGCCATGGTCTTCGGATACCTCACCCACACGTACACCAGCCTGCCCAAGTCCCCGGGGGACACCATCGACCTGAAAGGGACGGTGTACCAGTCCCTGACGGGCAAGGATGTCAGCGAGAAGGGCATCGACGTCAATTACGGCGAAGCCGTGATGATGTATGTACCACCCGCGGGGAGCGACGATAAGATCCGGGTCATCGGCGCCGCACAGCAGTTGTTGTCGGCCACACTGCGCTGAACAAGGCTTCATGCCGCCGTCGGCCGGCAACCCACCAGCAGCAGCCAGAGAAAGGCAGAGCATTGTCCACACCAGCACAACGGGGCGGTATCCCGCCGTCGAGCATGAACCTGCGGGGAGCGGTGGACCTCTCCGCTCTGAAGGCGCGCGCGGAAGCGGCTGCCCGACCGGCAGCGGCACGGCAGGCGCCTGCTGCACAGAGCCCCTACATCGTCGAGGTGACGGAGCAGACCTTCCCGCAGCTGGTGCAGCTTTCGTCCCAGGTGCCCGTCATCGTGAACCTCCGCGCCCCGTGGAGTGAGCAGTCCAACCAGGTGACGGCCGTCCTCGAGGCCGCTACCGTGGCGTCCGATGGCAGGATGCTGCTCGCGAACGTCGATCTCCAGGCACAGCCTCAGATCGCGCAGGCCTTTCAGGCGCAGGGCGCACCGACCGTCGTCGCGGTCGTGAAAGGACAGCCGGTACCGCTGTTCGAGGGCGTCCTTCCGGAGCAGCAGATCCTGGGCTATCTCGACGAGCTCATGAAGGTCGCCGAGGCCAACGGCGTCACGGGCAGCCTCAACGACGGGTCGCAGCCCGACGCCGCAGAGGCGGAGGAGCCGCCTCTGCCGCCGTTGCACCAGGAGGCTTTCGACGCCATCGAGAAGAGCGACTACGCAGCCGCCGCAGCCGCGTATCGGCGTGCGCTCATGGAGCAACCCGCGGATGCTGAGGCGAAGGCAGGTCTGGCGCAGGTCGAACTGTTGGAGCGGGTCCAGAACCTCCGGGCCGACGACGTGCGGCAGCGCGCAGCCGACGAGCCCGACGCCTTGGACGCCCAGCTCATGGTCGCCGACCTCGACCTCACGGGCGGGCATGTCGAGGACGCCTTCAACCGCATCATCGCGTTCATCGGGCGCACCGCCGGCGAGGACAAGGAAGCGGCGCGCAGGCGACTGCTCGACCTGTTCGACGTCGTCGGCGTCACCGACCCCCGCGTGACGAAGGCGAGGAGCGCGCTCGCCCGCGCCCTGTTCTAGACCACGTCCATCCCCGCCCGACACCATCGAAGGACGACATGACCTCCGCAGTCACCCGGACCGGTAATCCCGGTCTCTTCGACCCGATCACGCTCCGTTCGCTCGAGCTCCCGCACAGGGGATGGGTGGCAGCCATGTGCCAGTACTCCTGCGACCCGGACGTGGCCGCGGGTGTGCCCACCGACTGGCACCTCGTGCACCTCGGCCAGTTCGCCACCGGCGGCGCGGCGCTCATCATCACCGAGGCGGCGGCCGTCAGCCACGAAGGGATGATCAGCCCCCTCGACGCCGGCATCTACACGCAGGAACAGGCCGACGCGTGGCGCCGCATCAACGACTTCGTCCACGAGCACAGCGCCGTCGGGACGAAGACGGCAGTGCAGCTCGCCCACGCCGGCCGGAAGGCGTCGACCTACTGGCCCTTCAGCGGCCGGCACAACTCCGTGCCCGCTTCGGACGGTGGTTGGGAGACCCTCGGTCCGACGGAGGAGGCCTTCGGCAAGTACGTGGCACCCCGGGCGATGACCGAGGAGGACATCGCCGGGGTCATCCGCGATTTCGGTCGTGCTGCGGCACTGGCCGTCGACGCCGGATTCGACGCCATGGAGATCCATGCGGCCCATGGATACCTGCTCCACCAGTTCCTCTCGCCGCTGGTCAACACCCGTACGGACGGCTGGGGCGGCTCGGAGGAATCCCGCTTCCGCCTGACGCTCGAGGTGATCCGCGAGGTCCGGCGCGTCATCCCGGAGACAATGCCACTCCTGTTGAGGATCTCGGCCTCCGACTGGACGGAGGGCGGGATCGACGGCGCGGTCTCCGCGCGGCTCGCGAAGTGCGCGGCGGAAGAGGGCGTCGACTTCGTCGATGTCTCCTCCGGTGGCGCTGTCCCGGCCGCTCCGATCCCGGTCGGCCCGGGCTATCAGGTCGCGCTGGCCGAGGAAGTGCGGACCTCGGGCGTTCCGACCGGCGCCGTCGGGCTCATCAGCGACCCGCACCAGGCGGACGCCGTGATCCGGAACGAGAGTGCCGACGTCGTGCTGATCGCCCGGGCCGCGCTTCGGGACCCGCACTGGTGGATGCGGGCAGCCCACGAGCTCGGACATGAATTCGTCCCTGTACCCCAGTACGAGCGCGCCGGCGGTTTCTGACCGGGATCCGCCTCCTCGTTCTCCTCCTACGGGTGGCTTTTCCTCCTTTGGGATGACGAGCAGCCCGCGTGCCCGTTGCTAGCGTGGGCGCATGAGCTCTCCGGTGCCACTACCGTCCGACGAGAACAACCCCGAAGCAAGGGCCGGTAGCGCGGCGCTGAGCATCCGTGGGCTCGCCAAGCGTTTCGGCGAGAAGATCGCGGTGAACGGCGTCACCCTCGAGGTTCCGCAGGGTTCGTTCTACGGGCTGGTGGGACCCAACGGCGCAGGCAAGACCACGACACTGTCGATGGCGACCGGCCTCCTTCGACCGGACTTCGGCCAGGCTCTCGTGCACGGCGTCGATGTGTGGGCGCGGCCCCTCGAGGCGAAGAAGCTGATGGGCATCCTGCCCGACGGCGTCCGACTGTTCGATCGCCTCACGGGCGAGCAACTCGTCACGTACGCCGGGCTGTTGCGCGGAATGGACCGTGAGACGGTCGCAGAGCGGACCGGCGACCTGCTGCGGGCTTTCGACCTCACGAACGACGCCGGCACACTGGTGGTCGACTACTCCGCCGGGATGACGAAGAAGATCGCCCTCGCATCGGCCCTGATCCACGCTCCGAAACTGCTGGTCCTCGATGAGCCCTTCGAATCCGTGGATCCCGTGTCGGCAGCGAACATCCGGGACATCCTGGCGAATTACGTGCAGTCCGGAGGGTCGGTGATCGTCTCCAGTCACGTGATGGACCTCGTCCAGCGCATGTGCGACCACGTCGCCGTCATTGCCGCGGGTACTGTGCTCGCCGCAGGGACGGTCGACGAGGTCCGGGGTGACGCGACGCTGGAGGACCGCTTCGTGGAGCTTGTCGGTGGCCGCAATACGTCGGACGGGCTGTCGTGGTTGCGAACCTCCTGAGACTGAAGCTCCTCCTCCTGCGTAACTCGCTCAAGCGCAGTACCGCGCAACTCGTCGGCGTGATCCTCGGCGGTTTGTACGGCCTCGGAATCCTCTCCCTGCTCGTCGTCGGTCTCGTGCTGCTCGGCTCGGCCGACGTGGAGTTCATCCGGACGGTCCTCGTGATCGGTGGCTCCGCGGCAGTCCTCGGGTGGCTCGTCATCCCCATCGCGGCGACCGGCATCGATATGACGCTCGACCCGGCGCGCTTCGTGACGTTCGCCATCCCGATGCGCCAGCTTCTCGCAGGGCTGGTGCTCGGCGGACTGGTCGGCATCCCCGGGGTGGTCACCCTGATCGCGAGCCTGGCGCAGGTGCTCACCTGGATCCGCTATCCGGCGGCAGCGCTCACGGCGCTCGTGTGCGGGCTGGTCGCGGTGCTGCTGTGCGTCGTAGCCTCCAGGCTCGTGACGACGGCGGTGTCCTCCATGACCGGTTCCCGGCGGTTCAAGGACGTCAACGGGATCATCGCCTTCATCCCCCTGATCTTCCTCGGCCCCACCATCGGGGGAGTGACGGCGGGTTTCCAGAACTCGCCGGGTTTCGCATCTTCGTTGGCCGACGTCCTCGCCTGGACTCCGCTCGGAGCCCTCTGGGCAGCTCCGGCCGACGTTGCAGCGGGCGAGGCCGGGCTCGCCGTCGCCCGATTCCTGATAGGGGTGGCGACGTTGGCGCTGTTCCTCGTGCTGTGGAGCCGGAGCCTCAGCCATGCACTCGTCACTCCGCCCTACAACGCGGTCACCAAGCGCGCGGGTGGAAATCTCGGGTTCCTGGGCCGCTTCCCGGCGACGCCTGCAGGAGCCGTGACGGCCAGGGCCCTGACCTACTGGTTCAGGGATCCGCGGTACTCCGCCTCGCTGGTGATCATCCCGTTCGTCGCCGTCCTGTTGTTCTTCTCCGGGGGCGCGTCAGGAGGGGCGTTCGCCTTCCTCGGCCCGATCACGGCATTCCTCATGGCGTGGTCCATCTCCGCCGACATCTCCTACGACAACACCGCCTTCAGCCTGCACGTGTCCACCGGAGTGAGCGGGCGCGACGACCGGTCCGGACGTGCCGCGGCGCTGCTGGTGTTCGCGTTGCCGATCACCCTGGTGTTCACCCTGGTGCCGCTGGTGGTCGCCGGCCGCATCGGAGATGCCCCGGCCATGCTGGGGCTGTCCTTGGGACTCCTGCTGACTGGCGCCGGGCTCTCGAGCGTCGTCTCGGCCCGCTATACCTATAACGTTCCACTGCCAGGGGAGAGTGCCTTCAAGACTCCTCCGGGCACGAACTTCACGATGTTCGCCGTGCAGTTCATCGGGTGGTTGGTGATGCTGCTCCTTGCCTTGCCCGAGATCGTCCTCGCCATCGCCTATCTGGTGACAGGAAACATGCTGTTCGGTTGGCTCGCGTTGCTGGTCGGGGTGGCGCTGGGAGCAATCCTGCTCGTGGTCGGCATTCGGATGGGTGGTCGCTGGTACGACCGAAGGGCGCCCGAGTTGCTGCTCGCGGTCTCGGCCAACCGTTGATCCGGCTGCTGGTTGGGCCCCGCGCGTTTGTGCGCATGGAGCCGCGACGAGCGGCGTGGAGTGCCAGTTGGAAACGACAGGGTGCTCCCGACCACTCCGGAACGCTCGTGGTATCCCGAATGCCGAGCCTCCCATCTGATGGCAATTTCGCTGTGCATAACCCGTAGCGCTATCCGACCTCCCGGCTATGCTGGGCCGTTCCGGGTGTCGGGCAAGTGTGATGGGGGAATTGCATGTACTTCATGCGATCGGTTGGTCTTGGACGAGTGACTCCGGTAGTGGCAGGTGCGGCAGTTGCAATGGTGCTCCTGAGTGGCTGCCAGGGTGACCCTGATCCTGCCGCCATCCAAACCGCTGGTCAGCCGTCGTCGTCCTCATCTCCGGCGGGCCCTGACGCGTCGGCGTCAGCCTCCGCGTCCGCCCCTGCCAGTTCCGAGCCGTCGCCTGCGTCTTCAGCCGGTCCCGCCGCCAACCTTCCAGTTCCTGTGAAGCCAGCGCTCGCTGACGAGAATTCGGCCGAGGGGCTGGAAGCGTTTACGAAGTACTGGTTCGAGCTTTTCTCGTATGGCTACGAGACGAATGATTGGGTGCCTTTCGAGGCTGTCACCGATCCGCGGTGTGAGGCCTGCGCAAACGTGACGACTGCTGTCAAAGAAATCTACTCAGAGAATGGTTGGGTATCGGGGGCCGATTCCGAGGTCGGAGATTTTGTCACTGATTTCCGCGTGAATACACAAGGATCGATCGGCTCTAACGTGGAAGTTGGTCAGGGAGAGTCAACTATTTACCTCAAGGGTGGGCAGATTGCGGAGCAAGTCGCGAAGGGACCCCCCGCGTTCAAGGCAATTTTTTCGGCGCATCTTGAGGGTAGATGGGTGATGCTCGACTTTGGCGCCCCAGAGGGAACTGAATGATGGCCTTATTCAGATTCATTTCTTTTTCTTCGGTATTACTCCTACTTATCATGATCCCCACTTCACCGGCCCACGCAGACGAAAGCGCGATTAGATTTGATGGAGATACGGCGACCGCGAAGGTGAAGGACACGACATTCTTCGATGAGACCGCACCGAAAGAAGGGTCGGAGGATGATCCCGCATCTGTCTCATTGCCGGTGTCATCTGAACAGTTGCTGCAAAGTAGCAAAGTTGATTACATCTTTGAGCGTGCTTGCACGGCTGGCACTGGTGAGGCACTAAGGCCGGCTACTTGTCCCACCATGAATGCGCAATGTGACGCTCAAGATGGTGGTGTCTTGGTGAATTGGATCGAAGTGAATAGCAATGTACAGCCGGCGTCTCAGACTCCCACCGGACGGTCGTCGTGTATGTACCCCGGTCTGCCACCAGAGCCTCCTGTTGAGGGGGCAACTCCAGCCGTGGCGGAGGCTCCGGTTGTGATCACGATCGAGGAGTTTCAGAAGCAGCCCGTCCTGGCGGCGGCGGTCGTGTCGCAGCCGCTGAATTTCGGCCTGAGGAACGCGCATTCCAATATCTATGCCGAGGCCGTAGAGCAGAATTTCACCTTTGAGTTTCAGGACGCGATGATCGTGCTCAAAGCACGACCGGTGTCCTACGAATGGTCCTACGGGGATAGTACGACTGCGACGACGTCGACGCCGGGCGGCCCGGTAGACGGGGTTGCGTTCAGTACGCAGACTTCAACCAGTCATCAGTATGTGCAGACGGGTGACTTCACGTTGACATTGACGACGTTCTTCGCGGGGGATTATTCGGTTGACGGAGGTCCGTTTCAGCCGGTGGCCGGTGAGGCCTCAGTGATATCGGAGCCTCACCTGATGAGTATCTGGCGGACCAAGGGTCACAGCGTGAGTGAGAACTGCATCGAGAACCCGACCGGCATCGGTTGCGAAGCCCCCACCCGCTGATATCGCTCACCCGCAGGACTGGTCCCACCAGGTCATACCGCCTCGAGTATTGCCTTCCGTGCACGCCAAGGTTGATGCCCATATCCGCATGATGCCAGCTGTGCCGTTGGTGGGTGCTGAATGCTTGGCGATCCGGCGAGCCGGCGTTCAGGTGCTCAGGGGGTTGGGGGTGTCGTAGTAGGTGTTGCCGGCGGGAGAGCGTGCTTGAAGGGTGCCGTTGGATTGTTGGTCGTAGTGCCAAATGCCTTCGCTTTTGAGCATGTGGTGTTTGCGGCAGAGGTGGGCGAGGTTGTTGTGGGAAGTGGTGCCGTGGTGGGACCAGGGCCTGGTGTGGTCGAGTTCGCAGCGTGAAGCCGGGGTGGTGCAGCCGGGGTGTCGGCAGGTTTGGTCGCGGACGCGTAACCATTTCTTCAGGTCGGCAGGAACGGCGTAGGAGGTGCGGCCGACGCTGAGGACCGTCCCGGTTTCCGGGTGGGTGAGAATGCGTGTGAAGGAGGGGGCGTGGGCGGCGAGGCGTCGGGCGATGTCGGCGGGAATGGGCCCGTAGCCTTCGAGGTCGGCGGGTTCGTCGTCGACGCCGAGCAGCGTCAGGACGGGCACGGTGACGTTGATATGGGCTCGCACACGCTGACCACCAGAGCCAGTTGATCCACAGGAACCACCAGAATTACCGGAACTTGAAGAGGCAGGCGGGGCCGTCGACCGTGATGCTGCCGACTGTGATGAGGCGCGGTTCGCCTCGAGGCGACCGTCCAATAGTTGGTGGTCTTGCTCGTCGCTGGGGTAAGGGCGGTCTTCGAGCAGGAGGTCTGTGAGGATGTCGGTGCGCAGTTGGGGGAGGGTTCGTCGCTCGCGGGGCGTTTGGAGGGCTCTGGCGGTGTGGGTCAGTCGGGCGTCGATGGCTGCGGCGTCGGTGGCGGGGAGGTAGGCGTGAAGCCAGGCCATAGCGTCGTCGGCTGGTTCGACGTCGATGCGCCGGTTCTCGGTGGCGCTGCGGGCGCGGTCTTGAAGTGCGGTCGGGTGTAGTCGGGTGCGCAGGCGACGGGCCCGGTACGACAGGCGGGACACGGTGGTCACCTGGGCGACGGGTAGGAGCGCTTCTTCCATACGTGTCGCGGTGGTGTGGGGCAGGCCCGCGTATTCGTGGAGCAGTGCAGTGGTGTGGTCCCACGTGATGGTTCCTGCACGCAGGGCGACGAGGGTTGGTTGGTGATGGTTGATCAGGAGCATCGCGTGTTGCACGAGGCGGTGGGCGGTGCGTTCGGAGACCCGGAGCAGGCAGGCGAGTTCCGTGGCGGTCGTGGTGTCCGCGAGGTTCGTCCTGGGCCGCTTGATGACAGGGCCCGAAGGGGATCGAGTGGTGGGTTGGGACAGGTGGGTCAGGAGTCGATGCTCGAAGAGCACCCGCATATGTTCGGTGGCGATCGCCAGTTCTGCATCGATATGTGCTTTTTCGGCGCTCAGGGAAGTAATCCGAGCAGTTATGTGCTCGAGGTTCTTCAAGTCCTCCGAATTCGTAGCCATACCGCAATTATCTCCCCTGCCACCGACAATTCTGGCCACTAGCCGACGTGCATTCAATTGTGCGGTAGGTAATCATCACCGAAATCTAGGAAGAGAGTTTCGACGAATATCAGTCGCCGGGAAGAGACCAATATCCGTCGTGCCGAAGAACATATCGGAGCGCTTCCAAGCACCACCTGACCAGCGCAGCCTCGAGCGATAGACTGAGCCCATGACTATGCCTCCTGATCCCTTCGCAAACGATCCACTCGATGCCGGTACTGGCCGCTCGACGGCGACCATCGAACGTGAGGAACTCCGTCAGGAGGTCGAGCCCGGCGACGCAGAACGCTTCTCGCACTATGTTCGCAAGGAAAAGATCATGGAGTCCGCCTTCACCGGCGAACCGGTGATCGCCCTCTGCGGCAAGGTATGGACTCCGGGCCGTGACCCGGAAAAGTTTCCTGTGTGCCCGGAGTGCAAGGAAATTTACAACGGGCTTCGCCCAGGTGGCGACGACAAGCCGAAGGACTAGGACCCCGCCCCCTGGTGGATTCTGAGCGACTTGGATAGCTCGAGCGGCCGTCGGGCCGGGCGCTAACCAGGAGAAGACGCACCGCCCGACGCGTCGAAGGGCGGAGCAGCGCGGCACCGCCGACTTTTCCGCGGCTCCGGCAAGGCCACAGCTCGCAACACCGGCGCTTCAGCGGTCCGTAATGCCGCGGGTTCAGCAACGCGGGGCTTCAGCAGTCCGCAACGCCGCAGCCCCGCAAACACCCAGCCCCGCCCTCAGCAGAACAGGTGACATGAGCAAGGCCACACGTAGAACGTCCGATACGCTCGTCGGAGCGATGTCTCCTGAGTTGCGGCCGCTCACCATCGGCATCCTGGCCATCATCACCTGTGCCGCCTTCGAGGCCATGGCCGTGGTTACCGCGATGCCGTCCGTGGCGCGCGAGCTGTCCGGGGAGTCGAGCTACGGCCTCGCGTTCTCGATGTACCTGACTGCCTCCCTGCTCGGCACGGTCGTCGCCGGCTCCTGGTGCGACCGCAAGGGGCCCCGCCCGGCCCTCGCGGTCGGGATGGCCCTCATGATCCTCGGACTGCTCGCCGCAGGAGCCGCGCCGGATTTCTGGCTGGTGACAGTCGGCCGGGCCGTGTCGGGGCTCGGCGGGGGGTTCATGATCGTGGCGGTGTACGTCGTGATCGGCCGTTCCTTTCCGCAGCGGGCGCAACCCGTCGTCTTCGGCTGGCTCGCGGCGGCGTGGGTTCTGCCGGCGCTCATCGGGCCGGTGGTCGCGGGGTTCGTGACCGAGCAGTTCGGGTGGCGCTGGGTGTTCCTCGGCGTGGCTCCGGTGGTGCTCGCCGCAGTTCTCATCGTGTGGCCGAAGACCAGCAAGCTCGGACCCATCGCGTCGGTCGAGACTGGCTCGGCCCGGACACGCACGCTGCGCGGGTTCGCCCTCGCTGGTGGTGTCTTCGCAGCGCAGTGGGCTGTCGTCCGGCTCGCCGATACGGAGAAACCCGACGCCGGTACCGTCACCGGCCTGACACTGCTCGCGGCAGCCGGCGTCGTCGTCGTCCTCCTGGTATTGCCCGCGCTCCTGCCGAAGGGCACCCTCGTCCTCGCGCGCGGTCTACCGAGCATCATCGCAACGCGCGGCCTCGTGAACATCGCGTTCTTCGGTACCGAAGCCTTCATCCCGCTCATGCTGGTGAGCTCCCGCGACCTGAGTCCGGGGACCGCCGGGCTCACCCTGAGCGCCGGCGCTCTCGGGTGGAGCGCCGGATCGTTCGTCCAGGCACGGGTGACCTTCGCCCGCCAATGGCTGCTCGTCGCGGGCTCGTCCATCCTGTCCATGTCCCTCGGTCTCTTCGCCCTCGCAACCGCCCTCGAGGCACCGCTCTGGGTGCTCGCCGTCGTCTGGGGACTGTCCGGCTTCGCCATGGGCATGACGCTCTCCAGCACGTCGGTCCTCGTCCTGAAGCTCTCGGCGCAGAGCGAGCAGGGACGCAATTCCGCGGCCCTGCAGATCTCCGACCAGCTCGGCGGCGTGGTCGGAACGGCCGGCGCCGGAGCGCTGTTCGCACTCCTGCACGACGACGGCAATCCGGGACACGTCCCCACGTTCGTTGCCATCTGGCTGGCTCTGTGGGTGTCCACGGCAGCAGGTATAGTTTCGGGTCTGAGAGGGGCCGGGTCTTCGGACGCCGGGCCAAGCTCGACCCCCAGCAAGTCAATGGAAGGTACTGTCCTGGCGTGAGTAGTGACACCCTGTTCGGTGCCGGCGGAGCCCTGCCCCCCGCATACCCGGAGCGCGCGGCCTGGGGCACGGCTCCCAAGCTACGCCAGTGGCAGAGCGAGGCCCTGAAGAAGTACTTCGACGAATCACCCAGTGACTTCCTCGCGGTCGCAACCCCTGGTGCAGGCAAGACGACGTTCGCCCTCCGCGTCGCGACCGAGCTCGTGGAGCGCGGAATCGTCAACCGGATCACCATCGTCGCCCCGACCGACCACCTTAAGCGCCAGTGGGCTGACGCCGCTGCGCGGGTAGGCCTCGCCATCGACCCGAACTTCAAGAACGCCGACGGTCGCCACGGAGGCGCCTTCATCGGCGTGGCTGTGACGTATGCGCAGGTCGCGAGCAAGCCGATGCTGCACAGGGCGAAGACGGAAGCTGCCCGCACCCTGGTCATCCTCGACGAGATCCACCACGGTGGGGACGCCCTTTCCTGGGGTGACGGCATTCGGGAGGCGTTCGAGCCCGCAGCCAGGCGTCTCGCCCTCACCGGAACGCCCTTCCGCTCCGACACCGCCGCGATCCCGTTCGTCGAGTACGTCGAGGACCGGGACGGCATCCGCCGGTCGCGCGCCGACTACACCTACGGCTACGGGCAGGCGCTCCGTGACCACGTGGTCCGTCCGGTCATGTTCATGGCCTACTCGGGCCAGATGCGCTGGCGCACCAGTGCAGGCGAGGAGATGGCAGCGTCCCTCGGCGAAGCCGCCGTGACCAAGGACATCACAGCGCAGGCCTGGCGTACCGCCCTGAACCCTGCCGGGGAGTGGATTCCCGCCGTCCTCGCCGCCGCGGACAAGCGCCTCACCGAGGTGCGCCGCACCGTGCACGACGCCGGTGGCCTGGTCATTGCGACGGATCACGACGATGCCCGCGCCTACGCCGGCCAGCTGAAGAGGATTACGGGGGAGTCCCCGACGGTCATCCTGTCCGACGACGCCAAGGCCTCCTCGAAGATCGAGGAGTTCTCCGACAGCGACAAGCGATGGATGGTCGCCGTCCGGATGGTCTCCGAGGGTGTGGACGTTCCGCGCCTCGCCGTCGGCGTCTATGCGACCTCGACCGCCACGCCGCTGTATTTCGCGCAGGCCGTGGGCCGCTACGTGCGTGCCCGACGGCGCGGGGAGACGGCGTCGATCTTCCTGCCGTCAGTGCCCATCCTCATGGCGCTGGCCAACCAGCTCGAGCTCGAACGCGACCACGCGCTCGACCGGCCCGAGAAGGACGACGAGGGCTTCGGTCTCGACGATGGACTGATGGAAGCGGCGAACCGCGAGGACAAGGCGTCGGACTCCCTGACCAAGCAGAAGTTCGAGGCGCTGGAGTCGCAGGCATCCTTCGATCGCGTCCTGTTCGACGGCGGCGAGTTCGGTACCGGCGGCGAGATGGGGAGCGAGGACGAGCTCGATTTCCTCGGCATCCCGGGACTGCTCGACGCCGATCAGGTGGGCCAGCTGCTGCGCCAGCGCCAGCACGAGCAGCAGTCCCGCCGGAAGGCGAGGGGTTCGGCGGCGCCGGCAGCGGATCCGCTCGTCGTGGACCACCGCCAGCTCACGGAGCTGCGGGGCCAGCTCGCCAAGAATGTCTCTGCGTGGGCTGCGCGAACGGGTATGCCGCACGGTCAGGTGCATACGGAGCTGCGGCGCGAGTGCGGCGGACCCGCCGTGGCCCAGGCCAACGAGGACCAGCTCCAGCGCCGGCTACAGAAGCTTCAGGACTGGTTCATCGGCAAGAAGTAGGACGGGCCCAGGGACACGACAGGCCGGGCTGAATGAACCAGCCCGGCCGTGTCCGTGGTAGGAATTCAGCGCTCCAGCTCCACGCCGGCCGCCGCCAGCTCCTCGAGGACGTCCTCGGTGTTGTCTTCATGCACTCCGCGCGTGAGATCCGTCAGCAGCGTGACGGAGTAGCCGGCCTGCAGCGCATCGAGCGCCGTGGACCGGACGCAGTAGTCCGCTGCCAGACCCGCGATGACCACGTCGTCGACCTCGTGCTCGCGCAGCCAGTCGTCCAGCGTCATCGGGTCCTCGCTGTTCTCCACCGACCCTCCGCCCAGCTTCTGCTCGCCGGTGGGCACCTCGTCGTCGGGCGCCTTGACTCCCTCGAAGCCGGAGTAGGCCGCCTCGAACTGACCCTTGCGGAACACGGCGTCGATGCTCTCCGTGTCGAGGTCCCGGTGGAAGTCCGAGCCCTTGGTGCCGGCGACGCAGTGGACGGGCCACGAGTCGATGAAGTCCGGTGTCTCGGAGAAGTGCGCACCCGGGTCGATGTGCCAGTCCTGCGTGGCCACGATGTAGTCGTACGAACCTGCCTGCTCGTCGATGTGGTCGCTGATGTCGGCCGCGACCTGTGCACCGCCCTGGACGGCGAGCGAGCCGCCCTCGCAGAAATCGTTCTGCACGTCCACGATGACCAGTGCGCGCGTCATGATGCCTCCTCGTATTCGGTGGGGATGACTGGTTCGCCGCGCTGCAGGCGGCGGACTGCTCCGGGTAGCTCGGCCATCGACAGTGCGTGGCGCTCGGCTGCGCGGGTGACGGCCTCGGGTCCGGTCCAGCCCGGCAGGAGGACACCCTCCTTCACGAACTGCTGCATGAGGGGACGGTCGTTGCCGTCGTCGGCGGGACTGATACCGACCCCCACCACCTCGACCTGCGCGGTGCCGTGCTCGTCGAGGCGGCGCAGTGCGTGCTTGATCCCGCCGACCGAGGCCTTGTTCTTGGCAGCCTTGGCCACGGAGATGAAGGTGCCGTCGTCGTCCTGTCTGCTCACGAGCTTGTAGACCATGCCCGCGGTAGGTGCTCCGGAGCCGGTCACCAGGGAGGTGCCGACGCCGTAGGAGTCGACGGGAGCGGACGCGAGGAGGCCGATGGCGAACTCGTCGAGGTCCGACGTGACGACGATCCTTGTCGTGTGGTTGCCGAGGTCATCGAGGAGCTGGCGCACCCAGCGCGCCTGGGCGACGAGATCTCCCGAGTCGAGCCGGACTGCTCCCAGGTCAGCACCCGCCACCTCCACGGCGGTGCGTACCCCCTGTTCGACGTCGTACGTGTCCACCAGGAGCGAGGTGCCGCGGCCGAGCGAGGCGACCTGGGCCTCGAAGGCGGCTCGCTCGGAATCGTGCAGCAGGGTGAAGGAGTGGGCTGCGGTGCCCACCGTCGGCAGGCCGTACCGGCGACCGGCCTCGAGGTTGGACGTGCTGGCGAAGCCTCCGATGATGGCGGCGCGGGCCGCGGCGACCGCCGCCTCCTCGTGCGTGCGACGGGATCCCATCTCGATGCACGGCCGCCCGGCCGCAGCGCCGGTCATTCGGGAGGCGGCCGAGGCGATGGCGCTGTCGTGGTTCAGGACCGACAGGATCAGGGTTTCGAGGATGCACGCCTCTGCGAAGGACGACTCGACCGTCAGGATGGGGGAGTTGGGGAAGTAGGCTTCGCCCTCGGCGTACCCCGAGATGGAGCCCGTGAAGCGGAAGCCCGCCAGCCATTCGAGGGTGGTGTCGTCGACGATCCTGTGGTCGCTGAGGAACGTGAGCTGCGCCTCGTCGAACCGGAAGCTGGCCAGCGCCTCGAGGAGGCGTCCCGTTCCTGCGACGACGCCGTAGCGCCGCCCCGCCGGGAGGCGCCGGGCGAAGGCCTCGAAGACCGATCGGCGGTGTGCCGCCCCGGAGTGGAGGGATGCCTGCAGCATCGTGAGCTCGTACTGGTCGGTGAAGAGGGCGCTGTTCGGCGCATCCACGGCAGGGGGGGCCGAACCCGCGTCAGGTGATTCGGTGGTCAGGGCATCAGTCACCCTCAAAACGATAGCGGGGCGTCCGCCGTAGGAGTACCAGGCCACCGGGCATCGGCGATGCGACCTAGAATGGACGGTATGACAGTAGGCTTTGCAACCGGCACCGACACCCAGGAGAAGGTGCGGACGACCGAGAAGACCGACCTCGACCAGCCCTGGGTCGTCGTGGTCTGGAATGATCCCGTGAACCTCATGAGCTACGTCAGTTACGTGTTCCAGTCCTACTTCGGCTACACCGAGGCGAAGGCCCGGACCCTCATGCTCGAGGTGCACGAGCAGGGCCGCTCCGCCGTCGTCTCCGGCAGCCGCGAGAAGGTGGAGCAGGACACCGTAGCCCTGCATTCGTACGGACTCTGGGCCACCTTCGAAAAAGCCGGAAGCGAGTAAGCCCACCCCATGGCGAAGCACTTCAAGTCGACCCGACGCGGTATCACCGGAGCGCTGGAACCGGGTGAGGCGCGCCTCCTCGGTGCCCTGCTCGACGACGTCATCTCGATGCTCGAGCCCGAGACGGCGCCGAGCGAGGATCCGTTGGCCGCGCTCGTCGGCATGTCCGGTGCCGATGCCGAGGCCACGACGCCGGACGATTCCGCCGTCCGCCGCCTCCTGCCCGACGCTGTCCGCGGGGACGACGACGAGGCCCTCGCGTTCCGCCGGCTGACCGAACGTTCCCTGCGGGAGCAGAAGATCGGTGCCCTGCGCGGCAGCGCCCTGCTCATCGAATTCAGCCCCATGACGCTGAACGACGAGCAGGCGAGGCTCCTGGCACAGGCGCTCAACGATGTGCGGCTCGTTCTCGCGGACCGGCTCAGGATCGAATCCGAGGCGGACGCCGAACGCCTCCACGACATCGCGGACTCGAAGGATGTCGACGACGTCGAGTCCTATCTCGCGCTGGTGTACAACTTCGTCACCTGGCTGCAGGAATCCCTTGTGCAGGCCATGTTGAAGGCCGTTCGCCTGGATCGCTGACGGCCCGGCACGCGTGGTCTGTGATGCACCCCACGCAGGGGCGAATAGTTTTCGTCGGCGCCACGTCTTATTCTCAGAGAATCATGACCCTCTCGCCATTGAACACGGACCGCAGCGAAGCGCCCATCGGCATCTTCGACTCCGGCGTCGGGGGACTGACCGTGGCGCGTGCCGTCATCGATCAGCTTCCCCATGAATCGATCATGTATGTCGGTGATACGGCGAACGGCCCTTACGGCCCCCTGCCGATCGCCAAGGTACGTGCCCACGCGCTGGGTGTGATGGACGAGCTCGTCGACTCGGGCGTCAAACTCCTCGTGATCGCCTGCAATTCGGCGTCGGCAGCAGTGCTCCGCGATGCGCGGGAGCGCTACACGGACCGGTACGGCATCCCCGTCATCGAGGTCATCCAGCCGGCGGTCCGGCGAGCGGTGGCCTCCACCCGGTCCGGCCGGATCGGCGTGATCGGGACGGCCGCGACCGTCGGCTCGCGCGCCTACGACGACACCTTCGCAGCTGCCCCACACCTCGACGTCACCTCCGTCGCCTGCCCTTCCTTCGTCGAGTTCGTGGAGGCAGGGATCACGGGTGGCCCCGCCCTGCTCCGCACCGCCGAGAAGTACCTCTCGCCGCTGCAGGACGCCGGCATCGACACCCTCGTGCTCGGCTGCACCCATTATCCGTTGCTCACCGGCGTCATCTCCTATGTCATGGGAGACGACGTCACCCTCGTCTCGAGCGCCGAGGAGACCGCCAAGGACGTCTACAGGGCACTGGTCTCGCACGGCCTCGAGCGCAAAAGCGCGGCGCCCGCCGTGCACCGCTTCATCGCGACGGGCGATGCAGGGAGCTTCGAGGTGCTGGCGCGCCGTTTCCTCGGACCCGAGGTGCTGAGCGTGCAGCACGTGGACCACGTCGCAGCGCAGTACCCCACCGGCAGCCTGGCGCGGATCACCCCCGAGATGATCGCCGCCGCCGGCTTCCCACGCGCATGAAGCTGACCATCGTCGGGTGCAGCGGGTCCTTCCCCGGGCCGCAGTCCCCGGCCTCCTGCTACCTCCTGAGCGCGGAGTGGGAGGGCCGGACGTGGCGTATCCTGCTCGATCTCGGGAACGGTTCGCTCGGCGCCCTGCAGCGATACATGAACCTCCGCGAGATCGACGCCGTATTCCTGTCCCACCTCCATCCCGATCACTGCATGGACATCTGCGGACTCCACGTCGCCGTGCACTGGGACCCCTCGGGCTGGGGCATGCCGCGTATCCCCGTCTGGGGGCCGGCGGCGACCGCCGACAGGATGGCGAGTGCGTACGGCCTCGAACTCGACCCCGGGATGCACGAGGATTTCGACTTCCACTCCTGGGGCGATCGTGATCCGGTCAGGGTAGGTCCCTTCACCATCACGCCCTATCAGGTCCTGCACCCCATCGAGGAGGCATACGCGCTGCGGGTCGTGGTTGCCGAGACGGATGAGCACGGTGTCGCGCACCCTCACATCCTCACCTACTCGGGTGATACCGACTCCTGCGACGGACTGGTGGAGGCTGCGCGCGACGCCGACATCTTCCTCTGCGAGGCGGCGTTCCACGAGGGTCGGGACGATGGGATCACAGGCGTACACCTCACGGGCAAGCGGGCGGGCGACGTCGCTACGCGCGCCTCGGCCAAGCGCCTGCTGCTGACCCACCTCCCGGTGTGGAACGACGCGAACCTCGCCGTCAGCGAGGCCCGGCAGAGCTATGACGGACAGCTCGCGGTCGCCGTCGCCGGCGTGTCCTACACAGTCTGACCGGCGTCGGCCGCGCGACGGTGTTACCAGCAACCTCCCATGCGCAGCCGTCTAGACTGGAAATCATGACCTCTGCGAATTCCACACCCGGCCCTGTGTCCGACGCGGCTGTACCTCCCGTGCTGCGAGCGGACGGCAGGACGCCCGACCAGCTGCGGAACATCAGCATCACCCGCGGCTGGTCCAAGCAGGCCGAGGGATCCGCCCTGATCGAGTTCGGCAACACGCGTGTGCTCTGCACCGCGTCCCTCACGAGCGGCGTACCCCGCTGGCTGAAGGGCGAGGGTAAGGGCTGGGTCACCGCCGAGTACGCGATGCTTCCGCGTGCCACGAACACCCGCTCGGACCGTGAATCGGTCAAGGGCAAGATCGGCGGCCGGACGCACGAGATCTCCCGCCTGATCGGGCGGTCGCTGCGCGCCATCATCGACACCAAGGCGCTCGGCGAGAACACCATCGTGCTCGACTGCGATGTACTGCAGGCCGACGGCGGCACCCGCACCGCGGCGATCACCGGTGCCTACGTGGCCCTGGCCGACGCGATCCGGTACGCGAAGGACAAGAAGCTCATCCCGGCGTCGGCCTCGCCGCTGACCGATACCGTCGCCGCCATCAGCGTCGGCATCATCGACGGCGTGCCCATGCTCGACCTCCCTTACGTCGAGGACGTGCGCGCCGAGACCGACATGAACGTCGTCGTCACCGGGTCCGGGAAGTTCGTCGAGGTGCAGGGCACTGCCGAGGGAGCGCCGTTCGATCGTGCCGAGCTCGACGCGTTGCTCGACCTGGCACTGCTGGGGACGGCGCAACTGGCGCAGATCCAGATCGATACGCTGCGGGACTCCCAGGGTGGCTGAGGGCAAGCAGCCACGCCTCGTCCTCGCGACGCGCAACGCAGGCAAGCTGCGGGAGCTGCGCGAGCTGTTGCGTGACCAGGTGCCGGGACTCGACGTCGACACCCAGGTCATCGACGCGGCGTCCGCGGGCGCCCCCGACGTCGTCGAGAGCGGTGTGACCTTCGAGGAGAACGCACTCCTCAAGGCCGAAGCGACTGCGCGCGCGACGGGACTCGTCGCCGTCGCCGATGATTCCGGCCTGGCCGTCGATGTCCTCGGAGGAGCCCCGGGCATCTTCTCCGCCCGCTGGTCCGGACACCATGGGGACGACGCCGCGAACCTGGAGCTGCTGCTCGGTCAGTTGCGCGACATCCCGCGCGAGCGCCGGGGCGCAGCCTTCGTCTGCGCGGCCGCACTCGCGCATCCCACCGGTGATGCGGCCGCCAGCCGCACCGAGCGAGGCGAACTCCGCGGCTCACTGCTCGACGCACCCCGCGGGACCGGGGGCTTCGGCTACGATCCGATCCTCGTCCCCGAAGGACTCGACCGGAGCTGCGCCGAACTCGCACCCGACGAGAAGAACACCATCAGCCACCGCGGTATCGCCTTCAGGGCGCTGCTGCCGCACCTCGTCGACGCGCTGTCTTCTCGTCCTACCGAGTAGCGACACGCCTGACGCACCAACACTGCTGACCCGACAGCGCGAGTAGGACCGCAGGGTCAGCCGGCAGCACCGCATGCCAGCACGCACGCACCGGCCGCCCGCAGGGCGGACCACGAGAGGGACGGATTCACCCGTGAGCATCATCCAAACAGTCCAGGCGGTCCACGTCTCAACGGCGACCACGACGTCGGACGGCTCGGCCCTCGGCGCCGTCACGGACTGGGCGGTGAACCTGATGGAGACCATCGGCGCACCCGGAGCGGGCCTGGCGATCGCCCTCGAGAACCTGTTCCCGCCGCTGCCGAGCGAGGTCATCCTCCCCCTCGCGGGATTCACCGCCAGCAGGGGCAACTTCTCGTTGTTCGAGGCGATCCTCTGGACAACACTGGGGTCGGTCGTCGGTGCCTACGCGCTATACGCCCTGGGCGCGTGGCTCGGGCGTGACCGCATGCGGCGCCTCGTTTCCAAGGTTCCCCTCATCGACCTCGAGGACGTCGACAAGGTGGAGGCCTGGTTCGATCGCCACGGCTACCGCGCGGTCTTCTTCGGCAGGATGATCCCCCTCTTCAGGAGTCTCGTGTCCATTCCGGCGGGTATCGAACGCATGCCGATCGGCAAGTTCCTCCTGCTGACCACGGCCGGCAGCCTGATCTGGAATACGATCTTCGTCATGGCCGGGTTCTACCTCGGGGAGAGCTGGCACATCGTCGAGCAGTACGCCGACACCTTCCAGAAACTCGTGATCGTCGCCGTCGTGGTGTTCGCGGTCTGGTTCGTCGTCTCCAAGGTGCGCAAGCACCGGGCGGACAAGCGGGTCCAGTGAGCACCGGGCTCCTGGAACGTGGGGACTCCGCAGGGTAGGACTGACAGCCGGGGTGCCCGGGGCCCTGGCTGTCCCTACTCCTGGATCAGCGCGCTGACCGCCGGTTCCGCGCCGGGCAGGGCCACGGCCTCGAAGCCTCGCGCGGTGCCTTGCGCCCTGCCGGGCGCTACGAGTGTCCTCGACAGGTCCGACGACGGGTCGAACAGTCGCGCGTCGATCCCCAGGGAGTGGGCAGCAGCGATGTTCGCCGGCGAGTCGTCGACGAACGTCACCAGTCCGGGGTCGACGGCGAGCTCTGTCAGCACGTGCTCGAAGATCGCCGCCGACGGTTTGACCAGTCTCAGGGACGAGCTGAAGAACAGGTGCTGGAAAAGCTTCGTCCAGGGAGCGTCTCCGAGGTGGGAGACCATGGCGGCCGGCATGTTCGACAGCAACGCCAGGCGCTCGCCCCGGGCATCGAGATCCTCCAGGACGTCGAGTACCTCGAGGTTCGGGTGCGACCACTGATTTCCGTCGAGGATGTCGAGCCAGGCGGCCCTCACGGGGTTGACCCGCGCGCCGCTCACCAGCGACCAGTATTCGTCCGAGGACAGCGAGCCGGCGTCATAGGCGTACCTGTGGAGCCAATAGGTGGACGTCGGTTCCTGGAGTTCCGGGATGCCGATCGCCTCCGCGAGCGCGTCCCAGTCCTGCGGCGTGGGAGGGGTGGAGATCACGTTCCCGTAGTCGAAGAGGTACCACCGGCGGGAGGAGTCAATGCGTGCCATGATTCAGGGTAGGACCACTTGCTGCGGGAACGCGCCGGGGCGCGATGAACGTTCGGTGAACGGGTGTGGGTGGGCGGCAGTACAGTTGAATGCGTGGGAATTGCGTTTACGGCCATCGACTTCGAGACGGCGAATGGCTTCCGTGGCTCCCCGTGCGCCGTCGGCCTGACGAAGGTGCGCGACGGCAGGGTCGTGGAAGAAGCATCATGGCTGATGCGCCCGCCCGTGGGGCATGACCATTTTGACCCCCGCAACATCGCCATCCACGGCATTACCTCCTCGATGGTGGCCGGCGCCCCGAGATTCGGGGAGCTGTTCCCCGAGATCGGCGGGTTCATCGGCTCCGATGTACTGGTGGCGCACAACGCGGCATTCGATCTCGGTGTGATCCGCTCGGCCCTCGAGGTCTCCGCGCTCGCCGGCCCGGCCTGGGAGTACGCGTGCACCGTGGTGCTGTCCCGCAGGAGCTACTTCCTCCCGTCCTATTCGCTCCCGTTCGTGGCCGAAGCGGCGGGCGTGCCCCTGGTCAACCACCACGATGCCGTGGAGGACGCCAGGGCCTGCGCCGGCATCATGATCGATATCGCCCGGCGGTACGAGGCCTCCACCGTGGAGGACGTGCTCGGCTCCCACAACCTGCCGCTGTCGCGTGCCGAGCCCTACGCACCGGGCATCGATGAACTGTCGAAAGCCACCCGCACGGCACTCGAGCGCAGTGCATCGCCGTCGGGCTGGTCGGGCTGGCCCGAAGAGGGCGAGAACCCCCACGCCAATGCCCAGGCGGACCCGCGACACCCGCTCTACGGACAGACCGTCGTGTTCACGGGCAGCCTCGGCATCTCGCGGCCGCAGGCGAAGGAGCGGGCGGCGCGCCTCGGAGCGCAGCCTGCCAGTTCCGTCACGCGCCGCACGACGGTGCTGGTGGTCGGCGACGGCTTCGTCGCCTCGGACCTCAGGAACGGACGCGTCACCGGCAAGGCCCGACGCGTCCTGGAGCTGCATGAGCGCGGACAGGCCATCGAGGTGCTCTCCGAGGCGGAGTTCCTGCAGATGACCGGCGGCCGGTGGCCCGCGGAGAGCCAGTAGGCACAGGACGCGCGTGCCAGGGTTCCCAGGTGCGGTCAGAAGCTGAGTTCGATTCCGGTCAGGCCGGCTGACAGGTCGATGAGTCTCGATGCCGCGTTGCTCTCCCGGGCGTGCGGCTTCGCCGGGACGACGGCGGGGGATCCCGTGAGCTGGAACCAGCCTTCCGGTCCGCAGTAGGCACCGTTGGGGATGGTCGGATCCACGGTCGCGCGCACCAGCGGCCATGCGCCGTGGTCCTTTCCCTGCGCAACCGGCCGCAGAATCCGCTGCCGCCACGCCGCTGCGTCCTCGAATGTGGCCACTCCGGGCCTTTCCGGCGTGAACATACGGAGGGCCAAGCCAGGATGGGCGACGACGCTCGTGGCAGCGCTGCCGGTCAGGTCGAGACGCCGGGCCAATTCGAAGCCGAACGCCATCACGGCGAGCTTGGACGTGGCGTAGGCGCGCGCGTTGCGGTAGGTCGAGGGCTGCAGGGACGTCGGCGTCAGACGCGCCCATCGGTGGCTGATGCTGCCGAGGTGCACGATCCTCGTACCGGCAGCGGACAGTGTGGGCAGGAGGAGCGCCACGAGGGCGTAATGGCCGAGGTGGTTGGTGCCGAACTGCAGTTCGAAACCGTCCGCCGTCGTCCGGTGCTGTGAGGACCCCACCACCCCCGCGTTGGCGAGCAGGCCAGTCAGGGGCGGTGCGTCGGCGAGCGCGTCCGCGGCTGCACGCACCGAGGCGAGGTCCGCGAGGTCGAGGGATTGGAAGGACACATCGGCGTGAGGATGTCGTCCGCGTATGGCGCTGATGGCGCGACGGGCTTTCTCGTCACTGCGCGACGCCATGACCACGCTCGCACCGGCTCCCGCGAGCTGCTCGCAGGCGAAGTAGCCGAGACCGGCATTGCCCCCGGTGACGAGGACGCGGTGATCGGAGAGCTGGGGGAGGTCGGTGGGATTCCACATGATGTCAGCCTAGGCAGGTGCTCCGGTCGACCGAGGAGCTTCCTCGGCACACGGCGACGGTCCCGGGGCCTTGGATCCATCGGCGGAGCGTCACGAGCCCGTCGTGGCTCTCACGAGGGTGCGGGCCATGCCCCGGACGACGGCGGGCATTCCCTCGGCGTTCCGATACGAGGCCGGAATGGCCCGGGTGCCGTGCAGCGCGCCGACGATCGCACCCGCCACGGACGCCGCGACCGTGGAGGAAGCATCAGGGCGTCCGGCAGACGAGGCGTGGGCGAGTGCAGCTGCGAGATGGTCCTGCGGAGAGGACGACTCGGAGGCACCCTCGAGCACGGCCTGCAGTGCGGCCTCGAACGTCCCTGCCGCCGTCGTGGCGTCGGCCCTGCTGCCCGTCGTCGTCGCGTCCGCGGTCGTTCCCGCCATTGCTCCCGGCGCGACCCTCGCGGCCGGTCCGCCCGACGCTGTCGGCGCTGTCGCTCCCGTCGTCACACCGCTGGTGCCGTCGTCGTGTCCGGACGTGTGCGCCAGGCGGTCTTCCTCGCCGCGCATGATGCGAACTGCCTCGTCCAGGGTCAGTTCATCGATGGCGAGCGAACGGATGAGGCCGCTGAACAGGGCTGCCGTGCCCCGGGCGGCAGGGGACCCGTGCGTGAGCGCGGCGGCGTCGACCGTCAGCCGTTCCACCATGCTCGCCGGAATCCTGGGGACCAGACCGAAGGGAGCCGATCGCATCAGGGCACCGGCGCCCTCCGCCTGCGGGTTGAGGGGGCGTGACCGCGTGCCCATCGCACCCGTGAGGAGAGCGCGAACCGTGTCGGCATCGGGGTCGTGCACGGGCAGCAGGTCGTCCTGGCGGTCCAGCCATCGTCCGGGCGGTGCCGGTGCGTTCGCCGGAAGGTGCTCGCCCTGCCGCACGAGCCAGCGGAGATAGGCGAGCCAGAGGCAGGCGGTCTCGTCGGCGGCGACGCCGTCGTTCGCCCACTCGAGTGCGTCGACGAGGCCGTCGACGGTGTACAGGGTCAGCTGGGTCGCGTCGGAGACGGCGAGTGCCGCAGGATCGCCGAGCGCGGCGGAGGGATCGTCGCCCACGGCGTGGAGGACGCCGTACGCGTCCCCGGCCATGGTGCCCAGAAGGCATCCCAGCACCCGGTCCGCATAGGTGGACGGGTCCGTCGATGATTCGTCGACCTCTTCCGGGACGTCGGCGGGAGTGCTGGCGGCGGCGCTGTCTCTGGTCACGTCCCCAGTCTAAAGAGGTGCGGGTTCATTCCTGCGCCGCGAGGACCAGCCCGATCCCAGCTAGCGTCCAGACTAGGATGGAAGGCTCGTCGGCGGCCCGGTATACCACCGGGCGGTCTCCCGCAGGCTCGATAGAAGGACTACGACCCCATGACGCACCCTACGACCGCGACCGGCTCGACGCCGGACTCCGCCCCGATGACGAGCGGGGACGACGGGCCACAGGCGTCCGGCCTCGTGGCACGCTCCATCGCCGAGGCAGTGGGCTCGTTCTTCATCATCCTCGTGGGCCTCGGAGCCACCATGCTCGCGACGGAGACGTCCCTCCAGCCGACGCTCGTGTTCGGGTTCGCCGTCGTGGCAGCGATGATCGCCTTCGGCTACATCTCCGGGGGCCACTTCAACCCGGCTGTCACCCTCGGCTCGGCGATCGCCGGGCGGACCGGCTGGGCCTCCGTGGTCCCCTACATCGTGGCGCAGGTCCTGGGGGCGGTGGCGGCGTCCGGATTGATCTGGCTGGTCCTCAGCGCGAACTCGCAGCTCACCGGGATCCGTACCTTCTTCAGCTCGGCTTCCAACGGCTTCGGTGAGCACTCGCCGGCCCAGTTCCCCCTGACGAGTGCTTTCCTCCTGGAGGTCACCGCGACCGCCATCCTGGTGGCCGTCTTCCTCGGCGCCGGTTCGCGCCGTGCTCGGCGCGACCTGGCACCGTTCGCCGTCGGCCTGGCCTTCGCGGGCCTGCTCTCGTTCCTCCTGCCCGTCACGAACGGTGCCCTCAATCCCATCCGGGCCACCGCGTCGGCCATCTTCGCGGACTCCTGGGCGCTTCAGCAGCTGTGGCTGTTCTGGGCCGCGCCGATCATCGGAGGCGTCATCGCAGGGCTGGTCTTCCGCACCGTCGACAGCTGGGAACCCGCCCGAGCCGGCCGTGGCACGGTTGATGCCCCCGTCTCCGCCCCGGCAGATCCTGCGGCCGGTGAGGGGAGCTCCGAGTCGATGACGACCGAGCCCTCGAGGCACGGTTCGCCCGCGGCGCGGGACACCCCTGGCGGAACCGCGGCAGGCGACCGCGTCGTGCAGGGTGACGAGCGCCGCGGACGTGACGCGGCAACCTTCTTCGAGACGCGGGACACCGATGCGCGCGAGGCAACACGAATGGACGATCCGAATGCACCCGGGACGGGGCGCTAGCGTCCTTTCGCGGCCCGCCGCGCGCTGGTTCGCGGAATGTCGGCGAGCGGCGGTAGCGTGAAAATCATGAAGATCCTCCACACGTCGGACTGGCACCTGGGCCGATCGTTCCACGGCACCGGGATGCTCGACTCCCAGCGGATCTTCATCGACAACCTCGAGAAGACGGTCCGCGAGGAGGGGGTCGATGTCGTCCTCATTACCGGGGACGTGTACGACCGGGCACTGCCCGGCGTCGACGTCGTCGCCCTCTTCGATGACGCCCTCGATCGGCTGACCGTGGCCGGAGCGCACGTCGTCGTCAGTAGCGGGAACCACGATTCCGCGACGCGGCTGGGATTCGGCGGACGGATCCTGGCGCGAGGCGGAGTGCACCTGCGTACGCGCATCGAGGACATCGGGACGCCGGTCGTGCGTACACTCGGAGCAGGTGCAGAGCTCGCCATCTACGGCGTCCCGTACCTGGAGCCGCGCGTCGTCGCCGAGATCCTCCAGGCGCAGGCAAGCACGCACACGGCCGTCACGACGGCGGCACTCGACCGGGTCCGCGCGGACATCGCCCAGCGGGCTTCCGAGCGCCGCGTGGTGTCGATCGTCATGGCGCATACCTTTGCTGCAGGTGGTGCGGGTTCTGACAGTGAGCGCGACCTCGCCATCGGCGGCCTCGGCTCCGTCCCCCTCTCCCTCTTCGATGGCTTCGACTACGCAGCGCTCGGGCACCTGCACGGGAGGCAGAAACTCTCCGACAGCGTGCGCTACTCGGGATCGCCCCTTGCCTACTCCTTCTCGGAGGTGAACCAGACCAAGGGTGCCTGGCTCATCGAGGCGACGGAGAACGGCATCGGCATGGTTCGCGCCATCGAGTGGCCGGCGCCACGTGACCTCGCCGTTCTGCGGGGCCCGCTCGAGGACCTCCTGATCCGCGAGGACCTCCGATCGGCCCAGAACGCCTACTGCCACATCACGCTGACGGACAGGGAGCGGCCGGCACGAGCCATGGAACGCCTCCGGACGAGATTCCCCGATACCCTCGTCCTCGCCTTCGCGCCCGAGGGCGGAGAGCGGGAGGACGCACGGACCTACAGCCAGCGCATGGCGGAGGCACGGGACGATGCCGACATCTGCAGTGGTTTCCTGCATCACGTACGCGGCCGCGCCGCGTCGGCGGGGGAAGAGGCGCTCATCCGGTCGACCGTCGATTCCGCGCTGAGCCTCGCGCACGAGCGATAGGACGGCTTTGTGAGAATCCACAACCTCGAGATCCAGGCGTTCGGCCCGTTCGCCGACCGCCAGGTCGTCGACTTCGACGCCCTGTCGAGTCAGGGACTGTTCCTGCTGAACGGCCCAACCGGGGCCGGCAAATCCAGCGTGCTGGACGCTGTGTGCTTCGCGCTCTACGGTTCAGTTCCGGGCGCACGACAGGGAGCCAAGCGACTCCGGAGCGATCACGCGGCGGAGTCGGTGGCCCCTGAGGTCTCCCTGGAGTTCTCCGTCGCCGATCGTCGCTTCCGGGTCGTGCGGTCACCGGCCTGGGAGCGGCCGGCGCGCCGGGGGAGTGGCACCACGACGGAGCAGGCGCGCACCCTGCTCAGCGAGCGGATCGGCTCCGAGTGGGTGCAGAAGTCTGCACGGAGTGACGAGGCGGGGCTGGAACTGCAATCCCTGCTCGGCATGGACAAGGAGCAGTTCACCAAGGTGGTGATGCTCCCTCAGGGTGAGTTCGCGGCGTTCCTGCGGGCCGACGCAAAGCCACGGCGTGAACTGCTGCAGCGTCTTTTCTCGACGGTCCGCTTCGAGGACCTCGAACGGTTGTTCGCCGAGGAGAGCCAGCGGTCGTCCCGGGAGCTGGCCGAGGAGGAGGGCAAGCAGCGGCATCTCTTCCTCCGGGCGGCGGATGAAGCCGAGCGGCACGGTCTGGGCATGACAACGGCAACTCCCCCTGACGATGCACCCGGTGCGGCAGACAAAGTCATCGGAACCATGTCCCCGGAGGAGCGGGATGGAGAGGTGCATGCGCTTACGGAGGCGCTGCGCGACCGATGGGAGGTGGCGGCCGCGGAGAACACGGAGCTTGCTGAGAAGAGTGCGCTCGCCGATGGCTCGCTGGCAAGCATCAGCCGACGTCGGCTCCGCTTCGAAGCCCTTGCGCAGCTCCGGCGGCGACGCCGGGAGCATGAGAGCCGAACGGAGGGCATCGCGCGCCTGGTGGAGCAGACGCGCCGTCATGATCAGGCGCAGGGGCTTGCTGCCCTTCTCCGGTTGAGCGACGAGGCGACCTCGGAGCTGGAACGTGCACAGACGGGTGAGGAAGATGCCCGGCGCCGTGTTGAGGCAGACCGTGTCGCCGGAGAGTATCTGGACTTCCGTCTGCTCGGTCCTGGCACTGACTCCTCCGAGCGACCGAGGGAAGCCCTCACGGCGGCCTGCGAAGCGTCCTCGTCAGCGTTGGCAGTCCTGCGTGCTGCGCTGCCGGAGGAACAGCGGCTGATCGACGTGCGACGTGAACTCGGCGGCTTGACGACGGAGGTCGGCCGCCTCGACGGACGGATCGACGAGGCGGACGGAGGGATCAGTGCGCTGCAGCGCCGGCGCGCGGAGGACTCCGACAGCCTGGTACCCCTGCGGCTGGCCGCCGATGGCCTCACGCATGTCCGCGCCGAACTCGCCGCGGCAGTCGCTGCGGAGGATATCGTCCGGCAGCATGGCATTGCCGAGGAGCGTCGGGGCGTGGCTGAAGCGGAGTACGTCCTCGCGTCGGAGCGTTTTCTCGCCTTGAAGGAGGAATGGCTGCACAAGCTGCAACTCCGGCTCGAGCAGGCCGCGGAGGAGCTTGCGGAACGACTCGAGGAGGGACAGCCCTGCCCGGTCTGCGGTAGCGAGGAGCATCCGGCTCCTGTGACATCGCCCGGCGGTGACCGCGTCACCCTCGCGGAGGAGCAGTCCGCGCGCCGGCAACAGGCCGATGCCGAAACCGCCCTGCAGGCCGCCCGGGAGGCAAGGGACCGCATCCGGCTCGAACTGGCTGATCTCGCGGCTCGTGGAGGCGCCAGAGTTCCCGAGGACGTTGCCTCCTCGACCCGCGCCGCCCGTCTCAGGGTGGACCGGACGGAGGCGGCGCAGGCGGAGTGTGTTTCCGTCGAAGAGCGGATTGTGCGCGCGACCGAGGAGGAGGAGCGGTTGCGGGCACTGCGGGACGTCCTGCGTCACGAGCGGAGCGAGGTGGAGAAGCGCCGGGCATCGCTGACCGACCAGGACGCCATGCTGGCCCGAAGACTGGAGGGACTGCAGGCAGGGGCTGCGTCCCTGGCGGACCGTGTGGACGAGGTGCAGCGCGCCGCCGAGAGGATCGAGTGCGCCCGGAGCGCGCTCGATGCTCTGGACCGGGCGACGACTGCGCTGCAGGAGAGCCGACAGCGGCTCGAGCAGGCGCTGGGCAGCACGCCGTTCACCTCGGCGGCTGATGTACGAGCAGCATTGTTGCCGGAGGACCGTCACGCCCGGCACATGCAATCCGTCAGGGACCACGAGATCCAGGGTCACCGCCTTGACGCGGAGTGGGACTCCGAGGACATCAGGGAGTGCCTGCGGGAGGAGGAGAACGGCCTGACTTCGCCATCCGACGACGACGAACGCGATGCGGCAGCAGCAGCGGCAGATCTTCGGACCCGCGCCCACCGGGCAGGCATCAGCGCCGAGGTATTGGGGCACTCCGTGGTGCAGCTCGAGACCTACGCCCGAGAGCTGTCCGACCGTGAACGCACCATCGCACCGCTGAGGGAGCGGGCGCACCTCACCTCGGCCATAGCCGACACCACGCGCGGAGGCGGTGAGAACCTGTACAAGATGTCCCTCGCGACGTATGTGCTCGCGTCCCGCCTCGAGCAGGTCGCGGCCGCCGCGACCGAGCGGCTACTCCAGATGTCCGACGGGCGGTACCAGCTCGTCCACAGCGATGCCACGGCGGGGAACAAGCGGTCGGGCCTCGGCCTCGATGTGATCGACGGGTGGACGGGCAATCGACGGGACACATCGACGCTCTCCGGTGGAGAGTCCTTCATGGCGTCCCTGGCGCTCGCGCTCGGGCTGGCTGACGTGGTGCAGCAGGAGGCAGGTGGACTCGACATCGAGACGCTGTTCGTGGACGAAGGGTTCGGCTCGCTGGACGACCAGGCCCTCGAGCAGGTGATGGACGCTCTCGAGGGCTTGAGGAGTGGGGGGCGGGTCATCGGACTCGTCAGCCACGTGCCTGAACTCAAGCAGCGCATCAGTGCGCAACTGCAGGTCGTGAAAGGCAGGCAGGGTTCGAGTCTGCACTATGTGGAGCGGCGTGTGAGCGTGTAAAATTTCATGCGTTACCGGGTCGGGCGCATCGGGAGGGGGGACGATGCGCGTTTCGCGCACCCGGAAAGTACATGTACAAGAACCCCACACCGGCCTCGCCGAGTCCTGTCCCATCCCCGGACACATCCCCTGCATCGACCGCCGAAGCACCTCGACGATCCCGGTTGGGCAAGTTCGGTGTCCTCCCGCAGCTGGCAGGAACTTCTTTCCTCGTTCTCGGCCTCTTCGCCCGGCTTCCCCTGGCGATGCTCGCGGTCGGAGCTCTCACGCTCGTCACCACCGCCAGCGGTTCCTATGCGGTTGGAGGCTTCGCAGCGGGTGCCGTCGGTCTCGGATCCGCCCTCGGAGCACCCCTGCTCGGATTCCTCGCCGACAAGCGTGGCCAGCGGATCGTCCTGCTCGTGTCGGCGGTGCTCAATACCCTGGCCATCGCGGCCCTGCTGGTCGTGACATCGACCAGCGCCGGCTTCACCGGTCGGGCTCTCGCACTCGTCCTCGTATCGTCCCTCGCCATGGGATTCACCTGCCCGCAGGTCGGCCCGCTCGCCCGCGTGCGGTGGATGGCCATGACCCGCAGGAGTCCCCGATCTGCCCTGGACACAGCACTGTCCTATGAAGGCACCGCCGATGAGCTGACGTTCGTCCTCGGCCCGGCACTCGTCGGGCTGCTTGCGAGCCTGATCGCACCATGGCTTCCGCTGGCCCTCGCCGCCGCACTCACCATCACTTTCGTCTGCGCCTTCGCCGTGCATCCCACTGTTGCCTTCAGCGATGCGGGTCGGCTCGTGGAGTCCCAGGTGGACGCCGATGGTGGAGCCCTCGGGCAGGATGGAACGGGCGCGTCGGTTCCGCGTCTCGGTCCGGCCCTCGTGCTGCTCCCCGTTGCAGGCATGGTCGCCATGGGCAGCTTCTTCGGTTCCACGCAGACCTTCCTCACCGCCTTCACCGGCGAGTTCGGCGCTGCCGAATCTTCCGGTCTGCTGTATGCCGTCATGGGGTCGAGTTCCGCCATCGCCGCACTGTCGGTAGCCTACTGGTCGCCGCGCTTCCGTCACACGAGCCGCTGGATGGTGTCGGCAGCGGCGATGACCGGTGCCGCGGCCGCGCTCGCCCTGCCCGTGTCGATCGCCGTCATGGTGGTGGTCCTGCTGATCCTGGGACTCTTCGTCGGACCCGCCATGGTCACCATCTTCTCCATCGGCTCCGCAGTGGCACCGGCTCATCGCCTCGGCACCGTCATGACGTTCCTCGCGAGCGGCATCGTGGCAGGCACGGCGGTCGGGTCAGCGCTCGCCGGTACTCTCGCCCAAGCGGGCGGCGCTGCAGGTGCCGCGATGGTGCCGGGCGTGGCAGCCGGAATCCTGCTGCTGATCGGGGCGCTGTCCGCCATCGCTCTCCGTCGCGTCAGCGCAGCCTGACCACGAGTCGACCTCGGGTCATCAACCGACTGTTCATCGGTTACCGCCGCGCCTAGGATCGGAGCACGGCCGATCAGCAGGAGGACACATGAGCACCGAAGGAACCAACCGCAACGACGACGATCAGGCGGACTCGCAGGGCGTGGGACCCGAAGGAACCATCCCCGCGGGCGCTGACGGGGTCGCAGCCGGGACGATGGACGAGCCGAGCAATTTCGAACCGGAAGAGGACGACGACGGCGCCTAGGGGCGCCCCGTCCGCAGCAGCGGATGCATCACCCGCGGCTGTCAGCTGGTGCGGGGAGCCCTGCCCGGTGGCTCGGGGATGTGGATATTGCCCGTGATCACGCCGCCTGTGATGGCTTCGAGCGTCAGCATGTCCACGTCCCGGGAGTACGAGGGCGTGCCCGCGGCCCGAGGTTGATCAGCAGGGGTGAGGGGCGGATCGAAGTGCTCGTCCGCATAGCTTCGGAGCTGCAGGGCGACGTCGTGGGCGTAGGGCCGTGCCGTCGGATCCCGTGAGGTCATTCGATGCAACACATCGCTCCAGTCCGCGCCCAGGGACTCGGGCACCTCCGGATCGCGCAGCAGGCGGGCTAGCGCAGCCTCGACGGCAGGGCCCGAGAAGGCCTTTTCACCAGTGAGGCACTCCAGGAGCACGAGCCCGAGGGAGTAGATGTCGCTCCGCTCATCCAACGCATCACCCCTGGCCTGCTCGGGACTGAGGTAGTTCGCGGTCCCGATTGTTGCACCGGCAGCAGTCGCCATGGTTGCGTCGATCATGCGTGCGATGCCGAAGTCGGTGAGCTTCGGATACAGGCGGGTGCTGTTGTCCCTGCTGTGGAACATCAGTATGTTGGCGGGCTTCACGTCGCGGTGCACAACGCCCTCGGAGTGGATGTAGGCCAGGGCATCGGCGAGGTCGGCACCCACCTGCGCGACGTCGACTGCGGAAAGGGCTCCGCGCTTGAGCAGGTGCCGGAGGTCCTCGCCGTCGACGAGCTCCATGACGAGGAAGCCGGTGGTGCGGCCATCCCGGTCCTGGTGGATACCTGCGTCATGCAGCGTCACGAGGCCGGGATGATTCAGCGTCGACAGCAGCATCGTCTCCGTGTGCTGGCGCCGGTAGTCGTCGTCGTCGGGCGTCGTCGGATTGAAGATCTTGACCGCGACATCGCGACCGAGGTTGTGGTCGACGGCGCGGTAGACGGAAGCAGCCCCACCCACTCCGAGGAGGTCGGTGGTCTGGTAGCGGTCAGCAAGGAGCACATCCATGGGGTGTCCTCCCGTGACAGGTTGTGATGATGGATCATCGCCGAGCCTCAGAGTAAGGCGGCTGATCAGTTCTCAGTATAGCGCCGCTCCGGTGCCGATTTCCCGGAGCGGCGCGCACCTCGCCGAGCCGTCAACACCGGGTGTCAGGCCAGGAATTCGACCGCCGCTTCCTTGAACAGCCGGGAGGTGATGGCGTTGGTGTGGTTCCTGCCCGGAAGACGGGTGATGCGGGCATTCGGGGCCCAGTCCTGGAGGTCGTCGATGCCTCCTGCATAGTCGTCCTGATCGCCCGCGACCAGGAGAAGCGGCATCTTCGGTACGGCTGCCTGCGGATCGAAGGGCTCCGTGGTGATGGCCGATACAAGCGCCAGGAGTGATGGGAGGTCGTTGTCAGGGACGGCCTGAGCCATGCGCAGGAGGTCGACCGTCGTAGGGTCCTGGGACGCCGGCCCCCCGGCAAGGAAGCGCTCCGCGCCGGCGAGATCGAAGGTGGCGAGCGGATCAGCCGTTCCGGGCCCGCCGAGAACCATCCGCCGGACCGTTTCCGGCTGCGTGGCGCCGAACTCCCAGGCCAGTCGCGACCCGAGCGAGTATCCGACGACGTCGACGCCGGAGGTGGGCTCGCCGTCCCTCAGGGGGGTGATGCGTTCGTCGAAGAGCGCCTGCAGGATGTCCGCGCGGATCCTGCTCGGCGCATAGGCGCCGGCATCCGCGGGAGCAGCACTGTCCCCGTGCGCGGGCAGGTCGACCATGACGGCCGAGCGCCCGGCATCATTCAGGACTCGTACCCAGCCGGTGTCGACCCAGTTCCGCTGCGACGAGGATCCGAAGCCGTGCAGCAGCAGGACCGGGGGAAGCGGACGTGGATCGCGAGCATCGCTGCGGGTGATGGACAGGTGTGGGTCGACACCCTCGACGTCGTGTACAGCGTGGTGGTCCATGGACCTATGGTAAGGGCGGCAGGGACATGTGCATCCTTGAACACATCCCCGCCGCGCGGCCTCGAATGGCCGACGCATGTGACTTTAGACACTCCTCCTCCTCGGGGCAACCCGAAGCGCGGTTATGACGCGGGGCGGCGGTGCGGGGGCCAAGTGCCGTCGGCCCTCGCTCACGCTGTCGCCTCGATATGAGTTATAGTCAAACTGACCTTAACAAGACACGCGTCGTTGACCGGCCGGAGGGCTTCATGGACAGTTCCGCCAATGTGTCGGAGCGGCAGGTGCAGGCTCCGTCCCTTGCGATCTCCACTGTCATCTTCGCGCTGCGTGACGACACGGCTACCGGGCGCCCGGAGATCTGGTTGCCTCTCGTCCGCCGGATCCGCCAGCCGCACCTGGGCAGATGGGCCCTTCCCGGAGGTCCGCTGGACGGCCGCGAGTCCCTGCAGGACGCCGCAGCGCGGAACCTCCGGGAGACCACGGACCTCGATCCCACGTACCTCGAGCAGCTGTACGCCTTCGGAGGGCTGGATCGATCGGCCACGCAACGGCTCGTGTCGATCGTCTACTGGGCGCTCGTCCGCCCGGAGCAGGCAGACCTGGCACGGGCCTCCGAGAACGTCCAGTGGTTCCGCGCGTCCGAAGTCGCGGGGCTGGCCTTCGACCACGACGAGATCGTGGCCTACGCACTCGGAAGACTGAGGGGCAAGATCGAGTACGGCTCGGTCGCCTACCACTTCCTGGGTGATCGTTTCACGCTGGCGCAGCTGAGGGGTGTCTATGAGGCCGTGCTCGGCAAGCAGCTCGACCCGGCGAACTTCCGACGGCAATTCCGGTCCGCCAAAGACATCGCGCCGACCGACGAGGTGCTCCAGGGAGGACGGAACAGGCCGCCGCGCCTCTACCGGTACACGGGAGCACGGGCGGACCCTCCGGGCGTGGACGATGGCACCGGTGCCGGCACCAGAACGGGCTTGGCGCCGGGGACTGGAGTCCGGAACCCGGTCGGCGTTCCTGGGGCCATGCAGGCCGACGTCGTCGCAGAGGCTGCCGGAGGGCAGTCCTAGGCCCGGCCCGCACGCCACGTCGGCCGATCCGCGGCCCCCCGCATGGTCGGAGCCTGTTCAGCCAGGCACTCCTGCTCCGCGCTCGTCCGGACCCATCCGGTCCGGACCCCTTCGATCGAACGCCCCGCCGTACCGCCCCCACGCCCTGCCGGGCGAGGGCCCACCCTAGGGAGAAGCACTTGTCCGTCACCACTGCCATCGAGCTCATCTCACGCGGAACAACAGCCGTACCTGCGCCCACCTCGACCTGTTCTCCGGCGCTCGCCCGGGATCCCTGGGCCTTCGACGCGCTGCCCATGCCCGAGTACGGGCCGGGCGCCTCCATGGGGGATACCGCTCCGCCTGCGACACCCCGCCAGGGCGAACTGCCCGAGGAGTACAGGACAGCCTCCGCTCCGGACCTGGACCGACGCATCCGCGCGGCGAAGGAGACGCTGGGGGAGTCGGTCGTCATTCTCGGGCACTTCTACCAGCGTGACGAGGTGGTGCAGTATGCCGATTTCGTCGGCGACAGCTATCAGCTCGCGCGTGCAGCCACGGAGCGGGCCGAGGCGGAGGCCATCGTGTTCTGTGGGGTCCACTTCATGGCCGAGACGGCGGACATGCTCTCGACTCCGCAGCAGGCCGTCATCCTCCCGAACCTCGCCGCCGGCTGCTCGATGGCCGACATGGCCGACATCGACTCGGTCTCCGAGTGCTGGGAACAGCTGACCGAGCTGTTCGGCTCGGAACCCGACGCCGACGGACGCCAACCCGTCATTCCCGTGACGTACATGAATTCCTCCGCCGCACTGAAGGGTTTCTGCGGCGAGCACGGAGGAATAGTCTGCACGTCGTCGAACGCCGCCGCAGTGCTCGAGTGGGCGTTCGAACGTGGCCAGCGCGTCCTCTTCTTTCCGGACCAGCACCTTGGACGCAACACCGCCAAGGCCATGGGCGTCCCGCTGGAGCACATGCCGATGTGGAACCCGAGGAAGCCATGGGGCGGAACGGACGAGCAGACCCTCCGGGACTCCCGTGTGATCCTCTGGCACGGATTCTGCTCCGTGCACAAGCGCTTCACCGTCGCCCAGATCGACAAGGCCCGGGCGGAGTTCCCCGGTGTCCGGGTGATCGTGCACCCGGAATGCCCGATGCCCGTCGTCGACGCCGCCGATGAGGCGGGCTCCACCGACTACATCCGGAAGGCGATCGATGCGGCGGAGCCCGGCAGCACGTTCGCGATCGGCACCGAGATCAACATGGTGAACCGCCTCGCCGCCCAGTATCCGCAGCACACCATCTTCTGCCTCGATCCCGTGATTTGCCCCTGTTCGACGATGTACCGCATCCATCCCGGCTACCTCGCCTGGGTGCTGGAGGGACTCGTCGAGGGCAGGGTGATGAATCGCATCACGGTTGCGGACAACGTTGCGGAGCCGGCCCGCGTGGCCCTCAACCGGATGCTCGCGGTCCGCCCATGACCCGGACGGGCACGCGTGGCACGACGGCTCCCTCCGTCGGTCGGGCGCGTCGGATCGTGGTGGTCGGCGCCGGCATCGCAGGGCTTCAGACGGCACTCGTGCTGCGTCAGCTCGATGCGCGGTGCGCCGTCGTCCTGGTCTCGAAGGTCGCCCTCACCGAGAGCAACACGCGGTATGCGCAGGGCGGCATCGCCGCCGTCGTTCCTCGGGTCGAGGAGACTGACGGGCGGCACTCGCGGCGGGCCGACGGGGACACCGGGGACTCCGTCGCCGCGCACATCGCCGACACCCAGGCCGCGGGTGCAGGTGTCTCCGACCCGTTCGCCGTCTCGGTGCTCTGCCATGGTGCAGCCGACGGCATTCGGGCCCTGCGGCGCGCGGGAGTCGTCTTCGACACCGTCGGCGACACGGGAACATCCTTGGCCCTCGGACGCGAAGCCGCCCATTCGGCTGCCCGTATCCTGCATCTCGGAGGGGACGCGACGGGTGCCGGCCTCGTTGACGCGCTGACCGCGGCCGTCAGGAGGGATGACGGCATCGAGGTGCTCGAGAACACCTTCGTGTCGCGCGTCCTGCTGTCGACCCCGACGGGAAGCTTGCCCCTGGCCGTCGGGGTGCGCGTACTCGCGGCCGGTCGCCTCCGCGACATCACCGCCGACGCCGTCGTGCTTGCGACCGGCGGGGCGGGCCAGCTCTTCGCCTCCACGACGAACCCGGTGATCGCCACGGGCGACGGCGTAGCGTTGGCCTGGCGAGCAGGAGCTGTGGTCGCCGATCTCGAGTTCTTCCAGTTCCACCCGACGTCACTCGATGTTCCGGGCAACCCGCTGATCTCCGAAGCAGTCCGGGGCGAGGGTGCCCGGCTCGTCGATGCCGACGGACGGGCCTTCATGGCGGACTACCACCCCGACGGGGACCTGGCCCCGCGCGACGTCGTGTCCCGCAGCATCGCCCGACACCTCGCGCTCCGCGCCTCCGATCCGGCGACCCCTTCGGCGAACAGCTCCGTGGCGGGCGCGCCGGATCACTCCTCCGGAAACCGGGTGTACCTCGACGCGACCGCCCTGGGGGAGGAGTTCCTCACCCGGCGCTTCCCCTCGTTGACGGAGCTCACTGCGCGCTACGGATTCGACTGGTCGTCGGAGATCATCCCGGTGGTGCCCGCAGCCCACTACTGGATGGGAGGAGTGCGGACCGACGCCGACGGGCGGACGTCCGTGCCCGGGCTGTTCGCCGTCGGAGAGGTGGCGAGAACGGGCGTCCACGGCGCCAACCGCCTGGCCTCGAACAGCCTGCTCGAGGGCGTGGTGTTCGGTGCCCGCTGCGCGGCGGCGATCGTCCACGGCAGGGCAGGGGCGCCCAGCTTCGACGCCGAGCCCGTCGACCTCGACTCACCCAGGGCGGCGTCCTACGCCTTCAGCCGCCGCGACCTGCAGGACCTGATGTCCGACCACGCCGGGGTGCTGCGCACGGGCGCTGGCCTCGACCTGGCCCGCAAGCACCTCGCCTCCTACCGTGCCGGTGCCGATCCAGAGACGGACAACCTACTGCTGTGCGCGCGCCTGCTCGTGCACGCAGCCACGCAGCGCACGGCGTCCTGCGGAGCCCACTACCGGGCAGACCAGACCGAGACCTCCCCCCGGCCCGCACCCGGCCGGTCCTATGTACGAGCTGCTGAAGGAGCCACCGAATGACCCCCACGACCAGCCCCACGAGGGCCGCCATGAGCAGGCCGACCCCGGTGGTACCGCAGGCGACCGTTCCGCCGCGGCACCTCATCGAGTCGATCGTCGCCGCTGCGCTCGCCGAGGACGCACCCTGGGGTGACATCACGGTCCAGGCGCTCATCGACCCCGACCTCTGCTCGACGGCGACCATTACGGCACGCGAACCAGGTGTCCTCTGCGGAACGGCGGCCATCGAGGTGGCCATGCAGCTGACCGACGGCCGTATCAGCGTCACGTTCCCACGCCCGGACGGCTCCCGCTTCGAGGCTGGAGACACCATAGCCGACATCTCCGGGCCGGCCGCGGGTATCCTCAAGGCCGAGCGGACGGCCCTCAATATCGTTCAACGCCTCAGCGGGATCGCGACCATGACCCAAGCCTTCGTGGAGGCTGCCGGCGGTACGGACGCCCGGATCGTCGACACCCGCAAGACCACCCCGGGCCTCAGGGTGCTGGAGCGGTGGGCGGTCCGGTGCGGAGGTGGCTCGAACCACCGATCCAGCCTCTCCGATGCCGTGATGGTGAAGGACAACCACCTTGCCCTGCTCGCCGTCGACGGGCCCTGGGCACTCACGGCTGCACTGCTGGCAGCCCGCTCGCGGCTGCCGCACACGGTGCACGTCGAGGTGGAGGTCGATCGGCTGGACCAGATCGAGCCGGTCCTCGCAGCGGGGGTCGACACGATCATGCTCGACAACTTCGCCCTCGAGGAACTGGCGGAGGGCGTACGCATGATCGGCGGCCGTGCGCTTGTCGAGGCCAGTGGGAACGTGCGCCTGGACACGGTGGCGGCGATCGCTGCAACCGGGGTGGACATCATCTCCGCGGGTGCGCTCACGCACAGCGTCCGTGCCCTCGACCTGGGGCTCGATTTCGCGGCGGGCCCCGGCAGGCCCGTGGCGGCTGCTTCGGATGGGGTAACGGAGGATGCTACCGATCAGGGCGGCGAGCATGATCTACCTTGACGCCGCCGCGACGGCACCGGTCCGGCGTGAGGTCCTCGAGGAGATGTGGCCCCTCCTGACCACGACGTTCGGGAACCCTTCGAGCCACCACACCTATGGCGAGGCCGCCGCGGACGCCTTCTCGACCGCCCGCGTCCGGCTCGCGGGGATGCTCGGCTGCAGGCCGTCGGAGGTCATCATCACCTCGGGCGGCACCGAGGCCAACAATCTCGCGTTGAAGGGTATCTCCCTCGCCTCCCCTCGGGGCCGCCATATCGTCACGAGCGCGATCGAGCATCCCGCGGTGACCGAGGTCCTCGCCTACCTGCGGGACACGCATAATTTTCGGATCACCGTGCTGCCCGTCTCCGACACCGGTGTCGTAGCGCCCGCCGCACTCGAGGCTGTCTTGAGGGAGGACACCACGCTGTGCACCGTGATGTACGCCAACAACGAGATGGGCACGGTGCAGGACGTCGCCGCTCTGGCGGGAATCTGCAGGAGGAGAGGCGTCCCCTTCCACACGGACGCCGTGCAGGCTGCAGGCTGGCTTCCTATCGACGTCGACCGTCTGGGCGTCTCGGCGCTCAGCCTGTCCGGACACAAACTCGGCACGCCGAAGGGTATCGGCCTGCTGTACCTGCGCTCGGGAATCCGCTGCGAACCGGTGCTGCATGGCGGGGGCCAGGAACGGGGGCGCCGCTCGGGCACGGAGAACGTGGCCGGCGCCGTCGGCCTCGCGAGGGCGCTGGAGCTGGCCCGGGGCGCGCTACCTGCAGCAGCCGCTGACGCGGCGTCGGCGCGCGACGCCTTCATCGCGCGGATTCTGACGCGTGTTCCGGATGCCCTTCTGACGGGTCATGCCGAGGACCGACTGCCGAACCTCGCCTCCTTCTGTTTCCCAGGCGTGAGCGGGGAGACCGTCCTGCTCGAACTCGAGCGGCGCGGCGTCGTCTGCTCGAGTGGGTCGGCCTGCGCGGCCGGATCCTCGGAGCCGTCGGCCGTCCTGCTGGCACTCGGGCTCGACGAGGGGACAGCCCTCAGCGCCGTCCGCCTGTCGTGGACCCAGGCCACGGCACGCGAGGACCTCGAGGAGGCAGCCGACGCCGTCATCGCGTCGGTCCTCGCCGCCCGCTCCCTCGGCGCGGCACATGGGCTCGGTCACCTCGCCGACACCTAGACTGGCGGCACGAGGCGACGCCGAGGGAGGACCGCAATGATCGAGGCACGACCCAGTACGAGCGCCTGGCAGTTCTCGCGCATCCTCACCGCGGCGCTCATCGCGCTCCTCCTCGCGTCGTGCACCGCGGCGGAGGAGGGCGACGGAAGTGCGTCGTCATCAGGATCATCTGCCAGCGCAACACCCGAGCCGACCGTGGCGCCCCTCCGCGAGGCACGGGACGGGTGGAAAGTCTTCACCGATCCTTCGAGGCTCGTGAGCTTCGAACTGCCCCAGGACTGGGTGGTGCAACCGCTCGCTCCCGCGCCCGGCCTCTACGCGCCCGATTCGCTGCACTACGCCGTCCGCACGCCGGACGGGATGACCACCGCAGAGCTGCACTCCGGCATCCTCACACCGGAAGCGCCCTGCCCCGAGTCGGAGCGCACGCCCTACTACGTCATCGGCAGCGAACCGCTCGCGCTGACGGACGAACCAGCGGCCGCAACCGGGATCGAGCCGCGATTCGTCGTCCGGCTCATCACCGGATTCCGCTTCTTCGGCGCGTACGGGATCACCGACGGAGTAGGCGGGGCGGACGCGCTGGCCTGCTCCCTGTCGAACACCGTCCAGGGCGGCGAATCCTTGGGCCGCTTCAGTTTCGGAGACCTCGAGGTGCTCGCACCGAAAGCGCCGGCGAACACCGGTCCGGCAACCGTCTCCTTCGGCACGATCGGGGAGGCCGAGGAGTACTACGCCACGCCGGAGTTCGCCACCATCCGCGAGATGATCCTCTCGGTGCAGGTCGCGGCACCGCCGACGGGCTGACTCCTCGCCTTCGGCCGGCGGCCGACCCTATCGCCGTCGGTCAGCCGGCAGGCCCACTTTCCCGTCGGTCAAGCAGGCAGGCCCATCCTTGGCTCTCGGTTGGCCGGCAGGCCGTCGGTCATCCGGCAGGCTGGAGCGACGCGTAGTCCACTCCGGTCAATTCGACACTGCGGTTCCAGAGCCGCACCGCGATGTCCCGGTCCAGAACCCTGGCCACCGGTGCCACGAGGCGGGGAGCGCCGCGGGTCTCGCCCGGACCGGACGGGCCGTAGTAATCGCCGCCCCTGACGTCCGGGGCCGTCGCCGCGTACAGGGTGGGCAGTGCTCCGGCTGCATCGGACTGGCTCATCAGCCGAACGAAGCCGGAGAAGACGTCAAGCATGGCCGGGGTCTGCATGCCGGCGGTCAGGTTGGTGTTTGCGAGCCCCGGGTGTGCTGCCACCGAGACGAGGTCCCACCCTGCGGCACGGGCGCGTCGATCAAGTTCCACCATGAAGTACAGGTTGGCGATCTTGCTCTGTCCATAGGCACCCCATCGGCGATAGCCGCGCTCGGACTGCAGGTCCCCGAAGTCGAGACGGCCGCGCTTGTGCGCGAGGCTCGACAGCGTGACCACGCGCGCCGAAGTGGCCGCATGGAGGTTCCGCAGCAGCAAACCCGTCAGTGCGAAGTGGCCGAGGTGATTGGTGCCGAACTGCAGCTCGAACCCGTCAGCGGTGGTCGACCTCGGCGTCGCCATGACTCCCGCGTTGTTCACGAGCAGATCGAGCGGTCCCTCCGTGCCGGCCGCGAAGTCGCGCACGGAGGCGAGATTCGCCAGATCGAGCACGCGCATGTGCACGTGCTCGCTTCCGCTGAGGGAACGCACCCTCTGTTCGGCGTCGCGCCCCCGCTGCTCGCTGCGGCACGCGAGCACGACATGGGCACCCTTCCGCGCCAGCCCGACGGCGGTCTGCAGTCCGAGCCCGCTGTTGGCGCCCGTGATGATCGCACGCTTTCCGGTCAGGTCACCGATGGCATCCGCTGTGAACTCGCTCATGATGTTCCTCTCATGCTGCTACGGCCCGCCGGCCCGGAGATGCCCGGCCGACGCCGACGTGTGCGGCCTTTTCTCAAGCATAGAGTTGGAGGCGAACCGACCGTCTACCGGGAGCAACGAACCGGCCTCAGTCCGATGGACTTCCACGCCGCCGTCGAGGCGTGGGTCGACGGTTCCTGGCTCCTGCTGGACGCGACCGGGCTTGCGCCGAGGGCCTCGATGCTGCGCATTGAGACCGGCAGGGATGCTACCGACACGGCCTTCCTCTCGACGGTCGGCGGCTCGCTGCAGCATTCACGGCTCCTGGTGACTGCCTCGGTCCACAACCTCCCCCTGGAGCGCAGCGAAGAGCGGCTCGTCCTCCGCTGATTGCCGCGCTGACTGCTCCCCAGACGGACGAGCCCACCCGACGCCGGCGATGACGAAGCCCTCCCGCGTTCCGCGTCGACGGTCCGGGGAGGTACGCCGTGCTAGTCGCCGAGGTGCGCGTTGATCTTGTCGGTGAGTGCTTTGAGCTGCTCCATCTCGGATGTGCTGAGCACGGGCGCCAGCACCTCCTGGATGCGGTGGACATGCGTCGATCCGATGCGCCTCTGCAACGCCCGGCCCTCGTCGGTGAGCGCGAGTTCGACGCCGCGCTGGTCCGTCTGCGCGGGCCGCTTCACCACCAGGCCCTTTGCTTCCAGCCGGTCCACCATCCGGCTGAGGCTGGGCTGGCTGATGAGTAGGTGGTGGTTGAGCTCGTTGAGGCGCGTCCAGCCCGTGGGACAGCGGGTCAGGTTGAAGAGGACGTCGTACTCGCCGATGGGTAGCTCCCTGAACACCGGATCCATGCGGATTCGCCGCATGACGCCGACCTGAGCGCGGAACAGCGACTCCCAGGTCTCCGACGACTGCCGGACCGAGGGCCCGGTATCGCTCGGGTCGTCCTGATCCGTGCGTCCGATCGTTGTGTCCACCTGCTCAGCCATGGCTGCGTCCCGGCCTTCTGCCGGCGCCGCCGACAACTAGATAGCTTTGCATCTAGTGTAGCCGCCGATCAAGGTACCGCACCTGACAGTCACGATGCGTCCTTGCTGGCTAGGCGGGTTGTTCGCCCGTAAAGCCCCGGGACTGCTCCTCCCGGCGCGACGCCCGTTCCTCCCGGCGGCCCTCGACGAGCCGGTACAGGACCGGCACGAGGACGAGCGTCAGCGCGGTCGAGGAGACGAGCCCACCGATCACGACGACGGCGAGTGGTTGCGAGATGAAGCCGCCCTCGCCCGTCAGCCCGAGTGCCATCGGCGTCAGCGCGAAGATGGTGGCCAACGCGGTCATGAGGATGGGCCGGAGGCGCTGGCGGGCTCCCTCCCGGATGGCATCCGCGACACGGAGGCCGGGGAAACCGTTCCGCGGAAGCCGGTACTGGTTGATGAGGTCGATCAGCACGATCGCGTTCGTGACCACGATGCCGACGAGCATCAGCATGCCGATGAGAGAGGGCAGCCCGAGGGGGATTCCGGTGATCAGCAGGAGCGCGATGGCACCTGTGGCCGCGAAGGGAATCGAGACGAGCAGGATCAGGGGCTGCACGAGGCTCTTGAAGGTGGCGACCATGATGACGTACACGATGGCCACGGCCGCCCAGAGCGCCAGGAACAACTGATCGAAGGACTCCGTCTGCTGGGACGAAGCGCCGCCGACGGTGGCGGTTGCGCCGGTCGGCAGATCGATGCCGGCGAGCCTCTCGTCGACCGCCGTCGTCAGTGTCCCGAGGTCGTCGCCCGACGGCGTGATCGAGATGCGGGCGGTCCGCTCACCGTTGGAGCTGGTCACCGAAAGAGGCACCTGGACCTCCTCCACCGACGCGACGTCCGTCAGGGCGACGGGCCCCCGAGACGTCGGGATCCGAAGGGTGCGCAGTTGCTCGAGGCTTGTGATCGCCGTTCCCTCACCGATCAGGACCGGGAAGTCACTCGCATCGAAGCGCACGGTGCCCGCGGGGACCGGACTGATGCGGCCCCCGAGGAGGGCGGCGATCTGGCCCTCCGTGAGCCCGGCCTCCACGGCGCCGGCCCGGTCCACGTCGATCTGCACCTGCGGTTGGGCCGCGGAGAGGTTGCTCGTGACCTCGCCGGCGCCGTCGAGCCCCTGCATGCCGTCGAGCACGGCGGCATTGGCGGACTCGAGGTCTTCGCTCACCGGTGCCGTGATATCGATGTCGATCGTGCTGGACGTTCCGAAGCCGCCTTGCTGGCTCGACAACGAGAAGCTGCCGGCGTCCTGGAGTTCCTCGAGGTCCTCTCGTACGGATTCCTGAAGGACTTCCTGGTCGGCCTCCTCGTCGGTGATGACGGTGAAGGTCGCCACCGAGGCACCGCCCGAGAACTGGGCGGCGAACGCACCATCGGCGTTGCCGACGGTGAGCTGGACGTCGCGGATCTCCGGATTGTCGGCGAGGATCTCCTCCGTCCGGCCCGCTGCCTCCGTGGTGGTGGCCAGGCTTGATCCGGGGGTGAGGGTCTGTGTGATCGAGAAACTGTTCTGCCCTGATCCGCCCAGGAGGTTCGTAGGAAGGAACGGGACCATTGCCGCCGTCGCTCCCAGCACGATGAGCCCACTGATGAGCGTGACGACGGGGTGACGCTGCGTGCTCGTCAGGATCGGCAGGTAGCCGCGCTGGAGGAAAGAGGTCCGCTCCGGACTCGGTGTGATCTGCCCGCCGTCATTCGGCACGGCGGCGGCGTGACGGGCACCGCGGCGTGTGACCGCCGCGGAGTTCTCGAAGCCGGCGGGCGTCGACGACGCGGAGGTTGAGGACGCGGAGGTTGAGGACGCGGAGGTTGAGGACGCGGAGGTTGAGGACGAGGAGGTCGAGGAAGCGGACGTCGGGAACGTCGCGGGGGCCACCGACGTCCGGGGCAGGAACCAGAAGGCCAGCACCGGGATGATGGTCAGCGACACCGCGAGGGACGCCAGGAGCGCGATCCCGGTGGTCACGGCGAAGGGCCGGAAGAGCTCGCCGGCCAGCCCGCCGACGAAGCCGATCGGGGCGAAGACGGCGACCGTGGTCAGTGTGGAAGCGGTGATGGCTCCCGCGACCTCGCGGACCGCCGTCAGGATGGCCTCGCGCTTTTCCTCCCCGTAGCCGAGATGGCGCTTGATGTTCTCGATGACGACGATCGAATCATCCACGACGCGACCGATGGCGATGGTCAGTGCTCCGAGGGTGAGCAGGTTGAGCGAATAGCCCGCAGCGTAGAGGCCGATGAAGGTGATCAGCAGTGAGAGCGGTATCGAGATGGCGGTGACGAGCGTCGAGCGGACCGACAGCAGGAAGATCAGGATGATGAGCACGGCGAATCCGAGCCCCAGGATGCCCTCCGTGGTGAGGTCGTCGATGCTGCTCTCGATGAACGGCGCCTGATCGAAGACCACTGTGATGTCGGCGGCATTGCCGAGTTCGGCCTCGAGCTCGGGGACAAGGGCGACGATCTCGTGCGAGATCTCGACCGTGTCGCCATCGGGGACCTTCGTCACCGTCAGGGCGAGCGTCTCGACCCCGTTGGTACGGGCGACGGAGGTGGGGGCATCATCGGCCAGGCCGACGTCGGCGACCTCACCGATCGTGACGGCCGGACGGGGAGCAGTCGCGGTCCGCCCAGGGGCGGGGGCGGTGGAATCGGGTGCACCGGAGGAGGTGGACGGCAGCACCGGCAGTGCCTCCACGTCATCGAGCGACCCGATCTGGCTCCCGGCCTGGATGGTCAATGACCGCGGATCTTCATCGAGTGTTCCGACAGGGAACAGTGCGCCGTTGTCCTCGAGGGTGCTGGTGAGGTCACCGACAGTCAGGCCGGCCGCTTCGAGGGCTCCGTCCTTCGGCAGGATCGCCACGTGCTGGGAGGTTCCGCCCGAGACGTCCGCCGTGCGCACGCCGTCGATCTTCTGGAGACGGGGAACGGTCAGCCGAGCGAGGTCCCCGTTGAGCTCGCTGAGGGACTGGTCCGAGGACACCGCCATGAAGACGATCGGCAGGTCGCTGATGCTGCCGGCCAGCGCCTGCGGCTCGACGTCATCGGGAAGCGTCGGACGGACTGTGGAAATGGCCCTGTCGACCTGCGCCCGAGCCCGGTCCAGGTTCGTGCCGTAGACGAAGACGAGGTTGACGGTGGAGACGCCGGTGCGGGAGGTGCTCGACGACGATTCCAAACCCTCGACTCCGCTGAGCGCCGCCTCGAGCGGTTCGCTCACCTGCTGGTCGAGGTACTCCGGTGATGCTCCCGGAACGGCGGACAGCACGGTGATCCGGGGGAACTCGAGCGAGGGGATGAGTTCCTGCTTGAGTGACCCCAGGGTGATGACACCGAAGACGGAGGCGAAGATCGTGATGAGCGCGATGAGCGCGCGATTACCGAGCGAGAGCTGGGCAAGACGGAACAATTAACCTGCCTTCGGTGCTGACGGTCGCCCGGCTGGCTGGCTCCGCGGTCGTTATGCGAGTTTGAGGGCCTTGTCGGTGAGCGACTGGACCTCGGCCGCCAGGGACGGGTTCTCGTTGAGCTGGACGCCGTACCCGGGCAGCATCTCCTTGAGCTTCGGCTCCCAATCGGACATCTTCCCGGGGAAGCACCGCCTGAGCAGTTCCACCATGATGGGAGCGGCTGTGGATGCCCCGGGGGAGGCGCCCAGCAGTGCTCCGACCGAACCGTCCGACGACGTGATGACTTCGGTACCGAACTGCAGTACGCCGCCCTTCTTCGGAGCCTTCTTGATGACCTGTACACGTTGCCCGGCGGAGATGAGTTCCCAGCTGCCGCCCTCGGCGCTTGGCAGGAACTCGTTCAAGGCCTCGTTCTTGGCCTCGCGGTTCTTGAGGACCTCCGTGATGAGGTACTTGGTCAACGACATGTTGTCCTTGGCCACGGCCAGCATGGGCACGAGGTTCGAGGTCCTGATGGAGGTGGGCAGGTCCAGGTAGGATCCGCGCTTCAGGAACTTCGTGGAGAAACCGGCGTACGGACCGAACAGGAGCGAGCGCTCACCCTTGACGAAACGGGTATCGAGGTGCGGGACGGACATGGGGGGAGCGCCGACCGAGGCCTGGCCATAGACCTTCGCGTTGTGCTGGTCGACGAGCTCGGGATCCGTACAGCGGAGGAATTGCCCGGAGACGGGGAAACCGGCGAAACCGCGACCCTCGGGGATTCCGCTACGCTGCAGCAGGTGCAGGGCGCCGCCGCCCGCACCGATGAAGACGAACTTCGTGGTGACAGTGCTGGCCTCGCCCGTCACCCTGTTCTTGACCTTCACATCCCAGCGGCCATCGCCGGCGCGCGCGACGTCGAGCACGTCGAAGCCGTAGTGGAGGTCGACGCCGGTGCCGTCGAGGTACGTGGTGAGGTGGCGGGTCAATGCTCCGAAGTCGACGTCGGTACCGCCCTCGACCCGGGATGCAGCAACGGGTTGCGAGGGGTTGCGACCCTTCATGACCAGTGGAGTCCAGCCGGCGATGGTGCCGTGGTCCTCGCTGTGCTCCATCGTGGAGAAGAGCGGCTGGGCGCTGAGCGACTCATAGCGCCTGCGCAGGTACTCCGCGTTGGCCTGGCCCCAGACGAAACTCATGTGAGGCACCGTGTTGATGAAGGTGCGCGGGTCGCCGATGTGGCCCTCGGACACCATGTGGGACCAGAACTGGCGTGAGACCTGGAACTGCTCGTTGATGGCGACTGCCTTGGCCGGGTCGACCGAACCGTCCTTGGCAGCGGGCGAGTAGTTCAGTTCGCAGAGTGCGGAATGCCCGGTGCCTGCATTGTTCCAGGGGTCGGAACTCTCGAGGCCGGCGACGTCGAGCCTCTCGAAGAGGGAGATGTCCCAGGTGGGCTGCAACTGTCGCAGGAACGCTCCGAGCGTCGCACTCATGATCCCGCCGCCGATCAGGACGACGTCGGTGGTCTTGGCGGGCAAGCCCTGATGGGTGGTGGTCAACGTTGTCTCCAGTCGCGAGGTCCTAGCAGGGAAAGCCTAGCGTCTGGCGGTGACCATATTTAAATCCGCACGCCCCCGTCGAGAAGTACCGGAAGGATACGCACGATGCATCAGCTGGACGGCTCGGGCCTCGGCTCGACGTCGGCCAGGTCGATGCGGTTGAAGACCTCGTTCATCACGGGGCTGACGGGGTAGGTGGTCACCCGTGCGCTCATCGCGAGCGCGGAGATCGGGAAGGCGAGGGGGACGGCCGGGATCCGGGCCGAGATCTGGGAACTGATGTCCGCATACGCCCCTGTTCGGTCCTCGTCGGCGGGGAGTCCGCGGGCGCGGTTGATCTTGCTGAACAACTGCGGGTCCTCGTAGCCGAACTCCTCGTTGTAGGCGCCGAACAGGGCTCCGACGAAATTGTCCGGATCCTCGTAACTGCCACTCCAGCCCAGCAGATGGAAGGCCCGGTCGCCCGTCTGCTGGACCGCCTCGATGTAGCCTTCGCTCCAGTCGATCGGTACGGGCTTGATGACGAATCCGGCCTCCGTCAGTTGGCGGCTCAATTCGGCGTAGGCCTTCTCCGGGGACGGCAGGTATGCCCTGGACACGTTGCGGGGATAGTAGAAGGGAAGTTCGCGCCCGTCGTACCCGGACTGGTCGAGGAGGTCCTTCGCCCGACCGAGGTCGTAGCCGTAGGCCTCCACCGTCTCGCCGCTGACGCCGAGCTTCTCGGGGATGAACTGCCGGGCCGGTTTCGTACCGTCCAGGAAGCGGCCCTGGATGAGCGCGTCCTTGTCGATGGCGTGGGCTACGGCCTGCCGGAACAGCAGGTTGTCCACCCCGGGGAAGTCCTCGTTCATTCCGAGGTACAGCACGGAGTAGGGATCCCGCTGCAGGAACTGCAGGCCGTTGCGGGCGAGATCGACGGCGCTGTCCACGGAGACGAAGTCGTACCCGTCGATCCGGCCCGAGGTCAGGGCCCTGGCTCGCGAGTCCGGATTGGAGATGGTGGTGAAGACGACGCGGTCCACCTCGCCCCGCTCGCCCCAGTACCCGTCGAAGAAAGACAGTTCCACCCCGCCCGGCTCCCATGAGGCGAGCTGGAAGGGACCCGTTCCGACAGGAGCCTGCCCGTAGCGGGACATGGGCGCTCCGTCCAGGGACTCCGTGAGGTCGTTCGCGGCGCCCGCCTCCAGTGCGGCGGGGGAGGAGATGGCGAAGGCCGGAGCGGCAAGCGCGGGGATCAGGCCGGTAATCCGGCCGGCGAGCTGCAGGTCGACCGTGTATTCAGCTGTAGCCGTACAGCCCTCGTACAGGCTTGTCTCGGGCTGGTCCGCGTAGCCCTTGAAGACATTCTCGAAGGGCAGGCGGCCGGTACCGGTGCGAGCGGTGGCGGGGAGGGTGTACCAGCGGTCGAAGTTCGCGCAGACGGCTGCGGCGTCGAAGGGTTCCCCGTCCTGGAAAACAACGTCGTCCCTCAGCGTGAACTCGTAGGAACGGCCGCTGTCCTGTTCATCCCAGGACTCGGCCAGCAGCGCCGTCGGCTCCGACGTCAGCGGGTCGACCCCGACGAGGCCCTGCATGATCTGCTGGGTGACGCGATAGGACTCCGTGTCATTGGCGAGTGCGGGGTCGAGGGTGCGGGGATCGGCAGCGGTCCCGAAGGTGAAGGTGGAGACTTCAGCGGCAGCAGTAGCGGACGGCGTCGTCGTCGCGGAGGGTTGTGGTGGTGCCACCTGGCCACCGGTGCACGACACGAGCGAGGCCACGGACAGGAACGCGATCACGGCCCGCAGCGGGTGCGCGAGTGTCCTGGTGGGAGCCTGTCCGTGGCGGGCGCGGCGCGCGGCGGCGTTCTTCACAAGCAGGATCTCCGAAAGGCAGGGGAATCCCGGTCCTGGCGATCCGGGGGTTGGAAGCCCTCAGTCTAGGCGATCCTCCTGTCCCTGCCACTCAGGTACGCGGGTCCGACGACAAAGGAGCGGACCCCCTCACCGCGGGGGTGAGAGGGTCCGTCCGTTATCCCTGGAACGCGTTAGAGGTTTGAACCAGGGAGATCAGTGGTCCTTAGCCGGCTGCGGGGGGCATCATGACGGCGTCGATCAGGTACACGACGGCGTTGGCGGTCTGGACGCCACCGCAGATGACGTTGGCATCGTTGACCTTGAGCTCATCGCCCGAGCCGGTGACCTCGAGCATGGCGCCCTGGACCGTGGTCTGGGTGGTGCCCTCGAGCTCGGCCGGCTGGATCTTGCCGGGCACGACGTGGTAGGTGAGGATGCTGGAGAGGCCCTCGGTGTCGGTCTTGAGGCCCTCGACGGCCTCGGCGGGCAGGGCTGCGAAAGCCTCGTCGACCGGGGCGAAGACGGTAAACTCGCCACCGTTGAGGGTGTCGACGAGGTCGACGTCGGGGTTGATTCCACCGGAGACGGCAGCGGTGAGCTGGGTCAGGATGGGGTTGTTGGACGCGGCGGTCGCTACGGGATCGAGGGCCATGCCGGCAACCGAGCCTGCGCCGTCGGGAACCGTCTCGGCGTAGCCGGCACAGCCGGGGCCTACGAGGTTGGCGGCGGGGTCCATCGCGGCGTCAGCGGAAGCCGAGGGGCTCATGCTTGCCTCTGCCGAGGGGGACTCGCTGGCCATGCTGGTCTCACTGGCCATGCTGCTCGGGGTGGCCTCGGACGCTGATTCGGTGCCGCCGCCACAGGCTGCGAGACCGAACATCGAGACGGCTGCGATCCCGAGGATCGAGAGGTTCCTGCGCTTGGTGAGTTCCATGAGATTTCCTCCGTAGAAGTGACCCGGCGAGTGCCTGCGGTCTGTGACTGTTTGATGAAACACATCGTGTCGATGTCTCACAGTTACTTCGGGGGACCGGTGGGGGTGGATGGGTTGGTTCTGCAAAATTAAATTTCCGCGCACGGTTGGGCCCAGCACGCCGTGACCTGCCCGTGACCTGCGGTGATACCGGCGTCGGCGGCGTGGAGGACAATCCCTGCATGCAGCGGAAAGGCCCTGGTCGGATCACTCCGGCCAGGGCCTTGATGTGCGCAAGAGGGGACTTGAACCCCTACGTCCGAAGACACTGGAACCTAAATCCAGCGCGTCTGCCAATTCCGCCACTCGCGCTTCGATGCGCCTCGCCAGAGGGGCACCCTGCCTCCTACTTTAGCGCCATGGGAGGCAGGGGCAGGACTCCCTACTGATCGATCCCGAGGTCGCGACGTAGCTTCGCGACGTGGCCGGTCGCGCGCACGTTGTACTGCGCCAGAGCAACCCTGCCCTCCTCGTCGACGACGATCGTGGAGCGGATGAGTCCCTCATAGGTCTTGCCGTAGTTCTTCTTCTCGCCCCACGCGCCGTAGGCCTCTGCGACCGCGTGGTCCTCGTCGGAGAGGAGTGGGAAGGTGAGAGATTCCTGCTCGGAGAACGAGGCCAGCTTGGCGACTGGGTCGGGGGAGATCCCCAGGACGGTGTACCCCGCGGCGCCGAGGGAGGCGAGGTTGTCGCGGAAGTCGCACGCCTCGGTGGTGCAACCGGGGGTGGCGGCGGCCGGATAGAAATAAACGACGACTTTCCCGCCCCGGAGGGAGGACAGTGTCATCTCGTTGCCTGCGGCGTCATCGAGCGTGAAGTCGGGGGCACTCTCGCCGGCGGCTAGTCGTTCTGACATGCATACTCCTGAGGATCGAACGAGCGGCCGGAGCGGTGGACCCGCCGGAAAGCGAGCCCCGGGCTACTGCCGTGGGGATTGACTAGCCATCCTAGCTATCATAGGTAGAGGATCCGACGCCGAGGCGGTCGCCGGTTCCGCGAGTGAGAGGAAGTGCACGGTTCTATGCCCGATCTGGACCAATGGCCCACCGGTCGACTGCTGACGACGGCGGCGCGGCTCGTCGAGCACGCGTGGAACGAGCGACTCGTGGACATCGGGGTCACCCATGCAGGCGTAATCGCACTGGGCGTCCTGGCCGACCAGGGCGCCATGACGCAGGCCAGCCTCGCGCAGATCGTCCGCGTCCAGGCGCAGACCATGGGTAAGACGCTGTCACGGCTCGAGTCGAGGGGACACGTGACGAGGGTGCGGAACGACCTCGATCGTCGCTCCCACATGGTCTCGATCGCTCCCGGCGGTCGGCATGTCCTCGAAGCGGCCGACGACATCGAGCGGACGCTCGTCGCGGGCGGAGGGCTCGTGTCGGACGAGCTGCGGGGCCACCTGCAGGTCGTCATCAGGGAACTGGGAGCGCCCCGCTGGAATTGGCCCGCTGCGAGCCCGTCAGCTGAGGGCTCGTCGCTCGAGAATCCCGGCGCGTCAGGGCCGGCGGCAACCGTACCCGGCTGACGCCAGGGCTGCAGCCCAACGCCGTCACCGGCAGGACGACACTATCGAAGCCCTTTGCCACCGAGGCAGGGGGCTTTCTGCATGCCTCCGGAGGCACCTGGCGATGCGCGGCGTTACACGAGCCTGGTGAAAAAGGAAAGGTTTAGGGAGAAAGCAGTGCAGTAGTAGAAACAGGTTGCGTACTAAGCAGGCTGATGTTTTGTTGGGAAGCGTACGTGTCCAGCGCCCAACGGAGAACAGCATGCAGAGTACCGCCGCACCCCAGTCGATCATCGGAGGCCTCCGGCGCCCGCCGGCAGGAGTGCCCGCCGTCGACGACCGGGCTGTAAACGGTACGTGTACGGAGGGTCCCCTCAAGGCGGCGCTGCAGGACGATATCGCGCTTCGCCACATGGACATCGCCGAAGCGGTCGCCCGGTCCTTCGCGACGACCGGGCCGGAGGCGTCGGATATCCGGCAGGTCGCGTACCTGGGGCTCATCAAGGCGGTACAGCGGTTCAATCCGGCCCGCGGTGTGCCCTTCGCCTCGTTCGCCGTGCCCACGATCACGGGGGAGATCAAGCGCTACCTCCGGGATTCCTGCTGGGTGGTCCGACCTCCTCGGGATGTGCAGGATCTCCGGACGGAGATCGCCCGCACAGCACCCGCCATGGCGCAGCGGCTCGGACGGGAGGCGACGGCGCGGGAACTCGGGATCGAACTGGGCTGGCCGGAGGACAAGGTCCTCGAAGCGCAGGCCTCCCACTGGAGCCTGCGACCCGACTCGCTCGATGCTCCGTTCGAGGGCCGCAGCTGGGCGGACACCCTGGCGGCGGATTCCAGCGGCATGGAGCGCAGTGACGACATGATCTCGCTGCGGGGCGCGGTCAATGAGCTCGATGCCAGCGAGAAGGAGCTCCTGTACCGCCGCTACTTCATGGAGCAGACGCAGCAGGCCATCGGCGACGAACTGGGGATGTCACAGATGCAGGTCTCCCGAATGCTCGCCCGCATCCTGGTCAAGCTCCAGAAGCGCCTCCTCGGCGCACCCGCGCAGCAGGACCAGCGGGGACTGCGCACGAGCATCGCCTGATTCGGGAAATCCCGCTCGGAAGCGGACCGCGCCTGCGTCAGCTGATGCCGTGGTTCGCCGCGGCAGCCAGCACCTGCTCGACCGTCACGGCCATCAGGGCCGGATCCGGCGTGGGTGAGAAGGTCTCGCCGACGCGGAGGGACTCGTCCGTCAGCACCGTGTGCGGTCCCGGCGGGGGTCCCCACTCCGACGCCGGCGCCGGACCGAACAGCACCACGGACGGCCGGGCGTAGGCCGACGCCAGATGCGCAGCGCCCGTGTCAGCCGAGATCACCAGTGATGCTCCTGCGATCAGCCGTGCGAAGCGGTCGAGGGGTAGCTGGCCTGCGGCTACCGTGTCCTCGGGCAGGCCGGCGGCGTCGGCGACGGCGAGCGCGCGGGCCCGCTCCTTGCCGCTGCCGGTGAAGACGACCCGGTGCCCCGCCGCAGCCAGGGTGCGAGCGACCTCGGCGAACCGCTCCACGGGCCACAGCCGGCTTCCGTACGCGGCGCCCACGTGTACGACGACGGCCTCGGGTGCAGGGCTCTCGCCGTCGGGCACGCGCAGCCTGCAGTCCAGTGGGTCGGCCGGCACGCCGTGCCAGCTCACGAGGTGCGCCCAGCGGTCCCGCTCGAGCACGCCGTCCTGCCAGCCCGGCCCGTCCCAGCCCGGTGACCGGTGGCCCATGCGCCGCTTCGCGCCGATCTCCTCGAGCCGGGCCCTGCTCTCCCCTCCGCTGCCGTGCAGGTTCACGGCGAGGTCGATCCGCCCGTACTCGATGGGCAGGGGATCGTCGAGTCCGTGCGTGGGAAGGAGGTCGTCGATGGCATCGGTGAGGCCGATGATCGGGCGGAGCCACTCCTGCGCGGCGTAGAGGATGCGGTGCTCGGGGAAGGCCCTGCGCAGCCCCTTGAGGGCGGGAACAGCGACGAGGAGGTCACCGAGTTTCAACGCGCGCAGTGCGAGGATCTCGGGGCGCCCGTCAGGGGCGGGGGTCGACGCGGGAACTCCGCGTGCACTCCGGGGCTCCGAAGGGGCCGGCTGTGGAGGTGAAGTCAGGGGGGTCGGCTGCTGGGCGCTCGCGGCGCTCGTGCCCTCGGAAGTCATGCCGATCATCCTGCCAGAGGATCGAACGGGTACTGCTCGCGGCGCCGTCGGACGGGGCCGGAAGAAGGAGCAGGAGAAGAAGTTCGGCGAGAAGTGTTTAGTACTGCTGCTTCTCGGGAACTAAGCCTGTATGCATATTTCGGCCGAGCTCACGCCGACCGCCCCCCGGGCGGTCCTGTTCGACCGCGACGGGACCATCGTCGTGGACGTCCCGTACAACGGCGACCCGTCCCTGGTGCAGCCCATGGCCGGCGCCCGCGAGGTCCTCGACGGCCTGCGCTCACGCGGCATCCCCGTGGGTGTGGTGACCAACCAGTCCGGCATCGCGAGGGGATTGATCACGCGCGAGCAGGTCGACGCCGTCAACGCCCGCGTGGAGGAACTGCTCGGCCCCTTCGACGTTTGGGAGATCTGCCCCCACGGTGCCGGCGACGCCTGCTCGTGCCGCAAGCCCGGTCCCGGGATGGTCCTCTCGGCCAGTGCCCGCCTGCAGCTCGAGCCCGGTGAGGTCGCCGTGATCGGGGACATTGGAGCGGACATGGGCGCAGCTGCGGCCGCGGGCGCTCGTGCGGTCCTGGTCCCGACCGACATCACCCTCGAGGAGGAGATCAGCGCGGCTCCCGCCGTCGCCGGGAGTCTCGCCGAAGCCGTGGAATCGCTGTGGGCAGGCACGGTGTGAGGCGCCGCGTCCTCGTCGCCCGCCTCGACAGCGCCGGCGATGTCCTCCTCGCGGGTCCTGCCGTACGCGCCATCGCGGCCGGTGACCACGGTGACTCGCCGAACGACGTCGTCATGCTGTGCGGCCCGCAGGGTGCAGCCGCGGCCAGGCTCCTGCCCGGCGTCGTCGACGTCCTTACCTGGTCAGCTCCGTGGATCATCGACCCGGCCCCGGAGCTCACGCCGGACCTCGTCGGAGAACTGCACGACGCCCTGGTGGCGCTGGGCGTCGACGAGGCCGTCATCCTGACGTCGTTCCATCAGTCACCCCTGCCGCTCGCACTCCTCCTCCGCCTCGCGGGGGTGCGGCGGATCGCCGGCGCATCCGTCGACTACGCGGGGTCGCTGCTCGATGTCCGGCTCAAACCGGGCGAGGACTTCCCGGAGGACCAGCCGGAGGCCGAGCGGGCGCTCGGCATCGCGGAGGCCGCGGGGTACGCGCTCCCGACCGGCGACGACGGCAGGCTCCAGGTGACGCACCTCGCCGATGCCTCGGCCCTCGTCGGTAGAGGACCCTACGTCGTCGTGCACCCCGGCGCCTCCGTGCCCGCCCGGGCATGGCCGCCCCTGCATCACGCCGCCGCCGTCGAACTCCTGACCGCTGCCGGGTTCCGCGTCGTGGTCACGGGCTCACCCACCGAGACGGACCTCACCTCCACCGTCGCCGGTCCGGAAGCCGTCGACCTCGGCGGCCGTACTGACCTTGCCGTGCTGGGCTCCGTGCTCGCAGGGGCCTCCGTGGTCATCACGGGCAATACCGGTCCCGCCCACCTGGCCGCCGCCGTCGGCACTCCGGTCGTCTGCCTCTTCTCACCCGTGGTCCCGGCCATCCGCTGGGCCCCGTACCGCGTCCCGGTCGAACTCCTCGGGGACCAAGATGCGGCCTGCGCACTGAGCCGGGCCCGGATCTGCCCCGTCCAGGGCCATCCGTGCCTGTCCAACGTCTCACCCGAGGACGTCGTCGACGCCGTCCTCCGGCTCAGCTCCGGAATATCGTCGCTCGGCTCACGCCGCAGCATCGGCCGCACCGACGGCCGCAGAACAACGAGGGGAAACCGATGAGGATCCTGTTATGGCACGTCCACGGCGGGTGGACCGACGCCTTCGTGAGGGGCAGGCACACCTACGTGCTGCCCACCACGCCCGACGGCGGCGCCTGGGGTCTCGGGCGGGCGGGGCGCGACTGGCCCGCATCCGTCATCGAGGTGGCACCCTCCGACCTCGCGGACGCCGACATCGACCTCGTCGTCCTGCAGCGGATCGAGGAGATCGCCGAGTGCGAACGCCTGCTCGGGCGGACGCCCGGCCAGGACCTTCCGGCCGTGTTCCTCGAGCACAACACTCCGCGCCGGGACATCGTGGGCACGGTCCATCCGCTCGCCGCCCAGACGGACATCCCCGTCATCCACGTCACCCATTTCAACGAGCTGTTCTGGGACAGCGGCGTAGCGAGCACCACGGTCATCGAGCACGGCATCGTCGATCCGGGCTACCTCTACACCGGTGAGGTCGAGCAGCTCGCCGCCGTCATCAACGAGCCGGTCCGCCGCGGCCGCATCACCGGCACCGACCTCCTCCCGCGGTTCGCCGGCGTCGCGCCCGTGGAAGTCTTCGGCATGGGGACCGACGGCCTCGGCGACACACTCGATCTCGGTCCGGGAGAGCTGCGTATCGGCGGTGACCTGCCGATGGCGGAGCTGCACGCCAGGCTGGGGCGCTCCCGGGCGTATGTGCACCCGCTGCGGTGGACCTCGCTCGGTCTCTCGCTCCTGGAGGCCATGCACGTGGGGCTTCCGGTGCTGGCGCTCGCGACGACGGAGGCCGCACGCGCGGTCCCCGCCGGAGCCGGCGCCATCTCGACGCGCGTCGACGACCTCGTCCGTATGGCGGCACGCCTCATCGCCGACCCGGATGAGGCTCGAGCACGGGGGCTGGTCGCTCGCGAAGCGGCCCTCGAACAGTACGGGCTCGCCCGGTTCCTCGCCGACTGGGACGACGTCCTCGAGCAGGAGCCGACGCGGCACCGGGTCCTGGCGGTTACAGAAAGGAATGCACAGTGAGGATATCGATGGTGTCTGAGCATGCAAGCCCGCTCGCGGCCCTGGGAGGAGTCGACGCCGGAGGGCAGAACGTCCACGTCGCCGAACTGTCCCTGGCGCTCGCCCACCGGGGACACGATGTGACCGTGTATACGCGCCGAGACGACCCCGCCCTGCCGGACCGGGTACGGACGGACCCGCATCTGGAGGTCGTGCACATCACGGCCGGTCCGGTCCGCCACGTCCCGAAGGACATGCTCCTGCCGTTCATGGGTGACCTCGCGGACGGGATCGTCGAGGACTGGGGACAGGAGCCACCAGACATCGTCCATGGGCACTTCTGGATGTCGGGCCTGGCAGCGCTCGACGCCGCGCGCCAGTCGCGCAGCGCCGGCCGGCCCGTGCAGGTCCTCCAGACCTTCCACGCCCTCGGCACCGTCAAGCGGCGCCACCAGGGCTCGGAGGACACGAGCCCGTCCGAGCGGCTCATGCTGGAGGCCATGGTGGGCCGCAGTGCCGACCGGGTCGTCGCCACCTGCTCGGACGAGGTGTTCGAGCTCAAGGCCATGGGAGTGTCCGGCAGTCGCATCTCGATCGCGCCCTGCGGCGTCGATCTCGAGCTGTTCACTCCCCGGGGACCGGTGGAGGACCGCGGCCGCGCCCATCGGATCGTCAGCGTGGGGCGGCTCGTCCCGCGCAAGGGCATGGACCTCGTCATCCGCGCCCTCCGCGACCTCGCGGACCAAGGGCGCGACGACGTCGAGCTCGTGATCGTGGGCGGCGGCAACACCTCCGGGCTCGAGGATGATCCGGAGGCGCAGCGGCTCCTCGGCCTGGCCGCTGACCTCGGGATCGCCGACCGGGTGATCCTCCGCGGCCAGGTCTCCCGCGCAGAGATGCCGGCAGTCCTCCGGAGCGCCGACGCCGTCGTCTGTGCTCCCTGGTACGAGCCGTTCGGCATCGTTCCACTCGAAGCCATGGCCTGCGGCGTACCCGTGATCGCCGCGGCGGTCGGAGGTCTCGTCGACACCGTGGTGGACGGGAAGACCGGTCTCCACGTCCCGCCGCAGGATTCCGGGGCGATCGCCGCCGCTGTCGCCGAGATGATCGCCGATCCCGAGTGGGCGCGCGAACTCGGTGACCACGGTCATCGCCGCGTCAGGGCCCGCTACTCCTGGAGCCGCATCGCCGCCGACACGGAGAGGGCCTACCAGTCGGCACTGGGCGCGGCGGCACCCACCCAACCGGCCACCGCGCGGCGGAGTGCCGCGCGTCGACTCGAGAGCACCGGAGGCAGGGCACTGTGACCACGCACCTTACAGACGCATATCTGCAGACACGCAGCGACACTGCGCCGCCGCAGGCGCTACCGACGTCCCCGAACCGCCGCGTCCAGGAAGCACGTCCGCAGGATGTCGTCCAGGAGGATGCGCGCCGGATCGTCATGGAGCACCTCCGGGCCGTGACCCCCGCCCTCGAGTCCCTGGCGCAGAACGCCGGGACCCTCGCGGCATGGGGGGTGGAACTGGCTTCGCGCCTGATGACGGGCCAGCGCCTCCTCGCGGCCGGCAACGGAGGGTCCGCCGCGGAGGCGCAGCACCTCACGGCGGAGCTCGTGGGCCGCTTCGACGGGGAGCGCGAACCGTTCTCCGCGATCTCGCTCCACGCCGAGAGTTCCGCGGTCACCGCCATCGCGAACGACTACGGATTCGACCGGATGTTCGCCCGCCAGGTGAGCGCCCACGGCCGTCCCGGCGACATCCTGGTCCTGCTGAGCACGAGCGGCAGGAGCCCCAACCTGCTGCACGCCGTCGCCGCCGCCAGGGCAGCCGGAATCACCACCTGGGCGCTCACAGGCGCCGGACCGAATCCCCTGACCGAGTGCGTGGACGACTTCGTGGCGGTCGAGGCACAGTCCGCCAATGCCCAGGAGGGCCATCTCATCGCCCTCCACGCCATCTGCCGGGCCTTCGACGCAGAAGTGCACCGTCGTCGTCAGGAGGAGCAGCGATGAGGATCGTGGTGGTGGGGGACGTCCTCCTCGACACTGATCTGTCCGGTGGAGCCGGCCGGCTGTCGCCGGATGCACCCGTGCCCGTCGTCGATGTCGACGCCGTCCAGCGCCGCGCGGGCGGCGCAGGTCTCGTGGCCCGCATGCTGCAGGCCGACGGGCACGATGCCGTTCTGGTGACGGTCCTCGGTGACGACGACTCCGCTGCCCTGCTCCGCGCCGAGCTGGACGGCATCACCCTCGTCGCGGGCCCCTCGGGTGCGCCCACGCCCGTCAAGACGCGCGTCCGTGCTTCTGGCCAGCCCGTGGTCCGGTTCGACGAGGGATGTGCGACGCCGCCCGTTCCGGGGTGCACGGCGGACATGCTCGCAGCGCTCGACGGCGCCGACGCGATCATCGCGGCGGACTACGGCAGGGGACTGCTCGCGAACGAGGAGCTCCGTGCTCGCCTCGAAGCGCTCGTGGAATCCACTCCGGTGGTATGGGATCCCCACCCCTCGGGGGCGCAGCCGGTACCGGGGGTCGCCGCCGTGACGCCGAACCTCGGAGAAGCACTCCGGTTCGCCGAGGTCAGGGGCCCCGGCACCCAGGCCGCCGCCGCCGCCGCCGACGTGCTGCTGGCCGCCTGGAGGAGCCGGGCCGTTATCGTCACGATGGGCGAACACGGAGCCCTCGTCGTAGCGTCCGGCCTGCTGCCCCAGGTGGTGCCCGCTCCACGGGTCGGCGCCGCCGACCCGTGCGGGGCAGGAGACCGTTTCGCCTCGGCCCTCGCCGCCGGCCTCGCGCAGGGCCTCCCCATCGATGCGGCCGCGCAGCAGGCGACGGAGGCCGCGGCGCACTTCCTCGGGTCCGGCGGCGTCGGCGCCATGGGTCGGCGGGTCGAAGACGCTCCCCGGCAACTGCCCGTCGACGGACTCGATGCCCTGACCGTCGCGCAGCGCACGAGGGAAGCCGGCGGCACCGTCGTGGCGACCGGCGGGTGCTTCGACCTCCTGCACGCCGGCCACGCCCGGACGCTCGCGGCGGCCCGTCGGCTCGGGGACTGCCTGATCGTCTGCCTCAACTCCGACGAATCCGTGCGGGGGCTGAAGGGCGAACACCGCCCCATCATCAAGCAGGAGGACCGCGCCGAACTACTCTCCGCGCTCGAGTGCGTCGATGCCGTCCTCGTCTTCAGCGAGTCGACACCGGAGAACGCCATCTCCCGCCTGCAGCCCGACATCTGGGTCAAGGGCGGCGACTACGCGGCGGAGGACCTCCCCGAAGCCGCACTCGTGAGCAGCTGGGGCGGCAGAACGGTCACCGTCCCCTACATACCCGCCCGCTCCACCACCAAACTCGCAGCCGCGCTCGCACGCGTCGGGTAACGAGCTGCAAATCCGGCCGGACCGAACCGTCGGTCCGTAGCCAAGCACCGAAGGGAACAGCATGACTGAGAACGCAACGACCACCACAGGAACGAACGGCTTCAACCCGGGACGCGTCCTGGTGACCGGCGGAGGCTCCGGCCTCGGCGCCGCCATCGTGCAGGGCGTCATCAGGGCCGGGGGAACCCCCGTGGTCCTCGACCGCGACATCAGCCGCGTGACCGGCGTCAAGGCCTTCGAGGTGGACGTGGCCGACCGGCAGGCCGTCGAGAAAGCCGTGCAGGAGGCCGCCGAGATGATGGACGGGCTCGACGCCGTCGTGACCGCCGCCGGGATCGACCGCTGCGGTGCGCTCGATACCGTCCCCGCCGACCAGTGGGAGAAGGTGATCGGCGTGAACCTCATGGGCACGGCGTCGACCGCGCGCGCCGCGCTGCCGTACCTGAAGAAGACACACGGCCGCGTCGTGACGATCGCCTCGACGCTCGGCATCAAGGCCGTCGGCGACGCGACGGCCTACTGCGCCTCGAAATTCGGCGTCATGGGTTTCTCGCAGGCCCTCGCAGCCGAGACGGCAGGTCAGATCGGGGTGACGACGATCATTCCCGGCGGCATGAAGACACGGTTCTTCGACGATCGCGACGAGCAGTACAAGCCGCAGGACGACTCACGGCTCAACGACCCGGAGCGGGTCGCCGAGGCGATCCTCTTCGCGCTCTCGCAGCCCAAGAGCTGCGAGATCCGCGAGATGGTCATCGCCCACGCAGAAGAAGGCTCGTGGCCCTGAGTTCCGCCACGTCCGCGTAGACGGCGTCGGGCTGGACGGTCGCAACGAACGAGTCATCGTGCTCGCAGCGTGTCGCCGTCCAGCCGACCTGCGTGACGTCCACATCGCACACCGGGCACCGGGTCACCCACGAGAAGTGCACGCGGTGGAGTGAGCGTCCCATGGCGCCCGCGTTGATCACATTGCCGATCCAGTAGACGCCGATCGTCGGCGTGCCGACCGCCTGGGCCAGATGCCGCGGACCGCTGTCGTTGCCGACCATCACGGCGCTCCGGTCGAGGATCCCGGCGAGCTCTCCCAGGGTGAGCCGACCGGCGAGCGAGCGGACGTTCGCGGTCGGGTCCGCCTCAAGGGCGAGGCGGACGATCTCCTCCGCCGTCGGGGCATCGGTCTCGTCCCCTACGACCACCACCTCGCACCCGTCGGCCGCCGCGCGCAGTGCGACCTCCGCGAACGACGACGACGGCCACCGTCGGCGGGGATCCGTGGCTCCGGGATGCAGTGCGACCACGGGTCCGCCGCCTGTCAGCTGCGCCGCGCGCTCGACCTCCTCCGGCCTCAGGTCCAGGCGGGGTTCGAGGTCCACCGGCACGGCGCCCGCCAGCCCGACGACCTCGAGCGCGCGGAAGACCTCGTGCTGGTAATACACGTAGGGAATGGTCCGCTCCAGCCCGACGGCGTCGGGCGTCCGCGTACCGATGGTGTGGCGCGCGCCCAGGCGCAGGAGGAAGGGATTCGAGTTGCGTCCACCACCGTGCAGCTGCACAGCGAGGTCGAAGGATCCGCGGAGGCCGGCGAAGAACTGCTCGACGGCGACAGGATCCTCGTCATGGCCCGGACGGACTCCGGGGAAGTAGGGAAGCTCGACGATGCGGGAGACCGCACCGGGCCTGCCCTCCAGGAGGGCGGCATGCCCCGGCATGCCGAGCAGGGTGATGTCCGCATCGGGGTAGCAGCGCTTCAGGGCAGCGATGGCCGGCATGGCGAACATGAGGTCACCGAGGCCTCCTCCGCGCAGGACGGCGATCCGGCGCACGTCCTCGAACGGGGCGAGGACGGGTCCGACGGACCTCGCCGTGTCCTGTCGTCCGCCGAAGTCCGCCGTCGTGTTCGCGTTCCGCATGAAGCCCTTCCCCGTTCCTGTCCGCCACCACTGCTGATGAAGCTCGCAGCTGGAGACTGTCGATGACCCGCTGATGGACCCCTGGTGCCCTGCGCACGCACCGCAGCCGGCTCGGGGTCCCCCTCCACCTCTACACAGCGCTGCTGCTGCTGTCCACGCCTTTTCCTGGCGCCCGGGAACCGCCGGGCCTGTTTCCGCCACCCTATGCTAAGCGTGCTGATGGCTGCGCGGCGCGGCGGAGAAATCAGCTGACTCCCTGTGTGAAGCAGCGGGAGCGGGGGTATGGAACCACTAGCCGTGCTGCCGGAACGAAGAGCAGCGGCACCTCTGCAGTCAGTCGATATCAAGGAGCGCAATGTCCGTCCAGTCCCAGGCACCCTCCCTGCTCGATGCGCAGGAGGGCGCGTCCATCACGATCGTCAGTCCTGTGGACGGCACCGAGGTGGGCACCCTGCCCGGTACCGCCCGCGAGCAGGTCGCCCTTGCGGTGTCGCTGGCCCGGACGGTACAGCCCGAGTGGGCGGCCACCAGCCCGGCCGATCGCGGAGCAGCCCTCCGGCGGGCAGCGGCAGCCCTCCGCGACGGAGCCCGGGAACTCGCGGAACTCAATACCAGAGAGACCGGAAAACCGTTCTCGGACTCGCTCGGCGGCATCGAGGCAGGCATCTCGACGCTCGAACAGTACGCCGAGCTCGGTCCGGTGCACCGCGGGCTGAGCCTGCGGGGAGCCGTGACCGCAACCGACTACACCGTCGCCGAGCCGCGCGGCGTCGCGGTCCTCCTCACCCCGTGGAACGATCCCGTGGCTGTGGCGGCCGGTCTGATCGGTGCAGCGCTCGTCACGGGCAACACCGTCATCCACAAGCCCAGCGAGCGCTGCCCGCACGTGGGCGAACTGCTCGGACGCCTGCTCCAGCCGTCCTTCCCCGACGGCGTCCTCACCACCCTGACGGGTGGCGCCGAGGTCGGGCAGATGATCACCATGGAGACCGACGTCGACGTGTTCGCCCATGTCGGTTCCAGTGCCACGGGTGCGCGGATCGCGCGGGCCGCAGTCCTCACGGGAGCCCACGTCATCCGCGAGAACGGCGGCAACGACCCCCTGATCGTCGACGCCGATGTCGATCCGGTCTGGGCAGCGGGTCAGGCAGCCCTCGGAGCCTTCGCCAACGCAGGCCAGATCTGCACGTCCGTGGAACGCATCTACGTCCACCGGGACATTGCCGAGCCCTTCCTCGCCGCACTGACGGAGGAGGCCCGCACCCGTACCGCGAGCGGTAGTTTCCCGCCGCTCGTCGATCGCCGCATGCGGGACGCCGTCGATGCCCAGGTCAGCGAGGCGATCCGCGCAGGGGCGCGCTGCCTGGCAGGCGGCGCTGTCCCGGAAGGCCCCGGAGCGCACTACCCGGCGACCGTCCTCGCCGACTGCACCGGGACCATGACCGTCATGACCGAGGAGACCTTCGGACCCGTCGCCCCCGTGACCGTCGTCGACACCTTCGACGAAGGTCTTCGCCTGGCCGCGGCCGGACCCTACGGGTTGGCGGCCTCCGTCCTGACCGGCAGCATCGCACACGCGCAGCGGGCCATCGCCGGACTCGCCGTGGGCACGGTCAAGGTGAACGCCGTCTTCGGTGGTGCGCCCGGCGGGTCCGCCCAGCCGCGCGGCATCAGCGGCGCAGGCTTCGGTTACGGACCGGAACTCCTCGACGAGTTCGCCCTCGTGAAGGTCGTCCACATCAGCTCGCCGCCGCAGGGGGGCGCCTGATGGCGGAATCGTTCCAGGACCGGCTCGGCCCCGCAGCGGACGAACCGGACGGGGGAAGTGACGGGGACGAGCTCTCGGAGGTACGCGGGCTCGCTGCCTGGGTGCCCGCTGCCATCGCAGACCGTGCCCCGAGCATCACCGTGGTCGGCGATGCCATGCTGGACGGCTGGTGGAGCGGAACCATCGAGCGCTTCTGCCGTGAGGCGCCTGCACCCGTGGTCGACATCACGCGCCGCGACTACGCAGCCGGTGGTGCGGCGAACACCGCGATGAACCTCGCCGCCCTCGGAGCACGGGTGCGCATGTGCGGCCTGATCGGGACCGACGACGCCGGACGCCGCCTCCGCGCGATCCTGGATGACGCCGGTGTGGACACGACCGACCTCGTGCAGGACGATCGCGTCGGCACCACCACGAAGTACCGGATCCTCGGCGGCGACCAGGTCATGCTGCGCCTCGACGACACGCACGACCAGCTCCCCGGGCCGGCGATCAGTGCGCTCGCCGCCCGGGTCCCGCACGCCGTCGCTGGGGTGGACGCCGTCGTCGTCTGCGACTACGGCTCGGGCGCGCTCGGCGACGAGGTCCGCGCGGCTCTCGTGGCCGTGTCGGCCATCGACCCGCGCATCCTGATCGTGGTCGACGCGCACGATACCGCTGCCTGGTCGGAGCTCAATCCGCACCTCGTCACGCCCAACGCCGGAGAAGCGGCGCAGGTCCTCGCGACCCGCCTCGATCCGCGCTCGGACAGGGCTGCCGCAGTTACCGCGCGCCGTGCCGAACTGCTCGCGGCGACCAACGCCGCCGCGGTCGTCGTGACACTGGACCGTGACGGGACGGTGCTCCTCACGCGGGACGGCGGCGGACACCGGACGTGGGCCAGGCCCGCCACGGAGAAGCAGGCGTCCGGCGCAGGAGACACCTTCGTCGCGAGCCTCACCGTCGCGCGAGCGGCAGGGCTCCCGCTGACCACGAGCCTCGACCTCGCCCAGGCCGCCGCCGACGTCGTCGTGCACCGCCCGGGCACCTCCGTCTGCACGACGGCGGATCTCACGCGCCACCTCCAGCAGGTCGCGGACACCGCGCTTTCGACGGCCGACCTCCTGCGGCGGGTGGAGGAGGACCGCGCAGCAGGCAGGCGCATCGTCCTCACCAACGGCTGCTTCGATGTGCTGCACCGCGGCCACACGCGCTACCTCAACCAGGCCAAGCAGCTCGGCGACATCCTCGTCGTCGCTCTCAACGACGACGACGGCGTCCGTCGGCTCAAGGGACCGGACCGGCCCATCAACCCGATCGCCGACCGTGCCGGGATCATCGCATCCCTCAGCTGCGTGGACTACGTGACCGTGTTCGATACGGACACCCTTGTCCCGCTGATCGAGCTCCTGAGGCCCGATGTCTATGCGAAGGGCGGTGACTACACCGCGCAGATGCTGGAGGAGACGCCGGCCGTCGAGGCCTGCGGGGGCAGGGTCAGCATCCTCGACTACGTGCCCGAGCGCTCGACCGCCGCCGTGGTGCGCAGGATCCGGTCGACGCCGGTCCCCGGTGACGCGCCGTGACACCACGCTGGTCGGGGGAGTGGGCGCTCGAGGCTCCCAGCGAGGAGCCTCTCGTCGACGTGCTGATCCCCTCCTACGGACGGGCCGCGGAACTCGCCGTGACGCTCTCCGGGCTCGCAGCGCAGGAGGGTGTGCCCTTCCGGGTCATCGTCAGTGACCAGACCGAGGGCGAGGCCGCCTCCTTCATGCAGCCGGCGGTCCGGGCGATGGTCCGGGTCCTCGAGGCCCAGGGCCACCGCGTGCAGCTCGAGCGTCACCTGCCCCGCAGGGGGCTCGCCGAGCACCGGGACTACCTCCTGGGACTGGCGAGTGCCCCCTTCGTCCTCTTCCTCGACAACGACGTATGGCTCGAACCCGGCTCGCTGGTACGGATGAGCAGGGCGTTGGAGGCATCGGGCTGCGGGTTCATCGGTTCTGCCGTGCAGGGTCTGTCCTACCTCACCGACCGCAGGCCGCACGAGCGTATCGGGCTGGCTCTGTGGCCGGACGACGAGGTGCTCCCGGAGCGGATCCGGCCGGGGAGTGAGGGTTTTTCCCGCTGGCCCCTCCACAATGCCGCCAACCTCGCCCACGCCGCCGCCGAGCTCGGGATCCCGCAGGGGGAGTGGCGGCTGTACCGCGTCGCGTGGGTGGGCGGGTGCGTCCTGTTCGACCGCGAGGCCCTCGTGGCGTGCGGTGGGTTCGATTTCTGGGACAGGCTTCCGCCCGGGCACGCCGGAGAGGACGTCGCCGCGCAGTGGCGCGTCATGGAGCGCTACGGCGGAGCAGGCATCATCCCCTCCGGCGCGGTGCACCTCGAGGCGCCCACCACGGTGACCGACCGTGAGATAGACGCTGCCCACGTGATCCTGGGCCAGTGACGGCGCCCCCGCCGGGAGCGCCACCATGCAGGGAAATCGAACCGATACGAAGGAGCACCACATGGCAGATCCAAGTCCGATCGACATCCAGAAGGCACTGGGCGGCATGGAGTATCCGGCGTCCAGGGAGGACCTCGTCAAGCACGCCGAGGGAAAGGGCGCGGACGGATCCGTGCTGGAAACGCTGAAGAACCTGCCGGACCGTGAGTTCGATTCGCCGACGGATGTGAACAAGGAAGCATCCAGGTAGGAGGCGCCCGACGGCGGTGCCCGGGGTGGGTGCCGCCGTCGTCGTCCGACGTCCCGGAAGGACGGCATGAAGAACCAGGAATACACCCCGGTGACCGAGGCGCCGCCGGCCGCGGACGCACCTCAGCCGTCCCCGGGCAGCGACAGCACGCTGACGGTCATCATCGCGTTCGTCGCGAACCTCGTGGTCGCCGCCGCCAAGACCTTCGCGGCGATCGTCACGGGGTCCGCCTCGATGACCGCGGAAGCAGCCCACTCCTGGGCCGACACCGGGAACCAGATCTTCCTGCTCGTCGCCGAGCGCAAGTCCAGGCGCCACCGGGACCGCACACACCCGATGGGGTACGGACGGGAGGCCTACGTCTGGTCCATGTTCGCCGCCTTCGGGCTCTTCACGGCCGGCGCCGTCGTGTCCATCACGCACGGGGTCCAGCAACTGCTCGAGCCCGAACCCGCCGGTGACTACGGCATCGCCTACGCCGTCCTCGCGGTCGCGTTCGTCCTCGAGGGGATCTCGTTCACCCAGGCGTTCCGGCAGGCCCGCAGGGCTGGGCGCGAGAGCGGCACCTCAACCCTGCACAGCGTTTCGACGACGTCGAACCCGACGCTCCGCGCTGTCTTCGCAGAGGACTCGGCTGCCCTGATCGGGCTTGTCCTCGCGTTCGTGGGCATCCTCCTGCACCAGCTCACGGGTTCACCCGTACCGGATGCGATCGGCTCCATCCTCGTGGGCGTCCTCCTGGGAGTGATAGCCGTGATCCTGATCGACCGCAACCGGCGCTTCCTCGTGGGGCAGGCCGTGTCTCCCGCCCTCCTCGAGTCGGTGGCCGAGCGGCTCAGCGCGCACCGGAGCATCGAGCGCGTGACCTATCTCCACCTCGAGTACGTGGGACCCGAGCGGTTGTACCTGGTGGCGGCGGTGGACCTCGTGGGGGACCGTCGGGAGCACGACGTCGCCATCGCCCTCCGTGCGGTCGAACACGACATCGAGGACCACGAGCGTATCGAGGAGGCCGTGCTCACGCTGTCCATGCCGGACGAACCGACACTGACCTTCGAGACCGGTGCGCGGGCCTGACGGTCGAGCGGCGGCTCCTACCCGCCGATCCCTGCCTCCTGGGCATCGGTGGCTCCGCCCGCGTCGGGACCCGCACCAGCCCCGGCGATGTTGACCATCCATGAGATGCCGAACCGGTCGATGCACATGCCGAAGCTGTCACCCCACGGTGACGCAGCCAGCGGCATGATCTCGGTGCCGCTCCCGGCGAGGGCATCCCAGTAGCCGCGGAGCTCCGCCTCGTCGTCGCCGCTGAGCGAGAGCGAATGACCGCTCGGAGCGCTGTACTCCATGCTGTTCGGCGTATCGGCGGCCATGAGCACCTGCCCTGACGGAGTCGTCAGCATCGAATGCATGACCTTGTCCTGCTCCGCCGGGTCCTCGCTGACCTGGTATTCGGCGAAGGTGCTGCGCTGCAGCTCACCGCCGAACACCGACTGGTAGAAGTCCATCGCCTCAGTCGCGTTGTCCTTGAAATTCAGGTACGTGTTGATCGTCGCCGCCATGATGTCTGCTCCTGTCATAACCCGCGCTGTCTGGGCGAAGGTGCCTGTGGGAGCGATTATGCTCCGCGTGGGAGCAGTCAGGGAAGACCCGGCGCGTAGGCGCCGCCCGCCCCGTCCATCCGATGCTCAGGACGGCGAGGGCTCCGGCCGCGCACCGATCGCACCGGCAACCTTCTTCTCGAGAGAGGTGATGGTGGCGTCGGGGAGGACGATCAGCCCGTCCAGCTCCCGGCGCGCGCGTCGATACGCCGTCTGGCGCTCAGCTGCTGTCGCGGCGTCGTCGACGGCCACGGTGACGAGCTTGCGCGCCGTGTCCAGGCGCAGGCGCTCATCGGTCGTGAACCCGCTCGCCCTGACGCGTCGGGCCTCGGTTTCGGCCACCTGGAACGCGACGTCGAACGAGGTGACCGCCGAGCGGTACGCGGCGAGTTCCTCGGACGAGACGCCCGCGGGTTCCTGTGGCCGCAGTGAGTCGGCCTCCCGCTTGGCGCGGAGGAAGGCGACGGTGAGCGGCTCCCGCACGTCGGTCATCATCGGGTAGTCGATGAGCTTGGCAGCATCGAGCTCGTAGGACAGCCATTTCCTGTCGACCTCGTCATGCATGCGCTCGACGTGCCGGACGTCACGCTCCCGGCCGGCCCGGTTCTGTGCCGGATCGCCGGTCGGCTGCTGCGGTGCCTGCGGGAGTGCCGGATTCTTGAGCCGGTACAGCTCCATCCTGCGCTGGTGGCGCCGCTCGCCCGCCGCGGACCACGACTTACCCCATACCGCGAATACCCCGGACAGGGGGAAGACAAGCCACCAGTAGTTCCCGGCAAAGGACAGGATTTCGTTCACGCGTCCATCGTAGGCCCGGGGGACAAGCATGTCGGCGGCGTGATGACGAGGTGCTGGTGCCGATACTGCTGCAGGCGCCGTCGCGGCACGCCCGGTGGCCGCCGTGACGGCGCGACGTGCGTCAGCCGTTCGTGTCCCCGCGGCGCTTCTGCATCCTCCTCGTGCGGCGGAAGAACGACACCAGGACCAGGGTGCTCACCAGGAGGTGGAGGATCGACAGGGAGGGCAGGACCGTCAGGAACAGGACGGTCAGGAGGCCGAGGAGGATGGCCAACCGGACAAGGGGAAGGTAGGGCGCCGGGATCGGACGGGGCCAGGGATGGTAGTCGAAGGCGGGCCGATCGTCCGCGGCATTCCTGGTCATCTACGTCCCTCCGCCGACCGACACCTGCGCCTGCACGCTTTCTTCCATCGTGCAGACCGGTGGACCGTGGTGCAATGAGTGATGGGACCTGGGAACGGGCTTGACCCCGCGCCGACCATGTCGGGAACCCTCGACAACATCCGGGCATAACGAAACCCCGCCCTCCAGGCGGCGAGACCTGAAGAACGGGGTAACGAAGTGCACCCCTCGGGACTTGAACCCGAAACCCATTGATTAAGAGTCAATTGCTCTGCCAATTGAGCTAGAGGTGCGTGGCTTTCTACCTCCCGATTTCACCCGGTCTGGTCATCCGCAACAGCATGAGACTCTACCAGCACTTCCGCCCAAACATGAAACCGGACGCTCACCCCGACAGCCCGACGGCGATGCGCAGGATCCTCGCTCCGCCGGACTCGTTGGTCGCGACGAGCAGCGAACCGTCCCCCGCCCCTGCGACGTCCCGCAGGCGTCCGTAGGACCCGTCGAAGTGGCTGACCGGTTCCCCGGCCGTGCCGCCCTCGAGCGGGACCTGCCACAGCCGCTGCCCGCGCAGGCCCCCGATGTAGGCGATGTCATCGAGGATGGTCATGCCGCTGGGGGAGGACGACGCCGTCGACGGCCACACCACCTGGGCGTCGAGGAAACGGGAATCGCCCGGAGCGCCGGTGACCTCGGGCCAGCCGTAGTTCCCGCCCGGCTGCACGAGGTTCAGTTCGTCGTCGATCTCCGGTCCGAACTCCGTCGCCCAGAGTGCACCGGCGGAGTCCCAGGCGAGGCCCTGCACGTTTCGGTGTCCCAGGCTGTAGACGGGGGAGCCGGGAATGGGGTTGTCGGCGGGGATGTCGCCGTCGACCGTGATCCTGAGGATCTTTCCGCCGAGGTTCCCGGGATCCTGCGCGTTCGGGCGGACTCCGGCGTCGCCCGTGCCGATGTAGAGGTGACCGTCGGGCCCGACGGCGATCCGCCCGCCGTTGTGGATGTCGGCCTTCGGTATGCCTGTCAGGATCGGCTCCGGGGCACCGAGCCCGCCGTCGCTCAGCGGGAGGCGCACCACGCGGTTGTCCATGGCCGAGGTGTAGTAGGCGTACAGGACTGCGGGGTCGGCACTGTTTGCGACGGCGAGGCCCAGGAGTCCTCCCTCGCCGGCCGCGGCCGTAGCGTCGGCGATGGTGCCGATGACCTCCCGGGTGGTCTCGTTGATCCGCCTGATCTCCCCGGTGTCGCGCTCCGAGACGAGCAGGCTGCCGTCGTCGAGCACCACGATGGACCACGGGAGGCCGAGCCCCGACACCGCATCACCCTCGTAGGACAGGGCGGGAGGAACGGCGGCCGAGGCACCCGCGACGGGAGCGGAGGCTGCGGAGGCACCGGCGAAGACCGGCTCCGGTTCGGCCGCCTCGGGTGAGCAGGCGGTCAGGACCAGCAGTGCGAGGGCCGGCAGGATGGCCCGGGAGGGGGATCGGGCGGGTCGCCGTCGTGCTGCGGCTGACATGTTCCGACCCTAGGACGGGCTTTTCCGGGTGTCCACCCTCGTCGGCCGCGGGGCAGCCGCAGCCCCGGCGCTAGGCTGGCACCATGACCGACCCCTCGACTCCTTCCGCCGGCCCGATCGTCCGAACCCTGAGCGTCCCCTCCGCGGATCTGCGCGATTCGCTGGCAGACGTCTCTCCAGCCGTCGACGTGGTGCTGTGGGATTTCAGCGATGCCCCCGAGGGCTTCGACCCTGCGCAGCTGGACGCCGCAGTCCTGCCCTACACGGGACGGGCGCACCTCGACGGAGCCCTCGATGCGGCGCCGAACCTGCGGCTCGTGCAGACGCAGTCCACGGGGTACGACGGCGTCGCGGACCTCGTCGGACCGGGAGTGGCGATCGCGACGGCAGCCGGGGTGCACGCTGCGGCCACCGCCGAGCTGGCCGTCGGGCTGGCCCTCGCGTCGCTGCGCGGGATCGACGACGCCGTGCGGCAGCAGTCCGAGGGCCGGTGGCACAGCGCCCGCTACCCGGGCCTCGCGGACCGGCGGGTGCTGCTCGTCGGCGTCGGTGGCATCGGCGAGGAGATCCGCCGCCGGCTCGTGACCTTCGAGGCGGAGGTGACCCGGGTCGGCAGCGCGGCCCGCGACGACGACCTCGGGCACGTCCACGGCAGCGACGAGCTGGTCGGCCTCGCGCCGGACCACGACGTCGTCATCGTCATCACACCCCTGACCGGAGCGACGCGCGGACTGATCGGCCGCGAGGTCCTCGCTGCCCTGCCCGACGGCGCGCTCATCGTCAATGTGGCCCGCGGCGCCGTCGTCGACACGGAGGCACTGACACGCGAGGTCCTGGCGGGTCGGCTCAGAGCGGCGCTCGACGTCGTCGACCCGGAGCCACTGCCCGAGGGCCATCCGCTGTGGAGCGCTCCCGGAGTGATCATCACCCCCCATATCGGCGGCAACACGGAGGCTTTCCCGCCTCGAATCCTCGCACTGCTGAAGCGTCAGGTCGGGCTTCTCGGGGAGGGCCGCGAGCCGGAGAACCTCGTACGGAAGGGCCCCTGGGACTAGGTCGTCCCATCCGGACGCAGGTTCATCAGGCCATCGCGATGAAGGCATCCATGAAGGCGTTGAAGTCGATCACGTCGTCGTCCTGCGGCAGGTGCAGGGGAGTGCCCGGCCCGATATCGAGCACCGGATCGGCGGACACGTCGAAGCGGAAGATCCGCCCCGTGCTCGTGCCGACTTCGAAGCTGTCGTCGGCATCCCACTGGAGCGCATGCGCGAGATTGGTCATGTTCACCTCGACGGGCACACCGGCGCCCGTGATGCCGGTCAGGTCCACCGGCGCGATCATGAGTTCCATCGGCTTCCAGCGATAGCCGACCACGTAGGCGGTGGCGGACGGCGACGGAGCCACCGGAGCCGACCGCGAGGTTCGCGCGCGTCCCGCCGCCTGGCCCGCGTGCCGTGCCGCGAAGACCAGGTTGTAGTCGCCGTAGTTGGGGATCTGCCCGTCGAAGACGCGGCGCAGGGCGTTCTTCAGTCCCTGTCCGCCGTCGAGGGGTGGGCTGGAGTCGGAGGGCTCATCGGGAGTCATATCACGCCGTTGCGGTAGGAGGCTGTCGGACTGGTCCCGTCCGGGACTTCTCGCGGAGCTCTCGGCCGGCGGGCCGGAAGGACTGCCCGCGAGATCCACACTGTACCGGAGGGCGGCGGGAGGGCACGAGGATCCGCGCGGGTGGAGACGGCCCTTCCTTCCCCGTCGCCGGCTGCTGTAACAGGAGGGTCATATGGCGAAACGTGCCTGCAACGCGGGCCTAGACTTTCCCTCATGAGCGTGGAAACAACTCCAGACATCAAGCCCAGAAGCCGCATCGTCACGGACGGAATCCATGCGGCGCCCGCACGCGGCATGCTTCGTGCGGTGGGAATGGGCGACGACGACTTCGCCAAGCCGCAGGTCGGCGTCGCGAGCTCCTGGAACGAGATCACCCCCTGCAACCTGTCCCTCAACCGCCTGGCGGAGGGCGCGAAGGAAGGCGTCCGCGCGGCCGGCGGGTTCCCCATGCAGTTCGGCACCATCTCCGTCTCCGACGGCATCTCGATGGGTCACGAGGGCATGCACTTCTCGCTCGTGTCACGGGAAGTCATCGCCGACTCCGTGGAGACGGTCATGCAGGCCGAGCGCATCGACGGGTCCGTGCTCCTCGCCGGCTGTGACAAATCGCTGCCCGGGATGCTCATGGCAGCCGCACGCCTCGACCTCGCCTCCGTCTTCCTGTACGCGGGCACCATCATGCCGGGCTTCGCGAAGCTCGAGGACGGCACGGAGAAGGAAGTCACCCTCATCGACGCCTTCGAGGCGGTGGGTGCCTGCGCCGCCGGCACGATGAGCCTCAAGGACCTCGACAGCATCGAACGCGCCGTTTGTCCCGGGGAGGGTGCGTGCGGCGGTATGTACACCGCCAACACCATGGCCTGCATCGGCGAGGCCCTCGGGATGTCACTGCCCGGGTCCGCCGCACCTCCCTCGGTCGATCGCCGACGCGACGCGTTCGCGCAGAAGTCCGGCGAGGCCGTCGTGAACCTCCTGCGCCTCGGCATCACGGCGCGCGACATCATGACCAAGAAGGCCTTCGAGAACGCCATCGCGGTCACCATGGCCTTCGGCGGTTCGACGAACGCCGTCCTGCACCTCCTCGCGATCGCCCGCGAGGCCGAGGTGGACCTCACGCTCGACGACTTCAGCCGCATCGGTGACACGATCCCGCACCTGGGCGACCTCAAGCCGTTCGGGCGCTATGTGATGTTCGACGTCGACAAGGTGGGCGGGGTGCCGGTGATCATGAAGGCACTGCTCGACGCCGGACTGCTGCACGGCGACTGCCTCACCGTCACCGGCAAGACGCTCGCGGAGAACCTCGCGGACATCAACCCGCCGGACCTCGACGGCAAGATCCTCCGCGCACTCGACAACCCGCTGCACAAGACCGGCGGCATCACGATCCTGCATGGCTCGCTGGCACCCGAGGGTGCCGTGGTCAAGAGCGCCGGTTTCGATGCCGACGTCTTCGAAGGCACCGCGCGCGTCTTCGAGCGTGAGAACGGTGCCCTCGAGGCGCTCGACGCCGGCGCCATCCACGCCGGCGACGTCGTCGTCATCCGCTACGAGGGGCCGAAGGGCGGGCCGGGCATGCGCGAGATGCTCGCGATCACCGGCGCCATCAAGGGTGCGGGCCTCGGCAAGGACGTCCTCCTCCTGACCGACGGACGCTTCTCGGGCGGCACCACGGGCCTGTGCATCGGCCACGTCGCACCCGAGGCGGTCGACGGCGGTCCCATCGCGTTCGTGCGCGACGGCGACCGCATCCGGGTCGACATCGCGGCCAAGAGCTTCGACCTGCTCGTCGACGAGGCCGAGCTGGAGGAGCGCAGGGTGGGCTGGGAGCCGCTCCCCGCCCGCTACACCAAGGGCGTGCTCGCGAAGTATGCCAAGCTCGTCCACTCGGCGTCGACCGGTGCCTACTGCGGCTAGCGCAGGTTCGCGTGGCCGGCGCGGGGGCATCTTCCCCCCGCGCCGGTGAGATGGGGAAGAGCGTTAGTGTCCACTAACTGGACGCAGGAGTCCACCATGTGAGATCGCAGGGGGTGTGGTTGACACCCTTTCGCGGGGGCGAGGAGACTACAGGTATGCAGCTCGAACCCGTAGTCGTCGTCCTTATGCAGCGCGTGGCCTGAAGCCCGTCTCATCGACGACTGCAGTCACGCGCAACCCCTCGCAGAGCCCGACAAGGCTGAGGGGTTTTTTTGTTGACACAATCTGTCGACGGAAGAGGGGCGCGTGGAAGTCCGTCCGCAGTTCCAGCTGCAGCAGTGCAGCACACGTTCCGAAGGAAGTCTGAGATGTCCAAGGGATCGCCCATCAGCCCAGCGCTGTTGGCAGCAAGACCAGCACCTCCCGCAGCACCCGCGCGCGAGACCGCGGCCGCGCCCGTCGTCCCGGTGAGCGCCGTCCGAGGGTCCAACGCCGTCGTGGCGCCCACCGAGATGCTCGGGTCCGCCGCGATCGTCCGGTCCCTCGAGGAACTCGGAGTCGACGACGTCTTCGGTCTTCCCGGCGGGGCGATCCTTCCCACGTACGACCCGCTCCTGGCCTCCACGAAACTCCGCCACATCCTCGTGCGCCACGAGCAGGGTGCGGGCCACGCGGCGCAGGGCTACGCCATGGTGACCGGCCGCCCCGGAGTCTGCATCGTGACCTCGGGCCCGGGTGCCACCAACCTCGTGACGGCCATCGCCGACGCCCACATGGATTCCGTGCCCATGGTCGCCATCACGGGCCAGGTCTCGAGCGCCTTCATCGGATCGGACGCGTTCCAGGAAGCGGACATCGTCGGCATCACGATGCCGATCACCAAGCACTCCTACCTCGTGACCAAGGCGCAGGACATCCCCCGCGTCCTCGCGGAGGCCTTCCACATCGCGACGACCGGACGCCCCGGTCCGGTGCTCGTCGATATCGCCAAGGATGCGCAGCAGTCGACGATGATCTTCTCCTGGCCGCCCAAGGTGGACATCCCCGGCTACCGCCCGGTGATGCGCGGGCACTCGAAGCAGGTCCGCGAGGCCGCACGCCTCATCAGCGGCTCGCAGCGCCCCGTCTTCTACGTAGGCGGAGGCGTGGTCAAGGGCCATGCGTCCGCCGAGTTGAAGGAGCTCGCAGAGCTCGTCGGCGCGCCCGTGGTGACGACGCTGATGGCCCGCGGCGTCTTCCCGGACTCCCACGACCAGCACGTGGGCATGCCCGGCATGCACGGCTCGGTCTCCGCTGTCACGGCCCTGCAGCAGGCGGACCTCCTCATCACCCTCGGAGCCCGCTTCGACGACCGCGTCACCGGCGTGCTCTCCAGCTTCGCGCCGAACGCCAAGGTCATCCACGCCGACATCGACCCGGCCGAGATCTCGAAGAACCGCACGGCCGACGTGCCCATCGTCGGGTCCGTCAAGGAGATCATCCCCGAGCTGACCGCCGCCGTCCGTGAAAGTTTCGGAACGCAGGAACGGCCGGACATCTCCGCCTGGTGGAGGACCATCAACCACCTGCGTGAGACCTACCCGGTCGGCTTCACCCAGCCCGACGACGGCCTGTCGGCACCCCAGCAGGTCATCAAGCGCATCGGCGAACTCACCGGACCGGAAGGCGTCTTCGTCTCCGGAGTCGGCCAGCACCAGATGTGGGCGGCACAGTTCATCCAGTACGAGCGCCCCCACGCCTGGCTGAACTCGGGCGGCCTCGGCACCATGGGCTACTCGGTCCCGGCAGCCATGGGCGCGAAGGTCGGCAACCCGGACCGCGTGGTCTGGGCCATCGACGGCGACGGCTGTTTCCAGATGACCAACCAGGAACTGGCGACCTGCGTCATCAACAACATCCCCATCAAGGTCGCGGTCATCAACAACTCGTCCCTAGGTATGGTGCGGCAGTGGCAGACCCTCTTCTACGAGGGGCGCTACTCCAACACGGACCTCAATACCGGGCACGACACCGTTCGTGTGCCCGACTTCGTGAAGCTCGCCGATGCCTACGGCTGCGTGGGGCTGCGCTGTGAGCGCGACGAGGACATCGACGCCACCATCCAGCAGGCCCTTGCGATCAACGACCGCCCTGTCGTCATCGACTTCGTGGTCAGCCGCGACTCGATGGTGTGGCCGATGGTGCCCTCGGGCGTCAGTAACGACCTCATCCAGATTGCCCGCAACATGACCCCGACCTGGGAGCAGGAGGACTGACCATGGCACGACACACCCTTTCCGTGCTCGTCGAGGACGTTCCCGGCGTCCTGACCCGCGTTGCCAGCCTGTTCGCCCGGCGCGCGTTCAACATCAACTCGCTTGCGGTCGGACCGACCGAAGTCGCGGGGATGTCCCGCATCACCGTTGTGGTGGAGGCCGAGGAGGAACTCCTCGAGCAGGTCACCAAGCAGCTGAACAAGCTCATCAACGTGATCAAGATCGTCGAGCTGACCACCGAGCAGTCGGTGCAGCGCGACCACATCCTGATCAAGGTCAGGGCCGACGCCGCGACCCGGCTGCAGGTCACGCAGGCCGCGGACCTGTTCCGCGCCTCCGTCGTCGACGTCGCCACCGATTCGCTGATCATCGAGGCGACGGGCACGCCCGAGAAGCTCTCGGCGCTCCTGTCCGTGCTCGAGCCGTTCGGCGTCCGCGAGATCGTCCAGTCGGGCACCCTCGCGATCGGCCGCGGGGCCAAGTCGATGAGCGACCGCGCCCTCCGCAGCGCCTGACAGCGCTTCCGAGCGCTACCCCTACCTTTCCAGCACCACCCACCCCAAGGAGAAACACCCGTGACCGAGATGTTCTATGACGACGATGCAGATCTTTCGATCATCCAGGGCCGCACCGTGGCCGTCATCGGCTACGGCAGCCAGGGCCATGCCCACGCCCTCAGCCTGCGTGACTCCGGCGTCGACGTGCGCGTCGGACTGAAGGAAGGATCGGCGTCGCGCGCCAAGGCCGAGGCGGAGGGGCTCCGTGTCCTCTCGGTGGCCGAGGCGACCGCCGAGGCGGACCTCATCATGGTGCTCACCCCGGACCAGGTGCAGCGCCACGTGTACAAGGACGACATCGCCCCGAACCTGCAGGCCGGCGACGCCCTGTTCTTCGGCCACGGCTTCAACATCCGCTACGGCTACATCCAGCCTCCGTCCGACGTCGACGTCGCGCTCGTGGCACCCAAGGGCCCGGGGCATATCGTCCGACGCGAGTTCGAGGCCGGACGCGGCGTTCCCGACCTCATCGCCGTCGAGCAGGATGCCACCGGCAAAGCGCGCGACCTCGCGCTGTCCTACGCGAAGGCCATCGGCGGCACGCGTGCGGGCGTCATCGAGACCACCTTCACCGAGGAGACCGAGACTGACCTCTTCGGCGAGCAGGCCGTCCTGTGCGGTGGTGCGTCGCAGCTGATCCAGTACGGCTTCGAGACGCTGACCGAGGCCGGCTACAAGCCCGAGGTCGCCTACTTCGAGGTGCTGCACGAGCTCAAGCTGATCGTCGACCTCATGGTCGAGGGCGGCATCGCCAAGCAGCGCTGGAGCGTCTCCGACACCGCGGAGTACGGCGACTACGTCTCCGGCCCGCGCGTGATCACGCCCGAGGTCAAGGAGAACATGAAGGCCGTCCTCGCGGACATCCAGAGCGGTGCCTTCGCAAAGCGTTTCATCGACGACCAGGACGCCGGCGCCCCCGAGTTCACCGAGCTGCGCAAGAAGGGTGAGGACCACCCGATCGAGAGCACGGGCCGCGAGCTCCGCAAGCTCTTCTCGTGGATCAAGACGAACGATGACTACACCGAGGGCTCGGTCGCGCGCTAGCGCCTGATCCCTCCCCGGCAGGGCACGTGTTCAACGCTCAGCGACGAGCAGGTGCCCTGCCGGTCTCATGTCCGGCCCAAGTCCGCAGCGACCGGCCGTTCCCAGCCAGCCGCCCTCTGCCACACCCCAGAAGGAACTCCCCGTGACCCCGAAGCCCGTCGTCCTCATCGCCGAGGAACTCTCACCCGCCACCGTCGAGGCCCTCGGCCCCGATTTCGAGATCCGCAGCACTGACGGAGCGGACCGCGCGCAGCTCCTCGGCGCACTCGCCGATGTCGACGCCGTCCTGGTGCGCTCGGCGACGCGGATGGACGCGGAAGCCATCAGCGCGGCGCCGAAGCTGAAGGTCATCGCGCGCGCCGGCGTCGGCCTGGACAACGTCGACATCAAGGCCGCGACGCAGGCGGGCGTCATGGTGGTCAACGCCCCGACGTCGAACATCATCTCCGCGGCAGAACTGACGGTCGGCCACATCCTCAGCCTTGCGAGGAACATTCCGCAGGCCAGTGCGGCCTTGAAGGCGGGGGAGTGGAAGCGCTCCAAGTACTCCGGCACGGAGCTCTACGAGAAGAACATCGGCATCATCGGCCTCGGTCGCATCGGTGCGCTCGTTGCGGCACGCCTCCAGGGCTTCGGCACGCAGATCCTCGCCTACGACCCCTACGTGACCTCGGCCCGGGCAGCGCAGCTCAACGTCCGCCTGGTGACACTCGACGAACTGCTCCGCGAATCGGACTTCGTCACCATCCACATGCCGAAGACCCCCGAGACCGTGGGCATGCTCGGCGCCGACGCATTCGCTCTCATGAAGGACACCGCGTACGTCGTCAATGTCGCCCGTGGCGGACTCGTCGACGAGGTGGCCCTCCACACGGCGCTCGAGGAGGGCCGGATCGCCGGAGCCGGCGTCGATGTCTTCGTGCAGGAGCCCAGCACCGACCTGCCCTTCTTCGCCCATGACAGCGTGGTGGTCACACCTCACCTCGGTGCCTCGACGGAGGAGGCCCAGGAGAAGGCCGGCGTCTCGGTGGCGAAGTCCGTGCGGCTCGCCCTGGCCGGAGAACTCGTGCCCGACGCCGTCAACGTGGCCGGCGGCGTCATCGACCCGGCCGTCCGGCCCGGCATTCCGCTCATGGAGAAGCTGGGACGCATCTTCACCGCACTGACGCACGACTCGCTGACGCAGATCGACATCGAGGTCGCCGGCGAGATCGCGTCCCTCGACGTGAAGGCCCTCGAACTCGCCGCCCTGAAGGGCGTCTTCACCGACGTCGTGTCGGAGCAGGTGTCCTACGTGAACGCACCGATCCTCGCGGAGCAGCGCGGCATCACCTCACGGCTCATCACCACACCGGAGTCCGAGGAGTACCGCAACGTGCTCCGGTTGCGCGGCGCTCTGTCCGATGGCTCGCAGATCTCGGTGGCCGGTACCCTGACCGGGCCGAAGCAGGTGGAGAAGCTCGTCGGCGTCAACGGCTACGAGCTCGAGATCCCCATCAGCGACCACCTCCTGGTGCTGCTGTACGCCGACCGGCCCGGTGTCATCGGGACGCTCGGTCGCCTGCTCGGTGAGCGCGGCATCAACATCGCCGGCATGCAGGTGGCACGGAACAAGGAGGGGGGCCAGGCGCTGTCCCTCCTGACCGTGGACAGCTCCGTGCCCCAGGAGGTCCTCGACGCCATACGCGCCGAGATCGGTGCATCCGTGGCCCGCGAAGTGGACCTGCAGGACTGATCGAAGTCCCATGACCGCTGTCACCTGATCGACGTTCCAGAGGAAGGCGCTCCCATGGCGACCCACCGGCTCCCCGCCCGGCAGGCGACCGCGACGCAGGTCCTGTCCCGGGACACCGCACCCGTGCTGACGATCGAACCCGGCGACCGCGTGATCGTCGAGTCCCTGGACGCCTGGGGGCACCTCGAACGGCAGTCCGCCCCCGGCGCGACGACGCCCTACCGGTTCCCTGATCGCCGGGGGCACGCGCTCACGGGCCCCATCGAGGTAGCCGGAACCACCGCGGGCGACGTGCTCGCCCTCCGGTTCGACGCCTTCGAGACAGCGGACTGGGGCTGGACCGCCGGGGGCAGTCGGGACGACGCCTTCGCCCACAGCCTGGGCATCGAGGGGTCGGAGCCCGCCTGGCTGCTGTGGGACCTCGACCGCGACGCCGGGACCGGGACGAACCAGCACGGCCACACGGTCCGGCTCGCTCCGTTCCTCGGCGTCGTGGGCCTGCCGCCCGTGGAGCCCGGAGAACATTCCACCACCCCTCCCCGCGCCGCCGGCGGCGGCAATATCGACTGCCGCGAGCTGACGGCCGGGTCCACGCTGTTCCTGCCCGTCACCGTGCCCGGCGCGCTCCTGCACCTCGGCGACGGGCACGCCGCGCAGGGTGACGGCGAGGTCGGTGGCACCGCGATCGAGTGCGGCATGACGACGACGCTCACCGTCGACGTCGTCCGCGATACGCCACTCAGCAGCATCCATGCGCTCACCCCGACCGCCCGCATCACCTTCGGATTCGATGCCGACCTGAACAGGGCGACGGCGGAAGCGCTCGGTGCGATGCTGACCTGGCTGCAGCAGTTGTACGGACTGGAACGGAAGACGGCGCTGGCCCTCGCCAGTTCCGTCGTCGACCTCCGCGTCACGCAGATCGCCAACCGGACCTGGGGCGTCCACGCGGTGCTGGGACTCGACGCCGTCGTCGTCGCGTGACTGCCGGAGACGGCCGACCTGTCCTTGCCCCCCCCTGCCGCACTTGGGCAAATGGAGGTCCCGCGGGGTAATTTCATAGGGTGACTCCCGCTGCTGACGCCAAGCCTCCGTTCTACATCACCACGGCCATCTCCTACCCGAACGGCGTCCCGCATATCGGGCACGCCTACGAGACCATCGCCGTCGACGCCATGGCGCGCTTCAAGCGCCTGGACGGGTTCGATGTCATGTACCTGACGGGGACGGACGAGCACGGCCTGAAGATGCAGCAGGCAGCGGACCGCGAGGGCATCCCCGTCCGCGAGTTGGCCACCCGCAACGCGCTTGCGTTCCGTGACATGAACGACGTCGTCGGGACGTCCTACGACCGCTTCATCCGTACCACGGACGAGGACCACTACGCCGCCGCGACCGAGATCTGGAAGCGTATGGAGGCGAACGGCGACATCTATCTCGACAAGTACGCCGGCTGGTACTCCGTGCGGGACGAGGCGTTCTGGGGCGAGGACGAGACGGAGGTCCGCGAGGACGGCGTGCGGTACGCGAGGGAGACCGACACGGAGGTCACCTGGACCGAGGAGGAGAGCTACTTCTTCCGGCTCTCGGCCTACCAGCAGAAGCTGCTGGACCTCTACGGGTCGCAGCCCGAGTTCGGTGCGCCACAGTCCCGCTTCAACGAGGTCATCTCCTTCGTGCGACGGGGACTTGAGGACCTCTCCATCAGCCGCACCACCTTCGACTGGGGCGTCCCCGTTCCAGGCAATGACCGCCATGTCATGTACGTGTGGGTGGATGCACTCACGAACTACCTGACCGGCGTCGGATACCCGGACACCGGATCGGAGACGTTCCGGAAGTTCTGGCCCGCCGACGTGCATGTCATCGGCAAGGACATCTCACGCTTCCACGCCATCTACTGGCCCGCCTTCCTCATGTCCGCGGGCCTCGAGGTGCCGAAGCGCGTCATGATCCACGGGTTCCTGCACAACCGCGGCGTCAAGATGTCCAAATCGTTGGGCAACACGGTGGCGCCGGGTGACTGGGTGGACCAGTACGGCCTGGACCAGGTCCGCTTCTTCCTACTGCGTGAGGTCCCCTTCGGAGCCGACGGCTCGTACAGCCATGAGGCGGTCGTGGGGCGCATGAATTCCGACCTCGCGAACAACTTCGGCAACCTCGCGCAGCGCTCGCTCTCGATGGTCGCCAAGAACTGCGGCGGTGCCGTGCCAGAGCCGGGCCCGCTGGCATCCGCCGATACCGGGATCCTCGATCAGGCGCACGCCCTGCTCGACGCGAGCCGTTCGGCCTACGACCGCCAGGAGTTCTCCCGAGCACTCGAGGCGGTCTGGACGGTGCTCGGCGACACGAATGCGTACTTCGCCGACCAGCAGCCGTGGGTGCTCCGCAAGACGGACCCCGAGCGGATGAACACCGTGCTCTACGTGACGCTGGAGGTGCTCCGGGTGGTCTCGATCCTCGCGCAGCCCGTGATGCCGACCAGCGCGGGCCAGATCCTTACCGCACTGGGGCAGGGTACCGACGGCGACGATGCGCTGCGCCGCTTCGAGGCGCTGGGCCGGCACATCGAGGTCGGGACCCGGCTGCCCGCTCCGTCGCCCGTCTTCCCCAAATACGAAGGACCCGCGGGGGAGTGAGGCGCCCCTGCGGTCGCCGCCGGACCACCGCAGGGTGATGCCCGGGCTACTGCAGGGTGATGCCCAGCTACTGCTGCAGGAAGCGGGCCGACGCCGTCTCGGTCATGACGCGGGCAACCGTGTCCTGCTGTCGCTTGGAGGCTTCGAGGAGCCGCTCCAGGACCGGTGTATTGAGGACTGTCTCCGCCATGTTCGCCTGCTGTCCCGATCCTGCGGGAGAGAGCGCCAGCAGCGTCGACCAGAGCGCTTCCTTCCCCTTCAGCAGTGACTGCAGGGCTTCGAGCTCAAGTTGCGCGCCCGCGCTCGCCTTCCGCCGTTTGGGGTTGAGGGGATCCAGGTCGGCGATGACGGAGAGGACCCTGGCAAGGGTCATCTTGACGAGGCTCGGCCGATGACCGAGAGCCTTGATGAGTCGCTTGAGGAATGTGCGCTCCTCGCTGATCTCCTGCCGCAGCCGCGTGAAGTCCTCTTCGTACGGTGTCCCGGCCCAGGAGAGGCCCGCCGCCCGGAACAGGCGAACGCCGTTGGTCGCACCGACGAGATGGAGGTCGAGGTAAGGCAGGAGGGTGTCCAGATCCAACTGGCGCACCGGTATGCGATTCGCTGCCGCGGTCATGAGCGTTCCTTCCGTGCGGAGTCCAGCTCGTCAGCCTACGGCAGCGTGGTTCAGCAGCGGTAGCGTGATCGCCACCGATGTGCCGACGCCCAGGCTGGATTCGATCGTGATAGTTCCGTGGTGGTCCTCGAGCGTCTTCTTGGCGATGCTCAGTCCGACGCCCGCGCCCGGAAGGGCAGGTGTCGCATTCGACGCCCGATGGAAAGCATCGAACAGGCGGGGGAGGTCATCCACGGGGATGCCGATCCCCGTGTCCTGCACGACGATGACGACGTGTTCGTGGTCGGGCTCCTGCGTCAGCCGCACGGAGACGGTGCCCTCCTGCTGGGTGAACTTGATGGCGTTGGACAGGACCACCGCGAGGGCCGCCGATAGCTGCCCGCGGTCACCGGAAACCGTGACCAACCGGTCTGGGAGGGCGCAGTCGAGTGTGATGCCGCCTGCAGCGGCCTGCAGCACCGCGCGGCTGGTCAGCTCCGAGACGAGGTGCACGATGTCGACGGGACCGTGCTCCGACGCGTCGGTCTCCCGGGCGGAGAGCGCAGAGATGTTGTCGATCAGCTGGCTCAGCTTGGCGGTGTTGCGCTCGACGGCCTGCAGCATGGTGTGGGCTTCCGGCGGCAGCTCGCCCCCGACGCCATCGATGATCATCTCGAGGTAGCCGGCAATGGATGCTAGGGGTGTTCGCAGCTCGTGATTCACCGTGCCGACGAAGTCGCTCTTCGCCTGGTTGAGGGCGCGCAGCTTGCGTACGGCCTGCTGCTGCCGGGAGATCAGCTGCGCCTGGATCAGCCCGTGTGCGAGGTTGCCGAGGACGTGCTGCGTGAGTGCTGCCTCGACGCCGGTCCAGGTCAGGGGCGTCTCCTCACTCATGATCCACAGCAGCCCGAACGGAGTGTCTCCCTCGCCGAGGGCCGCCACGACACCGTGCATCGTCCGGTCGTCTCCTTGCAGGCTCGCGGGGGCCGCCCGTGCGTGGTGGAGTATCCATTCCGGCGGGGGGATGTCGTCCCGTTGTGGCGCGGCCGCTGGTCCGGAGCTGAAGGATGCGGTCGCCGTGTCCTCCCACAGTTCGAGTGCGAGTGCGAGCGACGCTTCCTGGTGGGTCCGGAGCGGGGCTGCGATAGCTGCTCCACCATCGGTGTCCCTGGTCCAGCTGCAGCTGTGCGCTGCAACGCGGTCGTCGTCGAAGACCTGCAGTGCCACGTGGTGTGCGTCGAGGGCCTGGCCGACCGCCGGCAGGAACTGGTCCACTATCACGGCCGGATCATTCGTCGCCCGGATGCGGGCCGAGATCCTGCGCATGTCCTCGCGCAGCCGCTCGGATGATGCCCTCTGCGCCTGACGGTGCCGTCGCCGCGCAATCGCGGATCGGGTCCGTTGCAGCACCTCGGTGGCCTCCAGCGGTCGGAAGACGACGTCGGAGAGGGAAGGCGCGAGCGTATCCGGGAGCTCGCCGGCGCCGCCCTCGGGCAGCAGGAGGATCACGGGCAGGTCGGTGAGCTGTGGGTGCTGGGCGATGGTGTCGGCGAGTGTGTCCGCGTACGCGAGGGCCAGGAAGACATCGACGAGCAGGACGTCGGGCCGGTCCGTGAGTACCTCGTCGAGGAGCGAGGCTGCCGTGGTGACCGTCCTGGTCGGGACGCCGCCGTCCTCGAGGAGACGCTTGAGGTGTGCGCGTTCGTTGCCGGATGCGGAGGCGACGACGGCGGAGGCGTCACCTCGACGTCCACGTACTTCGTCCTGCGCCACGGTGTCCTTCCCGACCTCTGCTGAGCTGTCCTCACAATATAGGTCGCGCATGCGCGCGGCGCGGGGATGCGGGACGTCCCGTCCGTGGCCTGTCGGTCAGGACCGACAGGCGCGGCTGCGCACGATCGGTGCTCCGCCCTGGGTGGCGCCGCTCCGTTCGTCCCACTGCTCCGCCGACCCCGGGTGGAGCTGTCTCACCCTGCGGACCGATTGTGACCGCCCCGCGTGCTTTCCTACGCTGGAGCCATGACTGATGCGCTCCGCAGTATCGACCTCGCCGTCATCCCCGGGGACGGGATCGGCCCCGAAGTGACCGCGGAGGCCGTCAAGGTGCTGCGGGCCGTCGCGGGCGACGACGTCCGCCTGACGCTGACCGAGTACACGCTCGGCGCCCAGCACTGGCTCGAGACGGGGGAGACGCTCTCCGACGAGACCCTCGGAAAACTCAGGGGCCACGACGCCATCCTGTTCGGGGCGGTGGGCGCGGCTCCTGGAGATACGCGTATCCCGTCCGGGCTCATCGAGCGCGAATTCCTGCTGAAGCTGCGCTTCTCCCTGGATCATTTCGTGAACCTGCGACCCTCACGCCTGTATCCCGGGGTGCCCAGTCCGCTGGCTGCTCCCGGTGTCATCGATTTCATCGTGGTTCGGGAGGGGACCGAAGGCCCCTACACCGGCAACGGAGGAACGCTGCGCGGAGGGACGCCGCACGAGGTGGCCACCGAGGTCTCACTCAACACGGCATTCGGCGTGGAGCGTGCGGTGCGCGATGCCTTCACGCGGGCGTCGGCGCGCCGCAGGAAGCTGACGCTGGTACACAAGCACAACGTCCTGGTCTACGCAGGCCACCTGTGGAAGCGCACCGTCGAGGCCGTCGCCGCCGAGTTCCCCGACGTCAGCCATGACTACCTGCACGTGGACGCGGCGATGATCTTCCTCGTCACCGATCCGTCGCGCTTCGACGTGATCGTGACGGACAACCTGTTCGGCGACATCGTGACCGACCTGGCAGCGGCTGTCTCCGGCGGGATCGGGCTCGCGGCGTCCGCGAACCTCAACATGGAGCGCACCGCGCCCTCGATGTTCGAACCCGTGCACGGGTCGGCGCCCGATATCGCCGGCCGGCAGATCGCCGACCCGACCGCCGCAATTCTCTCGGCGGCGCTCCTGCTCCGGCACCTCGGTCTCGACGAGCACGCCGCGAGGATCGAGCAAGCTGTGGAGGAGGACATCTCGTCCCGCACCACGGACCGCAGGACGGCCGCCGTCGGCGATGCGATTGCCGCTGCCGTGTCCTAAGGTGGTTACACATCATTAACCCAGTGTCGAAGCACTGACCACCGACGGGCGACGGCGGCCCTGCCGCACGAGCAGCCCGCGTGAGCGCGGAGGAATCATGACAGCCACCGATACCCGGTTCGCCCGGCACCTGTCCATGCAGCGGGCGTCCGCAGCGGAGCGGGAGGCGATCCTGGCCAACCCCGGGTTCGGCAACTACTTCACCGACCACACGACGATCATCGACTTCCGCGTCGATGCATCCGGTGTAGGAGGGTGGCACGACGCCCGGCTGGAGCCCTACGGCCCCATCGCCCTTGATCCTGCCGCCGCGGTGCTGCACTACGGCCAGGAGATCTTCGAGGGAATGAAGGCCTACCGGCACGCCGACGGGTCTATCTGGACCTTCCGCGCGGACGCCAATGCCGCTCGTCTCAACCGCTCGGCCGTGCGCCTGGCCCTGCCGCAGCTCCCGGAGGAACTGTTCCTCGAGTCACTGAGCCAGCTCGTCGCGGCGGACCAGGACTGGATTCCCTCCGGCGACGGCGAGAGCCTGTACCTGCGTCCCTTCATGATTGCCACGGAGGCATTCCTGGGCGTACGGCCGGCGCGCGAGGTCTCGTATCGCGTGATCGCATCCCCTGCCGGCAACTACTTCGGGGGCGAGGTGAAGCCCGTCGACATCTGGGTCTCACGGAACTACGCCCGGGCGGGACGTGGCGGCACGGGTGCCGCGAAGGCGGGCGGCAACTACGCGTCGTCGCTCGCTGCCCAGCTCGAGGCCGAGGCCCACGGCTGCAAGCAGGTCCTTTTCCTCGATCAGTTCAATGACAACGCCGTCGAGGAGCTCGGCGGCATGAATGTCTTCTTCGTCTTCCGGGACGGCTCGATCGTCACGCCGGCCCTGTCCGGAACCATCCTCGAGGGCGTCACGCGCTCCTCCGTCATCCAGCTCGGACGCGATCGCGGCCTGCAGGTCAGCGAGCGGAAGATCACCCTGGACGAATGGCGTGACGGTGTAGCCGGTGGCGAGATCACCGAGGTCTTCGCCTGCGGTACGGCCGCGGTCATCACCCCCATCGGACAGCTCCGCGACGGCGACGAGTTCATCGGCATGGCCGATGCTGCGGCGGGGGAGGTCACCATGTCGATCCGCCGCCAGCTGCTCGGCATCCAGACCGGCACCGTCGAGGACACGCACGGCTGGCTCACGCGCCTGGTCTGATCCGTGACCGCAAGGACCCGCGCGGTCACCGCAACGGCGCTACCTCGGGGTCGTCGATACCTTCCTCCACGCGCAGGTGCCGTGTGGAGGCGAGGAGGGCGCCGGCCTCTTCAGCCGGCAGGGGCCGGCTGAAGTAGTATCCCTGGCCGCTCGCGCAACCCATGGCGCGCAGCTGGTCCGCCTGCTCGCGTGTCTCGATCCCCTCGAAGACAGCCTCCAGCCCGGCAGCCCGGATCAGTTGCAGGATGGCCGCGACGAACTCCAGCTGACCGGCCCTGGTATCCAGTTCGACCAAGAGGGAGCGGTCCACCTTGACCATGCTGACCGGCAACTCGCGCAGGTAGCTGATTGATGAGTAGCCGGTACCGAAATCGTCGATCTCGATGCCGACTCCGAGCTGTTGCAGGCTGAGCAGCGAGTACATCTCCACCTCGCCGCGCGTCACGATCGCGGTCTCGGTGATTTCCACTACCAGGTTCTGGGCGGGAAGTTCGAGCTCGCGGAGGAGGGTTCGAACGTGGTCGACGAGGTCCAGCTGCTTGAGCTCGACCGCTGACAGGTTCACCCTGAGTTGGAAGTCCGCATCGAGATCGAGGTCGCGTCTCCACCGGGCGAGCTGCCGGAGGGACGCCGACATGACCCAGCGATCGAGATCGTGGATGACGCCGATTTCCTCGGCGAGCGGAATGAAGGTATCGGGCGGTATCAGTCCTCGCAGCGGGTGCTGCCAGCGCACCAACACTTCGACGCCGAGGATGCGATTCGTCGCCAGCTCGACCACGGGCTGGTAATGCAGGACCAGTTCGTCGGCGCTGATGGCGCCACGCAGTTCGGTCGCCATCTGGCTGCGCAGTTGACGCGAGTACAGCATGACGGGCTCGAAGACCTTGATGATGCTGCGACCCTCGCGTTTTGCGGCGTACATCGCCGTGTCCGCATCCAGCAGGAGTTCTTCCGGCGTCTGCTCCGCGGTTCCGAGCCGGACGCCGATACTGGCGCGGGAGTGTACGTAGAGCGAGTCGAGACGGACCTGTTGTCCGAGGACCTCGAGTGCCCTGCGCGCCACCTGCATGGCGATATCCATCGTGGCGGCCGGAAGGAGGATCGCGAACTCGTCTCCGCCGAGCCTTGCGACGACGTCGCTCTCCCGAACGACGCTGTTGAGGCGTAGGGCGACTTCCTGCAGGACACGGTCACCGGCATCGTGGCCGAAGCGGTCATTGACGTTCTTGAAACTGTCGAGGTCGAGGAGCAGCAGGGCCGGCGGCAAGGCGCCATTCGCAGCCTGGTTAAGTGCTTCCTCGATGGCATCCATCAGCGCGACCCGGTTGGCGAGACCCGTGAGGGCGTCCGACATGGCCATCTTCATCATGTCCAGGTGGGCCTGCCGGAGCATGGCCGTGCGGCTCTCCACGCGCTTCTCGAACTGCTCGTACACCTGCTCCAGTTCTTCGGCGAGGAGATTCACACCGGTGATGACGGCGTCAACCTCGTCCCGTGCGGTGGAGGGTTCGATGCGACTGCTCAGTTCTCCCCGCGATAGCCGCACGATGCTCTCGACCAGCATGGCGAGCCGGGGGTCCTTCTGGTCAGCGCTCATCGGTCCCAGCGTACATTCCGGAGGGCAGGAATCCGGGTGTGGTCACGTCAGCGGCGCCCGCGGTCGGAAGGAGCAACCAGGGGACAAGCCCTACACGGGAGATGCTGCAGGAGGAAGCCCTCGTCATGGCGCCCTACCCCCGAGCCGTCGCCGAATGAATGAATGGATTGGATCCGGACCTGCGTGCTTGATCCAGCCGGAAGCAGATGAACGGCGAGCATCGCGCCATCGGCTACCTGACGGGAAAACACTAGCACCGGGACGCTTCATCGCAGGCCTGTCGGCGCGTCAAGATAGCCTCAATTTCGCCCGGAGGACGCGAGCGTGGAAAAGCCCCGATCGGGGTGGGAGTAATGGGGGAAAACGCCCAGCCCGGTCGGGGCCTGAAGAAGACGCTACGTCAGGCGCGGCGGAGATCAGGGCAAGGGTGTTGCCGCGAATTCCCCTTGACTTTCAATCGCTTGTGCCGGTTCAGCTTTGTGGCTGCTGAATGGTCTCGATGAGAGCCCTGGCAGTGGTTGCTCTGTCATCAGCACCTGACTGCAGGAAGAGCTCTTCACTCAGCCTGAGGTCGGCAAGGGCGTCTGCGCTGCTGGTAGAGCCGGCCAACGCCTGTCCCTGAAGGAAATGGGCCTGGGCGGCGACATGCGAGGCCAACAAGTGCTTCTTGTCGATGATTTCTGTGAGTTGTTTACCGGCGGCCTCGAACTGTCCCGTGAGGACGAGCCACTGCGCGCGAATCAGTTTCAGTTCGAGGCGATCACGTTCCGTCCCTCCGACGATCGAGCTCGCGAGTTCCGCTCGCTCGATGCATTCGAGGGTTTCGGGTTCGATGATTCCGGCTGCGAGGCGGAAATCCGCGGAGCCGCGGTTGAATCGCGCCCACAGGTCTAGGTCATTTGTGGGGGAGAGGTTCTTCGCTGCCAGCTGGTGATAATCCACCCCCTCGCTGATGCGCTTGAGAAGGAAGGCGACGTTGCCGATGGCCCAGTACCCAAGGCCGCTCGTCTGGCTGTTCGGCTCCTTCGACAGCAACTCTGCAAGAGCGAGGCACTCATTCCAGGCGTCCTCCAGCCTGCCGCTCTCAGCGAGCGCAGCGATCAGGGCATTTTGCGCCTCGACCCATATTGTGACCTGTTCAGGCGCTGCTTCTGCATCGCGTACCGCGGACCGGGCTGCATCCACAGCTTCGGCGAGATTACCGCGGCCTTGAAGCGCGAAGGCCCGTAGGGTGAAAACCCGCGCACTCAACGCCTTTGATTGCGTTGTCAGAGGATGCGCAGCCAATTCGTCCGCGACGGACCGGGACTCCTCCATGAGGCCCCGCTTGCGGAGGCATTCTCCGCTCAGGAACGTCGCGTTCCACCAGCCGAGGTCGTCGCCATCCTGCGCGGCTGCCGCCGCCAGTTCCTCAGCGAGCTTCTGAGCTGCCTCGTAGGCGCGCTGGTTCCATGCATCGCGGGCACGCAACTCAAGTAACAATCGCTCGCCTGCAGCTTCCCTGTAACTCATGCACACCTTCGGCTTTCCGCGTTGATCGGGCTGCTCGTCCAATTAGACGGGTTTTCGCCCTTCGGAACCACTCGTCGAAAAATTCTTTGTAGGAATTGCTCAAAGGATGTTACGGAAGTGACTGGTGTGGCTTAGGATGATTGTAGAGTCGCTCGTGGTAATAGGCGGCCTTCGTCGTTTCCGTCAATCGCTCCCAAAGGACACCGCTATGAAGCGCATCACCTCCGCACTTATCCTTGCTACCTTCCTCGTCACTGGTGGCGCCGCAGCAGCCAATGCTGCCCCAGCAAAGTCGGGTACCGTTGCTCCGATTTCCTCCACCGACCGCGTTGGATCCTGGCCGTACTGAGTTTCTTCAGTAAATCCTGACGATTGGTCAGGCAGCTGAGAACCAGTTCGACCTGAAGTACTGATACCGCGGGCACCCTCGTTCTGGGGAGGGAGTGCCCGCGGTATTTCTTTGCCCAGCGGCACCGGGCTCCGCGACGGCGACCGCGTTCGGATGCAGCGGCTCAGGCTACTCTTAGCGGCATGCGAATTGCACGCTTTGTCGTAAATGATGACCCTACCTTCGGCGTCGTCGAAGGCCCGGCCGGAAGCGAGGAGGTCGCTGTCATCAACGGCGACCCCTTCTACAACGGCGTCCAGCTCACCGGCGTACGTCATGCCCTGGAGGACGTACGCCTGCTGGCACCCGTCATTCCGCGTAGCAAGGTCGTGGGTATCGGACGGAACTACGCCGACCACATCCAGGAGATGGGCAGTGAGACTCCGGCTGCGCCGTTGATGTTCCTCAAGCCCAACACCTCCGTCGTCGGCCCTGGTGACCCCATCATGCTGCCGTCCTTCTCCGACCAGATCTCCTACGAGGCCGAACTGGCCGTCGTCATCGGCCGGATCTGCAAGGACGTCCCGCTGGAGCGGGTCGACGACGTCGTCTTCGGCTACACCTGCGCCAATGACCTCACCGCGCGTGATGTGCAGAAGACCGACGACCAGTGGGCGCGGGCGAAGGGCTTCGATACGTCCTGCCCGATCGGCCCCTGGATCGAGACCGACCTCGACCCCGAGAACCTCCGCGTCCGGGGCTCGCTCGACGGTGACCTCCGCCAGGACGGCTCCACCAGCGACATGATCTGGGGGGCCCGTGAACTCGTGGCCTACGTGTCACAGGCCTTCACCCTGCTGCCCGGCGACATCATCCTCACCGGCACGCCCGCCGGAGTAGGCATGATCACGGATGGCCAGCGATTCGACGTCGACATCGAAGGCATCGGACGGCTGTCCAACCCAGCCCGCCGCTGACAGGTTGCATCGTCGGGGCGGAGGCGCCCCGGCGGCGCGCCCGGCCAGGGGGCCCCACGTAGACTGAAACCATCATGACTACTGCCGCAGACCTCCCCATCGTCACCGATGCCACGCCCGTCCGGGTCAGATTCTGCCCGTCACCAACGGGCACGCCGCATGTCGGGCTCATCAGGACCGCGCTGTTCAACTGGGCCTACGCGCGCCACACCGGCGGAAAACTCATTTTCCGTATCGAGGACACGGATGCCGCCCGTGACAGCGAGGAGAGCTACCTGCAGCTCCTGGAAGCGATGACCTGGCTGGGCATCGACTGGGACGAGGGCGTGGAGGTCGGCGGACCGCACGGCCCCTACCGCCAGTCCCAGCGCGGCGAGCTCTACAGGGATGTCATCACGCGGCTCACGGAGGCCGGCCATCTCTACGAGTCCTTCTCGACGCCGGAGGAGGTCGAGGAGCGCCATCGGGCGGCCGGTCGCGACGTCAAGCTCGGCTACGACAACCACGACCGCACCCTCACCGAGGAACAGAAGAACGCGTTCCGTGCTGCGGGCAGACCGGCGGTCCTGCGCCTCCTGATGCCCGACGAGGACATCACCTTCACCGACCTGGTCCGCGGCGACATCACCTTCCGCGCGGGCAGTGTTCCGGACTTCGCCGTCGTGCGGGCGAACGGGGCGCCGCTCTACACCCTCGTCAACCCGGTCGACGACGCGCTCATGGGCATCACGCATGTCCTTCGCGGCGAAGACCTGCTGTCCTCCACTCCACGCCAGGTGGCGTTGTACCGCGCGTTGATCGATATCGGCGTCGCGAAATACATGCCGCTCTTCGGCCACCTGCCGTACGTGGTGGGCCAGGGCAATAAGAAGCTGTCCAAGCGTGATCCCGAGTCCAACCTGTTCCTGCACCGGGAGCGCGGCTTCATCCGCGAGGGACTGCTCAACTACCTGTCGCTCCTCGGCTGGAGCATGTCGGCAGACGAGGACATCTTCTCGGTCGAGCAGCTGGTCGAGAAGTTCGACGTGCGTGACGTCCTGGCCAACCCCGCCCGGTTCGACCTCAAGAAGGCCGAGGCCATCAACGGCACCCACGTCCGGCTGCTCGACCCCGCAGAGTTCCGCAGCCGCCTCCTGCCCTACCTCGCTGCCGCCGGCGTCATCGGCGAAGAACCCACGGTCGAGGAGCTTCGCGTCATCGCGGCGGCCGCGCCGTTGATCCAGGAGCGCATCACACTCCTCGGTGAAGCCCCCGAGATGATCGGCTTCCTCTTCAAGGCCGACGACGCCGTCGACATCGCCGACGACGCCCGGAAGGGTCTGCCGGAGAACCTGGCCGAGGTCCTCGATGCAACGCTGGAGGCGCTAGAGGGCTGCGAGGCCTGGGATGCGGAGGCGCTTCAGGCGGCGCTGCGACTTGCCCTGGTCGATACTCTCGGCCTCAAGCCGAGGGTCGCCTTCGGCCCCGTCCGCACCGCGATCTCGGGACGCAGGATCTCCCCGCCGCTGTTCGAATCCATGGTGATCCTGGGACGGGAATCTTCGATCGCACGGGTACGCGCCCTGTGTGCGACGGTGGACTGAGGGGTGTCCGACGCTGACCAGGCGGGACAGGAGGCCAGCGTGGCCGACGGGGTGCTGTTCGACATCGACGACACGCTCGTGGATCTCGAACAGGCGATGGGGCACACCCTCCAGTCCGTCCCCGATCCGGCGCTGAGCCACCTCGGTGACGACGACTGGGTGCGCTATAAGGCGATGTACACCACCGATCCGCAACGGCACTACGATCGTTTCCTCGCCGGGGAACTGACTTTCGAGGAGCAGCGCGTCCACCGAGTCCGGCACGCCAGGGCTGCATTCACGCCCGAGCCCTTCCTGGGGCACGTGGCCGAGGCATGGGTGCGCGAATACGAGCAGACGCTCCCGCTCCACTTCCGGGCCTACGACGACGTCGGGCCGTTGCTGGACGACCTCGACGCGCGGGGCATACCGTACGGCGCCGTGAGCAACAATGTGCACGACTACCAACGCGCGAAGCTGAATCGCGCCGGACTGGGTCGGATCGGGATCCTAGTCGGCATCGACACCGTCGGCGTCGCGAAGCCCGATCCGGCGATCTACCTGGAGGGTGCCAGGCTCCTCGGCACCCTGCCAGCCAGGACCCTCTATGTAGGCGACAACCGTGAGATCGACGCGGTCGGGGCGAGGAACGCCGGGCTGGTCGGCGTATGGCTGGACCGGGCAGGCCGGGGCGGCGGGCCCGGCCCTGACCCGGCTGCGGACGGGGGGACGGCTGCGGGATACCAGGGTGCTGCAGGTGAACCAGTCGTGGAGGACGCGGCGGCAGTGCCGCGTATCGCCGGGCTGGAAGCCGTTTTGCAGTTCCTGCCCTCCGTCCGGTAAAGTTATTTCTCGGCGCGGAGCGGATACGCGAGCGGATCCCAGCACGATCAGGGCTTCGAAAAGCGCCATTGGGGTATGGTGTAATTGGCAACACACTGGTTTCTGGTACCAACATTCTAGGTTCGAGTCCTGGTACCCCAGCGCACTCCGGTCCTCACGGACGGGATGGCACAAGTAGGAAAAAGCAGGAAGTAGCAAGAAAAAGTACTGGCCCCATCGTATAGCGGCCTAGTACGCTGCCCTCTCACGGCGGTAACGCGGGTTCGAATCCCGCTGGGGTCACAGCGGTCCTCACGGACACAGAGGACGTCCCGGACATCATCATGATGTCCGGGACGTCCTGTTTAACCAGGTGCCACTCCGGGCAAGGGCACCTGGTTCACCTGCCCGGTTCTCGAGCGCCCGGGAGAATACCTGAACGACGTCGTCGGGCAAGCTCCGGCCGGCCGGCACACTGGCTGGCATGATGGTGCCATGAGCGCACCTTCCCTCGCCGGCGAGGCCCGCGGGCTTCCTTCGCTGCTGCGTGAGGTACGCGGGGCACTGGAGTGCCTTGCGTTCCCCCTGGCCCTTCCGACGTCGGTCGAGGCGCGCGGCTCCGCCGAGGCGGCGCGCGGTCAGCTCAACGACTACATCCTGCCGCGTCTGGCCAGCCTGGACGCGCCCCTGGTCGCCGTCGTCGGCGGTTCGACGGGTGCAGGGAAATCGACGCTCGTCAACGCCCTGGTGGGACGGTCGGTGTCCGTCGCGGGTGCCGTCCGGCCCACTACACGACAGCCTCTCCTGCTGCATCATCCCGACGACGGCGCCTGGTTCGACGACGCCCGCATCCTGCCGACACTGAGCCGGGTCCGCCTGGCCGGAGATGACGGACCCGTCGAGGCGTCCTCGGGGACAGCCGCGTTCGGGAGCCCTTCGATCCCGTCGTCGACCTCGGAACCGCGGTCCGGCCTCCATCAGGCCGCCGGCGCCGACACACTGCTCCTCCGACCCGTGCCGACCCTGCCGCCGGGCCTCGCCCTGCTCGATGCCCCCGACGTGGACTCCATCGCCGATGAGAACCGCAGGCTCGCTGGACAGCTCCTCGCTGCGGCGGATCTGTGGATCTTCGTCACCACGGCGAACCGTTATGCGGATGCTGTTCCCTGGAAGCTGCTGGCAGAGGCCGGGCGCCGGGACGTGCTGGTCGCGGTCGTCCTCGACCGTGTCCCACCCGGTGTCGAGGAGGAGATCCGGGGAGACCTGCTGACACTGCTCGCCGCCGAGAATCTCGGCCATGCTCCGATCTTCGTCATCCCCGAGGTGCGGCTCGATGCCTCCCGCATGCTGCCCTCCGATGTCGTCGAACCGATCATGCGCTGGCTGCAGGCGCTGGCGGCGGACGCCGAGGGGCGCCGCGACATCGCCCGACGCACCGTCCGCGGTGCCACGCGCGCCCTGGCGGCTCGCATCGAGGCGATAGCCGTTGCCGCCGAACAGGAGCAGTCCGTCGGGGACGCACTGCGAGCCGCGGTCGACAGCGCGTACAGGGACGCCCTGGCGGATGTCCTGGCGGCAACCGAGGACGGCAGGCTGCTGCGGGGGGAGGTCCTCGCCCGCTGGCAGGACTTCGTCGGTACCGGCGAGTTCATGCGGGGACTCGAGACGAGGATCGGCTGGGCCCGCGACCGTGTGAGCGCGTTCTTCACCGGTCGGCCGGCACCGGCGTCCACCGTGGCCGAGGCCATCGGGAGCGGACTGCAGACCGTCATCGTCGAGCAGGCCGCCCGGGCGGATGAGGCGACGCGGCGACGGTGGCGCTCGGACCAGGCCGGTGCGGTGTTGCTGCATGGCGTGCCCGCCTGGCGGGCCGATGATTTCTCCGCCGCCGTGGCCGGTGAGATCCGAGCCTGGCAGCAGGACCTTCTCCAGCTCGTCCAAGCCGAGGGCGCGGACAAGCGCTTCACCGCCCGGATGCTCTCCTTCGGTGTCAACGGCATTGCCGTCGCCCTGATGGTGGTGGTCTTCGCGTCGACCGGGGGATTGACGGGCGGGGAGATCGGGATCGCTGGTGCGTCCGCGATCGCGGGTCAGAAGCTCCTCGAAGCCGTCTTCGGCGATGACGCCGTTCGTCGCCTGACCGCCACGGCACGCACGAACCTGTCGGAGCGTGTCGAAGGGCTTTTCCGCCACGAGCGTGCGCCCTACGAGGTCTGCCTCGCGCCCCTTGCGCAGCAGACACCCGCGGAGTCGCTGCGCGTGCTCGCCCGCCGGCTGCGCACGGCATTGCCGGCCGGGCAACCCTCCGACGCGGAGGACGAGGCGTGAGCCGACACCTGGACGCTGCCGCGGAGACACAGCTGGGGACGTCCCTCACGGGGGTACTCGACCGACTGCGGACGGCCCACGACCTCGGCGTCGACCGGCTGCCGCAGGACCACCTCGAACGCCTCCACAGCGCCCTCGACCGTGCGGGAACCCGCCGGTCCCTGTCCGGTGACCACACCGTCGTCGGGGTCTTCGGACCCACCGGCAGCGGAAAGTCCTCCCTGGTGAACGCCCTGAGCGGCACCGATGCGGCTCGGGTGGCGGCGCGGAGGCCTACGACGTCGGAACCGCTGGCACTCGTGTGGGGACGGCAGGGGAGCTACGAGCTGCTCGACTGGCTCGATGTGCGCCAGCGCGTGGAACTGCCCGACGGCGCGCTGCTGGTGGCCGGGGCAGGTGGCGGGGCGCCGGCTGCGGAACCTACCGGGCCCGCAGGGCCGGCACAGATCGATGGGGCACAGGCCGGGAAGGGCGTCGCGGGACGCGGACCTGCCGAGGTGCTGGTCGCGGCGACCGCCCGGAACAGTAGCCGCGACGGCGCGAATCCCGATCAGGCCGGCCGCGACAGCGCCGACCTGCCCACGAACCTCGATCAGGCCGGTGATGCAGCCGAGCGCCGGCCGAGGTGGGGACTCTTCCGGTGGCGGCGCAGGCGTTCGACGTCGACGACCCGTTCCTCGACCGTCCCGTCGAAAGTGCCGGTACCGCTCGATTCCGCTGCAGGTCTGATCCTGCTGGACCTGCCCGACTTCGACTCGATCACGCTGGCGCACCGCGAGATCGTCCACCGGCTCGCCGGGCAGGTGGACGTCCTGCTCTGGGTGGTGGATCCCCAGAAGTACGCTGACGCAGCGCTCCACCACGACTTCCTGCAGGAGCTGGCGACGCACGAGGCCGTGACCCTGGTAGCCCTGAACCAGGCCGACCGGTTGGACACCACAGACCTCGACGCGGTCACCGCTTCGCTCGAAGCGATCCTCGCCGATGAAGGCCTGCGCAACGTCGTCGTCCTTCCTGTGTCGGCGAGGACAGGCCAGGGCGTCGGAGACCTCTCGCGACAGATCCGGGAGCTCGCGGAGAGCCGGGCCGCGGCGACGCGGAGGATGGTGGCGGACGCGGCGCGGTCAGCAGCCGAGCTGCTGCCCTTCACGGCGGACCCCGCCGTCGCCATGCCGTCCGGGGGTGCGCTGGACGCACTGGCCGACGAGCTCGGATCAGCAGCGGGAGTCCGCGTCGTGGTGGACGCCGTCCGCAGTGCCTACCGCCGCGACGCGCACGCAACCATGGGCTGGCCCGTGACGCGGTGGCTCGCGGGGCTCCGGCCCGATCCGCTGCGGCGGCTCAACCTGCGGTCCCAGGACATGGCTCCGGAACTCCGGCGCTCGTCGCTCCCGCTCGCCCAACCCGCCCAGCGTGCGAGGGTGGATCACGCGCTGCGGGTGTTCGGGGATGCGGCGGCAGGCGACGTCGTCGAACCGTGGCACACGTCCATCCGCGACGCCGCCCGCGACACTGCGGGGGAGCTGACGGATGCCCTAGATACCGCCGTCACCGGGACGGACCTCGAGACGGGCAGGCGCGCCTGGTGGGGCATCTTCGGCGTACTGCAGTGGATCGCCTTCGCGGCCCTCGTCGCGGGACTGGCGTGGCTCGGGGTCCTGGCAGTCCTCGGATTCCTGCAACTCCCCGCCATCGACGTTCCGCGGGTCGAGGGTTTCCCTGTGCCCACGCTGCTCATCCTCGGCGGCCTGACCGCGGGAGTCCTCCTGGGGGTCGTGGCCGCCCTGCTCGCGCGATGGGGCGCGGGACGGCGTGCGTCACGCGTGCGGAAGCGCCTGCTCGACGCCTGCTCGGGCGTGGCGCACGACGTCGTCCTGCAGCCCGTCGCCGACGAGATCGAGCGCTGCAACGCCTTCACCGCGGCCGTCCTGGCAGCTTCCGGGCGCGGCTGATCACGTCCGCCTGCGTCAGGAGGCCGTGCCGGTCCGGGCGATCGCATTGTGGCCCGAGCAGATCCACTCCACGGACCCGGTGCGGATGTGCTCCGCCAGGAGCTGGACCGTTCGCGCGGCAACAGGCTTGTCGTTGATGACGACTGCATAGAAGTCGCTGACCCGGCCGTCCGCCGACACCTTGGCGGCATCACCGGTGAACAGCACCGCCTGCCACTGGAACGCATAGTGCCCCGGCGTATGGCCCGGGGTGGGGAAGTACCTGAGGCCCGGGAAGATCTCGCCCGAACCGGTCAGTTCCCGCGCGCCCTCGGGAAACGGCACGCGCGCCACCCTCTGCAGGACCTTGCGGAAGAGGGTCTTGGGGATGATTCGGCCGCGGAGGACATCGGCGTCGTCCCGGCCGATCCATACGGTGGCCCCCAGCGCTTCCTGGAGACGCTGTGCCGACTGGGCGTGGTCGGCGTCGTAGTGCGTGAGGACGATGTCGGTGATGGGGCCGGTGATCGTCTCGTTGGCGCGCAGCTCGGCGATGACGCCGTCGAACCCGGACGACATCCCAGGATCGATCACCGCGGTCCGACCGGCGCCGACGACGACGAAACCGTGCGACCCCTTCTGCTGTTCGAGGCTGTAGCAATCCTGGGCGATCAGGCGCATGACTGTCCTTCTTCTGTCGGCGGGTGCTTTTCTGGCCATTGTAGGGTCGTGTGACCGGCCGGTTCCGCCTCGGGGCGGTCGCCCATGCCGTGTAGCCCGGGCAGGCGACGGACATGCCGGGATGGCCCAGGCACATTGACATCCACTACGGGTGGGAGCACGCTTTTAGCGTCGCCCGCACGTGTTCGGCCCAGCCCTCACAGGGCGCCCCCATCGGGGTCCGCCGGATCCTCATTCCCGGAGCATCTGCTTTCTCCTCCGGATGAACGGTTAGAAGCAACCCATCGAGGAGGACAAAATGCCTGCCATAACTGTCAACGCCCTTGAATCGAAATCCTTCAACGAGCCCGATGAAAAGCGCCGTCCGCCGAAAACCGAAGTCGACGTGGTCAGCCTCGGCGACACCACGCTGGGCAGGTTCACATTCGAGCCCGGCTGGCGATGGTCCGAGACCGTCAAGACCGTGGTCCACACCGAGAGCTGCCAGAACAACCACCTAGGGGTCTGCACCGCCGGGACCCTGGCAGTGGAGATGGAGGACGGAACCCGCACCACGATCCACGCCGGCGACGCCTACTCGATACCCGCCGGCCACGACGCCTGGGTCGAGAACGACGAGACGTTCGTGGGCTACGAGATCATGAGCGCGGCAACGTACGCCAAACCGGCCTAGTCGCGGCAACGGGAGCGGGAGTACCGGCCGGAGCGCTCAGGCGGGACGGTGCTTGTCCGGCGTTCGGACGCCACCGATCAGCCGAGCAGTCCCAGGACCTTCTCGATGGTGTTGATGTTCCTCGTCGTGGAGACGGCGGCGAAGCGCGAGCGCGCCAGCAGTTTCGCGAGGGGGACGTCCGTCGACCGGCCCTTGGGGGAGAACCACGCGACGGCGGTCCGACCCGCGAGCACGGTCGGCTGCTCCTCGATGCCGTTCGCGTCGTCGAGGAAGGCAGTGAGTTCGTCCCTACCAGTGAACAGAGTCACATAGGTGTGGACGTCGGGTGGCGCCACAGACGTGCCGTCACCGCCGTCCGGACGTGTCGGCACGGATGCCGCCACGGCCGCAAGATCCGCCCGTCCGACGACGATCACCCACGCCTGGTACTGGAACCGGCGACGCAGCGCGTCCTCGACGAGGTCCTTGATGGCTGCAGCGTCCAGTTCCGAGGTGCACGTGACGTTGCCGCTCGCGAGGACGGTCGCGACGTCGGTCAGGGGCAGGGTCCCGAGCACGCTCCGGAGATCGGCCATCCGAACGGTAATACCGCCTACATTCACGCCGCGCAGGAAGATCGCATACCGCTGCTTCAGCCCGACCGTGTTCCCCTGATCCGGTGCGCCCATGTCAGTCCGCCGCCTTGGCGACCGCAAGCGTCAGCTGGCGGGCCGCGTCGGAGACGACCTCGGCGTGGATGCGCCCCGGTTGGCGGGTGAGGCGCTCCATGGGACCGGAGATCGACACGGCGGCGATCACCCTTCCGGATGGTCCACGCACGGGAGCCGAGACCGAAGCGACTCCCGCCTCACGCTCGCCGAGGCTTTGGGCCCACCCGCGACGACGGACTCCCGCCAGTACCGTCGGCGTGAAGCGTGCGTGCTGCAGGCCCTTCAGCAGGCGGTCGTGGTCCTCCCAGGCGAGCAGGCACTGCGCGGCCGAGCCGGCCCTCATGGATAGCTGCGTCCCCACCGGGATGGTGTCGCGCAGGCCCACGGGTCGCTCGGCGGAGGCTACGCACACGCGCCAGTCACCCTGGCGCCGGAAAAGTTGCGCGCTTTCGCCCGTCGCGTCCCTCAGGTTGAGCAGGACGGGTCCCGCCGCCGCGATCAGGCGGTCCTCGCCGGCCGCGGACGCCAGTTCGACGAGCCTGCTGCCGAGCACGAAGCGCCCCTGAATGTCGCGTCCCACGAGCCTGTGGTGTGCGAGGGCGAGAGCCAGCCGGTGGACGGTGGGCCGGGCGAGGCCCGTGGAGGCGACGAGCTGTGCGAGCGTCGTCGGTCCGGCCTCGAGGGCGTCGAGCACGAGCGCGGCCTTGTCGATGACTCCGACGCCGCTAGAATTGTCCATAGGATGATATTGCAGTCTCATTATCTGAGACGCAAGCCGTCCGGCTGGCACCAACTGTCGGGCACTGGTTGAGTTGACTCCACCGTTGGTCCCGACAGCCGCCGCCCCACCGGTGTGGCGCTTCGGAACAGAAAAGGACGATCGTCATGGGCAAGACACTTGCAGAGAAGGTCTGGGACGCGCACGTGGTCCGCAAGGGCGAGGTCGTCGGCGCCGAAGCGCAGCCCGACCTCCTCTACATCGACCTGCACCTCGTGCACGAGGTGACCTCGCCGCAGGCGTTTGAGGGCCTCCGCCTTGCCGGTCGGCCGCTGCGCCGCCCCGACCTGACGATCGCCACCGAGGACCACAACACTCCGACGCTGGATATCGACAAGCCGATCGCCGATCTCACCAGCCGGACGCAGATCGAGACCCTCCGAGCGAACTGCCGCGAATTCGGCGTCCGCCTGCACTCGCTCGGTGACGCCGAGCAAGGCATCGTCCACGTCGTCGGTCCGCAGCTCGGCCTGACCCAGCCGGGTCTGACGGTCGTGTGCGGCGATTCGCACACGTCGACGCACGGAGCGTTCGGGGCGCTCGCCATCGGTATCGGGACGTCGGAGGTGGAGCACGTGATGGCCACCCAGACCCTGTCGCTGAAGCCCTTCAGGACCATGGGCGTCACGGTCGAGGGCACGCTCAAGCCCGGTGTGACCTCGAAGGACATCATCCTGGCGGTGATCGCCAAGATCGGCACCGGCGGCGGCCAGGGCTACGTGCTCGAGTACCGCGGGTCGGCCATCCGGGCACTGTCGATGGAAGCGCGCATGACCATCTGCAACATGTCCATCGAGGCCGGTGCCCGCGCCGGCATGGTTGCGCCGGACGAGACCACGTTCGCGTACCTCGAGGGCCGCCCGCACGCTCCGCAGGGCGAGGACTGGGATGCCGCCGTCGCCGACTGGCGTGAATTGCGCACCGACGACGACGCCGTCTTCGACGCCGAGGTGTTCCTCGACGCGAACGAGCTCGAGCCCTTCGTCACCTGGGGCACGAATCCGGGCCAGGGGGTCTCCCTCTCCCAGGCCGTGCCGTCACCGGACGACTTCGCGGACGAGAACGACAAGGCCGCCTGCACGAGGGCCCTGGACTACATGGCCCTCGAGCCCGGCACGCCGATGAAGGACATCCGCGTCGACACCGTGTTCCTCGGCTCCTGCACCAACAGCCGCATCGAGGACCTCCGCATCGCGGCAGACATCATCAGGGGACGGGACAAGGATCCCGCGATCCGGATGATGGTCGTCCCGGGGTCAGCCCGGGTGCGCCTGCAGGCCGAAGCCGAGGGCCTGGACCGTGTGTTCAAGGACTTCGGAGCCGAGTGGAGGTTCGCTGGTTGCTCCATGTGCCTCGGCATGAATCCCGACCAGCTCGCGCCGGGGGAGCGCTGCGCCTCGACCTCGAACCGCAACTTCGAGGGACGCCAGGGCAAGGGCGGACGCACGCACCTTGTCTCACCCGTCGTCGCCGCCGCCACGGCCGTGCGCGGTACCCTCAGTTCGCCGTCGGACCTCGGTCCGCTGCCGGGCAGTACGGGCGCCTCTGCCGTAAATCCCGCGGACACTGCGTCCGCAACGCCCACCGTGCCAGCAGCCTAGGAGCCCGCCATGGAGAAGATCACCACGCACACCGGCATCGGCGTTCCGCTGCGCCAGAGCAACATCGACACCGACCAGATCATCCCCGCCGTCTATCTCAAGCGCATCACCCGCACGGGATTCGAAGATGCGCTCTTCGCGGAATGGCGTAAGGAGGAGAGCTTCATCCTCAACCGGGAGCCCTATTCCCGCGGCTCCGTCCTCGTCGCCGGCCCGGATTTCGGCACCGGCTCCTCCCGCGAGCACGCCGTCTGGGCCCTGAAGGACTATGGCTTCCGCGCGGTGCTGTCCTCGCGCTTCGCCGACATCTTCCGCGGCAACTCCGGGAAGCAGGGACTCGTCGCCGCGCAGGTGGCGCAGGATGACATCGAGCTCATCTGGAAGGTGATCGAGAACGAGCCGGGCACCACCGTGACCGTGGACCTCGTATCCCGCAGCGTACAGTGCGGCTCCGTGAGTGCACCCTTCCAGATCGACGACTACACGCGCTGGCGCCTGCTCGAAGGGCTGGACGACATCGGCCTGACGCTTCGCCAGGAAGAGCACATCACGGCGTTCGAAGCCCGTCGCCCGTCCTTCAAGCCGACGACGCTGCCCGTCCGCAGCTGAACCACGGTTCGGTGACCGGGCTTCCCGTAGGTGGATGTCGCGCAGGTCACGTGCCGTTCGAAGGGCCTGCCGGAATGCCGGCGCACCCGCGGGGGTTCCTATCATGGAAGAGGGTGCGCACGAAGTACCCTTGTATTTCTGTCTGCCCCGGGGTGCTCCTATGCTTGGAACGAGCATTTTCGACTCCGCGGGGGCTAAACGTATGAGGAAAATAGGTATTCATGGGTAGCGTTCTGACCATTCGCGGCGGCATTCCGTTGACGGGCAAGGTATCCGTCCGCGGGGCGAAGAACCTGGTTCCGAAGGCCATGGTCGCCTCACTCCTCGGCAACACGCCGTCCGTGCTCCGGAACGTCCCCGAGATCAAGGACGTCGACGTCGTCACCAGCCTGCTGCAGCTGCATGGCGTCACGGTCACCAAGGACCCGGTCACCGGCGACCTCACCATGGACCCGAGCGAGGCGAAGATGGCCCGCTCCAAGGACATCGACGCCCACGCCGGCGATTCCCGCATCCCCATCCTGTTCTGCGGGCCCCTCATGCACAGCATCGGCGAGGCCTTCATCCCCGACCTCGGCGGCTGCAAGATCGGTGACCGCCCGATCGACTACCACCTCGAGGTCCTCCGCAACTTCGGCGCCGTCGTCGACAAGCGTCCCGGCGGTATTTCCATCTCCGCACCGAAGGGCCTCCACGGCGCGAAGCTGACCCTCCCGTACCCGAGCGTCGGAGCAACGGAGCAGGTGCTTCTCACGGCCATCCGCGCCGATGGCATCACCGAGCTGTCGGGTGCCGCCGTCGAACCGGAGATCATGGACCTGATCGCCGTCCTGCAGAAGATGGGCGCGATCATCACGGTCCAGACGGACCGCGTCATCCGCATCGAGGGCGTCAAGGAACTGACAGGGTACAACCACAAGGCGATCTCGGACCGTAACGAGACGGCCTCCTGGGCATCCGCCGCACTGGTCACCAAGGGTGACATCTACGTGGAGGGTGCCCGGCAGCTCGACCTCACCGCGTTCCTGAACACCTACCGGAAGATCGGCGGAGCCTTCGACGTCGACGACGACGGCATCCGTTTCTACCACCCGGGTAAGCCCCTCTCCCCGCTCGTCCTCGAGACGGACGTCCACCCCGGCTTCATGACCGACTGGCAGCAGCCGCTCATCGTCGCCCTCACGCAGGCCTCCGGCGTGTCCATCGTCCACGAGACGGTCTACGAAAACCGTTTCGGTTTCACCGATGCCCTGATCCGCATGGGCGCCAGCATCCAGGTTCATCGGGAGTGCCTCGGCAGTGTGCCGTGCCGCTTCGGCCAGCGCAACTTCCTCCACTCCGCCGTGATCTCCGGACCCACACAACTCCGTGGTGCGGACATCCATATCCCCGACCTGCGTGGAGGCTTCAGCCACCTGATCGCAGCCCTCGCGGCCGACGGCGTCTCACACGTCACCGGGATCGAACTGATCAACCGCGGCTACGAGCGTTTCCAGGACAAGCTCGAGGGCCTGGGCGCCGACTTCGATATCACGGAGGACGCCCCGGCTGCCGCCGTGGCACTCTCCTAGGCGGTTCGGGAACGTGGGGGAGCCTCGGGGCTCACGTGCCATGTTCGCCTTCCTCGCCTCCTGGGTGAGGCCGGCCATGAACGCGATGATGTCCAAGGAATGGCAGGGGCAGGAACGCCTGCCCCGCGGCACGGGCATCATCGTCTGCCCGAACCACGTCACGGAGATCGACCCGATCGTGGTGGCTCACTTCCTCTACAACCAGGACATCATGCCGCACTTCATGGCGAAGGCATCGCTGTTCAAGGTGCCGGTGATCGGGTCCATCCTGCGCATCATCCGGCAGGTGCCGGTGGAGCGCAGTTCCGCGGGCGCGAACCGGTCCCTCGAAGCCGCCCGGGACGCGCTGGCGGACGGCGGTGGCATCATCATCTACCCGGAGGGCACCCTCACCCGGGACCCGGACATGTGGCCCATGAAGGGTCGCACCGGCGCAGCCCGCCTGGCCCTGCAGACCGGTGCGCCGGTGGTACCGATCGCGCAGTGGGGCGCTCACGAGTTCTTCCCCCGCTACGCCAAGCGGTTCTATCCGTTCCCGCGCAAGCGCTCCCGCTTGCTCGTCGGCGATCCCGTGGACCTCAGCGAGTTCCGCGGTGCACCGCTGACCCGCACCACCCTCGACGCGGCGACCGACCGCATCCTCGATGCCATCACCGAGCTCCTCGCCGAACTCCGGGGCGAGCAGGCTCCAGCCGAGCGCTGGAATCCGGCGCTGCAGCAGCAGGAGCGGTTGGGGCGCGAACCCCGCGACGTCGAATCCCGCGAGAGCAGAACGAGGGAGCAGGGTCCTGGTGAGGCCCAGCCAGGGGCCAAGCCGTGAGCGACACCGTGAGGAGTGCCCGGCCGCCCCGCAAGATCGCCGTCCTCGGTTCGGGAAGCTGGGGGACGACCTTCGCGAAGGTCCTGGCGGACGCCTCCGCGGAGACCGACGTCATGCTGTGGTCGCGGCGTCCCGAGGTCGCCGACGAGATCACCGCCGAACACCGGAACGCGCGCTACCTCGGAGACACCCGGCTCCCGCTGAACATCACCGCGTCGGCCGACGTCGACGCCGTCCTCACCGGTAGCGAACTCGTGGTCCTCGCCGTGCCCGCGCAGACGCTCCGCGCCCAGCTGCCGGCCTGGCGCCCGCTCATACCGGCCGATGCCGTCCTCGTCTCCCTCATGAAGGGGCTCGAGGTGGGCACGGACGCCCGCATGAGCGAGGTCATCGCCGAGGAGCTCGGCCTCCCCGCCGGGCGCATCGCCGTCCTGTCCGGCCCGAACCTCGCGATGGAGATTGCGCGGGAGGAACCGACGGCGTCCGTCGTCGCCTGTCCCGATCACCACACCGCCACCTGGATCGCCGCGGCGTGCACGGCGTCCTACTTCCGCCCGTACACCTCCACCGATGTGATCGGCGTGGAAATCGGCGGGATCGTGAAGAACGTGATCGCCCTGGCCGTCGGTATCTGCGAGGGCCGCCGCATGGGCGACAACACCAAGGCCTCCGTCATCACCCGGGGCCTCGCCGAGACGACGCGCCTCGCCGTCGCGCTCGGGGGCAGGCCGGAGACCATGTCCGGGCTTGCGGGCATGGGGGACCTCATCGCCACCTGCTCCTCCGCCCTGTCGAGGAACCACACCGCCGGTCACCTCCTGGGTCAGGGGCTCACGCTGGACCAGGTGACGGTGCGCATGAACCAGACGGCCGAGGGTATCAAGTCCGCGCAGGCCGTCCTGGAGTCCGCGACGAAACTCGGCGTGGACATGCCCATCACCGAGAGCGTGGTGGCCGTCCTCCAGGGACGCCTGTCCGTGAACGACCTCGGGCCGCGCCTGCTGGCCCGCAACCTCAAGCCGGAAGGCGATCACGCATCGTGACCACCGTGACCACCGTGACCACCGTGACCACCGAGACTGCCACTCCTGCCCGCAAGGCCCGAGTCCTCGTCCTCTTCGGCGGACGCTCCAGCGAGCACGCCGTCAGCTGCGTGACCGCGGCCGGCGTCCTCGAGGCGATCGACCGCTCCCGCTACGACGTCGTTCCCGTGGGGATCGCGAGATCCGGCCAGTGGTCATTGGTCTCGGCCGACCCGTCCGCCTGGTCCCTCCGGTCCGACGTACTGCCCGAGGTCACGGCGAACGAGCAGGCCGTGGTGATGGGCACCGCCGTCGACGGCAGGGCAGGGCAGGAACTGCTCGTCGCCGCACCCGGCTCAGTCCCCGAGAGCCTCGGCAGGGTGGACGTCGTCCTGCCGCTGCTGCACGGTCCGTTCGGTGAGGACGGGACGCTGCAGGGCATGCTGGAGATGGCGGACATGCGTTACGTCGGCGCCGGTGTGCTGGCGTCCGCCGTCGGGATGGACAAGCACTTCATGAAGGTGGTCTTCGCGTCGGTGGGTCTCGAGGTGGGCCCCTACGTGGTGGTGACGGATCGCCAGTGGCGCACCGATTCCGAGGCAAGCATCGAGCGGGCGACGGCGCTCGGGTTCCCCCTGTTCGTCAAGCCGGCCAGGGCCGGCTCCTCGATGGGCATCACCCGGGTGGAGGACGCCGCCGGGATCCGGGCCGCGGTCGAGGCCGCGCGCGCCTTCGACCCCAAGGTGGTCATCGAGGCCGGCATCGTGGGCCGCGAGATCGAGGTCGCCGTGCTGCAGGGCCGGGGCCTCGACGCCCCGCGCACGTCCCTTCCCGGTGAGATCGCCATCCAGCCCGGGGACCACGCCTGGTACGACTTCGAGGCCAAGTACGTCGACGGGGCTGCCGCCGAGCTGTCCTGTCCGGCCGACCTCCCCGCGGAGGTCATCGAACGCGTGCGTCATTCCGCAGCCGAGGCATTCGAGGCGATCGGCGGCGAGGGTCTGTCCCGCGTCGACTTCTTCTACACCCCGGAGGGCCGCTTGGTGATCAACGAGATCAACACGATGCCGGGCTTCACCCCGATCAGCATGTACCCGCAGATGTGGGCCAAGTCCGGTCTCGGCTATACAGAGCTCATCGATGAACTGATCGGGCTCGCCCTCGACCGCGGTACCGGCCTGCGCTGAGCCGCCCGGCCTACCGGGGGCATGAGAGTTCGCGTCCCTATCTCCCGCCCGCGCCCTGGCGTGACCCGGATCGGTTCTTCGGGTCGGTCCTCGGGTCGCGGTGTCCGGGGTGTCCTTGCTGGTCGAAGGGCTCCGGGATGACCGCGACGATTCCACGGGAGGGAGCGCAGGTGCTGACCGATGACCCGCACCGAGTAGGCCTCGTCGCCGCGGACCCGGTCCGCGTGCAAGGGCGCGCGTCCCGGGCCCGGCCGGGCGACTCGAGAGTGATTCATCAGGATCGGGAACATCGGCGCGTCTCCGGCGTGGTCTGGTCCGATGAGGACCACCAGGGGAAATCCCGCCCATCAGGGACGTCGTGAATCTTCGTGCTCGGCCCGCCTCCAAGACCGGCCCATGCCATGATCCGCGGTCCCATCATCGGGCCTGCGTCAAAAAACATCACGCGCTCTCGGATATCCTCCCGTACGCCATCATCACCATCAGGAGACGCGTCCTCGTGTTTCACCTTTTCAATCCCGCCGTCGCTAACTGAAGCTCCAGGGAGGGCTGTCCGCCCGTCCTGAAGGGGCTGCCCCGTGAAGCGACACCCGCGATAAGTCAGTCGCAATGAGTCAGTCGCAATAAAGTCGAGTCGATCGAGGATTACAGGAGCTTGAGAACTCGAACGCCCAATTCCCCGTTGGGTGAGGCTGCCGCAGCGCTATCGATAACGCCCCTATTCGCGAGATGCATCGATCTCTCCCGGCCGCGAAATCGGACTCAAGCTAGTTGGCCGGTGCGCAGCCGTATATCCATCCACGGCGCCGAATCTCTTTGAAGCTCACATGCCCCGATGACCTAACCCGCAAGGGTTGGTCCTGCGAAGGCCCAACCCCCACCGGGTCGAGAATGCCCATCAAGACACTCAGAGAAAATTCTCGTATCATGCACTAAGTGGACCTGCGTTATTAGTAACTATGATGACCGCCTTTGTCACATCTGATCCTCATCTTATCGCTCTTATCCCAGCCATCCTTCTCGCTGTGGCTATACGCCTGGTAAGAGTTGTCGCACTTGCCCTTCTGGATTAGGTAGTTGAAGTCACCGCGCTGCGTCCACACGTAGCGCTCGTCGATTATCCTTTGTTTGCCATTGTGATTTATTTGGACGACTTGCACGTAAACCCAATTGGAATCGTAATCGTCGCCGACGACCTTCAGTTTGCCGTCGCGGTTCACCTTGAGGGTTAGATCTTCATCGTCGCCGTGGTAGTTCCCATCCATTGCTACTTGGACGGGGGACGCAATGGCTGGTGCCGACAGGCTCATGCCTGCCAGCAAACCGAACAGTGTTCCTGCAACGAGGATGAACAGGCGCCAACTAAGAGATTTTTTCATGATGGCTTTCTTCCACACATGCCGGGCCAACAATAGGAATTGGTGCGTGCCGCGGTCAGCACGCCGCGGGCGGATGTCCGGCGAGGCCGCTCGTTCATGCCAGAGCAGATGCGCGAACCAGGAATAATTCGGACAGCCTTGCCTGCCTGCGTTCGTTTCCGTTGCCTCTAGTTGCGATCTTCACATTCGGACCGTGCTTCCCCAGCAGGGCCGCCCCTACACCTTTTCAGGGTGCACTTTCATTGTAGATGACCGCTAGCGATCAGAAAAGGGCTGTGATACTTTATTCAATGTGTCGGTCCATCAGTTTTCGCCGCACCTGAACACCGCCCGCCTGCCGTCAGGAATGGCACCTTGGAGATCCGCCGATGCGCCTAGGTCTTATTCGGCATCAAGCCACGAATAACGGGTCGAGCAAGTAATTATGGTGAAATGGCGTCGATTCTTCAAGTAGTCGACACCCGAATTCGGGTAGTTAACTGCAAAAATGGGGTATTTTATAGAAGAACCTCTGGTCAGTACCGCCAGATGCACCGACCGGCGCAGTTGGCGACGGCGGGGATTGAAAAGGTGAAACACGAGGACGCGTCTCCTGATGGTGATGATGGCGTACGGGAGGATATCCGAGAGCGCGTGATGTTTTTTGACGCAGGCCCGATGATGGGACCGCGGATCATGGCATGGGCCGGTCTTGGAGGCGGGCCGAGCACGAAGATTCACGACGTCCCTGATGGGCGGGATTCCCCTGGTGGTCCTCATCGGACCAGACCACGCCGGAGACGCGCCGATGTTCCCGATCCTGATGAATCACTCTCGAGTCGCCCGGCCGGGCCCGGGACGCGCGCCCTTGCACGCGGACCGGGTCCGCGGCGACGAGGCCTACTCGGTGCGGGTCATCGGTCAGCGCCTGCGCTCCCTCCCGTGGAATCGTCGCGGTCATCCCGGAGCCCTTCGACCAGCAAGGACACCCCGGACGCCGCGACCCGAGGACCGACCCGTCAGCTACGACGTCGAGGACTCCAAGGAATGCAACAGACGCCCCTTCACAATCAGCCAGCAATGCCGGGAGTTCGTCCCGCTACGACAAGCTCGCTTCATCTACGGCGGGTTGTCTTCAGCGCCGTCACACTCTGGCTCCGGGCATCAGGAGACACACTCTAAGCCAGGACGACGACGCCGAGAAGTGAGACCCCCGCGAGCAGCAGCGTGGAGGCAGCACCGACGGCCGCGAAGCGCCCGCCCGTCCTGAGGAGCTGCCGGATGTCGATCCCTGCGCCGAGCCCGAACATCCCTGCGGCCAGCAGGATGGTCGTCAGGGTCCGGCCGGTGTCGAGGAGAGGCTGCGGCAGGACGTCGAGGGACCGCAGGACCACCATCGCGAGGAACCCGACGACGAAAAGCGGAATCAGGGGCGTGGTCCGACGTGCGGCACGGAGATCGGCGCGAGCTCCTCTGCCGGACATCCCGGAGCTGTTCGGCGTTCCCTCCGGGAAACTCGGCGCAGCAGCAGCAGCAGTAGCCCGCCGTCGTTCGCCGATGCTTGCCACAGCTGCCACGGGCGCCAGCATGAGGACGCGGCCGAGCTTGACCACCGTCGCGGACGCGAGTGCCACGGTGCCGGCGGTGCTGGCCACCGCGACCACCTGCGCCACTTCGTGGACGGCGAGGCCGGACCAGATGCCGAAGCGGCTCCCGTCGAGTCCGATCACCGCGTTCAGCAGGGGCAGGGCGACGATCATGAGCGAGCCGTAGAGCGTGACCATCGCGACCGCGGAGGCCACCTCGTCGTCGTCGGCGTCGACGATGCCCTGCACCCCCGCGACGGCCGACGCGCCGCAGATCGAGAAGCCCGCGGCCATCAGGAGGGACCCTGTCCGGGTCAGGCCGAAGCGTTGTCCAAGCCATAGCGTGCTGTAGAAGCTCACGGCGACGCACGCGACGATCAGGAGGACGACCTGCGGCCCCAGGGCGAAGATGTCCGGCAGGGCGAGCTGGAGTCCGAGAAGGACCACACCGGCGCGCAGCAGGCGCTTGGTCCCGCCGCCGACACCCGTTCGGAGCCCCTCGGAATACAGGCTGGAGTTGCCGAGCAGGATTCCGAGGAGGAGCGCGACGACGAGGGCCCCGAGGAGAGTCTGGAGCGAAGCCAGCGCCAAGGACGCGGTGACGCCGGCCGCCATCACGAGAAGACCCGGGAGCCACGCCGTCAGCCATGGCTCCCGGGTCTTCGGGGTCCTCCCGGTGTTCCTCATATCGGGGCGTCGATCCTTCCGGCCGCCCAGGAGGGCATCGATACTGTCGGGATCGATTCTGCCAGAGGGCGCCGTGACGAGCCGACGGACCGGACGCGGGGCCGGACTAGAGAATGCCCTCGGTCAGTGCGTTCGGCGTGCCGAAGCGGTGCGCCGTGATGCTGATCGCCTGTTCCTGCAGGAAAGGCAGGATTTCGACCCGTCCCGATTCGGTGACCGGCTGCGCATAGACAGCGAGATCCGGGCGTCCTCCCGTGGCAACGGCGAGGGCTGACGCGCTTCCGCCGATGAGTCGCACACGGCGCACGGGAAGCTGTCCCACACGGGCCAGCCAGGCGTCATCGTCCTCCACGGCAACGCTGTCGGCCTGGTCATCGACGACGGAGCGGAGCTCGTCGGGGAGCTCCACGGCAGAGGAGACGGAGACCGGCGCACCGGCCGCCCCAGCGGCGAGGAGGACCCGGACGAGGTCGGCGAGGAGCGCGCCCTGCGAGAGGCGCACCGTCACGGGATGCGCGAGGTAGCGGAAGATATTGCGCTCCGCGGCCAAGGCCGAGACGTCCTGCACGCGGCCGAACTCGCTGGTCCAGGCCGCGGCATCCGATGCGGCGGCGCGCTCCAGACGAGCGACCTCGGTCTGGGGCAGGCCTGCCGAATGGGCCGCCGTGAGCAGGGGTGCGACGACGGGCAGGGGAGCTCCCCGGGTGAGGGACTCCTTCGACGACCAGGAGCCGAGCCCCACCAGGTAGTTCGGGCCGCCGGCCTTGGTGCCGGCACCGACGGCCGACTTCTTCCAGCCGCCGAAGGGCTGCCGCTGCACGATCGCCCCGGTGATACCGCGGTTGATGTACAGGTTTCCTGCCTGCACGCCGTCGACCCAGGTCGCGATCTCACGGCTGTCCAGCGAATGCAGGCCGGAGGTCAGTCCGTAGTCGATGTCGTTCTGCAGCGCGATGGCGTCATCGAGGGTCGCGGCGGTCATGATGCCGAGGATCGGGCCGAAGTACTCCGCCAGGTGGTACGTCGAACCGCGCCGCACGCCGTCGCGCACCCCCGGACTCCACAGGCGGCCCGAGTCATCGAGCTTGCGAGGTTCGACGAGCCAGGACTCCCCGTCGCCCAGCGTCGTCAGGCCGTCGAGGAGCTTCCCCGCTGCCGGCTCGATGACGGGACCCATCTGCGCCGTCGGATCCTCCGGGTAGCCGACCGTCAGCGAGGTGACGGCGTCGAGCAACTGGTTGCGGAAGCGCCGTGACGTGCCCGCGCTGCCCACGAGGATCACGAGGGAGGCCGCCGAGCACTTCTGGCCCGCATGGCCGAAGGCCGACTGCGCCACGTCCTTCGCCGCAAGGTCGAGGTCCGCGCTCGGCGTGACGATGATGGCGTTCTTGCCGGAGGTCTCCGCCAGCAGCGGCAGGTCCGTCCGGAAGGAGCGGAACAGTTCGGCGGTCTCGTAGCCGCCGGTCAGGATTACGCGGTCGACCCGCGGGTCGGCGATGAGCTGCCGGCCGAGGTCGCCCTCCTCGACCTGCACGAGCCGCAGGACCTCACGCGGTACGCCTGCCGCCCACAGGGCCTCGACCATGACGGAACCCGATCGGCGTGCCTGGGAGGCCGGCTTGATGATGACCGCTGAGCCCGCCGCCAGGGCGGCGAGCGTAGACCCGGCCGGGATCGCGACCGGGAAGTTCCACGGCGGCGTCACGACCGTGAGGCGCACGGGGGAGAAGGAGGCACCGTCGACGTCGTCGAGCTCGCGTGCGCGCTCCGCGTAGTAGTGGGCGAAGTCGACGGCCTCGGAGATCTCCGGGTCGGCCTGGTCCAGCGTCTTGCCGGTCTCCGCGGCCATGACCTCCATGAGGTCCGCGCGGTGTGCCTCGAGCGAGTCCCCCGCCTTGTGCAGGACCGCTGCGCGCTCGGCACCGCTCAGCGAACCCCAGGAGCCCGACGCGGAAACCGCGCCGGCAATGGTGTCCTCGAGCTCCTCGGCACGCGTGAGGGTCGTGGCGGCGACGACGTCGTTCCCCAGGCGGGACGTGGGGACGCGATCGAGGATCGCCCGGCCCCACGCCCGGTTGGCGGGCAGAGAAGGGTCCGTGTCAGGCGTGTTCGCGAAACCGCTGCCGGGGTGGGCCGCCGAGGGGACGGTCCGGTCCTGCCGGCGGTTGGGCGCCGGGATGATGGTGTCGAGCTCCTGCAGCGAGGCGAGGAAACGGTTCTTCTCCCGCTCGAAGAGCGCCTCGTTCTCGGACAGCTCGAACACCGCGGACATGAAGTTGTCCTGGCTCGCACCCTCCTCGAGGCGCCGGATCAGGTAGGCGATGGCGACGTCGAATTCGCTCGGGTGGACGACGGGCGTATAGAGGAGCAGCGAGCCGACATCGCGTTTGACGGCTTCGGCCTGACCCTGGGCCATGCCGAGGAGCATCTCGAACTCGATACCGTGGCGGACGCCGCGCTCGCCGGCGAGGAGCCACGCGAAGGCGAGATCGAAGAGATTGTGGCCCGCGACGCCGATGCGGACGTTGTCGATGCGGTCCGGCTGCAGCGCATAGTTCAGCACGCGCTTGTAGTGGGTGTCCGACTGCTGCTTCGATCCCCAGGTGGCCAGCGGCCAGTCGTGGAGGGACGCCTCGACGTGCTCCATCGGGAGGTTGGCACCCTTGACGACCCGGACCTTGATCCCGGCTCCGCCACGGGCGCGTCGGGCGGCCGCCCACTCCTGCAGCCGGATCATCGCGGCGAGCGAGTCCGGCAGGTACGCCTGCAGCACGATGCCCGCCTCGAGGGTCTCGAATTCGGGACGGCCGAGGATCGCCGTGAAGACCGCGATCGTCAGATCGAGGTCCTTGTACTCCTCCATGTCGAGGTTGATGAACTTGGGCTTCTCCGATCGGGCCGCGAGCGCATAGAGCGGAGTGAGCTTCTCGGCGACGTGCTCCACGGCCTCCTCGAAGGCCCAGGCGGGATGGGGGGCGACGGTGGAGGACACCTTGATGGAGACATAATCGACGTCCGGGCGCTCGAGGAGGCGGACGGTGCCCTCCAGCCGGCGTTCGGCCTCACGGTCTCCCAGCACGGCTTCGCCGAGAAGATTGACGTTGAGGCCTATTCCCTCGCGCCTGATCCTGCTGATCGACCGGCCGAGCTTGGCGTCGGAAGCATCGATGATGAGGTGGCCCACCATGCCCCGGAGCACGCGCCGCGCGATGGGGATGACGACCTGCGGAAGGACGGGCGCGACGGCGGCCCCGATCTTCACCGCGGAGCGCATGTACCAAGGCAGGAATCCGGGCACCATCGGTGCGATGGCTCCGAGATTGCGTGCTGCGACGGCGAGGTCCTCCGGACGGATGACGCCGTCGACGAAGCCCACCGTGAACGCGAGCCCGTTCGGATCCTTCAGGACGCCGGCGAGCTGCTGTGCCGAAGTGTCGACCGGGACGTTCGACGCTTCGGTGAGCCACCGGCGCACGAGCGCGATCGACGCCTCCGGCAGCGTTGCGGGTATGTCCGTGCTGCCGCCCGACCCGGCGGAGAAGTGGGTGGCGCCTCCGGTGGAGAAATGGGTGGTGTCTCGGGCGGAAGAGTGCGCCGACGCGTGATCGGACCCCTGGCCCGGCACGGCGGACGTGTCCAGGGGTGTCGCGGTGGCGGAAAGGCCCTCACGGGGCGGGATCTGGGTTGTCATGGCAACGGCTCTCGGTCGGACGGCTCACGCCGGCACAGGATGAAGCAGCAACTTCACTTCCCAGTATCGGCAGGCTCTAGGATTAGCAAAAGCGACGATTCCCGAAGGTTATCCATCGGTAGGACTGTAGTAACGACTCCCTGGAGGTCCCATGCTCGACCTGCGTCGGCTGCGCCTGCTCCGCGAGCTCAAGCTCCGGGGGACGCTTGCGGAGGTGGCAGCGGCCTTGAGCTACAGCCCGTCCTCCGTGTCGCAGCAGCTGGCTCTCCTGGAGAAGGAGGTCGGCGTCGAGCTCCTGCGGAAGACCGGTCGGCGGGTCGTGCTCACGCCGCAGGCCGAGGTGCTCGTAGCCCACACCGCGGAACTGCTGGAGACTCTCGAGCGGGCCGAGGCCGATCTGGCGGCGTCGCTGACCACGGTGTCTGGGACCGTGCGGGTCGCGGTCTTCCAGTCCGCGGCGCTGGCGCTCATGCCGGACGCCCTTACCGCCATGACGCGTGACTACCCGGACGTCCGCATCGAGATGGTGCAGCGCGAGCCGGAGAAAGCGTTGTACGAGACGTTCGCCCGTGACTTCGACCTCGTGATCGCCGAGCAGTACCCGGGCCACGCCGCCCCCCGCCACCCCGAGCTGGACCACCTGCCGCTGACGGAGGATTCCATTCGATTCGCCGTCCCCGGGGCGGGAATGGGGCATGAGGGTATTTCCACGATCGCGGAGGCGGCGGAGGCGGCGTGGGTCATGGAGCCCAGGGGAGCGGCGTCCCGTCACTGGGCGGAGCAGGCGTGCCGGCGAGCGGGCTTCGAGCCGGACGTCCGCTACGAGACCGCCGACCTGCAGGCGCAGATCCGCCTGATCGAGTCGGGTAACGCCGTCGCCCTCATGCCGGACCTCGTGTGGACGGGACGGAGCGTGCCCGTCCAGCTCCTCGAGCTCGACGACAGCCCGCGCCGCTCGATCTTCACGTCCGCACGCCGCGCAGGTGCACGCCGGCCGGCCGTGCTGGCCTTCCGCGAGGTCCTCGGACGCGCCGCGGCCGGAGTGCGCCGTCCCCTGCCCCGGCACCCGCCGTCCCTGATCCAGCAATAAACGGCTGCTGCTGTCCGTTGACAGTACGACGCACGTTTTCGCCGTCGTCCGCACCGCTCCTAAGGTTGTTGCATGCCCGCCCAGTCCATCCGGTCCGCCGAGTCCGAGTCCTCCTCCGTCCCGGCCAGCGTCGAGCGGGTCGTGGAGACCGTCCTGCCGACCAGGCACGGGACCTTCCGCATGGTCGGCTACCGTGACGGCGGAGGGATCGAGCATGTCGTCCTCGCACAGGGGATCGACGACGATGCCCACGGCCCGCAGGATCCGCCCCCACTCGTGCGTGTCCACAGCGAGTGCCTGACCGGAGACGCGTTCGGGTCGTGGCGGTGCGACTGCGGCGAGCAGCTCGACGCCGCGCTCGCTGCTATCGCCCAGGAGGGGCGAGGGGCCGTGGTGTACGTCCGCGGACACGAGGGCCGGGGCATCGGGCTCCTGGCCAAGCTCAAGGCCTACGCGCTGCAGGACCAGGGCATCGACACCGTGGACGCGAACACCGCCCTCGGACTGCCCATCGACGCCCGCCGCTATGACCAGGCGGCCGAGATCCTGCAGGACCTCGGCATCAGTGCGGTCCGCCTGCTCTCAGGGAATCCGGCCAAGGAGGAAGCCCTGGAGGAGTTGGGGATCAGCGTCGTCGAGCGCCGCGGCCTCGCGGTGTCCGAGCGTTCCGAGAATGCCGGCTACCTCGCGACCAAGCGCGCCCGCATGAGGCACGACGACGCCGCTCCGTCAGCAGACGCGTGGGAGTCCCTGCTCGACGGCGTCGTGCCGACCGCTCCCGCGCCGGGCGAGCCGGAGGAGCTCACCCATCGCTACGGCTACCTCGCGGCAGCGACGGGGCAGCTCGTCATCGGGCAGCTGCGGCAGAGCCTCGACGGTTTCATCGCGTCACGCTCCGGCGACTCCGGCCTGCACGAGGACCGGGGCGACCACGGTCACCTGCAGCGCCTGCGCGCGCTCGTGGACGCCGTCGTCGTCGGTGCCTCGACGGTCCTCGCCGAGGACTGCTCGCTGGCTGTCGGGGACGTGGCCGGACGCAGCCCCGTGCGGGTGGTGCTCGACGCCGGCGCGAAAGTCGGCGCGGATGCACGGGTCTTCGCCGACGACGGCGTCCCCACCCTCTGGATCACGGGCCTCGACGCCATGGTGCCCGACGGACTGCCCGCCTCGGTGGAGGTCGTGAGGCTGCCTGCGGAGGAGTTCGCGCCTCGCAGGGTCCTGGACATCCTGCAGGCCAGGGGACTCTGGAAGGTGCTCGTCGAGGGTGGCGGCAATACCGTGTCGCGTTTCCTCGAGGCCGGACTGCTGGACAGGTTCTACCTCACCACGGCCCCCGTGCTCGTCGGGGACGGCGTTCCCGGCATCCGCTTCACCGGCTCCGACGTCCTGGCCGAGGCACGCACGGCTCCGGTACGGCGCTTCATGTTCGGCCGGGACATCTGCACCGAGTTCAACTTCGCGGCCGCACGGTAGCCGGGTAGGCGGCAGCCCCGGACGCAAGAATCCCACTCGTCGACCCCGTCCAGTGGGAATGTCCGTACCTGCCTACGGAAGGGCGTCGTCGAGTGGGATCAGGCGACCGTGAGGTCACGCGTCGGAGCTCAGGAGTCGCTGACCCGCTTGCTCTTCTTCTGCAGCCGGTCGATGTGCTCCGACGCCTCGGCCTTGTTGATATCCGCCGGGATCTCCTCGCCGGCCTCCCGTGCGAGAGTGTCGAGGTAGCTGCGCTGCGCTGCGGTCATCGGCTCGTCACCGGTCACCCAGTCGGATGGATCCCGCTCGAAACCACCCTCGGGCTCGGAGTTCGGACTTCCCAGTGTGTCTGCCATGTGAGTACCTCTTCATCGTGATCGGCTTGAGCCATCAGTGTACTTACTATCACCGACACCGTCAGGCGGAGGGATCAGGTGGAGTCCGACCCGGGGGAGCGAGGTAGGGGCCCCAGATGCCCGCCGTCTGCCCATCGGATCCGCAGGCTCCGCTCGGAGTGGGCGGCAAGCTTCATCCGCCCCCCGGCGTAGCCCACTCCTCCGCGTACCCTGCAGACGACGGCGAGCCAGCTGCACACGGCCCGTTCGAGGAGCCACACGGGGGCCCACAGTGCGGCTGCCGGGTGGAAGACCGTACGCCCGCCCCGCCGTCGCCGTCCCACCTCGGCCAGTGCGACGACGGTGAGGGCGATGACCGCGAGTTGCCGGCCCGTAGGCCGGGCCAGCAGGAACGTCGGCAGCACGCTCAGCTCTGCGGCGAGCCTCACCGGCTGCGCGAAGCTGTCGTAGGCCTGCCGCACGCGCTGCCGGGCGAAGTGCCGGGCCGAGCAGGGGATGCGACGGACGAAGAGGTCGTCGGCGCGGACCTCGACACCGCCCGCGGCCCGTACGGTGCGGATGAGCTCGAGATTCTCGAAGAGGGCGTCCGGGCTGTAGCCGCCGGCGGCCACGACGATGCTCCGCCGGATCGCGAGCGTGCCGGGGTAATCAGAGGCAAGAGCCCGGTTGAGCAGCGTCCGTCCAGTATCCCAGCGGGCGTGCCACGGCAGCGGCGCGAAGTAGTTCTGGGGCCGCACCAGATCCGCCCCGTCGAGGAGGCCGAGCATCCGCTGCAGGTCGGGGCGGCCGTACCGGACGTCGTCGTCAGCGACGATGACGCGCTCGTGCCGCGCCAGGGCCAATCCGGTCAGGACACCCAGGACCTTGCCGTTGCCGCCCCCGCGGAGGAGCTCCGGATTTGGCCTGACGTGGCGGACACCGGCGGGGAAGGCCCGGGCGTGCCGCTCGAAGAAGGGGCCGGCGGAGCCGTCGACCACGGTGACGTCGACCCACCGGACCAGGTGCTCCAGGTAGCCGGACAGCTCGGCCACCGCCCCGATGTCGGCCCACTTGAGCGGCAGGATGTACTCGGCTGCATACGGCATGGGACTGCAGGTCCTCCTGTGCAACGGATTCCCGGACCGGATGTCCGCTTCCCTTCAATTACTAAGCGTGCTTACGGTGGAAGGGCAAGGAACCCACGGGTGCGATCATCCGTAGACACCAGGAGGAACAGTGAGCCAGCCAGCACAGCAGCAGGAACCACCCGGAACCACGGAAGCCATGGACCCGACACCGGATCACGGCGAGCAGTCCTACCGTGGTTCGGGACGCCTCGCGGGCAAGAAGGCGGTGATCACGGGCGGCGACAGCGGCATCGGCCGCGCGGTGGCGATCGCCTATGCGAGGGAGGGTGCGGATGTGCTCATCAGCTACCTGAACGAGGACGACGACGCCCGCGAGACGGCGCGCTGGGTGGAGGAGGCGGGGCGGAAGGCCGTCCTGTTCCCCGGTGACCTCGCCGACCCCGCAACCTGCCGGGCCGTGGTCGATACGGCCGTCGAGGAATTCGGTCGGGTGGACATCCTCGTGAGCAACGCCGCGTACCAGATGTCGCACGAGTCCATCGAGGAGATCCCGGACGAGGAATGGGACTACACCCTCGCCACCAATCTCAGCGCCTTCTTCCACCTCACGAAAGCCGTCCTGCCACACATGGGTCCCGGCGGCTCGATCATCGGGTCCAGCTCCGTCAACTCGGACAATCCGGTGCCGACCCTGCTGCCCTATTCGGCGACGAAGGCCGGCATCGCGAACATGATCGCGTCGATGGCGCAGCTGCTCGCCGAGCGCGGCATCCGGGCGAACTCGGTGGCTCCCGGACCTATCTGGACCCCGCTCATCCCTGCCACGATGCCGGAGGAGGAGGTCGAGAGCTTCGGCCAGCAGGTGCCGATGCAGCGGGCCGGTCAGCCCGCCGAGCTCGCGCCGGTCTATGTGATGCTGGCATCCGACGAGGCGAGCTATGTCTCGGGAGCACGCATCGCCGTCACGGGCGGCAAGCCGATTCTCTGAGGCGCACCTAGCCCCTGAACATCGGCAGGGCCGCTCCGGCTACTCCTGCGTCCAGGGAGAAGAGCGCGCCGGCCTGCGGTTCGGAGCCCTCAGGAATGTTCTCCTGGGTGGTGGTGATGAAGAGGGTCGAGAGGTCCCTGCCGCCGAACGCGCAGGCCGTCACGTTCGTGACGGGGAGTGGAATGTGCTCCGAGAGCCTGCCAGCGGCGTCGTAGCGCGCAACGGCTCCTCCGCCGTAGAGCGCGGTCCAGATGCCGCCTTCCGCGTCGATGGCCATTCCGTCGGGCATGCCGAGGGCGGATTCGATGACGGCGAACGTGCGCCTGTCCGTGAAGCGCCCGGCCTCCACGTCATACCCGAGGGCATCGATGCGCCCCGTCGGGGTGTCGCTGAGGAAGGCCGTGCCGCCGTCCGGGGAGAAGTGCAGGCCGTTGGACACGGTGAGTCCTTCCAGGACCGTGGAGACAGCATGGTCCTGATCCAGTGAGTACAGCGCGCCCGCGCCGAAGCCGCCCTCCCAGCCCATCGACCCGCAGAGGAAGCGGCCAGCGGTGTCACAGCCGCCGTCGTTCATGCGTACGGCGGGATCGCTGAAGGCCAGGGGACCCTGAACGAGGTCCGTGAATGCGTCGTCGGAGAAGAGGAATCCCCGCTCGACGCCGATGACGTAGCCCCCCGAGGTCCGGCCGCGGATCACTCCGGCGAGGCGCGGGTGCACGTCATGCCGATCGAAGGTGCCGTCCTCGTGGCGTACGAGGACATCACCCTCCATCATGTCCACCAGGAGCAGCTCCCCGCGCCGGGGGTCCCAGTAGGGTCCCTCTCCGTGGAAGGTGCAGACGTCGGAGATCTGTTCGGCTTTCACGGTGCCTCCTGGCGGGTCGCGGCTGGTTCGGGTGAAGCTGGGTGGAACGTTGGATCCGGCTCGGCCGGCCGAAGCGCGTCAGCCGCCAGGCGGTGCCGGAGTCGCGTCGGACAGGCCCACGCAGGCGCGCGTCTGCTCGACCCGCGACACGGCATCGCCCAGTTCCACGAGGACCGTGCTCGAGGCCACCTCGTCGGGGTCGAACAGAACCTCGACGGCGGGATCGCGGCCGTACGTCGTCGCCGTCCACGCAGGGTCCCCTTCACGGACCACCCAATCGACGTCGTTCACCGTCACGCAGGGATCGGTGGTGGGACCGGGTACACCTACGCCGCATCGCAGGACCACCTTCGAGGGATCACCCCAGGCCGACGTCGCCTGGCTGTTGGTGTCGCGCTGCTCGTTCTCGGCGACCGTGGGCGGCAGCGCGATCATCACGTCGGCGCACGACGCGTGCGCGGCATCCTCCGCCGGATCGACGTCGACCACGGAGGTACAGCCGGGCAGTACGACGAGCAGGGTGACGGCGGCCGCCGCGAGGGCTACGGCGCGGGGGAGAGCACGCATGGTCCCACCCTAATGTGTAGCCCCGGCGCACTGACGACACGGAGCGGTCAGGGCTTCGGTGAACGGGCCGCGAGGATCGCCGACAGTAGTATTCGAGAGCCGCAGCCGAGCCACGCTGACGGTCCCCTGCGCGCCCGGTGCTGTCTCAGCGGCACGGGTGCGGACATCGAGCCGAGGACGAATGACAGCGCCCCACCACCCCGCCCTGCCCCTGACAGCCCGCACCAGGACAGTCGGATCCCGATCCGGAAGGGTTGCGCTCCTCGTCGCGGGAGCACTGATCGCCGCGCCCACCTCAGCGCTCGCGGTGGATGCCGCGGCCGTCCGGCCGGCCATGGTCGCCCAGCAGCAGCAGCAGCAGCAGCAGCAGCAGCAGCCGGACGTCGTCGCCCAGCAGCAGCCGGACGTCCTAGCCCGGCAGCAGCCGGACGTCGTGGAGCAGCCGCAGCCCGCCGCGACCTTCGGCGAGCCCGCACCGCCCGTGCCCGATCCCACCGCGACGGCCGGCGTCGACCCGGCGACCGGCTTCGCGATCAATGCACGGACGGGTTATCTCGTTCATCCGGGGACCGGCCACCTCATCGAGCCGGACACCGGTTACCTCCTGTTCGCCGACACGCTGATCTACACGAACCTGCGGTACGACTCCGTGTCGGGGGACGTCGTGGACGTACCGGCCGAGGCACCCGCACCGAGCCCTACCGCCGGAGGCCCTTCGGCGACGGCATCCGCGAATGCACCGGCTCCGATCCCGGCTCCGGTCCCGGCGTCCACTGCCGGCGCATCGCCCACCGCATCACCGGGCGCGGCGCCGCCTGCGGCCGTTCCTACGGTCGCAGCCCCGACCACCAGCCCGACGGCGAGCGCGTCGCCGCGGGCAAGCCGGTCCGCATCGCCATCGGTCCGCAGTACTGCGGCGGCCGTGGGCGAGGACCGCGCGTCCTCGACAGCACCCGTCACGTGGATCGGTGCAGGCCTCCTCGCCGCTCTCCTGGCCGTTGTCGCCGTCGTCGTCGTGCGCAGGCGGGGCCGCCACCAGTCGTGACGCAGAGCCCTGCACCGGTCCGTGCCGGGCTGGTGCAGGGCTGAGGCGACGGGGAGCACGAGGGCGCCTCCCAGTCGAAGTCCAGGGGGCGTCGGCCTGCCGTGAACTGCGCCCGACCAGGCAACCGCGGGTGCACCCGGTAAAGTGCAGGACGTGAAGAATCTCCTGGTGACCGGCGGCGCCGGCTTTATAGGGTCCAATTTCGTGCACTATCTGATGGAGCACACGGACGTCTCCGTCACGGTCCTCGACAAGATGACCTATGCAGGCAACCACGCCTCCCTCGAGGGGCTGCCCTCGGAGCGCTTCGAACTGGTCGTCGGGGACATCGCGGACGCCGCCGTGGTCGGTCCGCTCACCGAGCGAGCCGACGCCGTCGTGCATTATGCCGCCGAATCCCACAACGACAACTCGCTGCATGACCCCCGCCCGTTCCTCGACACGAACATCATCGGCACCTACACGCTGCTCGAGGCGGCCCGCAGGTACGGCAGGCGCTTCCACCACATCAGCACCGACGAGGTGTACGGCGACCTCGAGCTCGACGACCCCGAGCGCTTCACGGAGGAGACGCCCTACAATCCGTCGAGCCCCTACTCGTCCACCAAGGCGGCGTCCGACCTCCTCGTGCGTGCGTGGGTCCGGTCCTTCGGGGTCCAGGCCACCATCAGCAACTGCTCGAACAACTACGGTCCCTACCAGCACGTCGAGAAGTTCATCCCGCGGCAGATCACGAACGTGATCGACGGCGTGCGTCCCAAGCTCTACGGGGAGGGCCTGAACGTCCGCGACTGGATCCACGCGAACGATCACTCCTCCGCGGTATGGACCATCCTGAACAAGGGCGAGATCGGCCAGACCTACCTGATCGGCGCCGACGGCGAGCGGAACAACAAGGACGTCGTGGAGCTCATCCTCACCGAGATGGGCCAGGCTGCGGATGCCTACGACCACGTGATCGATCGTGCGGGCCACGACCTCCGTTACGCGATCGACTCGACCAAGCTGCGCACCGAGCTCGGCTGGACGCCCGAGTTCCACCACTTCGAGCAGGGCCTGCGCGACACCATTGCCTGGTACCGCGACAACGAAACCTGGTGGCGGCCGCAGAAGGCCGTGACCGAGTCCAAGTACATCGAACTGGGGCAGTAGCGCATGGGTCCCGTCTTCTCGAAACCCCTCGCCTCACGCGAGACGCCGATCCCCGGCGTCGTGCTCTTCGACCTTCCGGTCCACGGTGACAACCGCGGCTGGTTCAAGGAGAACTGGCAGCGGTCCAAGATGACCGCCGCCGGCCTCGCCGACTTCGGTCCGGTCCAGAACAACATCTCCTTCAACGAGACCGCCGGCACGACGCGGGGGATCCACGCCGAACCGTGGGACAAGTTCATCTCCGTTGCCACGGGCCGGGTCTTCGGTGCCTGGGTCGATCTCCGCGAGGGCCCGTCCTTCGGCGCCGTCTTCACCGCCGAGCTCGACCCCTCGACGGCGATCTTCATCCCGCGGGGCGTCGGCAATGCCTTCCAGACGCTGGAGGATGGCACGGCGTACACCTACCTGGTCAACGACCACTGGTCCGCGGATGCCCAGGACCAGTACGTGTTCCTGAACCTCGCCGACGAGACGGCGGCCATCGAATGGCCCATCCCCCTCGGCAACGCGGAGTTGTCGGACAAGGACCGGGCCCACCCGCGCCTCGGCGACGTCACCGCCCTGGCTCCGCGCAGGACTCTCGTCGTGGGCGCTGACGGCCAGCTCGGCAAGGCATTGCGGTCCGCCCTCGCAGACCAGCCGTCGGTCGAATTCGCGGGACGGGCCGAACTGGACCTGCTCAGTGACGAGCTCGACGGCGCCCGCCCGTGGACGGCCTACGACACGATCATCAACGCTGCGGCCTACACCGCGGTCGACGCGGCCGAGAGCGCCGAGGGCCGGGCTGCCGCCTGGGCCGTCAACGTCGCAGGGGTCGCGGCCCTCGCCAGGGTAGCGAGCACGCACCGCCTGACCCTCGTCCACATCTCCAGCGACTACGTGTTCGACGGAACGCAGGAGCTGCACCAGGAGGCAGAGCCCTTCAGCCCGCTCGGCGTCTACGGCCAGACGAAGGCGGCGGGTGACGCGATCGTCGCGACGGTGCCGCGGCATTACATCCTGCGCACGAGCTGGGTGATCGGCGAGGGAGCAAACTTCGTACGGACCATGGCGAACCTTGCGGGACGGGGCATCTCCCCGAGCGTCGTGAACGACCAGATCGGGCGCCTCACGTTCACTGCGGACATCGCCGCTGCGATCCTGCACCTCGTCGGGAACGAGGCGCCGTTCGGCACCTACAACGTGACGAACGACGGGGAGCCCCAGAGCTGGGCCGACATCGCGGCCGATGTGTACGCCCTCTGCGGCAGGAACCGCGCGGACGTCACCGGTGTCAGCACGGAGGAGTACTTCGCCGGCAAGGCTGCCGCTCCGCGTCCCCTGCAGAGCACGCTCGACCTCGCCAAGCTCCGGGCCACCGGCTTCGCCCCCGCGGCTGCCGCTGACCGGCTCGGTGACTACGTCACCGCCCTGACGACGGCATGAGCCGGCGCCGGGGTGCAGGTCCTCTGCGCCGGTCCGGAATCCCACGGCAGGGCCTATGAGCCACGATCCGCACAACGGGGTAGCCACAGCGCGGTCCCCTGCCGATGATGCGAGAGCCCGTCGGGGAACCGTCGGCGATGTGAGCGAAGGCGAACTCCTGGCCCGGATCCTTCCGCTGCTGGGTCCTGCTTCCGGGGCGCTTGTCGGTCCCGGGGACGATGCCGCAGTCCTGGTGCCCGAGGCCGGGCCCCTGGTCGTCTCGATGGACACCCTGGTCGAGGATCACGACTTCCGGCTCCTGCGGCCCGGTGGATTCAGGACGACGGGCTACGACGTCGGCTGGAAGTCGGCGGCCCAGAACCTCAGCGACGTCAACGCGATGGGTGGCGTCGCGACGTCGCTCGTGGTGAGCCTCACGCTCCCTTCGCCGACTCCGATCGCCTGGGTCGAGGACTGCGCCCGGGGACTCGCGGCAGCGATCAGAGAGCTGGGTGCCCAGTCCTGCTCGGTCGTGGGTGGCGACCTCGGCGGCGGTGCGCAGCTCGTCATCACGGCGGCCGTGACCGGAGCGATGCGGGGCCTCACCCCCGTGCTGAGATCGGGCGCCAGGGCAGGGCACGTCCTCGCGGTCGCGGGCACGCTCGGGAGGGCCGCGGCCGGCCTCGCGATCCTCGAGGGCGCCCGCCCACCCGCCGACTTCGGACAGCTGGGGGAGGAGCTGATCGCGGCGCAACTGCGACCCTCCCCGCCCCTCGCCGCAGGTCCGGTCGCTGCAGGTGCCGGCGCCAGTGCAATGCTTGACATATCCGATGGCCTTGTACGCGACGCGCAGAGAATTGCCGCGGCGAGCGGGGTGCACCTGGACCTCGACCCGGCGGCGCTTCGGAAATACTCCGGTCCGCTGGCGCCGGCGGCCGACCTGCTGGGCGTCGACCCCATGGACTGGGTGCTCGGCGGCGGCGAGGACCATGGGCTCCTCGCCGCGTTCCCCCCGGACGTCCTGCTTCCACCCGGGTTCACTGCGGTAGGCTCGGTGAGGCCGGGCAAGCCGCAGGTGACACTGGCGTCACAGGCGACAGCTCTCACGGGATGGGATCACTTTGCACACTAAGATCACCGCTAATGCAGTCGCGATGAAGCGTTGGTTGAGCAAGGCGGAAGAGTCCCTCGGCAACCACAGCGACCGGCTCAACGCGATCAACATCTTTCCCGTCGCCGACGGCGACACGGGCACCAACCTCTACCAGACGGTGCGTTCCGCTGCCCGTGCAGTCAGCGCCGCCGACACGTCCGACCTGGGCGAGTTGCTCGCGCTCGCAGGCCGCGCCGCGATGGAGGATGCCCGGGGCAACTCGGGGACGCTCTTCGCGGTCTTCCTGGCAGCGTTCGCGGAACCGCTCCACGGCACCACCCGCCTCACCTGCTCGCTCTTCGCCTCGTCGCTCCACCGGGCGCAGATCAGGAGCTGGTCTGCGCTCAGTGATCCCGTACCGGGTACCATGCTCTCCGTGCTCGAGGCCAGCGCGCAGGGGGCCGCCGAAACAGCCGCCGCGCACGCAGGGGACGACAGCAACCTGACGCTCGCCCTGACGCTCAGGGGTTCGGTGCAGAGTGCGCTGAAAGCAGTGGTGTACACGGAAAGCCAGCTCAAACCGCTCACCGATGCCGAAGTGGTGGACGCGGGCGGCGTCGGCTTCCTGCTGATCCTGGACGCCCTGCGAGCCGCAGCACTCGGCGAGGAGCTGCAGGACGAGCTGCTCGACGGACTGCACGGTTATGACATCCAGGCCCCGCACATCCACAACGGCGGCGATGCGGACGGCGTCGAAGTCATGTGCACCATCAACCTGAGTCCGCTGGACGCCGCCACGCTCCGCCTCCACCTCGACGAGATCGGCGACTCGGTGATCATGAGCGCCGTCACCCAGGTCGAGGAGGGCTACCGCTGGCGCGTCCACGTGCACGTGCCGGAAGCTGCGCCGGCCCTGGCGCTCATCAACGAGGCCGGTAGTCCGGTCAACATCACCGTCACCCAGCTCGCCGCCCCCGGTCCGGGAGCCGGGGCCGGTGACTCCTGACACGGCGCGGTCCACGACCGCCTCGGAACTCGACGCACCGCTGGACCGGCACCTCGGTCCACTGGCGAAGCTCCTCGCCAAGCACCTCGGTATCACCACGGTCGGTGAACTGCTCAACCATTTCCCGCGCACCTACCTCAAGCGCGGTGAACTGACGCCCATCGCGGACGTCCCGGTGGACGAGGAGGTGACCCTGATCGCCCGCGTCCAATCCGCCAACTCCCGCAGGATGCGCACGCGCAAGGGGATGCTGCTGGAGGTCGTCATCACCGACGACGCCGAGGGGGGCATCGGTGCGATGAGCCTCACGTTCTTCAACGGCTACGGCGCCGAGCGCGACCTCAAGCCCGGTGTGCGTGCCATGTTCTCCGGCAAGGTCACGGTCTACCGCGGGAAGCTGTCGCTCACCAACCCCGGCTACGTGCTCCTGGACGAGGGGGACGACGATCCGGACTACGTCAACCGGCCCATCCCGGTCTACCCGGCCGTCGAGAAGCTGGGCAGCGAGCGCATTGCGCTGGCCGTCGGCACCATCCTCGACACCCTCCGCCTGTCCGACCTCGACGACCCCGTCCCGGCGTCGATCACCCGACGCGACAAGCTGATGAGCCTCGCCACCGCCTACGAGCTGGTCCACCGGCCGCAGCAGGTCGAGGACGCCTACCGGGCGCAGCACCGCTTCCGCTACCAGGAGGCGTTCGTCCTGCAGGCAGCCCTGGCCCGCCGTCGGGCACTGGCAGCGCGGGAGGAGGCCACCGCCCGGCCCCGCCGCGAGGGTGGGCTCCTCGATCAGTTCGACGCGAGGCTGCCCTTCACCCTGACGAAGGGACAGCTCGAGGTCGGCGGCACGCTGGCGGAGGACCTCGCCCAGGACCATCCGATGAACCGGCTGCTGCAGGGGGAGGTCGGCTCCGGCAAGACGCTGGTGGCGCTGCGTGCGATGCTCCAGGTCATCGACGCCAGCGGGCAGGCGGCCCTGCTGGCACCGACGGAAGTGCTCGCCGCGCAGCATCTCCAGTCCATCACGCGGACGCTCGGTCCGCTCGCCGAGGGCGGGATGCTCGGCGGGGCGATGGACGGAACGCGGGTTGTACTGCTGACGGGATCGATGTCCACGGCGCAGCGGCGGACGTCGCTCCTCGAGGCGGCGTCGGGAGATGCGGGCATCATCATCGGGACGCATGCCCTGCTCTCCGACAACGTGCAGTTCTTCGACCTCGGGCTGATCGTCGTCGATGAGCAGCACCGCTTCGGCGTGGAGCAGCGGGACTCGCTGCGCACCAAGGCCCGCACCTCTCCGCACGTCCTCGTCATGACGGCGACACCGATTCCGCGGACGGTCGCGATGACGGTCTTCGGCGATCTGGAGACCTCGACGCTCTCGGAACTGCCGGCCGGCAGGAGCCCGATTACCACCCACGAGGTCGGCCTGACCGAGCACCCCGGCTGGATCGACAGGATCTGGGCCCGGGCACGGGAGGAGATCGACGCCGGGCGTCAGGTGTACGTGGTGTGTCCGAAGATCGGGGACGACGGCAAGGCCGAGGAGGACGCCCCGGAGGCGCTCTATGGAGAGCCGCAGGGAGAGAAGAAGGCCGGCGGGCAGCAGGAACTGACCAGTGTGGTGGGGTTGTTCGAGTCGCTGGCAGACATACCCCAGGTGCGGGGCGTCGTCAGTGGCATGCTGCATGGTCGGATGGATCCACAGGACAAGGCCGACGTCATGTCGCGCTTCACCGACGGCACCGTCCAGTTGCTCATCGCCACGACCGTGATCGAGGTGGGCGTCGACGTCCCCAATGCGACCCTCATGGTCATCATGGACGCAGACCGTTTCGGCATTTCGCAGTTGCACCAGTTGAGGGGCCGCATCGGCCGGGGCGGGCACGCGGGAACCTGCCTCCTGGTCACGAAGCTCGAGCCCGAGCACCCAAGCCGCGAGCGCCTGTCCGCCGTCGCGTCGACGACCGACGGGTTCGAGCTCTCGCAGAAGGACCTCGAGCTACGGCGGGAGGGGAACATCCTCGGGGCCTCGCAGTCGGGTGGACGCTCCGCCCTCCGGTTCCTCAAGATCACCCAGCACGGCAAGGTGATCGAGAAGGCCCGCAGCGACGCCCAGGAGATCGTTGCGGGTGATCCGGACCTGAAGGGGTACCCGGGACTCTCGCTGGCCATCGAGCTGTACCTCGACCCGGAAAAGGAAGCATTCCTCGAGAAGGGTTAGCATCCCTGCGCCCCGCACCTGAGGATGTAGCATCGGATTCATGACGCAGCTACGGATTGCAGACGCGGCCCGATACCTCGGAGTCAGCGACGACACCGTCCGCCGGTGGATCGACAGCGGTGTGCTCAGGAGGGCGAAGGACGCTGCGGGTAGGTCGGTGGTCGATGCGTTCGAGCTGGCGACGCTCGCGCACCGGAACGCCGTCCTGCCGGGAGACCCGTCGGACATCGGGCGATCCGCCCGCAACCGGTTCGTCGGCATCGTGACCGATGTCCTGCAGGACAAAGTCATGGCGCAGGTCGAGCTCCAGTGCGGGCCGCACCGCGTGGTGTCCCTCATGAGTAGTGAGGCAGTCCGTGATCTCGGCCTGGAGAAGGGATCAATTGCCATCGCCGTCATCAAAGCGACCACCGTCATCATCGAGACCCCGGCAGGAAGGGCATGACCAGGAACGGGCGTACCCGGAACTCCTGCCACCTCGTCCTCACAGCCATCGGCGTCGTCGTGCTCACCGCCACGGGGTGCGGAGCCGGCGAACCGGGCGCGGCGGGCAGCGGTGGGCAGGCTGACGCGGTCGACGGGAGCATCACCGTGTTCGCCGCAGCCTCGCTGAAGGAGACTTTCACCGAGCTCGCCGAGCGGTTCGAGGACGAGTACCCCGGGACCGACGTGACGCTCAACTTCGCTGGGTCGTCGGACCTCGTCACCCAGATCATCGAGGGCGCGCCCGCCGACGTCCTCGCTTCCGCCGACACGCGCACCATGGGCAAGCTGGCCGACGACGGACTCCTCGCGGGACCGGCGGTCGATCTCGCGACGAACATCCTCCAGTTGGCCGTGCCGCCCGACAATCCCGCGGGCATCGCAACACTCGCGGACGCCGCGCGATCCGGCGTGAAGACGGTCGTGTGTGCAGCCCAGGTACCCTGCGGAACAGCTGCGGCAGCGGTGGAGGAGGCCGCAGGCGTGGACCTCACGCCGGTCAGCGAGGAGTCCTCCGTGACGGACGTGATCGGAAAGGTCACCTCCGGTGAGGCGGACGTCGGTCTCGTCTACGTGACCGACGTGCTGGCAGCGGGTGACGCGGTGCTCGGCATCAATTTCCCCGAGTCGTCGAGTGTCGTCAACACCTACCCGATAGCGTCGCTGGCCGACAGCGGCGAGGCCGCGACCGCGCAGGCCTTCGTCGATCTCGTAACGGGTGACGAGGGTACGGCGGTGCTGCAGGCGGCGGGTTTCGGTGCGCCCTGATGCCGGCCGCGGGCGGTCGGCCACCCGTGGACGGCACAACGCATGAACACCGCGGCCCTTCCGCGCTGGGTGGTCGCGGTCGCCGTCGTCGGGGGACTTTTCCTGGTCCTGCCGCTGGTGGCCATGGCCCTGCGCGTCGACTGGCCGCGCTTCGTACCGCTCGTCACCTCCGACAGCGCGCGGGCGGCCCTCCTCCTCAGCCTGAGGACGTCGCTCTCCGCGACGGCCGTCTGCGTCGTCGTCGGCGTTCCCATGGCCCTCGTCCTCGCCCGGACGTCCTTCCGCGGCCAGCGCCTCGTCAGGTCCCTGGTGCTCCTGCCGCTGGTCCTCCCGCCCGTCGTCGGCGGCATCGCCCTGCTGTACACCTTCGGCCGGCGAGGGCTGCTCGGCAGCAGCTTCTCCGCGCTGGGAATCGACATCGCGTTCTCGACGACGGCCGTCGTCATGTCACAGGCGTTCGTGGCCCTCCCATTCCTCGTACTCAGCCTCGAGGGTGCCCTGCGGTCCGTGGGAACGCGCTACGAGGCCGTCGGCGCGACCCTCGGAGCCGGTCGCTGGACGGTGCTCCGGCGGATCACGCTGCCCCTGGTCCTGCCGGGCCTCGTGTCCGGCGCCGTCCTCTCGTTCGCCCGCGCGCTGGGTGAGTTCGGCGCGACCCTGACGTTCGCCGGCAGTCTCGAAGGCACCACGAGGACCCTGCCGCTCGAGATCTATCTCCAGCGCGAGACCGATCCGGACGCAGCCGTGGCGCTGTCCCTCATCCTCGTCGTCGTCGCCATCGCCGTCGTCGGAGTCGCACACCGGGTCCGGCCGCTGGACCGCCTCGCGGTGACCGCGGCCGGGACGCCGCGGCGCCGCGCACCGGAGGCGGTGCGCTGATGGTGTTGTCGTTCGACGCGACCCTTGCCGACCGGGACTTCGACGTGTCCTTCGAGCTCGCCGACGGGGAGACGCTCGCGGTGCTCGGTCCCAACGGTGCGGGCAAGTCCACGCTGCTCGACCTCCTGGCCGGTCTGCTGGCTCCGACCGGGGGCCGGGCCGCCCTGGACGGATCAGTCCTCTTCGACGTCGGGCCCGGCCGTCGCGTCCTCACCGAACCCCGCGGACGGGGGGTGTCACTCCTCGCCCAGGAGGCACTCCTGTTCCCGCATCTCTCGGTCCTGGAGAACGTGGCGTTCGGACCCCGTAGCCGAGGGGTGCACCGGACCACTGCTCGCGTCACGGCATTGCACTGGCTCGAGCGCGCGGGCATCGGGGATCTGGCGGGCCGCCGGCCCGCGCACCTGTCGGGAGGCCAAGCACAGCGGGTCGCCGTCGCGCGCGCACTCGCCGCCGGTCCCTCCCTGCTCCTGCTGGACGAACCGCTCGCGGCTCTCGACGTGAGCGTCGCCCCGGCCATCCGGACCCTGCTCCGCGACGTCCTGGCGGAGCGGTCGGCGATCATCGTGACGCACGACCCGCTCGACGCCTTCCTGCTCGCCGACCGCGTCCTCATCCTCGACGGCGGACGGGTGGTCGAGTCCGGCAGGACGGGCGAAGTCCTCACACGCCCTCTGACCGCCTTCGGTGCCCGGCTCGCCGGCCTGAACCTGGTGCCGGGACGGCGGACGACATCGGGGTTCGTCGGGGTGAACGGCCTGCACGTACCGCTCGGTCCTCCTGTGGCCCAGGGCACGGACCTCGGCCTCGCCGTGCGGCCCGCGCAGGTAGCCGTGACCCTCCAAGCCGGTTTGGCGCCGGGGACGAGCTGCATCAGGGCTGCGGTCGACGACGTCGAACACCGCGGTGACGTGGTGCGGGTCCACGCCGCGGGTATGGCCGCGGACATGGCACCCATCGACGTCGTCACGCTGGACGTCGTTGCGGGGGCCCAGGTCTTCCTCACCATCCGTCATGCGGACGTGGCCGTCTATCCCGTCAACCGTCCGTCGCTGCCCGGACCGGTTCCGGGTGCGCCCCTGACGGGCGATAGAGTCGATCCATGACGCGTATCATCGCTGGAGCCGCAGGTGGCTCGACCCTCGTCAGCGTCGAAGGCAACGGCACCCGGCCGACGTCGGACCGAGTGAAGGAGGCGCTCTTCTCACGCCTCGAGTCCTACGGGGTGCTCCAAGGAGCGCACGTGCTCGACCTCTATGCGGGGTCGGGGTCCCTGGGCGTCGAGAGCGCGAGCCGGGGTGCTGCGACCGTGGACCTCGTCGAATCCGCCGACCGCGCCGCGATGGTGGCCCAGAAGAACGCCGACCTCGTGAATCGGGTGCTCGGCTGGACAGCTGTGAGGGTGCACCGGTCCAAGGTGGAGACGTACCTCGACCGCGTCGCGCCGGAACTGACCTGGGACCTCGTCCTGATGGACCCGCCCTACACGGTCGACGCGAACGGCGTGATCGCCGTCCTGGAGGCCCTCGAATCGCGACTGGCGGAAGGCGCCGTGGTCGTGGTGGAACGGTCCGCCCGGACGCCGGAGCCCCCGTGGCCGGCCTGGCTCGAACGGTTCTCGGACAAGAAGTACGGCGAGACCCGCCTCTGGTTCCTGGAGCCGGCAACCGCCTGAGCTGATGCGATCCGGTGTCCGGACGCCGCGGCGCACGGACCCGGCGCCCCTCGCCTCCTGCTGTCAGGGATGCCGCCCGGGGGCGCGGTGCCGGTTCGCACGCCGGCACCGCGCCGGTATCGGGGACTAGGCCTTGCGCGTGCGGACCAGGGCCGTAGCTCCGGCGGCCAGACCGAGCAGTCCGGCGACGAGCCCTATCCAGCCGACCGCCGAAGCCGAGCCCGAATCCGAGCTGGAGGACGCCTGCTCGGCGTCGATGGCCTCAGGGGTCTCGGCAGCGGCGGCAGCGCCTCCGTGGGCGTCATCGCCCTCGACCGCGGCCGTCGTCACGAACGACGGCGCCGGCTTGTCCGGCTCCTCGGCACCTTCGACGGTCTCCTGGTCCCAGGCGACCACCTCGCCGTCGGTGTAGGACTGCGTTGCCGGGAGCACCACCATGGAACCGGCTTCGGGCAGGCGTCCGACGGAGATCGAGAACGTCTGGTATTCCTGCTGCGAGATCTCCGAGCCGGCCTCCGCCGTCCAGACCACGGACAGGGGACCCTCGGTGAGGGTAGCGCCGTCGGCAGTGGTGACAGGTTCCGGCAGGGTGCCGGTGACCACGTCCGCCGTCCAGCCCTCCACAGGCTTCACGCGGACGGACGTGAAGGGCTGCTCCGTGGGGAGTTCGATCTCGAGCTTGTTGGTCGCTGCGGTCTCCGACTCGCTGGGGACGCTGAACGTGAGTTGCGAGTAGCCGTCCTCGGTGGTGGATGCCGGTGTGACGGTGACGTGTGCGCTGGCGGCACCGAGGCCGAAGGCCATGAGCCCGGCGGTTGCAAGGGCGACGGCGGACGTCGTGAGGATGGGGCGGTTTCGCTGGGGGGTGTTCGATGACATGGGATTGCCTTCCGGGGGTGCGCTCGACTGCGGCCGCGACGGCGGGGTCGAGCAGCGGGAAATTGGGTCAGGAAGATCGCTGGTGCCGACCTGCCACCCGAGACCCTTCGGATCTCCGGTTCAGGCGGCCAGGGCCAGAAGACGTGGCGGACCCCGCAGCGTGGGAACCCGGGTGTGTGCGGACCGTGGTGCAACCGGCGTCGGCACGGCCAGCACCGACGGGCGGTGCGGAGTGTCGGGCAGGAGGACGACGGAGGGAAGAACGAGGAGCGGCCGGAGCCAGGCGCGGAGCGAGGTGAGGGCCGTCTCGCTCGTCGACGCCGCAGCCGCGAGGACGACTGTCGCCAGAGCGTGCAGCAGGATCATCAGCGCTCCGCCGGACGCTCCGGCCATCGAGTCCTGGGCCACGGGCGAGCAGGCGAGCTCGAAGGCGGCATGATGGCCCGGGCCGGCCGCGGAGCTCTGGCAGACGGCAGGAACGGCGGTCATGGAGAAGAGCGCGTGCAACAGCCACTGTCCGGCTCCCATGCTGAGAAGCGCCGAACGGAACGAGACCGGGCGCCGCGCGAGCAGCATCATCGGGAGGAGCAGGAGCACGCCGAGCAGGAGAATCACGGCGGGAGCGGGCAGATGTCCGGCGGCGGCCACGTGCGAGGCGGAGGACACCGACAGGATCAGCGACACAAGGACGAGGGAGCGCAGATAGGGAAGACCGGCGTCGGCCATGCCAGTTCTCCTCCCCGTCAGGACCTGTGGTGCTGCGACGCCGCTCTCGTGTCGACGCTCTTCCTCCACAGGGTACAGGCGGACCCGTGCCGCCCTCCTGCATCTACTTCGCGCGCCGGGCACATCCGGATGGCTCCTTCACCCCGACCCTGCAGAACGACCGACCGCAGGCTTTCGCTCCCGACCCTCCGCGCACGGACGGGCCGGCCCTTGCGCGGAGCGGACCCACGGCGAGGGGCGAGCACTAGTTCTAGCTCCCGCCCGGTTGCTCGAAGGCTGCGCGGGCCGGACCCGCGAGGACTGCGGCGGGGTGGGGTCCGGCAGCGAGGAGGGCGGTGGTCCAGGCATCCGGCCAGGCGCTGCGGCGTGCCGCGACGATGACGTTGCCCGCGCGGCTGCCATCGACCATCCCGGCTTCGGTCAGGACCGCCGACGCCACGGCGAGGGACGCGAGTTGCCTGCTCTGTGCGCGGGCGAACGTCAGGGGTGGATCGTCGCCGACGTTGACCAGGACCACGCCGTCGTCAGCACAGACGCGCAGCAGGTGCGCCGCGAAGTCGGCCGACGTGAGGTGGGCGGGTGCGTCCGCTCCGGCGAAGATGTCGAGCACGACGGCATCGAAGGCCCCGTCCGCCTGTTCGAGGACGACGTCCGCGGCGTCACCGATGATGATCTCGCACGCCGTGCCGTCGGGCAGCGGCATCTCGGCGAGGACCAGGGCGATGAGGTCGGCCTCGAGGTCGACGGCCACCTGGGACGATCCGGGACGCGTCGCCTGCACGTAGCGCACGAGCGTCAGCGCCCCCGCGCCGAGGTGCAGGACCCGCAGGGGAGCTCCCGGAGTCGAGAGCAGGTCGATGACGTGGGCAATGCGCTGGAGATACTCGTAGAACACCCGATCGGGGTGGGCCATGTCCACATGCGACTGCTGGGCGCCGCCGATACTGAGAATCAGTGCACCCTCGATATGGGCGTCCTCGTCGATCTCCGCATACGCGCCGGCACCAGGGAGCCAGGACGTGGGTACCTCGAACTCCTCTGCTGCGGGAGGTCCTGTTCCCGGTTCATCGGTCACACGTGTTCCTTCAGGGTGGCCAGGCGCCGGGCGCCCTCCTCGATCACGTCGAACTTCTTGCAGAAGGCGAAGCGGAGCAGGGACCGCGTGCGCAGGGCACCTTCCTCGTGGCAGAACATCGCCACGGGGATCGCCGCGACTCCGATGAGCGACGGCAGGCGCCGAGCCAGCGCCGTGGCGTCCTCGATGCCCAGCGGCGCGGCATCGACCATGGTGAAGAAGGTGCCTTCCGGTTCGAAGACCTTGAAACCTGCTGCCCTGAGTCCCTCGCCGAGCAGGTCGCGCTTCCGGCGGAGTGTCGACGCCGCGGTGGTGTATAACGCGTCCGGTAGTCCGAGCCCCAGCGCGACGGCGCCCTGGAACGGTGTCCCGGACGTGTAGGTGAGGAACGTCTTGATGGTGCGGACCTGAGCCACGAGCCGGGCGGGCCCGGTGAGCCAGCCGACCTTCCAGCCGGTCACGGAGAAGGTCTTGCCGGCGGAGGAGATCGTCAGGGTGCGTGCAGCGGCTCCGGGCAGGGTCGCGACCGGCACGTGCTCGGCCCCGAACGTCAGGTGCTCGTACACCTCGTCCGTCACGATGATGGCATCATGGCGCTCTGCCAGCCGGACGATCAGCTCCAGGGTCTCGCGCCGGAAGACGCTGCCCGTTGGATTGTGGGGGTTGTTGACGACGATGATCCTCGTCCGGTCGTTGAACGCGGCTTCGAGTGCGGCGGCGTCGGGCTGGAAGTCCGGTGCCAGTAACGGCGAGGTCGTATGCGTGGCGCCCGAGAGGCCGATCACGGCTCCGTAGGAGTCGTAGAACGGCTCGAACGTCAATACTTCATCACCCGGGCCGGCGAAGGCGAGGATCGCCGCGGCGATGGACTCGGTCGCCCCCGTGCTGACGATCACCTCGGTGTGCGGATCCACGGTGAGGCCGTAGAACCGCTCCTGGTGCGCGGCGATCGCGGAACGAAGGACCGGCAGTCCCTGGCCCGGGGCGTATTGGTTTGCTCCGTCGGCGATGGCAGATCGAGCGGCGTCCAGGATCTCCCGCGGTCCGTCCTCGTCCGGGAACCCCTGGCCCAGGTTGATGGCCGAGTGCTTCTGGGCGAGGGCGGTCACTTCTTCGAAGATGGTGATACCGAGTCCGCCGTCGCTGCCGAGCAGGTTCGCTCCGCGTGCGGCCCTCGTCCACGGGGCGGCCGTGTCCCGCGGTACCCTTCGCTGCGCATCAGTCGTCATGACTCAAGTATCGCGGGTCCTGCCCTTTGCGCGACCGGTCGACGACGGCGGAGCCGCCGGTGGACGGGGCGATACGGCGGTCCCGCGTGGGACTGGGTACCGTGGACGCATGAGCCGCGCCGTCTGCCCCGGATCGTTCGACCCCCTCCACAACGGACACATCGAGGTCATCGGTCGTGCCGCCCGGCTCTTCGACGAAGTGCTCGTCGCGGTGTCGACGAACTACTCGAAGAAGTACCGGTTCGGTATCGACCAACGCCTCGCTTTCTGCGCCGACAGCCTGTCGCATCTGCCGAACGTCCGCGTGGTCCGGATGGGTGCCGGTCTCGTGGCCGATTTCTGTAGGGAGAACGGGGCGACGGCGCTCGTCAAGGGCCTTCGGTCCGGCCTGGACTTCGACTACGAGGTGCCCATGGCCACCATGAACCGGCACCTGGCCGACGTCGACACGGTCTTCCTGCCCACGGGCACTGCGTTCGCCCACGTCTCCTCGACCCTGTTGAAGGAGGTCGCAGCTCTCGGCGGTGACATCCGTCCGTTCGTGCCGGAAGCCGTCCTGCGGCACCTCGTACCGGCGGTCGACGACGACATTCCCTCCACCGGTGGTGGACCATCGTCCTAGGTCGGTACACGCCGGCGCTGCACCGGCGTTTTGGGCATGCCCGCCGTATCAGGCTAGGATGGTACGTCGGTCATATGTTCTACAGGAGTCACCATTAAAAGCGATCTCAGTTCGCCTTTGACATTCAGTGTCAAGGATCTCGGACGCAGTCCGGGTAGCATGCGGACACTCGAGGAACATGTACCGGCGCCGAAGGATTTCGGCGTGGCGCTGATCGGCGTGCAGGAGGGTTCCGACATGGAACTCGAGCTGCGCTTCGAATCCGTGTACGAGGGAATCCTGGTGTCGGGAACGGCAAGCGTCGAGGTAACCGGCGAGTGCGGCCGTTGCCTGGAGCCACTGCGGTTCGACCGCGAGGTGGATATCCAGGAACTCTTCTTCTACAGCGACTCCGAGTCGCTGTCGGTAGAAGAGGAGGAAGAACAGCACAGGGTGGAGAACGATTCGGTCGCTCTGGAGCCCGTGCTGAGGGATGCAGTGGTCACATCACTGCCATTCCAGCCGGTGTGCCGGGAGGATTGCCAGGGCTTGTGCTCCGAATGCGGAGCCCAGCTCAACGACGATCCGGACCACCACCACGAAGTTCTGGATCCTCGCTGGTCAGCCCTCGCCGGGTTGGCAGGCACCGCCGCTGAGAATGATGCGGCACCCAAGTCAGAGTCAGACGAGAGAGAAGAGATTTAGCCGTGGCTGTCCCGAAACGGAAGATGTCCCGCGCGAATACCCGCGCACGCCGGTCCCAGTGGAAGGCAACCGCCCCCAAGCTGGTCAAGACCCTCGAGAACGGCCGCATCACCTACAGCCTTGCGCACCAGGCCAAGGTCGTCACCGACTCGGCCGGCACCCCGCTGTTCCTCGAGTACAAGGGCCGCAAGGTAGCCGACGTCTAACAACGGACGTGTCCATGACGCGCCAGGCGCAGCGGTGGACGTTCGTTTGATACTGGATCAGCTGATGCGGTTGTGAAGAGTACAGAAGATCTTACGAAGCGTCTCGGTGTCGATATAGACACCGAGACGCTTCGTCTTGCCCTGACACACCGGTCCTATGCCTACGAAAAGGGTGGGATACCGACCAACGAGCGCCTCGAGTTCCTCGGTGACTCCGTGCTCGGCCTGGCGGTGACGGATGCCCTGTACAGGGACAACCCTGATCTGTCCGAAGGGGAGTTGGCCAAGCGCCGTTCCGCCGTCGTGAGTACCAGGGCGCTCGCGGGCGTCGCCCGGACCCTCGACCTCGGCAGCTTCGTCCTGCTGGGCCAGGGTGAAAAGCTCACCAACGGGCGCGACAAGGCCTCGATCCTCGCGGACACCATGGAAGCCGTCATCGGCGCCACCTATCTGAGCCACGGTATCGAGACCGCGCGTGTGATGGTCATGCGCCTCATCGGGCCGCTGCTGCGCGATTCCGCCGTCCTCGGCGAGGGCACCGACTGGAAGACGCGCATTCAGGAGACTGCCGCTGCCCGGCGATTGGGCCTGATCGACTACCAGGTCGACGGCTCCGGTCCCGACCATGCGCGCAGCTTCACCGCGCGTCTCGTGATCGGGGGGGTGGATTACGGCTCCGGCAGCGGGCACTCCAAGAAGGAAGCCGAGCAGGCTGCAGCGGCGGCCTCCTGGAAGCTGCTGTCCGACGGCTCCGTGCAACTCGATCACGAGGCCCCGGCCGGGTCGCGTAGCGACGGCTCCTGAGTGCCTGAACTGCCCGAGGTGGAGGTGGTACGGCGCGGCCTGGCCCGCTGGGTCACCGGCCGAATCATCGAGGGCGTGGAGGTGGTCGACCCGCGGTCCCTTCGCCGTCACGTTCCCGGCGTCGAGGACTTCAGGGGCAGGGTCACCGGAGCACGGGTGACGGATGTCGTGCGACGCGGGAAATTCCTCTGGCTCACGCTCGAGGACCCCGACCACCGCGCCGACGCTCCACAGGTGGCCCTGATGGCCCACCTCGGTATGAGCGGTCAACTGCTCATCGAGGAGGCCGACGCCCCGCGGGAGAAGCACCTGAAGGTGCGCCTGAGCCTCTCGGCCGCCAGGGGCGAGGACGGCGGCGAGCCACTCCCTGCCGACCTGCGTTTCGTCGATCAGCGGATTTTCGGGGGGATGTTCGTCGCGGACCTGGAACCGACGGTGGACGGGCAGCCGGGTGGGACGGGTGCCAGTGCGTTGCCACTCATTCCGCACCAGGCCGCACACATAGCACGCGACCCCCTCGACCCGGCCTTCTCCGTGGAGGACTTCCACCATCGGCTGCGCGCCCGAAGGACCGGCCTCAAGCGCGCGCTCCTCGATCAGGGACTCATCTCGGGCATCGGCAACATCTACGCCGACGAGGCTCTCTGGGCGGCCCGCTTCCACTACGCCCGTCCCACCGACACCATGCGGCGCCCGGACACGCTGCGGATCATCGAGGCGGCCACGAGCGTCATGGCGCGGGCGCTGGCCGCGGGCGGGACGAGCTTCGACTCGCTCTACGTCAACGTCAACGGCGCATCCGGATACTTCGCACGCGACCTCGAGGCCTATGGGCGTTCGGGCCTGCCCTGCCGGCGGTGCGCTGCCGAAGGCCGGCACACGCTCCTGCGCAGGGAGTCCTTCATGAACAGATCCTCCTGCCTGTGTCCCTACTGCCAGCCCAGGCCGCGCAACGCAAGACCCTAGTCCGTGGGTCGGGCAGCGGAACGGTGCTGCTCCGTAACCCAAATGTGACAAGAGTTCGACCAACGCGTACCGTTGATCCCGCGCTCATTCCACCACGGAGGGGCGCCCTTCCTCACTCTGCCTAACCCTGTCGATGAGGAAGGACCGTTCGCTACACATTTCGACAGGGGCGGGGGAACCGAAAGTGGACTCGCTTACGAGTCCTAGGGGTAAAGACGCGCGTAGACCAGCCCGGGGGCGTTGGTCTGCGAGGAACGTGTCCGGATGTCCCATCCGAACCCGACAGCTAACTTCGCCGGCATTGGGAAAGGCAGCAGCATGTCCAGGAAGAGCAATATCGCGCGCCACAGGGCAGTCCCTACGCGCATCAACCCCATCATCACAGCGTCACGCGCGGTCACCGCGAGTGCGTCGGTCGCAGGCAAGCCTGCCGCCGTCGTCGTAGCCGCTTCGGGCATCATGCTCGGTGCAGCGCTTCCCGCCAGCGCAGCAGGCGAGATCAGCGTCCAGTCCGCCGGAACCCAGCAGGCAGCGGTCACCACGTCCGCAGCCGGCACCTACACGGTCCAGGCCGGTGACACGCTGGGCAGCATCTCAGCCGCCCACGGTGTCAGCCTCGAGGCGGTCTTCGCCTCGAACGGTCTCGGGTACGGCTCGGTCATCTACCCCGGCCAGTCCATCTCGCTCGGTGGTTCGGCAGCACCCCAGCAGTACTCCACCCAGTCGGCATCCATCGCCGCAGTTCCGGCCGCTGCTGCTGCAGTGTCGGTTGCGGCTCCTGCAGCGCCGGTCGCGGCGCAGCCCGCCATCAGCTTCCAGTCCGCGTCGGTCGCACCGGCCGGTGGTATCGCCGCAACGGCAATGCAGGGCGAGGGCTCGGGTTACGTCTACGGCGGCACGGCGCGCGGCGCCTGGGACTGCTCGGGCTTCGTCCAGTGGGCCTATGCGCAGAACGGCATCAACCTTCCGCGCACCACGTGGTCGCAGTTCGCCGCGCTGCGTCCTACCAGCAACCCGCAGCCGGGTGACCTCGTGAGCCAGAACGGCGGAAGCCACGTGGGTATCTACCTCGGCAACGGCCAGATGATCAGTGCGCTCAACCCCTCGCAGGGTACGCAGGTGCACTCGGTCGGCGTCATGGCGGTCGACGGGTACTACACCCGCTAGCAGGCGGTCGCCGGCCCCGCGGAAGGTATGCGGGGGCGGCCGGGCGCTCGAGAGTGATAGAAGAAGGACGGGATGCCTGGCATCCCGTCCTTTTTCGTGCAGGTGGCGCCGCGCTGTTCCGTGAGGAATGCGTCGGACCCTCAGCGGCGGTAGTACGTCCCGAGCCGTTCGAAGCCCTCGTCGACGGATATCGTGGGCTGCCAGTCGAGTACGGCCCGGGTACGGCGCTGGTCGAACCAGTGGGCGGTGGAGAGTTGTTCGGCCAGGAACCGGGTCATCGGGGGTTCATCCGACCGCCCGAGGGCGAGCCAGGCACGCTCGATGACGGCGCCCGCGCCCCGCGCCACAGCTCCCGGTACGGACCACTCCGGAGGGGTGACGCCCCCGGCACGGCAGATTCCGGCGAGCAGTTCTGCGACAGGGCGGGGCTCCCCGTTCGTGACGACGAGGGACAGCCCCCGCGCCTGGTCCATCCTCCGCAGGCAGGCGACGATCGCCGACGCTGCGTTGTCGACGTAGGTCGTGTCGATCAGGGCGGTGCCGCCGTCGAGCAGTGGGAGGCGTTTGCTTCGCGCGCGGTCGAGGACGCGTTCCACGAGCTGGGTGTCGCCCGGGCCCCAGACGATGTGGGGCCGCACCGCCGCCACCCGGAACGAAGCCGAGCAACGGTCGAGGGCCAGCAGCTCGGCCGACGCCTTCGTGCGGGCGTAGTGGCCCCGTGCGTGATCAGGATCCGCGCGGCCGGCAGGAGCGCCCACGAGCGAGGTCCCGCCGTGAGCCACGGACGGTGAGGAGACGTGGACGACGTCGGTGGCTCCGGCACGTTCTGCCGCCCGGAGCAGCCGATCCGTACCCTGGACATTGATGCGGTCGAACTCGGCGGCGTGTCCGGTGAAGGACACCTTCGCTGCGAGGTGGATCACCGCGGTGCACCCCCGGACGGCCTCCTCGACAGCGTCGTCGTCCTCTATCGATCCGAGAACGTCCTCTGCTCCGACACCTGAGGGCCTTCGCTGGAAGCACCGCACCGCCTCACCTTGGCCGAGGAGGTGCTCTGCGACTGCGCGGCCGAGCATGCCGCTCGCCCCGGTGACGAGGACCGTCACAGGGATCCGGCCCGCCCACCCGAGAGGAAGCGGGCGCTCCAGGCAGCGACGCGCGCGCGGTCGATCTTCGCGTTGTGGCGGATGTCCACCGGCAGCGCCGCTACCTCGATGACGGCCGACACCTCGACGCCCCGCTGCCGGGCGATGGCGCGGGCTGCTGCGGCCAGTGGTGCGGAAGCGAGCTGCGGCCGTCGTCCTGCCGATGCGGTCTCGACGACTGCGACGACGGCCTGGGTACCCGCGGGCCCGACGCCGACGACGGCGGCGAGGCGGACGGCGTCGAGGGTTTCCAGTGCCTGCTCGAGTCCGACAGGTGTCACGATCCCGGCGGGCGACGTGACGACGTGCCCCAGACGGCCCTCGACCCATAGCCTGCCGTCGGCGTCGAAGTGTCCGACGTCGCCCGTGCGGTGCCAGGGACGGGTGTGGGCGGAGTCCTGCTGTGTCTTCCACAGGCGGAAGTAGCGGTCCTTCACATGGGGCGCGTCGACGAGGATCTCTCCGGTCACGCCGGGCGTCGTGGTCGGCGGTCCGACCGCCTCGCCGTCGCGGGAGTCGTCGCGGGAGCCGCCGCGCAGGCCGCCGTCCGGACCGCCGTCACGATCACAGTCGGACGTGCTGTGTCCCTCGAAGGCCCCGAGCGGACTGAGGGCGACCCGGGCGCCGTGGACCGGCAACCCGACGCACACGCCGTTGCCGGCGCCATCGAGCCCGGTGTCAGCGGCTGCTGCAGCGCGCCGGATCCCGTCGAGGTCGATATCGGCGACCAGGAGCGATTCCGTCATGCCGTACGGCGTGTGGAGTGCTGCGGCGGGGACCAGCTCCTGCACGGCTTCCAGGAGGGGAACCGGGATCGGTGCGCCCGCCGAGAGCATCAGCGCGATCCGCCCGAGAGCTGTCCTGCCATCGGCTGAGAGATCCGACGAGGTGGCCAGGACGTTCCGGAGGGCCGCCGGTGAGGCGAAGACGACGGTCGCGCTAATCGCTGCGGCTGCGTCGGCCAACGCCTGCGCCGTCAGCGTCCGGGGTGCGGTGACGTCCATGTCCGGTGTCACGGACGTGGCTCCCAGTGCGGGGCCGAGGAGGGCGAAGGGTGCGAAACCGGCGACGAGTGAACTGCCAGGGCCTAGACCGAGTGTCGACTCGACGGCATCCCGCATGGCGGAGAGCTGGCGGTTGGTGTACACCACGCCCTTGGCAGGGCCGGTAGAGCCGGAGGTGAAGAGAATAGCGGCATCGGCATCGGCATCGGCATCGGCATCGGCATCGGATCGTTCCGGTGTCGCATCGGCGGGACGGGCGGCACGCAGGTCGTTCAGGGATGCGTCCACGCGCAGTGCTCGTCGCCGTACCGCGGACAGGGGAGCGGCGCTGATCCTTCGCCCGGGCCAGTCGAAGGCCCGTGCGGCGATGAGGGCGCGTTCGATGCCGATGACGACGTCGGGCGCCGAACCCCTGACGGCACGGCTCAATCCACGTGTGCCGAGGCCGGCGTCGGCGACGACGATGATCGCGCCGATCCGCAGGCACGCGTAGATGAGGACCGTGAGGTCCACGCCGGGCGGGACGAGGAGGCTCACCCTGCTCCCCGGTCCGTAGCCCAGCGAGGCCAGGCCGGCGGCGACAGCGGCGACGTCGTCGTCGAGTTCCCGCCAGGACAACACGCGGGGTGGTCCGGTGGGCTTCATCTCGGCGACGGCCGTGGTCTCGCCGTCGGGGCCGGTGGCCAGCTCGTGGATCCGCCGGCCGAGCGGCCTGTAGGGGGTAGCATCTCCGGTCGCGGCGCCACCGGAGAGGGCGTTCTCGTCCGCGGCAGCATTCGTCGCGGTGCCACCCGTCCTGTCGTCGACGGCAGGACGGAGGCCGGGCGCGGTGTTCCCGACCGACCGGGCTTCCAGCCACTCCATTGCCGTGGACGCGGTGTCGGCGTCCTCCTGGACGAGGTGGCTCGCCCGTTCGAAGCGGTGGATATCCGCATGGGGCAACCGCTGCGCAAGATCCTCGAGGTACGGGTCGGAGAAGATGGGATCATGCGGACCCCACATCATCAGGACGGGGACGTCGATGCTGCGGATACCCTCCGCCGTTCCGGTCAGGGCGGTGTAGCTCGGGTGGGAGGGATCGGCAGGTATGTCGGAGACGAAATTCGCGATGCCCTGACGGTCCGCCACCCTGCGGTAGGGAGCCCGGAAGGCCTTGCGGACGTCACGCTCCAGCGCCGGCCGGGCGAGGGCGAGCGTCACGTCGAGGAACGCGGTGGTGGCCCGGGTACCCACATCATGCACGCCGGGGGCCAGCGCGAGCCTGAGCGGCGCCGGGATCCGGCGGGTCGGGTCCTGATGGATGGCGGTATTGGTCAGGACGACGCCCGCGAGTCCCTGGCGATTGCGGTGGGCGTAGCCGAGGCTGATGACGCCGCCCCAGTCATGGCCGACGGTCACGAGGGGCCCACTGAGGCCGACGGCGCCGACGAAGTCCTCGAGGTCGGCGATGCGGTGCGCCAGCCGGCGGAAGACACCCGTCCTCGCGGAGTAGCCCATGTCGAGCTGGTCCACGGCGATCACGCGCCAGCCTTCCGCCAGACCGGCTGCGAGGTAGGTCCGCCAGAGGTAGGACCAGGTCGGATTCCCATGGACACAGAGGAGAGTGCCCTTCACGGCCGAGCCATCGGTGCCTACGCCGTTGTCGAGGTAATGCCAGCGGTGACGTGTTCCCGGGGCATCGGCGCCGCTGGTCGAGGGCACGTCGACGTACATCGACCACGAGGGATCGATGCCGGGGAGTGCTACCACGCAATCTCCATCATCGACGTGTTGAGGCCCGAACCCACGCCGAGGCACAACACGCGGTCGCCCGGATTGAGCGACTGAGATTCCTGAGCCAGCGTCATCGGCAGCGATGCCGGGCCCACATTGCCCCAGTGCGGGAACGTGATGGGGACGCGCTCGCGCTCGAGATCCACCGCCTTGATGATGGCGTTGGTGTAGGAGTTGGACACCTGGTGCGTCACGTAGCGGTCCATCGCGTCCCACTTCCAGCCATCCGACTGCGCCTCGTGCCACGCGGTGACCACGAGTTCCAGGCCGCCGTCGAGCAGGCCCTTCGTGTCCGTATACATACCGTCGACCCCGCCCACGCACAGTTCATGGTGCTGGGTGCCCGCGCGGGACACTCCGCCGAGGATGCGGTGGGACCCGGGGTGGAGGTCTGCCGGACCGATGACGGCGGCGGCCGCGCCGGACCCGAGGGTGAGGGTCGCGAACTCGCTGAGGAAGTCCTCCCGCGTGGACTCCTCGCGGTTGAGGCGCTTGAAGGTGGCCTCCTGCGTCTTCTGGGCGTCTTCGCCGGCAACGATCAGGGCGTACTTGATCTGACCCGAGTCGATCATGTTCGCGGCGAGGGTCATCCCGTTGACGAAACCGAGGCATGCGTTCGCCAGGTCGAAATTCATGGCGGAGGAGGGAAGTCCGAGGGAGTGGTGGATCTTGACGGCGACGGATGGCTCGAGATTGCGTCGGGTCACCGAGGTGTTGATGAGCAGACCGACGTCGCTCGGCTCGATCCCGGCCTCCGCCATCGCCTTGGCGCCGGCCTCGATCGCGGCGTCGTCGAAGTCGGAGCCCGGGGACCACCATCGACGCTCCGTGACTCCTGCCACGCGCTCGAGGAGCCGCTTGGAGAGCCGGAGCCTCTTGAGACTGGGTGCCAGCCGTTCGTCGAACTCTGCGGAAGTGACGACTACCGGCGCCTCCACACTCGTGACGGCAAGCAGGGCCGTGTTGTCATGTCGAAACGTCGCGTTACCGGTCAAATTTCCTGCCTCGTCAACTGGTCAGCGCCGGTGTACGGCCGTGAGGTACCCACGAATGGATCGGCCTGGACGCCTTTGAATACTGCTGGAACTTTTGTAAGCCTACTTGTTATTGCGCGGGCGGGTCACTCGGATTAACGGGGCCCAGCAGTCTTGTCCGCCGTCCGATACCCCGCACGGTCGGTGCGTTCCAGTAGATTGGGGAAGTCCTACCCCACCTGGAGATCCTGACACTGTGCATCTGAAGAGTCTAACCGTGCGAGGGTTCAAGTCTTTCGCCTCGGCGACCACCTTCGACTTCGAGCCGGGCGTCACGGCCGTCGTCGGGCCCAACGGTTCCGGCAAGTCCAATGTCGTGGACGCGCTGGCCTGGGTGATGGGGGAGCAGGGCGCAAAGACCCTGCGCGGCGGCAAGATGGAGGACGTCATCTTCGCCGGCACGTCGGGCCGGGCTCCGCTGGGACGGGCCCAGGTCTCCCTGACCATCGACAACGCAGACGGCGCACTCCCCATCGAGTACTCCGAGGTGACCATCTCGCGGACGCTGTTCCGCGCGGGCGGCTCCGAGTACGCGATCAACGGCAAGAACTGCCGCCTCCTCGACATCCAGGAACTGCTCTCCGACTCCGGGCTCGGCCGCGAGATGCACGTCATCGTCGGCCAGGGCCAGCTCGACAAGGTGCTGCATGCCACACCCGAGGATCGGCGCGGCTTCATCGAGGAGGCTGCCGGGATTCTCAAGCACCGCCGGCGCCGCGAGAAGACCGTGCGCAAGCTGGACGCCATGCAGGCGAACCTCGCGCGGCTCTCCGACCTGACCGGTGAGCTGCGACGCCAGCTGACGCCCTTGGGGAAACAGGCGGAGGTGGCCAGGCGGGCCCAGCAGGTCCAGTTCGCCGTCCGCGACGCGCGGTCCCGCCTCCTTGCGGATGAGCTGGTCCACCTCCGATCCGGCTTCGAGCGGGACGTCGCTGCCGAGGCGGCCCTCCAGGCACGCCGAGAGGAGGTGGAACGGCAGCTCGGATCGGGACGGCAGCGGCAGGCGGCCCTCGAACAGGCTGCTGCTGCGGCCGTTCCCGCCCTCAACCGTGCCCGAGAGAACTGGTACGCCCTGTCGAGTGTGCGGGAGAAGCTCGGTGCGCTGGCCGCACGGGCGGAGGACCGCAGCCACCTGCTGGGACAGGGCGGGGTCGAATCGGATCAGACCCGGAACCCGGATCACCTCGACCGGCAGGCCGAACGCGTGCGGATCGAGGTCTCGGACCTCGAGGGGGAGGTGCAGACGCTTCGACGCGTCCTCGAGGAATCGCTCGTGGTCCGGCGTGCAGCCGAGGATGCTTCCGCCGCGGAGGATGTCCGCCTGGCTCGGCTCCTCAGGGCGGCGGCCGATCGCCGGGAGGGTGACGCCCGGCTCGCCGGGACGGTGGGCGCGGCCCGCTCGCGTGTCGAGTCCGCAGTCGCCGAGCTGGGACGGCTCCGGGCCTCCATCACTGCAGCCGAAGAACGACGGCGCGCCGCCGAGCGTGACTTCGCGGCGCTCGAAGGACAGGTCGCCGGTCACGAGGAAGGCGAGGAGGGCCTCGACGCCGAATACGAGGAGGCTTCCACCCTCCTCGCGTCCGTCACGGTCGACCTCGACGCGCTCGTCGAGCAGGAAAGGACCGCAGAGACGGAACGCGGTGCACTCGCGGCCCGGCTCGAGGCACAGCGCGAGGGGCTCCGGCAGCGCGATGGCTCCGGCGCACTCCTGGCCGCCGGCCTCGACGGCGTGTCCCGACCGCTCGCCGAACTCCTGCAGGTGGCCCCTGGCTTCGAGAAGGCCGTCGTCGCGGCACTGTCGGGTGCGGCGGACGCCGTCGCCGTGGACAGCGTCGCTGCGGCGGTGCAGGCCCTCGAGCTGATGAAGCACGACGACGCCGGCCAGGTGTCGCTCGTCGTCGCACCCGGTTCCGCGGACATCGAACCTGCTGCCGTCAAGGTGCCCGGAGCCCCGACGGCGCCGGCTGCTGACGGCGGCACCCCCGCGATCGATCTCGTGGCCATGCCGGTCGAGCTCGATGCAGCCATCGGGAACCTGCTGCAGGGCGTCGTCGTTGTCCGGGACCTCGGGAGGGCGCGTGCCGTCGTCGAGGACGGCACCGCTGGTATCGCGGTCACGCTCGACGGAGACGTCGTCTCCCGGCACACGGCCCGGGGAGGAACTCCGGGGGCGGCCGGCTACCTCGAGCTGCGGGCGGCGGCCGAGGAGACTGCGGACAATCTCGCCCGGGTGGTGGCCGAGACCGAACGCCTGCGTTTCCGCCTGTCCTCCGCAAGGGCGGGTCGGCAGGCCGCGCAGCAGCGTGTGGACGCCGCACTCGAACGCCTCCATGACTCCGATGCCCGCATGGCGGCAGTCGCCGAGAAGCTCGGCCAGCTGAATACCGGCCTCCGCTCGGCCGCGGGCGAGGCCGAGCGCCTGACGGCCCTCGAGCGCGCCGCAGAGGCGAACCTCGCGAGGGAGGAGATCCGGCTGCAGGAGGTGGCGCTGCGCCTGAAGGACCTGCAGGAGCAGCCCGTGGAAGCCGAGCCGTCGACCGAGCAGCGCGACACCCTGCAGGGTGCCGCCGTCGCTGCACGGCAGGCCGAGCTGGAGGCACGGCTGGCGCTGCGAAGCCGGGAGGAGCAGTTGACGGCACTGGCCAACCGGGCAGTATCCCTCGAACGCGCGGCACAGTCGGAGCGCCGGGCCAGGGAGCAGGCGGCGGAGAAGGCCAGGATACGGAATGCCCAGGCGATCAGGGCTGCGGCGATTGCAGCCGCTGCCCGCGGGGCCGAGCAGCGCGCCGCCGGCTCGGTAGCAGTCGCGGTGGACCAGCGGGACGACGCCGAGCGGCTGCGCGACCAGCAGGACACCGAGCTCCAGGAGGTCCGCTCGGTGAACGCGGACCTCGGCGTCGAGCTCGCCCGGCTGACGGACTCGGTCCACCGCGACGAACTCGCGCGGGCGCAGCAGAGGCTGCGGATCGAAGCGCTGGAGAACCGGTCCATCGAGGAGCTGGGTCTCACGCCGGATCACCTCGTGGAGGAGTTCGGTCCCCACCTCCCCGTTCCGGAGGATCCCGCGACGAAGGACAAGTGGGCCGCCCTGCGCACGCCGGTCGACGACGACGGCAATGCGGTCCCCGAGGGCATCCCGTTCGTGCGCGAGCAGCAGGAGCAAAGGCTGAAGCGGGCCGAACGTGATCTCGCCGCGCTGGGCCGGGTCAATCCGCTGGCCCTGGAGGAGTTCGCGGCCCTCGAGGAGCGGCACCAGTTCCTCAGCACGCAACTCGCGGACCTGAAGGCGACGCGGAAGGACCTGCTGGAGATCATCCGCGAGGTCGACGAGCGCGTGGAGCAGGTGTTCACCGCGGCATTCCGGGATACCGCCGAGCAGTTCGAGCGCGTCTTCGCCACGCTGTTCCCCGGCGGGGAGGGCCGCCTCGTCCTGACCGACCCCACCGACATGCTTGCCACCGGGATCGAGGTGGAGGCAAGGCCGGCCGGCAAGAGGATCAAGCGGCTGTCACTGCTCTCCGGAGGCGAGCGGTCCCTTACGGCGGTGGCCCTGCTCGTCGCGATCTTCAAGGCGCGGCCATCGCCGTTCTACGTCATGGACGAGGTGGAGGCCGCACTCGACGACACGAACCTCGGTCGACTGATCACGATCTTCGAGGAGCTCCGCGAATCGAGCCAGCTCATCATCATCACCCACCAGAAGCGCACCATGGAAGTCGCGGACGCGCTCTACGGCGTGACCATGCAGGGCGACGGCGTCTCGACCGTGATCAGCCAGCGGCTCGCCGCGGAGGTCGGGAAGGTCCTCGACTAGCGGGCGCACCGGTGGCCGCGGGGTGACCGCGGGGTGACCGCGGAGTGGCCTCGGTGTGGAGGGGCGCCCTAGGACTCCGGACGCCGGGTCGTGTCGTCGCCCGTCGTGGTCCGCGCACCGGTCGCGGCGGCGCGGAACTGCGGCGGAAGAGTCTCGCGGGAGCCGGACCATACGGCCGCGGCTGCTATCGCCAATGCTCCCGTCACGACGAAGGCAACGTCGTAGGAGCCGACGAAGAGGCGGTCGATGATCAAGCCCGCGACGATCGGGCCGATGATCGCACCGAGGTCGGAGCTCATCTGGAAGGCGGCCAGCACCTTGCCGCCGCTCCGGCCGTTGCCGATCACGTCCGCCACGGCTGCCTGCTGCGCAGGGTTGAGCAGGCCCGTGCCGATCCCGCCGACCACGCAGATCGCGAGGAAGACCACGACGCTGCCGGAGAAGCCGAGCGCGGCCATCGCAGAACCGTTGACGATCAGTCCGGTGATGACGAGCGGCCTCCTGCCGATACTGTCGGCGAGCCGCCCGGACATCGTCAGCGCGAGGGCGGTCCCCGCTGCGAAGAACGCCAGGGAGATGCCCGCGATCTGCGGGCCGGCATCCAGCACCGCCGACGCGAAGAGCGGCACCAGGGCCATCCTGATGCCGAAGGAGGACCACCCGTTCGCGAAGCTGGAGACGAGGGCCGCCCGGTAACCGGAGTCCGTGACTGCCTGACGCACCGTCAGGGGAGTCTGTTCCCTGGCGGCCTTCCGGTCGGCCAGCGACGTCCCCTTCAGCTGGGTGAAGACGACGGCGGACGCGACGACGAGGGCGCACGCGTAGACGAGGAACGGAACGCGGAGTCCCAGCCCTGCGAGCAACCCGCCGAGGATCGGTCCGCCGATGCTGCCCAGGAGGAAGGCAGTGGCATAGGCGCCGGACACCCGCCCGCGGATCGACGGCGGTGCCAGCCGGACGATCAGGCCCATCGCGGAGACCGTGAACATGGTCGATCCGATGCCGCCGAGACCCCGGAACACCAGCAGTTGCCAGTAGTCACCCGCGAACGCACACGCCGCCGTCGAGATCGCGACGATGAGCAGCCCGCCGATATAGACGGGGCGCTCGCCGAGCCGCTCGACGAGCCAGCCGCCCGCCGGGGCGAACAGGAGCCGGGTGAGGGCGAAGGCGCTGACGATCACCGACGCGGCGGTGACACCGACGTCGAAGCTCCGGGCGAACTGGGGGAGGATCGGAGCCACCAGGCCGAACCCGATGGCAATCACGAAGGCCGCGGCGATGAGGACCCTGATCTCCCTCGGTATGCGCTGCTGCTCCGCCGCGGGTGAGGCAACGCGCCCCCTCCGCCTGACCGAAGAGAAGGTCCTGAGAAGGGAGTTCTTGCGCGTGCGGGGAGGTCGGGCCATGGTCCTCGCATTCTGTCATTGCAGCGAGTGGACGCTCAATCAGCCCCTGCGGGAAACGGACCATATGAGAAGGTGGATCGGTGAACGATATCCTCCTGCCTGTCATCTTCGTCATCCTCGCGCTCGCCGTGATCGGATCAGTGGTGACCCTGCTGGTACGCGGCAGGCGCACGCCCCCGGGCCTGTACTCCTCCCCGCGCGATCCTGATGACCAGATCACCGGCGGTGCCCACGGCTCGACGTCGACAGATGTGCTCGAGCGCCCGGACGGCACCACGACCGACGTCCTCGTACCCGACGATCTGAGTGGTCTCGAAGGCGCCCCTGCAGGACCGAGCCTCGACACGGTCGACCCCGTCCAGGGTCGGCTCGCACGCCTGCGCGCCCGTCTCGTGCGGTCCAACAATGCGCTGGGCAAGGGACTGCTCGCGCTGCTGTCCAGGGACAGGATCGACGAGGACGTGTGGGACGAGGTCGAGGAGACCCTCCTCATGGCGGATCTCGGCACCGAGCCCACCCTGGAGCTGGTCGACGCCCTGCGCGAGCGTGTGAAGGTGGCAGGCAGTCGCAGTCCTGCCGAGGTCAAGGACATGCTCCGTGAGGAGCTGGTGAAGCTGGTCGATCCGTCGATGGACCGCTCGCTCGCGACGCAGCGTCATGCCGACCGGCCGGCCATCGTGATGGTGGTGGGGGTCAACGGAGTGGGCAAGACGACCACCGTCGGCAAGCTCGCCCGCGTCCTGGTCGCCGACGACAAGGACGTCATCCTGGGAGCGGCCGACACGTTCCGCGCAGCCGCGGCCGAGCAGCTGGCCACCTGGGGCGCCCGCGTGGGCGTGCCGACGGTCAAGTCCGACGTCGACGGTGCCGACCCGGCGTCCGTCGCCTTCGAGGCGGTCAAGGCCGGCATCGACCAGGAGGTCGACGTCGTCCTGATCGACACCGCCGGTCGCCTGCAGAACAAGGTCGGACTGATGGACGAGTTGGGCAAGGTCAAGCGCGTGATCGAGAAGCAGGGCACGGTGGACGAGGTCCTCCTGGTCCTCGACGCGACGACGGGCCAGAACGGGCTCGCCCAGGCACGCGTGTTCGCCGAGGTGGTCAACATCACGGGCATCGTGCTCACCAAACTCGACGGCACCGCCAAGGGCGGCATCGTGGTAGCCATCCAGCGCAGCCTCGGTGTGCCCGTCAAGCTGGTCGGGCTGGGCGAGGGAGCGGATGATCTCGCACCGTTCGACGCCGAGGCATTCGTCGACGCGCTGCTGAACTGAGCCGTGGCATAGACCCTGGAGCCCCCATCAGCAAGGGATCCCGGCCCTGGAAACGTGCTGGAAACATCGGCGTCACGCGGCTTTTACGTGCGTGAGACTGATGTAACCTGCGCGCAATGCGAAGCCCAAAGGACGGAAACACGACCCGCTCATTCTTGAGGTGCGGGAAGTACCCGCCCCTTTGGAAGGACCGTGTTTGATGGATCTGACAGCAGGCCACGTATGGGTGATGATTTCAGCCGCCCTCGTACTCCTCATGACCCCCGGCCTCGCCTTCTTCTATGGCGGGATGACGCGCGCCAAGGCAGCACTGAACATGATGATGATGAGCTTCATCGCCGTCGGACTGGTGGGAGTCGTGTGGGTCCTGTGGGGCTACTCGATGACCAGCGGTGACGGCATCGCGCAACTCTTCGGCAATCCGTTCACGTCCTTCGGACTGACCAGCTTGATCGGCACCGAGGACCTGATCGGTGCCGGATATGGCGCGACGTTCGCCATCATCACGGTGGCACTCATCAGCGGCGCGATCGCCGACCGCGCCAAGTTCGGCGCCTGGGTCATCTTCGTCCCCATCTGGGTCACCGCGGTCTACTGCCCCCTCGCCTTCATGGTGTGGGGTGGAGGCCTCCTGAGCTCTGACGGCTCCGTCGGAGGTGCTGTCGGCGAGGCGATCGACTTCGCAGGCGGCACCGTGGTGCACATCAGTGCCGGCGTCGCAGCCCTCGTCCTCGCGTTGATCCTCGGCAAGCGCCAGGGATTCGGCAAGGATCCGGCGCAGCGCCCCCATAACATCCCGTTCGTGATGCTGGGAGCAGCCCTCCTCTGGTTCGGCTGGTTCGGATTCAACGGTGGTGCAGCGGGCACCGCCGAGGAAGCCGGCCTCATCTGGATCAATACGATGGCCGCTCCGGCAGCCGCCATGGTCGGCTGGCTCATGACCGAGCGCGTCCGCGACGGACGCCCCACGTCCCTCGGTGCCGCCTCGGGCATCGTCGCCGGTCTCGTGGCCATCACGCCGGCCTGCGCCAATGTCAGCCCCGTCGGTGCCGTCTGCCTGGGTCTGGTCGCCGGCGCGATCTGCGCACTCGCCGTCGGCCTCAAGTACCGCCTCGGCTTCGATGACTCGCTCGACGTCGTCGCCGTGCACCTCGTCGCCGGCATCGTCGGGACGCTGTCGCTCGGCTTCATCGCCCTGCCCGTCGACGGCGAGGGTGGCGGTCTCTTCTACGGCGGCGGCGCCGGTCAGCTCGTCGCACAGATCGTGGCAGCCGCCATCGCGATCGCCCTGTCCGCCGTGATGACCGCCATCATCGGTCTCGCCATCCACAAGACCATCGGGTTCCGCATCAGCCCGGACAACGAGGTATCCGGAGTGGACCTGTCGGAGCATGCGGAGACGGCCTACGAGTTCGGCGGTCTCGGGGTCGGCGGATCCTTCCACCCCTTCGCCGAGCAGATGTTCACACAGCAGAAGCAGCCACAGACCACGAAGCAGAACGTCACGGAGGGCGTACATTCATGAAACTGGTGACAGCGATCGTCCGTCCCGACAAGCTCGACGGAGTTCGGGGGGCCCTCGAGAACTACGGTGTCCAGGGCCTTACGGTCAGCCAGGCGAGCGGCTACGGCCGCCAGCGCGGCCACACCGAGGTGTACCGCGGTGCCGAGTACACCGTGGACCTCCTGCAGAAGGCTCGCGTGGAGGTCCTCGTCGCGGACGCCTGGGTCAGTGACATCGTCGATGTGCTGGTGTCCACGGCCAACACCGGGCGGGCGGGAGACGGCAAGGTCTGGGTGATCCCGGTCGAGGAGGCCGTCCGCGTCCGGACGGGTGAGCGCGGGGACGCAGCACTGTAGAGAGCAGACACAGAGGGAGGGCCCCCACGCAGGTGGGGGCCCTCCCTCTGTGTGGTCCTGTGTGTCCTGTCCAGTCCGGGAGGTGTCAGGCCCGCCCGTGGGAGGACGGCCAGGCATCGGGTCCGACAGAGCCCGCCTGATACTCCTCGAGGGGCACCAGGTCCTCGGACCACGCCTTCAGGACGGGCTCCACGATGCGCCAGCAATCCTCCGCCGTGTCACCACGGACCGAGAGGGTCGGGTCCCCTGCGAGGACGCCGTCGAGCACCTCGCCGTAGGGGAGGAGATCCGTTTCGTTGAGGTTCGCACTGAGGGTCGCGCGGTCCAGCGAGAAGATGTCACCGGGTCCGTTGACGTCGAGTTCCAGTTGCAGCGTGTCAGGGCCGAACCCGATGCGGAGCCTGGTCGGTGCATCCTGGCCCGTGAAGCCGACGGGCAGGTGGCTGACCGGTCGGAAGGTGATGACGGCTTCCTTCCGCTTGGCCCCCAGCGCCTTGCCCGAGCGGAGGACGAACGGGACGCCGGACCAGCGCTGGTTGTTGATGGACACCGTGATCTCCGTGAGCGTCTCCGTACCCTTGGAGGCGTCCACGCCCGGTTCCGCGACGTAGTCGGGGATCCCGCGGTCGCCGATCGTGCCCGCGGTGTACCGGGCACGACGGCTGCTGGTCGGGTCGTCGAGGTTCACCGTGCTCGCCCGCAGGACGGACCCGATGTGGTCGCGCAGGTCACGCTCGTGCAGGGTTGACGGCGCATTGAGGGCCAGCAGCGCCATGACATGCAGCAGATGGCTCTGGATCATGTCCCGCAGCGCCCCGGCGCCGTCGTAGTAGCGCGCCCGGTTCTCGAGCGCGAGGTCCTCGTCGAAGATCACCTCGACCTTCTCGATGTGCAGGTTGTTCCACACCGGTTCGAGGATGCGGTTGGCGAAACGGAGCCCGAGGATGTTGAAGACGGTCGCCTTGCCGAGGAAATGGTCGACACGGTGGATGTTCTGCTCCGGGACCAGCTTCGACAGCTTGTCGTTGAGGCTGTGGGCGCTCGCCTGGTCCGTGCCGAAGGGCTTCTCCATGACGAGCCGGGTGCTTCTCGGCAGCGAGCCCGGACCAAGCGCGCTGCAGGCCATCTGGCTCACGGCGGGTGGCAGCGCGAAGTAGATGGCAACGGGCCCCTTAAGGGTCCGGACGAGTTCGGCGAGGCCGTCCCTGGTCACGTCGAGCAGGTGGTAGGAGCTGTCGTCCCGCACCTGCTGGAGCGCCGCTCGCCCGGCGTCGTCGGCCTTTGCGAGGGCCGGCGCGAACGCCCCGTCGAGCCGCTCACGCCACTGTTCGTCCGTCCAGTCGTCGGAACCCGCCCCCACGAGGTGCAGGCCGTCGGCCCGCCCGAGGCGGATGAGCCGGGCGAGGCCGGGAAGAAGGAGCCGTCCGGTGAGGTCCCCCGAAGCTCCGAGGATCAGCAGCGTCTGCACGCGCGTCTCGGCCTCGGCGGGGATGGAATCGTGTTCTGCGAGTGAGTGAGTATCCACGTCTTCACCTTGCCACCTATCCCTGCGGGTGTCCCGCCCTGCGACAAAACCCGGGACGTGAGTGCGCACCGGGCGGAGGGTCGTGCCGATGGTGTAGCTCCCGGCCGATCCGCGGACGGGCAGGCTCGGCCGCGGTCGGTCCTCCTGCAGTGCCAGTTGATACCCTAGGGAGTTGAGCCTCCCTGATCCCCGATGAAAGTAGTTCACGGCACGTGTTCAATTCACTCTCCGACCGGCTGACTGCGACCTTCAAGAACCTGCGCGGCAAGGGCCGCCTCACCGAGGCGGACATCGACGCGACGGTGCGCGAGATCAGGCGCGCCCTGCTCGACGCCGACGTCGCCGTCCCCGTCGTCCGTTCCTTCACGGCTTCCGTCAAGGAACGCGCCCTCGGACTCGAGGTGTCCCAGGCACTGAACCCGGGCCAGCAGATCGTCAAGATCGTCAACGAGGAACTCGTCGGGATCCTCGGCGGCGAGACCCGCCGCATCCGCCTCGCCAAGAACCCGCCCACGGTCATCATGCTCGCGGGCCTCCAGGGAGCGGGTAAGACCACGCTCGCGGGCAAGCTCTCCAAGTGGCTCAAGGGCCAGGGACACAGCCCCCTGCTGGTCGCCTGCGACCTGCAGCGACCGAACGCCGTCCGTCAGCTCCAGGTCAACGGGGAGCGTGCGGGAGTTCCCGTCTTCGCACCTCACCCCGGTGTCAGTTCCGAGTTCGAGTCAGCCACAGGTGACCCGGTCGCCGTCGCGCGTCAGGGCATCGCCGAGGCGCGGGCGCGCCTGCACGACGTCGTCATCGTCGACACCGCGGGTCGTCTCGGCGTCGACGCCGAACTGATGCAGCAGGCCGCGGATATCCGGGAGGCCATCAGCCCCGACGAGGTCCTCTTCGTCATCGATGCGATGATCGGCCAGGACGCGGTCAATACGGCGCTCGCCTTCAACGAGGGCGTCAACTTCACCGGCGTCGTCCTGACCAAGCTCGACGGCGATGCCCGCGGCGGTGCCGCCCTCTCGGTCGCCTCCATCACCGGCAAGCCCGTCATGTTCGCCTCGACGGGCGAAGGGCTGGACGACTTCGAGTTGTTCCACCCCGACCGGATGGCCTCGCGCATCCTCGACATGGGCGACGTCCTGACCCTGATCGAGCAGGCGGAGAAGTCCTGGGACAAGGACGAAGCGGCCCGGATGGCGAAGAAGTTCGCCGACCAGGAGGACTTCACGCTCGACGACTTCCTGTCGCAGATGCAGCAGATCCGCAACATGGGCTCCATGAAGAAGATGCTCATGATGATGCCTGGTGCGGCCAACATGCGTGAGCAGCTGGAGAACTTCGACGAGCGCGAGATCGACCGCGTGGAGGCGATCGTCCGCTCGATGACCCCGCACGAGCGCGTCGCTCCGAAGATCATCAACGGCTCGCGGCGCGCGCGCATCGCCCGCGGCTCCGGCGTGCACGTCTCCGAGGTCAACGGTCTCCTGGAGCGCTTCACGCAGGCGCAGAAGATGATGAAGAAGATGGCGTCCGGCGGCGGAATCCCCGGGATGCCCGGCATGGCCGGCCCCGGTGGGTTCGGAAGTCCCCGCAAGGCCACGGCGGCCAAGGGGAAGAAGAAGCCCCGCTCGGGGAACCCAGCCAAGGCAGCACTGGAGGCCCGCGAGGCGGAGGCGCGGCGCGCCGCAGCCCGTACTGCTGCGCCCACCGGTGCGGCTTTCGGCGGCCAGGAGGATTTCGACCCGTCGGCAATGAATCTCCCCAAGGGCTTCGAGAAGTTCCTCGGGAAGTAGCATCCGCGGTGCTGCCCGATCGTCCGTTCCATGCGGTGCCGGGATCCTGATGGCTCCCGAGCGCGTGGTGTTCGTCCACGGGAGTGGTTCCTTCGGTGCTGCCGCCTGGCCCCGGCAGCACGGATTGTCGCTCGACTTCGACTGCCTGTACGTCCGACGTCACGGATACTCGCTCTCCGAGGATCCGCTGCCGACCGACCACGCCCGTGACGGGGAGATCCTGGTGGAGGCCCTCGGAAAGGGCGGGCATCTCGTCGCGCATTCGCAGGGCGCCGTCTCGGCCCTGATGGTCGCCGTGGAGCGCCCGGACCTGGTGCGGTCGCTCACCCTGGTCGAACCTGCATGCCTGTCACTCACCGTCGGCCACCCCGCGACGAGGGCGCACATCGAGCTGATGGCGCCGCTGTTCGCCGAACGGGACACGTTGACGGACGATGAGTATCTCCGCAGGTTCGTGCGCCGTGTGTTCTCGGCTGACGCGCACCTGCCGACCACCGCAGACGCGCGGAGGGACGCCGCCCGGTTGCGACTCCAGAGTCCGCCGTGGGATGCGCCGCTGTCCATCGTGCCGGGCGTCCCCACCCTCGTGCTGACGGGCGGGTGGGAGCCGCTGTACGAGGAAGCCGCCGAATACCTCGCCGGCACGGGCGCGGTCCATCGGGTGGCGCCGGGCGCGCATCGGCCCCATGACTCGGCGGAGGGCGATGCAGTGATCCGCGCGTTCCTGCGGTCCATGAGGCAGGACGTGGCGGCGTGAGGGAACCGTCCGGCGAGGGCGGTGGAAGCCGCGGGGACGCAGGTTATCTGCACCTCACAGGCACCGTGCTGCTGTCGCCGTCGCACACGGTTCCCGATGTCTACGTGAAGGATGGCCTGTTCACCTTCCGTCGCCCGTCCGGCAGGCCACGCCGGACGCTCGAGGGCTGGGTGCTGCCGGGGCTGGTGGACGCGCACTGCCATGTCGGCCTCGACCGGCGGGGCCGGGTGCCCGATGAGCTGGCCGAACAGCAGGCGCTGCAGGACCGGGACGCGGGAACCCTGCTCATCCGCGACGCGGGTGTGGTCAATGACACGCGTTGGGTGCAGCATCGGGCGGACCTGCCCCGGCTCGTGCGCGCAGGGCGACACGTTGCACGGACCCGCCGTTACTTCCGCGACTACGCCGTCGAGGTGGAGCCGGACCAGCTCGCCACCGCGGTGGCCGAGCAGGCGCGATCCGGAGACGGTTGGGTCAAGATCGTCGGGGACTGGATCGACCGATCCATCGGAGACCTCGCGCCGGCCTTCCCGACCGACGCGTTGCAGGAGGCGGTTGCCGCCGCCCACGCCGAGGGGGCGCGCGTCACCGCACACTGCTTCGCCGCGGAGACGCTCGACGGGATGCTCGACGCCGGCATCGACTGCATCGAGCACGCCACCGGGATGCTGCCCCGCCACATCCCGCGCTTCGTCGAGCAGGGCGTCGCCATCGTGCCGACGCTCATCAACATCGATACCTTTCCGGATATCGCCGACGACGCAGCCGGGAAGTACCCGGACTATGCGGCGCATATGCGTCGTTTATGGAGCGGCCGCCACGCCATGGTCCGTCAGGCCCACGACGCCGGTATCGCCGTCTACGCGGGTACCGACGCCGGCAGCGTCATTCCGCACGGGAGGCTTCCCGACGAGGTCGCGGCACTTGCCGCCGCCGGGCTCGGGGCAGCCGCCGCGCTCGATGCCGCATGCTGGGCGGCGCGATCCTGGCTCGGCTTCCCGGGCATCGAGGAGGGAGCGAGCGCCGACGCGATCGTGTGCTCCGCCGATCCCCGCACCGATGTGACGACGCTCGCCTCTCTCCGGGCCGTCGTGCTGCGCGGAGAGGACCTCAACCGCAACCCCGTGGAATAACTTGAAGCTTCAAGTAGTTGTGCAGGTGTTGACCCATCCGCATGAGAAGGAGCCCCCCAGATGTCCACGCAGGATCTGCTGCCCACAGACACCACCATGGGAACACTGACGCTCAAGGTCGGTGATCTCGCCGGAATGTCCGCCTACTACCGGACGGCCCTCGCTCTCGAGGTGCTCGACGACGGCACCGACGCCGTCGTGCTGGGACGCCGGGGAAGGGCGGTGGTCCGTCTGGAGGCTGCGCGTCACCTCCACCTGGCACAGCCCGGCCAGGCAGGCCTCTTCCATACGGCTCTCCTCTTCGAGGATCAGGCGGACCTTGCCGCCGTCGTCGCCTCCGCCGCGCGGCATCCACTGAGCTCCTATGTGGGCAGCGCCGACCACCTCGTGAGCGAGGCCTTCTACTTCGCCGATCCCGAGGGCAACGGCATCGAGCTGTACGTGGACCGGCCAAGGGATACCTGGGACTGGTCGCGCGACGAGCGGGGTGGCCGCACGGTAGTGATGGGAAGCCTGCCACTCCCGCCGCGCGGCTACATCGAGAAGCACCTCACGGAGGCAGCGGTGGCGCAGGCGGAGTCGAGGAGTGCCGCCGTCGGGCATGTGCACCTCCAGGTGGGTGACGTGGACGCGGCGCACCGCTTCTACGTGGACGTGCTCGGATTCGAGCGCACCGCGGGGTGGCACGACCAGGCGCTCTTCGTGTCTGCCGGCGGCTACCACCACCACATGGCCATGAATGTCTGGAACAGCCGGGGAGCCGGACCGCGCAAGGACACCCTCGGGCTCGGTGAGGTCCTCATCCGGGTCCCCGTGGCCGACGAGGTGGCGGCGCTTGCCGATCGCCTCTCCCACGCGGGTATCGGTAGTCATCACACGGGCGCCGAACTGCGTTTCGAGGACCCGTGGCGCAATCAGCTCCGTGTCGCCGTCGCCGGTCCGTTCGGCGGAATCGCCTAAAGCACGGCGGTCTGGCACAATGGATCCGTACTCGATCCGTGCAGCCCCTCTCTCTGCGCGTGCATTGTGTCCTCTGAACCCCCATGAATGGCCCGCCCCACGGGAGCAGGATGATGGGTTCGCCCTTTTTATTCACAAGGAGTGACCACACAAGTGGCCGTAAAGATTCGCCTCAAGCGCATGGGCAAGATCCGCGCACCGTTCTACCGTGTCGTCGTCATGGATGCACGCTCCAAGCGTGATGGCCGTGCCCTCGAAGAGATCGGCAAGTACAACCCCACCGAGGAGCCCTCGTTCATCGAGATCGACTCCGAGCGTGCGCAGTACTGGCTCGGAGTCGGCGCTCAGCCGACCGAGCAGGTCTCCGTCCTGCTCAAGATCACCGGTGACTGGCAGAAGTTCAAGGGACTCAAGGGCCAGGAAGGCACCCTGAGGACCAAGGCACCCAAGGCAGCGTTCGTGGCCCCCGAGAAGGGTTCGGTGATCGTCCCCGAGGCGATCACGTCGAAGGCGAAGAAGAACGACGACGCCCCGGAAGCGACCGAGGCAGAGTAAATTGCTGGCCGAAGCTCTGGAGCACCTCGTCCGCGGCATCGTCGACAACCCTGACGATGTCCGGGTCGCCGCGAAGAACAACCGTCGCGGCGAGACGCTCGAGGTCCGCGTGCACCAGGAGGACCTGGGACGCGTGATCGGTCGCCAGGGGCGCACCGCCCGTGCGCTGCGCACCGTGGTGGCCGCACTCGCGGACGGCGAGCCCGTACGGGTCGACGTAGTCGACACCGACCGCCGCCGGGGCTGACCGGCCCGAGCTTCACCGACGAACGGCATTGATCGGCCCCACCACCAGGACCCGGTGGTGGGGCCGATCGCATTAATCACCCGAATCCGCATCAGCACAACAGCAGGAGCACCACCATGGACGTACTCGTCGCCAGGATCGGGAAGCCCCACGGAATCAAGGGAGAGGTCACCGTCCAGCTCTTCACGGACGCCCCCGAAGCCCGATTCGATGCCGGGGGGACCTTCCGCGTCGAGGGAGCCGCCGTGACGGAGTTGACCGTGGCGAAGGCCCGGTGGAACAAGGACATCCTGATCATTGCCTTCGAGCAGGTCTCCGACCGCAACCAGGCCGAGACCCTGCGGGGCGCGCAGCTCTTCATCGACACCGCTGGTGCGCAGGATGACGACGACGACGCCTGGTACGAGCACGAGCTCGTCGGCCTGGACGCCCGCGTGGACGGCGAATCCGTGGGTAAGGTGACGGCGCTGAGGACCATGGCCGTGCAGGACCTGCTGGTCGTCGAGCTGCCAGGCGGACATGAAGCACTGGTGCCATTCGTCGCGGACATCGTGCCCGAGGTGAATCCGAAGGGCGGCTACATCGTCATCGTTCCGCCGGCGGGGCTCTTCGACCTGAATACCCCCGGGTCCAACCAGGCACCCGACGACGGCGATGACGTGGACGCCGCAGCAGCGGTCGAGCACGAGGCTACGCCCGGCGAGGCGCGCGGCTAGTGCGCATCGACGTCGTCTCCATCTTTCCGGAGTACCTCGCCGCGCTCGACCTGTCACTCATCGGCAAGGCGCGGCAGGACGGCGTCCTCGATGTACGGGTCCACGACCTCCGCACGTTCACCACGGACCGCCACCGGACGGTGGACGACACACCCTACGGTGGCGGTGCGGGCATGGTGATGAAGCCGGAGCCGTGGGCGCTCGCCCTGGAGGCCGTGGTGGCAGCGTCCCCGACCGCAGCGCGACGACCGACGCTCATCGTCCCGTCGCCGGCCGGAGCGGTCTTCAACCAGGCGATGGCCCACGAGCTCGCCGGTCTGGACCACCTGGTTTTCGCCTGCGGCAGGTACGAGGGTATCGACGAGAGGGCGATCGACTGGGCGCGAGGGCAGTTCGACGTCCGTCCCGTGTCCCTCGGCGACTACGTCCTCAATGGGGGAGAGGTCGCGGTGCTGGCCATGGTCGAGGCTGTCGGACGGCTGATCCCCGGCGTCGTCGGCAACCCCGAGTCCCTCGTCGAGGAGTCACACTCCGACGGTCTGCTCGAGTACCCGGTCTACACCAAGCCGTCATCCTGGCGCGGGCGCGACATCCCGGAGGTGCTGCTGAGCGGCAACCACGCGAAGATCGCGCAATGGCGCCGGGTGGAGCAGTTCCAGCGGACGGCCGAGCGGCGGCCGGACCTCCTCGCCGACGTCGAGGCCGCTACCCTGTCCCCAGCAGATATGAAGGCGTTGCGCGCCGCAGGATTCGACGTCGTCGACGGCAGGCTCGTGCGGCCTCCGTATTAGCGGTTGAACCGATCGCTGTGGAAGAATGGTTGTTTGTGTCCACTGGGCCGGACCCTGCCACAGGGGGCGTCCAGCCAACAGTTCCACACACCGGCCGCCGAATCATCGGATCGGTCGGACACTACTTCGGCGGTATTGCCCTGACCTCGCGTCCGGTCATTGTCCGCCGTGACCCACGTGAATGACCTGTGGCGTTCACCAGGAGCACGAAAATGCATATTCTCGATTCCGTCGACGCCGTATCCTTCCGCGACAACGTCCCGGACTTCCGCGCCGGCGACACCGTCAACGTCCATGTGAACATCATCGAAGGCAAGAACACCCGTGTTCAGATCTTCAAGGGCTTCGTCCTCGGACGCCAGGGCGACGGCATCCGCGAGACCTTCACGGTCCGCAAGGTGAGCTTCGGTGTCGGCGTGGAACGTACGTTCCCCGTCCACAGCCCGGTCCTCGACAAGATCGAGGTCGTCTCCAAGGGTGATGTGCGCCGCGCCAAGCTGTACTACATGCGTGATCTGCGCGGCAAGGCAGCGAAGATCAAGGAGAAGCGCGACCCCAAGACGGTCAAGTAACTCTTCTTCAGTGCACGAAGAACCTGCTTCCCGCCCTTCGGCTGGAGCGCACGCGAAACGCCGGTCCCATTGTGTGGGCTGGCGTTTTGTGTTCTCCACCGTCGTCCTCGCCGCTGTCCTCACGGGACTGATCCGCGGTTTCCTCCTCGATGTCTACTTCATCCCGTCAGCGTCGATGGAACCCCTGCTCGCCGAGGGCGATCGCGTCCTCGTCAGCAAGCTCGAGGAAAAGCGCGGAGCAGTGGAGCGCGGAGACATCGTCGTCTTCGACGGGCGAGGGTCCTTCGATCCGATCACGGATCCGCGCAGCGTTCCCGTGCAGGTTGCTGCCGGAGTGAGCCAGTGGCTCGGGATGTCCGGCAGCGACACGGTGTACGTCAAGCGCGTCATCGGGGTCGGGGGGGACCACGTCGTATGCTGCTCCGCCGACGGTCGGCTCACGCTCAATGGGAACCCGATCGACGAGCCGTACGTCCATCCGGGGGATGCAGCGAGCGATCAGGCCTTCGACGTCGTCGTTCCGGAGGGCCGGGTATGGCTGCTGGGAGACCACCGATCGGCATCCATGGACTCGCGGGCCCTCCTGGGCGCTCCGGGCGGCGGCCTCATCGCCGAGGACCGGATCATCGGGCGGGCGTTTCAGCTAGTCTGGCCACTTGACCGGTTCGCCCCGATCGAGCAGCACGTCGGCTGAGCCCGGCGGTTCAGTGGCGTCGACGCCGCAGAACCGCGTCCGGTGGGGTAGCCGCCGGGTATCACGACTACAGAGGACATTTCGCACATGGCACGGAGCTTCCGCAGGAAGTCACACTCGGGAGCCGAGGCACCCGCACCACACCCCGTCGATCCCGACTCCTCCGAGGTCGGCGATGGCGCCGTCGCACCCAACGCCTCCAACGCTGCCGAGGTCTCAGGTGCCCCCGGGAAGGGATTCGCGAGGTCGCCACGGGACAAGAAGGAGGCCGACCACGGGATCGGCGCATGGTTGAAGGAGATCGCGACGATCGTCGTGATCGCGCTGGTGCTGTCCTTCCTCATCAAGACCTTCTTCTTCCGGGCCTTCTTCATCCCGTCGGGATCCATGGAGGAGACCCTCGAGATCGACGACCGCATCTTCGTCAACCAGCTCGTGCCGCAGCCCTTCGACCTCGAGCGCGGTGACATCGTCGTCTTCCGTGACGAGCAGGAGTGGCTGCCACCTCAGGCCGGGACGGACATCGGCTGGTTCAAGGAAGCCCTCATCTTCATAGGCCTCGCTCCGGACGAGTCTCATCAGCACCTCGTCAAGCGCGTCATCGGACTGGCCGGTGACCATGTCATCTGCTGTGACGCCCAGGGCCGCATCACGGTCAACGGCGAGCCCTTGACCGAGCCCTACCTCTATCCCGGCGCCAACCCGTCGGACGTGCCGTTCGACGTCGTCGTGCCCGACGGCAGGATCTGGGTCATGGGCGACCACCGCAATGCCTCCGCCGACTCCCGTGCCAACCGCGACAAGCAAGGGGAGGGGTTCGTGAGCGTCGATGACATCGAGGGCAAAGCGGCCGTCATCGCCTGGCCTCTCGATCGCATCGGCTTCCTCGGCAACCATCCCGATGTCTTCGGCGGAATTCCCGAACCGGAGGCTGCGGCACAGCTGATTCCGGCAGGACGATGACAGCACCGCGCAGGAAGCGATCCACCGCCCCGAACCTGACTTTCGAGAAGTCATTCGGGGCGGACGGACACCGTTACATCGCCGGCTGCGATGAGGTCGGCAGGGGAGCGCTGGCCGGACCTGTATCGGTGGGTATCGTCGTCGTGGACCTCGACGCTACGGCCGGACTTCGCGGAGTGCGCGACAGCAAGCTGCTGCCGGCTTCCCAGCGTGAGGCGCTGGTGCCACGCATCCGACGCTGGTCCGTCGCGTCCGCCGTCGGACACGCGACCGCGGCCGAGGTCGATGGGTTGGGCCTCATGGCCGCCCTGCGTGCCGCCGGTAGCCGGGCCTGGGCCGATGTCCTCGAGACCGTCACTCCGGATGTCGTCGTCCTCGACGGCAATCACGACTGGCTTTCCGCCCGGTCACAGGGCGAGCTCTTCCAGACGGACCAGGGTGCACCGCCGGTGGGAACCATCGCCTGCTCGGCGCCCGTACATACGAAGATCAAGGCAGACCTCACGTGCCTGAGTGTCGCTGCAGCCAGTGTGCTCGCGAAGGTGGAGCGTGATGCCCTGATGGTGACTCTCGCCGCCGAGCACCCCGCCTTCAGCTGGGACGTGAACAAGGGGTACGCCACCGAGGCGCACAGGGGGTCCATCGACGCCGTCGGGCCCAGTGAGTATCACCGGAAGACCTGGCGGCTGGGAAGCGTGGACAGGCCCGGCATGCCCCGTATCGATATTGAGGGATGATGGTCGAATGAGTGCCGAAGATCTTGAGAACTACGAAACCGACATGGAGCTCCAGCTGTACCGCGAGTACCGGGACGTCGTGGGGCTCTTCAGCTATGTCGTCGAGACGGAGCGCCGGTTCTACCTGGCGAACAACGTGGACCTGCAGGCCCGCTCGGCGGACGGCGAGGTCTACTTCGACCTGACCCTGCAGGATGCCTGGGTGTGGGACGTGTACCGCTCCGCCCGCTTCGTGAAGAACGTCCGTGTCATCACGTTCAAGGACGTCAACGTGGAGGAACTGTCGAAGTCCGACGACATGGCGCTGCCGAAGGACGGGACGCTGGGCAACTGAGTCGGTCCGCCGCTCCGCCTGGTTCTGCCTGAGGTTGTCCACATAGGCCAGGAGCCTGCCGTGCACCTTCTCTGCCTCCCTGAAGCTGGGGGCGGAGGTGGTAGCCATGTTGGCAAAGGATGAATTGGGGCGTCGCGGGGAAGCGACGGCCGCTGACTTCTTAGAACGGGCCGGGCTGACGATCGTCGACCGCAATTGGCGGTGTCCCGCGGGGGAGATCGACCTCGTCGCGATCGACGGGTCGACGCTGGTGATCGTCGAGGTCAAGACGCGCAGTTCGGACGACTTCGGGCAACCGCTCGAGTCCATCACGGCGAGCAAGCTCGAGCGGCTGTACCTGCTCGCGTCGAAATGGGCGTGCGGGCACAACCTGCGATTCAGCGGGTTCCGCGTCGACGCCGTCGGAGTCCTCGACGACGGTTCCGGCACTCCACGGATCGAGCATGTCCGGGCGGTGATCTGACGGTGCTCGGGCGGACCTACGCAGTATCCCTTGTCGGTATGAACGGGCACATCGTCGAGGTCGAGGCGGATATCGGGCAGACCCTGCCGGCCTTCGTACTGCTCGGTCTTCCGGATGCGTCGCTCAACGAGGCCAAGGACCGTATCAGGGCGGCCGCCCGGAACGCGGGGGTTCCACTCAGCCGCCGAAAGATCACGGTGAACCTCATTCCTGCGTCCCTGCCGAAACGAGGGTCGGCCTTCGACCTGGCGATCGTCATGTCGGCGCTTGCCGCAGCGGGCGATGTCCGGGGGTGCGGTTCGACGGTTTTCATCGCCGAGCTCGGACTGGATGGGCAACTGCGTCCCGTGCATGGTGTCCTCCCGGCGGTGATGGCCGCTGTCGAAGCCGGACACCATCGGATAGTGGTTGCCGAGGAGAATGAGGCGGAAGCGGCACTCGTCCCCGCAGCGGAGGTCCGGGCGTTCCAGACCCTTGCGGACGTCGCCGTGGCTTTCGGAGCGGAGGTCGGCGACGTGGATCGTCCCGACCCCTCGATACGCACCGGGGCCATGACCCGAGTCCTGCCATCCGCGCCGCTCAAGGACCTGTCGGATATCGCAGGTCAGCAGGAAGCGAGATTCGCCCTCGAGATCGCGGCGGCCGGTGCGCACCACCTGCTCATGATGGGACCTCCCGGTGCGGGCAAGACGATGCTTGCCGAGCGGCTGCCGGGCATCCTGCCGGATCTGGAGGATGATCACGCCATGGAGGTCACCGCCATCCATAGCCTGAGCGGTGACCGGCACTGCGCCGAGCTGGTCCGTAAGCCACCCTTCGAGAGCCCCCACCACACGGCAACTCCCGCCTCCATCATCGGGGGCGGCAGCGGTATCCCGAGGCCGGGAGCCGCGTCACGGGCGCATCGGGGCATCCTGTTCCTCGACGAGGCGCCGGAGTATGAGCGCCGGGTTCTCGAAGCACTGCGGGAGCCGCTCGAGAGCGGGCGCCTCGTCCTTCATCGTGCATCGGGCACCGCGTCCTACCCTGCGCGCTTCCAGCTGGTTCTCGCGCTCAACCCCTGTCCCTGCGGGCTCGCCAATGGAAAAGGAATCGATTGCCTGTGCACGGCCCAGCAACGTCGCAGGTACTTCAACCGGCTGTCGGGGCCCCTGCTGGATCGGGTCGATCTGCAGGTGGTCGTGCAAAGGGTGAGTCTCGCCGATTATGCCGGGGGCACGTCTGCCGAGACCTCGGCCGTTGTAGCCGCACGAGTCGCCGGAGCGCGGGCTGCACAGCGCAGCCGGTTGCGCCGCTGGAACTACACCACGAATTCGGAGGTGCAGGGACGGATATTGCGGGGAGACCTCGCCCTGCCGCGGAAGGTGACGGCGTCCCTGGATAAGGCGCTGGACCGGAGCCTGGTTAGCGCTCGTGGCTGGGATCGTGTTCTCCGCGTCGCCTGGACCATCTCGGATCTCGCTGGTCGTGACACCCCGGAGGCCGATGACGTCGTCACGGCCCTGGGGTTCCGTCTCCAGGAGAGCGCACAGTGACGACGGGCGGGACGGACAGCACAACAGCGGCCAGGGCCGCGCTTTCGAGGCTCTTCGAGCCGTCCGACACCGTCGGTCTGGGCCTCGTGTCCGTGGTCGGCCCAATCGATGCCCTGCGCATCGCCCGCGGCGAGATCCACGCCGGTCACGACGTCCGGGCTCAGCTTCATGACCTACTCGGGATGCCGGATGACCGCCGTGACCACCTGCAGGAGGGATTGTCTCGGTGGGCGCCGCGTCTCGGGGATCTGGCTCCCGAGCGTGATCTCGCCACGCTCGAGCGACTGACGGGCCGGCTCGTCACTCCGGAATCGAGTGAGTGGCCGGCGGCGCTGCACGATCTCCAGACCTCGGCGCCCCTGTGCCTGTGGGTACGAGGTAATCATGAGATTCCGAACCTCGGTCGGCTGGCCGCCGTCGTAGGTTCGCGGGACAGCACGAACTATGGGTCCTCCGTGACAGCCGATATGGCCTCCGGCCTTGCGTCCCGCGGTTACTCGGTGGTCTCAGGTGGCGCTTACGGGATCGATGCGCAGGCTCACAGGGCAGCGCTCGCAACGACCGATGACGGTGCTTTCCCAGCCACCGTCGCGCTGCTGGCCTGCGGCGTCGATCGTTATTACCCAGCCGGGAACGAGGAATTACTCCGAACCGTCGCGCGCAGCGGCCTGCTCATCTCGGAGGTGCCGCCCGGAAGTTCTCCGACAAGGTGGCGATTCCTACAGCGCAACAGGTTGATCGCTGCTCTCAGCGCCGTGACAGTCGTCGTCGAGGCTCGTTGGCGGTCCGGCGCCCTGAATACAGCCCACCATGCGGCGGGCCTCGGAAGGCCGGTTGGAGCCGTCCCTGGTTCGGTCCACTCTGCCAACTCCGCGGGATGCCACCGGTTGCTCAGGGATGGTACAGCCGTCTGTGTCACCGACGCTGCCGACGTCGCCGAACTAGCCGGCCCGCTCGGCGAACCACCCCTGGGCGACCGCGCCAGGGAGGACGCTGAGCCGGCCCGGGATCAGGACGGCTTGACCATCCCCGATCTTCTGGTGCTCGACGGACTACCCGTTCGCGCCTTCACCACCGTCGACAAACTGGCATCGGTCGCCGGTCTGTCCATCCGTGAGGTCCTGAGGGGACTCGCCCGGCTGGAACTTGCCGGCCTTGCTCACAGGACGAGCGTCGGATGGCGACGGCAGAAGGAATGAGGCGCCGTTTCGCTCTTCCGTCTTGCCGAGTCCCCGAACAACGCCCTGCCCATCACGAACACCTCGCGGAGAACCCTCATGACAAGCATCGAGTCCAGCAGTGCAGAAGAAGACACCAACGCTTCGGGCGCGGAACGGCGATACCTGGACATCGACTCTCCTGTCGGGGTCCTGCGCATCGTCGCGAACGGCGAGGCGATCGTCGGCCTGTATCACGAGGACCACTCTCCGGTGCCCGCACAGTCGCTCCTCGGACGGCCACTGGAGCCGTCCGTCGTCATGCCAGCAGACGGGAGAAATCAGGCGGAGGCAGGGCCTGACGTCAGTCCGAGCGCGACAGAGGTCCTCCTGCAGCGGGCGGCGGGTGAGATCGGGCAGTATTTCGCCGGCTCACGGCGTCACTTCGACGTGCCGGTGGATCTTCGGGGAACCGAGTTCCAGCGAATGGTCTGGACTGCCCTGACCGGAATACCCTACGGTCAACGCCGCAGCTACCGGGACATCGCCGCGCACCTGGGTAATGCCGGCATGGGGCGGGCTGTCGGAGCGGCCGTACGGGCCAATCCGGTGTCGATCATCGTGCCTGGTCACAGGGTGGTCAGCAGCACTGGCGCTGTGGTCGGCTATGCCGCGGGCAACGCGACGAAGACGGAGTTGCTGGACAGGGAATCGGACGGAGTTCCAGATGCAGACCCGGTCCCGTTGGGAAGCAAGAAGAGCGTCGTCCGCCACATCGACGCGCCGGATTAGCCAGGACGTTAGGTGAACGCAGACCGGGGTGTTCCAGGACCTGATGAACCGGCCGACGCGGGCCAGGGAGTCTCTCGGGCAGCCAGGGCCGCACTGCGCAGCGGGGCTTGATGCCCACCCTTCTACTCCTTCCATTGGACCGCCACTATCACTGTGAATCTGTCGCACCTCGGATTCATCACCCGTGGCCGCCTCGTTGGCCGCCTGTCGATTATCAGGCTATTGACGCCCTGCTCCCCACGAATTCGGATGTCAATCTCTCCCACCTGGGCCAATGCGCACGCCCAGTCGGCGCAGGATTGCGAAACGCGCTGGGTGAAGTGCCTTCATCGAACCGACGAGGCGTGGATACTGGTGGGCGGAGGAAGACATGACTGACGGAACCGCTGAATCATACGGAGGACCTGCTAGGGCCCTTCAGGGGTTCGAGAAGTACCTGACGCTGGAGCGCAACAGATCCGAGCACACGGTACGGGCGTACAAGAAGGATGTCGCCCTGTTCCTCACTCACGCTGCAGGGGCTGGTGCATCAGACCTGGGCCAGCTCGAACTCCGTCACTTCCGGGCATGGCTCGGAGCGCTCGATCAAGCAGGCCTGGCACGATCCACGTTGGCGCGACGAGCAGCGGCGGTTCGGTCCTTCATGGATTGGGCCGTGCGCGAGGAGATCGTCCCACTGAATCCCGCTCTACGCCTACGAGCACCCAAGCGCAACAGCACCCTGCCGGCGGTACTCAGCCACCCGCAGGCGCAGGCCCTGTTCGAGGGCCTTGGAGGGCGCAGCGAGCAGGGCGATGCCCACCAGCTCCAACGTCGGGCCATGCTCGAGGTGCTCTATGGGACGGGTGTCCGAGTCGGTGAGTTGGTCGGCCTCGACGTGGACGACGTCAATACGGAGCGCCGAACCCTTGTCGTGACGGGCAAGGGGGACAAGGAACGTACCGTTCCCTATGGGGTGCCTGCCGGCTATGCCATCGACGACTGGCTGCGTCGCGGCCGCCCGCAGCGGGTGAACGGGAGGAGCGGCCCGGCATTGTTCCTCGGCCGCCGTGGAGGACGTATCGACCAGAGGGCCGTCCGCACCCAGGTCAGGGAAGCCCTCGAAGGACTGGGTGACACTGCGGCGAGAGGTCCCCACGCCCTGAGGCACACTGCTGCCACTCACCTCCTGGACGGTGGTGCTGATCTCCGCGCCGTGCAGGAGTTGCTCGGCCACTCGAGCCTCGCCACCACGCAGCTGTACACCCACGTCTCCGTTGATCGGCTCCGGCGTAGCTACGAGCAGGCGCACCCGCGGGCGTAGGAGCCTCGCCGCCCGTCAGAACTCCTCGAGCAAGCCGGGACGCTCCAGCACTGGCACTGTGGTAGGTGCAGTAGCGGAATCGAGGCTTCTCGTGCACAATAAGCAGTAGTCACATCGAACCCGCACGCCGTGCGGGTGGGTCTCGTAAAGCTCTGGCACATCCGTTTGCTGTTTCATCATCCATTGAAGGTCGTTGGGGAAGACGTACCTACAGCTATGGAGGATGGAATGTCTGTTGTGATGGCGCGCGGTGTCTTGTACGTGCACTCGGCCCCTACTGCGTTGTGCCCTCATATCGAGTGGGCTATCGGCTCTGTGCTGGATAAGCGCATCGACATGGAGTGGACAGCGCAACCCGCCGCGCCCGGAATGTTGCGCGCCGAGCTGTCGTGGATCGGCCCGCAGGGATCCGGAGCCCAGCTCGCTTCTGCGTTGCGAGGGTGGGCACATCTGCGCTACGAGGTCACCGAGGAACAGAGTGCAGGGGCAGATGGTGGCCGCTGGTCGCACACTCCTGAGCTCGGCATCTTCCATGCCACCACCGACGTCCACGGCAACATCATGGTGACCGAGGACCGGATCCGTTATGCCTACGAGACGGGTGCCGGTGATCCTGCAGCCGTCTATCACGAGCTGTCCCTTGCACTCGGCGAGTCCTGGGACGAGGAGCTCGAACCGTTCCGTCATGCTGCGGAGGGTGCTCCTGTGCGCTGGCTGCACCAGGTCGGATGATCGGGGGCTGGCACAGGCAAGGACGTTCGGCGGAGCGTCGACCGCAGGACACCAGGGAATTCTGACGCTGCGGCCAACGCCGACGGCGACACTCAGTCTGCTCCACACACACGAGAGGCGCAGCCCGGCCGGGCGGCGCCTCTCGTGTGTCTGGCCGACCTAGACGCTGCGTAGGACGATGACGGCGTTGTGTCCGCCGAAACCGAAGGAGTTGCTCAGCGCGACGATGTCACCCGACGGCAGGTCCCTGGGTGCGGTCACGACATCGAGCGGGATCTCGGGATCCTGGTTGTCGAGGTTGATGGTGAGCGGTGCCTTCCGCTCGTAGAGGGCGAGCACCGTCATGACGGCCTCGACAGCGCCAGAAGCTCCGAGGAGGTGTCCTGTCTGGGACTTGGTAGCGGACACGGCCACCTCGTCGAGGTGGTTTCCCAGGGCTGCTTTCAGGGCTGTGTACTCGGGCTTGTCCCCGACCGGGGTCGACGTAGCGTGAGCGTTGATGTGCACGACGTCCTCCGGCTGTGCTCGCGCGTCGAAGAGAGCAGCCTTCAGGGCGCGGGTCGCTCCGAGGCCGCCGGGATCGGGAGCGGTGATGTGGTACGCGTCGGCCGTGACGGAAGTACCGGCGAGCTCGGCGTAAATCCGCGCACCACGTGCGAGGGCGTGTTCTTCCGCCTCGAGGACGATGGCGCCGGCTCCCTCTCCCATGACGAAGCCGTCCCGGCCCGTGTCGTAGGGGCGGGACGCCAGTTCAGGCTCGTCGTTCCGGCGGGAGAGCGCATGCATGGAGGCGAAGGCGGCGATCGGCATCGGGTGGATGGCAGCTTCGGCACCGCCGCAGACGACGACGTCGGCCTTGCCGGATCGAATCAGTTCGAGACCCTGGTGGAGGGCTTCGGTGCCCGAGGCGCAGGCCGACACCGGGGTGTGTGCGCCGGCACGGGCGCCGAGGTCGAGGCTCACGGCCGCGGCAGGGCCATTGGGCATGAGCATCGGCACCGTCATCGGCAGGACCCTCCGCGGGCCCTTCTCGCGCAGTGTGTCCCAGGCGTCGAGCAGGGTCCAGACCCCGCCGATACCCGTAGCGAAGGCGACGGCGAGACGATCCTTGTCGACGTCCTCGATCCCGGAATCACGCCAGGCTTCCCGGGAGGCGACCACAGCGAACTGCGTCGAAGGGTCCATGCGCTTGGCTTCGACGCGTGTGAGGACCTCCGACGCCGGGACGGTGATCTGCGCGGCGAAGGTGACCGGCAGTTCGTATTTCTGTACCCAGTCGGCCTCGATGGTTCGTGCGCCCGAGACTCCCTTGAGGGAGTTGGCCCACATCGTTGGGACGTCCCCGCCGATGGGGGTGGTTGCACCGAGTCCGGTAATGACGACTTTGCGTGGCATGGTCACTCTTTCAAAGCTAGGGCGTGCGCCGGCCGAACCGGGGCGAAGGGAGGACGGATGCGGCCGCCACCGGCGGTGACACCGGGAGCGGCCGCAGCGCGGGGAACGGCAGGTTCTTAGGCCTGCGCACCTGAGATGAAGGTGACGGCGTCGCCGACGGTCTTCAGGTTCTTGACCTCTTCATCAGGGATCCGCACGCCGAACTTCTCCTCGGCGTTGACGACGATCGTCATCATCGAGATGGAGTCGATGTCGAGGTCGTCGGTGAAGGACTTGTCCATCTCGACGGACTCGGGGGCGAGGCCCGTCTCCTCGTTCACGATCTCTGCCAGACCGGCCAGGATTTCTTCGTTGCTAGCCATGGTGGCTCCTTTTCTGTTCTTGCCGGTGCACCGGCGGGGATGGTCAAACCGCACGGTCGCGGTTTGGGCTTGAAAACTAGGGGAGGACCACGACCTGTGCTCCGAACACCAGACCGGCGCCGAATCCGATCTGCAGCGCGAGCTTGCCGCTGAACTCCGGATGTTCCTTGAGGGTTCGATGCATCGCCAGGGGAATGGAGGCTGCCGAGGTGTTGCCTGCGTCCACGATGTCCCGAGCCACGTAGACATGCCCGGGAAGCTTCAACTGCTTCACCATCTCATCGATGATACGGATATTCGCCTGGTGCGGCAGGAACACGGCGAGGTCGTCGGCGGAGACACCTGCGGCATCGAGGGCGCGCTGGGCGACTTTCGCCATCTCCCAGACAGCCCAGCGGAACACGGTTGGTCCGTCCTGGACCATCGTCGGCCAGAGGCCTTCACGGCCTTCCGCGGTGTCCTGCTCTCCCTCGGTGTCTGTGGCAACCGACCCGAGCGAGTAGTCGCGGACATCCAGCAGTGAATGGTTCATGCGGATGGCCTCGTGCTTGCTGCCGTCCGAACCCCAGACCGATGGACCGATCCCGGCAGATTCGCCAGGACCGATGACCACGGCACCGGCACCGTCACCGAGGAGGAAGGAGATGGTGCGTTCGGAGTTGTCGATGAAGTCGGAGAGCTTCTCCACACCGACCACGAGGACGTACTCCGCGGATCCCGCGTGGACCAGCGCGTCTGCCTGCGCGATCCCGTAGCAGTAGCCTGCGCAAGCGGCGGAGATGTCATATGCGGGCGCTGGAGTCGCACCGAGCCGGTCGGTCAATTGGGCGGCCGCCGACGGCGTCGCATACGGGTGGGTCACGGTCGAGACGAGCACCGCCCCCAGCTGGGAGGCGTCGATGCCGGCCGCAACGAGTGCTTCGCGGGAGGCAGCTTCTGCCATGTCGATGACACTGACATCGCGGGGCGCCCGGTGCCGCGTGACAATGCCCGTCCGCTGCCGGATCCACTCATCGGAGGAATCGATCCACTGGCAGACGTCATCGTTGGTGACGATGATCTCCGGACGGTAGGCCCCTACGCCGAGGATGCGCGTGTGCTCACGGAGGGGGGCTTGCTTGATGGCGGTGATGCTCACTGAGGTCCTTCGGAGGTAAGTGTCGGATCGAGGTCCGTGGTGCGGGAGTGTTCCCCGATGAAGCTGCGGGCTGCGTCCAGGTCCTCGGGCGATTTTACGGCGAGTGTCGCTGTCCCGCGCATTCCGCGCTTCGCGAGGCCGGTCAGGGTCCCTGCGGGGGACAGTTCGATCATCCCGGTCACGCCCATCGATTGCATCGATTCCATGCAGAGGTCCCAGCGCACAGGACGGGAGACCTGCGCGATCAGGCTGTCGAGGTTCCCGTCACCGGTAGCGACGGGGTTCCCGTCATAGTTGGACATCAGCGTAGCCACGGGGTCGGCAGGCGTGAGTGATGGACGCAATGCCTCGAGGGCGGTGACGGCGGGGGACATGTGACCGGTGTGGAACGCTCCGGCGACCTTGAGGGCGATGACGCGGGTCTTTGCCGGTGGGTTCCCGCTCAGGGCCGCAAGTTGCTCCAGCGTCCCGGCCGCGACGACCTGGCCGCCTCCATTGGCGTTCGCGGCGGTGAGGCCGAGTTCGGCCAATCGCGCCGCTACGTCATCGGGGTCTCCCCCGAGGACCGCGCTCATACCGGTCGGCGTCGCGGCGGCGGCTTCCGCCATGGCATTCGCCCGGACCCGGACGAATGCGACCGCGTCGTCTTCGGACAGAGCCCCGGCGATACCGGAGGCGGTGAGCTCACCCACCGAGTGACCGGCGACGACGGTGGCTGCGGTCAGCGAGTAGTCCGCCAGGAGCAGGCGGGCCGTGACGAGCCCGGCAGCGACGATGAGCGGCTGAGCGACCGCGGTGTCCTTGATGGTGTCCTCGTCAGAGGTGGTGCCATGCCGTACCAGATCCGTGCCCGCGCGGTCGCTGAGCTGCTCGAGGTGGTTGCGGACCCCGGGGAGGTCGAGCCAGGGGGCCAGGAAGCCGGGGGTCTGTGAGCCCTGTCCGGGGCAGGCGATTGCAAGCACTGTTCCAGCTTTCCAAAGAGAAGGAGCATTATCGGGTGTTCGGCTGAACCAAGCTGGCTGTGCCTCTTTGTAGGAAGTCTACAAGCCGTTGGGGCGGCCCACGGCAGCAGGCGCACGCTTGTCGGCGCCGCGCGAGCGGACGGCCCGGGTGATTCCGGCCGTGGTCCCGCCGGAGGACGCCGGCGGGGCTGCGCCGGCCGCGAGCCGTCCCACCACCAGTGCAGTCTGAAGGACGTAGGCCTCACGGGGGATGAGGGGATCCCAACCCGTCACGTCGCAGACACGCCGCAGGCGGTAGCGGACGGTGTTGGCATGGACGAACAGCGACCTCGCGGTGGCTTCGAGTGAGTGACCGAGGGTGAGATAGGCGGAAAGCGTCTGCTCGAGCCCGTTCGACGCCGCGAGGAGCGGTCGGTAGATGCAACGCACGATGGCGCGTCGGGCGGTGTCGTCCCCGGACATCACACGTTCGGGCCAGAGGTCCTCCGAGGAGACGGGGCGGGGCGCGTCGGGCCAGGCGCGAGCAGCCGTCAGACCGGCGAAGGCGGCCTGCGCCGAACTGCTGGCGGCGACGAGCGACTCTGCTTCCGGCCCGAACACCACGGCGCCGTCACCGAAGAGTTCGCTGATCCTCGGATAGGCCTTCCCCGGGTCCCGCACGCCACCGAGCACGAGGATGAGCCTGTCACCCTGAATGCCGACGAGGACATCTTCGGCGAGGCGCGCGGTGACGCGGCGGAGCTCGTTGAGGAAGCCGGCATTGGGTTCCTGCGGGGCGCTGCCCACCATCACGGTGATGCGCGCCTGCGACTTCCACCCGACGGCGGCGATGCGCGAGCGGAGTGCGTCGGAGCTCTCCCCCCGGAGGATGGCGTCGACGACGAGTGCCTCCAGTCGCGTGTCCCAGGACCCCCGCGTCTCGGCTGCGCGGGCATACACATCTGCTGCGGCGAAGGCGACCTCCCGCGAGTATCTGAGGACGGCTTCCCGCAACGGCGCCTGATCGGCGGCCGGCGCCAGGAACGGCACGTGGTCCTCGACGACCTGGACCACCACCCGGATGAGTTGAAGTGCCTTCTGCAGGCTGATCGACCGCGTGAGTTCGGTGGGCGCCGTACCGAAGACATCACTGAGCACCCACGCCGGTGACACGGGCTTCTGGTACCAGTTGACGAAGGAGGCGATGCCCTTCTGAGCCACCATCCCGAGGGCGGATCGTTCGTCCGGGCGAAGACCGCGGTACCACGGGAGGTCGGCGTCGAGCTGTTTCAGGGTCGCGGTCGACAGCGACCCGATAGTGGCGCGCAGCTTCTCGACGGTCGCGGGGTCCGGGGGAGAGGTTCCTGCATTCGTCGCTCCGACGGCGCCGGGAGAGCGACCGGGAGCATCTTCGGGCTGCGGCATCCTTCGAGCATACGGTCTCGACGCCGCTGGGCTCCATTTGTGAGAAGGCTACAAAAAGGGCGACGGCGGGATGCAGCCCGAAGCTGCTTCCCGCCGTCGCCCTTCCGGGGGGTTGCGTGTTAGGAGTCGCCGCCGGCGTTGCCTGTGGTGCCGGCGGTGACGTCGAGCAGGCGGTATTTCTCGATGGCTTCCTTGGGGGCGTTGGCGTCGACCTCGCCGCGGCGGGCGAGCATTTCCAGGGCGCGGACGACGACGGAGTGGCTGTCGATCTTGAAGAACCGTCGCGCCGCTGCGCGGGTGTCGGAGAAACCGAAACCGTCAGCGCCGAGCGTGGCGAACTCGTTGGGCAGGAACTGGCGGATCTGGTCGGGAACGGCCTTCATGAAGTCGGAGACCGCGACGATCGGGCCGGTCGCGCCTTCGAGCTGCTGGGTGATGAACGGCTTGCGGGCTTCGGCGCCGGGGTTGAGGAAGGCTTCCTCCTCGGCGTCGAGGCCGTCTCGGCGCAGTTCGTTCCAGGACGTGACGGACCATACGTCGGCCGACACTCCCCAGTCCTTGGCGAGGATCTTCTGTGCCTCGAGCGCCCAGGGTACTGCGACGCCGGAGGCGAGCAGCTGGGTGCGGGGCCCGTCGACCTTCGCGGGCTTGAGGAGGTAGATGCCCTTGAGCAGTCCTTGGACGTCGAGTTCCTCCGGCTCCGCGGGCTGCACGAAGGGCTCGTTGTAGACGGTGATGTAGTACATGACGTTGCGGAAGGATTCGGGTTTGTCGCCGACGTCGCCGTACATGCGGTTGAGGCCGTCGCGGACGATGTGTCCGATCTCGTATCCGAAGGCCGGGTCGTAGGTGATCACTGCGGGGTTCGTGGACGCGAGGATCGGGGAGTGTCCGTCGGCGTGCTGGAGTCCTTCGCCGGTGAGCGTGGTGCGTCCGGCGGTGGCCCCGATGATGAAGCCGCGCGCCATCTGGTCCGCGGCGGCCCAGATGGAGTCTCCGGTGCGCTGGAATCCGAACATGGAGTAGAAGACGTAGATCGGGATCAGCGGCTGTCCCTGGGTGGCGTAGGCCGTTCCGGCCGCCGTGAACGCAGCCATGGAGCCGGCCTCGTTGATCCCGGCGTGGAGGATCTGTCCCTCGACGGATTCCTTGTAGGCGAGGATCAGGTCACGGTCCACGGACAGGTAGTTCTGGCCCTTGGGGTTGTAGATCTTCGCTGTGGGGAAGAACGAGTCCATGCCGAACGTGCGGGCCTCGTCGGGGATGATCGGGGCGATCCGCTTGCCGAATTCCTTGTCCCGCATGAGGTCCTTCAGGATGCGGACGAAGGCCATGGTCGTGGCGGCCATCTGCTTGCCCGACCCGCGCTTGGCCATCTCGTACGCCTTGTCGCCCGGCAGCACGATGTCGACGTGCTTCGTGCGCCGCTCGGGTACGAACCCGCCGAGCTCGCGGCGGCGCTCGAGCATGTACTTGATCTCGGGCGAATCCGCTCCCGGGTGGTAGTACGGGGCGTTGTAGAGGTCGTCGTCGATCTGTTCGTCGGTGACGGGGATCCGCAGGTGGTCGCGGAACGCCTTGAGGTCCTCGTTGGTCAGCTTCTTCATCTGGTGGGTCGCGTTGCGGCCCTCGAAGTGCGGACCCAGGCCGTAGCCCTTGACGGTCTTGGCGAGGATGACCGTGGGCTTGCCCTTGAACTCCGTTGCGGCCTTGTACGCCGCGAAGACCTTGCGGTAGTCGTGGCCGCCGCGCTTGAGGTTCCAGATCTCCGCGTCCGTCAGGTCCTCGACCATCGCCTTCGTCGCCGGCGACTTCCCGAAGAAGTGGTCCCGGACGAATCCGCCCGACTCGGCCTTGTACGTCTGGTAGTCGCCGTCGGGCGTCTGGTTCATGATGTCGACCAGTGCGCCGTCGTCGTCCTTGGCCAGGAGCGAGTCCCACTCGCGTCCCCAGACCACCTTGATGACGTTCCAGCCGGCGCCGCGGAAGAACGCTTCGAGCTCCTGCATGATCTTGCCGTTGCCGCGGACGGGACCGTCGAGGCGCTGGAGGTTGCAGTTGATCACGAAGTTGAGGTTGTCGAGGTTCTCGTTGGCCGCCAGCTGCAGCAGGCCGCGTGATTCGGGCTCGTCCATCTCGCCGTCGCCCAGGAACGCCCAGACCTGCTGGTCGGAGGTGTCCTTCATGCCGCGGTTGTGCAGGTAGCGGTTGGACTGTGCCTGGTAGATGGCGTTCATGGGCCCGATGCCCATGGAAACGGTGGGGAACTCCCAGAACTTGGGCATCAGGCGGGGGTGCGGATACGAGGAGAGCGCGTGGCCCTCCTTGGACTTCTCCTGCCGGAACCCGTCGAGGTCCTCCTCGGTCAGCCGGCCCTCGAGGTAGGCGCGCGCATACATCCCGGGGGAGGCATGGCCCTGGAAGAAGACCTGGTCACCACCGCCGGGGTGGTCCTTGCCCTTGAAGAAGTGGTTGAAGCCCACCTCGTAGAGGGTTGCCGCTCCGGCATAGGTCGAGATGTGACCGCCGACGCCGATCTCGGGGCGCTGCGCACGGTGCACCATGACGGCAGCGTTCCAGCGCAGCCAGGCACGGTATTTCCGCTCGATCTCCTCATCGCCGGGGAATTCGGGCTCCTGATCCGCCGGGATCGTGTTCACATAGTCCGTCGTCGTGACCATGGGCACGCCCACGGATTGCGCACCCGCACGCTGAAGGAGCGAGCGCATGATGTACTGCGCGCGCTCGGTGCCCTGGGTGCGGATCAGCTGGTCGAGGGATTCGATCCACTCGGCGGTCTCCTCGGGATCCCCGTCGGGCTTGCCGACCGTCAGACCGCTCAGAATATCCGCCGTACCTTGTTCTACAGCCACGCGATATCTCTCCACTTCCACAGATTATGTCTGTGTCGCTTTATGCCTGCGCACGGCTCATGGGCCCACGCAGAGATGCATGCTGGGCCGACCGGCGTTAGCACCGCGGCCATCTATCCATTCACTCTATCGCCGCCGTGCCTCCTCTGCGTAGCGGGGGGAGGGCCGCCCGGCAGATTACGCCGAGGGCGTGCACGGACACCAGGGGATGGGCGGCTGCCGCACCTCCTTGGCCGCCCAAGCCGCCAAAAGCGCCCTCCGGCTTGATGCTTGGCGTATAAAGGTGTTGGCTGGTAGCAATGTATATCTATACGAGGACACGTCAGGCGACAGTCCCGTTTTTCCAGGAGGAGCTAAGTGAGCGAGGCTGAAGCCGCCACTGCGGTCAACGTGGCAGGCAAGTTGGGTTTCAAGGATGGAGACCTTGTTCAGGAACTCGGTTACGACGACGACGTCGACTTCGACTTCCGGGAGGAACTGGAGGACGGGCTCGGAGCTGAACTGCTCACGGAGGACGACCAGGACGTCGTCGACGGTGTGATGCTCTGGTGGCGGAACGGTGACGGCGACCTCGTGGATGCTCTCGTGGACGCGCTCACGTCGCTCGGAGCCGGCGGCGTGGTGTGGCTCCTCACACCCAAGTCCGGCCGTCCCGGCTATGTCTCTCCCGCCGATGTCCAGGAGGCTGCACCGACGGCGGGACTGCACTCGACCTCCTCGGCGGGCGTGTCCAGGGAATGGTCGGCGACCCGGCTCGTCAGCCGACGGAAGCAGTAGACCGTGCCGTTGGAGATAGGGTCTGTCGCGCCGACCTTCACCCTCGCGAACCAGTTCGGGGAGACGGTCGAGAGCTCGTCCCTCGTGGGCGGTTCCGTCCTGGTGTTCTTCCCGTTCGCCTTCTCACGCGTGTGCACCGACGAGCTGGGGCAACTGCGGGACAACCTCGATCTGTTCGACGCCGCCGGCGTCACCCTCGTAGCGATCTCCGTCGATCACAAGTACACGCTGCGCGCCTTCGCGGACGCGAACGACATCTCCTTCGACCTCCTGGCCGACTTCTGGCCGCACGGCTTGGTCACCCGAACCTTCGCTGCCTTCGACGAGACCAAGGGTTATGCCGAACGCGTGAGCTATGTCCTGGATGGTGCCGGTACCGTCCGAGCCGTCGTGTCCTCCGAGCACGGACAGGGACGCCCCATCGCCGACTATTCCCGAGCACTGTCTGCGGTCGAAGCGGCGCTGTGACCCTGCAATGATCCCGGAGCGGACCTTCCGATGATCCAAGCGGGTGACGGTTCGGGCGCGCGTGAGGACCAGCCCGGACCGGAGTCCCGTCCGAGGCTCGGTCTGACCGGCTTCGTCAGCGGCATGCCGACCAGGGAGCTCAAACCGCTCGACCAGCAGGAGCGGAAACTGCTGGATCAGGCCGTCGCCCTTCTCAGTGGCCTACGGTTGGCCGTCCTCACTGGAGCGGGCCTGAGCACCGACTCCGGGATACCCGACTACCGCGGTCCGCAATCGGTGCCGCGTAGCCCGATGACCTACCAGCAGTTCGTGGGCGACGAAGCCCTGCGGCGCCGTTACTGGGCGCGCAACCACGTAGGGTGGCGGCACCTCCGCCGGGCCGACCCGAACATGGGACACGAAGCCGTGGCGCAGTTGGAGCAGCGCGGACTGTTGTCCGGCCTGATCACGCAGAACGTCGACAAGCTGCACTCCTCGGCAGGAAGCACGAACGTCATCGACCTTCACGGCACCTTCGACCTGGTGGTGTGTCTCCAGTGTTCCTCCGCGTTCCCGCGAGCCCGTATCGCCGAGATCCTGGAGGACCTGAATCCGGGCTATCTCGAGCGCGAATCCGACGCCGGTGACGTCGCACCCGATGCCGATGCCGAGGTCGACGACACGGCTGGTTTTATCGTGGCGCCGTGCCCCGTCTGCGGGGGCATGCTCAAGCCCGACTTCGTCTACTTCGGTGAGAACGTACCGAAGGACCGCGTCGCCGATGCCTACGCCATGGTGGATGCGGCTGGTGGCCTCCTCGTTGCGGGCTCCTCCCTGTCGGTGATGAGCGGCTTGAGGTTCGTCCGCCACGCCTACAAAGCGGGTAAGCCGGTGGTCATCGTCAACCGCGGCTGGACACGCGGTGACGAGTTCGCCTCGCTGAAGGTCGAAGCCGGGGTCTCCGAGGCCCTGTCCTACCTCGCCGAGCGCCTGCCTGACCTGTCACAGGACTAGGTGTCGTTTCCCGCCCGTGCAAGTAGTCCCTCTCGGATGTGAGTAGGGGTTACTGGTTCAGCTCCCGCCGGTTCGCCCTATGGTCATCCCATAGGTCTCTAAGCCGGGGTGGAAAATGCGTTCTTCGATCAAGTCTCTCGCCGTAACTCTCAGTGCCGTAGCGGCCGTCGTCGTCGCGCCCCTTGCCTGCGACTTCCAGGGGCCGGGTCACACCTGGGCCTTCGGATCTGTCCAGCGCGATGTCCTGCCGGCCAGCACCCCGGGCGAGGAAGTCGGCAGCGCTACCGCATCGGTCGTACCCCAGGAAGTATTGCCGACGCCGGACACGACCAGCCGCCATTCTGCTGTCCCGGGCACTCCCGGCCTGGTGGTTGCCGGCGCGGTACCCGCCGGTCCGGTGCCCGCAAACCTGCAGAGCCCTGTTGCCGCTGTGCCGGAATCGGCGTCGACATCGGGCCAGGCTGCCTGGGCGACCAGTGCTGCAGCTGCTGCCGATGCCGCTACCCCCGGTTCTTCCGCGATCGACCCCTTGGTCATCCCTACGATCGACCTTCCTGTCGACCTTCTGGCAGTCAGCCCCTCGCCTGTCGACCTCCCTGGAACCAGCCCGTCGCCGATCGACCCGGCGGTCGGCGTGGTCACTGTCACACCAGCTCCTGTCATCGATCAGCCGCTTCCGGCCGACGTCGGTCCCGCAGCGGCCGGATCGGGTGCGGATGCCCCACAAACGGGTGGCCAGGGTGGCGGGGGAGTCGGCAGCGGAATGGGCGGCGACCTACCGCCGGAGACGCTGCCCGAGCCGTCCTACCCTCAGTGCCCCATCACGGACGCGGGGGCCTGGTGGACGGAACCGTCGGATCCCTACACCTGCCTCCCCCCGCAATCGATCCCCTTCCACGAACCCACTCCTCCGGGTATCCCCCCGGAGCTCCTCGAGCCGATCTTCGAGGAACCGGGCACGGGCAGCGACGCCGCTGGGGTCGAAGCGCAGGAAGTGCGGCCGGCAGGGAACTGACCCTGACAACGGATCAGCGGAACGAAGAAGGGAGCCCCGCAGCCGCGAAGCTCCCTTCTTCTACCTGATCAATCTGTGGGTCCTACCGGGATCGAACCGATGACATCCACGGTGTAAACGTGGCGCTCTACCAGCTGAGCTAAAGACCCTGACGCGTGTGCTGCACCCTCGCCGTGTTCAGCGGATCGGGCATCATCACGAGGCTCGACTATACCGGCTCGGCGAGCGATCGCGCCAATCGGAGCAGAGCTGCGTACCGCTATTCGCCGGCGGCGAGCTGGCCGCAAGCGCCGTCGATCTCCTTGCCGCGGGTGTCGCGCAGCGTGGTCGGAATGCCGGCTGCACGCAGGCGGTTGATGAACTCCGTCGAGACACTCTTCTCGGACGCGGTCCAGATGGAGCCGGGCGTCGGGTTGAGGGGGATCGGATTGACGTGCACCCACCCGCGTCCACGCTGGTTCAGCTTCTTCGCCAGCAGATCCGCACGCCAGGCGTGATCGTTCATGTCCTTGATCAGGGCATATTCGATGCTGACGCGGCGGCCGGTGGTCCGGTAGTAGTTGTAGGCGGCATCGAGGGCCTCGTCCACCTTCCACCGGGTGTTGACCGGGATGAGCTCGTCGCGCAGCTCGTCGTCTGGTGCGTGGAGGGACAGGGCGAAGGTGACCGGCAGGGACTCCGCAGCCAGCTTGTTGATGGCCGGCACCAGGCCCACCGTGGAGACCGTGATGTTCCGCGCCGACATGCCGAGCCCCTCGGGGGACTCATCGACGAAGCGGTGCAGGGCACCCATGACGCGCTTGTAGTTCGCCAGCGGCTCACCCATCCCCATGAACACGATGTTGGTCACGCGGTCGGCGTCGTGTCCGCCGTCGGTGCGCAGGGCGCCCAGGGCACCCTCGGCCAGGGCGCGGTTCGCGGCGACGACCTGATCGACGATCTCCGCCGTCGACATGTTGCGGGTGAGTCCTGCCTGGCCCGTGGCGCAGAACGGGCAGTTCATGCCGCAGCCCGCCTGGGAGGAGACGCAGAGCGTGACGCGGCCGGGGTAGCGCATGAGCACCGACTCGACGAGCGCGCCGTCGAACAGCCGCCACAGGAACTTGATGGTGTCGCCGTTGTCCGTCGTCAGGCGCTTCACCTCGGTGAGCAACGGCGGGAACATGGCACTGACCAGTTCCTCGCGGCCGGCCTTCGGGAGGTCGCTCATGGCGGCCGGGTCCGTGGTGTAGTGCGAGAAATAGTGCTTGGACAGCTGCTTGGCACGGAAGCCCTGGTGTCCAAGTTCCTTCAGGCGATCCTGCCGCTCCGCGAGCGTGAGATCGGCGAGGTGGACCGGCGGCTGACTGACGCGGGGGGATTTGAACTGCAGCAGGGGCCGACCGTCGCTCGAGACGATCGGCTGTGCGCCCTCGACCTCGGGACGCACCTGGGGGCGCGAGGAAGACGGGGCGGGGGGAGCAGGGGTAAGGGTAACGTCGGACATCCCTACCATTGTTTCATGGATCGCGCCAGCGTCCCAGCCGGGAACCTGTCGGGTCGGACACGTCCCTCCTACTGGGCCCGGAGACACAAAACGCCGTTCACATCCACCGGTGTGGCGGCGGGTGTTCAGACGGTAATAGTGTGAAAGCGACCGGTCGGCCCGCGCAGGAACGCGCCGGAGCACCGGTACATGCAGCGTCATGCATGCAGCTGACAAACGACGGAGAACACATTGAGCGCACAGATCGGCGTCACAGGCCTGGCAGTCATGGGAGCGAACCTGGCCCGGAACCTGGCCAGGAACGGTTACACCGTGGCCCTCCACAACAGATCCATCGAGAAGACGGACACGCTGCTGCAGAAGCACGGCGACGACGGCGAGTTCGTCCGCACGGAGACCCTGCAGGAGCTCGTCGACTCGCTAGAGAAGCCGCGCCGCGTGTTGATCATGGTCAAGGCGGGCAAGCCCGTCGATTCCGTGATCGACCAGCTGACGCCGCTCCTGGAGCCCGGCGACATCGTGATCGACGGCGGGAACTCCCACTACGAGGACACGCGCCGGCGCGAAGCCGCGCTCTCCCGGCAGGACCTCCACTTCGTCGGTGTCGGCGTCTCGGGCGGCGAGGAGGGAGCGCTTCTCGGTCCGTCGATCATGCCCGGCGGATCGCGGGAGTCCTACGATTCCCTCGGCCCGATGCTCGAGAAGATCTCCGCCAAGTACAACGGTGAGCCCTGCTGCCGGTGGATCGGCACGGACGGAGCCGGCCACTTCGTGAAGATGGTGCACAACGGTATCGAGTACGCGGACATGCAGGTCATCGGCGAGGCCTTCGACCTCCTCCGGTCAGGAGCCGGTATCGAGCCGGCGGACCAGGCGAAAATCTTCACGGACTGGAACTCGGGCACCCTGTCGTCGTTCCTCATCGAGATCACCGCCGAGGTGCTCGGACATATCGACGAGCGCACGGGCAAGCCCTTCGTGGACGTCGTCGTCGACGCCGCCGGGCAGAAGGGGACCGGCCGCTGGACGGTGGTCTCCGCGCTGGAACTGGGCAGTCCGACGTCGGGCATCGCCGAATCGGTGTTCGCGCGTGCGCTTTCCTCGCAGAAGGAGCAGCGAGTGCTGGCCCAGGACATCCTGCAGGGTCATGAGGGGTCGGTGGACCTGCCCGAGACCTTCGTGGAGGACGTCCGGCTCGCCCTGTACGCCTCGAAGCTCGTCAGCTATGCCCAGGGCATCGACATGCTGACCGCCGCAGCCAAGGAATACGGCTGGGAGTTGAAGCTCGACGAGATCGCCTCGCTATGGCGCGCCGGCTGCATCATCCGCGCCGAACTCCTCGACGACATCATGAAGGCCTACGCCGAAGCGGACACCCGCCCGGCCAACCTCCTGCTCGCCCCCGCCTTCGCCGAAGCCATCGCAGGAGCCGTCCCCGCCTGGCGCCGCGTGGTCGCGACGGCCGTTCAGCTCGGCATCCCCGTGCCCGTCTTCTCGGCATCGCTGGCCTACTACGACGGCCTGCGCCGCAAGCGCCTGCCGGCAGCCCTCACGCAGGGACTGCGCGACCTCTTCGGAGCGCACACCTACAACCGCGTGGATACCGAAGGCACGTTCCACACCCTGTGGGGCGAAGACAAGTCGGAAATCGAAGCCGTCGACACCCACTGATCGCACCCTGAACAAGGAAGCCCCCGGACGCTTGTCCGGGGGCTTCCTTGTTCAGGCCTCAGATATAGATGGCGGGGTCCACGTACTCCGCCGGATCGACCGCCGGCAGGGTCTCGCGGCGCGAGTCCCTGTGGCGGAAGGTTGCAGGTATTCCCGTGACGATCGAGTCAGGGGGAGTGTCCTTCACGACGACGGCGTTGGCACCGACCGCACTGCCCGCTCCGATGGTGATGGGACCCAGCACTTTCGCCCCTGCGCCGATGGTGACGCGGTCACCTATGGTGGGGTGTCGCTTCACCTTCTCGAGTGACCGACCGCCGAGCGTCACGCCCTGGTAGAGCATCACGTCGTCGCCGATCTCGGCAGTACTGCCGATTACGATCCCCATGCCGTGGTCGATGAAGAAGCGTCGCCCGATCGTCGCTGCCGGATGGATCTCGACGCCGGTGAGGGCCCGCGCGAGCTGGGCGAGGGCGCGCGCCGGGAAGCGCAGTTTTTCGTTGCGCCACATACGGTGCGTGAGCCTGTGCACCCAGATGGCATGCAGCCCGGAGTACACCACGGTGTTCTCCAGGGACCCGCGGGCAGCAGGATCGTGAGTACGCGCTGTCTCGAGGTCCTCGTGCAATCGTGCTAGAAAGCTCACCGGCTACCTTCACATGGGGTTGTCGTGCTGGGTTGATGGGTCAGGAGTCCCGTCGGACCCTGTTCAGCCGCGGATGTCGTCGAAGAGCACCGTGGAGATGTACCGCTCGCCGAAGTCGCAGACGATGGCCACGATGAGCTTACCGGCGTTCTCAGGACGCTTCGCAAGTTCGAGCGCCGCCCACACGATGGCGCCGGACGAGATCCCGCCGAGGATGCCCTCCTGGGTACCCAGGGCGCGGGCCACGCGCACGGAGTCCTCCACCGTCGCGTCGAGGACCTCGTCGTATGCGTCGCGGTCGAGGTTCTCCGGGATGAAGTTCGCGCCGAGGCCCTGGATCTTGTGGGGCCCGGGAGCTCCGCCGTTCAGTATCGGGGAATCAGCGGGCTCGACGGCGACGATCTGCACGCCGGGCTTGCGTTTCTTCAGCACCTGGCCGACGCCGGTGATCGTGCCGCCGGTGCCCACCCCCGCGACGAAGATGTCCACTGCGCCGTCGGTGTCCTCCCAGATCTCCTCGGCCGTCGTCGCGCGGTGAATGGCGGGATTTGCGGCGTTGGCGAACTGCTGCGCCCAGATCGCGTTCTCCGTCGTCGCGACGATGTCCTTCGCCCGATCGACGGCGCCTCGCATGCCCTCCGAGCCCGGCGTGAGGACGATCTCCGCACCATAGGCGCGCAGCATGACCCGGCGCTCGGTGGACATCGTCTCGGGCATGGTGAGGATGACCCTGTATCCGCGGGCAGCGCCCACCATCGCGAGGGCTATCCCGGTGTTGCCCGAGGTCCCTTCGACGATGGTCCCACCAGGGTGGAGGGCTCCGGCCTTCTCCGCGGCGTCGATGATGGCGACGCCGATCCGATCCTTCACGCTGTTGGCGGGGTTGTAGAACTCCAGCTTGACGGCGACCTGCGCGTCGAGCCCCTCCGTGAGGCGGTTGAGGCGCACGAGGGGCGTGCCACCGACCAACTGGGTGACGTCGTCGTAGATCTTTGCCATGCTGGGCCTGCCTGTTCACTAATCGGGAGTATTGCGGGACGTCGCGCGCCGGACAGCAGGAAAGGAAACCGCTACCGGACGGACGGCGGTCAGCTTAACGGGTGGGGGTCGAGGCGCCTACGCGGCAAGCCACTGGGAGTAATATTTGCGGGCCTTGGCCAGCTTCGGGTTGATGATCACCTGGCAGTAGCCCTGCTCGGGATGCTTCGCGTAGTAGTCCTGGTGCCAGTCCTCAGCAACATGGAACTCCGGGAGTCGGCTGACCTCGGTCACGATCGGGTTCTTCCAGTTCTCCTGGTTCTTGGCTATGGCGTCGTCGAAGATCGCCTTCTGCTCCGCGTCCTGGTAGTACATGACGCTGCGGTACTGCGTGCCGACGTCGTACCCCTGACGGTTCAGCGTCGTCGGGTCATGGGAGACGAAGAACATGTCGAGGATGACATCCTCGGGGACGACGGTCTCCTCAAAACTGACCGCGACGACCTCCGCGTGGCCCGTCATGCCGGAGCAGACGGAGTCATAGTCGGGGTGCTTCGTATGGCCGCCGGTGTAACCGGAGACGACCTCGGTTACTCCTACGGTCTTCTGGTAAAGGGCGTCGAGGCACCAGAAACAGCCCCCTCCAAGCACAAAAGTCTTCATGACTAGGTCAATGCACGGCGCGCACCGAAGATTCCCGGTGGGGATCAGCCTGCAGAGGAATACACAGACTTGGAGGGGTGCGCGGGCGACGGGTATTACTGGTGTCATGGAACACAACGAGCACGACGCCGGCCTCGGACCGTCGGTACCCGGGACGAGCGGGGCAGCCCCAACCGAACCGCCGCCCACGACGACGCCGACCGTCGGTGATGTGCTCGTCGCCATCGAAGAGCTGTGGCCGGAGAGCCTCGCGGAGAGCTGGGATGCCGTCGGCCTCGTTGCCGGACGCTCGGGCAATCGTGTCGACAAGATCCTGTTCACTGTCGACCCCACGGCCGCCGTCCTAGACGAGGCGCTTGGCTGGGGGGCGACGATGATCGTCTCGCACCATCCCCTCCTCCTCAAGCCCGTATCGACGGTCGCGGCGTCCGGGTTCAAGGGCGACGCGATCCATCGCCTCATCGAGGCGGGCTGCGCTTTGGTCACGGTGCACACGAATGGCGATAGTGCGGTCGGGGGCGTGTCCGATGTGCTCGCCGATGCCCTTGGTCTCCAGGACATCGAACCGCTGACCCGGGCAGCGGAGGGCCTGCCTGAGGAGGGGATCGGACGCGTAGGGAACCTCGAGTCCGCCGTGGCCCTCGGGGTCTTCGCCGAATCCGTGTTCTCGATCCTGCCGGCCGTGGCCGGCGGGGTGCGGGTCGCAGGTGACAAGGATGCACTGGTGCGCCGCATTGCAGTGTGCGGTGGCGCGGGGGACTCGCTGTTCGACCGAGTCCGCTCCAGCCGCGCGGATGTCTATGTGACGGCCGACCTGCGGCACCATCCCGCGTCGGAGGTGCGGGAGGCGGCCGGGGGAGCGACGCCGTACCTGATCGACGTGTCACACTTCGGCAGCGAGTGGCTGTGGCTCACGCCTGCGGCCGACGCCCTGGCCAACGTCCTCTCCGATCAGGGGTTCAGCACCGACATCCGCGTGAGCGGTGTCAATACCGACCCCTGGGACTTCGTCCTCACCCCCGGCCGCTGACACTCCGATGCGCGCTCACGGCTGCCCCGCCTGGCACCTTGGCTGGTGCCCCGCCTGACCCCTCGAGCAGCTGACGTGGCCTAGGCTTGAGCGACGCCCACGCCCGCTCGTCGTGCGCCATCCAACCATTTTGGAGGTTTAATCGTGGCCAAGGCTGCACCTGAGGAACAACTCCGCCTGCTGGACCTGCAGGCCCTCGACTCGACCCTCAACAAGCTTGCCCGCAGGGCGACCGCCGCGCGCAGCAACCCCGAGCTCGGGATTGTGGCGTCACGTGTGGCGGAGGTCGACGGCGAGCTGGTGCGAGCCACCACCGAACTCGGCGACCTCGAACGCGAACTGACCCGCGCGGAGGACGAGGTGCAGGCAGTCGTGACACGGCTCGAACGCGATGACAAACGACTCAACAGCGGTACGGGGACCTCCAAGGACCTGACGGCCCTGCAGCACGAAGTGGCTTCGCTCACGAAGCGGCGTTCAGACCTCGAGGACGTGGAGCTCGACGTGATGGAGCGCGTCGAATCGGCGCGAACGGCCCGGGCCGAAGAGCAGGGTCGGACCAACGCCGTGCGCGAGGAACTGCGTGCCCTCGAAGAGGCGCGCGACGCAGAGCTCGCCGAGATCGAGGCACAGCGCGGGAAGGTGCAGGCGCAGCGCAACGAACTCGCCGCAACCTTCGATACCGCGCTTCTGGCGATCTACGAGCGGATCCTCGCACGGCGCGGCGTCGGAGCAGCACGGTTGTTCCACGGCAAGTCGGAAGGCTCCGGAATGCAGCTGAGCCCCGGTGACCTGGCCGACATCTCGGGCGCTGCACCGGACGATATCGTCCTGTGCCCCGACTCGGGGTGCATCCTGATCCGCTCGAGTGACTGGGGGAACCAGCAGCCGTGACGGATCAGCAGTTGTTCGACCCCTATGAGCGCGACGACAGAAGTACGGAGGGTGCGCCCCCACGCCTCATCGTCGAGGCCGACGGCGGGTCCCGGGGCAATCCCGGGCACGCCGGCTACGGAGCGCTCGTGCGCGATCCCGACACGGGACGGATCCTGATGGAGAAGGCCGCCTACATCGGCAAGGCCTCCAACAACGTCGCGGAGTACTCGGGCCTGGTGTCCGGACTGGAGTTGGCGCGGGACATCAACCCGACGGCGTCCGTGCACGTCAAGATGGACTCCAAGCTGGTCGTCGAGCAGATGTCCGGCCGGTGGCAGATCAAGCACGCGGACATGCGCGTCCTCGCGGCGAAGGCGCGGAAGGTCCTCGATCCGCGGCGCGTGACCTACGAATGGATACCGCGTGAGCGCAACAAGGATGCCGACCGCCTGTCGAACGAGGGGATGGATGCAGGCATGGCGGGGGTGGAATGGAAGCCGCGACGTGTCGCCGAGCCGCAGCAGGAAGCTGTGGCGCTGTCCGACGAGCCCCGTCCCGCAGGCAGGCTCCACCACGTAGAGGTGTGGACGAAGGACCTGAAGGGGGCTGACGCGAGCCTCGGCTGGTTGCTCGAGCGTTTGGGCTTTCCCCGCAGGGAAGCCTGGGACACCGGCACCAGCTTCGGCTCGGACCAATTCTACGTAGTTCTGGAAAGCGGCCCCGATGTCGCCGACGGTGCCTACGATCGTCGTCGCCCCGGTGTCAACCACCTCGCCTTCAGCGCCGGTTCCCGTGCCGACGTCGATCTGCTGACGCGCCGCGCTGCAAGCCACGGCTGGTCGCTGCTGTTCCCGGATCGCCATCCCTTCGCCGGAGGCCCCGACCACTACGCCGCCTACCTGGAGAATGAAGAGGGGTTCGAGGTGGAACTGGTCGCCGACTGACAGTCCGTGTTCGGCGGCTGTCAAGCGGCTTCGGTCGGTCGTCAGGCGCTGGTCAGCCGGTCGTCAGTCGAGCAGGATATTGAGCTGGGCGGGCTTCCTGCTCGTTGCAGGCTCCAGCTCCGCGGCCCATTTCTCATGCGTTGCGCGAAGCAGGGCAGCAGGAGTCGAGGGTGCCGACCCGCGCCGGGTGAGGAGGTGCCGGGCCAGTTCGCCCCGCGTGTGCTTGGCGAAATGCGAGACGACCGTTCGCTTGCCACCGCGGAACTGGAACACATTGACAGCGGCGGTCTGCTGCGGCGGCGGAGCCCAGGCTGCCGTGTATGTGCTGGAGCGGCAGTCGACGACCAGCTTTGAACCGGCGTGCTCGAGCAGCGGAGCCGAGAGGTGCTTCCTCCAGTAGGCGGCGAGCCGGCCCGTGCCGGGAAGATCGACCGACATCGACAGGCGGTAGGCGGGAATACGGTCACCGAAACCGAGGGCCCCCCACAGGCCTGACACGACGACGCACTGCTCCCTCGCCTTCTTCTTCTGCACCGGGGTCATGCGTGCGTAACCGAGGGCGTCGTAGAGGACTCCGGAGTACACGTCGTGCGCGGGGGCGGCTGGTGCCTCATCGAGGATCAGGTTCCGCCGTACGTCCTCGGAGAGCGACGCACCGACCCCGAGGAGAGCGTGGGCGTCAGCTGTCCCGCTCGCGGTCCTCAGCGCGTCGAGCACGCTCCTCCTAGCCTCATTCAGAACGGGAAAGTGCAGTTCCTGCAGGATGAACGGCTCGCCCTTGCGGGCGGCGGACTTGCCTTCTGAGGGAGGGAGCAGGATCAGCACCAATCAACTGTATCCAACTCCGTCGACAGTCCCGCGCGACATCGCCCGGAGGCAAAGCGTCCTCCACCCATGGGGCCGGACAGGACAGAACACCGCCTAGAATGGACGACGGATGGGTCGACCAGGCGGCCGCGTTGGACGGTGCGCGAGCACCCGCTCCACCGAGGAACGTCCGGGCTCCGCAGGGCAGGGTGGTGGGTAACGCCCACTCGGGGTAACCCGCAGGCCAGTGCCACAGAAAAGAGACCGCTCCTTCGCAGGCTTCGGCATGCAGGGGAGTAAGGGTGAAAAGGCGGTGTAAGAGACCACCAGCGTGCCGGGTGACCGGCACGGCTCGGTAAACCCCACCCGGAGCAAGGCCAGACAGTGCGCGATCGAGGGCTGCCCGCCCGAGTGCACGGGTAGGCCGCTGGAGGGCGTCGGCAACGGCGTTCGTAGATGGATGGCCGCCACTCGCGCGACGGCAACGGCGTGCGATGACAGAACCCGGCGTATCGGTCGACCCATCCCTCGACCGGCCTAGTAGGACGCTGATTACGGCGTTTCTCCCGGAAACGCTGGCAATTTCCCCGTCTGCTGATGGGCGGAATTGACCGGTAGCGGTGGGAAGTGGATCACCCAGATCTCACCCCGATCCTCTCCGTAATCCGCACGGCCCGAGCTGTCGATGTCCCCGGACGTACCCCGTGGGGAGGTCCGCCGGCTGGCAGGTCGCCTGACGTCGCGAGGACGTATATCTGCGACTGGGAGAGCGCCAACTCCTCAGCGACATCAGTCAGGGTCATGAAGCGGCGCTGGGTGGTCAGGGTGACGATCCTCGTGGGACTTCGGTTGAGGACAGGAGCACTTTCAGGATGGTCGTCAGTGATCCCGGCCGAGGTCGCTCAGGGCTGGCCGAGCTGCGGCCCGAATCTGCCGGCGAGCAAAGGAGCAGCGTGCTCGTTGAACATCCAGAGGAGTTTGTGTCGCTTACCGTCTGTCATCGCAACATTCAGCCGTGATGTGCTGAGTCCCAGCCGTAGATCTACGTTCGCGATGTGCTTGAGGGGCAGCATGAGAGTGCGCTGCGGATGAGCCGCGATCTGTCGCTCCCATTGATCCGCATCGACGTCCATCGAGGCGCCTGGCTTGAGCCGGTTCTCACCGAATTTCCTGTCAGCTGCTTCGACGGCTTTCAGAGCGAGGATGCCCCCTGCCACCATGGCCCCGCCCATTGCTCCGCCGAGTGCAGCGGAACGCAGCGTGAGTCCGCGCCGACCGATTCTGACGAGGTGATCTGGAGTGAGCCACAGTTCGCCGTAACCCCAATTCATCCATCCGGTGGTGCATGGGTCCGAGAGAAGGGAAACGTTCATGACGGCGTGCCACCTGTGGCATCCGTAGGCACAGCAGAAGTGTCGAACATGGTTCCCCCAAGGTTGGTCTCATGTAGTGAGAGTCACCGTAATGCTAGACGCGAGTCATTCATGGGTGGTCAGTCGCGCCGTGTCAGCTCACGTTTCCAGGATGCCACTGCTGGCACGTACGCTCCCGGTTCTGGGTCAGAACAAGCGGTACGCCGAGCATTGCGGCCGCTTGATCTGGTTCCTTGAGCCCACACCGATGCATGGAGAGGGCTGGGTATGGCGCAACGCCGTGACATCCGCAGCGCAGCCCTGATCTACTCTGAGCGAATGGATATAGGACGGCCGAAATGGGTAGCGATCTGCTTCATCGTCGGTGCTTCCATGATTGCCTGCACACTCGCAGCATGGCGTCTTGGTTGGGGCACGAATGGCAGCGGTGAGGCCCCGGATCTATGGCTCGCCGCATTGTTCTTCGGCGGGGCTGCGCTGCTGCTGGTCGTTCTTGTTCAGAAATTGGTTTCGGCGTTCAGATCGAAGAGCGACTAGCCGTCGCGGTTCGGCCTCTTTACTTCCACCTGCCGGCGCCGGACGACGTTCGCGTTCACCCAAACCTCACGGGCATCGAGTATTCGACCCACTCGCCCAGGACCATGCTGTTCGTCCAGTCCATCGCAAAGCCCTTCACCGTCTGCGAGTGGCCGTCAGAATAGACCAGGTCACACCAGATGGGCGAGGAGTTTCGCTCCGTCGCCGTGACACCCGCTGTGGGTTCGGGGAGGCCGATGGGTGGAAGGAACTTGTCCTGGAAGGCGGGATGCCGTGCCAGCCTGGGCGGGGTGCGCGTTCCATCCCCGCCACCGGAGCGGCCACCACCGACACGACAATCGCTACACTTCGAAAATGGATGCCCTAAGGAACTATGTCGACGACTATCTCCAGCGAACGGATCCGAATCAAAGGCTCGAGCATCAGGGCCTGGCGTTCCTCGTGCTTGGCGGAGCCTGCATCCTGGTGGTGCTGACACTCATGCTCCGCTAGCTCGCACGAGGCAGTAGAGCTCTACCTGATGAAGGGTCGGGGCTCTACTGCACGACGTCGGTCCTGATGTCAGCGAGAACTCCTGCAGTCACCGCGAGCAGCGTCAGTGCACCTCACCGACCTGGTCGCCCCAGCTGGGCGCGGCGGGCCGGCCGGTCAGGGCGTCGAGGACCTTTCGCGCCGTCCTCATGTAATCGCGGAAGTCGAACTCGTCCCCACGGCTGTAGATCCTGCCGAGAGTGAAGGCGATGCGCTCGACCGTCTCGTCGTCGACCTTGACCCGGTGAATGCCGTGCTGGGCGTCGATGGCATCCGCGGCGGTGATGGCTGCGGTTATGCGGTCGAGCGAGTTTGCGTCGGAGGCGCCAGTGAACGCGTCGAGAGCTGGGATTACCCTCGCATCGAGGGGTGCTCGCTCGGTAGGGAGTTCGATGGTCATCGGACTACCTTACGTTCGTGGCTGGCGGCGACGAGATCCTGTCGCTCCGTGTCGGCTAGCACGCAGTGACGAAAGTGCCCCGCACTCCGAAGAGAAAAGGGCATCACTGCGCTCAGCCGGCTTCACGGAAGGCAGGATCACCCGCAGGGGGATCATCGAAGCAGTACGCCGGCTCTCCGCCAAGGAAAAACGAGGCGCAGGCCAGTGCTGATCGCCGGGGGCATGTCACCGGTGGCTGTCGCGCACCGGCTGGGGCGCAAGGACGCCAACGAGACGCTCTCCACGTACAGCCGTCTGTGGCACGATGACGACACCCGGGCGGCCCCGCCGACCGATCGGGTTATTACCCTCTGTTCGGCGGTTCTCGCCCCAGTCTCACCCGAGCTGGCATTACCGCAGGTGAGAAGCAGACGGGGTAGATACCCGGCATATCGGTCGACCCATCCCACTACCGACCCTCTCGGCGGCAGCGCGGCGAGAGCCGGGCCGCGCTCTCGGCCCGGCGACAACCCACGGCTCTCCCGGCGCGTCAGACGTTGTTCCGGAGCAGTCGTCGGCCTAATCTTGGAACACCGCCGCGGGTCTCGTACGCAAGCGCGACGGTAGGAACGGGTCGGCCTACTGCTGGGGCATTTGGGGCTGGCCCGTTCACCTCCCTACATCCCATGGGCGGATCGAACACGCCCCGGGCGTGAAACGGTCCCCCGTACCCGGTCTCAGAAGGTAGGGGGACCGCCCGGCGTCTATAGCCGCCTCGGGAGAGCATCGACCGCAATCATGCTGGGGGGAACGATCGCGGGAAGCTCTCCCATATCCATGGTCCACTCCTCCTAGGGTTCGGGCAATCGAAACAGGTATCGCTAAGCCGAGGGAGAAACCGGGAACTTTCAGAAGGGATCACCAGATCATTGCTGAAACGAACCATTGTCGGCGCAGGCCCTCCAAACGTCAAGGGTGGCGGATGAGCTATCTACGATTGGCCAGAAGCGTCCGTTCACCCTACCCGGCCTCGGTTAGGGTGATCGGATGAGCGCTGGGGGCATCAAAGAGCAACGTCTTTTCGCGCGCAATCGGAACTTTCGCGCTCTCCTGGTGTCGAGCACCTCGGGTGTCCTGGGAAACGCCGTCGCAGCCGTGGCGCTACCGATCATCGCCGCTGTGGAATTGCAGGCCAGTAATTTCGAGGTCGCCGCCCTCGCCGGTATGACCTTTCTCCCGTGGCTGATCCTCGGCCTACTGATCGGCGTCTGGGTGGACCGCCTTCCACGCAAGCCCGTCATGATGGCCGCGCTCGCCGTTCGCGTGGTCGTCCTCGGTGTCCTGCCCCTTGGATACTGGCTCGGCTTCCTGAGTACGCCGCTGCTGTTCGGTGTGGCATTCATCGCCGGGGTGGCCTCCGTGTTCTTCCAACTGGCCGACGCCGCCCTGGTGCAGCAGGCGGTGACACCGGATGAACTCATGGAGGGCAATGGCCTCATCACGGGGTCCGGCGCCGCCGCCGACGCCGCCGGGAGAGCAATGGCCGGGTGGCTCACGAGTTTTGCGGGTGCCTCCAATACCCTCCTGGTCCAGCTCGCGGCATCGATCGTGTCGCTCTTCGCGGTACAGCGTCTCGACGTCAAAGAAGTCGTCCAGCCGCCGACCAAGCGGCCGATCGTCCGTGAGATGGCCGATGGCCTTCGCTACACGTTCAGCACCGCGCCCCTCCGCGCCCTGCTCTTCAACGCCGCCCTCTGGAACCTCGGCGGCAACATCGCCGCCTCCCTCATCGTCCTGCTGGTGCTGAGGACGCTGGGAGAATCCGAAGTGTGGCTCGGACTCCTGCTTGCGGCAGCCTCACTCGGGGGAGCGGTAGGCGGCGTCACCGCGAACTGGATGGGCGAACGCTTCGGGTCCGGGCCATTGTGGCGCTGGTCCATGGTGCCGGGCGTCCTGGGCTACGGCTCGCTGCTGGTCCTCTCACCCGGCTGGGGGATGCTGTGGGGGGTTGCGGGTATGTTCGTGATGGGCGCGAGCGTCTCATGGAACATCGTGGTGGGCTCGAGTTTTCGCCAGCGCGTCTGTCCTCCCGGCATGATGGGGCGGCTGGGAGCGGCATCCCGCACCGTGAGTTGGGGGATGCTGGCCCTCGCCAGCCTGACAGCCGGTGTGCTCGCGGAAACCGTCGGCATCCGTCAGGCGATCCTCGTCGGTGTCGTCATCGCGTGTACGGCGCCGCTCGTGGCCCTGCTGGGTCCGCTGCGTGGTGTCACGCGCCTCGAGGACCTCGCCGAGGCACCCGCGCCCGTCCCGCGCGAGGAAGCACCGAAAGGCTCGCTGTAGAACTTCCCCGGGCCCGTCCTCGAACAACCTGGACCGGGGATCTGCCGGCCCTACCTGCGCGGGATCAGTGCCCGAAGGGGTCCGGATCGACGCCCGGCATCCACGTCAACCCAGGGATGCCCCAGCCATTGTTCTTCATGGCTTTCCTGGCTCTACGTGTGTACTTGGCGTTGAGCCGGTCCACGTAGAGCCTGCCGTCAAGATGGTCGTACTCGTGCTGCATGCATCGGGCGAACCATCCGGTGGCCTCGAACTCAACAGGGGACCCGTCGCCGTCGAAGCCCGTCACGCGCGTCCACTCGGCACGCTTGAGCGGAAAGGCTTCGCCCGGTACGGAGAGGCAGCCCTCCGCCTCCTCCTCCGGGTCAGGGTCCGACCCCGGCACCTTGGAGGTGACCAGCGTCGGGTTGACGAGGACGCCGCGCGGCGGGACGTCGTCGTCGTTCTCCATGCCGTACACGAAGATGCGCAGTCCCACGCCGATCTGCGGAGCCGCGAGGCCCACGCCGTTCGCGGTGTCCATCGTCTCGAACAGGTCGGCGATCAGGGCCCGCAACTCATCATCGAAAGCCTCGACGGGGCGGGCTCGCCGGTGCAGGACCGGTTCCCCCATGATGGTGATGGGATGGACAGTCATGGCATCTACCTGTTCTGCGGGGATCGGCCTGCGATGGAGCGGCCTATGGACTCGCGCATGATCTCGCTGGTTCCGCCGAAGATCGTCAGCAGCCGCGCGGCCAGGAACGCCTGCGAAACCGGGTACTCGAGAATGTAGCCGTACCCGCCGTGGAGCTGGAGGCAGCGGTCGGTGATCGATTTCGCCCGCTCGCTCGCCCACAGCTTGGCCTGGGCCGCGGCAGTGGGGGTCAGGGCGCCGGCATTGAAGGCGAGCACCGACTGATCGACGAAGGTCTCCGTCACCTCCACCTCGGTCAGGATGTCCGCGAGGACGTGACGGGTGTTCTGGAAATCGAGCACCCTTTCCCCGAAGGCACTGCGCTCGGTGACATACCGGAGGGTCTGCTCATAGGTGGCTCGGGCGAGGGCCGCGGACGCGACGGCGATCCCGAGCCGACCCTGGGGTATCTGCTCCAGACTGTAGCGCAGGCCCTGGCCAACCTCGCCCACGAGGTCGGATCCCGGCACCCGGACGTTGTCGAAGAACAACTCCGCCGTGTCCGAGGCGCGAAGTCCCATCTTGTCGAGCTGGCGGCCGGGGGTGTAGCCCTCGCCTCTGCTCACCATGAAGAGGGAGAAGGAATCGCTGGAACCGCGCCCGGTGCTGCCATCGGTCCTGGCGAGAACGAGGGATGCGTCACCGCTGATCCCGTTGCCGATGAAGACCTTCTGCCCGCTGATGAGCCAGTCATCACCGTCGCGGACCGCCTTGGTCCTGATGCCGCGCAGATCGCTGCCGGCACCCGGCTCCGTCCAGGCACACGACGTCACGATCTCCCCGGAGACCATGCCGGGCAGCCACCGCTCCTTGAGGTCCTCGGAGCCGTACGCGAGAAGGTGGGGCAGAACGAGGTCGTCGTGCAGGTGGAAGGCCAGACCTACGGCCAGGTGGTTGCTGCGCGCGAATTCCTCGTCGAGGACCGAGCGGAAGCGGTAGTCGGGCATGCCCGCACCACCGAATTCCTCGGGCACAGCCAGACCGAGGAGACCCTGCTCGCCTGCGGCTGTCCATACGGACCGGTCCATCATGTGTTGCCGGTCCCACTCCGCGTAGTGGGGCGCCACGGCGCGGTCGTTGAATTCACGGGCGACGTCGCGGAAGAGCTCGTGATCCTCATCGAACACTGTGCGTTCCATGGTGCGGGGTCCTTCGTTGCTGTCGGACCGGTGGCGGCGCAGACCTTGACGGCGTGCCACCCCGGGCACGGGCGTGCTGGGGCCGTAAATACGGATGCCGTCCCGGACGATCTCCGGGACGGCATCCATGGTCGGGAACGATCCCGACGACTGAGGGTGAGTAACGGGGGTTGAACCCGCGACCTCCTGGACCACAACCAGGCGCTCTGCCAACTGAGCTATACCCACCATGCGACTTCATCGGTAGCCTGCGGAAAGACTTCCCGTCAGGCTGTCCGGGGAAGGCAGCGGATACAAGTTTACACACAATTCATCGTGCTCAGGACAGGCCAGGTCGGCCGCAGTCCAGGAGGTCAGGACGTGATGGTACGAGCGATGGCCTTGCTGGTGGCGGAGTCCGGTCCGGGCGCGGGCACGAAGACAGCGGCCCGGTAATAGCGGAGTTCCCTGATCGAGTCCTCGATGTCCCCGAGCGCCCTGTGACCGCCCGTCTTCGGTGGCGACTGGAAGTAGGCGCGGGTATACCAGCGGCGCGCGAGTTCCTTGATGGTCGAGACGTCGATGATCCGGTAGTGCAGGTGATCGACCACGAGGGGCATGTCGCGAAGGAGGAAGTTCCGGTCCGTGCCGACGGAGTTGCCGGCGAGCTGCGCCTTGCGGGGCTCCGGCACGTGCTTGCGGATGTAGTCGAGGACCTGCTGCTCCGCGTCCTCCATGGTGATGCCGCCGTCGAGTTCCTCGAGGAGCCCGGACGTCGTGTGCATGGTCCGCACGAAGTCACCCATCTGTGCCAGCGCCTCGGGCGTCGGCTTGATCACGAGATCGACCCCATCGCCCAGGATGTTGAGCTCGGCATCGGTCACGAGGACGGCCACTTCGATCAGGGCGTCATGGGCGAGGTCCAGCCCCGTCATCTCGCAATCGATCCAGACGATGTGTTCACTCGATATCGGCATCCGACCAATCTACAGTCCAGCACCGACGCGCCTGATCGCCCATCACGCGAGCCGTGAATCCGCGCCGTCGTGCACGCTCCCCGTCTGTCTGTCGCCGCGCGGGCTCCTGTGCTGCCTATGGGGCGAGGGACGATGCCGATGCTAATATTCGAACAGTTCGCTCAGGGCTGCGGGGAGATCTGGGTAACCCTGCTGCTTCCGGCAAGGGCATTGCATACCGCAGTGTGCCCGTCGTCAGGCCTTGATCGGTCGGCGGCCTGAGGACATGGGCGTTCGACGCCGACTCATGCCTGCCGACGATTGGATCTCCCAGATGCCCGCCCAGCTCCCGCTCACACAGGTCGAGACGCAGCCGGGCCTGAATCGTCCGAACGTCGCGATCGTGCAGGGCTTCATCGGTTCCCTGATGATGTGGATGGGCTCCCTCGGGGTCGGCTGGTTGTCCCTCGCGTCGGCGGACCTCAGACGCAATCCCATCATCATCTGGCTTCGTTTCGAACCCGCGGGCGCAGTGCTGTCCGTCCTGCTCCTGGCCGTGGGCGGGATGCTCCTGATCCGTGCGTGGCTGCGGCTGGGTCAACGACTGAATGGCTGGTCGGACGAGACGCGGCCGTACATCATGAAGGCGATCATCGCCTGGACGGTGCCGCTGGCCGCATGCCTGCCCCTGTTCAGTCGGGATGTCTTCGCCTACATCGCCCAGGGCCAGGTCATGGTCGCCGGGCTCAATCCGTACGTGGACGGCTACTCGCAGATCTCCAACTACCTGCAGATCGGCGCCGATGATCTCTGGGCGCAGAGCGCGACACCCTACGGACCCGTCTTCCTGTGGATCGAGGAGGGCATCGTGAGGATCACGGGCGGCAACCCGGATACCTCTATCATCCTGTTCAGGGTTGTGGCGCTCATCGGCGTCGCGCTGTGCGTCTACTTCATTCCGAAGCTGGCGGAACTGCATTCGATCAACGCGAACCGCGCACTGTGGCTGACGGCCGCGAACCCGCTGTTCCTCATCAACTTCGTCGCTGCCATCCATAACGACTCCCTGATGATCGGTCTGGCGCTGGCCGGCCTGTATTTCTCGGCGACCAAGCGGCCCCTGCTCGGCATCCTGCTGATCACACTGTCGGTAGGCGTCAAACCGATCACGTTGATCTTCCTGCCGTTCATCGGGCTGATGTGGGCCGGCAAGGGAGCGTCGTGGCCGCGGAAGTTCCTCTACTGGTTCATGACGGCCGGCCTGTGCCTGGGCATCCTTTGGCTCATGGGGCTCGTGAACACCTTCGGGTTCGGCTGGGTGGGAGCGCTCAGCACCCCTGGCAGCGTCTGGATCTGGTACGCCCCAATCGGCTTCATCGGTCTCGTCATCGCAACCCTCGGCAATGCCCTCGGACTGAGCGGCTGGGACCTCGCCAACGCCTTCCATACCCTCGCCCGCGTGGCCTCCCTCGTGATCATCGCGGTCCAGGTCTTCAGGGGCGATCACAGTCGCCTCGTCCGACGCCTGGCCTTTGCGTTCGCGGCTATCGTCCTGCTGGCTCCCATGATCCAGTCCTGGTACGTCGTCTGGCTCATCCCGCTGTTCGCCGTCACCGGTATCCGGGACGACTGGCAGGTGAAGTTCATGTACATCACGGTGGCTTTCTTCATGGTCTACGCGATCTCCGACCAGCTGGACATCTTCCCCTACTTCGATCTCAGCCTGGCGGTGGCGCGTCAGGTCGCAGCCCTCGTCGCCCTCGGCTTCGCGCTCTACCTCGTTTTCATCGACCCCAGCACGAAGGTGCTTTTCCGTCGGCGCTACAGCCCCCTGGCTCCGGGTCAGCTGCACTAGTAGTCGGCCGGTGCCGGCGTCGAGCCCTTCCCCGGACAGGTCCCGACATGCAGGACCGGCGCGTAACGGCGATACTGAGGGGATGATCGATATAGGAACGACGACGTACAGCGGCGAGTACGAGATTACCGATTGGGTTGCGGAACCGTACGTGGAGCCAGGCAGCACCGGTGAGCTCTCAAGGGTCCGGGCCGCGAAGGTCTTCGAGGGCGAGATCAGCGGGACGAGCACGGCGGAACTGCTGATGGCAGGTAACGACATCGGTGCAGGCTACGTGGCGTCCGAACAGTTCGTCGGCAGGATCGGCGAGCGCACGGGGGCGATGACTGTGCAGCACTGGGGCGTCGCCGAGGGTGCGGACGCAGCGAGCTCCGGGCACATCATCCCCGGGTCGGGCACCGAAGGTCTTTCCGGTATCTCCGGCAAAGCCGTCTATTCACAGGATCCGGATGGTCAGCACCGGCTCGAGTTGAGAGTCACCTTCCCCGCGATCGAGGAGTAGCCGCCCTGCCGCGGGGGAGCCGCAGGATGTACCGACCCCGGTCGGTGGAGCGGGCCATAGTAAACTGGGGTCACTGCCTCCGTAGCTCAGGGGATAGAGCAGGGGCCTTCTAATCCTCTGGTCGCAGGTTCGAATCCTGCCGGGGGCACCCTCGAAGCGGCTCTGACTAGGCCTTATGTCTCGTCAGGGCCGCTCTCCTTTTTTGCCTGACTGGTGCGATCCACCGGATACCCACCGAAAACACGACGCCGTCGGTGTTTCTGTCGGCCGAGTACGTTGCCATTGTCATCTTCGGCCTGTGCGGCGGCAATGAAGTCATCTGTAGCGTCATCGACTGCTTCCCAGGTGGCCTGACTAAGGTCATCCGCATACTCGTAAACGCGGTCCATCAGATCGGAAATGCTCTGCTTCACGGGTTCGGAGGCAAGCAGCTGGGCCCGCACGGATGCCTTATTGATCGGACCTCTCTCCTCAGCGTCGAGGTCGCCAGCGGTTGACTCTGGTAGTAGGACATCCGGAATGACCAGCATGAAGTGCATGATCGCATCGGTGAGCTCGCTGTAGGCATCGGTGCGACGCAGTCTCAAGTCGGCGCCTACCTGATGCACGAGAAGGCGTTCCTGCAGTGTCCGCTCACGCCGATTCGTAATCGACTGCGTGAGCAGGATTCCTGCGAAACCGAGGATCGCGACGATGACGGTGCCCCACGAGTCGCCGATTTGAGAGATGACGTCAGAGACGGCGGGACCCACAGCGGGGGGAACTGGCGCGGGAGTGATCAAAGCGTCTCGTCTCTGGTACCGAATGTCTGAAGAATCTGGCTCATATCAGGGGCGTCGTGCACGCGCTGTACATAATGCGTGCGGGTCACCTGCTCACTGGAATGCCCGAGCTGCGCCGACGCCGCTGCCATGCCCTCCGAGGCCGCGAGGATCGTCCCTACGGCCTTTCGGAACGTGTGCGGCGTAACCCACGAGAAGCCGAGCTCGTCACGCGCCGAGCGCCACTGCTTCCGGAAGTTGTTGGGATCCCGCAGCGTCCCCGTCGAGGACGGAAAGACGACGTCCCAAGCGTTGCCAGCGCTCTGCTGCACCTGACGTCGCAAGAGCATCTCAACGGCGAACGGGGGGAGCACGTAGCGCTGCCGGGAGTTCGTGCTCTTCGGGTGCTCCTGCAGCGTGAGCCCTTTACCGCTGACGTGAATGACCGTCCCGTTGACTGTGAGCGTGGGGCGCTTCGGGCTGAGGTCGATGTCGCTCCAGCGCACCGCCAGTGCCTCTCCAATGCGGGCCCCGGTCGCGAGCATGACGTCTACGACGTCGAGGAGGTCGGTCGGACGCGGCCGACCACGCGCAGGCTTCGAGGTCTGCCACAGGTGCAGGCCTGCCCGAAGAGCGTGCACTTCCTCGATCCCAAGCGCCTTTACCTCGCTCTTGGTTGCCGCGATCGCCGCAACGTCCCGCAGGGGGTTCAACTCGAGTGCACCGTGGCGTGCGGCGAGCCCCAGCATGCCCGAGAGGACCGTCTTGCACAGCTTCGCCGTGGCGGCGCCATGCTGGGCCGTCATGGTCTTCAGGAAGCGGTCCAGGATGCTGACCGAAGCCTCACGGATCTTCAAACCGCCAACACCGGGGAGTACGTAGGCGTCCAGCACCTCGCGGTAGCGTCTCCGTGTGTTCTGTGCGCGGTCCATCTGCTCGAACTCGGTCCACCAGACGACCGAGAGCTTCGAGAGCCGCATATCGGCTGTGACGTCCTCGCCGGCAGGTGCTGCACGATCCAGCAGCGTAGCTATGAGCAGACGCTCCGCTCGCGCGCCACGATCGGCTTTCGACGTCGCTGCGGCTCGCACCTCCACCTTGCGTGTGATGCCGTCGAAGTCTCGGAAGCGAGCCATGGCGCGCCAGACGCCGGGAGAGACTTGATCGCGGCTGACCTTCCCCCAGGAGCCCAGCGGTAGGGGAGGCCTAGGCATTGGTCTTCACAAGAATGGCTTTGCGCTTCAGTGCTTTCTGGCGAGCCCGATCGATAGCGCCGATCTCACCCTCCAGGTCACGAATGCGGTCCCTCGCTTGGCGCTCCTCGGTGGCTAGTCCGGCAAGAGTTGCCTCCACCTGAGCTAGCTCATCGGCTACTGGGTCCCCCTCGACTAGGCGCATGAAGAACGAAGTGCGCAGACCGAACGCCTTCGCGAGCGCGATTATCTCGGTCACCGGGAGGGGCCGCGAGCCCTTCTCGATTTTCGCGATTGTTGCCTGCGTGACGCGGCAGCCCTGCTCGCGCATCGCTGAGGCGAGTTCTGCCTGCGTCATTCCATGAGACACACGCAGCAGGCGGACATGCTGGCCCAGCTTACTTTCGATGCTCTGTTCCATGCTCCGAAGGATAGGTGACAACACGTCACAAGAGCAATTGACAGGAATCATTAGTAGCAGTAGCGTCTCTCCCAGCGGAATATTCCAGGGCATGGAATTATTCCCGAGAGGAGAGGGACGTACATGCAAGGAACAGCTGAAGCCACTCCGACCGAATGGCTTTCTCCACAGCAGATAGCGAACGAGCTGGGTATCACGGTTCGTACTTACTACGAGTGGCGGACAAAGGGAAAAGCACCGCGAGCCCTACGCATCGGCAAGCACCTGCGCACCTCCCGCGCAGACTTCGACTCCTGGATTGAGGAACGGAGGGAGCGCTGATGGCGCTCACCGCGGATCAGAGGAATCGACTACGGCGTCTACTCGCCATTCGAGGTATCAAGAACAACTTGCAAGGGGACACAACGATGAGCACTCAAGAGATGACCACCACTCGACCGAAGAACTTCACCCAGGATCCCGACAACCCGAACCTGTGGTGGGGACCAGGCACGGAGACCGAATTCGCGTCGGTAAAGCTGGTGTGGACTGGCGCTGAAGGTCTCACCATCGCCGTCGACTGCGCGAGCGACATCACCCCGGTGCAGCTTGCACAATTCACGCAAATGCTTCTCGGTGCCTCTGAGCACATCGCATGGATCACTGCCACCGGTATGACGCGGGAGACACCAGAAGTCACCTGCTGACCAATCACACCCGGAAAGCAGCCACCATGCGTTCATCCTTCAAGTTCGACTGGCACAGAGCAGTGTCGCGCTCAGCTTTGTCAGACGTGCAGAAGAGTGTCGCCTTCGCGCTCTGGGACTACACGACCGCCGAGGGGCGGAACGCGCACCCAGGGAACAAGCTGCTAGCTGCCGTCACGGGTAAGTCTCTCATCACCATCAAGCGCCAACTCAAAGCGCTCCGAGAAGACGAGTGGATTACTCGGACGACGGAATCGAACCGGCACCCAGACCGGACATGGGCTGACAGCTACGACCTCTACCTCACGGACGACCGGGTATCACAGCTGAGATACCCGGTAGGGGAGCAGCGAGACCAAGACCGGGTATCACAGTCGACAGACCGGGTATCAGACGAAGCCGACCGGGTATCACAGCTGAGATACACCAACAGATCTTCTACAACAGATCCTCTCCATCATTCCGAGACCTCTGTCTCGGGATCACCTCCCGGCGATCGCGCGAATTCTCCCCCTGAGCCTGAGAGCGACTTCGAAGAGCTCGAGCTCTGGCTATCGAGCGAAGGCGTCGGAGTCCAGGGAATCGACGGCCGGACAGCCGCGGGGATGTGGGAATCCGGAGTTCACCCGTACGCCATCCTCAACACCCTCCGAAAGAAAGAAGCAGCTACATGAAGCGACGAGTAGCCCCGTCGGAGTGCAGGAAGTGCTTCCCCACGGTTAGGGAGTCCACCGCCGGGGCGATGGGCCGATGCACCTACGAGTACGCCCACCAACCCTCCTGCCCCAACGCACCCAAGAAGGGAAAACGCTGATGCCGCAGAAGCACGACCCGAAACAGCGAAAGCGCAACAGGCCCGCTGAAGTCATCAGCGAGCCGGTCAATGGTGATGCCCTCGCGCAGCGGCTCGTGGACGCAGGCCTCGCAGGCCTCTGGATCCACGGAGGACACCTCACCCCCAGCAACAGCCCACGCAAGACCACCGACGAAAGGACAACGCGATGAGCGTCTCCAGAACCCTTCCCCTCACCGTCCGCCAGCTTCTCAAGGCCGCGGACGCACACAAGGTCACCATCCCCGTCCAGATCCGCAAAGAGCTCGACCGCAGGATGGGCCTGATCAACGCAGCCGCCGAGCTGAACTTCACCGGCAAGAGCGTCCCCGAAGCGGTCAATGACTCGCTCGAAGCAGGCACCGACCCCTTCACCGACCAGGGGATCCAGGAAGCCATCGTGATGGAGAAGCTCCGGCAGATGTCAGGCACAGAAGCGCTGACCGAAGTAGCCAGGACACGGCTGTACACGGTCGTCGCCGACAACCTCGACGAGATCGTGGAAGCGTTCAAGCCCGTGTACGACGAGGCAGGCCAGAGGCTGAGCGCCGCACACGCCGTACTCATAGCCGGTGGGATGGACGACCTCGACGACGAACGGATTCTCAAAGCCGGGATCGAAGTGGCACGAGCGAACACAGAAGCACGGGAAGCACTGCACACTCTGCAGGCACTGGACTCGGCAATCAACATGCTCCTCAGCATCATCGGCAGGCTCGACGGTACGCCAGTAGGCAGCACCGTCCGGCGGCTGCATACGGGCGACACCCCCGCCGATGACATCCGCATGCTCGGCAAGAACCTCACGCACTGGGCAGGAGTGAGCGCCGGACACACAGTCAGCCTCGCGGGCCCGACTGAGACGAACAAGCGGAGGGAGCACGCATATGCAATGCAGGAAGGCATCGAAGCCGGGCAAGCACTGCAGGCACGCCGAGCCGTCACCGCCTTCCACCATGGGGCACAAGCCGCACAGCTCCTCAAGTAGGACCGACCCACCCGGGGGTCCCCCCTCGACACAACGAGTAGCACCGCTGGGGTTAGGCAATATCTCTCCCCGGCCCGAAACAAACAGCCCTTGGGGCAGTAGAAGGTGCTTCAGATGGCAGTACCTAGGGGCTTGAATGCACCGGGCCGGAAGCTGTGGGACTCGTGTACGGACGAGTTCGAGTGGGCTGAGCATGAGCTGGCCGTCCTCGAGGAGGCGTGCAGGATCCGCGACCGTGTTGCGGGGCTCGACGCCGCCGTGAAGAAGGACGGACTGATGCTCACGAGTTCTCAGGGGTCCCGGGTCCATCCCGCAGTCGCTGAAGCCCGCCAGCAGCGCCTGGCTCTTGCTCGGCTGCTGGTAACGCTGCAGATACCCGGGTTGGACGATGACCTGCCGCCGTCCAACGGTGTCCGCGGAGTCTATGTGGGCCGACGCCGTGGTTAGGCGACGTAGGCGGCCTGCGGAGGTGCCGGCGGGGTTCCCGGCGAGCGTGGTCGTGTTCGAGCCTGACAGTTGGCCTGGCGCGTCTGAGTATCAGCGCTGGGCGGCATGGAATGACGCACGGCACCAGTGGGCCGCTGACAACTTGCCCGACGGCTCTGAGGGGCTTCCGTCATGGACCGGCGTCGTGCCTGACCAGCCATGGAGCGAGGTCGTGATTTGAAGTAGCCAATACCTCTTCCCGGTTTTTTCCACACGAACCATCCGCCCGCACCAACTGGCCCAGGAGGCCTTCATGACTCAAATACCCATCAGCAATCTTCAACCGCCGAGCGTGGCGGCCACCATCACCGACGTCCCTGAGGCAACCATCCGTGCACTCCTCGAGCAGGGAACGCTTGTCGATCACGGTGACGTTTCCGGTCGGACCCTTGTGTCGGTCGGGGATGTCCGCCGCCTCACTACAGAATTAGGAGTTTGATCGTATGTTGGAAGTTTTCTACGAAGGTGTCGTCGCCGGTAACTCGGCGAATGTTGACGCAGACGATTCGGTCAGTGAGTTCATCGCTGCACCTGGCGCGGAGTTCCAGGTGTTTGAGCTCGGTGACATCTCCAAAACCAATCCCCTGCCGGTGAAGGTGGGCGGGCGAGCGGCGACGACCATCAAAACATCGGACCGGTCCGTCATGCCCGACGTCCGGGTCACATCGGACAGTTACGCCCACATCTTCAAGTCCGGGACCTTCGAATGGGAGCGTCTCTCCAACGACGGCATGAAGAAAGCTGTTGACGAGGCACGTGCAGCTGCTCAGTTGGTAGCGGCCGAGATGCCTGCCCGTGTTACGGCTGAGCTGGAGGCTGCCGCTGCGGCAGGGACCTTCAAGGGCGAGCCCGGCCAGGACGGCTCCAACGTCGTCCCGACCGCTCAGGCCATCGCCACCGAAATCCAAACACCAGGAACGGCGGCGCGAGTTGCACTAAGTGCCACTATTGCGACCGAGACCGCACCCAAACTGGACAAAACGGAAGCCCTGACGACGTACGCCCGGACACTCGAATCGCTCTACGCCAAGTCCTCTGTCCTGGCCGACTTCGTGAACGGCGACTACCGGCTTGAGAACGTACGCCAGCCCGACCGGGCAACCGTCGCGACCCTCACAGCCCCGACATTCGCCACGAGTGGCGCCCTCCAAGCGTTCCAGGCCGGGGCGAACATCACCCCGAACTACCCGTTTAGCGGTGGCACGGTCGGAGTTGTCGGGTCCGGTGGCGCGTTCCCCTCCCAGTGGTTCGGGCACAATAACAGCCAGGTCAAAACGGTGGTCAGCGTGGCGCCGACTAGCCTGACCTTCAGCATCACGCCCGTAGGCGGGGCGCTTGCGGCCGGTATCCGCGTCCCGATCTTCACGCCAGGATCAGACGTCATCCTGTCCTTCAACTGTGAACTGACCCACCCGACCGCAGCGGTGGACAACGCCCGACTTCACGCCGGATGGTTCAACTCCTCGACCGGCGTCCTCGGCGCCACCGTGCCCGTCTCCACCCTCAACGGCGGGAAGCACCGTGCGACGGTACGCCTCGGCGATCCCGGGGGTGCGGCACAGGTGGCACTCGTGGTCATCACCCGCAACGGCGGTGTCGGCGCCGAGCCGGTGATCCTGTCTATCGGTGACTTCATGACGACCGCGACCACGCACGCCCGGCAGGGCGAAGCGTTCATCCAGCCGCCCTACCTCGTCGGATCATGGCCGGCGTCGACTCACACCCTGACAGTTCCGGCTAATGGCGAGTATGCCCTTCTCGCGATGACGGCCGAGCGGGGCGTCATCGCCCGGAACGTCACCGTCGTGGGTAAGTCGCTGAACATCGCGTCTGCCCTCGATGGGAGCTACACGGTCGAAAAGATCCTTCTCGTCCCGCGAGCCGCCTACGTGCCCGGCGATTCGGAAGTGCTCGCCCCGCCTCAGTTCGTGAATATCCCCCGGTTCCTGAACTCGGGTAGGGCGCTACGGGATCAGGCCATCGGCTCCCTTCAGTTGGCTGCGACCCACGGCGAAACATCGGTCCTCGCCGATGAGAAGACGTTCTACGCGGTCCAGGTCGCACGGAACGCCCGACACCGGACACGTTTCGAGATCCGTAACGGTGACCGGATGCCTGAAGACGGGGCGACTCAGCGCCGCGCCGAGCTGATCGTCGGCGGGGCACTGCCCTTCGACGTGCCGGTCTGGACGAGTTTCTGGTTCCGCATCCTGAAGCCGTCGGTCTCAAGCGATGCCTACGTCCTCATGTTCCAATACCGGTACACGAACGATGCCGGCGATACGTCAGGGCTGTCTCCCGAACTGTCCCTCGTCCAGTACGAGGGCAACAAGGTGCACCTCATCACCCGGTCCGACCCGATCAACGGCAGCTCGGCTCAGGTGAACCCGCTGCTCGTTGGCGGTTCATGGCCGAACAAGAGCACCGCCAGCCCTTCCACGGTGGTCCGTACCGGTTTCACCTTCACGCCGGGCAAGTGGCACCGGTTCGTCTCGGCATCCACCTTCAGCAAGAGTGGCGGCGGCTACCTGAAGGCATGGTTCGACGGGGTCAGCTACTTCGATGCACCCGCCGCCATCGGGTACAACCGGGCAGTGGGCCCGCAGTTCCACTACGGCACCTACGGCGGCAACCACCCCGAGACCCGCCAATTCGAATACGCGCACATGGAAGGCGGCGTACTCGCGGACCTCTCTGGCCGGGTCACTTGGCCGGAGCCGGTCTAACTTCACCCATAAATCCGGCTTAGTGCATTGGCGCCCCATCTCTTCGGAGGTGGGGCGCCAGCGTCGTTGTGACATGATGCCCGAATGGAATCTGGGGGCTGGGACGCGCTGTCTGCTATTGCTACTCTCGCGGCGACTCTAGTCGCGCTATGGATCTTAGGGCGCGACATCATCTTGCGCCGGCAGGATGAGCAGAGGCGGGAGAAAGACGCTCGGGACCGCCGCGTCATAAGCCTTCTCGAGGAGGTCCTCACAACACTGCTCGGCCGCGAAAGGGTCCGCAGCTCGCGCATCGCCATGGAAACCTCTGAAGAGGCAAATCGTCAGTATCGTGCCGAACTGAAGCTACCCGTTCTCATCGCGCAGATACCCCGGCAGTACACCATTTTGCTCCGCCGCAGCGAACCCTCGGACACGATCAACATCGATCCCCACGAATGGGCAATCGGCATTGACCCTTGGCGGACTCATGAGGCTTGGGGAGATCGATTGCCGTTCCCCGGTGACCTCTTGGCAGCCGACATCCTCGCATCGATCGAGGCTCTCGCCACGGGACAGCCGAAAAAGTACCCTGTGGCGCCGGATGCTTGAGGAGGGCCAGCGCTACGGTTATAGGCAGGGCGCGAAGGGCGACTTCGAGCAGGTGGAGTTCGTCAGGCAGGGCCGAGGCCGGCAAGCGAAAAGGGTCCTCGTTCGGTTCCTCGCGGAGGGACAGGATCAGGCGGAGGAGTGGGTGCCACCGCAGCGCCTGCAGGTCCTCTGGGCGGACGTGGACCAGCGCCGTCAGGACGAAGCGAACTGGGCGCAACTGACCGCGGCATCACCAACCGCCAGCGAGGGTCTCGTGGAGGCCTTCGGGTGGGCTGTCGATGAGCTCCTCGAGCCCGGCGTCATGGAGTACGCAATGGACCGCAACGGCGTCAGTCTCATCTACGATGTTGGCGCTCTCGAGCAGGCCATCGGATGCAGCGTTCCCCACAGTGAACACTCCTATCGGTCGGCCCGCGGCTACTTCGTACCAACGGACGTCACCCTATCCATCGTGAAAGCGTTGGTGGCCGGGAGCTCGGACAAGATCCTGCGCTTAGTGGAGCAGCAGGAAGCCCAGTGGCGAGAGGAGGAGGTGCGAAACCATCTCCTGAGGAATGGAAGGCCCAAGCATCCAAGTGAGTTTGAGCGCGAGGAAGTGAAACTCACCTCATGGCGATACCTCAGGCAGTGGGCCGGCGGGGACAAGCCCGAGCAGTGGCAGGTCCTCGCTGACACCCGGGCCGAAGCCGCAAAGCTGCGACAGCTCCTAACCCTGGCGATCGAGAAGCTCGAGAAGTACGGGCACGAAGCCTCTGCTAGGACCATGCGCGGGTACATGGACGGAGCACCCCTACCGTCAAACTTGAAGAAGGACTGGGGACGCTAGATCGAATGTTGGACAGGGGTCGGATAGATCAGGAATTAGGCAAGATCCACGCAAGAAGCGGCTGTATGGAATGGATCATTCCGTATGGCATGCCGGGCTTGCGCGGACTTATTCAGGGGTGTTCAGTGAGCTCACCAGCCCGCTCAGGGGGTCTCACTAAAGGAGAACAACAATGGGTCTCACCACTGCACCAGATGGATTCACACAGGACGCGGATAACGGGAATGTCTACTGGGGTCCAACGATCAGTGACGGCTACTTCCTCGCCCTTGCCTGGACTACGGGGGTGGGTCTCCGGCTCCACGTCGACGTCGAGGTGGAGCTAACCCCCGAGGAAGCCGTGAAGCTTGGAACGGACATCGCTCTGATGACCGGACGAATGAGGGACCTCAGTTAGGCACTCAGGAGTGGACGCCGCCCACCGCTTACCCACCGGAAACCCCGCGTATCGACACGTATCGGGACGGATCGACACGGGCAGGCAGAAGTGCGGATACCCTGTTCAGCCCCGTGATTGCAGGAAAGTAGCGGGCTTACGCGCGCTAGAACGTATCTGCGCGTAGCGCTTCCTGCTAATCCTCTGGTCGCAGGTTCGAATCCTGCCGGGGGCACAGTGAAAAGGACCGGACGCCGATGCGTCCGGTCCTTTCCCGATTCAGGAGTGGACGCCTAGGGCTGGTTCCCTGTATCGAACCTCTCGTCGTACACCTTTTCCGCTTCGTGCAGCAGCCGGTCGTGCAGGCGACCGAGAGGCGTCACGTCGGTGAGCAGCGGCTCGCAGTCGGGCCCCCGGCCCACGCACGTGCCCGTGAGGATCCAGGGAAAACGGTCCTCTTCCTCCGCCAGATGCCGGTACTGGCAGATCTGTCGGGCAAGCCAGTCCTGCATCGGTCGTGTCCACCACTGCTCGGGAGTGAGGGGATTGACAGAGAGCCCCGGCAGGGTCAGGCCGCTCTCGCCGTCCTTGCTCGTCGAATCCCTATCCGCCGCGAACCCGCAGGAGTAGCGAAGGTACACGGGCTCGTCGCCCTGCACGATCTCCCCCAGCTCGTCGAGGCTCCCGATGACCCTTGCCCCGGTGTCCGTGGTCCGGGGGCGCGATGCGGTATCCATGTCTCCACGCTAGGAAGACAGCCGGATCAGGCTCAAGCCGTGAATTCCGGGAAGAAGTGCTTCCGAACCTCGCAGGGTTGGCGTACCAAGGATCCCGCCCTGGCGGGTTATCAACATAGGACCCACGCACGGACGTGGTCCCCGACCGGGAGCCGAGACTGGACCCGGGCCGGTGCCACACCGTCCTCCAGACCAACGGAAGGACACATCATGACTGACATCATCACCGTGCGGGGCTACGTCGCAACAGAGGTGCGCGTGACACTGGCGCAGAGCGGACTACCGATCACAGGGTTCCGCATGTGCTCCACGGAACGTCGCTTCGACAGGGAGGCCAACGCGTGGGTGGACGGGCACACCAACTGGTACTCCGTCTCGATGTTCCGGCAGCTGGCCACCAATGCCGGAGTGAGCATCAAGAAGGGCGACCGCGTGATCGTCACCGGTCGCCTCAAGGTCCGGCCGTGGATCAATGCGGACGGCCGTACGGGAACGTCGGTGGAGATCGACGCCGACACGGCGGGTCACGACCTCATGTGGGGTACGGCGAACTTCAGGCGGACGGCCACGGATAGGGCAGAGGCACCCTCCGTAGCGCACGCCGATGATCAACTCGTCGATCCGGCCACTCAGGACAGTGGTCCCGATGGGCTTCCCGGCGGCGTCGACCCCGCGACGGGTGAGATCGACGGGTCGATCGTCGACGCGGATGAAGGAGCAATAGGTGATGCGGAGGGCGGGACGGGACCATCATCCGAGGGACACGAGGCGGCCAGGCGGCAGGACCTCGTGGACGCAGCGTCCGTCCCGTTCTAGTCGAGCATGCACGACGCCGTCAGGCGGGGTGGTGGGAGGGCCATGGGGCCCGCCGCGGTCTGCCTCCAAGGAGCGCCGATGAGCGCTCCCGGAGGCGCGTGGCAGGATGAGAAGGTGATCATAGCCGCGCCAGCACGTCCCCTTCGCCGACCTTGCAGCATCCTGCGCGTGGTCGTCTCGTGTGCAGCGGCCCTTGTCGTGCTCTCATCCTGCACTGCGGCTAGGGACTTCGCTCCTGCCCCGGCTGCCGACGGTCCGGTGATGACGACAGGGGAGGCCGAAGCAGCGCCGGCTCCCCAGGAGTCCGGTGCGGATGTCGCGACTCCATCCGTTTCATCGCCTCCATCGCCCTCCTCCGACCCCGGCCTCACAGCGGCCCCTCCTCTGCCGTCATCTTCGGACAGGGACGCCGCACCGGTCGCCGCTTCCGTCCGGTCGGCGCTGCAGGGCCTCGCTGATAGCGGGGGTACGGTGACGCGTGAGGACGTCGGGGCAGCCATCGAACAGGGATTTGCGGACGCCGGAGCTGTTCCGGAACTCGTGGAGGTGTCGATCGACCGCACGCCGACGGGACTCGACGTGGATGCCATCCAGGGTGCCGGTCTGGTGGCCGGGCGCTGCGTCTTCGGCGAGGTACGCGAGGGTGTCGTCTCGGCGGTGGTGCTCCCGGCCCTCGCGTCCGGGGGGTGCTTTGTCGGTGATCAGCGCTGATGCGGACTCCTTCCGCGGAGCAGGGTGGCGGTCCCCGCCGGGCAGGGTGAGCCGCCCAAGTGTGAGAACACGGTAGGCAACCACTAGCCTTGGACTCATGGCGGAATTTATCTACACAATGACCAAGACCCGCAAGGCTGTTGGCGACAAAGTAATCCTCGACGACGTCAGCATGTCGTTCTTCCCCGGCGCGAAGATCGGTGTCGTCGGACCGAATGGCTCCGGTAAGTCCACCATCCTGAAAATCATGGCGGGCCTCGATACGCCGTCGAACGGTGAGGCGCGCCTCAGCGCAGGCTATTCAGTGGGCATACTCCTGCAGGAACCGCCCCTCAACGAGGAGAAGACCGTACTCGGCAACGTCCAGGAGGGCGTCGGTGAGATCTACGGGAAGATCGAGCGGTTCAACGCGATCTCCGAGGAGATGGCGAACCCGGACGCCGATTACGACACACTGCTCGACGAGATGGGCAAGCTGCAGGAAGCAATCGACGCAGCCGACGCCTGGGACCTCGATTCCCAGCTGGAGCAGGCCATGGACGCCCTGCGTTGTCCGCCGCCGGACGCCGATGTCCGTGTCCTCTCCGGTGGTGAACGCCGGCGCGTGGCGCTCTGCAAGCTCCTCCTGCAGAAACCGGACCTCCTGCTCCTCGACGAACCCACCAACCACCTGGACGCCGAGAGCGTGCTCTGGCTGGAGCAGCACCTCAAGTCCTACGCCGGCGCCGTCCTGGCCGTCACCCACGACCGGTACTTCCTCGACCACGTCGCCGAATGGATCGCCGAGGTGGACCGGGGCCACCTGTACCCCTACGAGGGCAACTACTCGACCTACCTGGAGAAGAAGCGCGCGCGCCTCGAGGTCCAGGGCAAGAAGGACCAGAAGCTCTCCAGGCGGCTGACCGAGGAACTCGAATGGGTCCGCTCGAATGCCAAGGGCCGCCAGACGAAGTCCAAGGCCCGACTGAACCGCTACGAGGAGATGGCAGCGGAAGCCGATCGCACGCGGAAGCTGGACTTCGAGGAGATCCAAATCCCCATGGGTCCTCGCCTCGGCAGCCAGGTCATCGAGGCGCACAAACTGAAGAAGGGCTACGACGAGCGGGTACTCATCGACGGGTTGTCCTTCTCTCTGCCGCGCAATGGCATCGTCGGGGTCATCGGCCCCAATGGTGTCGGCAAGACCACGCTGTTCAAGACCATCGTCGGCCTCGAGCCCCTCGACGGTGGAGAACTGCGCATCGGCGATTCCGTCAAGATCTCGTACGTCGACCAGTCCCGCGCCGGCCTGGATCCGAACAAATCCCTGTGGGAGGTCGTCTCCGACGGACTCGACTTCATCCAGGTGGGGCAGGTCGAAATGCCGTCCCGAGCCTACGTCTCGGCCTTCGGCTTCAAGGGCCCGGACCAGCAGAAGAAAGCCGGCGTGCTGTCGGGCGGTGAGCGAAACCGCCTGAACCTCGCGATGACCCTCAAGCAGGGAGGCAACCTGTTGCTTCTCGACGAACCGACCAACGACCTCGACGTCGAGACCCTCTCCAGCCTCGAGAACGCGCTGCTGGAATTCCCCGGCTGCGCCGTCGTCGTCTCGCACGACCGGTGGTTCCTCGACCGGGTCGCGACGCACATCCTGTCCTATGAGGGAACCGAGGAGAACCCGGACGCCTGGTACTGGTTCGAAGGCAACTTCGACGCATATGAGCAGAACAAGGTGGAGCGCCTCGGCCCCGACGCGGCGAAGCCGCACCGCGTCACCCACCGGCGCCTCACGCGCGACTGACGCTGGGCTACAGAGCAACACTGCAGTAATAAAGGGAAGGACCCGACCGGCGGTCGGGTCCTTCCCTTTCCTGCGCCTCAGGCAGAGCCAGGAGGCGCAGAGCCGACGTCAGGCCGACGGGATCCGGACCATGCCCTCCTGGGCCACGCTTGCCACGAGCTCTCCGCCGCGGTTGTAGATGCGGCCGGCCGCCAGTCCGCGGGCGCCGGAGGCACTGGGAGAGCTCTGCACATAGAGGAGCCAGTCGTCGACGCGCACGGGTCGGTGCCACCACATGGCGTGATCGAGACTGGCGACACTCATGCCCTTCTGGATCCAGCTGAGTCCATGAGGACGCAGGATCGACTCCAGCAGGGTGTAGTCGCTCGCGTAGGCCAGGGCGGCCCGGTGGAGGTTGGGATCAGCCGGCATGGGTCCCAGGCTGCGCATCCACACCGCGTTCCGGGGTTCCTTCGACCCCTCGTTCGACAGGTACAGCGGCGCATCGATGTGCCGGATGTCGAAGGGGCGGTCGAAGGCCCAGGCGCGGGCGACGGGATGGTCCAAGCCGCCGAGGAGGTCCGCCGTGGACGGGAGGTCCTCCGGGTCGGGCACGTTCGCGGGCATCGGGTCCTGGTGGACGACGCCGTCGTCCGGTTCCTGGAAGGAGGCGATCATCGAGAGGATGGGGACGCCGTTCTGGTATGCGTGCGTCCGGCGCGCGGAAAAGGAACGGCCGTCCCGCAGGCGCTGGACGCCGAAGGTGATGGGCTTGTCCGCGTCGCCGGCACGGAGGAAATACCCGTGCATCGAGTGGACGTCGCGGGTGGGCTCTACGGTGCGCATGGCCGCGATGAGCGATTGGGCGAGGACCTGTCCGCCGAAGACGCGGCGGCTCGGCTGTCGCGCGCTCGTTCCGACGAAGATCTCTTCATCCGTCTGGGCACCCTCGGCCGAACTGAGATCGAGAAGATCGAGGAGGGCAGCGGTCGGGTCCTTGGTCGGTGCCGCGACGTCGGGGGCCTCTGCTGGCGGCGCGTGTTCTGCCATGGTTCGGTGTCTCCTCGGGGACAGGTGCGATGGAAGCGCGTGCTTCCGGGCGTCTACTGACAGTAGACGCAGCCCCACCGGCACTCAACACGGATACCGCCGCAGGCATATGGCCCTCCTCACACCGATCCGGGACGGGGCCCGCCGAATGTATCCGGCAGGCAGGCGTTTGAGATGATGGCCCTATGTCTCCGGTCCACACCATCCCCCTTCACCTGCGCTTCGGCGACGAGGACTCCTACGGTCACGTGAACAACGTGCGGTACTTCCAGTTCCTGGAGGACGCTCGGGTGCACCTCATGAGTCAGCCGCAGGCGGGTGGGTCGTTCATGGAAGTCATCGACCCGGACCATTACACCCTCGTGGGACGACAGGAGATCGAGTACCGGGCGCCGCTGAACTTCAGCACCGTCCCGGCCGCCGTCGACCTGTGGATCACGGCCGTCGGCGTATCCAGCTTCGACCTCGGGTACGCCGTCCGGGACCGGCTGGAGGTGGAGAACAGCATCACGAGCGCAATAGCGGCGACCACCATGGTGCTCGTCAGCCGCAGCACCGGGCGGCCCGTCCGCCTCTCTGCTGCGCAGAAGGGCATCCTCCAGTCCTGGCAGGGCCCACCCGTTCCCTTCCGCCGCGCGCGCCAGGCAGGAGCGGCATGACATCCCCGGTATTGCGCTTCGCCGATACCCATACCGTTGCGGATTTCAGGACCTTCACCGCCCGGGCCCGGGCCAACGACGACGGTGGGATGCGCCTGATGAGCTCAGGGCCCGTCCTTGCGGCGTATGTCCGTACGCTCGGTCCGACCGTCCTGGGCGAGCCGATCCCGACGGTGCTCGGGCTCCGGACCATGGCGCTCGGAGGCAGGGCCACCGTCGATGCGACCGTGCCGCTGGGATCGGTGCTGGACAGGCTCGCCCGCATGCACGGCGACGACGTCGAGTTCTCCGTCCCCACTGTCACCGTCACCGAGAACTGGGCCGGCGTTCTCCCGCCACGTGCCGGCTGGACGCCCGCGGGCTCGGTGCCGTGCGCGGTTCTCGAGCAGGCCGCGAGGGATGGCATCGGCGACGTAGCGCGCGCGCTCCCGGATCGCGCCGGAGCACCGCTGGTGAGCAGTGTCCGCGCCGAAGTCTGGGGTCGTCAGCTCGCCAGTGTTCCCGGCAGTGTGCCTGCAGGTGCTGCTTTCGGCGCATACAGCCTGGGCTTCCTCGACCCCGACGGCGACGCGTCGATCCACGAGAACGGACGGTGGTCGAGGATCAGCACCGTCCGTGGCCACATCCTTGTGCGCGCAGCAGCGGTCCTCTAGCCCGGACGGCCGGGGCGCCTGCGGTCGGTGGCCGGACGGTCAGTCGGCCGCGTTGACCATCGAGTGCGCAGCGCGGTCGAGGTAGTCCCACAGGGTGGCCTCGTGCAGGGGTGCGAGGTCGAGGGCTTCGACGGCCGCTCGCATGTGCTGCAGCCAGTGGTCCCGTGCCTGCGGGCCCACGCGGAACGGCATGTGGCGCATCCGCAGGCGTGGATGGCCCCGCTGCTCACCGTAGGCCTTCGGTCCGCCCCAGTACTGCTCGAGGAAGAGCAGGAGGCGTTCCTTGGCCGGCCCGAGGTCCTGCTCGGGGTACATCGGACGGAGTACCTCGTCATCGGCCACGCCGTCGTAGAACACGTCGACGAGCTGCACGAAGGTCGCGTGTCCACCGATCGCCTCGTAGAAGTTGTCGGTGTACTCGGGCTGGTTGAAGGTCTGACCGGCGGCTACGAGACGCTCGACGGGCAGGGCGGTGCGTCCACCCGCGGGCTGCACCGGCAGGTGGCCCGCGGTCGGGGATGGAGTGAGGGACGCGGGATCGCCCTGGGCGCCGCCCGCAACCGAATCGCCCGTGGCCGAGGTGCCCGGGCCCTCGGGAGGAAGCCCGCTCATGCCGTTCCCTCGATGGTCGAGGGGATCGCAGCAGCGACAGGCTCGGCGGGCGGTGCAACGTAGTTGCCCTGCGAGCGGTTGCCCACCTTGGTGATATCACCGTTGCGTACGTACCAGATGGCGCCGTCCTCGTCGATCATCCGCGTGATGCGCAGTCCGAGCGACTGCACGACGCCGACGGTGTCGCCGACCTCGATGGTGTCGCCGATGCCGTACTGGTCCTCGATCGTGATGAAGAATCCGAGGAAGGCATCGCGGATCACCTCGCGGGCTCCGAAGCCGATGGCGATGCCGACGATGCCGACGCTCGCGAGGATGGGACCGATGTTGAAGCCGAGGGTCTCGATGGCCATCAGGATGGCGACGATAGCGATGGTGCCTGCGGCAACGCTCGACAGCAGGCCGCCGATCGTCTCCGCGCGCTGGACGCGACGCGCGCTGTCGAACGGACGGAGTGCGGGCTGGGCCCACTTGAAATGCGGTTTCTTGAAGACGGAATAGCCGTTCTGGACCCGCGTCACCGACCTGGCGATGAGGAAACGGATCACGAGCCACAGGAGCAGGGCGCCGATCAGGATGATCAGTGAGCCGATGACCTGGCCGCCGTAGCCGAGGGAGGGGAGGAATGTCATAAGAGTCGCTTTCACGCAGGCATCCGGGGAGTCCGCCCCGAGGGGTAGGCGCGGGGATGCCTTAACAGGCTACAGCGGAGGCGCTGCGTGCAGGGACGACGACGGCCGCTAACCCGGCACCGGCCCCGTGGCTGTCGGTTGGTGGAGCACGGGGAAAGCGACCGATCGAGCGATGAAGCACAGGCGATTGGCCTCGGCGTGGAGCGAGTCCGCCAACGCCACCTGCCCGGCGTCGTCCACTTCGACGTGCGGCCGAAGGACGATGCCCGTGAACTCGCCGCTGCCGTCGCGGTTGAGGCGCATCGTCCCGGCAGGGGTGTCCGTATAGGCGGTGACGATCACCCCGGCCGTCACGGCGACGTGGAGGTAGGACAGCATGTGGCACTGCGCGACGGCGGTCAGGAGAAGTTGCTCCGGGTTCCAGCGGTCTCTTGACCCGTGGAAGGTGGGATCTGCGGTTCCGAGGAGCAGCCCGGGGCCGTCCACCTCGATCTGGTGGTCGCGACTGTAGGACCGGTATCCTGCGGTGCCGGAGCCGAGGTTGCCCGTCCAGCGGAGGCGCGCGGAGTAGTGGTGCTCCTGCAGGTTCATGGTCCGACCCTAGTCCCTGAACGTATCGCAGGCTGATCCTGACGGATTCCGCAGGACCGTAGGGCAGGGAGGACCACCGTGGTCCTCCCTGCCCAGCGCCTACGCGCCGCGTATCGGCTACCTGTCGGCCGGCTACCTGTCGGCCGGCTACCTGTCGGCCGGCTACCTGTCGACCGGCTACCTGTCGACCGCCTGCGCCGTCCGGGCCCGGACGATGCCGTCCCTGCTCTCGAGGACGAGCCTCCGGAGTGACGGTGATGCGTCACCGAGGCCGGAGAGGAAGGCGTCCGTCCGGTCGAGGGTGTCCTGGGTGGTCAGCAGGGAGGGGTACAACCCGACGACGATCTGTTGGGCGATCTCGTGCGTGCGGGTTGCCCACACGTCCTGGATGGACGCGAAGTACCGCTCGACGAAGGGCTCGAGGAGCGAGCGGTCGTGCACGCGGGTGAACCCGGAGATCATGGAGCGCTGGGTGGCGTTCGGCAGGTCGGTGGCATCGACGAGTGCAGCCCAGGCGGCGTCCTTGGCAGGTGCCGTGGGGAGTGCCGCGGTGGCCGAAGCCGCCGCGAGCCCGCCCGTGGCCGTCGAGTCGCGTGCCAGTTCGGCCTCGATCTCCTCGGCGCCGTAGCGTCCTCCGACGACGAGGCTCGTGAGCAGCTCCCAGCGCAGGTCCTGGTCGACCGTGATCCCCTCGGGAACGCGCTCACCCGTCAGTATCGCCTCGACCGCGTCGAGCTGGGAGGACGTCCGGGCGTGCGACGAGAAGGCGCGGGTGAACTGCAGCTGCGCATCGGACCCCGGGCCGGCGGCGAGCGCCAACTCGAGGAGGGTGTCCGCTGCGGCATCACCCATGGCCTCGCGGTCCTCCGGCGCGACGTAGAACGTCAGGGTCGAGGCCAATTGGCGAAGGAGGACGAGAATGACGGACGAATCCGACTCGGCACCGATGTTCTGCAGCACGAGTTCGACGTAGTTGCGGGCCGGCGTCTCCCCGTCGCGGGTCGCATCCCACGCCGAGGCGAGGACGAGGGTCCGGGGGAGCGAGTCCCTGAAGTCCTTGACGTGCTGGACCGAGGTTCGCAGCGACGCCGGGTCCAGGCGGATCTTCGCGTACGCGAGGTCGTCGTCATTGAGCAGCACCAGCGCCGGCTGCTTCTGTCCCACGAGCTCGGGTACGTCCGTGCGCTCGCCGTCGACGTCGAGTTCGAGCCGGTGCACGCGGATCAGGGCGCCGTCGTCGTCCTGATCGTAGAAACCGACGGCGAGGCGATGCGGCCGGATGGTCGGGAAGGCCTCGATCGCAGTCTGCAGGATGGTGAACGAGGTGATGACACCGTCGTCGTCGGTCTGGAACTCGGGGCGGAGGGTGTTGACGCCGGCGGTCTCGAGCCAGAGCGCCGACCAGGCCTTCAGGTCGCGTCCACTCGCCGCCTCCAGTTCGGAGAGGAGGTCCACGAGCTCCGTGTTCTTCCAGGAGTGCTTGGCGAAGTACCGGCGGACCCCCTGCATGAACTCCTCCTGGCCCACCCAGGCCACGAGCTGCTTGAGGACCGAAGCACCCTTGGCGTAGGTGATGCCGTCGAAGTTGACCTGGACGTCCTCGAGGTCGTTGATCTGCGCCACGATCGGGTGCGTGGAGGGGAGCTGGTCCTGGCGGTAGGCCCACCCTTTCTCGAGCATGGCGAAGGTCGTCCAGGACTGCGTGAACTCCGTCGCCTCGGCCGCGGCCAGGGTGGACATGAACTCGGCGAAGGACTCGTTCAGCCAGAGGTCGTTCCACCAGCGCATCGTGACGAGGTCACCGAACCACATGTGTGCCAGCTCGTGGAGGATGGTGATCGCGCGTCGTTCCACGGTCGCATCGGGCACGCGGGAGCGGAAAACATAGGTCTCGACGAACGTGACGGCACCGGCGTTCTCCATCGCGCCCGCGTTGAACTCGGGCACGAACAGCTGGTCGTACTTGCCGAAGGGGTAGGGCGTGCCGAACTGCTCTTCGTAGAATGCGAAACCCTGGCGCGTCAGCGCGAAGATGTTCTCGGCGTCCAGGTACTGCATGAGGGATTTCCGCGCGAAGACGGCCAGGGGAATGGTCCGTCCGTCGGAGCTCGTCAATTCACTGCGCACGGCTTGGTAGGGACCCGCGATCAGGGCCGTCACGTACGAGGAGATGAGCGGCGTCGGTTCGAAGTACCAGGTGGAAGCGGCGCCACCATCGGCAACGGAGCCGGCCTGTACGGGCTCGTGGGTCGCCGAGTTGGAGATGACATCCCAATGCGACGGCGCAGTCACGGCGAAGCGGAACGTCGACTTCAGGTCCGGCTGCTCGAAGACCGCGAAGACGCGGCGGGAGTCGGGGACCTCGAACTGGGTATAGAGGTACACCTCGCCGTCCACCGGATCGGTGAACCGGTGGAGGCCCTCACCGGTGTTCATGTACAGCATGTCGGCCTCGACGACGAGGACGTTGCCGGCGGCGAGCGACGGCAGCTGGATCCGGACGCCGTCGGCGACATCCGCGGGATCGAGCTCGACGCCGTTCAGCTCGACGCGGTGCACCGTGTCCGTCACGGCGTCGATGAAGGTCGACGCGCCCTGCTGTGCGTCGAAGGCGACGACCGTCGTCGACCGGAACACGCGCTCGCCGCGTGTCAGGTCGAGGGTGACCTCGTAGGAGCGGACGGTGAGCAGTTCAGCGCGTGTGCGTGCTTCTTCGCGCGTCAGGTTCAGACCGGGCAAGGATCGCCTCCAGGGTGGGGTTGAGGTACGGCGCGTGCGGTGCGGGGTACGCGGCGCTTCGATTCTCTCATTCCGGCCGCCGCCATGACGCGCTTCACCGACCCCGGCCCGGCGGACTAGGGTGGAATCGTCCTGCCAGGCTGGGCGGACCCCACCCCGCAGCTTCCCGCGGCCCTCCCGGCGCCCACCCGAAGGAACCGATCGCCATGCGCGTCCACCTCGCCACCGACCACGCCGGCATGGAGCTCAGTGCCCACCTGCTCTCGCACCTCACAGCGGCAGGGCACGACGTCGTCGACCACGGCCCCACGTCCTACGATCCCGAGGACGACTACCCCTCCTTCTGCATCGATGCAGCACAGGCCGTCATCGCCGATCAGGCGGCGGGCGTCGATGCGCTCGGGATCGTCCTCGGCGGCTCCGGCAACGGGGAGCAGATCGCGGCGAACAAGGTACGCGGCGTGCGTGCTGCCCTCGCCTGGAGCCTCGACACCGCCCGCCTGGCGCGCCAGCACAACGACGCCAACGTCGTCGCCGTCGGAGGGCGCCAGCACCGCGTCGAGGAAGCCACTGCGATTATCGACGCGTTCCTCGCCGAGCCCTTCAGCGGTGCTGAGCGGCACAGCCGCAGGATCGCGCAGGTAGCGCGCTTCGAGGAAACGGGAAGCGTTGCCTGAGGGCCACTCGGTCCACCGGCTGGCGAAGCAGTTCACGTCCGTCTTCACGGGTGAGCAGCTCGCTGTCTCGAGTCCGCAGGGGCGCTTTGCCGCGGGTGCTGCCCAGCTGGACGGCGCAACCCTGCTGAGCGCCCTCGCCCACGGCAAGCAGTTGTTCCTGCGGTTCGACAACGACCGCGTGCTCCGTGTGCACCTCGGCCTCTACGGGGCCTGGAGTTTCGGCGGCGATGCGACGTTCCGTGGAGCCTCGAGTATCGGCGCGCCGCGCAGGATAGGGGAGTCGGAGCAGTCCGCCGACGACGGCACCGGCCCTGCTGCCTACGGCGGTCCGCCGGAGCCGGTCGGAGCGGTGCGGGTGCGGCTCGTGTCGGCTCACGGGTGGGCGGACCTCAGGGGCCCGACCGCCTGCGAGGTGATCACCCGGGCCGAGGAGAACGCAGCGCGGGCGAAGCTCGGGCCGGATCCCCTGCAGCCGCGACCGGACGGGACGGAGTTCGTCAGCAGGGTGATGTCGAGTATTACGCCCGTCGGCGTCCAGCTCATGAACCAGTCGGTGATCGCCGGGATCGGGAACGTCTACCGGGCTGAGGTGCTGTTCCTCCAGGGCATCAATCCGTGGCGCCCGGGCAGGCAGCTGAGGGAGGACGAGGCGCTCGGAATCTGGACCGATACCGTCCGGCTCATGAAGGACGGCGTCCGGGAAGGCCGCATCATCACGACGACGGTCGAGGCACGCAACGGCCGTCCGAAGCGTTCGGCCCCGAACTACGTCTACAAGCGGACGGGCGAGCCCTGCCGCCGCTGCGGGACACCGATCCTGCGTGCGGCCATGGCGGCTCGCACGGTCTACTGGTGCCCCTCGTGCCAGGCCGACTGAAGGTCGGAAAGATGGCTGCTTAAACAGCGATCACCCGGGCGGACGCCCGGGTGATCGAGGCCGTATACGGCCGTACAAGAGGGGATGACGGGAATCGAACCCGCGTAATCAGTTTGGAAGACTGAGGCTTTACCATTAAGCTACATCCCCGCAGCGGACCCTTCCGGGGCCTCGTGGAACGCATATAACTACACCACAACGGCCGCGCTATCGCCAAATGTGCGCGGCAGGCGCAAAGGTGCGTAGACTGACACTCGCACTTACGGGGTGTAGCTCAGCTTGGTAGAGCGCCTGCTTTGGGAGCAGGAAGTCGCAGGTTCAACTCCTGTCACCCCGACTCTGTCGTGTGATGAGGAAAGTGCCTCCGCTGCAGTACCAATCCCAATCATCTCAGGAGTCCTACGCTGTGAAGAGCGCTGTTGAAACCCTTTCCCCCACCCGGGTGAAGCTGAACGTCGAGGTCCCCTTCGAGGAACTGAAGCCCAGCATCAACGAGGCCTACAAGACCATCGCCACCCAGGTCCAGGTCCCGGGGTTCCGCAAGGGCAAGGTCCCGCAGCAGCTCATCGACCAGCGAGTCGGCCGTGGCTACGTCATCGAGACGGCCATCAACGACGGCCTCAACGGCTTCTACCAGAGCGCTGTCCAGGAGACGGGCATCCGCCCCCTCAGCCGTCCCGAGGTCGAGATCACCGAGGTCCCCGATCCTGCGAAGAAGGATGGCCAGCTCACCTTCACGGTCGAGCTGGACATCCGCCCCGAGGTCGAACTGCCCGACTACAAGGGCCTCGACGTCACCGTCGAACCCGTCGAGGCTTCCGACGAGGACGTACAGAAGGCCATGGACGAGTTGCGCGGGCGCTTCGGCACCCTCACCGCTGTCGACCGGCCCGCAGCGGACGGCGACTTCCTCACCATCGACCTGACGGCATCGGTCGAGGGCGTCGAGGTCGACTCGGCCCAGGACCTGTCCTACCAAATCGGTTCCGGCACGATGCTCGAAGGCATGGACGAGGCTGTCACCGGCTTGTCCACGGATGAGGACGCGACGTTCGAGACGACGCTGGCCGGCGGCGAGCACGCCGGCGCCACTGCCCAGGTCAAGGTCATCGTCAAGGCCGTGAAGGAGCGCGAGCTCCCCGAGGTCGACGACGAATTCGCCCAGCTCGCCTCCGAGTTCGACACGGCGGAGGAGCTGCGCGCAGACCTCGCCAAGCAGGCTTCGGAGTCGAAGCTCATGGACCAGGGCGTCGAGGCGCGGGACAAGGTGTTGGACAAGCTCGTGGAGCTCGTCGCCGTACCCGTCCCGGCAAGTGTCATCGAGGAGCAGCTGGAGCAGCACTTCAACGGCGAGAACGCGCATTCAGCCGGTGAGGACCACGACAACGAGGTGCATCGCGCGGAGGTCCGCACCAATACCGAGCGAGCCTTCCAGAACGAAGTCATCCTCGACGCCGTGGCCGAGAAGGAAGAGGTCGGAGTCAGCCAGAGCGAGCTGATCGACTACATCGTCTCGACCGCCGGTCAGTACAACATGGAACCGAACCAGTTCGCCCAGATGCTCGACTCGAGCGGCCAGGTGCCGATGATCGTCGGCGAGGTGCGGCGCCGGAAGGCCCTCGCCAAGGTCCTCGAGTACGCCACGGTCACGGACACCAATGGTGCGACCATCGATCTGACCGAGTTCGTCCGCCCCGCGGGTGACGAGACCGAGACCATCGGGTTCGACGACGTCGAGACCGAGCAGGACGCCGTCGACGACATCCAGGCCGACGAGTCCGGAACCGACGCCACGGAAGCCGATGCTACGGAAGCCGACGCTACCGAGCCGGAGATCGCCGACGCCACCGGGCCGGCAGAGCCTGCCGGTGCTGAGGAGCCGGAGGCCGTGAAGGCACCGAAGAAGTCGACCAAGAAGAAGGCTGTCACGGACTAGTCTCCACCTGCATCACGGACAGCGGTGCCGCAGCCTCCGGGCGGCGGCACCGCTGCCTCGTTAAGCACTGCGCGACCGGTCGAGGCTCCCCGGGACGCACCCGTCGAGGGGTCGGCCGTCGACCGTGCGCCGTCAGCGAACAGTTACCCGAGCGGGAGCAATTCGGCATCCCAGCGGGTTAGTGTCCAAGAAGAGACAAACGGACGGGTCGGCCGAATGTGGCAGCGGCCCGCCAGAGTGAGAGGTTAACGTTCATGGCAACCGAACCAAGTACCCCGAGCATGGCCGCCCCCGAGATGGGCGGTCGTGACGAGTACATCTACACCAGGCTCCTGAAGGAGCGCATCATTTGGCTCGGTTCAGAGGTCCGCGACGACAACGCGAACGTCATCTGCTCGCAGCTGCTCCTGCTGTCGGCCGAGGACCCGGAGCGCGACATCTACCTCTACATCAACTCCCCGGGCGGTTCGGTGACGGCCGGCATGGCCATCTACGACACGATGCAGTTCATCCCGAACGACGTCGTCACGGTTGCGACCGGCCTTGCCGCGTCGATGGGTCAATTCCTCCTGTCCTCGGGTACGAAGGGCAAGCGCTACGCGACCCCTCACGCCCGCATCCTGATGCACCAGCCCTCCGGGGGCATCGGTGGAACGGCGACGGATATCCGCATCCAGGCGGAACTGATCCTCCACATGAAGCGCGTCATGGCAGAACTGACGGCAGAGCAGACGGGTCAGACCGTCGAGACGATCCTCAAGGACAACGACCGCGACAAGTGGTTCACGGCCCAGGAAGCCCTCGACTACGGCTTCTTCGACAACATCTCCGCGCACTCCGGTTCCGTCGCCGGTGGCGGCGGCACCGAGCAGACCGCGTAGTCCGCAGCAGCCCACTCCGACCAGTCGTCCTACAGGAGACACCATGAACCACGATTTCCAGGCAGCAGCGGGATCGAAGGCGCAAAACCTTCCGACCAGCCGCTACATCCTTCCCCAGTTCGAAGAGCGCACGCCCTACGGGTTCAAGCGCCAGGACCCGTACACCAAGCTGTTCGAGGATCGCATCATCTTCCTCGGTACGCAGGTTGACGACGCTTCCGCCGACGACGTCATGGCGCAGTTGCTCGTCCTCGAGTCCACGGACCCCGAGCGCGACATCACGCTGTACATCAACTCACCGGGTGGTTCCTTCACCGCGATGACGGCGATCTACGACACCATGCAGTTCATCCGTCCCGAGGTGCAGACCGTCTGCCTCGGGCAGGCCGCAAGCGCCGCCGCCGTCCTGCTCGCGGCCGGTGCACCCGGCAAGCGACTGGCCCTGCCGAACGCGCGCGTCCTGATCCACCAGCCGGCCCTCTCGGGCGGTCAGGGTGGCCAGGCGTCCGACCTGGAGATCCAGGCGAACGAGGTCATGCGCATGCGGACCTGGCTGGAGGACACGCTGGCGCTCCACTCCGGCCGCGCCTCCGAACAGGTGAGCCTGGACATCGAGCGCGACAAGATCCTCACCGCCGCTGACGCCGTCGCGTACGGCCTGGTGGACGAGGTCCTGAACTCCCGCAAGATGACCCCGCCGAAGATCAACACACCCTAGGTCCACGTGTCCGTCCGGCGGCGCAGGACCATCGGACGGACACGGGACGGCACTGAAGGACAGCGATCGAAGCCCGTGGCGCCGCAAGGCACCACGGGCATTTTGATACCGGCTCCCGCAGTCAGGTGGCCTAGAGTGGTCATAGCAATCGCGCAATACCTAAGGGGATTCAACCATGGCTCGCATTGGTGAGAGCACCGATCTACTCAAGTGCTCTTTCTGCGGAAAGAGCCAGAAGCAGGTACGCAAGCTCATTGCCGGCCCCGGCGTGTACATCTGTGACGAGTGCATCGACCTGTGCAACGAGATCATCGAGGAGGAGCTCTCCGAGGTAGCGGATCTCGGGACGTTCGAGCTGCCCAAGCCCCGCGAGATCTTCGATTTCCTGCAGGAGTACGTGGTGGGACAGGAGCCCGCGAAGCGGTCACTCGCGGTCGCCGTCTACAACCACTACAAGCGCATCCAGTCGGGCAACGGCCCCCGCGCTGCCGGTACCCTGGCCGACGCGGCAGAGACCGAAGACGTCGAGATCGCCAAGTCGAACATCCTGCTGATCGGCCCCACGGGTTGCGGCAAGACCTATCTCGCCCAGACGCTCGCTCGCCGGCTGAACGTACCCTTCGCCGTCGCGGACGCCACAGCACTCACCGAGGCCGGCTATGTAGGCGAGGACGTCGAGAACATCCTCCTCAAGCTCATCCAGGCCGCCGACTACGACGTCAAGAAGGCCGAGCAGGGCATCATCTACATCGACGAGATCGACAAGATCTCGCGCAAGAGCGAGAACCCGTCGATCACGCGTGATGTGTCCGGCGAGGGAGTGCAGCAGGCGTTGCTCAAGATCCTGGAGGGAACAGTCGCATCGGTCCCGCCGCAGGGTGGCCGTAAGCACCCCCACCAGGAATTCATCCAGATCGACACCACGAACGTCCTCTTCATCGTGGCGGGCGCCTTCGCCGGCCTCGAGGAGATCATCGGCTCGCGCGCCGGTCGGAAGGGCATCGGTTTCGGGGCCCCGCTCAGCTCCCTCAAGAACGAGGAAGTCAGCTACGGCGACGTCATGCCGGAAGACCTCCTGAAGTTCGGTCTCATCCCCGAGTTCATCGGGCGACTCCCGGTCATCACCACTGTCACGCACCTGGACCGCCCGGCGCTCATGCAGATCCTGACCGAGCCCAAGAACGCCCTGATCAAGCAGTACCAGAAGATGTTCCTGCTCGACGGCGTCGAACTCGCTTTCGAACCGAAGGCGCTCGAGGCGATCGCCGAGCTCGCCCTCGACCGCGGGACGGGTGCGCGCGGCCTGCGCGCGATCATGGAGGAAGTGCTGCTGCCTGTCATGTTCGACCTTCCGAGCCGCGAGGACATCGCCACGGTGGTCATCACGGACGACGTCGTCGCCAAGCGCGCCGAGCCGACACTCATCTCCCATGAGGTCGTCGCGAAGCGCCGCAACAAGTCCGCCTGACGGCCGCTCGACAGCTCGACAGGAGAAAGGCCCGGCCGAACGGCCGGGCCTTTTTCCTGTCACAAGGCGGTCACACGGTCGCTGCCAGTGCCTCGTTCAAGTCGGCTGCCGGGTAGGAGGGCGGGTGGACTCCTGCCATTTCTTCGAGGACGCGGACGACCTGGCAGCTGTAGCCGAATTCGTTGTCGTACCAGACGTAGAGGACGAGGTAGGTGCCGTCGGCGATGGTTGCGAGGCCGTCGACGATGCCGGCGCGGCGTGAGCCGACGAAGTCGGTGGAGACCACTTCGGGGCTGTCGATGTAGTCGACCTGCTTGCGCATCCCGGAGTGCAGAGACATCTCGCGCAGGTAGGTGTTGACCTCGTCCTTGGTGGTCTCCTTCTGCAGGGTGAGGTTGAGGATGGCGATGGAGACATCGGGGGTGGGGACGCGGATGGAGCTGCCGGTGAGCTTCCCGGCCAGCTCCGGGAGGGCCTTGGCGACCGCGGTGGCCGCACCGGTTTCGGTGAGGACCATGTTCAGGGCAGCTGAGCGGCCCCGGCGGTCACCCTTGTGGAAGTTGTCGATGAGGTTCTGGTCGTTGGTGAAGGAGTGGACGGTCTCGACGTGGCCGTGGATCACGCCGTACCGGTCGTTGATGGCCTTGAGGACCGGGGTGATGGCGTTGGTGGTGCAGGAGGCCGCGGTGATGATCCGGTCGTCGTCGTCGATGGTGGCGTGGTTGATGCCGTGGACGATGTTCTTCAGCGTTCCCTTGCCGGGGGCGGTGAGGAGGACTTTCGCGACGCCGGTGCTGGCCAGGTGCTGGGAGAGGCCTTCTTCGTCGCGCCAGCGGCCGGTGTTGTCGACGATGATGGCGTCGGAGATGCCGTAGGCGGTGTAGTCGATCGAGGAGGGATCATCGGAGTAGATGACCTGGATGCGGACGCCGTTGGCGGTGATGGTGTCCGTTGCCTCGTCGACCTGGATGGTGCCCTCGAAGGAGCCATGGACGGAGTCGCGGCGCAGGAGGCTGGCGCGTTTGGTGAGGTCGTTGTCGGAGCCGCGGCGCACGACGACGGCGCGCAGGCGCAGGCCGTGGCCCCCGCCGGATTTTTCGAGGAGCAGTCGGGCGACGAGCCGGCCGATGCGTCCGAACCCGTAGAGGACGACGTCGGTGGTGGTGCGTTCGTCGCGTCCGCCCTGGCCGATGATGTCGGCGAGTTCGGCGCGGACGAAGTCTTCCAGCGAGGGTCCGTCATCGGCGTGGCCGTGGTCGGTTGTCGTGCGGGCCCGGTCGTAGGCGAGGCGGAGCCGTCCGAGGTCTATGGCCGCGGCCCCGAGGTCGAGGTTCGCGAGGATCTCGAGCAGGGGAGCGGTGTCCTCGACGCGGAGTTCTTCGGTGGTGATGCGGCGGGCGAAGCGGTGAGCCTTGAGGATGTTCATCGTGGACTTGTTGATGAGGCTGCGCCCGTGAATGCTCGTCACCACATTGTTCCTGCGGTACAGGCGTCCGATGAGCGGGATCATGGCCTCGGCCAGTGCCTCGCGCTCTAGCCAGGTGTCGCGGTTCTCGGTCCAGTGCTGCATTGCCTGCGTCCCTTTCAGCACCGGCGATACCGGTGCGGACTCATTCAGCCCGATTGCGACGCAGGGATAGCGCCAGTCACCGTCGGCTGGTCGTGTCCCTTCATTACACCGTCTCGGGCGGCGTGGCACCAATCGGCGTGGAATACGGAGCCGCCGGGGCAGGTTGCACCGGAAAAGGCCACGGCCTCACCAACGTCTGAAGGAGTACCGCATGAGCGAGTCCACCACCGTCGAGAAAGCCGATTTCTGGTTCGACCCCCTGTGCCCGTTCGCCTGGATCACATCGCGCTGGATGGGCGAGGTCGAGCAGGTCCGGGACATCTCGGTCGACTGGCATGTCATGAGCCTGTCCGTCCTCAACGAGGGCCGTGACCTGCCCGAGGAGTACAAGGCCATGATGCTCCAGGCCTGGGGTCCGGTTCGTGTCATCATCGCGGCCCGCGAGCTCCACGGCGACGAGTTCGTCAAGAAGCTCTACGATGCGATGGGAACCCGCATCCACATCGGACAGGTCAAGGACTTCGACGTCGTCATCCGCGAGTCGCTGGACGAGGTGGGCCTGCCCGCCGACCTGGCGAAGTACGCCCACACGGACGAGTACGACGAGCAGCTGCGCGCATCCCACCAGGACGGGATCGACCGCGTGGGCGACGAGGTGGGCACACCGGTAGTGGCGTTCAACGGAACCGCGTTCTTCGGCCCGGTCCTCACAAAGATCCCGCGCGGTGAGGCGGCCGGCCGTATCTTCGACGGTGCCGTCCTGATGGCGGAGTTCCCGGAGTTCTTCGAACTAAAGCGCTCCCGCACGGAGAGCCCTACGTTCGACTAGGTCACAGCTGACGCAGAACGGACCCGCCGATCGGCGGGTCCGTCCTGCGTTCGATGGAACCTACTCCGCGGGCTGGGGCACCAGCTCGACGTCGGACACCACGAGTGCGCCATCACCCTCGGCGAGCCGGAGATCCTTCGCGTTGCCGGCGGCGAGCAGGTCGGCGAGACCGGCCCGGATGCGCTCGACCTGTGCGGCCGGGGCAGTCACGACGGCAGTCTCGACCTCGGTGCGCTGCTTGACCTTGGCCTCCGATTTGGCCTTGCGGATACCTCCGAGGGCAAGCGCTACCGACGTCAGGACACCGGCGTCGGCCGAGGTAGGGAGCGCGGTGAGTGCGTCGGCCGAGGGCCAGGCCGCCTGGTGGACGGAACCCTCGCGCCACCAGCTCCAGACCTCCTCGGTCGCGAAGGGCAGGAACGGCGCGAAGAGGCGCAGGAGCGCGTCCAGGGTCGTCGCCAGGGCGGTCTGCACCGACCGTGTCCCGGCGTCGTCCGAGTCGCCGTAGGCGCGGTCCTTGACCAGTTCCACGTAGTCGTCCGTGAAGGTCCAGAAGAAGGACTCGGTGAGCTGCAGTGCGCGCGCGTAGTCGTATTTCTCGAAGGCAGCCGTTGCCTGCTCCGTGACCGTCCGCAGTTGCGCCAGGAGGGACAGGTCCAGGGCGTTGGAGATGCGATCGAGCGAGCCCGCACCGATCGACGCCTCCGTCACGCCCAGGTTCAGGACGAATTTGGACGCGTTGAGCAGCTTGATCGCGAGGCGACGGCCGATCTTCATCTGGTTGATCTCGTAGGCCGTGTCCGCGCCCAGCTTCGCCGATGCCGCCCAGTAGCGCACGGCGTCCGCGCCGAACTGCTCGAGGACGTCGGTGGGCACCACGACGTTGCCCTTGGACTTCGACATCTTCTTGCGGTCCGGGTCGAGGATCCACCCCGAGAGAGCTGCGTGCTTCCACGGTACGGAGTCCTGCAGGGCGTCCGCGCGGACCGCGGTCGAGAAGAGCCAGGTCCGGATGATGTCGTGTCCCTGTGGCCGCAGGTCGAACGGGAACACCTTGGCGAACAGGTCCTCGTCCCGCGTCCAGCCGCCGACGATCTGCGGTGTCAGGGACGACGTGGCCCAGGTGTCCAGGACGTCGTTGTCGCCGGTGAAGCCGTTGGGCTGGTCGCGCGCGGACTCCTCGAAGCCGGGTGCGGCCTCCGCGGCGGGGTCCACGGGCAGCGCTGCGAAGGCTGGGAGGATGGGCTCGTCGTACTCGGGCTCGCCGTCGGCATCGAGCCGGTACCAGACCGGCACGGGGACACCGAAGAAGCGCTGGCGTGACACGAGCCAGTCACCGTTGAGTCCTTCGATCCAGTTCTCGTAACGCGAGCGCATGAAGGCCGGGTGGAATTCGATGTTCCGTCCGCGCTCGATCAGGGCGTCCCGCTTGCCGGCGTCGCGCCCTCCGTTGCGGATGTACCACTGACGGCTGGTCACGACCTCGAGAGGCTTGTCACCCTTCTCGTAGAAGTTCACCGGGTGCGTGATCTTCGTCGGCTCACCGTCGAGGTCCCCGCTGTCGCGGAGCAGGGCGACAACTGCCTCCTTGGCGCTGAAGATCGTCTTGCCGGCCAGCTGCGCGTAGTTGTCGCGGGCGCGCTCGGTGGCGATCCACTCGGGCGTCTCGGAACGGATGCGTCCGTCACGCCCGACGACGGCGCGCGTGGGCAGCTGGAGCTCGCGCCACCAGGTGACGTCGGTCGGGTCGCCGAAGGTACAGATCATGGCGATACCGCTGCCCTTGTCGGGCTTGGCGAGGGGATGTGCCTTGATCTCGACCTCGACGTCGAACAGGGGGGAGGTGACCGTGGTGCCGAAGAGCGGCTGGTAGCGCTCGTCGTCGGGGTGGGCCACCAGTGCGACACAGGCGGGCAGGAGCTCGGGGCGTGTGGTCTCGATGTGGACCTGCCGCCCGTCGGGCGCATGGAACGCGATGCGGTGGTAGGCGCCGGGCTGCTCCCGGTCCTCCACTTCCGCCTGGGCGACCGCGGTGCGGAACGTGACGTCCCACAGGGTCGGCGCCTCGGCGAGATAGGCGTCGCCTGCGGTGAGGTTCTCGAGGAAGGCACGCTGTGACACGGCGCGGGAGGTGTCGTCGATGGTCCGGTACGTCAGGTTCCAGTCGACCGAGAGCCCGAGCGTGCTGAAGAGGTCCTCGAAGACCTTCTCGTCCTCGACCGCGAGTTCCTCGCACAGCTCGATGAAGTTCCGGCGCGAGACGGCGTCGAAGTCGCGCTGGTTCTTCGCCGGCTCGGCGGGCGGACGGTAAGAAGCGTCATAGGGCACCGACGGGTCGCAGCGGACACCGTAGTAGTTCTGCACCCGGCGCTCGGTGGGCAGGCCGTTGTCGTCCCAGCCCATCGGGTAGAAGACGTTCGCGCCGCTCATCCGCTTGAAGCGCGCCATGACGTCGGTCTGCGTGTACGAGAACATGTGCCCCACGTGCAGCGATCCCGACGCCGTCGGCGGGGGAGTGTCGATCGAGTAGACCGCCTCGCGGGTGGTGTCCCGATCGAAGGCATAGGTCCCGTCCTCGCGCCATCGGCGGGACAGCCTCTCTTCGAGGCCCTCGAGCGCGGGCTTGTCGGGAACGGAAACGGACTGGGGTGAGGGCGTGTCTGTGCCCTGGGTCGTATCGGCCATTCCCCCATTGTTCCCTACGGCCGAGTGCCCCGATTCCACGGATCCGGTCCTACCCACCTGCCGCCAGGTGGCCGCCGAGCCGCTCGCGCATCGAGCTGGAGGCCTCGTTGAGGCCGACGACGTCGACGCGGGTGCCGAAGGACCGGTACTTCTCCTCGATGGCGTCCAGGGCGGCGATGGTGGAGGCGTCCCACAGGTGCGACCCGTGCAGGTCGATGGTCACCCGATGGGGGTCCGTCGCGTACTCGAACTGGGTGTAGAGATCGTTCGAGGACGCGAAGAACAGCTCGCCGTTCACCGCGTAGGTGACATGAGGGGCGCCGTCGTGCGTGTCCTCGGTGCGCTCCACGGTGACGAAGTGCGCGACGCGGCGCGCGAAAGCGACCATGGCGACAAGGACACCCACCCCGACGCCGATCGCGAGGTTGTGCGTCCAGACCGTGACGATCACGGTGGCCAGCATGACCGTCGTCTCGCTCTTGGGCATGCGCTTCAGTGTGGACGGCTGGATGCTGTGCCAGTCGAAGGTCGCGATCGACACGAAGATCATCACCGCGACGAGGGCCGCCATGGGGATCAGGGCGACGACGTCCCCGAGCGCGACGACGAGGATGAGCAGGAAGATCCCGGCGAGGAACGTCGAGATGCGGGTGCGGGCGCCGGAGGCTTTCACGTTGATCATGGTCTGGCCGATCATCGCGCAGCCGCCCATGCCGCCGAAGAAGCCCGTGATGATGTTCGCGGCACCCTGGCCCCAGGACTCGCGCGTCTTGTCCGAGCGGGTATCGGTGATGTCGTCGACGAGCTTCGCCGTCATCAGGGATTCGAGGAGTCCGACGGCGGCCAGCGCCAGGGCGAACGGCACGATGATCTGCAGTGTCTCCAGGGTCAGCGGCACGTTCGGGAAAAAGAGCGAGGGCAGGCTCTCGGGCAGGTCGCCCTTGTCCCCGACCGTGGGTACGAGCACGTTCGCGAGGACGGCGAAGACCGTCAGGACGACGATGGCGACCAGCGGCGCGGGCACGACGCGTGTGAGGCGGGGGAGCCCGAAGACGATGAGGAGTCCGACGGCGACCATGGGATAGACGAGGAACGGAACGCCGATGAGTTCGGGGACCTGCGACATGAAGATGAGGATGGCGAGGGCGTTGACGAAGCCGACCATGACGGACCGGGGGATGAAGCGCATGAGCCGGGCGACGCCGACGAGTCCGAGGATGACCTGGAAGGTCCCGCCGAGGATGACGGCGGCGATGAAGTAGTCGACGCCGTGGCTCGCGACCAGGGGAGCGATCACCAGCGCTACCGCCCCGGTCGCGGCGGAGATCATCGCCGGTCGGCCACCGAGGAAGGCGATGGTTACCGCCATGGTGAAGGACGCGAACAGGCCGAGGCGCGGGTCTACGCCTGCGATGATCGAGAAGGCGATGGCTTCCGGGATCAGGGCCAGGGCGACGACGAGCCCCGCAAGGACCTCGGTCTTCAGGAGTCGGGGGCTCTTCAGGGTATGAAGGACCGACTGACGCTCCATCGGTGTCAGGACGCGCTGGTCGGTGCTTGCCGGGGTGGGCGTCATGCGAGGTCCTTCGGTGGAATCGGGCGGGGACGCGCGCGCGAGGGAACGGGATGCCGGGGTGGCGATCTGCCGAGGGGCGGGGCGAGGGTCGGTCGATGCGGTCGTGCCTACCAACCCTAACGACCGACGCCGTCGAGCCGGAAACCCTCGGTCGGGAGGTCACAGGACCCCACAAACCCTGACGGGAACACTCGACAGGGCAGGTCTGGGCATCGCTACAGTTGCCCCATGACCCACATCACCTCCGCGCTCCTCGGCGCCCCTGCCGACCCCGCCCCCTCTGCCCTGCGCGCCGTCGTCACCGGGGCGAGTTCCGGTATCGGGGCGGCAACCGTACGTGCCCTCCGCCGGAGCGGGTGGGAGGTCATCGCAGCCGCCCGTCGCCTCGACCGCCTCATGGCGCTCGCCGAGGAGACGGGAGCCACCCCGCTGGCCCTCGACGTCACCGACCAGGCATCCGTCGATGCCTTCACGGCCGAGGTCACGGCGTCCGGCCCGATCCACGCCCTCGTCAACAACGCGGGGGGCGCCTTCGGAGCGGACCGGGTGGCGGGGGCGGTCACCGAGGACTGGGAATGGATGTACGACGTCAATGTCCTCGGCTCGATGCGCATGACGCGCGCTTTCCTGCCGGCTCTGCGTGAGGCCGGCCAGGGGAGTGTGCTGTTCCTGACCTCGACGGCGGCAATGGCGGCTTATGAGGGCGGCGCCGGGTACTGCGGGGTGAAGGCGGCCCAGCAGTCCATGGCTCGCGCGCTGCGCCTCGAGGAGGCCGAGAACAACATCCGGGTCATCGAGGTGTCGCCGGGCATGGTGCACACGGAGGAATTCTCCCTCAACCGGCTGGGTGGGGACCAGGGCGCTGCGGACAAGGTCTACGAGGGCGTCGCCCACCCGTTGACGGCGGACGACGTCGCAGGTGCGGTGGCGTTCACGCTCAACGCGCCGCACCACATGAATATCGATCAGCTCGTCCTGCGTCCCCTCGCGCAGGCTGCGAATCACAAGGTCCTCCGGGGCTGATGTGCCCCTGCCGGGACGACACCACAGGGCTCGCCGCCCGATCGCCTGTGGTCCGGACGTCCGATGGTCTCCACACCGAGACCGGCGCGGAGACCCGCGTCGCAGGGGAGAGGCGCTCCTCCTCGTCAGTCCGACCGCCGGTCGGGGCCGGGCACGGCGGCTCGGACCGCGCACCGCAGCAGCGCTGAGGCGCGAAGGTTTCGAGCTCTCCGTCGTTCGCACGGGGAGCCTGCGCGAGGCTACGGAACAGGCGCGAGCGGCTGCGCCGGGGAGCGTCGTCGCAGCCCTGGGCGGTGATGGATTCCTCGGCGCCGTCGCCGCCGGTGTCCAGGAGTCAGGCGCCATCCTCCTGCCCCTGGCCGGCGGCCGCGGGAACGACACCGTGCGACGCCTCGGACTGCCGCTGGACCCCGTGCGGGCCGTCCGTGCCCTCGCGCGCTATGCCAGCGCCGACATCGATCTCGGCCACGTCAACGGTCGCCCCTTTCTGGGTGTTGCGCACGTCGGGTTCGATGCGCTCGCGAACGAGTACGGCAATGCGGCGCGTCTGCGTCTCGGTCCGTTCGTCTATCTCTACGGCGGGCTGAGAGCTTTATGGGCCTGGCGGAGCGTGACCTTCACCCTGTCCGTCGACGGACAGGAGCGGATCTTCCCCGGCTGGTTCATCGCCGTGGGGAACACCGGACAGTACGGCGGTGGACTGCGGATCTGCCCTGGGGCGACGGTCGACGACGGCTTCCTCGACGTGGTGTCGCTGGGCCGCTCGTCGATCCTGACCGTCGCTGCCACCTTCCTCCGTTCGTACCGGGGCCGGCACATCGGCACGCCGGGTGTCGCGACCGCCCGCGGAACGAGCGTCACGATCACGGCGGACAAGCCCCTCAACGTCTACGCCGACGGTGAGCTCGTAGGCTCGCTCCCGGCCGCCGTGACAGTGATGCCCCGGGCGCTGAAGGTGCTGATGCCGGCAGGCTCACCGTCCCTCGGCCACCCGCACCCGATCTCGGGTCTCTGACCCGGGGAACGCGTGCCGCCGCCGAACTGTTTCGGCGGTGGAGCCGGGCAGCCGGCAGCGCCCGTGAAGGAGGAGCGCTCGCACCGGGGCCAGGCCCGGGGGTCAGGCCCGGAGGGACACCCCAAGTGTCACGGAATAGTTGTCCATCGTGCCCGGCAGGGGGCGGGCCGGGTCGAGCCTCGGGCCCTCCTGCACCTCGAAGTCATGCCCGCTGACCAGCGAGGCGAGGGCTGTGCTCGTCAGGAGCAGGACGAGCTGCTTCCCGGGACACACCACCGGGCCGTCGCTGAAGGGCACCAGCGGCCAGCCGTCGTCCTCGTCGGTGAGCCACCGCTCCGGGGAGAAGTTGTGGGCACTGCGGAGGTGACGGTCGTCCCGGTGGAAGTAGGGCGTGTAGATGAGCACGCCGCACCCCGCCGGCATCAGGCCCCGAGCCCACTGCACAGGCTGCGTCGTCTGCCGCAGGATCATCGGAGTGGTAGGCCAGAGCCGCAGCACCTCGAGGACACACGCGCGCAGGTACGGGAGGTGCCGGCGGCCCGACGTATCGCCGTCGATCTCGCGCCGCGCTGCCGCCATGGCCTCCGGATGAGTCACGAGAACGGCCAGGGCACGGAAGGCCGCCATGCCGGTATTGTCCAGGGCGAAGAGCCACTGGGGTACCTGATCCGCGGGTTCGGCGCCGTCGCCCTTCGGAGCGGCCGCGAGGGCGGCGGCAAGGCTCCCCGGTTCGGCGCGGGCGAGTTCGTCCCTGATGCGTTCGTTCAGGCGCGCGCGGGTGCGTTTTCTCACCGGCTTGAGGAACGCCCAGTTCCCGTCCTTCCGCAACCTGTCCAGCATCATGGTGAGCCCGGTATCGTCTGCGGCGTGGTCCCCGAAGACCACGCGGCGCATCACGCGGTGCCAGGCGTCCGCGAAGTCGTCCCAGGGCAGGGAGCCGGCGCGGACGGCGTCGACGAGGAGCTCCTGGATCTCGTCCTCCACCACGGGCACGAATGCGTCCGCGAGACGGTGCACGGGGTGATCGGTGTCCAGGACCTGTTCGTGCAGGACACGGCGCACCGTCCGCACCGGACCCTGCGAGATCAGGACGTTGGAGGGCTGGAAGTGCGACAGTGCGGCCTTTTTCTCGCTGCTGGCAGGGGAGAAGGGATCCGGCGATTGCGCAAGGACGGTCTCCACGTCCTCGGGCGCCAGCACCACGGCCTGCTTCCGGATCGGCAGCTTCAGCATCAGCGGTCCGTCAGGGTACTTGCCGTGCACCTTCCGCACGATGGCGACTGCCTTCGAGTCCAGTTCGAGGCGGGCGGCCAGCCCGACGGCCCGAGGGCGCTTGATGACCGGCCCCTCCGCGACCGTGGGAAGGAGGACCCCCAGCAGCAACCGTGCGGTGTCCAGAGCTGACGCGGTAGGGAGGGCCTGAGCGGGCATGCGGTGTCCATCCTGTTGCGGTTGAGTATCCGAACCAGCCTGCCAACACCGGGCTGTCACCACAACGGGATTCATCCGCAGCCGAACCCCTTGCCATGGTGCAGGCGCGCTTTCGACAACGAATTCAGGGCCGGGCTAGACTTGGGGGAACAGCATCGACCCGGCTATCACCGGTGAGCTTCCGGAAGAAAGGCCAGCCCCACGGGCGGCCCGTAGAACCGGACGGGATGGCCCGTCACAGCCTGAACGAGCGGCGGCCCCGCTCGCTGTACCCGCCAGGAGCGGCACGGCGGACGACGGCGGCAAGTGAGGTGGTACCGCGGGTCCAGGACCCCCGCGGCCGGTCAGGCAACCGGCGGTGGGCGGAACGGGAACCCGTCCTCACAGCAGGATTCCTGCTCCACCCGACGCCGCCGTACACAGGATGAAAACCATGCCGCAGATCTACCCGAAAGCAGTGTCACCCGACGCCCGGGGCGCTTCTCCCGGAACCAGCGCGTCCCCACGCTTTCCCGAACTCGAAGAGCGTGTCCTGCGTTACTGGCAGGAGGACGGGACCTTCCAGGCATCGATCGATGCCCGTGATGCCGGTGTGGACGGCTCGAACGAGTTCGTGTTCTACGACGGCCCGCCCTTCGCCAACGGGCTGCCGCACTACGGGCACCTCCTCACCGGATACGCCAAGGACCTCGTGGGCCGGTACCAGACCCAGCGCGGCCACCGCGTGGAGCGGCGCTTCGGGTGGGACACCCATGGGCTGCCGGCCGAACTCGAGGCGATGAAGCAGCTCGGGATGACCGACAAGCAGCAGATCGTGGCAATGGGGATCGACAAGTTCAACGACGCCTCCCGCGCCTCCGTCATGAAGTATGCGGGGGAGTGGCGCGACTACGTGACCCGGCAGGCACGCTGGGTCGACTTCGACAACGACTACAAGACGCTCAACCCGGAGTACATGGAGTCCGTCCTCTGGGCCTTCAAGACCCTGCACGAGAAGGGGCTCACCTACAACGGCTACCGCGTGCTGCCGTACTGCTGGAACGACGAGACGCCGCTGTCCAATCACGAGCTCCGCATGGACGAGGACGTCTACCAGGACCGCCAGGACCAGACCGTCACCGTGACCTTCCCGATCCTCGCCGGGGAGTCCGTCCTGTCGCAGGACCTCGCGGGCGTGCAGGCGCTCGCCTGGACCACCACCCCCTGGACCCTGCCCACGAACGCGGCGCTCGCCGTCGGGCCGGACATCACCTATGCGGTCGTCGACGCCGAGCGCGACGGCGCCGCAGGACGGTACCTGATCGCCGAGGACCTCCTCGGCAACTACGCCAAGGACCTAGGCTTCGCCAACGCGCCCGCCGCCCACGCCGCCGTCTCGTCGCGACACCTCGGCACGGAACTCGAGGGACTCACCTACGAACCGCTGTGGGACTACCTCGCCGATCCGGACGAGGGCGGATACCGCAACGCCTTCCGCATCCTCGTGGCGGACTACGTCACCACGACGGATGGCACCGGGCTCGTCCACCAGGCGCCCGCCTACGGCGAGGAGGACCAGAAGATCTGCGAGGAAGCCGGCATCCAGGTGATCCTCTCGGTCGACGAGGGCGCGAAGTTCCTGCCGATCTTCAGGGAAGGGCCGCTGGCCGAGATCGTCGGGCTGCAGGTCTTCGAAGCGAACAGGCACATCACGCGTGTCCTGAGGACGGCGGGCCGCCTCGTCCGCCAGGCCAGCTACGTCCACAGCTACCCGCACTGCTGGCGCTGCCGCAATCCGCTGATCTACCGCGCCGTGTCATCGTGGTACGTCGAGGTCACGAAGATCCGCGACCGCATGGTCGAGCTCAACCAGGACATCACCTGGATCCCGGGCAACGTGAAGGACGGGCAATTCGGCACCTGGCTCTCCAACGCACGCGACTGGTCCATCAGCCGCAACCGTTTCTGGGGCAGCCCCATCCCGGTATGGCAGTCGGACGACCCCGAGTACCCGCGCACGGACGTGTACGGCTCGCTCGCGGAACTGAAGGCGGACTTCGGGCGGCTGCCGGTGAACAAGCAGGGCGACGTCGACCTCCACCGTCCCTTCATCGACGAGCTGACCCGTCCCAATCCCGATGATCCATCCGGGCAGTCCACCATGCGCCGCGTCGAGGACGTGCTCGACGTCTGGTTCGACTCCGGCTCCATGCCGTACGGCCAGGTGCATTACCCGTTCGAGAACGAGCAGTGGTTCGACACCCACAACCCGGCCGACTTCATCGTGGAGTACATCGGTCAGACCCGTGGCTGGTTCTACATGCTGCACATCCTCTCGACGGCGCTCTTCGACCGCCCCGCCTTCCGCAACGTGATCAGCCACGGCATCGTCCTCGGGTCCGACGGACAAAAGATGTCCAAGAGCCTCCGCAACTACCCCGACGTCTCGGAGGTCTTCGACCGCGACGGCTCGGACGCCATGCGCTGGTTCCTCATGGCGTCGCCGATCCTCCGCGGCGGCAACCTCGTGGTCACCGAGCAGGGTATCCGCGAGGGCGTCCGCCAGGTGATCCTGCCGCTGTGGAACGTCTGGCACTTCTTCAGCCTCTACACGAACGCCGCGAACGGCGGCGCGGGCTACGAGGCGAAGACCGTGACGCCGGAGGCCGCAGCGCAGCTGAAGGAGCCGATCGACCGCTACATCTTGGCGAACACCGGCAACCTCGTCCGCGACCTCACTGCAGCGCTCGATGCCTTCACCATCAGCGACGCGTGCGAGTCCCTGCGTCGCTACCTGGACACGCTGACCAACTGGTACGTCCGCCGCAGCCGCCAGCGCTTCTTCGACGAGGACACGGACGCCTTCGACGTGCTCTACACCTGCCTGGAAGCAGTCTGCCGGGCCGCCGCTCCACTGCTTCCCCTGGTGACCGAGGAGATCTGGCGCGGGCTCACCGGAGGGCGCTCGGTGCACCTCACCGACTGGCCCGACACCGCATCGTTCCCCGCCGCCCCGGAGCTGGTGGAGCAGATGGACCGCACCCGCCAGGTGTGCTCGGTCGGTTCCAGCCTGCGGAAGGCAGCGAACCTCCGGGTGCGCCTGCCGCTCCGCGAGCTGACCGTCGTCGCGCCCGGAGCTGCCCAGCTCTCCGGCCAGTACCAGTCGATCATCGCGGACGAACTCAACCTCAAGGGCGTGCGCCTGGTCGATTCGGCGGATGCCGAACCGGCCGAGTTCGGGATCTCGCAGCGCCTCGTCGTCCAGGCCCGGGCGGCGGGACCGCGCCTTGGCAAGAACGTGCAGACCGTCATCAAGGCGGCGAAGTCGGGGGACTGGTCCGTGTCCGACGACGGAGTCGTGACTGCCGGCGGCCTCGCCCTCGAGCCGCACGAGTACACGCTCGATACCATCGTGGAGGGGAACGATGCCGCGTCGAAGGCCGTCACGGTCCTGCCGGGCGGCGGATTCCTCGTCCTCGACACGGAGGTCACGGAGGAGCTGGCGGCGGAGGGCACGGCTCGCGACGCGATACGGGCCGTCCAGCAGGCACGCCGAGACGCGGACCTCGACATCAGCGACCGCATCACCACCACGATCGGCGTCGCCCCCGACAGGGTGGAGGCCCTCGAGGCCAATGCGGCCCTGATCAGGTCCGAGACCCTGACGGTGGAGCTCCGCATCACCGCGGACGAGGCAGCAGGCAACGAATTCAGCATCACCGTCGGGAAGCAGGAGCAGCACCATGGATGATATGGACGACACCGGGACAGATTCCACGGGTATCAGTGCAGGGCTCGACAGGTTCTCGGTCGAGAGCGTGTACGCCGAGCTGCTCGGACGCGCGCCGGAGAACAGGATGGAACCGCGGATGGCCCCGCTGTACAGGGCCATGGAGATCCTGGGCGAGCCCAACAGGGCCTTCCCGATCATCCATATCACCGGAACCAATGGCAAGACCACGACGGCGCGCATGATCGAGAGCATCCTGCTGGCGCACGACCTGCGCACAGGCCGTTACACGAGCCCGCACCTGTCCCGCGTTACGGAGCGCATCAGCATCGACGGCGAGCCCGTCAGCGATGGGACGTTCGTCCGGGTCTGGGACGAGATCAAGCCCTACCTCGACATCATCGACGGCGAACTCCTCGTGGCCGGCGAGCCCCGCCTGACCTACTTCGAGTGCGTCACGATCCTCGCGTTCGCCATCTTCGCCGACGAGCCCATCGACGTCGGCGTCATCGAGGTGGGCCTGGGCGGGATCACGGACGCCACCAACGTCGGGGACGGGCAGGTCGCGGTGGTCACTCCGATCTCCCTCGACCATACGGACCTGCTGGGCGACACCGTCGAGGACATCGCCCTGGAGAAGGCCGGCATCATCAAGCCCGGCGCATTCCTCGTGAGCGCCATCCAGCCGCACGACGCCGCCCAGGTTCTCCTCGAGCGGGCCCGGGAGGTCGGCGCGGAATTCCGCTTCGAGGGCGTCGAGTTCGGGGTCGAGTCCAGGACGGTCGCGGTCGGCGGCCAGGTGGTGTCCCTCACCGGACTCGCCGGCCGCTACGGCGAGCTCCTGGTACCCCTGCACGGCGAGCACCAGGCGGAGAACGCCGCCCTGGCCGTCGCAGCGGTCGAGGCCTTCCTCGGCGGCGGTGAGCGTGAGCTGGACACCGTCCTGGTGCGCAACGGCCTGCGCGCCGTCACGTCACCCGGACGCCTGGAGGTGGTGCGCACCGCCCCGAGCATCATCGTCGACGCCGCGCACAACCCGGCAGGCGCCCGCGCCGCGGCCAAGGGCATCAACGAGGCCTTCGATTTCTCCCGCCTCGTGCTCGTCATCGGCATCCTCGAGGACAAGGACGCCGCGGGGATGCTCGCCGAACTGCACGAGGAACTGGGCGGCATCCTGGAGGACGTCTGCCTCACGCAGTCGACGTCGCCCCGGTCCGTGCCGGCGGCGGACCTCCTGCAGGCCGCCCTCTCGGCCGGTTTCGCCGAGGAGAACATCAACATCGCACCCTCCCTCGATGACGCACTGGAATGGGCCGTCATGAAGGTCGAGGAGAATAATGATCTGGCAGGGGGCATCCTCGTGACCGGCTCGATCACGGTGGTCGGAGAAGCCCGCACGCTCCTCGGGAAGTAGGCGAAGCATGGCACGCATGACGAAGGCGCAGCGCGAATGGCGGCCCGGCATGCCCAGGAAGCGCCGGTCCACGAAGATCCTGTTCGCCTCGACGGTCCTGCTGCTCGAGGCATTCGTGGTGTTCTTCGCGACGCTCGCGGTCTTCGGTCTGCGACGCGACGAGATCTCCCCCGGGCTCATCCTCACGGCGGGACTGATCCTCAGCGTGGTCCTCATCCTGACCTGTGCGGTGCTCACGAAACCCTGGGGCGTCGGCGTCGGCTGGTTCCTGCAGCTCGTTCTCATCGCAGGCGGATTCCTCGAGCCCACCATGTTCGTCGTCGGCCTCGCCTTCGCCCTGATCTGGCTGTTCGGCATACGGCAGGGAACGCGCGTGGACCGCGAGAACGTGGAGCGCGACCGGGTGCAGGCCGCCTGGGAGAAGGCGAACCCCGAGTAGGCCCGCCGGCTTGAGTAGAGTCGATACCGATACCAGCTGTTCCCATCGCGCGCCGTTCCACGGCAGCGCCCACCTGCCCAGGAGATCCTATGAGCGTTGAACGCACCCTCGTCCTCGTCAAGCCCGACGGCGTGACCCGCGGCCTGACCGGCTCCATCCTGTCCCGTATCGAGGCGAAGGGTTACACCATTGCCGAGCTCAAGCAGGTGCACGCCACCCGCGAACTCCTCGAGGAGCACTATGCGGAGCACGTCGGCAAGCCGTTCTTCGAACCACTCGTGGAGTTCATGCTGAGCGGACCGATCGTGGCGGCCGTCTTCGAGGGCCAGCGCGTCATCGAGGGCTTCCGGTCCCTCGCCGGGACCACCGAGCCGACGACGGCCGCGCCCGGGACCATCCGCGGTGACTTCGGCCGCGACTGGGGTGCGAAGGTGCAGCAGAACCTCGTCCACGGATCCGATTCCGCGGAATCCGCGGTGCGTGAGATCGGCATCTGGTTCGCCTGACCCCACCGAACGTCAACAGTTGCCTCGGTCATGTGCCCGGGGCAACTGTGTTGGTAGGTTAGGTCCATGATGACCTACCGCAGACTGGGTTCCTCGGGACTCAGCGTTTCCACCGTCGGGCTCGGCTGCAACAATCTGGGCAGGGCCGGCACGACCTCCCGATCCCAGGAGGGCACCGACGCTGTCGTCCATGCAGCGATCGACGCCGGCATCACGCTGTTCGACGTCGCCGATATGTACGGGGTCGAGCCGGGGGTCAGTGAGGTGCAGCTCGGGAAGGCGCTCGGCAGCGGGCGCGAGGACGTCGTCCTCGCCACCAAGTTCGGCCTCGACATGGGCGGGGTGAACGGCCCGGACTGGAATGCGCGCGGATCCCGGCGTTACATCATCCGCGCTGTCGAGGCCTCGCTCCGTCGCCTCGGGACGGAGTGGATCGACCTGTACCAGTACCACGCTCCGGATGCCCTGACGCCTGTGGAGGAGACCCTCGCGGCCCTCGACGACCTCGTGACGAGCGGCAAGGTTCGCTACCTCGGCCACTCCAACTTCGCGGGCTGGCAGATTGCCGAGGCCGAGTTCACGGCACGCAGCGGCGGCTACACGCCGTTCATCTCCGCGCAGAATCCCTACAACCTGCTGGACCGTCGCCTGGAACGAGAGGTCGTTCCCGCCGTCGAGGCCTACGGGCTCGGGGTCCTCCCGTACTTCCCGCTGGCGAACGGCCTGCTGACGGGCAAGTACCGGCGCGACGAGGTCCCCGCGGGGAGTCGGCTCACCCACTCCCGGAGGAACGTGCTGGAGACCGTGGACTGGGACCAGCTCGAGGCCTTCTCCGCGTTCGCGGCCGAGCGCGAGGTCACCGAGGTGCAGGTGGCCTTCTCCTGGCTGGCCGCCCAGCCCTCGGTCGGGTCCGTCATCGCCGGTGCCACCTCGCCCGAGCAGGTTCGCCAGAACGCGGCAGCCGTCGCGTGGACGCCATCGGACGACGACCTCGCGGAACTCGATCGGATCTTCCCCCGCCCGGCGGCCTGAGCCGTCCGTTCCCTCCGCGACAAAGGCCCCTGCCCGAATGGCAGGGGCCTTTCCAATGTCCCGTCAGGCCTGGTGGAAGGTCTTCCCGAGAACGCGCTCCGACGCCCCGACCCGGTCGAGGTAGGGCGTGATGCCCCCCAGGTGCATCGGCCATCCCGCGCCCATGATCATGCAGAGATCGATGTCCTCGGGCGCCGCGACGACGCCCTCGGACAGCATGCGCCCGATCTCGTCCGCCAGCGCGTCCTGCGTGCGGCGCAGGACGTCCTCCGCCGACGACGGCGTGCTCCCGCGCTCGATCAGCGCCAGGGTCTGCTCGGGGACGATCTCGGTGCCGTCCTCCTGCCTCTCCCACAGTCCCTTGACCCCGGCCTCGATGAGCTTCTGCTGGTTCGAGGAGACGTGGAACCGGTCGCCGAAGGCCGCGTGCAGCGATTCCTGCACGTGCTGCCCGACGGGCAGTCCCACGAGTGCGAGGAGCCTGAACGGCGTCATCGGCAGTCCCAGGGGCCGCAGCGCGCTGTCGGCGGTCTCCGCGTCCGTACCCTCGTCGAACACCGCCGTGATCTCGCCGAACATACGCCCGAGGATGCGATTCACCACGAAGGCAGGGGCATCCTGCACCAGCACCGCGTTCTTCTTCAGTCCCTTGGCGAGGACGAACGCCGTCGCCAGCACGGACTCGTCGGTCTTCGGTGCCCGGACGACCTCGAGCAGCGGCATCGCCGCCACCGGGTTGAAGAAGTGGAAGCCCACCACGCGCTCGGGGTGCTGCAGGTCGGCTGCCATCTCGGCGACGGACAGCGAGGAGGTGTTGGTCGCAAGGATGCACTCGGGGGAGACGACGGCCTCCACCTCCTTGAACACCTGCTTCTTGACGGACATCTCCTCGAAGACCGCCTCGATGACGAAGTCGGCATCAGAGAAGACCTCCTTCGAGACGGAGCCGGATACGAGCGCCTTGGTGCGGTTCGCCGCGTCCTGCGAGAGGCGCTTCCTGCCGAGCATCTTGTCGATCTCGGCGTGGACGTACCCCACGCCCTTGTCCACGCGGGCCTGGTCGATATCGGTGAGGACCACGGGCACCTTGAGCTGCCGGGCGAAGAGCAGGGCGAGCTGGCTCGCCATCAGCCCGGCGCCCACGACGCCGACCTTCGTCACCGGGCGGGCCAGCTTCCGGTCCGGGGCTCCTGCCGGGCGCTTGCCGCGCTTCTGCACGAGGTCGAGGAAGGCGTAGACCGTGGCGTGGAACTCGGGTGTCTGCATGAGGTCGGAAAGCGCCGCGCACTCGGCCGCCGCCGATTCCTTTTGCGACAGGGTCCGTCCGGCCTCGAGCAGGTCGAGGACGCGCGACGGCGCCGGGGCCGCATTGCTGGTCTTCGCCTCGACGAACGCACGTCCCGCGGCGACAGCTCCGGCCCAGGCGACGTCGTCGTACCGGGCGAGCCTGGCGCGTCGCTGCGCAACCGCCTCCGCTGCCTCGCCACCCGTGAGGACCCGTGCTGCCCACACCAGCGACTGTTCGAGATAGTCGGCGGGCTCGAACAGGGCGTCGGCGATACCGAGCTCGTACGCCGCGCTGCCATCGAGGCTGCGGTTGTTGCTGAGCGGGTTCTCGATCATGACCTTGACGGCGTTCGCAGGCCCGATCAGGCGCGGCAGGCGGTACACGCCGCCCCAGCCCGGGACGAGCCCGATGAACGCTTCCGGCAGCCCGATGCCGTTGGCACCCGAGGACACCGTCCGGTAGTTGGCCGCGAGAGCCACTTCGAGCCCGCCACCGAGCGCAACTCCGTTGATGAACGCGAAACTCGGCACGCCCATGTCGGACAGCAGGTCATAGGCTTCATGGCCGAGCTCCGCCATGAGCCTGCCGAGGTGCTCCGACCTCACGCTCTTGACGGTGCTCAGATCGGCTCCCGCCACCAGGAAGTAGGGCTTGCCCGTGACGGCGACGGCGCTGATCTCGCCCCGTGCGGCGCGTTCCTTCAGTCCCTCGAGCGTGCGGCCGAACTCGATGAGGGTGTTCGGCCCCAGCGTCGTCGGCTTCGTGGAATCCAGGTCGTTGTCCAGCGTGATGAGCGCAAGGACGCCGGCACCCTCGGGAAGGGCGATGTCCTGGACGTAGGAGTGGGTTACCACCTCGGTGGGGACGAGCCCGACCAGTTCGTCGTAGCGTTCGAAGCTCATGCTGCATCCTGTCCGTAGTGCTCGTGGTGGGGGTTCTCCCAGATGACGGTGGCACCCATGCCGAGACCGATGCACATGGTGGTCATGCCGTAGCGCACCGAGGGGTCCTCTTCGAACTGGCGTGCGAGCTGGTTCATGAGGCGGACGCCGGAGGACGCGAGCGGGTGCCCGACGGCGATGGCTCCGCCGTAGCGGTTGACGCGCGGATCCTCGTCGTCGATGCCGAAGTGGTCGAGGAAACTCAGGACCTGGACGGCGAAGGCCTCGTTGATCTCGAAGAGGCCGATGTCGGCGATGTCGAGGCCCGCCTGGCGCAGGGCCTTCTCGGTCGCGGGAACCGGGCCTATCCCCATCACCTCGGGCTCGACGCCGGCGAAGGCGTACGCCACCAGGCGCATGCGGACGGGAAGCCCGAGTTCCGCAGCTGCGTCCGCGGAGGCGAGCAGGGCCGCCGTCGCTCCGTCGTTCAGGCCGGCGGCGTTGCCTGCCGTCACCCGCCCGTGCGCGCGGAACGGCGTCCGCAGGGTGGCGAGATCCTCCACGGTCGTGCCGGGACGGGGAGGCTCGTCGACGGTGTTGAGGGTCCAGCCGGAGCCGGGCTTCCTGCCGGCCACGGGGACGAGGCCGGGCTGGATCTGCCCGGCCTCGTACGCCTGGGCGAGCTTCTGCTGGCTGCGGACCGCGTAGGCATCCGTGCGGTCCCTCGTGATGGCCGGGAAGCGGTCGTGGAGGTTCTCGGCGGTATTGCCCATGTTGAGTGCTGCCGGGTCGACGATCCGCTCGGAGACGAAGCGCGGGTTCGGGTCTGCGCCGACTCCCATCGGGTGGTTGCCCATGTGCTCGACGCCGCCCGCGATGACGATGTCGTAGGCGCCGAAGGCGATGCCGGAGGCCGTCGTGGTCACGGCGGTCATGGCGCCCGCACACATGCGGTCGATCGCGAATCCCGGCACCGTCCGGGGCAGACCCGCCAGGAGTGCCGCGGTCCGACCGATCGTCAGCCCCTGGTCGCCGGTTTGCGTGGTGGCCGCGATCGCGACTTCGTCGATGCGCTCGGCCGGCAGGGACGGGTTCCTGCGCATGAGGTCGCGGATGCATTTCACCACGAGATCGTCGGCACGCATTCCCGCATAGATGCCCTTGTCGCCTGCCCTGCCGAAGGGGGTACGGACTCCATCGACGAAGACGACGTCGCGGACGGCGCGTGATGCACTCCGCGGGGACGTGGTCCCGATGTGTAGGCTCACCTGTTGCTCCTCTTTGAGATGTTGATCCGCCACTATGTTACTGATGGGTAACATAGCGTGCAAGCAGCCAGGAGGGTCCTCGGGATCAGTCGGTGGTCGTCACCCGGATGGACGGTGGGACCGGCTGCGCCGCGGCGTGCTGGTCCGCCTGCGCTTCGGTCTGCCGGTCGGCCTGCTGGCCCCTGGCCGGCAGGGGATCAGGATCGAGGAAGGCTACCGTGATGATCGCCGCGACCTGCTCGACCTGCCAAGGCCGGGCGCCCAGTTCGATCAGGGCTGCCGACACGGATTCCAGGGAGAGCACTGCCGGCGGGCGCCAGGCGATACGCCGCAAATAGTCCGGCGTCAGCAGGTTCTCCAGCGGCATCCCGAGCGCATCCGCGCGGGCGGCCACGCGCGGGCGCGCCGTCTGCAGGCGAGCAGCGGCCTCCGGGTCCTTCTCGGGCCAGATCCGCGGCGGCGGAGGGGCGTTCGTGGAGATGTGCAGCGGGGGGAGGTCGGTGAGCTTCCGCGCATCGCTGATGCACTTCAGCCAGCGTGGTGCCTCCTTCTGGGCTGCACGCCCATGGAAGCCCTTGGTACCCAGGAGCTGAGGCACCGTAGCAGGCATCGCCTTGGCGGCCGCGATGATCGCCGAATCCGGGATGAGGCGGCCTGGCGCGACATCCCGGCGCTGCGCGAGGTCCTCACGCTCGAGCCACATCTGCCGTACGGCGGCGAGCTGCCGACGGTCGCGCAACTGGTGCAGCCCCGAGGTGCGGCGCCACGGATCCACGCGCGGTTCAGCCGGTGGGGTCTGCCGGATGTGTTCGAACTCCTCCTCGGCGATGGCGAGCTTACCGTCACGTTCGAGGAGATCGACGAGCTTGGCGCGCAGCTCGGATAGGACCTCGACGTCGAGCGCGGCATAGCGGAGCCACGGCTCGGGCAGCGGGCGCTTGGACCAGTCCGCGGCCGAGTGCTCCTTGGCGAGGCTGAAGCCGAGCTGGGATTCGATCACGGCGGCGAGCCCGACGCGGGGAAGGCCGGCGAGGCGGGCCGCGAGCTCGGTGTCGAAGAGCCGGTCGGGCCACATCGCGAGTTCCGAGAGGCAGGGGAGGTCCTGGCTGGCGGCATGCAGGATCCATTCGACGCCGTCGAGCGCGTCGTCGATGATGCGGAGGTCGTCGAAGGGCTCGGGGTCGATGAGCCACGTTCCCGCGCCTTCCCGACGGATCTGCACCAGGAAGGCACGCTGCCCGTAACGGAACCCGGATGCCCTCTCGGCGTCGACCCCCGCCGGTCCCGTTCCCGCCGCGAGTGCCGCTGCAGCCCGCTCGAGCCCTGCCTGGGTGTCGATCACGAGGGGGACGCCGCCGCGCGGCTCGGTCAGGAGGGGGAGTGGGATGGAGGCATCGGTATCGACGGTCTGATCGGACGCTTCGGCGCTGTCCGTCTGTTCGGAGGTGTGGGAACTCATGGTGATTTCAGTCTATCCCCGCAGCGGGCCGTGTCCTGAAGGGATCCATAGCTCCAGGGACGCTCAGGACCTGCGGTGTGGCAGGTGCGCGACGCCCTCGGGCAGGGGAGGCAGCCCGGCGAATGTACAGACCATCTCGGACCACGCCTCGAGGTGGCGCCGCACGTCGGAGGTCGTCGGCGTCCAGGAAGCCCTCAACTCGATGTCGATGGTGTCGGGGCGGTCCTCGAGGGTGCCGTAGCTCTCGGACAGGATCCGCGTGGCCGTGCCGCCCGTACTGTGATGGCGGGCGCCGTGATTCTCGAGCGCTTCCACGAGCCACGTCCACGCGACGGAGCCGAGCAGGGCGTCATTGCCCATGTCGGGTTCGAGTTGCGCGCGGATGTATGTGACGATGCGGAAGCATCCGTTCCAAACCTCGGATCCCTCGGGATCGTAGAGGAGGATGAAGCGGCCGGTGGCCAGTTCCTCGGGCTGGGGCGGAAGGACGAGGGCTCGCGCAGGCCCGTGGAGGGGCGGTGGCGTGACCGGGGTCGATGCGAAGATCTCCGCTCCGAGCGCAACTGCGAAGGGGGCGAGACGGGAGGGAGCAGGTATTTCCTCGAGCCTGATCTCACTGCGTCGGGCTGCCTTCCGGAGACCGGAGAGGGCGTCGAGGAATTCTCCAGGGAGCTGGGATATGCCGCCTAATGCACTCACACCCGCAGGCTATGCCCTGCAGGGGTGGGTTCGGCGGCGGCGCGCCGTGGCCCGAGGGGCTGGAAGCCCTCCGGTCGACGGGCTGGAGTCAGGACGAGACCTCGCGGCTGATCGCGTCGATGAAGGCATCGACGTCCTCCTCGGTGGTGTCGAAGGAGCACATCCACCGGACCTCGCCCGTGGCCTGGTCCCAGTCGTAGAAGCGGAAGCTCTCCCGAATGCGGTCCGCCGCGCCCGGAGGCAGGAGGGCGAAGACAGCGTTGGCCGTCGTCTCCTGGGTCAGCGTCACGCCCTGGATACCGCGGACGCCCTCGGTGAGCCTGGCCGCCATGGCGTTCGCGTGCGACGCCGAGCGGAGCCAGAGGTCGCCCTCCAGCAGTGCGATCAGCTGTGCCGAGACGAAGCGCATCTTCGAGGCGAGCTGCATGTTGAGCTTCCGGAGGTACTCGAGCCCAGTGGATGCCTCCTGGTCGAGGACCACGATGCACTCGCCGAACATCAGCCCGTTCTTGGTGCCGCCGAAGGACAGGATGTCCACGCCGGCGTCCCGGGTGAAGGCCCGCAACGGTTGTCCCAGGGCTGCGGCGGCGTTGGCGAGGCGGGCGCCGTCCATGTGGACGCGCATGCCGCGGGCGTGGCAGTGGTCCGCGATGGCCTTGATCTCGGCGACGGAGTACAGCGTGCCGAGCTCTGTCGTCTGGGTGATCGAGACGGCCAGGGGCTGTGCGCGGTGCTGGTCGCCCCAGCCCCAGGCCTCCTGGTCGATCAGTTCGGGGGTGAGCTTGCCGTCCGGCGTGGGCACGGTCAGCAGCTTGATCCCGCCGACGCGCTCGGGTGCGGCGTTCTCGTCGACGTTGATGTGCGCGGTCCGCGGGCAGATGACGGCGCCCCATCGCGGCAGGATCGACTGCAGGGACAGGACGTTCGCGCCGGTGCCGTTGAACACGGGGTAGATCGAGATGCCCTCACCGAAGTGGTGCTCCATCACCTCCTGCAGCCGCGCGGTGTACTGGTCCTCGCCGTAGGCGACCTGGTGTCCCTCGTTGGCGGCTGCGAGCGCCGTGAGCACTTCGGGATGCACGCCGGAGTAGTTGTCGGAGGCGAAGCTGCGCTGGGTGCGGTCGTGGAGGGAGGCGTCTGCGGCGGGGATCATCGTGTCGGTCACGTTCCCATTATCCCCGAACGGCATCGATGCGGGCTCCGTTGATCTCCGGAGCCGGCCTCCCCGGCAGGGACGCGAGGATGCGTGCCAGCTCGTCGACGTGCGTGAAACCCGGGAAGGTCCGTTCGGGCTGCTGTGCGCGCATGGCGTCGTCCACCAGGGCTTTCACCACGACGGCGGTGGCCGCGGCCGAGGTGCCGTCCTTCGCGAAGCCGTCGGCCACGGCCTGCAGCCATGCATCGACGGACGCCTTCACCGCTGCGTAGGAGGCGTTGCCCGCTGTCGGGGCAGCGACCGCCGTCGCCGATACTGCTGCAAGCCTGCCGTCCCGTGCGGCGAGCTGGTCGTAGAACGCCCGACTCGTGTTGAACAGTGTGAGGAAGACCGAGCGGTGCAGGGCGTCGTAGTCCGACGTCGTCTGCGTCGTGATGCCCCTGCCGCCCCTCCAGCCGCCGACCAGGTGGAAGAGCGCGTGTGCGCCTCCATGGTCTGCACGTACCCGTTCGGCAAGGGCGGTGACGGCGCTCTCGTCGGTGAGGTCACACACCTGGCGGTCGACGCCGTCGAGGACCCCGAAGGCGGCGTCTAGCCTCCCGGCGTCGGAGCCGACGGCGACCACGCCGTACCCGGCTTCGACCAGGAGCCGGGTGAGGGCGACGCCGGACGCGCTCGTGGCACCCGCGACGACGGCAGTCCGGGCGGCCTCGGCAGCACTCATGCCAGGTCCGCCGTGATGCCGGCCGTGGACTCGATCACGGGCTTCATCTTGCGGTCCAGCGCCTCGAAGAACATCGAGAGGGGGAATTCGTCGTCGAGCACGGCGTCCGTGAGGCCGCGCGGCGGGCCCATGAGCTCGAGCGCGTCAGGGCCTTTGGCCCAGAGGGAGGCGGGGTGCGGCGTCACCGTGGCGGAGACGAGCTCATAGGCGGCGAGCCAGTGGGCGATCTTCGGGCGGTCGATCGAGCGCCAGTACAGCTCTTCGATCTGCTCGCCGAGGGCGACGACGACGGCGGCCGCGTCGTCCCAGTCGATCGTCAGCTTGGTGTCGGTCCAGTGCAGGACGCGGTGCTGGTGCATCCAGGCGAAGAGGAGCTGTCCTCCCAGGCCGTCATAGTTGCGAACCCGGCTCCCGGTGATGCTGAAGCGGAAGATGCGGTCGAAGATGACGGCGTACTGGACGAGCTTCGCGTGCTTCCTCGCCTCGGGCGATGCGTCGTCGTCCTTCTCGATGCGCACCGATTCACGGAACGCCGTGAGATCGCACCGCAGTTCCTCGAGCGAGTAGAGGAAGAACGGCATGCGCTGCTTGATCATGAAGGGATCGAAGGGGAGGTCACCGCGCATATGGGTGCGGTCATGGATGAGGTCCCACATCACGAAGGTCTCTTCGGCCAGCGTCTGGTCGTCGAGCAGGTCGAGGGCGTCCCGGGGCAGGTCGAGGCGCGTGATGTCCGCAGCCGCCCTGACGACGCGGCGGAAGCGGGCTGCCTCACGATCCGCGAAGATGGCACCCCAGGTGAAGGTCGGCGTCGAGCTGACGGCGACGGTCTCCGGGAAGAGCACGGCGGAGTTGGTGTCGTAACCCTCGGTGAAGTCGAGGAAGCGGATCGGCACGAACAGGGCGTTCGAGTACGCGCCTGCCTCGAGCTCGGCGATGAACTCGGGCCAGAGGACCTCGATCAGCACCGCCTCGACGAGACGGCTGGTGCTGCCGTTCTGCGTGTACATGGGGAAGACGACGAGGTGCTGGAGCCCGTCGACACGGTCGAGCTGCGGCTGGAAGGCCAGGAGCGGCTCGAGGAAGTCCGGGACGGCGAAGCCGCCGGCGCGCCATGCCTCGAATGCGGCCACGGTTCGCGCGAGGTACTCGGCGTCGTGCGGGAACAGGGGTGCGAGGTCCTGCACCGCCGCGGTGATGGTGGTCGTGTGCGCGCTTGCGGCGGCATGGTGATCAGGATCGGGGATGGAGCCGTCCTTCACCTGTAGCAGGCGCAATTCCCGGGCGGCAGCCTTGAGCGCCAGCCAGGAGCTGTGCTCCTGTGGCCTGGTGTGCCCCGAAGTGTCGCGGGCTGTTGTGGTGTCGGTGAGTGTGGTGGAAGTGGGCTTGGTGGAGGCGGGGGCGAGGGTCATGGCTCCTGCTTTCTCGGGTCGGGGTGTAGGTCCGTTGCCGGAAGCGTAGCAACACAGTCAGCGTTACTTACACTCAAAACCCTTGAGAGTAAGGAAGTCTTATGGTGCTGAGCTCACGATCCCCGCTAGGACCAGACGGCCTTGCTACAGGGGACATGGTGAAGGCCGGCCCGGGGGCCGGCCTTCGGAGTCCTGGGAGTGAGATGCACCGCTCAGCCGGCGGGGACCAGCTTCATGGAAATCGAGTTGATGCAGAACCTCTGGTCCACGGGAGTGTCGAAGCCCTCACCCTTGAACAGGTGTCCGAGGTGGGAGTCGCACCGTGCGCAGCGGACTTCGATGCGCTCCATGCCCAGCGAGCGGTCGTACAGGTAACGGACCTTGTCCTCGGCCAGCGGCGCCCAGAAGGAGGGCCATCCGCAGTGGGAGTCGAACTTCTCGTTACTCGTGAAGAGCTCGGCTCCGCAGGCCCGGCACTCGTAGGTGCCTGCGGTCTTGGAGTCGTAGTACTCACCCGTGTAGGGGCGCTCGGTGCCGGCCTTGCGCAGCACCTGGTATTCCTGGGGTGTCAGTTCCTGGCGCCACTCGTCGTCGGACTTGTCGATGTCAGGCGTGTAGGCCTCGCGTTCAGTCGTCATACCCGGTCCAACGCCTACGAGTCGCCAATAAATCCCGAGCCGGAGTACAGGTGCAGTACGGCGATCCCGAGTTTGTCCTGCGCCCTGTTAGCCCAGTCCGTGTGGAAGGTATCGGCCATCGCGTGCGGACGCGTGATGACCACGGCCTGCGCGGCGCCGCTGTCGGTCGCCTCCTGCACGAGGGCGTCGACCGGGTTGCCCGTCGTCGTCCGTCCGCGCGCGGCGAACCCCTCACGAGTGAGCAGCTGCAGCGATTCCTCGACGGCGGTACGCGCGGTGATCTCGTCATGGCGGCGGTCGTCCGCGGAGAAGGTCCGGAAGGCCTCACCCACCTCGAGAAGACTCAGGTGGCGGAAGAACTCCCCGAGGACGGACTCGTTCCGGTCCTCGGGAATCAGCACCACCACCTCCGCCGGCTCGTCGCCCTGCAGGGTCTGGAGGTTGAGGAGATCGGCGTGTGTCAGGGCTTCCTCGGTCAGCACGAGGATCGTTTGGCTCATGGCGCCACTGTACTGCGGGAGTCCCGCACTCGGAGCCCCGGGACGGAGCCGAGCGGCGGGGCTTGGCCGCACGGGGCGGAAGCAGGGTAGAAATGAAGCTATGGCATCGACGAGGTCAACGGCCGCAGCGCAGCGGGTCCCCACTCCCTGGCTCAAGTGGACGGCACTGGGAATAGGGGCAGGAGCAGCTGTCGCCTCCTCGGCCGCAGGGGCGGTGTCCGGGCTCGCCGTCTACTTCGCGCGGCAGATCGTGACGCCCTCCCGCGGTCGGGACGAGAACCTCGACATCCTCGCGGTCGTCGGATCCGCTGGCAGCCGGACCGTCATCCTGCCGGCCAATGAGGACACGGTCATCGAGGGGAAGTACAGCCTCCACTTCGACCAGGGAACGGGACATGCCCGCATCGGGGCCATCCGTTCGTACGTCCCCCGCGAGGGCACCGTGGAGCGCGAGGTCGAGAGCGTCTATTCGGGTGATCTCGCTGCGGCGACGCGGGGCTGGTGGGGTGGTGCGGTCTACCCGGCGCCCTCTGCCATGGGGTTTGCGGACGAGGAGGTCCTCATCCCCGTGGAGGGTGGATCCGCTCCGGCCTGGCTCGTCCGGGCGGAAGCCCCCGCGACCACATGGGCGGTGATGGTGCACGGCCGCGGAGCATCACGTGCCGAGGCGCTGCGTGCCCTGCGACCGGCGCGTCGCCTCGGGATGACGAGTCTCGTCCTGTCCTACCGGAACGACGGCGAGGCACCGTCGGCCCCGGACGGCCGATACGGGCTCGGCATGACGGAGTGGCACGACGTCGACGCGGCGATCGACTACGCCGTCTCCCACGGGGCGCGCGACGTCGTCCTCTTCGGGTGGTCCATGGGGGGTGCGATCGTGCTGCAGACCGCCGATCTCTCGCGCCACCGCCGGCGTATCTGCGCGCTCGTCCTCGACGGTCCCGTCATCAACTGGATCGAGGTGCTCGCGCACCACGCCGAGCTCAACCGGATCCCGGCGCCGGTGGGACGCCTGGGTCAGTACCTCCTGGCGAGCCAGCGTGCGCGACGGATCACGGGGCTGGCCGCGCCCCTCGACCTCAAGAGCATGGACTGGATCGCCCGGGCGGAGCAGCTCACGCTGCCGACCCTCCTCCTGCACAGCGAGGACGACGAATTCGTCCCGATCGGGCCCTCCGCGGAACTCGCTGCGAAGAACCCGGCCTTCGTGACCCTGGAGCGGTTCCAGCGCGCACGTCATACGAAGGAGTGGAACCTCGACCCGGAGCGGTGGGAGTCCGTCGTCGAACGCTGGCTCGACGCAAACGTGTTCGGGCGCACCCTTCCCGGCGGGAGGTCGCACGCGGCCGGCGTCGCCGAACCCCCGGGTCAGTAGACGCCGGGACTACTGCGCTTCCCTGATCTTCCGTTTGATGCGGCCCAGCATCGCGCTCATGCCGCGCATGCGCAGGGGAGTGATGGCACGCGTGAGACCGAGACGGTCCGGCACGTCGTCGGGAATCGCGAGCACCTCGGCCGCCGGCAGCCCGTCCAGCCCCTCGAGCAGCACCCCTGCGAAGCCGCGGGTCGTCGGGGCCTCCGGCGGTGCCGAGAAGAAGAGGTGCACGGGCCGCTCCGGTGTGTCCCCGATCTCCATGGTCAGGAAGAGCGGGGTCTGGCACTCCACGACCTGCTCGAGCAGTTCGGGGTGTTCGCTGTAGCGCTCGGGCAGACCCGGGAGGCCGCGGGAGAAGTCGAGCAGGAGCTGCAGCCGATCCGGCTCGGTGAGGTCCTGGAAGTCGTCGATGATCTCGGCGAGTTTCGCGGGGACGGCCTCAGTGGTCATCGCGTTGCCTGCGCCGATCGCGCTGCGGACGCGGGAACCTCGCCCGGCTCGGTGCCCTTGACGATCGGAACGCGGACGGCGTTGCCCCACTCGGTCCAGGAGCCGTCGTAGTTACGGACGTTCCGGAATCCGAGGAGGTGCGTGAGGACGAACCACGTGTGGCTCGACCGCTCGCCGATCCGGCAGTAGGCCACGACGTCGTCGCCGTCCTGCAGGCCCGCCTCGTCACGGTAGATCGCGTCCAGTTCCGCGCGGGTACGGAAGGTGCCGTCCTCGGCGGCGGCACGCGCCCAGGGGACGGACGCCGCCGTGGGGATGTGGCCGCCGCGCAGGGCGCCCTCCTCCGGGTAGGCGGGCATGGTGGTCCGGGCGCCGGTGTACTCGTCACCGGAGCGGACGTCGATCAGAGGCTTGCCGAGATGCTCCATGACGTCGCCCAGGAAGGCGCGGATCGAAGCGTCGTCGCGCTCGACGACGGGGTACTCGGCCGTGGCGACGTCGGGCCGGTCCGTGGTCATGTCCCGACCCTCGGCGACCCACTTGTCCCGGCCGCCGTCGAGCAGGCGGATGTCCTCGTGACCGAAGAGCGTGAAGACCCACAGGGCGTAGGCGGCCCACCAATTGCTCTTGTCCCCGTAGATGACCACGGTGGAGTCGCGCGAGATGCCCTTGGCCGCCATGAGGCGGGCGAAGCCTTCGCCGTCGATGTAGTCGCGCGTCACTTCGTCGTTCAGCTCTGTGTGCCAGTCGATCTTGACGGCGCCGGCGATGTGCCCGGTCTCGTACAGCAGGACGTCCTCGTCGGATTCGACGACGACGAGCCCGTCTGTTCCGAGGTTGGCGGCAAGCCAGTCGGTGGAGACGAGGCGCTCCGGGTGGGCGTACTCGGCGAACTTGTCCTGTGTATCTGATGCCAGGGTCATTGTGGCCTTTCGCATAGCTGTCTGCACGGTGCGGGTCTTCCACTAGCCTAACCACGGGCCGTGGCAATTGCTTCCGGGTGCTCCGGCGGGAGCCGGGTAACCGGGCGGGCTCCGTGGAACGGTGAGGGCGCCTCCATGCCCTGCGGTCAAGGCCCGGCAATCCCGTGCTGCCCGGGTATTGGACGGACGGGCTTGCCGTAGGCTTGCGTAGCGGAAGCGGCGCGTGCGCTACGCCGTCGTGGCCCACGCACACCGTGACGAACCCCTGCCGGAGAGAAAGCGGTCCACACCCGTGCCAGTCATCGAACACCTGACACAGCGTTCACCGAAGGTTTCCGTCGATGAACTGCTCGGCGGGTTCTACCCGTCCCCGCGGTTCGGCGAGGTGTCCTTCGACAGCTATCGTCCGGATCCCCAGCAGCCGTCACAAACGGCCGCCGTCACCAAACTGCGGGAGTTCGCCACCGCCGTCAACGAGCCGGAGCCCTCGGGCTTCCGGAAGCTCTTCGGCGGCAGGAAGCCTGCCTCCCGGGCGGGCATCTATCTCGACGGCGGTTTCGGCGTCGGCAAGACGCACCTCCTGGCCTCGCTCTGGCACGCCTCCTCCGGCAGCAAGTCCTTCGGCACCTTCGTCGAATACACGAACCTCGTGGGAGCGCTGACCTTCCGGAAGACCGTGGAGGCACTGAGCGGCTACAGCCTCGTCTGCATCGACGAGTTCGAGCTCGACGACCCCGGCGACACGGTCCTCATGTCCCGCCTCATGCGGGAACTGGCCGACGCCGGCGTCAAACTGGCCGCGACGTCGAATACCCTGCCGGGATCGCTCGGCGACGGACGATTCGCCGCCCAGGACTTCCAGCGGGAGATCCAGGTCCTCGCGGACCAGTTCGAGGTGGCCAGGATCGACGGAGACGACTATCGTCACCGTGGCCTCCCACAGGCTCCGGAGGCTATCGATGACGCCGCCCTGCGGGACCGCATCGACTCCTTCTCAGCGGGCGTCCTCGCGGAGGACGACTTCTCCGACCTGCTGCGGCACCTGGCCGACGTGCATCCCAGCCGCTATCGGCAGCTCCTGGACGGCGTCGACGCCGTGGCCTGGCACAACGTGGAGACAATCACCGAGCAGTCCGTGGCGCTGCGGTTCGTCGTCCTCGCCGACCGACTGTACGACCGCGACGTGCCCATCATGGCCAGCGGCACCACGTTCGACAATCTCTTCACGCCGGAGATGATGGGTGGCGGCTACATGAAGAAGTACTACCGTGCCGTCTCCCGCCTGACCGCCCTCGCGCGCCAGGGCAGTGACGTGGCGAGCTAGGTCCTAGGGGCCGACATGCAAGAAGCGCCGGTGCCGCCTCTCGGCGGGACCGGCGCTTCCTTATTGCCGGGCTGGAATCACACGGCCGGCGGGAGGGTAGGGCCGACGTCGCCCTTGCCGTCCTTCTTGTCGATGTTGTCGACCATCCGCGAAGCCTTTGATTGCACTCCGTCGATGTGGTGCGAGTACTTGCCATGGGTCCTGCTGTCGATGAATCCGCCAGCCTTACCGATGCCGTTCTTCACCTTGTCGGAATTATCGCCAATGAGTTCGGTCGCCTTACCCGCGAGGGTGCCGGCCTTGCCCTTGAGCCCATCCAATAAACCCACGGACACCTCCTTTCGGTCCTGGAGACGCAGTCCGTCTCCGCTGCAGCCAGTGTAGGACAGGAAGCTGGGCGCAACCCGGGATAATCGATACGTTCGCCCATGGCGGAGCATAAAAAATGCCCGGTCCTCGCCAGGACCGGGCAACGGCCGACAACCGGCCTGAGAGCGGACGACGGGATTCGAACCCGCGACATCCACCTTGGCAAGGTGGTGCTCTAGCCAGCTGAGCTACGTCCGCAAAAAAGCGCCCCCGAGGGGGCGCCGTCGTGGGCGATACTGGGATCGAACCAGTGACCTCTTCCGTGTCAGGGAAGCGCGCTACCGCTGCGCCAATCGCCCATTTCCATGGGTGCAAGTACCGTAACGAGGTGGGGACGGGATTCGAACCCGCGTGGACGGCTTTGCAGGCCGCTGCCTCGCCTCTCGGCCACCCCACCATGACCGAATCTCTCCGGTCACCGGACTGAGCCGGCCCTACAGTGTCTTGCGAGCGGACGACGGGATTCGAACCCGCGACATCCACCTTGGCAAGGTGGTGCTCTAGCCAGCTGAGCTACGTCCGCAGAAGGAGAACGACCTGAGATTCCCGCTCCATGCAGCGCATTTCACGGTGTTTCTTCATTTTCCAACGAGAAAAAACTCTATAGGACGTTTGGGGGTTCGTCCAATCGCCTCAAGCATGGATGCCGCCCGGGCCGGCACCTGCGTGCTTCCCGGCGGCGCCCACGGCACAAGGCTGTCAGAGGTAGCTGACAGACTGATTCCATGACCGCCCCGCTCCTTGCACACGCGACACCCCACGGCAGGATGTACGCCCGCTCCACCTCGGAGCAACCCTCCGTACCGTCGATCACCACCGTCATCTCGCAATTGCCGAGCTCCCTCGGCGGGTGGTTCGGCCACATGGCCGCGACCGCACTCTCGAAGGATCCGCGTCTGCCGGGTGCCCTGGGCAACCCCGCGGAGTTGCGAAGCACCGTGAGGGACGCGGCGTCGGCCGCCGAGCGGTATCGCGACGAGGCAGCCCAGCGCGGTACCCGGGTGCATCATTACTGTGAACAGGTGGCATTGCGGGCGCTGGGCCGTCCCGAGGACCTGGAGTCCGCCCGCCTGGCCCTCGAGGAGAACGGCGAGGCAGGCTTCGCACAGCGCTTCGACGAATGGTGGAACCTGTACGACGTCCGTCCCGTGGAACCCGAGCTGACCGTGTGGAACGCGGAACTCGGGTATGCCGGCACCCTGGACCTCGTAGCGACGATCGGCGGACGGACCTGCCTGATCGACTACAAGACGAAGAACACCGACCGCGACGGATTTGTGAAGGCCCTCGATGACAAGGTCGTCATGCAACTCGTGGCCGGCATGAAGGCCGAGGAATCCGTCGTCGACCCGCAGAAGGGTGAATGGCGACCGTGGGCGCACGGTGACCAGCCCCTCCTCCTGGGCGTGGCAGTCGGGCAGACCGAGGTGCGGGCTATGCGTGCCAATCCGGCGGTGCTCAGGAATCACTGGCTTCGATTCTGTGCACTGCGGCGAGCGTGGGAGGCCGGTCTGGAGGCAGAGGAGGCCGGCCGGGCATTGCTGCCCATCGGCCCGCCACCTTCGAGGGACGGACAGGATGGTACGGCGGGGTCCAGCGGGGCCACGGGGTCGGCCGGTCGTGCTGAACCGGCACTGCCCGCCTGAAGCACGACGGGGTTGGATCCGGCCCGCGGCACTAGGATTGACGGGAGTCTCGCGGTCGTTTCCGGCGCGCGGGTGGAATCCAAGCCCCTCCAGCGCACCGCGCCCCTGTGATCGAAACGAGGAACTGAGCACCGATGGCCGTCCTGAGTATTCGCATGATCGGAGATCCCATCCTCCGTACTCCGGCGGCCGAGGTCACCGAGTTCGGTCCCGAGCTGGCCCGTCTGATCGACGACATGACCGAGACGATGATCGACGTACAGGGCGCCGGTCTCGCGGCACCCCAGGTGGGAATCGGGCTCCAGGTCTTCACGTACCGGGTGGACGGTGACCAGGGACACGTGGTGAACCCCGTACTGGAGGTCGGCGGCGCGTCGCAGGGTGAGTCCGACGTCGAGGGTTGCCTGTCCGTGCCGGGACTCGGCAGCTTCGTCGACCGGACGGATTGGGCGCGCGTCACCGGCAGGAATCTCGCGGGCGAGGAGATCGTGGTCGAGGGGACGGGCATGCTGGCGCGAGCGCTGCAGCACGAGACCGATCACCTCAGGGGGACCCTCTACATCGATCGGCTCGAGGGGGAGGATCGCAAGAACGCGCTCAGGGCCATCAGGAGTGCGGACTACAACCGCGTGACGTCCCGCACCGCGGCCGAGCGCTCCCGCTCACTCGGGTCGAGCTTCATCGCCGGCGCCGCCCCGCCCGCCGGTCGCCGCAACGGCTCCCTGGGCAGGGCTCGCTGATGAGGATCCTCTTCGCGGGCACGCCCGAGGTCGCGGTGCCCTCGCTGCGTGCACTGGTGGAGGCAGGGTTCGACGTCGTCGCCGTGCTCACGCGCGTGGACGCGCCGCTCGGACGCAGGCGGGTGCTCACGCAGAGCCCGGTCGCAGCAGCAGCAGACGAGCTCGGGCTCCCGGTCCTCAAGGCCAACCGGTTCACTCCTGACCTCATCACCCGACTCGGCACACTCCGGCTGGATGCAGCGGCGATCGTCGCCTACGGCGGTATCGTGCCGCCGGCCGGGCTGGAGATACCGCGCCACGGATGGATCAATCTGCACTTCTCCGTCCTTCCGGCCTGGCGGGGCGCGGCTCCTGTCCAGCATGCCGTGCTCGCCGGGGACGACGTGATCGGCGCCTCCACCTTCCTTCTCGAGGAGGGGCTCGACACCGGGCCCGTCTTCGGCGTCATGACCGAGTCCCTGGATCCCTCCGCGACGAGCGGGGAAGTCCTCGAGCGGCTGTCCCACAGCGGTGCCGTGCTGCTCGTGCAGACCCTCTCCGGCATCGATGCCGGGCAGGTGACCGCCACTCCCCAGACGGGCGAGCCGAGCCTCGCACCCAAACTCACGATCGACGACGCCCGCATCGACTGGCTGCAGCCCGCAGGCGCCGTGCGGCGCCGCATCAACGCGGTCACCCCCGAGCCGGGAGCCTGGACGACCCTCGACGGGCAGCGCGTGAAGCTTGCACCCGTGGCCCTCCTGTCAGCTGACCTCGGCCTCGCCGAAACGACCGCGGACGGAGAGGTGGCGGAGGGGGTGAGCGACCTCCAGCGCGTGGTGCTGTCGCCCGGGACCGTCCGCGTGCAGGGGCGCGCCGTCCTCGTGGGGACGGGTACCGAGCCCGTAGAGCTCGGACAGCTCCAACCCGCAGGCAAGAAGATGATGGGTGCCCTCGATTGGGCACGAGGCGCGGCAGCGCGCGGAGAGCTGGTGTTCGAATGAGTGAGACCCCAGGAGCGGGCGACGTGTCCCGTGGACGCGGTACCCCGCGGCAGGGACAGGGGACTGGTTCAGGAACCCCGGACCGGTCAGCCGGGACAGGTGGAGGACAGGGCGGCGGCCGCCGTCGAAATGAGCAGGGCCGGGAGCGCAACCGGGGTGGTGAGCGTCAGTTCTCCCAGGCCTCACCGTCCCAGCGCACCCGTCGGGCCGATCCCGCCCGTCTCGTGGCGTTCGAGGTGCTGCGCGCCGTCGCGGCCGAGGACGCCTACGCGAACCTGGTCCTGCCGACGAGCATCCGGAAGCATCGGCTCGACCGTCGGGACGCCGGTTTCGCCACCGAGCTGACCTACGGCGCCCTCCGCGGCCAGGGGACCTACGATGCGGTGCTCGCCCGCTGCGTGGACAGGCCGCTCGACCAGCTGGACCCCGCAGTGCTCGATGCTCTGCGGATCGGCGTCCACCAGATCCTCGCGATGCGCGTGCCCGCCCACGCAGCACTCGACCAGACCGTCGGACTCGTCCGCGCAGTGATCGGCGCGGGACCGTCGTCGCTCGTCAACGCCGTCCTGCGGAAGGTGACCGCACGCGACCTCGGTGGCTGGATCAGCGAGATCACCGAGGGATTGACGGACGCGACGGCGATCGCAGCCCTGACGCACAGCCACCCCGAGTGGATCGTCCGGGCCCTGCGACAGGCGCTCGTCGCGCATGGGCGCGACGTTGCCGAGATCGACGCGCTCCTGGCCGCGGACAACGCAGCCCCAATGGTGCACCTCGTGGCACTGCCGGGACTGGCGACGCTTGACGACGCTCTGGCCGAAGGGGCCGAGCCGGGACGATTGGCGGAGGGCTCGGCGTACTACTCGGGCGGTGACGTCAGCCGCCTCCCCGGAATCTCGACCGGCACCGTCCGCGTGCAGGATTCGGGCTCCCAGCTGGTGGCTCGCGCTCTGGCCGCCGTCGATCTCGGGGAGCGCCGCGGGCAGGGACCCGAACAGTGGCTCGATCTGTGCGCCGGCCCGGGCGGGAAGACGGCGCTGCTCGCGGCGATCGGCCAGGACGCCGGCGTCCACCTCACCGCGATCGAGCCGGTGCCCCACCGTGCCCAGCTGGTACGCCAGGCACTGCGACCCCTGCCGGAGGATTCGTGGACCGTCCAGGTCGGCGACGGGCGCGCCGTCGGGCAGGACCAGCCGGACAGCTTCGACCGTGTGCTGGTCGACGCGCCATGCACGGGGCTGGGCGCTCTCCGGCGTCGCCCGGAATCGCGCTGGCGCAGGACCCCGACCGATCTCGTGTCCCTTGCGCCCCTCCAGCGGGAGCTGCTCGCCTCCGCCCTGGACGCTGTCGCGCCCGGCGGTGTCGTCGCCTACGTGACCTGCTCGCCGCACCACGCGGAGACGGATGCGGTCGTCGACGACTGCCTGCGCAGGCGCACCGGGTTCGAGCGGCTGGACGCGGGCTCCGCGCTCGATTCCGTCAGCATCGGGGGAGCGCTGGGAGCAGGCCATGGGACGACCGCCCAGCTCTGGCCGCACGTCCATGGCACCGATGCGATGTACCTCGCCCTCATCCGCAAGACGACCTGATCCTGACGCACGGAGCATCCGCCCTGGGGACGGCCGCATCAAAGGGTGATGCGATCGCAGGCCGCCCTAGGTCCGCTCAGACGGCACCGGGAGGTGGGTCGGTCACGGTGATCCGGACCGACAGCGCCGACCGCGCTGCTTCCTTGAGGACGGCGAAGCGGGGATCCGGCACGGTCAGGAACGGTACCTGCGGCAGGTGTGCGTAGGCTTTCAGCGCCGATTCGCCGAGGGTGCCAGTGGCCAGGGCCCTGTCGCCACCGAGTTGAAGGAGCGACGGCGGGTCCGCGGCATACAGCTTCGCGGCCCGTGCCGCAGTCTCCTCCACGAGCGCATCGGCCTGGTTGGCCCGACGTCGGGCGAACCGCTGCTGGGACCAGCCTCCGGCGGCCGTCTTGCCCTGGACGTAGCGCGTTCCGGTCTTCGAGGCCACCACCGTCCCCCCACGGGAGATTCCGACGGAGTACCCGCCACGGCGGATGAGGAGCAAGCCCACCGTGGCCGAGGGATCGACGCCCGACAGCAGGTGTTCCCCCAGTGCGCGCTGGTCCGATGCGGCAGGGGCGCCCGCCGGCTCACGGGGACTCCGGGCTCTGACGGGGAGCGGTGGGGCGAGGACGGCTGTGCAGCCGTTCACGGCGGCGAGCCTGATCGAGCCGTCGGCCCGCTCTCCATCGGGTTCGACGGTGTAGGCGCCGTTGCGCTCACCGAATCGTGCGAGCCACCCGTCGAGGCGGTGCGCCTCGACGAGGACCGACCTTGTGGAGGGCATGGGTCTCGTCCGTTCGTCGGTGAATCGTCGGTTCACGGGACCGTGCCACGTGCTGCGACTCCACCGTACCGGGGCCGTCGGCGCCCCGCAGTAACGTTGACGCTGTGAATGATCTCTTCAGTGCTGCAGCGGAGGACGACGCGTCGGATCATGCGGCACCCGGCGGCGGCCGTTCCTCGGGCGTCGTGCGGCCCCGCAGCCCCCTCGCGGTGCGGATGCGGCCCCGCAGCCTCGACGAGGTCGTCGGTCAGCAGCACCTGCTCGGGCGGGGATCACCGCTGAGGACGCTCGCCGGAGAGGATGATCCGGGGGCCCACGCGGCGCCGTCGTCCGTAATCCTGTGGGGTCCGCCCGGAACCGGCAAGACGACGCTCGCGCACGTGATCGCGCGGGGGCAGGGCCGGACATTCGTCGAACTGTCCGCCATCACAGCCGGCGTGAAGGACGTCCGCCGCGTGATGGACGAGGCGCTGACCACGCGCGACCTCTACCGGCAGACCACCGTGCTGTTCCTCGATGAGATCCACCGGTTCAACAAGGCACAGCAGGATGCGCTGCTGCCCGGGGTGGAGAACGGCTGGGTGGTGCTCATCGCCGCAACCACCGAGAATCCGTCCTTCTCCGTGGTGTCACCGCTGCTCTCGCGGTCGCTCCTGCAGACGCTGCGGCCGCTCGATGAGTCGGATATCAGGAACCTCCTGCAGCGCGCCGTCGACGACGGACGCGGCCTCGCGGGAACGGTGGAGGTGTCGGAGGAAGCGCTCGAGCACCTCGTCCGCCTCGCTGCAGGCGATGCACGGCGTGGACTGACGGCCCTTGAGGCCGCGGCCGGGGTAGCCCAGTCCGAGCAGCCTCCGCAACCGCACGACCCCTACGCCGGCCGGGAAGAACGCGACGAGGACAGCGGGGACGGCGAGGAACACGTCACCCTGCCCGTGCTGGTCACTCTCGAGCACGCCGAGAAGGCGGTGGATGTCGCCGCCCTGCGCTACGACCGCGCCGGGGACCAGCACTACGACGTCGCGAGCGCCTTCATCAAGTCGCTCCGTGGCTCCGACGTGGACGCCGCCCTGCACTATGTCGCCAGGATGCTCGAGGCGGGGGAGGACCCGCGGTTCATCGCCCGCCGGCTCATGATCTCCGCGTCGGAGGACGTCGGGATGGCCGACCCCACCGCCCTCCAGACCGCCGTCGCCGCTGCCCAGGCGGTGCAGCTCGTCGGTATGCCCGAAGCCCGCATCATCCTTGCCGAGGCGGTGGTGCACATCGCCACCGCGCCGAAATCGAATGCCGCCTACAACGGGATCAACGCGGCCATCGCCGACGTACGGGCGGGGCGCGGTCAGGGCATCCCTGCCCATCTGCGGGACGCCCACTATCCGGGAGCATCGCAGCTCGGGCACGGCAAGGGTTATGTGTACTCCCACGACGAGCCACACGGGATCGCACTCCAGCAGTACGCGCCCGACGACCTGGTGGGACGGGACTACTACGAGCCGACGGACAGGGGAGCCGAGCGGGACATCTCCTCCCGCCTGACCCGGCTGCGCAGGATCATCCGCGGGAAGTAGGCGGCGCCCGGTCCCTCCGCTCCGGAGCCGAAGCGTGATTCGGCCCTGAAGCGCCCGACTGCTAGCATTGACCGCTGACTGGCAAGTCGTCGTGTACCAGCCTCCCTCCGCTTCCTCCAGCAGGTTCCCTGCTGCTGAACGCGGGCGGAAGCCAGGGTCGCGGCGGACTGTAGTACCGGGAAGCGGCCAATCCCGGCTCTCCGCAAGTGGAGGCCAGCGACACCAGGAAGTGCGGATGCCCTCGTGGCATTTCCCGTTTCTTCGCCGCGAAAAACATCGAAAGGTAAACGTGGCTAACAACACACGTGCCCGCCGGAAGGTCCGCATCTCGCGAGCCCTCGGCATTGCCCTGACCCCGAAGGCCGAGAAGTACCTCGAGCGTCGGCCCTACGCGCCGGGCCAGCACGGCCGCGCGCGTCGCAAGCAGGACAGCGACTACGCAGTACGCCTGCGCGAAAAGCAGCGCCTGCGCGCCCAGTACGGCATCCGCGAGGCACAGATGACCCGTGTCTTCGAGGAAGCCCGACGCACCTCGGGTCTGACCGGTGAGAACCTGATCGAACTGCTCGAGATGCGCCTCGACGCCCTCGTGCTCCGTTCCGGGTTCGCCCGTACGATCGCCCAGGCCCGCCAGCTCGTCGTGCACCGTCACATCATGGTCGACGGCGGCCGCGTAGACCGCCCGTCGTTCCGCGTGGCCGAAGGCCAGCTCATCCACGTCCACCGCCGCAGCGAGACCATGGTTCCGCTGCAGGTTGCGGCTGCCGGTGCGCACCGCGACGTCCTGCCCGCCGTTCCGGGCTACCTGGACGTGCAGCTCGACAAGCTCCAGGCCCGCCTCGTGCGCCGCCCGAAGCGCTCCGAGGTCCCTGTGACCTGCGAAGAGCAGCTCGTCGTCGAGTACTACGCACGCTAGCCGCTCCGCCCGGCGGAGCAATCCACCGGGACCCAGCGAGAAGTGCGTACGAAGAGCCCGCGGCACCCGCCGCGGGCTCTTCGTTCTGTAAGGTACTAACAGCAAGAATTCCCATGCCACCGTCGAGGCGGTGCACCCCTGCGTAAAGGAGACCGCCCATGTCAGGTGGAGATATTGCGGGCCTGATAGCTGCTGGCATGTTCGCCGTCCTGGTCCTGCTGCTGGCAGTTCCGATCTGGAAGCTCGGCCGCGTGTTCGACGAGCTGCGCAAGGCCATCCGCACCGTCACCGACGAGACGACGCCGCTGATCGAGGAGGTCACCAGCACCGTGAGCACCACGCACCAGCAGCTCAGGACCGTCGACGGGATCACCTCCAACGTCTCCGACGCCTCGGCCAACATCTCCGCGCTGTCGTCGCTCATCGCCGCCACGATCGGTTCTCCGCTCATCAAGGTCTCGGCCTTCTCCTACGGCGTCCGCACGGCCCTCGGCGGCCGCACCTCGCCTGCACGCCGACGTCGCAGCCGCTAGCCCCCCAACGAACCGGAGACAACGATGATCAGAAGAGCTTTCTGGCTGGCAGCCGGCATCACCATCGGCGTCGTCGCCGTCCGTAAGGTGTCCCAGGCCAAGTCGACCCTCGGGCCCGAGGGCCTGAACCGCGCCGTCGGGCAGATCAGCGACAGCATCAGTGACTTCGCCGATGCCCTGCGCTCGGCGATGGCGGAGCGCGAGACCGACCTGCGGGCCGCCCTCGGCGTCGAGCTACCCGGAGCTACCGCCCCTGTCGCTCCGGAGACGGCAGCGGGCGCCGTTCCATCGTCCCGTCGGTCCCTCCGCTAGGCCAACAGCACCACCCATCGTCGTACCCGCGTCGAGTCTCCGCCCGGATATCCTGCGGCGCGAGCCGGGAGCCGGCCTGCGCAGCGCCACCGAACGACGGCGCACCCGGACAGGGAGCGGCGGCAGCAGGAATTCCGCTGCCGATGCCTTCCTCGCCGGCGCTCCGACCAACCACTGAAGGATGTGCCACCATGAGGTCCCACGAGATCGCCAGCCGCTGGCTGAGCTACTTCGAGAAGAACGGGCACACGGTCGTGCCGTCGGCGTCGCTGGTCTCCTCCGATCCTTCGCTCCTGTTCACCGTGGCCGGGATGGTTCCCTTCATCCCGTACCTGACCGCGCGGGAGGTAGCCCCCTACGACCGGGCGACGAGCGTCCAGAAGTGCATCCGCACCGGCGACATCGAGGAGGTCGGCAGGACCGCCCGGCACGGCACCTTCTTCCAGATGTGCGGCAACTTCTCCTTCGGTGACTACTTCAAGGCCGAGGCCATCCGCCTTGCCTGGAACCTGCTCACCAGCGACGTCGCCGACGGCGGTTTCGGCCTCCCCGCCGAGAGGCTCTGGATCACCGTCTACCACGAGGACGAGGAAGCGCTGAAGATCTGGCGGGACAGCATCGGTGTCCCCGCCGCCCGCATCCAGAGGATGGGCAAGAAGGACAACTACTGGTCGACGGGCCAGCCCGGCCCCGCCGGTCCCTGCTCCGAGATCTTCTACGACCGGGGACCCGCGTACGGCGTCGACGGCGGTCCCGAGGCGGACGACTCCCGCTACGTGGAGATCTGGAACCTCGTCTTCATGCAGTACCAGCGCGGAGAGGGCACGGGCAAGGACGACTTCGAGATCCTGGGCGAGCTCCCGAAGAAGAACATCGATACCGGCCTCGGCCTCGAGCGCCTCGCGATGATCCTGCAGGGCGTCGAGAACATGTACGAGACCGACCAGGTGCGTCCCGTGCTCGACCGGGCGGCTGCACTGAGCGGCAAGACCTACACGAGCGCCGAGTCCGCCGCTGATCCACACCACACGGACGATGTCCGGATGCGCGTGGTCGCCGACCACATCCGCTCCTCCCTGATGCTCATCGCCGACGGGGTCAGCCCCTCGAACGAGGGCCGCGGCTACGTGCTGCGCCGCCTCATCCGCCGCGCCGTCCGCGCCATGCGGCTCCTCGGCGTGGAGAAGGCGTGCCTGCCCGAACTCCTTCCGGCGTCCCGCGACGCGATGAAGGGCGTGTACCCCGAGGTCGACACCGATTTCGAACGCATCAGCCGCATCGCCTATGCCGAGGAGAAGGCGTTCCTGCGCACCATCGCCTCCGGTACGGCACGGCTCGAGGAAGCGGTCCGCGAGTCCCTCTCCGAGCAGCGACCCCTGTCCGGCCAGGACGCCTTCACGCTCCACGACACCTACGGCTTCCCCATCGACCTGACCCTCGAGATGGCCGAGGAAGCTGGACTGGCGGTCGACGCCGACGGTTTCCGGTCGCTCATGCTCGAGCAGCGCCAGCGTGCTCAGGCCGATGCGCGCGGCAAGAAGGCGGGCCACGCCGACTTCTCCGTCTTCAACGAGCTCCTCGGCCGCGGCCAGACCGTCTTCACCGGCTACGACGAGCTCACTTCGGAGGGCACGATCATCGCCGTGCTGGACAAGGGCCAGTCCATTCCCAGCGCCCTGCAGGGCGATGAGATCGAGCTCGTCCTCGACCAAACCCCGTTCTATGCCGAGGCCGGCGGCCAGGCCGCCGACGTAGGCCTCATCACGGGGAACGGCTTCGTCGTGGAGGTCCTCGACGTCCAGCGCCCGGTCAAGGGCCTCAGCGTCCACCACGCCGTCGTCCGCGAGGGCGAGGTGGTTCAGGGCGCGACCGTGACGGCCGCCGTCGACCGCCAGCGCCGCCATGCGGGGGAGCAGGCCCACTCGGGGACGCACATCGTCCACGCCGCCCTGCACGAGATCCTCGGCCCCGAGGCGCTGCAGCGCGGGTCCTACAACAAGGCCGGGTACCTGCGCTTCGACTTCTCCTGGGGCGAGGGCATCAGCGCCGCGGCTCGCTCGGAGATCGAGGAGGTCTCCAACATCGCCATCCGGAACAACTACGAGGTCGAGACGAAGATCATGTCCCTAGCCGATGCCAAGGCGCTCGGGGCGACGGCCCTTTTCGGCGAGGCGTACGGCGACACGGTCCGCGTGGTCGAGATGAACGCGGACTTCTCCCGCGAACTCTGCGGTGGCACACACGTCGCTTCGACGTCGCTCATCGGCAGCCTCACACTGCTCGGGGAGCAGTCGGTCGGCTCGGGAAACCGGCGTGTCGAGGCACTCGTCGGTCTCGACGCGTTCCGCCACCTCGCGGCGGAGCGCGCCCTGGTCTCGGAGCTCTCCGACATGCTCAAGGTGCCCTCGGCCCAGCTGCCGGAACGCCTCTCGGCCACTCTCAACAAGCTGAAGGTCGCCGAGAAGGAACTGGACCGCCTGAGGAAGGAACAGCTCACCGCCACCGCGGCCTCGCTCGTCGACACCGCCGTGGACGTCGACGGAGTACGCCTGATCGCGCACGACGCCGGTGAGATCGGCGGTGCGGACGAGCTGCGGACCCTCGTGCTGGACCTGCGCGGACGCCTCGGCTCCGATGCCGCCGTGGTCGCGGCGACCGGTGTCTCCCAGGACCGCCCGCTGGTCCTCGTGGCGACCAACGACGCCGCCCGCGCTGCAGGCGTTAAGGCCGGTGCGCTGGTCCGGACGGCCGCGAAGATCCTCGGTGGAGGCGGCGGCGGCAAGGACGACGTCGCGCAGGGCGGCGGTTCGGATGCAGCGCGCATCCCCGATGCCCTCTCGGCCATTCGCGCGGCCGTAGCCGAACGCTGACCGGCCCGATGTCCGACCTCGGCGGGGAAGCGACGACCGGCGGGGTCGCGGCGTCCTACCCCCAGGGACCGAAGCTCGGTGTCGACGTCGGGCAGGTCCGCGTAGGCCTCGCCGGATGCGACCGGGACGGACTGCTCGCGACGCCGATCCGCACGCTGAAGAGGGATCCGCGCAGGAACAGCGACGTGCGGATCCTCGTCCGCGAAGCCATCGAGCGAGGCGCGGTGCAGGTCATCGTCGGGCTGCCGAAGAACCTGAGCGGCAGGGAGGGCGCCTCCGCCGAGATGGCCCGGGCCTATGCGGACCTGGTGATGCAGGAACTCGACCGACAGGCCCGTCCGTTACCGGTACGGCTGGTCGACGAACGCCTGAGCACGGTGTCCGCGCATCGATCGCTTCATTCGGCTGGTCTGAGTAGCCGTGAGCATCGTAAGGTAGTGGATCAGGTGGCTGCCGTCGAAATACTCCAGCACGCCATCGACATGCAACGTTCACGTGGACGGGATGTGGGGGATCCGGTTCCTGCGCGTGACGCAGAGGGCGCTCAGGGCCCGCTGCTGACCCCAACAGAGGAGCCAGATATCAAGGACAGTACGCCGAGCAGAAGGGATCCGGAGTCGTGAACAACCGTACGCGTCATTCCTCTGCCGCCCGTGGTGCCGAAGGCCGGCATACCGCCGAGAGGCACGACGAGGATGAGGCCGACACCTACTCCGAACCCGTCGAGGAGTTCTTCGCTGCCCAGGAGGAGTCGCGCCGCAATACCCGTCGTCCGTCCTCGAAGACCAAGCAGCGCAGACGCCTCCGGCGGACCGTGGTCATGCTCGTCGTCCTCCTGCTCTTCGCAGGGACCGTATACGCCGCAGCCCTGATGCTGAGGGACGCTCTCGGCCTCAACGAGGTGACCGATTACGCGGGCCCGGGCGGGGACCAGACCGTCTTCACCGTCCCCGAAGGTGCGGGCGCACTGGCCATCGGCACCGGTCTCGAGAGTGCGGACATCGTCGCGGACTCGCAGACGTTCATCGAAGCGCTGGGCGCCATCTCGGGTGGCCGCGAGGTCCAGCCCGGCGAGTACGAGATGCGGCTCCAGATGCCTGCTGCCGACGCCGCCGAGGCGCTGCTCGGCGAGGATCCCTCCCTCGTCTCCTACGCCGCCGTAGCCCGCGATCTGCGGCAGGGCGAAGTGTTTGACATCCTCAGTACCTCCACCGGGATTCCCCGCGCCGAGTTCGACGCCCTGGCTGCCACCCCGACGCAGTTCGGCCTGCCGCCGGAGGCCCTCTCGCTCGAGGGCTACCTCCACCCGGGGGAGTACCGCTTCGACGTCGAGGCGACGGCCACGGACATCGTCACCGAGATGATCAAGGCGACGACCGACCGCCTCGCCGAGGACGGCGTGACGGACCCGGCCGAGCAGTACAGGATCCTGACGATTGCGAGCATCGTGCAGGCCGAGGCCCAGCAGGGCGACTATGCGACGGTCGCAGGCGCCATCAACAACCGCCTCACGCCTGGCAATACGGAGACGAGCGGTTTCATCCAGTCCGACGCCTCCGTCACCTACGGACTCGGCAAGCGCAGCTACCAGCTGACCGACGAGGAGAAGCAGGACACCTCCAACCCGTACAACACCTACGCGAACCCCGGCCTGCCGAAGGGGCCGATCGGTTCCCCCGGCGACGAGGCCATCGACGCCACCGTCAATCCGGCGGACGTCCCCTTCTATTTCTGGGTCACGGTGAACCTCGACACCGGCGAGACCAAGTTCTCGGAGACGTACGCGGAGCACCTGCGCTACGTGACCGAGTACGATGCCTGGTGCGGCGAGAACCCCGGACGGTGCGGGTAGGTGCTACCCGCCGGAACCCCGGCGCCCGCACTCAGGGCCGCCGTCATCGGGTCGCCGATCGGTCACTCCAAATCGCCGCTGCTGCACGCGGCGGCCTACCGTGCGCTCGGCATCGACTGTTCCTACACGGCCTTCGACGTCGATGAGGCCGGCCTTCAGGAGTTCATCATGGCAGTGCGGACGACTCCGGGCTGGCGCGGTCTGTCGGTCACCATGCCGCTGAAGGCGGGCGTCGCGCGCCTCGTCGACACCTCCACCGAACCGGCGGCGATCCTCGGCGTCGTGAACACCGTCGTCGTCGCCGGCGATGCGCCCGGAGCCACGCTCACCGGCCACAACACCGACGTCGCGGGCGTCGCCAACGCCCTCACAGCAGCCGGCGTGCGCACCCCCGGCCACGGGGTCATCCTCGGCGGCGGCGGGACGGCTGCCGCAGCGGTGGCCGGTCTGGCCAGGCTGGGAGCCTCGTCGGCCGGCGTGCTGGTCCGGCGTCCGGACGCGGCGGCCGACCTCCTGCGCGTCGGCTCGGCCCTCGGCATCGACGTCGTCCTCCTGCCGTGGGCCGAGGCAGGACAGCACGTGCGGACCGCGGAGGTCGTCATCTCCACCCTTCCGCCTCATGCCGGGGACGCACTGGCCCTCGAGCTGGAGTCGGACAGCGGCTTCCGCACCCGGGGGACGCTCCTCGATGTCGCCTACGATCCCTGGCCCAGCGCCCTCGCAGCCGGCTGGCAGCGGGCCGGCGGGACGATCGTCCCCGGCCTCGACATGCTGCTGCACCAGGCGGTGGAGCAGGTGCGTCTCTTTTTTCCCGACAGTGCGCAGGACTCCGCAGCGCTGCTGGACGTGATGTGTGACGCCGTCCGCATGACGTGACGCTGATGCCCGCCGTCTGCATGGCAGTATGGAAGCCATGTTGCGTTGGTTGACGGCAGGAGAATCGCACGGCCCCGCCGTGGTCGGGATCATCGAGGGAATGCCCGCGGGAGTGGGCATCACGAGTAGTGACATCCAGGAGGCCCTGGCGCGCCGCCGCCTCGGCTACGGACGCGGCGCGCGCATGAAGTTCGAGCAGGATCAGGTCCGGATCATCGGCGGCGTCCGCCACGGCATCACACAGGGCGGTCCCGTGGCCATCGAGGTGGCCAACACGGAGTGGCCCAAGTGGGAGAAGATCATGTCCGCCGACCCCCTCGGCGAGGAGGACTCCGCCGAACTCGCCGCGTCGGCCCGCAACGCGCCGCTCACCCGACCCCGTCCGGGGCATGCCGACTTCACGGGCATGCAGAAGTACGGCTTCGACGAGGCACGTCCCGTCCTCGAGCGTGCAAGCGCCCGCGAGACCGCCACCCGGGTGGCCCTCGGAGCGGTCGCCGCCAAATTCCTCGAGGGGCTCGGCATCCGCCTGGTCAGCCACACCGTATCCATCGCCTCCGTGTCGGTACCCGAGGATGCGCCGTTGCCCCGGCCGAGCGACGTCATCGCGCTCGACACCGACCCGCTGCGCTGCTTCCACAGGGACACCTCGGACGCCATGGTGGCCGAGGTCGATGCGGCCCACAAAGAGGGTGAGACGCTCGGCGGTGTGGTCGAGGTGGTCGCCTACGGACTCCCCCCGGGACTCGGCAGCTACGTCCATTGGGACCGGCGCCTCGACTCGCGGCTCGCCGCGGCCCTGATGGGCATCCAGGCCATCAAGGGCGTCGAGGTCGGCGACGGGTTCGAGACCGCGGCTCGCCGCGGTACCGCCGCGCACGACGAGATCCTGCGGAACGACTCCGGCAAGATCGTCCGCGCCAGCAACAGGGCAGGCGGTATCGAGGGCGGTATGAGTATCGGTGACGCCCTCCGCGTGCGGGCCGCAATGAAGCCCATCGCCACGGTTCCCCGGGCGTTGCGGACCGTCGACGTCAGCACCGGAGCGGCGGCCCGGGCGCACCACCAGCGTTCGGATGTGTGTGCCGTTCCTGCTGCCGGGGTGGTGGCCGAGGCCATGACCGCGCTGGTGCTCGCGGAGGCGGTCACCGAGAAGTTCGGCGGTGATTCCCTCGCCGAGACGGCGCGGAACATGCGCAGCTACCTCGAGAACATCCCGGAGTTCCTGGACTCCGCAGGAGCCTGAGGATGCGGGACCACCCCGTGGTGCTCGTGGGTCCGATGGCCGTCGGCAAATCGGCAGTGGGCAGGGTGCTCGCGCAACGCACGGGTTCGCGTTTCGTCGACACCGACCGGCTGATCGTCGAACGGCACGGCACCATCGCCGACATCTTCGCCCGGCACGGAGAGCAGGGCTTCCGGCTCCTGGAGGCAGAGGTGGTCGCCGAGGTGCTCGTCCCCGGCGTCGTCGTGTCCCTCGGCGGGGGAGCAGTGCTTCATCCCCGGACACAGGAACTCCTCGCCGGCGCCGTCGTGGTGTTCCTCGACACGGACCTCGCGACCGTCCTGCCCCGCATCAGCGGGGACTCGGGGCGTCCCCTGCTTGCGGGCCGGCCTGCCGAGCGCTGGCAGGAGCTGTACGCGGCGAGACGACCTGTCTACGCGGCGCTCGCGACGGTCGTGGTCGACGGCCGCGGATTGAGCGTACGGGGCACGGCCGACGCCGTCCTGCGTGCCCTGCCTGCGGCGCCCCCACCCCGGACCACGGACACGTCGAACGACCAGACCTCCACCGTGGCTGACTCGCTGGACACAGACATCAACCACGAGATCGGAATGCAGACCCATGGCGACTGACGAAGCGACCATCATCCCGGTCACCGGGAGCACCCCTGAGAACACCTACGACGTCGTCGTCGGCCGGGGCCTCCTCGGCAGGCTGCCGGCGATCCTGGGCGAACGCGTGCGGCGCGTCCTGGTCATCCATCCCCGGGCCCTCCGCGCCACGGGCGATACCGTCCGCGACGAGCTCGCCGCCGCCGGCTTCACCGCCGTCACCGCCGAGATACCCGACGCCGAGGAGGGCAAGCACATCCAGGTGGCCGCCTTCTGCTGGCAGGTGCTGGGCCAGAACGACTTCACGCGCTCGGACGCCGTCGTCACCGTCGGTGGGGGCGCGGTGACCGATCTCGGTGGCTTCGTCGCGGCGACCTGGCTGCGCGGTGTCCGGGTGGTCCACCTGCCGACCAGCCTGCTCGGCATGGTCGACGCCGCCGTGGGAGGCAAGACGGGCATCAACACCTCCGAGGGGAAGAACCTCGTCGGCTCCTTCCACCCGCCCGCCGCCGTCCTGGTCGACCTCGACGCGCTGGCCACCCTGCCGAAGAACGAGCTCGTCACGGGGCTCGCCGAGGTGGTCAAGTGCGGATTCATCGCCGACCCGGCGATCCTCGACCTCATCGAACAGGACACCGCAGCGGCGACGGACGCCACCTCGCCGGTGCTGCGGGACCTCATCGAGCGGGCCATCCGCGTCAAGGCGGAGGTGGTCTCGGAGGACCTCCGCGAGTCGGGCCGCAGGGAGTACCTCAATTACGGCCACACGCTGGCGCATGCCATCGAGCTCGCCGAGCGCTACTCATGGCGCCACGGAGCAGCGGTCTCGGTGGGCCTCGTCTTCGCCGCCGAGCTGTCCAGGATGGTCGGGCGGCTCAGCGACGTGGAGGCGGACCGCCACAAGAGCATCCTCGAGTCCCTCGGGCTGCCTGTCACCTACCGGCGCGATCGGTGGGCAGCGCTGCTGGACGGTATGCGCCGGGACAAGAAGTCGCGTGGCGACCTCCTGCGGTTCGTCGTGCTCGACGGCGTCGGCCGCCCCGGCATGCTCGAGGTACCGGACACCTCACTCCTCTTCGCCGCCTACCAGGAGATCGCGTCCTGAGAGCTGGACGCGGGGCCTGACACTGCAGCGCAGGTCCCGGCCGGCCGGTACGCACGCCGCTCGGGGTAGACTGATCCCTGGACTTTCGGTGCGCCTCCGCGTGCCCGCTGTGCCTCGGCCGGCCCATCCACCCGCGAAACCGACGAAAGTGAATCTGTGGCGACCACGAACGACATCAAGAACGGCACTGTGCTCAAGCTCGAAGGCAACCTCTGGAACGTCCTCGAATTCCAGCACGTCAAGCCTGGCAAGGGTGGAGCCTTCGTCCGCACCAAGCTTCGCAACATCCTCTCCGGCAAGGTGGTCGACAAGACCTTCAACGCCGGGCTGAAGATCGAGACGGCCACCGTCGACCGTCGCGACTACCAGTACCTGTACAAGGACGGTGAGGACTTCGTCTTCATGGACACCACCGACTACGACCAGATCACCGTGCCCGGCAAGACGGTCGGGAACGCAGCGAATTTCATGCTCGAGAGCCAGATGGCCACCATCGCCATGCACGAGGGCTCGCCGCTGTACGTCGAGCTGCCCGCGTCCGTGACGCTGGAGATCACCTACACCGAGCCGGGTCTCCAGGGGGACCGCTCCACCGGCGGCACGAAGCCCGCCACCGTCGAGACGGGCCACGAGATCCAGGTGCCCCTCTTCCTCGGTAACGGCACCAAGGTCAAGGTCGACACCCGGACGGGCGAGTACCTGGGACGCGTCAACGAGTGAGCGCACGCAGCAAGGCACGACGCCGGGCCCTGGACATCCTCTTCGAGTCGACACAGCGTGACATGCCGGCCCTCGAGGTCATCCGCGCCCGTCGGGAGAAGACCGACATGGTCATCGCCGACTACACGGTGGACATCGTCGAGGGCGTCCTGGAGCACCAGGAGCAGATCGACGAGTTCCTGAGCACCTATTCACAGGGCTGGACCCTCGACCGCATGCCCGCAGTGGACCTCATGGTCCTCCGGATCGGGAGCTGGGAACTGCTTTACAACGACGACGTCCCCGACGGCGTCGCCGTCAGCGAAGCCGTGGAACTGGCCCGGATGCTCTCCACGGACGAGTCTCCGAAGTTCGTCAACGGTCTCCTCGGCAGGCTGCAGCAGCTGAAGCCGACCCTGCTCGCCTGAGTTCCGGCAAGCAGGGTCCGGGCACTCCCTGACTCAGCGGGCCGAGGCCAGCTGGAAAATCCTGGCGCGGCGCCGGCTGGCTTCATCCAGGAGTGCGCGCTCCTCCGCCGCGTAGTCGGCGTCGCTCCGTCCGCCCAGCATGCGCTGGCGCGTGTAGGCGATCCGCGAACCCGTGCGGATGAATTCGCGCATGTCGTTCTTCGCCCCGACCGACTGTGCCCAGGCGAGCGCCTGCGATCGGCCGGGCCGGGTGGCGAGCATACGCACCTCTTCCGGGGTGAACCAGCCGGCATGCGCGTAGTCGCCGAGCCGCGCCTCGGTCAGCCGCCGCTCGGAGCGACGCAGGAGCACGACGGCGATCACCGCGGCGATGAACAGTGGCACCTGCACCACGAGGTAGAAGAGGAAGAAGTTGTTGAACAGCACGAGCGTGCCGCCGTTCCACAGCATGTGTCCCGCTATCGCGGGAAGAAGTCCGAGGACGAAGGCACCGAGGATGCGGCCGTTGCCCCCACCGCGGCTGAGCGCGAAGCCGAGCACGAATCCGAGGAGCGACGTGAACATGACGTGCGCGAAGGGCGAGAACAGGCCGCGGAGGATGAAGACCCCCACGAGGGCGCCGGCGTTGCCCGATTCCACGACGGCCGAACCGAAGTAGAGGATGTTCTCCGTGAAGGCGAACCCTGCCGCCACGGTTCCGGCGTAGACGATCCCGTCGACCGGTCCGTCGAAGTGGCTGCGCCGCGTGTACACGAGGATGAGGACACCGAGGCCCTTGGCGAACTCCTCCACGAGCGGTGCCTGCAGGACGGGTCCGATCACCTCGGGAGACGTGGTGGTCAGCGCGCTGCCGAGCAGTTCCACCACGTAGGTCCCCAGGAGCAGTGTCACCACCACCGAGGCTCCCGCTCCCCACAGGAAGGCGAAGACGAGGGCCCCGCGCGGTTCGGGGTCCCATCGGTCGATCCAGCGCAGCCCGAGGAGGCAGATGGCCAGAGGGACGAGGGCGAGGATGCCGCAGAGCAGGAAGGCGGAGGGACCCAGGGAGAGGGACAGCAGGAGCAGGACGCCGGCGACGACGAGCGCCGCCGCGATCACCAGGAGGATGTTGAGGACGCCCCTACGCCGCGGAGGCGGTTGATTCCATACGGGATGGAGCGGATGCCCCTGTGTCCTCGCGGGTGCCGGATGGTGGTGGCGGAGCGTCGTGGTGCCCCACCAGTCCTGGTGCTGCTGTGGTCCGCCACGGTTCGGTCCCTGCTGTCCGTAGCCGTGCCGGTCCTCCCGGCGGGGGTCGCCGACGCCGGGTCCGGGGGTGTTCATAGCCATGGTGCAACCCTAGGGGTAGGCGCCGCTGTGATAGTTTTGTCACCGCAACCAGCCTTTAAATTCCGTCCAGTGAGGCGGGGAAGGAGGAAGCGTGTTATGACCGTGCCTGCCTCGAAATCCGGCATCCACAAGCGCGTTGTTCTCGCAGAAGCAGATATAGACCGCGCACTCACGCGTATCGCCCACGAGATCCTCGAGGCGAACCGGGGCTCCCGGGACCTCGTCCTCCTCGGCATCCCGCGCAGGGGCTTCCCCCTCGCCCAGCGCCTCGCGCAAAAGATCTCAGCCGTCGATCCAGCCGTGGACCCCGATCTCATCACCGGCCAGCTGGACGTCACCATGTACCGCGACGACCTCCGCCGCAATCCCACCCGGTCGCCCCTCGCGACCCAGCTGCCGCCGTCGGGTATCGACGACAAGGTCGTGGTGCTCGTCGACGACGTCCTCTACTCGGGTCGCACCATCCGCGCAGCCCTTGACGCCCTCGCCGACCTCGGGCGTCCGCGCATCGTCCGCCTCGCTGTCCTCGTGGACAGGGGACACCGCGAGCTGCCCATCCGCGCCGACCACGTCGGGAAGAACCTCCCGACGTCGTCCCGGGAACGGGTGCGCGTCCACCTGGCGGAGATCGACCTGATCGGCGGCTCCGCGGTCAACGAGGTCGTCATCGAGGACCGCCTGTGAAGCATCTGCTCAGCACGCAGGATCTCTCGGCCCGGAACGCCCTGCGCCTGCTGAACGTCGCCGAGGAGATGGCGGCCGTGGGGCAGCGGGAGATCAAGAAGCTGCCCGCGCTGCGCGGGCGCACCGTCGTGAACCTCTTCTTCGAGGACTCGACCCGCACGCGCATCTCCTTCGAGGCCGCCGCGAAGCGCCTGTCCGCGGATGTCATCAACTTCGCGGCCAAGGGATCCTCCGTCTCGAAGGGCGAATCGCTCAAGGACACCGCGCAGACCCTCGAGGCGATGAGCGCGGACGCCGTCGTCATCCGCCACCCCGCGTCCGGCGCTCCGGCCAGGCTCGCCGCTTCGGGGTGGATCGACGCCGCAGTGGTCAATGCGGGCGATGGCACGCACGAGCACCCGACCCAGGCGCTGCTCGACGCCTTCACGCTCCGCCGCCACTGGGCGAAGCTCGACGGCACGCCATCCGCGGGTACGACCCTGGCGGGCATGAAGGTCCTGATCGTGGGGGACGTACTGCACTCGCGCGTTGCCCGCTCCAACGTGTGGCTCCTGACGACCCTCGGCGCGGAGGTCCTCCTTGCGGGACCGCCCACCCTGCTGCCGGTCGGCGTCGGGGCCTGGCCCTGCACGGTGTACTACAACCTCGACGACGCCCTCGCCCAGCGGCCCGACGCCGTGATGATGCTCCGCCTGCAAGCCGAGCGCATGAACGCCGCGTTCTTCCCCTCCACGCGGGAGTACTCGCGGCGCTGGGGGTTCGACGACGGACGGCTCGCCCTGCTGGACACCATGGGCCTCGATGACACGGTCATCATGCATCCCGGTCCGATGAACCGGGGCCTGGAGATCTCGTCCGCCGCCGCCGATTCGCCGCGCTCGACGGTCCTCGCCCAGGTCCGCAACGGCGTATCGGTGCGCATGGCCGCGCTGTACCTCCTGCTCTCGGGTGACTCGCAGGACGACCCGCAGGACGACCAGCCCGAAAACCAGGCCGACCAGCCCGACCAGCTCGCGACGACCCCGGAAGGCCGCACCCCGTGACCACTGACACCACCGCCGGCTCCACCGCGACCCCCTCCGCCACGGAGTATCTGATCCTCGGCGCATCGATCCTCGGCGGCGACGCTGCCGACCTCCTCATCCGCGACGGCCTCATCGCCGTCGTCGGCCCGGAAGCAGCGGACGCGGCATCGCGGGGCGCCGTGACCATCGACGCCGAAGGCCTCGTGGCGCTTCCCGGGATGGTGGACCTCCACACCCACCTCCGCGAGCCGGGCCGGGAGGACGCCGAGACCGTCGAGACCGGTTCGCGCGCCGCAGCCCTGGGCGGCTTCACGGCCATCCACGCCATGGCCAACAGCTCGCCCGTCGCGGACACCGCCGGCGTCGTCGAGCAGGTGTACCGGCTCGGCCTCGCCTCGGGCTGGGTCGAGGTCCGCCCGGTCGGCGCCGTCACCGTCGGTCTCGGCGGGCAACGCCTCGCCGAACTCGGCGCCATGGCCGAATCGCGTGCCTCGGTCCGCGTCTTCTCCGACGACGGCATCTGCGTCCACGACCCCGTCCTGATGCGTCGCGCGCTCGAGTACGTGAAGGCGTTCGACGGCGTGATCGCCCAGCATGCGCAGGAGCCCCGCCTGACCGAGGGGGCCCAGATGAACGAGGGCGAGGTCTCGGCCGTCCTCGGCCTGACCGGTTGGCCGGCCGTCGCGGAGGAAAGCATCATCGCCCGCGATGTCCTTCTCGCTCAGCACGTCGGGTCCCGGCTGCACGTCTGCCACGTCTCCACCGCCGGGTCGGTCGAGATCATCCGCTGGGCCAAGGCCCGCGGCATCGACGTCACCGCCGAGGTCACCCCGCACCACCTGCTGCTGACCGACGAGCTGGTCCGCAGCTACGACCCCGTCTACAAGGTCAACCCGCCCCTGCGGACCTCCGATGACGTGCATGCCCTGCGCGCAGCCCTCGCGGACGGCACCATCGACGTCGTCGGGACCGACCACGCGCCGCACCCAAGCGAGCACAAGGAGTGCGAGTGGGCGCAGGCCGCGATGGGCATGACGGGTCTCGAGACCGCCCTGTCCGTGGTGCAGCACGCCATGGTGGAGACCGGCCTGCTCGACTGGGAGGGCTTCGCCCGGGTCACGTCGGTGGCTCCGGCGCGCATCGGCCGGCTCGAGCACCAGGGCCGTCCCCTCGCCGCGGGGGAACCGGCCAACCTGATCCTGGTGGATCCTGCCGCGCGCTGGACCGTGGACCCCTCCACCATGGCCACGAAGGGCCGCAACAGCCCGTTCCGCGGGCTCGAACTGCCCGGCAGCGTCCGTGCGACGTTCTACGCCGGGCACCCGACAGTCCTGGAGGGCCGCCTCGCGACACCGCGACAGGCACCCGCCGCCTCGATGACCGGGGAGGCTCCCGCATGGAATATCTAGGCTGGGTGGCCCTGACCGTCGCCATCATCGTCGTGATCGTGGCACTGATGGCGCTCGGGTGGCGGAACCGCCTCCGACGCCAGGGCGACGTCCCTGCACCGCCGGAGGTGCCCGCCGACCTCGGGCCCGTCCTCTACGAAGCCGAGGGCCAGTACGTCGCGACGACGACGGCGGGGGACTGGCTCGACCGCATCGCGGTCCACGGTCTCGGCCTCCGCGGCAACGCCGTCGCCGCCGTCCACCCCGACGGCGTCCTCGTCAGCCGCACCGGCGCCCGTACGGTCTTCATCCCGCGGGAGGACCTCGTCTCGGTGCAGCTGGCCGGTGGCATGACCGGCAAGTTCGTCGAGAAGAATGGCCTCGTGGTGGTGACCTGGAGACTCGGTCCCGAGCGGACGGATCGCGTGGACACCGGCTTCCGCACCCGGCACGCCGCGCACAAGGCCCAGCTCGTCGCCGCCGTCGCAGGGCTCCTCCCGGCGAACCCCCCGACCATTCCGGACTCCCGGACCCGCACCAGAACTACGTCAGACCACCGAACTCCACCGACCCCCGAAGGCAGGGAACAGCTGTGAGCCACGCTCCATCGAAGCCACCCCACGCGAAGGCACCCGCGGTGCTCGTCCTCGAGGACGGGCGGACCTTCCGCGGCCGCGCATACGGCGCCGAGGGCACCGCGCTCGGAGAAGCGGTCTTCGCCACCGGCATGACCGGTTACCAGGAAACGATCACCGATCCGTCCTACGCCCGCCAGCTCGTCGTGCAGACCGCGCCGCACATCGGCAACACCGGCGTGAACGCGGACGACGCCGAATCGCGCCGTATCTGGGTCGCCGGCTACATCATCCGCGACGCTGCGCGCCGACCGTCGAACTGGCGGTCCGAGCAGAGCCTGGACGACCAGTTGCGCGAGCAGGGCGTCGTCGGCATCGAGGGTGTCGACACCCGGGCGATCACCCGGCACCTCCGCGAGCGCGGGGCCATGCGGGCCGGCATCTTCTCCGGGCCCGACGCCGCCCTGACCGAGGGTCAGCTGGTCGAGAGGGTCGTCGCGCAGCCGTCCATGACGGGCTCCCGGCTGGCCGAGGAGGTCAGCATCGACGAGGCGTACGTCGTCGAGCCCGCAGACCACGGCTGGACGGGTGGGACCGTGGCGACCATCGCGGCCCTGGACCTCGGCATCAAGGCGATGACTCCCAAGCATTTCGCCCAGCGCGGGGTGCGCACCGTCGTCCTGCCGGCGAACGCCACCTTCGAGGATGTCGTCGCCACGCAGCCGGACGGCGTCTTCATGTCCAACGGACCGGGTGACCCCGCCACCGCCGACGCGCAGGTGGAGCTCCTCCGTCGGGTCCTCGATGCGCGCATGCCTTTCTTCGGCATCTGCTTCGGTAACCAGATCCTCGGACGGGCGCTCGGATTCGGCACGTACAAGCTCCGCTACGGCCACCGCGGCATCAACCAGCCGGTGCTCGACCGCCGGACGGGAAAGGTCGAGATCACCTCGCAGAACCACGGATTCGCGGTCGATGCTCCGCTCGACGGCCCGGTCGAGGCGCCCGCGGGCTCCTACGGACGCGTCGAGGTGAGCCACGTGAGCCTGAACGACGACGTCGTCGAGGGCCTCGCGTGCCTGGACCTCCCTGCGTTCTCCGTCCAGTACCACCCGGAGGCGGCTGCCGGCCCGCACGACTCGGCCTACCTCTTCGACCGCTTCATCGACCTCATGCGGGCCGAGAAGGCGGATCCGGGTTCAGGGAATGCGGTGCTGGCCTCGGCCCTCGACGCCCCCTCCGAGTCCGCTGCCCTCGCCGACGCGGCAGCTGCCGAACTGGGCACGCACGGATCCCAGGTCACGGGCACGCAGCCCCGGCGCAGCCCCACACAACTCAGCAGCACAACGCAGGAAGAGAACTGATGCCCCGCAGAACCGACCTCAAGAGCGTCCTGGTCATCGGCTCCGGTCCGATCGTCATCGGACAGGCCGCCGAATTCGACTATTCGGGCACCCAGGCGCTGCGCGTGCTGCGCGAGGAGGGCCTGCGGGTCATCCTCGTCAACTCGAACCCGGCGACCATCATGACGGACCCGGAGTTCGCCGACGCGACCTACGTGGAGCCGATCACCCCCGACATCGTCGCGAAGATCATCGAGAAGGAGCGCCCCGACGCGCTGCTGCCGACGCTGGGTGGCCAGACGGCGCTCAACACGGCCATCGCCCTCGACAAGAACGGGATCCTGGAGAAGTTCGGCGTCGAGCTCATCGGCGCGAACATCGCCGCCATCGAACTCGGTGAGGACCGCGAGAAGTTCAAGGGGGTCGTCGCGCGCTGTGGCGCCGAGTCCGCCCGGTCCGCCATCATTCACTCCCTCGACGAGGCCCTCGTCGCCGCCGAGGACCTCGGCTACCCGATGGTGGTCCGCCCCTCCTTCACCATGGGCGGCCTCGGCTCCGGTCTCGCATACACCGAGAAGGACCTGCGCCGGATCGTCGGACAGGGCCTGCAGTACAGCCCCACGAGCGAGGTGCTCCTCGAGGAGAGCATCCTCGGGTGGAAGGAGTACGAGCTCGAGATGATGCGCGACAAGAACGACAACGTCGTGGTCGTCTGCTCCATCGAGAACTTCGACCCCGTGGGCGTCCACACCGGCGATTCCATCACCGTGGCTCCCGCCCTGACGCTCACCGACCGTGAATACCAGCGGCTGCGGGACATCTCGATCGCCGTGATCCGCGAGGTCGGCGTGGACACCGGCGGGTGCAACATCCAGTTCGCCATCGAACCCGGCACAGGCCGTGTCGTCGTCATCGAGATGAATCCGCGTGTCTCGCGCTCCTCCGCCCTCGCGTCGAAGGCCACCGGCTTCGCCATCGCGAAGATCGCGACGAAGCTCTCCCTCGGCTACACGCTGGACGAGATCCCGAACGACATCACGCTGAAGACCCCGGCATCCTTCGAGCCGACCCTCGACTACGTGGTGGTGAAGGTGCCACGGTTCGCGTTCGAGAAGTTCCCGGCCGCGGATCCCACACTCACGACGACCATGAAGTCCGTCGGCGAGGCCATGGCGATGGGTCGCAACTTCACCGAGGCGCTGCAGAAAGCACTCCGCTCGCTCGAGCAGAAGGGCTCGCAGCTCTCCTACGCCCCCGTCGCTCCCGGGGAGGTCGACGCGCTCGTCGAGGCGTCGAAGCGTCCCACCACCGAGCGGCTCTCCCAGGTGCAGCGTGCGCTGCTCGGTGGAGCCAGCGTGGAGCGCCTCTACGAGGCCACGGGCATAGACCCGTGGTTCCTCGACCAGCTGGTCCTGCTCAACGAGGTCGCCGAGGAGGTGCGGTCGGCCCCGAACCTGACGGAGGAGGTGCTGCGGCTCGCCAAGCGCCACGGTTTCTCCGACGAGCAGATCGGTGCCCTCACCCATACCCCCGACGCCGTCGTCCGCGGTGTCCGCCATGCCCTCGGCATCAGGCCGGTCTTCAAGACCGTGGACACCTGCGCCGCGGAGTTCGCCGCCTACACCCCGTACCACTACTCGTCCTACGACGAGGAGGACGAGGTGGCCCAGCACGAGAAGCCGTCGATCATCATCCTGGGATCCGGCCCCAACCGGATCGGCCAGGGCATCGAGTTCGACTACTCCTGCGTCCACGCCACGATGGCGCTCCGCGAGGCCGGCTACGAGACCGTGATGATCAACTGCAACCCGGAGACGGTCTCCACGGACTACGACATCTCGACCCGGCTCTACTTCGAGCCGCTGACCCTCGAGGACGTCCTGGAGGTCATCGCGGCCGAGCAGCGCACCGGCGGCGTCCTCGGCGTCTTCGTGCAGCTCGGCGGCCAGACACCGTTGAAGCTCGCGCAGGAACTGGCCGACGCGGGCATCCCGATCCTCGGCACCTCCCCGGAGGCCATCGACCTCGCCGAGCACCGTGGTGCCTTCAGCCGGGTGCTCGACGCCGGCGGGCTGATCGCCCCGAAGAACGGCACCGCTGTGTCCTTCGAGGATGCGAAGAGGATTGCCGACGATATCGGCTACCCCGTGCTGGTGCGACCCTCCTACGTGCTGGGCGGCCGCGGCATGGAGATCGTCTACGACGAGGCGAACCTCTCCCGCTACATCGCCAATGCCACGGAGATCACCGAGGCGCACCCCGTCCTGATCGACCGCTTCCTCGAGGACGCCATCGAGATCGACGTGGACGCGCTGTACGACGGCACGGAGATGTACCTCGGCGGCATCATGGAGCACATCGAGGAAGCCGGCATCCACTCCGGTGACTCCGCGTGCGTGCTCCCGCCCATCACGCTCGGGGCCGACGTCCTGCAGCGGGTCCGCGAAGCCACGCTCGCCATCGCCGAGGGCGTGGGCGTCCGCGGTCTCATCAACATCCAGTTCGCCCTCGCATCCGACGTCCTGTACGTCCTGGAGGCCAACCCGCGGGCTTCGCGCACCGTGCCCTTCGTCTCGAAGGCCACGGGCGTGCAGCTCGCCAAGGGTGCGGCGCTGATCGGCACGGGTGTGACCATCGCGGAGCTCCGCGGCGAGCGCGGCCTGTTGCCCGCCAAGGGTGACGGCGGCTCACTTCCGCTGGACGCACCGGTCTCCGTCAAGGAGGCCGTGCTGCCCTTCAGCCGCTTCCGTACCCCGGAGGGCACCGTCGTGGACTCGCTGCTGGGTCCGGAGATGCGATCCACCGGCGAGGTCATGGGCATCGACAAGTACTTCGACACGGCCTTCGCCAAGAGCCAGGCCGCAGCGAACGCCGCACTGCCCATCGAGGGCAAGGTCTTCGTCTCCGTGGCCAACCGCGACAAGCGCGCCATCATCATGCCGGTCAAGCGCCTGGTGGACCTCGGGTTCGAGATCGTCTCGACCGGCGGCACGGCGGACGTGCTGCGCCGCAACGGCATCCAGGCCACGACGGTCCGCAAGGTCGCCGAGGGTGCGGGCGAGGGCCGGGGGACCGTCGTCGACCTCATCACCGAGGGCGGGATCGACATGATCATCAACACGCCCTCCGGCGGCCAGGCCCGCGGCGACGGCTACGAGATCCGCGCTGCCGCGACGTCCTACGGGCTGCCGGTCATCACCACCATCCCCGAGGTCGGTGCGGCAGTGCAGGCGATCGAGGCGATGCGGTCCTACGAGTGGTCGGTGACGAGCCTCCAGGAACACGCCGCGAACCTGCGCGCCTCCACCGAGGCACGCGATGCCTCCTGAGGCGCCGGCCGCTGCGCTGCGTGCTCCTTTCGGAGAGCGCCTCGCGGCGGCCCGGGCTGCCCGGGGCAGCCTCTGCGTCGGGATCGATCCACATCCGGGCCTGCTCGCCGGCTGGGGGCTCGATGACTCACCCGAGGGCCTGGAGCGTTTCTCGCTGACGGTGCTGGAGGCCGTCGGGGCCGTGGCTGTGGCACTCAAGCCGCAGGTCGCCCTCTACGAGCGGCACGGCTCCCGTGGCCTGGCCGTCCTCGAGACGTTGCTCGCGCGGGCCGCGGACGCCAGCGTCCTGACGATCGCCGACGCGAAGCGCGGGGACATCGGATCCACCATGCTGGCGTACGCCGAAGCATGGCTGGGGGAGGGGCGGCCACTGGCGGCCGACGCCGTCACCCTCAATCCCTACCTCGGTTTCGAGTCCCTCCGGCCGGCCATCGACCTTGCCGCAGCGACGGGCCGGGGTGTCTTCGTCCTCGCCCTGACCTCGAACCCCGAAGGCCGTTCGGTGCAGCACGTGGGCGGGGACGAGTCGGTGGCGCGCTCGATAGCGCTCGCCGCTGCCGCCGAGAACGCCGGCGCCGGACCGGGTCACGTCGGCCTCGTGGTCGGGGCGACCATCGGCGATGCCGCCCGGCACCTCGGACTGGACCTGGGCTCGCTGAACGGTCCCATCCTCGCCCCGGGGGTCGGAGCGCAGGGCGCCGGGACCGTCGAGCTGCGTGCCGCCTTCGGGAACGCCCTGCCGTTCGTCCTGCCGACGTCGAGCCGGGCCATCCTCGCGGCAGGCCCTCATCCCGCCGATCTCCGCGCAGCGGCGGAGCGGACGCGCGACGAGCTCGCATGATGCCGCGGGTACATTGATTTCCGGGGCACGCGCCCGGTAGGTTCGGTTCCAGCCCAACCCCGATTCCTCCGTCCGCACCATCCTTTGCCCATCCATACGACGAGCGGTCGCCGCCATACGTGGTGCCGTCCAGCGCAGGGAGCACCAGTGAGCCTGAAGCCATTGACGGATGACGAACGAACCCAGGCGCGCGAGAAGGCGACGGCGGCGAGGGCGGTTCGGGCGGACATCAAGTCCCGGCTGAAGACCGGTAAGCTCTCTGTGGAGGACGTGATCGACAATCCCGACGGCGACGACGCCGTGGGCCGCCTGAAAGTACTGGACCTCCTCAAGGCCCTTCCGGGCGTCGGCGACGTGCGGGCGGCGGCCATTATGGCCGAGGTCGGGATTGCGGCGACCCGGCGTGTACGAGGCCTCGGCATCCATCAGCGCACGTCCCTCGTCTCCTACCTCGCACAACATCACTCTGGCCCGGCCAGCAAGTAAGGAAGAGTCAGTGTCACAGCCCCGGTTGACAGTCCTGGCCGGCCCGACGGCGGTCGGCAAGGGAACGGTCTCCACCTACATCAGGGACAACTACCCGGAGGTATGGCTCTCCGTCTCGGCGACCACCCGTCCCCCGCGTCCGGGCGAGGTGGACGGCGTGCACTACTTCTTCCTCTCGCCCGAGGAGTTCGACCAGCTCATCAGCGACGGGCAGCTGCTCGAGTGGGCCGTGGTGCACGGACGCAACCGCTACGGCACGCTGCGACGCACGGTGCAGGCCGCCATGGACGAGGGCCGCCGGGTGCTCCTCGAGATCGACCTGCAGGGTGCGCGGCAGGTCAAGGACACTATGCCGGACGCGAATTTCGTGTTCCTGGCTCCGCCCAGCTGGGAGGAGATGGTGCGCCGCCTCGTCGGCCGCGGCACCGAAACACCCGAGGAACAGCAGCAGCGGCTGGAAACGGCTAAACTGGAACTTGCCGCCGAGCCGGAATTCGACCACACCGTCGTCAATGACACCGTGGAGCATGCGGCAGACGAGCTCGTGTCACTGATGGGACTGCTTCCGCTGCAGCGCTGAGAAGCGCCGCATCAGCCCTTCCGCCTAAAATATTTGGAGAATTTGTGTCAACTCAGCCCGAAGGCATCATCAACCCGTCGATCGATTCTCTGCTGGAGGCCTCGGACTCGAAGTACGCCCTCGTGATCTACGGTGCCAAGCGCGCCCGCCAGATCAACGCGTACTACTCGCAGCTGCACGAGGGCCTGTTCGAGTACGTCGGCCCCCTCGTCGACACGAAGCTCAACGAGAAGCCCCTGTCCATCGCACTCCGCGAGATCAACGAGGGCATGCTCGTGTCCTCGCCCATGGAACAGTCCGAATAACCGGAACCGCAGGGCAGGTAACGGACAACCGGTGCGCATAGTACTTGGTGTCGGAGGAGGGATCGCTGCCTATAAGGCAGCATCCCTCCTTCGTCTTTTCACGGAGTCCGGGCACGACGTCACCGTCATCCCGACGGACGCCGCCACACGGTTCGTCGGCACGGCGACGTGGGAGGCGCTGTCCGGACATCCGGTCAGCAACAGCGTCTGGGACGACGTCGACAAGGTCAACCACGTCCGGCTCGGTCATGAGGCCGACCTCATCGTCGTCGCCCCCGCCACCGCCGACGTCATGGCGAGGGCGGCTGCCGGCCTCGCCGACGACCTCCTCACCGGCACCCTCCTCATGGCCCGCGGACCCGTCGTGATGGCACCGGCGATGCACACCGAGATGTGGCAGCACGCCGCGACGCGGGCGAACGTCCAGACCCTCCGATCCAGAGGCGTGACCGTGATCGAACCGGCGTCGGGGCGTCTCACCGGCACGGATTCGGGTCCGGGCAGGCTTCCTGAACCAGCCGAGATCTTCGACGCGGTCATGGCTGCTGCCGCCCGGGCAGGGGGAACCGGGTCGCTCGCGGGGAGGCGCGTCACGATCTCCGCCGGCGGAACCCGAGAAGCGCTGGACCCCGTGCGGTTCCTCGGCAACAGGTCCTCGGGCAAGCAGGGCATGGCCCTCGCGGAGGCAGCGCTGGCGCAGGGTGCCCAGGTGACGCTCATCCTCGCGCACGCCGAGGTGGCAGCACCCCGTGGCTGCGACGTCGTCCGGGTCGAGTCCGCACTCGAGCTGCGGGATGCCGTCCTCGGGGCGCTGGCCACCACCGACGTGCTCGTGATGGCCGCAGCCGTGGCGGATTTCCGCCCCGCCGAGGTCGCGACGACCAAGATCAAGAAGAGCGACGACGGCGCCGATCCGGTCATCAGCCTCGTCCGGAACCCCGACGTCCTCCGCGACGCGGTGATCGCCAGGGCGTCCCTGGCCGAACCGCTGGTCATCGCCGGTTTCGCTGCCGAGACGGGCGACGCGTCCGCGGACCCGCTCACGCACGCACGCGCGAAACTCGCGCGGAAGGGCTGCGACTTCCTCGTGCTCAACGTCGTCGGCTCGGACCTGGTCTTCGGCAAGGACTCCAACGAGGTCACCATCCTCGACGCGGACGGCAGCGCATCGGGGCCGGTTCGCGGAAGCAAGCGGGTCGTCGCGGACGCCGTCATCGACCATGCGGCACGGATCCTGTCCCGCTGAAACCGCTCGGACGGCTTCCTCCCGACCGCCCGCCGCCGGAACGCCGGACAGCGCCGTCGCATCGCGTAGCGTCCGGGCAGGACTGTCCCTCCGACCAAGTAGAGTGGGCACGTGAATTCACCCAGCACCGGTTCCTCCCTGCGCCTTTTCACCTCGGAATCGGTCACGGAGGGTCATCCCGATAAGATCTGCGACCAGATCAGTGACGCGATCCTCGACGGTCTCCTCGAGCAGGATCCGGACTCCCGCGTCGCGGTCGAAACGCTCGTCACCACGGGCCTGGTGCACGTCGCGGGTGAGGTCACCACGGAGGCGTATGTCGAGATCCCCGAGATCGTGCGGAAGACGATCCTCGGTATCGGCTACGATTCCTCGGCGAACGGGTTCGACGGCGCACGGTGCGGTGTGTCGGTGTCCATCGGGCAGCAGAGCGCGGAGATCGCCTCGGGAGTCTTCACCTCGCTCGAGACCCGTGAGGGTACCGGCGTCGACCCGTACGATGCGCAGGGCGCCGGGGACCAGGGCATCATGTTCGGCTATGCGAGCGACGAGACGGCTGTCCTGATGCCGACTCCCATCTGGCTCTCCCACCGCCTCTCCGAGCGCCTGACCAGCGTGCGCAAGGACGGAACGCTCCCGTATCTGCGTCCGGACGGCAAGACGCAGGTCACCATCGGGTACGACGGCGACCGCCCGGTCTCCATCGACTCGGTCGTGATCTCGTCCCAGCACTCGGCCGAGGTATCCCTCGAGGAGCTGCGCGCGGACCTCGCGGAGCACGTCATCATCCCGGTCCTCGCGGAATCCGAGCTCGACACGTCATCGGTCCGCCATATCCTCAATCCCGGTGGTGCCTTCGTCATCGGCGGGCCAGTGGGGGACGCCGGACTCACGGGACGCAAGATCATCGTCGACACGTACGGCGGCATGGCCCGCCACGGCGGTGGTGCCTTCAGCGGCAAGGATCCGTCGAAGGTCGACCGCTCGGCCGCCTACGCCATGCGCTGGGTGGCCAAGAACGTCGTTGCTGCCGGTCTCGCGCGGCGCGCCGAGATCCAGATCGCCTACGCGATCGGCATGGCGCAGCCCGTGGGCATCTATGTCGAGACCTTCGGTACCGAGACCGTCGATCCTCTGGCGATCGGGGATGCCATCAGGGAGCTCTTCGACCTCCGACCCCTCGGGATCATCAACGCACTCGACCTGAAGCGGCCCATCTACCAGCGCACGGCAGCGCACGGCCACTTCGGCCGCGAGGAGGAGGACTTCACCTGGGAACGCACCGACCGGGTGGACAAGCTCCGGAGCTACTTCAACGCCTGACGCGGAAGGGATAGGGAGCGGCTCGGTGGCCGCCGCGGCATCATGACGGAGAACACGCCCCACCCGACCCGACAGAGCTCCCGGCAACCTGACGGCACCGACGGACAACTGTCGCTGCTGCATGGATTCGGCGCTGCCAAGCTGCCGCAGACTGATCCCGAGCGGGCCCGGATCCTGCCGATCGCCCGCGTGGTCCTCGACGCGCAGCTTCCTCACCTGGACCGGTTCTTCGACTACTCGGTGCCCGCTGCCATGGACGCGGAGGCGCAACCCGGCGTCCGGGTCAAGGTCCGCTTCGCCGGTCGGGAACAGGCAGGTTTCCTGGCCGAACGGGTCGCGGAGGCCAGCACGACGGCCACCCTGCTGCCGCTCGGAAAGGTGGTCTCCCCGCTGCGGGTGCTCACACCGGAGATCCTCGCCCTGGCGACGTCGGTCGCCGCCCGTTCGGTCGGAACGGTGAGCGATGTGCTCCGGTCCGCCGTGCCGCCGCGGATGGCACGCGTCGAAGCCGAGTTCGTGCTGCCGGCGACGGCCGTTCCTGAGCCGGTTCCGCACCCCACCCCGTCCGAGCCCGAGCCCGCCCGGCCCCGGGAGGTTCCCGGCCCCCCGGCCAAGGGCACCTTCCAGCGCTATGTCAACGGGCCCGCCTATCTCCAGCACCTCGCGGCAGGGGAGTCTCCCCGCGCGGTGCTCACGAGCCTCGGGGGCTACGGAAGCCGGGCCTGGACCGAGGAGTTGGCCGACGCCGTGGCGGCGACCGTCGCTTCCGGCCGGGGAGCCGTCGTCGTCGTTCCCGACCAGCGTGACCTCGCGCGCGTGGAGGCCGTCCTCGTGGCGCGCCTCGGCGCGCCCGCCGTCGCCCGCCTGACCGGTGAGGACGGTGCCACGCCGAGGTACAGGAACTTCCTGCGGGTCCTGCAGGGCACGGCCACGGTTGCTGTCGGCACCCGGTCCGCCGCCTACGCCCCCGTTCGGAACCTCGGACTCGTCTGTCTGTGGGATGACGGCGATGACCAGCACGTCGAGCAGCGCGCCCCCTATCAGCACATCCGGGACGTCGTGCTGCTGCGGGCGGAACACGAGGGAGCGGGCATCCTGCTGTCGTCCTTCGCGCGGTCCACGGAAGCGCAACGCCTCGTCGATACGGGCTGGGCCCGAGCCATCCAGGCCGATCGCACCGAAGTGCGGCGCGCATCCCCCCGTGTGGTCCACGCAGCCGACGCCTTCCAGATGGAACGTGATCCACACGCCGCCCAGGCCCGGATCCCGCATGCCGCCTGGGCCGCAGCACAGGCGGGACTCAAGAAGGGTCCCGTGCTGCTGCAGGTCGCTCGGACCGGCTTCTCCCCGGCCGTTGCATGCGATCGGTGCCGCCACCCCGCCCGGTGCTCCGTCTGTGCCGGACCACTGGCGCAGACGGGACGCAATGCGCCGCTCGCGTGCCGGTGGTGCGGCCGGCCGGACAACCACTGGGCCTGTTCCGCGTGCGGGGGAACGCGTGTCCGGGCCACCGTGGCGGGCGCCACGAGGACGGCCGAGGAGCTCGGCAGGGCTTTCCCCGGAGTACCCGTCATCTCATCGGCGGGCGAACACATCGTCGACACAGTCCTCGATGTTCCCGCCGTCGTCGTCGCCACGTCAGGAGCCGAACCCGTGGCAGCAGAAGGATATGCGGCTGTCATCCTGCTCGACGGCAACGCCATGCTCAGCAGGGAGACACTGCGGGCCGGCGAGGACGCCCTGCGGAGATGGTTCTCGGCGGCGATACTCGCCCGGCCGTCGACCTCCGGCGGCACGGTCGTCATCACGGGCGACGATGACGTCGCGGTGGGGCACCTGGTGCGGTGGGATCCCGCCGGTGCCGCGTCCCGCGAGCTGGTGGAACGTCAGGAACTGGGCCTTCCACCCGCCGTGCGGTACGCCGTGCTGACAGGGACCCGTGAGGCCCTGGTGCACTTCCTGGAGGGGCTGGACCTCGAGGGTGCAGCGCGTGTCGTCGGTCCTGCACCCGTACCGCCGGATGTCCGCAGGGAGGCGATGCTTGCCGTCCGTGCCGCGCTTCCTCCGCGCGGGATCGGGAAGGCGATGCCGTCCACCGACGCGCTGGCCGGACAGGGCAGCCATCGCGTCCTGCTGTTCTTCCCCTACCGGACCGCCGCCGGAATCACCCGCCAGCTGCGCGCCCGCCGTGCGGCGCTCTCGGCCAGAAGGACCGGGGACCCGGTGCACATCCGCCTCGACGCGCTCGACGTGCTCTGACCGATGGCGTGACCCGGCGGGCTCCGATCCCGTGCCGCGTCTCCCCAGCCTGCCTCAGCGCCCGCCTGTGCGCCCGCGTCCTCATCGGAGGCGACGCGTGTGAGGCACGGTAACGGATCTGCTCCTCAGGGAGGGGACACGGTCCGCCACCCGTTCGAATCGATCTCGACGACGATCGGCGTGGTGCCTCCGATACCGCGCGTCCGCAGCGCCTGGTCCAGGTCGGCCGGAGGCGCGGCGACCACGAAGGCCTCCCCGCGGTACAGGTCGGCCGTCTCCTCCACGAGGGCCACGATGGCATCGGAACCGCGTGCCTCGAACCGTCCGGCGACGTTCAGGCGTGTCAGCCACGGGGGCGGAGCGGCGGCGGCGTCGAGCAGGATCGCCGTGGCCGGGCACTGGAGGTCGGCCATGTCAGGCCCGCCGTCGTGCATATTCGGCGACTGCACGTTCGCACGCCAGCCGGAGCTGGTCCGCGGATGCGGCCCACGAGTAGGCCGACGCCCGCTCGAGTCCGGCACGGGACGCTTCCGCCCACCGGTCGGGCTCCTCCAGGGTCCGCACGGCTGCGGCCACGGCCGCCGGGTCGTCCGGGTCGACGTACAGCGCTGCGGAACCGCCGACCTCGCGGAAGATCGGGATGTCGCTGGCTATGACGGGTGTGCCGGTGGCCATCGCCTCGATGATGGGCAGTCCGTATCCCTCGGCTTTCGACAGGGTGACGAGTGCGGTCGAGTCATGCAGCAGGTCCTCGTACTCGGCATCCGTCACGCCGCCGTGGAAGACCACGCGCTCCGCATCAGGCGCGAGGGCCTCGAGCTCACGCCGGCGTTCCGCCGTGATGCGGCTCAGCAGGTGAAGCATCGAACCGGGCAGGAGTCCCATCGCGCGGACCACGGTCTCGACGTTCTTATAGGGCATGAAGGAGCCCATGTAGAGCAACGAAGATGACCGCGGAGCCTCCGGATCACGGCGCCGCTCCGTCGGCTGGGGCGCATTGCCGACGAGCACCACGGGTCGCCGCGTGAGCTTGTGCTCCCGGATGAGGCCGGCCGTGGTGTGCGAGATCGTCGCTACCACATCGGCGCGGTCGAGCAGGAGGCGCTGCGGCCAGTAGGCGAGGTGGTAGAGCCGCCACAGCAGGCGTACGGGCAGCGGGAGGAACGACGGCGGTGCCGGGTTCTGGTAATAGATCAGGTCGTGCAGGGTGAGGACGAGGGGATACCTGCGACCCCAGGAGCCCATGGTCTGCATGGGGCACACCACGACGTCGGGCTCCAGGGCATTGATGCGCCGGGCCACCAGCACCTCGGCGGGGGAGAGCGGGCTGTTGATCCGGACGTGGGGGACGTCCGGCAGGAGCGCCAGTTGCCGCGGGTCGCTGATGAGCATCACGACGTCGTCCGTCGCGGCGAGGGCGGCGATGAGGCGGGCGCCGTACCGGCTGATGCCGTCGTGGTGGTCGGTCCGGGTGAAGCGGGCGTCGAAGAGGATCCTCATGCGGGCACGCTCTCCAGGAAGTCCTCGATGAGCAGCGCCGCCTCGCGCGGCTTCTCGTAGTGGACCAGGTGCCCGACGTCGGGGATGACCTCGAGGGTCGCATGCGGGATGAGCGCAGCCAGTTCACGCTGACTGGCGACCGACCCGATATCGTCCTGTTCCGCGGCGATCAGCAGGACGGGCATGACCAGGTCCCGGGCCCGGTCCCTGACGGTGCCCGAGATGGAGGCACGGAAGGCCTCGAGCACCACGCGCCGGCTGGCGAACGAGCTGAAGTAGGCGTCGTGCTGCCCGTGGATCCAGCGGCGCAGGGTACGGTCCTTCGTCTTGGCCATGAACATGCTCATGCCGCGTACGATCACCGGATTCGAGAGCAGGGCCCGCCCGGCGGCCTCGGGCAGGCGGTCCGCGGCCACGTAGTAGGTCTCGGCGATGCGGGACGCCACGCGGCTGGGCCCCTCGAGTGCCGGAGCGCTAATGGGGTTGACCAGGACGAGCGCGCCGGCGAGGTCAGGGTCGAGCGCGGCTGCCTCGGCCGCGACGATCGAGCCGAACGAGTGTCCGAGCACCACGAGCGGGCCGGGAGCGAAGCCGCGAGCGGTGTCCCGGACGAAGCGTGCGTACGTGCCGACGTCGTGGCTCCCCGGCAGTTCCTGCCCTTGGCCGAAACCGGGCAGGTCCGGCAGGAGGACCCGGTGGGCGGGAAGCTCCTCCACGAGGCGCAACAGTCCGTGGTGGTCGCCCCTGAACCCGTGCACCATGACGATCGTCGTGCGGTCGGCCCGGCCGGGACCGTCGACCGCGGGAAAGTCCCAGACCAGTTGCAGGGTCCCCTCCCACAGCATGGAGCGGACGACGGCGTCGCGCATCAGCCCACCCTGTCGGGGTGCGAACCGAAGCGCTGGTCGCGGTCCAATCCATCGAGCACGGCCATCTGCGCGTCGTCGAGCTCGAAGCCGAAGATGTCCAGATTCGAGCTGATGCGCTCGCGCGAACTGGCCTTCGGGATGGTCAGGATGCCGTGCTGCAGGTGCCACCGCAGGATCACCTGAGCCGCCGTACGGTCGAGTCCGGTCGCTACCCGCGCTATATCAGGGTCGTCGAGCACGTTCCCCCGCCCGAGGGGGCTCCACGCCTGCGTGGTAATGCCGTGCTCCTCGTGGAACGAGCGCAGCTCCCTCTGCTGCAGGTAGGGGTGGAGTTCCACCTGGTTCAGGACCGGGACGATGTCCGTCTCTGCCAGCAGCCGCTCGAGGTGCGCCTGCTGGAAGTTGGAGACCCCGATGGACCGCACCCGTCCCTCGGATCGGAGCCGTTCGAGGGCACGCCAGGTGTCCAGGTACAGGTCCTTCGACGGGCAGGGCCAGTGGATGAGGTAGAGGTCGAGCTGGTCGAGGCCCAGAAGGTGCATGCTCACATCGAACGCCCGGAGGGTGGCGTCGAAGCCGTGGTCGTCGTTCCAGACCTTCGAGGTGATGAACAGGTCTTCCCGGGCTCCGGTCTCGAGGTACGTCTGCGCTGCAGCGCCGACTCCCGATTCGTTGCCGTAGAGCGCAGCCGTGTCGAGGAGGCGGTACCCGGTGTCGAGTGCCGTCGAGCAGAGGATCGCCGTGTCCTCCGGAGGCACTTTGTAGACGCCGTAGCCGATCCGGTCTATCGACGTTCCATCGGCGAGGACTGCGCGTGGCACGGAGGAGGTCATGGGGGAACTCTACCGACGAGGGCGCTTGCACCGCGTGACCGAGGTGCCACGACGGGCGGTCCACGACGTCGAGCCCGCGCCGGACCACCGCCTTACCTGAGCGGCGCCGAGTCGGACGGAGGGGTGCCTAGGCGTGGACGAGGCGACGGGCCGATCCCTCGTCCAGGATGAGGTCGGTGGCGAGTCCTGCGGCGAGGGCGCCCCGCAGGCCGTTGATCTTCGACTCGCCGGACACCACGCAGATGCGCCTGCTGACCGTGCGCAACTGGTCGAGGTCCGGACCCGTGCTGCGCGCATTGAGGAGGATGTCGCGATGGCTCCCGTCCGCCCGGAAGAACATGGTGGCGACGTCGCCCACCACCTCATCCGTCTCGAGCGTCTCGAGGTCCTCCCGGTCGAGGTAACCACCGCTGTAGACATGGCTCGGAATGCCCGAGCCGATGGATCCGACCCCGAAGATCGCCATGGTCATTCGTTGTTGCAGATCGAGGATGCGGCGCACGCTTCGCTCCTCCCACATGGCGGTCTTGGTTGCTGCGTGATCGAAGAACGCCGGCACGGGAAACTGCTCCACGCGCGCGCCGTATGCCTGGCCGAAGCGCCGCAGGATCTCGCTCGCGTACGTGATGCCCGTGGTCTGCGTGTTGCCTGCGCCGTTGAGCTGCACGATCGTGCTGTCGTGGGTCTGCTTCCTCGTCAGGTGGTGGCTCACCGCACTGAGGGTGGACCCCCAGGCGACGCCGATGATCGCGTTCGAGTCCATCAGCGGCCCGATCGTGCGGGCGGCCTGGATCGCGACGCGGTCCAGGACCTCGGAGTCGCTGATGGAGTCCGCGACGGGGACCACATGGGCCTCGACGCCGAAGCGGCGGCGAATCTGCTGCTCGAGCGCGGGGGCACGATCCGACGGATTGTTGACCTGGATCTGGACGAGTCCGGTTGCGCGGGCCATGGAGAGCAGGCGGGACACCGTGGAGCGGGAGGTGCGGAGCTCTCGGGCGATCGCGTTCATGGTCAGGTCCTGCAGGTAGTACATCTGCGCGGCCCTCAGCGCATCCCGCGAACGGTTGCCCGGGAGGGGCGCATCCCCTGCGAGGTCGGCTCCGGGGAGGTCGTTCGTCGTCGTCATCTCGCCAGTCTGGACCCGTCTGCACGTTTGTGCAATCAGGTTGACTGCTATTCCCAGTGCTCGAACAATTGGGTGTGCAGTAACCATTCCCGACATTGAAGTTACGGAGTAGGACCTTGAGCGATTCAGCCGACCTGACCCACGGTGAAGGCATGACAACTTCGACACGCGCCATGGTGCAGAAGCTCAGGGACAACCCCCGGGCGTCCGTGCTCATCATCGGTGGCGGCATCAACGGGGTCGGTACGTTCCGCGACCTCGCACTGCAGGGCATCGACGTCGCGCTCGTCGAGCGGGGTGACTACTGCCAGGGAGCCTCGGGCGCCTCCTCACACATGATCCACGGCGGTATCCGCTACCTGGAGAACGGTGAGTTCCGCCTCGTGCGTGAGTCCGTCATAGAACGTAACGCACTGATGAAAATCGCTCCCCACTATGTCAAGCCGCTCCAGACCACCATCCCGATCTACACCACGTTCTCCGGCATCCTCTCAGCGCCGATGCGGTTCCTGACCCACAAGCAGGGCAAGCAGGTGGAGCGCGGCGCCGTGCTGATCAAGGCCGGCCTCACGATGTACGACTTCTTCTCGCGCGACGGCGGAAACGTGCCCCGCCACTCCTTCGTGGGCCGTAAGAAGGCGCTCGCCGCCATGCCGGAGCTTCGTAAGGACATCAAGTACGCCGCAACCTACTTCGACGCGAGCGTCCACAACCCGGAGCGACTGACCTTGGACGTCCTGCGTGACGGCCAGCTGGCCAACCCGGCAGCGCGAGCAGCGAACTACGTCAGTGCCATCGGCCGCACCGAGGACGGCGTCCTGCTGCGCGACGAGCTCACGGGCGAGACCTTCGGCTTCCAGGCCGACGTCGTCGTGAACGCCACCGGCGCCTGGACGGACGGCACCAACGCGGTGCTCGGCACCGAGACCCTCTTCATGGGCGGGACCAAGGGCTCGCACATCGTGCTGGACCACCCGGAACTGCTCAAGGCCTGCAACGGCACGGAGATCTTCTTCGAGCACGTCGACGGCCGTATCGTCCTGATCTACCCCATGGGCGATCGCGTCCTCGTCGGCACCACGGACATCGATGTGGACATCAACGAGCAGGCCGTCTGCACGGACGAGGAGATCGACTACTTCTTCGAACTGATCGGGCACGTGTTCCCGGATATCAAGGTCTCCCAGGACCACATCGTCTACAGCTTCTCGGGAGTCCGACCACTGCCGCGCCATGACGATACGCAGCCGGGCTTCGTGTCCCGCGACTACCGCATCGAGAAGCGTGAGGAACAGCTGGGTGGACGCTCCGTCACGACCCTGAGTCTCGTCGGAGGCAAGTGGACCACGTTCCGCGCTCTCTCCGAACACCTCGCCGACGACACCCTCGCAGCCCTCGGCGCGACGCGCAAGACCTCCACGGCCGGAGTGGCGATCGGCGGCGGCAAGGACTTCCCGACGGATGACGCAGCCGAGCAGGAATGGATCAGGAAGACTGTCCGTCCGGGCTTCGACGAGGCACGCGTCAGGGTCCTCCTGACCCGCTATGGCACCCGTGCGAAGGACGTCATCCAATACCTCACCGAAGGCCCCGACAGGATTTTTATTTCCACGAAGGAGGTCAGTACGCGGGAGTGTGCCTATATGGTGGAGCACGAACAGGTCGGCCACCTGACCGACGTCCTGATTCGCCGTACATCGCTTGCCTTCCGCGGACTCGTTTCCGAGAAGCTGCTCGCAGAGCTTGCTGAGACCCTGGCTCCCCTGCTGGGGTGGGACGCCGCGAAGTCCGCGGCGGAGATCGAGCTCGCCGAGAAGGTGCTCGCCGAGGCGCACAGGGTGCACGTCAGGAGCACGAAGAGCTTGGTCCAGTAGCGGCAACCGCCGCCATTGGGTCGGACCGCTGGTACTCGCAGCGGTGCATATCCAACGGCAGTGGTTGCCGGGGGGAAAAACGGGTGCCGTCGAGGCGGCGGCGCCCGTCGATAAATGAATAGTTAGAGGAGTCAAAGATGTCTCTCGAAGTATTTGTTGCTGAAACATTCGGCACGATGCTGTTGTTGTTGCTCGGTACCGGTGTAGTCGCGAACGTTGCGCTCGCCAAGACCAAGGGCAATAACGGCGGCTTCCTCATGGTCAACTTCGGCTGGGGCCTGGCGGTCTTCGCCGGCGTCTACGTCGCAGCCCTCTCCGGAGCCCACCTGAACTTCGCCGTCACGGTCGGCCTGCTGGTCAACGGCGACGCGGCTGAATACGCGCCCGGTGTCGACAAGACCTTCGCCACCACGCTGGCGTACCTCGCGGCGCAGATGCTCGGCTCCATCCTCGGCGCCGTCCTCTGCTGGCTCTCCTACAAGCAGCACTTCGATGACGAGCCGGACCCCGCCAACAAGCTCGGCGTCTTCTCCACCGGCCCGGCCATCCGCTCGTACGGCTGGAACCTCGTAACCGAAATCATCGGCACCTTCGTGCTCGTGTTCGTCATCCTCTCCTTCGCCGGGACGCCGACAGAAATCGGTCCCCTCGCCGTAGCACTCCTCGTCGTCGGCATCGGTGCCTCGCTCGGTGGACCCACCGGCTACGCCATCAACCCGAACCGTGACCTCGGCCCCCGCATCGCGCATGCCCTCCTGCCCATCAGGGGTAAGGGCGGCAGCGATTGGTCCTACGCATGGGTGCCGGTCGTCGGTCCGATCGTCGGTGGTGCGCTTGCAGGCATCGTCATCCAGTTCATCTCCTTCCCGATAGCTGCCTAGTCCTCACCGAGCCCGGCGGCCCGCGGGCCGCCCTTAACCGTGTCATCCAATGAAGGAGTTAGACATGTCGCAGCAGTACGTCATCGCCATCGACCAGGGCACCACGTCCAGCAGGGCTATCGTGTTCGACCACAAGGGGGATATCGTCTCCTCCGGCCAGAAGGAACACGAGCAGATCTTCCCGAAGGCCGGCTGGGTCGAGCACGACCCCGCGGAGATCTGGGACAACACCCGCGAGGTCATCGGAACGGCTCTCTCGAAGGCCAACCTCACCCGCCACGACATCGCAGCCGTCGGCATCACGAACCAGCGGGAGACCGCCGTCGTCTGGGACAGGACCACCGGCAAGGCCGTCTACAACGCGATCGTGTGGCAGGACACCCGCACGCAGGACATTGTCGACGACCTCGCGAAGGACGGCGGGGTGGAGCGTTACAAGGCGAAGGTGGGACTGCCGTTGGCGACCTACTTCTCCGGTACCAAGATCAAGTGGATCCTCGACAACGTCGATGGTGCGCGGGCGAAGGCCGAGTCCGGTGACCTACTCTTCGGCAACACCGATTCCTGGGTCACCTGGAACCTGACGGGCGGTGTCGACGGCGGCGTGCACATCACCGACGTCACCAATGCGTCCCGGACGCTCTTCATGGATCTCGAGACCCTGGCCTGGGACGAGGGGATCCTCGCCGATTTCGGTGTCCCGGTGTCGATGATGCCTGAGATCAGGTCGTCCTCGGAGGTCTACGGCACGGTTCACACGTCGCAGCTCCTGCGCGAGACCCCGGTCGCCGGTATTCTCGGCGACCAGCAGGCGGCGACGTTCGGTCAGGCAGCCTTCGACAAGGGCGGCGCGAAGAACACCTACGGCACCGGCAACTTCATGATCGTCAACACGGGTGAGGAGATCGTCCACTCCAAGAACGGCCTGCTCACGACGGTCTGCTACAAGCTGGGCGACGCGAAGCCGATCTACGCGCTCGAAGGGTCTATCGCCGTCACCGGTTCACTCATCCAGTGGCTGCGGGACAACCTCGGCCTGATCAAGAGTGCTCCCGAGGTGGAGCAGCTTGCGACAACCGTGGACGACAACGGTGGCGTCTACATCGTCCCGGCGTTCTCCGGCCTCTTCGCACCGTACTGGCGTGCAGACGCCCGCGGCGCGATCGTCGGCCTGACGCGGTTCGTGAACAAGGGTCACATCGCCCGTGCAGCGCTGGAAGCGACAGCATTCCAGACCCGCGAGGTGCTGGACGCTGCGAACGCCGATTCCGGTGTCGACATGGAGGATCTCAGGGTCGACGGCGGCATGGTTGCCAACGACGCCCTGATGCAGTTCCAGGCCGACATCCTCGGCATTCCGGTCATTCGTCCGAAGGTCACGGAGACCACCGCGCTGGGGGCCGCCTACGCTGCGGGCCTCGCCGTCGGCTTCTGGAAGGACACGGACGAGCTGTCCACGAACTGGGCCGAGGACAAGCGCTGGATCCCGTCCATGGACGACAGTGAGCGGGAGCGTCAGCTCCGGCTGTGGAAGAAGGCCGTCACGAAGACCTTCGACTGGGTCGATGAGGACGTGCACTAGCAGCCTGCGCACCCTGAGCGGCGCCCGGTTCGTCCACGATGGACCGGGCTTCGCTGTGCCGGGCGCCTTCCGCCCGATGGCGCACTGCTAAAGTGGCATCCATGCTCCGGAACCTCCTGCTTACCTAGCCGCACGGTCAAAACCGTGCGGCGGCCCCTCCTGCGTGTGAGGGGCTTTTGTGTGTCCGGCACAGGATGCGATGGACACCTCGACGGCGGGGTTACCCGAGCACATGCAGTACAACGTTCCACCGACAGGACAGGCCAAACAGTGAGCACCAACCCCGAGGACGCCCAGCCGGACGAGAACTCCTACGACGTCGCGGCTATCGAAGCGAAGTGGCCGGCGGTCTGGGACCGGCTGAAGTCCTTCGCGCCGATCGACGACGGGAGCCGCCAGCGGCGCTATGTCCTCGACATGTTCCCCTACCCCTCGGGTGACCTCCACATGGGACACGCCGAGGCCTTCGCGATGGGCGACGTCGCCGCGCGCTTCTACCGGCAGAAGGGCTTCGACGTCCTGCATCCCATCGGCTGGGACTCCTTCGGCCTCCCCGCGGAGAACGCCGCCATCAAGCGGAACGCGCATCCCGCCGAGTGGACGTACGCAAACATCGAGACCCAGGCGCACTCGTTCAAGCGCTACGCCATCAGTGCCGACTGGGAGCGGCGTCTGCACACCTCGGACCCCGAGTACTACCGGTGGACCCAGTGGCTCTTCGTGCGGTTCTTCGAGAAGGGCCTCGCCTACCGACGCAACTCGCCGGTGAACTGGTGCCCGAAGGATCAGACCGTCCTGGCCAACGAGCAGGTCATCAACGGTGCCTGCGATCGCTGCGGCACAATGGTGACCAAGAAGAACCTGAACCAGTGGTACTTCCGGATCACCGACTACGCCGACCGCCTGCTGGATGACATGGAGCAGTTGAAGGGCCACTGGCCCGAGCGCGTGCTCGCGATGCAGCGCAACTGGATCGGCCGGTCGGAAGGAGCGCACGTACGTTTCCGGATCGAGGCAGACGGCGGTCTGCCCGCTTCCGACGTCGAGGTCTTCACCACGCGTCCCGACACGCTGTACGGGGCGACGTTCTTCGTCGTCGCGGCCGACGCGAACCTGGCGCTCGAGCTCGTCACCCCGGATCGCCGGGACGCGCTCGAGGCGTACCGGGAGCAGGTCAAGGGACTGTCGGAAATCGAACGGCAGGCGACCGAGCGTGAGAAGACGGGAGTCTTCACCGGGCGCCACGCAGTCAATCCCCTGACGGGGGAGAAGCTGCCTGTCTGGGCCGCGGACTACGTCCTCGCCGACTACGGGACCGGAGCGATCATGGCCGTGCCCGCGCACGACCAGCGTGACCTCGACTTCGCACGCGCCTTCGACCTGCCGGTGCGCACCGTCGTCGACACCGGGGCCGATGACGCATCCGTGACCGGCATCGCGACGACGGGCGAGGGTACGCTCGTCAACTCCGGCGAACTGACCGGGCTGGACAAGCCCGCTGCCATCCGCCGCGCCGTCGAACTGATCGAGCAGCAGGGGACCGGCGAGCACACCATCAACTACCGCCTGCGGGACTGGCTGCTGTCACGCCAGCGTTTCTGGGGCACCCCCATCCCGATCATCCACTGCCCGTCCTGCGGCGAGGTGCCGGTGCCGGACGACCAGCTGCCGGTGACGCTGCCCGAAGGCCTGCGAGGCGAGGCCCTCGCGCCCAAAGGCACCTCGCCGCTGGCCGCGGTCGAGGAGTGGGTCAACGTGCCCTGCCCCGAGTGCGGTGGTGCTGCCAGGCGCGATACCGACACCATGGACACGTTCGTCGACTCGTCCTGGTACTACCTCCGCTTCGTGAACCCGCAGCTCGACACAGCCCCCTTCGACAGCGAGGCGGTCAACCGCTGGCTGCCGGTCTGCCAGTACGTCGGCGGGGTCGAGCACGCCATCCTGCACCTGCTGTACAGCAGGTTCTTCACCAAGGTGCTGTTCGACCTCGGCATGGTGAACTTCACGGAGCCCTTCAGCGCGTTGCTGAACCAGGGCCAGGTCCTCAACGGTGGCAAGGCGATGAGCAAGTCGCTGGGCAATGGAGTGGACCTCGGTGAGCAGCTGGACCGCTACGGGGTCGACGCCGTTCGACTCACCATGGTGTTCGCGTCCCCGCCTGAGGACGACGTCGACTGGGCCGATGTCTCGCCGTCGGGCTCCGCGAAATTCCTCGCACGCGCCTGGCGTCTGGGCGGTGACGTCACGAGCCCTGTCGGAGCCGACCCCTCCGCGGGGGATCGCGCGCTGCGCGTGGTGACCCACAGGACCGTTTCCGACGCCGCTGAGCTGATGGAGGCCAACAAGTTCAACGTGGTCATCGCCAAACTCATGGAACTCGTCAACGCGACGAGGAAGGCCATCGACTCCGGCCCTGGCGGGGCGGACCCGGCAGTCCGGGAGGCAACGGAGGCTGTCGCCATCATCCTCAGCCTCTTCGCGCCGTACACCGCGGAGGACCTCTGGAACCGGCTCGGGCACGAGGCGACCGTGGCGACGGCAGGGTGGCCCGCCGTCGATCCGGCCCTGCTGACACAGGAGACCGTCGTCGCCGTCGTGCAGGTGCAGGGCAAGGTGCGTGACCGCCTGACGGTGTCGCCGGACATCGCCGAGGACGAACTCCGCGAGTTGGCGCTGGCGAGCGAGCAGGTCCAGCGGGTCCTGGACGGGCGGGGGATCCGCACGGTCATCGTGCGGGCGCCGAAGCTGGTCAACATCGTTCCAGCCTGATGATGCTCGTGCCAGCGGCTGTCGTTCCGGGCCGGAGCGGGTTGTGCGCGTAGCCGTCGTCACGGACTCCGCCGCCGGCTTCGCACCCGGATGGACCGGAACCGGCGGCATCGCCGACGGCGTGCAGGTGGTCGCGATGCCCGTGCTCGTGGGTGACGACATCCTCACGGGAGAGCACGACGACGTTACCGCGCCGTTGATGGTGGCCCTCGCCGCCGGATCCGTCGTTCGTACCTCGCGGCCGTCCCCGGGGCAGTTCGACCGGGTCTACGGCAGGCTCGCCGACGAGGGGTACGACGCCGTCGTGTCCGTCCACCTCTCGGGGCTGCTGTCGGGAACCGTCGAGGCAGCTCGGCTCGCGGCTTCGCGGTCCGTCATCCCCGTGGAAGTGATCGATACGAGGACGGCGGGCATGGCTCAGGGCCGCGCAGCCCTGGCTGCGCTGACCGCTGCACGGGCCGGTGCCGGCCTCCAGGCCGCTGCGGCTGCTGCGGCCATGGCTGCCCGTGCCTCGGCCCTCTATTTCTACGTCCCGAGCGTGGAACAGTTGCGGCGCGGAGGACGCATCACGGCCGCCGTCGGCTGGCTGGGCACCCTGCTGTCCGTCCGCGTCCTCCTGCATGTACAGGGCGGTCGTCTGGTGCCGCTCGAACGCATGCGATCGGCAGCACGGGCACTGCAGCGGCTCGAGGAGCTCGTCGAGGCGGATGTTGCGGGTCGAAGCAACGGCGTGGACCTGACGGTTCACCACTTCGGCAACGAGGAGGACGCCGTCGGACTCGCGCAAAGGCTCGAGAGCGTCGTCGGGGCCGGACGAGTCTCAACGTCTCCCTGTCCGTCGGTCCTGGCGGCGCACGCCGGCCTGGGGGTCGTGGCCGTCACGGTGAGTCCACGCCTGTCCTGACGGCATGATCGAGGCCTCCACGGTGTCTCCTGCCGCGTTGTCCACATAGCCGCGTGCACTTCCGGTCGCGCCGGCCCCCGCTCCTAGCGTGGCCCTATGGGAAAGCACCGATGGCCGACGAACGGGGACCCCTGGGTCCCGCCGCCCCGTCCGCAGGGCGGCTCGTCCGGCAGTCTGGGCGTCGGCGGGCAGCCGCGCGGCGGGGACGTCCCTCGGGTGTCAGGTGGCGGGACTGTCCCGCGGGTGCCGGGCAGCGGGGTCGACCCGGAACGAGCGAGTCTTCGAGATGCCGTTTCCGGCCTCGGTGGTGTTTCCGGCCGCGGTGGTGCGGGTCGCTCCTACCCACCCTTCGAGGGTGATGCTGATGGCGTCCCTGATGAGGGCTTCAGTGGGTACTCCCAGGAGAACGTCTATGGGAATGTCGACGCGAATCCTGACCCGAACCGTGACGAGGATGATGACGAGGATGGGGGCGCCGGGGGCTTGCAGTGGCGCGTCGCGCGATCGGCGGCGCTCGTATTCCTCGGCATAGCCCTCGCGGTCGGTGCCGCCCTCTTCCTGGTGCGTAGCTCGGAGCCGTCCGCCGCAGCGGTCTCGGTACAACTCGACGCCGAGAGGCCGGCGGGTTCCGGGGCGCCGGACGTCGGGGTCCAGCCTTCGGATCAGGGGGACCCCTCGGGGGCAGCATCGGAAGGCGGTGCGCGCGAGGCCGGAACACCGGAAACTACCGACGGTGCGACGAGCCAGCAGGAAGGGAACGGAGCAGGCCCCGGAATGTCGGACCTGGGAACGGGCGAGCCACCGGGCGGCGCGGAGAGGGATGCGGACCAGAAAGTCATCGTCTACGTCACGGGAGCAATCGCTGCACCCGGCGTGGTGGAGGTCGCTGCCGGCGCGCGCCTCTTCGAGGTCATCGAGCAAGCCGGCGGGGCTTTGCCGGAGGCCGACCTCGAGGGAGTCAATCTCGCCGCCACACCGTCGGACGGGCAGCACATCCACGTACTGGCCGTCGGGGAGGAACCACGCACGGATACAGCACGTTCCGGAGGGTCGTCCCCATCAGGAGTCCTGGACCAGAACATTCAACCTTCGGAGGATTCAGCCGGCGGCGCGGGCGGGCCCGAAGCTCCTGATCAGGCCATCGACATCAACGCGGCGACACTCGCCGACGTCGAATCGCTTCCACGTGTGGGACCCGTCCTCGGCCAGCGCATCATCGACTGGCGCGAGGAGCACGGTCCTTTCGTGCAGGCCTCGGATATCGACGCGATACCGGGAATAGGACCGGCGCTGCTCGAGGGAATCCTCCCGCTCATCGTGGTCCGGTGATCAGGGCTGCGGTGGCATCGTTCCGTTCGACAGGGCGCCTCCGCCCTGTGCGGCACACCGGTAGACGGCGCAACCCCACGGGCGGACTGCCGCAAGAAGGCAATATTCCACACCGGGAGGTGGGGTCGGGAACCCGTGGGCCGCGGTGGCGAGGTGATCTGCGCCTTGTTCCATCCGCTGCGGTCGCATGGGCGGTCGCTGCCACTGCCATCCAGGGCCCTGCGGTCGGTGTGACGGCGAGTGCGCTGATCTGTGCTGCTGTCACTCTGCTACTCGCCGGCGTTATTTTCCTCGTACCTGAACGCGCCGGTCGGCAGTGGGCGCTGTTGCTGGGGCAGGGCCTGGCACCCGCAGCGACGGTGGCCCTCGTCCTGCTGGCCACCGGTGGAAGCCTCGCTCGGGCGGCGGAAGGACCCGTTGATGAGGCAATCGCGAGCTCGGCCACGTTCACGGCTTACCTGCGGATCGTGGGGGAGCCCTCGTCGCTCCCTCAGGGCGCTTTCGGCGGCGGGGAGCGGTTCCTGGTGGACGCCGAAGTAATCGGAGGGCTGTTGGGTGGTACTCCCTTCATCTCGGCCACGCCCGTCGTCGTTCTTGGTTCCGCCTCGTGGTCGACCATGGGCACGGGAGACACGGTACGGGTATTAGGCATCGCCAAGCCTTCGGATCGCCCTGGACGGGCGACAGCGATCTTCCTTCCCTCCAGCCGTCCCATGGTCCAGGAAGCCGAGGGCTGGTTCGGTTATACCGATGGGCTGAGGTCCCGCTTCAGGGATGCAGCCCAGCGTGACGGCCGGGACCACGGATTGCTTCCGGGGATGGTCCTTGGAGACCGGACCACTCTCGAGCCCGATCTCGAACACGCCATGAAGACCACCGGGCTGACACACCTGACTGCCGTCAGCGGAGCCAATTGCTCCTATGTCATCGCATTCATGTTCCTGGGGCTCCGCTTCGGTCGCGTACCTCGATTCCCGGCGGCCATCGGCGCCGTGATGGCCCTTGCGGGGTTCGTCCTGCTGGTGCGTCCCGAACCGAGTGTGCTGCGGGCAGCAGTCATGGGTGGGATCGGTGTCGTGGCCGTGCTGTCCGGGCGGGGAAAGGTCTCACTGACACTGCTGATGCTGTCGATCATCGTCCTGCTGGCGGTCGATCCCTGGCTCTCGGTGTCCTTCGCCTTCATGCTGTCGGTCTCTGCAACCCTGGGGCTCGTCCTCGCCGGTCCTGCGGTAGCGGAATCACTCGGGCGCCTGATGCCCCGCGTGATGGCCCAAGTGCTCGCGATACCGCTCACGGCGCAATTGTTCTGTGCTCCGATCCTCGTCCTGATCCAGCCGGCCCTGCCGGTGTACTCGCTCCCGGCGAATGTCGCGGTGTCTCCCGTCGTGCCGGCGATCACGCTGCTGGGCATGGTCGCGATCCTCGCGCTGGTCGCTGCACCAGTGCTGGCACAGCCCCTCATCGTCGCAGCGCAAGGGGGAACACGATGGGTGGGCGCCGTCGCCGATACCTTCGCGGGAGCACCGGCAGCATCGCTACCCTGGGCGTCAGGGCCGGCGGGAGCCACTCTTGCTGCTCTGGTGTCGCTCGCGGTCCTGTTCCTGCTGGTCGCCCGACGGCCGCAGTCGACCCGTTGGAACCACATGCTCGGCGCGACGGGCAGCGGCGGGGACCCGGTTCGGAGCAGGGAGAGAGTGAACCGGAGTCCCGCGGACCACACCGCGTTCGTCGAAGGAGGCCATCCGGGCACGGGCCGCACGCGCTCGCCATCGGCGGACAACGGGGGCATGGCGAGAGGCCGGAGGGTTCTCGTCATGGGTCTCATCCTCACTGTGGTGGCAGCAGCGGTCATCGTGCTCGTCAAGGTCACGACCGTTCCTCCGGCTACCGGCTGGATCGTCGCGGTCTGCGACGTGGGGCAGGGGGACGGTCTGGTCGTCGGGACGGCGCCGGGACACGCACTGGTGGTGGATACCGGCCCTGACCCGGCCGCGATGGACCGTTGCCTCGATGACCTGTCGGTCGAGGTGATCGACGCCCTCGTCATCACACATCTGCACGACGATCACTACGGAGGCGTTGAGGGGGCTGTCAACGGACGCACCGTCTCTAAGTTCTATTACTCGACGGGCGAGGACCGATTGCCGCGGGAGGTGACGGACGCGGCTGCCGATGCCGGGGTACGGCCCGAGAAGCTCGACAGCCTCACGACTTTCGACCTCCAACGGACACAGGTCCGCGTCCTGTGGCCGGCAGGCTCCGCAGAAGCAGAGGAGGAGAACAACGCCAGTGCGGTGCTCGACGTCGTGGTCCAGGCATCCGACCGGCCTGTGCGGATCCTGCTCACTGGGGATCTCGAGGAGGATGCTGGGGCACGGATGCTCGATGCGTCACCGGAGATCGCCAACCGGGGCGTGGATATCCTGAAGGTCGCCCACCATGGGGCAAGGAACGGCGGCACCACGCTGATCGAGGCGCTACGTCCCCGTCTCGCGCTGATCTCCGTGGGGGAGGACAACGAGTACGGCCATCCCCATCCCACCATCCTGGAGGCACTCGTGCGTGCCGATATCCCTGTGGTCCGGACCGACGAGCTCGGGTCCTTCACCGTGAACGTCGTTGGCACCACCATGGAGGTCCGGGACCTGGAGTGAGCTGTTCGGGACCTGGAATGAGCTGTCCGAGCGGCGATCCGACCGTCGGCACGGACGGCTTTTCGTGGCAGGTCGATGCCATGAAACAGTAGGTATCGATTCTTCGAAAGGAACAGCGCTCCATGGCAACGAGACATACGGCCGGCCGCACCACCGGCGGAGGCCAGCAGCCGGCATCCTGGCGTGATGTCCGGCCCGCCGCCGTCGTCCTGCTGTCCGGGCCCGAGGACTATCTCGCGTCGAAGGCCGCGGAAGCGATCCGTCATCAGGTGCGTACCGCACAACCCGACGTGGAACTCGTCAGGTTCGATGCGGGCGCCTACGAGGCCGGCACACTGACAATGCACGCCAGTCCATCGCTTTTTGGTGACTGGAAGGTCATCGAGGCGTCGGGTCTGGCACAGATGAACGATGCCTTTCTAATCGACGCGCTCGCATACCTGTCCGATCCGGCGCCGGACGTCGTCCTGGTCATGCGCCATTCGGGTGGCAATCGCGGGAAGAAGCTTCTGGACGCGATCAAGGCCACTCACGCAACCGTCGTCGACTGTCAGCCCCTGAAGAAGGACGCCGAGAAGGCCGAGTTCGTCTCCACCGAATTCCGGCTCGCGCGGAGGCGGATAGAACCTGATGCCGTCCGCGCGCTCGTTGCCGCCGTGGGCTCGCAGCTGCCGGAACTGGCAGCAGCCTGCCAGCAGCTGACCGCGGACACAGCGGGAGATGTCACCGTCGAGTCGGTCGAGAAATACTACGGAGGCCGGATCGAGGCGACCGGCTTCAAGGTCGCCGACGCGGCACTGGCCGGACGAACCGCGCAGGCACTGTCGATGCTCCGCCATGCGCTCGCCACGGGCGCGGACCCTGTGCCGATCGTCGCAGCACTCGCCATGAAGGTGCGGGCCGTCGCGAAGGTGCACGGGGTGCGGGGTTCTTCCATGCAGTTGGCCAAGGAGTTGGGCATGGCTCCATGGCAGGTCGATCAGGCACGGAAGGAGGCACAGCGCTTCAGCTCCGACGCACTGGCACGCTGTATCCGCGCTCTCGCGGAAGCCGACGCCCAGGTGAAAGGCGAGTCCCGGGATCCCGTGTACGCCGTCGAGCGGGCAGTGACCGTGATAGCCCTCGGGGACAGCTGAACCCCACCCCCGAGGTGCGTGGAGGGCACTGCGGCTCCTCGGGCGAGACCCGTCCTGCTTCGTCGTTCCTGCAGCCAGAGAGGAGCGTCCCTGCAGCATGGAGGTACTCGCACCCCTGAGTGCTGCTCTCATGACGAAGGGCCGGCCCCGAATGGAGCCGGCCCTTCATCGGAGGATCCGCAGCTTAGAGCGCGTTGACCTTCTTGGAGATCGCGGACTTGCGGTTGGCTGCGTTGTTCCTGTGCAGCACACCCTTGCTGACGGCCTTATCGAGCTTGCGGCTGGCTGCCTGCAGAGCCGTCGCGGCAGCATCCTTGTCAGCACCTTCGACGGCCGTGTTCACGGCGCGGATGGCGGTCTTCAACTCGGACCTGACCGAGTTGTTGCGCTGCCTCGCCTTTTCGTTGGTGAGGATGCGCTTCTTCTGGGACTTGATATTTGCCACGTATGAGAACTTTCTTTGTATTGCGGACTGGGTCGTGAGGGTATTTCGGCCAACCGAAGACTGAGCGGCGTGGGGATACCGTGTGGTGATCGGCCAAAGTGCCCGGAGACCTGCGCGGACACACAGCTGTCAAGGTTACCAGAAACCCGCGGGAAACCGGACCTGCGCTGCATTCTGGCGGGGCGTGAGCCGCAGGTGCAGGCAGGTCGCGGCCACCGGAAACGGCTACCCGAGGAGGTCGTCGGGTACGGCCGCAATCACCTGTTCGAACTGCCCGCGTGGAAGCACGGCACCTTCACGCCGTATATCGGCCAGGGCGAGGCGCAGTACGCGGTCGGTTCTGACCTCGCTCGGGCGTCCCTGCCGGTCCCAGGCCCCGGTGCCGATGTCGATGTAGCGGTCATCGTGGCTGCGCGAGTTGTTGCGGTCGCGGCTCGTCAGCATCAGACCGAGCAGTGTCTTCCCGGATGTTCCGATGAGGAGCACCGGCCGGTCCTTGCCCTGGGTCGGATCGTCCTCGTAGGGCACCCAGGTCCAGACGATCTCGCCCGGGTCCGGATTGCCGTCCGCGGAGGGTGAGTAGGCGATAACCGCCTTCTGCCGTCGCGACGCCGGCTGCTGGGGGGAGGGGGACGACGCCCTGCCGGTGGCCGGGCGTCTGCCCGCGGGCTGCCGGTCGGCCGGGGGTGCGGACGTGCTGCTGACGGCGCGGACCACGCGACCGGCGAGCGACAGGACGGAGCGGAGAGTGATCGCCATGCAGTGATCCTAGCGATAGCGGCTCCCGGAACCAGGGGGAGCTAAGGTCGGGGAGCCGGGCAGCACGCCATGTTCGGGTCGGGAGTGCCCGAGATCGTCAGGTCGGTGATCCTGCCCGATTGCCGGGGCTGTCCGGCGTCGTGGGAGACTAAGGGAAGCGAAACGGCGCGGACCAGCGCCGGTTGTCCACGAGGGCGGCCCGGTTGGTTGCAGCATGCCGGACCCTGTCCCGTAAAAGTGAGGAACGCACGTGTCACCCATGGCCCGCACCGCGCCGGTGCCTGCCGCCACCGATCCGGCGATCATCAGGAATTTCTGCATCATCGCCCACATCGATCACGGGAAGTCCACCCTGGCCGACCGGATGCTCCAGCTCACGGGGGCCGTCGAGCAGCGGGACATGAAGGCGCAGTACCTGGACCGGATGGACATCGAGCGGGAGCGCGGCATCACCATCAAGTCGCAGGCCGTTCGCCTTCCCTGGGAAGTCGACGGCACGGCCTACGCCCTCAACATGATCGACACACCGGGCCATGTGGACTTCACGTACGAGGTCTCGCGGTCCCTCGCCGCCTGCGAGGGCGCGGTCCTGCTGGTGGATGCGGCGCAGGGTATCGAGGCGCAGACACTGGCCAACCTGTACCTGGCGATGGAAAACAACCTCGCCATCATCCCGGTACTCAACAAGATCGACCTCCCTGCTGCCCAGCCCGAGAAATACGCGGCAGAATTGGCGAGCCTCATCGGCGGCGAGCCCGAGGACGTCCTCATGGTGTCCGGCAAGACAGGAGTCGGCGTCGAGGCTCTCATGGACAAAATCGTGCGCGATCTTCCCGCGCCGACCGGTGACCCGAATGCTCCTGCCCGTGCCATGATCTTCGACTCCGTGTACGACACGTACCGCGGCGTCGTCACCTACGTGCGGGTCGTCGACGGCAAGCTCAGCCCGCGAGAGCGCATCCAGATGATGTCCACCCGGGCGAGCCACGAACTGCTCGAGATCGGCGTAAGTTCGCCCGAGCCGAAGCCGTCCAAGGGCCTCGGCGTGGGCGAGGTCGGTTACCTCATCACGGGTGTGAAGGACGTCCGCCAGTCCAAGGTCGGCGACACCGTCACGAACCTGGCCAAGCCGGCTGCCACCTCCCTGGGCGGGTACCAGGATCCGAAACCCATGGTCTTCTCGGGTCTCTACCCGCTCGACGGCACCGACTACCCGGTGCTGCGTGACGCCCTGGACAAGTTCACCCTGAACGACGCCGCCCTCGTGTACGAGCCCGAGACGTCGGCGGCGCTGGGATTCGGCTTCCGTGTCGGCTTCCTCGGCCTGCTGCACCTCGAGATCACCCGCGAGCGGCTGGAGCGCGAGTACAACCTCGACCTCATCTCAACGGCACCGAACGTGGAGTACGAGGTGACCCTCGAGGACAAGCGCGCATTGAAGGTCACCAATCCCAGCGAATACCCCGTCGGCAAGATCGCCGAGGTACGCGAACCCATGGTGTCCGCGACGATCCTCGCGCCGTCGGAGTTCATCGGCGCCATCATGGAGCTGTGCCAGCAGCGCCGGGGCGTCCTCGGGGGTATGGATTACCTGTCCGAGGAGCGGGTCGAGATCAGGTACCGGCTCCCGCTGGCGGAGATCGTCTTCGATTTCTTCGATCTGTTGAAGTCGAAGACCCGCGGATACGGATCGCTCGACTGGAAGGCGGACGGAGACCAGGTCGCCGACCTCGTGAAGGTGGACATCCTGCTGCAGGGCGAGCAGGTGGACGCTTTCAGCGCCATCACCCACCGTGACAAGGCCTACGCCTATGGCGTCATGATGACGGGCAAGCTCCGTGAGCTGATTCCGCGCCAGCAGTTCGAGGTGCCGATCCAGGCCGCCATCGGGGCGCGCATCATCGCCCGCGAGAGCATTCGGGCGATCCGCAAGGACGTCCTCGCCAAGTGCTACGGCGGCGACATCACGCGTAAGCGCAAGCTGCTCGAGAAGCAGAAGGAGGGCAAGAAGCGCATGAAGATGGTCGGACGCGTGGAAGTGCCCCAGGAAGCCTTCATCGCGGCTCTGTCGTCGGACGAGTCGAAGGACAAATCCAAGAAGTGACGCCGAACAGTTCCAAGGAGGCGGGTCGTGCCTAGCGCCCTCCCGCTCGGCCTGCCGGCACCCGAGGACGGGGTGCTGCCGCCGGAGTCCGCAAGCGGCGCCGCAGCGCGGGACTTCGGTCTCTACGTCCATATCCCGTTCTGCGCAGTCCGCTGCGGTTACTGCGATTTCAACACCTATACGGCGACGGAGTTGGGTGGCGGCGCATCACAGGACGCCTATGCCGGCTCGGTGCTTGCCGAGCTGGAGCTCGGTGAACGCGCACTCGAGGCTTCGGGCGTCCCCGCCCGGCCGCTGTCCACGGTCTTCTTCGGCGGTGGCACGCCGACCCTCCTTCCGGCCGAGGATCTCGCAGCGATCCTCCGGTCCGCCCGGAACCGCTGGGGGCTCACGCCGGACGCAGAGGTGACGACGGAAGCAAATCCTGATTCCGTCACACTGGACTCGCTCAAGGTCCTGCGAGACGCCGGCTTCACCCGCGTCTCCTTCGGTATGCAGTCGGCAGTGCCGCATGTGTTGGCCGTGCTCGACCGGACGCACTCGCCCGAACGCGTGCCGCAGGCGGTGCAATGGGCCCGGGAGGCAGGGCTGAGGGTGAGCCTCGACCTCATCTATGGCACCCCCGGTGAGTCGCTCGAGGACTGGCGGACGTCGCTGTCCACGGCACTGTCCTACGGTCCCGACCACATCTCCGCGTATGCCCTGATCATCGAGGAGGGGACGCGGCTTGCCTCGCGCATCCGCCGTGGACAGGTCCCGCCCATCGACGACGACGACCACGCGGACAAGTATGCCCTCGCCGAGGAGATGCTGACGGCCGGAGGCCTGCACTGGTACGAGGTGAGCAACTGGGCGAGGACGCCCGACGACGAGTGCCGTCACAACCTTGCGTACTGGCGTGGAAGTGACTGGTGGGGTGCCGGCCCAGGGGCGCACTCCCATGTCGGTGGTACCCGCTGGTGGAACGTCAAGCACCCACGCGCCTACGCCGACGCTCTGGGCGACGGCAGATCACCTGCCGCGGGGAGGGAGGTCCTGTCCGCCGGCGATCGCTACGTCGAGGACGTCATGCTTCGAGTCCGTCTGCGGGAGGGTCTGGGCACCGACGCGCTGACGCCGTCGGGCAGGAAGGCCGTTGCCGGGCTCATCGCCGATGGCCTCGTAGAGCCTGCTGCCGCTTTCGCGGGCCGCGTGATCCTGACCTTCACGGGCCGACTGCTGGCCGACGCCGTCGTGCGCCGGCTCCTGCCCGACTGACTGACAGGATCCCGCACGCCTGCCTGACGGACAGGACCTGTCGCAGGGATAGGAGAGCGCTCCGCTCTCACTGGTTCTACCGAACGGGCTTCGGCCTGACGCCCCCTAGCGGATCAGGCGCAGATTCAGGGCGTAGCGGTAGGGCCGCCCGCGATTGACCTGGATCCCTGCGTTCACCGAGAGGATCGTGATCGTGACCCAGATCAGCGCATTGAGGACGGCGAAGATGCCGCCGATCTCCGGTACGAGTGAGAGCAACCAGGCTACGAGGGCGAGGATCGTCGGCGGGAGCGTGAAGTTCAGCGCTTCCTTCGACTCCTGCGCCGTGAACGGGCCGCGGTCCTTGAAGATGAGGAAGATCAGCAGGGACGGGATGAAGCCCAGGATCCCGCCGAAGTGCGCCAGGGTGGCGAACTGGCGATCCTCGGACGCCGTGAGGGGGAGGGCGTTGGCCGGCGTGCCCTCGAACGCGGGTCGGGACTCGCCCCGTCCGTGGTGCTGGTGGTCGGCGGTATTGGACAACGGTATTCCTTTGCTGGCTGGCGGAACTCCTCCGCCGTGACTGTGCTTCAAGGATACGTGGTGGCTCGACTGCAAAGCCTCAGGCTGCGCCAGGCGGCGCAGTCAGGAAATCGATGACTTCTTCGACGCGACCGAGCAGGGACGGCTCGAGATCCGCGTAGGTGCTCACGCTCGAGAGGATGCGCTTCCACCCGTGCGCGACGGCGGCCTGGTTGTGGTGGGGCCAGCCGAGCCCGGCCAGGATACCCGTCTTCCAATCCTGGTTGCGCGGCACGACGGGCCAGGCGTCGAGGCCGAGGGCGCCCGGCTTCACTGCTTGCCACACGTCCACGTAGGGATGTCCGACGATGAGGACATGATTCCGCGCACCCGGCACGGTCATGGCCTTCTGCGCGATGCGCGTCTCCTTGGTCCCGGGCAGCAGGTGGTCGACGAGGATCCCGAGCCTCCTCGTGGGGCCGGGTGCGAAGGCGCGGACGGCCCCTTCGAGGTCGTCGACGCCGTGCAGCGGTTCGACGACGATCCCCTCGAGCCGTAGGTCGTCACCCCACACCTTCTCCACGAGTTCGGCGTCGTGCTGGCCCTCGACCCAGATCCTGCTCGCCCGGGCAGTCCTCGCGCGGGCTCCTTCCACCCGGACACTGCCGGACGCCGTTCGCGTCGGGGCGGCAACGGGCACCAGGACGGGGGCGACGACGTGGATCGGCCTGCCGTCGAGGAGGAAGCCGTAGCCGAGCCGGAAGCTGCGTTGCTTGCCCCGCCGGTCCTCAAGCACCATGACGTGCAGGCCCCCGGACTTCTCGACCCGAACGACCGCGCCGACGAAGCCACTCTGGACATCCTCGAGGACCATGTCCTTCTCGACAGGCACATCGGGCAGGTCGACCCGCTTCGGAGCCGAGATGTCCTGTGCTCCCCACCCGTAGTCCATCCCGAGCGCGTCCTTCCAACAGGGGCTCCGACGGTCTGCCGCGGCCCGGGTTGCCAATGCTAACAATCGGTGGGGACGTACTAGACTTGGCACTTGGGTGTGTCGAGTGCTAACTGCTCGGAACCACCCGGACAGCCTGATCGTGAGGTAGGAACAAACCCGGAGGTGACTTGAGGAGTGAGTGAACCGCGACGCCTGGAGGTACTCCGGGCCATCGTCGAGGACTACGTCCATTCCCGGGAGCCCGTCGGCTCCAAGGCCCTCGTGGACCGTCACCACCTCGGGGTCTCCTCGGCGACGATCCGCAATGACATGGCCGTCCTCGAGGAGGAGGGCCTGATCGCCGCTCCGCATACGAGCTCAGGCCGCATCCCCACGGACAAGGGCTACCGGTTGTTCGTTGACCGCATCTCCGAGGTGAAGCCTCTCTCGGCGCCGGAGAAGAAGGCCATCCAGACCCTGCTCGAGGGGGCGGAGGACGTCGATGACGTCATGGACAGGACCGTTCGGCTGCTCGCGCAGCTCACCAACCAGGTCGCGGTCGTCCAGTTCCCCCGCTCGGGAGGTGCCTCGGTGCGGCATATCGAGTTCGTCCTGTTGGCACCGCAGCAGATCCTGATCGTGCTGATCGCCACGAACGGCACGGTGCAGCAGCGCATCGTGCGCACGCATCCCGACATCCAGGAGGGCGACCTCGCGGAGATCAAGCAGCGGATACTCTCCGCCGTGTCCGGGGTGAAGCTCTCGGCGCTCCCCGGCGAGCTCGGCGTTGCACTGTCCCAGCTTCCCCCCGCCCTCAGGGCCCACGGGGGTACGATCGTCAAGGCGCTGGAGCAGCTTGCCGGCCTGGGCCGCGAGGACCGTATCCTGTTGGCGGGAACAGCCAACCTCGCGCGGTCCACCGGTGATTTCCCGCTCAGTATCGGTCCGATCCTCGAGGCACTGGAGGAGCAGGTCGTCATGCTTCGGCTCCTCTCCGAGATGGAGTACGACGCCCGTGGTATCTCGGTCAGGATCGGAAGCGAGAATCCCTACGGTGGCCTGTCCGGGGCTTCCGTGGTGGCGACGGGTTACGGACCGGACGCCGGTGCGAAGCTCGGCATCCTCGGTCCCACCCGGATGGACTACCCGACGACGATGGCCGCCGTGCGCGCCGTCGCCCGCTATCTCTCGAGGATCCTCGAGGAGTAGCGGCGTCCCCGCATCTCCGCCGGTTTCGCCGGCGAGCAGACGACAGAAGTTTCCAACAGGAAGTGATGTGCAGGAGTGAGTAATCACTATGAGGTCCTCGGTGTGGCGCAGGGCGCGACCGGGGAGGAAATCAAGAAGGCGTACCGCAAGCTCGCCCGCAAGCTCCACCCGGACGTGAACTCCGGAGACGACGCAGCCGAGGAGTTCAAGCTCGTCACGCGTGCCTACGAGGTGCTGTCCGACCCGCAGAAGCGCCGGGTCTACGACACCACGGGCAACGAGAACGGGACGGACACGGGATACGGTTCCGGCTACTCGGGCTCGGGCTTCGCCTTCCAGGACATCTTCGAGACGTTCTTCGGCGGCAGCGGGCAGCAGGGCGGGGCCCCATCCCGGACGCGCCGCGGCCAGGACGCGCTCATCAACGTCCGGATCGATCTCAAGGACGCCGTTTTCGGCACCAACAAGAAGATCGAGGTCGACACCGCCGAAGTGTGTCCCACATGTGACGGATCCTGCTGCCAGCCCGGCACGTCGCCGCGCACGTGTGACATCTGCGGTGGCTCCGGCCAGGTGCAGCGCGCCGTGCGCTCCATCCTCGGTCAGGTCATGACCAGCGCTCCCTGTGGCACCTGCCAGGGCTACGGCACCGTGATCCCGAGCCCCTGCCATGAGTGCAGTGGCGAGGGTCGAATCCGCGCGCGCCGCACCCTCACGATCAAGGTCCCCGCCGGTGTCAGTACCGGTACCCGCATCCAGTTGGGCGGCCAGGGCGAAGCCGGCATAGCAGGAGGGCCGCAGGGTGACCTCTACATCGAGATCCGCGTCAACACCGACTCCACCTTCCTGCGCGATGGCGACGACCTGCACGTCACGCTGAGCGTCCCGATGACTGCCGCTGCACTCGGCACCTCCGTGCGCCTCGACACGTACGACGGCGATCAGGAACTGACCATCAAGCCGGGGACGCAGTCCGGCGAGATCCTGACGCTCCGAGGTCTCGGTGTCACGCACCTCCGCAACCAGGGCAGGGGAGACCTCCGCATCCACCTGAACGTGGAGACGCCGCGCAACGTCGATCACCAGCAGGAGGAGCTCCTGCGCAAGCTTGCCGAGCTCCGCGGCGAGGAATACACGGACGGCCAGCTGGCCAGCAGCGGGTCCGGCGTCTTCGCGCGCCTGCGGGAGCGACTCGGGAACCGCTGACGATGACGCGTCCCCTGTTCTTCGGACCGGACAAGGACGTCCGTGTGGCGCGTCCGGGCGGTGTCTTCGTTCTTGGCGGTGACGAGGGACGCCACGCGGCGACCGTGCGCCGGCTCTCCGTGGGAGAGCCGGTCGACGTCTCCGACGGCGCCGGTTACAGGCTCGGCGGGATCATCACCGCCGTCGGTACGGGAACGATCGAGCTGATGATCGACACCGCGGGCCAGGACCCGGCCCCGCTGCACCGCCTCGTGCTCGTGCAGGCCCTGGCCAAGGGCGGCCGCGACGAGCAGGCCGTCGAGGCGGCCACCGAGCTCGGCGTCGACGCCGTCGTCCCGTGGCACGCCGAGCGGTGCATCGTTCGGTGGCGTGGGGACAAGGCGGAGAAGGGCCGGCAAAAGTGGGTATCGCTCGTGGCTGCCGCGTCCAAGCAGTCGCGCCGCTCGTTCGTGCCCGGGGTGCACCCCGTGATGGATACCACCAGGTTGGCTGCATGGGCTGCGTCCGTCGATCGCGTCGTCGTCCTCCACGAGGATGCCGATGCCTCGCTCGCAGACCGGGTCGACGCTCTCCGTGCCACCGGTGGCCTTGCCGCCGCGTCGTCGACCGCCGTCGTCGTCGGACCCGAGGGCGGCATCAGCGACGCGGAGCTGGAGAAGCTGCGCGCGGTCGGTGCCGAGTCAGCCCGCCTGGGGCCGCACGTTCTGCGATCGTCCTCGGCCGGTCCGGCGGCCCTCGTCCTGCTGAACCACCTGCTGGAACGCTGGTAGCACCGCGGCCGCTAGCGGATGGTGATGGTCTTCGAGTCCTGGGCGGTGCCGCTGCCGGACGGCGTTGAAACGGTGATCTCGTACTGACCCGGGGGGAGTGTCACCGAGAAGGAGTAGGCGCCCGGCACACCGTCCTGCGACGAGATGTCCACGGATCCGTCCCGGAAGAGGTTGGTGTCTCCGGCGGCCGAGCCGTCCACGCTCCGGTCGATGCGCCAGGCGAGCGAATCATCCGAAGCGGGGCCGACGCCGTGGATGGTCAGGCTCTCGGCGGCGTGCTCGACCCCCTCCTGGGGGTCTATCACCCACACGGGCGCGAGCGCCGACGGGTCCCGTGTCCATTCCCCGCCGAGATCGACGGCACCGAAAGCCCGGTGGTTCGCTGCCCCGTCGACGAGGACGACGACCGAGCTCGCTTCGCCTCCCGCGATGAGGCCGCCGTGGGCGGCGGCCGCCGTAGCGGTGTGCACCAGCTGCTGCAGGGCGATCCGCGCTTCGTCCTCGTCGAGTCGCTTCGAGACCGAGTCGGAGGAGATGTCCAGGGTGATCACGTTCTTGGTCGAGATGGAGGAGCTCACGCTCGAGGCCGGGCGCCACGGCGAGTGGTAGTCCGGGTCCAGGGGCTGCCCCTCGGTCATCACCTGCACGGCCTCGGAGATGGGATCGCCCGTCGCACCCGCGGGAGAGACGAGGTATTCGCGGAAGAGACGGTCCGTTCCTTCGACCTCGCCGAGCCAGTAGACGGGCAGCAGCGGCTGGGTCGCGTCGGCGGGACCGGCAGCGGCCCCCTGCTTCCGGACGGCAGCGTCGGAGGATCCCTCGGTCCCCTCGCTGGACGCGGCCGTCAGCGATGGTTGCGCGAGGTCCGTCGTCGAAGCGCTGCCCGGGAGCAGGCCGGTGTCGGGCAGGAAGAAGATGCTGCTTGCCACGAGTACGCCGCCGGACACCAGGAGTATCCCGCGCAGTCCCAACCTGTTCTTCCGGAGGGGGTCGTGCTGGCTCATGCTCGACCCCTTTCGTCAGGCGCATGCAGGCGCGGTTCCAGTGAGGTGCTTGAATTCAGGTCATCGGAGGTCGGCGGCCTCACCGACCTCATAGGGACCGGCACCGTCCGATGGACGGCGTGACTTCGCCGGACCTGTTTCAGCTTGGCACAGCGCCGGGGGTCGGTCCGCATGGAAAAGAGTCCTCCGCCTGACTGAAACCTGATCGATACGAAGCCGTTGCGGAATTGCGACGAAAGCTCAGGACGACTGGACACACCCGTCGGACGCCTGCGGCCAGGGAATCAAGACGGATCCGCTCCTGTTGGCATAAACGGTATGCCGTAACATTGAGGCTTCTGCCACTGCTGGTGCGGCCTGCTCGAGAAGAACGGCCACGCCGGCGGGCGGACCCGACACCACATCAGGACGACTACTCGAACGAGGGGCGATCGAAGGCCGGACGGCCGAGCTATGAGCGAATCTTCAACAGGCATCAACGCAGCAGGGCTGGACTCAAGGATTTTCATCTTCGACTCGACCGAGCAGATGGTGCAGGCGCTCGGGTCCAATGACGAGGCCCTCCGCCTGATCGAGGATTCCTTTCCCGGCGTCGGCCTCCAGGCCAGAGGGAACGAGCTCACCATCACGGGACCGTCCGCGGACGTCCTGCGTACGGAGCGCCTCGTCGGCGAGATCCGCACCATGGCCAGCAACAACGCAACCGTCTCCCCCCAGGTGCTCGAGCAGCTGGTCATGATGCTCAAGACGCAGAGCGCGGCCAGGCCCTCCGAGGTATTGTCCGTCAACATCCTGTCGTCCCGCGGCAAGACTATCCGCCCGAAGACCCTCAACCAGAGCACCTACGTGGATGCGATAGACCGCAACACGATCGTGTTCGGCATCGGCCCCGCGGGTACCGGCAAGACCTACCTCGCCATGGCCAAGGCAGTGCAGGCATTGCAGCAGAAGGAGGTCAACAGGATCATCCTCACGAGGCCCGCCGTCGAGGCGGGGGAGCGGCTCGGATTCCTGCCGGGAACGCTCAACGACAAGATCGACCCGTACCTCCGACCGCTGTACGACGCGCTGCACGACATGATGGACCCGGACTCCATCCCGCGCCTCATGGCAGCCGGCACCATCGAGGTGGCGCCCCTGGCCTACATGCGCGGACGGACGCTCAACGACGCCTTCATCATCCTCGACGAGGCCCAGAACACGACGCCCGAGCAGATGAAGATGTTCCTCACGCGCCTCGGCTTCGGTTCGAAGATGGTCGTCACGGGTGACGTCACGCAGGTGGACCTCCCCAACGGCACGAGCTCCGGGTTGCGCGTCGTCCGCGAGATCCTCGACGACGTCGACGACGTCTACTTCAGCGAACTGGACGCCTCCGACGTCGTGCGCCACCGGCTCGTGGGGGACATCGTGAGCGCCTACAGCGCATGGGACGAGGAGCAGCGGGCGGGGCAGTCGCGCTCCGGCCGACCGGTGAACGGACGATGAGCGTCGAGGTCAACAACGAGTCGGGATACGACGTCGACGGCGAAGCCCTCGTCCGTCTCTCCAACTTCCTCTTCGAGTCACTGTTCGTCCACCCCGAGGCAGAGCTGTCGATCATCCTGGTGGACACCGCCGCGATGGAGAAGCTCCATGTCGAGTGGATGGACGAGCCCGGTCCCACCGATGTGCTCTCCTTCCCCATGGACGAGCTTCGACCGGGGACCCCTGGCCGTGTGACGCCCGCCGGGCTTCTCGGCGATATCGTCCTCTGCCCGGAGGTCGCCGCGTCCCAGGGAGCGGCCGCAGGGCACAGCACGGGTGACGAGCTCCTGCTGCTGACGACGCACGGCGTCCTCCACCTCCTCGGTTTCGACCATGCGGAACCCGAGGACGAGAAGGAGATGTTCGGCCTCCAGCGCCAGCTGCTCGCGGACTTCCTCGGTGGAGATGCGCCGCAGGAGACCCGCGCTTGACCGTCTGGCTCCTCGGGCTCATGGGCTTGTTCTTCGCGTTGACGGCTGCCCTCGTCACGGCCGCAGAAGCGGCTTTCAGCTACCTCCCGCGCCAGGAGGGCGAGACCCTCGTCCAGGCATCACGTTCTGCATCGCTACGCCGGATCCTGAACGCGCCCGTCGCCCACATGCACGCCCTGCGGTTCTGGCGGGTGTGGTTCGAAATGGCCGGCGCCGTCGCCGTCGCGATCCTCTTCCACGACCTGCTGGACAACATCTGGCTGGCCGGTCTTCTGGCCACCGCTGTCATGGCGGCGATCGGTTTCGTGATCGTCGGTGTGTCACCGCGGCAACTCGGCCGCGTGCACGCTCCCGCCGTCGTCCGCCTGACAGCCGGGCTGGTTGCGTTCCTTCGTGCCATCCTCGGGCCCATCCCGCGCTGGCTGGTCCGGATCGGCAGCGCCATGACACCTGGAGCGGCGCGCGATGAAGCCGCCTTCTTCACCCAGGAGGAATTCCGGGAACTGCTCTCCCGTGCTTCCGATGCAGAGATGATCGAGGACAACGAGGCGGAGCTCATCCACTCCGTGTTCGAGCTCGGCGACACCAAGGTCCGCTCCGTCATGGTGCCGCGCACCGACATGGTGACCATCGAATCAGGGTCGACGCTCAGTCAAGCGATGTCCCTCTTCCTGCGCTCGGGTTACTCGAGGATCCCGGTGATCGGGGAGAGCTCGGACGACATCAAGGGACTGCTGTACCTGAAGGACGTCGTCGCGAACCTGCATGGCCGGCCGGCGTCGAACCTCTCGCGTCCCGTCGACTCGGAGTGCAGGCCGGCCCGGTACGTGCCGGAGTCGAAGCCCGTCGGCGACCTCCTGCGGGAACTGCAGCGTGAGTCCACCCATGTGGCGATCGTCATCGACGAGTACGGCGGGACTGCTGGACTCGTCACGCTCGAGGACCTGATCGAGGAGATCGTCGGTGAGATCGTCGACGAGTACGACTCCGAAGTACCGGAGCAGGAACGGCTCGACGACGGCGAGTTCCGTGTGAGTGCGAGGATGGGAATCGATGACCTCGGCGAACTCTTCGGGCTCGATCTCGATGACGAGGAGGTCGACACGGTCGGCGGTCTGCTGGCCAAGACCCTGGGACGCGTGCCGATCGTCGGATCAGAGGTCACAATTGACGGTATAGGGCTGCGGGCCGAGCGCGTGGAGGGCCGACGCAACAGGGTCTCGCATGTGATCGCGCACCGGCTACTACCAGAGCACACCGAGCAGGACGAACGAGAGACGACAGAGGCTGACAATGAGCGACGCTAAGCACAGGGCGGGATTCGTCTCGCTCGTCGGGCGGCCGAATGCGGGTAAATCGACCCTCACGAACGCCCTCGTGGGCCAGAAGGTCGCCATCACGTCGGCCAAGCCGCAGACCACGCGCCACACCATCCGTGGAATCGTCAACCGTGAGGACTCCCAGATCGTCCTCGTCGACACACCGGGGCTGCACCGTCCCCGCACCCTGCTCGGGCAGCGGCTGAACGACCTCGTGGCTGACACCCTCGCCGAGGTCGACGCCGTCGGGTTCTGCCTTCCGGCCAATGAGAAGATCGGCCCGGGTGACCGTTACATCGCCGAGCAGCTCGCGCGGCTGAAGCGGAAGCCGCTGATCGCCGTCGTCACCAAAACGGACCTCGTGGACCGCCAGGCGCTGACTGAGCAGCTGCTCGCCGTCTCGAAACTAGGCGTGGAGGTGGCCGGGCCCGATGGCTGGGCGGACATCGTTCCGGTCTCGGCCGCGGACGGCTTCCAGGTGGGCACTGTCGCCGAGGTCTTCAGCGGACACATGCCCGAATCGCCCGTCCTGTACCCGGACGGAGAGCTGACGGACGAGCCGGAAGCCGTCATGGTCGCGGAACTGGTGCGGGAAGCCGCACTCGAGGGCGTCCGCGACGAGATGCCGCACTCCATCGCCGTCGTCGTCGAGGAGATGATCCCCCGGGAGGGGCGAAGCGAGGACAACCCGATGCTGGATGTCCACGTGAATGTCTACGTGGAGAGGTCGTCGCAGAAGGCCATCATCATCGGCAAGGGAGGCGCCCGGCTCCGGGAGATCGGAACCACTGCGCGCCGCGGTATCGAGGCGCTGCTGGGGACCCGGATCTACCTCGACCTGCACGTCAAGGTCGCAAAGGACTGGCAGCGAGACCCCAAGCAACTCGTCAAGCTCGGGTTCTGACGGGCACCGCCGGCACGTCCCGGTCGTTATGTCGCTGCAACGGGACTGATCCTCCCGCGTACCTCCCGATCACCGTCGATCCCCCTGCGCGAGGGGGATCGACGGTGATCCGGCCCTGTTCCCGCCCAGGGAAAGATTTCAGCACCACCCAACCCGTCCAGTCACCCGAAGGAGCACCGGCATGAGCCGCCGACCGTCACCCGAGGGCGCCGATAACGCCAGCGACCCCTTCGCGGCGACACCTGCTGAGGCTGTCATCGGCGTCGCGCCGGGCAGCAGGCACCTGGGTCGGGCACGGCGCTTCCGCGGACTCAAGCTGACAGCCATCCTGATGGCTTCGGCGATCGTGGCCGTCGTCGCCTTCGTGGGCGTGCAGGTGCTCCGGCTCCAGTCCAATGTCGATACCATGCCGCTCAACCTCGGCGAGAACCAGGGCACAGCACTTCCGGTGGATTCAAGCACCGATCCGCTCCAGATCCTCATCCTCGGATCCGATACCCGTACGGGCAATTCCGGCGAGTTCTTCGGTAGTGAGGAGGATTCGTCCGGTGAGGGCAACTCGGACGTCATGATGCTCGCAACGCTCTCGGCCGACCGGCAGAACGTCACGGTCGTCTCCTTCCCGCGCGACCTGCTCGTACCCGTGCCGGGCTGCGTGAACCCCGAGTCCGGAAACGTCTCGGCCGCCGTGGACCTCGGACAGTTGAACGAAGCACTGAACGAGGGCGGGCCGGGCTGCACCGTGGCCGCCATCAACAACCTCACGGGCCTGTCCATCGACCACTTCATGATGGCCGGGTTCAATGCCGTCAGCGAGTTGTCCTCGGCTGTCGGCGGGGTCGACGTCTGCGTCGAGGAACCCGTCGATGATGAGTTCTCCGGTCTCAAGCTGCCGGCCGGAACCAGTGAGGTCGAGGGGGACCAGGCCCTGGCGTTCCTGCGAACCCGCCACAGTTTCGGCGACGGCGGCGATATCGGGCGTATCGCGGCGCAGCAGTCCTTCATGGCATCCCTGGCCCGGAAAGTGCGTGCGGAGGGGACCCTGACGAACCTGCCGAAGCTCTACTCGATCGCCGACGTGATCACGCGCAACCTGACGGTCGATGATGCCCTGTCGCAGCCCACGGAGATCCTCAAGATCGCCGACCGGCTGAAGAACGTCGACCTCGGCAACATGGCCTTCGTGACCGTGCCGACCGAGCCGTGGGTCGAGGACCCCAACCGCCTGGTGCTCGACGAGGAAGCCGCCGCCCCCCTGTTCGATGCTCTTCGGGAGGACCGCGGGATCACCGAACAGTCTCCCGATGCCGCGGCGCCGGCACCGGAAGTATCACCGTCCGCACCGGAAACGACGGACGCTCCCGCCGTCGATCCCGCGACGGTGCCGGTGCTCGTCGTCAACGCGACGACGAACACCGAGCGGTCCACGGAGGTGCGGCAGCTCCTGCTCGACGCCGGCTACACCCAGACGGACACCTTCGCGTCTGCACCCGCGGAAGCGACGCTGGTCGTCTTCGGTGCGGGCTATGACGGGGCCGCGGCAGATCTCGCGGCACGTTTCGGTGTCCCCGACACCCGGGTCGTGTTCGACGAGACGGTCGTCGGGGTGCAGCTGCAGGTCGGCGCCGACCTGGCCACCGGCAGCGCGGTGGTCGTGCCGCCCCTCGGTGACGCGCTCGAGGGACAGACCGCCGACCAGATCACCTGCCAGGCGTCGTCCGGACTCTAGGCCGACTCCCTACCGATCGCAGTCGACCAGCCGGTCCACTGCAAGCCCTGCCACCCGTGCCGCCTGATAAAGCGCGGCACGGGTGGCGACGGGGGCTACCAGATCCGGACGCGCTCTTCGGGGTCGAGCCACAGACGATCCTGGTCGCTGACGCCGAAGGCCTCGTGGAACTCGTCGAGGTTCCGGATGACCTGGTTGCACCGGAACTCGTTGGGGGAGTGCGGATCGACGGTCAGGCGTCGCTTCGCCTCCTCGGGGCGAATCTTCTGCTGCCAGCACGTGGCCCAGGACAGGAAGAACCGCTGGGTGCCCGTCAGTCCACCGATCACGGGAGCCTCCTCGCCCCCGAGGCTGAGGAGGTACGCCCGGTAGCTGATGCCGAGCCCCCCGAGGTCGCCGATGTTCTCGCCGAGGGTCAGTTCGCCGTTCACCGGCTGCCCCGGCACTTCCGACGGTTCGAGAGCGGCGTACTGGGCGACGAGGCGGCCCGTGAGCTCGTCGAACTCCTCCCTGTCGGCCTCGCTCCACCAGTTCGCAAGCATCCCGGTGCCATCGAACTGCGAGCCCTTGTCATCGAAGCCGTGGCCTATCTCATGACCGATGACGGCTCCGATGGCGCCGTAGTTGACGGCGTCGTCGGCGTCGATATCGAAGAAGGGAGGTTGCAGGATCGCAGCGGGGAACACGATCTCGTTCATCGTCGGCATGTAGTAGGCGTTGACGGTCTGCGGAGTCATCAGCCAGGCACCACGATCGACGGGGCCTCCCAGCTTGCCGAGCTGCCGGCTGTGTTCGAACTCGGAAGCGCGAAGGACGTTGCCGTACAGATCCGAGGGCTGCACGTCGAGCAGACCGTAGTCGATCCACTCCTCCGGGTACCCGATCTTCGTGGTGAACTGCGACAACTTCTGCAGTGCCCTGACCCGGGTCTCGTCGGTCATCCAGGTGAGAGCCCTGATGCTCGCCTCGTAGGCCGAGATGAGGTTTCCGACGAGGGTCAGCATCGCGGCCTTGTGCGTCGCCGGAAAGTGCCGTTCGACGTACCGCTGGCCGATCGCCTCGCCCATCGCTCCCTCGACCAGCGCCACCCCGCGCTTCCAGCGGTCCTTCAGCTGGGGAGTTCCGGCGAGATGGGTGCCGTAGAACGCAAAGGTGGCCTGGACGAAGCGGTCGTCGAGGTAATCCGAGGCATGAAGCAGTACGCGGCTCACGAGCCACTCCCGCCAGCTGCCCAGTTCCTCTTCGCGAAGCGCGGCATCGAGTCCGCGGACGAAGTCCGGCTGATTGACCACGAGTTCTCCCGCCTGGTCCGGAGCGTCGGTCACGATCGCGAGCCACGGAACGAGGTGGGTCGAGAGCCCGGCCACGTCGTCGTGCCTCACCAGGTTGTAGGTCTTCTGGGGATCCCTGCGCTCCACCGAGCCCATCGAGGATGCGGCGAGGCGCGTCTCGAGGGCCATGACGCGCGCGGCCGCCCCTGGCGCGTCATCGGTACCGGCTAGCCGGAAGAGCTGCTCGAGCAGGTCCTGATACTTCTCGCGGGTCTCCGCGAACCCGTCCTCCCGGTAGTAGGACTCGTCCGGCAGGCCGAGGCCCGACTGGTAGAGGTGCAGGAGGTAGCGTGCCGGGTTGCCGGCGTCGTTGCTGACGTAGGGGGCAAGGAAGCCCTGGATCCCCGAGCGCGACAGCCCGGCGCTGAGGTCCACCAGGTCCCCGACCGACGCGACTGCGGCGATGCGCTCGAGCAGCGGCATGATCGGGGAGATTCCCTCGGACGCGATGCGGTCGGTGTCCATGAAGTCCGCGTAGAGCGTGCCCAGTTTTGCGTCGATCGCATCCGCCGCATCGTCACCGGACAGCGATGCAGCGTCCTCGATGATGGCGCGGACAGCGAGTTCGGAGGCGTCACGCAGAGCGGTGAAGGAACCTGCCAGCGGGCGGTCATCGGGAATGACGGCGTCCTTCAGCCAGACGCCGTTGGCGTGCCGGAAAAGATCGTCCTGGGGACGGACCGTTCCGTCGAGATTGGCTGGATCGAGAGTGCTGATCGTCATAATCGCTTCCTGATTCTCCATGGTGCGGCGCAGGACGGCGCCCGTCCGGGCGCCCCGAAACCCATCCTATGTGCCGTGCTATGGTGAAAAGGTGCGCGCACACAAGACTCTTCTTCGGTGCCGCGGCGAGGCCATCTAGGACTTTCAGAGCTACTGGCCACCCCTCGCCGCGGAGTCCGCGATGCCCGGCCGCCAGCACACTCAGTTCCCACAGACAAGGCCGATTTCCATGGACAACGCTCAGAAGACCTCGGGTATGCCGTTCGGCAAGTACGTTCCCTTCCAGGACCAGATCACGGTCGAGCTCCCTGATCGCACCTGGCCGGACCGCGTGATCACGAAGGCACCGCGCTGGTGCGCCGTCGACCTCCGCGACGGGAACCAGGCCCTGATCGACCCGATGAACCCCGAACGCAAGCACAAGATGTTCGATCTCCTCGTGCGCATGGGCTACAAGGAGATCGAGGTCGGATTCCCGTCGGCCTCGCAGACCGATTTCGATTTCGTCCGCCAGCTCATCGAGGGTGATCGCATCCCCGACGACGTCACCATCCAGGTGCTGACCCAGTCACGGGAGCACCTCATCGAGCGGACCTACGCGTCCCTCGAGGGGGCGGACCGGGCGATCGTGCACCTCTACAATTCGACGTCCGTCCTGCAGCGCCGGGTGGTCTTCAACCAGGACCGCGACGGCATCATCGACATCGCCGTGCAGGGTGCCCGCATGTGCCGCAAGTTCGAGGAGAACATGGGCGACACGCTGATCACCTACGAGTACTCACCGGAATCCTTCACGGGTACGGAACTCGATTTCGCGGCACGGATCAGCAACGAGGTGTCCGCCGTCTTCGAGGCTTCCGCGGACCGGCAGATGATCCTGAACCTACCCGCCACGGTCGAGATGGCGACGCCGAACATCTATGCCGATTCGATCGAGTGGATGAGCCGCAACCTCGCGGATCGGGACAGCATCATCCTGTCGCTGCACCCGCACAATGACCGGGGTACGGGCGTGGCCGCAGCGGAGCTCGGGTACCTGGCGGGCGCAGACCGCATCGAGGGCTGCCTTTTCGGCAACGGCGAGCGGACCGGAAACGTCGACCTGGTGACGCTCGGCATGAACCTCTTCAGTCAGGGAATCGATCCGCAGATCGACTTCTCCGACATGGACTCCATCCGCCGCACGGCGGAGTACTGCAACCAGCTCAGCGTCCCCGAGCGTTCGCCCTACGGCGGGGACCTCGTCTTCACGGCATTCTCCGGATCGCACCAGGACGCCATCAAGAAGGGGTTCGAGAGCATGGAGCGCGACGCCGCCGAGGCGGGCGTCGGCGTCGACGATCTGCCGTGGGCCGTCCCGTACCTGCCGATCGACCCCAAGGACATCGGACGTTCCTACGAGGCCGTCATCCGCGTGAACTCCCAGTCCGGCAAGGGAGGCGTGGCCTACCTGCTCAAGCACGAGCACAGCCTCGACCTGCCGCGCCGGGCGCAGATCGAATTCTCCGGCGTCATACAGCGCCGCACCGAGACGCAGGGCGGCGAGGTCAGCGGCGCCCAGTTGTGGTCCGTCTTCCAGGACGAGTACCTGCCGACGCGCGCCGACGGCGGATCGGAGGCCTGGGGCCACTACGAGCTGACCTCGGTCAACACGGACACGGCCGAGGACGGCTCGTTCAAGCTCGTCGCGACGCTCCTCGTCGACGGCGTGCAGCAGCGGAAGAGTTCCCAGGGCAACGGTCCCATCGACGCCCTGTTGACCATCCTCAGCCAGGACGGCGTGGACGTCCGTGTCCTCGACTACACCGAGCACGCCCTGTCCTCGGGTGGCAACGCGCGCGCCGCGGCATATGTGGAATGTGCGGTGGGGGAGCGCGTGCTGTGGGGTGTCGGCATCGACGCGAATACGACCATGGCGGCCCTCAAAGCCGTTGTCTCGGCCGTCAACCGGGCCATCCGCGACGCCGCCTGATCGGATCGGTTCTCACCTGGCGGTCCTCGGCGGTAGCCCGGGCGTCACCCGTCCTCCTGCCGTCCCCGCGCCGATCGGCTGCCGCGGGGGTGGCAGGTGGGAGAATATTGGAGTGCCCTCCTCGATAGCATCCCGTACCTACCGCACCATCGGTGTGGTGCTGCGTACGTACAAGCTCGGTGAGGCGGACCGCATCATCGTCCTGCTGACACGGGACCAGGGCCAGGTGCGCGCGGTGGCCAAGGGTGTTCGCCGAACCAGCAGCAAGTTCGGCTCACGGCTCGAGCCCTTCATGTCGGTGGACCTGCAACTCGCCCACGGCCGCAGCCTCGATGTCATCACGCAGGCCGAGACCAAGGGCGCTTACGGGCACGGTATCGCCTCCGATTACGGCTGCTACACGGCCGCCACGGCGATCGCCGAGACGGCCGAACGGCTGACCGACATCGGCGAGGCCGGAGGAGCGCAGTACGCCCTCGTTGCGGGGGCCTTCTCGGCCCTCAGCCGCAATCTGCATCCCTCCGAACTGATCCTCGACTCCTACCTGCTGAGGGCGCTGGCGACGGCGGGATGGGCACCCAGCTTCACCAACTGCGCACGGTGCGAAGCACCCGGCCCCCACTCAGCCTTCTCGGCGCCGCTCGGAGGAGCAGTATGCCCTACGTGCCGGCCGCCGGGATCCGCTTCGCCGTCGACCGCCGCCATGGAATTGCTCGGGGCGCTCCTCACAGGTGACTGGACCATCGCCGATGCCTCGGATGCCGGAGCCCGCCGCGAAGCCGCCGGACTCGTCGGCGCCTACGTTCAGTGGCACCTCGAACGCGGGGTCCCCTCCCTCAAATATGTGGAGCGTGTATGAGGAACTCCTCGCGTCCCGTGGCGCCCTGGCCGCACCCCAGCGGGGAGCAGGTTCCGTCCATCCCGCGTCAGTTCGTGCCGGAGCACGTGGCAATCGTCATGGACGGCAACGGCCGATGGGCCAACGAGCGCGGATTGCCCCGCACCGAAGGCCATAAGGCCGGTGAGGCGGCCTTGCTCGACGTCATGGCCGGCGCGATCGAGATCGGCGTCAAGCATGTATCGGTCTACGCGTTCAGCACCGAGAACTGGAAGCGCTCACCCGATGAGGTGCGCTTCCTGATGGGCTTCAACAAGGACGTGCTGCGACGACAGCGGGACCAGCTCGACCAGTGGGGTGTCCGTATCCGGTGGTCCGGGCGCCGTCCGAAGCTGTGGCAATCGGTCATCCGCGAGCTGGAGGAAGCTGAGCGGCACACCGTGCACAACACGACGTGCACCCTGACCATGTGCGTGAATTACGGTGGACGCGCGGAGATCGCCGACGCTGCGAGGGCGATCGCCGAGGATGTAGCTGCAGGGACGCTGAAGGCTTCCTCGGTCAGCGAGAAGACCATCCAGCGATACCTCGACGAACCAGACCTCCCCGACGTCGACCTGTTCCTCCGGACATCTGGCGAGCAGCGGCTGTCCAACTTCATGCTGTGGCAGTCCGCTTACGCCGAGATGGTGTTCATGAACACGCTGTGGCCCGATGTCGATCGGCGGACCCTGTGGCGGGCCATCGAGGAGTATGCCTCACGGGATCGCCGATTCGGGGGAGCGGTGGACCAGGCTGCGTCCGGCAGGGAATCGTCCTCCTGAGCGGCTTGTCCGGCAGGTGCACCTCGACGTCCTTCTGCTCGATGACAAGCTCAAACTTCCAGTCCAAAGAAACAGTGGGCATCCTTCCGTGGCAGCAAGAACGAGCACACCGTTCGGTACGCGCTGGGACGTGCGGACTCGCCCATGGCCGTCTCGACGTACACCTACGAATTCCTGCCGTCGGCCGAGAAGGACGCCCCCAGGTGCTGATGACTGCCAACGGCGTTCAACCACTTAGGAAGACCAACCACTCTGCCTGAACCCTGAGCAGCCCATTCATGTTCTAAGAGGTGCATCAGATTCTTCAGGTATGAGGTTCATGGGGTCGGAGGCTTGCCCGGACGGCACCGCGCCATGGCCGATGATTCCCGCAGTGCGGTACTGCCGGGGTCCTGAGCCGGGGCGGCACACCAGTGCGATACACCCTCACCGATCAAAGGGCATCCTGGCTCGACCCGGACGCGTATGTGTAACCGAGGGAGTTTGGCCACCCTCCACAACTACGCTTGTCGACCCTGTCGCCTGCACTTCCATGCGGGACCGCAGTGCTGTCGTCGATGGGTCGTTGCGGTTGACGGCGGGGCAACGACGCCGAAAAGGATCACAGCCTCGGTAAAGTGGTCGTCACACCCTGATCAGTCAGAGGAACCCCGTGCTCATCATGCAAGGAAAAGAACTGCAACAGAGGGCCTCCGAACGGGTGCGTGAGCTCCCGGGTGCCGAACTTACGCACCCCTTCGGTGCCGACTGGGACGTCTACAAGGTGCGTGGAAAAGTATTCATGCTCCACACCGAGGTCACCGGTGAACCCATCGTCATCCTCAAAGCGACCCCAGGCGACGCGCACCTACTCCGCGAGGCCTACGACGACATCACACCCGGCTACCACATGAACAAGAAGCACTGGATCACCCTCCATCCCAACGGCCGGATAGAAGCCACGCTCGTCGAAGACCTCGTGACCGAGTCATACCTCCTCGTCCTCGAAAAACTGCCCAAGAACCAACAGCCCGTAGACCCGACCACCTTCGGTCAGCCCTCGGGCACCTGATTGCATCGAGAGGGACACTCTCACGCGCCTGCGGTAAGCGGTGTGCCGGTAGAGGATCTGCTTGCCGGCGCTTGAGTGCAATAGCCTGCTATCGGGTCGATGCCGCCACGCCGATATGCAGCAGCAGCTTATGTCGGTCAGCGGCTGGTCGCCGAATAGTGGTCATTTCTTGGCCGGCGGGGGAGTGGTGAACAGTGCCGGGCGGGAATCCGTTCTTCGAATAAATCGATGTGTCCCGTGTCTGCACACAAATAGGCCGGAGTATTTCCACTGGTTATTTCGCTCATACGTGAATCATCATTACCCCGTTGGGCTGCAGCTGATACTGTGACGCTGGTTCGCAGGTGCGCGGTCCCTCGGCAAGAACAACAATGGCGGTGGAGCTAGGACACCTGTGACATGACCGAGGCCGAATTGCCTGGGACCAGTCCGGCAACGCTTGCACTTTGATTCATGTGCTCGGACTTGATGATGCGTATGACCCTGGTCGGGCTGGGCAAGGATAGTGCTGCGCAGACGGCTTCAAGCAGGGCGGCGGCGCTCGGGTCCACGTGTTTGGCCCGAGAGATATCGACCGTTACCTCGGGGTGACCTGGTAGGGCGTATGCACGCCTGATTACCGGTACAAGAGCCCGGTAGTTGGTTGATGTGAAGCATCCCGTGACATGAATGCCAGCAGATCTGTCCTCGAGGTCGATCTTGATGAGAGCTCGAAGTTTGTAATTCATAAGCGTGCCCCGCGGCTAGAATTTTCTGGCGGCCGCCCTGCAGGACCAGAAAAATTATATGGTCCCTCGATAGTTCAGTGGGAAAAGATTTTTGCCCGGGGTTGTACCTTGCAACGAGACGGTCTCTGCCCTCTTCAACGGGGCAGCGTCATGTCCGACCCTTCATGAACAACACCGACGCTCACCTGCACGCTCAGTACGACGGGCTCACCCGCTTTGATCAACCAGGGCAACACCTTGGATGATCCGGCCCTGGCGCAGTGCTGTATCTGCCGGGCCGCCACGAAACGTGCCGAAGAAGGCAGGCCTTGCCCGAGGGCTGTTGGTACCGGGCCCGCACCGCCAATGTCGGTCGTCACTACTGCCCGCAGGACGCCCACCGCGGACTCGAGTACACGCCTCACGGATCACGCTTCATGAGTCGACGCCGTATCACTGGAAGAGCAGCAGCCGGGTGCCTCCTTTCGTCGTACATCGGCCTGCTTGCAATGATCTCGTCCGAGTCATCCCGAGCCAGCCTTCACCCTTGGGCCGCGAATTTTGGCTGCAGAAAGACCGTCCTTCGCGCAGTCAACAATGAGATCGCGGGCTGAGTCCGCGATCACGGAGAGCATGTGGAAGACCTAGCGCCCGCCGGGCTGTCGTGGCGATGCCCTGGTGAGCGCCCTCGGGCCGACTCTCTACTTCTGAAGTCCGTCGACGAATTCCTCGAGGTTCCGAACCGAGCGGCCCAACCGGTCGAGCATCGTCACGACGAGAATGTCCCCGGCCCGCGAACCTGAGACGCGAGTTCGTCTTATTTACGGATGCCGGCATTCCACAGTAGCTATTTCACTGGTGTTAATCCTAGGAGTAATTAGTTCACTCATTGTTAACCCACAATTCCACATTGTGGTGTTTACAAGTATTCGGCCTTCCCTGGTCAAGTACCGCAGCCGCGTATTTCGGCTGTGAATTCAGGTAAGCATTACTCGGGCCGGTGTCTTTCGTTGCTCATATTCTCTGATTTGGGATCTTGATCGGATGATGCCAACTGCACATTGATCGAGGTGCAATCCGCTCGAACTTGAGGCTTTTGCTTGCTGCACCGACAGGGATCCTCATTTGTCCGGAGTTCTGAAGTTAATCTCCCGGTGACGTCCGGATTGCATTCCCGCAATCCCCTCGTCGCTAAGGGCTCGAGGTTACAACTTCCTAGCGGCTTATATGCGCCTGGATGGCTTTCCTGGAAGCCGTACAAACCGATCAAGTTTCTTTCGCCCGCACTCTCACGGGTAGTGCGTCCCCTAACGGAGGTCTCATGCTGGTGGTTCGAAGACTGTTATCGATGATGCCAGTAAGGCGCTTCTTGCTGTCACGTCCGCCTTACGGTAGGCCACGAGCTTCCTCGGGCGGTGGCTGGACGTGAAGCCGCTGGCAGGTCGGCGTCCATCCGCTTTCGTTGCTCTCGTCTGCGCCCTTATCGCCAGTTTCTTCGTGGTCATCTCTGCTGCGGATTCACCGGCTCGCGCTGCAGCGGGCGACAACCTGGTCGTCAATCCTTCTCTGGAGCAAGGCACCAACGATCCTTCCTGCTTCTCACGATCAGGTTGGGGAACAGAAGCTGCTTGGACGTTCCAGCCCGGACGCGCCGGTGGCCGCTCCGTTTCGTTGAGCATCCAGGGTTATCAGGCAGGGGACCGGAAGCTCCTCCAGGCCGAGAACGCTCAATGCGCCCCGAAGGTAACCGCCGGCCTCACCTACGACATGCAGGTTTGGTACAAGTCGTCAGCGCCAGTGTCGCTCACGATGTTCCGGCACACCGCGCAGGGCTGGAGCTACTGGGGCAACGTTGAGCAAGTCCCTGCCGCGACCGGGTGGACTCTAGCCCAGGCCCCTACTCCGGTTATCCCGGAGGGAACGGACCAGGTCATCTTCGGGCTTTCACTAAGCGCCAATGGATCACTGACCACGGACGATTATTCTTTCCGGCAGGTAATCGATCCGCCACCGGTGACTGACGAGCTCATCGTGAATGGAAGTCTGGCCGGAGGCGCCAACATCCCAGCATGTCATCAGGTAGCTGGATGGGGACAACGTCAGGCAAGCTCCCTCGTTTCTACCGATGTTCCGGCGAATTCTCCGGCTGGTGCCAGGTCTTTCCAGTTCACGATAAGCGGACACGTGTCGGGAGACGCGAAATTGCTGCAGTCCGAAGGCGCTGGTTGTGCCCCCACGGTGGCAGCGGGCCAACAGTACGACCTTTCTGTGGACTACAGAACCACCGCGACGGGGCTGACGGGTTTCAGCGTCTTCACCCACACCATCAACGGGTGGCAGTACTGGACCGACCTCAAGGCGCTGCCCGCTGTCGCCAACTGGACCACCGCTACGGCCCGCACACCCCTGATTCCAGCCGGTGTGGACCGAATATCCTTCGGTTTATCGATCGGCGGCAACGGAACCCTGAACACCACGAATTACTCGATGAAGAAACCTCGGGCTGAAGTCGTCCCGCCGGCGGGAGGAGCGGAGCTGGAGGGCTCCTGGGATGTCCTCACAACGCAGCTGCCGATCCGTGCGATCCACTCAACGCTGCTGACCGATGGGCGGCTGCTGCTCATCGCCGGTTCGGGAAACGACGGAGCAAAATTCGCTGCCGGCCAGTTCCGTGCGGTCATCTGGACGCCGGAAGCCAACGCATTCAAGGAGATCCCGGTTCCCTACGACATGTTCTGCGCCGGTCATGTCACTCTGCCAGACGGCAAGGTTCTCCTGGCCGGCGGTACCGAAGCATTTCCCGCCGAGGATCAGGGCCCGAATACTTTCAAAGGTTCAGATAGAAGTTACTACTTCGACCCGGCCGATGACACCTTCCACCAACTGGCAGACATGACCGGAGCACACTGGTACCCCTCACTGACCAAGCTCGGAAACGGTGATATCTGGTCAGCCGGCGGACTTAACGAGAACGCCGAGGGAACCGTCCTTACCGAAATGTTCTCGAGCAAGACAAAGAGCTGGTTGCCGCAGAATCAAGTGCCGCAAACCTATAGCTTCTGGGGCACCTATCCGCACATGTTCCTCCTGGATGACGGAAAGATGTTCTACACCGGAGCTCACACCTTCGGAAACGGTTTACCCGGAACCGGTGCAAGCCTTTATGACTGGGAGACCGCCAAAATCTGGGACATACCGGGCTTGCGGCAGAAGGACATGCGCGACCAGGCCGGCTCGGTTTTCGTCGGCCCCGCCCAGGACCAGAAACTGATGATCGTCGGCGGCGGCAATACCGATGGGAATACGCCGGCGATCAACCTCGTCGACATCATCGACCTCAACCGGCCCGTTCCCGCCTACGTCCCAGGACCTGACCTGCCCGGCGCCGGCAAAGCCTATGTAAATCTCGTCAACCTCCCCGACCGGACAGTCCTGGCGGCGAACGGTGCGAAACAAAACCGTGCGGAGAACGTGCAGTCAGCGGCCATCTACAAACCGGGCACCAACAGCTGGCAGTCCGTCGCTGCCGATCCGGTGGGGCGGAACTATCACTCCTCGTCGATCCTCCTACCCAACGGCAAGGTCGCGGTTCTGGGGTCCAACCCGGCCGATAACTCCTTTGACCTGCGAATCTCCGTCTACAGCCCGCCGTACCTCTTCAAGGGGACACGGCCCACTGTGACCAGTGCCCCCGCCCAGGGGACGTACGGGCAAAACATCGCACTCGGTGTCACCGGCACTGTCGCCTCGGCCTCACTCATCGCGCCAATGTCGGCCACTCACCAGACCGACACCAACGCACGCCTGGTCGATCTTCCTCTGATGGGAAGTGGAAACGCGCGCACGGCGCGAATACCCGTCAACCCGAACCTTCTTCCACCGGGGCCGTACATGCTCTCGGTCCTTGACACCAATGGCGTCCCGAGCATCGCAAAGTGGGTATGGATCTCATGAAACGAACACGCATCGCTAAGACATCACCAGATCTAAGAGGGGACCGCGAGAAGAAACGGTGGATCCCGTTGCTCTCTCTTGCAGGGGCAGCCACAGCGGTAGCGATCGTTGGGGCAGGGATCTCGACGGTACAGACCATCGATGCTCCCGCAGCGGCAGGCAGCGCCGCCATGGCACCGCAGGCAGGAAATCCTGGCAAGACCCCTTCCGGTCAGGCGCTGGCCAAGGACAAGCGAAATCCGGCGGTCATCCTCGGGGGTCAGCCTGAAAAGTCCCTCGCTGACGCAGGAGCAGAGGCGACTGATGGTAGAGCCAGCAACGGTAAGGAAACAGGGAACCGGCCCGATCGTGCGTCAGGGCTCACCGAGCGCGGGCCGGTCGACCCGCAGCAGGTGCTGACGGACGTGTCCGAAGGTTTGGGTGGCTGCCTGGTCGAGTACGGCGCTGATGGCCAATGCCTTCCCGGGGTTCCACCCAGCATGGGCGCACACCTCAAGCACATGAAGGAAGCCGGCCAGGATCCGGCAACGATGCCGCACTCCTGGTCCTGCAGGGAGGCTCGCACCTACTTCGCCGAGGGCCTTCCGCTCCGCCAAGCAGGGGTCGACCCGCAACGCCTGGATACCAACGGCGACGGAACCGCCTGCGGCATCAACGACTAACCGCTACTCCTGCCCACTGCGCGTCCCAATCTTCTCATCGGAGTACACAAATGGTTTCTGTCGTCCTGGCAAGCACAGTCGTCGTCGTCGTTGCCCTTGCGTTGTTCGCCATCGCCTCGTCCACGCTCTACCTCAACACCTATGCGTGGTGGGATCCGAAAACTCAGGTCCGGACCTCCTACAGCGGGCTGCTGGAGACCGAAAGCGTGTCATTTTCACTCATCATGCCCTGCAGAAACGAGCGCGAGGACGTCATGAGGGCCACCCTGGCAGCGCTCCTGACCCAAACCCACTCGAAAAAAGAAGTCATCATCTCAGTAGGCCACGACGATCCCGAAACAGTAGCGACGGCGTACCGTCTGGCCAACGAGTTCCCCGAACTCGTCCGAGTCAGTGTGGATAGCAACGAGACCAAGAACAAGCCGCTCCAGCTCAACCGTGCCCTGGAGATCTGTCGCAATGACGTCGTGGGCGTCTTCGACGCCGAGTCGATTGCCGCGAAAGCCCTGCTGTCCCATATCGACAGTGTCTTCATGACCCGGAATGCCGACGTCGTGCAGGGCGCAGTGCAACTGATCAACTACCGCGACACGTGGTACTCGCTGCGCAACTGTCTTGAATACTTCACCTGGTTCCGGTCCAGGCTGCATGCCCACTCCCGGCAGGGCTTCATCCCGCTGGGCGGTAACACTGTCTTCATCAAACGTGAACTCCTCAACGCGGTCGGTGGGTGGGATGGTTCCTGCTTGGCTGAGGACTGCGACCTAGGGGTCAGGCTGTCCACCCTCGGTAGACGCATCGTCGTCGCCTACTCACCAGAACTGGTGACCCGCGAAGAGACCCCCGATTCGGTGGGCACCCTCATCCGGCAACGCACGCGGTGGTCCCTGGGATTCATGCAGGTCTTCGCCAAAGGCGATTGGAAAGCCTTGCCGACCCGGCGTATGCGTCTGATCGCCTGGTGGACTCTGATGCAACAGCACTTCATGGCCTTCGCCGGTGTATGCATCCCTGTCGCGATCATCGCCGCCGTCTGGGGAAATTTTCCGCTCATTGTCACCTTGATAGCGTTCCTGCCCCTCATTCCCACATTCGCCACCATCGCCTTCGACCTGTGCATGCTTCGCGAATTCGGCCGGGACCACCGCTTCGAGCTGTCCTCCTATGACTATTTCCGACTCATCGTCGGCACCCCGTTCTACCAAATGATCCTGGCCTACTCTGCACTGCGCGCATTGGTGAAGTTTCAGCGCGGAGATTTCAGATGGGAAAAAACCAGCCACGCAGGCTCGCACCTCGTCTATATCGAACAGGCCGCCGTCGCGCAGTCCTGACCTCACCATCCAATGCACTCTTCCGCCCTTCTCGGACCACGGTCCGTTGGGCGCACCCTCAGGAGATAACCCATGGCACTGCTGGAACTTCGACCCCCTGTTCGGCCTCCCGATCAGGGAATCAGACCCGCACACAAAGCTCCGTTAGACGCCCGCCACTCATTCACGCTCAGACGCCTGTCCCGCCAGGACCGCCTTGTCATGGCAGCGCTGTTCATCATGGCCGTGGTCTTCAGCCTGTGGAATCTCACCGGCGCCCCCAGCTACCAGGACGACGAGGGAACCTACACGGCGCAGGCTTTTTCCGTCCACAAGGGCACACTGGCCCCCTACACCTACTGGTACGACCATCCGCCGCTTGGATGGATTCAGATCGCGGCCCTGAACTGGATCCCAATGCTGTTCAACCTTGGAGATGGCACCGCGATCGGCGCCACCCGGTACGTCATCGCCGCGTTCTTTGTTTCCAGCGCGATCCTCCTCTACATGCTGGCGCGCCGCCTCACCGTCCGTATTCCCTTCGCCGCGCTGACAACAGTTGTTTTCATCCTCTCCCCGCTGTCCCTGGTTCTGGGCCGGCAGGTTTATCTCGATAACGTCGCTGTCCCTTGGGTCCTGCTCGCGTTCTACCTAGCGCTGAGTTCACGCCACGCGCTGGCACACCACGTCTTCGCGGGCACATGCTTCGCCATCGCCGTTCTGTCCAAGGAAACACTGGCCATCTTCGGGCCCGCCCTGTTGCTGACCCTCATCAACCGCCCCCGTTGGAGTAACAGGGCGTTCTCGGTCGTGGGATTCCTCGCCGTCGGTGCGCTGGTCCTTGCGTTCTATCCACTGGCTGCACTGCTACGCAACGAACTCCTTGCCGGGCCCGACCACGTGTCCCTTCAGGAAGCGCTGACCTTCCAATTCCTTAAGCGATCGGGATCGGGGACCATCTTCGAGACCGGCTCGAGCCGGGCGGAACTATTGACCGGCTGGCTCTACTTCGACAAGTACCTCATCACGGCGGGCCTTATCGCAGCACTTGTCTGCTTGTTTCGTCGCAACTCTCGAGCCATCACCCTGGCTGTCGCACTCTTCGCGTTACCGATCGTTCTCGGGCAGGGGTACCTGCCCGCCATGTACATCATCGCCGTCATCCCGTTCCTCGCCCTCGCCGTCGGCGTCGGCGTCGACATCGCCTGGAGCGGTACTGAGAAGCTATGGCGGCACCATGCTGGGCTCAAGAATCCCCTCCGCGGATCGTTCGTGGTAGCACTCGGTGGATCCCTGGTCCTGATGTCCATGCCGCAGTGGTTTGAACAGGACCGCGAACTCCTGACGGCCGAAACCAACACCGACTGGAAGAACACCATGACGTGGGTTCAGGACAATGTGTCCCGCGAGGACGTCGTGCTCGCTCCTTACTCGATGTGGCATGACCTGAACTCGAGCGGTTGGGATGACCCCTGGAGCATGATTGCCGTCGAGAAACCAGACCTTGATGCTCAATTCGATCAAATACATCCCGGAAGCTGGCGGGATGTGGATTACATCGTGGTGGGTCCCACGGTCCTGGCCAATATCGAAAACCTGGGTCTTACCCGTACGGGCAAAGTGCTGGAGAACTCAGTACCCGTGAAAACCTTCGGAGAGTGGAGCATCAACAAAATGACAGTGCCGCTTGAAGAACTGGCCGTCAGGGGAACGCCATGAAGCTATCAGTGATCGTGCCGACGTTTAATGAAGCCCCGAATATCCAAGAACTTGTTCAGCGAACCACGACAGCCTGCCTAGGCATAGAAGCTGAACTTATTTTCGTTGATGATTCCACCGACTCAACCCCCGCAACTATCCAGCACGCAGCAGTGAACTCGACCCTCCCGGTTCGTATGATCCACCGCGATCACCCCTCCGGCGGTCTGAGTGGAGCGGTTATCGAAGGTATCACCGCCAGTGACGCAGAATACTGCCTGGTTATGGACGGTGATCTTCAACACCCACCTGAAATGATTCCGGTACTGCTGTCCCAGCTGGAGAGTACGGCCAGCGATGTCGCACTTGCCTCCCGATACTGCGGGGAAGGAGGCAGCAACGCAGGACTCTCCGGAACCTACCGCCGCATGGTGTCGGCGTCAGCAACCCTGGTAACCCGTTCCCTATTCCCGGTCCGGCTCAAAGATTGCTCCGATCCAATGACCGGGTTCTTCGCAATACGAAAAAGCAGCATCGACATGACAGCACTTCAACCCAGCGGCTTCAAGATCCTGTTGGAAATTCTTTCCAGGCAACGCTTGAAGATTGTTGAGGTGCCCTTCATTTTTGGGCGCCGCTCTGCGGGAACATCGAAAGCCTCCATAGGTCAGGGCCTGCACTTCATCCGACAAGTAGGAGAACTCCGAATGGGACGCATCGGTCTCTTCGCCGTCGTCGGAGCCATCGGTACCCTCCTGAATCTGTTGATCATGACCGCACTGCTGTTCCTCGATGTCCACTACGTCGTAGCGGCTATCGCAGCAGCCGAAATCACCATCCTGTCGAACTTCCTCATGCAGGAGAAGCTGGTCTTCAACGGGGCACTTCACAGGGCTGCCAGCACCCACAAACGATTCCTGCAATCCGTAGGATTCAACAACGCCGAAGCACTACTCCGCTTACCCGTCCTGGTGCTTCTCGTAGAAATGCTCCTCATCAACAGCGTGCTAGCGCAAGCAGGAACCCTCGCAGCTGCCTTCGGGCTGAGATATCTGTTCCACACCAAGGTGGTTTACCTTGCACGGCCAAGAATCAAGCCACTCCCCGACGATGTAATACCTGCAGATCCAATCCCTACCCGGCTCGCCCTGGAAACCGTCAGCCCATCCCGGCCATAGTGAGCGACAGTACCTCCCCATGCCCAGCAACGCCCGCAAGCCACTGAGGATGCAGGTGGCACCACCCGCTGGGTTCGACTCACCGCTACGAAGCACACACGCGCCTACCCTGTGCCTACGTCCGAGGTGTGGTCGGTGAGGCTCTGTTGATTGACTCCACACTGTGCCGGAGCGACCTTGAGGTCCTGTAGGACGCCGTCGCACAAAACGCGAATGGGAGCCCCGTGGTAATTCGGCACGAGGCCATCCTTCTGCTGATTCGCCTGCAGCCCTCGAGGTCCTAGCGCCGATCGTGGCGATCACGTGCTGTGGTCAGCCGCAGTCGTCATCTGAAGCGGTTACCGCCATCGGAGAGTGTGAGCTTTGGATGGGAACGTAGGCGTCCAGCCACCAGGCAGCAGCGTCGATGGCGGCCCTGCGCACGTCGCGCCGCGAGAGGAAGACGTCGTGCATGGCGCCCGGTAGCCGACGGATCGTCACGCACCGGCCGAGCTCCGCGGCCCGGCGCACCATCGGGGTCACATCGAGAACGGTGTCAGTCTCGAGCATCGCATCGTTCCAGGTGGCACTGATGGTCGATGCTGTCGAGCAGAGGACGAGCACCGGCGCCTCGATGGAGATACCGCGGGCGAGGGTCGCCTGCCCGGCGAGGACGGCAGCGAGCCAGCCTGCCCGGATGGGAAAACCCGTTTCGGGGCGCCACGCGGGATCTATGGTCCACTCGCCGTCCCTCGTGTCACTGATGCTCCTGAAGTAGAGACCCAGTTCGGGAAGCCGTAGTCGGGCTTTCGGCCGGAGGCGTGAGACCGTGTCGAGGATTCCCTGGGCGGCGCTGCGCAGCAGGGCGCTGCCCTGCGTGTCGAGCCAGGGACTGTTGAGCACCAGGCCCGCAATCCTACCGGGGTTCCTCGAAGCCCAGAGGGCAGCGGTCAAACCACCTGTCGAGTGGGCCATGAGCACCAGTTCGACGACCGGCGACGGGGCAGGATCCGGCGACCGCTTCCACTCCTGGTGCAGATCCAAATGCGGATCCTGGAGCTGGGCCGAGCGATCCGCCGACCGTTTCGCCAGGCGCCGTCGGAGGGCTGCCATTGCCGCCTCCAGGTCGGCGTCGTAGTCGTCGAGGGACATAGCAAAGCCCGGTGTCTGGCCCGGCCTCAGGCTCCGGCCGTACTTGTGCAGATCGAGCGCGAAGAACGCCCACCCGCGCTCGTGCAATGTCCCGGCCAACTCGACCTGAAAGAAGTAGTCGCTGAAGCCATGGAGGTACAGGACGGCGCGGACGGGAGGCTGGTCGTCGCGCAGGCGGGCTTCCGGCTCAGGCAGCAGGGGATCGGGCCCGAGCCGGCCGGGTTCCGGCCCGGGGAGCCTGGATCCCTCCGGCTCGTACGCCACGAGCGTCGCGACGCGCTGTCCCTCGTCGTCCGGCTCCAGCGTTAGTGTCAGGGCGCGAAAGTCTGCGCCGAGAATGTCCTCCGACCAGAGCTCGTCCATGATGCGACCCTACCTTCGGGCCACAGGCGCGACCCAGCGGGGCACGGGCTGCGACTTGGTGCCCGCCCCTCCCACATGGAATTCTGGATGCATGCGCTTCTACCCGACCTTCTTCCGGCTCGTCTTCTCCGGAATGGACGCCGAAAGGGCCCACAGGATCGGGTTCGCGCTCATCCGGGCCGTGGATCTCACCCCTGCCGGCTGGGGACTTCGTCGCTTCTGCGCGCCCCACCGAAGTCTGGCGACCACCGCCTTCGGAGTGGACTTCCCGTCGCCGTTCGGGCTCGCCGCAGGGTTCGACAAAGCAGGAAAGGGAGTGCTTTCGCTCACGGCGCTCGGCTTCGGACACGTGGAGATCGGGACGATCACCGGCCAGGCGCAGCCGGGCAACCCGGCCCCGCGTCTCTTCCGGCTCGTCGAGGACCGTGCCGTCATCAACCGCATGGGGTTCAACAACGACGGTGCCGCCGCCGTCGCCCCCCGCCTGCGTGCCGCCCGGCAGAGGCTGGCTCGACGCTACGGAGCGCGGATGCGCCCAGTGGTGGGAGTGAACATCGGGAAGACGAAGAAGGTGGAGCTCGTCGACGCGATCGCCGACTACCTCGTCAGCACCGAGCAGCTGGCACCGGTGGCCGATTACCTCGTGGTCAATGTCTCCTCGCCGAACACGCCCGGGCTCCGGCTGCTACAGAGCGTGGAGTCGCTGAGGCCACTGCTCGAGGCCGTACGGAGCACCGCCGACACGGCGGCGGGACGCCACGTACCGCTCCTCGTCAAGATCGCTCCCGACATCACCGACCAGGACATCGACGACGTCGGAGCGCTCGCCCTCGATCTGGGCCTCGACGGCATCGTCGCGACGAATACCACCATCACCCGGGAAAACCTGACCACGGATGCTGAGACTGTAATAGCCAAGGGTGTCGGCGGGCTCAGTGGCGCTCCACTGAAGGCGCGCTCACTCGAGGTCCTGAAACGGCTCCGATCCGCAGTCGGTGACGGCCTGGCGATCGTCGCCGTGGGAGGAGTCGAGACACCCGAGGACGTGTCGGAGCGGCTGGATGCGGGGGCCACGCTCGTCCAGGGCTACACCGCCTTCCTCTACGAAGGTCCCTTCTGGGCTCGCCGCATCAATCGGGGGCTGGAGCGCTCACGCCGGCTGTCACCCTGATGGAGCTGCCGAGCTAATAGAGCTGCCGACCTGATGGAGCTGCCGACGCAGGAGCGTCAGACGGGGTACTGGCCTCGCCGCACCTGGGGCTTCGGCAGTCGCAGTCGGCGCAATTGGAGCGCCCTGGTCACGCCGTACCAGAGATCGCCCTGATTGGGCGCACCGAACTTCCCGGTGAGCTTCTTCTTCAGTGAGCGGCGCAGCAGGATGCAGTCGACGATTACCGCGACGATGAGGACCCAGAACGCCATCAGCACCGCGCTCTGCACGGCGAGCGACTGGAAGAAGCTCAGGATCACGAAGACGAGGGCCGCGATCATCAGGAACTCACCCACGTTCACGCGGGCGTCGACGAACTGGCGGATGTAGCGCCGGCTGGGGCCCTTGTCCCTGAGGGGCAGGTACTTCTCGTCGTCGGTATCGAGTGCCTGGCGCATCTTCGCCCGCTCATCCCGCACCGACGAGCGGCTCTGCTCGCGGGCAGCCTTGCGATCATTGGGTACAAGGGGTCGCTTGCGGGCGGCCTCCTGCACGCTGCGCTTGGGCGTTGGTGCGCCCTTGCCCTGTGCGCGCAGGGCTTCCTGGGTGTGTGAAGCGCTGTCGACGACTTCCTGGGCAGCGGGGGTCTTTTCTTTTCGTCCGAACACACCCTCAGGATACCGGCTCGAGTGGCAGTGCCATCCCGAGCGGTCGGATACGTCGGAGCGACGCGGCGCGGCCCGCTCCACCGGGCTGAGTCCATCCGCCCAGCCCTCCGTTGGCCATGTGTAGGGTTCTGGCATGACCTCCAAGAACCCCTCTTCCGAGCACCAGCCCGATCCGGCCGACGTCGGTGAGCAGTTGCGAGCCAGCGTCGACGCGGCCTTCCCGCGGATCGTCGAGCAGCTGTCCGGCCTCGTGGCCATCCAGGGCATCGCGTGGGAAGCCTTCGACGCGCATGAACTCGATCGCAGCGCCGAGGCCGTCGCGGAGCTGATCCGCAGCATCGGGATCGAGGACGTGCGCATCCTGCGCGTCGACAACGACGGCGTCCCCGGAGGACCTGCCGTAGTCGCCCGCCGTGTGGCCCCCGACGGCAAGCCGACCGTGCTCCTCTACGCACACCATGACGTCCAGCCGCCTGGAGACCCTGACCTCTGGGAATCGGAGCCTTTCGTGGCGACCGAAAGGAACGGCAGGCTCTACGGCCGTGGCGCCGCTGATGACAAGGCCGGCATCATGGCGCACATCGGAGCGTTCGGGGCCCTTACCGAGGTCCTGGGGAACTCCTTCGGGGTCGGCGTGACACTCTTCATCGAGGGTGAGGAGGAAGCCGGATCCCCGACGTTCCGATCCTTCCTCGAGACGTATCGGGACGATCTCGAGGCCGACGTCATCGTCGTCGCCGACTCGAGCAACTGGAAGGTCGGCGTGCCTGCCCTCACCACGAGCCTTCGGGGCCTGGTCGACGGCACCATCGAGGTGCAGGTGCTCGACCATGCCGTGCACTCCGGCATGTTCGGCGGTCCGGTGCTCGACGCCCCGACCCTCCTTGCACGGCTCATCGCGACACTGCATGACGACGCCGGGGACGTGGCGATCGCGGGCCTCACGAGCGGTGACCACGCGACGGTCGACTACGCCGAGCAGGACTACCGTTCGGATGCCTCCGTGCTCGACGGCGTGCAACTGGCGGGAACGGGGTCCATCGCGTCGCGGCTCTGGCACAAGCCGGCGCTGTCCATCATCGGCATGGACATCCCCAGCGTTGCGCTGTCCTCCAACACTCTCCTTCCACGCGCCCGCGCCAAGTTCAGCCTCCGGCTCGCTCCGGGGCAAGAGCCTGCAGCCGCCATGGATGCCGTCCGCGCGCACGTCGAGTCCCACGCCCCGTTCGGGGCCAAGGTCTCCTTCACGCCGGGGGAGACCGGCAGCCCTTTCCGGACGGACACCACCGAGCCGGCATCGCGCCTTGCGCTCGAGGCGCTCGAGGAGGCATGGGGCGTTCAGGCCGTCGAGGCGGGGATGGGTGGTTCCATCCCCTTCATCGCCGACCTCACCGAGCTCTTCCCCTCGGCCCAGATCCTCATCACCGGCGTCGAGGACCCGGATTCCAGGGCGCACAGCGCGAACGAGTCGCTCCACCTCGATGAGTTCCGGAAAGCGGTCCTTGCCGAGGCGATCCTCCTGGCGCGGATCAACGCCGGCGGGCTGTCGCGCACCTGAGATGCACGGGGACCGGCGCGTGGAAATGTTTCCGGCCCTCCGCCCGTTATGACAGAAGCGGGCCCGGCGTACCATGGAACGAAGCCGTGCGCGCGACACCGCGGACAGCACTGAGAGCGGACACACCACGGTGTGGCCCGAGCTAGGAGAAACACTATGAGCACATCGACCACCGAGACCGGGTCCCTCCAGGAGTCCACCGAGCTCCCCGTGCACGAGGTCGACCTGTCCGACGTCGCTGCCGGCAAGGTTCGCAGCCTCCTCGAACAGGAAGGACGGACCGACCTGCGACTGCGCGTCGCCGTTCAGCCGGGTGGCTGCTCGGGCCTGATCTACCAGCTCTACTTCGACGAGAGGGTCCTCGACGGCGACGCCGTCCGGGACTTCGAGGGTGTCGAGGTCATCGTGGACAAGATGAGCGTTCCATACCTCTCCGGGGCGTCCATCGATTTCGAGGACACCATCTCGAAGCAGGGATTCACCATCGACAACCCGAACGCAGGCGGCTCCTGCGCCTGTGGAGATTCCTTCCACTAACACGCTGCAGAGGCCCGGAACATCACGGATGACGTGTGTTCCGGGCCTTTTGCTTGTCACAGGATCGACGGGGTTACGGGTAAGCTCTACAGTGAGTAGTAAAACTGGATGTGCACCCCGTGCAGCTTCATGGGCGGGTGGCAACGCACGTAGAAAAGGAAGGTCCGTCTGTGAGTTCGCAGGACCGAACCGGTAGCAAGCGCGTCAGGATCGCAAAGATCTCCAGCATCTCGCTGGTCGGCGCCCTCCTACTGACCGGCTGTTCGGCAGAAGCCCAGAAGGGTTGGCTTCCGGCAGACCGGGACAACACCAATCACACCGGGATCATCACCGATCTATGGGTCAACTCGTGGATTGCGGCAATGGTGGTCGGCCTCATCACGTGGGGCCTCATCATCTGGTGCATGGTGGCCTACCGCCGGCGGAAGAACGACACCGGTTACCCGCGCCAGATCAGCTACAACCTGCCACTCGAGATCTTCTACTTGACGATCCCACTGTTCATGGTTCTCGTGTTCTTCTATTTCACGGAGCGGGACATCGCCACCATCGACGCCCGAGTCGAGGACCCCGACGTCATCGTGGACGTTCGAGGCAAGCAGTGGTCATGGGACTTCAACTATGTCAACGAGGACAAGTACTCCACCGGCGTCCAGGGCAGCCTGAACGGTGAAGAGGGCGTACCGGAGAACCTGCCGACCCTGTACCTCCCCGTGAACAGGTCGGTCGAGCTCCAGCTCAACGCCCGCGACGTCCAGCACTCGTTCTTCGTGCCGGCGTTCCTGCAGAAGCGCGACCTCTACCCGGGACGCACGAACTACATCAACCTGACGCCCACGAAGGAAGGTACCTTCGCGGGCAAGTGCGCCGAGCTGTGCGGTCAATACCACTCGGAGATGCTGTTCAACGTGGAGGTCGTCTCGCAAGAGGAATTCGACGCTCAGATGGCGCAATTGGAAGACGGACAACTCGGTGACGAGTACGACCGCGACTCCTACCCCGAGGACGATCCTGATACCGACCCAGCTAGGAGCAGCAGCTGATGTCCACCTTCGAATACACCCTTGAGGAAGCCGGCACCGTTGCCGCTCCACGCGTCGTTCCACGCTCCAAGGGACGCATCGTCGTCAACTGGCTCACCTCGACGGACCACAAGACCATCGGGTACATGTACCTGATTTCCTCCTTCGTCTTCTTCTGCTTCGCAGGCGTGATGGCGCTGGTCATCCGGGCGGAGCTCTTCGAACCCGGGATGCAGGTCCTGCAGACCAAGGAGCAGTACAACCAGCTCTTCACGATGCACGGCACCATAATGCTCCTGATGTTCGCGACACCGCTGTTCGCGGGCTTCGCGAACGTCATCATGCCGCTGCAGATCGGTGCACCCGACGTCGCCTTCCCCCGGCTGAACGCACTCGCTTTCTGGTTCTTCCTCTTCGGCAGCTCCATCGCGGTCTCGGGGTTCATCACACCGCAGGGTGCTGCCTCGTTCGGCTGGTTCGCCTATGCACCGCTGTCTAGTACGACGTTCTCACCGGGCGTGGGTGGAGACCTCTGGGTGTTCGGCCTTGCGCTGTCCGGCTTCGGAACGATCCTGGGCGCGGTCAACTTCATCACGACGATCATCTGCATGCGTGCGCCCGGCATGACGATGTGGCGCATGCCGATCTTCACCTGGAACACGCTGATCACCGCGATCCTGGTCCTGATGGCCTTCCCGCCGTTCGCTGCGGCACTCTTTGCCCTGGGCGCCGATCGACGCTTCGGAGCCCATATCTTCGACCCCGAAGCAGGCGGCGCCATTCTCTGGCAGCACCTCTTCTGGTTCTTCGGGCACCCCGAGGTGTACATCATTGCGCTGCCGTTCTTCGGCATCGTCTCGGAGATCTTCCCGGTCTTCAGCCGGAAGCCGATCTTCGGCTACAAGGGCCTGGTCTACGCGACGATCGCCATCGCAGCGTTGTCGGTCACGGTGTGGGCCCACCACATGTATGTCACCGGTGCCGTGCTCCTGCCGTTCTTCGCCTTCATGACGATGCTCATCGCGGTTCCGACGGGCGTGAAGTTCTTCAACTGGATCGGCACCCTCTGGAGGGGTTCGCTCACCTTCGAGACGCCGATGCTGTGGAGCCTCGGCTTCCTCGTGACCTTCCTCTTCGGCGGCTTGACCGGCATCATCCTGGCTTCGCCTCCGCTCGACTTTCATGTATCGGACACCTACTTCGTCGTGGCGCACTTCCACTACGTGGTCTTCGGGACCGTGGTCTTCGCGATGTTCGCCGGCTTCTACTTCTGGTGGCCCAAGTTCACCGGCAAGATGCTGAACGAGCGTCTGGGCAAGATCCACTTCTGGATGCTCTTCCTCGGCTTTCACGCGACCTTCCTCATCCAGCACTGGCTCGGCGTCGAGGGCATGCCCCGGCGGTACGCGGATTACCTTCCCGAGGACGGCTTCACTGCGATGAACCAGTTCTCGACGGTCGGATCCTTCGTCCTCGGTGCTTCGATGATCCCGTTCTTCTGGAACGTCTACATCACCTGGCGGACCGGCAAGAAGGTCGAGGTCGATGACCCGTGGGGCTTCGGCGCGTCGTTGGAGTGGGCAACATCCTGCCCTCCTCCCCGCCACAACTTCACCTCGCTGCCCCGTATCCGCTCGGAGCGTCCTGCACTCGACCTGCACCACCCCGAGCTGCAGCAGACCCACACTCCCGACGAAAGCCCTGCCGGCTTTATGGGCTCAGCCGACCGGAAGGACGCCAACGCATGAAGATCGAGACCAAGCTCTTCACGTACCTGATGCCCTTCTTCCTCCTCGTCGGAACGGTCTACGGATTCCTCGTCGAATGGTCCGAGCCGGTAGGGTTCCTTGCGCTGTACCTTACGGGCGGTCTGGCCGGCATGATCGGCTTCTACCTGGCCTTCACGGGCAAGCGTGTCGGTGACCGGCCTGAAGACCGTCTCGACGCCGAGATCCACGAGGGTTCCGGAGAGCAGGGACACTTCAGCCCCTGGAGCTGGTGGCCCCTGGTCCTCGGCCTCGCAGCAGCCACAGGTTTCCTGGGGATCGCCATCGGATTCTGGATCACGTATATCGGGCTCGGACTGGCCGCGGTCGCCCTGGTCGGTTGGGTTTTCGAGTACAGCCGTGGGTATCACGCCCACTAGCCCCAAGAGGACGACAAAGAGGGAGTTCGCCACGTGCGGACTCCCTCTTTTTTAGTACAGTCGGTAGTGTCGGCCCGAGATGGGCGTCAACCAAGGGGAGGAGTGACACCATGGCCGTGTTGCCGAGACCCTTCGACGCCGAACCGCTCGATCGCACCTCGCCCGAGGCGAAACACGTGCAACTCCGCGAGAGCCTCCGGCGCTACATCGGCACCTACTGCGGACCAGGAACAGGTATCCCGTCCGAAAGACAACTGAGCGACTACTTCGGAGTCGCGCGGATGACCGTGCGACAGGCTATCGACGCCCTCGTCGCGGAGGAAGTCCTCGAGCGCATCGTGGGGCTCGGAACGTTCGTGGCGCGCAGCAAGGTCGACCTCCATATGAAGATGACCTCGTACACGGAGGAGATGATCCGGCGTGGGATGGTGCCCGACGCACGTGTGCTGAGCTTCGAACAGCAGGGAGCCACTCCGCTGGTGGCACGGGAACTGCAGATCGAGATCGGTCAGCCCGTTGTGCGGTTCCGTCGCCAGCTGCTGGCCGACGGGGAACCGATGAGCGTCGACGAGAATTTCATCCCCGCTCATCGCGTGGCCGGGATCCTGGATGATCCACCGCCGACATCGCTCTACAACGTGCTCAGCGAGAAGTACGGGCTGGTCATGGAATGGGGTGAGGACACTATCGAGGCAACGGCAGCGTCACCGTCCATTGCCCGCCTGCTCAATGTCGAGATGAACGCCCCGCTGCTCAAGATCCAGCGGCACGCCTATGTGGCTCGCGCGATGGTGGACTACTCAGTCTCGTACTACCGCGCCGATCGGTACAAGCTCTGGGTGCCCCTGCAGCGCCCCGGCGTCCGCACTCCGCGTGCCTACAGCTCGAAGCGACTGGGATAGCTTCCGGCGGCCCTCGTAGCCCCTACGGGCGGGCGACGGAGAGGACGAACGCGGCACCGATGACGGCTCCGACGGCGTAGCCGGCGATCACCTGCGCAGCCGTGTGGGCGTGGAGTGCCACCCGTGCCCATCCGACGGCGGCAGGCACCACGATCAGCACGAGGCCCCAGGGTCCGAGGAGCGAAACGGCCCCGAAGACGACGAACACGGCCACTGCGGAGTGCGCCGACAGCTTCCACCAGAGATTGGCGACAAGGACAGCCACGACACCGCCGACCGTGCACAGGACTGCTGCGATCACTATTCCGGGCGCATCCAGAAGCACCAGGAGCGCAAGCCCGGCGGCAATCGAGACGAGGCTCCCGGCAAGGATGGGGGCCCTCTGCCTGCGATCGCTGATGTGATGGTCGGACACATGGCCGCGACGGACCAGCAGCAGTACCCCGGCGAGGGGGAGGGCAGTGGTGAAACCTACCGATACCAAGGAATAGACGATGCCCTCGGGCCACTCGGCGGACCTCGAAGCGGCAAGGACCAGGAACAGCGACACCAGCACAGCGGGGGCGCACACTTCACTCACCGCGGCAGCGAACGCTCGTGTAGGCGACGGCTGTGGCTCGGGCCGACTCTCTGCTGTCCGCCGGTCGGGAATACCGTTCGTCACGCTCGAGATCCTCTCGTTGCAGGCTGCCGTCCGGGCCAGGTCCCGGACATGACGAAGGGTCCGGACTCGTGGAGTCCGGACCCTTCGTTCAGGCGTTCGGGGAGCAATCCCTAGTGGCTCGCGATGGACTCGCGGTCCTTTGCCCCGGCGATCTCGTCGTGGTGGTCTCCATGTGACGCAGCCAGTTCCTTCGGCGTGACCGGTGCTACCCGATCTTCGAAGAAGAAACGCGACACACGGCCGTGGACCTTGTCGAGGCGGCTGATGCGACCATTCTCGTCCGGCTTCGGAACCATGACCTCGGGCGAATCGAAGCTGGTCAGCTTGTAGCGCTTGTAATCATCGACCTGCTCGTGGACCTCGATGAACTCACCGTGCGGCAGGCGCACGATACGGCCGGTCTCTCGCCCGTGAAGGGCGATCTCGCGGTCCTTGCGCTGCAGCGCGAGTGCAATTCGACGGGTGACCATGAAGGCGAGGACAGGACCAAGGAACACCAGTGCGCGCAGCCAGTAGGTGACATCGTTCAGGGACACGAGGAAGTGGGTCGCAATGAGGTCCGAGCTGGCGGCCGCCCACAGGACGCAGTAGAACGTGATACCTGCGACGCCGATGGCCGTGCGGCTGGGAGCATTGCGCGGCCGGTCGAGGAGGTGGTGCTCGCGCTTGTCCTTCGTGACCCACGCCTCGATCCAAGGCCAGGCGAACATCAGGGTGAAGACGATGGCGGCCGGTACCAGGGCGGGAATCAGCACGTTCAGCGAGAGCGCATTCACGCCCCAGGGGAACGGGATCATGAACTCGAAGTCGAAGTTGTTACCGAGGGTGCCCGGCATGAGGCGGAGTGCGCCATCGACCCATCCGATGTACCAGTCGGGCTGGGTGCCCGCCGAGACGGGAGAAGGATCGTACGGCCCGTAGTTCCAGATCGGGTTGATGGTGAAGGCTGCGGCGATGGCAGCGAGGACACCGAAGACGATGAAGAAGAATCCGCCGGCCTTCGCAGCATAGACAGGACCGACGGGGTATCCGACGACGTTCGTATTCGTGCGACCGGGGCCTGCGAATTGCGAGTGCTTGTGCAGCACGACCATGAACAGGTGGATGCCGATGAGTAGCAGGATGACAGCGGGGATCAACAGGATGTGCAGCACATACAGTCGACCGATGATCATCGTGCCGGGGAACTCTCCGCCGAAGAGGAAGAAGCTCAAGTAGGTGCCGACCACGGGGATGGCCTTCATGACGCCGTCGATGATGCGCAGGCCGTTACCGGAGAGCAAATCATCGGGAAGCGAGTATCCGGTGAATCCGGCGGCCAGGCTCAGGATGAGCAGGACACAACCGACTACCCAGTTGAACTCACGGGGCCTACGGAATGCGCCGGTGAAGAAGACGCGGAGCATATGCACGGCGACCGAGGCCGCGAAGAGCAGGGCCGCCCAGTGGTGGATCTGCCGCATGAACAGGCCACCACGGATGTCGAACGAAATATCGAGGGAGGATGCGTAAGCGACCGACATCTCGACACCGCGCAGCGGAAGGTAACTGCCTTCGTAGTGCGTCTCGGCCATCGACGGGTCGTAGAAGAAGGTGAGCCAGGTACCGGAGATCAGGAGGATGACGAAGGTGTACAACGCCACCTCACCGAACATGAAGGTCCAGTGGTCGGGGAAGATCTTCCGGCCGAACTCCTTGACAATTCCCGAGCCGCCGACCCGGGAGTCCACGTAATCGGTGACCTTCCCGACGCGCGTCTTCGGCGTATAGGTGGTCGTCGCAGTTGAGCTGCTCATGTCAGCCTCGCTCCCAGAAACTAGGTCCTACGGGTTCTTGGAAATCACTTGAAGCGACGAGATAGCCTTCGTCGTCGACTTCGATGGGAAGCTGTGGCAGCGGCCGTGCGGCCGGTCCGAAGATCACTTCGCACTCTTGCTCGAGGTCGAAGGTGGACTGGTGGCAAGGGCAAAGAAGGTGATGGGTCTGCTGTTCGTACAGCGCTACCGGGCAGCCGACGTGCGTGCAGATCTTGGAATACGCAACAATTCCGTCGTAGCCCCAATTCTCCCGGCCGGGGGAGGGATTGAGCTCCTCGGGGTCCAGGCGCATCAGCAGGACGACTGCCTTGGCCTTTTCCTCGAGCTTGTTCTCGATCTCGTTGAGGCCTTCGGGGATGACGTGGAACGCCGATCCGACGGTTACGTCCGACGCCCGAATGGGGGTGCCACTGGGATCGCGGGTCAGGCGGACGCCGGCGTCCCACATGGTGTGCTTCAGCGAATCCCCTGGCAGCGGACCGAGGTCACGGAAGATGGCGATAGCCGGCAGGGGAGCCAGGAGGGCCGCTCCGAGAAGTGTGTTCCGGATGAGCGGGCGGCGCTTGATCCCGGACTCCTCGAGGATGTCGTTGACGATCTTCTCGGCGTCCTGGCGGTCGTTCTCGGGGCGGATCTCGTGGCGGCTCTCCGTGACCTCGTGGTCCGGCATGAGTGTCTTCGCCCAGTGGACGATACCGACACCGATGCCGAGCATCGCGAAGGCGGTGCCCAGACCGAGCATCAGGTTCTGGAGCCTCAGCCGCTCGATGGTCTGATCGAGCGGGATGAAGAAGTACCCCACGAAGAAGAGCAGGGTGCCGATCGCGGAGATCGCGAACAACAGGGCCACCTGGCGTTCAGCGCGCTTCTCCGCACGCCGGTCGCGGTCCGCGAGGCGCGGACGGTGCGGCGGCAGGCCTGGGTTCTCGAACTCATCGAGTTCCCTGCCCGGCGTAGCGACGGTGACCGAGGTTCCCGGAGCGCCGTGACTAGAGTCGGCCATGATCTGTCTCATCCTTCTTTAGGTGCTGCGTGCGCAAGTCCATAGGTGATTCGTTCTCGTGGTGCCGCTGGATGGTCACGAGGACCTTGATGTGAGCCACACGGTGAAGGCGATGATGACGCCCAGTCCGGCTACCCAGATGAAGAGACCCTCGGACACCGGCCCCAGGGAGCCGAGGTCCGCGCCACCGGGGGAGCCCTGCTCCTCGATGGTCTTGAGGAAAGCGATGATGTCCTGCTTGTCCTCGGGTGAGATGTTCGCATCGCTGAAGACGGGCATGTTCTGCGGGCCGGTGACCATGGCCTCGTAGATGTGCTTTTCGCTGGTGCCGTCGATCGACGGTGCGAACTTGCCTCGGGTCAGCGCGCCTCCGGCTGCTGCCGCGTTGTGGCACATCGCGCAGTTCACCCGGAACAGCTCGCCGCCGTTGGAGGAGTCACCTTCGGAAGCGTCGAGGATCTCTTCGTCGGGAATGGCAGGGCCGGCACCGAGTGAGGCGACATAGGCGGCCATCTGCCTGGTCTGCTCGTCCGTGAACTGGACCGGCTTGGCCTGCGCCTGGGGTCCGTCCATCTGCAGGGGCATGCGCCCGCTGCCTACTTGGAAGTCGACCGACGCGGCACCGACGCCGACGAGGGAGGGAGCAGCGTCGGAGCCGGTGGCACCCATTCCGTGGCAGGACGCGCAGTTCGCGGAGAACAGCTTGCTGCCCTCTTCGACGTCGTTCGCGGTGAATGTGGTGGTCTGTGCCTGCGCCTCGTTCGCGGTGCTGGCTGCGGCGTAGATCCCGCCGGTAACGAGGAGTGCCATCAGGAGCAGCGCGAGTGCTGCTAGTGGATGACGCCGCCTCTGGGAAAGTGCCTTCACTGAGTGGTTCCTACCTGTTGTGGTGCCAGAGCTGCTGGAGTTCTTCATTGAATTCTACCTCTAGTAGAAGAGTTTACAGGAGGGAATTACTGAAGGAAGTAGATGATGAGGAAGAGGCCGATCCAGACGACGTCGACGAAGTGCCAGTAGTAGGAAGTCACGATCGCCGACGTGGCTTCGAAGTGGCCGAACTGCCGCGCGATGAAGGCGCGGCCGATGATGAACAGGAAGGCGATCAGCCCGCCGATCACGTGGATGCCATGGAAGCCGGTGGTGATGTAGAAGGCCGACCCGAAGGGGTTGGAGGAGAGCGCCACGCCCTCGGACACCAACTCTGCGTACTCGTAGGCCTGCACCGAAACGAAGATCGCTCCCATGAAGAACGTCAGCAGGAACCACTCGACCATTCCCCAGCGGGCCAACGCGAAGACTCCGCCCGTCCTGCGGGGCTGCAGGCGCTCGGCGGCGAACACGCCGAACTGGCAGCTGAAGGAGCTGGACACCAGGATCACGGTGTTCACCAGCGCGAACGGCACGTTGAGCTTCTCCGTCTCCATGGCCCAGAGCTCGCTGGAGGTGGACCGCAGGGTGAAGTACATGGCAAAGAGGCCGGCGAAGAACATCAGCTCGCTGGACAGCCACACCACAGTTCCTACGGAGACCATGTTGGGACGGTTGAGCGCGGGATGCGGGGCGGCACTGGGGGCTTGGGTCGCAGATGTCACAGACTCATTATGTCCCCAAGATCAGCGTGATCACCAACGCGAAACAGTGCCCCGGAGCCCTGTATTGAGCCGAAGCGAGGCAGGACGCCCGTCAATACGCGGAACTTCCCCATGATGACTTTCTACAATTCGTAGATAATCTGGGACGGTGAGCCTGACAACCAGCCCTGAAGCCGCGCAACCGACCTGGCCGTCGATCTTCTCGTCCCTCCTGGCACGGACCGATCTGAGCACTGCGCAGAGCCGTTGGGCCATGGATACGATCATGGCCGGCGAGGCCAGCCACGCCCAGGTCGCAGGGTTCCTCGTCGCTCTCCGGGCGAAGGGCGAATCGGTCGCCGAGCTCGTCGGACTGGTGCAGGCGATGCTGGGGAGGGCCCATCGCATCGAGGTCTCCGGCACGACACTCGACATCGTCGGAACAGGTGGTGATGGCCTCAATACCCTGAACATCTCGACGATGTCCTCCCTCGTTGCAGTAGGGGCCGGTGCAAAGGTTGTCAAGCATGGGAATCGGGGGGCGTCGTCGGCGTCCGGAGCCGCGGATGTCATCGAGGAACTCGGTGTCCGCCTCGACCTCGCGCCGGCCGACGTCGCAGCTACCGCCGAACAGGTCGGCATCACGTTCTGCTTCGCCCAGGTCTTCCACCCGTCCATGAAACATGTGGCAGTGCCCCGTCGCGAGCTGGGTATTCCCACCACCTTCAACTTCCTCGGACCGCTCAGCAACCCAGCCGGCGTCAGCGCGCAGGCCCTCGGTTGCGCTGATGCCAGGATGGCGCCCCTGATGGCGGGAGTCCTCGCCGCCCGGGGTATCCGCGCCCTCGTTTTCAGGGGCGATGACGGCCGGGACAAACTCACGACCAGTGGCTCGTCGACGGTATGGGAGGTGCGGGACGGCGAGGTGCAGTCCTGTGAGGTGCATCCCGGCGACTTCGGGCTCGACGTCGTGCCGGTCGATGCGTTGCGCGGCACCGACGCTGCGGGGAACGCGAAGGTGGTGCGGGCCGTGCTCGGAGGCCATGCCGGGCCGGTGCGGGACGCCGTCGTCCTGAACGCGGCTGCAGGGCTGGTGGCGCTCGACGAGGCGTCGGACGGTTCGTTGGTGGATCGTATCCGCACTGCAATGGAGCGGGCACGGACGTCGATCGACTCAGGGGCCGCGACGGACGTACTAGCCCGTTGGGTCGACGTCAGCCGGTCACGCTGACCGGTCCGTCGCCGAGGGCTCCTGCGACCCGGTGCTCAGCTGTCGAAGCCCAGCGAGAACGCGGCATCGAGGTCGTGCTGGGAGTAGGAGCGGAAGGCGATCTGCGTCGTCGTGGAGCGGATGCCCTCGATCTTCGACAGGTGATCGGCGATGACATCCGCGAGGTCCTCGTGCCGGCTGACGCGGGCGATGGCGATGAGATCCCATTCACCCGTCACCGAATAGACCTCGCTGATGCCCTCGATCTCGGAGATGGCCTGTGCGCTCTCGGGGATGCGCGCGGCGTCGGTCTGGATGAGGACGAAAGCTGTGATCATGGTGTGCCTTTCGGATAGGACTGGACCTGGCTCTACGCTACCGGCCGACGCCGACCCCTCAGGGCGCCGAGGACGGCCCGCGGCACCAGGAGGAAGATCCCGAGGACCAGCAGCGTGACGATCTGGAAGCTGAGGGCCACCCCTGCTCCCGACAACGCCCGAACAGCCAGGCCTCCTGCGACGGTCCCGAGCCACAGCACGACGGCGGTCGGCCAGATCCTCGAAGGTGAGCGCCAGGCGCGTATCGCGATCACCGCGAGGACATATGAAAGGAGGAAGGGCCAGGCCGTCTCGAGGACGCCGACGACGGTGACGCCGTGTTCGTGCGTCCTCCTACCGGAGGCGGCGAACGCGAGGACCAGGACGACGTCGACGGCCGACCAGGCGACCGCCCGGCCTGGCACTTGCGGCGCAGGGTGCGGCGCCGCAGAGCGGGAAGGGGCACTCCTGGACATACGGCAAGCCTACGTGTTGTCGCCGCCGTGTCCTTGAACTAGGTTCGAGCCACCGTCCGCGCAGTGAGGCGCGGCTCGAACGAAGGACACCTGCAATGGGATCGATCACTCCGTGCCTCTGGTTCGACGGCAAGGCCGAGGAAGCTGCCGAGCTGTACACCTCCGTGGTGAGGAACTCGCGGATCGTCAATGTCTCCCGCACGGGTCCCTCGGACAGCGACCCCGCCCTCACCGTGTCCTTCGAACTGGATGGCCAGCCCTTCGTGGGCCTCAACGGGGGTCCCCAGTTCTCCTTCACCGAGGCCGTGTCCTTCCAGATCTCCTGCAGCGATCAGGCGGAGGTGGACCAGTACTGGTCAGCACTGACCGACGGGGGCGAGGAGAGCAGGTGCGGGTGGCTGAAGGACAGGTACGGGGTGTCGTGGCAGATCATCCCGGCGGTCCTCGCGTCCCTCATCGGAGGACCCGACACGGAGGGTGCCCAACGGGTGGTCGCGGTGATGCTCGGTATGCAGAAGCTGGACATTGCGGCCCTGGAGGCCGCATACCGCGGAGACTGACCCTGCGTGGGCAGGAGGTGACGGGAGGGTGGTCGAACCGTCGCCGGATGGCACAGGTGCCGCACAGCTACGGGAAAGCTCCTCCACAAGGGCTGCGGTGACAGTGGGTGAAGGAGCCGAAGCGGTTCTTCCACCACAGGCCGCAGGAAGCGGCGAATCGAGGAGAAACAATGATCCAACTCAGGAAGATCGCACTCGGTGCCGGCGCGGCTGCCCTCGTGGCCGGAGCGAGCATTGGCGTCACGGGTATGGCCAACGCGACGACGGTGACACCCGAGCCGTCGGCCAGCGCCTCTGCCGAGCCGCGCGTGGAAGGGCATGGCGGCGGCTTCGACCCGGCGGGCCTCGCGGAGAAGCTCGGTGTGGGGGAGTCCGAGGTGACGGACGCCCTGCAGTCGCTGCGGGACGATGCGCGTTCCGGTGCGGACGAGAATGCGGATGCGGGTACGAAGCCGGACCGGGAGGGTATGCGGCCCGATATTGCTGCGTCCCTCGCGGAGGCTCTCGGCCTCGACGAGGCGACGGTGCGGACCGCCCTCGACGAACTGCGGACGGAGCAGCAGGAGGAGCGATCGGCCGCCCTGCAGGAACGCCTCGACGCTGCAGTCTCCGACGGCTCCCTGACCCAGGCGGAAGCCGATGGTGCCGCCAAGGCGGTCGAACTGGGGATCCTCAGGGGCGGCGGACCACGCTAGCCCGGAAAGCGCGGATCGGGTCCTCAACGGCACCCTGGCTGTTGCGGACCCGACCTGTCCGCATGATCCTGGTCCCCGGCCGGGCGGCGTCGTACTGTTGTGCCGGTCGCCACCGAATCCTCAGCCCCAGTCCGGACGTACGACGGCGGCCTGTCCGTACCTCCCGAGGAGCAGCCATGACAACGCTCAGCCGTCGCCCCAACACTGCGCTGATGGTCATCGACGTACAGAACGGCGTCGTCGCCGGTGCCTACGACCGGGACACCGTGGTCACCAACATCAACGCGCTCCTTGACAAGGCCCGGGCCGAGGACGTGCCCGTCGTGTGGGTGCAGCATTCGGATGCTGGGCTGGCACGGGGAACGGAGCCGTGGCAGGTCGTACCCGAACTGCAGCGGCTCGACGACGAAGCGCTCGTGCACAAGAGCTATGGCGACTCGTTCGAGGAGACGGATCTCGAGGACGTGCTGGCCGCGGCGGGCGTCGGCAGGCTCGTGGTGTCCGGAGCCCAATCCGACGCCTGCATCCGATCCACCATCCACGGGGCCTTCGTCAGGGGTTATGACGTCACCCTGGTCGGCGACGCCCACACCACCGAGGACCTGAGCGCGTGGGGCGCACCGACCCCGGACAAGGTCATCGGGCACACCAACATGTACTGGCAGTACCAGTCGGCGCCAGGTCGGACTGCTGCCGTCTGCGCCACGACGGACGTCACCTTCATCGGCTGACCGTCCGCGTCCGCACCACGCGTTACCTCAGGGGAGCCGGGAGGGGCGCAGCACCGAGGCGAGGTGCGCCCTGCCCGGATCAAGCTCTACTGGACTTACGAGGACTGCCGGCCCACGATGCACGGTTCCCGTGGTGAGCGGGCGGCACCGTAGCCCGCCCCGGCCCCGCATCGCCCTGTGCGCACCGGGTGCCAGGACGCGGTCCATCCACGCGCAGGGGTGGGCGTGCCGGCCTCCATGGAACGTGACGCTTCCGCCCGCGGTCTCGAGGACGAAATCCTCCCCGATGAGAGGCGTGAGCTCGGCGCCCCGCAGGATGATGTTGCGGCGGGGCAGGAGCGGATCGAAGGGAGCCACGTCCAGTTCGACGGCGATGGCCTCGAGGGACTCGACGGTCATGAGGGTCACGGCCGCGTCCATGTGCGCTGCCTTGCCGAAGAAGCGGTCACCGACGATTCCCTTCCCGGCAACGATCTCGGCGCTGTCGGCATCTGAGGTCGGCACGTCTGCTGCGCCGTCACGCGCCCGCCCGAAGTAGGCATGGCCACCCGAGACGAGCAGGTGGAGGATCTCGACGTCGTACCGGTATTCACGGACCATTCCCTCACGCTACCGGGATCAGCGGAGGACGGGCCCGCCGAACTCAGGGTAGGGGCTCCCGCACGCCATGCACCGCCCAGTAACCGAGCGAGCGTGCCTTGTACATGGCGGGATTGTGCGAGGAGATGGTCCGCGCGTTACGCCAGTGCCGGTCCAGGGCCCTGCCGGTAGACGTCGCCGACGCGCCGCCCACCTCGAACAGGTCCGCGGTGGCACGCAGGGACTGCTCGACGGCGACCAACTGCGCCTGGCTCACGGCGATGTCGGCGGCATCCACCGCGGCACGGCCACCATCCTCACCAGCATCTTCACGGTCCTCGGGTCCATCGTCCGCTCCGAGGACGGCTTCCTGGCCCTGGTGCTCCCCGTGGGCGAGTACCTCCGGCCGCAGCCGGGTGAAGGCATGGTCGAGGGCATCTGCCGCGGCGAGCACGGCTGCTCCTACCGCGAACGCCCGTCCCGTCAGCTCACCCAGGACCTCGAGCACCTGCGGGTCCTCACGCGGGAGGGGCGTCGTCGCGTTGACGTAGGACCGGGTGCGCGGCCGGACGAACGCCGCTGCGTCCTCCGCGGCGGCCCGCGTTATCCCTGCGAGCGCTGCGACGAGGACCAGCTGGAAGAAGGCGTGCACATGGCTCGGTGCATCAGGGGAGTAGGGCCGCACATTGCGTGGGTCCACCCGAACGCCCTCGAAATGGGTGGTGCCGCTGCCCGTGAGACGTTGCCCGAAGCCGTCCCAGTCATCGATCCGCTCGACCCCGGGGGCCGCCGCGCGCACCGCGTACCCGACGCGCTCGCCGTCGTACAGGGCGCTGCCGGCAATCCAGTCCGCGTAGAGACTGCCGGTGCTGTAGTACTTCGTTCCCGTGAGCGTCAACGATCCGTCCCGACGATCGGAGGCCGTCAGGACGGTGCGGATGTCGTGCAGGGACGTGCCCGCGAGCTCGCTGGAGGCGTTGCCGATCATGGCACCCGCCGCGACGTCGAAGAGCCACCTGTCCCGGTGCGCCGATGGTGGCTGGAGCAGTGTCCCCTCGACGTAGGCGAAGTGGCCGCGCCAGAGTTGCGTGAGATTCGAATCGGCAGCTCCGAGCTCGGTGAGGACAGTGAAGAGCTGACGAAGCGTCGCACCCGCTCCGCCGTACTCGACCGGTACGCGCAGCGCTCCGAAGCCCGCCTCCTTGAGGGCGGCGACCTCATCGAACGGCAGCGTGCGGTCCTGCTCCCGCCGTGCTGCCCCTTCTGCGATCAGGGCGAAGAGCGGGCGGAATCGCTGCAGGAGGGTTGCCGTCGGGACGGGGCGCGCCGAGGTCTCGGGGTCGCCGCTCCGTGGCTGCTGGGTGGTCGTGAGGGACAAGGGGGCTCCTAGGCGTAGGACGGGGCAGCGGTTGCGGTGGAGTGCGTGCCGTCACCTGCGGGCTCGCTCAGCAGTGCGGCACCGCTGCCGAGGTTGGCACCGTTCCGGTAGCGGGCCCCGGGGTGCTGGTCGAACAGCCTGGTGTTGCCCGGGCCGAAGAGGCGCTCCCGAAGGGTCGATTCCTCGTAGGACCTTCGGTACAGTCCTCGTTTCTGCAGCTCGGGTACGACGAGTTCGATGAAGTCCTCCGCAGTGCCGGGCGTGAGGAACTGCCGCAGGTTGAAGCCGTCGAGGTCCGTCCCCTCGACCCACCGCTCGATCTCGTCCGCTACCTCGGTGGCAGTGCCGATGGCCACGAAGGGCCCGCGGTCGAAGCGGGTGATCCGCTCGAGGGCCTCACCCACGGTGGTGCCCGCCGGGTGGCGCCTGGTGCTCGGCTGCCTGTCCCGGCCGGGACGGTCCTCGCGGGCGAGGATGTCATCGATCACCTCGTCGGGGCGGTAGGCCGCGAGGTCGATGCCGCCTCCTCCCGCGTGGGCCAGGTAGCCCTCGGCACTGGACAGCCGGCGGTACTCGTCCGCCTTCCGCTGCGCCTCCTTGTGTGTCCTGCCGACGATCACGACGGCGCTCGCGAACGCCTTGATGTGGTCGGCGCCCCGTCCGTTGGCGACGGCGAGCCGACGGAGGTCCTGCACGTTCTCACGGTAGGCGGCGGCATCGCGTCCGCCGACGAAAACTCCCTCGGCGTGTCGGGCAGCGAACGCCTTCCCCGCCGTCGAACTGCCGGCCTGGAACAGAACCGGGGTGCGCTGGAGGGAGGGCGCGCTGAGGTGTGGACCGGCGACGGAGAAGTGCGGCCCACGATGATTGATGTAGCGGACCTTGGACGGGTCCGTGTAGATGCGCCGTTCGCGGTCCTCGATGACGGCGTCGTCGTCCCAGGAGCCCTCCCACAGCTTGTACAGGACGTCGAGGTACTCGTCAGCGATGGCATAGCGCTGATCGTGCTCCACCTCGTCGGGCAGGCCGAAATTGCGGGCGGCGTTGGGCAGGTAGGACGTGACGATGTTCCAGCCGAAGCGGCCCTTGGTCAGATGGTCGAGGGTCGAGGCCCGGCGGGCGAAGGCGAACGGCGGCTCGTACGTGGTGGAGAAGGTCGCCGCGAAACCGAGATGCTTGGTGACCGCGGCCATCGCCGGGATGATCAGCAGCGGATCATTGCTCGGGATCTGCACGGCCTCCCTGAGTGCTGTGTCCGGGCCACCCCGGTAGCCGTCATACGTGCCGATCACGTCGGCGAGGAAGACGCTGTCGAAAAGGCCGGCCTCGAGCAGCTTCGCAGTCTCGACCCAGAAGTCGAGGTCGTTGAAGCGGTGGCGGTTGTTCTCCGGATGCACCCAGAGACCATGGGAGATGTGGCCCACGCAGTTCATTTCGAAGAGGTTGAAGGCGATCTGGCGTGTCATGAGGGGATCGTGTCCTTTCGGAGGGCGGGAAGCGCGGGAATGGCGTTGATCAGCCGGCGCGTGTAGTCGTGCCGCGGGTTGTCGAAGACGTCGTCGACCGGGCCGTGTTCCAGGACCACTCCGTCCCTGAGGACCAGGACGTCCTTGCTCACATGCTGGATCACGCCGAGATCATGGGAGATGAAGAGATAGCTGAGGCCGAAGCGCTCCTGCAGTTCGGTGAGGAGGTCGAGGATGCGTGCCTGGACGGTGACGTCGAGGGCGGAAACCGGCTCATCGCAGATGATGACCTCCGGCTCGGCCGCCAACGCGCGGGCGATGGCCACCCGCTGTCGCTGCCCGCCGGAGAGGTCGAGCGGCCGGCTGCGTGCCTTGTCCGATGCGAGTCCAACGAGGTCGAGCAGCTCGAGGACGCGATCGGCCCTCGCTCGGCGGGGCGTTCCGGCCGCGGCGACCGCCTGGCCGATGACCTGGCGAACTGTCCTGCGGGGGTCGAAGGAGTGGAGGGGGTCCTGGTAGATCATCTGCACCGAGCGGCGCGCGGAGGCGTCCCTCGCGGCCCGGTGTTCCTCCCAGGTGCGGCCGTGGAGCCGGACGGATCCGTTATCCGCCTGCTCGACGCCGAGGACGATCCTCGCCACGGTGGTCTTGCCCGAGCCGGATTCGCCCACGATCCCGAGCGTGGTGCCGGTCCCGAGCGTGAAGGACACATCGTCCACCGCCGTGCGGGTTCCGCCGCCCGGACCCGGGTAGCTGCGCTTGATCCCCTGTACTGCTAGGATCGGCGTTCCCTGGGCCGCGGGGAGACTGACCGGGGCCGGACTGCGGATGCCCTCCGACGGCGACGGGGCTGGAGTGAGCCGGGGGAGGGAGGGACCGCCGGGCGCCACAGGGCGCGAGCGGTCCGTCAGGCGGTACCCTCGCGAGGACCTCGAGGGGATGGCCGCCAGCAGTCCCTGCGTATAGGGGTGGCGCGGGTCCTGCAGGATGGCCTGGACGCTGCCCTCCTCGACGATCTCGCCGTCGCGCATCACGGCGACACGGTCCGCGAGGTCGGCGACGACGGCGAGGTCATGGCTGACCACGAGCACTCCGGTGCGCGTCCCCTTGAGTCCGCCGAGCAGGCGGAGGACCTGTGCCGCAATGGTGGCGTCCAGCGCCGTGGTCGGCTCGTCGGCGATGAGGAGGCCGGGGTCCGCCGCGATGGCCGAGGCGATCAGTGCCCGCTGGCGCAGGCCGCCGGACAGCTGGTGCGGATACTGGCGGGCACGTACCTCGGGCTCCGGGACGCCGACGGACGCGAGGAGTTCGACGACGCGCGCGTGGCGGCGGGCGCGGTCGAGGTCCCCGTGGAGGCGAAGCACTTCGCCGACCTCGTTTCCGACGGTCCGCAGTGAATCGAGGGACGAAAGGGCATCCTGCAGGATGAAGCCTGCATCCCTGCCCCGAACGCGTGACCACTGGCGTTCCGTCCAGTTGAGGGCATTCACGCCGTTGAAGCGCTGGGTGTCGGCATGGACCGTGGCGCCGGACCCCGTCAACCCGACCAGGGTCCGGGCAGTCACCGACTTGCCGGAACCTGATTCGCCGACGAGCGCGAGGCACTCGCCCTGCCGGACGGTCAGGCTGACACCCCGGACGACCTCCCGGCGGTTGATGCCACGTCCGAACTCGACGGTGAGGTTCCGTAGCTCGACGAGGGGCGGCGGTGCGACGGGGCTGAGGGTGGAGCTCATGGGAGCCTTCCTTCGGCGCGGCGACGGAGTTCGCGGCCGATGACGGTGATGGACAGGACTGTGGCGACGAGGAACGCTGCGGGGAAGGTGATCATCCAGGGTGCGTTCGAGATGAAGTTGCGACCTGATGAGAGCATCGCGCCCCATTCGGGGGCCGGGGGAGGAGTGCCGAGTCCGAGGAAGCTGAGAGATGCGCCTGCTCCGATGGCCGAGCCGACGCCGATGGTGGCCAGCACCAGGACGGGCTTGATCACGTTCGGCACGGTATGGGTCAGGAGCACACGCCACGCGGGCAGCCCCAGCGTCCGCGCTGCCTCGACATAACCGGACCTGCGCACCAGATGTGTCTGCGCTCGCGTGATCCGGGCGTAGTAGGCGATGCTGCCGGCGCCGATCGCGAGGATCGCGTTCTCTGTGCCTCCGCCGATGATGCCGATGACCACGAGCGCCAGGAGGATCTCCGGGATGGCGAGGGTGACGTCGAGGAAGCGCATCACCGAGGCCTCCACGAGGCGGCCGTTCAGCCCGGCCAGGAGCCCGATGGCGGTTCCCCCGACGACGCCGATCGCCGTCGCCCCGATGCCGATGTACAGCGAGGTCGCGGCGCCATGGACGATGCGCGTGTAGTTGTCGGCGCCGGAATCGTCAGTACCGAACCACGCCCCCGAGCCCGGTGCCTGGAAGCTTCCCGCCGGGTCGACGGCGTAGGGATCACCGGAGGCGAGGAGACCCGGGGCGAGGACCGCGGTTGCGAGCCAGAGGAGGAAGGCGGAGGCCAGGAGGATGCCGGGGCGGACACGCCATCGTCGTGCGCGGCCGCGGTGCGCCGGGTTCGGGTCAGGTGTGGCCGGAGCCGGAGGCGCGGTCGGAGCAGGGGGTGCTGCCGCGGGCGGCAGGGTACGCGCGGTGAGGCTCATGCTGTCACCACTTTCGGGTCGATGAGCGTGTAGAGGAGGTCGATCACGAGGTTGACGACGACGTAGACGGCCGCCGAGAGGAGCACGATCCCGATGATGACGGGCAGGTCCTTGTTGTAGACCGACGCGAGCGTGAGGGCTCCGATGCCCTGCCTGCTGAAGAGGGTCTCCACGATGACGGAGCCCCCCAGCAGCGCGGCGACGACGAAGCCGGACATGGTCATCACAGGGATCGCGGCGTGCCGGAGGGCGTGCCGGATCCGGACCGGGAGGTCCCGCATGCCTCGGGAGCGCGCCGTCAGGATGAAAGGCTGCTCGAGGACGTCCTCGAGCTCGTTCCGCAGGACCTGGGAAAGCGTTCCGAAGATGGCCAGGGCAAGGGTGAGAGCAGGCAGGACGAGTGCCACCGGCCCCTGGTTGCCGCCGATGGGGAACCAGTGCAGCGTGAAGGAGAACACGATCAGCAGTGCGAAGCCGATGATGAAGGTCGGCGTAGCGGCGAAGACCACCTCGATCCCGGAGACGATGGACCTGATCCAGGAGGCCCGCTGTGCTGAGAGGATCGCCACCGCGAAGGTCAGGGGCAGGGCGAGTGCGACGGCGGCGGCCGAGAGCGCCGCCGTGGCGCCGATCTGCTGACCGATGGCTTCCGTCACGGGCAGGCGTAGGCGGTACGACTGTCCGAGGTCCCCCTGCAGCAGGTTCCCGAGATAGCTGCCGTACTGCACGATGAACGGCTGGTCGAGGAGGTAGTCGGCTCGGACCTGCGCCAGGGTCTCGGCGGTAGGCCTCGCGTCGGGTCCGCCGAGGATCAGGAGGGCCGTGTCCCCTGGGATCAGGTAGACCGCGAGGAAGGTCAGCGAGGCCGCGCCCCAGAGGACGCCGAAACCGACCAGCAGGCGCGTGAGGATGCGTCGGAGGACGGCCACCTACTCCGCCTTCCACGCGTAGGTCAGGACGGGCACCGGGTGGGAGGTGTCGACGTCGACGTCCTGCACGGTGTTCGCGTAGGCGAACTGGCTCGGGTTTTCGTAGAGCGGCAGGCCGGGCACGATCTCGAGCAGCCGGTGCTGGGCCTTCGAGTACGCCTCTTCCGCCTCGGGCCCGTCGTCGGACTCGCGGGCTGTCAGCAGCAGGTCGTCCAGGGCCGGGTCGTTGACGTAGGACGAGTTCTGGCCGATCCGCTCACCGGTGATCTCCGAGGAGTGGTACCTGATGAACAGGACGTCGGTGGTGTTGGTGTGCCAGACGCCGGCGAGCGCGTCGAAGTCACCGGCATACCGCAGCTCGGTGAGTTGCGCCTGGGGGAGTTGGATGATCCGGAGATCGAAGCCGACCTTCCGGGCCTCGCCCTGGAGTTGGACCAGCAGGGGACTCGGCGTCGAACTCTCGACCGTCGGCACTTCGATGGTGAGTCGCTTGCCGTCCTTGGTGCGGAAGCCCTCGTTGTCCCTGGCCGACCAGCCGGCGTCGTCGAGGAGCTTGTTCGCCCGCTCCGGATCGTGGGTCAGCACGCCCTCGACGGTCGGGTCGTAGTACTTGCTCTCCCTGGAGAGGAAACTGTCGATCGGCGTATAGGTTCCGAAGCCGAGGCTTTCGGTGACGGCCTCGGTGTCGACGGCGGCTGCGAACGCCTGCCGGACCGCCAGGTCGTCGAAGGGGGCGCGGTTGAGGTTGAAGCTCAGGACGTAAGGGCTGCCGATCCGTGGGAGGTTCTCATAGGTGAAGTCCGGGTCGGCCTGCACCGCTGCGGCGTTCTGCGGCGCGAGGTTCTCCGTGAGGTCGTACTGCCCTGACACCAGGGACTGGTGCCGGATGACCGGCTCGCTGACGAGTGTTACCTCGACGCCGTCGAGGTACGCCTCGCCGTCGCCCTCGAGCCACTCCGGCGCCCAGTCGTACCCTTCACGCTTCGAGTAGCTGATGCTCTGGCCCGGCCGGTAGTCCGCGACGGTGAATGGCCCCGTCCCGATCGGCTTCTGGCACAGCGTCTCGGGAGACTCCGCGATGGCCTTGCCCGAGTTCATGCCGAGCCAGGACTGCGCGAGGGCGTAGAGGAAGGGGGTGTACGGGTAGTCGAGGTGGGCCTCGAAGGTGAATTCGTCGATGACCTTGCCGTCCACGTAGGGGGCTATGTATGCGGCGGCGAGCGGCGATTTCGTCGCCGGATCCCGCATGTGCTCGAGGTTCTGACCCAGGACCTCGGCATTCCAGGGAGATCCGTCGCTGAAGGTCACGCCCTGCTTGAGGTGGAAGGTGTAGGTCTTGCCGTCTTCCGAGATGTCCCAGGATTCCGCGAGGTACGGCGCGATGTCCCCGTTCTCGTCCAGCGTCACCACGTTGTCGTAGACCAGGCGCCCCAGGAACTGCTGCTGGGTAGCCGAGATGCCGTGGCCGTCGAGGCAGCCCGGTTCCGCCGAGATCGACACGTCCAGGATGCCGCCGCTCACGGGTTCACCGGTTGCTTCGGAGGTGGAGCTCACCGGCCCCGCACATGAACTGAGGAGCGCGGCCAGGGCAACCGCGGATACCGCGGTAAAATTCCGGAAATACCGGAATTGCCTGGAATTCCGGGCAGGGGGAATTACGGATTCATTCAAGGGGAATTCCTTACAGCGGTCCGGCGCCGCGCATGGCGGAATACGGAGAAGTGGAAAAGAATCAGCAGGGTGGGCGCATGGCGCGTAGGACTGCTAAGGGATGGTGCGGTGGGTGGTACAGCTCACGGTGTCTGCCTTTCGACGTGCTCTTGCCCGCACCGGACCGGCACTTGCGTGCCATGGCGGAGGCCGCTTCGTCATCCGAACCACCCAGGAACATGGGGTTGGTGTGCGGTCCAGTCGGAGCTTTGCGACCGCATCTCTTGAAGCTGGACCAACTATAGGCAGAACAGGGAGTTGTCCGGTCAATAAAAAGAAATATGACGATTATTGAGATATACGTCGGAACGAACAAGGGCGATCAGATGAATAACCTGCGGGAATTCTGGCGGGGGAGTCACTTCAGGTTCCCGTTCCGGAAAGTCGCTCGCCGTGAGGTGGCCTCTTCTCCGGCTGCTCCCTCGCACGTATGCCGAGCGTCAACCGAGAACGACGGCGCCGTCGTCGTCGATGCGCCAGCCGGGGTTGTGGGCGATCTCCCAGACGACGTCGTTGGGGTCGCGCACGAGGGCGTGGAAAATACCTCCGAAGGCACCCTTTCGAGGCTCCTTCAGCACCGTTGCGCCGGCATCGGCCATCGCCGCGACCACCTTCTGTACGTCGCCAGGGCTGCCGACGTTGTGGGACAGCGTCACTCCCGCTGGATCGGGCGCTTCATCACGTCCCAGGTCCTCGGCGAACTTCTCGGCGAGGAACAGCCCCAGCAGCAGTCCAGGTGCTACCTGGTAGAAGATGATCTCGTCCGGTACGTCAAGGACCGGCGACCAACCCAGCTTGCGGTAGAACGACCGCGCCGCCTCGAGGTCACGCGTGGCAACGGTGATGAAGTGCAGCTGCTGGTCCATGGCGAGAGCATAGCCGCGTGCCGCTGACCGATTCGAAGCGTCTTGCCACGCTCGCGCAACAGGGGGACAGTAACCCACGGAAGGTACGTGGGTTACTGCGGAGTCATGGGATCGAATTGCTCGCGTAGCCGGATCGGAGGTTTCATGAGGGGTGTATCCAGCGCGATACTGACTGCGTTCCTGGAGGCGGCCGAACGAGTCGAATCCGTACTCGACAGCACAGTTGTGGCGGAGCATTGGGAAGATCAGAGTGCTCTCGAGGGGTACACCGTTGCGGGCTTGGCCGGGCACCTGGCGAGGGCTGTCCTCACGGCTGAGCAGTACGTCGATGCCCCGGCGCCGCCTGGAACTGTCGAGGCAACCGACGCGGCGGGATACCTCATCGCAGTGCTGGGTGACCATGATCCGGTCGACAGCGATTTTCATCGCAGGGTTCGTGCCCGCTCACATGATGCCTCCGCCGTGGGGGCTGCGGCTCTTGCACAGGACGTCGGGCGTGCGCGACGGCGACTCCAGGAACACCTCGATGGATCGACCATGGATCGTCGGGTCGAAGTCCTGCAGGGTGTTGTGCTCACGGTCGAGGAGTACCTGAGGACACGACTGGTGGAACTGGTGGTGCACCTCGACGATCTTGCCGTGAGCGTTGGCGAGGAGAACAGGCAGGATCTTGCGCAGGACGCCTGCGAAGAGGCTGCGGTCGTCCTGATCCAAGTCGCCATGCGCCGGCATGGAGCGCTGGCCGTGATTCACGGTCTCGCGCGAAGGGAACGCCACCCGGAAGCTGTCCGCGCCTTCTGACCTTCACGCAGTCATCGTCCGGCGATGATTCAGATTCGATCACATCTGCGCAGTCAGTTGCACCTGAGGGGGGAGTGGAGGCCCAAGTCTGGGATTCTCGCCGTGATCATTGTGCGTCATTGAGAATTCCTTATGGCTCCTTGAGAAATGGCTCGGACACGGACGCCGCGTTTTCGCAGCAGTTTCACCGTAGTGAGCACGTCGATCAGTGAGTGGCCCAAGTTCTTTACCGCCGCACCACTACGGCGTCGCCCCTCCTCGGCGTACTCGAAGGGACTTTTGATTCCACCGGTCCGTTCTTGACTCGAAATTCCCCAGCGTGCCGACAATTCACGGTGAGGCGCGTTTCCGAGATGGACATGGTCCGGAATTTTCCGGTGTACAGCCAGCGGGCGCACCCCGAGTATCCAGCGGACGCAGCGTGAGTATTCTGCGGAGAAAAGGGAGTACACGTTACTGGTGACACCCCCTAGGGCGAAACATACGCTCTGCGACAAGGACATCCGCTGACATTACTGCGAGGGCACTCTCATGCGTCTGCTACGCCTTTTCATCGCTCTTTTACTTGCGGCGGCCGTCGCTGTCGCGCTACCCCTACCCGCCCAGGCGGCCGATGTGGGGGAGCCTGGCCCTTCATACGCAGGTGTCGGCGTCAGAACCCCGACTGCGGACAAGACCCAGAGCAAGCTCTGGTTCCAGGATGGGAATTGGTGGGGGTTGATGTGGAGCGCGTCCGCAGGTGCGACGAAAATCCACCGGCTCGACGCCGCAACGGAGGTGTGGCAGGAGACGGAGACGGTTGTCGATACGCGGCAGAGTGCGCGCGGTGACGCGCTTTGGGACGTGAGGGACGGCAAGCTCTACGTCGTGTCGGGCACGACTGTGGTCTCGGAGTGGGGTATGCCACCATCCCAGCAGGCGGTGACGTCCGGGTCCGCAGAGCTTCACCGCTTCAGCTACAACGCGTTGACGAAGACCTACTCCCAAGACGCCGGATTCCCCGTCACCATTCGCAGTGGTAGCACGGAATCGATCACCGTGGCCAAAGACTCCGTCGGTATGCTGTGGGTCACCTACTCCGTTGTCTCGGCCGACAACACCAACCGCATCTACGTCAACCACTCGACGACGAGCGACACGGCGTGGAGTACTCCGCTCGTCCTACCGACTCCCAACGCCCTGGTGCACCACGACGATATTTCTGCAATCACATCCTTCCAGGGCGACAAGGTTGCAGTCATGTGGAGCAATCAGCGGCCGGGACAGAAGAGGTTCTACCTGTCCATCCACCAGGACGGTCAGCCAGACAACTCGTGGCAGACAGAGGTCGCCTACGGAGGCGGAACGAACTGCTCCGGGGGATGCGCGAACGACCATATCAACCTCAAGGAATTGACGAGCGACGGCAGCGGCCGCCTCTTCGTAGCGATCAAGACAGCCGCTCAGCAACCCGGTCAAACGTTTGTGGCGCTCCTGGTGCGGGATAGTGCGGCCAAGTGGACCAGCGCGCCTTTCGGCGTTGTCTCGGACGCGCACACGCGCCCCATGGTCATGATCGACGAGGAGCGCCGTCAGGTCTGGGTGTTCGCGGTCGCGCCGGAGGCGGGCGGCACCGTGGTTTACAAGAAGGCGCCGCTCGACAGGATCTCCTTCCCACGCGGCGCCGGCACGACCATCATCAGCAGCAGTACCGACAGGGACATCAACGACCCCACATCAACGAAACAGAGCGTCAACGGTGAGACTGGTCTGGTGGTGCTGACGGCTTCGAGGGTCAACTCTCAGTACTGGCACGCCCGCATGAATCTCAACTAGTCCTGCCGCCGGGTGGTGCGACACGTGCCCTCGAACGGAGCGGAAGCAGTCCTTCGCTGACACAGTCGACGCCGAATAGGACATTGGACCTGATTCTACGAAGACCGACAGTTCGTGGCGCGACCAGCGGGGCAGACCAGAGGTCGAGTCCTGGATCCAGGACGAGATTGGTCGAGCCATTGCCGAACACCTTGCTGAGCCGGACTGGAAGGTAGTGGCGACCGACAACCCCAGCGCCGCGGAAGAGCTGCAGCGTAGCTACGGGGTGGTGATCCGTCGCTCCAATTTCGCCGACCGCACCTCACTGGTGAGGTAAGGAATGGCGCCGGTCAGCAAGGGAAGTGAAGTACCTGGGCCGACGCTCCGGGTATTGCTCCCGTCGGCGACCGCCTCACGGGCGATTTGTAGCTAGGGGCAGGAGTAGTTGTAATCGAGTCCGGCGGACACGTACTGCGTCACTGATACCCGGCTGCCGGGTGTGAGACCAGGCAAGGAGCAACTCGACTTCGCTCCCCGCAAGGTCCTGGAACCTGCAAGCCAGCTCGGCAGTCCCATGAGGGAGCTACTAGACGGGACGGTCCCAGCGATGGTTCCCCACTGATAGCCCGTGGAGTAGATTCCGACACGGGAGTCCGTGATGCTCTCGAAGTAGGCGACCATTCCTTCAAGGTTCGCCCGGTTCAGGCTTGGGCCGTCGAGATTCGGGTTGCTGCTCGTGCCGGTCTGCCAGCTATTGCCCGTCTCCACATCCAGCCACCAAAAGTACGGGCCGGGATTCGCCACGCCTCGTGAAGTAGCGTCCTGATAGGCCCTTACATAGCCGTACATGTAGGAGCAGGCGCGGTTGACCGGAGCCGGCTGGCCTACTTCTGCTGGCGCGCATGCTCCATAGGGATTGGTAATCACCTTGCCGTCGTCAATGATGTTGGACGACGGCCACCATGAGCCGGCATGTCCGGGGTTGGCAGTGTTCACATACAAGGCAACCTTGGGCTGCGCAGTTACCCCGGAAGTCTCTGTAGCACCCTCGGCCCAGGCGAGTTGCGCCGAGAGGCAGGGATTGGTGTTGTTGGCCAGTCCGCCGTTCACCCCTACGATCGCGAATGCTGTCGAGCTGGGAAGTGTCTTGCCACACTGGGGCCAGGACACGTCATTGCCCACCAGATCTGTGGTTCCCGATGCCGGGGCAGCCGCCACCGGAGCCATTCCTGTGACTGTCAGCCCTAGGAGTGCCAGGAATGTGCATGCTGTCTTCATCCCGAATCGACCCATGCCCAACGGTACGTCTGCTTCCGGAACAACACGCCGAGAAGGTCAGGGCATCAACCGGTCGTTCGTCAGATGCACTCGACAGGCTTCCGTCATTCCGGGCTCGCCGGCGATCGCACAGGAGAGCGGGCGGCGCCCTGCGTCAGTCTTGACTGATTGTGCGCGTTGGAGTGCACCATCGACGGTTGCGAGAGAGATGTCGAAGGTTCTGCCAGGCCCTGTTTGTTAGGACAGGCCGGCGCAGAGCTCGCGCTACCTCCCCGGTCAGCGGGGCACGGTTCGATGCCATCCATGATTCGTCGACCGATGCCGCGTACCGGTTCCCCGGAGCAGGACGGTGATGGCAGCGGAGATCATGATCCCGATGATCGGATCGGCGCGTGGGAATCCCCGCATCACCCGATGACGTCGATGACGACGCCCAGGGATGTGGAACCGTCCGTTCGGACATGATTTCTCTCTAGCGAGGCCGCTTCACACCCACTCCCCGCGTCGCAACGGCGGATCCTCTCCTCCCGGACGCTGCACCAGCACCTGATTGACGCCGTTCAGCCCCCGCTCGAAGCCGAGGGCACTCGACGCCATGTACAACCGCCACACCCGGGCCCGTCCCTCGCTCGTCAGACGTACCGCCTCGTCCCAGTTCTCCTCGAGGTTGCGCACCCAGGCCCGGAGCGTCAGCGCGTAGTGCTGGCGGAGCGCTTCGACGTCGAGCACTTCCAACCCCGCCGATTCGAGTGCCCCGAGCGTGACGGTGAGGCTGAGCATCTCCCCGTCGGGGAAGACGTAGCGGGGGATGAAGGAGTCCGGATCCGGTGGCATCTCACCTGCATTCCAGGAGATCGCGTGGTTGAGCAGGCGCCCACCGGGACGTAGCAAGCCGTACAGATGGGACGCGTAGGATCCGATGTGGTCTCCGCCGACGTGTTCGGCCATGCCGATCGAGCTGATCGCATCGAACGGACGGTCGTGAACATCGCGGTAGTCCTGAACCCGGATCTCGATGTGATCGGCTAGGCCGGCGGCAGCCACGCGCTCCTGTCCAAGGGCTGCCTGCTCCTTCGAGAGTGTGACACCAACGACGTCGACGCCGTAGTTCTGCGCTGCGTGCAGCGCGAAGCTGCCCCAGCCGCAGCCCACGTCAAGCACCCGCATGCCCGGCCGAAGGCCGAGTTTGCGGCACACCAGGTCGAGCTTCGCCTCCTGGGCTGCGTCCAAGCCGATGTTCTCCTGTTCCCAGACCGCGCAGGAGTAAACCATTGACCGACCGAGCACAAGCGCATAGAACTCGTTGCCGACGTCGTAGTGATGAGAGATCGCGGCGGCGTCCCGCTTCCTGGAATGCTTCCGTCCCGATCGGGTCACGTTCATCTCCTCCGGGGGCGGCGCGGGCGGAAGTCCCAGCGCACCAACCCGGACGTCTGTGTTGAGCAGTGTCATGCGCTCGCCGAAGGTGGGAGGGCGGAAAGCCTTCAGTTCGGCGAACTTGCCCACGGAGCTGAGCGCCGAGAAGCTCTCGAACAGGTCGCCGGGTGCATCGATATCACCGGCGACGTACGCGCGGCTCAACCCGAGCTGATCCGGCGACCACAGCATGTGCCGTAGTCCCCGCCTGGAACGGAACTCGATCACAGGGGCACGGGCGAGTCCTGCTTCTGATCCGTCCCATGCTCGCAGCCTCATCGGCAGCTCCTTGGTGCCCAGGACGATCTCCAACGCGTCGGCCAAGCACGGTGCCACTCCCTTTTTCTTGCCCATGCCTCCCTGTCTACTACGACTTCTTCGTAGGAACCAGAGAACGCCAGGCGACCAGCTCCGCTGCGGCCGTATCCGATGCCTCAAGCTGGCAGCAGCACGTGAGGGCTGCCAAAGGCCTGCGTAACATCAACCGTCGTGATGCCACCTGGCTCCCTGATGCCGCAGGATCCGTTGCCATCTGCTGAGGCACAGCAGAGTCGTCCTGCTGTCGGGACCTGAGGACTGACGCCGCAGGACTGGTCAGCAATCGACTTCGCACGAGGTCCGGAATGACGAGCTGCGCTGCACCGAGTACCTACGCGCCTACTACCGGGTGGCGTGGTGGCTCTCGAGCAGTCCATTCGGAGTATCTCCCCGATCTTCCATGCCCCGGTGCCGAGTGTTTCGGGGGAGTTGAAGCTCAACACCGCCATTGCCCGATAGAGGGTTGCATGCTGTGAGGACTGTCAGGAGAACGACATCGGTAAGCGGCAGTGCGAGGGCTCGTTGCATCTTGTCCTGTTGGAGTGATAAAAACCCACTGTTCCGCCCCAGCCAATCGATTATCTGTCCAGATGCTGCAAGCATGACCCGTGCTGTTACCGGCATAGCGCTCGGCTTTCGCCCATCAGGAATCAGCTACGACACGGGATTCTTCATCCCACTAGTGGGCTTCGTTGTAGGCATCGACGATCGACTTCGTGATACGTCCTCTGGAGTTGGGGTTGTATCCGTTGTCCTTGGCCCACTGGCGGATCTGCTGGGTTTCCTCGCGCTTGGATTGGCTTGTTGAGGAAGTTTCTGGTGAGGGCTGGCGGCCGCCCTGGCCCCGCTTGCCGCGCGTCGACTTCCGGCCCTTTTCCACATACTTGGAGAGGGCTGAGCGCAGCTTTTCCGCGTTTTCGGTGGTGAGGTCGATTTCGTAGTCGGTGCCGTCGACTGCGAATCGCACGGTTTCCTCTGCGGTCTCGCCGTTGAGATCGTCGACCATTTCGACCTGTACACGCTGTGCCATTGTTCTCACTCCTGAAGTGTCCGCTATGAATAAATGATCCCCCTTTAAGGACTCTAGCGCGAATAAATGTTGGGCTGCGCCTGCGCCAATCCTCAAGTGGCCCGATCCACCCTTACGGCTTTTCAGAATCCGGATCTACCGAATTTGTCGGATCGTGTGGAACGGTTGCGATGGAGTTGAGCCATACCCAGCCCTTGCGTTGGATCTTGAAGAGTGGTTCGAGGAATCGGATTTTGACTGCTGTCCTCGTGTAGGCGATTGCGCGTGTCTGGATGCGGATGGCTTTGGAGAGGAAGCGGATCCACGCGTACACCCGTCTCGGTTCCGGGAAGCTCGTGGGATGGCATTTTCCGACGGCGAGTTCGGCCGCGGTGAGCATGATCAGCTCCTCGCGCATCACGAACTCCTCTTGCTTGCTCGTTCATCAGCTTCGCGTAGTGCTTGCCGCGTCTTTTTGAGCCACCCACGACCCGGCACGTGTCTTACCTGCCGCCCGGCCTTAGAACCCGTCGACGCCGGCGACGCGGCGTAGCCGCCAATCCTTCCACCTGGGGTCGGTGCTCATATCGAACTCCAGCACAGGGGACGCCGGGCCGGTCTGGGCCTGGAACCGCCAGAAACGGGTCGTGACCAGGCTGCCCTGCCCGCCCACAGGAGAGCCAAGGGACGAGTCGAGGGCCGGGGTTCTTGGTTCCCACCAGGAACTCGAACTCGACCAGGACACGGGTTCGCCGATGACCTGCCAGATACTGCCCCGCCAGCGCAGCGCCAGGGGTGTCCCGGAGGGTAGGAAACGGACGAACGCGGGCTCGTCCAGCACATGCCACGCAGGCTCCTCGTTCGTGTGTCCTTGTCGTGGTGCGCCTACTGGTTGTGCTGTCATCGTCCGCCGTCCTGGTTCGTCTGCCGTTCCTCGTGCAGGGTTTAAAATAGAACACAGGTTCGATTATTTGGGAAGTCGCCCGCGCGTAACGGGAATCGGTAGCCTCAGCGGCTGGTGTTGAGGGTTAGGGCAGGATGGCGAGACTGTATCCGCCCATGGACGACCCCGACAACACCATGATTCCGGTATCCCGACGAAACACCCCAGCGGTGCGTCGGGCACTGGGTATTTGAGTCTGAGGGCACGTCCTAGTGCTCAGGGGCTAGATTTTGGGTGTAGAGCACTGCGCCGTTGGCGTCGCGGAGGCTCGCACTGAGTGCGCCGTCCTCATCGATGTCCATGTGGCCGAAGAACTGGTTGTCTCCGGTGCGGGGGGATTGATTCGCGAAGGTGCCGGACTTGGCGAAGTCCACTCGGGGTCCGAAGGTGAGGTCCATCGGGCTGGGGCCGAAGGATCCGGCGGAGATGGGTCCGGCAACGAATTCCCAGAAGGGATTGAAGTCTTTGAAGGCTGCCCGGTCCGGGGAGTAGTGGTGCGCTGCGCAGTAGTGCACGTCCGCGGTGACGAAGACGACGTTGCTGACGTTGTTGTCCTTGAATGCTTTCAAGATGCGGGCCAGTTCGAGTTCGCGGCCCAATGGTTCGCCGTCGTCGCGATTGGCCATTGATTCCTGCGCCTGCCCGTCCGGCACGATGATGCCGATGGGTAGGTCGGCGGCGATGACCTTCCAGGTTGCTGTGGAACGGGACACTTCACGGATGAGCCACTGCACCTGGTCCTCGCCGAGCAACGGTGTTTCCTGCGGCTCGAGGCCGGCGGTATTGGGGCTCTTGAAGCTGCGCATATCCAGCGAGAAGACGTCCAGTTGTGGGCCGCGTGCGGTCTTGCGGTAGATACGGGTGGCCTCGAATCCGGTGCCCGGGCGCATCGCGCGCGCGTCTGCGATGGGCATGTACTCCTGCCAGGCTCGTCTGCCGCGTGCGGCAAGCACGTCGACGTCGCGGACTGTGTAGCGGGGGTCGTCGATGATCTCGCCGGGATACCAGTTGTTGTGGGTTTCATGGTCGTCCCACTGGGCGATCACGGGCACGTCGGCGTACATGGCGCGGATGTTGGCATCGCGCATGTTATATCGGTGGCGTCCACGGAACTCGTCCAGAGTCTCGGCGACTTTGTGGACGCCGTCCGTGACGAGGTTGCGCCAGATCTGGCCATCCTGTTCCGTGACGGTTTCCGCGATGGGCCCATCCGCGTAGATGGTGTCGCCGGAGTGGATGAAAAAATCAGGATGGGTGGCGTGCATCGCTGCATAGCCGCGCATGCCGCCGATTTCCTCATTGATGCCCCACCCCTGGCCGGCTGTATCTCCGGTCCAGACGAAGCTTTGGTTTCGACGGCGGGCGGCACGAGCAGGTCCCGTGCCGGTACCGCCACGTCCACTGCCGGGTGCCGTACTGAACGTCCCCTCCCCGGCTTCACTGTGGTTTCCGTCATTGTCTTCGAAGTGAAGGGTCAGATCGAAGCGGGTACCCGGAGGTAGCTGTCCCGCCTGGATCTTTGCGGTGAAGTCGGATTCGGGTGTTGCCCACCCACCCTTGATCACGCGGTCGAAGCTGCCCGAGCCGCGAAGCAGGCGGCCGTCGTCGTCCACGGCGCGTAGCTTGGCGATCAACTGACCGGGCCCGCTAGCCCGGGACCAGAGGATTGCGGAGTTCGGTGTGACGTCCCCGGTGGAGATGCCACTGGGCAGGGACAGGCGCTTGTGCACCAAGGAGATCGGGGACGCCCGCACTGCGGCGTGGGCCGGAGCTGTTCCAGTGACGGCAATGCCGACAGCGGCGGCGGTTCCTTTGACGATCGAGCGGCGTGAGATCGAATTCATGAGGTCCAGCGTGCTCGCGGAGGAACAATGCATCGTGACCAGACAGTGAACGACTGCCCAACTTCCAGCCGGGAGAGAAATCTATGGCCCCGATGCGGGTCCCTAGCAGGTGGTGAAGAGCCTTCCCCGCTCAGCTGTCTCACACGCGCCGGATGCAGGTAGAGGCCACTCTGTAGGAGGGCATGGCTGGTCGGTAGAGTGCATTGGTGTCGCCTATAAGGGCGCTACGCAACAGCAGGGCTGCTGCCGAAGTGGTGGACAGCGAGGTGATCCGCCCATCGCTTCAGTGCAGGAATGGTGTCGGGCATTGCGAGCCCATGGTGTTCGGCGTGTTTCCTGGCGGGGTGGGGGAGCTGCCTTCAGGGCGTAGGTCCGGTTGATGACCGGTACGTAGTTCCCGGAGGGGGTCGTGGTGCCGTCTGGCTAGTCGGCACCGCGATGGTTCGGCTTGATGCCCAGCCACGGTGGCGTGTTGTTAGGCAGGGATCGGTGCTGCCTCTGCAACGTGTGTGTGATCGGTGGAGCGCGGGGTGCGTACGCCGACGATGAGCAGGTATAGGACCATCCAGATCTCGGCGATGATGGGCGTGATGTTCAGGTAGATGAGGATCTGCGTGTGTTCAGGAAGCAGAAACGCGACGACGACATGGATCAGGTAGCTGACCGTGGCTCCGATCAGGACGAAGCCGAGCGCTGTGGGAAACAACTTCGACTTCAGCGCAAGATACCCCAGAGGTGCCAGCCATAGTCCGAAGAAGACCTGCGCGGCTAGGACGGCGTAGTGCTGGATCTCCAGCAAGAGCAGCACGAGCGCCTCTGACCCCAATAACCCGAAAGCGGACGTGTAGGAGTCATCCGTGGCTACCTGGACTGCCGCAAACGTGAAGACGGCACTGACCGAGATGATGCCGGCGGCGACGACCACGGCCAGGACCATCAGGCGGACTGCGTGCTTCCCAGCGTGCTTGAGCAACAGATAGAGCGTCACCGCGGTGAGAAGCAAAAAGACGACATCCGTGAGGTGGGCGACGACACCGAGCCGCATGAGCCCTGGATTGGCCACCACGTTCCCGGCTGTGGCCGCCGCGTCACCTGCAACATAGATGGAGGGATCCACAAATCCCTCGGAGAAGCCTCCCGTGAGGCCTACTGCAAGGTAGAACGCCCCCGCAATCCTCGCCAACCGCTTGCGCGATGCCGGTGGCAACCCTTCCGGTGCCTCCGAAAATAGTCACGCTGCAGCCTTCATGACCGCTTCCTTTCGTGAAGAAACGCGGATCGTCCACGTCGTGCGTACAACGTACATCTGATAGCGTACAAAGTACACAGAAGGATGATTCCGATAGCCTGGGTGTCCTGTTGGAGAGAGGAATGCGATGCCTTCAGAGGCTAGCGAGACAGAAGAGCCGCGCCCACCACTTGGCAGGCAGCGGGTAGTGCGGGCTGCGATCTGCCATGCGGATGCCGGCGGACTGGAGTCGCTCACTATGCGCAAGGTCGCCGGAATGCTGGAGGTCGCACCGATGGCCCTCTACCGCCACGTCCAGAACAGGGACGACCTCATCGATGCGATGATCGACGTCGTTTTCAGCGAAATCGCCCTTCCCCTCGGGAGCACACCTTGGAAAGCAGCGATGCGGGACCGGGCACTGTCGCTGCGCGACGTCCTGGCACGCCACCGTTGGGCGATCGGCCTCATGGAGTCGCGGCGGCATCCCGGACCGGCGAACCTGCGGCATCATGACGCGGTGATCGGCAAGCTTCGGGCCGCAGGCTTTGACGTCGCGATGGTGGCACACGCCTACTCGGTACTCGACGGCTACATCTACGGCTTTGCCCTGACGAGAATGAGCGTCCCATTCGACACCTCGGCCGAGATAGATGCGATGGCCCAGGACATGTTCGAGCCGTTCCCGGCCAACGAATACCCGAACCTGACGGAGTTCGTCACCGACCATGTCCTGAAGCCCGGATATGACTACGCCGAGGAATTCGAGTACGGCCTCGACCTGATCCTGAACGCCCTGGAAGAAGCTTTTCACGCAGTCTGACTCGATCAGGTGCCGTCGAGCAAGGTCCTGTCGTTGCGACCAGCCGGGCTGAAGATCCAGCTTGCGCCCGTCGATGTCTTGCCTATCCAGGGCTGTTGAGTGGTTTGGTAGCCTCCCTGCGATCTAACAGGGCCTCTCGGATACGCTGGCCGATTGCCGTCCCGAGGGTCTTCGGCCATGCTGACCATGAGCAAGTGCGACGGGGACTTAGCCCTTGCTGCCGGGCGCGGAGAATTGCTTGGGCAGTTTCAGTCCACGTTCCTCCATGACCTCGCGCAGCCGGTCGGGTTGATCCGTGATGAGCCCGTCGATGCCCAGGTCCATGAGGAAGCGCATGGTGGCCGGGTCGTCGACGGTCCAGGGAATGACCTCCATCCCGGCGTCGTGCGCACCGGTCACCATTTCCGCGGTGACGTAGGCCCGGTAGCCGGCGTCATCAATGTTTCCTCCCTGCGGGTTGCCGTGTACTGGGGAGATCGCTTCGACGCCCAGTTCATCGGCTAGTGCCACGAGGTTGCCGTCATAGTCGTCAGCGTCCAGGCCTCCCAGCCATGGTGAGGCCCCTGGCTGTCCTACCTGCAGGAAGTCGCCGTTGGTAAGGGCGACTCTCGGGAGGGAGGAATCCAACTCTTCCGCCAGACGAAGCGAACCCCAGTCGAAGCTCTGGATGCTGACCTGATGGCTCATCCGGTGGTGATGGATCTCCTCGATGACAGCGGAGACGAACTGCTCGCGCGGTGCCGTTTGCTCGGGGGCGCCGGCTTCGACCTTGGTCTCGATGTTGAGTTTCACGGTATTCGCCCGGTACTGCTTGACCAGGTTGAACACGTCCGCCAATTCGATCATCGGCCCGGTCGACAGGTGCTGCTCCGGAAACTGCGGAAGCTGCTGGTAGCCGCACTCCAGGGTTTTCACCTGGTCGAGGGTGAGGTTGGTGATGTATTTGCCGACGTACGGGAATTCGGGATCATTGGGGGTCGCGGGGGCGGTATCGCGGCACTTGCCTGCATTGATCTGGCGGTCATGGGTGACCACGACGGCGCCATCGGCTGTGACTTGCGTGTCCAGTTCCAGGGTGGTCACACCGAGCTCGAGTGCGTTGCTGAAACTCGCGAGAGTGCTCTCCGTGTACAGGCTGGTGCCGCCGCGGTGTGCCTGAAGGTCGAAGCGGTCGTCCGGCCGCTCAGCGTGGGCGGGGGCTGCGCTGAACGCTGTTGCAGCGAGGACCAGTGCAGTCGTGGTCAGGGTTGCTGTGCGGGATACACGCATGGAGAGGGATCCTTCGATGGGGGTCGAGTGCGTCATTTGTTGGTTGTGAGGTCGATGGGGCCGGACTTCACCAACCGGCGAAGGCCGCCTCGGGGAGGTACTCGGACCGGCACGGGCCAGCGGGGCTGGAGGTTATCCCCGAGGGTCACGCCCCGGATCTTCCTATGGACGAGGGGCACTATCCAGTCATTCATCCAGCGCCGTTGTGCCCGCTCCCACTGCAACAGGGTCTGCGATTGGGGGGGCTGCCAATCCAGAAGGTTCATCGAGTGCCCCACGCCGAGGATGTCGAGGACCTGGGATGCCAGGTATTTGTGGCCGGCTTTGGACATGTGGAGGCGGTCCGGCGCCCACATACGCGGGTCGCGATATGCCTCGAAGCGCCAATAGTCGACCAGGACGGCGTCGTACTGCTCGGCGATACGGCGGACGCCGTCGTTGTACACATGGTTCCGTCTCCGGAAGACCCGCAGGGCTGGGGTGACGTCGACGTCATAGCCTGTGAAAAGGAGCAGCTTGGCTCCGGTCGTAGAGAGGGCCACAACCATTTCTTCATACTGTCGAAGCACCTCGGTGATGTTCGTTCGAGCGTCGAGAACATCATTTCCGCCGGCATAGAGCGTGATCAGGGTGGGGTTCATGGCCAAGGCCGGTTCCAGTTGTTCGGCCGCGATCTGCCGCAGGCGCTTGCTTCGGATCGCCAGGTTTGCGTACTCCCATCCGGGTTGGTCCTTGGCCAGCTTGTCCGCGACACGGTCGGCCCAGCCGCGCACGCCGTTGGGAAGGTGCTTGTTGGGATCCCCTACGCCCTCGGTGAAGGAATCTCCGAGTGCCACGTACCGGCCGGCCGGCAAAGTCATTTCCGCATCAGATTGCAGCGCTTGCGCCTACGGTGCCTGCCACGCTGTTGCTGCTGGCTCCGCGGCCGATTCCCCTGTACTCCCATCCCGCGGACCGCCAGATGTCCGCCGGTAGGGCGTTGCGTCCATCCAGAACTGCTGTCCGGGATACTACTGATGCGGCGTCGGCGGGGCTGAGCGCACAGAACTCCGGCCATTCGGTCAGCAGGAGTGTGAGTTCGGCGCCCCGCAACGCCTCCAGGGTATCGGCCTCGAAGCGCAACTGCGGGTAGTTCAACCACGCCTTGCGAACAGCCTGCGGGTCGGTGATAGTCACGTCAGCCCCTGACCGCGCCAGCCGAAGCGCGATGTCGATGGACGGTGAATCCCGGACATCGTCGGTGTGCGGCTTGAACGCCGCGCCGAGGACCGTGATCCGGCGTGCCGAAAGGTCCCCACCGCACATGTCCCGTGCCGCGTCATGAATCCGCTGTCGCGCCCCGAAGTTCATGTCATCAACGAGGCCGAGCAACGTCGCCAGGGAGTGCGCACCGGCGTCCTGCGCCTGCGCGCCAAGTGACCGGACATCCTTGGGAAGGCAACCCCCGCCGAATCCGGCCCCCGCGCTCAGGTATCTTCCACCGATGCGGGAATCCAGGCCGAGCGCGTCGGCCAGCGCCGAGACGTCAGCGCCGATCCCGTCGCAAAGCTCGGCGATGCCGTTCATGTAGGAGAGCTTCAGGGCCAGAAAGGCATTCGCCGCCGACTTGGCCAGTTCTGCAGTCTTGAAGCCGGTGACCAGCCGGGGAACGCCCTTGTCGAGGAGCGGCGCGTAGACCTCGTCCAGAACCGTGGACACCCGGACCCCAGCGTCCCCGTCCGCCACCCCGTAGACAAGGCGGTCCGGTTGCAGGGAATCGTCAACGGCGGTGCCCTGGCGGAGGAATTCAGGGTTCCAGGCTAGTTCGGCTCCGGTGCCGGCCAGCAGTCGGAGGAGCGCTGCACTCGTGCCCGCCGGCACGGTCGATTTACCGACGACGACGGAGCCCTCATGGAGGTGCCCGATCAATGCATCGACAGCGGAAAAGACGTGGGTCACGTCCGCATGATGGGTAGTTTTCTGCTGCGGCGTCCCGACGCAAAGGAAGTGGACATCACAGTCGGCTACCTCGACGAAGGCGGAGGTGAACCTGAGGGTGCCGGCATGCCGGCCTGCATCGAGCAGCCGTGCAAGGCCGGGCTCGAAGAACGGCACTCCGCCGTCGGACAGCTGATGGACTTTTGCCTTGTCCGTGTCGACGGCGGTGACGACATGGCCCAGTGCGGACAGGGCGGCCGCGTGCACGGTCCCGAGATAACCGCAACCGATAACAGATATTCTCATGGCGTCTCTCCCGGGTTACAGGCGAAGCAGGGCATGTTCGGAGATGGTTTCTTCGTAGTGCTGGATGAGCGCTTCGCACAGCACCGGCCAGGTTCGTCCCTGCACGCTGGCACAGGCTGCCTGGGAGAACGCGGCACGTTTTGCGTCGTCCCCTACAAGGTCAACCACCTGGCTGCGCAGCTGTGCCAGGTTTCCGGGATGATACAGCCAGCCGGTTCTTGACGAGTCCACCAGGTCGAGGGGGCCACCCCGTCCCGTGGCCACGACGGGAACCCCGGACGCCATCGCCTCCTGGATGGTCTGACAGAAGGTCTCCAGCTCACCGGGATGGATGAAAAGGTCCAGGCTGGCCACAGCGGTTGCCAGTTCCTCCCCGCCGAGGAAGCCGGTGAAATGAGCGCCGGGAAGGGCGGACTCGAGAGCCGGGCGGAGGGGGCCGTCACCGATGATCACCAGATGGCTGTTCTCGATATCCTGAAGCACCCGCAGATCATCGACCTGCTTCTCAGCGGCGAGCCGCCCCACGTACCCGAGAAGTTTCACGCCACGCGGTGCGATGCTCGCCCGGAAAGAATGGCTCCGCTTGCCTGGATGGAACCGGGAGGTGTCCACCCCACGCCGCCACAACTGGACATTGGGGATGCCGCGCACCTCCAGTTGGCGCACGGCCGATGTCGAGGGCGCCAGAGTGCGGGTCGCGCCGCTATGGATGTGTTCGACCCTTTGCCAGGCCCAGCTTTCGAGGAGGGGTAGCCCGTACCGTGCTGCATACCCGGGGATGTCTGTTTGGTAGACCGCCACCACGGGGATGCCGAGGCCCGCGGCTGCGCGCAGTGCACGCCATCCCAACTCGAACGGGGAAGCGAGATGGACGATGTCCGGTGCGAAGGCGGCGAGGATCCTCTTGACCCTGCTGACTCCGCCGACGGCCACCCGCACGCTGCTGTACCCAGCCAATGGAACCGACGTCAACCGCACGACGCGAATACTGGGGTCAAGCCCGGAATCGTCCGGGTCTGCGCTGGACGGCGCGATCACGAGCACCTCATCCCCGCGGTCAACGAAATGGTCGAGCATTCTCTGAATCGAATGAGTGACCCCATTCACAGTAGGCAGGAAGGTCTCGGCGACAATTACAATCCTCACCCGACCACCGTTCCACCCGGTGTTGATCGTCCGGCGGCAGATAAGTATCAGTTCACCGACAAGCTGGTAAACAGGAAACACCGGAGACGCCGAATGAACAGTGCACTGCAGAACGGCACCCACGCCGCACCCCGAGCTTCCTACCGGTCCGGTCCTGGTCGAACCACCACAGAACGCGGTGACCATGAGGAAGCGCCTGCCTTTGCTCGCTCATGGACGAGTGGTGACGGTTGATCAAGGGGTGCGTTCCTCCTTATTACTCGGGATTGCCAAGCATTCGCCGTTCATCCAGGACCTTTACGGTGTCCCCATGACAGACCGCACAAGTACCTGGACCACTCGCATGCGATGGTTGGTCGTTGTCGGCTACGTGGTGTGCTGGGTCATCGGACTTGTCGTCGGTGGTCCGCCGCTTACACCTGACGCTGACTCTGCTGAAGTAACCGATGAGTTCCGTGATTCGCCGACTCACCTCATCTTCGCCATATTTGTACACGGGATCGCTGCGGTCCTACTCGTCGCGCTGGGACGGTCGCTGGCCTCGACCTCAACATCAGGGGGCGTGATCACGTTCGCGGCGGTAGCTGCGATTCTCTCGCTTGTTCAGCTCGCGGGGGAGATTTTTCTGACCATCGGACCAGAGATCAGACTCGCTTCCGTCGTCTGGCAGCTCATTTGTCGAGCCGACGGCGTCAAGATGCTCGTTCTGGCCGGACTCATTGTTCTCGTGCACGGTGGACACTTCCGCGGCCGGCTCACGCTGACGATCGTCTCCGCGGCCGCATCCATCTCGTTGTTGCTCTCGGGGATTGGATACCTGAACCTCAACGCTTTCCTGATGGAGGTGACCACAGCATCACTCCCTCTACTCCTGATCTGGGCTCTCATGGCCACCGCGGAACGAGTATCCGAAATGCCTAGCGCGAAGGTCGCCGGCATCGGCCGCTGAAGGGACCGTCCAAAGGTCTGAGCGGTCCTGCGCCGCGCCCCAGACTGTGGGGCGGGCTGCTCGTTCGTCGCAGTCGATCTGATCTGGCTACGACGTTTTTCGCTGCTGTCCTCATGTTGTTAAGCGGGTGGTTTCCTGGCAGTTGTAGTCTCTGGGCTACCCAGGGGTGGTGGATATGGCTGTTTCTGCTGTGCCGGGCGCTTGTCGTGACGGCCTCGTAGGATTGGCCGCCCGCCGTTCCCGTGATGACGCAATCACTGATTGAGAGCGCGACACAGGATCGCTGGATAAGGGTACGACGGCGCGGAGATCTGCTGGGCGTAACTGGATGCCGAGATGATTGGAAATTGCGATGACACAGGTGTGGGCTGGTATTGATGCTGGCAAAACCCATCACCATTGCGCGGTGATCGATACGGACGGTACCCGCTTGTACTCACAAAGGGTCGCCAACGATGAGAGCGCCCTGCTGAATCTCATCACCGACGTCGCAGGTGTTACTGATGGCAGGGGGGAGGTGGTCTGGGCGGTGGATCTGAACCACGGGAGAGCGGTGTTGCTGATTGCCCTGCTCGTCGCTCATGAACAGCGCCTGCTTTACATTCCATGTCGTACCGCCCATCAGGCGTCCCAGACATCGCGCGGCGATGGGAAGACCGACGCAAAGGACGCGATGGTGATCGCAAACCAGGCACGCATGCGCCGGGATCTGCAACCGTTGCGGGCGGGGGGTGAGGTGAGTGTGAATTCGCGGGTCCTGATTTCCCGTCGGGCAGACAAGGCCGGGGATCGAGGGCGAGCCATCAACCGGTTGCGGACCCAGCTGTCGGAGTACTTCTCCGCCCTCGAGCACGCCTTTGATGGCAGCCGGTTCAAAGCCGCTCTGATGTTGTTGACGGGCGGTTCACTTTACAGTTCAGGTACTCGAAGAACTCGGCGCCGTCGTCGTGCCGGTCACCCTCTCGCAGGCTGAGCACTGAGGGCGCTTGTGCGTCCGATGGCTCGATACCCGGACGGTCCTGTCGGTTTTGGATCACGTTCATCCGGGTGCCGTTTCGGTGTCATCTAGTGGGAATAGCGTCGATTCATGGGTGAATTGGTGTATCTGGTCTCCGTGGCGGGACACCCGAATTTCGGGGACGAGGCGATCGTCGCCGGTTGGCTGCGGTTCCTCGCCCGCGTCCGTCCTAACGCGGAGGTAGTTCTGGATTGCCCACACCCCGCCGCTGCCCGGACCTTATTTCAGGGTATGCATCCGCATCTCTCGGTAACGGATGCCCTGTGGCGGGCCTGCGACGGGAGCCCGGTTAAGGGCGCTGCCGGGGTGTGGGCCCATGTCGAGTCACTCGTTCTAGCAGAAACCGAACCAGACTTCGAGCCACTGACGCGTGCAGCATCGATCCATCTGCTTGGAGGTGGCTACCTCAACGCTGTCTGGCCTCATCAGGCCAGTGTGGTCGCTGGCATTGCAGCCGCTCGGCAGCTCTCGGGGGCTGCTCTGTTCGGTACAGGCTTGGGCTTGTTGCCTGCGTGTTCGGGTCTGCCTCAACTGACGTCTGCCCTGCACGGGTTCGACCATGTTTCCTGCCGGGACCGGCCCAGTGCTCAGCGCTTCGGCCTGCCCACTGGATTGGATGACCTGTTCCTAGGTATCACGACGAACTTCCAGTCCTTCCGAACGGCTCCGCACCGGGCTAGGGACGTCATGGTCTGCGTTCAGCAGGACCTCATCCACCCGGAGGCCTTTGCACTGGCAACCGCACTGCTGAGAGCACGCATCAGAGAGTGCCTGGATGAGGGAAAGACGGTCGGATATGTCGAAGCACTACCGGCATCTGACCGACAGATGTTTGAATCCCTCGAAGGGTTGCTGTCCGAGGCGGACTTGATTCCGTTCGCCGAGCTTTGGGACGACGGTTTCCCCGCCCGACCCGGACAGCACTGGTACGCCTCGAGGTTCCACCTGCACCTATCAGCAGCGGCTCGCGGCGCAGCAGGCACAGCCCTTGGGGTAGCGCCGGGCTACTACGACATCAAGCACCGCTCCTTGGTGGAGTTGGGCACAGGCTGGCGCTATGCAGGGTTGGAGGGGTTGGGGAGGCTGCCCTACCCGTCTGTCGATACTTCTTTCCCTGAGCGGTGCCGCATGTTTGCGGCAGTGAAACAGGCAGAGGCCACCTCCCTGTACGGTTCGTCCGCGCTGCCCGACCCTTACAAGGACTCCAGGGCAACAAAAGCAGGCAGGATGCCGGCTGCCCGCGCGGGGATGTTCGCCGGAACCAACGTAAGGGCCGTCCATGCAGGATGAAGTGATTGTTTTGTCCCACCTGCGCTGGGACGGGGTCTGGCAGCGTCCCCAGCAGCTCATCTCCCGATTGGGCCGACACCGGAAGATCTGGTTCGTGGAGGAACCGGTGACTCCGCCGGGAAGGAGTGTTACTGACAGGCGGTTGGCGTTCGAGGAGACTGGCAGCGTCACCCGCGTGTGGCTTGAAGTCCCGGAGCAGGGACGCCACGTCGGATACGAGGACGATGTGATTCCGGATTACGCTGACCAGCTGCCCAAGCTCGTTGGCCCTCCCCAGGGACAACGCGTGGTCTGGCTGTACACGCCCTTGGCCCTTGACATCGCCGTGGCGCTGCGGCCAACGACCATCGTGTATGACGTGATGGATGACCTTGCTTCCTTCAAGAACGCTGCCCCGGCCCTCGTCGAGCAGCACCTTCGCACGCTGCACCGCGCCGACGTGGTCTTCGCGGGTGGACGGTCCCTTCACCGGGCCGTTGTCGAGCAAGGACGCCACGACGCTGAATTCTTTCCCAGCGGTGTCAGCCCGGAACATTATGCTGCTGCTCGATGCCGGACGGCTGACACGAAGCCGAAAGCGGGTAGGAGCCCCGTCGCGGGCTATGTGGGAGTTCTCGATGAACGCCTTGACCGCCGCCTGATCGCGGACCTCGCCGAACGACTACCCGAGTGGGAGATCAGGATGATCGGGCCTCTCGCCAAGCTCGCGCCCGAGCAGCTTCCGCAGGCGTCCAACATCACCTACCTCGGGCAGCAGGACTATGAGGACCTGCCGCGGCTGATGGCGGAGTTCGACGTCGCACTGATGCCCTTCGCACTCAGTGCTCAAACACGCTCCATCAGCCCCACCAAGACCTTGGAGTATCTTGCCTGCAACCTGCCCGTGGTCTCGACCCGGGTACCGGACGTTGTCTCCGAGTTCGGGCACGTCGTCTATCTCCGGGACGATGCTGCCGGCTTTGCCGACGCATGCCAAATGCTGCGTGATCTCGACCGTTCGAATCTTCAGCCCCAGCTCCGGAGACTACTCAAGAGATACCACTGGGACACAATCGCTGAACGGATGGCGGAGCACGCCTTTGAGCCCGTCGAGATCCTCAGCGACGCCGCAACCGTCGTAGAGGTATGACGCCAGGCCCTGGCGTCACTAACCACAAGGGGAGGAACGGAATGCCGCTAACACAAGGCGAACGTCATGCCTGGGGGAAACTTGAGGCGTCTCTGCACAAGGACTTCCCTGATGCCCAGGCCCTAGCGCAACTGGAAGACCCCTGGACTCTCACTGTTTCAACCGCAGCCTGTCGGGCTCTGATGCCGAAACTCATCCTTGTCGTCGGCGTTGCTGTCATCCTGGCCGGCGCCCTGACCGGTGTACCCCTTTCTGTGATCACCGGAATCGTGATCCTGTATTCCCCGGTGGCTAAGTCAACGTAAGCGGCACCCAGGGGGCGGTCTTGGCGGGACCCGCCTTGAAGGGGTCGAGCAGCTGTCTCTCACTCGGTCAGGTGGTGTACGTGTCTTGCTGCGGTGATTCGTGGTGCGGGCGGGTGGAGTATTCGTGTTGGTGGTCGATGACGAGTTCCGTGCAGAGTTCCGGGGTGCCGGCTTCGAAAGCTTGCAGGATGGGTGCGTGGGCTTCGGCTGTGGCGTTGAGGTCGGTGTGGCCTCTGATGATGGTCGCCGCCGTCCGAGCCTCAATGTAGAGGTTGTCCCATACCTCGAGCATGAGCCGGTTACCGTAGCGGTGATGATTGCCCGGTGGAAGGCTGTGCTGTGCTTGGCCATTTTGTGTGCGTCCTGCGCCTGAGCGGCAGCGCGCATCTGCGTCAAAGCCTCGCGCAGTGGTGATGGGTCGGCGTTCAATGCGGGAAACGCCGCAGCAGCGGCGGTTCCCTACGTGGTAGCTCCAGTACCTGCCGTCGGTGGCATCGCCGACCTGGACCGGGTCAGGGATGAATTGCAGCGCAACCTCTCCCGGACGCACGTGTCGTGGTCTTTGCGCGGACTGGCGGGGGACCCAGCCCGCAAACTCTCCCTCCTCGCCGACCGGGTGGATGCGTCGATGATCGTGGTCGGTACCCACACACCCGGCCTCGGTAGGCGGTTGGGGGAACTTCTCGAGGGCTCTGTCGCCTCAACAAGCCGTCCCACGAATCGTGAAGAGCCCCATTGCCTAGACTGGACCCGTGACAGGAACCGGAGCGGCGCTGACGTACACGACGATCGCCGGGCGCCACCGGCACGAGATCGAGGTGCGGCGGTCCCGTTTCATTGCCGTCCTTGAGCGGGTGGAATCGCAGGAGCAGGCCGACGCCCTCCTCGCCGCACTTCGCAGAGAGTTCCACGATGCGCGCCACCACTGCAGCGCCATCCTAATCGGAGCAAACCGTGAGGTGCAGCGCGCCAACGACGACGGCGAGCCCTCCGGAACGGCCGGCGCTCCAATGCTCGAGGCTCTGACGCGTCGAGAGACTGCCGACGGCCGGACGGACCTCAGTGATGTGGCAGCCGTAGTGGTGCGCTACTTCGGCGGGATCCTCCTCGGCGCCGGTGGCCTGGTACGCGCCTATTCAGGGTCGGTGTCGCAGGCCCTCGACACCGCTCAATACGTCCAACGAGAACGGTGCGGGGTGTTCCAGGTTTCCGCACCGCACGCCACAGCAGGGCGCTTGGAAAACGACCTCCGCGGCGCAGGGCTGACCGTGCGCGGCACCACGTACCAGCCCAGCCAGGTGCTGATCACCGTCGCCGTCGCGGACAGCAGCGCGGAACTCGAGGTTTTCCGGGAGCGCCTGGCGGGCATGACGGCCGGTGCCGCCGATGCCGCGCACGTCGGTTGCGAGTGGGTGGACCGTGTCTGAATTCAATCTCCACGCTTCGCCGCTGGCCCGACATCGAGTCGGACAATCTGTACGCCGTCGATGCCACGAACCGACTGCGGATCGAGCGGCGGTCGGCCCGACCCGCTAACCAAGCAAAAGCCCCGCCACCGCCAGCGAAAGTCACCTGCATGGGCCTTCGTTTTCAGCCTGACGATGAACGTCGAGGATGCATGCCCCATCAGCACTCAGTTGATCTACCGCACTCATCGTGGTCCTGAGTGAAGCCGTCCTCGTGGTCCCAGATGAAGTTTATAGATACAGGTTCAGGTGGTCATTGATGGGGTGTCCTGATTATCAACATCGCCACAATCGGTGACGTTTGCCCATGCTCCTGACGTGCCTCAGCCCGGTGACAAGCGGTGGTTTAGTGCCCTGAGGTGATGGAACCGAGGTATTGCTCCACGGCTGTTTCTGGAACCCGGTAGGAGCGGCCGAACCGGACACCGTGCAGCGCCCCGGAGTGGACCAGGCGGTACACCGTCATCTTCGAGACCCGCATGCGGGCAGCGATCTCCGCGACCGTCAGCAGTTTCTCTGTCATTGGATTGTTCTGTGCCGTTGTCACGTCTGCTCCTTCAATTTGGCTGTTCGCTTTGTTGTTCCGATAACACTGGTTCCTGCCGGAATGTCCCCACGAATAGCCACGACCGAATAGCCACAGCTTCATCCCACGGCTTCCGTGCTACGTCGTCGGCGGGGGCGGTGACGTGTACTGTCAGCCGCCCCATACACCTGACGGAATAAAGAGTGCCCCAACGGTCCCGAGCCTTTCCTGGGTGAATACTTGGTTGCGGGGACGGGGGGTTGCCTCGGGAGGACAAGGGGGTTGGCCGTCGCAGCAATGCTTACTTACAGGGGTTTGGTCCTTCGAAGCGGGTTGTTCTGCAGCTCCGGCATATCTTTGGCCGGGAGCTGGAAGCGCTTCGAAGCCCGGATGACCCGACACCTACTGGGGTGTCCCTGGCGGGCCGTCGTCCTCCAATCGAGGGGGGCCGGCGGGCGACTCTGGACCAATGGGTTCGTTATACCGCCGTAGCGGCGGGTAGGGGAGCCTGCTTCTTCACTGCTTTACGGGGCATCGGGGGGCACAGGTCGGTGATCAGGCCCGTCCCGGCGCACTCACGGACCGCGTGAATGCCCTCGACCGCTGACGCTTTGTCCGAGTACTGCTTGGAGACGGCTACGACCGTCCCATTGGGTGCTTTCAACCTGAACCTGAAGGAAACTCCTCCGTCGCGGAAGAGCTCGAATTTTCCAGCCATAACTACCCCCTGATTACCCGGGCAGAGGAAATGCTCGGGTTCGTCATTGAATCCGGAACTCAATGCTGCGTTCCGGCTGGCCCGGGATCGGGATAGGGCTTCCCCTATGTGACCCCAGCCACACCCAATGCATTCTTGGTAAGGATGTTATTTCCTACTGGCAAGTAATCACCATTGTGGTCGGCAGGTACGACTTCTTTCAGCAGGCTGTTCACTAAGTATCCTAGGAGTTATTTTCCACTATTCGCTAAACAGCCTAAAATCTTCTTTCTCTGGTTTGCTAAGCAACCTAGAATTTCTGTTCCCTTGATTCTGGGTGCCACGGCTACGTGCCTCTATTCGGTGGGCAGTGCTACGAGGAAGCTGGTGCTCACTTTCAATGGCCAGACTGAGAACTACGAAAACAGTAGGTTCTGGCGCTGATACCGACACCACAGCGGTCAGGAGGCTGTGCATGCCCACCGGTTGCTCGAGGTGAGCTGCAGCGTGTTGGTGACGTTGGTGGGTGTGTGCAGCTGGGACCTTGGTTCCTGCTGTCCATTTGTGTGCGGGACAAGCAGCGGAGCGTGGGGGAGCTTGTGCCGTGCACCAGTGGTCAGGAGGTGCGCCAACCCAACCAACCCAGCTGGCCGCAGTCTGAACCCTCCTCGATATGCCCAGGGTCTTCGCGCGGGCTAATTGAGATGGCACGAATGATCTGGTGTGCTCTACCTCGTTTTGCACTGTTTGACTGCTGAGCCGGTGTATCGAAGCCGCATTGTGACCCAGTAGGAACGTGTCCTCGCCCGCTCTGTGATCGACGGGTCGGACACTTGGAGCATGGCGCTCATGGGGATTGAAGCAGGACGAAAAGTGCAGTGGCTGAGGGACAACAAATCGGCCCTGCCGTCGATGGCGGTGCTGCTCGCCGTGACAGTGTTTTGGGTTGTTGGAGCAGTGGGCGGTATCGATTTCCTGACCGAGGCGAGTTCGCCCATGTCGATGCTGGTTGGACTCTACGTCATGCTCGCAGGGGTCGCCGTGTCGATCATCGTCGCCACGCTTGCGCTGAACGATCTCGTGAGCCGATACTCCCGGCCGCGCACCCGCCGCTAGAACAGCGCGTCATCAGGGCTGCTCGTCGCCCAGAGATAGTGAATTGCTCAATTACCTGGACAGCCTCCACTGAGGGTTAGTGGGGAATGGAGCCGGGGTGTGCGGTAATCCCCTGCTCTGCGTCGAGGTTGGCGATGCGCCGGTAGAGCGTAGCGCGGGACATTCCGAGGTCGCGGGCGACGTGGGATGCGGGTTGTGCCTTGTTCGATGAGTCGGCGGGCGTTGGCGATCTGACTGTCAGAGAAGATCGGGCGTCGTCCGCCAAGGTTCGTGCCAGCATCGCGGGGTTTGGTGTTGGATTCGTTGACGCGTCCGCGTTTGATCTCGAGTTCCATTTGTGCCAGGGCCGCCATGAAGGTAAAGACCATCGAGCCCATGGGTGTGCCGGTGTCGACGTTCCCGCCACCGAGGTTCAAAACCCGCAGGTTAGGAGCGCGGACGCCGGGGGAGAGTACGAGCCATACCCGCGGTCGAGTTGCCTACCGCGGACAGCTCCCGCATGGATGACGCTGCGGTACTCCAGTGGAGGACGTATTCGCCCATCAGAGCGAAAACGTCAAGCTCTCTTGATTGTCAAGCTTGCCTGACACTAGTGTGAGCCGCATGACTACTCCAGCGCAGCTCGAGACTGAAACTACTCTCAGGACAGCGGTCGAACGGTACGACGAGTTGCGTGCCCGGGATTCCATGGCTGAGGAGGGCTCGCCTCAGTCTCTGACGAAAGCGGAGGTGCTGGAGCTTCTCGCCCTGAGTGAGGTCATCGCCCGCAAAGCGGTCTATGGGCGCCAGCTGGCTGTGCGGACCGCCCGGAAAGTTGGGGCCTCCTGGGCGGATATTGGCCGTGCTTTGGATACGAGCCGCCAGGCAGCCTGGGAAGCTCATACCCGGTGGATCGAAGGACAGGCCCACCAGTATGAGGACAGCGGGTACATCGGCCTGAGCGAGGACGATACACAGGCCGCGCGAAAACTGGCCGGACATTCAAAGGACACCTGACACCTGAACTAGGGGCAAGTAACTTCGCGCGGTGTTGGGTGGGGGAGGGATCCCGACAGACACGTAGGGGCGCTGCGTGTGCAGCGCCCCTACGCTTCTTCGGTGTCGGCAGTCGACCTACCTACCAGTCGACTTACTTGCCGGCGGTGTACGTCCCAACTATTTAGCGGCGGCCGGTGGTGTTGGTGCCGTCTGTGGTGTTGGTGGTGTCGTTGTCGAGGAGTTCGATTTTCTCCTTGCGCACGTCGCTGGTGACGGTTTCCTGGGCGGTGACGGTTTCCTTGTCGAGGCGGACGCGTTCGACGGGAACGGCTTCCTTGTCGACGACGGGCCGCTCGGCGTGGAGGACGACTTCGTGCTCTTCCTCGCTGATGGCGGGCCCGTCCAATGCGTTGCCGCGGTTGGCGTCGGTGATCGGCTCCCGCTCGAGGCGTACTTCTTCGCGGCTCACCGGCACGGTCTTGGTGACGTTTTCGGTGACCACGTACTTGCGCAGGCGGGCCTTGCCGACCTCGCGGCGTTCAGTACCGACGCGGAGCTGCTCCTCCGAGCGGGTCATCGCCTCGTCGGTCGTCGGACCGGAGGTGTCATGCCCGACCGTGTTGCCGTTCTTGGAACGGTCAATACGCTCATCGCCGGCCTGGTAGCCCGCCTCATAGCCGGCAGTGGTGCCGGTCGTCGTGCGGGTGGTGTCGGTGTCGAGGAAGTCTCTGCCAGTGTTACCGGAGTTACCGGTGCCGGTTGTTCCGGTGTGGCCGGAGAGTCCGTAGTGGCGGTAGAGAGTGTCTTCCTCTTCGGGGCTGAGCTCGCCGTCGGATTCGACGCGGGGTGCGTCCTTGACCTGCTCCTTGGTGTATCCGATGGTCACGTCATGGCCGGTGACGTTCGCGCCCTGCAGCGGTGCGAAGGATTCCGAGGTGCCGAAGAGGCCCGTCTTGACGGTGACCCAGCTCGGGTCCCCGGTCTGGTCGTCCAGGTAGACCTGGCCGGCGGAGCCGATCTTGGATCCGTCGGAGGCCAGGACGTGGCTTCGGCCGGACAGGATGGTGTCGATATCGTTCTGCGAAATCATAGAGAAGCTCCTTCTGAGGTGAGCCAGAAATAAGTCCTGGCTGGTTGTGACTAGCTGATTGTTCGTGTCAGTTGTTAGTGGTTGGTGATGCCTGACTGGTGGTCGATGCCTACCTGGTCGACTTTGCGGTGGAAGCGCATACCGGCCTTACCACCGAGGATCGCCCCGATGAGGGGAACCAGGACGGCGATGGCCAGGGCGATGAGTCCGGACGCGGTGAGCAGGCTGCCATCGACTGGGATGCGCGGGGCGCCGCCGATGCTGGAGAGCACATTGAACTGATCGCCCGCAATGGCGGCGAGGATCGCGACCAGGATGGCGATGATGATGCCCCACAGCCACACGGCGACGCCCTGCTTCACACCGTCGAAGCGTGCCATCCGACCTGCGACATACCCACCGCAGTAGTAGGCCAGGAACAGGACGATGGCGAGCACAATGCCGCTGACGATCCCGATGGTCTGCGCGTTCTGGGTCGCCTGATTAGCAGCATCTTGGGCACCAGCGGTGTTAGCGGCCCCTACGCCGGCGCCGATGGCTGTTGCCAGGGCGCTAAGCAGGACGGTCAGTCCGATGGCGGTGAGCCACCCGAAGAACGCCGAGCCCCATTTGATGCCACCAAAGCGTTCCTTCTCTGCGGCGACCACGTCGTTCCTGCGGCTCTTGGGGGTACTGGCCCCCGAGATATTTTTGTCTGCCATTGTCATGTCCTTCCCATGGGGGATCACTCGGGTCTGGTGAATGGGTGGCGTTCGCCCCTCGGGTAGGAAGGCCGACCTCTACCCGAGGGGGAGCACGCCCTCGCCTAAAAGAATACCTAAGGAGCCTGATGATCAGTACCCTTGTTTTGCCTTGCAGGTGCGTCCTACGGTGAGGTTGACATCTGCTGGCGGTGCGTGGGGGCGCTCCTAAGCCGGCCCTCTGCATGCACATCAAGGAGTTCTCTGTGGAAGAAACACTTAGATCCGGTCTAGCGACCGTGGTCGAGTTCGTACCGAAACTTGTTCTGTTCCTCGTCATCCTCGTCGTCGGCCTGATCATCGCGAAGGTGATCTCCAAGGCGCTCGACAAGCTTTTGGAGAAGGTCGGCTTCGACCGGGCCGTGGAGCGCGGAGGTGTGAAGAAAGCCCTCGCGCAGTCATCCCTTGATGCCAGCGACATCGTTTCGAAGGTTGTCTACTACTTCCTGGTCCTGTTCGTCCTGCAGTTCGCCTTCGGTGTCTTCGGGCCGAACCCGGTCAGTGACCTGTTGGCCGGCATCATCGCGTTCCTGCCCAAGATCATCGTCGCGATCGTCATCGTGGTCATCGCCGCGGCCATCGCCGCCGCGGTGAAGTCCCTGATCCAGAACGCGCTTGGCGGTTTGTCCTACGGCAAGGTGTTGGCGAACATCGCGAGCATCTTCATCCTTGGCATCGGCATCATCGCCGCCCTGAACCAGGTCGAGATCGCCACGACGGTCACCACCCCGATCCTCATCGCCGTCCTGGCAGCTGTTGTCGGCGTCATCGTCGTCGGCGTCGGCGGTGGACTCATCGGGCCCATGTCCCGCCGGTGGGAGGGTTACCTGAACAAGGCCGAAGAAGAAGCCCCCAAGATCAAGGCCCAGGCCGATGCGTCTCCGTCAGCAACCCAGCAGCTCAAGGGCAAAGCTCAGCAGGCCAAAGCCCAGACCGGGCAGGCCAAGAGTGGCCCCGCCGAAGGTGCTCACCGCATTTAGTCGTTCCCCTCTAGAGGTTTCACGCTCTGCTCGTCTTCGTCTACCTCGTGGGATGCCCAGGAGCAGGGATATGACTGACGACGTATTCAGGGAAAGGACGGAAGGAGTACTGCCAGCGGGCGGTACTCCTTCCGCCGTTCAGGCCGCCCTCCTTCATCAGGGGCACAAAGGTACAAGGACCGAGCACTGGGCGCGACAGGATTCATGAGTGTCGAAAGTGTTGAAGAGAAGTGGGGAGAACGCGATGGCGTTGTCAGCTGAGGAACGTCGGCAGTGGAGGAAACTTGAGCGGCAGCTCGCAGCCGAGGATCCCAGGTTCAAGCCGCAATCCGCTAGTAGAGCCGGGACAGCTTTAGCTCTGGCAATGGTGTTAGTGGCCTTCGTGTTCGTGATCGTGGCGGTTATCGTGAGGATCCCGCTGATCGGGATCCTGGGATTCGCCCTCATGATCATTGGCGGAACCAGATTTCGGCGCTTCGGACGAAAGCACCGACCCGTCACAATATTGAACCGAATGTTCAAGGGCGCTTCCTGATGACATCCGATTACTGGTCTACCCTGCAGTTGCTGTCCGTCGCGGCGCGCGCCGTGCAACGACAATCAGCCGCCTACCTGAAGGCCCTCGGACTACCCCAACTGGGGCTCCACATCCTCGAGAATCTCAATGAGCGAAGCCCCATCCTGCAGTCCGAACTGGCCCGCCTGGTCATGGCCCGCACACAGACCATCGGGACCGTCCTGACCACGCTCGAGAACAATCGGTGGGTCATCCGGCAACGCGGCCTGATGCACAATCAGGTGGCCGTAAGCATCACCGAGCAAGGCCGGACCCTGCTCATCACAGCTCAGGAACGCCTCCGCAGGCTCCAACTACCACCCGACGCCGAAGACCTTCGCCCCTTTCTCGCCGCGATCATCAACCGCACCGCGCGGAACTCGGCATAAGTAACGGGCCGGCGAACTAGCGCGGCAGCGCGTAAGAAGGTGGCAGGAACAGGAAGGGGGTGTGCCCGTACGGGCACACCCCCTTGACCGCCGGCTGATCAGCGATCACATCAACCGTCGATGGCTGAAACGTCAGTCCTTTTTGAAAACGTCCTTAAGCTTCTCGCCAGCCTGCTTAAGGTCGCCCTTAGCCTGATCGCCCTGGCCCTCGGCCTTCAGGTTCTCATCCCCGGTCGCGTGACCGGCAGCTTCCTTACCCTGACCGCCGAGCTTCTGCGCGGCGTTACCGATCTTGTCATCAAGTCCCATGATGTTTCTTCTTACGGTCGACTTCAGTGGTCATGCGATCGGCTCTAGCACCGACACCTCATTGGTAAGCATGCTTATCAACAGTGCCTGACGATCTACGGTTTTGATGAATTGAAACCCGATCTGGGATTGCTTGCGAGGCGTGACGCTACATCGACAACTAGAAAACGGACGCGGTACGAGTCGTATCAGTGGCTGTGTCAGCGGATGAGTCGTGAAATGAAGTAGCGGCACCGGAGCCCGGCCGCGACGTCGCGGAGGTCGAGCTCAGGCCGCGTTGTGGAGGGCAGCGCTGAGTCGTTTGATGCCGTCGCGGATACGAGTTTTAGCGGTCGGGATGGGGATGCCGAGGTGTTCGGCGACCTCGGTGTAGGTCATTCCGGTGTAGTACGCCAGGTAGATGGCGTCGCGCTGCACATCCGAGAGGGTGAGCAGGTGAGCCCGGACGGCGTCGACCTCGGACCGCTGCAGGACAGTGTCTGCGACCTGGTCGTAGCCGATGTCTTGGTTCTTGATACCCCACTTCAGGTCTCTCACCCGGTGGGATTCCTCGGCCCGGACCTTATCGACAGCCCGACGGTGAGCGAGGGTCATAATCCAGGACATCCCGGATCCCAGATTGGGATCGAAGCGGGCTGCTGCGCCCTGCCAGAGGGCGAGGAACACATCCTGCGTTGTTTCAGCGCTTATCTGCGCATCGACCAGTACTTTCCGCACCAGCCCGTACACGCGCGAAGCTGTCTGCGTGTAGAGGTCCTCGAAAGCTTGCACCTCACCCTGCCCGACACGGGAAAGGAGGACTCCTATGTCGCCCGCCTGTTTGTCCGTCTGCCTGTCCGTCTGTTTGTCCGGCTGTTGGTCGGAACTGGGAACAGGAGGCGCAGGCGACGCAGCGGATACAGGGGCCGGAGTGCCGGGAAGAGGGCGAGGTGAGGCCCGGGTGATGACTGGGAGCTGAGCGGTAAGCATGAGCGCGACGCTTTCTAGTGACCATCGTCTTCAATCAGAGGCCTCCCGACACCTACGTCGTAAGTCTGCTGATTGCTAAAGAAACTAGGGACAGCCAACCACGATTGGACCAGCAGTGGATGGTGGAACTGGTGAAGGTGCGGAAATCCTGCCGGAAGTAAGAGTTGTAGGGCCTAAAAAGCGCTTCTACGACCTGCAGTGCGGCTGGACCGTACTAGGCGCCCCGCCCACTTAGGATTCCGGGCGTACTGTGATGAGTGTCGCTCAGTACAGAGCGCCGCAGGGTCTCTGGTTGTCGCGCCTGGCTTTTCGGGTGTTTGCTGCGCCCGTGCACGTTGATCTCCTGGATAGGAGAATCATGAACGCCCCGACCACCGCCCCTTCTATGAAATTTGGAAACGCCCTGCCCGCTGCGGCAGCGGAGGAGTCGCGTAACCCGGTCCACGGGTCGCGGGCGGATGTGCCCGTGTTCCTGCAGAACCTGGTCCTGGACAGTCCGGACGTCGAACACTTCCTCACCCGCCTGGCGCAGGTAGCGGCCGTGTATCTGTCGGAGCGGGGCCGTGAGGTCCTCTGCGGCATCACCCTGTTGCGGCCCCGGCATGCCGAAACACTCGCCAGCAGCAGCGAGGCAGCCCTGAAATTAGATGAGATCCAGTACTCGTACGGTGACGGGCCTTGCCTGACAGCTGCCCGCACCCTGCAACTGGTGTACGTCCGTGACACCCGGACCGATCAACGGTGGCCCGAGTACTTCGTAGCGGTTGCCGAACACGGCATGCGGTCGATCCTCGGAGTGCCCATCCCCTTGGAGGGCGAGGCCAACTGCGCATTGAACCTGTATTCCAGTGCCGCTGATGGTTTTCCCCCGGAAGCGGTCCGTGCTGCAGAAGCCTTCGCCCGTGACGCCTCCAAGTCGTTGCGCCTGGCGGTACGTATCGCGCACCTTTCGGATCAGGCAGCACACCTCACCTCGGCCCTGGAATCAAGGACCGTCATCAATCTCGCCGCAGGCATCGTCATGGGCCAGAACCGGTGCAGCCAGACAACGGCCATGAATATTCTGATAGCCGCCTCGAACAGCCGGAACATAAAGCTCCGCGACATCGCCGCAAACGTCGTCTCCATCGCCAGCGACGAAACCCCCACCACCCACTTCGACTAAAAGCTCATTTTCAGCTGATCAACGAACCTCAGGTGTCCGCGTACATCTCCGCCACGGCGACAGCGAGCAATTCCTCATCCAGTGCCGGCAATGGCATCAGCCCGTGCAGGTACGCGTCGACCTCCACCTCGCCGATGAAACCGCCGATACTGAAGTAGTACACCCACAACCCATGGGTGCTGATGTGCCCCTGCCTCATGACATCGGCGATTAGGGCACGCAAGGCCTCATCTGAGTCGTCGTGACTCATCGGCGTACACCAACTTGTCCTCCTCGGGAAACAACTGGGTGACATCACAAGCCTAAGCAGGCCTTCCAGCACTTCGCAGGATCAAAAGGTCCTTGCCCACAGCAGCCCGCAGGGGGGCGTGCCACACCGACGGTTTTTGCAGGCGCCTTTCATCGACACGACGCCTTATGTAGGGGGCCTTGAACGACTTGGTATGCGCCACCCCTCAATTCGTCGATCCGGGCGACGGGGTGCCGATGAGGCCGGAATCTGACGAAAAGCTACTGAAGCTCAAACTATTTTGGTCAACCGGTCATCAGCCGTCATTCGTTCAGTGGTGGGTGGTGGTGCGATTCGGACTGCTGCAGGTTGCTCGAGACCTTTAGCTTTGCGAGGCGGTTCAGCCCTTTTCGGCGCCGGCGGTTAGTCCTCCGGTGAGGAGTCGTTCAGTGGAGAAGAACACAATGAGGATGGGCAGGGTGAGAACGACGGAGCCGGCCATGAGGACGGTGGTGGGGATTTCGGCGCTGCCGGACAGTTGTGAGAGGCCGAGCGAGACCGTCCAGCTGTCGCGTCGTTCGACGAGGAATAGAAGCGCGAACAGGAATTCGTTCCAGGCGATCATGAAGATGAACAGTCCGGTCGCCATGATTGAGGGTAGGACGAGGGGGAGGCTGATGCGTCGTAGTACGCCGATGCGGCTTAGACCGTCGACGAGGCCGGCTTCTTCGACGGATACGGGGACGGTTTCGAGGTAGTTGCGGAGCATGTAGATGGCGACTGGAACGGTTTGTGCGATGTAGACCAGGACGAGGCCTACGAGTGATCCTCGGAGCCCCAGGCGTGTGAATAGTACGAAAAGGGGGATAGCCATGACGATTGCTGGGAACAAGTATGCGGCGAGAAACAAGGCGTTGACCTGTCGGTGTCCAAAGAATGGCAGCCGGGCGACCGCGTAGGCGCCTGGTACAGCAACGAGGAGAGACAGGATGACGGCGCTGACAGCGACGAAGGCACTGTTGAGAAGGAATGTTCCGAATCCTTGACCGCCGGCGGATACGGGGGCGAGGACCTGTTCGTAGGCTCGGAGGGTGAATTCTGTAGGCGTCACGATGATTGATGCTGGGTTGCGCAGCAGTGATTCGATCGGTTTCAGGGATAGCAGAACCATGTAGTAGAAGGGCAGCAGGGTGATGAGCAGGAAGAACCCGATGACGGCCCAGCGCATGATGCTCAGGGTTTTCCGTTCCACGGTGTGACGGTTGAACGGCCGGCGCGGAGTCGAGGGTGAACTGGCCTTCTGGGTGGTATCTGCTTGTTGTGTGGTGGGCGCAGCGGATTCGGGTGTCACGTGGGCACTCATAGTCTTTCTCCTCGTTTCCGTAGCAGGACCATGTAGATGGCGAGCATGAGGATCAGGACGAGGGACAGGACGAGCGATTGCGCTGACGCAGCTCCTACATTGCGTTGGACTGTGAGGAATTCGTAGACCCGGACGCTGGCAACACCGGTTCCTGCTGCCCCGCCCGTGAGGAGGAAGATGTCGTCGAATTCGTTGAACGTCCAGATTGTGCGGAGGATCGCTAGCAGGGCGATAACCGGCATCAGTTGTGGCAGCACGATGTAGCGGAAGGACTGAAGCGGGCTGGCACCGTCGACGAGGGCTGCTTCCTCTGTTTCCGCCGACAGTGCTCCTAGGCGAGCCATCAGGAACAGGAAAGCGAAGGGGAAGTAGCGCCAGCCTTCGAACGCGATCGCGGTGAGCAGGGCGGTAGGTATCGGGAACTCGGCGCCGAAGGCCCCGAGGGTTCGTTGGGCTTCGGAAAGAAACGGTATGGGTTGTGCCCAGCCGAACAGTGATTGACCGGCTTCGTTGATGATTCCGAATTGAGGGCTGAGCATCGTGCGCCATACGAAGGTGACGGCGACGACCGGAGCGACGTAGGGCAGCAGCAAAGCGGCTCGTACGAAGGTTCGTCCGCGGAAGGGTTTCCGGACTGCCATGGCTGCGATCAGGCCGAGCGAGATCGACAGGATCACGGAGCCCGCCGTGTACACCAGGGTCGTACCGAGACTTGTCCACAATTCACCCGAAGCGAAGACGCGTTCGAAGTTGTCCAACGACAAGGACCTGAACGGGCTTGCGGTGCCGATCTCGAGTAGCCGCAGTTGCTGAAAAGCGATCAGGACTGACCACAGCAGGGGAAGGACCACCACGGCGAGGACGATCAGCAACGTGGGCGACATCAGGAGAAAACCTGTGCGGGCGTCACGCTGTGCCAGGGTACGCCGGCGCGCTGAGGACTGAGGAGGCTTTGATGACGCCGACGACGTTGATGACACCGGTGGCACGCCCTATTCCTTTGTCACGAAGTGGCCGGATCTCCGCGCCTTGTTCGGCCCCCCAGTTTCGGAGCTCACTGGCCCAGGTCGGCTTGAAGTGATTCTGCTTCGTCCTGCGCCTGGCTGGCTGCCTCTTCTCCGCTGGTGCCGGAGCTGACCATTGAAGCGATGATCTGCGGGGCGATGAACTGACCACTCACAGCAGCTGCGAGGGCACCTTGGCCCTGCGGTATGCCCCATCGCTTGAACTGGTTCGTGCTTTGACTGATTTCCGCGAGAGTTTCAGGAGCATAGATCGAGGACAGGAGCGCCTTGGAGTCCACGCCGGCCTCGAGGCCTTGCCATGCATCTGTGAACTCGGTCGGGTTATCAGCGGTGCCCAGCCGGACGGGAATCTTCCCTTCGGGAGCTACCGCCAACCAGTCCTGATAACCATCACCCATCATGAACGTGACGAGGTCCTGTGCTGCAGGAGCGGCGTCATTGAGGATGTTCCACGAAACGATTTCCCCGTACCCTGCGGGCTGCTCACCATCTGGACCCTGAATAGCGGTCACTATTCCGGTGTTGTCGGCAAGGAATGCCGGGTCGTCCGCGCATTCAGCGCAGGTCGGCAACGCATCGCTGCGCAGTCCTGCAAGTTCGTCGAGGAGAAATGAGGACCACACCGTCATGGCGGCATCGCCGGCGAAATAGCTTGCTCGGGTGGTATCCGCGTCCTGATTTCCCGGCACCGAATAGTCACGGAGCAGAGCCGAATAGAACGTGAGGGATTCCTGGCACTGATCGCTGTTGAGGGTGACACCGCCGTCATCGCCTACTAGCTCACACCCATTTGCCAGCGCGAACTGTTCGAAGGTCTGCTGGGTGAAGGAGTCTGCGGGCGCTGTGGCGGCAACAATGCCGGCCAGCTCGTCCGTGTGGAGAGCCTGAGCTGCTTTCTCAATTGCTTCGAACGTGGTCGGGGCGTCAAGGCCGGCCTGCTCGAATAGGTCCTGCCGATAGAACAGCAGCTGCGCAAAAGCATCGCTTGGTACCGAGAGTTGTTCACCATCGGACGACGTGAGCTCCAGGGAGCGGGGCGAGAAAGTGTCCGCGCCGAGCTCCTCTACAACCGCGGCGGCAGCGGACGTGTTCAAAAGTCCATCGGTGGACAGCTGGTTCATGCCGTTGAGGGACAACGCTCCGATAACATCGGGAAGTTCACCTGACGCTGCGGATGAGGACAGGACCGACGTCAGTTGATCCTCAGCGATGGCCACAAGCTCAACCTCAATTCCTGATGACTCAGAGAATTGATCCATGATGGCTTGCTGAGAAGCGACCCGGTCAGGGAGGTCCTCCGTCGTCCACACGGTGAGTTGGTCTGTCTCGGATGAGGCATCTCCTGAACTGCCGGAACACGCTGTGATACCCAAAAGGGCGACAGTCATAACTGAACAAAAGGCCGCATATCGTTGACGCATTCCGTGTCCTCCAAAACTGTCGTGACCGCGGAGCGCCTCCCGACGATGCAGGTGGGCAGGTCTCGGTCGTCTTTGATCGATCACCCCAACACACAGAGCATAGGGCTCGATCATCCACCTAGCCACTAATGATGGACATGACTTGATATAGGGCGGACTGAGGAGCATGGAAACCCTGATCGGTCGGCCTTAGCCAATGCCCGCGACCGTCAATAAAGCTCTTGAACCGGAGTAGGTCCGCCACAGATCTGTACAGGAATCCAGGCGTGGCGCATCAAGGGGATGGGTAGTGCTGCTTGCGGAGCTGGATTTATGTAGTGGAAGGAGTCCTCGCTGGCCTGTGCGCACTCCTGCCTGTCGTCCAGCTGGTGTGGTGCTCGCAGGCGCGTCCTCGGAGCTGTTAGCGGGTTGGGTGGGCGATGAGCGCCTGGTATTCGGGGTGGTCGGCGAGGAATGAGAAGGCCATCGGGCATTGCGGGGTGAGGTTTAGGCGACGTCGGTGGGCGTTGAGTACCACGTGGCGCATAAGTGTCGCGTCTATGCCTAGGTCGCGGAATTCGGGTTGCTCCACACCATTGATGAGGAACAGCTGTCCGCCCTTCATCTCGTACTTCACGTACGCGGCGAGGCTGCCGTCTACGAACAGCTCGAACCGGCAGTACAGGGGGTTATTGCGAAAGGCCTCTTTTGCTTGATATGCAGCCCCGCGGTCGGCGGCTTGGTGAGCGCGGTGCTCGAGCTCGTCGACGAGCAGGTCATAGCGCTCCAGGACCCCATAGGGAGGGTGGCTAGTGTCCATCAGCCTGAAAACCTGATTGACCATGACCCGTAGTCGCCTGATCGGTAAGGCTCTGATGTCTTCTGCGGACAGTCCTTCATCGAAGACTTCATTGTCACGCTCGTCCGGATCGGCCGTTATTACTGGTATCGCGAGGTCGTGGTGGCTGGTGGTACCGCCAGCCGGAAAAAGGACGTCATTCGGGGTGTCAACGACGTCGGGTACTGAGGTGAGAACGGGGGAAGTCTGGGCTGGGTGCAAGAGGTTCGTCATTGCCACTCCTGTGCTTGTCACAAACCTGGCCTTTGGCTGGACCCCGGTGTCTGCTGAACACTACCGACACAACGACGATAAACAAACACAGCATCCTTTCCGACCCACGCCGCGGACCGATGACTGGCGGTGCTGGGCGAGCAGCAGTTTCCTGGTCAGACCCACATTTCGATCTGTACCTGCGCGGCAAGCCGCCGGAGGACCTGCACGTCCTCGTCCGTGAAGGCGCGAGGTCGGTCGTCCATGAGGCAGATGGTGCCGATACGCCATCCGCCGGCTGTGCAGATGGGATGGCCGGCATAGAAGCGGACCTCGGGCCCGCCGGCGACGAGGGGGTGATCACGCCACTGCGGGTGGACGCTGGCATCGGTGATAACGAGGGTGCGGTCGTGCTTGATCGTGGTCGCGCACAGAGATAGATCCCGTGGGAGGTCCTGACCCAGGGGACCGATGACGGATTTGATGACCTGTGAGTCCTCGGTGATCAACGCGATAGAAGCCGAGCTAACCCCGAAGTGGTCCCGTGCCTGCCGGGTAATCCTGTCAAAACGCTCCTCATTGCCTCTCTCGAGCAACCTCGACTCGTGCAACGCCTGCACACGCCGGAACTCGCTCTCATGTACATCAGCACGGAGCTCATGTCCGTCTGTAGCCGGTCCACCAGCACCAGGGTCGGCGGTGTCGAGGGAGGCAGGAATGTCAGTGCTGGTCGTGGAACTGGTGCTGTGGTCCCCGGCGGGCGGCGCCGCGAAATCGTATCTGTCGGGGGAGAGGTTCAGGGTGCGGAGGTAGTCGCTGTAGCCGGAGGAGGATTCCGCGTCGGGGTCGCTGTAATGGGCACCGTCGACCATGGAACCGGTGCTGTCCAACAGCTCGTTGATGGCATGAGCAAGCAGATCACGATCCGCAGCCGGAAGCATGACCAGACCGCAGAGGTATCCCTCGATCTCGAACTCATTCGCATCCCCGCTGAGCCCGAGGTAGGACATGAAGACGTCCTCAGGTTGCAGTTTCGCTGCCCGCACAGTCTGGATCGCGGTCCACTGCTGCAGGTATCCATTCAGCACGTCGAAACCTCCACCAACTCTTCCATTCGTTTCCCCATGATGCCACCGAACGGCCCGCCGTCATCAGGGAACATTAGGGTGTCATTCATTTCACGCCGCCCTCGGCGCAACACCTTCATCCGCTCGACACCCACCCTCGAACCGGTGACCGACAATTCCCAGCAAAGAGCTGCACGGTGAACGTGTCACCGAGATACCCCTTAACCCTTCATCGGGCCTATGACGAGCCTCGTCATCGAGCTTGTGAAACAGGTGCCGTCGCTCCACCGGCTGTTCGGCGTCATCCGGTCCTGTTATCTGGTTCAGGACCCAGCTCCACAGCGGAATCAACCCTTGGGTTGTCCCGTCCAACATGGCGTCCAGGTCCTGACCGTCCCCACTGAGTGCTTGCCGGAATTGCTCAAGTGCCGGAGCGCGTTCGGCTAGGAACTCCTCCAGCGCCGAGGTTGCCTGCCGTTTCGTTAGTTGTGAGTAGTACTTCATGGCAATTGAATTACCTACTGGATGCCGTTCTGATCCAACAGGTCAAAGATCCTCGGACCTGCACCCAAGAACCCCGTGCGACCGCCGAGCCCTGGGTATCTTATCGGTACCCCTTATAGGTGGTGTTAAGCGTGACCAGCTGCCTACTTGGGTGCCGATCTTGATTAACGAACGGGTCATCGATCATGTTCGGCACCCGTGACGACTCTCACGTACAGGGGCGCTCCTAGTGGGTGTTGATTCGTTCC
>NZ_QZVT01000008.1 GCF_003602275.1 Arthrobacter cheniae | reverse complement strand
CGCCGGTTCAGGAGGCCTTCCTTGCGGACCTGCTTCAGCAGCACCGAGTAGGAGGCGACGACGTCGTTCGGCCTGGAAATACGGACGGTACGCGCAGCTGCGGGGGAATCCGGGCGGGTCGGCAGTGCACCAGTGGTCGCGGTGTCGGTCATGATCGTCCTTCGTGGGTGAGGGAACGATCACGCCGGCCGGTGCACGGCGGAACGTCCCCTTCAGGTCCTGAAACGGCTGATGACCAGTGAGGCCCAGGCGTCATTGAGGTAGGTACTTCGTTGTGGGGGCGTTCCCCGATGGGTGTTCAGCCGATGATGGACAGGACCCGGGGCACGCTGTCGATCGTGATATCCGTCTTCGCTTCCACGGATTTCACTTCGCCGTCGATCTGGTAAGGCATGGGTTTGACCGTCGAGAACCGGTACTGCGCGTAGCTCGGCTGGTCGCCCAGTCCCTTGGTCGTGGCGCGCAGGGCTGTGAGCAGGACCCGCCACTTGGCCATATGGGGGAACGTGATGACCTCGAACTTCCCGTCCGCGGGGTGGTCCCCGGCCTCGCTCAGGGTCGCGTACTTCGCCATCTGTGAGATGTTCGCGAACACCAGGCTGTCGAAGGTGCGGTGCTTTCCGTCGCTCTGGCGGATCTCGAAGGGTTTGAACTTCCGGAAGGTTCGCGCGACGGAGAACATCTCCTTGATCGCACCCTTGCTGCCCTTTTCGAGATCGATCGCCATGACCGGCGTCAGGCCGAAGCCGATGTAGGAGTGTGCATAGACCGCCGTCGCATCCGGTTGGCCCATGCTGATGCGCAGCAGGTCGATCCGGCGTACCTGGCCCTCGGTGATGGCTTCGGCCAGGGGTTTGCGCCCGACGACGCGGCTGTGGTCATTGGCATTGCCTGCAGCCAGGACCGCACACACGGCGTCCTCGCTGCCGCTGTCCATGACGCCGTTGACGACCTCGTTGTACCCGCCATCCCCACTGACGGAGACGATCAGCGCATTGCCGGCGGATGCCGCCTCGCGAGCCAGATCCACCGCATGCCCGGCATGCTCCGTGGGCCGCAGCGTTACATCCGTGGCCGGAAGTGCTGCTGTCAGCTCATGGTGGAGGTCCTCAGCAAGCTTCGGGGCGTCCCCGGTGCTGTTCGGATTGAAGATGATCCTGATCGTGTCGAACCTACGCGGCGAATCCATTGCCAACCTCTCCTGATCATTGCACCTGGCAATGGAACGGCAACACCTGCCTCCTCGTATAGTAAGCGCCCTTTGCAGTATTACGTGCATGGCAGAACCGTGCCATGGGAGACGTTGACGTCATGCGCCTCGCTGGTCGTGCTCGTGCCGGTTCCTTGAGACTCAGCGTCGGAGGATCACCTTCGACGTCTCTCCGTCGATCGGCGCCGAGGTGTGCTCGTGCACGATGAGCCATCCGTCTCCCCGGCGCTGCAGGACCCAGGTCAACCGGTTCTGCATGGAGCCCACCTCGTTTCCGGCAGCATCGAGCTCCCGGTAGGTGATGATCGCGTGCACGCTCGCGAGGTCGTCGGCCACGGAGGAACGGACGTCGTCGAAGCCGACGCCCACCTTCTGCTCCCCGAGCGAGCCGAACCACTCGCCGATCGCGCCCCGCCAGGCTTCCTTGCCCTCGTAGGTCCACTCGGACCACAGGTCGAAAACCCGGACGTCGTCGTCGTACAGGGCCAGGAGGGCCTCGGCGTCCTGGTCGAGAACGGCTGCGGTGTAGGCCGCGAGGACGTGGTCGATGCTGGTTTGCCCGGTCATGATGCTCCCTTTGATCGCTGTGCCGGATGATGGCTCATGCCTATGGGACGAGGCGCGGAGCCGGGAATCATCGCTGGGTCCGAACCTGCTCGCAGTGGGTGATGCGGTGGGCGCCCCGCACCATCATCGGAGTCAGGACAGTTCCGACCGTGATCACGATCAGTGTGTTCGGAATGCAGTGCAGGACCGTGCCTCTCCTACCGCGCGCTTTTCTGGCGTGCCTCGGCTGCCCGGTCCGCCCTGTCGATGCTCGCAGGGTCCGCCAGGTCCACGCCGGCACGCGACGCCGCCTTCCGGGCGGCAGGGCTCTTCAGATCCGGCAGTGCGAACTCCTTCGGGGTGATCCGGGCGTCCTGGGCTGCATGCTCCGCCTGCTGCTCGGCGAGGGCCGGCGCCGCGTCCTCGGCGGACCTCAGCGTTTGCTGCGTGACGCTGACCCGGCTCCCTGTCAGGGAAGCACCGATCAGCGGGACATACCCCGAGGCATGTCCTGCCCGGTTCGGGTGGTAGGAATCGGCGACGGGCCGCGAAAGGCCATTCAGCCATTCGACGTCGTCGCACACGGCGTGGCCGGTGAAGGGCGTCGTCGGAGTCCGGAACGTGAATCCCGCGGTGGCGGCAGCGGCCGCAGCCGTCCGGTTGAGGAGGTCGGCCGTCTCGTTCAGCCGGGCCTCCTCCCCGGGCGAGAACCAGGTGCCCGCGTTGCAGTCCTCCCCGTTGAAGATCCGGGGGTAGCCCGCGACCGTCACGGACGCCAGCGGTACGCGCGCCCTGATCTGCGCGTACAGCGACGCGAGGCTTCCCGGCAGCTGGGCCGATATGACGGCCTGGGCGCGGTCGATCGCCGCATTGCAATCGCTCATCCACGCCGGCTTCGCGCACTCGGTCAGCACCGCGACGAACGAGGCGTCGTTTCCGCCGACACTCAGGGAGACATACGACGTCGTCGGCGTCAGTGCCTCGAGCTGGGTCGCTACGACGTCGGCGGTGGTTGCGCCGGAGCACGCGCGCAGGTTCAGCGCGTACCCCTTCGCGCTCGCGATGAGCGACGGGTAGGCGTAGGCGGATCGCTGGCAACTCGTCCCGTCGGCCAGGTAGGCCCGCGTCCCTGTGCCCGAGGAGTAGGAATCGCCGAGGGCTACATAGGAGGCGCCCGCAGCGGTGGCCGGCGGAGCAGGAAGCACGACGGCGGCCAGCAGGACCAGGGCCGCGACGACCGGACGGTAACGCAACATCGACATCGGGCTCCAGGTGCTCGGTGGGTACACGCCTACGCTAGCGCCGCGACGGTGCGGGCGCAGGGCGGCACGCCCCCTTTCGGTACGAACCTTCCCCGGCAGGTCGCGGCCCGTTCTTTGCCTCTCCTCCGCGCCGCGCGGTAAGCTGTGGGACGGCTCACGCCGTTGAACCCCCAACTGAATACGCCCTTGATCTGCAGCGGGAGAGTTTGCCGTTGACTCACACACCGGCAGGCGCCGTAGGAGCAAATCCTCCCCAGGAATCTCTCAGGCCCAGTACCGCTGCGGCTAGGCAACTCTGGAAAGCAGCCCCGGGACTTCTCCGGCGCTCACCGACGGTGCAAGCAGGCGACGAGCCATGCGGAAACTCTCAGGTCCCCTACAGAGCGGGGAGGAACCCGACCAGGCACGCGCGCGCCCGCGCCCCCTTCTGACGTACGGAGTTCCCATGACCGCCTCACCCGACACGGCATCCGGCACAGTACCCGCCCCCGCATCGACATTCGCCGACCGCCACATCGGCCCGCGGTCATCGGATGCAGGGCACATGCTGGAGGTCCTCGGCTACCCGAGCCTCGACAAGCTCGTGGACATGGCCATCCCCGCCGGCATCCGCCTGGACCGCGCGCTCAACCTGCCCGGGGCCCTCAGCGAGACCGAGGTCCTGGCGCAGCTCCGCCGGATCGCCGACCGCAACCGGACTGCCGTGCAGATGATCGGCCAGGGCTACTTCGACACCGTCACACCGCCGGTCATCCGTCGCAACGTCCTGGAATCGCCCGCCTGGTACACGGCCTACACCCCCTACCAGCCGGAGATCTCCCAGGGCCGCCTCGAGGCCCTCCTGAACTTCCAGACGATGGTGCAGGACCTCACTGCCCTCGATATCGCCAACGCCTCACTGCTCGACGAGGCGTCCGCCGTCGCCGAGGCCGTCCTCCTCATGCGCCGGTCCGGCAAGAACAAGGGCCGCACCGTCATCGACGCCGACGCGCTTCCACAGACCGTCGCCGTCGTTCGTGGCCGCGCCGAGGCCCTCGGCTTCGACGTCGAGGTCGCCGACCTCTCCGCCGGCCTGCCCGACGGCGACATCAACGGCGTCGTCCTGCAGCAGCCCGGCGCGTCGGGAGCGCTGCGCGACCACGCCTCCGTCATCAGTGCCGCCAAGGAGCGCGGTGCCCTCGTCACGGTCGCAGCCGATCTCCTGGCCCTGACGCTCATCACCGCGCCGGGTGAGCAGGGCGCGGACATCGCCGTCGGCTCCGCCCAGCGCTTCGGCGTGCCCCTCTTCTTCGGCGGTCCGCACGCCGCCTACATGGCCGTGCGCAAGGGACTCGAGCGCATGCTCCCCGGCCGCCTCGTCGGGGTCTCGAAAGACGCCGACGGTGCCCCCGCCTACCGCCTCGCCCTGCAGACCCGCGAGCAGCACATCCGCCGCGAGAAGGCCACGAGCAATATCTGCACCGCACAGGCGCTGCTGGCCATCGTCGCCTCGATGTACGCCGTCTACCACGGGCCGGAGGGGCTGAAGGCGATCGCCCGCACCACCCACCAGCGCGCCGTCGAGCTCGCCGCCGCCCTCAAGGGCTCGGAGGCCACCGTCGTGCACGGCGCCTTCTTCGACACCCTCCTGGTCTGCGTGCCAGGCAGGGCGGTGGACTACGCCGACGCCGCCGAGGCCGCCGGCTACAACCTCCGCCGCATCGACGCCGACCACCTCGGCATCTCCTGCGACGAGACGACGACGCCGGACCACGTCGCGGCCGTCGCCGCCGTGTTCGGAGGCACGGTCGACGGCGCGGCCTCCCTCGGCGGGCACATCCCGGAGCAACTGCGCCGCACCTCCGGATTCATGACCCACCCCGTCTTCTCGCTGCACCGCTCCGAGACCGCGATGCTCCGCTATCTTCGCAGGCTCTCCGACAAGGACCTCGCCCTGGACCGCACCATGATCCCGCTCGGCTCGTGCACCATGAAGCTCAACGCCACCGTCGAGATGGAATCCATCTCCTGGCCCGAGTTCGCCTCGATCCATCCCTACGCACCGGACAGCCAGACCGAGGGCTGGCGCGAGCTGATCACCGACCTCGAGGAACGGCTGGCGGAGATCACGGGTTACGACCGGGTGTCCCTGCAGCCCAATGCCGGGTCCCAGGGTGAGCTCGCGGGCCTCCTCGCCATCCGCGGCTACCACCGCTCGCGCGGTGACGAGAACCGCACCGTCTGCCTCATCCCGTCCTCTGCGCACGGCACCAATGCGGCTTCGGCCGTGCTCGCCGGGATGAAGGTCGTGGTGGTCGGCACGGCAGCCAACGGCAACATCGATCATGACGACCTGCTTGCCAAGATCGAGCAGCACGCCGGGAATCTCTCGGCGATCATGATCACCTACCCTTCCACCCATGGCGTGTTCGAGGAGGACGTGCGCTGGGTCTGTGAGAAGGTCCACGAGGCGGGCGGCCAGGTCTACATCGATGGCGCCAACCTCAACGCCCTCGTGGGTCTCGCCCAGCCCGGCGAGTTCGGTGGCGACGTCTCGCACCTGAACCTGCACAAGACGTTCTGCATCCCGCACGGAGGCGGCGGACCCGGTGTCGGCCCGGTCGCCGTCGCCGCGCACCTGGCGCCGTTCCTGCCGGGCGACGCGAACCGCGACGTCGCCACGGACGGCGGACCCGAGGCCGAGGGCGGTACACCCGTCTCCGGGTCGATGTACGGCTCGGCCGGCGTCCTGCCGATCTCCTGGGCGTACATAGCGCTCATGGGATCCGAGGGACTCACGAGCGCGACGGCGCATGCCCTGCTCGCCGCCAATTACGTGGCCGCGCGCCTGACCGAGCACTTCCCGGTGCTCTACACGGGAGTGCAGGGGCTGGTAGCCCACGAGTGCATCCTCGACCTGCGCCCTCTGACCGCGGCCACGGGCGTCACGGCCGAGGACGTGGCCAAGCGCCTCATCGACTACGGCTTCCATGCGCCCACGCTGTCCTTCCCCGTCGCGGGAACCCTCATGGTGGAGCCCACGGAGTCGGAGGACCTCGCGGAGCTGGACCGTTTCGTCACCGCGATGATCGCGATCAAGGGTGAGATCGACCGCGTGGCCGCGGGCGACTTCACGATCGAGGAGAGTCCGCTGCGGCAGGCCCCGCACACGGCGCAACTCCTCGTTGGTGACGAGTGGACGCAGGCCTACCCGCGCGAGCTGGCCGCCTATCCGTTGCGCTCGCTCCGCCACGACAAGTATTTCCCTCCGGTGCGCAGGATCGACGGCGCCCACGGCGACCGTAACCTCGTCTGCTCCTGCCCGCCCATCGAAGCCTTCGAAGACTAGGATCACGCCCTTCATGAGCGAAGAGAGCAAGCACACCTCCCTGTACACCCGGCACAAGGCGCACGGTGCGGCCTTCACCGACTTTGGCGGCTGGCAGATGCCCCTGAAGTACCGCAGCGAGCTGGAGGAACACCACACCGTGCGGAGAGCCGCGGGCCTCTTCGACCTCTCGCACATGGGAGAGGTCCTCGTCTCCGGTCCCGAGGCCGCGGCGTTCCTCAACTACGCGCTGGTGAGCAACCTCGCGGTCATCCCCGTCGGCAAGGCCAAGTATTCGCTGATCTGCAACGCCGAGGGCGGGGTGATCGACGACCTCATCACCTACCGGCTCGCCGAGGACGCCTTCCTCGTGGTTCCCAACGCCTCGAACGCCCCCGTGGTCGCGGAGGAACTGCGCGTCCGGGCCGCCGGATTCGACACCGTCGTGGAGGACCAGTCCGAGACCACGGCGCTGGTCGCCGTGCAGGGGCCTGCCGCGGAGGCCGTACTCCTCGACCTCGCGCGTCCGGAAGACGCTGGAACCATCCGAGAACTGAAGTACTACGCCGCGGTGCGGGTGGAACTTTCCGGGCTCCCCGTGCTGCTGGCCCGCACGGGCTACACGGGCGAGGACGGTTTCGAGCTCTTTCTCGGCAGCGACGTCGCTGGGCGCCTGTGGGATGCGGCCCTGCAGGCCGGCGAGGTCCACGGGCTCCTGCCGTGTGGCCTCGCGGCCCGCGACTCCCTTCGGCTGGAGGCCGGTATGCCCCTCTACGGGCACGAACTCGGCCTCGAGACGAATCCCTTCGAGGCGGGCCTCGGTCCCGTGGTCAACACCAAGAAGACCGACGACTTCGTCGGGCGCTCGGTGCTCGAGCCGCTGAAGGCGGTAGAGCCCACGCGGCGACTCGTCGGCCTTCGCGCCGTCGGCCGCCGCTCGGCGCGCGCCGGGTACGACGTCGTCGTGGACGGCGTGCCCGTGGGCACCGTGACGTCGGGCCTCCCCAGCCCCACGCTGGGCTACCCGGTAGCTCTTGCCTACGTCGAGTCCGCCCATGCCGCACTCGGCACCGAGGTGCTCGTGGACCTCCGCGGCCGGCCCGAGCCCTTCACGGTGATCCCCACGCCGTTCTACCGGCGCGAGACGCTTGCCGGGCCCGCGAAGTGACGATCAGCGCGTTCGACCTCTTCAAGATCGGGATCGGTCCCTCGAGCTCGCACACCGGCGGACCGATGACTGCGGCCTACCTCTTCACGGAGGTGCTCCGGGCCGACGGCCTGCTGGCCGACGTGCATCGCGTCCAGGTGGACCTCTTCGGTTCGCTCGGAGTAACCGGACACGGCCACGGGACGGTGAAGGCTGTGTTGCTCGGTCTCGAGGGGGACCAGCCGCACCTCATCGATCCGACCTCGGCCGATGCCCGGGTGGCTCATATCGGCGAGAGTCGCTCCCTCAACCTCGCTGCGGAGCACCGCATCACTCTCGATCCCGAAAAGGACGTGCTGCTGCACCGCCGGCAGCGCCTCGACTACCACACCAATGGCATGCGCTTCTCGGCATATACAGCCACGGGTGAATTCATGCGGAGCAGGGAATACTTCTCGGTCGGCGGAGGATTCGTGCTGGACGAGGACCAGATCGGCGCGGAGACGGCGATCCTGAAGCCCGTGCCGGTGTCCCACCCCTTCGACACGGCGGATCAGCTGCTCGACGTCTGCCGGACCATCGGCTGGTCCTTCTCCGACGTCGTCCTCGCCAACGAATTGTCCTGGCGCACGGAGGAGGAGGTGCGGGCGGGCCTGCTGGACATCTGGTCCGTCATGCAGGACACCATCCGCAGGGGAACCACCACCGGCGGAATCCTGCCCGGGGGCCTCAGCGTGCGCCGCCGGGCCGAACGCCAACGGCAGCTGCTCGAGAAGGCCGACGATCCGAACGACCGTCTCGGCACCATGGAGTGGGTGACGCTCTTCGCCCTGGCAGTCAATGAGGAGAACGCTGCGGGTGGACGCGTGGTGACCGCGCCGACCAACGGCGCCGCCGGCATCATCCCCGCGGTCCTGAAGTACTACGTGGACTTCGTGCCGGGAGCCGACGACGACGGCGTCGTGCGATTCCTCCTGGCGGCCACGGCGATCGGTTCGTTGTTCAAGAAGAACGCCTCCATCTCCGGTGCGGAGGTCGGCTGTCAGGGCGAGGTCGGCTCGGCCTGCGCCATGGCGGCAGGGGCGCTGGCCGAGGTTCTCGGCGGCACTCCCGAGCAGGTCGAGAACGCCGCGGAGATCGGGATCGAGCACAACCTCGGGCTGACGTGCGATCCCGTGGGCGGACTCGTGCAGATCCCATGCATCGAGCGGAATGCCGTCGGTGCGATGAAGGCGATCACCGCCGCTCGCATGGCCGTCCGCGGTGATGGTCAGCACCACGTCTCACTCGACGTCGCCATCAAGACGATGCGTGATACGGGTGCGGACATGATGGACAAGTACAAGGAGACCGCCCGGGGTGGGCTGGCCCTGAACGTCGTGGAGTGCTGACGCTCCGTGATTGACGTGCCTGTCCGGGTCGAGGTCATCCCCGGGAAGGACCTCGTGGAGCGTCTGCGCACCCACCTTGCGGCTCCCGCCGTCGTCACCGTCACGTGTCTGCCGCATCATGGGCCGCGCGAGGCCGTCGAGGTGGCGGTGCAGTTGGCCGATGCGGGGTACACCGTCATTCCGCACCTGGCCGCGCGCTCGATAGGGAACCGTGCCGACGTGGGCCGCTACGTGGCCCAGTGCCTGGACGCCGGCATCAGCGACGTCTTCGTCATCGGCGGCGACGCTGCGGAGGCTGCGGGCCCCTACGCCTGGAGCGGGGCGCTGATGGAGGACATCGCGGAACTGTCCGCCGGTGCGCTGGGCATGGGGATCGCCGTCTACCCGGAGGGTCATCCGGCCACCGGGGACGAGGAGTTGGCGACGGCGCTCCGTGCCAAGCAGGAGCTCGCCTCCTGGTGCGTCACGCAGCTCTGTTTTTCCCAGCAGACACTGAGGGCCTATCCCGCACGCTTGCGGCGCGACGGCGTCACCCTGCCCGTCTGGGCCGGAATTCCCGGCCCCGTCCGCATGAGCCGGCTGCTGCGCCTGGCCGGGAACATCGGGGTGGGCCAGTCCCTCGGTTTCGTCAAGCGTTCCGCCGGAGGTGCCAATACCGGGTCCGTGGTCCGGCAACTGCTCTCGTCTGCGTCCTACGATCCGGCGCCGTTGGTCGACGCGCTGGACGGCGCCGGCTACGAGGGTCTGCACGTCTACAGCTTCAACGACCTCGCGGAGCTGGCTGCGTCAGGCCTGACCGGGGCGCCCGCATAAATCCCTGTACGCAGTGTCCTGCTGGGTAGGACGACCGCTCAGGCGGTTCCACGGGAGTGCTACGTGTGGTTCAGTAGTGGCTTTCCGCGTAGCCGGGACGTATTGGCCGGAGCTGGACGTTCCTTCGCTGCATGCGCTTGCCCGGCGAGGACACCAGTGACGAGTTCAGTGAGTGAATCGGAAGGTCGGAGTCCCATGTCTTCCTCGAGTTTTTCCTGGTAGCGCTGGTAATTCCGAAGCGCTGCGGCAGGATTGCCGTGCTGCAACTGACCCTCGATGAGTATTCGGACAGCCGCCTCATACAGAGGTTCGATCTCCAAAGCCGCCTCGGCGGCCGCGCCTGCGGTTTCGCAGTGTCCTTGGTCGAGGGACTGCATGGCGATGACGGTGAAGGCGCGAAGACGCTCTTGCTGTAACCGGCCCTGTTCGAACACGACCCAGTCGTCATACCAACCGGGTAATAGCCTTGCATCGCGCAGATCACCCAACAGTGCGGCTGCACATACCTCTGAGGTCACGCTCCTGAAATCTCGAAGACGCGCTCGGACGGTGTGCAGATCCACGTCGACCCGGTCGCTCAGGGACAGCATCGGGCCGTCGTTCACGATCAGGCCCGGAAGCTGACGGGAAACCAGGTGCATGCTGACCCGTAGACTTTCCAGGGCCTTTGCGTCGGGGTACTCCGGCCACAGCAGACCGACGAGGTGACTTCGAAGGCTTGGGCCCTTCACGGCGAGCGCAGCGACAAGACGCTGCTGGCGTGTAGCGACGTGAACGATCACTCCATGCCTGTAGAGCATCCAGGTCCGCAGAAGGTGGAGTCTGAATTCTCCACAGTCGGAGTTGCCCATGGAACCTGATTCCGGTTCGTCGGAACGATGGGGTGTGCAGGAACTACGATCCTCACCCCGCTGGACGGTGTCAACGGGACCTCGCACTATTTCGCCCCGCTCATTTCTCTGGACTCCTTCAACCTCTGTATCAGCTCGAATCGACTCGGCTGCCGTCCGCAGCGATGGCGACCGCCCGGCGACCGGCTGCGACCGCTCGCCGCCTCGTCGTGGGAGATGCGGGTGGTAACGGCGCAGTAACGCCGCGGTAACGCCAACGGCGGTGCAATGGAACCTCGGCGCCCGTCTCGGTCGTCCGGGCCCGCCGCCAGGGTAGCTGCGAGATACAGCTGCTCCATGGTCGTGGGCGGCAGCACCTTCCACCTGGGAAAGCAGGAATTGTCGATGTCACCTCAACCCCCGGCCGCGGAACCCGGCCCCCATACCGCCGGCGGGCGCCGTCGCACGGCAACGCTCGCGGCGCTGCTGTTGTGCGTGGCCGCACTTCCGGCCCCCGCCGCCGCAGCCACCGAAGTATCCCCGGGATCGGCCCAGGAGGAGTCCTCCCAGGGCGGCAATGATTTCCAGCCCGGGACACCCGGGCTGGGTGATTCCTATTTTCCGCTCGACGGCAACGGCGGCTACGACGTCGAACAGTACGAATTGGATCTGAGCTACGATCCGCTGACCGACGTGCTGGGCGGGACGGCGACCATCACCGCCGAAGCCACACAGGATCTCTCGGCCTTCAACCTGGACCTGGAGGGCCTGACCGTCCGCGAGGTGACGGTCAAGGACAGTTCGGCCGAATTCACGCACGACGCCGGCGAACTCACCGTTACTCCGCCACGGGGTATCAGGGACGGCAGTCGATTCATCACCGAGGTACGCTACGACGGCGTTCCGGAACCCCTCACCGACCAGTTCGGGCAATCCGGGTTCTTCCACACCGACGACGGCTCCCTGGTCATCGGGCAGCCGCACGTGGCAGCGACCTGGTTCCCGGTCAATGACCATCCGCTGGACAAGGCCTCCTACACCTTCCGGATCACCGTTCCCGAAGGGCTCGAAGTCGTGGCCAACGGGCGCCTGCGGGACGAACGGACCCGGGACGGCCTCACGACCTGGACCTGGGAGGCGCGCGAACCGATGGCGTCCTACCTCGCCACGGCCAGTGTCGGGGAGTGGGACTTCGATCAGTACGAGGTGGAGGGGATCAACTACCTCGACGCGCTGGACCCCGACCTCTTCGACCCGGTGGCGGAACCGCGGACCGGCACCGATTTCGCCTGGTCCCAGGCATCGGACAATTCCTACAAACGGCTCACCCGAACCATCACCGTCCCGGCCGGCGGGGCGCAACTGTCCTTCTGGCTGACCCGTGACACCGAGTCCAACTGGGACTTTGTCTTCGTGGAGGCCCGTACGGCCGGTGCCGACGACTGGACGACCCTGCCCGATGCCAACGGGCACACTTCTGAGGAGACAGGCGCGGTCTGCCCCGCGTGGCACGAACTCCATCCGTTCCTGACGCATTATCAGACGGACAACGGTGCAGGCGGTTGCACGGCGGCGGGCAGTTCCGGCGCATGGCGGGCTGCCAGCGGTGCCAGCGACGGCTGGGAACAGTGGTCGGTCGACCTGGCCGGCTTCGCCGGCAAGAACGTCGAAGTGTCCATCAGCTACGTGGGTATCACTTCGCGCCCCGGCGTGTTCGTCGACGATGTGGTGGTCTCCTCGGGCGAGGGCAGCACCTCCTTCGAGAAGGACGACAATACCCTGGACGGGTGGACCGTACCCGGTCCGCCTGCGGGTAGCCCGGGCAACGAGAACGACTGGATCGTGACGGCCGATTCTCCCCCGGGCATCGGTGAGAACGTGCGGGCCTCCTTCGCCAGACAGCCGGAGATCATCGAGTTCCTCGAAGGCTACTTCGGCCGGTATCCGTTCCGGGACGCCGGCGGGATCGTGGACGACTTCCGGGGGCTGGGCTTCGCTCTGGAGAACCAGACGCGGCCCATCTACGCCAGGGATTTCTTCACCGACCAGCAACTGGGCGATTCCGTGGTGGTGCACGAGCTGGCGCACCAGTGGGTGGGCAACAGTGTCTCCGTTGAGGACTGGCGACATATCTGGCTCAACGAGGGAAGCACCACTTTCACCGAATGGCTGTGGAGTGAACGCGAAGGCCTGGGAACCGTACAGGAGATCTTTGATTCCTTTGCCTCGATTCCTGCTGACAGTCCGTTCTGGAGCGTCAGGATCGGCGATCCTGGGGCCGACGCACTCTTCGACTACGCGGTCTACGCCCGGGGCGCCATGACCATGCACGCGCTGCAGCAAGCGGTCGGCGACAAGGATTTCTTCCGTATCCTGCGCGAGTGGGCGCAACTCAACGCCGGCGGCAACGTGTCCACGGACGAGTTCATAACCCTCGCCGAGGAAATCTCGGGCGAGGAACTGAGCCCGCTCTTCGACGAATGGCTGTTTAGCGGCGAAAAGCCGGCCGGTCTGGTGGCGGCGGAGGCGCGCAGCGCGGCACCCGGCACCAGTGCGGCACCCGGCGTCAACGATGTGCCACCGGCCGTCCGGAGCCTCGAACGCAGGACCGGCGACGGCAAGAGCCGCTGACCCAGCGGCACAGCTCCAGTGCGCAGGTAACGCCCTCGCGGAAGGGCGTTACCTGCGGTTCCTGGTTCAGGGAGCCCACCGCACTCATACCCACCCTGATCGCGCCACGTCCCCCAACCGCTTCACCAGCCATCAAGATGCGGGCCCTCCCGGTCAGGTGGAGAAATGCGTCCGGGCCGGTTCCGCGGAGATACCGGCGACGATCCGCTGGGCGATATCCCGCACCTTCACGTTCTGGGCGTTCGAGGCGCGGTTGAGGATGGTGTACGCCTCGGCCTGGGTGCAGCGGTTCTGGCCCATCACGATGCCGATCGCGATGTCGATGGTCGTCCTCGACTCCATGGCCGCCTTCAGGTTCGACGAGGTGTTGGCGTGCCTGGACACACGGAGCACCATCTGGAGCGCCTTGGCCGCCTGTAGGGCGAAGCCTTCCGCGAGTACCTGGGCACTGCTCGTGAAGGTCTGTGGCTTCGCGGCATAAAAGTTGAGTGCCGCCCCACCATCGGGTCCGAGGACCAGGGGAACGCCCATCATGGCGAAGAACTCGTGGCCGGCCACCACCTCGAAGTAGTCCGGCCAGCGGCCATCGGTACGGACGTCGTCGACAACCACGGTGCTGCCCGTGCTGATGGCGTGCAGGCAGGGGCCGTCGCCGAAGCCGTACTGGATCTCGTCCAGGACACGCGCCTCGTCGCTACTGCAGGCCACTGTCGTCGCCAGGTTGCGGTGGCGGTAGGTGACCCCGCACTGGACCTCGACCGAGTCACCCAGGACCCGGGAGGAGAGGCTGGCGAGGTCGTCGAGGAACTGGTCCACGCTCTCGTTGCTGAGCATGAGGTCCTGCAGTCGAGCGATCGCCGTAGCTTCGTTCTGTTCGTCGTTCACCCGGACATTTTACGGCACCTAGTTAGACTGTCTAGCAAAGATCCGCCCGGCCTACTCCTTCACCACGCGGATGGTCTTCAGGGAGGCGTCGCCCGGGTCGGGGAGCACCATCCCGGCCTCGACACCGCTTCGCAGGTACCTCACCGCGGCCTCGTTGATGCGCTCGCCTGGCAGGAAGACGGGGACACCCGGGGGATACGGCGTCGCGAGTTCCGCGACGATCCGGCCGACCGAATCCTCCACGGAGATATCCTCGACCGGTCCGAAGAAGGCATCGCGCGGCAGCATGACGGTTTCCAGATCCAGTTCGCCCTCATCGGGAATGAGGATGGGAGGGGATTCGGGAAAGTCCGGTGCTGCGTCGATCAACAGCCGGAGCCCGTCCATCAGGCGCTGGACGGTGGACTCGTCGTCGGCGATGGACATCGTGATCTCGAAACGACGGTGATCGGTGGTGCCGAAATCGAGCCGGCAGTTCTCCCGCAGCCAGTCGTGGGCCTGGTAACCGGTGATCCGCAGGCCGGACACGTCGACCAGGATGTGCATGATGTCGAGATCCTTCGAGGCCTCGTGGGAGGTGAGCTCCTCCTCGAGCACGTGCAGGCCGGGCAGTTCCTCGATCTGTTCCCGGACACGGCGCGTGAGGGCCAGGGCGCGGTCGATCATGTCGTGCCCGTCCTGGACCATCTGGCGTCGCCAGCCGTCCATCGCCGCGTAGATCAGGGTGCTCGCGCTAGTGGTCGCGAGGAAGTCCGCGCAGTGCGCGAGCCGGATCGGGTCCACGAGATCTCCCTGGAGGTGGAAGACGGAGCCCTACTCGAAGCCTGTGCCCATCTTGTGGACGCTCACGACGCAGACATCCGCACCGGCGGACATCGCCCAGGTGGGGTGTCGGAATGGAAGGGAAGCTGAGCCCCCCACGCTTCGTCGATGATCAGCGGCTTGCCGCGGTCGTGGCAGATTTTGGCGATCGCCTCGATGTCGGCGCAGGTCCCGTAGGGCGTCGGGCTCACGATGAGCGCAGCTGACGCATCAGGGTATTTCTCCCACATCGCCTCGACCTCCCGGGGAGTCGGGGGATGGGCGAGCTTCAGCTCGTTGTCCCAGCTCGGCCGGATCCACCGGGGCTGCAGACCGCCGAGCACGAGCGCTGACACCACGGACTTGTGGGCGTCGCGGCCGATCAGGATCTCGCCTTCGCCATGAGTGACGGCAAGGATGGCCGCCTTCACGGCCAGCGAGCTGCCGCAGGTGGAGAAGAACGTCATATCCGCTCCGACCGCGTCCGCCATGAGGTCCTGGGCCCGCTGGAGGTAGCCGTGGGACGTCGTCCTGTCATCGAGCCCCGAACTGGCGAGGACGTCGGACTTGAAGGTCTGCTCGCCCAGGACCTCCAGGACCCGCGGGTCCACGCCTCGTCCCTGGCGGTGTGCCGGCGGCGTGAAGCCGTAGCGGTCCACCTTCTGGTGTTCGGCCAGGGCGGTGAGGACGGGCGTCTCGTTCTGATCCATCAGATTCCCTCAATCGACTACTAAGCATACTGATCGATCAAACCTGTCAAGCAGGTCAGGGCACGTCAAGGAGGAATTGGCGCACCGCTGGCAACCCCACTGTGTAGGGCGGGTCGGGTGACAGAAGAACGGCCGTCCAGAAGGACGGCCGTTCTCGGTGCTTCGGAAGGATCAGGAGCCGTCGATCAGACGATGGCGGCTGTCGGCTTCTGCCGCTGCGGAGCGAGTTCGCCGACGATGCCGTGCAGAAGGCTGCGCAGCTCGAAGGACTCGAGGCCTTCTCCGACCATCAGGGTGCGCTCGATGTCCTCGGCCTGGGCGAGGGCGTGGGTACCGGCAGGGCTGATGGTGATCCGCTGGCTCCGGCGATCGATGCTGTCACGGATGCGGGAGATGAAGCCCTGGCGTTCGAGCTTCTCGATGGTCTTGCCGATGGTCTGCGCCTGGACGTGCACCGCGAGAGCGAGTTTTGCTCCCGTCATCGTGCCCTCGCGGGAGAGGACACCCAGCGTCGTGTAACCGGCATGAGTGATTCCGATGTTCAGCAGCCTCTCGTTCCACGCGTGGTCGACGAGACGTGCGGCAGTAGTGAGCAGGCGGCTGGTTGACCACTCTTCCAATTCGGACATGCGATGTTCCTCCAGAGGACTTGGAACACCCGGCCGGTACTGCTTACCAGCTCGGCCGGGTGTCGTGTCGTTGCAGCTGATCGGTGAAACAACGGACGGAACCAACTGTTGTACGTCTACTATGCGCCCCAATCTTCAAGTTCTACCGCCGACCCGTCCGAAGCTTGGGTCAAGGGGCGCGCTCCGGTCCTCGTGGACCGCCGGCTGAAGGCCGCGATCTCCGCCGCGACAGCGCCCGCGGCAGAGTGCTGCACGACGTGTGGCTGGCCCTCGATCTCGACCAGGGCACCGTCCTGGGCACGGTCCGCGAGTTCCCGGCACCACCGCCGGCGCGCTACCGGATCCCGTCCGCCTCGGATGATCAGCACCGGACAGCCCACGCGCTCGATGGCACGCTCCAGCGGGTATTCCATCATGGGTACCAGCTGGCGCATGTACCAGCGGAGTCCCGTCCGCACGTAGTCCGTGTACACGATCAGGTTGGCGGATGCACTCTCGCGAAACGTGTCCTGCCCGAGCGACACCGCCTGCTGCACCACGGTGCGTCGAAGCCGATCGACGACCGGCCCGATGAGAACGATCCGCTCCACGACGGCGGGTGCCTGAAGGGCGGCAGCTGTGACGAACTGCACACCCATCGAGTGCCCCACCAGAGTGCAGGAGCTGATGCCCAGTACGCCGAGCGTCCCGATGATCAGTGCTGCATGGTCCTCCACGCCGAGGTGCACGCGCGGTTGCGGGTCCCGACCGAAGCCGGGCAGGTCCAGGGAGTGCACGACGGCGTCAGCCGCCAGTGCGCCGCGCAGCCGGTCGAGATAGCGGTGGGTCATGCCGAGGCCGTGGACGAGGACGTACGGACCCCGGGGCGGCGAGGAGTCCTCCGGTCCCGGCGTGGAGTGCACGCGGACCGTGAACCCGTTCACCTGCGCGGTGGAGAGGCTGGCGGAGGGCATCCGGGAATTCTACGGTGCCAGGCGGGCCTCGGGAGAAGCCGGAAAAGTATCGCGCCTGGCCCTGCTCGGGACCGATGTATGAAATTCTTGGATCATGTCCGTTACCACGCAGCAGCGCACGGCGCTGATCGTCGAGGACGATCCGGATATCCGCGAACTGCTCTGCACCACGCTGCGCATGAACGGCTTCACCATCGTCGAGGCGTCCTCCGGACACGAAGGCCTGCTGGCCGTGAGGGAGCACCAGCCCGACCTGATCACGCTCGACCTCAACCTTCCGGACCTGGACGGCGTCGAGGTGTGTCGTCAGTGCCGGGCGGTGAGTGATGCCTACATCGTCATGGTGACCGCCCGGCAGGACGAGATCGACCGGCTGGTCGGCCTCGAAACCGGAGCGGACGACTTCCTAGGCAAGCCCTTCAGCCCACGGGAGCTCTCGGCGCGGGTGTCGGCGATGTTCCGTCGTCCCCGCACGGGCGCGGCGATGGCGGCCTCGAGCACGATGACGGGCGGACAGCCGACCGCCGGTACGACGGCGGCGCCCGAGGTCGGGGGCCGATTCGCAACCAACGAGATGCTCCGCCACGACGACCTCCTGATGGACGTCGAGGGACGCGTCGTCACCCTGGACGGCCGGGAGCTCGCGCTGACCCGTATCGAGTTCGACCTCCTCGAGACCCTCATGACCGGTTCCCAGCGCGTCTGGACGAGGGAAGCGCTGCTCAGCCGGGTGTGGGGAGATGGTTGGAGCCAGGATCACCACCTCGTCGAGGTCCACATCCGGAACCTGCGGAAGAAACTCGGAGAGGACCGGACCGCCCCCCGATTCATTCGGACCGTGCGTGGGGTGGGTTACCGGATGATGCCGGTCGACGCCCAGCGCTGAGTGCGGGCGCGCGTGCAGCCGGCTCGTTCCTGGATGGAAGACTGGAGGGGTGGCACACCTCGACATCTCCGGCATCGACTACTTCCTTTCCGACGGCAGGCAATTGCTCAACGGCGTGTCCTTCAAGGTCGGTGACGGACACAAGACGGCGCTGATCGGCCCGAACGGCACCGGCAAGACCACGCTCCTGCGTATCGTCTCCGGTGACCTGGTACCCGACGAGGGCTCGGTCAGTCACTCCGGCACCATGGGCATCATGCGGCAGTTCGTCGGCCAGGTGCGCGATGACACCACGGTCCGCGACCTGCTCGTCACCGCAGCCCCGCCGATTCTGTCCGCGGCGGCGGCGAGGATCGATGCCGCAGAACTGGCCATGATGGAAGCCGACGACGAGCCCACGCAGATGGCATACGCGCAGGCGATCGCCGACTGGGGCGATGCAGGCGGCTACGAGCTGGAAACCACCTGGGACGAGGTCACCATGGCGGCGCTCGGCGTCCCCTTCGACCGGGCCCAGTACCGGGCAGCGTCGTCGCTCTCCGGCGGTGAGCAGAAGCGGCTGGTGTTGGAGGCCCTGTTCTCCGGTCCGGACCAACTCCTCCTCCTCGACGAGCCGGACAACTACCTCGACGTCCCCGGCAAGCGATGGTTGGAGGCGAAGCTCCGCGACTCGAAGAAATCCGTGCTCTTCGTCAGCCACGACCGCGAGCTCCTCGCCAACGCGGCAACGCGCATCGTCACCCTCGAGCCCGGGGCCCTCGGAGCGTCGTCGTGGACGCACGGCGGTGGGTTCAAGACCTACCTGAAGGCGCGGGAGGACCGGAACGCGCGATTCGAGGAACTGCGCAAGCGCTGGGACGAGGAGCACCTCAAGCTCAAGGAACTCGTCAACATGTACAAGAACAAGGCTGCGTTCCGCTCCGACATGGCCAACAGGTATCACGCCGCGCAGACGCGGCTCGCGAAATTCCTCGAGGCAGGGCCGCCCGAGGCAATCCCCCTCGAGCAGAACGTGTCCATGCGGCTGCAGGGCGGACGAACCGCCAAGCGCGCCGTCGTCGCCCAGAAGCTCGAGCTGACCGGCCTCATGAAGCCGTTCAGCACGGAGGTCTGGTTCGGGGACCGTGTCGGGGTGCTGGGCTCCAACGGCTCCGGCAAGTCCCACTTCCTGCGGTTGCTGGCCAGTGGCGGCTCGGATCCGGACAAGGAGCACATGCCGGTGTCCGACGTCGACATCGCGCCGGTTCCGCACGAGGGCTCCGTGAAGCTGGGCGCGCGGATCCGGCCGGGCTTCTTCGCGCAGACGCACTCGCGCGCCGACCTCCTCGGGCGCACGCTCATCGACATCCTGCACCGCGGTGACGAGCACCGGTCGGGGCTGGGCCGTGAGGCCGCCTCCGCCGTACTCGACCGCTACGGACTGGCACCGCAGGCCGAGCAGTCCTACGATTCGCTGTCCGGGGGCCAGCAGGCCCGCCTGCAGATCCTGCTGCTGGAACTCTCCGGCGCCACGCTCCTGCTGCTCGACGAGCCGACGGACAACCTGGACCTGCACTCGGCGGAGGCCCTGGAGCACGCCATCGACGCGTTCGAGGGAACGGTGATGGCCGTGACGCACGACCGCTGGTTCGCACGGAGCTTCGACCGGTTCCTCGTCTTCGGCGCAGACGGCAAGGTCTATGAGACGAAGGAACCCGTGTGGGACGAGAGCAGGGTGGTCCGGGCGCGCTGAACTGCGCTCGTCCACACGCTACCCACAGGGTTATCCACAATCGGTGGATAAGTTCGACGGGAATCACCACGCGCCGCGCCTTCCGCTGTGCGCAGTGCGTCCTTGTACAGTGAACGGCGGCGTCGACGGATGCCGGAGCCGACCGGAACGGGGGATCGATGGAGACGGGCGCGACAGAGCTATCAGCTGATGCACCGGTGTCAGCGGATGTACTCAGGGCTCCCTCGAAGGCCCGGCGTGTCAGGGCGACCGCCCTCGGTGGCGCCGGTGTCCTCATCGTCCTGATCGCGGGATTCGTCACCGTAAACGTTGTCAATACCTCTGCGTTCGGGCCCCACCGGCCGGTCGAGGCCTACCTCGATGCCCTTGTGGCGGGGGATGCCGACCTGTCCCGCACCCTCATCAGCAGCGGTGTGGGTGGCGACGAGGACGCACTCCTGTCCGACGCCGTCTACGGGGAGGCAGGGGGCCGTCTCTCCGGATACGAGGTGCAGGAGGTCTCCACCACCGACGGCACGGCTACCGTGACGGCCGATGTGGTGCAGGGAGGGTTGACCACGAGCATCGACTTCACCCTCACGCGCACCGGAAGGGCGGTGCTGCTCTTCGACGAGTGGCGACTGGACGGCCCCGAGCCAGTCCGGGACATCAGCATGGTGGTTGCCGAGGACCTTCAGGCCGTCACCGTGAACGGTGCGGAGGTGGCACTGCCCTCGGGCGGGACCGGGCCCTACGCCGGCCTGAGGTCGGTCGCCCTGCCGGCGCTTCCCGGGGACTATGTCGTCTCGCCGCCCGCGCCGTCCACCTACCAGTCCTACGGCGACGAGCAGCGGATCACGGTGTCGGTGGACGCCGACTCCGCCCTGAGCGGCGTCCTGTTCCGGGCCGAAGCGACCCCGGCCGCCGAGTCCGAGGCGATCGCCAGGGTCACCGAGAGGCTGGCCGCATGCCTCGCCAGCACGGAGCCGGCCCCGGGAGGATGCCCCAACCGGTCCTTCATGTTCGGCGATCCGGAGGACGTCAGGAGCCCTCGCTGGACACTCGACAGGGAGCCCACCTTCGTGTTCGAGGAGTCCTACGAGCCCGGCGTGTACGGTCTCAGGTCCGTCGACGCCGAGGCCACGTTCTCGTACGAGCGCAACACGGAGTTCGACCGCACCAAGCCGCCGCGGTGGGAGCGCGCGGAGGACACGCAGACCCTGCTGATCAGTGCGACGGTGACGGTGACCGGCGAGGAGCTGCAGGTGGAGCTGGACTAGGGCGTTCCGTGGAAGCGTCCCGTTTGTGGCCCGCGGCGTGTCCGCCTACGGTTGCTTAGGTGAAGCCAGCCGTCCGAGCCGCAATGTTCGCCACCTACGCCATCTTCGGGCTGAACGGTCTCGTTTTCGCGAGCTGGGCCGCACGGATCCCCGCCGCCTCGAACACCCTCGGCCTGGGCTCGGGCCAGATGGGCGCGCTCCTGCTCGTGGGCGCCATCGGTTCGGTCCTGTCCCTTCCCCTCGCCGGCATCCTCGCCGCGAGGTTCGGCACCGCCGGCACCGTCCGCATCGGTGGGGCCGCTGCTGCCATTGCGGCAGGTGCCGTGGCGATGGGCCTGGCCGCCGTGTCGGTGCCCCTGGTGGCCGTGGGCCTGTTCCTGTTCGGGTGCGGGGTAGCGCTCTGGGACGTGGGCCAGAACATCGAGGGGGCCGACGTCGAGCGCCTGGTCGGCCGGACCATCATGCCGCGATTCCATGCCGCGTTCAGCGGAGGTGCTTTCGTGGGGGCGCTGGTCGGGGCGGGTCTGTCCGCGCTGGGTGTGGGTCTCTCGGTGCACCTCGTCGCCGTCGCCGTCCTAAGCCTCACCGTCTCCTTCTGGACACCCCGCCACTTCCTGCCCGAGGCGACGTCGGCCGAATCAGGGACGGCGCACGACGGCGCCCGCGGCAGGGGGTTCGGGGCGTGGGGCGAGCCGCGCACGCTGCTGATCGGCCTCGTGGTGCTCGGGGCCGCCCTGACCGAGGGGGCTGCGAACGACTGGGTGGCCAAGGCCAGCGTCGACGGACTGGGCACCAGCGAGAGCACGGGCGCGATCATGTTCGCCGTATTCGTCGCGGCGATGACGGCGCTGCGCTTCGTGGGCGGAGGACTGATCGACCGCTTCGGTCGCGTGCGGGTGCTGCAGGCGAGCCTCGGTTCCTCCCTCGTGGGGCTCGTGGTGTTCGTGGCCGCACCGGGCGTGCCCCTCGCCGCCTTCGGAGCGATCCTCTGGGGTGCGGGTGCTGCCCTCGGTTTCCCCATGGGGATGTCGGCGGCCGCTGATGAGCCCGAGCGAGCGGCAGCGCGCGTCTCCGTCGTCTCCACCATCGGCTACACGGCATTCCTCGCAGGTCCACCCCTCATCGGTTTCCTCGGCGATGTCGTCGGTATCCGGAATGCGTTGCTCGCCGTCGGGATCGCGGTTCTCGCGTCCTTCCTGGTGGCTCCGGCAGCTCGCGAGCGGGCCGCTCTTCCCGCCACACCATTGCGGACAGCTTCTGACCAACGGCACTAGGAAAGCCCTGTCTGCGGTCCTAGCCTTTCGGCATGGCGATTATCGAGGCAGAACGTCTGAAGAAGACATATCCATCGAAGAGCGGGCCGGTCCACGCGCTGGACGGCATGGACCTCTCCGTTCCCCAGGGAACGGTCAAGGCCCTGCTCGGGCCGAATGGTGCTGGAAAGACCACCGTGGTCAAGATCCTGACCACCCTCATCCAGCCGACGGCCGGCACGGCGCACATCAACGGCATCGACGTCCTGCGGGACCCGAAGGCCGCACGCCGCATCATCGGCGTCTCCGGGCAGTACTCGGCCGTGGACGAGAACCTGACGGGGTTCGAGAACCTCGAGATGGTGGGGCGGCTCTACCACCTGGGCGCGCGTGAATCGAAGCGCCGTGCACAGGAGCTCATCGACCAGTTCGAGCTGACCGAAGCCGGCAACCGGCCGGTCAAGGGTTTCTCCGGCGGCATGCGGCGGCGGATCGACCTCGCCGGAGCCCTCGTCAACCACCCGAAGATCCTGTTCCTGGACGAGCCGACCACCGGCCTGGATCCGCGGAGCCGGCTGTCCCTGTGGGGCATCATCAAGGACCTTGTGAGGGACGGCACCACGCTGCTGCTCACCACGCAGTACCTCGAGGAAGCGGACCAGCTCTCCGACGACATCGCGGTGATCGACGGCGGCAGGACCATCGCTGAGGGGACTGCGGACCAGCTCAAGGCCCAGATCGGCGGACACCGGGCGGTGGTGTCCCTCGTCGATGCCTCCGACGCAGCTGCCGCGCGGCAGATCCTCGGCCGGCATGGCGACGGCGAACCCGTCATCGGGGACGACGGCCGCAGCATCGAGGTCGCGGTGATCGACGGACCGCGGGCACTCCAGTACATCCTGTCCGACCTCGGCGAGAGCGGCATCGACCTGCACGACGCCTGTATGCGGCGCCCCAGCCTCGATGACGTCTTCCTCACGCTGACGGGCCGCCGAACCGAGGACACCGACGAAACAGCACACCAGAAGGAGGCGGCAGCATGAGTGTCATCGCACCCGAGGGTAGGCAGCCCGAGAACCAGCAGCCCCGGTCCCACCGCCCCGCACCGCTGGAGCCGCCGGCGGATCTCGCCATGTGGTTCTCCGACGGCTGGACCGTCACCAAGCGGAACCTCACCAAGCTCAAGCGCTCGCCGGACATGCTGGTCTTCGCGATCCTCCAGCCCATCATGTTCGTGCTGCTCTTCAGCCAGATCTACGGTGGGTCCATCCAGGTGGAAGGCAGCAACTACACGCAGTACCTGATGGCCGGCATCTTCGCCCAGACCGTGATCTTCGGATCGACGTTCTCGGGTTCGGCGATGGCCCAGGACCTCAAGGACGGCATCATCGACCGCTTCCGGACGCTTCCCATGAGTTCGTCAGCTGTTCTGGTCGGTCGGACCAACAGCGACCTTGTGCTCAACACGCTCTCGGTGATCATCATGATGGGCACCGGTCTTCTCGTCGGCTGGCGGGTCAACACCTCTGTCGGCAGCGCACTCGCAGGGATCGGCCTCCTGCTGCTCTTCTCCTACTCGTTCAGCTGGGTGATGGCGCTGCTCGGGATGTCGGTGAAGTCCCCGGAGGTCATCAACAACGCGTCCTTCATGATCCTGTTCCCGTTCACGTTCATCTCGAATGCCTTCGTGCAGGCGCAGAATCTGCCGGGTCCGCTGGAGACGTTCGCCAACTGGAATCCGGTCTCCGCGCTGGTTCAGGCCGTGAGGGAGTTGTTCGGGAACACGGGGACGGTTCCCGTTCCTGACGCCTGGCCGATGCAGAACGCACTCCTGACGGTCCTGATCGGCGCCACCCTCATGCTGGTCGTCTTCGTGCCCCTCTGCGTCCGCAAGTTCGCGTCGATCAGCTCCCGCTGATGCGGGGTGGTCGTCCGAAAGAGGTACGACCCTCCCGTCCGTGATCATCCCTGGGGCCGGTGACCCGTCACCGGCCCCAGGCCTACTGTGGGTTGTACCGGGACTCCGCGCACGCGGGATCCGTGTCACCACCAGTCGAAGGAAGCACCCATGATCGAGGCACAGGCCCTATCGAAGCGGTACGGCGCGAAGGCCGCCGTCGACGCCGTCTCCTTCACCGTGCATCCGGGCAAGGTGACCGGGTTCCTCGGCCCCAATGGAGCCGGCAAGTCCACCACGATGCGCATGATCGTGGGCCTCGACCTTCCGAGTGGCGGCCGTGTGACGGTCAATGGTCGGCCCTACGCGCAGCACAGGGCGCCCCTCCGCGAAGTGGGAGCGCTGCTGGACGCCAAGGCCGTGCACACCAAGCGCTCCGCCTACAACCACCTCCGGGCCATGGCGGCGACACACGGCATCCCCAACAGCCGCGTCAAGGAGGTCATCGAACTCACCGGTCTCGGCCCCGTCGCGAAGAAGAGGGTCGGTGGGTTCTCGCTCGGCATGGGTCAGCGACTCGGCATCGCAGCAGCCCTCCTCGGCGATCCACACACCGTCATCCTCGACGAGCCGGTCAACGGCCTTGATCCTGAGGGTGTGCAGTGGGTGAGGCACCTCGCTAGGGGACTCGCCTCCGAAGGCCGTACCGTCTTCCTGTCCTCACACCTCATGTCGGAGATGGCACTGACGGCTGATCACCTCATCGTCATCGGCCGCGGTCGGATCATCGCGGACGCCCCCATCCAATCGATCATCGACGGCCAGGGCAGGGCGCGTGTGAGGGTGAGAGCCGACCGCCCCCAGGATCTGCTCGGGAGTCTCGCGGGAGAAGGAGTCACCTCACAGGTGCTGGAACCGGAGCTGATCGAGATCACCGGTGTCGATGCCCGCCGCATCGCGGAGGTCGCCCTGCGCGAGCGCGTCCTCGTGTACGAACTCACGCCGCTGCAGGTGTCCCTCGAGGATGCCTACATGCAGCTCACCCAGACCGAAGTCGAATACCACTCACACGACCTGCCTGCCGTCGGCCAGACCACGGCACCAGTGGAAGGACGCTGACCATGGCCACGTCGATCTCACCAGCCCCGGCCCAGCAGAGGCCGCGGCAACCCAGCACTACCGGCTCCGGCGTCACCTTCGGACGTGTCCTGAGGTCCGAATGGATCAAGGTCACCACCGTCCCCTCGACCGTCATCCTGATCGCCTCCACCGTCGTCGTGATGGTGGGGCTCGCGGCCCTCTTCGCCTGGTCACTGACCATCATGGCGCAGTCCATCAATGACCCGAGCGTGCCGGCCGAGTTCCAGGCCCCCACCGAAGGACCGGGCAGCGCCGCCTTCCAGGCGTTGACGACGCCGTCATCGGGGCTGGTGTTCGGACAGCTGCTCATCGCGTCGCTCGCCGTGGTCCTGATCGCCTCCGAATGGGCCACAGGGATGATCCGGTCCACGATGGTCGCGGTACCGAAACGTACCCCGGCCCTCCTGGCGAAGGCCGTCATCGTCGCAGTGGTTGCCTTCCTCGTCGGATTCGCGAGTGCGTTCCTGTCCTACCTGATCGCCCAGCTGATCCTGCAGAGCGAGAATCTCGATTTCGCGCTCACCGAGGACGGCGTCTTCGCCAGCGTCATCAACACCGGGACCTTCCTCGCGCTCGTAGCGGTGATCTCGATGTCCATCGGCATCCTGCTCCGCAATACGGCCGGAGGCGTGGTCACCGCAGTAGGTATCTTCTTCGTCCTGCCGATCATCGTGCAGCTCATCTCGGGTCTTGCCGACTGGATCCCCGACGCCGCACGCTTCCTTCCCGCGGACGCGGGAACGCAGATGGTCGCCGTCACGACTGCAGATGAGGCGCTCACCCAGTGGGAGGGTGGCCTGGTGATGGGAGCATGGGCCCTCGTGCTGCTGGTGGTAGCGCTCATCACGGCGAAGAAGCGGGACGTGTAGCGACGAAGCCACTGACGACGCTCCTTGCTCCGGCCGATGATTGACAGGCCCTTGGTGAAGGACACCGCGGAAAAAACGGCCGCGGTGTCCTTCACCGAGCTCAACGCCCGCCGGCTCGGCCCCATCCGGCGGTTCTTCCGTAGGCATCCGAGGGCGATGGACATCGTCGTGATCCTCGCGTTCCTGTTCCTGGCCTTACCCAGCGCAGTGATCCTCATCGTGGAGCAGGGAAAATGGCTCGGCCTCACAGGGGTGGTCATCTCCGCGACGGCGCTCGTCTTCCGCCGGGACCATCCGCTCCTCGTCCTGGCCGTCGTCGCCGTCCTCGACATCCCCATGAGCATCCTGACGGAGGGCACGGGCAGCAGCGGCATCGCGACGATGTTCGCGCTCTACGCCGTAGCCGTGACCTACCCGCTGCGCACGGCGCTCTTCGCGGCCGCTGCGGCGTCGACACTCTCCGTCGCCTCGCTGTTCCTCATTCCACCGGAGGCATACGAGGAGACGCCGGGGGTGATCTGGCTGCTCAGCGGATTCGTGGTTATGTTCCTGGCCGTCGCAGTCGGTGTCGGGGTGACGGTCCGCCGCGACCGCGAGCACGAAAGCGAGATGCGCGAGTGGGCCGCCCGCAACGCCGAGCTCGCCTCGGCGGGGGAACGAAACCGGATCGCGAGGGAGATGCACGACGTCGTCGCGCACTCCCTGACGGTGATGGTCGCGCTCTCCGACGGCGCTGCCGTCGTCATGAAACGCGATCCGGACCGCGCCTCCGCCGTCCTCGGCGAACTCTCTCGGACGGGACGCGCCGCCATCGCGGACATGCGGCGTGTCCTCGGGGTCCTCCGGGCGGAGGCCGCCGGCGGGTCACTCGAACCATTACCGGCGTCGAGCTCGCTGACCCAGCTCCTCGACGGATTCCGGGCGGCAGGACTGCCACTGAGAGTGACCACGAGCGGCCCGAGGCTGCCGGACGATCCAGCCTTCCAGCTGACCGTGTACCGGATCCTGCAGGAGTCGCTGACCAACGTCCTGAAGTACGGCAAGGGGGTTACGCTGGTGGACATCTCGATCGCCAGGGCAGGCCACGCCGTGTCCCTGCGGGTCGCCGACGACGGCCGGGGCGTCATGGGTCCGGTGGTGTCGCTCGGATCCGGTCAGGGCATCGCCGGCATGCGTGAGCGGGCCGCCATCTACGGTGGGGAGGTCGAGTGCGGCGTCCGCCCTTCGGGTGGCTGGATCGTCGAGGTGCAACTGACAGTCCCCGATGCCGACGGCGGAGCGGGGAACCAACGGGGGAATGAGAAGGATGACCACGCAGCACAGCACGGTGGGCACACCCATCAGGGTTCTGCTCGCTGACGACCAGCCCCTCCTGAGGATGGGCTTCAGGCTCATCCTCGAGGGCGAGCCGGACCTCGAGATCACCGGAGAGGCATCGACCGGCAGCGAGGCCGTGCGGCTGGCCGCCGAGCTGGCGCCGGATGTGGTGCTGATGGACGTGAGGATGCCGCAGGGCGACGGTATCGAGGCCACCCGTCAGATCACCGCTTCGGGCTCGAGCGCCCGCATTATCATCCTCACCACGTTCGACCTCGACGAATATGCCTTCGCGGGGCTCCAGGCGGGCGCTTCGGCCTTCCTGCTCAAGGATGTGGCCCCCGAGGAGTTGGTCCATGCCGTGAGGGTGGTGGCCAGCGGGGACGCCGTGGTCGCCCCCCGCGTCACGCAGCGGCTGCTCGAGACCTACGTCCGCTCCCTGCCGTCTGCGCATTCGACGAGGGTGCCGGATCGTCGGCTCGTGGAGTTGACGCCGCGGGAGCGCGAGGTCCTGGAGGCCATAGCGGAGGGACTGTCGAACGCCGAGCTCGCCGGCCGGTTCTTCCTGTCGGAGGCGACGATCAAGACCCACGTGCGGCGCATCCTCACGAAGCTCGATCTGCGGGACCGCGTCCAGGCCGTGGTGTACGCCTACGAGAACGGCATCGTGGTGCCGGGGCCGGCGCACTGACACTCCCCACGACCTGTGACCGGATAGAGGAAGAGCCCCGGGTAGAGGCCTGTCCTACAGGTCGTCCAGATCGGCACCCTGCGGCCTTTGAGAAGTCGCCGAACGGTACACACGCGCGATTAGGCGCACGAGGGGGCCAGGGCTGACGCTGCGGTTCCTCGGGCAGGTCGTGCAAGAGCTCGTGGCGCGTGAGCGCGCCTGGTCCGTGCTGCATCGCAGGCAGACAGCGAAGCGCCCCAGGAGAGTCGGCTCCTGGGGCGCTTCGGGGTGTTGCGATCAATCAGACGAGGCAACCGCCCAGGGCAATCGTCCCGTCGATGACGGCGATGCGGTCCAGGACCGTCTTGTACTGGGACTGCAGACCGGAGAGGACGACCTTCTGGGCGGCGACGGCGTCGCGGTTGACCTTCTTGGCGCTCTCCAAGGTCCGCAGCGTCGCGGACTCGGTGACGATCTTGGCGTCGAGAGCGCTCAGGTCAGCCTTGGCGGTGGTGAGCGCCGCCTCCGTGCCGCTGATCGTCTTGTTGATCGTGTTCAGCGAGGTCTGCAGCGGGGTGAGCTGGTTCTGCAGGGACAGGATGGTGTTCTCCGCCGCGGTGATCGCAGTGTTGACCGTTCCGAGGCTGGCGACCAGTTTGTTGACCTCACCGTCGACCCTGGTGACCTCGGTGGACTGCGCGATCACCGCGTTGTTCGCCGCAGTGAGTGTGGCCTGCAGCCCCGGCAAAGCGTCCTCAAGAGCCTTGAGCTCGCCCTGCTCGCGGAGGATGTCCGCCTTGATCGCTTCGAGATCGCCCTCTCCAGCCGCCAGCAGGTCCTCCAGACTCTTGATCTCGGCCTTCTGCGCCGTCACCGCGTTGTTGGCGTTGGTCAGCGCGGTGTTCGCGGCGGTCTGCGCCGTCTTGGCGTCGGCCAGGTCCGTGGTGGCACTGGTGAGCTGCTGGTTGGCGCCGGCAAGGCTGGTCTGCAGCCCAGGAAGCTGCTGCTGCAGGTTGCTGGACTCCTGCTGCTTGGCCGACAGCGACGAGTTCAGCGTCGCGAGCTGGCCCTGCAGCTTGGTCAGGTCACCGTTCAGAGCGTTGATCAGCGCGGTCTTGTTGGCAGCTGCCAGCTCGGCGGCGGCGATCTCGGCCTTCTTGGCGGTGATCGCGGCGTTCAGCTCCTGCTTCTTCTTGTCCGAGTTGCTCTTGAGGTCGGCGAGCTCCTTCTCGAGCGCGGCGAGCTGGGTCCGCAGCGCGGCGGCGTCGGCGACCGGCGTCTCGGTGGCGGCGGCGATCTCCTTCTGCTTCGCGAGAATCTCGGCGTTCTTGGTGGTGATGTCGCCCTGCAGCCCGGCGATCTCGGTCCGCAGCTCGGGGAGCCTGGCGTCGATGGCACCGATCTGCTGGGTGAGGGTGGTGACGCTTTGCTGGGCCAGGCGCAGGTTCTCCTCCGCCTTAACCACGGGGGCGGTCGCCGCAGCAGCGTTGGTGTCCGCGGTCTTGGCGACACCCTCAAGCCTCACCAGCTCAGTGCGGGCGTCCGCCACCTTCTTCTCTGCGGCGTCCACAACCGCTTGCGCGGCGTTGCCCTGAGCGACGACTGCGGCCAGCTCCGCGCTTGCTGCGTCGATCGCCTTCATCTGAGCGTTCACAGCGTTCTGAGCAGTCGTCGCGGCCGCGGTCAGGTTGTCCAGCTTGACCTTCGCGGCGGCCAGCTCGGCCTCGCTGGTGACGAGGCTCGCCACGACACCGGCCTTCTGGGTGGTCAACCCGGCCCGCTCGCTCTGCGCGGCGGTCAGCTGGGTCTGCAACGGAGCGATCTTGCCTTCCAGCGTGGTCTTCTGCGCCTGCAGCGTCGTCAACTCGGTGTTCGCGGCCTTGATCGCGGCGTCCAGCGTCGCCTTGTCCGACTCGAGCTTGGTCAGCGACATCGTCACGGTGTCGATCTGCCCGACGAGCGTGGCGAGCTCGGCGTCCAGCGCGGCGATCTCCTTCTCAGCCGCGGTGATCTGCGTCGTCAGGGTGTTCTGCGTGGTGACCAGCGCGGTCCGCTCGGCGGTCAGCGTCGCGATCTGCGCGGCGTTCTGACGCGCCGCGGCCTTGAGCAGGTTCGGCTGCACCATCCCGCGGTGCGCGAGCTGGTTCGTCACACCGTTGCAGATACCCGAAGGGGTGGTCTCGGCCGACGCCTGAGGGGCGAAAACCAGCATGCTGGTCAGGACTCCCGGCAGGATGACTGCGCTTGCAACGCGGCGGACAAGGACGGACTTCGCATTGATTTTGCGCAAGGAAACTCCTGGAGACCTAAGGGGAACGTGGGGGTGACCTCCAGAACCTACGGGTATTAGTTGCACGGAGACACAGTATCGGGTACGCAGTTTTTCACCTCGGTACTCGTTTTTCGCGCCTTAACTACCTGCCCGCACAATCTGGTGCAATCGGGGGAATGGAGGACCGACCGCAGTTGCGAGCCCACACTGGGATCCGCCAGGGTGCCGTCATCAGGGTCTGGTTGAATCGGGGGATGAGCACTTCAGCGCACATCCAGGACCTCGGCGCCTTTGTCGTGGCGTCCCCGTCCAGTTTTCATGCCGTGGCGGAGGCCGGGCGGCGGCTTGCCGCAGCAGGATTCAGCGAGCTGGCGGAGCAGGACGCCTGGAAGCGTGGTGCAGGTAGCTTCTACGTCATCCGTGACGGCGCGCTGATTGCCTGGACAGTGCCGAAGGCCGCCGGGCCGACAACGGGGTTCCACATCCTCGGCGCCCACACGGACTCTCCCTCGTTCAAGCTGAAGCCCAAGCCCACCACCGGGAAGTACGGGTGGCTGCAGGCCGGCGTCGAGGTCTACGGCGGGCCGCTCCTCAATTCCTGGCTCGACCGCGAACTGGCGCTCGCCGGCCGCCTGACACTGCATGACGGCACCGAACACCTCGTGGCCACGGGCCCCTTGCTCCGTTTCCCACAGCTCGCGATCCACCTCGACCGAGCAGTGAACGATGGCCTGGCGCTCGACAAGCAGCGCCACATGAATCCGGTGTGGGGGCTCGGTGACCCCGGAGACGCCGACCTCCTCGGTCTCCTTGCCGCGGGTGCGGGAGTGGACCCCTTCGACGTCGGCGGGTTCGACGTCGTCGTCGCCGACACACAGGAGCCCCGCGTCTTCGGGGCGCACGACGAGTTCCTCGCTTCCGGCCGCCTCGACAACCTCTCGTCGGTACACGCCGGCCTCACGGCGATCATCGCCGCCTCGTCGGGTAGCCCGGCGGACGGGCCGATCGCGGTCCTCGCCGCGTTCGACCACGAGGAGGTGGGCAGTGGGTCCCGGTCCGGCGCCAGCGGTCCCTTCCTCGAGGACATGCTCCTGCGGATCTCGCTCGGTCTCGGGTCCGGCGCGGAGGACCGGCTGCGCGCCCTTGCGTCGTCGTTCTGCGTGTCTGCCGATGCCGGTCATGCCGTGCACCCCAACTACGCGGAGCGGCACGACCCCGTGAACCTCCCCGTCCTCAACCGCGGGCCGCTCCTAAAGATCAACGCGAACCAGCGATACACCACGGACGCACCCGGCGCCGCCTACTGGGCCTCACTGTGCCGTTCGAGCGGAGTGCCCTACCAGGAGTTCGTCTCCAACAACGTGATGCCCTGCGGGTCGACCATCGGTCCGCTGACGGCCACGCGGCTCGGGATCCGAACGGTCGACGTCGGTACGCCGCTGCTCTCGATGCATTCGGCACGTGAACTGTGCGGGGTCGAGGACCCGGGTCACCTCACCGTGGCGACCACGGCGTTCTTCCGCGGCGACCAGTAGGACTTCTCCACAGGAGTTCGTCCCCACCGCTTCGTCCGGTAACATTGATACGTCTGTGCCACAGCCGGGCAGCGGAAGATACCGCTGACGGCGGCCGGACCAACGCTAAAGAACCTCCTGTTGCGGAAAGACCGCGACCGTTCAGCCCAGAGGAGGTGGGTTCACACATGCGTGCATATGAATTGATGGTAATCATCGACCCCGACGTCGAGGAACGCTCCATCGACCCAACACTCGAGAAGTTCCTGAATGTCGTCCGCAATGGCGGCGGCACCGTGGACAAAGTGGATATCTGGGGACGCCGGCGCCTTGCGTACGAGATCCAGAAGAAGACCGAGGGCATCTACGCCGTCGTCAACTTCACCGCGACCCCGGCCGTGGCTTCCGAGCTCGACCGCCAGCTGAGCCTCAACGAGACGATCATGCGCACCAAGATCATCCGTCCTGAGGAGCAGAAGGTTTCCGCCGAGTAGTTTCGGCAGATCCCTCACCCATCCATCCCGCTCCGGCGGGTAGTGACTCCAGGAGGCACCATGGCAGGCGAGACAGTCATCACGGTGATCGGCAACCTCACCAACGACCCCGAGCTTCGGTTCACGCCGTCGGGATCAGCGGTTGCCAACTTCACCATCGCGTCCACTCCCCGTACGTTCGATCGCCAGACCAATGACTGGAAGGACGGCGAAACGCTGTTCCTCCGGGCTTCGGTATGGCGTGAGGCTGCGGAGAATGTCGCCGAGACCCTGACCAAGGGAACCCGAGTGGTTGCCCAGGGCCGACTCAAGTCACGTTCGTACGACACCAAAGAGGGCGAGAAGCGCACCGTCATGGAGCTGGAGGTGGACGAGATCGGTCCATCCCTGCGCTATGCGTCGGCGAAGGTCAGCCGCACCCAGCGCTCCGGCGGCGGGAACGGCGGGGGCTTCGGCGGCAATTCAGGTGGCGGCAACTCCGGTGGGAACTCCGGCGGCTCGAACTCCGGTTCGGGCTGGGGCGGCGGCCAGCAGGCCCAGCAGCCCGCGGAGGACCCATGGGGCGCCCCTGCAGGCGGGAATTCGCAGGGCTGGGGCAACGGCCCCGACTCCGAGCCGCCTTTCTAGGAACTCCAGGCAGAGTCCCGTCCCCGGGGCTCCTGCCGCAGTCACTCACGTGACTGGCATGTCCCATCCCGCAGAATCGTTCTGCGGGCTCCAAGCAAAAAAAGGAGCACCACGATGGCTAAGGCTGAACTTCGTAAGCCCAAACCAAAGTCCAATCCCTTGAAGGCCGCAGACGTCACCGTCATCGACTACAAGGACGTAGCACTGCTGCGTAAGTTCATTTCCGATCGCGGAAAGATCCGTGCCCGTCGCGTTACCGGCGTGACCGTGCAGGAGCAGCGCAAGATCGCTCAGGCCATCAAGAACGCCCGCGAAGTCGCCCTCCTGCCGTACTCCGGCGCCGGTCGCGGCTAGGAAAGGGGACACACTATGTCGAAGCTCATTCTGACCCAGGAAGTCACCGGACTCGGTGCAGCAGGCGATGTCGTCGAGGTGAAGAACGGTTACGCACGTAACTTCCTTCTGCCCCGCGGGTTCGCCCTGACGTGGAGCAAGGGTGGCGAGAAGCAGGTCGATTCGATCAAGGCTGCCCGCTCCGCCCGCGAGCACGCATCACTCGAGGACGCCCAGCGCCAGGCCGCCGCACTGTCGGCCAAGCCCGTCACCCTCACCGTCAAGGCGGGCGGCTCCGGCCGCCTGTTCGGCACGGTCAAGGCCGACGACGTCGCCAAGGCCGTCGAGGCCGCCGGCCTCGGCAAGATCGACAAGCGCAAGGTCGAACTTCCGGCTCACATCAAGTCGGTCGGTTCGTACCAGGCCAACGTTCGTCTCCATGAGGATGTCGCAGCAGTTATCGATCTGGACGTCGTTGCGAGCTAGCAGCCTCGCCAGCAGATGACGTTGCAGTAGGACCAGGTCGGTCAGGAAGCTCTCGCCCAGGCGGGGGCTTCCTGTATTTAAGCCGTAGATCCTTCACTCTCGCTTCACGATCACGGGACGCTTCAGACCGCCTTCGGTACCATCGCCGGGCGGGCATGCTTCCACCCAGGATGCATCCCGTCCCAGTGATGGAGCCGGGCTCGGGCACGCTCGAACGTACGTGCCGAGGCATACTCCCACGTGCGGCCCGAGTGCACCTCCGGACACCGCTGTGCCGGCCGCAGCCCGTGAGTGATATAGGCCACGGAAGACGCTCCCGAACTGGTTCGGCCGATGTTGTCAACAGCGCACCTGTGGATGGAGCAGCAGGAAACTTTTCTTTCGTGCACAGGCTATGGACGACGTTTCCGCAGGTCAGGGGCCTGTCGGCCTCGGAAGTATTTTTCTATCCACAGGGTTCTCCCCATCCTGTGCACAAGATACGCCGCGTAATCCACAGCTTATTCACACTTACCCACACCCCCTGTTGGTTGGGCGCTTTGCGGCTCCTGGAGAGGGGGCTACCGTTGCGGAAGATTCCCAATAGTGAGGGTGTCGGGTGATAGGCCTGTCCTGTCGGACCCGGCCCGGGTGTCCGGTAGCCGTTCCTACGGCAGCCGCTTCGACAGTAGGAGAAAGGCCCCTCAGTGTCCCTGGCACATGCAGACTCAACAACGGACACTCGTTCTCCGGAATTCGCCCGTACACCCCCTCAGGACCTCGTCGCGGAGCAGTCCGTGCTGGGCGGCATGATGCTCTCGAAGGACGCCATCGCCGACTGCGTGGAGGTCCTTCGCGGAATCGACTTCTATCGGCCCGCTCACGAGAGCATCTACGAGGCCATCATCGACCTCTACGGGCGCGGTGAGCCCGCCGACGCCGTCACGGTATCCGATGAGCTGACGAAACGTGGCGAGATCTCGCGCATCGGCGGTCCCGCCTATCTCCACACGCTGATCCAGTCCGTCCCGACGGCCGCCAATGCCGGCTTCTATGCGGAGATCGTTCGCGAACGGGCTGTCCTGCGACGGCTCGTCGATGCCGGCACGAAGATCGTGCAACTCGGGTACTCCAACGACGGCGAGGTCGACGACCTCGTGAACGCTGCCCAGGCGGAGGTCTACGCGGTGGCCGAACGCCGGACGGCGGAGGACTACGTGGCCCTGAAGGACATCATCGAGGGCACGGTCGACGAGATCGAGTCTGCCGGGCACAAGGGCGAAGGCATGACCGGAGTGCCGACGGGCTTCTACGAACTGGATGAGCTGACGCAGGGCCTCCATGGCGGCCAGATGATCGTCGTGGCGGCCCGCCCTGCCATGGGTAAGTCGACCTTCGCGCTGGACTGGGCGAGATCAGCGGCCATCAAGCACAACATGACCACGGTCTTCTTCTCGCTCGAGATGGGCCGGAACGAGATTGCGATGCGCCTGCTGTCTGCCGAGGCGACGATCGGCTTGCAGGATCTGCGCAAGGGCACCATCAAGGACGAGCAGTGGGGGAAGATCGCGACGACCATGGGCCGTATGAACGATGCCCCCCTTTTCATCGATGACAGCCCGAACATGTCGTTGATGGAGATCCGCGCCAAGTGCAGGCGGCTGAAGCAACGTCACGACCTGAAGCTCGTGGTGCTGGACTACCTCCAGCTCATGTCCTCGGGCAAGCGCGTTGAATCCCGCCAGCAGGAGGTTTCTGAGTTCTCGCGAGCGCTCAAGTTGCTGGCGAAGGAATTGAATGTCCCCGTCGTCGCGCTGTCCCAGCTCAACCGTGGGTCCGAGCAGCGGACGGACAAGCGACCCCAGGTGTCGGACCTCCGTGAGTCCGGCTCCATCGAGCAGGACGCCGATATGGTGATCCTCCTGCATCGCGACGATGTCTACGACAAGGAGTCAGCGCGAGCCGGTGAGGCTGACGTCATCGTTGCCAAGCACCGCAACGGCCCCACGAAAACGATCGTCGTGGGCTTCCAGGGACATTACTCGCGCTTCAACAACATGGCTGCGGACGGCGGGGGCTACTAGTCCTTCTTGGGCCCGAGCTCGTTGATGACAGTCTTCAGGCGGTCGCGCAGATCCTGCGAGGCGAGACCGTCCTCCGCCATCAACTCGTGCTCGATGTTCTTGGCACGCTCGAGGGCCTTGAGCCCGGCTGAGGTGATGGTGATGCGCTGGCTGCGGCGGTCGGCCGTGTTGCGAAGCCTGGTCACGAGTCCGCGCTTCTCAAGGCGGTCCAGGGTGCGTCCCACGGTCTGGGCCTGTACGTGGACGAGCTGGGCGAGGCGCACACCCGTGAGGGTCCCCTCGCGTTCCAGGACGCCGAGCGTGGTGAGACCAGCATGGGTGATGCCGATTCCGAGGAGCTTCTCGTTCCATGAGTGCTCGACGATACGGGCTGCGGTCGTAAGCAGGCGGCTGGTCGACCAATCGTTCAACTCCGGCACGATGGCGTGTCCTTCCCCTCGGTCCTACGCAGTGAATTCGCTTGTTCCTGCTACTTACTCTAGACAACTTCACCCGAAATAGACAGCAGGCTTATTATCCTTCTGCGCAGCAGGCACTATGGCTGGTCGGATGTGGACGCAGCGTAATTGCGGTGGTGCCGGCAGGGCGGATCGACGACAGGAGGGCCCGGGGCCATGCCCCGGGCCCTCCTGTGTCACATGTATCTGCTAGAGGTTATTGCCCCGGCGAGTGTCATCCGCGCCTTCGACTTCAATCTCTTCCTTGCGGACTTCGCCACTGACCGTTTCGTTGCTCGTCACGGTCTCCTTGTCGAGACGCACGCGCTCGACCGGAACGGCTTCCTTGTCGACGACCGGGCGCTCCGCGTGGAGGGTCACCTCGTGCTCCTCCTCGCTGATGGCGGGACCATCGTAGGCATTGTCGCGGTTGGCGTCCGTGATGGGCTCGCGCTCTACGCGGACCTCCTCGCGGCTGACGGGGACGGTCTGCGTGACGTTCTCGGTGACGACGTACTTGCGCAGGCGGGCGCTGCCGACTTCGCGGCGTTCCGTGCCGACGCGGAGCTGCTCTTCCGAGCGTGTCATCGCCTCATCGGTGGTGGGACCGGAGGTGTCGTGACCGACCGTGCCACGCGTGTCGGTCGTGTTCGAGCGGGTGCTCGCGTCCGTGTCGGTGCGGCCGGAGTGACGGCCCGACGTCGTGTCGATGTCGACATCGCGATCACCCTGGCCGACGGTGCCGCTCGTCGTCGTGTCGGAGTAGCCGCTGGTACCGCTGGTCGTCGTCGTGTCGGAGTAGCCGCTGGTGCCGCCGCCGATCTCGTAGTGGCGGTAGAGGCGATCCTCTTCCTCCGGGCTCAGGTTGCCGTCGGACTCGACGCGGGGTGCGTCCTTCACCTGGTGCTTGCTGTAGGGCACGCGGACGTCGTGTCCTTCGACGTCGGCGCCCTGAAGCGGAACGAAAGATTCCGATGTACCGAACAGGCCAGTCTTCGCGGTGACCCAGCTGGGCTCGCCCGTCTGATCATCGAGGTAGACCTGGCCGATCGACCCGATCTTCTCTCCATCGGCTCCAACCACGTTGCCGCCGTTGCCGAGCAGGGTATCGATGTGGTTCTGGGTAATCATTTCCTTCTCCTTCTGAGTGATCTCACGGGGGTTTGGAATTCTCGGTTGAGGTTCCGCAGGGACCGGAGTCCCTGACGAACCACCGACCTCTAGAGTAAGCACACTTAGTACTCGATGAAAAGCCTGCTTAGCTTCCCCTCGGCTCCAGTAGTGTCCAGGCCCCTCACCACGTATAGGCGGCGCTTCCCCCCGCTCATCCTGTTTCGTAGGATGGCCGAAAGGTCCAACCACCGGATCGACCCACTCCTTGGGTCGGATGCGGCGGAACGTGGAACTGCGGAAAGGCCATGGTGTCAGCAGTACGTCTTCCCTCCCGCGAGGAGGTCGAGTTCGAGCGCGACGGACCCGGCAGGGCCTTGGTGCGGATCATCCGTCAGGCTCTGACCGATGGATCAACATACTTCGCGCCGGCTTCCGCGACAGTGGGGCGGGTTGAAAGGCGGCAGGCGCTCGTCGAGCAGCCGCTCCGTCGCCGCTGTGAACAGCATGCCGCCCTCTGACGCGTCCTCGGCAGCCACCACCCGTAACAGGACGGCCCTGCTGGTCATCGACATGCAGAATGCTTTCTTTGAGGACGAGTTGCTTGCACGGTCCCGGTCCGCCCTGGTGACGGCCTGCAACACGCTCATCGACACAGCGGTCCGGAGCGGTGCCCCGGTTCTCGTGGCACGCACGGAGCACCTGAGCGATCGTTCCTCGTGGACGCTGTCGATGCTCGACGACGACCAGGGCTTCATCTTCCGCGGATCCCACCAGGCCGACCCCGTGCAGGGGCTTCGCGTGGACGGGCTGGAGACGGTGACGAAGACCCGGGACAGCGCCTTTTTCGGTACCGACCTGGCAGAGCGGCTGCGAAGCCTTGGGGTCGAACACCTCGTACTCGCCGGTGTCTCGACGCACAACTGTGTGGCGCATACCGGCGCGGACGCGTTCGCAGGAAACTTTCGGGTGGCCTACGTGCGGGACGCCATCGGCAGCACCAATGAGCAGTACGCCGAGGCAATGCTCGAGATTCTCTCCGTGGAGTATCGGCAACCCATTGTCGGTCTGGCGGAGGCAGGGGTGATGCTCAGCTGATGGTGCCTTGCTGCAGGCGCACCGGAGATAACGTCAGCGTCTACGGACGCCTCGGTGGGATTCTCGGTGGAATGTTCGGTGGGATTCAGGACAAAAAGCCGAGGGAGGTCGCCGGACGAATCCGACGGCCTCCCTCGTGAGCTCTGGAACGTATATCAGCTCTGCTGGACGCTGGACTTCGCGCCCTGGGCGCTGCCCTTGACATCACTTGCAGCCTGCTGGCCCTGGTCCTTGACCTGACCAGCGGCGTGCTGCCCCTCGCCCTTCACCGTCTGGACCGAATCGGTGGCCGACTCCTTGACGGACTGCACGGCCTCCTGGGCAGGCTCCTTGACCTCCGCGACGACCTGCTTGGCTGCCTCGGTGACCTTTTCCTTCAAGGGAGCGACCTGCTCCTTGAGCTGCGAAGCGGCCTGCTGCTCCTTCTGAGTCGCCGGGATGATGCTGGCGACGAGAAGGCCGGCGCCGAAGGCGATCAGGCCGGCAGCGAGCGGGTTGCCCGCGGCCTTGCTGCTGAGCTGGTGAGGTGCGCCCTGGGCGGCCTGGCCGGCGCTGTGCAGCTTGTCCTTCGCGGTTCCGGTGGCTGAGTGGGCATTGCCCAGGCCGCTTCCGGCCTTGCCCTTGGCATGCCCGGCCTTGTCCGCAACCGTGTCCTTCACGTCCTCGGCCTTGCCGAGTACGGAATCCTTGACGTCCTCGGCCTTGCCCATGACGGTCTCCCTGACGTTACTGAAGCTGTTCTTGACCTTCTCGGTCTGTCGGTGTGCGATGTTGGCAGGGTTGACCTTGTCTGCCACTGCGTCGACGTCGGTGCCCAACTCCATGCGGGTACGTTCGATATCTGCGCGGATTTCTTCTGGCGTCTGGCTCATCGTGTCTGCTCACCTGGTTTCAGTGTCGGTGGGATCTCTTTGACGGTCTCCGCGGTTTGGGGGAGGCCCTTGACCTGCTGCATTTCCTTCTTGCCCTTGGCTGCCAGCACTGCGGCGATGATGCCCCAGATGACGGCGACGATGACGGCGGCCCAGCCGATCGGCATGAGTGCGTCGAGTCCCCACATGAGGGCGAGGGAGAGGAACAGGAGGACGAAGTGACCACCGATCGCAGCTCCGGCGAACATGCCGGCACCCTTTCCGGCTACCTTCGCGGACTCCGTGGCTTCGGCTTTCGCCAGCGCGACTTCCTGCCGCATCAGCTTCGAGAGGTTCTTCGTCACCTCCCCGAGCAGTTCGCCGACCGTGGCGTCGGCCGAGCGCTGCTCGGCCTCGGTCGGCAGGGGGGCGGCGGCCTGATGCGCGCCGCTGGTGTATGCCTCACTCATCAGCGCAGGCTCCCGTCATTCGGAAGGGTCCCTACGGGAGGGGTGCCCGGCGGGATGGTCGGGTAGTCGTCCGTGGGGTCGACGAAGGCCGGATTCGAGCCGGCCACGTGCTGACCGCGGGTCTCACCGAAACCACCCGTGGCGGGAACTCCGCTGTAGCTGTCGGAGCCGACCTCGGTGTAGCCGCCGTACGTGCCTGCAGTGCTGGTGCCGGTAGACGAGGCGTTCTGGCCGCTCGACGTCGTGTTCGAGTCGCGGTTGCCCGTCATTCCGCGGGTCAGACGTCCGACGAGGAGCCCGGAACCGGCTGCGATTGCGAGGAACGCGCCGGGCTTGCGCCGGGCGAAAGCCTTGACGTCCTCAAGGATGTCGGTGGCGTCGCGGCCTTCGAGCCAGCTGGCTGCGGAGCCGGTGCGCTGCGATGCCTGCTGAACGATGTTGGACACCATGTGATTGTCCGACTTCTCGGCCATCGACTTGAGCTCGTCGGAGATGCCGCGAATACCTTCGGTGATCTTCTGCTGCTGCGTGCCTGCCTGGTTCTTGACCTCGGAGGTGACCGTGCCCAGGAGATTCTTGGCCTGCGAACCCGCCTCGGCGGCGACATTCTTCGCCTCGGATGCGGCTGTGCCGGCGACGTTCTTCGCCTCGGACGCGGCGGTGCCGGCCACGTTCTTCGCTGCTTCCTTGCCGTCCTGGCCTACCTGCTTGGCCTGGTCCTTCGCGACGGAGGTCTTCGAGTCGTTCGAGCCGGTAGTGCCGCCGGTGAGATCCGAGGTGCCGAGCTGGTGGGCTCCGAGGTCAGAGGTGGACGCCTCGTTGCCGGTCGTGGAGGGAACCAGGGGATCCTGCGGCCAATTCTGCGTAGTCATGGTGATTCCTTACGTTGATATTGCCGTTAAAGCGGACGCTCCATCGTGTTCTCGATGCGATGGTCCGGCATCTCGTGCTGGACGTGTCACTGAAGCTAAGCATGCTTACCATCAACCATGCAAGCTCTTTGTCGAGAAACCGCAACTTCTAAATAAGTACGCTTACTATCTACCGAAAATCCTAGTTGCATGGCTAGCGTGGAATCAAGAGGACCCCTCCGCGGCCGCTTCCAGAAGGGGCGGACCAACCCCTAGGGGACCTGACGTTGGGAGGAAACCACCCCGTGTTTTTCCACAAACAGGAACTCCAGTACAAGGCCAACCCGGACAAGCCCGACGCCGTCTACGCTCGTAAGCTCCAGGAGGTGCTCGGCGGCCAGTACGGCGAGATCACCGTGGCGCTGCAGTACAGCTTCCAAGCCTGGAACGCCCACATCCCCGGCAAGTACCGTGACCTGCTTTTCGGCATCGGTGCGGAGGAGATGGGCCACGTCGAGATGCTTGCGACGATGATCGCGCAGCTCCTCGAGAAGGCACCCCTGGGTATAACGGAGGACTCCATCCAGGCCGATCCAGCGGTCGCAGCGGTCATCGGGGGAACCGATATGCAGCAGGCCATCGTGGCTGGAGCGGGGGCACGTGCCGCGGACAGCAATGGCAACCCCTGGCAGGGAAGCTACATCACGGCGAGCGGAAATCTGCTCGCGGACTTCACCGCAAATGCCAACGCGGAGATGCAGGGGCGGCTCCAGGTAGCCCGCCTGTACCACATGACGGACGATCATGGCGTGAGGGATATGCTCTCCTTCCTCCTGGCGCGCGACACCATGCACCAGAACCAGTGGATCGCCGCTGCCAGGGAGCTGCAGGAATCCAAGATGGAGGAGCTTCCGGTGCCCAGCAACTTCCCGATCAAGAAGGAAGCCCGTGAGGTGTCCTACCAATACCTGAACTTCTCGGATGGCAAGACGGCGTCCGAGGGCAGCTGGGCCTCGGGTCCGACGCCGGACGGCAAGGGTGAGTTCACCTACCACGAGGGTCCGACGACGTCGGCCCCCATGCCTCCGCCCACCCACCCGGATGCGCGCTTCTACGGCACCACCGAGATCCCGAACACCGTGGAGAAGATGGCCGGCACCGTCCAGGACAAACTCAACCGCGAATAACTGTTCGCACTATCCGAAGAGAAGGAGATCGTCATGACAAGTACGAATAACCGCACGGATAACGGCCGGACCACCCTGCAGCGGGCTGCGCAGGCAATGGGCGCCGTCTTCCTGCTGGTCGGAATCCTCGGATTCATCCCGGGGATCACCTCCAACTACAACACGATGATGTTCGCCGGCCACGAGTCGCAGGCGATGCTGCTCGGCATCTTCCAGGTCTCGATCCTCCACAACATCGTGCACCTCCTCTTCGGTGTCGCGGGTCTCGCGATGGCGAAGACGGTATCGGGGGCCCGCAACTACCTCCTCGGTGGCGGCATCATCTATGCCATCCTGTGGATCTACGGGCTCGTCATCGGCCAGGACTCCGCGGCCAACTTCGTGCCTGTGAACAGCGCGGACAACTGGCTCCACCTCTTCCTTGCTGTGGCCATGATCGCTCTAGCGCTGGCCCTGAGCCGCAAGCGGGACACCACGCGCCGGGCCTAGTACAAAGCGTTCCCGGCCCAGCGAAGAACACTGGAAACGACGCCGGATCGGCAGGTTCCCCCGAGAACCGGCGGTCCGGCGTCGTCGTGTCCATCCGGGCCGTGGTGCAACCCGGCCCCGAGGTGCCGGGTGCACGAGCGAGGAGCACTTCCCACCGATAGAAGCAAAGTACGCTTAGCATTACTGCCGCACCCAGCGCGTACGCACGTCGACAGAAGAGGCCTTTGATGAAGCAACCCTCCCCGCGCGGAGAGATCAGCACCCTTGTCCTGAACACCATCACCGGAACGGTCGACGCCGGACAGGACTCCCTCGCCCGATTGGCCACGCTCGTCGAGGAAGCCGTGGCCGCTGTACCGGACATCCTGTATGACGACGACCTGCAGCTCGCGCTCTTCTGTCTGTACGAGCTGCACTACAGCGGCATCGATGAAGCCGGCGACGACTGGGAATGGAATCCGGATCTGCTGCGCGTGCGACAGCAGATCGAGAAGGCATTCGAGCGCAGGGTCCGCGACGAGGTGATCCTCGGCGACCTGCCCGGCACCACGAGTGAGGCCGTGTGTGCGGAGCTCTTCCGCATGACGGGTGCGGACTCGGGGCCCAGCATGTCCCGCTTCGTGGCGAAGTCCGCCACGGATGACCAGTTGCACGAGTTCGCCGTGCACAAGTCCATCTTCCAGCTCAAGGAGGCGGACCCGCACACGTTCGCCATCCCGAGGTTGTCCGGCCGTGCGAAGGCGGCCTTGGTGGAGATCCAGGCGGACGAGTACGGCAACGGTCTTCCGGCCCGCATGCACTCCGCCCTCTTTGCCCGCACCATGCGAGAGCTCGGTATGGATGACACGTACGGCGCCTATCTGGACGCCGCGCCTGCGATCACGCTGGCCACGAACAATGTGATGTCACTCTTCGGGCTGAACCGCAGGCTGCGGGGAGCGGCGGTCGGGCATCTCGCCGCGTACGAGATGACCTCTTCCCAGCCCAATCGCCTGTACTCACGCGGATTCAAGCGCCACGGGTACGGGGAGGGCGCGACGGAGTACTTCGACGAGCACGTCGAAGCGGATGCCGTCCACGAGCAGATCGCCGGCCGGGACATGGCGGGCGGCCTGGTCGAGTCCGATCCAGGCCTCCTGCAGGACGTGCTGTTCGGCGCTGCCGCCGGACTCGCCATCGACACCCGGATGACGATCCACATCATGGAGGCCTGGGAGAGTGGCCGCTCGTCCTTGCGACCCTCGGCTGCGATGGCGTCGTGACTGCGGACATGACGCCGAAGGCACCGGTCCCCGTGCCCGAGCGGTCACTGAATTCCGGCAACGCCGCCCCGGTGTCCATCGTCGCCTGTCCCAATGGGCCACTGCTCATCCGCGGCGATTTCGAACTGGTCGGCGCCGACGGCGAGGAACTGCCCCGGACCCGCCGGACCGTAGCACTCTGCCGGTGCGGAGCGTCCGTGCTGAAGCCCTACTGCGACGGCTCGCACAAGCTGACCGGCTTCCGGTCCGAGCCCTGAAGCCCGTGTCTCCACGGGGCTCCGGGTGGAAGCCTTCTCCTGGCGCTGCCGGAGGGCATGTTTGACTTGACCATGACTGGAATCCGAGACGAAGGCTGCCAGTGGCAATCGACCTGAACAGCGACGTCGGGGAATCCTTCGGCAACTGGACGTTCGGTGATGACGCGCGCATCATCGAGTCCGTGTCGAGTGCGAACGTGGCCTGCGGCTTCCACGCCGGTGATGCTACCGGCATCCGTGCCACCTGTGCAGCGGCCGCGGCCGCCGGTGTCAGCGTCGGCGCGCACCCCGGATACCGGGACCTCGCCGGGTTCGGGCGGCGGTTCATCGACGTCGAGCCTGCGGAACTGACCAATGACGTCGTCTACCAGATCGGGGCCCTGCAGGCGCTCGCCCGCGCGGCCGGGACAACGGTCAGGTACGTCAAGCCCCACGGCGCCCTCTACAACACCATCGCCGTCCACGAACTCCAGGCCCGTGCGGTGGTTCAGGCTGTCCGTGAAATCGATGACGCACTTCCGCTGCTGGTGCTGCCGAACACCGTGATCGAAGCCGAGGCGCGTTCGGCCGGGTTGCGCACGGTCGTCGAGGCCTTCGCGGATCGCGCGTACCAGCCCGACGGCGCCCTCGTCTCCCGGCGCGAAGCGGGGTCTGTACTGCACAGCGAGTCCGACGTCGTCGATCATGTCCTGCGAATAGCGACCGACGGTGAGGTCCTCGCGATCGACGGGTCACGCATCGGAATCAACGCCGAGAGCATCTGCGTGCATGGTGACACTCCCGGTGCAGTTGCAATGGCCGCAGCAGTGCGCAAGGCCCTGACCGCCGCGGGCGTGGACATCGATGCCTTCGCCTGACGGCTTCGGCCGCACAGACCACGCAGGCATGACCCTTCGGCCTGCAGGCGATCGCGGGCTGCTCATCGAGTTGCCCGGCCTGCCCGAGGTGCTCAGTGTCCAGGCGCACCTGCTCGCGCACCCCGTCGAGGGCCAGGTGGACGTGGTCGCCGCCGCATGCACCCTCCTCGTCCTGCTGGAGGGAGCACACCAGGTCGGCGCCCTCGCGGCACGGCTCCGGCTGATCGACCCGTCCGTCCCGGCCGACCGGGACGACGCCCTGGTCACCATCGAGGTCCAGTACGACGGCGCCGATCTCGCCGATGTCGCTGCCCGGACCGGCCTCAGCGAGGCGGCCGTCGTCGCGGCCCACACCTCGATCCCCTGGGTCGCTGCCTTCGGAGGCTTCGCGCCCGGCTTCGCCTACCTCACCGGGGGTGATCCGCGGCTCGAAGTATCCCGACGCGATTCACCACGGACCGTCGTGCCTGCCGGATCGGTAGCGCTCGCCGGGACGTTCTCTGCGGTGTATCCGAGGGATTCACCCGGAGGCTGGCAGCTTATCGGCAGGACGAACGCCGTCCTGTGGGACACGCACCGGAAGGAGCCCGCCCTCATCAAGCCCGGCAATCGCGTGCAGTTCACGGCCGTACGCGAGCTCGTCGAGCTTCACCCGTCGCCAGGAACCGAGGGCTCGGCAGCGCTTCCGGGCGCAGCCGTCGTCACCGATGGATCCGGTGTGTCGACCGGGCCCGGCGCCGCGGGGCTCACCGTCGTCGACCCCGGCCTCTACAGCACGATCCAGGATCTCGGCAGGATCGGTCTGATGGCCCTCGGGGTCGCCGGGGCGGGCGGACTGGACCGAGCCGCGCTGCGACAAGCGAACAGGCTGGTGGGTAATGGGCTGGATTCGGCGGCCATTGAGAGCCTCAATGGGGGATTGGCAGTCGAGGCGAGGGAGGACCAGGTGCTGGCCGTGACCGGTGCCGACGTCGGCCTCACCATCGTCATGCCGGACGGGCGCGAGCGCGAGCCCGCCCTGTGCTCACCCTTCCTGCTGCGGAATGGAGAAGTGCTGTTGCAGTCGCCGCCGGCATCAGGCCTCCGAGCCTATACATCGGTCCGGGGAGGCATCGTGGTCGAAGAAGTGCTGGGGAGCCGCTCCACCGATTCGATGTCCGGGCTCGGGCCACCCGCACTCGCCAGGGGTTTGCAGCTCGCCGTCGGGGATCCGGTGCCGGGTTCGACGGTCGGTCATCCCGAGGTACCGCGACCGGTGCTGGCCCCGGAAGTGCTCCGCGTGGTTCCGGGGCCACGGGACGACTGGTTCGACGACGAGGCACTCGACCGCCTGTGCGCCACACCATGGTGGGTGACACCACAGTCGAACAGGATCGGTCTGCGGCTCGAGGGGCCGGCGCTGGTGCGGACGAGGAAGGGAGAACTCCCGAGTGAAGGCACCGTGCGGGGAGCCCTGCAGGTTCCGCCATCGGGCCTTCCCCTGCTGTTCCTCGCCGACCACCCGGTGACGGGCGGGTACCCGGTCATCGCGGTCGTCGTCTCGGCGGATCTCGACCGGGCGGCGCAACTTGCCCCGGGGTCATCAGTGCGGTTCCAGATTATCCCCCGGCGGCCGATCGCCGGCGCCTGAGTGGTCGGGTAGTAGTCGAGGCCGGCGCCACGGTGGGAACTCGTGCACACGGATTTTCGCGCACGGAAATGCTGCCGAAACCGCAGCTCCGTAGCGTAGGGAAGCACACCCTGTCCACAGGAGGCTGCCGTGCAGACGTTGAGAGTCAGACAGGTCCCCTGGACCAACCCCGTAGCCATGGGGCTGCGGGAAGCGCTGCGCGCCGAGACCGACCGGGGCCGGGCACCGGCCGCCCTCACCATGACGGACGATGATGGATCCGGCATAGCCGTCTTCCTTATCGCCTATGAGTTGGCGACGGGACAGCCGGTGGGGTGCGGGGGCCTCCGACTGCTGGATCCCGGACGGGCAGACCTCGACTACATCTACGTGCTGCCCTATGCAAGGTGGTCAGGCATTTCCAGGGCTATCACCGAGGAGCTGACCTCATGGGCGCGTGTGCACGGCATCGCGACGGTCGGCCCTGACGGCGCCCTCGCCGAACTCGATGCCCTGCGGCTCTGACCGCCCCCTCGACGGTCCTTCAGCGCGTAGGCGGACGGTTTCTCCAACCCGCCGATAGGGCGCTCCCGGCACACGCCGACAGTGCGCCCTGTCCCATCCACGGGTATGTCCCGACCACGAACAGGTGAGCACTTACATGGGAACGGGCGCCACCACGACCGGTGACGCCCGTTCCCTTGTACGTGCGAGGTCCTACGTGTGCGCTTCCTACTTGCGCGGCGCGCCGAGGTCCACAGGATCTTCGTCCGTCAGGTACGCGAACTCGGAGTGGGTGGCGATGTCTATGCCGCGCAGCTCGTCCTCCTGCTCGATCCTGAGGCCGACGGTGCGCTGGATGGCCTGAGCAATCACCCAGGTGACCACGAAGGAGTAGACCAGCACCGCGATGGTTGCCAGTGCCTGGATGCCCAGCAGCTCGAAGCCCCCGCCGTAGAAAAGGCCCGAGACGCCGTTGGGGGCGTCCTCGGTGGCGAAGAAGCCGATGAGCAGGGTGCCCAGGATGCCGCCGATCAGGTGGACGCCGACGACGTCGAGCGAGTCGTCGAATCCCAACCTGAACTTGAGCTCGATAGCGAGGGAGCAGACGGCTCCGGCGATCGCGCCGATAGCGAGGGCGCCCATCGGACTGACGGCTCCACACGCAGGAGTGATCGCGACGAGAGCGGAGATCAGGCCGGAGGCAGCACCCATGCTCGTCGCGGCTCCGTTGCGGACCCGCTCCACCAGGGCCCAGGCGAGCAGGCCCGCCGAAGCTGCGATGGCAGTGTTGAGGAAGACCACCGACGCGGACTGTCCGGCGGAGAGAGCGGACCCTGCGTTGAAGCCGAACCAGCCGACCCACAGGAGCCCGGCACCGACGAGGACGAGAGGCCTGCTGTGCGGCTTGGCATGATCGACCTTCGGCCAACCGTGGCTGCGGCCGAGGACGAGGGACAGTGCAAGCGCTGCGATGCCTGCGTTCATGTGGACGGCGAGCCCGCCGGCGTAGTCGATCGCACCGAGGTTGTTGGCAATCCAGCCACCCACCACGCTCCCATCTTCAGAGCTGAACGCGAAGACCCAGTGGGCGATCGGGAAGTACACCAGGGTGGCCCAGACACCCGCGAAGATCATCCAGGCACCGAACTTCATGCGCCCGGCGGCGGCACCTGCCACCAGCGCCGTCGTGACGCAGGCGAAGAACAGCTGGAAGGCGGCGAACAGGATGGGAGGGATGGAGGCTGTAGGGTCCTCGGCGAGCAACTGCCCCAGGCCCGCGTACTCGGCGACGTTACCCACCAGCCCGAGACCGCCCACCGAGTTGCCGAAGGCCATCGAGTATCCGAACAGGGCCCACAGCACCGCGACGAGGCTGGCGCCGCCGAAGCACATCATCATCATGTTGAGGATGCGGCGCGAGCCGACCATTCCTCCGTAGAACAGGGCCAGGGCCGGGATCATCAGACAGACGAGCGCGGCGCTGGCAAGAATCCAAGCGACGTTTCCAGAATCCATGGGAGTCCATTTCCGTGATGGCGCTTCCGCGTGCCGGAGGGGGCTGGGCCCGGACTCGAACGGGGATGTGTAAGGAACCGGGAGGGCACGCAGCGCTGAGCAATGGTAGACAGCGGCACGTTTCCGCATCCGGCGGGTGTCGTTAACTTTGTGTTACGCCTTGTTCGGACCCTAGCCGCCGGCAACAGACTGGATGATCATGACGGTGGCTCCCGCAGGCACCGCTGTTGCAAGCCCCTCGAGGCGGCGCACGTCCTCGCCGTCCACGTAGATATTCACGTACCGGCGCAGGGCTCCGGTCTCCTCGCGGATCCGCTGATCCAGGAGGGGCCGTCCGGCACCGAGGCCGTCCAGCAGCGCTGCCACGTCGCCATGATCAGGCACGGTCATGCTGACCTCGCTACGACCGTCGATGTACGGGCGAAGGAGCGTAGGGATCAGAACGGTCACGGTCCTCGTGGTTGCTTCGATCATCGCGGACGGCCGTTCAGGCGGGGACGACCGCGGCACGGACCGACAGGACGTCGGGCAGGTGGCTCGCGACCTCCCGGAACGTGCGGCCCTCGTCCGCACTGGCGTAGACGCTACCGCCTCGGGTCCCGAAGTAGACGCCCGGGGTCTCGGCGGAATCCACGCACGCTGCGTCGCGCAGCACCGCGTTGTAGTCGGCCTGCGGCAGGCCGGCGTTGCTTGCCTGCCAGGTGGCTCCGCCGTCGTCCGTGCGATGCACCATCAGGTGACCGTCCGGTGGAATGCGCTCGCCGTCGGCCTTGAGCGGGATGACCCAAGCGGTGCCACTGCGGTGCGGGTGGGAAAGCATCACGAAGCCGAAGTCCGCCGGAAGGCCCTCTGCGATGGACTGCCAGGAGTCACCCCTGTCCGTGGTCGCGTAGACACCGTGGTGGTTCTGGGCGAAGAGGCGGTCGGGGTCGACGGCGTCCCGGGCCACCTTGTGCACACACTGGCCGAACTCCGGGTTCGGGTCGGGCATGAAGTAAGCGCTGATGCCACTGTTACGGGGCTGCCAGGAGGTGCCCCCGTCGTCGGACCGGTACACCCCACCTGTGCTCATGGCGACATGGAGGGTGTCGTCCGCCGGACTGGGAAGGACGGTGTGCGCGGCTGCGCCGCCGAAGCCTGCGCCCCATTCGCTCCGGTGGGGGTGGTCCCAGAGGCCGCGGTTGAGTTCGAACGTCTCCCCGTGGTCCGTGGACTTCCAGACCGAGATGGGCTGGCACCCGGCCCAGACGACGCCTGGACGGTTCTCGGAGTCGGGGTGGATCTGCCAGATGCGCTCGAGGGTGGCGCCGTCGTCCGCACCGAAGCGGATGCTGCCCTCCTGGGGCTCCGTCCAGGTCTCGCCGAGATCGTCCGAGTGGGCTATGCAGGGCCCGAAGTGCCACGACATGCGTCCCGCGAAGAGACGGGTGCGCCCGCCCCGGGTGTCGATGCCGACACTCGGGATCTCCTCCATCAGGAACATCGGTTCGGACACCGTCCAGGTCTCGCGGTCCGTGCTCGAGGCGAGCCACAGTCCCTTCTTGGTGCCGATGGCGAGAAGTGTTTTACCTGCTGCTGACATGACTGCCCCCGTTGGTGCCGGAGCGGCCGGCGAGCCGTTACTACGATGCGGTCACTTGGGACGATGCCACTCGCCACTCGTTTTGTACAGGGCCGACTACCCGCTTCTGTCCGTATTCGCCCAGCCGGCGGTTTCGCTGTGTGAGAGTTGAATCATCCGGTTGCTGGAGCGCGGATCCACCACACCTGGAGGCACCGTGTGAGTCAGATCGTCCTTGGAAACGCGGCGCCGCCGCGGCTCTGTCCCACGTCACTACGTCCATCCTTCGCCGCACCCTCTGCGTGTTCGCACTGCGCCGGGAAGTACTGTATCCAGACCCGTCCCGGCTTGCTCGTGCTCTGGTGGGCGCCGGGCTCGCTCCTCGATCTGGCCGACGTGATGGCTGCCTACGCCGTGATCCGGGATGTCTCGGAGGGGTACCTGCTTCCGCTCGTGACCCACCTGCAGGGCATGGTGGGCATCGCAGCGGACGCGCGGTCCGTCATCCTCGACTCTTTCCTGTCATCCCGCGTCGCGTTCGTCGGCAAGGGCCCTGTCGACCAGGTGATTGCCGCCTTCCTGGACCAGGCGCTGTCCGAGACACGCTATTTCGAGAGCCCCGTGGCCGCTGAGGCATGGGCGCGGGACAAGGCCGTCGACGATCATCGCGCGGCAGTACCTCGGTTGCCCATCTACTGAGCGAACCGCGGGAGGTCTCAGCGGCTTTCGTTGTAGGCATCGATGATGGACTGGGTGATCCGGCCGCGGGAGCTCGGGTTGCGGCCGTTGTCCTGGGCCCACTGGCGGATCTGCTGGGTGTCCTCGCGCTTGGAGCGGGACGACGGGGCCTTCGTGTTCGCGGACGGTTGCCCGGAACCGCCCTTTCGACCCTTGTCCACGTATTCGGCCAGGGCGCTCCGCAACGAGTCCGCATTCTTCTGCGTGAGGTCGATCTCGTAGTCCGTGCCGTCGAGCGAGAACCTCACGGTCTCCGTGGCTTCTTCGCCGTCGAGGTCGTCCACCAGTTGTACCTGTACACGCTGGGCCATCACGTTCTCCTGTGGTGTTCGGATGGGGCAATCATTACCGCGAACAGAACCTAGCCCGCGGAGGCGTCGATGGTCCTTCGCTCGTCGATGACGATCGGCAGCCCGAACGCCTCGAACATGTCGGGGTACAGGAAGTTGTGGTGGCCGACGATGTGCTCGCCGTCGGTCTCGATGACCTGGAGGGCGAAGGGCTTCCACAGGCCGGGCTCGACGAGATGGTAGTTCGCGAAGCCGCCGGAACCGTTGACGTCGATGGGTATGAGCCGCCCACCCTCGCACACGCTGCCCTCGCCGACGAACCAGGCGCGCACATCGGCCGGACCGCTGAGCCAGAGGTCGAAGGGCGGCATGGAGAGGACGACGTCGTCGCGCAGCAGCGAAACGAGGACCTCCATGTCATAGGCCTCGAAAGCCCGCATGTACCGGGCCAGCAGGTCCTTGTGGGCAGGATCCTCGAGGGGCATGTGGGCACTGGGCTGGTGGCCTGCCATCGTCCTGCGTGCCCGCTGCAGGGCGCTGTTGATCGAAGCCGTCGTCACCTCGAGCAGGGTGGCGACCTCCGCCGCGGACCAGCGCAGCACTTCGCAGAGGATCAGGGCGCTTCGCTGCAACGGCGGCAGGTACTGCAGGGCAGCGATAAAGGCCAGGCGAATAGTGTCACGGGCTTCGGCGACGACGGCGGGATCGCCCGAGGTGTCGATGACCCGGTCATCGGGGATGGGCTGCACGAAGGTGGCCTCCGTGAGCGGGGCGCCCAACACGGCGGCCGCCGTCCGGGTCGAGGGCCCGAGGTCCATGGGCCGGGCACGGCGCTGCGGGCTGCGGAGCATATCCACGCACACGTTGTGCGCTATGCGGAACAGCCAGGTGCGGAGTGAGGACTGCCCGGCAAAAGTCTCCCGTGCCGACCACGCCTTGATCATGGTTTCCTGGACGGCGTCCTCGGCCTCCGACGCCGCCCCGAGCATCCTGTAGCAGTAGCCGGTCAGTTCGCGTCGGGAGGCTTCCAGGAGCTGCTCGAACGGGGCCGTGTCCGGCATCTGGTCATGGTCGGATCCAGGCGGTGTCTTCTCGCGAGTCGTGGCGCTGGCGGGCTGCATGCCTCGAGCGTAGCGAGGCCGGAAGCAGTGCGGGAGGAGTCCGCCCAGAAACTTTGCCGAGGATCGATGATTTCAGGGCGTCCGTGCCGTCTACTGGGGACAACAGCGATCGATGAACACCTGGAGAACTCCATGCGCAGACTCACAGCAGGCTTCTTCTCTTCCGTGGATGGAGTGGTCGAGTCACCCCATCTGTGGCAGTTCGACAGCTTCGACGCCGAACTCGGCGCGGGCATGGGCGCCATGATCAGCCGGGTGGACACCGTTCTCCTGGGTCGACGCGGCTATGAGGAGTGGGCAGAGTCCTGGCCTGCCGCCGACGCCTCCGACCCGTTCGGTGGCTTCATCAACCCCGTCCGGAAGTTCGTTGCATCGCGCACCCTGAGCGGTGAGCTCGGCTGGACCAATGCATCCCTCATGGACGCACCCCTCGAGGAGTTCGTGCGGACGCTCAAGCAGACGGACGGCGGGGACATCGCGATCTGCGCCAGCATCTCCCTGGTCCGCCAGCTCCTGTTCGCGGACCTGCTCGACTCGCTGATGCTCATGATCCACCCGGTGGTCGCCGGCGCGGGACGTCACCTCTTCGAACCCGCCGATCCCGTCACGAAGCTGCACTTGCAGGAGGTCACCACCACGAGCAAGGGGAATGTCCTTGCTTCCTACGGTCTCCGGAGCCGCGCCTAGACTTCTGGTCATGGCAGTCCTGATCGATCCCCCGTCCTGGCCTGCGCACGGAACGGTCTTCTCGCACCTGGTGTCGACGTCGTCGCTCGCGGAATTGCACATGTTCGCCGAGGCCGCAGGCATCCCGCCCCGTGCCTTCGACGAGGACCACTATGACGTGCCGGCGCGGCGCTACCGGGACCTGGTGGAGCGGGGGGCCGTGGAGGTCAGTGGTAGCGAGCTCGTCCGGTCCCTGATCGCGAGCGGACTGCGGGTCCCGGCACGACGGCGGGGGCCGAAGCTGCGCGCGGTACTGGCATCCCGCTGGGACTCCGTCCTCCCGGAGCATCCGCAGCTCGGCGCGGAGCTCCTGGACCGGTGGAGCGAGCCGCACCGGCGCTATCACACGCAGACGCACCTCCTCGCGGTCCTGGAGGCCCTCGACCTCCTGCTGGTACCGGCGGACGCGCCACTGCGGCAGGCTGTGATCCTCGCCGCGTGGTTCCACGACGCCGTCTACGAAGGTACGGCGGGAGAGGATGAAAGCGCATCTGCCGCCCTCGCCGCCGATCGGCTGAACGGCCGGTTGTCCGGGTCGGCAGTGCGCGAAGTCGAGCGGCTGGTGCTGCTCACGGCGGGACATGATCCTGCTGGGGAGGACCGTGCCGGGCAGCTCCTGTGCGACGCGGATCTCTCCGTGCTCGCCGGCAGCGAGGCCGAGTACGGGCGCTACACCGCTGCCATCCGGGAGGAATATGCCCATATTCCTGTTGCTGCATTCATCACGGGCAGACGCGCAGTGTTGCACCACCTCCTGACGCTCGATCCTCTCTTCCGCACCGCGGCGGCGCAGGAACGCTGGACCGGCCGGGCACTCGACAACCTCGCGCGTGAACTCGATACGCTCGGCTGATGCCGATGCACAGGGAGTCGACACCCAGTGCGGCGTCCGCCCCTGCCCGCCCCGCTCCCTTGACGTCTCGATGTCGTGCTCCGCGATGCCGGCAGCGATGCCACCCGAGCTGATGCCGATGACGGCTCGACGCGTCCTAGGATGGCCTGAGACCGACCATGAGGGCGGTGTGGTTCTGACACCACGAAAGGCTGACCATGCTCGATGACGAGGAAGACGCAGCGGGCCTGACCCGACGATTGGTTCCCGAAGCAGCGGGGGCGCGGATCATCTGGGACTTCGACGGGGTGGTCGGTCACACGGAGCCGTTGCACGAGGCCAGCTATCAGGAGCTTGCGTCCCGGCGGGGTTACGTATTCGACGATGGTTTCTTCGATGATCTCGTAGGACACACCGAGCAGTGGATCTGGGAGCGTGTCATCGGTCAGGGGTTCCCAGCCGCGGTGGCCGAGATACCCGCGCTGCACCGTGAGCGGGGGGATGTCGTCGCGCACATCGCTTTGGGCAGCCTCGAGCCGTCGTGGCTGGCGGCCGATCTGATGCCGGCACTCGCCCCTGTGGCTTCCCGACAGATCGTCGTTTCCAACGGGGATCCCGACCTGATCGCGGCTCTGCTTGCGAACTGGAGTCTCGAGTCCTTCGTAGAGGTCGCTCGGCGGACCCCAGGCCGCGACAAGGAGGCGCTGTTCCGCGCCCACTGCGTCGCCCCGGCCGTCGTCCTCGAAGACAGCGACGCCTATCTGAGGCTGGGCAAGGAACTCGGTGCCTTCACGGTGGGAGTACGACACTCCCACAACCCGCGAGCCGCGCTCGATGCGGACCTCGTCACCCACCTGTAGGCCAATCCGACCCGTACTGAACGAGGACGCGATGAACACCTCCACTGCAAAACCTGTTGTGCTCCTTCGGCCGGCACCACAGAGGCGTGATCGCATCTTCACCCCCCAGGCGTTGGCAGCACTCCACGAGCTGTTCACCGTGGTCGACCTGGAAGATACCCCTGGGGATGAGATGTTCGACCGACACCTACCGGAAGCCTTCGCGATCATCGGGCAACCAGACCTCGGCGCGGAGAGGCTGGCCAAGGCGAGGAAGCTGAAAGCGCTCATCAACGTCGAGGGCAACTTCTTCCCCAACGTCGATTACGCCGCCGCATTCTCCCGAGGCGTCCGGGTCTTGGGGTGCGGGTCGGCCTACTCCCAGGCCGTTGCCGAGTACTCGCTGGGATTGGCCATCGATCTCGCGCGGGGAATCAGCAATCAGGATGGGGCGATGCGCGCCGGATCCGAGAAGTACGTCAGCGAGTCGAATACTGATGCGGTACTCCTGCATCGGGCGACCGTCGGGATTCTCGGGTACGGGAACCTGGGACGAAGCCTGCACCGCCTGCTGCAGCCCTTCCACAACACGGTCCGCATCTACGACCCGTGGTTGCCGCCGGCCGTGATCGAGGATACCGGTGGGATAGCGGCCGGCCTCGAGGAGACACTGTCCTCGAGCCAGTTCGTCTACGTCTTGGCTACCGCCACCGCGGACAGCGCCCACCTCCTCGACGGTCCCGCGCTGGATCTCCTGCAGCAGGGCGCGCGGTTGGTTCTCGTCAGTCGGGCGGCGGTCGTCGACTACGATGCCCTGCTCGATCGGCTTGTGGCCGGTCGATTCCTCGCCGCCATCGACGTCTGGCCCCTCGAACCCGTCCCCCACGACAGCCCGTTCCGGGGACTCCCCAATGTGGTGCTCTCTCCCCACAGGGCAGGAGGGATTACCCAGGCATTCCATTCAATCGGTGAGATGGTGGTTGACGATCTGACGCTCATGGCCCGGGGACTCGCGCCGGTGCGCCTCCAGGCAGCAGCTCCTGAACTGGTTGGTCGCTACCGGAACAAGCCGGTGACCTGACGCCGTCAGCAGGAAGAACGGTCAGCTTAAGGTTCCCAGCTGCGGAGGTTCCAGGAGCTGGCGGGCGACGTCGGAGCCCTTCCCGCGTCCCATGGCAGGCGGTTGGACGAGGCGGGCGACGCGCCCGTGATCACGATTGAGCGTTGTTCCGGGCCGTGCCATGGCTACCTGACCGCCGGCAGCCGATCATGGGGACATGACCTGGTCGACACGCGTAGGCATCGTGGCCCTCACCGCAGTGCTCCTGGCCGCCTGCGCGACTCCGGGCGATCCCGGCGGTGAACCGGACGCGACACCGGGTGTGTCACCCGCCGCCAGCCCTAGCCAGACACCCGCAGCTCCTGCCGGGGAGTTCTCTGCTCCCGCTGCAGACGGTGTGATGATCGGTCAGGGCACCGTCCTCCAGGTGGGCGGGGCAGCACCCCAGTTCTGCCTCGGCGGCATCGCGGAATCGTATCCACCGCAGTGCACGGGACCCGAGATCGCGGACTGGGACTGGGCGCAGGCGCAGCAGTCGGAGACGGCCTCGGATGTGACCTGGGGTGCGTACGCGGCCACCGGTACCTGGAACGGCACGGTGTTCACACGGACCGGGGTGCCGATTCCCTTAGCCCTCTACGACACCGTGCCCCTCGAGGATCCGCTCGCCGGCCGGCAGGGGAGCACAGGCCGGCAGGACCTCGACCGGATCCTGCAGGAGATCGGTGTCGGCGAACAGCTGGTCGCTTCGGGTGTGCGAAGCGGGTTTGTCACGGTCACGGTCGTGTACGACGACGGTTCCATCCAGGCTCACATGGACGCCGAGTACGGCCCCGACGTCGTCGTCGTGCTGTCCGCCCTGAGGTCAGCCTGAGCGACAGGCCATGACACGCCGACGTCTTCGGTGCGCTTTTAGCCCACGCCGGCGAACGTAGCCGGGCGAGTCACGCCTGACAGCCCTACCGGGACTGCAGGGCGTCGAGCGCAACGGCCATCGCCGCTGCAACCCGTCCGTCGAGTCGTGCGCCGGGGACAGTGACCACGTACCTGTCCCGGAGCGATCGTCCGCGTTCAGATGTCATCACCGTCTGTCCGGCCTGGTCAGTGAAGTCGAAGTGGAAAAGGAACGGTGAAGGAATGGCTTCCAGGACGGGCAGCATCTCCCAGATCCGCCGTGCGACGGCTACTCCGGCACTTCTTTCGCTTCCTCTCGCCTGGATCCCCGCGGCCTCGAGGTGCCACGTCGATCGTAGGATCGAGGGTCTGAAATCCTTGCGGAAGCTGCCGATGGGCTGCCCCGTCGCGTCCATCACATCGTAGGTAGCACCGACGTCGAGCCTTTGCCGGGCCTTGAAGGAGAACAGGGCCGTTCCCCGCGACTCGTCACGGTAGAACGTGACCTGCTCCCGGAAGGCGGCGCGCTTCTGCTGCGCGAAAGCCAGCAGCTCACCGGGAGTGCCGTTGTCGTTCACTGCCCTGATCTCGTAGCGGTTCACCATCATCGTGATCTTCTGCGCCACCGTGAAGCGTTCGACGCCGTATGCCAGTTCCATAGCCATCCTGTCTTCGTTCGATACGGCGCTCCGCCGTCCGGGGCAACTCTCCTCCCCGAACCTGGCCGGTGGGAACCTCGCAGCGCGCCGATCGCGGTCCGGGCAGGTGCCGAACCGTCAGGTCGCTCCTAGAAGGAGTCGAGAATAGTGCGTGCGGCGAAGAGGGAGTGCGTGTCCTGCACATTCGTGTGGGAAGCCTGGTCGATGATCGCCTGGGCTACCTCATTGACCCTGCGGTGCGTTTTCTGACTGCGCTGGCTGATGAGGCGGAAGGCGTCATCAGCGTTGATTCCGGTCTGTCCCATGAGAATGCCTTTGGCCTGTTCGATGACACCGCGCTCCCTCGCGGACCCGGCGACGGCCTCGCGCGTGAGCCTGTGGGAATCACCGTGGAGGAGGGCGGTCAGATCGAAGAGGAGTCCGGAGACCCCGATCACGGTGTCGTTCTCCTCGATGGTGTCACCGGTGATGAGGACCTGACGGAGGGAGCCCCCGGTGCTGCGGAGGGTGAGATAGACAGACAGTGGTCCGCCGAGGGTCGTGACGTCTTCCCGAAATGCATGTCCTTCGTTGCGTCGTCCGGGAAGGACGGAGCCTCGGAGGGGTTCGGAGGTCGGGTCGCTGCCACCACGCCGGTAGCTATGGATCTGGTAGATGTCGTCGGACCAGTGCAGCTCACAGGTGGACAGGTAGAAGCGGAAGCTCCCGGTCGGGCAGTTCCCGAATCCGTCGGTGCCGGGGACGGTGTCAAGGCCGGCTACTGCTGAAGTGTCGTCATGATGATGCACGGTAAATTCCGATCGGGACATGTTGGACTGCGCTGGCGTCATAACGTCGTCCCACTCAGACACTAGCAACGACCCGCATGCGTGTGCACCAAGAATTCCCGAGAGGTTGCCTGCGCGCATGGATCGATGCTCGCATGCAACCCTCGTTGCGGCCGTCGTCCTGGTGTTCGTGCGCGTTGGGTTCAGGTGTGGAGGTCGCGGCGGTAGGGTGCCCGAGTTGCCGGCGGGATCTCGTCGATCAGTTCGTTGATGGCGTGAGCAAGCTTGTCGCATTCGATGGCAGGTAGGTCGAACATCTGGTGGAGGTAGGCGTCGATGTCGTATTCGTCGCCGATGCCGGTGATGGAGAAGTACCGCAGCCACACGTCCGGCAGGCTCAAGCCCGCTCGTGTCATCGCACGCCCGATCTGGCGGCGCTGGGCGTCCTCGATCGATGCGGTTGAGTCCCGGTGATTCACGGTGCTGCGGTGAGGGTGTCCGGGCGGGTGTCGCGTCGGAGCACGGATTGTGCGTGCTCGTGAAGGGTCACGCCCTTGTTGCCGGCCTCGTTGAGGAGATGGCTCAGGGCTTCTTCCTCGGGAAGGTCGTGCCGTTCCATGATGATGCCGCGGGCGGCAGCAACCACGTCTCGTATTCGCAGGGTTTCCTTCGCCGTTTCGCTGATGCGCTGGGGGGTGTCGCTGGCCTGGATATGTCCCAGCAGGACCGCAGCCGACAGGGCGAGGTGAGCCAGCACCTTCTGATCCTGGACGGTGAAGGCGTGAGGGGCTGCAGCGTAGATCTTCATTGCGCCGATTCCGTGTGCCCCATTCTCCAGCGGAACGCTGAAGCAGGAGCGCACTCCGGTTCTTGCTGCTTCCGAGCTCCAGCGCGGCCAATGCTGGTCGGATTCGGTGTCCTCGACATAGGTGGCCCTGCCTTCGGACCACGCGGACAGGCACGGCCCATTGCCCAGCTCGTACTGAAGGTCATCGGCGCGAAGGACGAAGTTGTCCGTCGCACCGACGCTGGTCGGTTGGTTGCCCTTGATGAGGCTCACGCCGGCACCGAGGGCATGGGGGATTGCTTCCTTGGCTGCGGCTGCCAGGGCAGACACAGCCTGCTGGGCGGTTTGTTCCGTGAGGAAAAGTCCTTTGGCACGCCCGATGAGGGGCGCTAGTTCATTCAAGGGGGAAGAGTCGTCCATGAGGATCTTTCGGTGAGTAGTTGAACGGGGCTGGAAGTTCGTGCCGGTCAGGAATTGTCGAAGAGTTCCAGCAGGGCGCGGGTGCGGTGCGGACGGTCGCTGTCCTCGCTGAGCTGGCGGGCGCGGTCGATGATTTCCTGGGAGACGACGACGACCTTCCGGTTCGTGGTCTGGCTGCGCTGGCTGATCCGTTCGAAGGCTTCCGTCGCGTCGAGGCCGGCGCGACCCATGAGGATGCCTTTTGCCTGCTCGATCACGGCGCGGCTCAACGCTGACGCGGCGACAGCCTGGTTGGCGATCGCACGGGTTTCCACATGGATGGAGCGAGTGAGATCCGCGACCAGCGCCCACACGCCGACCGGGTCCTCATTCGGTCGGATGAAATCCCCGGAGATCAGGACCTTGCGCGTGCCACCATCAGCGTCGCGCAGGGATAGATAGATCGAGAGGGGGCCCCCCGTCGATGTCAGGGCCTCCCAGAAAGCCTTCGCGGCATCCCGGTCCTCGGGATAGATATGGGAGAAACCCAGGTCGAGGGTCGGAACGACGTCGCCCCGCGCGTACCCGTGGATGCGGTACAGCTCATCGGACCAGTGGAACACCGGGGAGTCGAAGTAGTGCTCGACAGTGCCCGTGGGGCAGTCGATGAAGGATTCGATACTCGTGTGAACGCCAGTGGTGTCCACCGAGGGCGTTGATAATGCAGAAGGCAGAGACATGCCAGTAACCGTCCGACGAACTCGACCAGGCCAGCTACTTGACCGGAAATCCAAGACATGAGGATAACAAACCGCCACAGACCCTCCAAAATCCGCAGGACACCGATTCAGCCGCACCCGGACAACCTGTTCTGCATGGTTGAAGGGACTACCCCAATCCTTGGTCTCTCCTCGCCGAATGCTAACGGTTCCTTAGTTTTCGTCGGGAAGAATATTCGTGGGTGGTAGTGACAAACTCGACTCGAACTCCACGACCTCACTGACGGCACCGAAGGAATGAGCACATGACTGGTCCGGACCCGCTGCAACACCCTCCTGTCGGGCATGCAGGAAGGGGCGCGACCAGCATGCTGGTGGAAGACCGCGACGGCCGGCGTGGCGAGATCGATGGTCGAGGCGAATGGCCTGCTGTGCTTGCGGAGGCCCGGACGGCAATCGCTGATATCGCGTTGATCACCGATGCTGATCAGGCGGTGACGTTCGTATCGTCGTCCTTCACGGCGATGACGGGGTATGAGCCGGCGGACATGGTGGGCCGCAATTGTCGTCTCCTGCAGGGACCCGGTACCGATGCCGGCACGCCACATCAGATGAGGGAGGTCCTGGCCGCAGGTGAGGTGTTCGAGGGGGAGATCCTCAATTATCGCAAGGACGGCTCCGCCTTCTGGGCCGCGCTGAAGATCGTTCCGATGCGGGTCGGGGACAGCCTCGAGGTCACCCATTATGTGAGCGTCCAACGTGACATCAGCAACAGGGTTGCGTTGCTGAAGCAGTTGGAGGCCCAGGCCGTCCACGACCATGTAACCGGGCTTCCGAACCGGATCGCGGCCGAGCGTGCGGTGGAGGAAGCCGTGCAACGCTCGCCGGAGACGGATCTGACGGTCGCGGTCGGTCTGATCGATCTCGATGACTTCCGCATCGTGAACAACACGCTGGGTCATGCAGCGGGTGATGTGGTGCTGCAGCAGTGGGCAACCCGTGTCCTGGCGCGCCTGCGGGAAGGGGATGTGCTGGCCCGGATGGGAGGGGACGAGTTCCTCCTGATCCTGGGCAACATCGCCAGGGCTACGTCGGATGAGGATCTCCCGGGAATCCTGAACCGTCTGCATGAGACCGTTGAGGAGCCCTTCACGGTGGACGGTCGCCAGGTTCGCATCGGTATGAGCATGGGGATCGCCCTCGTGCCCGAGGACGGCACGGACAGCCGATCGATCCTTCGCAGCACTGACGAAGCGCTGTACCTGGCGAAGGGACGGCGGAACGACGGCGTGTCCTGGTGGGAGACCGCCGCCTACGCCCAATCCCAATCCCTCCTGGACAGCACCACCGCAGACGCCGTTGGAAGTCGTGATGCGGGGATGTACCGGAGCGCCCTGAGGAGCGGGAATATCCTGGTCCACTTCCAGCCCATCGTGGATCTACGCGACGGGTCGATCGCACTGTTCGAGGCCCTGGCGCGTCTGGAGTTACCCGGGGGGCGCATCGCCTTCCCGGACGAGTTCCTGTCCCATCTCAGCACCGAGAACCTGCGCGTCCTCTTCGATCATGTCCTCGATCGGGCATTGGGCCTCATAGCCGGCTGGGACCGGGCAGGCGTGCCTCCCAACGTGGCAGTGAATCTGCCCCCTGAAATCCTGCACGACCGCACACTACCCGCACTGGTCGGGCGCATGCTCCATACCCATGGCATCGAGCCGGGCAGGCTCGGGCTGGAACTCCTGGAATCGCAGACAATGGTCCTTGAGACGCAGCGGGCAGCGCTGCAGGAGCTAGCCGGCCTCGGCGTCCGTCTCGCCATGGACGACCTCGGGTCCGGATACAGCAGCCTGCAACGACTGTCGTCGTTCCCCTTCAGCGCCATCAAACTCGATCGTGGCCTGTTCATGCATGTGTACGACAGGCCTCTGGAGACGCTGAGCGTCATGGCGACCCTTATCCAGATGGGCAGGGACCTGGAGATGACCGTCGTGATCGAGGGGCTCGAGGATGAAAGTCTGACCGAGGCCGCGACCATCCTCGGCGCCCCACTGGGCCAGGGCTACTACTTCGCAAAGCCGATGGACCTGGAAGACTGTGGACGGTGGGCGGACTCGTTCGACCCGAATCTGCATCGGTCTTCGATACGAACACCGTTAGGTGCCCTCGCCTACCACTGGCAGTTCGCGCGGTTGGCCGCCCCGCACCCCCTGGAGCTCGAGCACTGCCCGCTCACACGATTCGTGAGGTCGATCGGTACGACAAGCGAGGCCGAGCCATGGCATGCGCTGCAACACTCAGCACAACAGATGCACCCCGCCTCCAGCCAGTACCTCATCCAATGGCTCACAGAACAGATCCACGCACCTGGGCCGCAGAACTCCCAGCAGGAAGCCCACCTCGAGTCCCGGTAGGAGAACTGCCCACCGGACGACGACGGACAAGGGACGGCCGTTGCGGGGAACGGACCGGGGGACTGGGATAGCCTGACGTGATGGAACGCGTAGCGGTGATCTCCGACCTGCACGGGAATGCCACCGCCTTCGCAGCGGTCCTCGACGATCTCGGACGCCGGGGAATCACCACCGTCTACAACCTGGGCGACGTCGCAGGAAAGGGACCTCGGGGCTCCGAGTGTGTCCGGCTGAGCCGCCTGCACTGCGCCGTGACGGTGCGGGGCAACTGGGACGACTTCCTGCCGAGCGAGACGCCCGAGTGGCGTGACGACGCCGGCTGGTGGTGGCACAACGAGTTGACGCCGGAGGACAGGCAGTGGCTGCAGTCGCTTCCCCTGTCCCACGACATCATGCTCAGCGGGCGTCGCATCCGGATGTTCCATGCGTCCGCGAAGAGCGTCTACCACCGTGTGCACGCCCGCCACACCGATGAGGACTTCGAAGGTATGTTCCGGGTGACGGAACTGACGGGTGGCGGACCCCTGCCGGACGTGGTCTGCTACGGCGACATCCACGACGCCTTCATCTCGACCTATCGCAGCAGGTCGCTCATCAACGTCGGCAGCGTCGGCAATCCTCTGGACGAACCACAGGCCTCCTACGTGATCCTCGAAGGGGAGCGCGACGGCGACCGCACGGACCCTTTCGGTGTCCAGTTCGTGCGGGTGTCCTACGATGTCGAGGCGGAAATTGCTGTCGCCGCGGAACTCGCCATGCCGGCCCTCGAGGCGTACGCCATCGAACTGAGGACGGCCATCTATCGCGGCCAGCATGAGCAACTCGGACTGCTCGGCAGGGGGGTCGGGCGAGCAGCCAGCCAAGGGCCGGCTGCTTGACCTCCGGCTGGCGCCCCATGTCCGTGCAAGCACATCGATGTTTTCAACGTCAGTCCACGGACAGGTCCGGGCCATTTGCTGCGTATGCCCAGTGTGCGCCGTGCTCCCCGACATGTGCAGTGGCTTGCGCCACCACCACCACCTGCTTGACAGTCGGGGCTGTTACCGGCCAGGCCGTGGCTACCCGGGGCCGGGGCCAGAAGGGCGCGGGTTGGTACCTCGCACCAGGTGGACGGGCGCGTCCTGGCGTTTCGTGCCAGGCACGGAGTGAGCGCCGGAACCGTCTTCGATGGGTAGAATTCTCAGGGTCGCTTAGCAGCAGGCGGCCCCCTCACCTTCTCCTTGCCCAGCATCACGCGCGAACGGCAGGGGTAGATCCGAAGGTTCACCTCTTGTCTGATCACCACAGCGCCGACGGCCACGATGACAGGGCCCCGGCGGTCTCGGTCCTGGCCCAGGACCTGGTCCTCGACAGCGGCGACGTCGGGGAATTCCTGACGAAACTGGTCACCATCGCCGGTCACACCCTGTCCGCCAAGGACGACGAAGTTCTCTGCGGCGTCACGCTCCTCAGGGAACGGACGAGGACGACGGTCGCGAGCAACGGCCCGGACGCCCAGAAGATGGACGAAGTCCAGTACGAGTACGACGACGGCCCGTGCCTGCGGGCCGCACGCGAAGGCTTCGTCCACTACGTCAGTGATTTCGAATCCGAGGAGCGCTTCCCCGAATACAGCCGGGCGATTGCCGGCCACGGCATCAGGTCCGCCCTGGGAGTGCCCATCCGGCTCGAGGGCGAGGCGACGGCTGCGCTGAACTTCTACTCGCCCCTGGTTGATGCCTTCAGCGGGGACGCCATAGAGGCGGCCGAGCGTTTCGCCGCGGAGGTCTCGGCGTCGCTCCGACTCGCCGTGCGCATCGCCAAGCTGACCGAGTCCGGCGCAAACATGCGGGCCGCTATGGAGAGCCGCACCACCATCGACCTCGCCGTCGGTGTGATCATGGGGCAGAACCGCTGCTCCCAGGATGCTGCCATGACCATCCTCAAGACGGCCTCCAGCTCCCGGAACATCAAGTTGAGGGACGTGGCCGCGTCCGTCCTGCAGTCACTGGGTCAGGGTCCCGCGACGACGCACTTCGACTAGGGCCCAGGGCGGGTTCTATGTCCGCATATGACGTCCTTGTGAATCGCCGACAGGTAACACCCCTAGTGTCTGAGCGACGGCCCCCGGGTCTCAATACCAACCAGTGACACGTCGAGGAGATTGCCATGACCCATGCCAGCATTGCATCAGAGGTAGCGCGATTCAACGAGGGTTTCGAGGCGCAGATAGGCCCCGACCTCGCTGGCACCTTCACCCGCGAGCAGGCGGACCTGCGCTCTGCGGGCGCTCCCGCAGCGGTGGTCTCCGTGGGTGATGTCCTCCCCGATGCGAAGCTGTTGACTGCAGCGGGTGACGCTATCCAGCTGTCGGCGGTCCGGGCGGGCGGTCCGGCCGTCATCGTCTTCTACCGTGGCGGCTGGTGCCCCTACTGCAACATCACCCTGAGGGCGTACCAGCGGGAACTCCTGCCAACACTCCTGGAGCAGGGGATCAAGCTTCTGGCGGTCAGCCCCCAGCATTCCGAGGGTAGTGAGGCGACGGCGCAGGGCGCAGAACTTGGGTTCGATGTGCTCTCGGACCCGGCAAACGTGCTCGCACGCGCGCTGGGGATCGTCACGGAGCCGAGTGCGGATGCACGGCTCGCCCACACCCGATTGGGGTTCGAGGTCTCGGACAGCAATGCTGACGGGACGGCTGCCATTCCCTACCCGGCCGTCCTCATCGTCGACGCCGCGGGGACCGTGCGGTTCGTCGATGTCCACGCCGACTACACGAAGCGCACGGAGGTCGCCCAGATCGTCGCGGCCCTCCGCAGCCTCTGAGTCCGAAGCTTCTGCGGCTCAACCTTCGGCGGCAGGCCGGTCGGAGAGTCGGACCTCGACGGTTTGCGTCTCGGACCCCCGGCGGGTCTCGACGGTGACCGAGTCTCCCGGCTCGCGCTGGCGCAGCGCCGACAGCAGGCCTTCGGGTGCTGATAGCTCGTCACCGCCGATCTTCGTGATGATGTCGCCCGGGCGGATCCCGGCGTCGTCGGCTGGTCCTCCCTCGGAGACGGACAGCACCACCACGCCTGTGGCGTCCTGCAGGTTCAGCCGCTCTGCGATCTGAGGTGTGATGGCGCCCGGCGCCAGCCCCATGTAGGCGTGCTCGGCCGTGCCGTCCTCGCGCAGTTCCTCGGCCACCTCGGTGGCGGTGGGTGCGGGGATGGCGAAGCCGAGGGCGACGGCTCCTCGGGCCGGAGGGATGTACGCCTCGCTGATACCTATGATCTCGCCGCGGCCGTTCACCACGGCGCCGCCTGAATTGCCCGGGCTGATGGCGGCATCGGTCTGGATGAGGTCCACGAGAGACTGGCTGGTGGAGGCCGACCCCGGGATCTCACGGTGCAGGCCCGAGATGATGCCCGAGGTCGCGGTGTTCTCGAAACCGAGGGGAGATCCGATGACGACGGCGAGTTCGCCGATGCGCGGAAGGTTGGACTGGAACGTGGCTGCGGGGAGATCCGTGCGATCGGCGCGTACCAGCGCGAGGTCGGAGACCGCATCGGCGGACTCGACCGTGCCGGACACGCGTTGTCCGTCGGCGAAGGCGACCTCGACCTCGTCGTTGCCCCGGATGACGTGCTCGTTCGTGAGGATGAGCCCGTCCTCCGTATAGATGACGCCGCTGCCGAGGCCGTTCTCGGTGAAGATGGTGACCACGGACGGCTCCACGGCCTCCACGATGTCGGGGATGCTCATGTCGCCCTGTTCTGCGTCGGCGGAACCGGAGGATGGCGCAGGAGCCGACGGGCTGCCGGACTCCCCCTGCACCTGCGCGGGTGCGCTCGGGGCGGAGTCCGCACTGTCCGTGAGGGTGCATCCGGAAACGGTGAAGAGGAGCGCGAGGCCCACAGTCATCGCGCACCTGGGGCGGCGGGTCCTGGACGTCATGGGGTGTTCCTCCTCCGATGGTCGTGTGCCGGTCGACACCGGCGCCGGCGATGCCCGAAGGCGCCGCCGGCCGCTACCTATGACCGTACGAAGGGTGCCCGCCGAGCGACAAGCGGGAAAAGGGGAGTGACCAGGGCTGGACAGGTAGCACGATCAGGAATTCGTGCCCGCGACGAGCACCGAGCTAGGGGCGTCCGTCTGCTCCCGGGTCCGGCCGGCGGAGGGGATGTTCACGCCACGATTCGTTGTCGGGCGTGCCGGGTCCGTACCCGGGCCGCAGCAGCGGCTCGTCGGGGTCGTCCTCCGGATTCGCCTTTCGTGGTCCGTTCGTGCGGTGGGTGAGCCAGTACCCCCGGGCGATGCAGGCGGCGGCTGCGAGGATGATGACGAGTCCGATGGCCAGGAGCAGAGGGGCCTCGGCCGGCGCCGGCGTGCCCGTGGAGTCCGCCCGCGCGAAGTCGGACACGGCCTGGGGAACGAAGAGGGTGCTGACGAACAGCAGGACGAGTCCTGCCAGGTACTGCCGGATGCCGAGCTTCATGACTCCCCTGGGCGTCGTCGCGTGTGGTGCAGGTCCTTGGTCCAGCTTAGGCGCTGCCCCGGACACCCTACGCTGGTCACGTGCATGACACCCTGCCCAGCAACCGCCGGCTCAGCCGCAGCATCCTCCGGCTCGCCGTGCCGGCACTGGGTGCCCTCATCGCCGAGCCGCTGTTCCTCCTGGCCGACTCGGCGATCGTCGGGCACCTCGGTGTCGACGAGCTCGCGGGAGTGGGCCTCGCCTCCACGGTGCTGCAGACGGCCGTCGGATTCATGGTTTTCCTCGCGTACTCGACCACCCCCGCCGTTGCCCGCCTCCTCGGTGCCGGCCGCCTGCCGGATGCGCTCGCGGCGGGGCGCGACGGCGTGGGCCTCGCCGTCGTCCTCGGGGTGGTCCTGTCCGTCGCCGGATGGGCCTCGGCGCCGCACCTGGCCTCGGTCCTCGGTGCGGAGGGAGCCGTCCACGCGTTCGCCGTCGACTACCTTCGTTGGTCCATGCCCGGGCTGACCGCGATGCTCGTGGTGCTTGCTGCCACGGGTGTGCTGCGCGGCCTGCAGGACACGCGCACGCCGCTGCTGGTGGCCGGTGCCGGATTCGGCGTCAACATCGTCCTCAACTACCTGCTCGTCTACGGTGCGGGGATGTCGGTGGCCGGGTCGGCGCTCGGCACGAGCCTCGCGCAGTGGGGCATGGCGGCCGTGTACCTGGTGATGATCGTCCGCGCATCCAGGCGGGAGCAGGTGTCTCTCCGGCCGACCCTGCGCGGCATCAGGGGCGCGGCGAGCGTCGGATCATGGCTCATGCTACGGACCCTCTCCCTGCGCGTGGCGATCCTCGCCACGGTGTTCGTCGCGACGTCGCAGGGCCCGCTGAGCCTCGCGTCCCATCAGCTGGTCATGACGGTCTTCACCTTCCTCGCCTTCGCACTCGACGCCCTGGCCATCGCGGCGCAGGCATTGATCGGCAAGGAGTTGGGGTCCGGGAACAGGCCGCTGGCCCGGGCCCTGACCCGGAGGATGATCGTCTGGGGCGTCGGCTTCGGCGTTCTCACCGGCGGCCTCCTCGCTGCCGCCGCGCCGTTCGTCGGCTGGATCTTCACCACGGATCCTGCCGTGCAGGCCGCCTTCGCCGCCGGGCTGTGGGTCCTCGCCGCATCGCAGCCGGTGTGCGGATTCGTCTTCGTGCTCGACGGCGTCCTCATCGGCGCGGGGGACGCCCGCTACCTCGCGATCGCCGGCGTCGTGAATCTGGTGGTGTACCTCCCGCTGCTGGTCCTCGTGGGCCGCGCGGACCTGACGGGCGGGGAGGGAATCGCCTGGTTGTGGCTCGCCTTCGGCGTCGGCTACATGGTGGCTCGGGCCGCGACCCTCGGGTGGCGGGTCCGGGATGACCGGTGGATGGTGACGGGCGCTACCCGGGGCCGGGCCTCATGACCCACTGTTCGTCATGACCCACCGCTCGTCGTGCCTTGTCCCGCGTCGTCGCTACGAGGCCAGCTGCTCGCGCGTCCCCAGCTGTGCCGTTGACGGCCCGGCCTCCCGGTCCGACCGGTTGATCTCGGCCCATACGGCATCGAGGGAGAGCCCGACGACGACGGCGATGGCTGCGATGGTCGGGAAGGCGGGGGTTGCGACGCGCCCCGACTCGATCTTCCGTAGGGTCTCCGGGGAGACGCCCGCGTCCAGGGCCGTCTCGAGCATCGAACGCTCACCCCTGGCGTGTCGCAGCAGGGCGCCGAGGCGCTGTCCACGTTCGACGTCGGCGGGAGTGAGCGGCAGTCTGACCATGGTTCCGATGATAGTACCGGGATAGTATTACCGGGATAGTTATTGGTGGAGTCTGAAAGGCATTCGCATGATCGAGATCCTGAGTACCTCCGAACTGGCCCGCGCACGGGTAACGGGAGCCCTGGTCGCGGATATCCTGCAGGCCCTGAGGAAGCGCAGCATCGCCGGAACCAACCTGCTGGAGATCGACCGCTGGGCCCGGGAGATGATCATCGGGGCCGGCGCCCAGTCCTGCTACGTCGACTACGCGCCCTCCTTCGGCCGCGGGCCTTTCGGCCACTACATCTGCACCGCCGTCAACGATGCGGTCCTGCACGGACTGCCGCACGATTACGCGCTCGCTGACGGCGACCTCCTGACGCTCGACCTCGCCGTCCTGAAGGGAGGAATCGCCGCCGATGCAGCGATCAGTTTCGTCGTCGGTCCATCGGGGCGCGCGGAGGACGCCGTCATGATCGCCACGACGGAGCGTGCCCTCGCCGCGGGGATCGCCGTGGCACGTCCCGGGGCCCGCACCGGCGACATCTCCTACGCCATCGGAGCGGTACTCAGCGCGGCCGGCTATCCGATCAACACCGAATTCGGCGGACACGGGATCGGGTCGACGATGCACCAGGAGCCCCACATCACCAATAACGGGCGCCCGGGTCGCGGTTACGCGCTGCGCCCCGGGCTGCTGCTCGCCCTGGAGCCGTGGGTCATGGCGGATACCGCCGAGCTCGTGACGGATCCCGACGGCTGGACACTCCGCAGCGTGACGGGTAGCCGGACAGCGCACAGCGAACACACGATCGCCATCACCGACTCGGGCGCGGAGATCCTTACCCTGCCGACGTCCGCGACCCAGTAGGGAACAACCGCCGCCCGGGGTGCTTCAGCGCCAGACATTTCAGCACGAGGTCAAACGTTCGTGGAGCGTTGCCCGATGCAGGGGATCAGGCCATCGGGGATGATCCTCAACGCCTTCGCCATGAACGCGACCAGTAGGCGTAGGCGATAGGGAGGGCGAAGCGGGGCGAGCAGCCTAGGGCTCGAACCGGGCGCAGGCTGCCTCCAGCTTGTCCGCAAGTGACGAGGCGTCCGTGAAGTCGCTTGCCCGCCCATCCGCAACAGCCTGGATGGGAATCCGGATCCCATCGATCAACGAGGTGAGGTCATCGTCTGCGTCTTCAGCGATGGTGACCAGGGCTGCCGAGATCACGGACGCTCTCTTGGCCTGGCCGCCGAAGACCTGACCATCATTAGCCGCGGCCTCGTCGATCAGCATTCTGGCTCCTTTCAGGGGACTTACATCGCCGCCTTTGTAGAGGCTCTTGCAGGTCGCGCTTGCTTTCGGCGAGAGTGAGGCCGACCCGCCTGAAGCGGCTGTCATTTCCGGCCCGCCGGCATCAGGTCCGGGATCGGAGTCGCAGGCGCTCAGGACGAGGGCCGAGGCAAGAAGGGCGGCGGCTGCAGCAGCTTTCATGATGATCCTCGAGGGTCCTACGACTAGATACGGATGGCTCCTGAGAGGGTCGAAATCCACGCATACACTCGCCGCGGTTCGATATATCCGCCCAGAATAACGTCTACATTCAAGAGCCATATCCACGGATATGGTATTAAATGTTGACGCCTTTATCCCTAGCTGCCAGTAACTTAGCCTCGATGATGGAAAATAGCCAGAGGGGCGGTGTTTTATGCTTTGGTTTTTGGTGATTCTCTTGCAGACAGGCCATCGGATTGGAACGATGCGCTTGTCCCAATCACTCGATATTGGAGTTAACTGTGAACCATGTCCGCCGTAATCCACGTAGAATATTTGGCGCTGTCGGAGCAGGGGTGATGCTTGGTGCATTGATTGTCGCGACACCGGCCAGCGCCGCTCCCGGTGATGCAACTGCCCCTGGGCAGGGAACCTGCAAGACCTCCGACGACCCGCAATTCAGCGGCTGGACCAGCTACGAACAGCTCGGTTCAGAGCTGGAGAATATCGAGAACAACAGTAAGGGCCGGGTGCAGGTCGACGTCGTCGGTCAATCCGAGTTGGGCCGCGATCTCTACACCGCCCGGGTCGGCACGGGGGAGCGTGTACTGCTCGTCCAGAGCGCTATCCATGGCAACGAGCGGACCGGGACCGAGGCGCTGCTGGGCATACTGAAGAAGCTTGGTTCCAGTAATGACCCGGTGACCCAGCGTGTGCTGGAGAACGTCACACTTGTGGCTATGCCCATGGCCAATCCCGATGGTGGGGAGCTCAACCGCCGTATGAACGTCATTTCCTGGGACGAGGTAGAACGCCGACACCCCCAGCTGGAAGGCTCGAACCGCGCTTGGTACCACCAATTGACCGGGGACGGCATCGATCTACCGGGCTTCGATCTGAATCGCGATTTCAACGCCGACCTCGACTACGTCCCGCAGCCAGGTGACCTGCCCGGAGATCCAAAAGACGCAGGTTTCTACCTCTCACCGGAATCCCAAACCATCAGGGATGTCTATGTGAGCCTCCAGGATGAATTCGGCAACGTCGACGCCGTCGTGGACCTGCACCACATGGGCCCGTGTGATCAGCAGACCGGAGGCGAACAGGACGGCAGGCACATCTCGGTGGCGCTCGACTACCCGCCCCTGGGCATCAACGACGGCGCTGCATACAAAGAGGACTGGCCGCTCCTGGACCAGGACAAGTCCCGGCGCTATGCACTAGCGGTCGCTGACGGCGTCAAGGACAGCTATGGTACCCAGTCGCCGCTGGCCGCCGCCGGCCGCTACTTCCATCCTGACGAGCGCGAATATGCAGGACAGGGACGTTCAGCCTTTGCTCTTAACGGTTCGGCCACTGTCCTGTTCGAAGTCAGAGGACAATCGGATGATTTCGGCCAGAAGATGAAGGGCATGCTCGTTCAGAGCGTCCAGACCGGCCTCGAATCCCTCATCGACTCCATGGCCACCGGCGAAGTCGATGCCCTCGACGGAGACGCCTTCTTCGACTATCCCGACTATCCCGACTATGGGTGGGACACACCGCAGGACTGAGCGATACAGCATCTGCCCGTGAATCGCACCTGAAGGAGACGGCATCGGGGGCCTCGGTAGTTCACATGGCCCCCGATGACTGAGGTTATTAGCCCTTCAGAACGCTTTCAAGCGCCCACCGGGGGTGCTGTGAAGCCTGGAACGTCTGTACTCTTCCGGCTTGCCACGGTAAATCCCCTTGCTCGGTTGGTTGGCGTCATGAAGTTGCCCCGCCTGAGTCATGAACTCACACCGTCAACATCACGGCAAGCGGGGCGGGGTGAAACTTGGTGAAACTACTTGCGAGGCCTCACTGCTCCACCGCGCGCACGGTTAGCGGCAGGTGCCTTGGCCCGGGTGTCGGTAACCCTGGCCCCGATGTCAAGCCTTGGGGGCTTCATCGGCCTTGGCCAGGTTCGGCACGTCCGGTCCATCGGCATCCTTGAACTCGGCAGTGTCGGCCTTGTCATCTGCCGTGGCATTGGCCTTGGGGGCTTCATCGGCTTTGGCCAGGTTCGGCACGTCCGGTCCGTCGGCATCCTTGAACTCGGCAGTGTCGGCCTTGTCATCTGCCGTGGCATTGGCCTTGGGTGCCTCATCGGCCTTGGCCAGGTTCGGCACGTCCGGTCCGTCGGCATCCTTGAACTCGGCCGTGGCGGGCTTGTCCTCTGCTGTGGCATTGGCCTTGGGGGCTTCATCGGCTTTGGCCAGGTTCGGCACGTCCGGTCCGTCGGCATCTTTGAACTCGGCAGTGTCGGCCTTGTCATCTGCCGTGGCATTGGCCTTGGGTGCTTCATCGGCCTTGGCCAGGTTCGGCACGTCCGGTCCGTCGGCATCCTTGAACTCGGCCGTGGCGGGTTTGCTGACAGTCGTGGCGTTGGCCTGGGGGGCCTTATCGGCCTTTGTGGTTGTTGGTCCGAACATTGCGTCGATGTCTGCCATTTCCATGTCAGCGGTGGCCTGGATCAGTTCCAGCAGTTCCGGGTCGAGACCGGGGGCGAACTCCTCCAACCGCTCAGGGGCGATGACGGAGGGCACGCCCTCGGGAGCCTGCTCGCTGGCGTCGAGGTTGGTACCGTCCTTCGACGGCGATAGCCCCTGGTAAATTCTCCCGGCCTCGGACTGGCCCTTGAGGTCGAAGGTGTACTGCTTGCTCTGCAGTCCAAGGTCGAGGAGTTTCTTGACCTCGGGGAATTGCTCGGCGTTCGTCTTGGGGATCGGCAGCAGCGACTTCCAGTTCACCCCGAGGGTTTCCAGGGCTTTGGCGTATCCGTTCTCGTGCGCTTGATCGCGGACGATCAGGTACGCAATGGTGGACCGTGCCGTCTTGTTGTCGGTCATCTCGTACATGCGGCACTTCTGCAGCCGGCCCGTGGCCTCGAGCATCAGGTTGTACAGAAGGTCCAGGGGCAGGTTGCCGGAGTTGTAGACGTAGCTGCCGCTCCACGGGTTGCCTGCCGAGTCCACGGGCAGGGCACCCTGAGCGCCGACGAGGTAGTGGTGGATGTTCCCCTGGGACAGGGCAAGGTTCAAGGGGATCGACCCGCCGGCCCCTGGGGTATCGAGGGGGTCTTCCTGCTTGCCCTGATAGCGGGGTGAGCCATCGAGGAGCCGGGCGATCGTGGTGCCGATCAGCTCAACGTGGCTGATCTCCTCGGTGCCGATGCCCTGAATCAGGTCACGGTAGGGTTTAGCGGCCGCGCCGCGGAAGTTCATGGCCTGGAACAGGTACTGCATCATGGTGCGCATCTCACCGAACTGGCCGCCCAGGCCCTCCTGCAGGGCATTGGCTGCGGCGGGATCCGGCTCGTCTGGGATGATCTCGTTGATGAGTTGCTGGACGTGGAAGAACATGGGACCTCCTAGTAGTGAGCGGCAAAGGAAAGCCGCCTTAGCTTTAGCCTTCACTGCGCAGCCCAAGACCACAAGGGTGGAGCGTCAAATTGTGTGGAGGACCTCGGCGGCGATCAGTAGGACCGCGCAGGCGCTCCACAGGCCAAGCATCCGTGCGCAACCGATACGACGGTCGTGTCCTCCCGCCTGTCACTTGTGGTCGCTCTGTTTATTGCCGCGTATGGCATAACGACGGAGGACGGAGTGCCGCAGTAGCAGCACCCCGTCCTCTTGACTCTGAGGCGTTCGCTCCTCAGGCTGTGTGTCTAGCGGGTGGGTCCATCCGTGTCGATGCGCTCTTCGCGAACCTGCTCGTTGACAGTTTCCTGCTCGGTGACTGTTTCCTTGTCCAGCCGGACACGCTCGACAGGGACAGCTTCCTTGTCGACGACGGGACGCTCAGCAGTGAGGACCACTTCGTGTTCTTCCTCGCTGATCGCCGGGCCGTCATAGGCATTCCCGCGGTTCGCGTCCGTGATCGGCTCGCGCTCCACCCGGACTTCCTCGTGGCTCACCGGAACGGTCTTGCTGACGTTCTCGGTCACGACATGCTTGCGCAGCCGAGCCCGCCCAGTCTCCTGGGTTTCGGTGCCGACGCGGAGCTCTTCCTTCGACCGCGTCATTGCCTCGTCCGTGGTCGGACCCGATGTGTCGTGACCGACAGCCTCACGGTTACCACTGGATGTGCCAGTCGTGCCGGCAGTCGTGCCGGCGTCGACCTGGCTGGTCGTGTCGGTGTTCGTGGTGCCGGTGCCGGTGCCATGGACGCTGTAGTGGCGGTACAGCTCTTCTTCCTCGGTCGGGCTGAGGTGTCCGTCCCGCTCTACCGAGGGTGCTGCCTTGACGAGGGACTTGTCATACGGGACCCGAAGGTCATTGCCGTCGATGGAGGCGTCCTGAAGAGGCACGAAGGTTTCCTTGGTGCCGAAGAGCCCGGTGTTCACGGTGACCCAGCTGGGCTGTCCTGTGGTGTCGTCGACATAGAGCTCACCGATGGAGCCGAGCTTCTCGCCGTCGTTCGTGTAGACCGTTCCCTTGCCCTTGGTGAGCTGGTCGAGGTTGTCATTGCTGATCATGATCTCTCCTTACCGTTGCTTACCGTTGCTACGCGGTTGTAGTTGTCCGTGCTCGAGGCGATTGAGCGCCTTTCGTCCACCCTAGGCAGGACCGATCCGGGATTGCAAGCAGACTTACTATCAGCCTGCGTAGGGAGGTCCGGAGCCGATGTAGGCGGACGGTGATTGCTGGTCGGCGTTCGGGCTGACCGTGGGTAGGCCGGTGTCGTCGCCCTTCCAGGTGCTATCGCTCGCGCTTGTCACGCCCTGCTTCTCGAGTCCGTCGACTACTTCCTTGAGGTTCCGCACTGACCGACGGAGGTGGTCCAGTTTCGTGACGACGAGGGTGTCACCGGCGCGTAGGCAGTAGGGCTTCAACCGCCTTGGAACCCGGGTGACCTACGAGGCGTCGGAACGCACATCTGCGGAGCTCGGGCATTAAGGAAGCGTAGGGATGTCGGGCTTCGCCGTGAGGAAAGCGTAAGGATCGGCTTTTCGATCCGGTTCGGGGTATGTAATCGAGCTCGTGCCTTCCAGGGCACCCGTTCGGCAGGAAGCCGGCGGACCGAAGTGCACTATCCCGTCCAATGGAGTTCCTTGTGCTTGACGTCGTCTCTTTCGTGGGTATCGCAGCCCTGTTCAGTGTGGTCGCTCTGATCGCCCGGGCGGTGGAGGGACTGTGATCGTTTTCAACCTGATCGCCGTCGTTCTCGGTATCGCGGCCCTGGGCTACCTGGTCTATGCCCTCGTGCGCCCGGAGCGTTTCTGATGACTTTCGCCGCAGCGCTTCTGCCGCTGCTGACCGTCGTCGTCGTACTCGCCCTGCTCTACCGTCCGCTGGGCGATTACATGGCCCGGACCTTCACCGGCATGAAGGACCTCCGCGTGGAGCGGGGGTTCTACCGCATCCTCGGCGTCGATTCGGCGTCGTACCAGCCGTGGCGCTCCTACCTCACCGGCGTCCTCTCCTTCTCCGTGGTCGGTGTGCTGCTCGTGTACGTGCTGCAGCGCACGCAGGCCGTGCTGCCCTACTCGCTCGGACTGCCGGCGGTGCCCGAGGGCCTGGCCTTCAACACGGCGGTCTCGTTCGTGACCAACACCAACTGGCAGTCCTACTCGCCCGAGGCCACCATGGGCTACGCCGTGCAGATGGCGGGCCTCGCTGTGCAGAACTTCGTGTCCGCCGCCGTCGGGCTCGCCGTGGCTATCGCTTTCGTGCGGGGACTAGCGGCCCGTCGCAGCGCAACGCTCGGTAACTTCTGGGTGGACCTGACTCGCGCTCTTCTGCGGATTCTGCTGCCGGGTGCCGTCATCGCTGCTCTCGTGCTGCTCGCGGGCGGTGTTATCCAGAACTTCGCCGGCTTCACCACCGTCACCACACTGACAGGTGCCGAGCAAAACCTGCCTGGAGGTCCTGTGGCCTCGCAGGAGGCTATCAAGATGCTCGGCACCAACGGCGGAGGGTTCTTCAACGCCAACTCGGCTCATCCCTTCGAAAACCCCTCACCCTGGACCAGCGTGTTCCAGGTCATCCTCATGCTCGCGATCCCCTTCAGCCTGCCGCGCACCTTCGGCACCATGGTCGGGCAGCGCCGGCAGGGCTACGCGATCCTCGGAGCGATGTCCGCGATCTTCCTGCTGTCGCTGACCGCGGTGACACTCGCCGAACTGGCAGGGAACGGCAGCGCTTCGCAGGCCGCGGGAGCTGCGATGGAGGGCAAGGAGCAACGGTTCGGGATCGTCGGGTCCACCCTGTTCGGCTCTGCCAGCACGCTCACCTCGACAGGCGCCGTGAACTCGATGCACGACAGCTACACGGCAATCGGCGGGATGCTGCCGATGGTCAACATGATGCTCGGCGAAGTCGCACCCGGTGGTGTGGGCTCGGGACTGTACGGCATGCTGATCCTCGCGGTCGTCACTGTCTTCATCTCCGGGCTCCTGGTAGGCCGCACACCCGAGTACCTCGGCAAGAAGATCGGCGCACGGGAGATCAAGCTCGCGAGCCTCTACATCCTCACGATGCCGACACTCGTCCTCACGGGAACGGCCCTGAGCTTCGCGGTGCCCGCCCTCCGGTCGGACATCGACGGCACATCCATCCTGAACCCGGGCCTGCACGGTTTGTCCGAGGTGCTGTACGCCTTTACCTCCGCGGCCAACAACAACGGCTCGGCGTTCGCGGGCCTCACGGCGAACACGCCCTGGCTCAACACCGCGCTCGGAGTGGCGATGCTGCTGGGGCGTTTCCTGCCCATGGTCTTCGTCCTCGCCCTCGCCGGTTCCTTCGCCGCCCAGGACAGGGTGCCCGCCACAGCTGGGACGCTGCCTACCGACCGCGTCCAGTCCGTCACCCTCCTCGTCGGCGTCACCGTCGTCGTCACCGCCCTCACTTTCTTCCCCGTGCTCGCACTGGGGCCCCTTGCGGAAGGACTGCTCTAGATCATGTCCACCATCACTGAAAGACCTGCCGGCAGCAGCAGCGATAGCGCCACACCCCAGCCCATACCCCGGAAAAAGGCCTCGGCATCTTCCGCCGCGCATCTTGCCACGGCGCTGCCGGGCGCCGTCCGAAAGCTCGACCCGCGGCAAATGGTCTGCACGCCCGTCATGTTCGTCGTCGAGGTGGGCGCGGCCCTGATCACCGCCATCGCCATCGCCGAACCCTTCCTGGGAGGGCCACAGTCATCAGGTGGCAGTGAGGTCCCGTCCTCGTTCTCCTGGCTCATCGCCATCTGGCTCTGGCTGACGGTCCTGTTCGCGAACCTCGCCGAGTCCGTCGCCGAGGGCCGGGGCAAGGCGCAGGCCTCCAGCCTCCGCCAAGCACGGACCGGGACGACGGCGCGCGTCCTCGGCGACTACGCGGCCGATGCGGACCCGGGCGCCCACGGGGCGACCGTCACCGAGGTGCCGTCCTCGGACCTTGCCCTCGGCGATACCGTGCTGATCGAGGCCAACGAACTCGTGCCGGGCGACGGCGAGATCATCTGGGGCATCGCCTCGGTGGACGAGTCCGCGATCACCGGCGAGTCCGCTCCCGTGGTCCGCGAGTCCGGCGGTGACCGCTCTGCCGTCACGGGCGGCACGCGTGTCCTGTCGGACCGCATCGTCGTCCGCATCACGAGCCGGCCCGGGGACACCTTCGTCGACCGCATGATCCGGCTCGTCGAGGGCGCCGAACGGCAGAAGACGCCCAATGAGGTGGCCCTGAACATCCTGTTGGCCACCCTCTCGATCGTCTTCACCGTGGTGGTGCTGACCATCAACCCGATCGCCAGTTCCTCGAATGTCACGGTCAGCGTGCCGGTCCTCGTGGCGCTGCTCGTCTGCCTGATTCCCACGACCATCGGCGCCCTGCTCTCCGCGATCGGCATCGCGGGCATGGACCGCCTGGTGCAGCACAATGTGCTCGCCATGTCCGGCCGCGCGGTCGAGGCGGCCGGCGATGTCACCACCCTGCTGCTCGACAAGACCGGCACCATCACCTACGGCAACCGGCGGGCGAGTGAGTTCATCGCCGTCGCCGGATCCGACCGCCAGGAGTTGATCACGGCCGCCGCTCAGTCCTCGTTCAGCGACCCCACACCGGAGGGGACCTCGATCGTGGACCTTGCGGTCACCGAGGGCTTCGTCCGCAAGGAGGTGGACGGCGACGTCGTCCCGTTCTCGGCGCAGACCAAGATGAGCGGCGTCGACTTCGCGAACGGATCGAGCGTCCGGAAGGGCGCCGGCAGCGCGGTCCGAGCATGGGTCGCCGCTGCCTCCGGCCTGGTCACTGCGGAGCTCGACGAGGCGGTCGACCGCATCTCACAGCTGGGTGGCACGCCACTCGTGGTCGCCGTCCGGGACGCCACTGGCAAGGCACGGGTCCTCGGCGTCGTGTACCTCAAGGACGTCGTGAAGGAAGGGCTGCCCGAGCGCTTCGCGGAGCTCCGCACCATGGGTATCCGCACCGTCATGATCACCGGCGACAACCCGCTCACGGCGAAGGCCATCGCCACGGAGGCAGGCCTTGACGACTACCTCGCCGAAGCGACGCCCGAGGACAAGATGCGCCTCATCCGCAAGGAGCAGGAGGGCGGCGCTCTCGTCGCGATGACCGGTGATGGCACCAACGATGCACCGGCCCTGGCACTCGCGGACGTCGGCGTGGCCATGAACACCGGTACCTCGGCGGCGAAGGAGGCGGGCAACATGGTGGACCTGGATTCGGACCCCACGAAGCTCATCGATATCGTCCGGATCGGCAAGCAGCTGCTCATCACACGCGGGGCGCTCACCACGTTCTCCATCGCGAACGACATCGCCAAGTACTTCGCGATCATCCCCGCCATGTTCATCGGAGCCTTCCCGGGCCTCGCCGCCCTCAATGTGATGCAGCTGCATTCGCCGTCCTCGGCGATCCTCTCCGCGATCATCTTCAACGCACTGATCATCATCGCGCTGATCCCGCTGTCCCTGCGCGGCGTGAAGTACCGCGCCGCGTCGGCGTCCAGCACGCTCAACCGGAACCTGCTCGTCTACGGGCTCGGTGGCATCATCGCGCCGTTCATCGGCATCAAGGCGATCGACCTCGTGCTCACCCTCATCCCCGGTTTCTGATCCCCGTCCACAGTCGTCCACGAAAAGGGACTCCCATGAGCTCTTCGCGCAGCACCGTCCGACAGCTCGGCACCGCCGTCCGGGCCCTTTTCGTCCTGACCCTCGTCCTCGGCGTCGCCTACCCGCTCGTCATCACCGGCCTGGGCCAGGTGGCCCTGAAAAACCGCGCCGACGGGCAGCCCCTCACCCTCGACGGCCGCACCGTCGGCTCCGCGATCATCGGCCAGGGCTTCACCGACGCCGACGGCGCGGCCCTCCCCGACTGGTTCCAGTCCCGTCCGTCCGCGGCAGGGGACGGGTACGACGGCGGGGCGTCCAGCGGCAGCAACCTCGGCCCCGAGAACCCGGATCTGGTCGCGGCCATCGAGGAACGCCGGACCGCCGTCGCCGAGCTCGAGGGTGTGGACCCCGCCGCGGTTCCGGCCGATGCCCTCACAGCTTCGGGCTCAGGCCTCGATCCGCACATCAGCCCCGAGTACGCCCGGTTGCAGGTGCCCCGGATCGCCGCGGAACGCGGACTCGGCGAGGCCGACGTCGAAGCCCTGGTGGAGGAGTACACGCAGGGACCCGACCTCGGGTACCTCGGCGAGCCGACGGTCAACGTGCTGGAGTTGAACATGGCCCTCGCGCAGCTGGACACTTAGGCCATGACGCGAGGCCGGTTGAGGGTGTTCTTGGGAGCGGCCCCCGGGGTCGGCAAGACCTATGCCATGCTCGAAGAAGGCCGGCGGCTCCGGGTCGAGGGCCGCGACGTCGTCATCGCCATCGTCGAGACCCACGGGCGCACTGCGACGCAGGCCATGGCGGACGGACTCGAGGTGATACCCCGGCGGACCATCGACTACCGAGGCGTTCACCTGACAGACCTGGATCTCACCGCCGTGCTGGCGCGGGCGCCCGAGGTGGTGCTGGTCGACGAGCTCGCCCACACCAACGCCCCGGGTACCAGCCACGACAAGCGGTGGCAGGACGTCGAGGCACTGCTCGACGCCGGGATCGACGTCATGTCCACCATCAATGTGCAGCACATCGAGTCCCTCAACGACGTCGTCGAACGCATCACCGGCGTCCCGCACCGCGAGACCATCCCCGACGAGGTGCTCCGCCGGGCCGACCAGGTGGAGGTGGTGGACCTCGCGCCCGAGGCGCTGCGCGGCCGGCTCGCGGAGGGGTGCATCTATCCGTCCGGGCGGATCGACGCGGCGCTCTCCAACTACTTCCGTGTCGGCAACCTCACTGCGCTGCGCGAGCTCGCGCTCCTGTGGCTTGCCGACGAGGTGGACAGCTCCCTCCAGCGGTACCGCGCAGAGCAGGGTATCGATGACAAGTGGGAGGCGCGCGAGCGGGTCGTCGTCGCCCTCACCGGCGGACCGGAGGGTCGTACCCTGCTCCGTCGCGGCGCCCGGATAGCCTCCCGGTCCGCGGGCGGTCAGCTGCTGGCCGTGCACGTCACCAACCAGGACGGGCTGCGCGACGCCGATCCGGCCGAGCTCGCGGCCCAGCGTGAACTCGTCCTGAAGCTCGGCGGCACCTACCACGAGGTGGTGGGCGGCCAGACGTCGAAGGCCCTCGTCGACTTCGCCAAGGGCGCCAACGCGAGCCAACTTGTCATCGGCGTGAGCCGCCGCTCACGCCTTGTGGCGCTGGTGACGGGACCTGGGATCGGCGCCACCGTCATCCGGGAGTCCGGCGAGATCGACGTGCACATCGTCAACCACGCGTCGGCCGGCAGCAGGTTCGCGCTGCCGCACACGGGAGGGGCACTGTCCTGGCGGCGCCGCGTGCTCGGGGCCGTCGTCGCCCTGCTGGGGGGCCCGCTCCTGACGTTACTGCTGACGGTCTTTCGGTCCGAGGAATCCATTACCGGGGACGTCCTCGGTTACCAGCTGCTGGTGATCGTCGTGGCCCTGATCGGCGGGATCTGGCCGGCGCTGATCGCCGCCGTCCTGTCCGGGCTGACGCTGGACTTCTACTTCATCGAACCAGTCCGCACTTTGACGATAGGTGAGCCCGCGCACTTCACGGCGCTTGCCCTCTACATCGTCAACGCCGTCCTGGTCAGCTACGTCGTGGACCAGGCAGCCCGCCGTACCCGGGCGGCCTCGCGCGCCGCCGCCGAATCCGAACTGCTCGCGACCGTCGCGGGCGGGGTGCTCCGCGGGCAGGACACGCTGCTGGCCCTCGTGGCCCGGACCCGGGAGGCGTTCGGCCTCGACGCCGTGCGGCTGCGGGGCACCGACGGTACCCTGCTGAGCGAGGACGCTTCCCGGCCGCCGTCATCCGTGGAGGCCGATCCCGCGACCGTACCCGTGGGTGAACATGCAGTCCTCGAGCTTGTTGGCCGACCGCTGGAAGCTGCGGACCGGAGACTGCTGGGCGTCATCACTACCCAAATGGACACAGCCCTGGAGTACCGGGATCTTTCCCGGGCCGCGAGTGAAGTAGGCCCACTCGCCGAGGCGGACCGCGTGCGCACGGCGCTGCTCGCCGCCGTCGGGCACGATCTCCGCCGTCCACTCACCGCAGCGACCACCGCCGTCACCAGTCTTCGATCATCCAACATCTCCTTCTCGCCCGACGAGCAGGGTGCGCTCCTCGAGACCGCCGAACAGAGCCTCGGAACCCTGTCGAAGCTCGTGACCGACCTGCTCGACGCCAGCCGCATCCAGGCCGGCGTGCTCGGCGTCGTGCTTGAACCCGTTCGTCCCGAGGACGTGATCCTTCCCGCACTCGAGGAACTGGATCTCGGTCCTGGCGATGTCCAGCTCGACCTCCCTGCCGAGTTCCGGCTCCTTCTTGCCGATGCCGTCCTGTTGCAGCGCGTACTCGTGAACCTGTTGTCCAATGCCATCCGATACACCGGCCACGGGGAACCACCGGTGCTGTCGGTGAGCGACTTCGGCGGGCGAGCGGAACTGCGGATCATCGACCGTGGGCCTGGAATCCCGGACGACCGGAAAGGCCAGGTGCTCATGCCCTTCCAACGGCTGGGTGACACCGATAATGACACCGGCCTCGGGCTCGGGATGGCGCTGGCCAAGGGTTTCGTCGACGGCATGGGTGGTCGGCTGACACTCGAGGACACTCCCGGAGGCGGACTCACCTCCGTGATATCACTGCCGCACGCGCCGCAACCGCACCCGGTGCTCCTCACCGGGGACAGTGTCGGAGCGGCGTGAAGGTCCTCATCGCCGACGATGATCCACAGATCCTCCGGGCCCTCAGTATCACCTTCACGGCGTCCGACTACGACGTCGTCACCGCAGCAGACGGCGCCGCGGCGCTCCGGCGCGCGGCCGAGCACCACCCCGACATCGTGGTGCTGGACCTCGGCATGCCGCGCCTGAGTGGAATCGACGTCATTCATGGGCTCCGTGGCTGGAGCTCGGTACCGATCCTCGTGGTCTCCGGGCGAATGGACTCGATCGACAAGGTGCAGGCACTCGACGCGGGTGCAGACGACTACGTCACCAAACCGTTCCTCACCGACGAGTTGCTCGCTCGGGTGAGGGCCCTCACCCGGCGGCGCCTGCCCGCACAGGAAGAAGCAGGCGCGAGCTTCGGAGACGTGCGCGTGGACCTTGTCGCCAAATCGGTGGTCAGGACCACCGATGGCTCCTCCATCCACCTCACGCGCACCGAGTGGCGCCTGCTCGAAACGTTGATGCTGAACCCCGGGCGGCTTGTAGCGCAGGAGAACCTGCTGACAGAGGTATGGGGGCCGGAGCACGTCCGTGACTCCGGCTACCTCCGCCTGTACATCCGGCAGCTGCGAAAAAAACTCGAGCCGGACCCAAGCACACCCCGGTACCTGCTGACCGAAGCGGGCATGGGGTACCGATTCATGGCGAACGGCAATCAAAGGCACGATAGCTGAGACAGTGAAGCCGATGTTCATCAGATCGGCACCGCGCTGCTGATGATTCCCACCTCGAAGGTCGGGGCGGTTCCCGGCAATCAGGGGCGAGGCCTGGAGGACTAAACTGAACTGGCCGGAGATCGCCCGGCCACCGCACTCCCCAGAGAGGGCCTTGATGGCTGCTGCACCGCCTGCCCCGGGCGCTGGTCATGACACCGCCGAGTCGACGGTCTGGAAGCCGTTCCTCGCCCGCGCGGTGGTGAGCGCCGTGTTCGGGCTGGTGACGATCTTCTGGCGTGAGCCCTCGACCCTCGTGATGTCACTGGTGGGCGGGCTGTACTTCCTGCTCACCGGCGCGGCCTACCTGTGGACGCACCGGATGTCGCACTGGGGTGCGCGGCCGCTCCTCACCGACGTCGGCGGTGGGCTGCTCGTCGGGGCGGGCATCGCGAGCCTGGCCTTTTCGGACGAACGCAGTTTCGCGTTCGCCGGAGCCGTCGCGCTCGTCGTCGCGGGTATCGCCGAACTGGTGCGCGGCCTCGGGATCCGCAGCCATGTTGCGGCCCGCGACCTCGTCGTCGTGGGAGTGGTGAGTTCCGCCACCGGCGTCATCCTCCCGTTCGTCGAACAGCTCGGGGCCCACGCCCTGCTGGGAGTGACCGGGGGAGGAGCCCTCCTGTCCGCGGTTGTGCTCGGCATCGCCGCACTCAGCTACCGGCACGATTCAGCGCTGAGCGCATCGGCCACTTCCGGTGCCGAGGGCGAGCCCGAGCCCGTAAACTAGAACCTCTACGCCTCGTAGAAGATCTCGCATCACCGGAAGGAGTGCCCGTGGCCAAGCGCCAGCCGGGAAAACCCACGCAGGGACGGTTCCGCCACGGCATCAAGGCTCCGCTCGTCTTCTCCGCCGTGCTCGCCGTCGTGGCCGGGACGGCGACGTCCATCTTCGCGACCGGTGGCGGCTCGAAGGTCCTGCGGGTCGATCTGGGCATCACAGCGGCCGGGATCGCCTTCATCACCTCCCTCGTGATCTGCGCGATGCTCATGATGGCCGAGACGCCGAACGCAGGGCATCTCAGCGAGGGCTCAGGCATCAACCGATCGTCGGCCAAGCCGGACCGTAAACCGGACGCAACCCAGCCCACAGCCGGACCGGAGGACGACGACGAACCCCGGTACGGTGAGCGCCTGCCTAAGCAGGACACCTAGGATTACGGTCCCCCTGGCACATTGCCTTGACGGCGCTGTTAGCCTCCCCACATGGGGGATACCACAGCAGGCTTCATCAGGGACTTCAGTACGATGGTGCGGCTCGCGCAGGAAGCGCAGCCGCACTCGATGCGCGGACGGGAGCTCCTCGACACCCTCACCGCACACCTCGGCACGGACGCGGGCGGGGTCGCCGTCGTGCTGGAGGAGGTGGGCGCCCACCGCTTCGTGGACGCGGACATCGTTCTCGCAGCACTCGTCGGGGAGGACGCCCGACTCGTAGGGATCGGTGGCGGCGACCAGCGCAACCACATGTCGCTCAGCGACATGCTCCAGCAGTCCCAGATGTACCCGAACTTTCCGCTGTCGCAGCCGGATTACGCGAACCTGCCGGTGGGGCCGGACGAGCAACGCCAGACCGTTGCCCTCGGTTTGCGTCTCTTCGAGCGCGACGGCGTGCCCGTTGCCCTCCTGCAGCGCAAGGCCGAGCCGCGCTTCGGACGTCAGGCGGCGTCGCTCGAGGTCCTGTGTACCGATCCTGCCGTGACGGCAGCACTGCTGGCCGAGTTCCGGCGGCGCATGCAGAGCGAGAGCGTGCTGAAGGGCCAGGTCCTCTCCTTTACCGTCGGCGATTTCGGCGCCGGCGGGGCAGGCGTCACGTTCCACCACAGGCCGCTGCTCACCGTCGACGACGTGATTCTCCCCGAGGGACTCCTCGAAAGGGTGACGGAGCACGCCCTCGGCATAGCGGCCCATCGCGAGGCCCTCATCGCCGCCGGTCAGCACCTCAAGCGGGGCATCCTCCTGTACGGCCCGCCCGGCACGGGCAAGACCCACACGGTGCGATTCCTGCTCAGCGGGAGCGAGGGTACGACGGCGATCCTCCTGACCGGCGGTACGCTCGCGCACGTCGGCGAGGCCGCGAGGATGGCGCGCGCCCTGCAGCCCTCCATCGTCGTCCTCGAGGACTGCGACCTCATCGCCGAGGATCGCAGCTTCGGGCACGGACCGCAGCCGCTGCTCTTCGAGGTGCTCGACGCGATGGACGGGCTCGACCCCGACGCCGACGTCACGTTCATCCTCACCACCAACCGCGTGGACATGCTGGAGCGGGCGCTTGCGCAGCGCCCGGGGCGCGTGGACCTGGCCGTCGAGGTGCCGCTTCCAGCTGAGCACGAGCGTGCCGCCCTGCTGCGCCTCTACGCCCGCGGGCTGCCCTTCAGTGCGGGGACCATAGGGACGGTGGCCGGCCGCATGGAAGGCACGACGGCGTCCTTCACCCGTGAACTGGTGCGCAGGACGGTCCTCGCGGCAGCGCTGCTGGGAGTGCCGGTCGCCGACACGCATCTGCTCGCCGCCGTCGACGAGCTCTTGTCGGACAGCGCCGCCCTCACGAGGAGCCTGCTGGGCAGCGGCAGCGGCGGCGAGGACGGTGGACCAGAAGCCGGGGGACGGCCATCCGGCTGGATGCAGGGCCCGATGACGTACGCCGGCAGCTACACGCCGGTGCCCGGAAGCACCTCCCCTGGGCTCGTCGACCGTACGGGCTTCGCGGACGGTGGCTTCTCCGAGGACGGATTCCCCGGTGACGGGATCGAAGCCGTTCCTCCTGTGGAGCGCAGTCGCGAGGACGGACAGCCGGACGCCGCCGGGCGGTAGGAGAGTGTTTTACGAGCTCCAGGGACTACGCGGGCTGAATGCGCCGTCGTCGCCCCTGTTCCTCTTTCCAGGGCGGGAGGGAGCCGAACCCTGATGGCGGGAGCGGACGGATCACGCGCTCGATGCTTTCCTCGCCCGGTATGCCCTGACGTGCGTGCGGTTCGCGCAGTTGCCGGTGTCGCAGAAGCGTTTGGAGCGGTTGCGGCTGAGGTCCAGCACCACGCCGTCGCAGTCCTCGGCCGCACATGAATGCAGTCGGTCGAGCTCGTGCCCGCGAATTACATCGGCGAGGGCCATTGCGGCCTCCGTAGCCATGCGCTCCTCGAGGGGGGCTTCTGGAGCGGTGGCGTGCAGATGCCAGTCCCATTCGTCGTGGCGGACGAGTTGCGGGAGTGCGTTGGACCTGCGGAGGATCGCGTTGACGGACCCGACGGCGTCGTCCTCCTCCGCGAACCAGATCACCTCGAGCTCCGCACGTAGCGCCCGGACGGACTCCAACTCCGCCGTGGTGTGGGTCCTGGAGCCCGAGAAGCGCTGCTCCTCGAGGAATCGGTCCAGGCCCTCGAGGGTGTCCAGCGGATCGACGTCTTCCCTGGCCGTGTTGATGAGCGCGGCGGCTGAGGAGAGTGCGACTTCCGTGTCATAGGTGAACAACATGTTGACTCCTGACTTTGCACTCGTTTAGTGTCATCACCATACTTACTCGACACTCATGACACCAACCACCGACCCGAAAGGAGGGGACGTGACACTACGCCCCGCTGCCGGACTCTGGATAGCCCTCGTCTCCGCCGCGACCTTCGGCGTCTCGGGTCCGTTCGCCAAATCCCTCCTCGAGATCGGCTGGAGCCCCGGCGCCGCGGTCGGACTGCGCATCGGAGGCGCCGCCGTCGTGCTCCTCATCCCCGTGCTGATGGCGCTGCGCGGGCGCTGGTCCACGATGCGCGGCAACGCCCTCACTGTCGCGATCTACGGGACGACGGCAATCGCCCTGTGCCAGCTGTTCTACTTCAACGCTGTGCAGCGGATGTCCGTCGGGGTGTCGCTGCTGCTCGAGTACCTGGCGCCCGTGCTGCTCGTGGGGTTCCTCTGGCTGCGCTCGCGGAATGCGCCGCACGCACTGACGATCATCGGCTCGGTCACGGCGATCCTCGGGCTCCTGCTCGTCCTGGACCTCACCGGCGATGCCCGGCTCGATCCCGTCGGCGTCCTGTTCGGGCTGGCCGCCGCCGTCTGCCTCGTCGTGTTCTTCCTGATGTCGGCGAGGGTGGACGAGTCGCTGCCGCCGATCGTCATGGCGGGTGGTGGGATGGTCGTCGCCTCGATCACCATCCTGGTCCTCGGACTGACGAACGTGATGCCGTTCCGCTTCGTCTTCTCGGACGTGGAACTGGCCGGGCAGACCTACAGCTGGATCGTGCCCGTGGCGGTCCTCGTTCTCGTCGCCACGGTGGCCGCGTATGTGACCGGTATCCTCGCTGCACAGCGCCTCGGGTCCAAGGTGGCGAGTTTCGTGGCCCTGACCGAGGTGATGTTCGCGGTCCTCGCGGCCTGGCTCATCCTCGGTGAACTGCCCGGCGCGGTTCAACTTCTCGGTGGGCTCCTGATCGTGGCCGGTGTCGTGTGCGTGCGGCTGGACGAGCTACGGTCCACGCCCGACGACGACGCGGCGCTCGATCAGCCCCATACGGTGGAGCCGCTGCTGCGGCCCTGAGGGGAACGGATCCGCGCGCGGCCCTGCCATACAAGGCGCGACCCACGCTATGCTAAGCATGCTGATGAACTGCTTCAGTAACTGTTTGCATTCCTAGCCGTAGCTTGTTCCAACCCGGAGGAGACGCCATGAGCACGAAGTTCGAGAAGAGCATCCTTGTCAACGTCCCGATCAGCATCGCCTACAACCAGTGGACCCAGTTCGAGGAATTCCCCCACTTCATGGGCGGGGTCACATCCGTGACCCAACTCGATGACGAGCGTCTGAACTGGGTTGTCGAAATCGGCGGTGTCCGCCGGCAGTGGGATGCCGTGATCCTCGAGCAGGTACCCGACACCAAGGTGTCGTGGGCCGCGACAGAAGGCGCAACGAACGCCGGCTCGGTCTCCTTCGAGGACGTCGGAGGCGGGCAGACCCAGGTGCATCTCGTCCTCGAGTACGAGCCCGAGGGCCTGGTCGAGAAGATCGGCGACAAGCTCAACGTCGTCGAGAACCAGGCAGAGGGTGACCTGAAGCGGTTCAAGGCATTCATCGAGGATGAGGGCTACGCCACAGGAGCGTGGCGGGGCTCTGTCGGAACCGGCATCGGCGCCGGCGAGCCAGGGGTCGAGGCCGCCGCCGCTTCGCGCGGTGACAGCGGCAAGGCAGGAATCTCGGGCAAGGTCGCTGCCGGTGTCGGTCTTGCCGCTGCTGCCGCGGCTGTCGGAGTCGCGGCCAGCAAGAAGAAGGACGAGGAAGCACCGGACCTGGACGCCGATGTGACGCTGACGCCGGTCGATGATGCCGCACCCGAGGTGTACACGACGAGCGAGGACGATGTGCTTTCCCCGAGCACCGCAGAGACCCTCCTACCCACCGACGGAACGGACAAGAACCGCGGCACGGGTGGGGCACCGTGACCATCGGTCCGCTCCGCCTGCACCAGCACAGCGGATAACACCCGTCCCCTAGGGCCGGGACCAGCAGCACGGACAGCCACCCACTCCACGACGGAGGGGGTGGCTGTCGGCTGTTCGGCGGAAAGGAGGCGGCGATGAAGGACATCAGCGCCGTCGGGACCGCGTGAACACGGGATCGACGTCGGAGGATAGGGTCGAACGGTACTGACAGGGAGAGAAGGGAACGCCGGCGTGCCATTCGTCTTGATCCGCCTGATCCGGGGCCTCGGGCGCTCACGCATCTGGGTGATGCCGGCTGTCATCATCGTCGCGGTGTTCCTCACCAGTTGGCCCCTGATGGTGTGGGCCGAGCCGTCCAGCAACACCATCACGTCGGCGGCGAATTACTGGTGGTGGTTCCTGGTGACTGCCGCCACGGTCGGCTACGGCGATTTCTTCCCGACCACGGTGGGCGGTCGCGTCGTCGGGGTGTACGTCATCGTCGGCGGAATCGTCACGTTGACCACCCTGTTCACCAGGATTGCAGCGGCTATCGAGAATGCGAAAGGACAACGCATGAAGGGCACGATGGATCTGGATATGGCGAACCACCTCGTGATCGTGGGTTACACGCCCGGACGCACCGAACGGCTGATCCACGAGATCGTCTCCGACGAAGCCCATGCCCTTGCCCTGTGCGCCTGGGACGACATCCAGGAGAATCCGATGCCGGCGCAGCCCGACCTCGGCTTCGTTCGGGGAGACCTCGCCGAAGAGGGCGTGCTGCGCCGTGCCGGAGTTCATCGGGCTGCGCGCGTGCTCATCGATGCCCGGGACGACAACGAAGCACTCGCCGTCACCGTAGCGGTCAAGCATGTGAATCCCGAGGCGCACACTGTCGTCACGCTGCGCGATATGAGCCGGGCCGTCAACTTCTCCTACATCGCCGCCGACGTCCGCTGCGTACAGTGGCACTCGCCTCGCCTTGCCACCGAGGAACTGCAGGATCCCGGCATCGCTGTCGTGTACGCCGACCTCATGAGCCACGGCGGCCGGAACACCTACAGCACGCGACTGCCGCGGACGCTCCCGCAGGTCAGGTTCGGGCAGGTCCAGGAGGCCATGGGACGAAGTTTCACCACGACGGTGCTCGCCGTGCAACACGAAGGGGCCGTGATCAATCCCGGCTGGGACACCGAACTGCCCGACAGCGCCGTGCTGTACTACGTTGGCGAGCGCAGGCTGTCCGCGGAGGAGATAGCGCGGGCCGTTGCGCCGTAGCCATCGAGCGCGGTTCCGCTGCGACCTGGATGGACTACCTGCCGAAGCCGCGAAGCCGTAGGGAGTTGGCGACGACGAGCACCGAGCTCGCCGCCATGGCGGCTCCGGCGAGCATCGGATTGAGCAGGCCGAACGCCGCGACGGGGATGCCGACGGCGTTGTAGAAGAACGCCCAGAACAGGTTCCCCTTGATGGCGCTCAGCGTCCGCCGGGAAAGCTCGATGGCCTGCGCCACCTGCTCGAGGCTGTTGCCCATCACCGTGAGATCGGCGGCCTCGATGGCAACATCGGTCCCGGAGCCCATGGCGATGCCGAGGTCCGCCTGCGCCAGGGCCGCGGCGTCGTTCACGCCGTCGCCCGCCATGGCGACGGTGGCGCCCGCAGCCTGGAGGCCACGCACGACGTCGACCTTGCCCGCCGGCGTCACGCCGGCATGCACGTCTGCGGCATCGATTCCGACGGTCGCCGCGACCTGCAGGGCGACGGCGCGATTATCACCGGTCAGCAGGACGGGGCGGAGGCCAAGACGGCGGAGCCGCTCGATCGCCGCTGCCGAACCGTCCTTGATGGAGTCGGACAGCGTGACGAAGCCGGCCACGGCATCATCGATCGCAACCCACACCGCCGTCGTGCCCGCATCCTCGACGGCGCCGAAGGCCGCCATGTCGACGTCGTTCGGGCGGATGCCGTTCCGCTCGAGCCAGCCGGTCCGCCCGGCGGTGACCGTGACACCGTCGACCGTCCCGCGCACTCCACCTCCGGGCGCGCTCGAGAAGTCCCGTGCTGCGGGCAGTCGGCCGGCGTCGGTAGCGTGCCGCGCGATGGCTTGCGCGATCGGATGCTCACTCTGGGCCTCGACAGCCCCCGCGAGGCGCAGCAGTTCAGCACCGGACGCGTCGTGGAGGGAGACGACGTCGTCGACGGCCATGGTACCGGTGGTGATGGTGCCGGTCTTGTCGAGGACGATGGTGTCCACGGTCCGGGTGTCCTCGAGGACCTGGGGCCCGCGGATGAGGATGCCGAGCTGCGCTCCGCGACCGGTACCGGTCAGGAGCGCCGTCGGCGTAGCGAGCCCGAGGGCGCAGGGGCAGGCGATGACCAGGACCGTCACCGAGGCGGTGAAGGCAGCGTCGAGGTCGCCGGTCAACAGGAGCCAGAGGACGAACGTGACGATCGCGATGACGAGGACGACGGGGACGAAGACCGCGCTGATGCGGTCCGCGAGCCGCGCGATCCGCGCCTTGCCGCTCTGCGCCTGGCTGACCAGCCGGCCCATCTGGGAGAGCACGGTGTCGGACCCGACGCGCGTCGCCCGGACCACGAGCCTGCCGGACGTGTTGATGGTGGCGCCCGTAACGGCATCGCCCGCGGTCACCTCGACGGGGATGCTCTCACCCGTCAGGAGCGCGGTGTCGAGCGCGCTGTGGCCCTCGATGACGACGCCGTCGGTCGCGATCTTCTCGCCCGGACGAACCACGAATTCGTCTCCGGGAATCAACGCCTGGGCGGGCAGCGTCACTTCGGTGCGCTCGCCGTCGACGGTGCGCAGCACGTGCGCCTCCTTCGCGCCGAGGGTCAGCAGCGACTTCAGGGCGTTGCCTGCGCGTTGCTTGGCGGAGGCTTCGAGGAAGCGCCCGAGCAGCAGGAAGGTCACGACGACGGCGGCCACCTCGAAGTACAGGGAGTACTCGCTCATGTCCATGCCGGCCATCCCGCCGTGCTGCGTCAGCGTGGGGTCCGCGAAGAGCTGCCACGACGAGAAGAGGAAGGCCGCCGTGACGCCGATCGAGACGAGCGTGTCCATGGTGGAGGACAGGTGGCGGGCGTTGATGGCCGCGGCCCGGTGGAACGGCCAGGCCGACCACGTCACCACGGGCAGGGACAGTCCGAAGACCACCCAGCCCCAGTTCGTGAACTGCAGGGCGGGCACCATCGAGATCAGCAGAACCGGCACGGAGAGGACGGCGGCGAGGGTCAGGCGGGCGCCGAGGAGGGACGGCGTGTGGTCGTGGTCGTGACCGCCCTCGACGTCGTGCTCAGGCTTGACGACATGCGCCCCATAACCGGTGGCGACGACGGTATCGATCAGGTCCTGGTCACTGATGGACGCGGGAACCCGCACGACGGCGGTTTCCAGCGGCAGGTTGACGCTCGCCTGGACGCCGTCGAGTTTGCCGAGTTTTCGCTCCACGCGCCCTACGCATGACGCGCACGTCATCCCCGAGATGGAGAGTTCGACGACGCGCTGTTCCTGCTCGGCACCCTGCGCCGGGATCTGCTGCATGGTCATGTCAGGCGCCGTCGTGCACCACGGTGTAGCCCGCTTCGGCGACGGCTTCGTCGATCGAAGCGGCGTTCAGTGGCACCGAGGAGGAGATGGTGGCGGTGGAGTTGCCGCCGTTCACGAGGTCGACGTCGACGGTCTCGACGCCGGGGAGGTCCGAGAGCTCGTTCGTGACAGCGCTTACGCAGTGGCTGCAGGTCATACCGGTGATGTTGATCGTGGTGGTGGTCATGATGTTCTCCCTCAGTGATTCGATGTGTTCAGCGGAGCAGGCGGCCGATGGCCGCCGTCGCTTCCTGGACCTTGTCCTGCACGGCCTCGTTCTTGCCGGAGGCCTGGGCCTCCTGCGCAGCTCCGACCACGCAGTGCGCGATGTGTTCCTCGAGCAGCCCCATGGAGACGGCGTGCAGGGCTTTGTTGACCGCCGCGACCTGCGTGAGGATGTCGATGCAGTACTTGTCCTCCTCGACCATGCGGGCAATACCGCGAACCTGTCCTTCGACCCGGCGTAACCGCTTGAGGTAGGCATCCTTGTCCGCCGTGTAGCCGTACGGCGCCGTTTCCTCCACAGGTGTCCCTGTCGTCATGAATTTACTCCTCGCTCACCGATCGATCATACCCTTGGGGGGTATAACGCAACGGCGCGAGGAATCATTCCCGGCTGGGTCCGGCCATCATTGCGGGAATACCCAGCGGGATGCCGTACGTTGGCTAACCGGCACTCAACCAATCCAAGGACCTTCATGACCCTCTCGCTGCCGACCTGGCAGAAGCGCGTTCTCCTGATCCTCTCGGGGATCGCGGTCCTCGCGCTGTTCGCGTTGGCCTTCTCCGCAGGGCGCGTCTCCGCCGGCCCTTCGTACCCGAATACCACGAGCGCCGATGCGGGATTCGCCCGCGACATGCAGGTGCACCACAACCAGGCCGTCGAGATGTCCATGATCGTGCGGGACAACGTCACCGACGAGACACTCCGCACCATCGCCTACGACATCGCACTCACGCAGCAGCAGCAGGCCGGGCAGATGTACGCCTGGCTCGAGGAATGGACATTGGACCAGAGCAGCTCGCAGCCGCGTATGGAGTGGATGGCCGGTGGTTCCGGTGACCACGGAGATATGGCCATGGGAGCCGGCGCCGATGCAGGATCCATGCTCACGTCCGAGGGGCTCATGCCGGGCATGGCGACCGGGGTGCAACTCGATGAGTTGCGCTCCGCCCGCGGTGAGGACGCCGCGAGGCTGTACCTCGAGCTCATGATCAACCACCACGAGGCAGGAGTGGAGATGGCGGCGGCCGGGGTCGAGCTCGCGGACACGGAGCAGGTCCGGACCCTCGCCACCAAGATCCAGTCCGGCCAGCAAGCCGAGATCACGCTGATGCGCAGCCTGCTCGAGGACCTCTAGTCCCGTCGATCCGGCCTCCCCCGCGGGCCGGTTGAAGGACTGGCACGCACCGCCGGTACATTGGAACCGGCGCCATCCGATCCGCGGCCAACGCCGCAACTCCCCAGCACTGAAGGACGACCGTTGAACAAGAAGCGATCACAGGAGAACCAGGACCGCCAGGCGCGCCTGGCTGCCATCCAGGCTGAACAGCGGGCCGGTGAGCGGAAGCGCAACGCCCTGATCTTCGGTGGCATCGGTGCCGTCATCCTCGCCGTCATCATCGCTGTGACCCTGGTGATCGTGAATCAGATTCAGGTGAACCAGACCCGGGAGGCTGCAGCTTCCAAGCCGATCGCGGACATCCAGGAATACCCGGACGTCACCTTCAATCACGTCGAGGGTGCGGTCGAGTACGACCAGTCGCCTCCCGTCGGCGGTGACCACAGTCCGGTCTGGACCAACTGCGGCGTTTACACAGAGCCGGTCCCCGACGTGAACTCCGTCCACTCCATGGAGCACGGAGCCGTCTGGATCACCTACAACCCCGACCTGGACCAAGCCGAGATCGACAAGCTGACGGACCTGGTCGGCACGCGCTCCTATGTCCTGCTGAGCCCCTATCCCGACCTGGATACGCCGATCGCGGCCAGCGCCTGGGGCGTGCAGCTGAAAATCGATTCCGCGGACGATGCGCGGCTCGCGACATTCCTCGACAAGTACATCCAGGGGGAGCAGACCCGCGAGCCGGGTGCTGCCTGCTCGGGTGGAATCACGCCGCCGGGACGCGCCTCCTAGTTCCGCCTCGCTGGTGTCGACGGGGCTCGACGAAGCCCGTCGCTCCATGCTCGTTTGTCCACACCCGATGCCCGACGACAAACCTGTTCCGCATATTTCGCGCAGGGGTACCTGCCCGGTAACGTGGCAGCACGGGGTGGCATGAAGGCGGCCTGTGGCAAGTGAAAGGCGGACAGTCGTGACGAACGACCAGATCCTCGGCGAGGTGAGCCTGCCGAGGATGCTCCAGGACATCGTGTTGGAGAGTTCGGACATCCACCAGTTCCTGGACAACCTGGCCAAACTCGCAGCAGATGCGCTGTCCTCCGAGGGTACGCAGATGCTGTGCGGCATCGTCCTGCTTCGACCCCGGTCCAAGGCCACGGTTGCGAGCAGTAGCGAGCGGGCCCAGCGCTTGGACGAGGTCCAATACCAGTTCGATGACGGCCCCTGCATCCGTGCCGCCCGCGAGGGTCAGATCTACGTCGTCGCCGATTTCACGGAAGAGTCGCGTTTCGGGGACTACCCGAAGGCTATTGCCGACCACGGGCTGAGGTCCGCTCTCGGGGTCCCGATCCCACTCGACGGTGTTGCCGCAGCCGGCCTCAACCTGTATTCCCCTCGGCCCAATGCCTTCGACGAGGCTATGATCGCAGCGGCCAGTGAGCTCGCGCGGGAGGCTTCCCGCTCGTTGAGGATGGCCGTGCGCGTCGCGCACCTGTCCGACACCGGGGCGCAGCTCAAAGAGGCGATGAATTCCCGCACCACCATCGACGTCGCCGCGGGCATCATCATGGGCCAGAACCGCTGCAGCCACGACACCGCGATGATCATCCTCAAGGCGGCGTCCAGCGGGCGCAACATAAAGCTGGGGGAGATCGCCGCCGCGGTGGTCGCGTCGATCGGGCAGCAACTCCCCGAGACCCACTTCGACGCCTGAGCCGCGCCATGGCTCCTCCACCCGATGACGCCTCGACCCCTGCCGTTGTGATCGATGCAGCCCTGCTCGAGCGCAACATCACCGCCATGGCGAAGTCCGCCCGTCAGCGGGGACTTGCCTTGCGTCCCCACGCCAAGACGCACAAGATCCCCGAGATAGCGCACTTACAGGTCGCTGCCGGCGCCGTGGGACTGACGGTCGCCACCATAGGCGAGGCCGAGGTCTTCGTCGACGCCGGGATCGGGGACATCTTCATCGGCTATCCACTCTGGGTCGACCAGCGCGCCGCCGCCCGGTTGCTGGCGCTCGCCGACCGGGCACGGGTGACGGTCGGTATCGATTCCGCCGAGGGCGCACGGCAACTGGTCCGTAGCCTGGGGGCCGATGCCCGGCGCGTCCCGGTGCGGGTGGAGCTGGATTGCGGCCACCATCGCAGCGGCGTGCGGCCCGAGGACGCCGTGGACGTGGCGAAGGCCGCCGAATCGGCCGGGGCGCGGGTCACGGGGATGTTCACTTTCCCGGGCCACAGCTACGGGCCCGATGCCGCCGCCCCGGCGGTCGCCGATGAGCAGCAGGCTCTTTTCGCGGCCGAGGCGTCCTTCCGGGACGCCGGTTTCCGTGGACTAGACGTCAGCGGCGGATCCACACCCTCTGCGGGCCTGGCCACCGGTGGCATCCTGACCGAACTGCGACCTGGTGTGTACGTGTTCGGGGACGCCCAGCAGTGGGAGCTCGGGCACTGCCGCCCGGAGGACATCGCCCTGACCGTCGAGAGTACGGTTGTCAGCCACCGGATCGGTCCGCCCGGAACTCCGGGCCGCTTCATCGTCGACGCCGGCAGTAAGGTGCTGGGCAGCGACCGTGCAGCATGGGCCACCGGCTATGGCCGGCTCCTCGACCACCCGGACGCCCGTATCGTGGCGCTGTCCGAACACCACGCGACGGTCGAATGGCCACTGAACGTGTCCCTTCCACCGCTGGGTTCACGCCTGCGCGTCGTCCCCAACCACGTCTGCCTGACCATCAACCTCGTGGACCGGGTGCACGTGGTGCGGGACGGCGTGGAGCAGGGCACCTGGGCCGTTGCGGCGAGGGGCCGGAACAGCTAGGAGCGGCGAAGGTGGATCGGGCTGGGGCCCTTGGCCCCTGGGGCATTGCAGGAGTGCCGCCTACAATGACACCGACGGCGGATGGTCCACCGCCGGAAGCGCACAGCGATTCCCCGGCTGCTGCGCCTGATCAGGGGGCATGCAATGAAGCGCATGATGGACGTCGCGCGAATCACCGGAGCCACTGCCGCGGTGGTGCTCGTCCTGACCGCCTGCGGCGGCAGTGGGACGGAGGCAACGCCCGAACCTCCCGGGCAGGGCAGCCTCGTCGACGCCGCCGATGTCCTGACCTCCGGCGAAGAGCAATCCCTCAACGCCCTCATCGTGGAGCGGAACAGCGCTACGGATGCAGCGCGGGTCGCAGTACTCACGGTCGACGGCGCGGGCGGCTCGATCGAGGATTACGCTCGATCAGTGGCTACCGCGTGGGGCGTCGGCGACCAGGGTGCCGACAACGGGGTGCTGATCGTCGCCGATACGGGCGAGCGCGAACTCCGGATCGAGACGGCGGACGGGGTGCGGGACGCCCTGTCGGACGACGACGCCGAGAGCATCATCGACAACGTCCTGGAGCCCGCCTTCGCCGACGAGGAGTACGCGCGTGGGCTGACCGAGGCAGTGGAACAGGTGTACCTCTACGCAGAGGGTGGAGAGCCGGTACAGGAGCCCTTCAACATCGGGCTCCTCGCTGCGGTGCTCGCGGGCGGTGTCCTGGTGATCGGCGCACTCACCTGGTGGATCGTGGCGGACTCGCGGCGCCGGCGTCGAGCGGCGGACGAGGAACTGCGGACCGCGGAGAAGGCCGACCTGGATTTCCGACTGACCGATGAGCAGCGGGACGCCTACCGGAAGTACCGCTATCGCAAGCGGGGTGACGATGCCGTGTCCAATCCGGTGGTATGGCTTCCCCTGTACGCGGCCAACCCGGCTCTGTACTCGGGAGGTACCGCAGGGGGCTCGTCCGGATCGTCCATCAACGGAGGCGGGGGCTTCAGCGGAGGCGGAGCGTCGGGCAGCTATTAGCGACGTCCGCGACTCGGAGCATGGCGGTGCTACTGGTCGACGGCGGCGCCGATCGCCTCGAGGACGACGTCGGGGTAGTCCTTCTTGAAGTGCCCCACCTTCCACTTGTCCCCGAAGACGGCCACGATCTCGCCGTCGGAACGGAACATGATCTCGCCGCCGCGGAAAGTCTCGGGGACGCCCTGGCTCTCGGGGGACACACGCATGGCCAGCGAGTAGGACAAATGGTCCAGCGACGTCGGAGCATTGAACTCGGTGCCGAGGCGCTCCGCGGCCACCTCGAACTGCAGGGCCCCGACGGCAGCGAGGACGGGCGCCTGGTCACCACGAAGGTCGGAGCGCAGCACCTGCACCACGCCTTCGTGCTCGAGCTGCTCGATGCCGCGCCGGAACTGCTTGTAGCGGCCCGGGTCCTTCGCTCGGGCGACGGCGAACAGCTCGGGGGAGAAGCGGGGGATGTCCGGAAACTGCACGGGCTGTTCGGCGAAGAGGCTGTCTCCCACGCGGAGGCTCGTTGCATTGACCAGCCCGACGACGTCGCCCGGCCAGGCGGTGTCCACCACTTCGCGGCTACGCCCGAGGACGCGGTGCGCGTACTTGGTGGCGAAGGGCTTCCCGGTGCGCTGGTTGGTGATGACCATGCCGCGCTCGAACGTACCGGAGCAGATGCGGAGGTAGGCGATGTGGTCTCGGTGTGCGCTGTCCTGGCCGGCCTGGACCTTGAAGACGAAACCGGACAGCGGCGCCTCGATCGGCCTCGGCTCGTCCTCCTTGGACGGCCTCGGCGACGGGGAGGGGGCTACGTCGACGAGGATGTCGAGGAGTTGCGAGACACCGAAGTTCTTGGCGGCGGCAGCGAAAAGAACGGGCGTCTGGCGGGCGGCCTCGAACTCTTCGCGGTCGAAGGATCCGTTGGAGGCCTCGACGAGTCCTGATTCTTCGCGGGCCTCGAGCCACGCACCGGCGTCGCGCGGGTCGAGGGCATCGATGTCGACGTCCGTTTCGTCGGCAGCCTGTGCGCCGGCCTCGACGGCTTCGAGGGCGATGGCACGTTCCGCCCGGAGATCGAGCAGCCCCTTGAAGTCCCCGGCAATACCGGCGGGCCAGGTGAGCGGAACCGGCGTCATGCCGGTGCGCTCGCCGACGTCGTCGATCAGGCCGAGGGCGTCGAGGCCCGGGCGGTCCCACTTGTTGATGACGGTGATGATCGGGATATTGCGCGCCTTGCACACCGCCAGCAGTTTCACGGTCTGCGGCTCGAAGCCCTTGGCGGCATCGATGAGCATGACGGCCGAGTCGACGGCGGCGAGGACGCGGTAGGTGTCCTCGGAGAAGTCCGCGTGGCCGGGGGTGTCCACGACGTTGAGGATGGTGTCGCGGTAGGTCAGTTGCAGTGCGGCCGAGCTGATGGAGATGCCGCGGTCCTGCTCTATGCCCATCCAGTCGGACACCGTCGCGTGGCGGCTCGACTTGCCGTGGGTCACGCCGGCGTTCTGGATGGCGCTGGCGAGCAGCGCGAGAGCCTCCGTCAGCGTGGACTTGCCGGCGTCGGGATGCGAGATGACGGCGAAGGTGCGACGTCGTCCGGCCTCGCGGCGGACGGCATCGGCGTCGAGGACGGGGGATTCGGTTAACAGGGCCACGTCTCCATTGTCCCCGATCCGGCACCGCAGCCCGTCGGGGTGGTCCGCTGTTCGCTGTGCGCGTGGGCGGTGGGAATCCCAGAGGGGCCCTGGATGCAGATCTGGTTCGCATCGAGCCTCACTCCATCGGCATCCTCGTGGTCCCTTGCTAGGCCATCTCGCTCGGCGTCAGTTGCGGGTACCACGTCGACCCGGTGTTCCATCACCGGACCCTGTAGATGAGATGGGTGACACGAGTGCCGGGCACGACCACGGGATCGTCGAGCAGTATCTCTTCAACGAGGCCGTCGAACCAGCGGATGCCTTCGCCTAGGAGCACCGGAATCAAGTCAACCCGGAGCTCGTCGACGAATCCTCGTCGCAGGCACTGCTGCACGACATCGGGTCCCGCGACGCCGATCTCTCCGCCATCTGCCAGTCGGGCGGCGCGAGTGAGCGCGGTGTCCAGATCGGCGACGAACTCGAACGGGGCAGGGCCTCCGTCCCGCCGCGCCGGCGGCCAGTCCGGTGGTGGCCCACGGTGCGTGAGCACCACGGTGGGTGATTCGTTCGGAGGGTGTCCGCCCCAACCGTGCGTGACATCGAACAATCGCCGCCCCGTCACGAATGCACCCTCACGCGGCAGCGAATTCCAGTACGCGGCGTCCAACCCGCTCAGATGAAACGGTTGGGCAAGTCCTGGCATCCACGTAGCAATGTCTCCGGCCTCGTACCAGTCGAAAAGCGGCCCGACACTGTCGTCGGCCCGGGCGATGAATCCATCGAGCGACATGGAGAACTGCGCGGAGACCTTCACGGAGTTGAACATGGAGACATTGTGTTGATTGCCACCACCGTAATCAACCGATCCTGCCGGCCCGTGAATTCCTCGGAAACTCCAAGCGGAATGTCCTTGCGAGGAGGCACTGGCCAATCTCCCCGCACAGGCCTATCTTGACCCTTACGGGCGTCGTTCGCGTCCCGTAGGCGGTAGGACGTGCTGGTCTTCAAGGTTCGTGTCGAAGCGGCTGAGGACGGGTTCGCAGTGACCTGTCCGAAGGTTCCTGCGCTCCACTACCGGATCGGATCGATCTGGGATGCCTGCGGTGTGCGCCCTGTCCTGGCCGAGCTCAACGGGGTTCCCGACGACCTGGTGTGGCTGCACATCAAGGCCCAGGCAGGCGCAGTGACCATCGTCTCCGACGTGCATCCGCTGCACAGGGTGTCGTTCCACTCCGTCGCACGACCGTCGCATCCGTCCTTCGATCGCGGAACCGTCGTGTTCGATCATGCGATGACCGCTCTCCAGCACGAGGCCGATTACGCCGAGCGGGAAGGCCGGACCGATGCAAGGGTCAAGGTAGTCGTCTCGTTCCTGGACGGCACGAAGATTCAGGTGCCTCGAACAGGGGGTTGCGCGCTGTCGGAGGTGGTCGAGTGTACCCGCGTGACGGGCGACTTCAGCGGGTGGCTCAGGGTGCAGTTGACCGGGCAGAACCCGCCGGTATCGGGCTGGCATGCTCCTGTCGTCGGTCTGCAGGTCGGAGTCTTCGCGCCGGAAGCCACCAACGCCCGGCGGTACCGGTGACCGGTTGAACGCCGAAGATTCCCGGCCCGGAGGGCCCTCGTCGAGGGCCGGAACGGACGGTTGATACGCCAGGCGTTCCGGAAGAGGGTGTCCGTCGGATCAGCCGACGAGGGGCATGACGGCATTCACTACGAGACGGACGAGGCGCTGNGGGGGGGGGGGGGGGGGCTGGAGCCGACGGTCCGTTCCTCCTTATCGGGAGGCGCCTGCGGACGTGCCGTGCGTCCGGGAGGGTGCGACTGCGGCCTTGCCGCGCAGGCTCCAGGCGGCGAGGACCGAGGCCCCGACCATCAGCAGGGCCGCAATGCCGGCGGTGACCGTCACTCCACTGTCGAAGGCGTGGAACGCGGAGTCCCGGAGGAGCGACGCACTGCCGGGACCGAGCTGGGACGCCACCTCGACGGCGCCGCCGAGCGTCTCGGTGGCCGATTCGGCCTGCACGGAACTGAGCCCTGCGGGGAGTATCAGGTTCCGCTGGTAGGACGCGAGGAGGATGCTCCCGAGGACGGCGGTCCCGAGGACGGAGCCCACCTCGTAGGCAGTCTCCGAGACCGCGGAGGCGGCGCCCGCTTTCGCTGCAGGAACGGTCGAGAGAATGAGGTCGTTGGAGACGGTCTCCGAGGCGCCGACGCCGATGCCGAGGATGACGAAGGCGATCATCAGGAATCCTGCAGACCCACCCTCCCCGAGCAGCGCGATCATCGCATAGGCCACGGCGGAGAACAGCAGCGCCACCGAGACGACGACGTGCGGCGGCAGCCTGCGTGCGAGGGGCACGACGGCAAGGCCCGCGATGATCGTGACGAGGAGTCCCGGCAGGAGCACGAGTCCGGCGTCGAGCGGGGTGTAGCCGAGCACCAGTTGCAGGTGTTGTGCGACGAAGAACAGGAAGCCCACGAGCGAGAAGATCGCCAGCAGGTTCACCAGGACGGCGCCGGAGAAGGCCCGCACCCTGAACAGGCGCACATCCAGCATGGGATCGTGCCGCCGGAGCTGACGCACCACGAATGCCGTGCCCGCAGCGATGCCGATGAACGCCGCCGTCACGGACACCAGCAGGGGCCCGCCCTTCGCGAGGTTCTTGATGGCATAGACGACCGGAAGCATGGTCGCGACGGACAGGACGATGCCCGCGTAGTCCACGCGACCGGGATTGGCATCCCTGGACTCGGGCACGACGGCAGGCGTCAGCGCGAGCATCAGCACGAGCACAGGAACGGCGAGGAGAAAGACGGAGCCCCACCAGAAATGCTCGAGGAGGATGCCGCCGAGCAGGGGACCGAGCGCAGCGCCGGCGGAGAAGCCCGCGGCCCACACGGCTATGGCGATCCGACGCTGGTGGCGGTCGGTGAAGATGTTGCGGATGAGCGAGAGGGTCGACGGCATGAGCATCGCACCGAAGACACCCAGACCGACGCGGGAGGCCAACAGGAAGCCCGCAGTGGGGGCGAAGGCGGCGGCGACAGAGAACACGGCGAAACCTGCGGCACCGATCATGAGCATGCGACGGCGGCCGAAGCGGTCCCCGAAGCTACCCATGGCGACGAGCAGGCCCGCCAGGACCAGCGGATAGCTGTCCACGATCCACAGCAGCATGGTGCCGCTGGTGAAGAAGTGTCGGGAGATCTCCGGCAACGCGAAGCTCAGCACGGTGTTGTCCACCGAGACCAGCAGCACCGGCAGCATCAGCACGGCGAGGGCGAACCACGCGCGGCGGCCTGCAGGCGGAACGGGAAGGACGGGAGAGGACTGGATGGCACGCGGGTTCACCCCGGACATACGTGCGGAGGGGGACGGTGTAGTGGTCATCTCCCAAAGGTATACCGTCCAGCCGGTACAGTACAACAAAAGTGACGGGTATCATCAGGGAGTGTCAAGTTCCCGCGAGCGCATCCTCGACAGCTTCGAAAACGCGCTGATCCGAGACGGCGAGAGAGCCGCCACCATGGAAGCCGTCGCAGCGGCGGCCGACGTCTCCAAGGGCGGCCTCCTCTATCACTTCCCCTCGAAGGAAGCCCTCGTGGAGGGACTGGCCGAACGCCTCCGCGGGCTCGCCGACAGGGACCGGGACGCCATGACGAAGGCCCCCGACGGAGCGGCTCGCTACTACGTGCGTACCTCCGTGTTCGAGGACAGCGCCCTTGATCGTGCACTCGTGTCGATGGCACGCCTCGCCCAGCAGGGGCACCCGACGGCAAAAGGCTCCCTGGCCGAGATCCAGGAACGCTGGCTCGACGCCCTCGAGGCCCAACTCGGGGACCGCACCACCGCGCGCGCGGTCAAGCTGCTGGGGGACGGCCTCTACTACGACGCGGCATTCTTCGCATCGGCGGGCTCGGGACGGACGAGCAGCCGGGAAATCGATGGCCTGCTGGACATCGTCGACCTGATCGTCGCGGGCCGGGGCAGGATCACCAGCACCTAAAGACCCGGCTCCCTGCCCGCGACCGGTCGGGTGCTTGCCCACCTCACTAGAGTTGGTCCCGCAATCACTTCGGCAGGACATCGACCACAGGGGACGAGCGCATGATCAAGGGTTTTCGGGACTTCATTCTGCGCGGCAACGTGATCGAACTGGCGATCGCCGTCGTCATCGGCAGCGCGTTCACAGCTCTCGTCGGGGCATTCACCGCAAACATCATCGACCCGGTGATCGCCTCGGCAGGCGGTATCGACGCGGCCGGATTCGGCTTCCTCGTCCGTCCGGGCAATGACGCAACCTTCGTCGACGTCGGCGCCGTCATCACGGCCGTCGTCACCTTCCTGATCACAGCCGCCGTCGTCTACTTCCTCTTCGTGGTGCCGATGAACCGTGCCAACGCACGGCTGCGCTCCCTCGCCGCCCCGCATGAGCCCGAGGAGGAGCCCACGCCCATGGACATCGCGCTCCTCACGGAGATGCGGGACCTCCTGCGGGAGATATCGTCGAGGGACGCCCGGCCGTGACCGCAGCAATCCGCTCGGGCACGAACCCGGGTGTCCTCCGTCTGCAGAACCTTCCGACCAGGGCGGTCGTTCGAGTCACCGTGGCAGCGGTGGTGTTGCTGGCGGTCCTGTCGACCTTCCTCGACACAGCCTCCCGCACCGCCGTCAACCCATTCAATTTCTTTGGCTTCTTCACCATCCAGTGCAACCTCCTGGCCGCGGCAGTGCTGCTCATCGTGGCCGTGCTGCACCTCCGATCAGTTGCCGAACCCGAGTGGGTCGTCCCGGTCCGAGCGGCTGTCACCACCTACATGTTCGTCGTCGGCGTCGTCTACAACCTGCTGCTCGCCGGACTTCCAGGCGGTGTCGACCTCGCTTGGTCCAACTGGGTGATGCACGTGGCCTTCCCGATCTATGCCGTCCTGGACTGGCTCGTGACCGCTGACCGCCGTCGATTGTCCTATCGCGTCCTCCGGCTGATCCTCATCTACCCCCTGGTGTGGGTGGTCGTCGTCCTCGTCCGGGGGGCGACGGACGGATGGGTGCCCTATCCTTTCCTCGATCCGGCGTCCGGCTACGCGTCGGTTCTCCTGTACGTCCTCCTCATCGCAGCCACGTGCACAGGCTTCGGCGCCCTCTTGATCCTGGCCAGCCGCCACGTCGCTCCGCTCGCCGACCTGTTCGGCAGGGTGCGGAGGGGCCGTTCCTGAAGCACCCTCGGGGGCGTCCAGGGGTCGCCCTCCGCGGGTGTCGGCTCGGAACGTTCCGATCCGAGCAGCGCCTGTCCCGGTCTACCTTCGCGTATCCGACAGGTCCGACGTCGACGGTCCCTCGAGCAGTTTCCCGCTCGCCGTGAAACGGGAGCCGTGGAGCGGGCAGTCCCACGACCGTTCCGCATCATTCCAGGAGAGGATCCCCCGGAGGTGAGGGCAGACGGCCGAGACGCGATGCTGAACGCCGTCGACCGTGCAGACGCCGATAGGTCGTGCTCCCTCGCGGATGACATGCCCCTCGCCTTCCCCGGGAGCAGAAGCGCTGCTCCTGGAAAGGCCCGACAACCAGCCGCTCACCATGTTCATGCCCACCGAGGCATTCGCCTGCGTTGTCTGCAGGGCGTCGGCCGGGCTGATCTTCGTGCGATAGAGCGTCTCCGCCCAGGGCATGTTGCCGCCGAGGATCTCACCTGCCAGGGCGAGGGAGGCGGCCACGGCGTTGGTCATGCCCCACTTGTTGTAGCCGGTGGCAGCGTAGATATGGCCACCTCCGGCCGGTACCTTGCCCACGTAGGGCACGGCTGCGGCGGGCGTGTAGTCCTGGGCGGACCAGGTGTAGGCCGGCCTCGCCGTCGGGAAGTATTCCTGCGCCCAGCGGATCAGGTCGTCCACTCTGGCCTGCGTGTTGGAGCTGTGGCCGACCTTGTGCCCGTTGCCGCCGACAATCAGGTACTTGGTGCCGTCCACCGTCGCCGTCCGTAGAGAGCGGGTAGGGGAATCCGCGCTGAGGTACATGTCCTCGGGGACGTCATCCTCGACCGTCAGCGCCACGCAGTAGGAGCGCATGGGCTGCAGCACGGCGAAGTACCCGCCGCGGTCGAGGATGGGGATGCCGGTCGCGAGCACGACGTTCGACGCCGTCACCGCCCCCGCGCTCGTCTTCAACTCCACGCCCTCGGCCCCGGTCCTGGCGACCCCCTCGACCCGGACGCCTTCGACGAGCACCCCGCCGTGACGCTTGAACTCCGCAGCCAGCCCGGCCAGCACCTCCAGCGGATGGAACTGCGCCTGGTCTCGCAGGCGCAGTGTCTTCCTCACGGGAAACGGAAGGGAAGCCGCGGTGCCGAGTTCGGTGTCGAGTCCTGCTTCGGTGCAGGCCTCGTGCTCGGAGACCAGCTTGCGGGCGCCCGTGTCGGTGGTTGCGTAGTCGATCGCGTCCCGTGTCTCGTAGGCGATCCCGTGCTCGTTGCAGAAACGCAGGAGCCAGCTCTGGCCCTCGCGGTTGCCGGTCACGTAAGCCCGTGCCAGCTCGGCGTTGTGGTGTTTGAGGATGGTCGAGATGCTGGTGCCCTGGAGAAGGGACAGTTTTGCCGTCGTATTGCCGGTGGTGACCGCTCCGGTGGTCCTGGCTTCGAGGATCGCCACCCGGTGACCCGCCCGGGCCAGGAGCAACGCGGTCGTGAGCCCCGTCAGGCCTGCGCCGACCACCACGGAGTCGAACCTGGAATTCTCCTGCAGCGGATCCGAGGGAATGGCCGGTGCTGTGTCGAGCCAGAGCGATCTCATGGTGGTCCCTTCAGAAGCCGGTCGGTGGATCCACCGAACCACTAAGCATGCTTACAGTCAAGCGTCCGGATGCGTGCCGGAGCTGGCGCTAGGGTGACGATGGACGACCGTCTCCTTCAGGAAGGCAACCTCCGTGCACGTCCGACTCGTCCTGCCGCACCAGCTGTTCGAGGAGCACCTCGAGGCCCCTTCCGACACGCACTTCGTCTTCCTCGAGGACGATCTCCTGTTCCGCAGCCTCCGGTTCCACCAGCAGAAGCTCGTCCTGCACCGTGCAGCCATGACCATCTTCGCCCGGCGGGTAGAGGCGGCGGGCTACAGCACGCACTATGTGGAAACGTCGGCGGATACACCGAGCCAGGAGCGCCTCCACGCCACACTCACGGACTGTGAGGCAACGCTCGTGACCTATTACGACGTCGTCGACGACTGGCTCGAGCGGCGGCTCACCCGCACGCTGGCCGACGCCGGCGTCGAGGCCCACGTACTGGAGACACCACAGTTCCTCACTTCCCGCGACGTCTTCGCCACCTACTTTTCTTCGCACAACTGGCGGATGCAGACCTTCTACGAGTGGCAGCGCAAGCGGCTCGGGATCATGGTTGGGTCCGACGGCTCGCCCGAGGGCGGAAAGTGGAGCTTCGACACGGAGAACCGCAAGAAGCTGCCCAAGAGGATCGATCTCCCGGACCTGCCGGAGTTCGACCGCCTGCCGGAGGTCGAGGACGCCATCCGATGGGTCGCCGCGGAGTTTCCGGACAACCCCGGCAACGCCGGATCCTTCAACTGGCCCGTGACTCACGCTCAGGCGTTCGACGCACTCGAGGCGTTCCTCGTCGAGCGTTTCGAGCTCTTCGGCCCCTATGAGGACTCGATTGCCGTGGGGCAGACCTACCTCTTCCACTCGGCGCTGAGCTCCAGCATGAACACAGGTCTCCTCAGCCCCGTGGAGGTGGTCGACCTCGCGCTCGACTTCGCGGATCGGCACGGGACGCCGATCGCCAGTGTGGAGGGATTCATCCGCCAGATCATCGGCTGGAGGGAGTACATCCGCGCGTCCTACGTGCTGCGCGGTCGGGAGATGCGGACCGGCAACACGCTCGGGTTCACCGCGGACCTGGATCAGCGCTGGTGGACCGGTGACACGGGCCTGGAGCCGGTGGATTCCGTCGTCACCCGGATACTCGACACCGCCTACGCGCACCACATAGAGCGCCTCATGATCCTCGGCAACGCGGCCCTGCTGATGCGGGCGAAACCGGACGCCGTCTACGAGTGGTTCATGGAGATGTTCATCGACGCGTACGACTGGGTCATGGTGCCCAACGTCTACGCCATGAGCCAGTACGCCGCGGGAACCATGATCACCACCAAGCCCTATGTCAGCGGCAGCAACTACATCAGGAAGATGAGCGACTTCGGGGACGGGCCGTGGCGGTTCAGCTGGGACGCGCTCTACTGGGAGTTCGTGGGCGACCACCGCGAGCTGTTCGCCCGCAATCCGAGATCCCGGATGAGCGTCGTCCTTCTCGACCGCATGGACGCCGAGCGGCGAACCGCACTGCGCCGAGAGGCTGCGCAGTGGATCCCGGGCAGAGGCTCGACGTCGGGTGGGCCGGGCGAGGTGCGCACGCCCACCCAGGCTCGGGCGCCGCTCGAGGAACGCTCGACCGCGGAGCAGGGATCATCGGCCGAGCAGCGGATGGCGGCGGAGAAGACGGCGACCGAGGCCACCCTGCCCGGCCTATAGTCGAAAGCATGGAAAAGAGAACCCTTGGAACAACCGGTCACCCCGTCTCCGTCATCGGCCTGGGCACCTGGCAGCTCGGCGCCGATTGGGGAGAGGTCGAGGACGAGGACGCCGTCGCCGTCCTCGACGCGGCCGTCGAAGCAGGCGTGACCTTCTTCGACACGGCGGACGTCTACGGCGACGGCAGGAGCGAATCGACGATCGGTGCCTTCCTGAAGGACAATCCGGATCTCGACATCTTCGTGGGCACGAAGATGGGTCGTCGAGTCGACCAGATCCCCGAGAACTACACGCTCGCCAACTTCCGGCAGTGGATCGACCGCTCGCGCACGAACCTCGGCGTCGACACCCTCGATCTCGTGCAGCTGCACTGTCCGCCGACCTCCGTCTACAGCTCCGACGAGGTGTACGACGCCCTGGACACCCTCGTGAGCGACGGCGTCATCAGGAATTACGGGGTGAGCGTGGAGCGGACCGACGAGGCGCTCGCTGCCATCAGCCGCGGCAACACCGCCAGCGTCCAGATCATCCTCAATGCGTTCCGCCTCAAGCCGCTCGACGACGTCCTGCCGGCAGCGAAGGCCGCCGGCGTCGGGATCATCGCGCGCGTCCCCCTCGCCTCCGGCCTCCTGTCCGGGAAGTACACCAGTGACACGGCATTCGCCGAGAACGATCACCGCAACTACAACCGGAACGGTGCAGCCTTCGACGTGGGTGAGACGTTCTCAGGGGTCGACTACGAGACCGGGCTCCAGGCGGCCCGTGAGTTCGCCGAGCTGGTCCCCGAAGGGACCACCACGGCACAGGCCGCGCTCGCGTGGATCGTCGCGCAGGACGGCGTCAGCACGGTCATCCCTGGAGCGCGCACCCCGGAGCAGGCCAGGGCAAATGCCGCCGCGGCCGGCTTCACGGATGCCGCTGCCGGGATCAGCGACGCCGTCACCGCCATCTACGACCGCCACTTCAGGGCCACCGTGCACCCGAAGTGGTAGTCGCGTGACCGGAACCTGCCCCTGCGGTGGGCGGGTTCCGGTCGGACCGGCCCTCCGCTAGGGTGGGCACACCAGGTCAGACGGAGTTAGAGGACGTCTGTCATTGTTAGATCACTGACGAAGGAATCGACATGACTGAAAACACCTCGAGCGTTGGCCCCGGCGAGTCCCACACCATCCGCGATTGGACCGACCTCGCCGAAGAGATGTGGTCCTACCTGACCGGCCGTGGCGCAGCCATCAACTACACGCTGCAGGACATGACCATCGAGGTCCCGCGCGATATCGGCCCGGACGCGCCCCGGGCGACGTGGAAGTTCGACGGCACCCTGCGGATCACGACGAGTGACAACGCCGTCGGCGGTTCCGGCCCGCACGCGAGCTGATTCGCACAACACGATGGCCTCGACACTCAGGCTCGATATAGATATCGACTTCTCGCTGGGGGAGCCGGCGGTCGACGGCAAGCCGGAGGCGCGCCTGTCCGGCACGGTGAAGGCCGCGGGCAGCACCGTGGACGTCTTCGTGGATGATCCTGCGTCTTTCCGCGGCAACAACCTGCCCGGCATCGGGCAGGTGCGAACCATCGCGAAGGCGTTGGCGGACCGCGGTCTGGCGGTGTCCGTCAGCGGACCCAAGGGTCTCCTGGTCAGCATCGGAGCCGTGCGCTCCTCCCTCGCCCAGCGGCTGATCACGCGTTCTCCGCACATCCGGCTCGGTTCGCCGGGGACGCTCGCACCGCTGCTCGGAATTGGTCGGCGTGCCCTGGAGAAGGGCGACTCCCCATCGCTCCTTCCTCCCTCCACGCCGTTCCCACTGGTGCCGACCGTCAACCGACGGATCAAGCGGACCATCACGACGACGCACTACCTGCCCGGCGGCGGTCGCCCGCGGCTGATCTTCGTGCAAAATTCCGAGTCCTGGAACGGACAGGTGCCGCGTGAGTTCGAACTGTTGGGTGAGCGCACCACGATCGGCAGCGGAGCGGACGCGATGCTTCAGCTCGTCGGTCTCGATCACCTCCACGCGGAGGTCGTCCACACCGAGGACGACGAGTACGTGCTGGTGCCTCACGGAGTCATCACGGGCAGCGTCAACGGCAGGGAGGAGTCCGTCCTCCGCACCGGCGCGCGTGTCCAGCTGGGCGCGTGGGCCCTGGCATTCTTCCGCGAGGAGTATGCGGATCACGGCAGGCCTTTCGGCGGACGCAACGGCGGTGAGCTGTCCTATCAGCGGCCCCAGCGCAATCCGCGCACAGGGCGAACCGAGAGGGATGGATCGACGGGTGTCGGCGACTTCCGACGGCCGCCGCGCTGACTGGGTCCGCCGCGGTGATCGGGCTGCCGCGCTGACCGGGCGGACAAGGCGAGCAGGACGAGGAGTGACGGGACCGGCAGGAAGGTGCGCACGGCATGGCCGATAGCGTCGAACTCCTGCTGGACCCGTCGTCGGACCTGGTCCTGCTCGAGGACTGGGCTGCGCTCGAGGCCGAGGGGCTGCCGAACCAGTCGAGGCACCAGTCCTTCAGCAATGCCCCGCACATCACCCTGGCCGCGGCCACCCGCATCGACGGCAGGTACGACGACGACCTCGCTGCTGCCGCGGAAGGCCCGCCGCTGCAGCTGGTGACGGCGGGTTTCCTCGTCTTCCCCACTCGCCGGAAGTTCGTCCTTGCCCGTCAGGTCGTGGCCGATACCGCCCTCACCAACCTGCACCGGCGCATCTGGTTCGCCCTCGAGGGTGTCCCCGAGTCCGTTCCCACGACACTCCGCGGCGCGTGGACCCCGCACGTCACCCTCGGGCATGGGCTCACCTCCGGCCAGCTCGCGAACGCCCTGGAGCTCCTCCGCGAGCGGCCGCCGGAACGGCTGGGCGCGGGAATCGTGCGCCGGTGGGACGCCAAGGAGAAACGCCTCATCCTGCTCGGCGGCGGCGGAGTCTCCTGGGAAGAGCAGTCAGGGAACCTCCGCACGCAGTGATGCCGGATGAACGAGGAAGCCCTGCGGTTCGCGGATCCACCACAGGCCGGTGGCCCGCTTCTCGGCTCTCGTCGAGAACCGGTAGATGAAGATCCTCGCCCTGACGTAGCGCGGCCGTGCACCGTCGAAGGGGTCATGGCGCAGGAGTTTCAGGATCAGCGGGTCGGCCTGCAGGAGCTTGACCAGGAACGGCGTGAACCAGCCCCGCTCGGATCCGAGGGCGAGGAACCACATCATCCAGTCCAACCGCAGATGGTAGGGCGCGAACTGGCGGGGCATCCTGGACGGATCGCCCGGCTTGCCCTTGAACTCGTATTCACGCCACCGCGCGCCCGGTCCGACGTCGTCGAGCGTTCCCTCCACGATCACCTCGTACCGCACCTTCGTGACGCTGCCGAACGCACCGTAGGCATTGCCGAGATGCCACCGGTTGAAGCTCGCGTTCATCAACTGCCGCCGGGCGAACAGGTTCAGGAGTGACGGCCAGCTCAGATAGGCGAGGAGCAGCATCGCGAGCGCGACGACGATCGTGAACCACAGGGGCGTCGGCTCGTAGGAGCCGGACAGCTCGAGGGTGGGAAGAACTGCCTCGTAGAAGGAATCGGGGACGGCGGCGAAGGCCAGGATGATCGTCAGGGTGTTGAGCCAGGCGAAATTGCCGGACAGCACCAGCCAGCCCTGCGTCACGATCATGACCAGCGCCGCGAAACCCGCGACCGGTTGGGGAGCGAAGAGAAGGAACGGCACGGCCAGTTGTGTCACATGGTTACCGGCGACCTCGAGGCGGTGCAGCGGTTTCGGTAGGAGGTGGAAGAACCTGCTGGCCGGGTTGGGCATCGGCTGGGTCTCGTGGTGGTAGTAGAGCGCCGTGAGGTCCCGCCATGAACTGTCGCCGCGCATCTTGATCATGCCCGCGCCGAATTCGAGGCGGAAGACGAGCCAGCGAACCATCAGGAGGACGAGGAAGGGCGGTGCGACATCACCTGACCCGAGGAATGCGACGATGAACCCGGCTTCGAGCAGCAGGCTTTCCCACCCGAAGCCGTAGAAGGTCTGACCCACATTCACGATCGAGGTGTAGAGCCACCAGATGGCGAGGAACGCTACGAGGGGCACCCAGGGCGGCCCGGCCTGCGGCACCCCGATGACCAGCAGGGCGGCGATCCCCGCGCCGCTCCACGCGACGATGCGCAGCAGTCGGTCGGTGTAGCCGCGGTGGAACAGGGACGGACCCGCCTGCCGCCCGGCATGTTCGAGGAACACAGGAACGGGCATCAAGCCCTTCTCACCCAGAAGCGCAGGGAACTGGTTCACGGCCGAGATGAACGCGACGAGGTATACGGCTGCCACCCCGCGCTGCAGGATCTGCCGGCCCACCTCGTAGTCCTCCGCCGACAGGACCTCGGTCAACCACTCCACCCGTCCAGCGTCCTGCCGCCAGGAAGGCGTCGTCAAGGGAGCACTGCCGGCTCGCGCGGCTTCGCGAAGTGCTAGCTGTAGCTGCTCCGGGAAGTACCGCTAGCGGGGCGGAACGGGGTTCTCGGCACCGGAATGCCTGCGCGGGATGTCGACGAGGACCTGGACCGGTGCGTGGTCGCTGGCATAGCGGCCATCGAGCGTCGACGTGTTGACGGCGGCCTGGCGTACCAGGACGTCCGGTGTCGTGAGGATCCAGTCGATCCGGCGCCCGCCGTCGACCGGCCGTGCGTAGCGCGGGTAGGTCCCGTGGTCGGGGGTGAGGTGCTCTTCCGCCCTGAGCCAGGCGTCGACGAGGACGCCCGAGCCGACGAAGCTGCGGTGGGCGGAGGCCCCGGCGTCGGAGTTGAAGTCCCCCATGACGATCGTGGGGAGTCTCGGCCGGAAGAACCGGACGAGGTCGAGGACGGCCCCTGCACTGCGGATCCGCGCGTTGTCCGACTCTTGGTCGAAGTGGGTGTTGACGAGCAGGATCTCCCGATCCATGACGACATCCCGGAAGCGCCCCCAGGTGACGATCCGGGTCACGCCGTTGCCCCAGGTGGACGAGCCGATGAGCTTCGGGGTGTCGGAGAGCCAGAACTGGTCCCATTCGATGAGCTGCAGACGGCGTGCGTCGTAGAAGATCGCCGAGTACTCGCCCCTGCTGCCGCCCTCCCTGCCGGCTCCGATCATGCTGTATCTGGGCGGCAATGCCGCCTCGATGACAGCGAGCTGGTGGTGGAGCGCCTCCTGCACGCCCAGGACCGCCGGGACCTCCCGGCGCAGCAGGTCCTGCAGGGGGGCGATCCTGCCAGGCCAGTAGTCGACGTCACCGGGCTGGGTGGCGGGACGGTCGTACCGGATGTTGAAGCTCATGACATGCAGGGACGTTCGGCCGGCCTTGATCAGCGGGGGTGGTGCGGGTGTTCGTGGCATGGCGCCTTTCCGGTGCGGCACGTGGAGCATGACTGCTGCCCGGCGTTGCGCCGGCACCCGGTCAACCCAGATGGTCCACGAGCTGCGCCGCGATCCCGGTATAACGCGCCGGCGTCAGGTCGAGGAGTCGCTGCTCCGCCTCCTCGCTGAGCCCGAGGCCGCCGACGAACTCACGCATGCGGTCGGCAGTGACGCGCTGGCCACGGGTGAGGTCCTTCAGCCGCTCATAGGGATCGTCGAGGCCACCTACGCCGGCGACCGCTTCGGCTCGCATGACCATCTGGACCGCCTCGCCGAGCACCTCCCAGTTGCCGTCGAGATCGGCCGTGAGCACGTCCTCCGCGACGTCGAGCCGGGCAAGGCCTTTCGCCACATTGGAGATGGCTAGCAGCGAATGCCCGAGAGCCACGCCGATGTTGCGCTGGCTGGAGGAGTCCGTCAGGTCCCGCTGCCAGCGCGAGGTCACGAGGGTCGCCGCCAGGACGTCGAGCAGGGCCGACGAGATTTCCAGGTTCGCCTCCGCGTTCTCGAAGCGGATCGGGTTGACCTTGTGGGGCATCGTCGAGGAACCGGTGGCGCCCGCGACCGGGATCTGGGCGAAATAGCCGATGGAGATGTAGCTCCAGACATCGGTGCAGAAATTGTGGAGGATACGGTTGAAGCGGGCGACGTCGGAGTACAGCTCCGCCTGCCAATCGTGCGATTCGATCTGCGTGGTCAGCGGATTCCAGGTGAGACCGAGGCCCTCGACGAAGGTCCGGGCGACGTCCTGCCAGTCGGCCTGCGGAACCGAGGCGTAGTGGGCCGCGTAGGTGCCCGTTGCGCCGTTGATCTTGCCGAGGAATTCGGTAGCGGCGATGCGGTCGAGCTGTCGCGTCAGCCGGTGGGCGACGACCGCCATCTCCTTGCCGAGCGTGGTCGGGGTCGCCGGCTGGCCGTGCGTGCGGGAGAGCATCGGGGTGTCCCGCGACGAGCGGGCCAGGTCCGCGATGGATGCGACGAGGCTGCGTGCGGCGGGAAGCCAGATATCCACGACGGCGCCCTTGACCCCGAGGGCGTAGGAGAGGTTGTTGATGTCCTCGGAGGTGCAGCCGAAGTGCACCAGGGGCTTCAGGTGCCCGATGCCTATGCCTTCGAGCCGCCGGCCGATGTAATATTCCACCGCCTTGACGTCATGAACGGTGACGGCCTCGATCTCGGCCAGCTCGGCCACCGAACCGTCGTCGAACGAGGTGACGACAGAACGCAACGCCGCTTCCTGGTCCGCGCCCAGCGGCTCCGTGCCGGGAAGCACCGCGTGGCGCGTGAGGTGGATGAGCCATTCGACCTCGACGTGGACGCGATCGCGGTTGAGCGCGGCTTCCGAGAGGAAATCGATGAGGGGGGCGACGGCCTCGCGGTACCGGCCGTCGAGGGGGCCGAGGGTCAGCGACGTTCCCTCCCCTCGGGACAGAGCAGCGAATTCAACCCGGGAGAGCGCGGAGTCAGCCATTGACCCATCATTTCACGGAGCCGGCCCGGCACGGCACGTCGTGTCCACATACCCGCCCGCCGGGCCGCCCGCCACAGGCCGTCCTCCTAGCGTGGAGGGAACAGGCGGAGACGGGGTGTGGCGATGGACGGTCGATGGGGCGCGGGAACCGGGTGCGTGCCGGGAGGTCCTGCGAGCGAGGAGATCACCGCGATGGAGGCGGCCCTCAGGAGGCATGCGGGGAAGCTCGCGGACATCCGGCGGCACGCACTGTCCGTCGCCCTTCTCTCCTGGGATTCCCCCGCAGGTGGCAACTTCCGTACGTACCTCTCCGAACGCTGCACCGAGCTTTCGGGCACCATCAGCCTGCTGGAGTCCGCCGCGCAGGACCTCGGTGACTACGGTCATCTCGTCCGCGAGGCCGAGGCGCTGCATCGTGAGGTGGGACTGTGACGGACCGGCTCCGGCCCGAGAGGCCCGACGACGGTTCGATGGACATCCGCGGGGGAGTCGGAGGAATCCGGTTCCAGTGGGACGAACTGGATCACGCCGCTCGGGTACTCGCCCTCCTCTCGGCAGACACGGCCGACGTCGCCACGGCCCTCGGTCACCTGGACGCTGATGTGGCGGAACTTCCATGGCGCATCATGCACCTTCGGCCGACAGGAGGCGTAGCCGGGCCGTATTACCAGGCTGCGCGGGCCCAGCTGGGCTCCGCGTGGTCGTCCGCGGCCGAGAACGGCCGGTTACTGGCCACGACGGAGGAACGACTCCGAGTGAGCCTGCGTGCCTACCGTCTGGCTGATACCGCCGCGGTCGCGGCGACGGAGGCTGCACGCAGCGGAACCGGTGCGACGGCGCGGGCACTGGCCCGCGGGGCGATGATCGGCGGTGCCCTGCAGGTAGGACCGATCGACCTCCGTGGTGCGTCCTTCGGTGCCGGTGGCTCCCACACTTCCGGCGCAGGCTCCTCCTTCGGGGCGGTGGTGGCGTTCGACGGGACGGTCGAGGGCGTGGTGAAGCGCGTCGCGGCAGTGGAGGCCGAAGGAGCAGGGACCTTCGAGGTGTTGCGGCTGGGTACCGACGCGGACCCTGTGTACATGGTGGTGCTCCCCGGCACCCAGACGCGACTGGTCGATGGTGTGGCCGGCAGCAACCCCTTCGATGCCGGCGGTGTCGCGGAGGCCCTCGCCGAGGACAGCCGGTACACGGAGGCCGCTGTGCTGGAAGCTCTCGCACAAGCCGGTGCCCGGCAAGGAGACGCGCTGATGCTCGCGGGTTACAGCCAGGGTGGGATGCACGCCGTGAACCTCGCTGGTTCTGGCGGGCTCGGCGGGCAGTACGACGTCCAACTGGTCCTGACGGTCGGGTCGCCGACGGGATGGCAGAAGACGAACAGCGGCGAGTACCTGCACCTCGAGCACGCAGCCGACGCGGTGCCAGGACTCGACTCGTCACCGAACGGCGACGACCGCCACCGGACGACCGTCACGCTGACCCATCCGGTGCCACCCCTCGGTCAGGCGGCGGACGGCTCGCCGGAACCCTGGGGACTGGGACCGGCACACAAGCTGAAGAACTACGCGGAAGGCGCGAGGCTCGTGGATGCCAGCAGTGCACCGTCCCTCGTCCTGGCCACCGCCCTTCTCGCAACGGCCGGCGCCCGTGGAACCGCCCACCGCTCCACCTTCACGGCAGTACGGCGCGTACATCCGAAGGTCAAACCGGGGCCCGGAGCCACGCCCCCTCCGGCGGGAGCCGGTCTAGGCTATGGCCATGACTTCGATCGATGACCTCCGGGCCATACCCCCCGCCGAAACCTCCGAAGCCGAGGGCAGCTCACCGGGTCTCCGCCCACGTGGCGTCCTCGGAAAGCTTCCGCGCTACGCAGCGGGCAAGCCGCCCGTCATGGTGGACGGCCTGGAGAGTTTCAAGCTGTCCTCGAATGAGAACCCCCTTCCGCCCCTTCCTGCAGTGCTCGCGGCCATCGCCTCCGAGACCTCGATCAACAGGTATCCCGATCCCATGACGACCGCACTGCGGACCGAACTCGCGGCTTACCTCGGCGTGCCTGCGACCGACATCGTGACCGGGGCGGGCAGCCTCGGGGCACTGAACCAGATCCTCGCCACCTTCGCCGGGCAGAACGATTTCGATGCACCCGACGAGGTGGTCTATGCGTGGCGGTCCTTCGAGGCCTACCCCATCAGCGTCGGGCTCGCCGGCGCTGCGGGCATCCAGGTACCGGTCCGGGCGGACGGCACCCACGATCTCGAAGCGATGGCCGCCGCGATCACCGACAGGACCCGCGTGGTCCTGCTCTGCACGCCCAACAACCCCACGGGGCCCATCCTCACGCGGGACGAGGTCGTCGATTTCCTCGCGGAGGTGCCCTCCCACGTCGTCGTCGTGATCGATGAGGCCTACCAGGAGTTCGTCCGTCGGCCCGACGCCGTCAACGGGATCGAGCTCTACCGCGACTACGGGAACGTCATCGTGCTGCGGACGTTCTCGAAGGCCCACGGCCTGGCCGGCCTCCGGGTGGGCTACTCCGTCTCGCAGCCGTCGCTCACGGAGCACCTCCGGGTCAGCGCCGTTCCGTTCGCCGTCTCGCAGATCGCCGAGCATGCCGCCGTCACATCGCTGCGTCACATCGATGAGGTCGAGGCCCGCGTGCAGCTGATCGTCGACGAGCGCACGCGCGTGGTCGAGGGTCTGCGCGGCCTGGGCTGGAACGTCCCGGAGGCAGAGGGCAACTTCGTCTGGCTGGCACTCGGCGATCACACGCAGGACTTCGCGGCGAGAGCCGGAGAGCATGCATTGTCCGTCCGCGCTTTCGGGTCCGAAGGCGTCCGTGTATCCATTGGTGAGGAGACCGCCAACACGCGCTTCCTGGAGCTGTGCGGAGAATACACGCACCGACCCGCTGCCCGTTGAGTCCGTCTCGAATAGGCCTGCGCGCCCCTGCTGACTAGTCTTGGTCAGTATGTCGCCCGAAGATATGTTCTTCGGTGTATGACTTACGGCAAACATTCCGTAAGAGGTATGTATAGGGTCGGGTAAGGAGCAGGGATGAACGCCAGTCGCTTGCCGGCAGCGGAGTTCGAGGCAGAGGAAGTACTGCGCGCCGCGCACGCCGCCGATGTCGGCCGGGACCAGGAGCCCGGTGGGGAGATGCTTCAGGTCCTCTCCTCGGATGGCTCGATGGCCGGTGGCATGGCGGCCGAGGTCGCCGGAAGCACCGTCGATTTCGCTCCATACCTGTCGGCGACGGACGCCCCGCACCTCCGCTCGCTCTACCGCGACATGTTTCTCATCCGGCGCTTCGACCAGGAGTCCACCGCGCTGCAGCGCCAGGGCCAGCTCGCCCTGTGGGTACCGCTCACGGGCCAGGAAGCTGCGCAGATCGGTTCCGGCCGCGCCCTTCAGCCTCAGGACTACGCATTCCCCACATACCGCGAGCACGGTGTCGCCCTGACGCGAGGCGTCCGGTTCGACGAGATCCTTCGCCTTTTCCGGGGCGTGACCAACGGCGGCTGGGACCCGCGCGAGCGGAACTTCCATCTGTACACGCTGGTGCTGGCGGCGCAGTCCCTCCACGCGGTCGGCTACGCGATGGGAATGCAACGTGACCAGCTGGCAGACCCGTCCCTTCCGCAGGGAGTGTCCGTCGCCTACTTCGGTGACGGCGCCAGTTCCGAGGGTGACATCCACGAATCGATGGTGTTCGCCGCCTCCTTCGACGCGCCGGTCGTCTTCTTCTGCCAGAACAACCAGTGGGCTATCTCGGTTCCGTCCTCCGTTCAGACGAAGGTGCCGCTGGCGAAGCGAGCCGAAGGCTACGGGTTCCCGGGGGTACGCGTGGACGGCAATGACGTCGTCGCCGTCGAGGCCGTCATGCGATGGGCGCTCGAACATGCGCGAACGGGGAAGGGGCCGGTGCTGATCGAGGCCTACACCTACCGCATGAGTGCACACACCACGGCGGACGATCCGACGAAGTACCGATTGTCACGGGACGAGCAGGAATGGCAGACCCGTGACCCGCTCGCACGCCTCGAGGCCTACCTCCGTACAGCGGGCCTGGCGGACGAGTCGTTCTTCGAGGAGCTGGGTGCCGAGGCCCGCTCCATGGCCACGGACCTGCGGGAGGCCGTGCTGTCCATGACCGCGCCGGATCTCGAAAGCCGCTTCGCGGCCGTGTACGCGGAACCGCATCCGCTCGTCCAGGAGGAGCTGCGCTTCTTCCAGCAGTACGAGGCCGGATTCGCCGACGAAGGGAAGCACGCCTGATGGCGACGATGACCATCGCGAAGGCGATCAACGAGGGATTACGTGCCTCGCTCGCACATGATCCGAAGACCCTGCTGATGGGCGAGGACATCGGCGAGCTCGGAGGCGTCTATCGCGTGACGGACGGGCTGAAGAGGGAGTTCGGGGCCATGCGCGTCGTCGATACCCCTCTGGCCGAATCCGGCATCATCGGCACCGCGATCGGCCTGGCGCTGCGCGGCTACCGGCCCATCTGCGAGATCCAGTTCGACGGCTTCGTCTTCCCCGGATTCAATCAGATCACCACCCAGCTGGCGAAGCTCCGCACCCGCAGTGACGGCATGCTCAGCGCTCCTGTGGTCATCCGGATCCCCTACGGCGGCGGGATCGGCAGCGTCGAGCATCACTCGGAGTCGCCCGAGGCGCTCTTCGCCCACACAGCGGGCCTGCGGATCATCACTCCGTCGAATCCCCAGGACGCCTACTGGATGATCCAGCAGGCCGTCACCTGCGAGGACCCGGTGATCGTCTTCGAGCCCAAGCGCCGTTACTGGCTCAAGGGCGACGTGGACACGAGGACTCCGGCGGCCGATCCGTTCACGGCCCAGGTTCTCCGCAGGGGGAGCGACGCCACCGTCGTGGCCTACGGACCGCTGGTGCCAGTCGCACTCGCGGCGGCGGCTGCCGCCGCGGAGGACGGCCGGAGCATCGAGGTCATCGACCTTCGCTCCATCTCGCCGATCGACTTCGACACCGTCACCGCATCGGTGACCCGCACCGGTCGCCTGGTCGTCGCGCACGAGGCTCCGACCTTCGGCGGCCTCGGCGGGGAGATCGCAGCGCGAATCTCCGAGTGGGCGTTCCTGTCCCTCGAGGCACCCGTCATCCGCGTGGGCGGCTTCCACATGCCGTACCCGGTGGCACGTGTGGAGGAGCAGTACCTGCCGGACATCGACCGCATCCTCGAGGCACTCGACCGTGCCTTCGCTTACTGAAGGACCATCATGACGCTCAAGACGTTCAATCTGCCCGACGTCGGTGAAGGCCTCACCGAGGCAGAGATCGTGCAGTGGAAGGTGGCGCCCGGCGCAACGGTGTCCGTCAATGACATCATCTGCGAGATCGAGACCGCGAAGTCGCTCGTCGAGCTCTCCTCGCCGTACGCGGGAACGGTCTCCGAGTTGCTCGTACCCGAGGGCGAGACGATCGAGGTCGGCACGCCGATCATCTCCGTGGAGGACGCGTCCGTCTCCGGATCCGGGAATGAACACGACGGCGCCGGCCCGGGCGTCACCGCGCCGCAGGACACGAGCGGTCATGGCTCCAGTGGAACCGCATGGCCCCCGGCTCCGGGCGCGAACCATGGCCGGTCCGCTGCCGATTCCTCGTCGCCCGACCAGGATCCTGTTCCGGTGCCCGAGATGCCGGGAGAGATTGCCGGCCCCCGCGCAGGAGGCAGCCCCGCCCGGGAGGCTGCGGCTCCTGGGGCAGCGCCGGCGGAACCGACACCGGGTCCCCTTGTCGGCACGGGCCCCAAGGCAGACGCGGTGAGGCGTCGCCCCCGGAAGCCGCAGGCTGCCCCGGTGTCCGGTGCGCACGTCGGGTCACAGCAGGGCCACGCGGCAGCTACTCGCCTCGACGAGCAGCAGGCCTCCGACCAGGCCGGCCATGCCGGTGGCCCGGAGCCGGCTCGTCAGGCCGCCGCCGTGGAAGTCCGGCCGGAATCGGGCACCGCTCCTGCGCAGTCCGAGGGGATGGCGCCGCAGGCCCGGGTCAACCCGCTCAACCAGCTGATCAACCGCGTGTTGGCGAAGCCGCCGGTCCGTAAGGCCGCCCGGGACCTCGGGATCAACCTGGCCGACGTGCCGGCCACCGGTTCTGCCGGTGAGGTGACGAAGCAGGACCTCATGAGCTACCAGTCCCAGCGCGACGCCGAGCAGGATGGTGCCGACTCGTTCTGGACCGACCGCAAGCTGCTGGGTGGTGGCCGTATCGAGCGCATCCCGGTCAGGGGCGTCCGCAAGGCCACGGCGAAGGCCATGGTGCAGAGCGCGTTCACGGCGCCACATGTCAGCATCTTCGTGGATGTCGATGCCTCGCGGACCATGGAGTTCGTCAAGCGGCTCAAGGCTTCCCGCGATTTCGAGGGCATCAAGGTCTCGCCGCTGCTCATCCTGGCGAAAGCCGTCATCTGGGCAGCCGCGCGGAATCCCTCCGTCAACGCCACTTGGTCCGACGACGAGATTCTCGTCAAGCACTTCATGAATCTCGGCATCGCGGCCGCAACTCCGCGCGGCCTCATGGTGCCCAATATCAAGGACGCTCAGGACCTCTCGCTGAAGGAGCTCGCGCTGGCACTGAACGACCTGGCGACGACGGCCCGGGCAGGCAAGACTCAGCCCGCCCAGATGCAGGGCGGAACCCTGACCATCACCAACATCGGCGCCCTCGGCATCGACACGGGAACGCCGATCATCAATCCGGGCGAGGTGGCGATCGTGGCGTTCGGCACCATCAAGCAGAAGCCCTGGGTGCTCGACGGCGAGGTCATTCCCCGCTGGATCACGACGCTCGGCGGCTCCTTCGACCACCGGGTCGTCGACGGCGACCTCAGCGCGCGCTTCATGGCCGACGTCGCCTCCATCCTCGAGGAACCCGCACTGCTGCTCGACTAGGGTTGGCCCATGAACCAGCAGCTGCCGGGTGAGGACCCGGGCCGCCGACCGCGACCCAGGTACCCCCTGAGCAGGCTCCTGCTGGTGGTGGCGATCGGCTTCATCGCGTCCACTTTGCTGCAGGTGGCTCTTCCGGGTCTGGACACCATCGCGCGGCTGTCCATCCTCGTGATCGTCGCAGCCCTGATCTCCATCGCGGTGACGATGCGGCAGCAGAAGGGCCCGCCCCGCTAGGTTCTGAGGCCGGCCGCTTCCTTCCTACACCCGGTTCTCATCCATCGCCGTGCGGAGGATCGGAGCCAGGCGACGGACACCTTCGACGATGTCCTCGGGAGACACGGCGCTGAACGCCAGCCGGAGTTTGTTCGACGGCTCGTCCGACGGAGTGAACGCGGCACCGGGAATGAAGACGACGCCGGCGTCGATGGCCTTGTAGAGCAGCGGATAGGTGTCGATGCCCTCCGGAAGGGTCACCCAGACGAAGAACCCACCGTCGGGGGTCGTCCAATGCACGCCGTCGGGCAACTCCTCAGCGAGCGCGCCGAGCATGGCGTCGCACCGCTCCCGATAAAGGCTGCGCATCGAATGCAGGTGTCCCCGCCAGTCGTACTCGGTGAGGTAGGCGGTCACGAGCATCTGTGTCAGCGGCGACGGACACAGCACCACGGCCTCGCAGGCGAGGTAGAACCGGCGGTGGAGGTGCCTGGGCACCAGTGCCCAGCCGAGCCGCACGCCCGGGGCGAAGATCTTCGAGAAGGACCCGAGGTAGATGACGTCATCGGGGTTGTCCGCACGCATCGGTTTGAGGGGCTCCCCGTCGAAGCGCAGCATGCCGTAAGGGTTGTCCTCGAGGACCAGGATGGTGTGGCTGCGGCAGATCTCGACGACGCGCTGCCGACGATCAGCGGCCATCGTGATGCCGCTCGGATTGTTGAAGCTGGGGATGGTGTAGAGCAGCTTGATCGCGCGGCCCTGCGCCTCCAGCTCGACGATGATCCGCTCGAGCTCCTCCGGGATCAGGCCGAGGTCGTCCATGGGGATGGTCACGACGTCGACCTCGTAGGCCTCGAAGGTGTTCAGGGCGCCGACGTAGGTGGGATCCTCGCAGAGGATCACGTCACCCGGGTTGCAGAAAACCTTTGCGGCTACGTCCTGGGCGGACTGCGAACCTGTCGTGATCACGATGTCATCGGGGCTCGCCCCCTCGATGCCCTCGGCTGCCATCACCTCGCACACGAGCCGACGGAGTTCCTCCATGCCCTGTCCGCCGCCGTACTGCAGGGCCTCGAGCCCGTGCTCGGCGATGATCTTCTGCGCAGTGCGGCCCAGGTCCTCCAGGGGAAGAGATTTGAGGTAGGGGCTGCCGCCCGCGAGGGACACGAGGCCCGGACGGATGGAGATGTCGAAGACATCGCGCACCGCGGACTGCTTGATGTTGGCCGCCCTCAGCGAGAAGAGCTGATCGTGGCGATTGGCGGAATCGACGGCGCGTTCGAGGGCGGCTTCGGTCTCGGCGGGCAGGAGGTCGGCGGAGGTTTCGCTGGAGGACGTCACGCCCAGAGTCTAAGCGCGGGTTGACTAACAGGCAACAGTTGTTCACCAAAAGCGCCGATTACACCCAGCCGGCCTCGCGCGCCTTGAGAGCAGCCTGGAAACGACTATCCGCGTGGAGCGTGTCGAGCATCCACGCGATGTGGCGTCGGCAGGTCCTCACATTGATGTCCAGGCGCCGGGCGATCGACTCGTCGGACAGACCGTTGGCGAGGCCATGGATAATAGATCGCTGCATGCTGCTGAGCGGTGACGCCACCGCGTCCGGAGCGAGGAACGGCTGGCTGATCTCCCAGGCGATGTCGAAGAGATGGGTGAAGATGTTGATGAGGCTGTGGTCGCGGATCACCAGGGCGGCCTTGTCCTCGCGCGTGAGCTGGCGTCCCACCAGAGCCAGCTTGTCGTCGAAGATCAGCATGCGCAGGGGAATGAAGGGAAGGACGCCGAACTCACCGCCACCGGCGGCGATGGTCTCGACAGCCTTGCGTGTGGGAACGTGGTCGCGGGTACTCGTGTCGTACAGGGTCCGGCGGCGTACGCCCTTCTCCAGCAGCTCGAGGTCCTTCCGGACGCTCTCCTCGTGGACGTCCGCCGTCGAACCCTGCCCCGGCTGCGCGATGTAGACCTTCTCCGTGACGTCGCGGCCGTAGTCGATGAGGACCCGGTGGATGAGGTGCGGGTCTTCGAGCGTCTCGACCGATGTGCTGGCCAGCACGTGCTTGCGGGCATCGAGGAAGGTGGGGAGGAGGCTCGACAGCTCACGCCGCTGGCCGCTGATCCGGGCTTTGAGTTCCTGCATCGCGCGCTCGTCCGCGTCCACCAGATCGGCGAGGGCGACGTCCGGCGATACAGCGACGAGCCCATTCTCACTGCCGGCCTGTGGGCTGAGGAGACGGCGCTCCGAAAGCTTCCCGATGGCCTCATCGATGCGGCGCAGCGTCAGGCCGAGTGCCTCCGAGACCTCGGAGCGGCTCCAGCCCGGGTGTCCTACCGCATACCGGTAGACCTCGAGCGACGTCGCGTCCAGCATGAGCTCTCCCTGTCCCGTCCCATGGCGTGGGCACCGATCACGTATGAAAAACATGACATGTCCAGTTAATGACACACCACCCCGACTAGCAACTCCTAGGTGCTGCAACGTCGCGGAATCCCCGCCGTTCCGGCGATCAGGGGTACCCCGAGCAGACTATCGTCCGCTCGGGCCACAGGCCGGCGTCCGTTTCGCGTCATGTCCGTAAACGGTCACCCGTACTGCTGGACATTACCCTCTGGTCACCGCGAGTCTGAGGGAGCCGGTTCACAGGAGTCCCGCGAGGAGCTCCGTAGGAAACGGGCACTGCGGACAGCCGTGCGGAACAGCGGGACCTCCCGGAGACGGGCAAGGAAGGATCGTCATGAAGAAGGTACTCGGCGCGACTGCAGGCCTGTTGATCCTGATCGGAGCCGTGGTGCCGGCAGGTCAGTCCGCCAGCGCAGCAAGCTGGGACTGGCCCAAGGCGTCGGTCACGGCGAGCAGCTGGGACTGGCCCAAGTAGAAGAACTTGCGGCGACGGACTAGAGCCCGGGCGCCGCAACCAGAGCCCGCCCCAGCGGGGGTGATCACAGACCCTGAAGGGAAGAGCCATGAGTCAGCTGACAGTCGCCCGAACCGCCTCACGGACGGTCGTCAGCACTCAGTGGTGGCATCTTTCCCTCTCGACGGGTGGCTTCGATGTAGCGGACGGCATCATTGAAGAGCTGGTTACCCCGCTGGTGGCGCAGGCACAGGCGCTCGGCGCCAAGCGCTGGTACTTCAGCCGCTGTGAGGACGCATCCACGGGGGTCGTGAGCCAGATCAGGCTCAGCATCCATGCACATCCCCGGGTCCTCGAGCGGCTCCGGGCATTCCAGCGGGCACTTCAGGTGCGCAGCGCTCGGAACCTGCCGTTGCTCGTGGTCCGGCAGCACTACACGGCCCCGGCGAGCAACACGTATTACTCCGGTGGCCAGGAGATGGCGGATCCCCACCTCGAAGCGAACCTCGTGAAGTACGGCGGAGTCGAAGGCCTCCATCTCGCAGAAGAAGTCTTCGAGCTCAGCTCGGAACTCGCGGTCTGGGCCAACCAGCGCTTCCCCCGCATGCAGAGCCGCTCGGCACTCGGTGCCCTGATCCTCTTCGATGCCGCCCACAGCATGATGCGCGGGCCCCGTTCCGCCGGCTGGCAGGATCGCCGCCGCCTCACCTGGGACTTCTACTGGGACAGCCACCTCCGGACCTGCACCGCCGACGTCGGGCCGCGTGCTGCCGGAGTCCGCGAGGCCATGACCGCCCAGGTCGCTTCGAAGGCCATGGGCTTTCATGCCCTCATGGCAGCGACGGCGTCCGAATCGGCCGTGCACAACTGGCGACGGCGCTGGTTCCGCGCGCTCGATACGTACCTCTACCGCGCTGACAAGGTCCGGGTCAGTCGCAGCGCCCAGCACCTGACCGTCTACCAGGCGCACATGACGCTCAACCGCCTCGGTTTCGTGGCGCGGGAAGAGGCCGCCCTCGGGCTCTACGCGCGGTCGTGGAAACCACAGGCAGGCCTCATCACCGCAACGCGAAGTGCCTGATCGGCTACGGCCGGACAGGACCCATCGAGCGAAGGACTGCACCATGAACGCCAGGAATACCATCGTGCTAGCCGTGGACCAGAGTGACCTCACGGAGGCGTTGGGCTGTACTTCGGAGGTGGTCGAGTCCATGCAGGACAACGGTGTGCTCGAGTCGCAGGGTCAGTTGTGGGAGATCGGACCGGCGCGGGACTACCTGCGCGACGCCGCGTGGGCGGACCACCACTGGCACTGAGCAGAACATGCGGGCCGCAGGCGGGACGTAGTGCCCTAGCCGTACAGCGTTACCCACGCAAACATCGAAGGAGCAGCATCTCCTGCCAGCGAAGGATCCTTCATGGAAACCACTCCTACACCGGGACAACGAGTCATCATCGTAGGTGTCGACGGTTCCTGCTCCTCTGTTGCAGCGCTGCGACTCGCAGCCAGCCTGATGCCCCTCGCCGGAGACAGGATCGACGCCCTCGCTGCCTGGCAGCACCCGCTCGTATCCGGCCCCTACACGCCGTTGGAAGATGACTACGAGGAACTCGCAGGCCGGGCCCTGGATCGGGCAGTCACCGATGCTTTTCCTACTGGGGCTCCCTGTGTCGTCACGCGACGGGTGCGTCATGGACTCGCAACCGAGATCCTCATCGAGGAAAGCAGGCATGCATCGATGGTCGTCCTCGGCTCGCGCGGTCGCGGGGGATTCAACGGGTTGCTCCTCGGATCGGTGAGCTCCGCTGTCGTTGAGAGAGCCGAATGCCCGGTTCTCGTCTCTCATGGAGCCGCGCAACTGGCGGGAGGTGCGGCAATCGCTGTGCCGACGGTCGGAGCCTCGATGTGACCGCATCCAGCGTCTCCCCAGCCGTGGCCAAACCGGTCGTCGCCGGCTATGACGGCTCCGACGGCTCACGACGCGCGGTCCTGTGGGCAGCCCATCATGCGGCGGCGGCAGGGCTTCCGCTCGTCGTCGTGCACTGCTGGTCCTGGCCGTTCTTCACCCACGACCTCGGCCCTGTGCCCGACGTGAGGGACAGCGGTCTGCAGCGCGCAGCGGAGAAGATCGCAGCCGAGGGCCTGGCCCTCGCGCAGCAGGCCGAACCGGAAGTCGACGTCAGCAATCGGCTACTCGTCGGATTCCCCACGGAAGTACTCACGAGACTGTCAGTCGAAGCTGCCATGCTCGTGACCGGCACACGGGGGCTCGGTGGTTTCGGGGGCCTCCTCGTCGGATCGGTCAGCCTCCATCTCGCAGCCACGGCTTCCTGTCCCATCGCAGCGATCCGGAATGACCAGCCCGACGACGGCGAAGTCCTGGTCGCCGTCGATGGCTCGCCGGAAAGTGACCGGGCCGTCACGGCGTCAGCTGATCTCGCAGAGACCCTCGATGCTTCTCTGCACATTCTGCATGTCCGCCCGTACAGCCGACACGCAGCCGCACGGCTTCCGGACCTGGACCGCGATTCCGTCATCCAGCAGGCGCTGAATCTCCTGCCGGCCGACGCCGACCTCACCGTCATCGAAGATTCCTTCGCGGAGCCCTCGGTGGCCGGGGTCATCCTGCATCACGCAAGTCGCGCTGTCTGTGTGGTGCTCGGCGCCAAGGGAAACAACACACTCGGTGCCCGCCTCGGATCCACGGTGCACGCGGTGCTGCATCACGCCCAGGGCAACGTCCTCGTCGTGCGTTGAGTCGCGACAGCCTCAGGCCCCCATCGGCGATCCGGCGCAGCACTCGGCCGGTCATGAGGGCTGCACGTCAGGTCAGGAGCGGCGCGGAGCAAGTCCCAGCTTGGCAAGCCGTCGATAGATCGTGGCCCGGCTGATACCCAGTTCCACAGCGGCAGCCGCGACAGACATCCCGGGCTGAGCCAGGGTCCTCACTATTTCGTCGCGTTCGAACTTCTCGATCCGGGTCAGCTTCTGTGTGCAGCGACTCAGCAGCCCGGGGGGAAGATGCCGAACGTCGATCGTCTCCGTGACGAGCGCGGCGGCATGCACCACCTCGACCAGTTCATCGACGTTCCCGGGCCAATCATGGTTAGTTAGGGCCCGTTCGGCTGCCGGGGTGAAGTCGAGATCGCGCAGTCTGGTCTGTCGTGCAGCGTATCTCGCGAGAGGCATCACATCACTCGGTCTTTCGCGAAGCGAAGGTACGGGTACGACGGTTTCCACGGACTCCCGCAGGGGTTGCGGCACGTGATCGAGCTGTTCAGCGGAGAAGGCCCAAAGGAGGGACGGAGCTGCTCCGGGGGCTCGCGGAGAGGAACTGAGGATGTTCCTCGCGTGGGCAGCGAGTTCGTGGGCAGCCCACGCGGGAAGGAAGTCAGCGTTCTCGATGATGATGGCAGTGTCCGACTTCGACAGTTCGGGCGTCCACAGGGCGAGCCATGCGTCGACCATCTCCGGGGACGGGACGGTCGCGCACAGGATTCGGCTGGCCGGATGCGCCTGCCGAAGGGCCTGCCCGAGCAGCGTTGCTCGTCCACTTCCATGTTCCCCGATGGCTGCAACCGCGTTCCCTCGGGCCAGCGTCGCCGTTGCTTGTTCGAGGGCTGCGGTCCAGGGTGCAGACATGGCGCGCATCGTGCCTGCTGCGGGCTCGAGGCGTGGCCTTCGCACGCGGAATACTCCTCCTTGTGGCCTGGCGGGTGCAGCGCGCCCCTGTGATCGGCTGAACATGAGGGTCGAGGTATTGGTGGCCGCGGACTGGGCAAGGGCCAGAAGGAGTCCGGGGGAGGTCTTGGACCAGGTGGTGATGTTGATGCTTCCCTCCAGGTGACCGGTGACAGGGTCCATCACCGGCACCGCCGCGCAGGTGTAGGTTCGGAGGCTGGCGCTGTAGTGCTCTTCGGCGCGGACCAAGGTAGGAACCCGGTCCGCCAGGGCAAGACCGAGACCGTTTGTTCCGGCTTCCCGCTCAGAGAAGGCGAAGCCGGGGGCTAGGTGAACGCGATCCAGTGCCCGCAAGAGGGAGGAGTCCCCGCTGAAGCGGTTGAGGACAAGTCCTTCGGCGTCGGTCAGCATGAGGCTGAGTGGTTCGTTCGACAAGGTCTGGTGAAGGCCTGCCAACACTTCCTGTCCACACTGGTAGAACAATGAATCATCGGGCACCTCGCCGGCCCAGGCAGGTTCGACGATCTCTGGCGATACCCCGTACTCCTGGCTTCTCTGCCAGGACGCCAGAAGGCGACGAGTACTGGAGGAGACTCCGCCCCCGCTGGATTCCTCCGTCGTGGCAGTGAGTGACTTTTCGTGGTTCGGCTTCATTGCCGACCTCCTTGAAGGTGATCATCCGACGATAGCTTGTGCGTTGCTTCTTTGGCCGACCCCGTGTCTCACATTGAGACGCCGATCAGGGTTGCTGAGCTGAGAGGGCGCATAGTGTCGTCCTCCATCACGACTACGGCAGTCGTGAGGAGATGGAGATCAGGCATGTACACCAAAGACGGAGAGAATTATTTCATCGTTGACGCTCACATTGCCCTGTGGGACGCCCGCCCTGAAAACCAACGCAACATCCATGGCAAGCAGTTCATCGACTGCTTCTACGACTATCACCGCAACCTCTCACCCGCCGAACAGCTGTGGACCTACGAGGAATACCTGTATCAGGGCGGGCAGCGCCTGATGAAGGACATCTTCGAGGACGGCTACGTCGATCACGCGATCTTCCAGCCCGCGTATCTCGGGGAGTTCTACAAGAACGGGTTCGGACAGATCGAGGAGTCCTACGCCCTGGCCGCGGCCCATCCGACCCAGCTCACCTACAACCACTGCTTCGACCCGCGCAATGGCGAGGCCGGCCTGGACCAGTTGCGCGCGGATCACGAGCGCATGAACTTCAAGGGCGTCAAGCTCTACACCGCCGAATGGAACGGCGACTCGCGCGGCTACAAGCTCTCCGACCCCTGGACCTACCGCTACTTCGAGGAATGCCGGAAGCTCGGCGTGAAGAACATCCACGTCCACAAGGGTCCTACGATCCGCCCCCTGGACCGGGATGCCTTCGATGTCTCCGACGTGGACCACGCGGCCACCGATTTCACCGACCTGAACTTCGTGGTCGAGCACGTCGGGCTGCCTCGCCTGGAGGATTTCTGCTGGATCGCCACGCAGGAGCCGAATGTGCACGGCGGTCTCGCCGTCGCCATGCCCTTCATGCACACCCGGCCCCGTTACTTCGCGCAGATCATCGGTGAACTCATCTACTGGATCGGCGAGGACCGCATCCAGTTCTCCAGTGACTACGCCCTGTGGACGCCGAGATGGCTGATCGAAGCGTTCGTCGACTTCCAGATCCCCGAGGACATGACCGAGTACGCCCCGCTCACCATCGACCAGAAGAAGAAGATTCTCGGCCTCAACGCCGCCAAGATGTACGACATCCCGGTACCCGAAGCCTTACGGCTGCCCGACGCCGAAGAGACCGCGACGGGCCCGCGCCAGCCCGACCGTGCGGACCTGGCGGGCGTCTGATGACTGATGTCCAGACCCTGCCGGCACCTCGCGCTGTCCTCCTCGAGTGTGAGGACGTCCGGCACGCCCTGCACGCCGTCCAGGATCCCGAACTCGATGAACCGATCACCGATCTGGGATTCGTGCGGTCCATCGACGTTACCCGGGGTGTCGGAGGCCTGGTCGTCAGCGTGCACCTACGTCTCCCGACGTCGTTCTGTTCACCCAACTTCGCTTATCTGATGGCATCCGACAGCAAGGACGCCATCGCGGCCATGGAAGGGGTCGAGAAAGTCGTCGTGGAGTTGGACGACCACCACGACTCGGACCTGATCAATGCCGGACTCGCGGCCGACGCCGGCTACCGGGGAACGTTCCGCCACGAAGCCGAAGACAGCCTCGACGAGTTGCGGTGGACCTTCCGGAAGAAAGCACACACCGCAGCGATGGAACGCTGCCTGACGGAACTTCTCCGCGCCGACCGGGACCTCGCAGAAACCGATGTCGGTGGCATCCGATTGGCGGACCTTTCGGCTGGGCGCAGCAAGACGGCTCTCCTGCGCCGACGGGAAACGCTCGGACTGCCCACGCATCCGAATGCCGTCGTCCTGGTCGACCATGAAGGGCACACCTACGCGCCGGAGGCCGTGTCCATGGCATTGCGTAGGGCCCGGTCGACCCGGATTTCCATCGACGGCAACGCCCACTTCTGCCGGGGACTGTTGCGCACCCGCTATGCAGGATCCGAGGCGGACCAGAGCGTTCGCCCCGAAGGCGCCGAACCCACCAGTCACCACACCCTGCTCCCAGTAGCAGTCAAGGAGATCCACCCGTGAGCACTATGCGAGCCGTCCAGGTCGTCGGTTACCACCAGGACCTGAAGATGACAGAGGCACCCATGCCGGAAGTATCCGGGCCGTGGGATGTCATTGTTCGAATCGGCGGTGCCGGTGTCTGCCGGACCGACCTTCACATCCTCGAGGGGCAATGGGCGGAGAAGTCGCAGGTCCAACTGCCCTACACGATCGGTCATGAGAACGCAGGCTGGGTCCATGCCATCGGGACCGCAGTGACGAACGTGGAGGTTGGCGACAAAGTGATCCTCCACCCACTCGTGACCTGTGGGCTCTGCCGCGCCTGCCGTTCCGGCGATGATGTGCACTGCGAGACCAGTAAGTTTCCCGGAATCGACACCCACGGCGGATACGCCGAGTACCTGCTGACCTCTGCCCGCTCGGTCGTGAGGATCGATGATTCGCTTGAACCCGCTGATGTCGCCGCTCTCGCCGACGCCGGCCTCACCGCCTACCACGCGGCGGCGAAAGCAGCCAAAAGACTCACGCCCAGGGACACCTGCGTGGTGATCGGAGCAGGCGGCCTCGGACACATCGGGATCCAGGTCCTCAAAGCACTCACGCCCAGCCGCATTGTCGTCGTCGACCGCAATCCCGCCGCCCTCGAACTCGCGAAAAGTATCGGAGCCGACGAAGGCGTCTTGGCCGACGGAAAACAGATCGAACACGTCCTCGAACTCACCGGAGGCCACGGCGCCGAGGTCCTCATGGACTTCGTGGGAGAAGGCGGGGCGACGTCCGAAGGCATCGCCATGACCCGACAAGCCGGGGATTACTTCGTCGTCGGCTACGGAGAGAACATCAACGTACCCACCATCGACCTGGTCTCCTCGGAAATCAACATCATCGGCAACCTCGTCGGCAGCTACAACGACCTGCAGGACCTCATGGCCCTCGCCGCCCAAGGATCAGTCACGTTGCATACGCAAAAATACGCCCTCGATGACTTCCAGTCGGCGATCGACGACCTCGACGCCGGCAAGGTGCGTGGGCGCGCGATTCTCGTTCCCTGACCTGATGCGCAGTACGCAGTGGTAGACCGATGGACCTCCTCCTGGTCCTGTAGGTCACCGCGAGATGAGCCTGTCCTAGTCGGACCCCTGCACGATGCTCCGGTAGGGCTCCACGGAGAGTCAGGGGCGACCACGCGGCTGGAAGAGTCCCTCCCTCGCGGCGTAGTCACCGGGTGAGGTGGCAGCACGATCGACACGGTCGAGGCAGCAGGATTCCTGACGGGCATCCGATGCGTCACCGTTCCGACCGTTGCCTCTACAGATGCGCCGACATCCCCTCCTCTGGTCTACACGGAGGAGGGGGCATTCGAGGAGTATCAGTTCTTCCCACGCAATCAGGATCTGGCCCTCGTTGACTCGGCCATCATCGCGGGCGCGCCCGCCTCGTTCATGCTGTCCGGCCTCGGATTCCAATCGGGGGGGTCTGGCAGGAGCTCACGCCACGCCCTTCGATATGCGGGTGTTGCACCAGGCCCAGGTAAACGCTCACCGAAGTGTTATCCGGTGTCGTGACGACTACGGGAGATATTGCTCCCGCGTCTCTCCGAACGGAACCGTGTCGCTGAGCGCGAGCGTGTACCGGCGATGATTATGGCGAGTGACTACGATGCCTGCAGATCGTTGTCGCGCTGCGATTCTTCGGAGCGTTGCTTCTGCATCGTCGAGCATCTCCTGAAGCTGGCCAGGTTCGGTAACGAGAACTTCCACCTGGTCGAGGCACTGTGCGCCCATGGTGATCACATTCCTTTCCATTTTCTTCGTGTCACCCTCGACGCGAAGTGGTGTAGGTCCTAGTTCGCGAAAGGTGTGATTGGTCCGCACACGCGGACGCTGGGAGTTGTACCGCTCTCGATGACGCTGAACGAAGTGTGGTGGATCCGGGAGTGGCGTCCCGGGCCTTTTCTCCAAGCCCGGGACGCCACCATCGTTCGAAGGGTTAGGCGATGGCGTCGCGGAGTTCCTTGGCTGCCAGGGCTGGGTCGGCGGCGCTGTAGATCGCGCCTCCGGCAACAGCTACCTCGGCGCCGGCCTTCTGGACGTCTCCGATGGTGGCAACCTTCACGCCACCGGCTACGGAGAACGGAACACGGGCCTCGGCGCCGGCGCTGAGGAGTCCCTTCAGGTCGAAGCCGGGCTTGGCCTGCTCGTCCAGACCAGCGTGCATCTCGACGAACTTCGCGCCCAGGGCGCGAACTTCCTTGGCGCGCGTGACCTTGTCCGCTACGCCGATGAGGTCGACGACGACGCCCTTGTTGTGGGCCTTGGCGGCCTTGACGGCACCAGCGATGGTGGAGTCATCGGCGGTTCCGAGGACGGTCATCAGGTCAGCACCGGCCTTGAACGCGATGTCTGCTTCGAGCTCTCCGGCGTCCATGGTCTTCATGTCAGCGAAGACGATCTTGTCCGGGTGGGCTTCCTTGATGGCAGTGACGACGGAGAGTCCGGCGGCCTTGATCAGGGGGGTGCCGAGTTCGATGATGTCGACGTACTCGGCGACTTTGCCTGCCAGTTCGAGGGCGTCTTCGGTGGTGAGCAGATCGATGGCTACTTGGAGCTTCATGGTGTTGTTCTCTTTCTGTTGGGAACTGCGGTAAGTGGAAGAGGAAAGGCCTTGGTTACTCGAGGTTCGCGTGCCTGAGCCAGAGCTTTTCGGCCGGCTCGTCGGTGTTGTCCCATAGGGACTGGAAGATGGCCTCGGTGGCCAGGAACAGTACCTGTTCGAAGAGGGACCCCGCGTACTGACGGGACACGCTGGTGCCGTGGTCGGTCTTCTGGGCGGCAGGGATGATCACCACGACGTCGGCGAGCTTTGCGAGCGGAGACTCGGCGTTGGTGGTGAACGCTGCAATGCGTGCTCCGGCCTTCGCCGCTGTCTCAGCGGATTTGACTACTCCTGAGGTCGTACCCGAGCCGGAAGCTACGAGGAGCAGGTCCTCGGAACCGATTGCTGGGGTGGTGGTATCACCGGCGACATGGACGGACAGTCCCAGGTGCATCAGCCTCATGGCAGTCATGCGGAGGGCGAGGCCGCTTCGGCCCGCTCCGGCGACGAACACCTGCCCTGGCTGGCGGAGATGAGCCGCCAGTGCGGCCAACTCCTGCTCGTTGATCTTGGCCGCCGTGTCCACGATCTCGTCCCTTATGAGGGTGAGATTACGACCAATGTCATCTGCCGTGGTGGGTGCGATAGTCGTCTCATCTGCTGTCGAGCTCACAATTCATCCCCTTTGATTTGGTCGTCCGCCCTGAGGGGCCGCACGAACGTTTTGTGGTTGATATCCATCATGGTGAGCCGAATGGGCAGGGGTAACACTGTTTTCTGACGGTTTTGCCTACACTTAAGTATTGGTGCGGACTCCAGCCTGCCGAGGACTACCCCGATGATCGGGATCAGCGCTCGGTTCTGGCGACACGTGCGCTGACGCCTGTGGATATCGTGTGCTGCCGTTCAGGTGATCGTCGGTCCGCGTCACACCTGAACGGCACCGGGAATGTAGATGGATCGGACAATCGTTGTCGAGACGGGGAACCTGTGAGGTTCTTGTCGGATATCGCCCCAGATGGTGCTCGGTCATATGTCGAGATATTCCACCGTTTGTCCAGATATCGATATACGGCGTCGCAAAGCTGCGTCTTGCGATTAGAGCAGGAGTGGCGCTAGTCGCGACGCCAGCTCACGGGCTGCTTCCGCGTGGTCGCAGATGGCGGAAAACCGTTCTGAGGGACCTGTGAGGCAGACAGCCGCCTCAACGGTCCCGTGTGGGAGTTTCACCGGGATGGCCAGGCAGGAGAACCCTTGTTCCAGTTCGTTGATGTCCGCGGCTTGGCCTTCGGCACGTATGTGCGCGAATTGCTCCTCTAGTTGCCGCCTGTCTGTGATGGTGTGCGGCGTCAGCTTCATCAAGGGGCCCTTTGGAAAAGGGGGAGCCGAATCACCGAGTTCAGCGAGCATGAGTTTCCCTGCAGCGGAGGCGTGTGGATGCCGGAGCATGTCGGATGCTGACTGCAGCGGATAATCCGGATCTTCGTCGGCAATTTTGAGAGATGCGTTGCGGAACAATACGAGGTGTACGGCGAAGCGGTTTCCGCTTCGGAACTCTTCTATTGCAGAGCGAGCCGCGGTGGAGACGTTCGGTGGCACTGCGGCCATGATGAGGCCTGAGATTGCGTGACCGAGCGCGAAACCGCGGAGGTCAGATGTGCGAACGAGGTATTCATCAGCAACGAGCGCGTTCAACATTCGGTAGACGGTCGCCGGCGGCATCTGCAGCGCGTCGGTAATCTCCTTCGCCGTGGTTCCGGTGCCAAACCGAGCCACTATTTCCAGAATCCTGAGCGAATTCGACGCAGTGCTGGGCCCCGAGTGCGCGGGTTTGTAGCCCATCAGCTGGGCCTTCCAAGAAACAGGTCCGAATCCTGGCTCTCGTCGTAGACGCCAACAGACGCCAGACGCTCAGGTAGACGGAGATGCAGGATCAGGGCGTATACAACGCTGGCGAGAAGGACGCCGGCGTAGATGAGGGCCTGCAGGTTACCTGTATCGGTTGATACTGTCGCGGCTTTCCACAGCACGAAACCGAGGGTCAGGGGCGTTACTGCCCCAAGGATCCAGCTGGCGTACGTATCTTCCCCGATCCGATGCAAGAAGAAGGGCAGGGAGGCGCTGGCAAGAATGTAGGCGCCGAGGTACCCGTAGGCGCCCAAGGTGAAGAAAAGCACGAGGCCCTGGTGAGGGCTGGTGCCGGAGAAGATAACCGCTATTGGGACTGCAGCCACTACCGGCATCACGACCATGATCGCCACCGAGGGCGTCCGATAGGAGGCGTGGGCTCGACCCATGATCCTTGGTGCAACGCCTTCTCTGCCCATGCAGAAAAGGACTCGGGCAAGGGCGCTCAGAGATGCGATGGCACAGGCGAACCAGGATGCTGCGATGCCGAGGTCAAGCACCGCGGCGAGTAGCGGGGAAGTTTGGGCAAACAGGTCGGATAACGGAGTGGAACTCGACCTGATGGATGTCGGTGCGTCGTGGAGAGCCAGATCTTGAGTGATCGCGGCAAGAAGATACAGCGTGCCTGCCAATATAGGAGTCCACGTAATGGTCCGCGGGATGCTGATGAAGGGTTTCTGCGCCTCGCCTCCCAAGGTAGTAGCGCTTTCGAAACCAACGAAGGCACTGACGGCTACGACGATTCCAATCCATAAGACATCCGGGTCTCCACTCCAGGAGAAGAAATCCTCAAAGTCCAACGTCGGCGTGTTGAGGGCGAAGTAGGCAATCATGAGGGCTGTGAGGAGCCCTATTGCTAGGCACTCAACCATCAACGTGAACCAGGCGGAGATTTGAACTCCCCTAATCATGAGGAAACAAGCGAAAGCTGTCGCTGCAAGAATGACTAGGGCCATAGAAATGTTGGGGTTCGGAAGATTGATCCCAAGGTTGATCATCATCTGATCTGTGTATGTCCCGACAGCCAACAGACTGGCCATGGCTATGACCCCGTATCCGAATATCGCTGACCAGCCGGCCGTGATGGCCGTCCGTTGTCCGAGTCCTTTGGCTGTGTAGCTGTAGAGGCCACTGACTGCAGCCATGCGCTTCGCCATAGGCCTGAGGCAGAAGGAGACCAGGATCATCACGGCCATGGCTGCTCCGAACGTCAGAACAAGGTTCGGAGAAGCGGAACCCGGGACGACGGTCGGATAGACGAGGGCCGGGATGACCGCCATGGCGCCAGCAGGTGCCACTGCAGCTACCGCTTGGGCGAAGACCGGCAGAAAAGCGAGCTTCCGGCGGCGCAAACCCTCCACCGGGGAGTGAGGTGTGATGAAGCGATCTCTGCGGGCGGACATCAAGAACCAGTTCTCCTTCGAACGGTAGGTGCACCTTGCTGACGAGGACGACAACGCAACGACCTGAGGCGCAGAACGGTAGCAGTCCCAGGCCCCGACCCGAGCAACTTCTGCCCCGGCATGTTTCCAGCATGTTTCAGATGTTTCCAACATGTTAACTGAGGTGAGAAGAATTGCTCCTGAATTTCTCAATGAAACTTCTGGAAGGGTCTCGCGCAGGGGGAAGTCTTTGACGTAGCGTTGTCTCATCAAAGGAAGTAAGTGATCGGCATCACATCAGCAGTACTCGACACGGAGTTCGGCTGATTCTCCGCAAGAGGCGTATGTCGGATTGCAGCTGATGCCTTTGTATACCCCACCAGGTTCGTCAGTTGAGTACTGACGTACGCCTATATGCGCATGCCGTGAACAGCTTCAACAATTGCAAGTTCTAATCATCTTCGGCTTACCGGGATCTTCGGCTGTCAGGCCGCGAGAAACCTTCATTTGTATATGTATTCAAGGAGAGAACGATGAGTATCGACAGTGACGTCAACACCGTAGTTGGGGTGGAGTACCCCCTTGATCCGCTTTCCCGTGCTGAGATTTCGCGTGCGGCTTCGATTTTGAAGGATGGGCCGGCTGCGGCGGAGTCGTTCCGTTTCATCAGTATCGAGTTGCGTGAGCCTGCGAAGGATTTGCTGCGGGCCGGTATTGAGACGGTGCGTGAGGCTGACGCGGTCCTGATCGATCGTGCCGAGGGGCGCTCCTATGAGGCGATCGTCGACCTTGATGCGGGCATCGTCTCGACGTGGACGCAGTTGGGCGCGGGAGTGCATCCGCCGTTCATGCTGGACGAGTTCGCCGAGGGTGAGGAGAGCTGCCGGAAGAACCCCGAGGTCATCGCGGCCCTGGCAGCTCGTGGCATCACCGATATGGGATTGGTGTGCTTCGAGCCGTGGTCGGTGGGGTACTTCGGTGAGGACAACGAAGGACGGCGCCTGATGCGCGCCCTGGTCTTCGTCCGTGACGAGCCCGACGACAGCCCGTATGCCCACCCGATCGAGAACTTCATCGTCATCGTCGACCTCAACACCGGCGAGGTCGTGCAGCTCCAGGACGATGAGAAGACTCCTGTTCCGGCCGCTAGCGGCAATTACCTGCCCAAGTACGTCGGCCCGGCCCGGACCGATCTGAAGCCCATTTCCATCACCCAGCCCGAAGGCCCGTCCTTCACGGTGACCGGTAACCATGTCCAGTGGGCCAACTGGACGTTCCGCATCGGATTCACCCCCCGCGAGGGCCTGGTCCTGCACCAGCTGCGCTACCAGGACAAGGGCGTGG
>NZ_QZVT01000028.1 GCF_003602275.1 Arthrobacter cheniae | reverse complement strand
CCTCTTCTTCCCCAAGGGCACGGCCGTCAAATTCGAAACCCCCGACTACGCCCTCGGGTTCTTCGCCGGCGACCGCAACTTCGCAGCCTAAACCAATCATGCATCCGGGATCCGTGCTGCCCTTGGCAGGTGCTGGTTTGGAGTCGGGTTTCCGCGGTGTCATCTGTGTGGCGTTCGGTTCATCAGATGGCACCGCGGGTCATGAAACCGGTGGGCGGCCCAGGCTTGATCTCCGTTTCGGGTCTGCAAACCCTCAAGCCCTGTCGGATTTGAAGGTCGTGCTGGGAGTTACGCGCGTCGGGGCTCGACTGGTCCTCGCCGGTCCTCCAGCCGACATCCACGCAGCCGCCTCGCTGGCCGCGGGTTGCGGGTTGACCGACGAGGAGATGACCCTTCTGCCTGATGAGACTGGACCGCGGATCATCTTCTGCGGGCATTGCCATACCCGCACAAAAGCTGATCAACCCATCGGTTCCGAGGTGGACTGCCAGGGGTGCGGCACCACTTTGTTCTTTACAGATCACTTTTCCCGCCGTGTTGGTGGGTATTTAGGATTCTCAGCGCACGCGGAGGAGGCAACATGACAGTGACGGCTCTCGCAACCAGTATCCATCCTGCGGTCGAAGGCGGCCTTCAGCTGGAGGTGAGGGATGTCAGCAGGCAGACGGACTGCATTGTCAGTATCACGTTTGCTGACCCCTCGGGCGCAACCCTGCCGTCTTATGTCCCGGGAAGCCACCTCATCGTTCAGTACGCAGATGGAGGCGCGAATGCCTATTCCCTCACCGGCTCAGGCAACAGTCCTACGCAATACACGATCTCCGTCCTTCAGGTCGAAGGCGGCGCTGGCGGTTCTTTAGCCATGCATCGTCTCGCCATCGGTGACCGGGTTCATACGTCTTTGCCCCGCAGCGCTTTTGCTCCTGCGGCAACAGCTACGCACCATCTGCTGATCGCCGCCGGGATCGGTATCACCCCGGTGCTCTCCCACGCCCGGTACGCCGCCGAGTGGGGTACGAAAGCATCACTGATCTACGTGTACCGGCCTGGAGCGGGAGCTCACGTCAAAGAAGCGAGGGACCTGCTCGGATCAGCCTTGACGGAGTGCAGCAATCGTCAGAGTTTCCAGGAAGCTCTGATGGAAGCTCTCACGAATCAGAAGCTTGGGACTCACCTTTACGTCTGCGGCCCGACTGCTTTCATGGACGGCGTCCTCGAACAGGCGCAGAACCTGGGTTGGCCCCAGGGCCTGCTGCACTCAGAAGCGTTCGGCGCAGCCGAACTCGATGCCGGCGAACCGTTCGCGGTCAACCTCGCCCGCAGCGGTGTCAGGTTGGAGGTTCCGGCTGGCGTCTCATTGCTGGAAACCCTTGAGAACGCAGGAAAAAGTATTCCGAATATGTGTCGTAAGGGGATTTGCGGTGAATGTGTCTTGCCTGTCCTTCGCGGGAAACCCCTGCACCGGGACCTTTACCTGACGGACCAGGAAAAGGCTGAAAACACCACCATCATGTGCTGTGTCTCGCGCAGCGTAGACGAAGAATTGGAGTTGGACCTGTGAGTATCACCACGAGAGACGACCATCCAAGTACCTCTGTCCTGCCCGAACGAATCAGACGCTTTCCCTGGCCTTTCATCGCCGAGAATTACCGCTACAGCGCCAACGTCGAGCCGGCTAACAAAGTAGTGAAGACAGAAGTGGGTGAATGGGGAAGTTCGCTGATTGATATCGACGAGTACTACCTCGAGGAACTGAGGGAACGCGAGGCAATACTGGAACGAGATCCCTCACGCCTCCAGTTTCTTCCTCATATGCGGCCTGCCATCTGGGACGCCATAACTACCCTGCTGCCTGCCATGGCAAAGGACTACCCAGACACAATGTCCTTCACCAAAGAAGGCAAGAGATGTCGATGGCGCAACGACCTGCAGAACCTGGACGTGCAGTTCACCGTCGGGGTCGATGACTCACTTCCGATGGGACCGTTGCGGTTCCTCGGCAGCCAGATCCAGGACGATATGGCCTTCCTCGATAAGCGTGAGGACGCACTGTGGCTCGACGCGGGAGTTATCACCTTCGCCGCGGACTGGTCGATCGGGTTTGACACCGGTATGAAGTTCCACGAGATCCACGGCCCAGTTCCGCGGATCACTGAAGAACGCATCGTGAGCCGTGCCGAGCAGTTCCTCCTGCGCCTGCAGCCCGGTGAGCAATACCGGAGGACCAACTGGACGATGACGATAGATCACCGTCTGGACACATCGACCGAAACATACCCGCAATGGGCCCATGACCGTAGCACCCTAGCTGAGGACCCCAACTTGCCGGAGCGGCTCCACCTGCGGGTTGAGGTACAACACCTCGTTTGCCTTCCACACACCGGAACTGTGTTGTTCCTGATCCGGTCCTATCTCCTGCCTCTCACCGACATCGCGAAAGTACCTGCTTGGCGGGAAAACCTCGGCCATGTCCTGGCCGAGCTTCCGGACGACATGGCTGAGTACAAGGGATTCATCCGCTACCGCAAAGCGGCATCTGACTGGCTGTTGGCCGGCTGACCAGAGGCACAGCTCTTTTCCGTTCAGTTCTGACTCGTTTGGCCACCAGAACTGGGTTACAGGCCTATTTTCAATCAATTTCCGATTCATGTATTCAAGGAGAGAACGATGAGTATCGACAGTGACGTCAACACCGTAGTTGGGGTGGAGTACCCCCTTGATCCGCTTTCCCGTGCTGAGATTTCGCGTGCGGCTTCGATCTTGAAGGAGGGGCCGGCTGCGGCGGATTCGTTCCGTTTCATCAGTATCGAGTTGCGTGAGCCGGCGAAGGATTTGCTGCGGGCCGGTATTGAGACGGTGCGTGAGGCTGACGCGGTCCTGATCGATCGTGCCGAGGGGCGCTCTTATGAGGCGATCGTCGACCTTGATGCGGGCATCGTCTCGACGTGGACGCAGTTGGGTGCGGGAGTGCATCCGCCGTTCATGCTGGACGAGTTCGCCGAGGGTGAGGAGAGCTGCCGGAAGAACCCCGAGGTCATCGCGGCCCTGGCAGCTCGTGGCATCACCGATATGGGATTGGTGTGCTTCGAGCCGTGGTCGGTGGGTNACGAAGGACGGCGCCTGATGCGCGCCCTGGTCTTCGTCCGTGACGAGCCCGACGACAGCCCGTATGCCCACCCGATCGAGAACTTCATCGTCATCGTCGACCTCAACACCGGCGAGGTCGTGCAGCTCCAGGACGATGAGAAGACACCTGTTCCGGCCGCTAGCGGCAATTACCTGCCCAAGTACGTCGGCCCGGCCCGGACCGATCTGAAGCCCATTTCCATCACCCAGCCCGAAGGCCCGTCCTTCACGGTCACCGGTAACCATGTCCAGTGGGCCAACTGGACGTTCCGCATCGGATTCACCCCCCGCGAGGGCCTGGTCCTGCACCAGCTGCGCTACCAGGACAAGGGCGTGG
>NZ_QZVT01000013.1 GCF_003602275.1 Arthrobacter cheniae | reverse complement strand
GGTTGGGAGCAGATACCCAGTACAGCTTGGGCATGGTGCCGCCCCAGAGTTTTGTCCAGTATTTGACGTAGTCGGCGCAGTACGCGGTGTCGTATTGGAAGTCCCCGAGTCCGAGGAACGCGTCGATCTCGTCGTCCTGCACGAGCTGGGTGATTGCGGCACCGTTGCGACCGGATGGGCTACTGCGCTTGGAGGTCTTGGGGCCGTTCATGTCACCGACAGCGGCGATCCGAACAGCACCCGCAGGGGGCTCGGACTCGGTAGCGGACGGCGGCGAACTCGCCGGAGCGGTCGCTGAGGGGGCTTGGGTAGTCGGGGACGGCTGGTCAGGCGGCTCCGGAGTGGGGGTGCAACCCGCGAGGGAGAGCACCAGAAGGGCTGCGGCAGAAGTGGCCACAATCCGGAAGGATCTGCGACGAAAAGGTGCTGACTGCATCCGGTAACCCTTCGAGAGCCCGGACCGCAGGTAGCCCCCGAAGGACAGCCAGGCGCACCGGTACCTTTGATATTTCTCATGCCAGGCCCGGTTGTCAACGGCGCTCGATGATTATGAAGGGGTTCGAGTAGCGCTATCGAACCACGCGTTTCGGAGTGGGGAGTTTTGAACGGGCGGGTGACGTGCAGCAGTCAGCTCCACTGGTATCAGCTCAACGCCGAAATGTCCGAGTAGTAGAGGGCCGCCAGGCAGGTGCAATGTCGGGCAGCCGGGGCTGTCACAGTTGCTTTTTCAGGGCCTGCGCCTACGGTTCGCCCACAGATGTACGGCTTTGAGCTTCACCTTTCGGGCTCTACCCGCCCGCAGGACGCTCCTATAGCTGTCAATTCTTGAGGCTGCATGTTCCGTGCCGCTGCCCGCTACCGGGGACAGTTGTTCTGGGTCACCCACTGCTACCGCTGCTTGGGAGCGGTTCGACGGCTTCCATTCCGAGCCGTGGATAACCGGAATCACCTCCAGCCGTGGACAGCTCGTCTGTCAGCTGGGATTCTCATGCAATGGGGAGAGCTGCTTGGGTTGGATTGATCGGAATAGCCTTCTGGTTAGCCGGATGTTCGAACAGTTCAGACCCTGCCCCTTCTGAGCCGACTGCTGGGCCCCAGTCCGTCATGCCGGGATCGGTAGCCGACTCAGAAGCTCAGGGCGGGCTTCCGGCGGAGGCCATCACCGCGGCGCAGACTCCGCCGCCGCAAGAGCGGACCTATCCCTTCCCTGAAGCCGGGTGGCTTGAGGGCGGAGCGAAGTTCGCGATCGTGCTCGCCGGCAGCTCAAGCTGTCCAGCGTTCCCGTCTTCGATTGAGGTCGTCGATGCTCATCGCCTGAAGATTGGTATTGCCAGGCGGGAAGCGGAAGTTTGCTCAGCTGACATGGCACCGCGCACGCACATGTTCAGGACACCTGCAGAGATCGACAGCTCACAGGAAGTCACCCTTGAGTACAGCGGTGGGGGAACGGTCCTTCTGCCGCCGCTTTGAACACCCTTTGAAGTTCAACCCGTCGCCGGTACCCGATTCCTGAGCCAGCTTCGGTATCTCGAGGCAAGGAGGTCGTTGCGCATTAACTACACGTAGGCATCTCACGGCGTCTCGTGGAGTCTAGGCTCTAGGCCATGATGACCAACCAGCGCCTCGAGCCGCTGCTCGAGCAGTACGACTGGGCGACGGAGCGACTCCTCACTCGCCTCACCGGGCCTACCACCAACTCAGGTGATGACAACGACGTCGCCGTACCGGTGCTGACAGACGCCGAGTACCTCTGGGAACCGGTCGACGCGTGCTGGTCGGTACGAAGGCGCGCCGACGGGCCAGGACCGGGCGCCATGAAACTGATCGGCGCGGGTGAGTGGGGGCGGGACGGTGCCCCCGAAAGTCCGTGGCCTCCGCCTTTCACGACGATCGCCTGGCGGCTCGATCACATCTCCGAGACACTGATAGGCCGATCCAACCACCTCGGGGGCGACCGCACGTTCAGTCGAGCGACCTACGAATCCCGACCCGATGCAGCCGGCGCCATCGAGAGGTTCCGTCAGGCCGCAGCCGACTGGCGCCGGGCACTACTCGATGTCGACGAGTCCGACTATGACGGGACCGGGCTCAGCAGCTACCCGTATGGCAGCGATGCCGAGGAGACCTTTCCGTCGATCGTGTGGTGGATGAACCAGGAGATCCTGCACCACGGAGCCGAGATCGCACTGCTCCGTGATCTCTACATTCACCACGCTCAATAGAAGGTGGCGGATTCTTGGTGCTTGTTTGTTCGATGACGGAACAGCTCACCCACGCGCCGCTGACTTTCTGCTGCGTGCGGCGTCTCCTTTGTACGAGTAAGCCACTGGATGGAGCAATGGAGGCATCTAATCTCCCGGGAACTGGTGTGAACAGGGTTCATGACGGTGGACGGTGTGGTGGATTCGCCCGCGGTGCCCAGTGGTGTCCTGCTGAAGCCGTTGCCGTCACCAGCTCGTCTAGTGATGGTGGACCGGCCGTGATCGCCCACCAGACAGGTGACTGTTATCGGCTGATCTATTCGTCCACGGCAGGAACCCCCGTGATTTGCTCCAGGGCATACACGCCGGCGGCGAGACCGTTATCGGCGCGGACTGCGGCGCCCAGCTCTTCGGCACGAGAGGCGTAAGAGCCGGTGTGCACGAGGTCGCCGAGACGGCCGGTCAGGGTTGTGCCCAGACGCTTGGCCGGTAGCGGCGCAGGTCCGACGCCGAGCGCATGGACCCGCGCGCCCCAGAATGGCTGATCGCCAAGGAACGGGACGACCAGTGTCGGCCGACCCGCCCGTATACCGGCCGCAGTCGAACCCGCACCGCCGTGGTGCACGACCGCCGCGACACGCGGGAACAGCCATTCGTGGGGCGCACCCTCCAGGACCAGGACGTCGTCGGTCCGGGCCTCACCAGGAGCGATGCCGCCCCACCCGGTCGCCACGACTCCGCGTAAACCATGAACCCGCAGCGCGGCCAGGACGGCGTCCCGGCGCTGGTTCGCTCCCTTACCGAAGCCCATGGAGCCGAACCCGACGTAGACCGGAGGCTCGCCCACCGCGAGGAAGTCCACCAGTTGCGCGGGCGGGTCCCAATCGCCGTCGTCGCTGTGATCCAGAAACCAGTATCCGGTGACGTGGGCCGAAGGCGGGTAGTCCTCGGGGACGGGTACAACGTGCCTGCTGTACGGATAGAGGACGTGGACCGGACTACCGTCCGGATTCTTGAGCGGATCGGCGAGACGGCGGGTATGACCCAGGCCCACCTCGCGCCGGAAGTCGTTGATCATGCCGCCATAGATGGCCCCACTCATCCGGCGGACTTCGTAGGACGCACGATTTCCCCACGCCCCGAAGGAGGCGCCGCCGAAGATGGGCATGGCGTACGCACGCGTCGGGGTATAGAACGGCAACGGGAGGGAAAGCACACCAGGAACCCTCAGCGCCTCTGCGATGTGCGGCCCGGCAAGACACTTGGGGTGGTACACGACGACGTCCGGGTGCGCCGCCTGCGCCGCATCCCAGCACTCCGCGTTCAGCTCTCGCATCGCGGCGGTCATCATCCCCAGTTTTCGCAGCGCATCCGAGGGACCGCTCAGCTCGGGCATCAGCTCCTGAAGAAGGCGCAGCATCGTGGAGCCCGTGGGATGGTGCGTGATAGTTCCGGGACCGGCTTGTGGCACCAGATCAGCAAACCCACCAGGGACAGCGAGGGTGACGTCGTGTCCCGCGCGGGCAAGCGCACCTGCAAGTGCGGCAAAGGGCTGAATATCGCCGCGTGTCCCAATCGATATGACCAGCACATGCATGGCGGGCTCCTCCAGACGGGAATCCATGGCCGCCCGAAGGCGGGCGGCACGCCGCCGACCAGGCCTCCCAGCACACCCATTGGGGATGCTACACCTTTCCATTGTGATGAACCCGGACTTGTTGCAGGGGCATACGGCCCGGCCGTCACAGGTTGTATGACTCGGTCCATGTCCTGCGACACCTTCCGCCGGACCCGGGTGGGCGGCTTTCCTGGTCTGGCTCGACACGCAGCCTTCGCCGTGCCGAATGAAGGCTTTCATGATGCGTACTCCTTCGACCAAGAACAGCGATAGGGATCGAACGTCAACAGGGTCACGCTGAGGATCACGTCGGCCCCGCACAAGGGACACCTCGGGGATGACAGCGCGTTGACAGCACCAGACAGCACTCGTGAATTGTCACGTGAACTCCTCGCCGGTACCTGACCGGTGAGGTGATCGCATCGGACGGCGATTATCGGGTGCCGCTCATAGGAACCCGGGAGGCTGGATGGTGAAGGGAGAGCCGTGATAGCAGAGCTGAACAGACTCATTGAACTGGTCGAGGACAGTCTGACCGAGAATCTGCACGTACCCGTCGTGGCGACGGAACTCGGGACGACGGAGTATCACCTCCGGCGGATGTTCTCGTCGCTGGCCGGTATGCCGCTGTCGGAGTACATCCGGCGCCGCCGAATGACACTGGCCGCGGCGGACGTGCTGGGCGATGGTGACCTGCTGAGTATCTCGGTGCGCTACGGCTACGGGTCGACTGAGGCCTTCAGTAGGGCGTTTCGCTCCGTGCACGGCGTCACGCCTGGCGATGTACGCCGGGACGGCGGACCCCTTCGCACACAACCACAGCTCAGGTTCCGCCTGACCGTAGAAGGGAATACCACCATGGACACCCGCATCTCAGAACGCCCAGCGTTCCGTCTCGTCGGCCACGCAGCCCGAGTACCACTCATTCACCAGGGCATCAATCCACATATCCAGGCGCACATCGCGTCCTTGCCGGCCGAGGAGCACGACCGACTCAAAGGGCTGGGCAACACCGAGCCGGCCGGTCTGCTGCAGGTGAGTGCCGACGTCGATCCCGACTACGCCGAAGGCAGTGAGCTGACCTACCTGCACGGTGTCGCGATCACCGCGACAGCCGGGCTACCGGAGGATCTCCACGCGATCGAGGTTCCCGCCGGTACATGGGCGGTGTTCCGTACCGAGGGCGAGTACCCGGCTACTCTGCAATCCTTCTGGGCGGCGACTGCCACGGAGTGGTTTCCCTCCAATCCGTGGCGTCTGCGCCCGGGCCCGTCGATCGTCGCGATCCTCGACCGTGCCGACGATTTCAGCACGGCCACCTGCGAGCTGTGGCTCCCTGTCGAACACGGCTGATCAGGTCGCCAGCAGTCCTTGAGCCGGACCACTGCTGCCATCTCTAGGATTTGTCCTGGAAGCGCCAGCACGACACCCGTTGTCGTGCTGGCCGGGCGGTGATTTCCGAGGTAGGCATAGGACCAAGGCGGAAAATGCACGCACGCTGTGGTCCTTGATTGGAGCAGGGACGATGATGCTGTGAGCCGTAGTGGGTAAATGGCGCGTTGTTCGCAACGTTCAATCGCCGATTGCGCAGCCCCGCAGGACCATCGGTGTACAGCCTGTCGGGGTGCCGGTTAGAACCGGCACAACAACGTCGTTTCACGGCTGCGATCCAGACACTTCAAGGACGTTGTCCCTGAGCAGCTATAGGCGGCTCGATGGTCGAGGCAGCGTCAGGAAGGTCCATTTCCCGGGCTTGGTGGGGTTGATTCACACGACGGAGGCTAACCTCCGTTGGGTTGAGAGAACGATAAATCGATGGATCCGGTTCTCCGCGATACTCTCGTGCCTATCCTCGTCGACGTCGCTGCTACTGGTGCGCCGATGCCCCGCGTCGAAGATAAGGCACATGGGACGAAAGTACGAGACGCGCATCGGCCAGATCATGCTCGTCCGACGGGTCCGGTAAGGGAGTGGCGGTGTTCCGGGACCATAACTCGGCGGGAAGACTTGCTGATCTAGCGGACCAGATCCAAGAGTGGGTCATCGAGGAACTGTGGCGAAGCGGCAGCAGTTGGCCGCAGTGTCCACGTCACCCCACCACGCACCCTGCGCAACCGGTGGTTGGGCATGTGTCTGGGATTGCCCCCTAGATCGATCGCTGCTCGCTCAAATCGGCGAATTGGATCCTTCCCTCTGAGGGAGAGTGGTGGGGCGACCAGGAGTTGCTCACCGCGAGCAAGAATCGGGCAACTGGCTGAGCCGGCATGCTACCCCGCATGACGTTGTCATGTGAGAGGGACGTGTAGCTGCTGCAAGATGCGTCCCTTGGCGCAGCCTCAAGGGGCCTGGCCACGCCTGCTCGCACCACTGACGAGTGATGTTGCGCCTGGCCGGGCGCGGGCTACGGGTCGCGCAACTGATTGTGCCTGCGGTGTTCAGTATCATCGCTGGAGGACCTGGTGTGGTCACTAATGCTTTGGGATACTCCCAGCATGAGCACCGGAGCATTTCCCATCATCAGCGTTCAGGATCTTCGCGCCTCACGGGTTTTCTATGAACGACTTGGATTCTCTCAGACATACCAGTTTCCGCCGGACGGCGGGCCGGGATTTGTGACGATGGAGCGTGAGGGCTCGAGTATTGGTCTGGGGACTGGCAGTAGCGATGAGGACCCGTTCGGCCTATGGGTCTATGTCGAGGACGTCGATTCAACCCTCGTAAATTTACAAACCTTGGGTGCGCCAGTGATCGCCGGGCCCGAAGACCAGCCCTGGGGCGAGCGTGTGGCTCGAACTCGAGACCCAAACGGGAACCTGGTAATCCTTGGTGCTCCAACTACGGGAGAAGCTGACTCTCGCCGATGAGCGGACGGACCCTTGAAGAGTCCCGTCCCGTTTGTCGGTGACCGGCGACGGTGCGCCCGGAGACCAGTTCCCGCTCGAACTCCGCGAGGACCTCCTTGCCGCCGAACGGTCCTCATCGTCACCGGAGCCACCACGGCGAAAGTCGAGGCAAATAACACGCCATCAAGAACATCAGACGTACCGGACGCGGCTTCGTGAACAGCGCTGACTGCAGAACCCGCATCCTCTTGAGAAGCATCGTCAGAAAGGCACGCTGATCATCTCCTCAGCAGTGGAATCGACCACCAACCACGGAGAGCCCGTCAACCACCCACACCACCACCAAGAGACTCAGGCAGCGGTCACCGCCACGGTCCGCGTCGCCTGGACCCGGCCCGTGAGCCAGTGGATGAAGTCGACCGCGATCGTGTACTGCCCTGGCGCCGGCGGCCGCAGCAGGAAGTCGAACTTCTCGGCTGCGCCTGACCTGATGATGCTGGTGAGAAGCGGCTGTCCTGCCGTCGACGGGTGCACAGCCGGCCCCGTCGGACTGGGAGTCGTCCAGAACGGACGCCCGTCGTGCCCGATGAGTTCGGCCATCTGCACTGGTCTCCCGGCTGCGTCCAGGAATCGTGTGCGCGTGGGGAAGTAGTCTACGTTCACCATGCGCACCAGCGTCGGTTGCTTGCTGCCGCCCGTCACATTGGCCTTCATGGCGGACATCGCCCACACCCGGTCGCCCTTGGGCCGCGCGGGAATCGTCCCGCCCAGGATGAAGAAGTGCTTTGCCTCGAAGCGGTTGAGGCCTGCGTCGTCACCCGACAGACCCGCCGCGTGGTTCAGTTCGTGCCACCGGGGATCGATCGAGTAGGGAGCGAGGAATGTCTCCGTCGCGATGTCGTACAGAGGGCCCTCGGAGGAGTGGCGGCGGGATCCCGCCGGCGTCGGGCGAGCGGGATCGGTCCTGGGGTCCACCACGAGTGCTCCGAACATGCCCATCTGAACGTGCAGGGGCGTGTTCACATGGCAATGGTAGAAGTAGGTCCCTGCGGAGCCCCTGTTCGGGTTGCCGGCCTCTGGGTGTTCCGGCCGCCATTGGTAGGTGTAGTCACCGTTCACTTCGAAGGAAGTGTGGCCCACGCCGTCGTTCCGTGGATCCGGTTCGATACCGTGCCAGTGGATCGTGTGGACGTTCTTCTTCGGTTTGACTGTCGCCTGGAAGATGTCCCCCTCGGCCATCCTGACGATCGGGCCGGGCAACTGCCGACCTGACGTGTCGTTCTCGAAGCTCCACACCTCGTGTTCGGATCCGTCCGGGAATCTCAGATCCTTGCCGAAGAAGTCCAGTTCCACCGACACGTTCGGACGGAGAGGGAATTCTGTCTCGGGGCTGCCCTCGTGCGGCTGGTTCGAGGCGAAGTCCACCTGGCTCCGGAACGTGTGGTGCGCGTCGTCCTCGACGGTGCCCGGCAGACCCGGTTCGCGTACAGGACCGACGGCGAGTACCCAGTCGGCCATCAAGCCCCCTGGGTAAAGCCCTCCCGCTGCGGTCTGCGACGGCTCGGCATGGCAGTGCATGGGATATTTCCAGTCCTCGTCCCTCGCGTTCCACACTGCGTCGATCGACTCCGGCGGACGTCGGACCGGAAGCATCGCCTCTTTGCGTTCTCTCGGCTGAAGTTGGACCGTGTCTTCCCACTGTTGAAGGACCACATCGCCGGCCGGACTCACCCTGCCGTTCGATCGAGGGAAGTCGTTGCCGTTGGCCCGCACCGTCCACACGTGATTCCCGTGGAAATGCAGCTGGTGGGTGACGATGCCGGCGTTGAGCGTCCGCATGAGCTGACCGGTGCGGACTGCACCCGAGGCAGGTGACGCGCTGAAATTGCGCACGTCGGTCTCCCGCGGATACCCCGACGGCAACGTGTCCTCTTCCCGGCGCTTGTTGAACTCCTCATCGGTGGTCAAGGCCAGGGCCTGGAAGCCGGAGTACCCGTTCAGCGTGAAATACCGTGGCACGGCCGGGGTGGTCAGAGGGTTGACCGTCTGCCCCTGTGACGCGATACGAGCCCAGGTCGACTCCACGTCATGGCACATCCACAGCCACTGGCGTTCGAACTCGGGCCCGCCGGTGTTGAGCCGCCAGGCATCGGCAGGGTCGATGACCACGAGGCCTCCGTACAGACCCAAGGTCCTCTCCACGGGCTCGTTGCCTGGATCGGAGAACAGGTAGGTTCCGGGCGCTGGCGCGGGGAGTTCCACGAGTCGGGTCTGCCCCGGCTCCACCAGGCCGCTGGTGACGTCCGCGCCTGCCGGACCCGCGCCGTGGAAGCGCAACTGGTGGGGCTGGGACAGAGTGTTCTGCAGCAGGATGCTGATAGTGCTTCCCGTCTCCGCGATCAGCGTGCGCTCAGGAAAGGAGCTTGCCCAATACGCGCGCCTCGGGAGGAAGTTCCGCTGGTAGGCCGGGTCCGGACCCGAAGGAGCGGGCCTACCGGAGGGCGGTACGGGTGAGTTCAGGGGATAGGTGCGGCTCGGGACCACCGGACCCGCGGCAGTGAACACCTGCGGGCTGAGCTTCAGCGCCGGATTCGCATCGTCGATCCGTGTTGCCCTGTCGCCGAATCCCCGGTGGTAGACGAGTGACCCGTCCACCATGGGCAGGTACCCCTCATTGATGTAGATGTTCAGCGGGCTCATGAGAATGCTCCGCTCATGGTCAGGGGCGGCAGGGCGAGCCGCAGGGGTATGTCCAATACCAGGTCCGAGAACTCGAGTTCGAGGTCCGCGAGCGAGTGGGGTGCGAGGTAGCTGATGAGGATACGCTCCCGGGCTGCAGCACCCAGGGGACCGGGCGGCCGGTCCGTGTCCTGGTGGGTGATCGTCGTTCCGGCCTGCGCGAGTTTGAGGCGCAGCTGAGCGGGACTGAACAACACCGGAGTCCGCCCTGCGTTGTGGACCTCCGCTTCAAGCACCAGCACGTCCCCCCACGTCAGATTCACGGGTTGTGGCCACGAGTGGTCCTGGGTGGGGCCGTCGTGGCCCTGGTGGAGGCCGCTGGTGATCGCCCCCGCGGAGGCGGCCACGGCCCGACGTGAGTCCGGCGTGCCTCGGCCTGCGAAGTGCGCGCGAGCTGTCAGAAGGTTGTTCGTCGCAGTGTGGCCCTGCGCGTCGAGGCGGGCGAAGCGGCTGCCGCGAATGATCGATACTTCTCCGAAGGTGGTACGCATGCTGGTTCTGGTGGCGCCGCCACTGTGCGCGACGACGCCGTAGGTGCCGCCGGCTATGAGGAGGACAACTCCTCCACTGGCCGCCATGCCGAATTGGCGGCGGTTCAATTCTTTGCTGAAGAACGTAGGGGCAGGACGAGGCATGGCGACTCCAATGGCATGTCGGGGTGCAGCTATCGTGGGTGACGCAGCCTATGAAAACCTTGCGCCCGCAGCGAGACCGTGACGGAGAAGCCGTCGTTTCGCACCGCGGCCGCCAAGCGGCGGGCCCTGGTGCCGGCCAATGGCTACTACGAGTGGCAGAAGAACGAGGACGGGACGAAGACCCCGCACTCCGCACACGAGGCGCTCGGGCACATTCATGACCGGACGCCGGTCATCACCCCGGGGGAGCTGCAGGATCAGTGGCTGGACCCGACCATGATGAAGCGGGACCAGGTGCAGCACTTCATCGACACCATCCCCAAGCCCAACCTCATCCCGTGGATTGTCGGGAAAGAGGTCGGATCAGTGCGGAACAACGGGCCGCAGCTTGTACGAGAGGTCGCTTGATGGGATTCACAAGCCACCCAGAAGCCACGTCGCTCGCTCATCAAGGCATGACTGGCGCAGCCTGGAGGGCGATTGACGCTGCCCGCAGGAAGCGTCTGCTGTCTTGTGCGATTGCCGCGACTGAGGCTATCAACTGGGCCTGTTCTCTAGATGAACAGCTGAACGCAGAAGATCCTGCGTATAGGATCGCCGCGACTCTCATAGCGACGGGTGTTCCTTGCCCGGCCTCAGGTATGCGAGAGATTGCGTGATGCATCAGGTGATCGTGACAGCTGCAGAGGACAATCGAAGCTTCTTTGACCGCGCGCTGGGGGAGTTGCTCACATTGTCTCTTCGTACCCAGTCTGGGCACGGACAACATCGCTACCCGAGCCAACAGGGAGACACAAACACGAAGATCGGAAGGACGCCTATGAGGCGCACATTGCCGAGCGTGGTGTTAGGAAACCCTTGTTTGCGGCCCTGCGCTTCCTTGCCGAGGAGCTAGACGGCAAAGTCGAGCTGTCACCGATCGATCAACCGGATTGGTATGAAGTGTTGTCATCCCAGGAGAGCGTGGCCATCAGTGATGGCCCATGAAGCGGGACTAACTTGTGACGACAGGGAGCGTTACGTATGGGTACGCCCTGCTCAACGGCCGCCGCACGCAAGAGAATGGTGCGCTGGACACTCGTCGTCGACTCTTTTGCGCACCGATGAAGCAACAGCACCAGTAGCCTCCAGTGCACTTCCCTTTGGCCGGCGCTGAAGTACCGGGACCGGGCAGGAGTTGTACGATCGCAACTCAGTCGTCGAGGCGGCGGTTCTGCCAGTAGAACTCGCGGTCGTGATCGCTGATTTGTCGAAGGACTCGGCAGGGAACGCCGACGGCGACTACCCCTGAGGGGAGGTCACGGGTTACGACGCTTCCGGCACCGATGACCGTGTCATCGCCGATGGTGACGCCGGGCATGATCTGTGCGCCTCCTCCGATCCACACGTTGGATCCGATGTGCACGGGCAGGTTGTACTGCAAACCTCGGGCGCGCAACTCAGGCAAGATTGGATGGCCGGCTGTCGCGACGACGACGTTGGGCCCGAACATCGTATTGCTGCCTATGTAGATGTCTCCGTCATCGACGAGGGTGAGGTTGAAGTTCGCGTACACGCTGTCGCCGACGAACACGTGACGGCCACCCCAGTTCGCGTGCATCGGAGCCTCGAAATAGCAGTCCTTACCGAGGGACCCGAACATCAGGGGCAGCAAGCGTGCTCGTTCGTCCTGCTGTGACGGGCGGGTGGAGTTGTAGTCGTACAAGAGCTCCAGCGCTTGGGCCTGCTCCGCCAGAATGCGAGCCTCATTGGGGTCGTAGACCCGGCCGGTGAGCATTCGTTCGTGGTTGTCCATCGTGTTGTCCTTGGGTGAAAGAGGGAGCCGACGAACCGGTTTCAGTAGCCGTTGTACTCGTCCTCGGTGATGTGCCCACCCCAGGTGGTGGTCGTGGCAGGTTCTTCGTCGCTATCTTGTGCTCGTTAGTCTTGTGCGGCGAAACCGTGGGTGTGTGCAGCGGGACTCTTGGTTCCTGCTGTGCACCTGGGGCGGGACAAGCAGCGGACCCTGGGGAGCCGGGCCGGAGCGTCCCTACCACCACGCTCCAGTCAAAATTCGGCGCGGTGGTAGGGGTTACGCCATGTTCCGGTCCGGGTATTGGCTAGGCGAAGGTGGAGGCGTCGATGACGAAGCGGTATCGGACATCCGAGGCGAGGACCCGCTCGTAGGCGTCGTTGATCTTCTCGGCAGGGATGACCTCGATCTCGGCACCGATGCCATTCTGGGCGCAGAAGTCGAGCATTTCCTGTGTTTCGGCGATGCCGCCGATCATGGAGCCGGCGAATGAGCGGCGACCGCCGATGAGCGCCATCGCGTTCACCGGCAGTGGCTCGGCGGGCGCGCCGACGTTGACCAGGGCGCCGTCGACCGTCAGGAGTCCAAGGAAGGCGCTGATGTCGATCCGGGCGCTGACGGTGTTGATGATGAGGTCGAATGAACTGGCCAGGTCGGTGAACGTGGTTTCGTCGCTGGTGGCGTAGTAGTGGTCCGCGCCCAGGCGGAGGCCGTCTTCCTGCTTCTTGAGGGATTGTGAGAGGACGGTGACTTCGGCGCCCATGGCGTGCGCGATCTTGACGGCCATGTGACCGAGGCCGCCGAGGCCGATCACGGCGATCTTCTTGCCGGGGCCGGCGCCCCAGCGGTGCAGGGGTGAGTAGGTGGTGATGCCGGCGCAGAGCAGGGGGGCGGCGACGTCGAGCTCGATGCCCTCGGGGATCCCCAGCACGAAGTCCTCGGTGACGACGACGTGGGTGGAGTAGCCGCCCTGCGTGACGGTACCGTCGCGGTCGGTGGCGCCGTAGGTGCCCACCATCCCGTTGACGCAGTACTGCTCGTCGCCCACCCTGCAGTTCTTGCACTCCCCGCAGGAGTTCACCATGCAGCCGACGCCGACCCGATCGCCGACGGCGTGCCGGGTCACCTCGGAACCGACCTCCGCGACGATGCCCGCGATCTCATGTCCGGGTACCAGGGGGTAGGGCTGCGGCCCCCAGTCCCCGCGCACGGTGTGGATGTCGGAGTGGCAGATTCCGGCGTACTTGATCTCGATCAGGATGTCATGGGGACCGACGTCGCGGCGTTCGATGGTCGTGGGGGCGAGGTCCCCGTCGGCGGAGGGTGAGGCGTAGGCGTGAATGGTGGTGGTCATGGGTTTCTCCTTCTAGGGGTGTTCAGTTGCTGGTTGCGGCCGGCCGGCCATAGTCCTGGTCGGTGACGTGCTCGCCCCACGTCACGACCTGGCCCTGGCCGTCCGCTTCCTGGATGGCCATGTGGGCCATGAAGCGGTCGGTGGTGGCACCGTGCCAGTGCTCTTCGTAAGGTTCGATGTAGGCCACGTCGCCCGGGCGGATTTCCTGCACGGCTCCGCCGCGGCGGGCGACGTAGCCGATGCCGTCGGTGACATAGAGGGTCTGGCCCTTGGGGTGGGTGTGCCAGGCGGTGCGGGCGCCCGGGCTGAACCGCACGTGGGCGCAGCCGACCGCGGACTGCTCGTCGGGGTTGCGTACGCCATCGATGTGGACGGTGCCCGAGAACCAGGCCTCCGGTCCCACCGCACTCTGGCCGCCGTTCGGGGTGTACTTCATTGTCGATGCCTTCCTTCGTGAGGGCGCGCCCGACGGGCGGACCGTTGGGTCCGCCGGGGGCGCATTGTGCCTATCGCTTCTTGGTTTTCTTGAGGTCGTCGGCTAGGGAGCGTGCTTCGTCCGACAGCTGTGCGGCCCTGGACTCGTCCCCGTCCTGGATGGCCTGCCAGTAGTCGATCTTCAGTGCGACGTAGCGTTTGCGCAGGGCGATGGATTTCGCTTCGACGGCCAGCTGTTCCTGCTGGGCCTTCAAAAGCTCGATCTGCTCCGGGGCAGCAGCCGCCCCAAGCGCTCCGTTCCCGATGTAGCGGCGCATGTCACTCACGGACATTCCCGTTGCGCTCAGGCAGGAGACCCAGGTCAGCAGATCCAGATCCTCTGGCGTGTAGACCCGGTGCTTGCTGCTCGCACCGCGGGAGATCGGAGTGATCACACCGATCGACTCGTAATAGCGCAACGTGCTCGCCGGCAATCCCGTCAGGGCCGCCGCTTCCTTGATGGTGTAGGTCTTTCGGACGGTCGGTGCGCTCACACCATCAACGATAGGAACTTCAAGTACTTGAAGACAAGCCGCCCTCGGCAGCGAGGAAACTTGCACGACGCGACAGTCCGCGCCCAGCACTGCCGGTCTCGCCGAAGGATCCCTTGATCGGACGGACTGCACGCATCGGCGGAGAATCGACGTGACAGGGGTAGGTGTCCCCGGTAGGACGGGGTGGGGCAGAAAGGGGTGGAGGGCTGAGGGAAGAGTCAGGACGCGAAGTCGAAAGAGTTCACGACTGCGTCAGCGCCGGCTTCCTCGAGGTAGTTGGTGAGGCTGTGCTGCTCGAGCAGGGCGGTCACCTCGATCGCGACATTTCCTCCATCCCAGTCAAGGAGGAACAGACGCATCTCCAGGGGCGCGCCGATGACGTGATGGAGATCAGAGACCCCGCCGCCGATAAGGACGGGAACAGCATTGAGAGCACCGGGCGGACAGGGGGTCCTCCACTCACTATCGAGTGTCAGGTCGAGCACTACACCGGGCAAGCCGCCCACCGTCACGGGGACGTCCCGCATAACCTGAAGGCCCGGTACCGTGCGGTACCAGGTTGCGAGTTCTGCGTCGCTCGTACCGATTTCGGGTTGGGGTTGCTCACCGCAGGGCGCCGGTGCACGGACATTTTGGTACACGCCGATGTAGCTGCCGCCCCAGGTGCCCTCCTCCGGATCGTCGATCCTGCTCAGCAGCATATTGCCCGGCAGGTCCTCGCGATTGGTCCAGCCCTCGGGCACCGTGTAAGTGAGGGCTGGCTCGAAGGACGTCGTCTCGTAGGTACCCGCAGCAAGGGTGCCCAGGCAGATACCCCCGCCCGGCTCAGGACAAACAAATGGGGCTGACTTTTCCGGCTCATCCAGGGACGCGCCCTCGGGGGTCGCGGCCTGAGCGGCAGCGGCGACCTCCTTCTCGCTAAGGGCCCGTGGCCAGGTACGCACGTCCGTGATGGTGCCGCCGAAAAAGTTGGACGGTTGTCGCCGTGTCTGGCCGCGACCGATCAGGAGTGGACCGTCCGCCGCGTACACACTGTCCGTGGCGATGCCCTGGTCGCTCACCGGGTAACCGTTGAGGAAGAATCGGGCCCGACCGCCATCGGCGTCGTAAACCCCTGCGAGGTGAACCCATGCGTCCGGTTCCACCTCCACCTGTGTTGCTCGATCCCTGTTGGTCACGAAGTCGCCACCATTGCCGTCTTCGGGCTTGACCGAGAACGACCAGAACCCTTCGGCGACACCCAGAAAGAACGCTCCGGCTACGTCCCCTGCCTGAGTGAGGACACTGGTGTATTCCGCTGGCTGCCCCGTTGGACGGGCCCAGGCGCTGACGGTGAAACTAGAATCCGTCGCAATGGGTCCCGGTGTGGAGGTGCTGGCATAGTTTGTGCCGCTGAGCTGCAAGCCCTCGTCCGTCCATCGGGCTCCGTCCTCGGCAGACAGTGCTACATCACCGGCCGAGGCGTCGGGACCTGTCAAGGACCAGACATTCGCAGCACCTAGATCCTCATCAGGGGTGCAAGCGCTGAGCGTTGCTGTCAGGATGCCGGTGAGGATTACCGCGATGGTTTGCGATCGGCGGCTACCAGACGCTCGCGAGGCCGGGCTGATCCCCGGGTCGGCGGTGATTTCCCTGCTGCCCATGATGGTCTCTTGTCATCGTGAAGATTGGGATCTCGGGAGGGAGACCACTACCAGTGCCATCGTGAAGGACTGGTCGCTGGCTCCGAGGATACGCCTGAGGCAAAGCCAAAGAAAGCCAACCACAGGTTCTCTGTCCTCCATCGCAACGGACGGTTCAGGTGGTCGGACAGCGCCGACTGCAGCTACGCGCGGTGCCGCCGCTTTCGAGCCCGCGAGATGAAGAGCCAACTGGCACCAATCACGATCAGCGAAAGCGGGATCGCGCCTGGTTCACTCTCTGCACGGATCTGCGCGATCATGAGCGCAAAGCCGAGCACGACAACAAGTGCTGGTACTAATGTCTTCATCTTCCAATCTTTCATGACTTCGGATTTCCTCTGCATCGCCCGTGGTGTCGATTCTCGGCGGGACGGTCCGATAAACGGTGTGTAGGTGTGGCAATTATCATCAGTGAGTGGTTCTTCCGAACCGCCTGTGAAGAGGAAAAACGAGCGCGTTCAGGGCCGGCTTCCACCTGATCACCCAGCCGGCTCTGCCGCCGCCGGTGAGGTCAAGGGACTGGGTGACGAGGTAGGGGCATTGAAGCCTATTATGGTCGGTCAGCCTGAAGGGCGGTGCCTGAGACGTCGACTTCAGCCGGCAGGGACCCTGCTGACCACTTCGCGACACCGGCCGGATACGCCGAGCACTACCCGGCGAAGGGCTCGGACTCGTGAAGAACCGCAGTTGGTTTTCTTACTGCCCGACTCTGCCGTCGATGCATTCTCGTAGTAGGTCGGCGTTCCCGCAGTGGCGGGCGTACTCTTCGACCCTGTGCACCCTGTGCACCATGAGCTCGCGAATCGCGATACCGTCTCGCCCGACGCGTTGCCCTAGGTCTGAATGGAGGGCTAGAGCGGCGTCAGTCAGTTCCTGTTCACGAGCGAGATCAGTGCGCGCCTCATCGACCACCGCTTCATCCGCCGCCGCGCCGTCGAAGTCCGCGTCACGTCTGCCGTAAAGCGTTGGAAGCGGGGCATCCGTACTGAGCCAGTTTCGCCAGTCTCGTTCCACCTCGGCCAGATGTCGTATCAAGCCGAGTAACGACATCGTAGATGGCGGTACCGAGCGGCGCGCCAACTGATCCGGCGTCAGGCCCTCGCACTTCATGAGGATCGTCAGACGGTAATCGGTGAGGTACTGCTTCAGCGTGGGTAGTTCCCCGTCCGGGCTCACCCCCTCGCTGTTGCGGGGGTCGCGGTCAGGGTCAGCCCACATGTCGGGATAGACGGTGGCCTCGGTCCACCGTGCGGGTCGGTCGCCCATAATCTGGCATCCTTTCCTCGGCGCCTGTGTAGGGAGATCGCAATTTGTCCGGCAGCTGATCCTCACTACTTCTATGATCACGTTGATTCTTGCAGCAGCCTCTCGACCGCGGTGGTGCGGGTGCCGTCCGTGTCGATGATGCTTACGCCGGCGCCCTCAACGGTGGTGATGATGTCCGGGCGATTTCTGCGAGCCCGTCGATAGCGTCGTGGGCGGTCTGCTCGGGGAGGAGGTACCCGTTGCTGCGGCCGAAGATCGCCTGGAGTTCGCGAGGAGCCGAGGAATCGGGCGATGGATTGGAGGGTGTGGTGTTCACGGTAGACCTTCAGCTATCCAACGCAGGGGTGTCACCCCTGCTGGTAGGAGACTGTCGGCTCAACCGCGGTAGACCTCGCTCGCGCAGCATCTACCGCGTACTGTACTGCTGCACCCCCAGCGCCGGCTTGAAGAGCTTGTTGACCAACGAAGCCTTCAGGGTGCGTGATGCTGTCGGCTGCTGTCAGTCCACCCAGTGATCACGCCCCGGGCCCGTACGTCAATCTCTCACTCAGGTCGGGATCTCGGCCCGTGATCATCATTCATTCTCGTTCGGCGATTGTTTTCACGCTCATCACGAGGGCGTCCCACATGCCCTCCGCGTGTTGGGCTTCCTCGACGCTTGCATTGTTGTCCTGCGAAAGGGTCAGCTGCGTCGTGCCGGTTGCGCTTTCCAGAGTCCATGCGAGCGTGTGGTAGTTCTCAGGCTCATCCTTCCGGCCGCTCAGCGGACTGAAATGGGTTACTACCAGCCGCCGTCCGGGGTCACACTCAAGAACAATGCCCCGGTCCTCATACGCTGCGCCTTTCCACACGCCGTGCCAGGAGATCGGGCCGCCGATTTCCCACTCGGTAGCGACGTCCGTGCCGAACATGAATTCCTTGATCGCATCACGATCGGTCAGTACCGTCCACACGCGGCTTGTCGGTGCCTCGATCGAGATCGTCGACGTGGCGACGTATCCTGCACGCATCTGTCTTCCCTCTCCTCTGGTGGTCGACTGGCGATCGCACCACTCACTATGAGGCTACGCCGCCCAAAAACCGCCCCCAGGCTTAACCCCTTACCCCCTGCCAAACGTCGTGCGTTTCTTCTCAGCGAAGGATCCTTTGATGAGATAGCCAAATGCCTGAAACCGAATGTCTCAGGGGTAGCGATCCTTACTCCGATTTGACCTGCTCGTTGGAGCGCAGCGGCCTGTTGGCATAACCACCGCTATACCTGGTTGTGCGCGGCGTGCAGGCCTGAACATAAAAAGCCCGGCTGGAGTCGGTACCGGTTACTGCCGGATCACATCAAGGCCGAACAGGCCCGAGTAGAGTGCGCCTCATGGCGATGACCTACTTCCGCAAGATGACAAAACGCCAAGCTGCTACCGCCCTGGCCGAGTACCTGACCGAACGCCCCGTTGCCCTGCAGCGGCTGCGGGACGAACTCACCGCCCACGACCGGGATCCGGCCACCATACTCGACGGCAAAGCCGAGTCACTCACCCCGCTGTGGCTGTGGATCGCCACCCGCATCACGACAGTGGAGGACTACTCCACCCCCTTCGACCCGGATGCGCCGGCCCCTACCTGGTGGCCTTCGTGGGCCCGGTACTCCTCGGACCTCCGCAGGAGCACACCGGACGAGGTCGTGACACTACTGGACGGGTTCATCTCCTACCTCGGAGGCGTCGTCACAGCAGCCGCCCCGGAAGCCGTGTGGCAGATTGGCCAACACCGAATTAAGGCCTACGTCAACTACCACCATCCAGTGCTCGTTAGCTCGACCACCGACTATGATGGCCAGCTTTACCTACCACGCATGGTCGCCGTCACGGCCAGCCGACTGCGGCGCCACATGGACCCGCTACGCGACGACGAGTTCACCTCCTACGCAACCGGACTCATCACCCATCTTCGCGATGAGGTCGAAAGGGTCTCAGTGGTGGAAGAACCACTCGCAGAAGTCGGCGAGGAGGACGGAGTCTTCGACATCGGCCTACATGAAGAAATAGCCCACGAACACTCACAGAAAATAGACCGGATGATCAAAGACCTTGCCGCACAGCCAGGCATCGAATCCGTGCTCAGGGAGGACCGCGAGGTGGTGCTGGTGACCGCCCGCGACTGGGACGCCGAGCGGCTCGAGCGATGGGTCCTCAGCTGGCTCAAAGCCCGACTACCCGAGTTGAACTGACCCTCACCAGGCATACCGCCAGCTAATGACCCCGACTCTAAAGACAACCGCTTCTGAGCCCTGACTCAAACCGCCCCGCCAGTTCCAATCAAACAGCCAGGCTCAAGTTGACGCCCATAGGAGCATCAAGGTCGGGAGCATTGCAGGCGAGCACTTGCAAAGACCCTTCCCTACCAAGGAATCCCTTGATTGGACGCACGAGGTGGTCGAGGGGTGGACCAGTGACGTTCAGCATCAGCGGAGAATTCGGTGGCCAGGATAGGAAAAACAGGCCTTTGAAGAGTGTGGGGAACGCGGAGATGGGAAGTATCGGGTACGCCAGGGTCAGCACCGTGGAGCAGAACGCAAATCTGCAGCACGCAGCACTTACTGCTGCGGGCTGTGATCGGATCTTCACCGACCATGGGGTGAGCGGAACGACGGCCAGTCGGCCCGAGCTCGACAAGCTCCTCAATCACCTCCGGAGTGGGGATGAGGTCTTGGTGTGGAAACTGGATCGGCTGAGACGCAACACCCGGAACCTGCTGGCCCTCATAAATGGCCTGGAGACCAGGGGAGTGCACGCTCGCAGTGTCACCGAGGGGATCAGCATTACCGGACCAATGGGTCGGGCCATGCTCACCGTCATGTCTGCTTTCGCCCAGCTCGAGCGTGACCAGCTCGCCGAACGCACTAGCGCCTGTATGGCAGCGGCCAAGGAACACGGGCGAAAAGCCGGCCGGCGGGAAGTCACCGCCGATCATGCGAAGGTCAGACGTGCTCGGGACCTGAAAGCACAAGGACTCGCACCAGCAGATATTGGGAAGATCAATGGTGCCAGTCGGGCGACGGTGTACCGCTCCCTGAATATCGGAAGCGACGTGCCGTGACGCGAACCGGGCGCCGAGCACCGGTGTGGTCGGCTCCAGACCTCGACATGCATCCGCGGTGTCTCATCCCGGTGCTCTGCATCGCAGAGTCCCTACGGAATTGCTCCTAGGACGTTGTGCGGCGGAGCGTGTACGTCTCTCACGCGTGAGTTTCGTATCCGATGAGCCAGTGAAGACCGTGACGATCGATGACCTGACCGTCGGAAGCGCCCCATGGTTTGGGAGCGAGAGGATCAATCACCGCTCCGCCGGCTGAGAGCTTGTCGAACCACTCATGGGGGACCGCGGGTTCAGCGGTTCCCAGCAGCGAGAGCTTGAGGCCTTCTACATCTAGCCGCGCCATCGAAAGGGATGCGCAGCGAATGCGTCCGTCCGCCAGGCGCGTTGAATCAGTTCACCGACCGGCTGTCGACACGGTTCAGCGGGTACAAGTCCCCGCTGATACGTGTCCTTGGTGTCAGGGCGTGGCCAGGACGCTTAGGACATTGCCTGATGGGTCGGTGAACCAGGCAATGAGCGGCCCACCGTGCCGGTTCACGCCCTTACTGTCTGTCATTCCGTCGTAGTGGAGGAACTCCACGCCCTTCGCTTTGAGTTCATCGACCGCGGTGTCAACATCGGCCACCGGGAAGTTCAAGACCGTGAACGATGCCGGTTCGTGTGTGGCGCCCTTGGCATAGAGGAGGACGCGGTGATCGGTGCCCACATCAATCCATAGCATTCCGTGCTCTTCCGTGACAGGCAGCCCCAGTACGCCCTCGTAGAACGCCTTCGCTTCCGGGATCTGCCGCACGGAGAAACCGCTGAATGCCTTCGCTGCATCAATCATGCGCCCAGTGTTCCACTGCAATTCAACCGCTGCCAGCCCCACAGGCAGATCGGTCACCTTAAGTGGGGCTGCCCGGTGCACGGTGTACGCGGGCCGATGCATTCCATCCACAGTGGTTGTCGCGAACCGCCCGGCGAAGGGTGATTGGCAGCGGGTTGTCCACGCGCTACTGGACCTTCGGAAGTGCAGGGTAAGGGGTCGGTGGTGGGTTACTACGGGGGTCGAACTCTTCACGGCCTACTTCTTCGCCGAGCAACAAGGCACCAGTTGTCACCGTGCTTTGTTACCAGCGAAGGCTTGCGGTGTCCGACGCAAAAGGAAAGCCCCTCGTGAGGGGCTTCCAGGGATTGGGACAATCTGTTCTCGGTATTGGTCGGTGGTGATGCGCTCCTCCTCCCAGGGCCCGGTCGCCCCTCGACAATCCGATGGGAAAAAGGCTAATTGCTGCTGCCAACCGGGTGCAACCACCAGTAAGAGGTTGCATCCCGGCAGGTAATCCGTTTCACTTGCCTCCTTCTCCAGGAGGTGAAAGCCCACCGGTAGGACGGGATCGTACGAAGCGTTGCCTACGCCTAGTCCTACGCCCACGCTTACGGAGCCGTTATGTGTCCTGACCCCGGGGTGTGATGTGCTGATTTGGCTTCGAGGAACTCGCACAACGCCGCCGCCTGGGTGAGTTCCTTCGCGAGGTTCCGGAGTTTGGCTGCGCTCATGGTGAGGTCCCGTTCACGCGGCCCGAAGTTAACTTCCCAGTTCGGGTCACCGGGTCCGGCCGGGTAAAGGTAGACGTCCGAGGGCAAATCGGTCATTCGCATCACCACCAGCCCGGTGTCAGCTCCTGCTCCGCCGTCGTGACGGAGGACTTCAATACCACTGGGTGAGTCGTCGCTGGTCGCGATGAACTCGCGGACCCACTGCTCGAGGAGCTTCTTGCTGCGGTAAGGCACGACATAAACTCCTTTACCTGTTTTTGAGTACTGATTCTATGGTGCAGGGAGATAAGTGAGGTCAGGTAAGGGTTTGGGTGGTAGTCCTTCGCAGCTTCCGGTGATCCCTTGGCGCAGGGTCTGGCCTACCGATTCGATGATGCTGGCGGCGGGGTCCCGGAGTTTGATGGTGCGGGTGCTGGCAGCCTGGGCGAGGATCGCGAAAGCTTGTTCCTGGCTGAACTGGTTCTGGGTCATGATGACGCCGACCGCCGTACGGTCCAACGGCCCTTGGATACACGGCTGCTCGCATTACACATGTCACGGTCATGAGGCAAGGCCCGGGAAGGACTGGGAAAGACCGGTTGTCGGGGTGGTTGTGCTGGACCTCTGCTGCCCAGAGCCGAGAACACTAGGCCAACACGCGCCGCGCGCCGCAGGAGGTATTCCGGTGCGGAATCGACTCGAGGGCTCCTAGCAACACACTGGGCTGATGTTCGGCAGCTACACCCGGGTTCAGCGCGGTTCAGCTAATCGTTCGGTCATCAGCAGGTGTGTGAAGGCCAATGAGGTGCTCGCCCAGTCTTTTGATTCTTGAACTGCTGCCCGGGTCGATGCCGACACCGGAAACGACGGCGCCCTGCATGAGTACCAGCCAACAGTAGGAGAAGTCCTCCGGGTTCGTCAGTCCCATCGCCGCGGCGGCTTTTTCCACGCTAGAGCGGATGTCGTCCAGGTAGAGGAGAGCGGCAGCTCCGATGGCATGGCCCGGTCCGGTCTCCAACAGGGCGCGGATGTAGGGGCAGCCTGCGAAGTCCGGCGCGTGGAACCACTCGTCGAAGATGTCGAAGATCGCCAGCAATTGTCCCCGGGGAGTGTCGGAGCGGCGCTCGCACTCAGCGGCGAGGTAGCCGACGGTGAAGAGCTGCTGGCGGCGTTCGAAGAACGCCATGACGAGATCGTCCTTGGACGGGAAGTGGTGATAGAAGGTTGCTTTGGCGACGCCGGCCGTAGCGATGATCTCGTTCACGCCGACGGCCCGGACACCCTGCTGCAGGAAGAGGTCGTAGGACGTCGCCAGGATCCGCTCCCTGGCAGTCGTCGATGCTTGTGTTACCGCTGTCATCAGGAGCGTCCTTCGATACTTGGCCGGTTCCTCAATAATAGAGTAGACGGCCAAGTAGACAGACTGGTCTGTCCTTCCGATATGCTGGGGCATCCCGCTGTTCCCCCCAAACAGTCGGGGTTGGAGAGGCATAACACCCGATCCGCGCGGCGCCGGTGATGCAGAGATGCGGCGCCGGCACCGGCGCCTTCCCGAACGGGATGCAAGAGCTCGATTCCGAACTGGTAAGTGAGGAGCGGTCAATGGCGGCATCACCGATCATCGCTGGGAAGTTTCAGCTCGAGCGCGCCGAGGAGGGTGTGCTGACGCTGCGATGGGCGGAATCCTCCCACGTAACCGTCGAGGACGTCTGGGCGCTTGTGGACTCCATGCAACCACTGAGCGCTCGTGATTGCTCCCTGATGCTGGTCGATCTCAACAGCATGGTCACCCTGACCCGGCAGGCTCTTAACCTGCTCGCCGGGCTGAGGGACGTACCGATAGTCGCAGCAGTTGGCCGTTCCCCTGTGGAGAAGGTGCTCATCACGCACTTCCAGGCAGTTCATAGACCCTCCTACCTCATCGAGTATTTCGAGGACCGGGACGAGGCCCTTGCCTGGTTGCACCAACAACCAATAGCGCACCTGGCACTGCGAGCATGAAGACGCTGCTGCCGAACGCACCAAGAACAGGAGATCCTACTTCTGACCGGCACCCGGAAGCAGAGGGGCGTCCCCGGGAGACAAAGGGACACCCAGGAACGTACGGACGAAGTCGGCGGAGGACGAGAAGTGCTGGATGAGTATGTGCAGCAGTGGAGCGCGATCCAGACTGTACGGGCAGCCGGCCTGGGCCTTGAGGATATCTTCATGACGTTCTTGGCTCTTGCTGGGGATGCTGATGAGTTGGAGGTCGAAGGGTACTTTTCCGGCATCATGATGCTCCCGGCGCCGCAGCGAGACTTGCTGGCTCAGGCGGTGAATGAGCTGCTCGACAGCACCGGATCCACTGCCGATGGTGCACATTACAGTGACCAGTACTCGGCGTCCCTTTCCGGGCACAGCGATTACCTTCGCCCCCTGACCCTCTCCCCTGACCGGTACGACTTCAGTGCCTCACCCGTTGGGGACCACAGCACCAGCTCCGGAACCGTTGCCTTTAGTGCCGCTCACGCCACGGATCCGTTTGGGTGCGATCCTCATCTGAATGATGTCGAGTTCCGGCGCCTGCACGCGTTGTACGAATCACGGTTGCTCGAGTCCGGGGCGGAGGAACGCTTCGACCGGATCACCCGGCAGGCCCGGGATCATTTCGGGGTTAGTTCGGCGTCGATCACCCTGATCACGGAGGATTTGCAGGTCATCAAATCCGTCGTCGGGTCTCTGGGTCAGGACCTTCCCCGGAACCTCTCCCTGTGCGCGAGGACCATCGAGCAGGACCGTACCCTTGTCATTGCTGATGCCAGCACCGACCCGGAGTGGCGAGATCATCCCCTCGTCGCTGGCAGACCCGGGGTCCGCTTCTACGCCGGGCACCCTGTCTGCACCGCGGGCGGCTGGCGCATCGGCGCCCTCTGCCTCATGGATGACCGATCACGGACCTTCACTGAAAATGACGCGCAAGCACTCCGGTATCTGGCCGCGCAGGTACAGATGCAGATGTAGGTTCAACCGCGACTGGTTCAAATCTCATTGCGTGTCGCCGTTCAGGATCTGGTTGTTTGTGAAACTAGGGCGAGAGGCAATCCTCTGGCGCACGAGCGAGTCGCTGGGCTCGTTCTCGGGCGACTCGGCATGGTGCAAGTATGTCTTCGATGACCGTGCCGAAGGTGTTTTAGCGGCAAGGGGATCCTGGCGGTGTAGCTGGCGACCGCGCCGTCGGTACCGGTTCCGCGGGTCCCGATGCTCTTGGCCGCTTTGTCACCGATCGGCAGCCTGTGAGAAATGGGCCCAACGGCACCCCTCGCAAGGATCCGCCGGCCGGGTCGGTACTTTGTACCCTGTTGGTGCACGGCATGCTCAAGCTACCGTCGCTCGTCCGGTCAGGACAATCGGCCCCAGGACTCGCTGATGGTCTCTGGAAGCGGCCGCAGAGATGCCCACATCTGGAAGGAACCTCCTACTGATGACCCACCGAGCGCAGGAGTACGACGTCATTATCGCCGGGGGTGGACTTGCCGGGCGTAGCCTCGCTTGTTTCCTGAGCCGGGAACCAGCGCTGACCGGGACCCGGATCCTCATCGTCGACGACGCCGGAGATCACTACGCGCACCGTTCCCTGATCTACTGGCACGACAAGGCACTCCCGTTGCCCCTGGTACCCGTAGCCACGTTCATGAGCCTCGCAGTCGATGCAGGATCTGCTCAGCGGGTTCTGCCGCTCACGCGCCACCGCCTGTGCCTCACCTCCTCTCGGACCGTCTTCCGATGCCTCGACGACGTCATCGACGCCAACCCTCACGTCACGCGTCTTGACGCTCAGATTTCACGAGTACGAGCCCATAGAGGCTCTGTGGAGGTGGCCCTCTCCGATGGTCGGCTACTCACGGCGTCCTACTGCTTCGACAGCACCGTGCCCCCGCCCGGGATCAAGGCACCACTGCTCATGTCGGGGGAGGTCCGACGAATAAGGACTCCGCACGAGTCCTTCGACCCATCCATTGCCACGTTTATCGACTTCCGATCCGGGAACCACAACCCCGTGCATTTCCACTGTGTTCTGCCGGTATCAGACCGAGAAGCCTTCATCGAGGTCACCCGGATCATGCCAGGTAGGAGACCGGGCCCGGAATTCTCGTTCGAACAGGCGACGTCGGCCTACCTCCGCGAGGTCTGGGGCGTGAGCGAGTTTTCCACCTTGTCCGTGGAGCGGGGGTGCATCCCCTTGGGTATTCGCTCGAGTCCTTCCCGCGGCCGCCATGTGCGTATAGGAACGCCCTCCGGAGCTGTCAAGGCCACCACGGGATACGGCTTCACCCGGATCCTGCGTCAAACCCAACACATCGCCTCCTCCCTTGCGACCACGGGATCAGCTGATGTTCCCCGGCCGTCCCCACGTTTCCGTTGGTACGACAAGCCTGTCCTCAGGATGTGGAAGCACGATCCCGAACAGGCGGTGCAGTTCATGAAGGCCGCGTTCACCTCTGGAGACGCTGATCTCGTCCTTGATTTCCTTGATGAGCGCACCACTTTCGCAGAGGAGCAGCGGCTGCTTGGGTCCATGCCGGTCACGATGCTCCTGCAGCCACGCCTGTGGATCTGAATCGGGTAACCAGAACAAGAGATTGCTACAGAGGTCAGGAGGATCACCCCGACGTGAGTAGTGAAATCCCCAACCTTCGGTATCGCGGTGAGCACCGCCGTTCTCGTTCCTGGTGCTGTGTGCTTCCGCCGCCCGACGCACGACCAGGCATTCATGGCCCATGTGCTACGCCTCCTGTGCAGTGAATCAGGTGATGGCAGTGTCGGGACCTTCGACCCTGCCGCAGAGGAAATCTCGCTGGAAAACTGATCCTAATCGCCGTGGCGGCGTGTGCAGCCCACGAGACTTGCAACTCACCGGACACAACCGCCTGCGGCATCCGATAGGGCGAATTCGAGTACGGGCTGCCCAGGCGCGAGAGAGGCATTGAAATGGAACTTCTGTCACATACCAGGAGGGCCGTCGCCACGATTCTCGCGACGGGGATTCTAGTTCTCACTATGGGGCCGGGCTCAGCCGCCGCTTCCTCGACGTCGAGCTCGCTTTCCGCGCCGACCGCGCCTTTCGTGGTAAATGACGGTGAAGGCCCACAGCTTTACAGTGCCTCGGCCGTGAACATCACGAACGATGTTGATGGGGACGTGTATGCGGCCGGCCAGAGCGTTACCATCACCGGCGACATTACGGGTGACGTGATCGCGGCAGCCCAGAGCATCACCATCACCGGGAACGTTGACGGCAACGTCCGTCTTGCCGGGGACAACGTGACGATCAACGGTGACATCTCGCGCAGCGGAACCATCTTCGCGGCGACCGTCAATGTCAGCGATACAGGCTCGTTCGGTGACGATGTAGTGGGTGCCGCACAAGAGATAACAATCGCCGGGCCGGTGGGGCGGGATGTGCTGGTCAGTACCGAAAACCTCACCATCGACGGATCAGTCGGGGGCAACGTCACCTACAACAGCGACATCGACGCGCGCATCGCCGAAGGCGCAGTCAGTGGCACTGTGGAGCGAGTCGAGTCGTCGCAATCACCCACCGTCGAAGTCTCGCCCTGGGCCCTGTTCGGCAGCTGGTTCCTCGGGTTGCTTTATGCGCTGGTCGCGTTGAGCGTCATTACGGCCCTTACGGGACTGCTCCTTCCGCGCTTGTTGCACCGGGTGACCGATCACCTCGTTCCGGCGCCCTGGAAAGCGCTACTCGTCGGGCTCGTGGCCTCCATCACCGTCCCCATTGCGTTGCTGGTCATCCTGGTGACGATCATCGGGGCACCCCTCGCGCTTGCGGGCCTATTGGTGTGGCTCACCCTCACACTCGCAACATTCGTCTACGGCGCGTACTACATCGGGCGGCTCCTGTTCCGGGGCAACCAACCTCCCGTCGTGAAGGCTCTCGTCGGTGGTGCCATCCTCATTGTCGCGCTGCACATTCCGTGGCTGAACGTCGCGGTATGGGCCGCCATGGTGTTGATCGGCCTTGGAGCACAGCTTCTGGCGATTCACAGCCAGCGGCCATGGCACCGCACCCGGAGCGAAGGAGTCACCACACCACCCCCGCCCGCGGTGACGTCGACCACGGTCAAGGACCTCGCCGAAACACAGGCCTGATCGGACCGGCAGCCCGTCGCACCGGGTGCGACACCGTCCTGCGTACTTCAGATGTTCCAGACATCCCATTGCCGCGGCTGAAGGCCCCAAGCCCAAACGAAGCTCGACGTGTAGGACGGCCCCGCCAGCTTCGGGAGGTGGCCGGATGCAGAAGAGGGTGTAGTCATGGCCAGCACAACCGGGAGTACCAGCACAGCACCGCAGCGTCGAGACCGATCGGGATGCCGGTCCGTTCGCTGATCACCTTCTTCATCGCCTCGTTCGCCCTGTCTTGGGGGCGGGCGTACTCCACGTGGTGTTCCAGGTCCCGGGCCAACTGACGCTGCATCGCGCACTCGCGGCGGAACCCGGAGCACGTCAGGAGAAGCGGCTGCGGCATCCTCGATGCCGCGCACAACGGCACTTCCGCACCAAAATCATCCGTGTGCGGGAAGGGTCGCTCCCGTGGAAGTCCGGTCACGGGGCCTTCGTTGCCGTGAGGATGTCGGACATGAGTTTGGCGAATTGTCCGGGTTCGTCGAACGGTGGTGTGTGCCCCGAGTCGGGGAACCGGATGTAGTCCTTGGTGGGGGCGGCAAGGAGGTCGTACCACTCCCGCGCCAGTGTTTCCCGTCCGGCTGCTTCGTATCGGCCCTCGACGATGTAGACGGGGACGTCGAGCGTGGTGACGTCGGTGCGGAAGTCCGTGCGGCTCAGTTGCGGGTACAGGACGTCGAAGGTCTCCGCGATCGCAGCCATTCCGCGCAGTTGCTCCAGGAGAGTGTATTCGCCGACGAAGAAACTGAAGGGGTATCCCGATGACGCACTGAAATCGGACCCGTGCTGGAAGTTCATCAGCTTCGGGTTCGAGGCGATGGCCACGGGGTAGTCCAGGGTGTTCTCGTAGGGTGGCTCGCCGAGGTCCTGCAATGCCGTCACCGTGTCGTCGTCGCCACGGGCCTGCGCGTCTTTCAGGCTTTCGGCATACATCAACTGGTCGGTTTCGAACGGATCGACCATCTGGCCGGTGCCGACATAGGCGTGGAACAACCCGGGGGAGCGTTGGACCGCCAGGGTCCCCAGTATTGTTCCCCAGGAGCTGCCGACCAGATAAATCTTCTGCTCACCGAATCGGCTCCGGAGGTACTCGGTGACTTCGAGCGTGTCCTTCACCATCTGCTCGACGGTCAGGGTGGACGTCGGCTCCAGCGCGTCATTGGACTTTCCCGTGCCTCTCTGGTCCCAGGTGGCGACGACGAAGTCCTGCTCCAGGTCCTGGCCGGAGTTGCGGATCCGACCGATACCGGTGCCTCCGGGTCCTCCCTCCAGATACAGCAGGACGGGGGCTTCGGTAGAGGCACCGCGGAGCAGAATAGCCTGGTCATGGCCGCCGACCGGTACGTCGACGATCTCGGCGATGCTCCCCGCCACTGGCCCATCAGCTCCGATGATCGCCGGGGTGGACGCAGGGCGGATGAGACCCGCGGCGAGCACGATCACAGCGGCCGTCGCGATGGCCAGCACACCGAAGCGGACCAAAGGGCGCCCGCGGACGCCGGACCGCACGGGACGGCCGTACCGCCGCGCCAGAACGAGACCCCAGCCACAGCCGACGATCAACGGCAGGAGCATCAGGAGCGCGTCGATTCCCCGGCCGCCGACCAGCGCGATGATGCCGTAGGTCCCGCTGAGGTCGATGCCGTCCACCGTCGGACCGTCGACGCGGATGCGCGCCAGCTCGAAGACACCCATGAACGTGACCGGGGCGATCAGCAGGATCCACGCGGTCCGGGCGAGCCAGCCCGCCCCCAGTCCCGCCATCAGGGCCACTGCCAGGGTAAGGACCGCGGCCGCAGTTGTCACCGGCCCGCGCGGCAGGAGCCACCCCGCCATGAGTCCCGCGAGCAGGACCACCAGCACGCCAACCAGCAGGCGAAGGGGAAAATTCTTCGATAGGGGAGAGGGGATGGTGTGTTCTTGAACCAATTGCATGTCGACTCGCGTCCTGGACGGTGGCGAGGCGACCGCCCCACCACGCCCGTCTTCATCGTTCCTGAGAGGCTTGGATGCACGCGACAGGTGAGTCCCAAGATTCATCCTGAACGGATGATGCGGTTGTGGGGCGCCTGCCTCGGTGCTGGTTCGCTGTTACACAGTTGGGTGGTTCGTGCGGCTCTGGAAAGCCTTGCTCTCCACGGTAGCCAGCGACGAACCCGGAAGTCAGGGCCGAAAGACCCGAGTCCGGCGGGGAGGGAACCCTCGCATGACGGGCACCCGGCTGCAGGTGCCGCGACCGGGCAAATACGCGGTGGTTGAGGCGCCAAGTGGCGTGTGTTCCAGATCAGGTGTGCGCTGGTGCCGGACGGCGTTTGGGGGAGAGGGCTTTCGTGAGGCTGATTCTGGAGGTGTAGGAAATGGAGCCGTATTGGAAGAGTTTCACGGCCAGGCGGAGCATGATCGCGGATCCGATGAACAGGATCGAGATGACGATTCCGGCTTCAAGGAGGTCCAGGGACCCGAATCCGTTGCGCAGCATCGCGGTCACCGGTGCCGAGTAGGGGAAGTAGGTGAAGAGCTGCACGATGAGGGCCTGGGGGTTGGAGACGATCAGGGGCACCGCGTAGGCGGGCACGAAGAGCAGGGCGATCATGATGCCCATGAAGTTCCGGGCTTCCTTGGCGGTGGGCATGATCGTCCCCAGGGCCACGAGAGTGGTGGTGAAAAGACTGAAACCTCCGACCATGAGGAGGAATCCGACGGTTATGGTCTGCGGGTCGAAGATCAGGGTCGAGAGATCGACGTCGGGAATGTGGATCTGTTGGCGGAAGAACAGGTACCCGATGATCATCGGTGCGGAGAACAGGATGATCTGCAGGGCTCCGAGCAGAAACAGGGAAATGACTTTGCCGCTGATGAGGGTGGTGGGGTTCAGGGTGGTCAGGATCATCTCGGTGACCCTGTTCTCCTTCTCCTCGAGGGTGGAGGCGAGCATCTGCCCGGCGAGGAGGACGATCAGGGCGTAGAAGATCACGATGTAGAACATCGGCGGGATGATCGCGTTGATACCACCGGCTTCGGCTTCGGCACCGTCGGCGTAGGTGATGACCTCCACCACGGGCTCGGCCTGGGTCAGGGCCACCACGGCCGGGTCCTCGATGCGGGCCTGGACCGCGGTGTCGAGCATCGCTTGGGCGACGGCGGAGTACTTCCCGTTCTCGAAAATTCCCTCATCCACCCCATACACCCGGATCGGTTGGGTGACCGGGTTAACGGGAAAGACGAAGTACGCGTCCAGGGACTCGTTCCTCACTGCGGCAATCGCCTGCTCTTGGGCGGGTGCTGGTTCGGCGCCGAATGCGGCGGCCTGCTCGGGGGTGATAAACCCGGAGGCGTCCGTGTAGGAGATGCTGAACTGCGCGTCGCCCCGGGCATCGGTGGCGGCGCTGGTGGAGGAATTGGACAGGTAGATCAGGGCTATGACGATGCCCATGACGACCGGCACGGACAGGGTTCCGATCCAGAACCGGGACTTGGTGATGGTGCGGAAGAACTCGAACGAGACGACGGTGGAGAGGTTGTGGCGGGCCATTTGGGGTTACGCTCCCGCCGGTTGCAGGGTAGTGGGCTCGCCGGCGCGATGGCTTGACGCCTGCCTGGAACCAGTGCCGGGATGCTCGTTCTGGTCCCCGTAGACCTGCAGGAAGATATCCTCCAGGGAGGTTTTCGCGGTGGTGAAACTGCGGACCCTGACTCCGGCCTGGACGAGCTGGCGCAGGACGTCGGCTTCGTCCTGGTCATCGGCCAGGGACAGTTCGGCGTCGTTGTGGCCCACCCGTATCGGCTCATACAGATTCGAGGCCGGGATGGTGCCCGTATATGTCAGGCGGACACTCCGGCCCCAGTACTGGTTCTGCACTGCGTCGATGGTGCCGTATGCCTCGGCGCGCCCGTTCTTGAGCAGGATCACCCGGTCACAGAGCCGCTCGACTTCCTCCATCTGGTGGGTGACCATGACCACGGTCGCCCCCTGAAGTCTCTGTTCCTCGATGATGTCCATGAGCAGGTGCCGGTTCACTGGATCAAAACCCTTCGTGGGCTCATCCAGGATCAGCAGTTCGGGGGAATTCATGATTGTCACCCCCAACTGGACTTTCTGCTGCTGGCCGCCGGAGAGCTTGTCCAACCGGGATGATGCCTTGTCGGCTAGGGCAACCCGCTCCAGGTAACCCATCGACCAGGTGCGGGCCTGATCCCGACTAAGGCCCTTCAGCCGCCCGAAGTAGGTCATCGTGTCAATAACCTTTTCCTTCTTATACAGGCCCCGCTCCTCGGGCAGGTAGCCGAGCCGGCCGCCTTCCTCAGGCCGGAAGGGCCGGCCTTTGATGTGGAGGTTCCCCGAGGTCGGCTGATAGATTCCCAGCAGCGCACGGATGGTCGTGGTCTTTCCGGATCCGTTGCTGCCCAAGAACCCGAACGTCTCCCCGGCTCGGACCTCGAACGAGAGATCCTCCACGACCGTCGCCTGCCCGAAATCCATCCGAAAATGCTCGACACGAACTAACGCCTCATCCACCCTGCACCCCTGCAGACCTGCGGAACCAGTTACTGCCAGCCCGCCTTGAGGCGATACTGCCGAGCGTGCGAAGAGTGACCATGAGCCCAAGCCTCGTCGCCCGCCGCCCACCGACCTAGGGTCAAAAGTCCCGATGCTAGCTGGTCTGACTGGTCCCCAGCTCCCGTCTTGGGTTGCCGATGACGTCACTGCGGCGAAAACCATGAGCGGAACATGGATGGCGATTGGGAACCCCAGTACCGAGCGCGAACTGCGGTACTGGCTTAGGCCGCTCCGACGCCGACGCCGACGCCGACGCCGGCGACCGCGCCTCGACCAGTGGCCGCGAGGTGAGGGACTTCGACGGTTTTGGCGTTCTTAGGCCGATGGCCTTTTTGGATGTATGTTCCGGCAGCAGTCTCGGGCCATCTACCCAGGTATCGAGCGCTACGGATTCGCCGTGCTTTGTGTTCGCACGGATCGGATGATGCTCAAGCGTTGAGCATCACCTTGAGCGCGTTGGTTTCTGCGGCCCGCGAGAACGTGTCGTAGGCCTTTTCGATGTCCTGGAGGTTGAAGGAGTGACTGACGAACTGGTCGACGGGCAGTGTTCCTTGCGCAACGAGCTTGAGAAGTGTGCCGGTGGTGTTGGTGTTCACCAGGCCTGTGGTGATGGTGATGTTCGAGATCCAGAGCTTGTCCAGCGGCAGGTTCACGCTTTTGCCGTGTACCCCCGCGTTGGCAACGTGACCGGCGGGCCTGACGATATCCAGAACCATGGCGAACGTCTCCGGTATCCCCACTGCTTCGATGGCGACGTCAACGCCGAGACCGTCGGTGAGAGCCATTACCTGGTCTTTCCAGTTGTCATCCGTCGATACGATGCTGTCGGTGGCACCGAACAATTTTGCCTGTTCCACCCGGTTCCGGTCGATGTCGATCGCGATGATTCGTGCGGGGCCGTATAGCTGTGCGGTGGTGATAGCGGCGAGCCCGACGGGACGGGCACCGATGACGGCGACGACATCACCGGGCTTGACTGCGCCGTATCGGATGCCGATCTCATGGCCGGTTGGCAGGATGTCGGAGAGCAATGTCCCTTCCTGAGGGCTGACGCTGTCCGGAATTTTGTAGACGGACGTTTCTGCGTAGGGGACTCGGACGAATTCGGCCTGCGTCCCGTCGATGAGGTGCCCCAGGATCCAGCCGATTCCGGAGGTGCCCTCTTCGCCGAGGCAATGGGAGAAGATTCCCTGTTTGCAGTACTCGCAATGTCCGCACGCGGAGATACACGAGATGATCACGCGGTCGCCGATGGTGAGGCTGGTGACGGCGGATCCGATCTCAGTGATTGTTCCGACGCCCTCGTGCCCGAGGATGCGCCCGTCTTCGACTGCCGGGACGTCACCTTTGAGGATGTGCAGGTCGGTACCGCAGATGGTGGTGGTTTCGATTCTTACGATGACGTCGGTCGGCTTCTGAATGGTGGGATTCGCGACGTCTTCCCATGCCTTCTGTCCAGGACCGTGGTAAACAAGCGCTTTCATCGATATTCCTTCGACTGGCCGAGGCGCTTTCGCTTGAGAGCTGCGTTCGGCGGCGTTCCTGTTTCCAGGAGTAGCGCTCAGCGTATACCCCAGTAACTTGGGCTGTTCCAGTGCGCAGCCGCAGTTCAGGGGCGGCAGGAATTAGTGGCTCTATTCCGTCGCCCTTCTTCATCGCACAGGTCCTGTTGCTTTCCCACCGCAACGACCCCGCTGCAGGGCGTGAATGTGTTGGATCTACGTGGCTGCGAGGATGGGCACCAGTAGGGCTTTTTCCACGCAACTCTCGGGAGACCGCGTGAACAGGAACAGCTCGTAGTCGAGTCCCGCCGTCGTTCGAAGGACAGGGGGACCGGGTGGGCTTTCACGGCCCTTCGATGGCGGTGCTTATGAGGACCGGTCGGGTCTCTATCGGGTCCGAGTAGCGCTGGTGAACGAGTCCGGTGACGTCCGGCTAGTGATGCCGGAACCGTACGATCGCTTTGCGGATTTCCTCGACCCAGAGTACGGATGACCCGACGAGCACGGTCAGGCCCCATTGTGCGGGGCTGAGGGCGGTGGTTTCGAAGAATCCCTGCAGCATGTCGAGATTGACTACCAGGACCTGCAGTGTCACGACGGCCAGCAGGGACACCCAGATGCTGCGGTTGGTGAACGTCTGCAGCGAGAACACGGAACCGGATTCCGAGCGTACGTTGAGCAGGTTGAATACCTGGAGGAAGACGAACGTGGTGAACGCAAGGGTGGTTCCGAGCAGTGGATTGCTGGAAGCTTCCGGGAACAGGGTCGGTGCCAGGGCGAGAACGGCGATGGTGCCTGCCGCCATGACGAGGCCGAGTCCCAGGATCCGCAGCAGCCGGTCGCGGGTCAACAACGGCTCGTCGGCTGGGCGGGGTTTCTGTTTCATGATGTCCGGTTCGGCCGGATCCACGCCTAGGGCAAGGGCGGGCGGACCATCCATGATGATGTTGACCCACAGGATCTGCAAAGCGGTGAACGGTGCTCCGCCGGCCAGGCCGAGGACTCCGGCGGTGATGAAGATCAGCACGAATCCCCACGCGGTGGTCAGCTGGAACTTCACGAACTTGATGATGTTCGCATAGATTCCGCGGCCTTCCTCGATGGCGGAGATGATGGTGGCGAAGTTGTCGTCGGTCAGGATCATCTTCGCTGCGCTCTTGGAGACGTCTGTGCCGGTAATGCCCATGGCGATGCCGATATCCGCCTGCTTCAGCGCCGGTGCGTCGTTCACGCCGTCGCCGGTCATGGCTACAACGTTTCCGTCCTGCTGCAGGGCTTTGATCATGCGGATTTTGTGCTCGGGCGCCACACGGGCAAGCACTCCGAATCCGGCGGCTCGCCGGTTCAGTTCGTCGTCGTTCAGGCCATCGAGCTCCGTGCCGGAGGCGGCTTCGCCGGGTATGCCCAATTGTTCTGCGATGGAGGAGGCCGTGGTCAGGTGATCTCCGGTGATCATGTGCACAGCGATTCCGGCGGCGCGGGCAGTGGCGATGGCGCCTGCAGCCTCCGCCCGGGGCGGATCAACGATACCGACGACGGCGTACACGGTCAGGTGTTTCGCGGCGGCACGCAGTTCGTCGTCGTCGATTGGCAGCTGGCCGTCCAGCCGACGGCCAGCGATCATCAGTGTGCGTAGGCCCTCGGCCGCCATCGCCTGAACATCTTTTTCGACTTTCTGCCGGTCCATGTCCGTCAGCGGGACAATGCCTTCCGTGGTGAGGACGGAATCGGCCCGCTCCAGGAGGGCACCTGGTGCTCCCTTGACGAAGCACCGGAACCTGGCGGCGGTATGGTCTCCTTCAGTGAAATTCTGTTCATGGAAGGTGGCCATGAACTTGTAGTCCGAATCGAACGGCACTTCTGCCACCCGGGGGTGGTTACCGCGGACGGCTTCGACGTCGATCCCGCCCTTCGCGGCCAGCGCCACCAGGGCGCCTTCCGTGGGATCACCCACGAGTTTGCCGGCTTGGATTCCCGCATCATTGCAGAGCGCCATTGCCACAAGAGCATCGGACATGGGCGGCAGCGGCTCGGCGTCGCCGGTGAGGATCCTTCCGTCCGAGGAGTACCCCTCGCCCGTGACACGGAAGGAGCGCCCCATTGTATGCAGGCGCCTTGCCGTCATCTCATTGAGGGTAAGGGTGCCGGTCTTGTCAGTGGCGATGTGGGTGGTGCTGCCCAACGTCTCCACGGCGGAGAGTTGCTTGATGATCGCTCCGCGCGACGCCATGCGGGAGGCCCCCATGGCGAGGGTGAAGGCGACTACCGCGGTGAGTCCTTCCGGGATCGTAGCCACAGCGAGGGATACAGCGGTGATGAGGAGATCTGACCAGGATTGTCCGCGGAGAATTCCGAGGACAAAAACGACGGTGACGACGGATAGTGCGACGACGGTCAACAGTTGGGCGAGCTGGTCGATTCTTCGTTGCAAGGGAGTCTTTCCCTGACCGGCGCCTTTGAGCAGGGTGGCAATGCCGCCGATTTGGGTGTCCATGCCGGTGCCGGTGACCACCATAACGGCCCGCCCACGGGTGACGTCCGTGTTCATGAAAAGCATGTTCGTGCGGTCTGCGAGGGGCAGTGCGGGATCCTCGAGGATGGCGGCGGCCTTTTCCGTCGGCTGGGATTCGCCGGTCAGTGCCGCTTCCGCAACCTGCAGCCGCGCGGACTCAAGGAGCCGTCCGTCGGCGGGAATGGTTTCGCCTGCTTCAAGCAGCACGATATCCCCGGGCACCAGTTCCTCATTGGACACCTCCTCTGCGCGGCCGTCCCTGCGCACCCGCGAGGTATCCACCGACATGGTCCGCAGCGCCGCCAGACTGTTTTCCGCGCGGCTTTCCTGGACATAGTTCAGGACCGTATTGAGCACGATCACGGCGAGGATGACAATGGGGGTTTCCCATTCCCGGGACACGATGGCGCTCACGACTGCGGCGACGACGAGCACCAGAATCATCCTGTCGGCGAGCAAGCGCAGGATTCTTCTCCAGACGGGTACTGCTGCCTCGTCCTCGAGCACATTCGAACCGTGTCGGGCACGCCGCGCGTTCACCTCGGCGGTCGTGAGTCCCGCTGAGGGATCCACGCCCAAAACAGCTGCGGATTCAGCAGCTGACCTGGTATGCCATGCCTTCTGGGTGACGCCGGAAATCATCGGACATCCTCCTTTGCACTTAGCAACACCGGAATGATTGCCCTGACCTCAGGCTATCGGTCCACCGACCGCCCGCTTCCCGCCGCGTAATGAAAAGGAAGATTCTCACGTGCATTCATCAGGCGGTGAAGCGGGCAGTGACCCCACCCATGCCCTGATCAGCGCCGATCGGTTCTCCTATGCTGGGGCGTATGAAAGCCCCCCAGCTGACGAGCATGAGCCCGATTCTTACCCTGACGGTAAACCCGGCTCTGGACGTGAGCACCTCGACCGAGAAGGTTGTCAGCCTCCATAAGGTGCGGTGCGGCACGAGCCGCCTCGACCCAGGTGGGGGAGGCGTGAACGTGTCGAGGGTCGTTCAGCGGCTCGGGGGGCAGACTCTGGCAGTGCACACAGCAGGAGGTCCTACCGGGGAGGCCTATCGCCAACTCATTGAAGCTGAGCAGGTCCCTACATTGGTGGTACCGATCTCTGGGAGTACCCGCCAGAACTTCACCGTCGATGAGACGACGACGGGTGAGCAATTTCGCTTTGTACTCGAAGGCCCGGAGTTCAGTGAGAGGGAATGGCGCGCATGCCTGTCTGCTGTCGCCGGAGCGATTCCGACGGGCGGCTATGTCGTTGCCAGTGGCAGTCTGCCTCCAGGGGTTCCGGATGATTTCTATGCGCGGGTGACCCGCCTGGCGCGCGAGGGTGGCGCACACTGCATTGTGGATGCCTCCGGGCCTGCCCTCGCCCAAGCGCTGGCGGAGGGCGTCTTCCTGGTCAAACCCAGTCGTCGTGAACTCGGTGCGCATTTCAACGCGTCGCTCGATAGTGAGCAGAGCCTGATGGAAGCGGCCTCTTCACTGATTGCGGACGGGTCCACTGAATACGTAGCCCTCACCCTTGGCGAAGCGGGAGCGATCCTCGCCGCGAAGTCAGGCATCATGCGTCTGTCGGTGCCATCGGTGCAGGTACTCAGTACCGTCGGAGCCGGAGACAGTTTCCTTGGCGCCTTCGTACTACGGCTCGCACAGGGCCACCCGATCAAAGGTGCATTCCGGGCCGCAGTCGCCGCCGGCAGCGCGACCGCGATGACCCCGGCAACCGAACTATGCCACCGGGGCGACGTCGAACGTTTGGAAGCCGAACTTTCGGCCACAGTGCTCTGAAGACGATGGCGAGCAACATCAGCCCGGACGGTCCGATGAGCGGTATGTGGGTCCGCGCACGGCTTCCGCAAAATAAGCCTGTGAGGTCTGGATGTCACGCAATGACGGCCAGCCGCGTCGTCCGTCGGGGGGTCCACGTGGGGGACGAGCTTGGTCGTGTTCTGGCTGGAGCTGGCCCGGCCCTGGAGAAGTTTGTTGGGCCTCAGGGCGACGTTACGCAGCGCCTGAGCGTCGGGTTGGTGGTTCGTTCTGTTGCTTGTGGTTACGAAGATCCAAGATCGACGCGTACCTCAACGGGCTGATCCTCCTACCCCCACTCGAGTGCGACCTTATCGCCCAAGCCGTCAATGAGCTCATCGACGAGATATCGCCCCTGCCGTGCGCTCCCTACGGGGCCAACCTCGGGCGGGTCGGACGTGCGACGGGATGACCGAAACCACCGTTCACACCGATCTAGCCGGAAACAAGAGCTCTCGATGAACACGCCGAGCCGGAGCGTGCAGTTAGGCCTTGACAGATCACTTGCATTTTGCAAGTGTTGACGCATGAGCCTCTTCATCACTTGCCCGGTCGAAAGCGTCGAGCGGGCAACCGCCTTCTATACAGCCCTCGGCTGGACCCTCAACACCGAGATGTCGGATCACAACGTGTCGTGCTTCGCGATCGCGCCCGAGCAGTACGTCATGCTCGGCAGCCGGGAGATGTACGCGAGCGTCGGCGGCGTCGAGGAGGTGGTCGGTGGACTCCATACGCCCTCGAAGGTCACGGTCTCGTTCGACCTCGGCAGCCGCGAGGCGGTCGATGAGCTCGTTGACCGAGCTGGCGCCGCCGGCGGGCGGATCGGTGACACCGACGACTACCCCTTCATGTACCAGCGCCAGTTCGACGACCCCGACGGCTACCACTACTCGCCGTTCTGGATGAAGCCGGACGCCGATCCGACCGCGTGAGCGACCTCGCCGCTGCCCTCGACGTCGTCGGCGCACGGTGGGCCCTGCTCATCGTGGAGCGGTTGCTCGACGGGCCGCAGCGTTACGGCGATCTACAGCGCGACCTCGGAGTGCCGACGAACATCCTCGCTACCCGGCTGCGCGAACTCGAAGCGGCCGGCGTACTGTCCCGCCTGCCCCTCCGACACAACACCCGGGCTTACGCGCTGACCGATCGCGGGCTTGCCCTGCGCGAGGCAATCGTCGCACTCGGACGTTGGGGCGCCAAGAAGGCAGAGGTGTAGTGCAATACGGCGGACTCCTCCAACGCCTTGAAGTCCCCCTCGGCATGGGCGGGCTCAGTGCACTGTCGATCCAAGCACGCGCCGCCCCAGCCGGCGCTTGAGGAACGAGCGTTGTTCCGAGGCCTTTCCGAGTGCGGGATGCGCTCCGGGCTCACGATCAGCACGGGAGGTCGAAGTCCAGATCGAGGCACTCGGGGCTGGAGAGCTCACGCCAGGTCGAGGTGATCCGTGCGCTTGGCAGTGCTGCTGCGATCGGCATCCGGTCGACGGCGATCAGCTGTGCCAGGTCCAACCCGGTCAGTGCGGCGAGGTCGCGGATCGGTACCTGAAAGGTGCGGAACGGGCCCAGCGGGGGTGCGTCGTCGCCGACAGTGCCTGGCTTTGGGACGTCGTCGAGGTCGGCGAGTTGCGGGGTTTGGTCGACGACGTACCCGGTGGCTGCAAGTGATCCCTCTTGCAGGAACACGGCGATCTTGAAGTAGCGCAGCGGGATTTCCACGCCCCGGTACACGGGATCCATGTCGCTGAAAATCGGGCCGGTGAACACGATCAGGCGCCGGCCGTTGTCGGCGGCGTTCTCCAGCAGGTAGGACTCCAGTCCCAGCCAGAGCTCGAGGCCTTGGTTGAACTTGGCCGCCTGTGGGGCGGCGTTCGTGTAGTGGAAAGTGTCCTCGTTCGCGGTGGCTGCTTCGGCCCGGGTGTCACCCCAGACGGCGGAGGCGCGGCGGACCAGGTGCCCGCGGTCGATGTCATTGCGGGCGTAGACCCGTTCCCCGGTCTGCAGGTCCTCACTGATCCGCGGATCCAGCCGCCACTGGATCCCGGACCGATCAAGGTCCATGAGCTTCGCGCCATCAATACCAAGGGCCGTGACGGCCGCCAAACGCTTGTCCGGGCGCAGCAATACCGAGAAATGCATGTACGGGAGCAGGATCGTCTCGATGCCGTCAAGAGTTGGGATGGGCACCATGACGCCGAGGAAGTCCTCGCCGAAGCCCTTACGGTTAGCGAAGCTGGCAGCCGTGGCAGTGTGCGCGGTCTGAGGTGCAGGCAGTGTGACGTCCATTCGGCGAAGCTACCAGCGGCAGGCGACAAAGGAATGAACGGTTTCGGCCTAGAGCGTGATCAGGCCGGCTGCGATAATCACTGGGCCGTTGGCCAGCAACAGGACCGACATGGCGGCCCAGGCTGTGGCTAAGCTGGCCACGAGCCTGGGCCTTCGGTCCCCGCCAATCTTGCAGGCAGACCCCAGTATCTGCGCCCGTTTCTGCTTGAGATCGCCTTCAGCCTGATCGCTCTGGCCCTCGGCTTTCATTTGCACTATTGGGCCGGCCAATGGTTGTTGGTACAACTGATCTCTCCGCCACTGATGAGCAGGTCCCGTGGCGTCGTGGCTAGTGCGTTGCCGGGAGAAAGTGCTGGCTGAGGTGGCTTAGTGCTGCGGTGGTGAAGATGATGATGGTCAGTGCGACCGCGGCCAGCAGGACGTAGAGGCCGCCGAGCATCGCCATGGGTGATGACCTTGCGCACAAGCCCGTACACGCGGTGCGCGGTGCGCTCGTACAGATCCTCGAACGCCGGCGCGTGGCCCTCAGCCACACGCATCAGCAACGTCCCTACCTCACACACCTGCCGGACCGGGTGAAGTTCAAAGCCGGCGCCAGGGCCGGCGTGCGTTCCGGCATCGACACCGGTACTGGGTTTGGTGTGGGGGTTGGCAGGCGCTGCGCCCGTATCCGCCGAGCGCGCCCACGTCGACGACGAACCCTGGCGGCTCGTCCGCGTCGCCCTCCTCGTCGCGGATGCAACAGTCACAGCAGGGTCCTTCTGCTGTGCATCCACCAGCGCTGACTTCGCAGTCCACTTCACCTCTTGGCGGATCACCCCGCCCGGCGCTAGCCTGCACCCGAGACCTAACCCATAGAGATCCGGTGGGCATCTGCCCGCAAAGGCTATTCCTCAGGGTGAGGATTGATCGCTGTCTGTGGTTTGAGTACTGTCCGGTGAAACGCGCTGCGCGCTTCCAGGGAGGGCAACGAGATGATGCAGCTTCGGTACTCGATCAACGTCACGCTGGATGGCTGCTGTCATCATGAGGCAGGGCTCCCTCCTGATGTGGAGTCGATGCGTTACTGGACCGCTGAGATGGAGCGAGCTGACGCTCTGTTATTCGGTCGGGTGACCTACGAGATGATGGAGGCGGCGTGGCGGCGGCCGGCCACGGGTACGTGGCCTGAGTGGATGGGTGAGTGGGAGATTCCGTTCGCCGAGGCCATCGATGGGGCGAGGAAGCACGTCGTGTCGAGCACGCTGAGCGGGGTTGATTGGAATGCCGAGCTGGTGCGAGGCGACTTGGGGCCAGAGGTAGAGCGGCTCAAGCAGGCGCCAGGTGAGAACCTGTGGGTGGGTGGCGTGACGCTCCCTCTGGCGTTGGTAGATCTGGGGCTGATCGACGAGTACGAGTTTCTTGTGCAGCCGGTTCTTGCTGGACACGGGCCGACGTTGCTGGCCGGTCTGCGCGAACGCGTCCAGCTCGAGCTGGTGAACCGCCACGAGTTCCAGTCGGGGGCAGTAGCCCTGCGATACCGGCCCACTCAGTAACGAGGAGAGGTGATTGTCCTGTCACCTCAACAGTCCTGCCGTCGAGGAGCGCGGCGCGGAGCGGGAGTTGGCGCACTTCGTCGAGGTGCGGTCCCGCTCCCAGGTGCATCTGGGTGGAGCCGCCGTAGTAGCTGGGTACCCCAGCCCCCACAGGAAGTTGTGCAGATTCGTGTTGTCGCTTCAGGCAAGGAAGGGTTTGGGTCGGCGCCGACGATTGCAACATCGATGTGCCACATCACGGTGATTTGGTCATTGCGCCGGATCAGCCAAGCAATCCGCCCAAGGCCACACCCCGTGCGTAAGCCGCTCCAACACCGGGACGGCTTGGTCCAGGCAGAGAGGGGCCTTACCCTCGGTCAATGGGAACCACTGAGTACCGAGTGATATCAGTACGCCAGGGAACCTTCGATACCGCGTGTAGTGATCTCATTCAGCTTGGGAGCATGATGTGAGCAACGAAGCGCCAAACGAAGAGGCACCGAATGAAAAGGATGCCTTGGGGCGCCGCGCCGGTCGCTGGGCGGAGGAAGATCCTCACGGCGGTACAGTCGTCGGCACCTACGTCGAAGGCAAGCGAACCGGCGAATGGATGCATTACTCCGGAGACGAGCGACTGCGGTCAGTGAGCAACTACGCCGCTGGAAGCCTCACCGGACCAGCGACCTGGTATCGCGCGACTGGTGGGCTGTTGCAACGAGGTGGCTTCATCGACGGAGAAAAGCACGGGTTCTGGCAGCGGTGGAACGCAGCAGGAGCGACCATGGACGAGGGTGACTTCGACCATGGCAGCAAGACCGGCCAGTGGACCTACTACAACCCGGACGGAACAGTAAAGCGCACGACGATGCACCGCGGTCCAGCAACTTAGGAAGCTCGGCAGACCATCGTCCTGCGGGCACATGGCCTCCGACCTGAGGCAGCCCGGGCCTGTGGAAGGGCGTCAGAACTGCAGCGCAGTCCTCAAGGCTTTCGCTCGGTCTCGTGATTGAACAGGTGCCAGTTCCCTTCGGAGACGATTTTCACGGTGCCGTCTACGACGGTAATCGCCGTCTGATCGTCGATCGCATAGGCGGGTCCACCAATATCCGTAGCCCACCGACGCGCGCTCTCGGAGGTGTTGGAGGACCAGCCCGGATAGTCCAAGTGAGGGAAGATGGAAAAATCCACCACGCCCATCGCGTCGTCGCTCCCATGAGGGTTCCATTCCAGGAATTGCCGGCCTATTCGCGGGGTCATCACCATGCTGCCGGCGCTCACGCCGACCCAGACGATGTCCGTGAGCGATGGCAGGAGATCTGCCAGGCCCGACTGTCGCATCCAATGCGCCAGGTAGATCGCCTCCCCACCATCTACGAGTAGAACGTCGGCCTCTCGCACCCAGGGCAGCCAGCGATTCGGCGCAATGCTTGGCAGTACCGTCAGCTCCAGAACGCCGATCGACTTCCAGCCCAGGTCGACGAGACCTTGCTGGTTCGGCCCCCGGCCGGCTGTCGAGGTCCATACCGTCTGCGGGGAACACATGGGCTGTCCCCATTGTGCGGTCGGGATGAAAAGGGCATCGCACTCCTCAACGGGCTTTCCGAGCATTTCCACCAACATCCCGCGGATCGTCGCGTTGGTGACGCCTCCAGATGTCAGCAGCAGCCTCATTGTCGAATCCTTTCCTGTCCGAGCGCGTTGTTCCCCTCGCCTACTTGGTCCACGTGGCAGACGCAGCGACAGTGCCATTTTCATCTCTCGTCCCGCGTGTCAGCTCCCATGAAATGAAACTTCATGAGGGGATCCTTCAACGGATAGCGGACGTCATGCGCGCTTCAGGCGACGAAGATGCAGAACGGGTGACCGGCCGGATCGGCGTAGACGTACAACGGCTCGTTCAGGTCGTCCGTACGATCGGATCGGAGCTCTGCCCCTAATGCCAGCGCCCTGGAATGGTGATGCTCGAGTGTCTCCCGGTCGGGAACGGTCAGATCGAGGTGCATTTGCATCGACACATCAGGCAAGGGCCATGTGGTCCGTTTCAGGTGATCGACCCGCTGAAAAGCGAGTCTGCGGTTGCTCTGTGCATCAGTGAGAACGAGCCAATCGACGTCGTCGGGCATGCCCTCACTCGCGGGCTCGTCTCCTGGCCGGTACTGGAGTCCGAGCAGTTGGCGGTAGAACTCCGCCAGTCCTCGCACATCAGTAGTGTCGAGAACCGTGTGAAGTATCTGAGGGTATCCATTCATGGGCCGAGACTAACGATGATCAAGATTCCCTGGCTAGCGTCTGCCGCACCGCCAGGAGGCTAGCTGGGGTCGTCGAGAAATGATCCCTCAGCGGGTCTGCCGCTAAGGGATGAGCTAGAGCGCTCTATGCAAGGCTCTCGAACACCATCGTTGCCTCCAGCAGCCCGTGCTCGAGGTCGCACGGGAGGGCGCCCACGGCTCGGTCCTCACGAGGTCACTGCCCCACGGCGCATGGAGGAGCAGCAGGACATGACCGTTGAACAGATCGGCCACGTCCTCGGAGTCAGCAGGACCACCATCTATCCAACCCTCAAGCGCGATCAGGTGACTCCACCAAAGGGCCGGAAGCCGAGAGTGGAACCGCCAGTGTGATCCGCCATCATGCTCGAAGTGATGAGGCATGGCCAGCGGGTCGTACATGCAGCGTTCGTCAACATAGGCTGACGAAAATCAACTATCTGATGGTGTCCTGCTTCTCGCTGACTGGTCGGGTGGCCAAGCGCGGGGTGCGGGGAGGGGCGGTACGTCGCGGCTCGCTCGTAGCTTCGAAGGCTGCGCTGATGCGCAGCAGTTCGGTATCGCTGTAGGCCGGACCGGCGAAGGAGAGTCCTACCGGCATCTGCAGGTCCGCAGCGATGCCCATGGGCACGGTGACGGTTGGTATGCCGAGGTGTCGGGGTACGAGGTTCCCGTTGGAGACCCATACGCCGTTACGCCAGGCGATGTCTGCAGACGCGGGATTTGAGTCGCTGTCCGAGGGTCCGATGTCGGCAGCTGCCGGGAAGACGACGGCGTCGAGGCCAAGCCGGTGCATCCATTGTTCGAGGTCGGTGCGCCTCGTCTGCTCGAGACCGTGCAGCCCTTCCTCGAGGTGAGGGATGTCGGTCAGGACAACCGTTGCGTTACGGCGAATGAAGTCGGGGTACTCAGCTATATCGTCGTCGAAGCCTGTGTAGCGGTCGTGAAGAATGTCGTCGGGCACGGGGAATATCTGGCTTCCGTCGACATCGGCCAGTGTTGAGAGGTGCGGGTCACCGTTGGCCTGCAGGAAGTCGTGCCAGGCCCATGCCGAGAGGTCGACGGTCTCGCTGTGCAGGTAATCGGGGCTGACCAGCCCTCTCGTGCTGATCGTTGAAGCGCCGGGCCGGTCGCCTTCGTAGTTGGACACGACGGGGAAGTCGACCTCGACGACTACGGCGCCAGCTTGCTCGAGGTCGGCCCGCGCCTGCTTCCACAGGTGGATGATCGAGTCCCGTGTCTCGATACGTCGGCCCGTCGGTCCTCCGATGCCGGGGGAGGGCCCGGTGCCGGCTTCGGGGTCGGCGTTGATGTACATGCGAGGGACGCCGAGTCGTTTGCCGGCGAGGACCTGCCGTGCCTGGTCCGGTGTTCCCGAGCTGAGCTCGGTGTAGCTATCGGGGCGTAGCTCGGATGTGGGAGGTACGGGAATCCAGGGCTGCGCACGCCAGAAGTCGCCACGCGTTTGGGGGTCGTCGGCGACGATGACGTCGAGGACTTCGAGCATGTCCGCCATGGTGCGGGTGTGGGGGACGACGACGTCCATGGTCGGCACCAGGGGCCAGTTGCCGCGCACGGAGATGACGCCACGGGACGGGGTGTAGGCGCACAGCCCGTTGTTCGACGCGGGGGCGCGCCCGGATGACCAGGTCTCTTCGGCCAGTCCGAAAGCGGCGAAGCTTGCGGCGGTGGCAGTTCCGGATCCGTTGGAGGATCCGGAGGCGAACGCTGCAGTGAGGTAGTCGGCGTTGTAGGGGCTTTCGGCGCGTCCGTAGACGCCGCGTTGCATGCCGCCGTTGGCCATGGGTGGCATGTTCGTCAGTCCGATGAGTACGGCACCGCCGGCGCGGAGCCGTTCGATGGTGAAGGCGTCCTGCTGTGCCACCAGGTCCTTGAACGCGGGGGAGCCGGCGGCGACGGTGAGTCCTGTGACCTTGTAGCTGTCCTTCGCGGTGTAGGGAATACCGTCGAGCGGGCCGAGGGTTTCGTTGCGTGTCCTGCGCTTATCGGAAGCACGTGCGTCGTTCAGGGCCTCGGGGTTCATGACGACAAGGGAGTTCAGCCCGATGCCACCGAGGTCGTATGCCTCGATCCGGCGGAGGTAGGCGGTGACGAGTTCCTCGCTCGTCGTCCTGCCGGTGTTGAGCGCGTTCCGGAGATCGGCGATGGTCGCTTCGACGACGTCGAACATCAGGACACCGTACTCGCGCGTGGAGCGGGCTGCTGCTGGGTGATGCAGTGAATACCCCCACCGAAGGCGAAGATGTCGCGGGCGTCGACCAGTTCAACCATGCGGTCGGGGTAGGCCTCCTGCAGGATCCGTTGGGCCACGGCATCATTGGGGTCGTCGAAGGCACAGAGGGCGACGACGCCGTTGGCGACGTAGTGGTTGATGTAGGACCAGTCGACGAATTCGCCCTCTTCCCTGATGACGGTGGGGGCCGGCACGTCGACGATCGTCAGTGGTTGTCCCTCCGCGTCGACAGCTGCCTCGAGGGTCGAGCGCAGGAGCCGGGTGACGGTGTAGTCGGGGTGGTCAGGGTTGTCCTGGCGGTGCAGGAGAACAGTGCCGAGTGCTGTGAAGCTCGCGACGATGTCGACGTGTCCGCGCGTCCCGAATTCCTCGTAGTCACGACTGAGGCCCCGCGGAAGCCAGATCGCGTGATGTGTTCCGAGTCGAGCGTGTATTTCGGCTTCCACGGATGCTTTGGTGGCGGTGGGATTTCGTCCGGGGTCGAGCTGCACTGTCTCGGTGAGCAGGACGGAACCGCAGCCGTCGATGTGGAAGCCGCCGCCTTCGTTGGCGAGCGGGCTGCTGGTCGCCGAGACGCCGGCCAGGTCGGTGACTTTCCGGCCGACCTGTTCGTCCTTGCCCCACGCGGCCCAGGACTGGGCGCCCCATCCGTTGAAGATCCAGTCGACAGCCTCGACCGACCCGTCCTCACTGTGTATGAAGGAGGGTCCTGAGTCGCGGAGCCAGGCGTCATCGAGCAGCACGGGGTGAACCGTGATGCCCGGTCCGAGCATGGTTCGGGCGGTATCGAGGTCTGCCGGGTCGGCTATGACCGTGACGGGTTCGTAGCGTGCGATGGTGTTGGCGACGCGGACCCAGGCTGTGCGGGCGCGGGCGAGCGTGTCACTTCCAGGGAGCCCGAAGGTGTCATTGGAGGGCGGGAAGGCCATCCAGGTGCGTTCGTGAGGTGCCCACTCGGCGGGCATAATCGTCCCGCCCAGTGCCCCAGACCGGTCTGTTGCAGTGTCCGTCGCTGTGCCGGGCACAGCGGTTTCTGAAGGGTTCATGGGATCTTCTTTTCGTCGTGGTGTGCGCTCGAGGCTGGGAGGGTTCCTTGCAGGCCCTTAGTCCGTTTCCGGTCCTGAGCAGTATTCGCACCGGGGTGTGCATGAAGGATCTACGTGAGCATTGTGATCCCTGGTCGTGGCGGGAGTGAGTGGTGGAAGTGTCTGGTGGCGGGTCGAGGTCATCGGGGCGTTCCCCTTTCATACGGGCACGAGCGGTCAGCGGTTATCGGTCAGCGGTTATCGATCGTGACTTCGGAGCGCGGTCACTCGGGGATGACGAGTGCGGAGGACTCTTCGGTAAGCGTCTGTCCCTTGAAGAACTCGGGGTTGCGGGCTCGGATGATCAGCATGATGACGGCGCCGGCTACGAGGATCCCGATCCCGATGACGAAGACGAGGCCTACGCCGAAGAGTTCCGAGCCGCTGCCGAAGGCGGGGTCCCAACTGTCGATGGCGGTCTGCAGGAAGACGACGATCAGGCCCAGGCCGCCGAGGAGGGGTGCCACGAACCGGAAGAGGATATTGCGGACGCTGCTGAACAGGGATGCTCTGAAGTACCAGACGCAGGCCAGCGCGGTCAGTCCGTAGTAGAAGCAGATCATCAGTCCGAGGGCCTGGATCGTGTCATTGAGGACGTTCTCGCTGATGATGCGCATCAGGACGTAGAAGCCGCCTGACAGGACGCCGGCGAAAATTGTGGCGTAGACGGGGGAGTTGGTGTTCGGGTTCACGGATCCGAACCTGGCTGGTAGGGCCTTGTAGTAGCCCATGGCGAGCAGGGTGCGCGCGGGGGAGACGAAGGTCGACTGCAGGGACGCGCCGCAGCTCGAGAGAACGGCCAGCGACAGGAGGATCGCGAACGGACCCATGACGGGTGTTGCGAGGGAAGTGAAGATGTTCTCCGAGTTGTCCGGGTTGTTCAGGCCGATGCCTGTGTCCCCGGTGCCGGCGAACATGATCGTGGCGATGGAGCCGATCAGGTAGATCGCGAGGATGACTGCCGCGGCTATCGTCGCTGCGAGACCTGAGGTGCGGCGGCCGTTCTTTGCTTCCTCGCTCACGGTCAGGCAGACGTCCCACCCCCAGAACGCGAAGATCGACAGGGACAGTCCGGCGGCGAAGGCCGAGAAGCTCTCGATGCCGAACGGGTTGAACCATTCCCAGCTGAAGGCCAGGCCGGAGGCGTTACCGGCCGCGATGCGGCTGAAGGCCTGGATGGTGTACCAGGCCAGGACGAGGAGCTGGAATCCGACGAGGACGTACTGCACGGACTTGGTGGTGCGGATGCCACGGCAGGACACCCAGACGGCGAGGGCCATGAAGGTCAGGCACGTGACGATGTTGATGGCCTTGTTCGTCGTCAGGTCGGCGAGGGAGTCGTTGCCGGTGAGTTGTGCCAGGAACAGGTAGAAGAAATCGACGGCGACGCCGGCGAGGTTGGAGAGCACGATGATGTTGGCTGCGAGCAAGCCCCAGCCCCCCATCCAGCCGATGAACGGTCCGAAAGCCTTGGTAACCCAGGTGAAGGTGGTGCCGCTGTCCGGGGAATCGGCGTTGAGCTCTTTGTAGGCGAGCGCGACCAGGAACATGGGGATGAACCCGACGATGAAGATCGCGGGGAGGTAGACGCCGATCTCTGCCACTGTGAGGCCCAGGGTACTGGTGAGGACGTAGGCGGGGGCGATCGTGCTGATACCGATGACGACGATGGCGAGCAGACCGAGCTGTCCCCGTGCCAGCCCCTTCGGTGACAGGGATGGCGTGTCCTGGAGTGTGCGTACGGTGCTGGTCGCTCCGCTGACTGATCTGTTCATGGTGCGCCTTTTCTGACTGGGCAAGGGGTCGTCGTTGACCCGTGCATGGAGTGTGATGACCTGGTATCTCGATGACGGGCACGGTTGTGCTCCGCCATCAGCAGGATCGTTCAGTCAGGCGTGTGTGCCGACTGTTTGGGAGGAGAGTGCTTCGGCGATCCGTCCAGCAGTGAGCTGGCCCATGCGAATGGCGCCGTCGACGTGCTGGTAGCCCTCTGCGGCGAGGTCGGAGCTGGCCCAGTAGATCGGACCGACGGGGGTCAGCTGGTGGCGGGCGTAGCGGTGCAGTCCGCCGAGGTCGTAGCTGGCGGCATAAGCGCCTCGGGTCCATTCCTCGGAGGCCCAGTCGGACTCGTAGTACACCTCAGGGTCGAGCGCTGCGGGGCCGAAGAACTCCGCAATGGATTCGAGGATGCGCTGGCGTCGGGTCGCCGGTTCGAGGTCGAACATGGCGTCGGCTTTCTCGTCGGATATGAAACCGACGAGTGTTCCGCGTGGGTCGTCGTGGTTGGTGTTGTCGTACACCTCCTGCACGATGGAGCCGGCACTGAAGCCCGTGCCGTTGAGCCCGTGGTCGCGCCAGAACGGGGTGGCGTAGACGGCATGGACCTTGATGACCAGACCCAGGGACTGGTGCTGGTGCATCTGGTGTTGCCGGCGGGGAAGGGCCGGCTCGTAGCTGATGCGCGAGTAGAGGTTCGGCGGAACGGCGACGACGGCGTAGCGGGCGTTGACGGTGACGTCGTCGGTGATCGCTTCGACCCTGGTGGCGCCGTCGTCGTTCAAGGAGTGGCGCAGCGTGCGGACGGGACTGTTCAGGACGACGGAGTCGCCGAGGTCTGCGGCCATGCGTTGGGAGACGGACTGCATACCGCCGATCACGCGCTTGTCGAGGATGAAGTCCTCGTCGACGAGGTGTGAGAACGATCCTGCCGAGGCTGCCATGAGGACGGCTTGCAGGGCGGAGAAGGCATGGGCGGGTTTGGTCAGCATTCCTCCGGCAATGAAGAGGCCGATGTTGTTGCAGGCCTCCTCGTCGGTGGACTGTTGCCGGAGCCAGTGGTGGAAGGAGATGGTGTCCAGCTCGCGGGCCTGGGGGTGCTCCCAGGGGGCTGCGGGGTTCATCCGGCCGGCAAGGTCATCGAGGATTCCGATCAGGCGCTCGATCTCCGATTGTGTCTCCGGAAGCGCCGGGAACATGTCTCCGGTGTAGCGGGTGGCTTCGCCCGTGGAGCCGATGTACAGCGATTCCCCGTCCCGGTATCGCGAGTATGTTCCGAGTCCGAGCTCGTCCAGCAGCGCGATCAAAGCGGTCTGGTCCGGGGACACCCATTGCCCGCCGACCTCGAGCATGGCGCCGTCGATGATGTCGGTGTGGGTGCGGCCGCCGACCCTGTCACGGGCTTCCAGGACGGTCACGGAGTGTCCTGCCCGGCGAAGCTCTCTGGCGGTCATCAAACCGCAGGGTCCTGCTCCGACGATGACGACATCGCTGTCAATGGTGCGCATGGTGCCTTCCAGGATGATCGACGCCACAAAATGAATGACGTTCATTTATTTTGGATCACTGTAGAGGACGTGGCTGATTTTGCACAACCCCAGATGGGTTCGTCCGAGCGCACTGCCGTGTCATCACAGGGCACGCCCCGCCGGGCGGGGAGACCGCCAAGGAAGGTTCTGACCCGGGACCTCATCACGCGGTCGAACCTCGACCTACCGTGACATCTTCGCCCTGCACGCACCGCTGATCCCGATCATCGCGGTCATGCCGGTCGGCGGAGCGCCGGATACCTTAAGGATGTACGAGCAGGTTGCCGTCGGCCTCATCAATGGCGGCTGGCCCCCGGAGCGAGTCGTTCCCGGCATCGTGGCCATCGAATCCTTCATTTACGGCTCGGCGCTGGATGTGTCTGCGCCGGAGAACATCTTCGACTCCGGCAGCCTTGCCGGGGAGTTCCCGACCTTCACTGCCGCGGTTGTCAGCAGCAGACCCCCCGGCCCGGATGAAAGCCGAGCTGACACTGCCTTCGAGGGAGGGCTGACCGCAATGATCAGCGGGTTACGGGATCAGATCGGGGTGCGTGAATGACGGACGCCCTGCCCAAGGTGCGGGCTCAACGACGGCGCACGACTCCTGGTGGATCAGATCAGGAAAGATGGGTTCATGCCCCGACCCCGCTCTGCCTTGCTGTCCGTCGAACTCATTGTCGAATCGGCCCTCGCCCAGGTGGACCGCACCGGCAACTTCAGCTTCCCCAGAATCGCTGCTGAGCTCGGGGTAAGTCAGTCATCGCTCTACAACCGGATCGAAAGCCGCGAGCACATCATCGAACTCCTGCGCGCGAGGATCTTCGCAGACAGAAGAGTGATGCAGGACGACGATGAGAGCTGGGAGCAGACCGTACGTCGGCTCATCCGTTCCTACCACGACTGCTTCGCCCAGCATCCCAACCTCGTGCCGCTGCTGATGTCGCAGACAGTGCGGGCAGAAGCGGTGCTGCAGATGTACGAGGATCTGGCCGCCGCGCTTGAACGGTCCGGACTGCCACAGCAGGATCTGATGTCCGCGATCTCCCTCATCGACTACTTCGCCCTGGGGTCGGCCCTGGAAAGCACGGCGCCTGACGAGGTGTGGGATGTTTCCACCGAACACCATCCGACTCTTCGACGCGCCCTTCAGGAAGCGGGACCAACGGGAGAGCGCGTGAACCGCGCCTTCGACTTCGGAGTTGATGCGCTCCTTGCCGGCATCGCCATGAGGACGAAACATAGAATTTACTGAAAGGCTTTCAAAAACCCTTGCAGCACAGTAGATCGGTCCTCATACTAAATGAACGCCGTTCATATGTGGTGACGGCGATCACTCCTTCAGTGAACGGATCGCACCTTGACTCTGCCCGCTCCTTCCCATGATTCCCTGGTTCGTGTGCCCCTGACGGCAACACGGGCAGTCTCCACTTTCGGTATCACCGTCGTCGGGTTCATGACCGCGAACCTTGTTCCAGTGATGATCCTTGCCCTCACCGATCTCGGCTACAGCGCAACCGGTGCCGGCACGCTGATGACGGCCTGCCTACTGCTCTCTGCGATGACATGTCTGGCTACGGCCCGGTGGACAACGGGAAGCGGTCGGTACAAGGTTGCGCGCATCGGACTGGCACTCACTGCCTCAGGTTTCGGAGCGGCTGCAGTCATCGCGGATCCAACGATCGCCGCGATCGGCATCATCATCGCCGGCCTGGGAAGTGGAGGGGCGGTAGCAGCCGGGGGCGCAGCCCTGGCAGCACTGCGGGACCCTGACCGCGCCTCGGGCATCAGCGGATTCACCAACCGCGCCATTGTCGCCGTCGTCCTGTTCATCATTCCGCTGATCGGCATCGGCATGGGCAGCGCTTTCGGCATCCTCGCCGCCCTGGCACTGGCAGCCCTGTTCACGACAGGTTGGATGCCCGACCGCCCCAAGGGGGAAACCGGCGGTGCACCGAACATCGAGAGGTCACGCGCCCGGACCTCGCGCTCCACGAGGATCGCCGGGTTCGGTGTCCTGGCATGCTTTGCCCTGTGGGCGTTGGGGGAGGACTCGCTGTGGGCCGTCGCCGCGGTCATGGGGGAGCAGCAGGCGAGCCTCGATGAAGCCGGGATGGCCCTGGTCCTGAGTCTGTCCACCGCCGGCGGGCTTGTCGCCTCCGCCGCCGTCAGCCTGTTCGGTAAGAAGCTCGGCCGGACTGTGCCACTTGTGACCGCGCTGCTTGTTGGGGCGATTCTGAAGATTACGTCGGGGTTCGTCACGGACCCGGGCCTCTATCTGGTGGTCATCATCGTGTGGAACACCGTCTACATGGTGGCATTCCTTTACATTGTCGCGATCGCCGCAGCTCTTGATGCCACAGGTAAATGGTCTGCACCGATCCTCGGTGTCTACCTCGTGGGCTCATCCTTCGCCCCCCTGTTCGGGACCGCGGTATCCGAGATGGTCGGCTTCGCCAACCTCGGCATCATCCTGGGCGCGATCACGCTCATCGTGCTGGTCCCGCTGCTGTTCATCTCGAGGTTCTCCCACCAGCAGGAAGCCGATCAGGCACAGGACACGACCCCGGGCGCCGAATTCCCCCACGCTGCCATCGTTTGAAAGCCGGTATCGACTCAATGACCCCCACCAGTACCACCTACACCAACGCCATCCTCTTCACTCATGAAGGGCCGGTCGAGGGCTCCATCGCTGTCAGCGGACAGGTGATCACAGCGGTCAGCCTCGCATCGACGACGTCGGACCACCCAGCCTCGTCGGATCGGACAATCGACCTTGGCGGCCGCTTCGTTCTCCCCGGCTTCATCGACTCCCACACGCATCTGCTGATGCTCGGACAGTCACTACAGAAGGTCCAACTGCGTGAGGCCAGGACGCCGGAAGAGATCCAGGCCGCACTCCGGGCGGCGCGCGAAGCAGATCCGGGCGCACAGCGAATCCTCGGCTCCGGCTGGCTCTACAGTGCGACTGGCGCCGAGGGGCCGCACAGGGATCTTCTTGATGCTGCAGTCAGTGATATCCCCGTCTATCTCGACGCGAACGATCTTCACTCGGTCTGGGTCAATACAGCCGCGCTCGCGGAACTGGGAATCACCGAAGACACCGAGGATCCGATCGGCGGAACCATCGCTCGAGACCCGGCGACGGGGGCCGCAACAGGCATGATCCTCGAAACGGCAGCTCAACAGATCGTCTGGCCAGCGCTTGCCCGTCAGGCTACAGATGCTGATAGGGACTCGTGGCTGGAAAGTGCCATGAGCCACTATGTCGCCAGCGGTGTGACGAGCGTCGTGGACATGGCTGTCGGCCAGGACGACCTCGATGCTTTTCAACGGGCTGAGGAACGGCATGGCGGACACCTTCCACTGCGCATCAAAGGACACTGGTTCATCCACCGCCGCTCGACGCTTGAAGAGAACCTTCGACAAGTCGCCAAAGCCGCCGAGCTCGCGGAATCCACCCGCGGGACCTCGGTGAGGATGGTCGGTATCAAACTCGTCCTGGATGGTGTGATCGACAGCTGTACCGCTGCGATGAAGGAGCCCTACGTCGACGGGACCCTGGGAGAACCCATCTGGGATCGGGACGCCCTCATTCCAGTGGTTGCCGCTGCGGATGCTGCGGGACTGCAAATAGCCATTCACGCGATCGGCGACGAAGCATCGGACATTGCACTGGATGCCCTCGAGGCCGCGTACGAACAGAACGGTCACCTTGAGCGCCGCCACCGCATCGAGCACCTCGAGACCGTGACGCAGGACAACGTTCGCCGCCTTGCCGCTTTGAACGTCGTCGCTTCCATGCAGCCTGTCCACGCAGACCCCGCCATTCAGGAGAACTGGAGGGCGGTGCTGGGAGACGAACGTACTGAGCGGGCCTACCCCTGGACCGAATTTGTCGACGCCGGAGCCACTCTCGCGCTGAGCACCGATGCGCCCACTGCACCGCATGCACCACTGCCCAACATGTTCATCGCGACCACAAGAAAATCGGCACTGGACCCGAACCTCCCGGCGAACGTACCCAAATACGCGCTCAGCCTGCAGGCTGCGTTGCAGCACGCCACGAAAGACGCAGCATACTCATGCAGAGCCGAAGGCGAGGAGGGAAGCCTCGCACCCGGATTCTTCGCTGACTTTGCAGTACTCGAAAGCAACCCCTTCGAGGATCATCCTGAGGCTCTGCTCCATAACAGCCCGGTTCTGGTGGTGACTGACGGACAGGTCCGGTTCGACGCACACAACGGATATGAAGAGATCAACACCACGGACGCTCGCACCGTTAATTCCTGATTTGGGGGAGTGTGCAAGAGCCTTATGTCAACCTGACCATCTATTCCCTGAGCCAGGGGGAGGGTCCGGCGCCGGCGAAGCAGGCGACTGCGCCGAGGAGGCAGTTCCCTTTACGGGGAGCCCGATAGTTCTACTTGCTGCGGAAGTAGCGCGTGCCGCGGCGGACGGTCGGGTGGTTCCGCGCGTCCATCAGGGACGTACCGGCTCGTCGACTGTCATCCCTCGCACTCGGCGCAGTACTTGTCGCCGTTTTTCTCACGGGCAAGCTGAGTTCGGTGGTGGACGAGGAAGCATGACATGCAGGTGAACTCGTCTTCCTGGACGGGGACGACCTGGACCAGGAGTTCTTCTTCAAGGATCGCGCCGGGCAGGTCGAAGCCCTCGGCGGTGTCGCTGTCCTCGACGTCGATGACGGAGGTTTGCGTGGTGCTGCTGCGCTGGGCTTGGATCGCCTCGAGCGACTCGTTGGCGGGCTGGTCTTCCGGGCGAACGCGGGGCTCGTCGTAGTCGGTTGCCATGAGTGTCTCAGTCCAATCATTGAGGGGGTGTCGCAATAGGTTACATGCGTCCACGAGGTGGTTCAGTTCCGTTGCGCCGGCAGCCGATTCCTGGACTATTCGGACAGGGTGGGCAGGGACGTTGTTCGAACCGGCATGAAGAACACGACTCATTGATCTCGCGCATACAGCCACCGTGCTGTTGGTGAAGGTTCCGATGGCGCCTCATGACTCGGCGGCCGGTGGTGTTGGTGCTGAAAGATCGCGTACGTAGTGCCCGCCACAGCGCCCAGCGAACAGTCACTAGGCAGCTGATCGAGCTGTACTGAGGTATTGGTCGAGACGTGCTTGCGCGTCAGGAGGAGGACGGATGGGGGAGTAAGGTCGTCGCCCTGCTGGCATCCGACCTTCGAAGTGAGTTCCGTGATTGGACCGGCTTCTCGTCACGGAACCTGCAGTACAACACTCCGGGAACACGTCTCCAGGATTCGAGTTCGTCGGGCGACAGGTGCACTTTGAAGTTGAGGGCGATGACCTCTACATCGACTTGTTGTTCTTCCATGTGGAGCAGCTGCGCTATTTCGTCATCGAACTCAAGACCGGCACGTTCCAGCCCGAGTACGCCGGCAAACTGAACTTCTCCGTAGAACCTTCCCACGGCTGAGCAACGCGCCCTGCCGCCGGCCGATGAACTCACGGCGGCCTTCGACTAGATCGCATCTGGAAGAACCAATAGGAGGGACTCCTAGCCCCTCTCCGAACCCCTACCTGACATAATGTAGATTATCGGCGATTTGAGGTTCGTCCGGAGAGCTCACAGAAGGGGCTATGTTCTACCTTCCAACAATGGATCTGTCAGCAGGCGGCGGCACTGCCTCTGGGTCCGCGTTGATGCTGTAAAGGATCTCGAAACGGTCGGTAATTCTGGTGATGTCCTCAAGCGTGATGCTGATGAACGCTGAGCGTTTCTTCAGATGCTGGACCAGTTCAGTCTGCGGCCACTGCAGTTCATCCATGTAGGTGTTGAAGGATCGTCCGTCGGCTCGAGTGTATTCCGACAGTGCCCTTTTGTCTGTCCTTCTGCCGTAGGTGAGCTCAATATCGACGTGCTAGGTGTGATGACGAGAAAGTTCGTGAAGGAACGAAGCTTATAAGTCAGAGCACCGACTGTGGATCCGGCATCGAGATCTTCACGCGACTCCACACGTACCCCCTGTCCTGCGAGCTCGGTTCCCAGATGTGCAGAAGGTGATCTTGACGGGACAGTCAAACCCACCCTACGTTGGTGCCTACATGAGACCACGATCACATATCGGATAGCTCATGCCCCTTATCGAAACACCAACGCGGCAAGGTACGAACTAAAATTGAAGCGCTTCAAAAGCGCTATGTCAAGGAGGACATGTGAAACATCGATCTCGTACGTCAGCACGGCGGGCTCTGGCTGCGCTAGCAGTAGGCGGCTTTCTGGTGGCCTCATTTGGAGGTCAGGTGCCGGCAGCGGAAGCCAAAGGCGCCGCACCGGCGTCCTATCCGGCGGAGTGCCCGTGGATGGATACCTCGAAGTCCCATGACGAGCGTGCCCGGATCTTGCTGGATGCGAGTTCGCTCGGGCAGAAGTACCGCTGGCTTGTCGAGCAACCGGCAAATGATCCGACCAAGACGGCGTTCGGCACCGTGCAGTACGAGGCCCAGCTGCCGTGCACGCCGAAGGTTGTGTACACCGATGGACCCGATGGCGTGAGATTCACAGAGGGCGTGACGGCGTTCCCGGCGCCCATCGCCCTTGGGGCGACCTGGAACCGGGGTCTTGTCTTCGACAAGAGCGCCGCGCAGGCAGCCGAGGCCTTCGACAAGGGCAAGAACGTCGTGCTCGGCCCGGGCATCGCGAGCGGCCGCACTCCGCTCTCCGGGCGCACCGCAGAGTATTTCGGTGAGGACTCGTTGTTGAGCGGCACTCTTGCCGGAGCAGCGATCCGCGGTATCGAGGAACGCAATCCCGACAAGCCGGTCCTCTCCAACGTCAAGCACTACGTCGCCAACGAGCAGGAAGTCTCCAGAAACGCGAGCAGTTCTAACATCGACGAGCGGACGTTGCATCAGGCCTACGATCTTCCATTCGAGATCACCATCGCCGAGGGCGAGCCCGAGAGCATCATGTGCTCCTACAACCAGATCAACGGGGTCTATGCCTGCGAGAACCCGCTGCTGAAGGACACCCTGCGGGACAAACTCGGCTTCGACGGATACGTCATGTCCGATTTCGGCGCAGTGCATTCGACCGGGCCTTCCCTGAATGCGGGACTGGACCAGGAACTCAACCGACCGATCTACTACACACCTGAACGTCTCACCCAAGCGCTGGCTGCCGGCGAGATCACCGAGCAGACCATCGACGGAGCGGCCTTCAACGTCGTGCGCTCCTACATCCGCGGTGGACTGTTCGACACTCCCCTCCCCGCCCCGGCCGAAGGCTCGGTCTCGACCGCCGCTCACAAGGACCTCGCGCGGCAGGCTGTCGAGGAAGGCACTGTCCTTCTGAAGAACGACGGTGTCCTCCCGCTGTCCTCGACGCCCAAGACCATTGCAATCATTGGCCCGACTGGTTCTTCGACGCCCACCAATGGCATCAGCGCCCTGTCGACCTGCAGCATGGTCTGGCCGTTCGGCTCCCCGAATACGCTGACCTGCGAAAGCATCGTGACGATCGAGGACGCAGTCCGAGAGCGTGCCGCAGCAGAAGGATCCACCGTCGTCTTCGACAACGGCTCAGACCCGCAGCGAGCGGCCGCGGTCGCAGCGAAGGCCGACGTCACCCTCGTCGTCGGGTACTACAAGTCCGGTGAATTCAACGACCTGCCGAACCTCCGTCTCGCCGGAAACGGTGACGCCCTGATCGAGGCCGTTGCCTCCGCGAGCCCGAACACGGTAGCGATCCTGCAGACCGGAAGCGCTGTAGAGATGCCTTGGCTCGGAAAGACCGAGGCTGTACTCGAGAGCTGGTACGCCGGTGAACAGCAAGGACCGGCCCTGGTGAACCTCCTGTGGGGGGACGTGAACCCCTCGGGCAAGCTCCCGATGACCTTCCCCGCTTCCCTCGCTGACACCCCGACCAATTCCCCTGAGCAGTACCCCGGTGTCTTCTCCAACGGCTCAACGACCGCTCCGACAGGTTCGCAGGAGATCCGCCAGGTCGACTACACCGAAGGCCTTGCCATGGGCTACAAGTGGTATGAGTCCCAGGGCATCAAGCCCCTGTTCGGCTTCGGTCACGGTCTGTCCTACACCGACTTCGAATACCGGAACCTCCGTGTGAAGCCCGTGGTGGACAAGGAAACCGGCACCACTTCTCTGGACGTGAAGTTCCAGATCAAAAACGCCGGCAAGACAGCAGGGGCCGAAGTGGGCCAGGTCTACCTGACCCTGCCCGGTGCCGCCGGCGAACCCGGCAAACGCCTGGTCGGATTCGAGAAGGTCACTCTCAAGCCGAATCAGACAACGCAGGTTCATTTGGTCATCGACGCCAACGGACCTGATCACCCGCTGTCGATCTGGGACGCAGAACGCGACACCTGGACGACGCCGACAGGTGAGTTCACCCTCGAGGTCGGTTCTTCGTCGCAGGCACTGCCGCTCCGCTCCTCTGCGACCGTGCGCTAGCCCAGCACTACCGACAGAGCGTCAAAAACGAAGGGCCCGCCCCACCAAGAGGGGGCGGGTCCTTTGTCGTGTGCGACACCATTGGCGAGGCCTAGCAGTCCGAACCGGGGGTAGGGCAAGTGAGGAGCGACCAGCACCCGATGTGACTGTTGACACAGGGCCCGACGACCCCCTAACCTCAATAATTGAAACGCTTCAAAGACGGGGCGCACACTTTCAAGGAGGAAACGTGGCCACCACGCGTAATAAGAACCGGATGCTGTTCCTGGGCGTAGGACTCAGCACCGTATCGCTGCTGCTGACCGGCTGCGGAGCCGGCAGTTCGAACGACGGCGGGGGCGAGAGCGAGGCCGGCGAATTCACGACTCTCAGCGTCGTCGAGAACACCACCATCCCTGCTGTCCTGGAGACCCTGGCTGGGGATCAGTGCAAGACCGCAGCTGATGCGATGCCGCTGAAGGTGGACACCGTCCCGCAGACCAGCCTCGACCAGCAACTCCAGCTGCAGGCAGGCCAGGGCGCCCTGCCGGCCCAGTTCGCCGCAGGTTCCGCTCCCGCCCTGACGAAGGAACTCGCCGACTCCGGCAACGTCCTGGACCTCGAGGCTACGTTGAACGATCTGGGCGTCATCGACCAGGTGGAGCCCGCAGCCATCGATACCGTGAAGGCGCTGTACGGCGGTTTCAATGTCCTGCCCTACGAGTACAACGTCGAGGGCATCTGGTACAACAAGCAGCTCTTCGCCGACAACAACATCGAGGTCCCTGCGACCTGGGACGACTTCACCGCGGCCGCCGAGACCCTCAATTCCTCGGGCGTCACTCCTCTCTCCGCCTCCGGCGAGCAGGGCTGGCCCTTGACACGCCTCATCAGCGGATACCTCTTCAGCGACCTCGGCAAGGACGCGCTGCAGAAGGTTGCCGACGGTGAGGCGAAGCTCACTGACCCCGAGTACGTCGAGGCAGCCGCTGCGGTCGCCGACCTCGGCTCCAAGGGTTACTTCGGTGAGGGCATCGGGTCTATCGACTACGACACCGCCGTCAACCAGTTCCTCACCGGTGAGGCCGGCATGCTCTACATGGGCAGCTGGGTGCTCGCGAACTTCAACGACGAGGCCGCCAACCAGATCGGCGCCGAGAACATCGGCTTCATGCCGTTCCCCAAGGTCGACGGCGGCGCCGGCATCGACAACCAGTACGCAGCGAACGTCGGCCTGCCCATGGCGATCTCCGAGAAGGCCTACAACGACCAGACCGGTGAATGGCTGAGCTGCATCACCGAGAACTACGGCAGCGTCGGCCTCGCGGAGAAGGGCGCCATCTCCGGTTTCAAGGTCAACGAGGAAGTCGACGTCGATCCCCTGACCCAGACCGTCCAGGACACCATCGCCGACACCAGCGAAAGCGTCCTGTGGTTCGAGGCTCTCTTCGGCACCCAGGCGACCACGGCCAGCCAGACCAACGCCGCACCCCTGGTCACCGGCAGCATGAGCCCCGAGCAGTTCATGGATACGGTGCAGTCCGCCCTCAAGTAGGGTACGAGCGCGCCGGGGAAGGAAGGCGACGCCTTCCTTCCCCGGCGCTCAAACCGTCTGGGCCACCGACTGGCCCACACGCCAGCCGTAAACAAAAGGACCACCATGCAGTCAGTACTGGGCGACAAGAAAGCCCTCATCATCCTCCTCGGCCCAGCACTGCTGGTGTACACCCTGGTGATGCTCGTGCCCATCATCTGGTCCATGGGTTACACCTTCTTCAGCGGCAACGCGATCTCCGGCTTCACCTTCGCGGGGACCGATAACTTCACCCGCCTGTTCACGGACCCCGAAGTCCGCACCGCGCTGTCCTTCACCGTCCGGTACGCCATCGTGATCACGATCGGTCAGATCCTGATGGGCTACGCCCTGGCGCTCATGTACGTCTTCATCCTGAAGAAGTCCTCGAACATCATCCGCACGCTGGTGTTCTTCCCTGTCGTGCTCCCCACGGTGGCCGTTGCCCTCCTCTTCCAGAAGATGTTCGAGATCGCCCCGCAGAACGGGCTCGTCAACAGCCTTCTCAATGGTGTGGGAGTCGAGTCGGTGGACTGGTTCGGTAGCTCCTCGAGCTCGTTCTGGGTCATCGTCCTCATGGACATCTGGCGGTCCATGGGCTTTTACGCCGTCCTGCTGTACGCCGGCCTCGTGGACATCCCCGAGGACATGCTCGAATCGGCCCGGCTCGACGGCGCCACCGGATGGCGACTCATCAAGAACATCGTCCTGCCCCTCTCCATGCCCGTCCTGTTGTCCTCAATCATCTTCAGCATCAACGGAACCCTCAAGGTCTTCGACTCCATCGTGGCGCTGACCAACGGCGGACCCGGGTCCTCCACCACGCCGCTGACGCTCTACATGTTCCGCACCTCCTTCGCCTTCGGCGACTACGGCTACGGCAGCTCGATCGCGCTGCTGCTCACGCTGCTGTGCCTGATCGTGACCATCTTCATCTTCCGGTCCTCGCGCCGCGACCTCACCAAGGACTGACGCCATGAGCACACAGGCCCCCGACCAGAAAGTGCCCCTCGAGGCGATGCAGCGCCAGGAGCCGCGCCGCACACGATCCCGCGCCGCGAAGCGCTGGGCGAAACTTCCCGTCCACCTGCTGATCGCCCTCCTGCTCGTCGTCGTGCTCTACCCCCTGCTCTGGCTGGTCCTCGGCTCATTCAAGACACAGCAGGAATTCCTCAACGACCCTGTGTGGTCGCTGCCCGGATCGTTCAACTTCGACAATTACGTCGAGGCCTGGACCACCGGCAACCTCGCGGTGTTCGTCGCCAATTCACTGATGGCCACACTTCCGTCGCTGGCCCTGATCATCGTCTTCGGCGTCGCGGCCGGCTTCGCCCTCGAGGTCATGGTCTGGAAGGGGCGCAACGGCGTTCTTCTGATCTTCCTGACCGGCATCATGGTGCCGGGCCAGATGATCCTGCTTCCCCTGTTCTCCGCCTACTTCAACACCGGTCTGACCGGGACGCTTTGGCCGCTCATCATCACCTACACTGCTACCGGCCTACCCCTGACGGTGTTCATGATGGCCACCTACTTCCGAGCCGTACCCCGCGAAGTCTTCGAAGCCTCCACCCTCGACGGCGCCAGCATCATCAGGTCCTTCATCTCCATCGGCTTCCCCATGGTCCGTAACGCAGTCTTCACTGTGGCCCTCGTCCAGTTCTTCTTCATTTGGAACGACCTCCTGATCGCACTGACCTTCGCCAACAACAGTGACCTGAGCACCATCCAGGTGGGACTCCTGAACTTCACTGGACAGTTCGGAACCGTCCAGTACGGCCCACTCTTCGCCGCCATCTGCCTCAACGTCTTCGGGACCCTGGCCATCTACCTCTTCCTCAACCAGCGCATCATGAAGGGTCTCGCAGCCGGTTCCGTCAAAGGCTGACACTTCGCCTCCATTGCACGACTCGCATCTCCTCCGCCTACCCGGCGGCGTTCCAACACCGAGAAGGATCCTCTCCATGCCAGTAACCGTCAGCCCTCTCTCGTTCGAGCACCACCGCGAGCCGCTGGGCATCGGAGAGCCGCGACCCCGGTTGAGCTGGAAGACCACGGCAGACCCCGAGTGGACACAGGAACGGTACGAGATCGAGGTGACGGACGCATCCGGTGCAGGATTTTCACGCGTGGTCTTCTCCCCCGACTCGGTGCTCGTCCCCTGGCCGGGAAGAGACCTCACCTCACAGACTGCCGTCTCCGTACGGGTCCGGGTCTGGGGAGCCGGCACGGAGATACCCAGCGAATGGAGCCCGGCCACAACCGCGGAAACCGGAATCCTCGAGGCCTCCGGCTGGACAGCCCACGCCATTTCTCCCGCCTGGGCTGAAGACGCCGATACCCTCCGCCGCCCCCCGCTGATGCGACGCGACTTCACACTCCCCCGACCCGTCCACTCCGCGCGCCTCTACGTCACAGCCCACGGCCTCTACGAGGTGGAGATCAACGGACGTCGCATCGGCAAGGAGGCCCTTGCGCCGGGCTGGACCGTCTACGGCGAACGACTGCGCTACGCGACGTACGACGTGACCGAAAATCTCGTCGCCGGCCCGAACGCCATCGGCAGCTGGCTCGCTGATGGCTGGTACCGCGGCCGCCTCGGCTTCCACGGAGGTCACCAGAACCTCTACGGGACAGACATCGCCCTCCTGGCTCAACTACACATCACCCACGACGACGGAAGCATCACCGTCATTGCCTCCGACGAATCATGGCGTGCCTCCTTCGGGCCGATCCTGACCACCGGGCTGTACGAGGGTGAGGCGTACGACGCCCGCGAAGAAGCTCGCGGATGGTCCTCCCCCGGGTTTGACGACACCGCTTGGTCCCCGGTTCGGGTTGTCCGACGTGATCCTTCGACGTTGGTTGCGCCCGAGGGCCCGCCCGTCCGCTGCACGGAAGAACTCGCACCTGTTGCCATCACGACATCTCCGTCGGGCACGACGATCCTCGACTTCGGGCAGAACCTGGTCGGCCGACTCAGGGTGAGCCTGTCCGGGCTCGAGCGAGGCCAGGAAATCCGGCTGCGCCACGCAGAAGTCCTGGAAGACGGCGAACTCTGCACACGTCCGCTGCGCGGGGCGGCCTCCACCGACACCTACATCGCCGGCGACGACAGCGACGTCGAGTGGGAGCCCCGATTCACCATCCACGGGTTCCGTTACGCCGAGCTCACGGGCTGGTCAGGCGATGACCCGGCAGCAGCCGTCACGGCCCGCGTCTACCACACGGACATGGAGCGGACCGGGTGGTTCGAATGCTCCGACGCAGACGTCAATAGGCTGCACGAAAACGTGCGCTGGAGCATGCGCGGGAACTTCGTCGACATCCCCACCGACTGTCCTCAGCGCGACGAACGGCTCGGCTGGACAGGTGACCTGCAGGTCTTCGCCCCGACCGCGACCTTCCTCTACGACTGCTCCGGGATGCTCGGCTCCTGGCTCAAGGACGTCGCCGTCGAGCAACTTGAGGATGGCACGGTGCCCTGGTACGTCCCCGTGATACCGGGGGGCGAGGAATGGACACCCATCCAGCCGGGAGCCGTGTGGGGTGACGTCGCCGTGCTGACCCCATGGACCCTGTATCAGCGCTTCGGGGATACGGGCGTCCTCGCAACCCAGTACTCCAGCGCCAAGGCGTGGGTGGACCTCATGGCCGAACGTTCCGGCGAGTCCTACTTGTGGAACACGGGCATGCAACTCGGTGACTGGCTCGATCCCGCGGCCCCTCCCCACGATCCCGCCGATGCCACGACGGATCGCTACCTCGTCTCGACCGCATACTTCGCGTGGTCCACACAGCACCTTGCCCAGATGGCCAGCGTCCTGGGGAACACGACCGATGAACTCCACTATCGGGAGTTGGCGCGTAAGGTCCGGGATGCCTTCGCCCGCGAGTACATCTCTCCCTCCGGCCGGGTCGTCAGCGACGCCCAGACCGCCTATGCACTGGTGCTCGCCTTCGGTCTGGCATCCACGGAAGAGCAGGAACAGCGGAGCGGTGAGCGACTGGCTGAACTCGTGAGGCAGGCGGGGAACCGGATTGCCACAGGATTTGCAGGAACACCCCTGGTCACCGACGCTCTTACGAGCGTCGGTGAGATCGACACCGCGTACGCCCTCCTGATGGAGAGGCAGTGCCCCTCGTGGCTCTACGCCGTAGGTCAGGGTGCCACCACCATCTGGGAACGGTGGGACAGTATGCTGCCCGACGGGTCGATCAACCCCGGGGAGATGACGTCGTTCAACCACTATGCGCTCGGAGCGGTCGCCGACTGGATGCACCGGGTGGTCGCCGGTCTGGCTCCGGCGGAGCCCGGCTACCGCTCGATCCTCTTCCGGCCCCGTCCAGGCGGCGGAATCACCTCCGCTCAGGCCAGCCACGAAACACCGTACGGACTGGCGTCGATCTCCTGGACAGTCGATGCTGGAGCACTGTCAGCTGAAGTCACCGTGCCCACCGGCTGCACGGCTGTCGTCGATCTCCCGGGGCAGAGCCCAGTTACTGTCCAGTCCGGCACACACGCCTTCTCCAACGTGGCCGTCAACTCCTGACGGTCCCTTAGCATGAGGGATGCCCTCCCGAATCAGCCGCCCCCACCGGGGAAGCGTTCAACGTCGAACCCCGATCGAGGTACCGTGACCGCCGTCCACCCAACGAGTGACGAACCAGCCGTCTCTCCCAGCATGAACGACGTCGCCCGGGTTGCTGGAGTCTCACTGGGCACCGTGTCTCACGTGCTCAACAAACCGGAGATCGTATCGGCCAAAACGATGGCCCGGGTGACCGCCGCGATCGATCAGCTCGGATTCGTCCGGAACGACGCCGCACGATCGCTGGCTGCCGGACGGAGCAACACCATTGGCATGATCCTCACCGACGTCGGCAACTCGCTCTTCGTCGACATCGCCCGCGGTGCCGAAGATGCAGCCAGCTCAGCCGGGCGATCACTCCTGCTGGCCAACAGCGATGTCACCTTCACGAAGCAGGAGTCCTACCTCGACATCTTCAACGAAGCACGCGTCGCAGGCATCATCCTCGCGCCCCTCGACGCGGGACTCGATGGCGTCGACCGTGTGCGCCGGCACGGCCGCAACATCGTGCTCGTCAACTACGCCGGTGACCGGACCGACTGCTGCAGCGTGGTCGTCGACGAGGAGCACGGCGGCTACCTCGCCGCCACACACCTCATGGACATCGGGCGCACCCGCCTCTTGTTCGCGGGCGGGCCTCAGGATCTGCACGCGGTCAACGCCAGACGCGAGGGCGCTCGACGCGCTGTCCGAGAGCGCGGAGGCAGTGTCAGCCTCGACGTGGTGCACAGTCGAAACCTCAAGAGTTCGAGCGGCCGGTCCATCGCCCAAGACCTGATCACGTCCGGCGCGCTTCCCGACGGCATCCTGGCACCAGCGGATCAGCTGGCAGCCGGCCTCATCCACGAACTCACAGACGCCGGAATCTCCGTACCGACGGACGTCGCCGTCATCGGATACGACAACAACCAGTTCGCCTCCGAGGCAGCAATCCCCATGTCGACGGTCAGCCAGCCCGGCCACGACATGGGGAGGGAAGCACTCCGCCTCCTCGTCGACGAAATAGACAACCCGCGCACCCACGAACACCAGCGCGTCACACTACAACCAACCCTGATCGTGCGGCGGAGCACGACAATGCCGAGCCCCTTGCGGACATAAAACACCCACCTGTGGGTTACATGCGATTCGACTTCGAGCCCCACGTGTGGTCTGTAGGAGAGCAGGTTCAGTAGCTGCAGGCCGACGATGGCGAACACTGAGAACCAGTCGACTAACCAACCAGACATGGACGCGATTGACAGAAGATAGGTTATCGGCGGTCAAAATTGGGCGGAGGAGTGCCTTCACCATTGGCTTTAGCCGGGCGCTCGAGGTCTGCTTTGAGTATCCGACCGGTGTACGTGGCAATCCTCGACGGCGCCCTCACTGCCCTGCCGTTCCTGAGAGACGCCGCAGGTCTGAAGGCCGGGCAGAGCATCCTGATCAACGGTGCCTCCGGCGCCGTAGGCACCGCTGCTGTCCAATTCGCCAAACACTTCGGAGCAGATGTCACCGCCGTCTGCAGCACCGCAAACCTTGATCTGGTGAAGTCCCTAGGGGCCGACGAAACCATCGATTACAAAGCCGAGGACTTCACGGAGACCGCCGAGTCCTACGATGTGGTCTTCGACGCCGTCGGAAAGAGCTCCTACACCCGATGCCGGAAGGTCCTGAAGCCAGGCGGGATCTACCTCACCACCGTTCCCACCCTCCCTGTCCTCCTCTGGACACTTCTGACCCCACTGTTCGGTAGGACCCGGGCGAGGATCGTGTTCACCGGACTTCGGAAGCTCCCGCCATCGCAGCGGACGTGCAGTTCATGGGGGACCTGGCAGCATCCGGACACTACGTCCCAGTCATCGACAGGACCTACCTCCTGGACGAAGCAGTCTCCGCGCACGCCCACGTCGAATCGGGACACAAGAAGAGCAGCGTCGTCATCTCCCTAGGTTCTCCCTGAAGCCGCGCTCGATGCCCCTGCTGTCATCGACCTCTGAACAGGACCACTCGCCCGGGAAAGCAGCCTCTCCCCCGCCTACCTGCAGGGCTGCCGCGACACCTCGGCCAGCGATAATGCCGCTTGCAGGACACGTTCCCTGTTGTCGCGCACACGCCGTTCAGCTCTAAGTACCTCAGTCACTTTCCTGCCCACCATCTGCGCCGCTGCACACCCAACGCATGATCTGACCGCCGCACATTCCAATAGCAAGTGGGTGTGCCGCGAAACCTCGCCGCCCCGCTTACGTTGCTCTGCGCCGTTCTGGAGGATCTGAAATCTGTGGTCTGAGCCCCTGGGTGGCGTCCCGTGGATTCTGGGGTGCGGGACGCCACCATCATTCGAAGGGTTAGGCGATGGCGTCGCGGAGTTCCTTGGCTGCCAGGGCTGGGTCGGCGGCGCTGTAGATCGCGCCTCCGGCAACAGCTACCTCGGCGCCGGCCTTTTGGACGTCTTTGATGGTGGCAACCTTCACGCCGCCCGCTACGGAGAACGGAACACGGGCCTCGGCGCCGGCGCTGAGGAGTCCCTTGAGGTCGAAGCCGGGTTTGGCCTGCTCGTCCAGACCAGCGTGCATCTCGACGAACGTCGCGCCCAGGGCGCGAACTTCCTTGGCGCGCGTGACCTTGTCCGCTACGCCGATGAGGTCGACGACGACGCCCTTGTTGTGGGCCTTGGCGGCCTTGACGGCACCAGCGATGGTGGAGTCATCGGCGGTTCCGAGGACGGTCATCAGGTCAGCACCGGCCTTGAACGCGATGTCTGCTTCGAGCTCTCCGGCGTCCATGGTCTTCATGTCAGCGAAGACGATCTTGTCCGGGTGGGCTTCCTTGATGGCAGTGACGACGGAGAGTCCGGCGGCCTTGATCAGGGGGGTGCCGAGTTCGATGATGTCGACGTACTCGGCGACTTTGCCTGCCAGTTCGAGGGCGTCTTCGGTGGTGAGCAGATCGATGGCTACTTGGAGCTTCATGGTGTTGTTCTCTTTCTGCTGGAAACTGCGGTGGGGATGAAAGTAGTCCGAGGTCCTCTGAGACAGTTCGAAATGCACCCGGTGCGGAGACCGAGGGCAGAACGCTGCCTCTTGTCAGCAGAGGATCGCGTGGTTGTGATGCGGGTCACAGCGATGCCAACTGTTACAGGAACAAGCGTCTTAGTCAACAGTTCATGGAAAACCGGAGCTCGGGACGGCCCGGAAA
>NZ_QZVT01000016.1 GCF_003602275.1 Arthrobacter cheniae | reverse complement strand
GGAACGAATCAACACCCACTAGGAGCGCCCCTGTACGTGAGAGTCGTCACGGGTGCCGAACATGATCGATGACCCGTTCGTTAATCAAGATCGGCACCCAAGTGCGCATCTGGTTACGCTTAACACCACAAATAAGCGATACCGACAATGCACCGGACTCGACGTAAAACGCGAAATGGGATCACTGTGCGGATGACCGACCGGGATCCCAGACCGGAATGACGGGAACAGCGAAGGGAAGGACGGTGACAGCGATGACAACGAGAAACAGCACGACGCAGCGTGTTCACGCACTGCCGCCCAGACCCTTGACCTCCCTATTTCCGTCTCTACTCCCTACCTTGCTCTCGTTTATCGGTCTGACCGCAGTGATCGTCGGGATCCTCGCCATGCACGTATGGATGGGCGGTCACGGGTCTACGGCCCACCACAGCGCCGGCCCGACCACCTTCAGCTCTACAGTGAGCTCCACTGACGCGCGGACAGTGTCCGCAGCGACCACCGCTGACCAAGCCCCGGTATCTCACGCAGCAACCTCACCAGATCACGCCCATGCCGGGCCTACTGGGCAGGTCCTGGCTGCAATAACTTCTCCGGTCGGTGATTCATCCGATCACACAGTGGCTGCAGGGTGCGGTGAGAACTGCGCAGATGAGATGGCGCTGAGCATGTGCGTGCTGGCAGTGGTCCTCGTGGGCATCGCCTGGCTCCTCACCCCGACCGCACGAGGCCTGATATCTTCGCTGATCCGGCGTGGACCACCCGTGACGTACTGGGCATCCCGACCAGCGCCCACCCCTTCACTGACTAACCTCTGCATCAGTCGCACCTAGAATCCGCGGCCCACACCCATCACAACCGGTGGCAAGGGCCAGCTTTCTCGCGTGCCCGCTGCGTCGCCTCGACATATCCAACCTGGATCGACGGCACAGCCGGCACTTGCTGCCCGCCCCTCACCTTTTTCGGGCGGAAGCGACTGACAGCACACCCATCTGAGCTTTGAAGGATCTGACTGATATGAAGCATTACCTGTCCCTTGCCGCCCTGAGCCTCACAACGGCCCTCACCCTCTCCGCCTGCGGCACCGACTCCGGCGACACCACCAGCACCAGCACTGACACCACCAGCACCGAAGCTGCAGCCCCTGCCTCGAGCGCGGCCGCTGAAACGTCCCCGTCCACTGACGCGTCGACAAGCACCAGTTCGGCCGCTGTATCTGAGGAGCACAATGACGCGGACGTCATGTTCGCGCAGATGATGATTCCCCATCACAAGCAGGCCGTGGAGATGAGCGACATGATGCTCGCCAAGGACGGCATCAGCCCCGACATCACGGCTCTCGCGACGAAGATCAAGGACGCCCAAGGACCTGAGATCGAGACCATGACCGGCTGGCTGGAGGCCTGGGGTGAGCCCATGGAGCCCGAAGGCGGCTCAGAGGGCCACTCCATGAGCACCATGGGATCGGGAATGGGATCCGACTCCGAATCAGACACTGACTCTGACTCCGCGTCCATGGGAAGCATGGAGGGAATGATGAGCGAGGACCAGATGTCCGAACTTGACTCCGCCGAAGGCACCGAGGCATCCCGCATGTTCCTCGACTCCATGACAGCCCACCACGAGGGCGCAATCGGCATGGCCCAGACCGAGATCACTGACGGCGAGAACCCGGAAGCGATCGAGCTGGCCGAAACCATCGTCGACACCCAGCAAGCCGAAATCGACGAGATGAAAGAGCTCCTCGCGGGCCTCTGACCATACCAGCTCCACTTCGCAGTCCATCCCTTGATTCAGACCCGAGAGGATTTGATCCAAGGGATGTGATTGCCCTCTGACAGGTGCCGGTGTGGGTGTCCCCGTTCCATCCGCACCGGCACCGTTTCGACCACTCACCAACTAATGAGCTTCGACCCATATAAGGACTGCCCGTTGTCTTCGTCCCTGTCCCGCACCGCACGCCTTGGCCTGACCGCAGCCCTTGCCGTGCTGCTCAGCGCCTGCACCACCACTACGACCTCCACATCGACTTCTGCACCGGATTCGATGTCGGCGGGCCCGACGGCCACGGCCGGGTACCCGTCCGGGCACATCCACGGAATGAGCGTCGACCCGGGTACCAACCGCATCCTGCTCGCCACACACGACGGACTGTTCAACGTCACCCAGTCTCCCGCCCAGCAGGTCGGCCCGTCGATCGACCTTATGGGTTTCACCAGCACCGGCGATGGAACCCTCTACGCGTCAGGGCATCCCGGACCAGGCACCGAGCTTCCCAACCCGGTCGGTCTCATCACGAGCACCGATGACGGCCGCACCTGGAAGCCTGTGTCCCGCCAAGGCGAAACGGACTTCCACTCCCTCGCTGCAACCAACGACGGTCTCATCGGTCACGAAGGCCAGATCCTCACAAGCCCTGACGGACATCACTGGACTGTCACCACGGATGAGGTACCTGCCTATAACCTCGCCGCCGCCAGCAGCGGAACCGTACTCGCCACCACCGAACAAGGCCTGTACCGGTCAGAGGACAACGGAACAACCTGGGAAACCGTGCCGGACGCTCCCCTCATGATCTTCACGACCTTTGCCGGCAATACCGCCATCGGCGTCACCCCCGACGGAACAATCCACACCAGCGTCGATGCCGGCCTCACCTGGGCACAGCGAGGCTCCATCCAGGGAGAACCGGCAGCCATCGCCGCAGCACACACCAACGACGACACACATCGCATCTGGGTCGCCACCGCCGAAGGAATCGAAGTTTCCAGCGACAACGGAGCTACCTTTACACCCCTCGCCGCACCCTAGGACTGGCCCAACCACCGACAAACAGGTCCGCCGGATCACCACCGGGTCGAGGGTCGACGCGCCTCCTGACCACAGGGGCACGGCAAAAGCTCCCCCACGCTCCGCTGCTTTTCCCGCACCCAAATGGACAGCAGGAACCAAGGGACCTCCTGCACACACCCACCTAAGTCACCGACACGGGGAAGCTCACCTCAAGCGAATGGTGGACGTGCACAGCCTCCATGAGCGCGGGGTTAGGACAGAGAAGCCAGAGAAGTACGCCGACCTGATTGTCGGCGCAATCTCGTACTGTCCGTGCGTGGGCCAGAACAAAAATCACGCCGTCTACTACGCCAAGCGGATGGACGAGCGGATCGAGGAGTTCGTCATGCGTGAGGAACTGATCATGCTCACCGCGGCCGAGCTCGACGTCGAGAACTGCCGACCCATTGACTTCCCCGAGCCACGCAGGGTGTACGCGTGGATTCGCTACCCATCAAAGGCAATCCGTATACAAGCCCACGCAATCGCGTACACCCACACGGCTGTGAAGATTCGATTCCTCGAACCTCTCATCAAGATTCAGCGCGAGGGCTGGGTATGGCTTAGTGCGGTTACACCCGCGCCACCTGAGGAGTAGGACAACGCGCGCTGGACTGAACTGCCTTGTTAATGGGTGGAAGCGAGACCGCACCACACGGTCTCGCTTCCGGGTTTTCCTCGTGACAAGGAAATCTATAGGGCTCCAGTACCGCCGGGAGCCGTGCGTGCATCGTATCCACCAGGCCGTGATCCTCCCCCACTGGGTGGACCACACTGGCCCCCTGATGTGAAGAGATCCAAGTGCGATTTCCCTACTGGTTCGTGACCGGGGGCAGGAGGTCGACTGGATAAGCGGTCCACTGAACGTCTAGCAGAGGGCGCAGGGTCCGCGCAGAGGCGGCAGGGCCTCGTGCCTTGCCGCCTCTGTCCCCCGCTCCCCCGTTACTCGGCGGTCTTGGTGTCCTTCATGGCGTGCTCGGTGATCAGGGACTCGACTTCGCTGAGGGTGTACCCCCACTCCTCGAGCTGAAAAAGGTAGTAGGCGGCCTGTGGGCCGGGGCGTCGCCATGATTCGCGGCTGAGGTCCGCCTCGTGCGCGGCGAGCATCATCGCCAGGACCGCCTTGTCAGGATTCGTGGTCGGCTTCTCCACCAGGGCCCGGTACGCCCGGTAGTCGGGGTCGGTGACACCCGCGAGGCTGGCGGCGAGTTCGTGCTTCTGCGCCGTCGCCCGGGCGATGCTGTTGCCGTAGTTGGCGAGCGTCGTGGCTGTGAACTGCGCCCAGCCCTTCGGCGGGGTCTTCCGCCCCAGCAGGGTCGTCAGCCATCCCTGCCTGACCTCGGTCGCGGCGTCCCACTTCTTATTGTTCTGGATCACCGTGCGGCGCTCCTCCTTCTGCGCGTCCGTCATCGGCCCTGACTGGCCTGCCGTGGGGCTCATACCGAGTCCTTCGCGGATCGTGAACCCATGGTCCCGGAAGTTCGCGATCACCGCGGTCACCTGAACCTCGTTCCGGTAGGTCGTGCTAATAACCACGGCATTCGCGTCGTCCTTCGTCGCTTTCTCGCCGTCTGCTCGCAGCAGCATGTGGGGGTGCTGGTGCTCCGGCATTCCGTACCCGGCACCATCGACGACGGTGTTGCCGAGGGCTTCCTGCTCGGTCGTGGCCGCCGCGATGAGGCGGGCGGTGCTGCGCTCGGCGCGGAGGTAGGCGACCTGGTGGTCGAACTGCTCGGGCTGGACCTCGAGGATGTGCTGCAGGCGCTTCACGGTCGCCTCCTCGTCACTGAACTCCTCCAGCGCCGCTGACTGCTCCAACGTCCACCCGGCTGTAAGAGCTTCGGTGGCCGTGGTGTTGGCGCGGACCTTCAGCGCGGTTTCCACGGTGGTCTTCTTCGTGCCGGTCTTCTTGGCGATCTGCGCGGCCGTGATGCCCATGAGGGACAGCTGGTGGAACGCTTCGGTGCGGTCCCGGTCGTTCAGGGCCAGGCGCTGGTCGTTCTCGACCATCTGTTGCACCAACCGGTCTGCTTCCGTCAGTGAGGCGACGACGTAGACGGGCATGGTGGGTTGGGCGGTTTCGACGGCGGCAAGGGTGCGCCGCTGCCCGTACAGGACGTGCACACCGGCCTCGGTGCGGTGGGCGACGACGGGCTGGAGGACGCCGTGCTGCTTGATGGAGGCAAGGAACTCAGGATCGAGCCGGACGTCGGCGCGCACGTTGGCGTCGATGGTGAGCTGGGTTGGGTCGAGGTGTTCGAGGACAGCTGTGGTGCTGGTCATGGTTGGTGCTCCTTCGGTCACGAGGTGGGGAGAGAGCCTGTGGTGAGCCAGCTGGTACTTGGCCCTTCCCCCGTTGTTTTTTGCCTGCTGGCGAACTCGCTCGCTCGTCCCCGACGGAGCAGTGTTCAACCCCGAAGGGCGGAGGCGGGTAGAAACCTCGAAGGAAATAAGCGACGCAGGAGCGCCGGAGAGGCTTTGTGGCCGGTGACGTCGGCGTAGCCGATTGATGGTGTGGAGCGGGGGCGCACAATCGGAAGGACAGCAGACAAAAAACATCCCGGCTCGGATGCGACGAAGGAGCAGCCGGGACGGTGACAGGCCGAAGCGAAGCGAAGGACCATTGCCCTGGTTGGAGCCTTCGCGGAAACCAGGGAAGCACGACAACCGCCGGCCGTCTACGGGTGCCGGCATGAAGAAGGGCGGCACAACCGGTGGTTGTGCCGCCCTAAATGGGGCTTGGTGTTGCTCGGGCGTATCTACCCGAAGAGATCCTTGTCTGCTGCCGGCGTCCAGGTGAGGTCCACGCGCACTGGGTGGGAGAACGTGACGGGCTCGGCCTTCAGGCGGTCCTCGAGCAGGTCCTCGGCGGTGGGGGTTGCGAGCTTAGGTGTGTGGAGGCTCAGGCTCTCGCTGAACGGCTTCGTCATGGTGATGCTCGAGGCCGGTTGCGCGATGTAGTCCGTGGGTCCCATAGGTGCCTCTTCCTCGTTGGTGGCTTGGTTGTCACTGTACGGGCCGGCCCTGTCAGTCCCGGCGGTGGTTCCCGGTCAGTGTTGTGCGGTAGGTGCAGCTCGTGGCTGGGTGTGGTGGTCGCGTCAGCGTGTCCGGCGGCGGCCGGGGGAGATGTTCCTATAGACAACCCCTTTGCTTGTTTTACATAAGAGTGCGCCAGTTAGCCGATGGCATTTCTAAGTTGGGCAAGGCTCGGTGCGCCTGCTGGCCCGTCGTCGGTCATATACATGCGGCAGGCAAGTGCCGCTGGAGCAGACGCATCACCGAAAGGGTCGATGCCGTCGATGAGGATGGTTGGAGAGCCGGGGAATCCGGCGCGCTCTGCCGCCTCAATTGTGTCGACGACCTGGCATCTCACAACGATGTCCGGGTGGTCCGTAGCAAGCAGCTGTAACCGCTCGTCAGCGGTCATCCAGTTCGGGCAACCATCAAAGTACTGCAGGGTGATATTCATGCATTCACGGTAAACCTTGCATCGGGGTACAAGGTCAAGCCGTAGGATCGAATCATGCTCATCGGGGAGGTATCCGCCGCCACGGGCGTAGACAGTCAAACCATTCGCTTCTACGAACGCCAACGACTACTGCCCGAGCCTCACCGCGCCGCCAACGGGTACCGGACCTACGACACCGCAGCTATTGATCGGCTGCGCTTCATCCGCGCAGCCCAAACCGCGGGCCTCACATTGGCTGACATTGCGCAGGTCCTCAACCTTCGGGATGCCGGCCAAGCGCCCTGCAGTCACGTATCACTGGTCCTCGAACAGAAACTTGCTGAGGTCCGGGCACGGCAACAAGAACTCGCTGACCTGGCAGTCGAGCTCGAGCAGCTCATCGAGATCAGCCACACCATGGACCCCGAGGATTGCGGGCCACAAGACATTTGCCGCATCATCTCGAGCACGTGAGGCCCGGAGAACAAGCACCTATCGTGCATCTGGGTCGCACTTCTAAACTGACCTATGACTCGGACCAGTGAGGCCACGGCAGCTTGTTCATGTTGTGGCCGGCATCTCGCTCTCAAAAAACTGTATACTTTGGCCGACGGTGCAGCCTATATTTGCCGGCCATGCGGGCTTTGGGTTGCGATCCGACGTCCCTAACGACCGAGGTTACTCGCCACCACGAGCGGCGGCCCGGGGAAATGTTCCGTTAGACAAGCCCAGCTCGAAAAGTCATCGCTGTGTGAGCCGAGACTAGAGTTATCTACGGAGTAGTTTCCCTATTCAGACCCCGACGACGGTGAGCCAGCCAGCCAGGGCGAGGAGGGTGATGATCAGGACCGGGATGGTCAGGACAATGCCGGTGCGGAAGTACTGGCCCCAGCCGATGTGGATGCCCTTGCGATCCAGGACGTGCAGCCAGAGCAGGGTCGCGAGGCTGCCGATGGGGGTGATCTTCGGGCCGAGATCGGAGCCGATGACGTTGGCGTAGATCATGGCTTCCTGCGTCAGCCCTGTTGCTCCCGCTGCTCCGATGGCGAGGGAGGCGATCAGGACGGTTGGCATGTTGTTCATCAGAGACGCTAGGACCGCGACAATAACGCCGACACCGAGGGCGGTGATGAGTACACCGTTGTTGCTGATGGCCGAGAACACCCCGGCGAGTTCGTCGGTGATGCCCTGGTTCCGCAGCCCGTAGACGACCAGGTACATGCCGATGGAGAACAGGACGATCTGCCAGGGCGCTTCCCGCAGAATCCGGGGTACCGAGATCCGTCCATCCGGAAGGACCGGCGTACCGCCACCAGCTGAGGAGAGGGTTGCGTCGTCGCCGTCCGCAGTGGATGTCTTCATATCGGCGGTGGAATGAGTGCCGTTCGCGTTGCCGCCGGTGGAGCGGTGCGCCGCGCTGACGGTTTCGTAGTCGAGGTCGGCCGCCCTGCCAGCTACATCAGTGTCAGACGTTGATCCCTGCACTACGGAAGTCAGCACCGAGGCTGTTGCCGGGACTGCGCTCCGGAGGAAGAGGAAGGCTGGTTTGCGGGATGCGACGAGCATGAGGACCACGGCGCCGAGACCGGCCACGGCAGACAGTGGAATGTGCAGTGGTTCCGCGGCGAAGTAGCCGATGAGCAGGACCCCGAGGATCACCCAGCCGGTCTTGAACGTGAGGGGGTCCGCAATCGCTGACTTGGGTGTCTCGAGGACGCTCATGTCGTAGTGGCGTGGGATGACCTTGCGGAAGAACAGGAGGAGGACGCCGAGGCTCGCGGCGACGGACACTATGCCGACCGGAACCATGACGGCGGCGTAGCGGGCGAAGCTGATGTCGAAGAAGTCGGCGGTGACGATGTTGACGAGGTTCGAGACGACCAGGGGCAGGCTGCCGGCGTCGGCGATGAAGCCGCAGGCGATGACGAACCCGAGGGACGCTTTGGCCGGGAACTTCAGGGCCAAAAGCATCTGGATGACGATCGGGGTGAGGATCAGCGCTGCGCCGTCGTTCGCGAACACCGCCGCGATCGCGGCGCCGAGCAGCACGATGAGCGTGAACAGGAGCCGCCCGTTGCCTCTGCCCCAGCGGGCGACGTGCAGGGCCGCCCATTTGAAGAAACCCGATTCGTCGAGGATCAGCGAAATGATCACGATCGCGACGAAAGCGAAGGTCGCATTCCACACGATGTCCCACACCACCGGTATGTCCGACAGGCTCACCACCGTAGTGAGAAGCGCGAGGACAGCGCCGCCGAGGGCGGACCAGCCGATGCCAAGGCCCTTGGGTTGCCAGATGACCAGGGTCAGGGTGGCAAGGAAGATCAGAACAGCGACCACGGTCATGGCAGTCATAGCAGCAGGGCTCCTAACAGGAGGGCAGGAAGAAACGCACCGACGAACTCACCGGCGAAGAGGTGGGGTTGGGGTTAGCGGGTGGTGAGGGTGGTGTGAAGTGTGGTGACGCGGTCGAGGATGTCGTCGCGGACCAGGCGCATCCGTTCGATCCCGTCGATGCCGCGTTCGCTGGGCTCGTCTGTCTCCCACCGCTCATACAGGGTGCCTTCGACCTCGTCGACCTGCGCTTCGGCGCCGAGGATGACGACAAGGTCCGCCTGCTCCTGGTCCTTGGCTGTAATCTGCCGGGGGACATTCTGACTGATGTCTACCCCGACCTCGGCCAGGACCTCAGCTGAGAGGCCGTTGACCGCGGACCCGGGCTTGGACCCGGCAGAGGCTGTGGTCACGGAGTCCCCGGCGACCTTGTTCATCAGGCCGGCAGCCATCTGGGACTTGCCCCCGTTCTTGACACACACGAACAGGACAGCGGGCCTGTCGGCCTTGAAACTCACAGGGGCACTCACTTCTTCTGGTCTGACGGGAGGAAAGCAGGGGGCAGGAAGGAACCAAGCAGGAAACGGGTAGGAACCGGGCAGGAACCGGGCAGGAACCGGAAGGGCTGCTGGGGGTGTTACTTGGGCTCGGCGAGGACGCCGGCGAGAGCGTCCAGGGCACCGGGCACGATGGAGAAGTACGCCCACACGCCGCGCTTCTCGCGGTGCAGGATCCCGGCGTCGACGAGGATCTTCAGGTGATGAGACACCGTGGGCTGCCCGAGGTTCAGCGGTTCGGTGAGATCACACACGCACGCCTCGTTCTTGGCGCTGGCCGAGATGAGGGAGACCAGACGCAACCGGTTCGGATCGGCGATCGCCTTGAACTGTTTGGACAGCTCCTCGGCCCGCTGCGCGCTCATCGCCGGCATCCCGGATGGCACGCAGCACCGACCCTCATCAGCCACCTCAGTGGTCGCGAGGTCCGTGTCTGCAGCCAGGATCCGAGGCTCGGAGATCGTCGTCATGCCCCCAGCATACCTGCACATTGACAATCGTCGATATAGATCCGCATACTCAATATCGAAGCCAGTCAATCTCTTGTCGGATGCCTGCGGAGGCAGTATCTGAGGAGCTGTTCGACTCCTATCCATCATTCACAAGGCCTGTCCGGATCACCGGGACAGCGCAAAAACCGAAGGATTCCCCATGACCACCGAAACAGCAGAAACCACCTCTGAGACGGACCCGACAGACACCTCGACTGAGAAGAAGCCGTCGGTCCTGTTCGTCTGCGTTCACAACGCAGGGCGGTCGCAGATGGCGGCCGCGTACCTGAATCACCTCTCCGAGGGACGAATTGAGGTCCTGTCCGCCGGCTCCCAGCCCGCCGATCAGATCAACCCATCAGCCGTGGAAGCGATGAAGGAAGAGGGTATCGACATCACCGCCGAGACCCCGAAGATCCTCACCACTGAGGCCGTGAAGGCCTCCGACGTCGTCGTCACCATGGGCTGCGGGGACGAGTGCCCGTACTTCCCTGGCAAGCGGTACGAGGACTGGGTCCTCGAAGACCCAGCCGGTAAGGGTGTCGAGTCCGTCCGCCCGATTCGCGACGAGATCAAGGGCCGTATCCAGCAGCTCATCAAGGAACTCCTGCCCACCGGTGCTGGCACAGGTACGCAGAGCACCTGACCCTCAGCTCTCCCCGTTCGTCGCTTCCAGGATTGAAAGGCACTGTCATGACAGACCTGCAGCAGGAGAAAATCATCATCGTCGGCTCAGGCCCTGCCGGGTATACGGCTGCGATCTATGCCACCCGGGCGGGTCTGACTCCGAGGGTCATCGCCGGCGCGGTGACAGCTGGTGGTGCGCTGATGAACACGACGGAGGTCGAGAACTTCCCCGGCTTCACCGATGGCATTCAGGGACCGGAGCTGATGGAGAACCTTCGCGGGCAGGCCGAACGCTTCGGCGCGGTCATCGAGTTTGATGACGCAGCCACGGTCGAGCTCACCGGGAACCTGAAGACCATCACCACCCTGAGTGGTGTCGCGTACCAGGCGCCGGCAGTCATCCTCGCGACCGGCTCCGCCTACAAGGAACTCGGGTTACCCGACGAGAAGCGCCTCACCGGCCGGGGCGTGTCGTGGTGCGCGACCTGCGACGGGTTCTTCTTCCGCAACCAGGACATCATCGTCGTCGGCGGCGGAGATTCGGCGATGGAGGAAGCCCTGTTCCTCACTCGCTTCGCGGCCACCGTCACCGTCGTCGTCCGCGGTCCGGCGTTGCGGGCGTCGAAGATCATGGCGCAGCGGGCTATGGACAACGAGAAGATCCGCTTCGAGTACACCAGCGCGATCACCACGATTCACGGGAATGAGAACGTCACCGGGGTAACGCTCACCAACACCGTCACCGGAGACACCCGGCAGCTTGATGCCACGGGGGTTTTCGTGGCCATCGGGCACCTTCCCCGCACTGACCTCGTCCAGGACCAGGTCACCCTCGACGCCGAGGGTTACATCGTCGTCGACGCACCCACTACCCTGACGAACCTGTCCGGCGTCTTCGCGTGCGGCGACGCCGTCGACCACCGCTACCGGCAAGCCATCACAGCCGCAGGATCCGGGTGCGCCGCAGCCCTGGATGCCGAACGGTACCTCGCAGCACTCGAGGACGCCCCCAGCATCGCTACCGCTCTCATCGAAGAGAACGCCCATGTCTGACACGACCACCTCCACCCGATCAGCTGCCCTTAGTAGCTCCACCGAGCTCACTGATCTGCCGATCGCTGTCATCGGTGCCGGACCGATCGGGCTGTCGGCGGCCGCGCATCTCCTCGAGCAGGGCCTGACCCCGATCGTGTTCGAGCAGGGAGACAGCGTCGGAGCGGCCGTCCGTCAGTGGGCGCACATCCGCCTCTTCTCGCCCTGGCAGTACAACATCGACCCCGCAGCCCGACGCCTTCTGGAGACCACCGGCTGGTTCGAGCCGCGCCAGACCGCCCTCCCATATGGGCGGGAGCTGGTGGAGTCCTATCTCGAACCCCTCGCCGCCCTCCCCGCCATCAAGGAAACTCTGCACCTCGAAAGCCGTGTCACCGCGGTCACCCGCCTCGGAATGGACAAGACCCGCACCAAGGGCCGCGACACTACCCCCTTCCTCGTCCGCGTCAGCGGCCCCGAGGGCACCGTCGATCACCTTGTGCGCGCCGTCATCGACGCCTCCGGCACCTGGAGCCAACCAAACCCCCTCGGCCAAGCCGGGCTGAAGGCTTCGGGTGAAGGCAAGGCAGCCCGATTCATCACCAAGCCGTTGCCCGACGTTGTCGGCACCGAACGTGGCCGCTTCGCCGGAAAGACCGTCATGGTCGTCGGTGCCGGCCACTCGGCCGCGAACACCCTCATCAACCTCGGCCAGGTCGCAAAGAACGAACCCGGCACCCGCATCCTCTGGGCCGTCCGCGGTAGCGGATCCGCGCAGCGCCTTTACGGTGGTGGGGACCTCGACGGATTGCCCGCCCGTGGAGCCCTCGGCAGCCGACTGAAGACTCTCGTAACTGACGGCGTGATCGAACTGGTCACGAACTTCACCATCACCAACCTCGACGCGACCGACACGGGCCTAGCCGTAACCGCGTCGACACCCGACGGACCCCGCACCATCGACGTGGACGTCCTCGTACCAGCCACCGGTTTCCGACCGAACCTCGACATCCTCCGCGAACTCCGTCTGGAACTGGACCCCGCGGTGGAGGCACCACGCGCGCTCGGTCCCCTCATCGACCCCGAGTTCCACTCCTGCGGAACAGTCCCCGCCCACGGAGCGGACGTTCTCGCCCACCCGGAGAAGGATTTCTATCTTGTCGGGATGAAGTCCTACGGGCGGGCACCGACCTTCCTGCTCGCCACCGGGTACGAGCAGGTCCGCTCCGTGACTGCCGCGATCGCCGGCGACCTCGAGGCCGCGTCCCGCCTGCAGCTCGAGCTCCCCGAAACAGGGGTCTGCAGCACCGACCTCGGCGGTTCCTGCGACGCACCGGCTGCAGTATCAGCCGACTCCCAAAATGCTCCGTCGACCTGCGGGACCGGCACACCGGAGAGCAGTAACACCTGCGGTACCAGTGACGCCGGTGACGTCGTTGAGGCTAGTGACCCGGTGGAAGCCAGTAGTGCTGATGCGGGAGGCTGCTGCTCCGCCCCGCAGCTGGTCTCCGTCGGCATCCCCGTCGGTTTCCCCACCGGCACAGCTCACGGCCGATCGGGCGACCCAGACTACTGACCACCGCCTTCTTCGGTGGGTCGGCGCACGCACGTGAGGTAGGACCCGGTAGGCGGACCCGTCTGCCGGTCAGCGCACCAGGAAGGACCGGATCATGAGCACGTCACCGACCGCCGACGCCCCCACGGGCACGCAAGAGCACGTCCTGCACTGCATCTCCGAGGAACTGTCTGCGACCTTCGACGGGGTGTTCGGACCCGACATGGTCGAACGCTACGTTTTCGAGTCCTACGCAGCTCTTGCCCGTACAGCGAAGATCAAAACTTACCTTCCGATCATCACCCGCCGCTTCGCGGTCGACCGGCTCAACGCCCTCGCCCACGCACAGGGCAAACGCCCCAGTGGTGTCCCCGAGGTCCTCTTCGTCTGCGTCCAGAACGCAGGCCGCTCCCAGATGGCCGCAGCCCTCTTGAGAGACCTCACCCAGGGCGCAGTGAATGTCCGCTCCGCCGGGTCCATGCCGGCCGAGCACCTCGACGAGAACGTCGTCGCCGCGATGAGCGAGATAGGTCTGAGCCTCGACGAACAGTTCCCTAAGCCCCTCACCGACGACGTCGTCCGGGCCGCGGACGTCGTCATCACAATGGGCTGCGGAGACACCTGCCCCATCTACCCGGGGAAAAAGTACGAGGACTGGAACATCAGCGACCCCGCCACCATGGACCTCGAGGGCGTACGTACTGTCCGCCAGGTACTGAAAACCCGGGTCACGAACCTCGCTTCGCAGCTCGTGAGCTGACCCCCTAGTTCTCCATCGGACTGAGGTCTCGTTTCATGGCGTAGTACAACTCACGGGCGACATAGCGTTTGAGGCTTCTGATCGCATCGGAGGTGGAGTGACCGAGCGCCTTCTTCCGATCCCGGTAGATCTGCGACCGCAGGTCGTATCGGAGTCGACAGATGACGATGAGGTAGATGATCTTGTTCGCCTGCCTGTTACCTCCCCTATGCAGGCGCATACGGTTCGTCTTTCCGGAGGACACAGGGATAGGAGCGACGCCGCACAGTCTGGCGAATGCGGCTTCGCTGGGGAACCGGTCGATATTCTGACCGGCAGCGACAAGCAGTTGGGCTGCGCTGACCGGCCCGACCTGAGGCAGGGCCATGAGCGTGAGTGCAACATCGTTCGCGAGGCGCGTGAGGTGCTTATCGGTCGCGTTGATCTCCGCCGTAAGATCGTAAATCCTCCGGCCAAGGTCCCGCAGCGCGTACTTCACCGCCTGCTCCGGCTCATGAAGCCGCTCCATGTCCGGGCGAAAGGACTTCGCCTGCATCGCCTTGGCTTGGAGAGTCTTGGCCGTCAACCGCTGACGCAGCTCATCTGGCGCTGTCACGAGGACATCGCGTAACTGCACCAGGGCCGCTGTCCTAGACTTCACCGCGGAATCGCGCACTAGGTGCAGGTTCCTGATCGCCTCCACAGCCCCGCTGGTGTCCTTCGCCGGTGAGGAGCACTCCCTCCGACATGACTTTCCGCGCGGCAGCCTCAGCATCGATCACGTCGCTCTTCCCGGAGCGGCTCCGCACCAAGGCATGACCGCGGTTCACTTCGACGACGCCAACACCAGCTGCAAGTAGATGACGGGTGAGGCCGGCCCCGTAGGAGCCGGTACATTCGATGCCCACCGTGTTAATGATCCCGAAGCTTGCCACCCAGTCCAGCAGCTCCTGGTAGCCGTGAGCATCCGTGGTGAAACGCCGCTCCCCCAGCATCGCCCCGCGCTCATCGAGCACCGCGGCGTGATGAACCTTTGAGTGGGTGTCCACGCCGACGGTAATTGTCCTAACAGGCTGTTCCATCATTGTTGTCATTGCTGTTGTCGTCATTCCTGCTCCTAACGGTTAGGCACAAGCGGAAGGCGACCACGGTTGACCGGGCCGCGCGGACAAAGCACTGAACAGCGAAAGTCGCACGTCCCTATCAAGTCACAACCCCGTCCGGCCCGGTCGCCCACGGTAAGCGGCAGGAGACGGAACACCGACAGATCTCCCCGTGGACCGAACCAGCTACTGCTGGCCGTCAGCTAGCGGCAAAGTCAGGAATCCCGTCTCCTGCCATGCGCCTATTCTCCTCAGTGCTGGCGGCGAGGCCGCCGCCCGCGCACCTGGGAAACGGTGCCCCGTCCCCTTATCTTCGCGGAACCCTAAGAGGATCGGACTCCCGTGGGGGTGGGTGTCCGATCCTCGGTCTAGGGTTCAGCTGGCCCCGTTACCGGGTGTGCCTGCAAGTGGGGGTAGGCGGTGCGTTCGTTCTGCGCGGCCAGCGGGAGGACTCCGCGTCCGATCAGTTCGCGCATCAGCCGCGAGTACTGGTGTCCGCGGTCGGCCTCGATGGCCTTGTCGAAGTAGGCGGCGGCGATGGATGCCTGGCCGCGGTACCAGCGCAGCCAGCCGAGGAAGCAGAACAGCGGGGCGCGGTCCTCGGTTGGCGTGTAGGCGAGGATCTTGACCAGCAGCGTTTCGGTGGCTTCCACGCGGGACCAGTCGGGCTGTCCCTCGTACTGGCCGGTGAGGACCTGCAGGTAGGTGGCCTCGTCGTCGGCGGGGCTGATGGCGTCGGCCATGATCCGGTCCCTGATGGGCTTGATGAACAGCCATCCGGCGAGGTCGCAGGCCTCGTTCTCCTCGTAGATGTCCCCGCCCACTTCCTCGTTCCACTGTGCTCGGGCGATGCGCATGCTCGCGTGGTCGAAGTCCAGTGCGTCCGGCGTCCCTCCCCCAAGCACGAAGCGGGTGAATTCGGTGATCGTGGTGTGCGCCTCGTCGGAACCGATGAACGCGGGGTCGGCGGTGAGCTTCATGGGGTCCTCCTGGGTGTTGTAGCCCCGGTAGATCATTTCGGCGTTGATCGCGCTGTCGCGGATCTCGTCGGAGGGGTTGAGGTCGCAGCACCCAAGGTCCTCGCAGAAATAGGGCATCCATCCCCTGTCGGTGACGAGCCAGCCGTTGCGGAGGCTGATGCCCACGTTCTCCAGCTCAGCCTCGATCGCCTGCGCATAGGCCATGTAGGGCTTGGCGTCGGGGTTCTCGCCGGTCCGTGCGGCGTCGGCCACCTCGTTGGTGTAGACGAACATCAGGACGCCATCGACGGCGGTGTCCGCGAGAAGGTAGTGCAGGGCAACCTTGGCGAAGTCGGCAGCGGGCGTGGTGTCGGCGGGGATACCGATGCGCAATGTCGCGCCGGTGGTGTTGCCGCGCAGGGTGACGAACGCGAAAGACTCACGCGGCTGGAAGCCGAGCGCGTTCGGGATGAAGGCGAGCATGTCAGCGGCCGTCGTCGCGGTCAGCTGGTGGTCGTTCGGGGTGTTCTCGTTCATGGTTGTTGCTCCTTGGGTCACGAGGTGGGGAGAGGGCCTGTGGTGAGCCAGCTGGTCTTGGCCCTTCCCCCGTTGTTTTTTGCCTGCTGGCGAGCTCGCTCGCTCGTCCCCGACGGAGCAGTGTTCAACCCGTAGGGCGGAGGCGGGTAGAAACCTCGAAGGAAATAAGCGACGCAGGAGCGCCGCAGAGGTTTATGGCCGGCTTGCGTCGGCGCAGCCGATTGACGCTGTGGAGCGGGGGCGCATAATCCGCAGGACAGCAGCAAAAACGTCGTAGACACAACAAGGTTCGGGTGGGACGAAGGAACGCCCCGGGCCTTATCAGGCCGGAGCGAAGCGAGAGGACCATTGCCCTGGTTGGAGCGCCAGCGACAATCCCGGGAAGCACTAAACCGCCGGCCACCCACGGCTAGCGGTACCCACATGGATCTTCACCTGCGAAGCGACAGCTGGAAGCGTGCTCGCCTTGAGGTGAGCTGCATGCGTGACCTCGCCGATTTCCTCGTGCAGCTCGGCCTCTTAGTCGGCCTGGCCTTGGTGGTCACGCTGGTCTTTGATCTGGGCACAGGCGGCCTGCTGGCTGGCTGCGGGGCGAGGTTGGGCCGCCGTCGCTTAGTACGTGAGGACCCGGAGGGATAGGCGGGCAACCGTTCACGGTGTCGGCAACCGGCTACCGGAGGGGGTTAAAGGGTGGAAGCGGGAGCTGCACCACCAGCTCCCGCTTCCGTTTCTTGCATTCCCCTGCATCGAGGAAATCTAAAGGGCCCGGTTCTTCTCTTCCTCGAGAGTCCGTCGGCCTGGCCGGAGGGCTCCCGGTGCTACCGGGTCCCACTTCCTGCCTTGGTTGTGCTTGCGCTGCAGGCGCTTTACTTCACGCATCACGGCTGCTTCGATCAAGTCTGTCACAGACCGGTACCCCTCGGCCTGCCCTGCGGCGAGGAACGCGGCCCGCACCTGGTCGGCGTCGGTTTGCGTGAAGTAGGGCGTGAATGACGCCGGTTTGTGCTTGCTCACCTGCTACTCCTCGTCGTCGAAAGCTCCTGCTGGTGGCGGCGGCTTGGGGTCCCCGGCCAACTCGCCCTTCTTGTAGATCCTGATGACGTCGCGCCAACCGTCGGGCATCCGCGGCCGGTGCAGCGGGCAGAGGGTGATTCCTGCGTCCGCGAGGTACGCCCAGCCTTCCGGCGTCCCGTCCCCGGTGAACGTCAGCGGAGACGTCGGGCCGCACTCGGCGCATTCGGCCACCTGGTCACGTGCTGGTCGATTCGCGGGCATCCGTTCAGTCTGTCAGGCACGGTGTCAGGGTCACGCTCTAGGCTTCCTATCGGCGTCCTGTCCTCAGATGCCCGTCGTACTCGACCTACCGTGCACCCTGGGCAGGACTTCATGCGTACTCCCCTGGCTTACCGGTAGCCCTGTCCGCTGATGGCGTTTTGCGCCTGTGCGAGCTCGGCTCCGAGCTGCTTGGCGAGATTGGCTGCGCGGGTCAGGTGATCGGTCGCTGTGGCGACCGACTAAACCGGGTCAAGGCCCTCGAACTCGTAGACGTCATGGGTGTCCAGGGACTTCCCGAGGCCGGCGGCGAGCTGGTTGAGCGCCTGCGCCAGCATGAACTCCACGCCTTTGAGGTTTCCCAGCACCTTGTAGGCGACCGGGGCCGGGATGGAGCTACCGGGCAGGCTGTGATGGCAGAGCGTGCGCAGCTCCTCATAAATCGTGTCTGCGGCCTCGACAATCACCGGTGTTTCGTCGTCCGTCATGTCGTCGCCTGTCATGTCGTCGTCTGTCATGCTGTGGTCCTTTCGCTCCGGTGCATCGAACGTACTCGGTCAATGGTTCGGGATGAAACGCTGGCGGCACCATAGGCCGACTACTGACATTCGTCAGGTGGTGCGGGACGGGTGGTCGGCTCTAGCCGGACACCCGTCCCACGCTTAGAACGGGGGTTCGCTCTCGGGGCCGTTCCCCCACCCGCCGGCACTGCCCGGACCAGCCGCTGCCGGGGTCCCGGCAGGCGCTCCCCACGGATCATCGGCGGGCTGCTGCTGCCATGCGGTGGCGCCCTGGTTGCTCTGTCCGCCTTGCTGCGCTCCCCCACCCTGGCCATTCGCACCGCTGCCTGAGCTGACACGCTGGGTGCGGGTGATCTTCGCGGAGGCGTAGCGCAGGCTCGGTCCGACCTCGTCGACCTCGAGTTCCATGACGGTGCGCTTCTCGCCTTCCTTGGTGTCGTAGCTGCGGGACTTCAAGCGTCCCTGGGCGATGACGCGGGTTCCCTTGGTCAGGGTTTCGGCGACGTTCTCTGCCGACTCGCGCCACACACTCGCGCGGAGGAACAGGGTTTCCCCGTCCTTCCAGTCGTTGGTCTGCCGGTCGAACGTGCGCGGCGTGCTCGCGATGGTGAAGTTCGCGACCGCTGACCCGCTGGGGGTGAAGCGGAGTTCGGGATCTGCGGTGAGGTTTCCGATGACGGTGATGACGGTTTCTCCGGCCATGATGCTCAACTGCCTTATCTATGGGTGCTGGTGTTGTCGTTGATTGCAGTACTTCTGTGTTTCCGTTTCTCCGTGTCCACGTACTTACAGACCTCGGTACTTCCGTGCTTACACGAGCGTTATTGCTGCGGTGTCGAAGGCGATCACCTGACTGATCTTGGTGGGGTTCAGGCCCGACCAGTGGTCCTCGCTGCCGTCCTTCTCGTACACCACGACGGGTGCCTGGCTGTAGCCGAGCTCGCCGGTGACGTAGGCCAGGGCCTGGTCGTTGGTGGTGATGTCCACGGCGGTGAACTGGACGCCCGCGGCGTCGAACAGTTCCTTGGTCTTCTTGCATCCGAAACAGCCCGACGGCTTCTCGTAAACGGTGATGGTCATTGCACTCAGTCCTTGGTTACGTATCGGTTCTAGTAAGAGTCAACTGCTGTGCTGCTGGTACCAATACTACCTTTTATTCATCTGAATAAACAGGATAAAACCGCATTGATAAGGGATTATTTGACTATGAATTGCTTGTGCCCTGCCTGCTGCGAGACAAGGTACAAACGGTAAATCCTCAGCAATTCCTCGTCGGGCGTAGGGCTGGTCTAGCGGTGGATGCACCCGTAGGGCTTGGTGTATTGCTCGGTCAGCTCCTCGGCCGATGCGGGGAGGTTGCTGGGGCCGTCGGCCTGTCCGTGCTTCCAGTACCAGAAGACCTCGGCGGTGATCGCCCGGTGGCAGGCATCTTCGGCGCGGTACCAGTGCGCGTAGGTGTCGCCTTCGACGTAGGTCCCGTACCCGTACAGGGTGCCTATCTCGTTTCGGTGGATGGCGGTGGCGAAGAAGACGTAGGGCCAGGACTCAGCGTCCCATCCATCGATCCCCCACGCGCCCATGACCTTCCACGGGCTACCGGTGAGATTGTCGAGCCAGTCGTACCCGTCGCCGGTGCGGTCATCGACCGGCAGGACCAGGGCGCCGACGGTCTCCTCGGTGTCCTTCGTGGTGGTGCCGACCAAAACTGCGGTATCAGTATTTAGAGAGTTCACGGTGGTGCTCCTTCAATGCAGGTGGTGAGGTCTGGAGGCCTTGGGTGACCAGCAGTGGCCCCTCTCCCCCGTTGTTTTTTGCCTGCTGGCGAGCTCGCTCGCTCGTCCCCGACTCAAGCAGCGCTCAACGCCGTAGGTGCGAGGGTGCGTCAGTCCTGGAAGGAAAAAAGCGACGCTAGGAGCGCCGGACAGGATTGGTGCGCCCGATGCCGGCGAAGCCGGTTGACGCTGCGGAGCGGGGACGCACAATCCGCAGGACAGCAGCAAAAACGGCGTAAACAGATCAGGACTGGATGCGACGAAGGAGCAGCCGTGCCTATTCAGGCCGAAGCGAAGCGAGAGGACCATTTCCATGGTTTGAGCGCCAGCGACAACCCTGGGCAAGCTTTGTATGTGAGTCACCAGTGGTGCCGGCATCATTAGCCGGTGGTTGCGGGGTTTTCCGGGTCGGTTCTAGGTGGTTCGAGCTGGTTCTACTGGGCTTTGACGACGGGTAGGTCGGTCCACTTGGTGGTGTAGTGGGGTGAGAGCATGTCGCGTTTCATGGTCCATTCCGACCCTGCCTTCAAGCCGGCGTGGCCGAGGCCGATGGATGAGCGCCCGAATTTCTGGCCGATCTCGTGCAGGAGTGGACCGGCATCCTTGCCGGGGGTTTGCCCGGTGTTCGCGCCGGAATCCAGGTCAAGGGTCAGAAGGGCGTCCTGTGTTCCGACGGGTTGAAGGTCGGTGATTATGACACCGGCCCGGATATAGGGCACGCCTTCTTCGATGAGTGGCAGGAGCTTGTGCGCGGCCCGGGTGAGATCCAGTGGGTTCGCTGTGTGCGCCGGGAGCGGGATGCAGATGCTGGGCGAGCTTTTGGTGCCGGTACTGAAGGGTGAGGTGCCGGCGAACGCGGTGAGCACCCTTCCCTGGAGGTTTTTGCGGGCCAGGCGTGAGGCAGCGCCCTGGGCGTAGACGCTCAAGGCTTGCTGCATTGCGTCCCTGCTATTGACGGGGTTGGCGAAGGAGCGGGAGAAGAAGACCTGTTCATTGCCGGTGGATTCGATCGAGGTAATGCAGGGTGTGCCCTGCAGTTCCAGAACGGTGCGCATAAGGACGACGGAGAACCGTTTCCGGATAAGCACAGGATCAGCAGCAGCCAGATCCCAGGCGGTATCGATGCCTATGGCGTTCAAGCGTGCCCCGTTCCTGGTGCCAACACCCCAGATATCGGTGACTTTCAGCCTGTGCAGCAGGGATTGCCGCTGGTCTTCCGGGACAAGATCCCAGTGGCAGACCCCGTCGAAGTTCGGGTTGCCCTTCGCCCACCGGTTGGCGAGTTTCGCCAGAGTCTTCGTCGGGGCGATGCCCACACACACGGGAAGCCCGGTGTTGCGCCGCACGGAGGCCTTGATGATCCTGCCCGTGACGTGCTGTTCCCCGTGGGTGCCGTCCAGGGTGAGGAACGCTTCGTCGATGCTGTAGATCTCGAGGTCGGTGGTGTATCGGCCGAGGACTTCCATGACGCGGGCGCTCATATCCCCGTACAGCTCATAGTTGCTCGAGCGGACCTGCAACCCCCAGGCCTTGGCTTGCTCGGCGATCTGGAACCAGGGTGCCCCCATCGGTATCCCGAGAGCTTTCGCCTCGGCGCTGCGGGTGATCACGCATCCGTCGTTGTTCGACAACACCACCAACGGGCGTCCCTCCAATGATGGGTCGAAGGCCCGCTCTGAGGAGACATAGAAGTTGTTGACGTCGACCAAAGCAACACCCGAGCTGAGAGGACTGGCTGCAGAACCGGGACCAGGCTGGGTAGGAGGTGCGGGGTCAGACATGGTGGAGGCATCGGGTGGCCACGCCCCAAATGACCAGGTCATCAGGATCCGGCACGGGGATGGGCGGGTAGGCGGAGCTGGCCGCGATCAGCGCGACGCTAGTACCTGTGCCTTCACCAGTACCCGCGGTGTTGGTGCTGGGGTCGGCGTTGGTGATGCGGAGTCGCCGGATGATGAGCTCACCGTCGAGGACCGCGATGACCACGGATCCGTCCCTGGGTTGCAGGGCTCGGTCGACGATCAGTTCGTCCCCGTCGGAAATACCCGCACCGTCCATGGCGTGTCCGGACACCCGCACGATGTAGGTGCTGGTGATGTCCTTGATGAGGTGTCGGTTCAGGTCGATGCGATCCTCGAACCAGTCCTGGGCAGGGGACGCGAATCCTGACGGCATGAGCCCCGCCCTGACAGCAGCTGGAGCAGGCCTGCCCAGAGCCGTACCGGATGCACCGAACTCGTCCATGACCTTCCGTTCCCTTCCGTCCTGGGTCGTTACGGCCCAAGCTATCGATCGTAGTCTGCACCGCCGACACGAAAGGGTGCCCGCCTTCCGAGCAACCACGGGGGCGGATCCTTCCGATGTCGCGAGCATTAGGTCATCCTCGAAACAACCCTGCGGTCGGAGTTGGGCCGATTGCGTCAGAAGAGGGTTGGTGCCTGAGGGTCGATGCCGGCCAGCAGGGGTCGAATAATCGGCTCGTTCCATCCGTACTCGAGGAGGGCCGAACGCAGCTCGACGGACTGGGCGCGGAACTGGGCGCGGCCCACGCCTCGCCATCGGAAGGTTGAGGCGTTCGCGTGCCGACCCTTTTGAGACCTGTCCAACATGTTCAATGCTTGGGTGCCGGGCAGCAGGTGGGTCTCTCCTCCTGCACTGGCGTGCACGCACAGCGGGACGTCGCAGACGTGCATGAGAGCTACGCCCGAGTGCAGGGTTTCCCCGGTGAAATGTTCATAGGCGTAGCGTTGCGGCCGCAGGGCGCGCTGCTCGCCGTCCCTTGCGACCCAAAATCGTCCGTATCCGTCATCGGCGACGGCACCGGTCCAAATCCAGCAGTCCTGCGGCCGCGGGCCCTTGACGACTTTCTCCCAGAACCGGTCAGCCTCTCCCCTGCGCAGCCTCATCGCCTGCTACTTCCGCCAGGACGTCATTGGGCCCGAGCAGACCGGCGGACGATCGGGCGGCGTCCCTCCATCTGCACGACACCGACGATGATCAGCGCGGCCATAGCAACGACCATGAGCTGTCCCCACCACAGGACGTCGGACACAACGACCAGAACGAACAAGCCAAGGAACCAGAACGCGACCGCCAGGGCGCCGGCGATCTGGTTATGGACGCGTGATGGGATGGGTAGCAGCATCAACGGCAGCCGGAGGATGGCGCGCACAAACAGATAGCTGTACCGAATGCTCGAGGTGAGCCACCAGCGAATAAGTCCGATCATGATGCGCTCCTGATCAACAGCGGTGTGGTCGAGTAAGTTTTGCCCTCATCATTTCAAGCATGATGGCAGATCACTCTGACGGTTTCACTCTCGGCCTTCGGCCCTTTGGTGGAGTCACCTGATTGCACTGGTGTCGACCAACACGCGATAACACCCGGCAGCGTTCAAGGCGTCGACCTGCAGAGCGGCGTCCTGATCGGTCGTTGACACTCGCGCATAACCAAAAGATGTCCTATGCCTTCGCTGTAGCGGAACTCACCTGCAAGGAGCAGAAGTGAAACATAGATTGTGGCACTGAGTATTGCTACAGGAAACGACCTGTTACGAGGGAATCGGTGGCTCCGGCGAATGGTGTAGCGAATACGTTCGTATTCGGCATACTGGTCCAGGACAACCAATACGTCCGAGACCAGCGGAGCCTGTACCAGTTAGGGCACCCCGGATTCTGTTGGTCGAAGCAACACCCATCTGAGGGGTTTCTTCGATGCATCAACAGTTCACTTCGCCTACGGGCGTCAGGTTTCTCGCTCTTATGCGGGAGGGCAAAGGTCTCAAACCTTCCGCCCGCGCGGTCGGGATCGATAAAGGGGTCGGGTACCGGTGGTTACGCGATGAATACCTTCGATTCCGCTCCGAAGGCCTAGACCATGGACAGGCTCAGGCCCAGCTCGGGTTCGCCTCGAGCAAAGCCGAGGAATGGAAAGAATGGTTCCTCACCCATGACGGACGGCATCATCTGCAATTAGATCTAACGGTAGAAGAACAGTTTTGGGCTTCGTATTCGACCGGTATGAGTCTCAAGGGCGCAGGGGCTTCAGTAGGGCTGAAGCATACGACCGTGTATCGGTGGGTCTACCGGCGGTTCGTGGAGCTACGGCGGCACTCTGCCTTGGGGCAGGTAACGAAGGATCTGCGCTTGTCCTTCAATACAGCCGCCAGGTGGGAGGCGCAGAACAAGAAGGAGATCGAGGCTGAGAAGGCCCGGGTGCAGCAGCTCGACAGGGACGCAATCCGCGCGGCTAGGGTCATCGCCGAACGAGTGGCAGCCCCATTGTCGCCGGCGCAGAAACGACGCGTTCTGCGCGAGGTGCGGTACTGGGATTTGGTGGGCTCTGGTGCTTCCAACGCTGCAGCTTGCAGGATGTTGGGCGTGAGCAGAACGATCGGGACAAGGTACCGGAGCCAAAGAGCAGCACGACCACGCGCTAGCACTAAACCACCGTCCGGGCGGTATCTGTGTTTGCGGGAGAGGCTGCAGATGGCGGACCTGCTGCGCATGGGGTGCTCTTTGCGGGCTATTGGGCGGGAGCTGGGCCGGCATCCCTCGACGATCAAGCGTGAGCTCGACCGGCATCGTGACATCAAGGGCCGGTACCTCCCCCACGTGGCTAATCATGATGCCAGCCGGCAACGTTTACGGCCAAGGGAACGCAAACTCTCCGCGAGTCCCCACCTTCGCTCCCTGGTGCAGGCCAAGCTCACCAGTCACTGGTCGCCGGAGCAGATCTGCGGGTGGCTCTCCCTTCGTTTCCCTACCAATCCGGGTCTGCGGCTGTGTCCGGAGACCATCTACCAGGCACTGCTGTTCCATGATCACGGCGGATTGCAGATGGAGGGTAAGCCGCGGCTGCGCACGGGGCGGAAGATCCGCAAACACCGATGGAGAACCGGCCCGGGCCGCGACCCAGTGGTGCAAAACATGACCATGATCAGCGACAGACCAGCGGTCGTCGAGACCAGAACGGAAGCTGGGCACTGGGAGGGCGACCTCATCATCGGACCCGGTTCAATATCGGCGATGGTGACGCTGCGTGAGCGGAAGACCCACTACGGAATCGTCATCAACCTCCCGTATGGACACACCGCGGCCCTGACCAACCACGCCATCATCACCGCCTTGGCGGGTTTACCCGCCCACTTGAAGCGGACCCTGACGTGGGACCAGGGCGTGGAAATGGCAAGGCATCAGGAACTAGCTCAAGCGACCGGACTGCAGATCTACTTCGCTGAACGCTCCAGCCCTTGGCAACGCGGCGCGAACGAGAATTTCAATGGACTGGTTCGCCAATTCTTTCCGAAGGGCACGGACCTCTCCGTCCACTCCGCCGACCGAGTTCGAGAGGTCTGCGGCGAGCTGAACACTCGTCCTCGTAAAAGCCTTGGTTACCGCACGCCCGCAGCCGTCCTGCACGCCGAGATGGAAGGTGTCAGTAGACTCCGAAGAGTGTGATCCTGAGGCTCTTCGAGCCCGACCTGCCGACTTCGAACCCAGAGAGCACCTGAGAAAGGGACATCATCGAGCAGGAAGCACCGCGCAAGAAACCATCAGCTATCCCCGCCATCCTTCCGGTGCCTATCCTCTTGGCGGGTCTGGCGGTCCTAATGCTCACCGATTATGAGGCACCCTGGGTATGGATCGTCTTAATCATTCAGGCTCTGGTACTCGTTGTTCTTATCGTCAACCTGCGTCGGTTCGTTCAGGGCCAACGTGATGACTATTGGAAAGAACGCGGACGCGACCCACGACACCCAGATCGACCTCTGTGACGACGACTGCCTGATTCCAAAAACCGCCTAAACAAGTCGCCTTCTGAGCGCTCCAGCACACGCTCGGTAGACTTAGATAGGACGTTCAACAGGTCCATAACAAGCTCACTGTTGCGTCGACCGCTCGAATCCGCCGCACCATCACCGGGCATCATCTCGGGCAGGTCATACGGGAATCGACCTCATCAGCATCCGTATGGGCTGTCCCTCCTCGCTCAGGCCGGCGAGAGATGTCCTAGCGGAGGACCGGCTTGCGGGCGGGTCTTCATTGAGGTTCTTGGTTAGGATCGCGGAATGTCGTTGAACCGAGATGCCCGCGTAGTGGTGCTGAACGGAGGTTCAAGCTCTGGGAAATCTTTTATCACTCGGGCTCGGCAGGAAGTGCTTCCAGGCATATGGCTGACCTTCGGTGTGGACACGTTCATCGAAGCCCTTCCTAGTCGGGGCAACAGTCCGCGGGCGGGAATTACTTACGAGCAAGATGGCACGATCACCTTCAGCACCGAGCATCGAGCCCTAGAACACAGTTGGTACACCGGACTAAGTGGTATGGCGAAGGCTGGGGCACACATGATTCTCGATGAGGTGCTTCTCTCCGGGGGTGCCGGACAAAAGCGTCTACAGTCCACGTTTAGCGGGTGGAACTGGTGTGGATCGGGGTGCATTGCGACCCTGATGTCGCCGCATCACGTGAAGCTCAACGCGCTGATCGTGTGGAAGGAATGGCTCGGCAACAAGCTTTGAGCGTGCACCGTGGCACAACTTACGATTTCGAGGTCAACACCACGAATCGTTCGACCGAAGACTGCGCGACTGACATCGCGAGCTGGCTCTCACTCGGCGAACCCGCCCCCTGACGGATCGCTACTGATAGTTGTCTTTTGATGCATCCTGATGAGATGCAATTGAGCAAGCACGAACAGAAGAGCATCACTGAAAGCATCACGGTGCTGCTCAACCGATTGGACCCAAGCGGGGTTGAACCCGGCGGCCATGACGGTGCCCCGTGGGACGAGTACGCGAACGAGGCGCATTCGATGGCAAGCCTGCTCATCAACAAGGGGTCAATCACTGCCGATCAGATAGACACGATTTGGCAGAAGTGGTTCTCGGAACCACTTAGCGTCGTTGTCGGTGCTACGCAGACCGAGCAGTTCGCCGTTAGCCCCAACTCGCTAGTCGGTCCAGCGGAGCAGCTGGGGAGCCTTCAGTGATAACGCCTTTGCGGGTCCCGAAGATTTAGGGCAGCGATTATGACTAATGACGACATGTCCAAGCTGACATTGGAGCGCGGTGTCTCCATCCGCCAACGCTGGGGTCGTGCCGCCGTTCAGGTGGGAGGGCTGCAATGGTCCATCGACGGTAGACCTTTAGCGCTCATCCTGCAGGAGGCTAGGTCGTCGCTGCCGAAGGAAGGGCGCCACCTCACCGCTGACCTCTACTATTCTGTTTTGCAGCGAAGCAACGATGATTACGGGGACGCCGGCCGCGACGCACTACGGTTCCTGCTCGGCGAGGACGAGTGGGAGGAATTTCCCGGACGTGTTCCGCTCCTCATCGGGCAATGTCTGCATGTCGAGTGCGCCGTGACCAGTGCCATCATCGAACGTCACGACGGCGCTGTGACCTGGAGCCAGTTCCAAGCCCACCAACCTGGGCCAGAGGTGGAGGGATTCCCGTTTCCTTCCGCCATCACCTATACGTTTGACCGCGAGCAACACGATTCCGTTTTACGCGAGGCCCAAGCCCAGATCTAGGTCACCGGATAGCGTTCGGTGAGGATCCCTCAGCGGGACGGTGAGGACTGACCGCTTACTGCTGGGGCAGACAGGGTCGACGGCAGTTTTACCTTCTTCCCCCGATCGTCCTTCTTGGGAACTGCCTCTGGCATTGGACCAGCCGTGGCCGAGACGGCTCGTTCGTACATCCCGCCGAAGCCGATCCTTGTGATGTCCCGCAAACGGAATCGGTCCAGAAACGCCTCCCACTGCCCGTGTTCGTTAATTGTGAAGAGCCATAGATGCTTCTTGCTCCACCTGACTGGGATGCCAATGAGGAGTTGTTCGGGGTGCTTATCTTCTCGGTACAGCGAGATGACACCTGCTGTGTCCAGGGCTGCCCGTATGAGCGGTTGAGGATCACTGAGGTCAGCGGTGAGGAACGGGCTGTGCGGGGGCCACTGATTGTTGTCCCGGACGAAGCCTATAAAGACGAAGCCTATAAAGGTGTCAAAGACCCGAACCCGCTTGATCGAACTGGTCCGAAAGGCCACATAGCCATCTCGAAGTACCCCCTCGCGGAGTTCAGCCAGAACCACCCATTCCTTGGACAGGCCAACCACGACACCGAACTCGGTTCTCGAGCCGCCTGCGTCACGAAGAATGCGCAACGGAAGGGCTTGTTCCTGAGCGAGGACTAGGAGCTTCTTGATCTGCGTCCGGCCCTTGGCTGCTGTACCCATGTGCTGAATCTAGATCACCTTCGATCCGCTTCACCCCTGAGTCGACGAGTTGCCCCGGATCAACAGTGCAATTCGAACCAGCGCGCATATAAATGCGTGGCTCGACAGCACACGAAGGAGCATCGCTGCGAATGCCGGTCCTGGTGATTGGGGCTATTTCGCCCAATGCGTACACCGGCTAGTCCATCGATGTGTTGAACCGAGGACACCTGGTGCAACAGCGTCCGTAGGGAGTGCGTCCTGCGCTGACTGGCCCGGGTCTGAAGCGTTCCGCTAGTCTGTCTAACCATCAGTAGACTTCGGGCATGTCCTTCGACGCTACCCGCTCCCGGATCCCGGGTTGCCCGTGATTCCTACCAGTGTCCCCTCGCGCCGGGAGGACATGACTGGCCGTCAGGCCGAGCGAGTGCTGCAGGGCCTCACTGAAAAGGCCGAGGATGCGCGGGGTTCCCTTCCGCGGGCTCTTGCGTTATCGGCAGCACTTGGTAGCGAAGCCCCATTACCCGGGCACGGCAGCACGGCTGTTATGTGGCAGCTCCTGACTACCCTTGCGACCACCGACCTCACAGTGGCGCGCGTCGTCGAACCTCATCTCGACGCCCTCGCCATCCTCGATCAAGCCGGGGTCGCAGGTCAGGGCGGCGCCTGGGGTGTCTTCGCGGCGGAGGGTCCCGAGGTTGTCCTCGAGGCGTCCGCTCTGCCTGACGGCACCTGGACCCTTGCTGGTACCAAACCGTGGTGCTCGCTGGCGGACCACCTCGATTCCGCAATCGTGACCGCACACGTGAGCGACGGTCGACGGCAGGCTTTCGCCGTCAATCTCCGCGCACTGGGTGTCACCGCGGAAACACCGGAAGCCTGGGTCAGCCGCGGCCTTCCCCTGATCACGAGCTGCGCCGTCCGTTTCGAGGCGGTACAGGCAACTCCGGTCGGCGGCCCCGGCTGGTATCTGGACCGGGACGGGTTCGGGTGGGGCGGCATCGGCGTCGCGGCCTGCTGGTTCGGGGGCGCACTCGGAATCGCCCGAACGCTGCTCGCCGCCGCGCAGGCCCGCACCCCGGACCAGCTTGCCCTCATGCATCTGGGACGCGTCGATTCGGCCCTGCACGAGACCCGCACCCTCCTGGCACATGCGGCCGCTAGAGTCGATGCCGGGCTGGCCGGCGGGCAAGACGGAGCTCTTCTTGCGGCACGTGTGCGCACCACGGCCTTCCGCTGCGCTGAACTGGTCCTTGAGGCGGCCGCACACGGTCTCGGCCCCGCGCCCCTGGCCTTTGACGAGCAGCACGCCGCCCGCGTCGCGGACCTGCATCTTTACCTGCGCCAACACCACGCCGAACGCGACGACGCCGCCCTCGGTCGCCGCGTCCTCGAGCGCTCCATACAGGGAAGAACAGCGTGGTGAGCTTCACGCACGACGGCGACGGCACACCCGAGAGCCACTGGCGCACGTGGGAGCAAGACCGCGAGCCCGGCGGTGACCTCCAGGTCGAGGCACTCTTCGACGGACGGCTGCCCGAGCGCTTCATTCTTTTGGCGGCGCACCCCGACGACGAGACCCTCGGCGCCGGCGGACTGCTGGCCCGGCTCGCCCGCAACGGCGTGCGGTGCGACGTCGTCGTCCTCACCGACGGCGAAGGATCCCACCCGTCCTCCCCCACGCATACGCCACGGCAGCTCGCCGAACGCCGACGCCAGGAAGTGGCACATGCCGTCCAGTTCCTGGCTCCTGCGGCGCAGCTGACCTTCGAAGGATTCCCCGACGGCGCCCTCGCCGAGGATGCTGTGGCGGCCGTGCTGCTACGTGAACTCGGTCCGGGTGAGGCGACCCGTACCCTCGTGGCGGCACCCTGGCGCAGGGACGGTCACAGTGATCACGACACCGCGGGTCGGGCCGCCGCCGAAGTGTGCGGTGAGCGGGACATCGTCCTATTGGAGTATCCGATCTGGTTCTGGCACTGGGGGAACGCCGAGAACCAGGCCGCGGACCTCGACGGCCTCTCGCTCCTTCGCCTCGATACCGACGACCACGCCCGGAAAGAGTCAGCCCTCGCCACACACCTCTCCCAGACGCTCCCCTTGTCGGATGCGCCGGGCGACGAGGTGCTGCTGACCCCTGGCGTCCTGGAGCACTTCAGCCGGAACGTCGAAGCCTTTTTCGTCACCGGCGGCTCCTCGACGTTCGAGCGACTGCACCGCGACCGGGCGGACCCGTGGGAGGTCGCCGATCGGTTCTACGAGCAGCGCAAGCGCGCCCTCACCGTCGCCAGCCTGCCGCGGCGTAGATTCCGCCGCACTCTCGAGATCGGATGCTCCGTCGGCGCCCTGACAAAGGAATTGGCGGACGTCTCGGACCTGCTCCTGGCGCTCGATACCAGCGAGACAGCGGTACGCCGGACGAATGAGGCCCTTCTCCAGCACGACGCGGCGAACGCGAGGCTCGCGACGGTCCCCGCCGACTGGCCAACGAACGACGCGCCCTTTGATTTGGTGGTCCTCTCCGAGACGGGCTACTTCCTGTCCTCCGATCAGCTCGACGATGTCATCCGCCTCACACGCGCTTCCCTGGACGACGACGGGGTCCTGCTGCTATGCCACTGGCGCCACCCCATCAAGGGGTGGGAACTCGACGGCGACGCCGTGCACGAGCGGGTCCGCCGGACGTCCGGACTGGCCGCCCTCGCACTGCATACGGAGGAGGACTTCCTGCTGGAGGTATTCGTGCCCGCCCCGGCGGTATCCGTGGCCCGCCGCGAGAACCTTCTGTGATCCTGGGCCAGGTAGCCGTCGTCGTACCCGCCCGCAACGAGGAGGACTGGCTGCCCGCGTGCCTCACCGCCCTCGATGCCGCCCGGGCCCATTTCCTGGACACCGTCCCGCAAGTCCTCGTCTCGGTGACCGTGGTTTTGGACCGCTGCACCGACCGTTCCTTGAGCGCAGCGCAAAGCGTTCCGGGTATCTCGATCATTGCCGGTACCTTCGGCTCGGTTGGAGCCGCGCGCGACGCCGGTGTCCGTTTCGCCCTAAGCCGTTCCCGGAGCCTGCCAGAGCGGACGTGGGTCGCCAACACCGACGCCGATACCCTCGTACCGCGCGACTGGCTCATCCGGCACTATCGCCTCGGTAGCGAGTACCAGCTCGTCCTCGGTACCGTCCGCCCCACAGCGACCGCCGACAACGCCCACCTTCTACGAAGCTGGTACCAGGCCTATACTCCCGGTAACGGACACCCCCACGTGCACGGCGCGAACCTCGGCATCGGGGGGAAGACCTACCTTGACCTCGGCGGTTTCCACCCGCTGACGCAGAACGAGGATGTGGACCTCGTGGATCGGGCAAAAGCCAAAGGCGTGCAATGGACGGCCTCGGGCAGCATCAGGGTAACGACATCCTCGCGCACCGAAGGCCGCGTCCCTTCCGGATTCTCCACGTATCTACGCACGCTGACCTGAGGAGCGCAGCAGGACCTAAGTGATGCATCCGCCCGCGTCCGGCCGACAGCTTGCTCCATGGACGCTGCTAGTACCTAGTTCGTCGAGGTCTGGGCCACGCTTTCAGGGGATCCAGGTCAACGGTAAGACCATGGTGTGCTCGATCGGATCCTCGCACACCAGATCATGGATCAGGTTCAGCCACTGTCCCGCGGTCTGCTTGTCGGTGAAGTACTGCGCCGGGTAGACAGCGTCCTCGTACGGGGCTGACAGCATCCGGTCCATGGTGGCTCTGTCAACCTAAACGGAACCCACGGGGCGGTCTAAGCGGGAACCACTTCTAAGAATGCGAACGCGGGCAAAGACCACATCCGCAGCCAGATGTGAGCCCACCCTCCTCTCGCGAAGAGTTGCTTGGTGAACGAACCGCAATCTCACTAGTTCTCCACCTGAGCGAGTGCTGAAACGAGTGATGAGCGCGACGTATTGCTCTAATGGTTGAAGTGGGTGGCTGGTCGCTGACGGATCCGACGACCGCTGCGAGGTCGATTATGGTCCTTGAGCGCATCGCTTCTTTGAGGTGTCCTTGGGCATCTGTGAGCTGAGCGATTCGCACCGCTAGGCGTAGAGTGACCGAGGTTTCCTGGGCAAAGCGTTCAGCGTCCCGGACCGCCTCATCAGTAAATGCTCTAGTTGATGGCGAGTAGAGGTTAAGGGCGCACCGCGAGTCACCTTCCAGTGGGATCGGCACGGCAAGGATAGATCGGACACCGGTTTCAGCGATCGCTTGGAGGTATTGGGGCCACCGTGAGTCCGAGGTGACGTCGTGGACCTGTGTGATCTGGCCGGTTCGTGCCGCGGTGAGGCAGGGTCCTTCATCGAACTGGTACTGAACCTCATCCATGGTCCTGGCCAGGTTATCGCTGCTGGCTACTGTTTCCGCAGCTCGGGGGCGTAGCAGCGTGATTCCGCAGCGGACTTCATGATCCCGACCGGAGAGTTGATCGGCGGCGTGCTGTGACAGCGTCGTCAGGAACCCCTGAACGTCATCACTGTCCAAGACCATGTTCTGCAGCACACCAGCAGCACCAGCAGCACCGTCATCACTGGCGCCCTCATCACCAGCCCTGCTATCCGCGTCGATGCCGGTAGCAGTCGAGTACTCGTCGGAGTTCAGCGCGGAGATCGCTGCAGAAGACATGCCAGCATCACTGTTGGGCCCTTGATCATCCAAGGGGTGATCACGTTGGTCGTTGGATGGTCGTGGTTGCTCATGGTGCTCCCATCGAAGGGTTACATGCGGCAATTCCTACCTGGGAGGCGGGAAGCGGCGCACCGAAAGATCTTTTGCATTGCTCACACGCAGATCGCACAGCGGAAGCTCGATGAGGCTAAGCTCAAGTTCGAGCGCGCCCTTCCCGGTGACTTCAACGAGTCCGACGAGACCGAGGACGGTGAGCTTGAGGGGCAGGCTGACGCCCTCACCGAGTTAACCTAGACCGAGACCGACAAAATGGAGGCACTGAAGATGGAACGCGAGACTGACAACAAGTTCGACAATGCCACGGCTGAGGACAAGCCCGCCACTGCGCAGTTGAAGGATGCCGACGGCCCGGACGTGCCGAACTTGGCCAAGGCCGATGAGGCCCCCAAGGCAGATGAGGCCCCCAAGGCTTAACATCGGGGCCAAGGTTACCGCCACCCCGGCCACCGCTGACATGGAATTGGCAGACATCGACGCGATGTTCGGACCAACAACGACGAAGTAGCCGATCTCCATCCGGACGATAGGTCCCACCCCGCCGAAGGGGTCGGACCTATCGTCCGTTTCGACAGAAAAACCCGCACCGCCCGCGCGGAGCAAGGACAAGCCTTCAGCCACGGAACTTCTCAAGAACCCCGTCGCTTTATCCCTCACGGAAGCAGCCAAAAGACCCTTAACCGGGGTGAACCCTTCCCCCGTTGTGAGCTGAACGAGCGTTTGAGTGCGGGAACTTAGAGCTCCGAAAGCTCTAATTGTCAAAACCCTGAAGCTGTCGCTTACCCGAGTGGTAAGCCGACTTGCGATCGTATTTCCTACGACGTAGCGTCTACGCGGTAGAGCGTCCCGTGGAGCACAGTACGGACCGTCCCGCTCTGCCACCTCGCTAAGCGGCTCACCTCGAGCGCCTCTTCATCTTCGACATCGGCCGACGAACGGCACCCCACGGTCCCAACACTGTGTCCCTCTGAAGTTTTTATCGGTGCTTCCACTGCCCGATCATCGCCACCACCCCACGTTCAGCTTCTGAGGATCATTATCAATAGCAGGCTCGGCCCGACAGAGTCCTTCCCGGAGGATCTCACCGCCCTCGACGACATCGACGTCCAGATCCTTCACAGTCGCGTTCAACGGCAGCTCGACCACGAGTACGCCACCGATTGTGAAGCTCACCCGGAAACGGAGTACCGCCACGCTGAACTCCTCGGAGAATTCAGCCGCCGAACCGTCGAGGCCTCCGCCTGGCGTGCCCTTCTGCGCATTATCGTGGAAGAAAATACGGCCAGCACTCAAGCCCTTCACATCGGCACACCCGATCTCGCACTCGACCCAGCGATCTTCGCGGAACTCGTCGATGACCTTGCCTCACCTACTGCTGCGTTCAGCTTCATCACCTCCTTCGAATCACTACTCGATCAGCGCATCAGCGCGATACGTCAGGCGCTGGAAAACCAGGACAAAGAAGCCGTCATAACGACGATGCTGAGCCTGCAGGCCAGCGCCGCTATCACGGGCGCCGGCCAGCTCCACGGATGCATTACCCAAGCACTGGCACGCGCATCGGTCGAGAAGACACCATACGGGCCGCTCATCCAGCGACTCGAAGTACAAGCCGACCTCTTCAGACAAGCCTTTGTCGAGCTGAAGGATCACTACCCCATGGGCTACACAGAGCTCCCTCTAGGAGAACCCTTCGGCTCCGCACCGGGCACGGCGCGGTGGGTAGCGTCCACTTGATGTGTGTCACTCGAAGCAGCAGTCTTTTGGAGGTGTTGCGTCGTAATGTTGGGTGGTCATGGAGCTCGGCTGGTTGTTGAACTGCCCCGGTATGGGATACCGGGAAGGAAGTGGGTTGTGGTGCTCGATAAGTACGTGCAGCAGTGGAGCGCCATCCAAACCATTCGTGCAGCACATCTGCATACCGAGGACCTGTTCATGGCGTACTTCGAAATCACCGGCAACGCCGATGAGCTTTCCATTGAAGGGTATTTCGCCGGACTGATCATGCTTCCCAGGGATCAGCGGGACGTGATCGCGCACGCAATCAACGAGTCCCTGGACGCTACTGGTTCCACCGCCGACGGTGCGCACTACAGTGACCAGGACGCGGCCGAGAACTCGGGCTACGAGGAATACCTGCGAACCCTGACACTCACACCCGACGGGTACGACTTCACTGCCCCACCGGTTGGGGACCATAGCACCAGTGCCGTCGCCGCCGGCAGCCATGGAACCAGCATCGCCAGCACTGGGTCCGATGGACCCAGTGACCGTGACATGTTGGATGAGGTCGAGTTTCGTCGACTCCGCGCTCTCCACGAATCCCGGTTGCTTGAGACCGGGGCTGAGGAGCGCTTTGACAAGATCACCCGGCAGGCACGGGATCACTTCGGGGTCAGTTCCTCTTCCATCGCCCTGATCACTGAAGACTCGCAGGTCATCAAATCCGTCACTGGCCCCCTAGGTCAGGACCTTCCCCGGGATCTTTCCCTCTGCGCGACAACCTTCAAGGACGACCGGACACTGGTCATCACCGACGCCAGCATCCACCCGCAGTGGCAGCGTCATCCCCTCGTCGCTGGTGGCCCCAAAGTGCGGTTCTACGCCGGCCATCCCGTCAGTACCGCCGACGGGTGGCGCATCGGTACTCTCTGCCTGATGGATGACCAGCCCCGAACCTTCACCGATGAGGACGTTCAGGTCCTCCGCAGGCTCGCCGCGCAAGTACAGATGCAGCTGTGGGTCTAACAACGACTGAGTTCGGCGCCCATCGGACGCAGCCCAGCTCTGATCTGTCACCTGGTTGTAACCCGGCTTCGCTTGTTTCTGAGTGGGCTGCCGATATCGTCGTGGGAGACACCGGGGTCTAGACACGGGCCTGATTTCTGACAAACACAGGAGCGGTAATGACTGAACTCTTGCAGGCGCCCCAGACCGAGCCCACATCCTTCGCTGGTCCCGATTCTGGTGAGATGTCCGGAGCCTTCGTATCGGTCACCGAACCTAGTCCCGGCTTCCAATAGCCAGAGTCGCCCGAGTTTCCCGAGTTTCCCGAGTCGCCCGAGTCGCCCGAGTCGCCCGAGTCGCCCGAGTCGCCCGAGTCGCCCGAGTCGCCCGAGTCGCAACCTTCCTCACCGGAGCATGACAGCACTGTGGTCGAGGAGGAACTGACTGCTCAGGACATCGCGGCACTGTCGATGAGGCACCTAAGGGTCCTGGTGAACCAGGCCTACAAGTTGATGGATACCGATTATCCGCCCGCCGCCGCCATGGACCGTTACGACATGATTGTCGATGAACTCGAGCACCGCGCCCAGCAGACCGCGACACGCATCCTTCCCGCGAACCCGGCCAGGGAATCGTTTCGCGACAATCCCCTGTACTGCAGGTTCGAGCTCTTCGTTGATGGAAGCCTCGCGGCGTACCTGAAGTACACGATGAACGGCGGCCATATCGTTCTCACTGATGGAGTGGAACAGCCCGAATTCCGGGACGAGGGCATGGATGTGACCCTTATGCGCCATGTTGTGCTCAACGCTCACAAACGGCGTCTGAGCCTTAGGCCGCAATGCCCCATGGCGTTCTCCTTCCTCGCTGACCACCCCCAATACCAAACCCTCACCGCCCTCGCGCAGCGTTAAAACCCAACCAGACGACCAGATCGGAACGCCGACGGCAGCCCGGCGCCGATATCGCCTGCACCTCTGGATGCGCACACGTGGAAAGCAAAACCTTGAGGGCTAGCGGGTCATCCACCTGGGGCTGACAAGAAGTAATCAACCTAAAAAACTTTCAATCTGCCGCGAAGCCGAGGAGAACTCGAAAGAAATGACGGGCTAGGCGACCTAGAGCAGCGGTGGTGACGATGATGGACAGCGCAACTGCGGCGAGCATTACGTAGAGCCCCCGAGCATAGCCATTGGCGATGACGCGTCGTGCAGGTAGCTGACGCCTCCGATGAGGGCAATCAGCGACGGAATCTTTTCGCGGTGTCTGGTTACCGTGCCGCGCGTCCCTCTAAGCCAGTCATGCTGATTTTGCAGGAATGGAACTTGATTAAGGGCATTGGTTCTTGGGGAGGTGACGGCCTCATCCGGCCTTCAATCACTTCGCTTGGAGTTGAAGCGACGGACGACCTTCGAACACCTAGCGATTTCATGCGGAACGGAGGCACGACCATCTTTGATAACAGCAAGAACCTGACAAACAAAACGGGTGCTAGTCAATGCAAGCTGGAATGATGTTTTAGCGACTTTCTCCCATATTTTCCTCGCAACCTATGAGTTGCAACACGGGCGCAGGAGGATGCGAAGAAGGTGTACGACATCACCACGGAAGCCATCTGGTGGAAGTACTTCGGCATGACTGGCAACGTACGTGAGTTTGAGCTCGACGCGTACCTGCACGGCATGTATCAACTACCAGCCATGGACCGGGACCTCATCGCCATGGCCCTGAACGAACTGATCGACGACCTGCCCCAACCCCCCAGAGCGGCCTGCTCCTACGACACCCCGCGAATCTAGCGAACCTAGCGAACCTAGCGAACCTAGGGAAACCGTTTCTCGGACAGTCCCGGACCGACAGCGGGTGGAATGTTGATGAGTACCTGCGTGGGTTAGTGCCCTTGCTTGCAGGGGAGCCGGGTCTGTTCGAGGACACGCCGCGGGAGATGCGTGGTGGCTATCCGGCGCTGTGCGGTGCTGTCACCTGGTAGATGATGGCGGTTGCGACGTCCTTCAGCTTGACGTGGGTGTCGTTGGACATTTTCTGCAGCCGGAGGAACGCCTCTGCGCTGGTGCAGTGGTGCTGAGCCATGAGAATGCCCTTGGCCTGCTCGATGCCAGCCCGGGAGCTCATGGCTTCCTGCAGTTGCTCCACCTCTTTGCGCGCGGAGCGATAGAGACTGGACGTCACCATGGTCGCCGCCGAGTACTCCGTGAAGCGCCGTTTCCGGTCCGCGTCGGATACGTCCGGATCAGCACCGAGGTAGGCCAGAAGACGGACGAGATCCTCGCGGTGCTCGGTGACGTCGTGCACCTCCTGCAAAAGAGCGACCACGTGACCCTCGTCGTCCAGGACAGGGCTATTGACCGGGCTCCAATACCGCTCCAGAAACGCGCCGGGGTGCCCAGGGTCAGGGATGTCGAAACGGTGGAGGAGCAGGCTGTCCCTCTGCCCGGTCTTCTTCACGCGTTCGAGCGATTCGCGCATAACCCTGGCCGGTTCCTGCTCCGCCTGTGACGGGTTCTCGGCGAACACCTCGAACGCCTGGCTGCCAACGAGATCAGTAGCGGAAATCCCCACGAGCTCGACGAACGCCGGATTCACGTCGAGGATCACGTACTCGGGATCCATCAGCGAGTACGCCACCGCCGTCGCCTTAAAGATGCCCCGAGCATAGGCCTTGATCCGATCAACCGCGTCTGCCGCGCCTCCACTGTCGTGCTGTTCCACGTCGCCTCCGCCTCCCTTGCCAGTACCTCAGCATGCTTCGCGCGATTTGGAAACAGAAGCGTGGCCATCATGTCAACGGCGAGGTCCGCAGTGAACCCTTCTCGACGGATGGGGCTGCTGCGGTGAACCTCACCTCCACACCCCCTCACCCTCCCATACCCAACGGTGGGGGTGGCTCAAGTGACACTGCGAATGATCCACCGGTAAGTCGGTGCGAGAGCGGTGGGTGGACTTAAACCAGGCTTCGGAAGTGATCTCCACTCAAGCTCCCGATCACTCTGCAAAGTGGGTCTCGCTTAGACCGCCCTCGTGGGTCCCCACCTGCGTTGACATAGCCATAGAGGTCTCATTCCTTTTGAATTACGCTGAGCAGTTCGATCAGGCAGGGATCTATCTTCACGTCTCGGAATCCGTGTGGATCAAAGCCGGTGTAGAGGTGTCCGACGGCATCCCACAGGTTGGGGCAGTCGTCACACATGGAGTCTCTGACTGGTCGGTAGCACCCGTCCCTGAGTGGATCAATCGGGAAGTCACAGTGCGGCTTAGCAGGGCCGGTAACGTCGTCACCATCAGAGCCCGCGCTGGAGATGAGCCCTTCCAGCTCATCCGCGTCGCCCCTCTGAACGAAACCGCAAGTGCCGAAGCCGACCCATTCTGCGCCTCTCCCACTCGGGCTCACCTCACGACCACCTTCACCCGGTGGGTTGAAACCGATGCAGATGCGACGCTGCGCCCTGAACACGACTAGAGTCGCCACCCCCAACCGTGGGCGTACGAAGCCTACTGAGTTGAACAAATATTGAACGCTGTGCGTAAGTAGATCCGCATGCGGGACGTTGCGTTGGAGCTATTAGATCCCGCCACCCATCCTTTAAAAGCCCGCCATCCTGACGAAAAGTCACACGCCTGTCTCGGCGTGTGACTTTTTCTGAACGTGGCGGGATTCCTACGCCACGTTCAGCGGGGTAATCCCCTATTGGGGCGGTCGGAGATCGATGACGTCTCATCCCGTGAGGGCTGTTATGGGCAAGGACGTTTTCATCCTGCGGAGTGCCGGAGGGCTTGTTTAGGCTTGTGGTGTCACCCAGCTACTTTCGAGGAGGACAAGTTGGTGTACATCGATGAGTCACGACGACTCAGATGAGGCTTTGCGGGCCCTGATCACCGATGTCATGAAGCAGGGGTACATCAGCACCCATGGGTTGTGGGTCTACTACTTCACTATCGGCGGCGACATCGACGAGGTGGAGGTCGACGCGTACCTGCACGGGCTGATGCCCTTGCCGGTACTGGATGAGGATCTGCTCGCTGTCGCCGTGGCGGAGATGTACGCGGACACCTGAGAATCGTTATCTCATGCACCTGGAGTCCGTTGGATTATGCGGTGAGGGATTGTTGGTCGAAGTGGGTGGTTGGGGGTTCGTCGCTGGCGGTTGATACGACGCGCGCTGCAATATCGCGGAGTTTCATGTTCCGGCTGTTCGAGGCGGCCCAGAGGATACTCATGGCCGTTGTCTGGCTGCACCTGTTCTGGCCCATGACGATGCCCGCGGCAAGATTGATGACAGTTCTTGATTCCAGGACCGAGGTGAGGTGCGCTGCCTGATCCGACAGACGAGCGGTGCGTACCGCCAGGCGCAGCGACGTGGAGGCATCGCAGACGAAGGCTTCTGCAGCATGGTTGGGAACCGCGGAAGCGGCGAAGGCTTTTCTCCGGTTGGCTTGTGTTCCGTCCTGTAGCTTTTGGGTCAGTTCAGCCGTTCGGTGAGGTGGACTTCGACGTCGTCACCGTCGTCTTTGCCGATGGCCCTGCGGATCGCTGCAGCTACCGGGAGCTTGTGGGTTCCATCTCCCAGGGCCATGAACGCTCCGGTGAACGGGTGACCGTCGATAGTGCCTGCAACCTTGACCAGACCTCGGGTACCGAAAATCAGTGCCGAGTCGGGAAGCTGAACGCAGGTCCATGTGTCTCCAGGACGTGCCTTGCCTAGACGCGCGGTGAAGATGAGATTCAAATGTTGGGAGTCCGCCATGCTCGTAGTTCTTTCTGCTGTTCAGTGGCGCGTTGCGGAGCTCACGCGGGACCGTGGTGATCGGTATTTTCTAGGAATACCAACCCGTTGCCGTCTGGATTGGTGAACGAGAACATCGCTGGCGCTCCTTCCATCCGGATGAGCTCCTGGTTGTGCAGGGCAACGCCTGCTCTTCGGATTGCGTCATGAGCCTGTTGGGCGTCCGGGGTTCCCAATCGGATTGCGACAGGAATTTCACTGTCGAGTGGAAGGAGTACAAGGCCGGCACTGGATCCTGGCGGCACGACCTCGACCAGTCGCGTTCCCTGCCACACTTGTACGTTTGTGCGCAGTTCGCATCCGAGCACTTCGGTGTAGAACGTCAGCGCAGCGTCTTGATCGGCCACCGGAACAGAGACGCTGAGCACTCTGGTCGTCATCGCCATACCGTATTAGACCGCGCGGCCACTGAAGACTCAACAGCTATCCATGAAGTACGTCAGCCAATCGGCCGACGGGCATTTTTTTGCCTCGAGCAGGGTGCCGGGTTGTGAACTTTGGGGTGTCAGTGCGCGGTGGGGGTGGTCCTGTCAGCCGATGATGGGGCGTTCTTCGGGCAGGCGGTAGAGGACGGGTTTGTTGGTCAGTGCCAGGGCGGCGGCGACGGTTATGGTGCCGATGCGTCCGATGAACATCAGGGCCATGAGGACGAATTGGGCGCTGTGAGGCAAATGGTAAGTAATGCCTGTGCTGAGTCCGACGGTGGCGAAGGCGGAGACGGATTCGAAGAGGACTTGTTCAAATCCGTAGTCCGTGGAAACCAGGAGCAGCACGGTACCCAGAATGACGGCGCCGATCCCGAGGAGTGCCACGGAGAGGGCTTGGCGTTGAACGGAGGAGGCAATGGACCGGTTATTGATGCTGACTTGCTCACGTCCACGGATTTCGTTCCAAATCGCGAAGCCCAGGACGAGGAAGGTGGTGATCTTGATGCCGCCGGCGGTTCCGGCGCTGCCGCCGCCGATGAACATGAGGATGTTCGTGATCAGCAGTGTTTCGGGGGCGGCCACACCGTAGTTGATGCTGTTGAACCCTGCCGTGCGGGGGAAAACCCCGCCGCCGATTGCTGCGACGAGTTTCCCTCCGGCGCTCAAGGGTCCAAGGGTTTCGGGTCTGTTCCATTCGAAGGCCGCGAACAAGGTGATGCCCAGCGCCAGGAGCAGCAGGGTGCCGTAGATGGTGAGGCGGGTGTGAATGGTCCAGGTCTTTTTGTATGGGCTCTTGCGGAGCAGTTCGATGATGACCGGGAACCCGATCGCTCCGAGGATGATGGCGGTGCTGATGGGAACGATGATCCATGGATCGTCGACGAATGGGATGAGGTTATCGCTGAAGAGGGAGAACCCGGCGTTGTTGAACGCTGAGATGGAGTGGAACGCTCCGTGCCAGAGGGCGGTGGGCAGGTCGTCGTCGTACGCGATGCGGAACCGGGCGGTGAGGATGATGGCGGTGACGCCTTCGACGACGGCCATGATCGCGGCGACCCTGGTGAGGACCCGGCGGACGTCGCCGAAGTTCACGGTGTGGCTTTCGGACTGGGCTACCAGTTGGCTGCGGATGCCGAGGCGCTTGCGGACCAGTAATGCCAGGAGGGTCGCCAGCGTCATGATTCCGAACCCGCCGACCTGGATGAGGGCAAGAATTACTCCCTGCCCGAACGGGCTCCAGAACGTCGCGGTGTCGACGGTGATGAGGCCTGTGACGCAGACCGCTGATACTGCGGTGAACAGTGCTGGCATCTGGTCGGTGTTGTCCGAGGCGCGTGATGCCGGGAGCATGAGGAGGCTGGCGCCGATGAGGATCGTGACAGCGAACGCTAGTGGTACCAGGCGAACCGGGGTGAGGGCTTTACTGCTGAAGTCCGTGATGTCTCGGCGCATCCTTGTCAGTCGTTCTGCGCCAGTTACCCGTTCGGTCACTTTGACCCGGGTCGATCGTTCTGCCACCAGTGAATCTCTCCGTCATTGTGTGATGCCCGTGTGATGACCGCACCTTGTATGGAAGGGCGTTCGGCAGGCTCTTGCCTGGGGCAGGTAACTACGCCACCGTGTGGGTCGTGGTTGTCTGCTTGTCAGCCGACATGCACCCGTGGCCGGAGGGTGGGATCGGGTTCCTGCTGCCGGATGACCTCCCGCACGACGGGTGCTGTGTCGCCTCGGCCGAGGAGGAGGTATCGCATCAGGTGGGCCAGGGGGTTGCCTTCGGCCCATTCGAAGTGGGCGTGCGGGTTGACGCCGGTGGAATCGCGCAGGGCGAGCAGGACCGCGGCCATCGCGTTCGGGGCTGCCGGGCTTTCTGCGCGCAGGATCCGGTGATCGCCGACGGTGATACCCCGGACCCGCAATTTGTTGCTGAACTCGGACGGGTCGACGACGTCGATCTCGAGGAAGACGATGTCCGCGCTGCCCGGTACCGGGTTCAAGTCCCGTTGGTCCGCTTCCTTTGCCGCATATTCTGCGACATCTCCTGCTTGCCGGCGGTGCGCGACGAGGTTCAGGCGGCCGTCGAAGGTGATGGAGTCGGTGACGAAGGACCGCGCCATGTCGTCGAACTCGATGACATCCGCTCGGAGTTCGGTGGTCCGGGTGATGCGGGAGATGAGGGACACCACGACGATGCCGGCGATAAAGAAACCGGAGATCACGATGCCGTCGGGCTTTTCGATGATATTGGCGACCAATGCGTAGAGCAGCACCAGGGTGAGAACAGCGAAAGCGATTGACGCCGGCCGCTGGCGACGGCGGATGGCACTGATGGTGACGGCGATGGACCCGGAAACCATCATGGCCAGGATCCCGGTGGCGTAGGCGCCCGCCTGAGCGTTGACGTCGGCGTTGAAGCCGATAGTGATGAGAATGCTCAACGCCGTGTAGACGAGGACGACCGGGCGGACCGCCCGGCCCCACTCCGGTGCCATCCCGTAGGAGGGCAGATATCTGGGCACGATGTTGATCAAACCTGCCATCGCCGACGCGCCCGCAAACCAGAGGATCAGGATGCTGCTGATGTCATAGGCGGTACCAAAACCGTCGCCGAGCCGCTCATGCGCCAGATACGCCAGAGCGCGGCCGCTGGCCTCCCCACCTTCTTCAAAGGCTTCGGCTGGGATGAGCACCGTGGTGATGAAACTGCTCGCCAGCAGGTACACGCTCATAATCAGGGCTGCGACGGTCAGCAGCTTCTTCGTGTTCCGGATCCGGGACGCCAGGCGTTCCTCGTCCGTGGCACCCTTCGCCGCGACGAGCGGCATCATGCTCACCCCGGTCTCGAAACCGGACAAGCCCAGGACCAGCAGCGGAAACGCGATGAGGGCCGGCCCGACGACGTCACCGATGCTGCCGGCCCGGGTCAGGGCGTCCGTCCACGCGGTCAGCGCTCCGGGTTCGGTGAGAACTGCCTGCACTCCGACGACGATGATCACCGCGTTCAGAACCAGGAACACCGCGACCAGCGGAATCGCGACGATCACCGCTTCACTGAAGCCCAGCAGGAACACGCCTCCCAGGATCAGCAGGAACACCACCGTGATCAGGACCGCCTGCCCGTCGAGGAAGGAGGGCAGGAACGGGTTCTCCAGCAGGTGCACCGTCGCATCCGCCGAGGACAAGGTGATGGTGATGATCCACGACGTTGCGACGAAGCCCAGCAGTATCAGCACGAAGACTTTGCCCCGCCAGAACGGCAGAAGCCGCTCCAGCATTGCCACCGAGCCTTGCCCGTTCGGGCTCTCCCGGGCCACCCGCCGATACATCGGCAGCATGCCCAGCAGGGTCAGCACAACGATCAACAGGGTCGCCAACGGCGACAATGCACCCGCGGCCAGGGCCGCGATGCCTGGCAGGTAGGACAGAGTGGAGAAGTAGTCCACCCCGGTCAGACACATGACCTTCCACCAAGCACTGGGCTTGGCGTGGCTTTCCTCGGACGCCGGCCCCACGGGTTGCACCCGGTTCGCGAGCAACCACTGACGCACACGCCCCGTCGGCGCTGATCTTTTCGAAGAGACTGGAACGGTCGCGGGAACGGCGTACTCCACAGGAGCAGTCATCAACATCCTTCAGGCCTGCAGCATGCACAGGGTGCACGGGACAACGCACATGGCCGAGCCACGCACATAACCAAGCGAGCCTATCCACCGAAAAACACCCGACAGCGGGTCTTAACGCATCCTTAACACCCCGCGCACACCACCGCCTCTACGGCGCTCAGACTGGCACTCCATTTCCAGGGAGTTAGGAGTCTGCTATCGCCTCGCAAGGTCGCGCCCTCGATGTAATCCTCCGGTTCATCCGTGTCAGCACCAAGAGCGCGTTCTTGTGGAACGAAGACCTCGACCCGGCGGCCTGCCTGCCTGCAATTACGCTCCGACGGCGAAGCAGATCTATGCCAGCACAACCAGCGCCGGTTAGAACGAATCACCTCACCAGGTACAGGGGGTGTCGAACTGTTGCTTTGAAGGATCTGGCCTACACCACCAGTAGCACATCGGATCGCTGTGGATCGAGGACCTGGGGGTGCCGCCCCCGCTTCTATCTTTTCCTTGTGGTGTCAGGGTGAGCGGTAAAGGGTGAGTGAGGTGGTTCTTTGCCGCTCGCTTCGAGGAGATCCTAATATTCTTCCACGTCCAGCAAGGGCTTTCGATAGTCGAATTATCAGGTGCTAGGCCTCGACGATTTAAGTGGCCTAGCACCTATGATGCTGCAAATGTGTCGTTGATATTGATTCCCGAGGACCCCTTACTAGATGCTGGGTACCTGACGGACCGGGCTGGGTCGCCATGCCCGGTCCGTCAGGTATGGGGCTTCCGTTACCTTGGGTTTGTCAGTTCCCAGTCTTTGACATCTGCCAAGGGCGCGAATACGGACGGGTCTAGTTCGCGAAATTCCAGGCCGTGCCGGACGAGGTGCGGCCAGTTTCGGTTGGCCAGGGCGCCCTTGCCGAGCGCGATAACGTCCGCTGCACCATGGTTCAACATGGACGCCGCCGTTTCCGGGTCATCGAGCTTGCCGTTGGCGATTACGGTCACCTCCGAATACTGCTTGGCAAGCGCAGCCAACGATTCCTCGGAGTCATCGAATGCGGGCTCCGTCGCCTGGTACTCGGTGGTGTGGATGTAGTCGATCCCGGTGGCGCCCAGCGTTGAGAAAATTACTCTCGCTTCGTCGACGGTCCCGCTCCATCGGTGGTCATTGTCGCTGACCTTGCCTTGCGAGATGCGGATGCCCACGGTCATGTCCGGGCCTACAGCTGCTCGAACGTCCCGGCAGATCTCCGCGGCAAAGCGGACCCTGTTTTCGGGTGAGCCACCGTAGGTGTCGGTGCGCTGGTTCATGTAGTCGGTGAGGAACTGATCAAGCAGGTACCCGTTGGCACCATGGATTTCGACACCGTCGAAGCCGGCCTCTTTCGCGTGCAGAGCGGCTGTCACGAAGCCTTCACGGACCTGGGCCATCTGATCCGGGGTGATCTCCGAGGGAACAGGGTAGGGGCCTTCACCGCGGTAGAACCCTAGTTGCTCGCCCTTGGGCGCTACCGCTGATGGTCCTACCGCCGAGTTCACGAAACGGTTGCCCTGGCTTTGAGCTCCTGCGTGCATCAGCTGAGCGAAGATTCGTGCCCCCGCAGCGTGGACGCCGTCGACGACTTTCACCCAGGATTGGGCCTGCTCCTTCGTGGCGATACCTGGCTGGAAGTGGTAGCCCTGACTGTGCGCCGTGTCGGGATAGATCCCTTCCGTGATCAGCAGCCCGAAGCCTCCGTGGGCAAATCGCTCATAGTATGAAGCCATTTTCTCTGTGGCATGTCCGTCTTCGGTTGCGCTGATCCGGGTCATGGGAGCCAGTGCAATGCGGTTGTCCAGTTCAGTGGAACCGATCCGAATGGGTGACCAGAGCGGGGTGACATCAGTCATGTAAATCTCCTGTGGAGTGAAAGACGGAATTGGGGAAACATTGGAGGCTGGCCTTTACGACCGCTCTCACTCGTCGATCCGACCTTTGCGAGTGGTTGTATGATGGTTATCGTAGTACGGCAAAACTCGTACTAGCAAGCATTCGTTTTATGGGAGGGTTGAGGCTGTGCGCACCCTTGAACACCCCCATCGCGAGGACATTCAGCTGGACAATGTCCTGGGAGCGGCCGCTGATCCGATCCGCCGGCGAATCATCGGTCAGCTCGCTCGTGACCATAGAGCTCAGGCCTGCAGCGCCTTCGAGCTACCAGTGACGAAATCCACCTCCACGCATCACTTTCGCGTACTACGTGAAGCGGGCGTGATCGAACAGCGCTATCAGGGGACGTCGATCGTGAGTGTGCTTCGGACTGAAGACCTTAATGCCCGCTTCCCCGGCTTGATTGATGCGCTAATCAATGCAGAACTCCTCAACGAAAAACCGCTTGTGAGTACTCCGGCCGCCACACTGTAAGAACACTCGGAAGACGATCAGTCAAGGCAACTGCCCTCCGTCCGCCCCCGTGCACTGAAGCGGTGGCCTGGTCGAAAAGCTGACATAGCAAAAACTAACGGCTTGTTCGAAGAACGACCGCCCCTCGAGCGCACCTCAAGTACGAGCAGGAGAACGGCGCATCGTGTTCCGTACCTCGTGTCCGAGACCTTTGTCCTGTCACCGACCGGTTGGGACTCAACGGCAGGGCTCTCTCGCATCCGATGGGATATAAGACAGCCAAGGCGAAACACTGTCCGTTCTCATGCCGCTACGGCCCCTATCTGTAGGAGCTAGTGCTTTGAACTTCCTGATTAGGCTGCAAAGCCCTGACCTTTTAGTGGTCAGGACTTCGCTTGACGCTCTGCGTGGTTTAAGCCGGTTTGAGTTCTGCTTTTAGGTCGGCGAGTTCCTGCACGAGAGCAGTTTCCTCAATCACGGGGCGGACGTCGATACTCCGGCAACATCAGGCTGGGTTGCGCCGTTCGTGGCTGCTGGCCAACCGATGGCTTCATCGGCGCCTCGAAGGTTGCGGAGCCACCAGGCCCAATCCTCGGGAACGAGGCCAAAGGAGTCCTGGTAGCCCAGCAGCCGAACCCCGCAGACAGGCCAGCGCGCGTTGCCGAGGACAGGACGGTCCAGATACATAAGGTCGAGCAGCTCTTCCTCGATCACCTTATTGCAAGTTCAGGCTGGCCCAGGTTCCAGCTCGTAGCGATAGGGATACCTACTTTGTCTCGTACACGGGTGGCGTTCTTTACCATCCCACCAAAAGTGCCTACTTCGTGCTCGGACGGTAGCATATGGCCACGCTCCCATGGCATGACGAGGCTTCCCTTGCAACCGGTGTGACCAAGCTGGACTCCAGCCACGCCGCCCATCGACTTGATCATGTCGGCGCCGATGCCCCATCCTCGGTGGGCTTGATCCCACGCTCCGCTCCGGGCCTCTACGACAGATCATCGGTGATGAAACTATCCGATAATTTCCAAGCCTATTTCCGACAGTAATTGATTACCCAGCAAAGAGTCCCGGGTATTGCGGGGACCCGCGCGCTGTGCGGCTCCTGGCTGAGGAAGGTCAGGAACAGGTTGCCGTTGCCTATTGCGCGGGGCGGCCTCCTGTTGACCGATCCAGGTGGCTTGCGGTCGTCCTGGCCCCTGCGAGCAGATCGGCGGAAGAACGGGAATCCCGGAGCGAGTACCGCAAGTGAGTAGTCCGATGACGAGGCGCGTAGTCACCACTCTTGTTCGCTTCTTCATTCACCTCTTCGATGGGACACAGGCAGGACGGTCTCAATGAAAGAGGGATTTCGTGATCACCTTGGATGGACCAAGAGTTGCAGGCGGTGCAGTTCTCCTTGGGGAAAAGATGCTTCAGGCACCGACGCTGCAGATTTCCGTTCTCGGTCCGNCCAGGTACTCGAAATCCTGCTCCTCGATTTCGGTGCGGCAGTGTCGAAGACCCGGATGGTCGATCTGCTGTGGGGCGGTAAGCATCCGGCTGTCGCCCTTCCCACTCTCGAGAGTTATGTCAGCGTCCTGCGCCGCCATCTGCAGCCCGGCACCGGCCGAACTGGCCCCCTTCGCACGGTCACCGGTGGCTACGCAATCGACCCGGCCCTGGTCGACCTGGATCTGCATCGCTTCGCGACGCTGACGGGGCGGGCAGGCCTAGCGGCGCCGCCCGCCGCCCTGGCGTTGCTCACAGAAGCACTCGAACTCGGATCAGCCCCGCTGCTCGGTGGCGAATTACTCCCGGTATGGGCTGAGGACGAGCGCGCGCTGCACGCAGTACGCGTCAACCTGGCTCGGGTTCTGGCCGCGGAGGCCGCGCTGACCGTGGGAGAG
>NZ_QZVT01000022.1 GCF_003602275.1 Arthrobacter cheniae | reverse complement strand
AGCCGACGCGGAACTGGGCCATCATGTCGTGGTCCTCGTGCGGCAGGTTATGGCAATGCATCATGTAGACACCCTGGTGAGGACCGAATTTCATGAGGAGCCGAACAGTCTCGCCCTCACCTACGTACACCACGTCCTTCGGACCTCGCTCGTAGGCGAAGGGGGCACGCCCGTTGCGGCTGAGGATCTGGAAATCCACCAGGTGGATGTGCAGCGGGTGGAACCAGCCGCCCGAACTGTTCTCGATCTCCCAGATCTCCACCGCATTCAGGGCAGGATCGGCGACAACCTTCTTATATCCGCTGGCGATCACGTCCTGCCAACTGTCGTCATTGATGGTCCACAGGCTGTTGCCGCGCTTGACTGCAAACCTGCGGGTTCTTACGGCCTGGCCTGCTGTCAGCGACATGGCTTCGCTGCCAACCAGTGTGGTGGGAATCCTGTTCCAGGTCGGGTCCGTAGTGTCCACCGGTTCGTCGGTCACGTCGAACGCCATGATCTTGTTGGTGAAGTCGTAGTCCACGTTGTTCTTGTTGGAAAGATTACGGAGCTCGATCCGTTGCCCGGTTGTGTACTTCCGGAAGTCGATCAAAACCTCGTACCGCTCCGCTCCGGCGTGGCGGTAGTTCGCCACGCTCTGTGCTGCCGGCATCAAACCGCCATCGGTACCGACCATGATGAGGGGGGCGCCGGTGCTGAGCGTTGGCCGCAGGGAGCGGGAGATGGAGCAGTTCAGGATCCGGAACCGGTACACGCGCTTCTGTACCTTCATCACGGGCCAGGGTTTTCCGTTGACCAGGATCACATCTCCCCAGAGCCCCGAGTGGGAGTTGTCGTCGTAGCCCAGCGAGCCGTTCTCGGCGAACATCGCATCGCTGACGGTCAAGGCGACGTCGTAGCGGCCCTGCGGCAACAGCTGCCGTTCGAGGGGATCGTGCATGTGATACTGCGCTGCCAGGCCTGAATACGCGTTCTGAGCGGTGAAGTGGACGCCATGGTCGTGATACCAGAGCGTGCGGGCCGGCTGGAAATTGGGGTAACGATAATCCTTGTAGAACCCCGGATTCGTGATGTCGCTGGCGTAACCGTCGTACTGCGGCAATGACGCGGACCCGTGGAGGTGGGTGGACGTCGAGAGGGCGTGTCCGTCCCGCGGATGTTGGGCCGGGAGCTGATTGCGGATTCTCAGGACGGCTTTCGTTCCCTGGTCCAGGCTGATGGTCGGGCCCGGGAACAAACCGTTGTAGCCGAGGATAGGTGTGGTCAGTTGCGGCAGGATGCTGGCCACAGCGGCCTTTTCCGTCAACCGGTAGTAGTTGACCGGTGCCCCGTCCGCCGGATCGATACCCCTGCTCGATGGCTCGAGGATCGGTGCCTGAACGAAGGGGACCCGAAAGGGACGCGGCATCTGGCTGGGATCGAGTTGGCTAGCCGAGCCTGCCTCTACTGACCGCGTCGGCAATGCTGCAGCACCTGCGCCAAGGACTCCGAGTCCCCCCAGGAGCAGGACCTGGCGGCGTGAAGTTGACATGGCTGGTCTCCCTTGGTTGGTAACCTGACCATCCCGCACTCACGTTGGGGAATTCATGCACTTGACTCCGCAGATTCTTGGACAACCCCTAGAAACACCCATGCAAACCCTAAGGAAATAACACCCGCACTCAACACCCAGGGAACGCCTGCGCTGATCAGCCCGAGGTAGTACCCCACACCGCAGATGACAGCCCTGTGCTTGTCACCCGCGGTGGTGTCCCTCGCCGAGGGACAGCCCGGGTCCTCCTGGCAGTTTCAGTGTTAGATCGATGGCCCGATCCGGGAGTTCGAACACGAGCACCGCGTCGATGGTCTGCCCCTGGCGAGCCGCCGAAGGAGCAGGAGAAAACCACACCGGCTTCCAGGTCCCATCGCCCAGGGCCGAAACGGCGTACTCCGACGGGTCAAAGGACAAACCGTCCTCCTCCATCGCGGTGAGCTCCAGCAGTATCCGCACACGATGGGCGCCATCACCGGCCGGATCAGCAAGCGCAGCCGAAGGTGGGGGAGGCGTCCACCCGTCGGTCTCTGTTGGTATTACCCCCTGGATACGTGCAAGACCACCATCGACGGTGGCCGACGCACCCAGCAAGGCTGGGGGCGTCCGCGGAGCAGCCAACAGGACCCCCGCAACCACTGCCCCCACCATCATCAACAGGACAACCGGAACAAGAAACCGGATACGACCCCACCTCGACCTGGGACCAGGCAAACCCGAGGAACCCGACGGTGAAGCGGAATGCGACGGCGACGGCGAACGCTCCAGTTCTGAGGAACTACGCATCGATGTGGGGCCGGGGGAAGCTTTCGATAACATGCCGGCCAGTCTTCCTAGGAGTCCCTAGGGAAACCCTAGGAAGTCCTAGGAAGCCCTAGAAACACACAAGTTGACCGGTGCTTAAGAGGGACCAGCGATGCTGTCTTCGGCCCAATCGCGGTGCCAGACGGACCCGTGCCCAACATTTCCTGAAGGTGGGCGTCCTAGCTTGTGACCATGCGTGAACCCCTTGCTCACGCAATGAGGCTCAGTGAGGTTGTCATGAAATCTGCACTACACGAACCGGGACAATCGAAGTCCCGCGGCCAGGCTTTCGGACGGACTGCGATGGTCGCGACAGTCTCCGCCGTCCTCGGCGCTACGTCCCTCCTGGCCGTTCCGGCCGCCAATGCGGCCGTCCCGGCCTTTCCGGACAACGTCGTGGTCTTCCCGGACCGAGACTTCGTCACGATCGAGGGCTACCAGGACCACATCGGCGAGACGGCCACGGTCACCGTGAACCGCGGCACCCAGGTTGTCGGCTCAGCGGTGGGAACCGTGGCCGAGGGCGACGTCGCCTTCGAGATCAACCACCCGGGCGGGGTCTGCTGGGGTGCCGGTACCGGCCTCAACGTTACGCCGGACATTCAGAAGGGCGACAAGGTCTCGATCAAGTTCGCCGACGGCGCCAGCGGTGACACCACCACCAGCACCGGCACCGCCACCACCCACGCAGCACTCAGCGGCAACATCGTGACGGTCGAGGGCACCTACGGCTCCGACGTCATCACCGGCCAGGCCGAGGTCCGGATCGTGAACCCCGACCTCACTGCTGAGGTCGGCCGCCGCGACGTGCGCGCCGTCGCCGGCGGCCTGACGCCCGCGCCGAAGGGAGGCTACTCCTCCAACCTGGAGATGGCCGACGGCAAGTTCACCGCCACCTTCGAGTTCACCGAGCTCAAGGCGGCACAGATCGCCGCCGCGACGCAGGTCGAGCGGTTCATGTCCTGGCAGGTCGAGGACGGCGACGCCAACCGTCAGGGCCTGACCATCTCCGAGTTCGGCGAGCTCGGCGGCCCCGGCATGGGCGGCTGCCCGGCTGGCCCTGGTGACGTGGCCCCGCCGAAGTCCAGCTACAGCGTGACCCGCTCTGCGGACAAGACCAAGCTCGCCGTCAAGTGGACACCGGCTGACACCGTCCCGGGTACGCCCGCCGTCACGAACTACAACGTCGAGGCCCTCAAGTCCGACGGCACGCTCGTCGGCGCCCGGGTGGGCGCGACCGCCACCGGTGCGACCCTGACGGTCGATCCGTCGGTGGCGAGCTACGACGTCGAGGTCCGCTCCATGGCGGGTGCGAAGATGGGTGACCCCTTTGAGCAGGCTCCCACCACGGGCACCGGCGAGCTCCCCGCGGACCAGACCGCGCCTAACCTGACCATCGACCCGGCAGCGTCGGGCGACACGGCCGAGACCGCCGTCGAAGCCTCCAGCGTCACCCTCGGTTCCGAGAGTGCGGCCGACGTGTACTTCACCACCGACGGCAGCGAGGCTGTCCTGGGCGACCTGCCCGGCGACACCGCCCAGCTCTACAAGTCCCCGATCGCCATCACCGCACTGACCGAGATCCACGCCGTGGCCATCGACCGCGCCGGCAACATCTCCAAGCAGGCCATCGGCTTCTACAAGCCAGCAGGCGCTCAGGTGCTCAACGCCCCGACGAGTCTCGCCGCCACCGCGGGCATCGGGCAGGTGTCGCTGAAGTGGGTCGCGCCGAGTGGTAGCAGCACCCCCGTCACTGGCTACCAGGTCGAGGCCTCGACCGTGAACGCCGACGGCACGACGGCCGTGCTGCCCACGCAGCCCGCGGTCACCACCGACACTAACCAGGTCATCTCGGGGCTCGCGCCGAACACGAAGCACTCGTTCACAGTCAAGGCGCTCTACGGCACCTCGTCGAGCGACCCCTCGGCTGCCGCGACGGCGACGACTCCGGTGGCCTCGGCCAAGGTAACCATCACCAGCGGCCGGTGGAAGAACGCCGACACCCGGATCCAGGGCACGACCGACCAGCCGGCCCTGACCTCCAGCGTCGTCCGGTTCTACCGCAAGTCGGCTGACGGCACCTACAGCACCGTGTACGCCGGCCCGGCCGCACTGGTCGCCGCGGTGGCTCCCGCCACGGGCTCCACCTTCGACGGTCGGTTCCGCAGCACCGCTCTGACCGGCACCACCAACCCCGGCCAGATCGTCGCCAAGCTGTTCGACGGCAGCGGCAAGGAGCTGGGAGTCAGCGCTCCGTTCACGCTGGGCAGCTAATCACACAGCACCACCGCACCCCCGGAAGGCGGGCTCCTCCTCGGAGCCCGCCTTTCGGCGTGCCCGGGGCCGCCCGCCCCGACAACGGGAGGCCGTAGGCCAGGACTACCCGGCCTACGGCTACCCACTGGTGGTCCGGGCGCTTCGACGGCTCCATAGGTTGGTCCCCAAGAGGACCGAGCCGACCGCCCAGCTGGGAACCGACCAGCTCCACTAGCGCGACGGGGAGCCGATGACCTCGGCCTTCGACGAGCGGGACGCCGGCGGGTACGCCGACCTCCGCACCTACGCGATCGGCGGCCACGGCCGGACGATCGAGCTGGCCGCCTGTGGCGGCCGCATCGACGGGCTGCCGCTGCCCGACATCAGCATGCCGGCAGCATTCGCCGCCCTGCTCGACGCCGAGAACGGCGGCTACCTCAGCCTCTCCCCCGTCGAGCCGTTCACGGTCTCGCGCCGCTACGTCGAGGGCTTCCAGGTGCACCTCGGCGCCGGTCTCGGCATGGACGCCGGCTTCGGCCGCAAGCTCCGCGGCCTGAAGGTCACCCCCGACATCCGGCCCGGAGACACCGTATCGATCAAGTTCGCCGGTACCGAGGCCGGCTCCACCCTGATCCAGGACACGTACGTCACGGCCAACTCCGTCCTGGACGGCAATACCGTGACGGTGAGGGGTCATGTCGGGGCCGGGGTCAATAGGGCTCAGATGGAACAACGCGTCATCGACCCCGCCCTCAAGGACACCAGTATCGGGCGCCGCGACGTCCGAGCAGTTGCCGGACCGCTGACCGCCGATGAGGGGTACAGCTCCAGCCTTGAATTCGGTGTCGACGGCCCCGACACTTTCACCGCCACCTACATCTTCGACGAAACAGCCGCAGCCGAGCTGGCGGCCAATGCCGGCGGTGCGCGCGCCATGGCCTGGCAGGAGGAGGACATTGACGCCAACCGGCAGGGCCTCACCATTGCCGAGTTCGGCGAGTTGGGTGGCCCCGGAATGGGTGGCTGCCCGAACGGGCCCCTGCAGTCAGGCCCTGCCGGACCCACCACCGTCGCCGCTGTTAAGGTCAACGGCGAGCAGTGGTACCTAGACCAAGAGTGTTGGCTCAAACTACTTGGAAGCCGCCTGGTATAAACCGAGTATCAACTACTCGTGCACACTCAGCTTTCACCTGCTTTTAATGTCGTGAGGCACGGTAGCGAGTTCATTGGGACAAGACAACGTGATTGCATTAAAATTGGTGGAAAGAGCAACTAATCTGGCTCATGTTTCCGAAGCGTCCCGACAGTCGTCGGCACTTCAGATCAAGGTTTTGGGTTCACTTTCAATTCGTCGCGGGAACACCACCCTGAACGCGAACGACCTGGGTGGGCCGAAGCCCCGTCAGGTCCTGGAAATCCTCCTCCTGAATTTCGGTTCCGCGGTCTCGAAGACCCGAATGATCGATCTCCTGTGGAACGGCAATCCTCCAGCAGGCGCACTGCCTACCCTTGAAAGCTATGTCAGCGTCCTCCGACGGCGTTTGCAGCCAGGAGCCGGCCGGGCAGGCCCCCTGCGCACCGTCACGGGCGGCTACGTGATCGAACCGTCGATCGTGGATCTCGATCTGAACCGGTTTCATACCCTCACCAGATTGGCCGGCGTGGCAGCGCCACCGGCCGCACTGCCATTGCTCACCGAAGCACTCGAGCTTGCTTCGGCTCAGTTACTCGGGGACGAACTGCTACCGGCCTGGGCCGAAGAGGAGCGGGCCCTGCATGCAGAGCGGGTCGGTCATGCCCGTGTGCTGGCCGCAGAAACCGCGCTCCTCG
>NZ_QZVT01000007.1 GCF_003602275.1 Arthrobacter cheniae | reverse complement strand
GGTTGGGAGCAGATACCCAGTACAGCTTGGGCATGGTGCCGCCCCAGAGTTTTGTCCAGTATTTGACGTAGTCGGCGCAGTACGCGGTGTCGTATTGGAAGTCGCCGAGTCCGAGGAACGCGTCGATCTCCTCGTCCTGCACGAGCTGGGTGATTGCGGCACCGTTGCGACCGGATGGGCTACTGCGCTTGGAGGTCTTGGGGCCGTTCATGTCACCGACAGCGGCGATCTGAACAGCACCCGCAGGGGGCTCGGACTCGTTGGGCGGCTTCGGAGTGGGGGTGCAACCCGCGAGGGAGAGCACCAGGAGGGCTGCAACGGTCGTGGTGACACTCGGGAAGAATCTGGGACGAGGGAGTGGTGACTTCATTCAATAACCCTTCGAGAAGCCGGACCGCAGGTGGCCTCCCGAGACAGCCAGTCGCACCGGTTCCCTCGATGTTCCTCAGGCCGGGTCTGGCTGTCAAGGGTGCTCGATGCTCCTGAAGATGCCCTAGGGGATCACCACGGTCGAGACCGGAGGACCGGAAGGCCGGAAGGCCGGAAGGTTGTGATGGATGCGTCCGTTGACGAGCTTCAGCAGGCGGGCATATGCCGACCGCGTCGGCAGCCATTGCCGCTTTTTCCGCACCACCACCGGCCTCGTCGCCGTACAGGCAATGAATTCTCCTCATGAGGCAGGGCACCGGACGGTGATCCTGCATTGCCCAGGAGTCACCGTGCACGACCTCGAAAAGACCCTTCGCTTACCCCTGCTTCTCGCGCTGTCTTTCACAGCCGGAGTTGCGCCCGCCGGAGCTGAACAGGAGGTGAAGGACCTCTGCGAGATGCTCGACGAGGTGGCAAAGTACATCGGGTCCTGACCTGTTCATTCGGTAGGGCAGTCAGAAGTGGAGGGCCTGATGGTGCTGCCGCAGGCGGCTGGTTCGGACTGCTTGATGACAGCAGGGGACACGCCCGCTTCGGCCAAGTTCATCACCGCAATTTCTGTGAGGTCTGCAGCAGCAGTCATCACCAACACTCTTGTGGTGGGGGTGCCTAGACTTGGCGTATCAGCTCTGACGTGCTGATCGCATGACCACTGAAGTCAACCGTTAGGAGAGCATCATGGGACTCGATGACAAGATCAGCAACGCCGCGCAGAAGCTCGGCGGCCAGGGTAAGGAAGCCGCTGGCAACGCGACCGGCGACGAGAATCTGAGGGCTGAAGGCCGGGGCGATCAGACGAAGAGTGACCTCAAGCAGGCCGGCGAGAAGATCAAGGACGTCTTCAAGAAAGACTGATGTTCTGCCCGCCCGGCGGCTGGTCCAGCCGCCGGGCGTCTGCCGGACACAAGGGGAGTGCGTCGAACATCGGGCGCGCTCCCTTTTTCTTGCTCAGGCGGTGGTCCGGCCGACGCACGCAGTCGGCGCACCACCAGCAGTTCCAGCTGAGCTCCAGCAGTCCACACCGATATCTATCTTGCTGGGTCCGCGGATACCTGCAGGCAAGGGTGATCGTCCACCGCCGCTGGCACCGCCCGACGCCGTACGACCCGCAGTATCCGGGACCAGGCGCATCGGACGGTCGAGTCGTTCGGAGGCAGGTCCGAAGTCCACCGTTCGCACCATCCGTGCGCTTCGCACCGCTGGTGCGAAGGACCTTCGTGGAAGAATGACCGAGGTTCGCGGGACTCGACGCAGTCCGGGCCAGGAAATGCTCAACGAAGAGGAGTCGAATGTCCGGCGGAAGCAACATGCCACCAGGAAAGCTCGACCACGCCGACCGCGTGGATGACGACGGCGGCAAACCCGCCAAATGGAGGATCGTCGGCCCCGGCCTCGTGGTTGCGGCGACGGGTGTGGGGGCCGCGGACATGGTCGCCACCCTGGTGGCCGGCTCCCGCTACGGTTACGGGCTGCTCTGGGCCGTGATCCTCGGAGTCGTCCTGAAGATCGTGCTGGTGGAGGGGGCAGGTCGATTCACCCTGGCTACGGGATACACCATTTTCGAAGGCTGGCGCTCCCTGGGCCGCTGGACCACGTGGTACTTCGCCCCCTATGTCATGATCTGGGGATTCGTCTACGGGGCGACGGCGATGTCCTCCGCGGCGCTGCCCCTGGCCGCCCTGTTCCCCGTCCTTCCGCTCTGGGCCTGGGCGATCCTCATGGGCCTGCTCGGGTTCGTGATGGTGTGGTTCGGAAGGTACGACACGTTCGAGAAGATCACCGCGGCGCTTGTCGGGATCATGTTCGTCACCGTCGTGGGCCTTGCGATCATTGCCACCCCCAACATCCCCGGCATGCTTGCAGGTCTGGTCCCCCTGATTCCCGAGGGCGGCATCCTTTACACGCTGGCACTTGCAGGTGGTGTCGGCGGAACTATCACGCTGGCGGCGTATGGCTACTGGCTCCGGGAGAAGGGCTGGTACACGCCCAAGTGGATGAAGGTCATGAGGATCGACAACACGATGGCGTACGTGATGACCGGCATCTTCGTGATCTCCATGCTCATCGTCGGGGCCGAAGTGGTGCGGTCCGCGGGAGTCAGCCTGAGCGCGGGCGACGAAGGGCTGCTCGACCTCTCGACCGTGCTGCGCGACGAATACGGCGACGTCGTCGGAATCGGTTTCCTCGTCGGTTTCTGGGCCGCCTCGTTCTCCTCGATCATCGGGGTCTGGAACGGTGTCTCCCTCATGTTCGCCGATTTCTGGGGGAATATGCGGGGGAAGGAATCCGGCCATCCGGACACCCGGGTGGGCGGCAAGTACTTCAAGTTCTACGTGCTCTGGCTGACCTTCCCACCGATGATCCTCTTCGCGTTGGGCCAGCCCATCGGACTCATCCTGGCCTACGGTGTCCTGGGATCACTCTTCATGCCCTTCCTGGCGATCACCCTGCTGGGACTGCTCAACGGCAAGCGAATCCCGAAGAAGTACGCCAACAAGCTGCTCGGCAACATCGTGCTGGCGATCATCGCGCTGCTGTTCATCGTGCTGGGCATCAACCAGCTCGTCGGTGCTCTGGGGCCGATTCTCGCCGGGTAATAGCGTGACGAGACCGGCTTCGTCCACCGGACGTTCAGATCTCCCCTGAAGGGCCCATTCGCCGACCGACGGCGGGTGGGCCCTTAAGGTGGGTACTGCGGAAAATCTTCGCAGCTTCATCACGTCATGTGAGGTAGGGCATCATGCCGAACGATTCCGAAAAGGACCCGCAGGACATCAGGCCGCACCACGAGCCCCCGGTGTCCCAGGATGAGACGGGGACCGGGGCCGACGGCGATACGGCAAAGGATCCGCTCGAGGAGTTCAAGGACGCCCCGGCTCTCGAAGTCGACGAGGACAGCCTGGTTGCGCCCGAGAACAGCTGACGCTGCTGAATTCACCGCTCTCGACGTCGGATCCAGCAGGCACGGCGTCGTCGGCTTGGCTGGCATCGTTCGCGTCAGGCGGTGCTCGTCGATCTCGCGGGGAGCGCCTGCTCCATGATGAAGTCGTCCTCGAACCGGTCCCCGAGTCGGAATCGCTTGGTGCCGACGACGCGGAAGCCGTTCTTCGAGTAGAAGCGGATGGCGCGCGCGTTCTCCTGGTTCACGCCGAGCCAGACGCCGGGCCGGCCCGATTGCCCGGCGAGGTCCAGCGTTGCCGCCATCAGTGCTCCGGCCGACCCGCGACCGTGGTGGTCGGGGCGCACGTAGAACTTGCTCAGTTCGACGATCGGTGAGATGGAGAGCGCCGCAAGCACGTCCGTGTCCGAGGGCTGATCCAGGACCACCATGCTCCAGCCCGCAATCCTGTGCTCCTCGCGGAGGCAGAGGACCGTGTGACCCGGCAGGGCGATGGTCGCGGCGAAGCGCTCGGGTGAGAGGTGGGTGTCGATGTGCCGCTGGATGTCTTCGGGCGGCGAACCCGGAGGGCAGGCCAGGGGGAAGGTGACGGCGGCGCAGTCAGCCAGCGCAGCTGCATCCCGTACCGTCGCCGTCGAGATGTTGATGGTCATGCTTCCAATCTAGGTCGAACGCGCAGCAGGGCGCGTTCCGGAGGTCCGCGCCCTGCTGCCTGGTCCCGCCGTTGCAGGCCGGTCTGTCTTGGTCTAGTTGAAGACCGGCTCCCCGTTGCGGGTGAGCTTCCAGTTCTCCTGGAAGAAAGTGGCAGGGTCGATGGTGCCTTCTGCGATCAAATAGTCGATGAGCAGCTGGCGGATCTCCGTGGTCTGGTTCACGAGGACCGGAGCCGTGGCGATGTGCGGGAAGTTGCCGCCGCCCGACTGCCGGTAGTTGTTGGTGGCCACGGCGAAGCGCTGGGCCGGATCGACCGGCGCGCCCGCGTAGCTCAGGTTCACAATGCGCTGACCGGCGGGTTTGCTGATGTCGATGTCGTAGGAGACACCGGACATCATGTCGTAGTTGTAGTCGGGGGTCCCGGCGGCGTTGGTCAGCGTCGCAGGATCGACCGGAGCGCCAAGGGCGGTCTGGTTGAAGTACTTCGCCGAGTATTCGAGGTAGTCCTTGACCTGGGCGCCGGTCAGCTCGACGCCGAAGAGCGTATTCGGGAAGACGTACAGTCCGGCCATGTCACGGATGGTCACAGGCCCCTGGGGGATGACCGCAGCGCGGTTGAAGGGAGCCACGATGGACAGGACGGGAAGGTCCGCGTTCGGCGTTCCTTCGAGGGCCCGGTCCACGGCGCCCGCCTGGACGCTGTCCACGAAGTCCATGACAGCCGTGTCGCGGATGCGGGATTCGGCGGCGGACATGGTCTGGGTGGCGGTTCCGATCGCCGTGTTCACGTAGTCGACGGTAGTCCGGTGCTGCTCGGCTGCAATCGCGGAGATCTTCGGATCAGCCGGCACCGTGTTGGTGTTGAGTAGTTCCGAGTTCGCCGAGGTGACGTCCCACTGGCCGCGAACCCTGGTCAGCTCGAAGTCCATGACGGACAGGCGCATACCCCAGTTCTTCGGCTCGGTGAGAAGCACCTGCTCGCCGGTCTGCTGATTGGTGACGAAGCGCTCCGGGATCTCCTGGTGCTCGTGGCCCGCGAGGATCGCGTCGATCCCGGGAACCTGCTCGGCTATCAGGGTGGAGGCGTTCTCGACGGGCAGCCCGCCTCCGTACGAGGAGGTGCCGGAGGGGCCGGCGTGCGAACTGACGACGACGACGTCCGCGCCGGCGGACTTCATCTCGGGAACATATTTCCGCGCCTGCTCCACCATGTCGAGGAATTCGAGGTCCCCCTCGACGTTGTTCTTGTCCCAGATGGCGCTACCGGGGGTGGTGAGTCCGAGGATGCCGACCCTGATGGGCTTCTCGCCCTTGAGCTTCACCGTCCTGATGACGTACGGCGTGAACGCGTCCTCTCCCGTGGCCGCGTCCTTGACGTTCGCACCGAGTAGAGGGAAGTCGAGCTGCTCCTCGTACGTGCGCAGGAGGGGGATCCCGTAGTTGAACTCGTGGTTGCCGAGTGTGGTTGCGTCGTAGCCCAAAGCGTTCATGGCGGCTGCCATGGGGTGGGTCTCGCCGGTCTCGTCCACGGGCTCTACGCTGGCGTAGTAGTCGGTGAGCGATGTGCCCTGGATGGTGTCGCCGTTGTCGATCAGCAGTGTCGACTCCTCGCCACGGTCCGCTCGGACCTGGTTGACGAGGGTGGAGATCTTCGCGAGTCCGACGTCGTTGTGCGCTGCGTCGTCGTACTCCGCGTTGGTGAAGTAGTCCCAGTTCTCGATGTAACCGTGGAGGTCGCTGGTACCCATGACGGTGATCGAGACCGTCGGCTCCTTGGATGTGGTGCTTCCGCCGGGAGCGGCGGTGGCTGCGGGTGCGAGCGCGAGTGCTGCGGCGCAGCCGACGGCGACGGCCGCGAAAGTGCGGCGGTGTGCCGTGGTGGAACGTTGTGACACGTGGGATCAGCTCCTGTAGTGATGCGGTGGCGACAGCATAGCGGTGACCGATGACACACTGGTGACGGGGACCTTACGGTCGACCGACGCGGCGGGGCTGCGGGCGGGCGATGGAGTGCGTAGGAGCCCGACCAGCGGAATCAGGTCAGGGAGGACCACCAGTGACGACGAAGGCAGAGCGGCAGGACGCATACCGCGAGGATATTCTGGGCTCCGGATATGAGGCACGGACGCTTCCGCTCCAAAGTGATGACGAGGGCGAGGCCGTCGCGACCCTGGTTCGTCGCCGTGTTCCAGGAGGCTCGCAAAGGGCCGTGCTGTACGTCCATGGGTTCGTGGACTACTTCTTCCAGACCAACCTGGCCGATGCGTGGCTCGAGGCGGGCTTCGACTTCTACGCCCTGGACCTTCGCAAGTACGGCCGCTCCCTCCTCGCGCACCAGACCCCGAACTACATCACCTCCCTGGGGGAATACGACGAGGAACTCGACGAAGCCGCCCGCATCATCCGCGATGAGGAGGGCCACGGGGTCCTCGTGGTCATGGGCCATTCCACCGGTGGGCTCGTCACCTCCCTGTGGGCGCACCGGCGTCGCGGGCGCGGCATCGTCGACGCACTCGTCCTCAACAGCCCCTGGTTCGACCTCAACGCCAGCCTGTTCCAGCGGACGCTCGGTACTGCTGCGGTCCATCGGCTCGGTGCCCTCAGGCCCCGCGTCGTCGTCGGCAAGCTCGGATCCGCCTACGGGCATCACCTGCACCGCGAAACCGGTGGGGAATGGACCTACGACCTCGCGTGGAAACCGCACGGCGGCTTCCCGGTCGTCGCGGGATGGCTGGCCGGTGTCCGTCGTGGTCACGCCGAACTGAGCCGAGGGCTCGCCATCGACTGCCCGGTCATGGTGGCGTGCTCCGATGCCACCTCCGACCCGGTGAAGGAACCGGGAAGGATCTCGTCTACGGACGTGGTGCTCGACGTCGCCCACATCGCGGGACGCGCCCCGCTCCTCGGGCGGCTCGTCACCCTGGTCCGCATCAGGGGAGGCATCCACGACCTCACCCTCTCGCCCGAGCCGGCCAGGTCCGAGTTCTTCGCCGAGCTCACGCGGTGGCGCGAGGCCTACGTCCCGAACGGGCGTTGATACCTGCTCGGGGAAGGCGCTGTCAGGCCGGGCGGCGGGTCGCCAGGCGGTCTGCGAAGGCCTGCTCCTCGCACAGCGCCGAGTGGGCCATCGTGAAGACCCTGGCGTCGGAGCGCAGTTGCCCGATGAGGCCCAGCGCAGTTCCGGCGTCGAGCTGGTCCGGCGCGAGGAGCAAGGCCGTCGTCGCCTGGATTCGGCCCGCGCCTGCTGTTGCCGCGGCCGCCTGCAATCCTTTTACGGCCTCGTACCACTGATCCTGGTCGGGGCTCTTGAAGGAGCGTTCGATGACGAGGATGCGCTCATCGAGCAGATCGGTGAACCGGGAGACGAAGGACGTCGCTGCCCTCGATGAGCCGGTCTCGGCCGCGAGCCTGGAAAGAGCCGCCATGTCGATGATGGGCTGCACCTCGGCTCCTTCCATGCTGTGTGAACCGGTGGAGGGTGCCCGGACACGCTCTGTCCTGGTCTCCACCCTGATGTCCAGTCTCGTGCCTGAACATGAAGCCGGGACGCAGGAAGACTCGGGCTTTCCTCAAGAACAGCCGAGTGCCCGTCCCGGTGACGAGCAGCGCGCTTCCCGTATACATCGCGGCGCGCTTCTCCTATCGTCGGTCCTGAGTCATCGGGTTCGATCACCTGGAAGTGACCTCCACGCGACAAGCACTTCAGGAGATGGCATGTCCCTCGTACGGGTGCACAACTTTTCAATCTCCCTCGACGGCTTCGGCGCCGGCGAGGGCCAGCAACTCGACGCTCCGTTCAGTCATGCAGGGTCACGGCTCATGGAGTGGGCTATCGGAACGCGAACCTTCCGCGAGATGGGCATGCCCGGGGAGTCCGAGCCGTCCTTCGGCGTCGACGATGCGTTCGCAAGCAGGACGGGTCCCGGAGTCGGCGCGGAAATCATGGGGCGCAACAAGTTCGGCCCCCAACGCGGTCCCTGGAAGGACGAGGAATGGAAGGGGTGGTGGGGCGACAACCCTGTCTTCCACACCCCCGTCATCGTCCTGACTCACCACCCTCGACCGGTACTCGAGATGGAGGGCGGAACGACCTTCCACTTCGTCGACGCCGACCCCGTCGCGGCGCTCGACCAGGCACGCACCCTGGCCGGTGACCTCGACATCCGGATCGGTGGCGGAGTCAGGACGGTCCGACAATTCCTCGAGGCCGATCTGATCGACCATCTGCACCTCGTCCTCGTGCCGATCGTCCTCGGCCGAGGCGAACGGCTCTGGGAGGGCCTCGAAGGACTCGAGCAAAGTTTCGACGTCGAAGCGACCCCTTCTCCTTCCGGGGTAATCCATCTGGTCTTCACCCGCCGCAAGGCCCGGTGAACCGACCACGGGCAATGGCGCGTGGTCCCGGCATCAGTGTTCGGTGCTTGCCGCGTCAGCTTTCTCGGCGTCCCTCTCCGCGCGAAGGGCCTCCGTCTCGTGCTGTTCCTCGGCCTTCTCCTGATGGATGGTCACTGCGAAGAGCTTCTCCATCTCCTTGGCAACGCCGGCGGCCGACGCGGGGTTCTGGCCGGTCACCAGCCGGTCGTCGACGACGACCTTCTCCTCGAAGACGTCAGCGAAGACATGGGTAGCACCCTGTTCCTGGATCCGGTCCGCCAGGAAGAACGGGATGACCTTGTCCTTGCCAGCAGCGACTTCCTCCTCGTTGGTGAAGGCGGCCATTCTCCGGCCCTCGACGAGGCGGAACCCGTTCCCCAACTCCACGTTCACCAGGCCGGCGGGTCCGTGGCAGACCGCACCCACCAGGCCGCCGGCGTCGTAGACGCTGGCCACCAGGTTCTGCAGGCCTTCGCTGTCCGGGAAGTCCCACATGGTGCCGTGGCCGCCCACGAGGTAGACGGCGTCGTACTGGGCGGGATCGATGACGTCGACGCGCGCGGTGTTGTAGAGACCGGCGCGGGTGGTTTCGTCCTTCGTGAAGGCGACCTGGATGGGATCTGCCGAGTCCACCTCGTCGCGCGGAGGTTGGCCGCCCTGGATGGACGCGAAGTCGACGAAGTGCCCCGAATCCTTGAAGATCTTCCAGGGATGAGCGGCTTCGGCCACGTTGTAACCGGTCTTTTCTCCGGTGTCGCCGATCTCGGAAACGCTGGTCAGTACCATGAGGATTTTCTTCATGAAGGGTCCTTTCGTCGAGCTTCCACCCTACGCGGGCCACATCCGGGCCCGCGAAGGGTAGGGCGATGGCGATACCCGGAGACTTCATCCGACTACCGTTCGACGTGCACGGCTGCCTGCCCCAGTAGACTCTGTGCATGCCGATCACGCGCCTGCCCAGTGGCATCCCCGTCCAGCAGTCCTCCCTCCAGCAGTGCGGGTGCGAGCTATGAGCGGTGGTCTCGTCGCGCTCCTGGATGACGTCGCAGCTCTGGCCCGCATAGCGGCCGCCTCCGTGGACGACGTCGCTGCCGGGGCAGCAAAAGCGGGGGTCAAGGCGGCCGGCGTGGTCATCGACGACGCCGCTGTCACCCCCCAGTACGTGTCCGGGGCGGATCCGTCCCGCGAGCTGCCGATGATCAAGAGGATCTTCTGGGGCTCGCTGCGGAACAAGCTCGTCATCATCCTGCCGGCGCTGCTGCTCATCAGCGCTTTCATCCCGGGGATCATCCCGTTCATCCTCATGCTGGGCGGCACCTATCTCTGCTACGAGGGGGCGGAGAAGGTCTGGCACAAGCTCCGCGGCCATCACGAGGCCGAGACGGCACCGGCGGTCGAACGGGGCCCGGAGGCGGAAGCCAAGGTCACCAAGGGCGCCATCACCACCGACTTCATCCTGTCCTGCGAGATCATGGTCATTTCGATGACAGAGGTGGCCGACGAGTCCCTGTGGGCCCGGGCGCTGATCCTGATCGTCGTCGCGTTCGCGATCACGGTGATCGTCTACGGTGCCGTGGCACTCATCGTCAAGATGGACGACATCGGCCTGCACCTCACCACCAAGGACTCCGCGGGCTCCAAGCGTCTCGGTGAGCTACTTGTGAAGGGGATGCCCGCCGTGCTGACGGCGATAACCTTCGTCGGAACCATCGCCATGCTGTGGGTCGGCGGTCACATCATGCTGCAAGGGGTTTACGACCTCGGGTGGCACGCGCCGTATGACCTGGTCCATGTCCTCGAGCACCCCTTCGTCGGAATCCCCGTCGCGGGCGGCTTCCTCGCCTGGCTCGTCAACACCCTGTGCTCGGCCATCCTCGGACTCGCCTGGGGCCTCGTCGTCATGGCGATCGTGCACCCGCTGATGAAAGCGCTGCCGTTCGGGAAGAAGGGCGAGCACGAAGAGGGCGACGTGCGCGCCGCGATCTCCGGCTATCGGTCGAAGAAACAGGACCCCGACCCCGTCTCCTAGCCCGGTACGACTAGTTCGGTACGACGCCTGGCTCGGAACGACGTCGTGGAGGTTCAACCGACCCCATGCCCGACGTCGTAGCTCAGGACGGCGAACTGCCCCTGCTGCTCGACCGCGCGGAGCGTCAGCCGATGCGATTCGACGCGCAGCGGGAGCAGCGGTGCCCCTGCCGTGAGGGCCACGGGCGCGACGGCGATCTGCAGCTCGTCGAGCAGGCCTGCTGCCAGGAACTGCCCGGCGAGGTCGCCTCCGCCGACGATCCAGATGTCCTTGCCGTCTGCTGCCTCGCTGATCCGACCGAAGGCATCACGGACGTCGCCCGATACCAGCCGCACGTCCGCGGCTTCCGGGACGGGGAGGTCACGCGAGGTGAAGACGAACGTCGGGCGCTCGCCGTACAGCGCCGTCCACTTGCCCGGCTCCTTAAGCAGGCCCTCGAAGGCGAGGACCCACTCGTACGTCGTCGAGCCCTCCACGAGTACTCCGACCGAGGTGAGGAAGCGCTCGTAGTGCTCCGGCGCCGGCGGCTCGACGGCGAACAGCCAGTCGAGCGAGTTCTGCTCATCCGCGATGAAGCCGTTGATGGTCGAGGCGGTGTAGAAGATGACGCGCGTCATGGCTTATCTCACCATGTGTTGCGCCGCCGGGAAAGGGCCAGGTCGCCTTACGGAGAACCCGCCTCGACGCCCTTGATGAACGTCCGGACCATCGCGTCGAACTCCTCTTCGCGCTCGATCTGCGGCATGTGCCCGCACTTCTCGAACAGATGGAATTCCGCGTGCGGAAAGACGGTCCGCGCATGGTCGAGGTGCGACGCCGGCAGCACGCGGTCCTCATCGCCCCACACCACGAGAGTGGGTTTCCGTTGCGCCGCCACGACGCGCAGCAGCTCGTTCCGCCAACGCCGGCGCACTCCGCGGAACGTGCCGAGGTGCCGCGCGACGGCGAGCAGGACGTCGTCGTACACGGGGTTCCCGCCCACGCGCTGCGCGTGGTCGAGGCGTTCCTCGGTGACGAATCGCTTGTCGTAGAAAAGTGCACGCTCGGTGCGGTACGCGGCCTTCCTCGACTTGTCCTTCATGAGCCTCTTGCCGATAGGCCGGACGGCCAGGAGCCGCAGGGCGATCGTGACCTCCTTGCCGAAACCCGCACTGTTCACGAGCACGAGGCTCCGGACGCGCTGCGGCTCGAGCGCGCTGATCTTCATGGCGATCGCTCCGCCGAGGGAGTTGCCCACCACGTGCAGGGGCCGGTGCTCCCCGAGGATGTCCAGTGCCGCGATGACGAACCGTGCCATGGACTCCAGCGAGTAGCGCCCCTCCGTCCGCTCCGACAACCCGAAGCCCGGCAGGTCCACGCTGATCACCCTGTGATCAGGCGCTAACCGGCCGTACAGCCCCTGCCAGTCCTCGAGGCTCCGGCCGATCCCGTGCAGTAGGAGGACCGGAGGCTGCGTCCGGAGGCCGTCGTCACGGTAGCGGACGCGCACGCCGAGGACGTCCAGGACGCCGTCGTCGTGCTCGGCCACGTCCCCTGCCCCGTGCCGCTTCGCCCCGCTCATCGGCGGATCTTCCCGGCGAGGCGGGCGAGCTTCGTGGCCTGCCGCTCGAGGGTCCCGAAGGACATCGGTGCAACGCGGGCGACGACGTCGGGTACCTTCGCGCTGAGGCCGATGAGCAGCCGCGGCCTGCGCGTCTTCACGGCCTCGAGCATGAGTTCGGCCGCCTTGTCGGCAGGAAAGGTGAGGAGCTTGTTGAAGTCGTCCTTCGCCTTCTTCACGTCGAGCGTGCTCAGGTTCCCGCCGATGCGGGCGTTGAGGGCGATGTTGGTCCTGATACCGCCGGGGTGCACGGAGGTGATGCCGATGCCGCGGGGCAGCAGCTCGTTGCGGAGTGCCTCGGTGAATCCGCGGATCGCGAATTTGCTGGAGGAGTAGGCGGTCTGGCCCTTGGGTCCCACGAGGCCGAACAGGCTCGAGACGTTGACGATGTGCCCGCCCGGACCGATCCGCGGGAGCAGATGGTGCGTCAGCAGGACGGGTGCGTGGAAGTTGATGGCCATGACCCAATCGAAATCGTCCATGCTGATCTGGTCGAACCTGCCGGCCAGGGCTACCCCGGCGTTGTTGATGAGCAGGTCGACGACGTCCGTCGCGGCGAGCAGGTCCGCGGCCAGCCGCTCCACGGCGTCGCGCTCCGACAGATCGGCGACGAAGGTCCGCACGTTGCTGCCGGGATAGGTGGAGCGGATGGAGGAGGCGACGACCTCGAGCCGTGCGGCGTCGCGATCGACGAGCAACAGGCTGCTCCCGCGCTCCGCGAGACCGCGAGCGAGGTGCTCGCCCATGCCGGCCGCGGCTCCCGTGACGACGGCGGTGGCATCGGTGAACTGGAAGGGGCGGATACTCACGCGTGGATCTCCTGGAGGTCGGGGACGGGGGTGTCGGTGGGTGGTGCGGGGTTGTCGAACACCATGTTCCTCGCGAGGTTCCCTCGCAGCGCGGTGGGGGCATCGAGCAGGTAGTTCTGGCGCATGATCCAGGGCTGGCGGTCGCCCTGCTTGGGGAACGCCGAGACGGCGCGCTGCACGTAGCCCGACGTCAGGTCGAGGATGGGCCGGGCCTTCATGTCGCTGTCCGCAGCGGGCGCGCCGTAGGCATGGCCGTGGCGGTCCATGTAGTTGATGAGGCGGCAGACGTATCGCGAGCTGAGGTCCGCGCGGAGCGTCCAGGACGCGTTGGTGTAGCCGACGCAGAGCGCGAGGTTGGGCACGCCGCTGATCATCAGCCCCCGGTACACCCACGAGTCGCCGAGGTCGACGGCCTTCCCGTCCACGGTGAAGGCAGCACCGCCCAGGGGCAGCATCGACAGGCCCGTGGCCGTGACGACGACGTCGGCCTCGAGTTCCTGCCCGGAGGCCAGCCGGATGCCGGTCGGGGTGAAGGTGCCGATGGTGTCCGTGACCACGGAGGCTTGTCCTGACTTCATGGCCTTGAACAGGTCAGCGCTGGGCGCGACGCAGAGTCGCTGGTCCCACGGGTTGTAGGCGGGAGTGAAATGCTCGCGGACGAGCTCCTCGTCGCCGAGGATCCGGGCGGTCTGCGTGCGGATCAGTTTCTTCGCGACCTCCGGGCGCCGACGGCACAGCTGGTAGAACGCCTGGGTGAACAGCACGTTCTTGGCCCGGGCGACATGGTGTGCGACGCCGGCGGGCAGGTGGCGGCGCGCTGCATCGGAGAATTTGTCGCGGCTCGGCACGGCGGTGACGTAGGTGGGGGAGCGCTGCAGCATGGTCACGTGGCCCGCGTCCCTCGCCATCGACGGCACGAGTGTTACGGCGGTGGCACCGCTGCCGATCACCACCACACGCTTGCCCTTGTAGTCGAGGTCCTCGGGCCAGAACTGCGGGCGGACGATCTCGCCGGTGAAGGAGTCGATACCCGGGAAGGACGGCTCATACCCGCGGTCGTAGTCGTAGTAGCCGCTGCACAGGTAGAGGAATCCGCAGGTGAGCCGGCGTCGCGCGGTGGCGCCGTCGTTGTCCGTGACGTCCAGGTCCAGGGTCCAGCGCGCGTCCTCGGATGACCAGGCTGCGCTGATCAGCCTGGTGTGGAAGCGGATGCGCTCGCGGATGCGGGGGTCGTCAGCGGTGGCGCGGATGTAGTCGAGGATCGACGAACCGTCGGCGATGGCCTTCGCCTCGGTCCACGGGCGGAACGGGTAGCCGAGGGTGAACATGTCGCTGTCCGAGCGGACACCCGGGTAGCGGAACAGGTCCCAGGTGCCGCCGATCGCGCTCCGGGACTCGAGGACGGCGAAGCTCTTGCCGGGAAGTTCCGTGGACACGCGGTAGGCGGCGCCGATGCCGGAGAGGCCGGCTCCGACAATGACGACGTCGAGGTGCTCCGTGGCGCCTTGGAGGGATTTCATCCCTCTATTATTCGGCGGTGGCGGTCCTGGCACTTGACGTGGGGCGACAGCTATTTACCCTTGTACGACATGAGCTCTGTCATCAGGTCGGCCGGGATGCGCGGCTTCCGCGACGTTGTCGAACAGTTGGGGGGCGACGCCGAGGCCCTGGCCGCGCAGTTCCGGGTGCCGCTGGACGCGCTCGACGGTGATGACGTACTCGTGTCCGACGTCGCCATGGCGAAGCTCCTCGAGGGGGCGGCACGGGCGCTGCCTTGCCCGGACCTCGGCCTGCGGATCTCCGAGTACCAGGACATCGGCATCCTCGGTCCGCTCGCGATCGCCGTGCAGAATTCGCCGACGGTCGGTGCGGCCCTCGGATGCGCCTCCCAGTTCCTCTTTCTCCACAGCCCCGTGCTGCGCTTCACCATCGTCGCCGATCCGGAGGGGCGCGCCGGCGACGTCGGCCTGTGCTACGGGTCTTCGGAGGGGCCGCCGCCCCGCCAAGCCACCGACGCGATCCTCGCGTTCTCGCACCGCATGATCCGCTTCCTGGTGGACGGGCACTACGCTCTTCACTCGGTCCATCTGTCCCACCTCCCGAAGGCGCCCGCTTCCCGCTACACCGAATTCTTCGGCGCCGAGGTCCGGTTCGGCCAGTCCGCCTCGCTGCTGCGCGTGCCCCGGAGCCTGCTCGACCGCCCTTTGGCCGGGGTGGACGAGACGCTCCGTGAGATTGCCCTCGACTACCTCCACAGCCACTTCCCGGAGCCGGGGCGGGTCGTCGCCCCGCAGGTCCGGACCGCCATCGACCGCATGCTGGGCACGTCACCGCCGCGGATCGACTCCGCAGCGAGGCTCCTCGGGATGCATGCCCGCACCCTGCAGCGTCGGCTCGCCGCCGAGGGCACCTCCTTCGAGTCCCTGCTCGACGACGCCCGGCGCGATGCGGCGTTGCGGCTGCTGACCCGGACGGACCTGCCGCTGCAGCAGATCGCCGGGCTGGTGGGGCTGTCCGAGCAGTCGGCCCTCACCCGGTGCGTGCGGCGGTGGTGCGGCACGACGCCCAGTGTCGTCCGTGCCGGCGGGACGGGTGCCTGAGGGCCCCCACCTACACTGACAGGCAGGACCGAGCGGCAGGACGCACCGGCTGGAAGGGGGAGCGATGGCAGGAATCACCAGCGCCGACGTTGCGCGCGAAAGCGGTGTCTCGCGCACCAGGCCGTTTGGGAGTTACATCCCCGGAACTTTGCTAAGTCAAGTGAAGGCTGAATCCGGCCTGTGGGAGCTCCTCGTTGAAGGGTCGCCGGGCCGGTGCTAAAGCTTGGGGGAGCGGTGCCGGCGTCAGCCGGCGGCTGCAACGTGCACCTGTCCCGCCCCGACCGCATCCGACCCGAGGAGACACCATGGCAACGCCCGACGACGAAGAGCGCACCCTCAGCGAGTGGAGCCGCACCCTGGCACAGGCCCTTCAGGTGCTGGACCTCGAAGTGGACCACCCGCGCATCGTGGAACTCGCCGAGCGGTCGGCCCGCGATGTCTCACCCCATGCCGGCGCCATCAGTGCCTTCATGGTCGGCTACGCGGCGGGTACCGTCACCACCGATGGCCGCGAGGAGACCAGTGCCGCCGTCGAGAAGGCCGCCAACACCGTGATGACCGTCCTGCAGAGGAGCGAGGAGACGCAGGAGGAGAAGGGCTGGACCGGCTCGGCGCAGTAGGGCCCCTCGCTATGCCAGGAGCGGGTCCTTCGTCCGTGCGGCAGAAAGGCGCGTGAGCGTCCAGGCCAGCACGACGGCGACGGGTACCGCTGCGATGGCGCCCAGGCCCGAGTAGCCCAGCAGCACCAGGGCCGGACCGGCGAGTGCGCCGCCCAGGGCTCCGGCGAGGTTCATCACGAGGTCCGATGATCCCTGGACGGGTGCGCGCTCGCTGACGTCGACGGCGCCTGCGAGGAGCGCGGACGCCGAGACGATGCAGGCCGACCAGCCGAAGCCCAGCAGGATCAGGCTCGCCGTCACCCCTGCCTCGGATTCCGAGCCCCGCCAAGCCGTCAGGAGCGCGACGAGCAGGAGCACCTGGCCGCAAAGGATGCCCTGCGTGGTGCCGACGCGGTCCGCGATCCAGCCGAACACGGGGGACAGGGCGTACATCCCGGCCACATGCAGGCTGATGGTCAGTCCGATCACGGACAGCCCCGCCCCGTGGTCATGCAGGTGCACCGGCGTCATGGCCATCACGGAGACCATTGCTGCATGACTGACGGCGATGGTCACGACGGCGAAGCGTGCACCAGGATTGCGGGCGAGGATGGCCAAGCCGCGCTGCTTCCCCGGCGCTGCATCCTCCGCCGGGCGGTCCGCGGCCTGATGGCGCAGGGCGGTCAGCAACGGGTCGGGACGCAGCCCCAGGGAGTAGACGATCGCGGCGGCGACCTGCGCCGCTGCGGTGAAGACGAAACCCCCGCTCAGGGGCGGTATGCCGAGGACCCCCGCCACGACCTGCCCCGGTTCGAAGAGATTTGGGCCGAGGACGGCTCCGATGGTCGTGGACCAGACCACGACGGCGAGGCTGCGCCCGCGCGTCGACTGGGTAGCGAGATCGGTCGCCGCGAAGCGGGCCTGGAGTCCTGTCGCGGCCCCTGCCCCGAGGAGGACGAGTGCCACGAGCAGGAGTGGGAAGAGGGAGAGCGAGGCCGCAGTGATGGCGAGCAGCGCGCCGCAGCACGAGATGAGGGAGCCCGTAGCGAGCGAGATGCGGCGTCCCCGGCGCTGGGCAAGCGTAGCGAGGGGAACGGCCGCGGCGGCGGCGCCGAGCGTCGCCATGGTCGCCGCCATTCCGGACCATGCGCTCGAGCCGGACGTCTCGGCCGCGAGCAGTGCCCCGAGGGACAGCGTGGCGCCGGCGCCGACGCCGCCGAGGATCTGGGCGACAACGAGCACACGGATCACGCGGCGCTGCTGGCTCCCGTCCTGCCCGGGCTGACGGCTACCGTCCTGCTCCTGCTGCCGATCCCGGTGCCGATGCATGGGCCCGCCCCTCGTGGTCGCTGTGACCGGTGCAGTCTATCGGCGGGAGCGGACCGACCAGGGCCGCTCCCGCCCGATGACTGATCTGCCCGCCTCATGAGCCCGACGAGGCGGACGTGCGACGCCGGGTCCTGGCGGGGCCGCGCGTCAGGCGTTCGCTGCCTCCGCCGCCTTCACCGGCGTGCCGGCACCAGGAAAGCCGTCCGCCTCGGCATCGGGCGCCGGCGCCGTGGCGACGGCGTGGTGCTCCGAGGGCGCCGTATGCGTGCTCGGCTCGAAACGCACGATGACCTGCTTGGAGGTCGGCGTGTTGCTGCCCTGCGCTACATGATCCAGTGGCACGAGCACGTTTGCCTCCGGGTAGTAGGAGGCCGCGCAGCCGCGCGCTGTCGGGTAGGACACCACCCGGTAGGCGCGGAGCACCCGCTGCACGCCGTCGTCGTACACGCCGTAGATGTCCACGTTCTGGCCGTCCTTCAGGCCCAACTCCGTGATGTCCTCGGGGTTGATGAACACCACGTGCCGGCCCTTCTTGATGCCGCGGTAGCGGTCGTTGTTGCTGTAGATGGTGGTGTTCCACTGGTCGTGGGCGCGCAGCGATTGCAGGATCAGCGTGCCCTCGGGGCGCTCGAGGTATTCGAGGTCGTTGACGGTGAGCACGGCCTTGCCCGTCGGCGTGTTGAAGGTGCGCGAATCCCTCGGGCCATTGGGCAGGATGAAGCCGCCCTTCTGCCGGATTTTCCGGTTGTAGTCCTCGCAGCCCTCGACCACATGCGCGATGTGCTCGCGGATGAGGTCGTAGTCCTTCTCGAAGCCCTCCCAGTCCGCGTTGATCTTCCCGTCGATCGAGGCGCGGGCGAGGCGGCTGATGATCGCCGGCTCGGAGAGCAGGTTCTCGGAGACGGGCTCGACGCTGCCCCAGGAGGGATGGACTGCGCACACGGTGTCCTCGACCGAGACAAACTGGACGCCCGTCTCTTGGCGGTCGATCTCGGTGCGGCCCTTGCAGGGCAGGATCAGCGCCTCGTCACCCGTGATGAGGTGGGAGCGGTTGAGCTTGATCGAGATCTGCACGGTCATGTCGGTGTTCTGGAACGCCTTCTCCGCGACCTGCGTGTCCGAGATGGCGGAGACGAGGTTCCCGCCGAGGGCGATGAGCACCTTGACCTTGCCGTCCCGCATGCGCCGGATGGACTCGACGGCATCGGCGCCGTGCTCGCGCGGCGGCTCGAAGCCGAACTCCTTGCCGAGGGCGTCCATGAACCTGGGCGGCATCTGCTCCCAGATGCCCATGGTGCGGTCACCCTGCACGTTGCTGTGGCCGCGGATGGGGGAGGCACCGGCACCGGGCTTGCCGATATTGCCGCGCAGGAGCAGAAGGTTGATCATCTCCTTGATCGTCGCGACGCCCTTCTTCTGCTGGGTGATGCCCATCGCCCAGGTGATGATGACCTTGTCGGCGGCAAGGTAGCGGGCGGCGAGCTCGTCGATCTCCTCGGTACGCAGTCCCGTGGCTTCGAGGACGGTGGCCTCGTCCAGTTTCAGCAGGTACTCGCGCAGCTCGTCCAGGCCCTCACAGTGCTCCTCGAGGAAGGCGTGGTCCAGCACGGTGCCGGGATTCCTGGCCTCGGCCTCGAAGACGCGCTTGGACACGGCCTGCAGGAGGGCCATGTCGCCGCCGAGCCGGATCTGGAGGAACTGGTCCGCGATCTCGGTGCCCTTGCCGATGACGCCCCGCACCAGCTGCGGGTTCTTGTAACGCTTGAGGGATGCCTCGGGGAGGGGATTGACCGCCACGATCTGCCCGCCGTTCCGCTTGCAGCCCTCCAGCTCGGTCAGCATACGCGGATGGTTCGTGCCCGGATTCTGGCCCATAACGATGATCAGGTCTGCGTGTGCGTAGTCGTCGAACGTGACGGTCGCCTTGCCGATACCGATGGTCTGTCCCATGCCCCAGCCGGAGGACTCGTGGCACATGTTGGAGCAGTCGGGCAGGTTGTTGGTGCCGAAGCCGCGCGCGAACAGCTGGTACAGGAAGGCAGCCTCGTTCGAGGTGCGACCACTGGTGTAGAAGGCGGCCTCGTCCGGTGAATCGAGGCTCTTCAGCTTCTTCCCGACGATCTCGAAGGCCTCATCCCAGCTCACGGGCCGGTAGTGGTCCTCGCCGGCCGGCTTGTAGACGGGTTCGACAATGCGCCCCTGCATGCCGAGCCAGTACTCGGAGCGCTCGCGGAGGTCGCTGATCGAGTGCTCGGCCCAGAAGTCCTTGGAGATGATGACGGGCGCCGCCTCCCAGGTGACGGCCTTGGCACCGTTCTCGCAGAACTCGAAGGTCTTGCGCTTGTCGGGATCCGGCCAGGCACAGCTCGGGCAGTCGAAGCCGTCCTTGTGGTTCATCTTGAGGACGGTCTTGAGTGTCCGCTCTATACCCATGTGCTCGATGGCGGGCTTCATCGAGTAATAGACGCCAGGCAGGCCTGCCGCCCACTCCTTCGGCCGCTTCTCGACCTTGAGGTCCTTCTCGTCGACTTCCTCTACGCGGGGTTCCTTGCGCGTCATGGCGAACGTCCTCTTTCGCGGCCCGGGTGGGCACTCTTCGACAGGTGATCCAACTGCCCTTGTACAACAGGCCTAACAGGGCGCCGGGCGCGACCGCAACCACTCCGTGCGTCGTCGTCGGTTGCTTGACGCGCTCGCTGGAGGGCCTGCAGGGTAGTTTACTTAGTTGACCTAACGAAACGGCGAGAGTACAGTTACTTAGAGCAACGAAGTAAACGAGTTCGGGAGTATGCCATGTCGGTCAACCAGCACACAGCTGCAGAGCTGGTGCACAACATCTTCGATCTGCAGCGTGCCCTGCGGGGCATCACCGCAGCCGGCATGAAGTACTCGGATCTCGGTCCCGCGCACACGGGTGTCCTCTTCTTCATCGGACAGGGCGAACCGCTGCGAGCGTCCGCACTGGCCGCCAGGCTCGGGATCGGACCGTCGGCCCTGAGCCGCCAACTCGCCGATCTCGAGCACTACGGCTTCGTGGTCCGCTTGCCGGACCCGCTCGACGGCCGCGCCTGCCAGCTCTCGCTCTCCGGGGAGGGGCAGGCGTATCTCGCCGAGACCTACGAGCGGCGGGCCGAGACACTGCGGAACATCCTCTCCGAGTGGACCGAGGATGAGGCCGAAGCGGCGTCATCGTCCGTGCAGCATCTGACCGCAGCCTTCCGTTCCGCCTCGCAGCAGCCAGGGGGAGGGCGTACGGACGCCCTCAGGACCCCACGCACCACCCACAGCACGGGCAACGACGGCCGTCACCATCCGGACCCCTCGTCCAAGATCACCAAGGAAGAACGATGACGGCTACCCATTCCACCCGGGAGAAGGCCGCGGAGGTTGCCCTGCCGCAACCGACCGGCACCTCCCAGCAGCCCCGAACCGCCGAACCCATGGGCCACAGGCAGATCCTGCAGGCACTCACCGGCCTGCTCGCCGCCCTCTTCACGGCGATCCTGAGCAGCACCATCGTGGCGAACGCCCTCCCGACGATCATGAGCGACCTCAATGGTTCGCAGACGGATTTCGCCTGGGTCATCACCGCGGCGCTGCTCGCGAACGCCGCAACCACCCCGATCTGGGGAAAGTTCTCCGACCTGTTCGACAAGAAGGTGCTGGTGCAGGTCAGCATCGTCATCTTCGTGGCGGGCTCCGTCCTCGCGGGATTCGCGGAGACCATCCCCCTGCTGCTCACCGCACGCGTCATCCAGGGTGTCGCGATGGGCGGCCTCACCGCTCTGGCGCAGGCCATCATCGGGACCATCATCGCTCCGCGTGAGCGCGGCCGGTACTCGGGCTACATGGGCGGCGTCATGGCCGTCGCCACCGCCGGCGGACCGCTCCTCGGCGGGTTCATCGTCGACTCGCCCCTCGGCTGGCGCTGGACGTTCTTCGTCTGCGTGCCGCTCGCGATCATCGCCCTGATCCTGCTCCAGGTCACCCTGAAGCTTCCCGACACGCGTCGCAAGGCGCGGATCGACTGGCTAGGATCCATCCTCGTGACCTCGGGCGTGAGCCTCCTGCTCATCTGGATCTCCGTCGCCGGCAAGGAGGGCTACTACGAGTGGTTCTCCCGCGAGAGCGCCCTCATGGTTGGAGGCAGCGTGATCCTGCTGGCACTCCTCCTGGTCGTCGAGTCGAAGGTCGCCGAGCCCATCATCCCGCTCGCGATCATCTCCGAGCGCACCACGGCGCTGGCCATCATCGCCTCGATCGCCGTCGGCATCGCGCTGTTCGCCAGCTCGAGCTACCTCGGCCAGTACTACCAGGTCGCCCGCGGCGCGACGCCGACCGAGGCCGGCCTGCTGACCCTCCCCATGATCGCCGGCAACCTGATCGGATCCATCGGCGCCGGTCAGCTCGTTACGAAGTACGGCAAGTGGAAGAGGTACCTCGTCGCGGGTGCACTGTTCCTCATCGCGGGTCTCGGGTTCGCCGGAACCATCGATCACCTGACCGAACTGTGGCTGGTCGGCATCTACACCTTCATCTTCGGCCTGGGCCTCGGCCTGATGCTGCAGAACCTCGTCCTCGCGGTGCAGAACACCGTGGCGGTCCGGGACATCGGCTCGGCCAGTGCGTCCGTGGCGTTCTTCCGCTCGCTCGGTGGTGCCGCCGGCGTCGCCGTCCTGGGTGCCATCCTCGGTACGCAGGTGGAGGACAGGACCACCGAGGGACTTGCCGCAGCTGGAATCCCCACCACCGGCGGTGCAGCGGGAGGTTCGCTCGACCTCGTCGACCTTCCTGCTCCGATCGCCGACATCGTGCGCGCCGCCTACGGTGACAGCACGGCCATGATCTTCCTGATCACGGCTGTCATCGCGGTCGTCGGCTTGGTCTGCGTCCTGTTCATGAAGGAGACCCCGCTCCGCCGCACGGTCGATTTCGTCCAGGCCGCACCGGCCGGTCCAGCCGCATCGATGTCCCCGGCGGCCACGGGCACCACGCCCGCCGTCGTCGGAGCGCAGGGACATGCGGACATGCGGCCTGCCGCCGGCGAGCGGGCTCGTGCACACTCCGACGTCGTCGCCGTCCTTGCCTCCCACGGGCGGCACAGCGCAGGTCCGGTCGCCATCCTGAAGTCCGACGTCGATCGGGTGGCGCAGGAGCTGTCGGAGTTGAACGTCGACCTGTTCGAGCACGCGGGCAGCAATCGCTAGGTCCTACCTCCAGCGAACCGGCCATCGGGGCAACCCGGTGGCCTGTTCTCGTGGTCGGTCCGGCTCGTATCTCCGGACGCGCTGCCCAGTAGCATCGGAGGGTGAAACCGTTCCTGCTGCTGGCCACCCGCGCCGAGGACTACGCCGCCGACGCCGAGTACCAGAGCTTCCTGCGCTACTGCGGCCTCGCCGAGGGTGAGCTCCGGCGTATCCGGCTCGAGGCGGAGCCCCTGCCCACGCTGGACCTCGCGGACTATTCGGGAATCCTCCTCGGCGGTAGCCCCTTCAACTCCTCGGATCCGGAAGAGTCGAAGACCGAGGTGCAGGTGCGCGTCGAGCGCGAGCTCGGCGTGCTGCTGGACCGGGTGGTGCCCGAGGATTACCCGTTCCTCGGTGCCTGCTACGGGGTCGGCACCCTCGGGAGGCACCAGGGCGCGGTCATCGACACCACGTACGCCGAGCCGATCAGCGCCGTCGAGGTCACGCTGACCGACGACGGCGCGGCCGACCCGCTGCTGGCCGGGCTGCCGGCGTCGTTCGCCGCCTATGTGGGGCACAAGGAGGCGTGCGCGACGTTACCGGCATCGGCGGTGCTGCTGGCGTCGTCGGTCACATGCCCCGTACAGATGTTCCGCGTCGGGAAGAACGTGTACGCCACCCAGTTCCACCCCGAGCTCGACGTCGATGCGCTCGTGGGTCGGATCAGCACCTACCGGCATGCCGGGTACTTCCCGCCCGAGCAGGCCGACGAGTACATGGAGCGGGCCCGTGCCACGGTGGTGGACCAGCCCGAGGCGATCCTGCGGGCGTTCGTCACGAGGTACGCCCGGGGGTGACGCGACGCACCCTGTCGCCCGTCGGTGACGGGCGGTACTGTCGGATGGACAGGCCATGCAGGGCGACACAGAAGAGGTAGCTGTCATCGGATCCAGCACGAAGTCCGCACCCGCAGGCCGCACAGTCCCCGTCATCCCCGGCCCAGGGGAGAAACGCCACCACCAGGTGCTCATCATCGGTGGCGGCAATGCGGGCGTATCGCTCGCCGCGCGCCTGCGCCGGTATCGGCTGAAGGACATCGCGGTGATCGAGCCGCGCAGTCGCCACTTCTATCAACCGCTCTTCTCCCATATCGCAGGCGGGACGGCGGACGCGTTCGAGGCCGTGCGCCTGCAGTCCTCGGTGATGCCGCAGGGGGTCACCTGGATCCAGGACAAGGCCACGGACGTCAGTACCGGTGCCAACACGGTGCTGCTCGAGTCCGGTTCCGCCGTCACCTACGACCACCTGGTGGTCTGCCCCGGCATCCAGAACGACTGGTCCTCCATCCCCGGCCTCAAGGAGGCGATGGAAGGCCCGTTCGGCGCCTCGAACTACGAGTACGAGCTGGCACCGAAGGCCTGGAAGCTCCTCAAAGACCTGACGCACGGCACCGTGGTGTTCACCCAGCCGCCTGGTCCGGCCTCCTGTGACGGGGCGGCGCAAAAGCCCATGTACCTTGCGTGCGACCATTGGCGGCGCCAGGGCGTACTGGACGACATCCGGGTGGTCCTGGCCGTCTCGACGCCGACCATCTTCGGCATGGACCTGATCGACGACGAGCTCAACCGGAAGATCGCGGAGTACGGGATCGAGGTGCGCTTCAGCACCGAGCTCACGTCCGTCGATCCCGACGCCCGGACCGTCGACCTCACGAACACGATCGCCGGTACGTCGGAGACCCTCGGCTACGACGTCCTCCACGCCGTTCCGCCACAGTCCGCCCCCAATTGGCTGAAGCGCACGGACCTCCCTGCACCCGGTAACCGCGGCGGATTCGTGGAGGTGGATCCCGTGATCCTGCGGCACACACGCTTCCCCACCATCTGGTCACTCGGTGATGCCGCCTCCACCCTGAACTCGAAGTCCGGTGCCGCGCTGCGCATGCAGACGAAGGTCCTCGCGAAGAACCTGAAGGCCGTGCTGAAGGGCAAGAAGCCCACGTCGAAATACAACCACTACTCGGCCTGCCCCTTCGTCGTCAGCCGGAACACCGTGGTGTTCTCCGAGTTCGACGACAAGTACACACCGATGCCGACCGTGCCGGGCTGGAACAACCTGGCCCGCGAGCGGAGGCTGACCTTCATCGCCGAGCGCGTGGTGCTTCCGAAGGTCTACTGGAACCTGATCCTGCGTGGTCGAGCCTGAGGAACACACCCACCGCTGGTCATGACGCTGATGGCCCAGGGGATGCATGTTGAACCTCTCCGTGGGGGCAATATGCTCCCTTTCGAGCCCTGCGCGGTCCACGCCGGCTACAGCTACAGTATGCGTATCGGGGTGACCACTTCACGGTTGTCCTGGGTTGAGCAGACAGCCATCCGTCGCGGGGTGATACCTCCGCAGGAACCAGATGAGGTTCGGCATGAACGCCACACCCCAGGTCGATGAGATCGGTGTGATCATCGGCAGGACGAAGCGGTATCTTCTTTCGGACGGCACTGCCCAGGATGCCGTCGACGCCCTGGCGGACGTCGCACAGGATGTCATCGGCGGAGCCGAGGGTGCCGGCGTCAGCCTCATCCAGGACGGCAATCGGACCAGCGTCGGTGCGACCGACGCGAAAGTCCTCCAAGCAGACACCCTGCAGTACAGCCTGGGCGAAGGCCCTTGCCTCACCGCCTGGGCGCAAGCCCAGCCGGTCATCATCGCCGATACCGCCACCGACACCCGGTGGAAGGACTGGGCAAGCGCTGCGACCGAGGCGGGAGTGCGTTCCTGCCTCAGTGTTCCCCTGATCCGAGGAAGCGACAGTATCGGGGCCATGAAGGTGTATTCGGGCTCGCCCGATGCCTTCGACGTCGATGATCAGCGCCTCCTGACGAAGCTGGCAAAGTCGGCGGCGGCCCTGCTGGGGCATGTGCAGGCCAGCGACACCCCGCAACGTATCAGCGACGAGGTCAAGGACTCCCTCGCGTCCCGGGACATCATCGGCATAGCCCGAGGAGTTCTGATGGAACGCCACGACCTGGACCGCGACGAAGCCCTGGCACGCATCACGCGGCTCTCGGGTGCAGCACGGGCGCCCATGAGGGAGACCGCGGCATTCATTGCGCAGCGAAGGAACGGCACCGACACCAGCGAGACACGCTGATGGACACCTCGGGCCTGGACCGGCAGCGGCAGATGACCTGCCTTGCGATCCGTGCTGCCGATCTCGACGTACAGAGCATCTGGGTCCGCTACTTCGGAGTGACCGGATCCGTCGACGAGTACGAGCTGGACGCCTACCTGAACGGGCTGATCGTCCTGCCCCCGCTTGAATGCGACCTCATCGCGGTCGCCGTGAACGAGCTCATCGACGAGATACCACCCCTGCCGCGTGCTCCCTTCGGGGTGGACGTCGGCGTCTGACCACAACCCGAGCCGGTGTTCGAGATGATGCTTTCGTAGCGTTCGCTCGGCGCCCTGAGTCCTTCGACCCGGGTCCTCAGACCCACAGTTCGAGTTGCACCTGCGCAGTGAAACGCCTGAGCATGCGCTCGTCGTCCTCCGTGAAGATCCGCGGCCGGTCATCGATGAGGCACAGTGTGCCGATGCGCCATCCGCCCGCAGTGCAGAGGGGATGGCCGGCGTAGAAGCGGATTCTGGGCCCCGCTGCAACCAGCGGATGATCCCGCCAACCGGGGTCTGCGCTCGCATCGGGGATAACCAGGGTGCGGTTCTTCTCGATGGTCCGCGCGCACAGGGCGACATCCCGTGGCAGGTCCTGACCGATCGGCCCGACGACGGACTTGATGACCTGCCGGTCCCTGGTGATGAGGGCGATCGACGCCGAGCTGACACCGAAGTGCTCGCGGGCCTGCCGGGTGATCCGGTCGAAGCGTTCTTCGGCGCCCGTTTCGAGGAGGCCCGTTTCGTGGAGAGCCTCGCATCGGCGGAACTCGGCCTCATCCAGGTCGGCGTTCTCCTCATCCCCTCGTGCGGAATCAAGGGAGGTATCAGGTCCGGTCCCTGCGGGAGTGCTGGTGCTATGGTCCCCGACCGGCGGGGCGCTGAAGTCGTACCCGTCAGGAGAAAGGGTGAGGGTACGGAGATAATCCCTGTACCCGGACGCGCAGGTTGCGTCCTCATCGCTGTAGTGCGCGCCGTCCGCCGTGGAACCGGTGTGGTCCAGCAGCTCGTTGATGGCGTGGGCTACCAGGTTGCGTTCCACCGTCGGGAGTACCACCAGGCCTGCGAGGTATCCTTCGACGTCGAGTTCGTCGGCTTCCCCGGTAAGGCTGAAGTAGGTCATGAAGACGTCGTCGAAGGCCATGTCGGCTGCCCGCACCGACTGGATCGCGCTCCACTGCTGCACATAGTCGTCCAACATGTTCAGACCTCCGTCAGTCCCTGCGCGCAACCCCTGCACCAGAACCCTGGGAGTGCCGCTTTCACCCTATTAACCCTAGAGTTCGGCAGGCCTGTGGGGCATGTGGCCCTCTGTCCGGAACCTGGCGTCGACAAGGAGCCCTGAACCTGCATCAGGCCGACCCCGCACTCCCACCGCATCCGCCGGTTACGCGGCGACGAGTGCGCCTGACGAGGTGGGCAAGGTCGCCATGTCAGCTGTAGCCCAGGGGCAGGCGTCATGGCCCGGCTCCAGGAGTGCTCGTCGTAGGCGGTCAGAGTTCCGCCATGAGGTGGAGGGCAGGGCGCCGGGTGGAGGGTTGGGCATCGCGACGGTCGAATTCCTCTATGAGTTCGGCATGGCGGAATTCGGTTTCGGGGTCGGCTTCCAACGCACAGGCGTATTCGTGGTCGAGCTGTCGTTGAATGCGGCTGTGGAGGACCTGGATCTCGGTGTCGTCCAGGACAAGGAGGTCGGCGGGAAACTGTTCTGCGGGAGTGAGTCTGCTGTTCATGATGTCTCCTCAGGATGTGGCGCCGGACGTGGGGGTGGCTGCAGGTTATGGGATGAAGATGTGAAGGAGGTGAACAGCGGACCAGGCAGTCTGGGGCAGGACGAGTGCGTCGGGGTCCACGTGTCCGGCTCGGGTGATGTGGACGGTCGGACCGCCTGAGGGGCCGACCCTGACGAGGGCTCGGAGTCTGTGGCGTATGAGAATGAACCGGTCGTGGCTTGCCGGAATGTACTAAGGTTGCTTCGCATCAGGTGGATCGCGGCGCACCGCGTCGTGAACACCTGGTTGAACGCAGTGGTTTCCAGAAGGTCTCAGTCATATGCTCACTGCTCAGCTGCCCATCCTCGCCCCTCCTACACGCGCGTCTTCGACAGGTGCGCGCGCTGCGCCTGACGCAGCGGGACCGCGTGCCGGTGCCGGCGGGCACGTCTGTGACGTGGGTGCCCTGCTGATGCGTGTCGCCGACGGCGACGTGCGGGCGTTCGACGACCTGTATGAACGCACCGCGCACCGCGTGTACGGGCTTGTGCGCAAGGTCCTGGTGGACGTGGAGCTGAGCGCCGAGACCACGCAGGATGTGTTCCTTGCCCTATGGGTCGGTGACGCAGCCCGCTTCGATCCTGTCCAGGGCTCGGGCATGTCGTGGATGATGACTCTCGCGCACCGCCGCGCGGTGGATAGAGTCCGTGCCGAGCAGGCGCACCGTGCCAGGGACCTGCGGTGGGGAATCAAGAATCGTGACGTCGACTACGACCAGGTAGCGGACACCGTTCTTCAACGAGCTGAAAGCGATTCCGTCAGGTCCTGTCTAAAGGCACTTACCCCTGTGCAGCGTGAGGCGATCGAGCTCGCCTACTACGCCGGCATGACCTACGTGCAGGTAGCCGACCACTTGGGTGTTCCGGTGCCGACCGCCAAGACCCGCATCCGTGACGGCATCAGGCGCCTCAGCTCCTGCCTGCAGGACTCCGTGTGACACTTCCACAGGTGCCCGCACCCGGGACGACCGCAGGTCTGTCCGACGCTGTCGAACCAGTGGGAGTGCGTTCGGCGCTTCCTGTCACCGGCGTGACCGAAGGGATCCACCCATGCTGTCCCGTACTGCCCGCTCCATCCGCTCCGCGATGGCCGTCGGGTTCTCGCGCCTTGCAGGGCCTGCGCAGGTCAGGCCCATCGGCGCCAGGGGTGGTCGTCGCGCAGGGAAGCGGTCGGTGAACGGACCGGTCCTTGTCGGTCACCGGGGCGCCGGGGGAACAGCGCCGGAGAACACTGTCGCTGCCTTCATCGAGGGTCGCTTATCGGGGGCTGACTTCATCGAGGTCGACGTCCAGCTCAGCGCCGACGGCGTCCCCTTCCTCTTCCACGACGACACACCCGCCCGCACCACCGACGTGGAGAACATCTTCCCCGGACGCGCGTCCGATCCCATCACGACCTTCACCTGGGCCGAGCTCCAGCAGCTCGACGCCGGTTCCTCCTTCGACGAGCGGTTCAAGGGTGAGCGCATCCCGCACCTCGACGACGCCGTTGACGCCGAGGCCGGCGGAGCAGGCGTCTACATCGAGATCAAGACGCCACGGAACTCACCCGGCATCGAGCAGCTCGTCGCGGACAGGTTGCTCAATCATCCTGCCTGGCGGGCGCTGGTGACCGCCGGCAAGGTCCAGGTGATCGGCTTCGACGCGGCCTCGAACCGCGCGTTCTCCGCACTGGCACCCGAGGTTCCGCTACAGCAGCTCATCGGAGCGGTGCCGAGCGCCGGGGTGCTGGCGGCCCTAGCCACCTACGCCCACTCGATCGGCACGAACTACCGGCGCCTCACCGCCCGGGATGTCGCGAGGGTGCATCGGGCAGGGCTTGCCGTGAGCGTGTACACGGTGAACTCGGCCGAGGACGTGCAGGCCGTCGTGGATCTCGGTGTCGATGCAGTCACCACCGACTTCCCGGTCCAGAACCGACGCTACCTGGGCAGGCCACCCGTGCCGCCGGGCGACGATGCCCGGGCCTGGCCGGGTGGGTAGCAGAAGCGGCCTGCTACGACCCTTGTCGCGACTGGAGCCTACCCGTAGCATCCGGTCATGGAGATCATCGAGTACCATCCGCGCCGGGACCAGCTGGTGTACACCTTCGGCGGTAGTGCCCCGGTTCTGACGGTCCAGCCCGGCACTGCGCTCAGGCTCTGGTCCGAGGATGCTTTCAACAACGCCCTCACCTCGGTGGACGACGTGTCGGGGGAGAAGGTGGACCTGAATTTCGTCAACCCACAGACCGGTCCCTTCTATGTCGAGGGCGCGGAACCAGGTGACACGCTGGCGCTCCACATCGTGGACCTCACGCCGGCCCGGTCCTACGGCGCCTCGGCTACCATCCCGTTCTTCGGCGGCCTCACGAGCACCGACCGAACGGCCACCCTGCAGGAACCGTTGGCCGACATCACGTGGATCTACCACGTGGACACGGAGCGGCGGACGGTCGGCTTCCAGTCACGTCTGGGTGATTTCGAGGTCGCGCTGCCGCTCGAACCGATGCTCGGGACCGTCGGTGTCGCGCCCCCCGGCGGCGAGGTGCGCTCGAGCCTGGTGCCCGAGCGGTTCGGCGGCAACATGGACGCCCCGGACGTGAAGGCCGGCACCACGGTCTACCTCGGCGTGAACGTCGAGGGGGCCCTGTTCTCCATCGGGGACGGGCACTACCGCCAGGGCGAGGGCGAGGCCTGCGGCACCGCCGTCGAGGGCGCCATGCACTCGACGATCATCGTGGAACTCGTCAAGGGTGGTGCTCCCGCCTGGCCACGCTTCGAGACGGACTACCACTGGGGCGCCGTCGGGTCATCGCGACCGATGGAGGATTCATGGCGCATCGGGCAGGTGGAGATGGTGCGGTGGTTCGGCGACCTCTTCGGGCTGCACCAGCTGGACGCCTACCAGCTCCTGACCCAGACGGCGCTCGCGCCGATCGCCAACGCCGTGGACGTCAACTACAGCGTGGTGGTGAAGGCCCCGAAGGCACTCTTCCCAGCCGCTGATGCCTACGGCGGGCTCCATGCGCACCTGCGACGGCAGGGCGCCGAGCTGCGCTGACCGGCGTCCCTGTTCCAGCGAAACACCGCAACCCGACTGAAGGACAACCATGGACCTGCATCTGACCGGCACCACCGCCCTCGTCACCGGCGGGACCAAGGGCATCGGCCGCGCGATCGTGCAATCCTTCGCGCAGGAGGGCGTGAACGTTGCGTTCTGTGCGCGCGACGCCGGGGAGGTGGCGGCGACGGAGGAGGCCCTTGCGTCGTCGGCGGGTCGTGTCACCGGTTACGTGCTCGACGTCGGCGACAGCCTGGCGGTGCCGGCCTGGGTCGACACCGTGGCGGCGGACTTCGGTGGCATCGATGCTGTGGTGAGCAATGTCAGCGCCCTGGCGATCGAGGACACCGAGGCGAACTGGGAGGAGAGCCTGCGGGTGGACCTCCTCGGTACGGTGCGTCTCGTGAAGGCTTCGCTGCCCTATCTCGGGAAGAGCTCGACGCCGTCGATCACCGCGATCTCGAGCGTTTCCGGCCGCGAGGTGGACTTCGCCTCCGGCCCCTACGGGACGGTGAAATCCGCCCTGATCGCCTACATGGCCGGCCTCGCCTTCCAGCTCGCCGCACAGGGCATCCGCGCCAACACCGTCTCGCCCGGCAACACGTACCACGAGGGCGGAGTGTGGCAGGGCATCGAGGCCGGCAACCCCGAGTTCTTCGCGACCGCGATGGGCCTGAACCCGACGGGCCGCATGGGCACGCCGCAGGAGGTGGCGGACGCCGTCGTCTTCCTGGCGAGCCCGCGCTCCAGCCGAACCACCGGCGCCAACCTGCTGATCGACGGCGGGCTCAGCCGCGGCATCCAGTTCTAGCTGCCGCGGGCGGCATGTCGGGTGGGCCTAACCGGTCAGATCCCGGTACTCGGGGTGGTCCTCGATGAACGCCACCACGAATTCGCACTCCGGCACGACGGTGAGGCGCCGGAGACGGGAGTCGTCGAGGGCGTGCCGGATGAGCGTGCTTCCGACGCCCTGGCCCTCGAGTTCCTCGTCGACGACGGTGTGCGTGAAGACGATCGTGTCGCCGGACCGCTCGTATGCGGCGAAGCCGACCGGATCGCCGTTGAGCGTGGCGACGTAACGGCTCTTCGCCTCGTCGGTGCTGACCTCGACTCCGGGATGATCGGTGCTCATGCAGTCACTCTGGCATTCGCCGCACAGGGCGGTCAACGACGCCGGCGGGGTTGCGCAGGTGCTGCCCTGGTCGAACCAGGAGCAGGTCAGTCGAACCCGGGTGCCTTCGCAGGGGCTGCGCTGCTGTCCATGAGCCACGCCACGGCGTCAGGCTCCGAGGTGAAGTAGCGCGTGGTCGTGGGGGAGCGGTGCGAGAAGCCGGACATCACCTCGTCGATGACGTCCTCGCCGACCAGCGCGACCCGCGAGAAGCCGCGGTAGCCCATCATCCCTATGCGCGCCTCCGGTGTCACGCCGCTGATTCCGTGCATGTGGACAAGGAGCGGCAGGGCTGTTGGACCGTGGAATTCCGCGAGCGCCCGGGCTGCAGCCACAGCGCGTGAGTGGGTGATCTCGACCCCACGCCGCCAGCGCAGAATCAGCATCCCGCTGTCGATACGGGCGTCGAACGGGTCCATCGGGCTCCTTCGGCGGAGTTCTCGGGCATGGCCTTTCAGCGTAGCAAGGCTCACAGCGGGTTCGGGCAGGGTGTCCATAGCTGCACGTCTCGGGGCGTCCGGCCCGTGCACGTTGTAGCGTCTGATCCATGACATCGAACATCCTGGTGACCGGGGCGAGTCGAGGCATCGGCGCGTCGATCGCCCACGAAGTGGCCTTCCGTGGACATCGGGTCGCGGTGCACGCGGGGCGGGACGTGGCGGCAGCGGAGGCTGTCCGGAGCGGATTGCCCGGCTCGGGCCACGTCGTCGTGGTGGGCGATGCAGGTGATCCCGACGCGTGTCGGCAGATTGTCGACGACGCCGTCGCAGGCCTCGGTGGCGTCGACGTCCTCGTCAACAACGCAGGGATCTTCGAGGCTCATCCCATCGACACCACCTCCTTCGGCGACTGGCAGCAGGCCTGGCGCCGGACCATCGACGTCAACCTGCTGGGCCCTGCAAACCTGTCCTGGCTGGTGGCGCGCCACCTCCTCGAGCGTCCCTCGGGTCCGTCGGGTGGACGCCTGATCAGCGTCGGATCGCGCGGTGCCTACCGGGGCGAGCCGATAACGCCGGCGTACGGTGCGAGCAAAGCCGGCCTCCACGCGATGACGCAGTCGCTCGCCGTCGCCCTCGCGCCCCACGGCATCCTCGCGGCCGCGGTGGCTCCGGGTTTCGTGGAGACCGACATGGGCAGGAGCGTGCTCGACGGCCCGGGCGGGGATGCAGTGCGGGCGCAGAGTCCCTTCGGGAGGGTGGCGACACCCGGGGACGTAGCCGAATCCGTGGCCTGGCTGGCCACCGAGGCGCCGCTCTGGGTGAGCGGCACCGTGATCGACGTCAACGGGGCGTCCTACCTCCGGTAGCCGGTCATTCATGACGCCGCGTGACGATCGGCTCTGGACGCCGCTGTCACCGCCGACCTAGGCTCGTCACCAGAATCAAGAGTTCCAACGCAAAACCCTGGTTTGTTGGACGGCAACCCTCTCGCTGTAGCGGGGTGCCCCAGGTGAGGATTCGGTCCGGCATGCACCGTGCGGACAAGTATGGCGCTTCCCTACGGCAGTGCCCTGACATGAGGATCCCCATGCCCGCTGCACCCCGCCACATCCGCTTCAACGCGTTCGACATGAACTGCGTAGGCCACCAGTCGCCCGGCCTCTGGCGCCACCCGGAGGACCAGTCCTGGCGTTACAAGGACCTGCGCTACTGGGCCGACCTCGCCCGGACGCTCGAGAAGGGCCTGTTCGACGGCATCTTCATCGCCGACGTCCTCGGCACCTACGACGTCTACGGCGGATCCAATGAGGCGACTCTGCGGCAGGGCACCCAGACGCCGGTCAACGATCCCTTCCTGTTGGTCTCCGCGATGGCCCTGGTCACCGAGCACCTCGGCTTCGGCGTCACCGCCGGCACCGCCTACGAACACCCCTATCCCTTTGCCCGCCGCCTCTCCACGCTCGACCACCTGACCAACGGCAGGGTCGGCTGGAACGTCGTCACCGGGTACCTTCCCTCCGCAGCGCGGAACATGGGTAACGAGGACCAGCTGGAACACGACGAGCGCTACAACCACGCGGACGAGTACCTCGAGGTGCTCTACAAGCTGCTCGAGGGTTCCTGGGAGGACGACGCCGTCGTCCGCGACCGCGAGACCGGAGTCTTCACCGACCCCGCCAAGGTGCACGACATCAATCACCAGGGCACCTTCTTCACCGTTCCCGGCATCCACCTCAGCGAACCCTCACCCCAGCGGACGCCCGTCATCTACCAGGCGGGAGCCTCGCCGCGGGGCATCGCCTTCGCCGCGGGCAACGCCGAAGCGGTTTTCGTCGGTGCGCCCACCAAGCCCATCCTGAAGGACGCCGTCAAGAAGATCCGCGACGCCGTCGAGGCCGAGGGCCGCGACCGGTACTCCGTCCGCATCTACACGATGCTGACCGTCATCACCGACGAGACCGAGGAGAAGGCGCAGGCAAAGCACGCCGACTACCAGCAGTACGTCAGCTACGAAGGCGCCCTCGTGCTGCTCTCCGGGTGGCTCGGCATCGACCTGAGCGCCTACGACCCCGACGAGCCCATCGGCAACGTGAAGTCCAACGCCATCCAGTCGGCCGTCGCCAACTTCCAGAAGGTCAACGACGACGGCGCCCCCTGGACCGTGCGTGACATCGCGGAGTGGGCGGGCATCGGCGGTCTGGGGCCGCGGATCGTGGGCTCCGGCGCGCAGGTGGCCGACGAGCTGCAGTCCTGGGTCGAGGAAACGGACGTGGACGGGTTCAACCTGGCCTACGCCATCACACCCAGCTCCTTCGAGGACGTCATCACCCACGTCATTCCGGAACTGCAGAAGCGCGGAGCCTATCCCACGGAGTACGTCGAGGGGACGCTGCGCCAGAAGCTGTTCGGCAAGGGCGACCGCCTGCCCGAGGAGCACCGCGGCGCGCGCTACCGCCTCCAGACCGTCCGCCCCTGACGCGCCCCTGTCACCCCTGATACGTGCAAGGAACCCCATGATCACCCTGAGACAGCTCACCAAGACGTACGGCCGCGGCGGCACCGCCGTCACCGTGCTCGACCGCCTCGACTTCGAGGTACCGACGGGCCGCATCGCCGCGGTCGTCGGCCCGAGCGGCGCGGGCAAGAGCACCCTCGCCCAGTGCATCAACCTGCTCGAACGGCCCACGTCCGGGTCCGTCGTCGTGAACGGCGAGGAGCTCTCGGGCCTGCCGGAGAAGCGGCTCCGCGAGGCGCGGCGGCGCATCGGCACCGTCTTCCAGTCCTCGAGCCTCCTGAGCCGCCGGACCGCCGCCGAGAACATCGCGTTGCCCCTCGAATACCTGGGGGTCACGCCGAACGAAGCCAGGGCGCGGGTGGCGGAACTGCTGGACCGCGTGGGCCTGGCGGACAAGGCAGGGCATTATCCGTTCCAGCTCTCCGGCGGGCAGGCGCAGCGCGTCGGCATTGCACGGGCACTGGCGCTGCGGCCCTCCATCCTGCTGGCGGACGAGGCGACGTCCGGGCTCGATCCGGACACCACACGGTCCGTCGTCGGCCTCATCCGGCAGTTGCGGGACGACCTCGACCTCACCGTCGTCTTTATCACCCACGAGATGGACACCGTCCGGCAGGTCGCCGACACAGTGGCCCGCCTCGACCACGGCCGGATCGTGGAGCAGGGCACCCTCGTGGAGCTCCTGACCTCGCACGAGTCCCAGCTGGGGCGCTCGCTGCAGCCCCGCCGCGGCCACGCCGGTCCCGAAGCCGGGACGCGCACCTGGTTCGTCACCTATGACTCCACTGTGGTGCCGGGCGACTGGATCCAGCGTGTCACGGCGGATCTCGGCACGGCCGTGCACCTGCTCGGCGCCTCCGTCGAGACGGTGCACGGCGTCAACACCGGCAGCGCGACTCTCGGCATCGGGACGGACGACGACGCTCGCGTCGCAGCTGCACTGGCCCGTTGCGGACTGAGCGGAACGCCCGACGACGGCCCGCCCCTCGGCCCGCGCGCGTCCCTCGGATCGGCCGACGCCGTATCCGGCGGTTTCCTGGCCGGTGCGGGCCGCGTCCGCACCGGGACACTGGAGGACGTGGCATGAGCGCCGTCATCCTGCCCCGGGCCGACGTCCCCCTCGCCGACCTTCCCGCCCTGCTGCTGCCCGCCTACGGTGAGACCGTCACCATGGTCGGGATCGTCATGGTCGTGGTCCTCGTGGTCGGCACGCCGCTCGGAGTCCTCCTCCACAACGTCGCCCCAGGGGGCCTCTACGAACGCCCGGCCCTGCACGCGGTGCTGAGCTGGATCATCAGCATCGGCCGCTCCCTGCCGTTCCTCATCCTCATGGCGGCCATCGTCCCGTTCACCCGGTTCATCACCGGCACGAACATCGGCATCGCAGCGGCCGTCGTGCCGATGTCCCTCGCGGGCATCGCGTTCTTCACGAGGATCGTCGAGAACGCGCTGCGATCCGTGCCTCCCTCCATCGTGCAGGTGGCACGGGCGGCAGGCGGGTCGAACCTCCAGATCATGCGGTCCGCGCAGTTCAGCGAGGCCATCCCGGCGGTGATCGGCGGCCTCACCATCCAGGTGATCGCGATGATCGAGTACTCGGCCATCGCGGGCACCATCGGCGCCGGCGGTATCGGCTACGTCGCCGTCACCTACGGGTACCAGCGCTTCGACAACACCGTCATGCTCGCGACCATCGTGATCCTCGTGGTCACCGTGGCGGTCGTGCAGATCGCCGGCGACCGCCTGGTCCGTCTCACGACGCCGCAGAAACGCCTGCAGCACACCTGACCCTCCCTTCACCCACCCTTCCGTTCCGTCCCGTCAGCGCTCCCTCCAGTGCGCCCAGAAAGGCTTCACCATGTCCGAGAACAGCACCCCTGCCCCCACTCCTACACCCGGGACCCCCGCGTCCGACCACGGGTTCACCCTCCGGAAGCGGAGCAAGGCACCCTGGATCGCGGGAGGCGCCGTCGTCGTACTCGCTGCCGGTGCCTTCATCGCCGTACCGCTCCTCAACCCCGCCGAGTCCGCCGCCGAGACGGACGGGGCCACCCTCCTCGTCGCCACCGCCGAGGGGAACCACGCGGAGCAGGCGCTCATCGAATTCATCGACCGCGAGGTCGCCCCGAAGCACGGGATCGACATCGAGTTCAAGGGACTCAGTGACAGCAACACCATCAACCGCGCCGTCAGCGAGGGCGAGGTGGCCGCGACCGTCTACCAGCACGAACTCTGGCTCGGGCAGGTGCTCGAGGCCAACCCGGACTTCCGCGAGACCGCTGTGACGCCCGTCTTCCGCTGGGGCTTCGGCATCTGGTCCGACAAGTACACCAGCGTGGACCAGATCCCCGACGGCGGGACCGTCTCGCTCTACTCGGACCCCGCCAACGAGGCGCAGGGCCTCTGGCTCCTGGAACGCGCGGGGCTGATCACCCTCAAGGAGGGCATCAACAAGTGGGAGGCGACGCAGGATGACATCGCGACGAATCCGAAGAACCTGACCTTCACGCTCCTGGATTTCGGCGCCCAGTCCCGTGCCCTGCCGGACCTCGACGCCGCCGTCGGCTACACCGAGTACTACGTCGCCGCCAAGGTGCCGCTCGAGAAGCAGATCTTCGCCCCGGCCGCACCGGACGAGTTCGCCTCCCAGCTGACTGTCGGCACCGACTACCTCGACACCGACAACATCAGGAAGCTCACGGAGGCGTTCGCGGACCCGGCCGTCCAGGAGTTCCTGGAGACGGACCCCCTGGTCAAGGACCTGCTGCTGCCCATCGAGTCGCCCTGAGTCCTTCCCGAGTCTTTCCCGAGTAGGGCGGGAATAGGGATGCGCTACCGGCAGAACGCCCGATCGTCGGTGGCCAGTGCGTGGGGTGGGGACTAGCGTCGGAAGTACGTCATCCGATATCTGTCAGGAGTTCCCCATGTCACGCGTAGCCATCATCGGTGGGCACGGAAAAGTAGCGCTGCACCTCACGAAGATCCTCACGAGCCAGGGCCACCAGGTCAGCTCGATCTTCCGTAACCAGGACCACGCCGCCGACGTCGAGCAGGCGGGCGCCACCCCGGTCGTAGCCGACGTCGCGGACCTGTCCGTCGACCGGATGGCCGACGTGTTCCGCGGCCACGACGCCGTGGTGTGGTCCGCCGGTGCGGGCGGCAGCAGCCCCGAGGCGACCTACGCCGTCGATCGCGATGCCGCGATCCGCTCCATGGACGCAGCCGAGCAGGCGTCGGTGGGCCGGTACGTCATGGTGTCCTACCTCGGCGCCGGCAAGGACCACGGGGTACCCGAGGACAACGGCTTCTTCCACTACGCCGAGGCCAAGGCCGCGGCGGACGAGCACCTGCGGAACTCGCAGCTCGCCTGGACCATCCTGGGCCCCGGCGCCCTGACCACGGACCCCGGTACGGGGAAGATCGAGGTCTCGGACAAGCCGCAGCAGGATTCCGTGTCCCGCGAGGACGTGGCCCACGTGGCCGCCGTCGTCCTCGGGAATCTCGGCACCGTGGACAGGACCATCCAGTTCAACAGCGGCGAGACCCCGATCGCGGAGGCCGTCGAAGCCTCCCTGTAGGTCCGTTCGGCAGTGCAGGAGGCGGCGTCCCCACCGGGGCGCCGCCTCTTCCGCATCCTCGAACGACGACCGTCCCCCAGGGCCTGCCGCGGCGCCGTCCCCCATGGACCTGCCAGCGCCGTCCTCCAAGGACCTGCCAGCGCCGTCCTCCAAGGACCTGCCGCGGCGCCGTCCCCCAGGGGCCCGCCGCAGCGCCGCCGTCAGTCCTACAGGCCTTCCGCGGCGTGGAACGTGCGGAGCGCCTCGACGACGAGCCGGTGGTCCTCGAGCTGCGGCAGCCCGGACACCGTGACGGTGGCAACCGGTCCTACCCCCCTGATGTAGAGCGGGAAGGAGCCGCCGTGCGCCGCGTACGTCGACGGGTCGGCCATGGGGTTGTCCTCGTAGCGTCCGCCGTTGCGCCGGGCCTGGAGGCCGATGAGGAGCGACGGCGACAGGTAGCGGGCTGCGACGCGGGACTTCGCCTCGAGCCAGAAGTCATTGTCCGGGGTGGCGCCGTCGAGCGCGGCCCGGAAGAGGATGTGGTTCGGCTTGCTGATGCCGATCGCGATGGGAAGGTTGCGCCCCACCCCCAGCTGGACGAGGAGCTGCCCGAGGGCCACGGCGTCGTCGTTGGTGAAGCGGGTGAACTGGAGATCGGCAACTTCGCCCTCGATCTTCGCGATCAGCGCCTCGAGTGCTTCGGCAGGCTGGTCGTTGCCCCCGTCGGGATCGAACGGACGGAGGACTGTCGAGGCGGCATCATTGCTCATTGCTTCAATTTACGGGGTCGAGGAGGTTCGGTGGAATCGGGTTTCCGTGCGAATTGACGCAGCCTTGACAGGCAGCCTCGGGGCATCATGCGCATGGCCGCGTAAGGGCATCCCGCGATGCTGCCATGAGAACCCTGCACGCCGGAGACCGTTGTCGCATTCCTTCCCTACTGCCTACTTCTTGGTGCGTCGGCTCCCGCCGTGCCAGTCCTCCTGGCGTCCGGCTTCTCCGACGTCGACCCCGAAGCTGCGCAGCTGCGGGCGTTCCCGCAGGCTGCGCTTGAGTTCGGCGAACCCGGGGAAACGGGCAAGTCCTACCACGTGGTCCCACAGCTCGCCGGCATCCTCGGCCTCGGGCAGGCGGCTGATCACGGGGCCGAAGAACGCCACACCCTCCGGCGGATCGAAGTGGATGATCGGCGTACCGACGTCCTTGCCCGTCAGGGACAGCGCCTCGTCAGTCTCCGCCTGTATGACGGGGTCGAGCGAGGCATCCTCCAGGGCCCCGGCCAGCTCTGCGGGCAGCCCGATCTCCGTGAGGATCGGTGCGAGGAACTCCACCGTGCCGCGATGGCCGCCGTCGGAGTCGTCCTCGCGCAGGTCGAAGATGTGCGTGCCGAGCTGCTCATAGAGGCGGGCGACGGCCTCGAGCCCGTGCTCGTTCCGGGTGCGCGCGGCGACGCGAAGCAGGCGCAGGCCCGCGGTGTGGCCCGCTTCGTACCCGACGGGGAAGTGCGCGTCGTAGTCGATGTGGCTGTTGAGCAGGCGCAGCGAGATGAAGCGCCATTCCACGGTGTAGTCGCGCTGCCCGGCCACCATGCGCACCCACCTGCTGGTCATCCAGGCGAAGGGGCAGACGGGGTCGAAGTAGAACCTGATGTCGGAGGAGGCCATGGCCTCACGCTAGGGACCCGACGGTCGAAGGGTCAAGGATCAGAGCTCGGGTACGCAGGGACCGGTACCGAGCAGGGCGAGCCCGGCGCGGTCACCGTCACCGAACGAGACCGCGCTGCCGGCCGGGTACATGAGCTGGTCGGGGTCGTCGATGTGGTCGAGCCCGACGACGTGTGCCAGTTCGTGCATGATGATCGCCTTCAGATATGCCTGGCCATCGGGGTACAGCAGGGTGTTGACGGCGTCAGGCGCGTCGAGTTGCACCTGCCCGCCCGTGAGGACGAGGGGCTGTCCCGGCGTCTGGGCGTAGCCGCTGCCTCCGAGCCCGGCGACGTCACCCGCCAGACCGGGTATCTCGGAGGGACTGGTCCATGTGATGAGCACCGGGACCCACCTCTTTCCGTACAACTCCGGCTGGTACAGGTCGCGATCCTCGCTGGGCGCCTCCGTCGTTGTGCCGTCGTCGACGAACTGGAGCCCGGTCGCCGCCGAGACTTCGGCGACAGCCGCCTGGACGAGTCCCTCGGATCCAGCGGGCGTACTCCGGGCGAACCACGTAGTGCACGGGCCGGCAGGGATCGTACGCCACGAATTCCTGCGACTCGACGGGTGGCTCCATCAACAGGAAGGAGGCCGACGCGGGAGCGGGTGGGGGCGTACCGAGCGGGACGTCGCCGGCCTCGACGCCGCGTGGCGGTACGTCAGCACCGGGCAGGTACGGCAATGCAACGGGTAGCACGTAGCGGTCGAACAGCGTCGGCGTCAGGTAGAGGAAGGCGACGAGCGCGAGCACCGCGGCGGTCCCGAGCCGCAGCCGAAACCGGGCGCCGGGCCGTCTCCTCTTCTTGTGCCCGCGCGTGACACGCGAAGGCGGGGGAGCGGACGACTGGCGGAAGGCGTCATCCACCGACCACTGTGGGATCCTGCCCGACGAGGACCGGCGGACGGCATTCGTCCGCGCATCCCGGTCCTCGTGGTACCACTCGCGATCCATCGAACCCATTGCCAGTACTTCCCATGTCGATTCGTCGGGCCTATCCTCCCGCACGTCCTGTGGACATGGGCCCTGTCCGGTAAGTATGTGGGCAAAGCGGGCGATGACCGACACACGCCCTTCCAGCGGGAATGCGTGCACGCTGCAAGGGACCCGCCGTCGTTCCCGGTTTCTGCGGGCGCGGGGGTCGAGGCCCGGCGCGTCCCGCCGCGACACGCACTTCGGACCCTAAGACCAAGGAACGACGGCGCCCCGACCTGAGAGGTGGCAGGGTTCGGGACCCCCGGTAACCGTCAGTGGGCGCGGGCCGACAGTCCTGCGCGCAGCACCCGATCCGCGAGCGGAGTTGCGGCTGGCAGCCCACGGCCGATCCGCCGGGCAAGGTCCGACGACGCCCCGGGATCGACGCCGGCGTGCAGCACGCGCCAAAGGTCCTCGACCGTGTCGCACGGGGTACTCCTGCCCGTACGCCCTGCGAGGACGAACCTGTCGCCGCTGACGCGGGCGGTCGGAGCGCCGGGTAATCCGCTCGTGACGTTATTGACGATCTGCACGACGACGAGGAGGTCCCGGGTGCGGCGCACGGGACCGAGCGTCGGATCTGCGACGACGGCCCGGCCGCATGCGCCGCACATCAGCGCCGTCCGTTCCCGGGAGCGCCCGTCACGGCATCACATCGCCCGAGTTGGGCCCGAGGGTCTGCCCCACGAACAGGTTGCCGCCGGGATCGCTCGCGAGGAGGAGCGCCGTGGGTGCTACCTCCGCGGGCACCCCGAAACGACGCAGCGGCAACTCCGCACGCTTCGCGACCTTCCAGTCCTCGGAGATCCCGTCGACGAGCGGCGTCTCGATGGGACCGGGTGCGATGCAGTTGGCCAGCACGTTGTCGGCCGAGACTTCGAGCGCAAGCGCCTTGGTCATCCCGATCACGCCGGCCTTCGCGGCGGTGTAGTGGCCGAGGCCCACGCCGCCCTTGATACCCAGCTGCGAGGAGATATTGATGATCCGCCCCCAGCGCTGCTCCCGCATCGGGCCGATCACTTCCCTGCAGCAGAGGAAGATTCCCGTGAGGTCGACGGCGATGGTCTCGCTCCAGAGCGCGAGGGACATGTCCTCGAGCCGCGATTCCGTGAGCAGGCCGGCGCTGTTGACCAGGACGTCGATGGTTCCGGTGCGCTCCCGGACCGCTGCGAAGGCGGTCCGGACGCTTTCCTCGCTGGCGACGTCGACCTCGATGATGCCGGACCCGGGCGTCCGGTCCAGCACCACCACGGTGTCACCCTGGGCGGAGAACCCCTCGGCGATGGCCGCACCGATTCCGCTGGCTCCTCCCGTGACGACGACGGTGCGAGGGCCGCCGATGCCGCGCGCGCCGCCCGGAGTCATGCGCGCATCTTGATGGTCAGGCCGCCGTCCACGATGAGGGACTGCCCCGTGACGTACCGGGAGGCATCCGAGGTGAGGAAACCGATCACGTCGGCAACCTCCTCCGGCCGGCCCACACGACCCCACGGGATATCCTTCCCCGCCCGCTCGAGGCCCTCGGGCCCCAGGGAGTTGACGGGGTCCAGCGACTGCGGTGTCTCGATCAGGCCGGGAATCACCGCGTTGGCCCGGATCTGTCGCGGCCCGAGTTCCGAGGCGACGCTACGGACGAGTCCGAGGACACCGGACTTCGCCGCCGCATAGTGCGCGTGCTCCTCCCAGCCGTAGACGCCGCCGGCTATCGAGGAGACGGCTACCAGGGCGCCGGGACCGTCCATCCGTTGCGAGGCGGAGCGCAGCGTCCGCAGGACTCCCGTCAGGTCGACGTCGAGCATGGCGGTCCAGAGGTCGTCCGTCAGCTCGTTCAGCGGTGCATTGCGGAGGATTCCCGCATTGGCGATCGCGTAGTCGAGCCGGCCGTACTCCTCCAGTGCGCGCTGCGCGAAGGCATCGACGGAGGACGAGGAGCGGACGTCCACTTCCTGGATGACGGCCTCACCTCCCGCGGCCCGCACGCCGGACAGGGTCTCCTCCGGGTCGTGCGGGTCGCCGGGGAAAGTCCCGATGACGGTCTTCACGTTCCTGCCGGCATAGTGGACGGCGAGCGCGCGGCCGATTCCGCTGGCCGCTCCCGTCACGATCGCGACCTCAGACTGCGGCATGGGGTTCCTCGAGAGCCACCGCCGCGACGGGGCGTGCGGCGATCATCAGGACTCCCGAGAGCAGGGTGCCCAGGGCGCCCACCCACAGTGCGGCTGCACCGGTACCGGCGGCAGCGGCGATGATCGTGAACAGCGCGCCGCCGATGATGGTGCCCGGCTGGCTCATGGCTCCGATGAAGGCGAGGCCCGTGGCCCGGCAGCTCACGGGGTAGCACTCGGCCATGAAGTACTGGATGGCCGCGTACGGGCCGACCAGGAAGAACAGGCCGGTGCCGTAGGTGAGGATGATCAGGAACGGGCTCGAGACGAGGGGGCTCAGCATCACGGCGAAGGACAGTCCCGAGATGATCCACCCGACGATGATGGTCCTCTTGCGTCCCACCTTGTCGCCGATCCACCCGTGGAAGACGTAGCCGAAGTAGGCCAGGAGGTTGATGACGATCAGCATCCAGAACGCATCGGAGAGCTGGACGCCCTTGGCGTTCGCGAGGACCGAGGTGCCGAGGACGCTGAAGATCGCGATGCCGAAGAAGTTGAGGATCCAGGCGAGGGAGAAGACGATCGTGTTGCGGCGGAACTCGCCTTCCCAGATGCGCTTGAGCGGCGACGTCGAGGAGTGCTCGACGCCGTAGGCGGCTGCGAGTGCGTGGGCTTCGTCGCTCTTGCCGCCCTTCTCCAGTTGGGTGAGGCGCTGGTGCAGCTCGAACTGCGGGGTCTCCTTCAGCTTCTTGCTGATGAGCAGCACGATGATGATGGCCGGGATGGTGGCCATGAGGTACAGGGCGCGCCAGCCGAGGAGCGGCAGGAACACGAGGGCGAGGGCACTTGCCAGGAGGAAGCCCAGCGGCCAGCCGCCCTGGATGAATGAGTAGTGGAAGCCCGGGCGCTTGCGCTTCCGTTCGTCCTCCGTGACCTGGTAGACCTCGTTCATGTAGGTCGCGTTGACGGCCTGCTCGGAGAAGCCCAGCCCGCCGAAGGACCGCACGAAGACGAGGAGCGAGTTGCTGATGACGCCGAGGCCCGCGGGAATGAAGGCGGTGACGCCCGAGACGACGGCGGTGCCGCCGACGGTGAGCATCATCCCCTTCTTGCGGCCGAGGCGGTCGATCACCGGTCCGATACCGAAGCAGACGATGGCGGTACCGACGGCGATCCAGGTGTTGACCGCGTAGGCCTCCGGTGCGGTCCAGCCGAATTCCTCCTGCATGGCCGGCAGCAGGGTGCCGAACAGTCCGTAGTCGAAGACCGCCACGGTCCAGGCGAGCAGGGCGAGGACGGTCGCCGTGCTGGTCTTCTTCTTCGAGAACACCGGGAAGTTGCGTTGCTCGTTACTCGTCGGTGTCGACAGGTCGACACCCGCCTCTTTGATGGACATCAGTTGGTTTCCTTTCGGGGACTACGCGCCAGGAACGAGTCGGCGATCTGGTCGAAGGTGTGCCAGGTGACACCTTCGTGTGAGTTGAAGTGCTGGATCAGGCGCTCGAGCATGAGCAGTACCTGTGGTCTGCCCGAGACGTCCGGGTGGATGGTCATGGTGAAGACGGCGGAATCCATCTCGGCGTAGACCCAGTCGAACTGGTCCCGCCACATCTGCTCGATGTCCCGCGGATTGACGAAGCCGTGCGAGTTCGGGGAGGCCTTGATGAACATCATGGGCGGCAGGTCGTCGAGGTACCAGTTCGCGGGGATCTCCACGAGATCCGTCTCCTGGCCGCGAACGAGGGGCTTCATCCAGGCCTCGGCGGGTTTGGTGTAGTCGATCTTCGTCCAGCTGTCCCCGACCCTCACGTAGTAGGGCTCGAAGTCGTTGTGCATGAGTGAGTGGTCGTACTTGATGCCTCGCTCGAGGAGGATCTCGTTGGTGATGGGCGAGAACTCCCACCACGGGGCCACATAGCCCGTGGGCCGGCGGCCGGACACCTTCTCGATGAGCTCGATCGACCTGTCGAGGATCGCCGTCTCCTGCTCGCGGGTCATGGCGATCGGGTTCTCGTGGGAATAGCCGTGGACGCCGATCTCATGACCGGCGTCGACGATCATCCTCGTGAGATCGGGGAAGGTCTCGAGCGAGTGCCCCGGGACGAACCAGGTCGACGGCAGTGAGTACTTCTCGAACAGGCGCAGGATCCGTGGACCTCCCACGTCCCCGCTGAAGAGCCCTCGGGAGATGTCACACGGGGAATCCTCTCCGCCGTACGAGCCGAGCATTCCGGCAACTGCGTCGACGTCGACGCCGAAGGCGATCTGGATGTCCTTCGTCATGGGTCAGCCTTTCCATAGTGGGGTGGGGAGGGTTCGGGGCAGGTCATGGTGGCCCGGACGGGTCGCCGGTGAGGCGACCGCGGCGGAGCACGTGGTGGGCTATGTCTTCCGGTGGGAGTTCGAGGGCGAGCAGCGCGTGGAGCAGGGTCCGCGCCTGGGACGGGCGGAGCAGTCCGGACGGGATCGCGCCGGCGTCCTCGAGCGTCCTGCCGCCCCCCGCTCCGTACACGCCACGCACGGGCCCGGCGTGGACACGGGTGCTCGTGACGACGACGACGCCGTCGCGCACCGCCTTGCGCACTGCCTCGCACAGTTCGGCGTTCGCATTGCCCAGCCCGGTGGCTTCGAGGACGATGCCCCGCGCTCCGGCGGCCAGCGCCGCCGAGAAGAGGGCTGCATCAGCACCGGGGTAGCAAGCGACGATGTCCACGCGGGTGGACGCCCCGCTCGGAGGCGTCCCCAGCGGGGCCGGACGTGCGGGGGCCGGTTCCAGTGCTGTGACGCCGGCGGTCGACACCGATCCGACCGCTCCACGATCAGGATTGCCGAACGCGCGCAGCCTGGTCGTCTGGGTCTTCCTGGTGCCGGGGACGGTATGCACCTCTCCGTCGAACACGATGAGCGCGCCCCTGCCCCTGGCATCGGGTGACACCGCGAGCGCGATCGCGGCACGAAGGTTCGAGGGGCCGTCCGGGTCGGTGCTATCGGCTGCGTTCTGCGCTCCGGTGAACACGACCGGTCGGGGGTCGTCATGGAGGAGATCCACGAGGTAGGCCGTCTCCTCCATCGTGTCCGTCCCGTGCGTGACGACGACGCCGAGCGTGGTCGTCGATGCGAGGGCCGCCTGGATGGCCCGGCGTACGGCCAGCATGTCGTCGAAGGTGAGCAGGTACGAGCCCTTCTGCATCAGGTCCACGACCTCCACGGCGATGTCGCTCAGCCCTGCCGATGCGAGCACGGCACTTCCCGCGTCGGCGGCTACGGTGGCACCCGCCGTGGAGTCCGTGCGGGAGGCGATCGTGCCGCCGGTGGCGAGCAGTGTGACCTGTCCGGTTGTCGTCGTCCCCATGCGCATTGCCTCCTACCCAATCGTTTGGGTTGCCGTGGGGACCCCATCCCGCGAAGGGAACGTAACCGGGATTCTGCAAGGCGAACCAGGAGAGTGCCTTACGCAACCCAATCGTTTGGGTTGCGTGAGAAAAACCATAGGATGTGACCTGGGTCTCGTCAATGGATCCTGCGAGATTTCACGCGGCTGAAACAATTTTGCTGCGGACAGGGGGAGGGGACAGCATGAAAGCACCTGGCAAAGGGCGCCCGGCAGTCACGCTGAAGGACCTCGCCGCGGAGTTGGGGATCCACGTCTCCACCGTTTCCCGGGTGCTGCATTCCGACACGGACGTGGCACGGGGAGCCGCGTCGAAGGAGACCGCACGCCGTGTGCGTGAACTGGCGGAATTCCGCGGCTACTCTCCTGATCCCCATGCGACGAGCCTCCGGACACGCCGTACGCGGGCCATCGGCGTCATCGTGCCCAGGCTCTCCGACATCGTCCTGGCCACCATGTACGAGGGTGTGGAGGAGGCTGCCGCGGAGAGCAACCACTCCACGTTCGTGATGAACTCACACGACGACCTCGACGAGCAGCGGCGCAAGGCCGAGATCATGCTGGCACGGCGGGTCGACGGCCTGATCCTCGGGGACGTGCACGCGGGCAGCAGCCTCGTCGACGATCTGACGGCCCGCCACGTGCCCTTCGTCCTCATGAACCGCCGGTACTCCGGATTCCCCTCCTCCACGTGCGACGACACAACCGGGGGGCGCCTGGTGGCCGACCACCTGTGGGCCGTGGGACACCGGTCGGTGGCCATCATCGCGGGTGAGCTCTACGCGAGCACGGGCGTGGATCGGACGGCGGCCTTCATCGAGCGCTGGCGTGCGCTCGGGGGAGAGGTTCCGCCGCACCGGATCCTGCCGTCACGCTTCGACACCGAGGGTGGTCGGCAGGCAGGCGAGGAACTCGTCCGCGGCACAGGCGGCGTCCCGACCGCCGTGTTCGCCGTCAACGACTTCGCGGCCATCGGAGCCATGGGTGCCTTCCGGGCAGCCGGCCTCGTGGTCGGCCAGGACGTCGCCGTCGTGGGCTTCAACGACACGTCACTGGCTGCGCAACTTCCCATCCCCCTGACGTCGGTGCGCTCGCCCATGGTCGAGATCGGGCGCACAGCGGTCGCGATGCTCCGGCGCGTGATGAACGGCGAGGATGTCGAGTCGGTGCGTCATCCGCCCGAGTTGATCGTGCGCGAGAGCAGTGAGGGCGTCGGTGTCACGGCGGCCCGCAGTGCGCACGCCGGCTGAGCGCCGATCTCATTCCCACACCGACCGCCGGATTCTCGCCGCGTCGGCGCGTGCGGTGAGCGCCTGCTCCATGGTCACCGGCTCGAAATGGGTCACGGTACCCGGTGCGCTGCGGGCGACGACGTCCATGTCCGCGCTGATGACCGTCGCCACCATGGCGTAACCGCCGCCGGAGACCGCGTCGCGGTGCAGCACGATGGGCTCCTTGCCGCCGGGAACCTGGATGGACCCGATCGCGTACCCGGCGTCCACGATGTTCGACGGATCGGACCCGGCGCCGAAGGGCTGCGTGCGCGGCTTCCACTCGATGTCGGGCCCGGAGTAGCGCAGACCGGTCCGGTCGGCCACGGGAGTCAGTTTCCACGAGGCGGTCACCAGCGTCTCCATACCCTCCGCCGTGAGGCGGTGGTCGTACAGCCCCGGCATGATGCGCACCGACACCTCCCGCGCATAGGCGGGTCGCAGTTCGTCCGGGATCGAGTCCAGCCTGCGGGAGGCCGACGTCGGCGCTGGACCCACCGGGACGACGTCGCCGGCCTTGAGCGTCCGGCCCTGGAATCCCCCGAGTGCGCCGAGTGCATAGGTGCTACGGCTTCCCAGGACGAGCGGCACGTCGATGCCGCCCTGGACCGCGATGTAGTAGCGCGTCCCGCCGGACAGCATGCCGAAGGACACCTCGTCCCCGGCCGTGAGGGACAGCCGCGTCCACTGGTCCGCCGTCGTGCCGTTGACCCGCACCTCGACGGGCGCACCGGTGACGGCGATGACGGCGTCGGCGTCGGTCGTGAACTTCGGCCCGAGGTACGCGCACTCCAGCACCGCGTCCGTGGCCGCATTGCCGGCGAGGGCGTTCGCCATGGAGGCGGAGAGCTGGTCCATCGCACCGCCCTGCGGGATGCCTACGTTGTAGTAGCCGAGCCGTCCTTGGTCCTGGACCGAGGTGGCGAGGCCGGGTTCGAGGATGCTAAAGGCCATTGAGCGTCTCCATGATGTCCCGGTTGTGGGCGGTCGGGTCGGCCAGGGCCTTCTGCAGGTCGAAGGTGACCGGAGCCTGGCGGTAGGTGAACGTGCCGGCGTCGACCTCGGCCTGGATGGCCTTGTACTCGTCCTCGTCGATGGGCTTGAACTTCACGATGTCCCCGGGTTTGAAGAAGATCATGAAGTCCGAGAAGTCGGCGAGTTTCTGGGCCGGGTCGAAGATCGGTGCGGCGGCGATGCCGAACATCTGGTACCCGCCGGCGCCCCGTACCGAGTAGATGCAGGCAAAGCATCCTCCGTGCCCCACGGTCAGCGGTGGTGTGTCCGTCCGCGGGCTCAGGTACTTCGGCACCTCGAGCTGCTCCTCCTGCGGAACGATCTGGAACATGAAGGGCAGCCCTGCGACGAAGCCGACCATGGACACCAGCCAGGGGGACTCGTGATGCCGGCGGATGAACTCCTGGGGTGATGCCAGCCCGTTCTCCTCGGCCGCGAAATCCAGATCGGTTCCCTCCGGGCGCTGGTGGCCCTTGCGGAAGCGGGCGCCGGTCTCGCGGGTGTAGGGGTCGTCATACCAGACGGGGATCTCGATGATGCGGGTTTCCAGTGTCTGCTCGTTCAGCTGGGCCACCTCCTCCTCGGCCTCGCGCACGAGGGCCTCCAGCTGATCGGGTGGAACCACATCGGGGTCGAAGCGCACCAGGAGGGATGCGTTCGCGGGGCAGATGTCGGTGACGCCGTCGATGGCCTGCGCCGAGAGCCTGGTGGCCATGGCGTTCGCGGTGAAGTTGGCGGTGAGGCTCATGCTCTCGGCGATCTCGACGAAGAGGAATTCGTCGCCGCCCCAGGTGTAGCGGGCGGGGGCTGGTGTCTGGGTCGACTGGCTCATGCGTCAGCTCCGAGGAGATCGGGGGTGGATTCGATGAATTTGGAGTGGTGCGTGACGTCCCGCACCTCCGGCCGGCGGAGGACTGTCGAGAGCAGCGCGAGGGTGGTCTTCACACCCTCGATCCTCACCTCGTCCAGTGCACGTGCCGAGCGCTCGATGGCTTCCGGGCGGCTCTGGTCCCACACCACCAGCTTGGCGAGCAGCGAGTCGTAGAACGGGGCGACGGCGGATCCCGCGACCACGCCGGAGTCGACCCGCACTCCGGGGCCACCCGGCCAGTCGAGGCGCGCCAGGGTGCCGGGGCTCGGCATGAAGCCCTGCGACGGGTCCTCGGCGTTGATGCGGAATTCGAAGGCGTGGCCGCGGAACGCGATGTCCTCCTGCTGCAGCCGGAGCTTGCCGGTGGAGGCCACGAGCAGTTGCTCACGCACCAGGTCGAGGCCTGTGACCATCTCCGTCACGGGATGCTCCACCTGGAGCCGGGTGTTCATCTCGATGAACGCGGCCTGTTCCCGCTCCGGGTCGTAGAGGAACTCGATGGTGCCGAGTCCGGAGTAGCCGCACTGGCGTCCGAGTTCCATGGACGAGGCCCAGATGGTCTGTCGGACGGCGTCGGGAAGCCGTGGAGCGGGGGCTTCCTCGATGATCTTCTGCTGGCGGCGCTGCAGCGAGCAGTCCCGGTCGCCGAGGTGGATCACCCGTTCGCCGTCGCCGAGAATCTGTACCTCCACGTGCCGCGCGCGGTGCACGAACTGCTCGAGGTAGACGGCGGGATCGCCGAAGGCGGCCTGGGCTTCCGCCCGGGCGACGTCGATGGTCTGGAGGAGGTCCGACTCGTCGGTGACCAGGCGGATGCCCCGCCCTCCACCGCCTGCAGAAGCCTTGACCACCAACGGGTACCCGATGGCTCGGGCCAGCGGGATGGCGTCGGCCTCGGGGTCCAGTGCGCCGTCGCTTCCCGGGAGCGTGGGGACGCCTGCATCCTGTGCGGCCTGGCGGGCCCTGGACTTGTTGCCCATCAGCTCGATGGCGTCGGGGGAGGGGCCCACCCAGGTGATGCCCGCGGCGACGACCGAGCGGGCGAAACGGGCATTCTCCGAGAGGAAGCCGTATCCGGGATGGAGTGCGTCGCATGCGGAGGCGTCTGCGGCGGCGAGCACCGCGGCCCCATCGAGATAGCTCTTCGCGGCCGGGGCTGGGCCCACGACGCGCACCTCGTCGGCGAGGGAGGCCGCGTAGGATCCGGCGTCGGGCTCGCTCGCGACGAGGACCGTCTCCATTCCCAGTTCCCGTGCCGCACGGATGATCCGTACCGCGATCTCGCCGCGGTTGGCGATGAGCAGCCGTTCCATGGTCAGCCCTCCGTGACCGTGGCGATCACGTCGCCGGGATTCACCGTTCCGGAGTCCTCGACGGCGAAGCTCGTCAGCGTGCCGGAGACGTCGCTGCGGATCTCGGAGAACTGCTTCATGATCTCCACGACGCCGATGGTCTGGCCGGCCTCGATGGGATCACCTTCGTTGGCATACGGGTCCTTGTCCGGACCGGGCTTGCGGTAGAAGATGCCTGGCAGTGGGGAGACGATGTCGGCCACGGGGGTCCTTTCGGGAGGGCGGTGAGGAGGATGGGCGTGGATCAGGGTGCACCGAGGGCGGAGCGTACTGCTGCCGCCACCTCGGGTGAGTTGGGGGCGTCCGAGTGGACGCAGACGCTGTCGAACGGAATGGTGAGGAGTGTCCCGTCGGAGGCTTCGACGTGTCCGTCCGCCAGGGCACGGGCCACCCGCCGTCCCGCTGCTGCCGGATCGGTCGGTTCGGGGCGGCGCTGGATGAGGAGTTCGCCCGCCGGACCGTAGTTGAGGTCCACGTAGAGTTCGGCGACGAAGGGCACGCCCAGCTCCTCGCACACGCTCTGGTGCGCCGTACCGGCGATGCCGTAGACGGGGACGCCGAACAGCCGTGCCACCCTGGCCGCACTCCTCATCAGCTCTGCATCACGGGCCAGCATCCCGTACAGGGATCCGTGGGGCTTGATGTGGTTGAGGCTGGCCCCGGCCCGCTTCAGGAACGCGGTCAGTGCTCCGACCTGGTAGAGGATCAGGTGTTCGACCTCCTGCGGCGTCAGCTTCATCTCGCGTCGTCCGAAACCCACGAGGTCGGGGAGGCCGGGGTGGGCGCCGATCAGCACGCCCTTCTCATGGGCGGCAGCGACGGTGTCGGCCATCGTGTCAGGGTCGCCCGAGTGGAAGCCGCAGGCCACGTTGATGGCATCCACGGTGTCCAGGAGTGCGAGGTCGTTGCCGAAGGAGTGGAGCCCGAGGGACTCGCCCATGTCCGAGTTGATGGTCGGCGTCCCGCGCCGGTCTGTGACGTGCGTCATGCGTCCACCCTAATGAGCGATCCGTGACCTATATAGTGGGCCCCTGCCCTTGTTTCCCGGCCTCGACAGGGCATCCGCACATAGGAGAATCCCATGATCGTCGCCGATCTGCTGGCAGCCGACACCCTGCAGCTGCGCCTCCACACGCCGTCGTCGGCCGACCGGCTCGGCTGGGACATCAGCTGGTGCGCACCCGCCGAGACCATCGATCCGACCCCCTTCCTCAGCGACAACGTCCTGCTCCTGACCAACGGGATCGGGCTGAACATCGAGGACCAGAGGACGTGGACCGCGTACGTCGAGCGGCTCGTCCGGGTGCGGGTGGCCGCCATCGCCTTCGGAACCGGGACGGCGCACCGGCTCATCCCGCCCGGACTGGTGCGGGCAGCTTCGGCCCTCGATGTGCCGCTGCTCGAGATACCGCGGTCGGTGCCGTTCCTGCAGGTCCACAGGCACGTGACCAACGTCCTGCAGGTGGAGCGCTACACGGCGATCAACCGCTCCTGGGAGCTGGCCCAGGAGTGCGCCCAACTCGCCGCATCAGGGTCCCACCTGCAGGTCATCCTCGACGCCGCCGCCCAGACGGTCGAGGGTGACCTCGCTATCGTCGACGCGGCAGGAGCGGTCATCGCACGATCGCCGGCTGCAGCGACCTGGTCCGAATCAGACCTCGCCGACGTCCCCGTGGAAGCCGGTCACGGCAGCATCCCCTTGCCGATGGGGACGGGTGATTCGTTCCAGCTGATCGTGCGGAACGCGGTATCCGACCACCCGGCGTCGACCCTGCTCGCTCCAGCCGCGTCCATCATCGCGGTGCAGCTCCAGACGGCCCTGCACACCACCACGCACAAGGAACGCGAGCTCGAGGTGCTGCTGGACCAGGTCCCCGACTGGGCGGGGGTGGCCCTCGAGGAATTTACCGCATCCTTCCGGGCGACGGGGCTCGACGTACATGGGCCTACGCTCGTGCTCGCCGCCACCACGGGCCGCAGGAACCTCGCCAATGCGTGGCGCATCCGCCTGCTGCTGCAGGCCCGGTTCGGGGATGTCCGGGTCCAGCTGCGCTCGGGAATCCTCTATGCCTTCGCCCAGGGGCCGCTCGACGGCGTCGGTCCGGACCGCGCGGCGGAGCAGTTCCTCACCGCATGCGTGCGGGATCTTCCGGATCAGGCCCTCGTGGTCAAGGGACCCTGCCACACCATCGACGAGCTGCGCCTCGGCATCCACCAGGCGGGCACCATGGTCGGCACCGTCCGGAAGCCCCAGCGGGCACCCGACCTGGGGATACGCGCCCTGATCGCCTCTACCGCGTCGTCCGGCGCCAGGGTCGCGGCGCACAAGCTGCTGGCGCCGGTGATCGCCTACGACGAGGTGCACTCCATCGACCTGGTCCGGACGCTGGAGGCCTTCCTCGGTAACGATGCCCAGCCGGGGCGGACCGCTGCATCCCTCTTCATCCACCGCAATACGCTGGCCCAACGGCTGGCGAAGCTGGAGGGACTCCTGCACCTCTCGCTCACGTCCCTCGAGGGGCAGGCGACCTGCCTCATGGCGCTGCAGATCCTGCGCTCGCAGGCTTCGCCGGCCCTGTGATGCGGGCCTGGTTCCGGGACCCGCCTGAGGGACCTGTGGACCCCGGAGCTGTCGCGCCGACTTTGGTGGCCGCACCTGTCGGCGGTCCCGCCCGCGGCCGGAAGCCCGGTGATCCGGGACCAGCCCACTTTCGAGTGCGACTGAGTGGGCATGTTCGAACATGCCCACTCAGTCGCAGCCGATAGTGGGACCGACCGTCATCGAGCCCGCGATGCGACTCCGGCAGGTGGCAGGGAACGACGACGGCCCCGCCGGCTGCCGGTCAGGACAGGAGGCGGGGCCGGGGATCGGGACGGGACCTAGGAGGTCGTGATGTCCTTTGTTGCGTAGTCGAACCGGACGGTGACAGCGGTATCCAAAAGCAGGTGCAGCTCGTGGTTGGCGCCGTCGCGCACGCCGTAGCGGCCGTAGTTCTCGTCCCAGGAGTTGTTGACCAGGATCTTGAACTGGTAGGTCCCCGCAGGCATCTGCAGGGTCTGCTTCCAGCTGTTGTCACCGGCGTCGTAGGAGAGCTGGAGTTCGCGCAGGTCGGTGGACCAGTGCCCGGCCTCACCGAACAGCGGATCGAAGTCACCGGACAGGGCGACGGACTGCGGCTGGTCGTGCCACGCGTCGGCGGTCGCGGCAGCATCCGTCGTGTCATCGGATGCAGCGTCGGGTGTTCCGTCGGTCGCGCCGAGGGACATCTCGTCGGGTGTTTCGTCCGACGCCGCATCCGTCTCGGACGTGACCTCGAGGGTCGGCGTGACATCCGGGGGAGTCGGGTCCTCCGCCGGGATGGCCTGGGCCTCCTCGCCGAGCTGCTCGGGTGCCAGCGGTGCGTGTGCGGGGGCCTCGACCGGCTGGTCGGGCACGGGTGCGCCGCTGATCATGGCGTTGACGAACTGGTCGGGATCGGTGAAGGCGCGGACGGCGCGCACTCCCTCTTCCGTGGCTGCCCAGCCGTTGCGGCTCTTCAGGAGCCAGCCTGCCTTGACGAGTCTCGACGTCGCCGTGGTGAGGGCCTTGTACCCGCGGGGAACGCCGCCGGCGAGGAGCTCGGCTTCCTTGTCGTCGAAGGGAACTTCCGCCACGGCCTGGGACATCAGTTCACCGGGTGCGACGGCGGTGCCGGACTCCTGGTGATCGGCGAGCAGTGCGAGGGTGGTGCGGAGGCGGACATTGGTGCGGTTGCGGGCGGTGATAACGGTCTCCTTCGTGGGCTTCATACGGCGCTCCGCCGTCCAGCATGCTCGAGCGGGCGTACGCCTGGTGGATCACTCCCCGGGGCGGGTCCTACCCTCGTAGGGCTACGGGTGCACAGGCTGGAACGGCGGCATTCTGATTTTATCGAAGGGTTCGGCCCGATGCCGCCAGACTTCACCGCATGACGGAACCTGGCGCCGAAAAAAATGGACGCGGAACGGTGCGGTGGCAGCAGTGGTCGATCGTGGCATGGTGCATTCCCCCTGGAACGACGGCCCCCGGTGGCGCCGCGTACCAGCCGACCGTAGTCCGGTCAGCTGGTGCAACAGTAGGAGAACACTGGAGTTCTGTCCCCCCGATCGGATACCCGAGTTTTCGGGGGGACTACCTGATCGTGAAACTTGTTCGTGCACGGCAGGACACCACGGACACGGTGCTAGGCTCCGCCGGATGACGTCTCCTGCGCGCACCTCCCTGGCCCGCATCGTCGCGCGCGTGGTGCTCGGAGCCTTCCTCCTCGTCGCCGGCACCGCCCATCTGACGGTCGCGCGAGCCGAATTCGCTGCACAGGTTCCTGCCTGGCTGCCGCTGGACAGCGACGTCGTGGTGGTCGCCTCCGGCGTCGTCGAGCTGGTGCTCGGCGCAGCGCTGGTATTCCTCGGCCGGTACCGCGTCCAGGTGGGCTGGGTGGTCGCCGCGTTCTTCGTCGCGATCTTCCCGGGCAACATCGCCCAGTACGTCGACGGCGTCAGCGCCTTCGGACTCGATACCGACGGCGTTCGCCTCACCCGTCTCTTCTTCCAGCCGGTCCTGGTCGTATGGGCGCTGTGGTCGACAGGCGCATGGCGGGACCGGGCGGCGCTGCGGGAACGGACGGCGCTGCGGAGCTAGAGCAAGAGGGCTGGGGTCCGCGCAGGAGACCGACCACCAGCACTGATTCGTCAGTATGCTTCGGACAACAGCCGGTGGCGCCTGCCGCCTCATCTGCGACTTCGGGAGAACCCATGAAGACCTTGCGTCCACTGCAGACCATCGAGAAGCTCGAGAATGCTGCCGCGCTCGACCCGATCGCCAACAAGGCCCGCGATATCGTCCAAGCCGTCATCAGGCCCGGAGCCCTCCGCGACATCCTGCATGGCGTACCCATCGGACACCCGCTGCATCCCCTGATGATCCTCGTCCCGACGGGCACCTGGTTCTCCGCGGCGATCCTCGACGCGATTCCAGGCTCGAAGAAGGCATCGGCGATCCTCATCGGCACCGGTGTGGCGAGTGCCGCCCCCACGGCCCTGGCCGGCTGGACCGACTGGTCCGAGGGTCAGCAGCAGCAGTTGCGCGTCGGGATCGTCCACGCCTCCGCGAACATCATCGCCGTCGTCCTGTACTCGCTGTCGCTCATCCAGCGCCTGCGCGGCAAGTCCGGCAAACTGCTCTCCTATACGGGACTCGTCGTCGTCTCCGCCGGTGGCTTCCTCGGCGGCCACATGTCCTACCGGCAGGCGCTCGGCGCCAACCACAACGAGGACGTCCCGCACCGGGTGGCGGCGGGCTGGCACTCGATCGGTGCGCTCGCCGACCTGCCCGACGGCAAGCTCGAGAAGAGGGTGCTGGGTGAGGTGCCGCTCGTCGTCTTCCGGCAGGGCAGCGAGGTCTCCGTGCTCTCGAATACCTGCAGCCACCTGTCCGGTCCGCTGAATGAAGGCGAGATCACCTACAAGGACGGCAATCCGTGCGTCGTGTGCCCCTGGCACCAGAGCGGCTTCTCGCTGAAGACCGGTGAGGTGGTGCAGGGGCCTGCGACGTCGCCGCAGCACTCCTTCCTCACGCGCGTCGTGGCCGGCACGGTCGAGGTCTCGCTGCCCAACGCGGGTTGATCTGGACTCCGGAGGTTCCGACAGGACGCCGCAGCGCTTCCACCATCGAACAGCAGGAGGGCCCGGCATCTCAGATGCCAGGCCCTCTCTCGCGGGCGCTACCTTGCCTGCCCTCTCGCGGGCGCTACTTCGCCTCGGCGAGCGGATAGAGGTCGGTTGCCTCGAGCAGCACGGCCTCGATTTTCGCCGTCAGGGAGCCCTCCGTCTCGGACGCCGCCTTCGTATCGATCCAGCGCTGATCCGTACCGAAGGCCGCCCAGTTCGCCTTCGGGTCGCCGTCGTGCTCGAGGAGGTAGATGAGGACCTCCGGGCTGCCGACCGGCGTCCAGTAGCCGAGGCTCTTCATGTTGTGCTCGATGAACAGGTTGATGGTGTGGTCGCGGAACCGTGCCATGAGCGCGTCCATCTTGCCGGGGGTGGCGGTGTAGGTGCGGAGTTCGGAGGTCATGAAGGGCTCCCGTGTGGTCGGAGGGCTGTAGTGGTTACGCCAAGCATAGGAGGAACGACTGCAGGCAAGAGTTCAAGGAAGGACGCATGAACTCCGCAAGGGCAGCGGGGCTGGAAGGCTAGGCGAAGAGGCCCGGGCGACGGCAGGTCAGATAGGTGTTCAGCTCCCGGGCGCGAACGACCTCCGCCTGGTCCACGTCGGCGAACAGAAGCTCCTCGCCGTAACCCGCCAGCCCGAGGAACGTCCCGTAGGGGCTGGCGATGGCGCTCATCCCCGTGAAATCCGGGGCCGTGTGGTTCGCGTACGCGATGTAGACGCCGTTCTCGAGGGCCCGGGCCGGCACCAGGATCGTCGAGATGCGCTCGGCGTTGTAGGTGTGCTCGGGTGCCAGACCCCCGACGTCGCCCGTTGCCGGTACCGCCGTCGGAATGAGGAGTACGTCCGCGCCACGCTGCGCCGAATTCCGCGCGAATTCCGGGAATTCGATGTCGTAGCAGATGGCGAGCGCGACGGTCAGGCCCAGTAGGGGAACAAGCTCCGGGATGTCGTTCCCCGGGGTGAAGGCTGCTTGTTCCTCCGCCCCGAAGAGGTGCGCCTTCCGGTACCGGGTCAGCTCCGTTCCCTGCCGATCGAAGAGCGAGGCGCTGATGTACCGACCGTCCGCGGCGTCGTCGACCGTCGACCCGACCAGCGCGATACCGTGCCGTCGCGCGATGTCCGAGAGTTCGGCTCGGATTCCCGGCCCGTCGGACCCGGCTACCAGCGCAGGAGCGTAGCCCGTGGCGAAGAGTTCGGGCGTCACGAGGATCTCCGCACCGTGGTCCGCCACGCGCGCGGCATAGGCGTCGAGGCGGCGCAGGTTCTCGTCCACGTCGTCGACCACGCCGAGGGCCTGCAATACAGCCAAACCGGGCACTTCTACTCCCATCAGCGCGGTCGTGAACGCTCAATTTCCGGCGCAGTTTCCATGTGCGCCAATGCATTGACAGCCCACATGATAGACACAACCATGTATCCAAGCCGAGCGGAATTCGAGAATCGGAGAACGCACCATGGATTCAACTGACGCAACAACGGCATCCGATCTGCACCGGAGGCTGGAGGAGATTTCCGCTCACGAGCACGGCGATCCGTCCCGGGCTCCGCTCTCGGCCCGGGACCTCACGCTGTTCACCCTCGTGAGCCTGGGGATCACCCTGCTCGGGTTCCTGGTGCTTGTGCTATGAGCACGGAGGGGAAGCGTCGGAACAGCGCGAAGGCCGGTGACAGGGCCGACGCGAAGGCCGACGGCGAGAGCGTCGGAGCGCTCGGTTCGCTGCCTCTGCTCCGCGGGGAACGGATATGGAACGGATCCGACTTCACCGGCGTCAACATCAGCCTCGCCATCGCCACCTGGGCGTTCCTCGTCGGCGGGTCCACGGCGCTGCTCGTCGGATTCCAGCAGGGCGTCGCCGCCATGGTCATCGGCAACGCGATCGGCCTCGGGTTCATGATCCTGGCCAGCGTCGTCGCCAGCCAGCGCTACGGCGTCGAGCAGTACACCATCCTCCGACCGGTGTTCGGGCTGGTCGGCGTGGGAATTCTCGTCTTCACTGTCATCCTGATCACCGAGATGGGCTGGTCCTCCCTGCTGGCCATCATGGTGGGCAGGGCCGTCACCCAGGTCTCGAATTCCGCCGTCGGTACCGACTTCGGACCGGAAAGCCTCATGGTGACGTTCTTCGCCCTCGTCGCGATCGCCGTCTCCTGGTGGATCCTCTCCCGCGGACCCGTGACCATCGGGCGGTTCAACAAGTTCATCGCGCCGGGCCTGATCGTCGTGACCGTGTTCCTCATGGTCTTTCTCGTCCTCAACACGTCGTGGAACACCCTGCTCACCGCCGCACCGCTCGCCCCCTTCGAGGACGACCGCCTCAACTTCGCCCTCGCCGTCGAGTTCAATGTCGGCGTCGGGGTGTCCTGGTACCCGGTCATGGGGTCCCTTGCCCGGCTGACCAAGACACCCAGGGCCGCGCTGTGGCCCTCCTATGGTGGGCTGCTCGTGGCCACGCTGATCGCGCAGATCGTCGGGATGGCCGCCGCCCTGACGTTGGGCGATTCGGACCCGACCGTCTGGATGCTGCCCTTCGGCGGGCCGATCCTCGGCGCCTTCATCCTGCTGTTCATCGCGTTCGCAAACATCACCAGCACGTCCTCGATCGTCTACTCCACGGTGCTCGCTATCCGGCAGGCGAGCGGCAACCTGCTCTCGCGGGTCCGGTGGGCGTGGCTGTGCGCGGCGTTCTTCGTCCTGCCCTCCATCCTCGCGTTCTTCCCCGGCTTCATGTACACGCGGTTCATGACCTTCGTGACCCTCAGTGGCGCCTTCCTGGCTCCGATGTGCGGAGCGATCATCGCCGACTACTTCGTGCTCCGCCGCCAACGTGTCGCCCTCGAGGACCTGTACCGCCACCGCAACGAGAGCGCGTACCACTTCCACGGCGGCGTCAACCTGGCCGGGCTCGGTGCCGTTGCCGCCGGCGCCATCTTCTACCTGGTGATCTACAACCCGGTCACCCTCACGGCGCAGCCGATCTTCGGCTACATCACGGCGTCCTTCCCCTCGGCGATCGTCGGCGCGGTGGTCTACTACGTCCTCGCGCGCGTCCTCTACGTCCGTCGCGGTGTCGGCGGATACGGTCCTGTCGAGAAGGTCGAGCGGCGCGCATGAGCCGCCCCTCGCGGGCTGCCATCCACCGGATTGGTTCGCGAAGCCTCGAGCTGACGACCGTCGAGGTGGCCGATCCCGGGCCGGGAACCGTCCTCGTCCGCATGGGTGCGTCCGGCGTGTGCGGGTCGGACCGCCACGTGCTCGACGGCGACTGGACGCTGCCCTCGCCCACGGTGATGGGGCACGAGGGGGCGGGCACGGTCGAGGCGATCGGCGACGGCGTCATCGACGTCCAGGTGGGCGATCACGTCATCCTGTCCTGGTTCTACCCGTGCCGGCGCTGCACCGCCTGCCTCTCGGGGAAGTCCTACGTGTGCACGGGCAGCCGGTCCGAGGAGTGCCTGCTGCCCGACGGCAGCACCCCGCTCACGCTCGGCGGCGACCCCGTGTTCCCCTACCTCACCGTCGGCTCGATGAGCGAGTACGCCGTCGTGCCCGAGGCCGGTGCCATCCGCATCCCGAAGGAGGTCCCGTTCGACGTCGCGAGCCTCATCGGGTGCTCCGTCGCGACGGGCTTCGGGGCCGTGGTGAACGACGCCGGTGTGGAGGCGGGCACATCCGCCGTCGTCGTCGGGACCGGGGGAGTGGGACTCTCCATCATCCTGGCGCTGCGGTTGGTGGGAGCGCACCCGATCATCGCCGTCGACCTCAGCGAGGACAAGCTCGCGGCGGCCAAGGACTTCGGGGCTACCCACATGCTCGTGCCGTCGGCGAACCTCGCCGAGGAGGTCCGCGACCTCACGGGCGGCGGTGCCGCCTACGCGTTCGAGGCGATCGGGCGTGTCCAGACCATCGAGTCCCTGCCATCGCTGATCGCGGCCGGAGGCAAGGCCGTCATCGTCGGGTTGCCGCCAGAGGACAGTCCCGTCTCCATCGACGCGCTGGCGTTGGCGGAGAGTGGCAAGTCGCTCATCGGCTCGAACTACGGCTCCACGGTGCCCGGTCGGGACTTCCCGCGGCTGGCCGAGCTGTATCTCGCGGGGAGGTTGCCCGTCGACCGGCTCATCTCGGACCGCATCGGCCTCGACGAGGTCAATGAGGCCTTCGATGCGATGCGTCGGGGTGAGCGCGCCCGCAGTGTCATCGTGTTCTAGAGCGGGCAGGAACGACGGCGGTGGTTACCGACGGCCCGGCCGGCACCAGGAACCGCGGTATGGATAAGCCGTCTCATCAGGGGAATCGTGCCGTACGCCATTGAAGCTACCGCCGAGCCTTGGGTCAGCACGCAAAAGTCATCCCGCGCCTGGTAGGTGAAGAAGTAGAGGTGCTCGGGATCTACGAGCACCTCGCCGTGCTCTTCGTCGTGATCATCGCTTACCTCGGGGCGCTGGTGCCCTGACCAGCGCCCCGGATCCTGCTACAGGTGGCTCTGCGGCTGGACCTCTTCCTCGACGTCGGACTCGACAGGCGCCTCCGCCTCGAGGTGGTGCAGCTGCTCGGCGTGGCCGCGAGGGGAGTGGGCCTTGTCCGAGCCGTTCTCGTAGGCGTTCTCGGCGTGGAGTGCGATGTCGAGCCCGCGTGCTTCGACGGCCTCCGGGACCCGGATGCCCATGGTCCTGTCCAGGACCTTCGCGAGGACCCAGGTCACGGTGAAGGTGTAGGTCAGTACCGCGAGGATCGCCACTGCCTGCCGGCCCAGGAGGTCGAAGCCGCCGCCGTAGAGCAGGCCTGTCGCTCCACTCGGAGCCTCCGGTGTGGAGATGAGGCCGATCAGCAGTCCGCCCACGACACCGCCGATGAAGTGCAGGGCGGTGACATCCAGCGCGTCATCGAAGCCCAGCTTGTACTTGAGGGACACGGCGAAGTAGCAGACGGCACCGGCCGCGGCACCGATGGCCAGCGCGCCGAGCGGAGTAACGGCGCCGCACGACGGCGTGATCGCGACCAGCGCGGCGATGGCACCGGAGGAGGCGCCGAGGGTGGTCGGGTGTCCGTCGCGTAGGCGCTCGACCAGGAGCCAGACGCAGACACCGGCGCAGGTGGCGGCAACCGTGTTGAAGACGGCGACTGCCGCGTTGTTGTCAGCCGCGCCGAGGCCGCTGCCGTCGAAGCCGATCCACCCGGTGAACAGGAGCCCTACGCCCAGCAGTGTGAAGGGCAGATTGTGTGCCTTCGGCTGGACGGGCCACGTACGCCGCTTGCCCAGGACGAGCGCCAGTGCGAGGGCGGCGACACCCGAGTTGACGTGGATGGCGGTGCTTCCGGCGTAGTCGATGGCGCCGAGGGTGTTGGCGATCCAGCCACCCTGTACTGCTCCGTCGGCCGAGTCGAAGGCGAAAACCCAGTGCGCCACCGGGAAGTACACGAGGGTGGCCCAGACGCCTGCGAAGACGAGCCAGGCGCTGAACTTCATGCGGTCGGCAGCGGCACCGGCGACGATGCCTGCGGTGAGGCCGGCGAACATCAGGTGCAGGGCGGCCAGTGCGAGGGGTGGCAGGGCTGCATCGGCCGGGGCTGTGAGCAGCTGCCCGAGGCCCGCGTATTCGAGCGGGTTGCCCAGCAGTCCCAGCCCGCCGATCGAGTTGCCGAAGACCGCCGAGTAGCCGAAGGCCACCCAGAGGACCCCGACGACGCAGAAGGCACCGAGCACCATGAGCATCATGTTCATAGTGGTTCTGCGGCTCACCATCCCTCCGTAGAAGAGGGCGAGCCCCGGAAGCATCAGCGCGACGGCGATGACGGCGGTCAGCACCCACGCCGTGTTGCCCGCGATTGCAGCAGTGTCCATTCGAATCTCCATGACGGCTAGAAGCAGGCACTCCGCGAAAGTCGCGGGTAGCAGCGTTTCGATACGCTATCTAAATGCTTGGTGCGAGCCTTTTCTATGCCATATCGATATCGTTACGGGCGCATTAACTCTCGGCCGGGCTGTTGACTCGCGCCAGGCCTCCTGTCGGACCGGTTGCCAGGGCGGCTGCCTCGGGACGGACGCCGGGAAGGCCGTCCGGAGTAAGGAGGAGCGAGGCGAGGGTCGTGTCGGCACTCAGGGTGGAGACGTCGTCGGCCGTGTACGTGCGCAAGCCGGGGAGCGGCTGGCGGTAGTGCCGCTGGAGGCCCTCGTTGAGGCTGAGGGCGGCGGTCGCTGCCGCTTCGGGGTCAACGTCCCGCAGCTCTCCGGAATCGAGGCCCTGCCGGATGATCGAGGTAACGAGTCGGTGCAGTTCGCCGTAGTCCTCGAAGAAGGGGCCGAAGTTCTGGGGCTGCGAGCGGGCGACGCGTTCGAACTCGTAGAAGTCCAGGGGCGATGCGCACAGCTGGACGGCGTCCGCGTGCAGCACCGCGTAGAGCCTCGCTGAGGCAGGGCCCGGTGCCGGTTCGAGTGTCTGCGCCACCTGGAGAGAGGTGCGGTTCTCCTCGAGGAGGGCCTGCAGGATGTGCTCCTTGCGGGCGAACCAGTAGTAGACCGACGACTGCCGGAGCCCGGCGCTGCGGGCGATCTCACTCATCGTCGTCTCTGCATACCCCTTGGCGACGAACAGCGCCGTCGCCTCCCGGATGATTTCCTGGCGCGGGGACCCGTCAGCCGAGCCGCTCAGGCGTGGCCGACCTGCCGTGGCTCCCGCCGTTTTCGCTGATTCCATGTCCTGCTCCTTGTGTGATCCCGCTCGAAGCCTAGCGGTGAAGCGTGCTCCAAAAACGCCGTTCCACTGCACGCCGGGGCGGGATTTACGCCCCGGAAACAATATCGACACTGTATCGAAACTGCATGCCACAAGACTTTCTATAGGTTATCGAAACAGCGGTCGAGAGCCGCGGAACCGAACAGGAGATCGACATGAGTGTGACAACAGCAGAAGCAGCCGTCGAGACCGTCCAGCGCAAGCTCCAGGAGGCGGGCGTCAAGTATGCGATGTCGAGCTTCGTGGACCTGCACGGCAACATCAAGACGAAGTTCGTACCCCTGTCCCACCTGCCGCAGATGGCCGCCGGTTCGGAACTCTTCACCGGGGCGGCGCTCGACGGGCTGCCCCAGGACATCAGCGATGAAGAGCTTTCTGCCCGGCCGGACCTCGACAGCGCCGTACAGCTGCCCTGGCGCAAGGAGGTCGCGTACTTCTCCAGCGATCTCTACCACGAGGGCAAGCCGTTCGAGGCAGCGTCGCGGAACATCCTCAAGCGCCAGTTGGAGGCCGCCAAGGAGCTCGGGTTCACCTTCAACCTCGGGATCGAGACCGAGTTCTTCGTCCTCAAAGACACCCCCGAAGGGCCCGTCGAGGTCAGTGACCGGGACAACCTGAGCAAGCCCTGCTACACGGCTCCTGCGGCACTCGACAACTTCGACTGGCTCACCGAAATGGTCGAGGCCATGAACGAGATGGGTTGGGGCGTCTACTCCTTCGATCATGAGGACGCCCAGGGGCAGTTCGAGATCGACTTCAAGTACGCCGACGCGCTCACTATGGCCGACCGCGCCGTCTTCTTCCGCCTCATGGCCAACGAGATGGTCCGCAAGCACGGCTACTTCGCCACCTTCATGCCGAAGCCCTTCGCGGACCGTAGCGGATCCGGCGCACACTTCAACATGTCCCTCGCGGACATCGACACGGGCGAGAACCTCTTCGAGACGGACAGCGATCCCCGCGGCTGCGGCATCTCCGACCTCGGCTACCAGTTCATCGCCGGCGTGCTCAAGCATGCGCCCGCGATCTGCGCCGTCATCGCCCCCACGGTCAACAGCTACAAGCGGCTGGTTCGCAAGGGCAGCATGTCCGGGTCCACCTGGGCGCCGGTCTTCGTCAGCTACGGCAACAACAACCGCACGAACATGATCCGCGTGCCCCTCGCGGGAGGCCGGGTCGAGTGCCGGGCGGCAGACATCAGCGGCAACCCCTACCTCGGTGCGGCCATCATCCTCGCCGCCGGTCTCCAAGGCATCCGCGAGAACCTCGACCCGGGCGAGCCTCACACCGAGAACATGTACAACTACACCGAGGCGGAGATCATCTCCAACGGTCTCGGCCTGCTGCCCCGCACTCTGGGGGAGGCCATCGAGGAGTTCGCGGCTGACAGCCTTTCCCGCGAGGTGTTCGGCGAGAAGATGTACAACGCGTACATCGACTACAAGAGCCAGGAATGGGACGAGTACCAGGCGCACGTCTCCGAATGGGAAATAAAGCGCTACCTGAAGTTCTTCTAGCCCTCATGCGCTCCGACTTCGACCTCGGCAGGTTCGGGCTGGTCTCCGGCTCGAGCCTGCCCTCGGCGCAGCTCACCTACGAGACGCACGGCGAGCTCGACGACGAGGGTAGCAATTGCATCCTGCTGCCCTCCTACTACACGGGCACGTCCTCGAGCTATGAACCGTGGATCGGGCCGGGCCGGCTGTTCGACCCGGCGGAATGGTTCATCGTCGCGGTGAACCTCTTCGGGAACGGCGTGTCGACATCGCCCTCGCGGGCCCATCCGGAGATCGCGGGGGCGGCTTTCCCCGACGTCGATATCGCCGACAACGTGATCGCGCAGCACCGACTCCTCACCCACCTCGGGGTGAAGCGGATCCGGCTGATTGCGGGCTGGTCCATGGGCGCGCTGCAGGCCTACGAGTGGGCGGCACGCTACCCGGGCCTGGTGGATGCGATCCTGCCGATCGCCGGAGCAGCACGGTGCTCACCCCATAATTTCGTGTTCCTCGAGGGCGTGAAGGCAGCGCTACTGGCCGACCCGACCTTCCGGCAAGGGCGCTACATCACGCCGCCGGTGCAGGGACTACGCGCGTTCGGCACGGTCTACGCGGGGTGGGCGTATTCGCAGGAGTTCTTCCGCCACGGCACGTACCGCGAGCTCGGGTACGCCTCGGTGGACTCGGTAATCCAGGGCTGGGCCGCCGATCATGAGCAGGAGGACGCGAATGACCTCCTCGCCATGCTCGGTACGTGGCAGCGCGCCGACGTCGGGAAGCATCATCCGGGCGGGTTCGAGGGCGCGATGGGCGATATCACCGCACGAGCAATCGTGATGCCGGGCAGCACCGACCTGTACTTCCCGCAGGCGGACAGCGAGCGGGAGGTGGAGCTACTGCAGGATGGGGAGCTGCGTCCGCTGGTATCCGAGCTGGGTCACATCGCGGGGCGTCCGGGTGTTCGGGAGGCGGAGACGGCGCAGATCCGCAGTGCCGTGCAGGAGCTGCTGAGGAACTAACTGCTAGGTGCGAGTTGACGGCATGTCCCCAATTGACGTCGGCCCTTTCCCTGCTGGTGGCGGTGGCGGACCTCGACAAATCCGTGCTCCCTTCCCGCCTCATCTTCAAAATCCTTCTGCACTCCTGTGCTTTTCCTTCCGATCCAGGCAACCAACGTTCCCTACGATCTAAGTGACAAGCAATGGGGGAAGACGTGGAAGCAGGACAGGGTGCTACGGAGCAGGCGCAGCGAATAGGTGAGCGAGTCTCCCGGCTTGAAGCCGAACTCGAGCAGCTGGAGGCTGATCTTGCGCGTGCCCGCAAGGCGCAACAAGCATGGCTCGCCGGAGCTGACGGCGAGGCTCGGGTCGGCGAGCAACTGCGTCAGCTCGAGCTGCAGGGCTGGCGGATGCTGCACGACGTGCACTGGCCCGGCCGACCGAAGGCAAACATCGATCACATCGCTGTCGGACCTGGGGGGGGTGCTCATCATCGACGCGAAGAACTGGTCGGGCGAGGTGCACCTCCGCAACGGCGAGCTGTACCAGAACGGCTACACACGGAAACGTGAGACAGCCTCCGCGCTCGAGCAGTGTGCGGCAGTGGCCGCGCTATTGGAACCACAGCATCGGAGCATGGCACAGGCATGGATCTGTCTGGTGGGACAACCTGACATGAACGGCTCGACTAGCACCGGCGGCGTAACGCTGGTCGGCATCGATGGGCTGGTTGGCACCGTGCTTGCGCTGCCGGCAGTCCTCGAGCAACCTTCCGTGCTCCAGATATATGACTATCTGAAGGGGTTGCTGACAGGTCCGACGAGCCCGGCGGTGGCGACGACTGCTCTTCTTGATCGCCCACAAGCTGAATCCCCACTCCTGGCAGCTCGGCGAGCGGCTGCAGCCCAGTCTGTTCCTGCTGGTAAACCTCAAGCGCCGACCCGGATTCGCCCAGCCAGAAGTACTAATCGGCGACGTCGCAAGAATCAGCCGAGCTGCCTTGGCGCAGTGTGGCGCCTTGTACTGCTGGCCCTTGTGCTGTGGTTAGGGGCCGGAGCATTGCAAAGCGTCACAGAGTCACTGTCGAATCCGCCGTCGGAGCTGCCAGCCGAGGTCGTGCAGCCCGAGGTGCCTCAATAGCTTATTGATACGCCAGCATTACCTGGGTCGGAAGTTTTCCGGGCATCGGTGGTAGCAGGACCGTCAGTGGTTGTCGCACCGGGGTCGATGGTGGCTGAGGCTCTGCGATTCATGCGGCTGGCTCAGACTGCCACTGCTACTCGAAGAAGTCCTCGTCAACCTCAACGACTGTGTATGTCTTGGCAACCTGCACGCCGACGGAATGACGGATCATCAGATCGGTGAGGTGTTTGCCGTCAATTAAGATGATGCGTGTGGGAATGGCTCGGGCGTAGTCAAGGGCTTGAGGCGAGAATCGGCTCGTTGTGATGAAAACTCCTCGAGTCGCCCCACGCCCTGCAAGGGCGCCGACGAATGACTGGATGGCTTCTCGTCCGACCGTTGACTCAGGTGCGTACCTTTTAGCTTGAATGTAGATCTGATCGAGCCCCAGTGCATCCTGATCAATGACCCCGTCCACACCGCCGTCGCCAGTCCCCCCAATCCGCCGCCCGCGATTTTCAGCGCCGCCATAGCCCATCGCTAGCAGCAGCTTCACAACCGCCTCTTCAAAAAAGTCAGGGTGCCGCTCCTGGAGACGCTTTAGAAGGTCCGCTGCAACGTCGGCTCTCAGCAGCTCGATCCCACTTTCGATCTGCTCTGTCGGATCGAGTTCTGAGTCCTCTATGGTCTGCGGCACCAACATTGTTGTTGCTGCAGTCGTCTGGCGCTGGGGCTCATAATCGTTGTACGCCGGTATGTCCCTGAGAATGCTCTTCGTGATTTGGTGCGGGTTCGCCGCAAGTAACTGCATGCCCACGTCAGTGATCACGAATCGCCCGCGTTCAGGCTTAGCCACTGCCGTGGCACGCGTAAGGTCGGACATTGCCCAGCCGATGCGATTCACTGCGCTGGATTGACCCGAAGCTAGAAGGACGGCGCGTTGTGCTTCCGTAATGTTCGCGTCGTCGAGAACCTCCGCGATGAGTTCGCGCCTCGTACGGGTTCTGCCGTCCGAGAGGACGCGAAGCACGGCATGCATGAACTCGTGCCACTTCGGAATCGGTTCTGCCACGGCGAGTTCAATTTCTGACGTCACTGATTTCCCTGCTATCGATCGTGAAGAAAGCGTCACGAGCAGGCTACATGGAGGAATTCATGTCCGAGATTGTGGGTAGTGGCTTGCTCACTCAAAATTGCTGATTGAACGGGTGGGATAAGCCGTCTGCGAGGCGGAGCAGGTCCCCGCCGAGCTGGCGGGTCCGGTCTGCTACGGCGTCAGGGGTGTCGGCAGCAGGCAACGACGGCGGGTCGCCGGCTGAGCTGGCCTGGCCCGGTTCCCCCTAGATATCAATGTTGAACACCACGCGCTACGGGTGGTGCCACGTCGAGAACACCTCGAGGCGCCGCCCGTTTTGGTCGAAGCTCGTCCCTCCCAGCAGGACCACGGGTGACCCCGCGTCGAGCTGTAGCTGCTGCAGCCGGTCGCGATCGCTCGGCACCGCCCGAATCTGCCGCTTGCCATAAATAATCTGCACTCTGAACTTCTCGCGGAGTACTGCGTGAAGGGATGCATTGTGGAGGGCCTCCACGGTCAACTTGGAGAAATTAGGTTCCGCAAGCTACGTGTGGATGACAGCAATGAGAATGCGGTCGGCCGGGCGCACCCGTTCGAGCGCCACCACCCTCCCGTGCCATACGAGCGAGAAGCGACCGAGCCCACCATCCGGTTGGATCTTCGATTCGAACCGGAGCCTGGTCTCCATACCCCTGCCACCGAGTAACTACATCAGCCGGATCGACGAGAGGAGCCGGACCCGTAGGTCCGACTCCTAAGTACCCGGCGAACTGGCTTAGGCGCTCGTGTTCTTCGGCGATGACTTCGCCTTCTTGTCGGCGCGCTTCTCCTTGAGAGACTTTGCAGCGGCCGTTTTGGCGCCGCTCTTCTTAGGCGATTTGTCTGCCATGGGGAACTCCTCCATCAAAATTTCGACGTGCAGTGGTGGGCTGAGACTACTCCTCATCGCTCGGTGTAGGCACGGCTGGTGCCGTATCCCGCCTGAATCAATGACCTGGTTGCTAGATCCGGTCAGCGAAGCGGAGCAGGTCCGCGCCGAGCCGGCGCGCCCGATCCACCACCGCGTCGAGGGCGTCGGCAGCAGGCGACGCCGGGCTGCCGACCGGGGCCGGCACGGCCGGTTCGCGCTGGATGTCGATGTCGAACACCACGTGAACAGGGTAGTACCAGGTCGAGAAGAACTCCACGGGCCACCCGTCCTAGTCGAAGCTCGTCCCTCCAGCAGGAGCGCGGGCGACGAGGTATCCCAGCTGCAGCAAGCGCAGCAGGTCCCGGTCGCCCGGGACGGCACGAATCAGCCGCTTGCCGGATGCGATTTGCACCCCGAATTTCTCCTCGAGTACCGAGTGAAGGGAAGCGTCCACCAGAGACTCCGCAGTGAGCTCGGCGAACGCCAGCGGCGGAAGCCACATATCCGCAGTAAGGACCTACTCGCCCGGGCCGTCCACTGGTGCCGGGTCGTCGTCGTCGTCGTGTTCCTCGATGACCTTCCCGTCGTGGACGCGCTTGAGCTCGATGCCCTCGAGGTAGCTGGGCACGGGAGGGTCGAGGTCTTCATCGCTTGTCATAATCTCGATCCTAGGTGCCGATCATCAGGAATGGAGGCCTCCCTTTTCGCAGCCACGCCCAGCTACTCGTTCGCCTCCCTACTTCTTCTGCGCGGTTCGCCAGACGTGGTCCCAGCCCGGTGCCAGCTGTGCCGCCCGACGCATCGACAGCACGAGACTCGCCTCGCGGGCGATGCCCAGGCCGGTGAGGTCGAACGCCGTTCCGTGGTCCACCGAGACGCGGACGACGGGCAGGCCGACGGTGATATTCACGCCGTCGTCGCCGTAGACCGCCTTGAAGGGTGCGTGGCCCTGGTCGTGGTAGGAGGCGATGACCATGTTCCACTTGCCCTTGACTGCGGCGGGGATGAGCGCGTCCGCGGGGATGGGTCCGCGCACGTTGATGCCGTTCTCGCGGGCAGCGGCGACGGCAGGGGCGAGGATGTCGGCGTCCTCGTCGCCGAACAGGCGGTTCTCGCCCGCGTGCGGGTTGAGCCAGGCGAGGCCGATCGGCTCGTCCGGGTTGCCGAGCGCCTTGGTGAATGTGCTGACGACTACCCGCTGCAGGGATTCCGGGAGCTCGAGTCTCTCCGCGGCCCATCGCCCGAGCCGGTCCGGTTGGTCGAGCAGCTACCCCGGGCCAAGTGGGGCACATCACACAAAAAACGGCTGCGAGGAGCAATCCTTCCGCTGGGCATGGCAGAAGACCTTGTAGTCTTCGCTGCCGTGGCACACGTCCACCTGACCCGACGGGAACCGATGTTAGTCATCACCTTGAACGGCGACCGCGGGTGCCGTGCCGCCCGCGCCGAGCAGTGACCCCCTCGAAAACGTCCGCGTCCGCACTGGTGGTCATCCCCGCATTCGGTTCGCCGGAGCTGACCAATGCGGTGGTGCGCGACCTGTGCCGCGATGGGAGCGACCTCGATCCGGCCCTGCGCATCGTGGTGGTCGACAACGCCGGTGACTACGTGCTCCCCGAGGGGAACATCTCGGTCCACCGCCCGGGGCGCAACCTGCGGTGGATCGGCGCCGCGAACTGGGCTCTGCAGACGGCGTCGCGCGATGGACATGCGGTCTGCGTGGTGCTGAACAACGACATCCGGCTGTCGCCCGGGTTCCTCGACGGATTGCTCGCACCGTTCTCGACAGGGGACGACATCGCACTCGCGGCGGCCTGCTACGACGATTTCTGGCTCCACCAGCGGGCCCATGCTATTCCGGGCACCGCCGCGGAGTACGTCCCGCGCGACGTGCTGCGCGACGTCGACTTCTGTGACGGCACCGCCATAGCGTTCGCAGTTCCCCCCGTCGTCGAACTGGGGGGTCTGGACGAGGTCACCTTCCCCCGGCATGGCTATGGCGCGGACATCGACCTGGCGATTCGCGCGCGGGCGGCCGGCCTGCGGTGCGTGGTCACGGAGGGCGCCTACGTCTCGCACCTGCGGCGGCAGACGATGAACCGGACCGGTCAGACCTCCGAGGGCAACCGGGCGGAGATCCTCCACGGACTGGATACCAAGTGGGGCGACGGGTGGCGGGCAGACGTCGGGCTCGGCCCGGACTCGTTCCCCGCCCACAACACCGGGAGCGGGGCGTCGTGGTACCTCACCGTTCCGGCATGGTGAGCCGTCCCCGACAGTCTCCGGGACGGATCGTTTACGCGGGTTTCGCCACCCGCCACCACAGCGGCGGCGTGCACGTGATGACCCAGCACGTCCGGTTGCTGCGTGAGCGCGGCCACGAGGCCTGGTTGTGGCTGCCCGACCCGGAGGACCGCACCGACTGGATCGCCGACGACGTGCCAATGCTGTTCGGGGCCACGACTGCGATCGGCGCCGATGACCTCCTCGTGCTGCCGGAGACACCGACCGTCCACGGCAGCGATCCGGCACCCGGAGCGCGCAAGGTCATCTTCAACCAGAACCACTTCTACACCTTCGCCGCCGGCGCCCCGGGCGAGGATTTCCCCGGGTGGTCGCCCGCGCCCGCGATCTGGGTCGTATCCGCGGAGAGCCGCGACGTGCTGTCCGCCGCGCTGCCCGGCTTGCCGGTGAGCGTGGTGCCCAACCCGGTCGATGGCGAACTGTTCGCCCCCCGCGCCGCCGACCAGCTCCGGGTGAGCTGGTTCCCCAAGAAGCGGCCGCGGGAGGGCTCGCTGCTGAAGCGACTGCTGGCCAACGAGCCACGGCTCTCGGGGGTGGAGCTGGTGGAACTGGTCCAGGCCCCGCGGGCGGAGGTGGCCGCCACCCTGGGGAGCTCGGCGGTCTTCATCGCCCTCGGGCACACCGAGAGCTTCGGTCTGCCGGTCGCCGAGGCGCTGGCGTCGGGCTGCCTCGTGGTCGGCTACGACGGCGGCGGCGGGCACGAGCTGTTCGAGGCACCCGGCGCGTGGCGGGTCCCAGACCAGCGACCGCTGCTGATCCGCGACCAGGTGTCGTCCCTGATCGAGGACCTCGACGCCCTAGCGCCGGTCCGCGCGGCGAACCGCCGCTGGGTACTCGACCGCTATCCGTTCGCCCGGACCGGAGCGGCGCTGCAGGAGGCGGTCGCAGCCGCGTGGGCCCGACCCGGCGCCGACGCCGTGGCCGTGCATCCGGCCGCCTGGCTCGACACCCTCGGCCCGCACTTCACAACGTATGCCTGAGGGCTCAGGCGGCGGCCTTCACGACGTTGACGAGGTCCTCGCCGGCCACGTAGCGGCGCACCTGCGCGTTGACCAGCGCGAAGGCTCGTGGGCCGGACTGCGCGATCGAGCCGGCGGCGTGCGGGGTGATGATCAGGTTCGGCGCGTTCCACAGCGGGTGGTCGGCAGGCAGGGGCTCCGGCTCCATCACGTCGAGGGCGGCGCGCAGCCGACCGGTCGTCAGTTCTGCGAGCAGTGCCGAGGTGTCGACGACCTTGCCGCGTGCCACGTTGACCAGCAGGGCGCCGTCGGGCATCCGGGACAGGAACTCGGCGTCGACGAGCCCGGTCGTGTCCGGCGTGAGCGGGACGGTCAGCACCACCACGTCGGCCCCGGGCAGCAGGCTCGGCAGCTCCGAAGTCGCATGGATGCCGTCCCGTGCCGTGTGCGCCACGAGCACGGGAACGGCATCGAAGCTCCGCAGGCGGCGCGCGGTCTGCTCCCCGAGGTCACCGGCGCCAATGATCAGCACGCGCTTGTCGCGCAGGTCGTCGGCCTCCATCGGGTCCCACCGGCCCTGTCGCTGCGCTTCACCGAAGTGGGGCAGCCGACGCAGCGTGGCCAGGACGACGGCCAGGACCAGTTCGGCGACAGCCGGGCCGTGCACGCCACGCGCGCTGCACAGGGTCACACCGTCCGGGACGTGCTCAAGGATGTCCTCGACGCCGGCACTCGTCAGCTGGGTGACCTCGAGCTTCGGCATGGCGGCGAACTTCTCGGCGAGGTTGGTGGAGTCCTCGACCTGCGGCACCCAGAAGACGGTCTCCGCCAGGCGTTCGGGCTTCTCGCCCTCGCCGTTCCAGACGATCACCTCGACCTCGTCGGGAAGGGCTCCGAGGAGACCCCGGGCATTCGAATCGGGTACACATACGACAGTCATTTTGTCAGTGTAAACATCCCCTTGACGAGGCAGGGCTGTGGTGTCAGCAGGACTTTTACAGATCTGAGAAATTCATTCACGGCGGCGGGAAACACCCGTGCCGGTGATCAGCCGTGCTCGTCAGTGCGGCTTCGAAGGCAAAACCGAACTTCTACAGGAGACGCGTCATGACCATCACACAGCTCGCCTACCCCCACCAGGAGCCGGAGCTCACCGGTGAGGACACCCGGCTCCGCAACTGGGCCAGGAATTCCCGGCTGGGCCTGCCCGGTTCGGTTGTCGCTCCAGCCACCGAGGCAGAACTGTGCGACTTCCTGTCCACCAGTGACGGCCGGGTCCGGATGATCGGGAGCCGGATGTCGCCCGGCAGGATGATCGAGGTCGCGGACGGAGCCGGCACGCTCCTGGACCTGAGCAGGCTGAGCGGCTTGATCTCCAGCACCGATGACACCGCGACCTTCGGTGGCTCGACCTCCTTGGCCGAGGTGTACGCGTTCCTCACCGCGCGGGGGCAGATGCTGGACGCCTCACCCGGGGTGATCGCCGAGCAGACGCTGGCCGGCGCCCTGTCCACCGGAACCCACGGTCAAGGGTTGCAGCAGAGCTCGATCGCCGGTGCCGCGCTGGCCATCCGCATGGTGCTGGCCGACGGCACGGTCGCGGAGTTCGACCATGACCACCCGGACTTCCCCGCCGTTCAGCTCGGCCTCGGCTCACTGGGCGTGATCACCGCCGTGACGTTGCGTGCACGGGAGTCAATGATCTACACCTGCGTGAAGAAGGCCGTCGACGCGGGCACGCTCGAGACGGACCTGGAGACCTGGAACCGGGAGAACATCCTGGTCAAGGCGTGGTGGTTCCCTCAGGAGAACCAGGTCCAGGTGTGGACCGCCAATGAGGCGTCCGACGACGAGAGCTCCCGGTACCGGGCCGGCGGCAATCAGCTCGTGGAACACGCGACGACCGATACGTCCATGAACAGCACGATCGAGGCAACGCTGCAGCATCTGCGCGATGACAGCAAGGGCGTCGCCGACAACGGCAAGTCGCTCCGCACGGTGTCGCGCTTCCGGGACTTCACCGACGTCACGGGTGACATCTACCAGGTGTTCTGCAAGGGGATCGCGACCCCCCAGATCAACGTGGAGATCGGCATCCCGCTCGCGCAGGCCGGAGCGGTGATCAGGAAGATCAAGGACTGGCATGCGGAGACCCGCCCACGGATGCACTATCCGGTGATCCTGCGCTGCACCGGCCCGTCCGACGGATGGCTGAGCCCGTCCAATGGCCAGGACACCTGCTACTTCGGCTTCGTGGTCTACTACGCGGCGGACGGTTCGCTGTCCGAGGAGGGCGACAGCTTCCTCCGGGCCGTGGAGCGGGCCCTGGCAGAGGAGGGTGGCAGGCCCCACTGGGGCAAGTACTTCGACGAGTCCCTGTACGACTGGCCCGCGCTCTACCCCCAGTGGGAAGCCTTCCGTCAGGTGCGCGAGGCGCTGGACCCGGAGCACCGCTTCGCGAATGCATTCACCGTTGCGCTACTCGACTGACTCGACCCGGCCACTAGGACAGGAACACCACCGATGAACGCTTGGGTGACCTTGCTGACTCAACCCGACTACCTGATCGGGGTCCGGACGCTCCGGGCCTCGCTCGAGACCTCCGGCAGCACCGCCCCCCTCGTGGTCATGGTGACCGAGGGGATCGACGAGCAGGCCCGGCGCCTCCTGCAGGACGACGGGTGCCTCCTACGTGACGTGGCACCGTTGCGCCCGGCTGGCGGGTCGGCTGACAGCTATGCCAACGCTCGGTTCGAGGAGGTGTGGACCAAGCTGGCCGTCTGGGGCCTCACCGAGTTCGAGCACATCGTCTTCCTGGATGCCGACATGCTGGTGACCCGGAACATGGACGAGCTGTTCTCGCTGGACCTGCCCGACGGCGCCATCGCGGCCTGCCACGCCTGCCGGTGCAACCCCAACCGGATCGCGAGCTATCCGCCGAGCTGGCGGCCCGAGACCTGCTTCTACACGCACTGTCGGGGCGGGGACCACGTCACCGAACCGGATGCGACGGACAACTACCTGAACGGCGGCTTCCTCGTGTTGTCACCGGACGAGGCCGTCTTCGCCGACATGGTGGCCCGGCTGGCGAACGTGGAAGACCTGTCGCACTACCCGTTCGCCGAACAGGACTTCCTCAACGAGTTCTACCGCGACCGCTGGCGTCCGGTGCCCTACGTGTACAACGCGCTGAAGACCCTGCCGCACCAGCACCCGTCGATCTGGGATCCGGCGGCGGTGAAGAACATCCACTACATCATCGACAAGCCGTGGACGAAGCCGCTCGACCCCGCCGACCGGTATGTCGAGGTGAACCGGCTCTGGTGGGAGATGGCCGACACCCTGGGCGCACCCGTCGGCTCCTGACCCCGCAGACGAAGGTGCTTGGTGCCGTGACCCCGCGGCCCTGCTGCCGGAACTGGGGTGGACACCGTGATCACCGTCGGCGTCAGCACCAGCGGCTGCATCCGAGTGATCGCGGTCGACGCGATCCAGCACAGCTTCTCACCGATCGTGGTGCGCGACGCAGTGGTGGACCGAGACGACGCCGTCCGGCAGGCGACGCTGTACGACTTGCAGGCCAAGTACGCGAGGGTCGACACGTCGGGTGAACTTTCCTGAAGAGCGAAGCGTCACCCCTATATGCCGCTGGTTGGTCCGCCGTCCATGACGGCGCGCCGTCCTGCCCTAAAGGCGGCCCTGCTTTCTGTTAGGTTGACGAGATGTTCGAATCGTCTCTGAAAGCCGAAATCGCAGCCCTCGTCGCGGAGCGCGACTGGGCACAGTTCCATACACCAGAGAACTTGGCTAAGAGCATTGTCATTGAGGCCGGCGAACTACTCGAATGCTTCCAATGGAGTGCAGATGCCGACGACGCGCGCGTCAAAGAGGAGTTGGCCGACGTGCTGACGTACTGCGTGCTTCTGGCCGATCGATTGGGCGTCGAGCCGGATGTGATCGTTCTCGAGAAGCTCGAGAAGACGCGGGAGAAATACCCGATCGAAAAGGCACGCGGGCGAAGCGCGAAATATGACGCCCTCTGATATCCGCTGGGTTGGCTTCAATAATGTCGAGATCACTGATTGGGCTGCGCTGGACCACCGCAACACTAATTGGCCCATCGTCTACGTACTGGATAATGCAGACAGCTCAGCGTCCGGTGCCACGGGCAGGGGTCTCAAGGACGTGTACGTGGGTGAGTCCCGTAACGCAGAAGCGCGTATACGCCAGCACCTCGCTTCTGCAGATAAACAGCATCTGCGGAATGTGCACGTGGTCGTCGACTCGACGTTCAACAAGTCGGTGTGCCTGGATCTAGAGTCATACCTGATACGGATGCTCGCCGGCGACGGCGCCTGTCAGGTCCTCAATCGGAACGGCGGCATCGTCGACGCCGACTACTTTAATCGCGAGCTGTACAGGGAGACTTTCAGCGAAATTTTCGAGCGCCTGCGTGGCGAGGGAGTCTTCACCCGGAGCATCCCTGAGATAGAGAACAGTGATCTCTTCAAGCTATCGCCCTTCAAAGAGCTGACGCATGATCAAGCGGTTGCCGTCGAGGGAATTCTCGAGGGGATATTCGAGAACCTGAAGGCTGACGCTCACAGCACGATCGTTATCCAGGGTGACCCGGGCACTGGTAAAACGGTTGTCGCGATCTACCTGCTCAAATTGATCGTCGACATCGCGAGTGGACCACCAGCTGAGGAACTGGACAGCGACTCCATGTTCTCCGAGTTCTTTGTGCAGGAAAACGCCAGTCTCATCACCCGCTTACGTATCGGACTCGTGGTGCCCCAACAGTCCCTGCGCGAGTCGATTAGGAAGGTCTTCAAGAAGACTCCTGGGCTGCGTCCAGAAATGGTGATGACCGCTTTCGATGTCGGCGTGGCCGATGAGCAGTTCGATCTACTAATCGTCGACGAGTCTCATCGCCTGAATCAGCGAGCTAATCAGGCATCCGGTGTGCAGAACAAGAAGTTTCACGAAATCAACGAAAAGCTTTTCGGAGAAGACGATACAACTAAGACGCAACTCGACTGGATCCGCGCGAAGAGCAAGAACCAGATTCTGCTCCTTGACGCGGCCCAGAGCGTACGACCGGCGGACCTTCCTCACGAGGTTCTCCAAGACCTCGTCGCTGAGGCTAAGGGTGCGAATAGGCATCATCCCCTCAACTCGCAGATGCGTGTGCGAGCTGGATCGGATTATGTCGGCTACATCAGAAGGATCCTCGGGCCCTCGGAGGTCAAAGGGGGGCCCACCCTTGTAGGCACTTTCGACGGATATGATTTCCGCCTGTTCGACAACATCGCCGACATGCGTACTGCGGTCATACGCCGCGATGAGGAAGCCGGTTTATCGAGGTTGCTCGGCGGGTATGCATGGCCATGGAAGTCGAAGGGCAACAAGGCCGCATATGACATCGTGATCGACGGGACCCAGTTCCGTTGGAACAGCACCTTGACGGACTGGATCGCCTCGCCGAAGTCGCGCGATGAAGTCGGCTCGATCCACACCGTGCAGGGGTATGACCTGAACTACGCAGGCGTGATCATCGGATCCGATCTCCGCTACGACGTCGATGCGCAGAGAATCGTCGTCAACCGCGCGTCGTACTTCGATAAGAAGGGCAAAGAGAACAACGCGGTTCTTGGCAAGACTTACACAGACGACGATCTCCTACGATTCGTCCGGAATATCTATGCTGTCCTGCTTACGCGGGGCATCAGAGGAACCTATGTGTATGTGTGCGACCCGGCCCTGCGGGACTACCTACGCGCCTTCATTCCCGTCACCAGCGAGTAGGCGGAGGAGTGTGAGGTCAATTTTGGTGCGAACTCGCGGCTCTTCGATCCATCGACGCCGGCAAGGGTGACGGCCGCGTCATCGGTTTTTGTCAGATATCTGATCAACCAAGTTCATCAGCTCTGCTCCCAGCTGTTGGGCCTTATCGGCGACCACCGGCTCCATCGGCAGCAGGCGACACCACCGGACCGGCAGTTACGGTCGAAATGACAGGCTTTCGCTGGATGTCGGTGTCGAACACCGCTTGGTCCGGGTGGTGCTACGTCGAGAAGACCTCTGCGGGCTGCCCGTCCTGGTCGAAGCTCGTGCCCTCTAGCAGGGGGAACTTGCAGACGAAGTTGCTCGCTGCCGACCCCGCTATCCCGCGAAGGGGTCGAACCCGATGCATTTGCGCCGCCAGGACGTACATCTGCATGGCGGTGTCCGATCCTCCTCTTCGTGTTGTCGCCGATAACAGCGCATATGACACCGCGGAGCAGCGCGACGAAGGTCCTAGTCAGTCAGGAACTGTGAGAACGGGTCCATCAAGAAAATCGAGGATGCCCTCCCGGCCGTTCCCGTCCTTGCCTAAGTCCTCAGTTAGTCCGTCATCCGACAGAATGGCTCGAGCAAAATACTCCGTGCCAGATGGCGGAGCCGCAGTCCAGCACTTCCAGGTTGCTGTTTCCTCGTTCGCCGTCGGACTCAACAAGGGGCAGGTGGAGTAGACGGTGTCTAACCGCCGCATCGTATTTGCTTGATGAAGTTCGAGTCTGACGGAGTAGGAGCGGTCTTGGTAGGCCATCAATCGAGCACGAACGAGAACTTCGATCCCCGGCATCTGAGGATCAAGCTTTACCCCATCGTCGACGTGGGCTGCATCTTGCGTGATCGCAATCTTCTCCACAGTGGCACCAAGCTGTTCCTTAGGGCGAAGTTCCGGAGCCACGAGGTGAACAGCTGTCACAACCGCCGTGACAATCCCGGCCAGCGCAAGAATGAAGCCAGCGACTGAGACCACAACTGCCCTGGTGACAGACCAGGCCCTAATTCCCGGGGCTATCGGAAGATTTACTTTCATGGTTCGAGCCTAGCTACCTTCTCAATTCCTGAGCGGTCCTGCGCTTCGCTCCGGCCTGTTCCGGCCAGGCTGCTCCTTCGTCGCATCCAGTCCGAGTGTCTTTGATGCTGTCCTACGAATCGTGCGCCCCGCTCCAAAGCGTCAATCGGCTGCGCCGACGTCGCCGGCCACAAAACTTCTACGGCGCTCCTGCGTCGCTTATTTCCTCCGAGGTTTCCGTCCGCCTCCGCCCTACGGGTTGCACGCTGCTCCGCCTTAAGACGAGCGAGCGAGCTCACCAGCAGGCAGACCAACGGGGAAGGGCCAAGACCAGCTGGCTCACCACAGGCTCTCACCGTCGCCAAGACCGTGGACAACGCAGGAGGGATGTACGGGTACGGCCTCTACATTGAACGCGACACCGAAACCCCACTGGTTGCGGCCTCAAACTAACTGCCACAAATCCACCACGGACGAGGCAGTCAGATTTGGGAATTATTGACGTCCTCTAATCAAATGCCCAATCTTGTTCCTTTGAAACTATTGCCAGCGTCCTTGGGCGATATCGACGTTGCGCTTGCATGACTGCCCGGGAAACAAGCTCTGGAGGGTAGAGACTGGGTCTCTTTAGCACTTCCTCTGCACCACCCATCTGCAAACGCGACTCCATCAAATGGTTGTGAACATGATACGAGAGACCTCGCCAATCGCGTCTCACCTGAGTAACCTGCCTTGCCCAGGCAAGTGCATGGTCGGGATCCTTCCACGCAGGTAATTCTTTGATTTTCTCGAAGTCCCGTTGAGACTCGAGGAACGTACGCAGCGGCTCAACACGCTCTTGTCCTGCGGCTAGTGAAAGTTGAGACGATTCCGCCCGGAGCGCAATTGCAACAAGAACTGCTGCCCGTGCAGAGAACATTCTGATATCGACTTCCGTCAACTTTCTGCGGTCTGCTCGAAGCTCTCCAAATGAAGCAGCGGACGTAAGAGTAAGCCTTAAGGCGTCATACTCATCGTCGCTGAGCGAACCAACAATCTCGTTCGTCTGGCTGGAAAGTTCGTGAAGATTCTTGAGGCTGGACCACATCAAAACCATCCCTACCCAGAACCTGCGATCGAGAGAAGTGGAGGCATCGTTAAGCTGTTCAACCCACCATCTAGTTCCACCCCGACGAAGACGAGCAGCACGCGCCCTCACGCAGATCGGGATCGAGGAGTCGAAAAGCTTATCGGAACCCTCAGGCAGCTTTACAGCCGTCTTAATACCTGCCCCGCGGATAGCCAAGGATACTGCAGCCCAAGTTTCCCCGAAGTGTTCTCGAGAAATTTCGGTGATAGAGCTCAAAATCTCCTGAGATTCTCGTTGGTCGAACATGTTATCAGAGTTGTCGAGACGCATCACAACCCCACTTAAGAACGCCTTAACGTCAGACGGTAAGATATCTTGCTTGGAATCTCCCAAGCTTTCCATGTTGAGAAAACCGGGTCGAACAAGGCGCCTCAGCCTCATGTGGACATTAGGAGTATTTCCCAGAACATCCGCGAATACGCTCAAGGGGGAATAGCGACGCCCTACGCTTTCAATTAGCCCATTGAGGACGCCCCGGACGAACTCCTTGACCACACCAGGAATCCTTAAAGCTAATCTCGGTTCTGAGGTAATCAACTCTGAGATACGTAGGAGTAACTGGGCACGATCGGGCCCATCCTCAGTGATTAGTTCCCAAATGGTGTCCGGAGCTAGAGGTGCACTCGCGCCTGCCCGGAACATTCTGATCAACTGGTAGGTTCGCTGGCTTCCTGATTCTCCATTAAGTAAATCGCAGAACTCGCCACTAAGTTCATCCCCACCGTTTGCGCGTATCACGCTGCAAAGAGCGGCCGTCCTTGTGTCAACTGGCCACGACTTGAGCTGCGTGAATATGCAATCTCGCAGTGTGTTCCGCCCGCACTCGATATCGAGCACTAACTCGTCGACAACTCGGCCCTCGCTAGTAAGCAGGATCTGCGTACCATTTTCATCAAAAATCGATTTGATAAGTTGGTCCTGTGAATACTTCACATTACTAAAGACCCAGTCTTGGAGGAGAGCCAATCCAACTCGTCTTGCGTGATTCGCGACCGCGAGGTCGCCCGTCTTAATCATTTCCTCGAGGCTGAAGACGAGAGTGCCAGTTTCACCTCGTTCGCACGAGCCAGCATAAAAGCGGCAGACATTCAACCATAGAGGATTCGCTGCCAGTGCCTCAAAGCGCTGAGCTCGATCTCCACGCAAAATCTTGTCCCGGTACGTACCAACTTGTGCGGTTGAGTATAAGTACTGAGCGCAGTAAAATTCCCGAAGCGGCTGAACCTCGAATTCGTAAAGCCCTTCAATGCGTTCCACCAGTACGAAGATTCGTTCAAGGCCCCCACCGAAAAGTTCGTCGGCGATTGCGATCGGGTGGCCACCAGCTCGAAGGTACTCACGCGCCATTTCCTGTAAGCCATCTTCAGAGATGCTTCCAGCCGATTTGGAAGCCTCGGCCTGCGATTGAAGTACCCATGCAAGGTGTTGAATAAATCCCAGGAGCACGGCGCGGTTCTCCCGAACACGGACGGATTTATCGGCTTCACGGGTTAGAAATAGGTCGACATATCGGTCATACAGATCTGTACGCTGGTCTGGAAGTGAGTGGCCAAATTGATGTATTAGGCTAAGGAGGATCGTCAGTTGCATGGGATTCCGTGTTAAGTCACGTATGTGTGCAAGCTCGAGCTTCTCAGAAAGGATCTTTTTAACGTCCTTTTTCTCAGAAGCGTCAAGGCCCCGTGCCACTACCCATCGATCAGCATAATCGTTGATTCGATGTGAATCGATGTTCTGAAGCGTCAGTGTTGAGAATCCAAATCTGCCAAAGCTGGGGGCCCGCCCGAATACAGATGGGCGACTAGTGACGACCACTTGTAGATCAGCGTCAAATTCGCTCCAACGGCTAAGCGACTCACCAATCGATGTAACGAGCGCTTCCCGGGCGACGATATCCGCTACTTCGTCAAGGCCATCGAGAAATAGAAGCGTCGGAGCGTGTTTAAGCAGAGAAAGCACGTCGTGAGCATCAAACGCGATGCCTCCAGAGTTATAACCGATGAGCTGCGCCAGGAAAACATCGAGAGTACGCGGCTCAGAGGGCGCGGGCGCGGACTTAAATGGTGATTTTCCGCTCAGGAATGCTGCGTAGTCTCTTAAGTCGACTTTAAGGGGGATCCTAAACGCCGTTTGGCGGTAGACGTCTGAAACGCGCTCTAGCACATCGGTTTTCTTAAGGTAGCGTGCCCGATGTAGCTGACAGACATATTGTGCGAGGGTCGATTTGCCCTGTCCGGGAGCACCTTCAAGTACTACCAGTTTTAGATGGGTTTGAGCAGCGTTTCCTAGCAGTAACTCAGCGGTGCCGAGATTGGTGCCTTGGTGCAATCCATTTCCGGATCCGATGAAAACGGCTCCACTCCCTGCTTCACCATCGATATACAGTTGTCGATCTGATTCAGTCAGCGCTGCAAAGAGGGCGCGTATGTCATCTCCGGAAGGGCCTTTGTTAGACCGCTCGATCAGCTTTCTTGGAAAGCCCACAGGAACGTCGATAAAAAGGTCAAGGAGATCGTTGGAAAGGCTTACCTGTTTAAACTTGACGGTTTTGTCCGACTCGAATTGGGAGGCTATGAACGCTCGAATCGCATCCTGCTGGCGTTCTTTGTTTGCACCTAGAACCTTGCCCAGCACCACCTCGATGCCGTCCTCAAGACTTAGTAATTCTGAATATTTCAGTTTTAAGGAAGTTGATGCGTCATCTAATCTGCGGTCAATTTCGTCACGCCAAAAACATGTACCCGGGATCGGAAAGTTCTCGTCGATCCAGTGTTGAACTTTATCTATTCGGCCGACGTCCTCGTGAGCGGTTCCGCGCGCATTGGTTGCCATGATGTAGTTTGTAGCGCCCCGCTCGGCGAGCCGACGAACTTTAGGCAGTTCTTTCTCTAAAGCGCCGATTAGCCAGTCGGCATTGTCTTCATCGTCGGCTCGCTTGAACTTGACTTGTAGGACGGTCTTTGTTTCGGGGTCCCAACCATCACGGCCACCGTCAGGTTGGCCAATTGGGAAACATTGAAGCTTGGGGAAGCTCGATATGAGCAATGACTGGCAAAGGTGTTGAAACCGTTCCGGGTTACTGTTCTCGTAGAGGTACCCCACGCAAGCCTGCTCTCCGTGCCGACTCACGCCGGATATTTCAATTCTGGGCGGTAAATCTAAGTCTCGAAGGTGATCGTATCAGCGACACGGAGCTATGCCTTGAGCAGCGACGGTGTGGCGATCGGACGGTCCCGCTTCGAGGTTGGGCAGGACAGGAGGCTTGTTGGCGTTGGACGGCCCTCCGAGTCGATAGGTCGGTACATGCTCTGGTCAATTAGAGGGCATAGCATCAACCGATACCCCGAGTGGTCGGGCGTAGGGGGGGGGGGTGATCTGCTGAGGAATCTTGAGAGGAACGCTGCTAATCAATCCCGTGTATGGCGGGAAAGCCAGCAGCTGTGTTGGAGAACGCCACTGACAACGGCCGGCGCTTCATCGTCATCGACGGGAGGCCTATCGCTACAGCCCTACCCAGTGCACGCCTCACTTCTACTTGCGGAGAGCTATCCAGTCTAGAGGGTCTAGACCTGGACTCCGATCTAGAAGACCGACATCCGAGACCCTTGAGCTCCAGTACGCTGTCGCACCAAAGGATGGCGATCTCAACCGGTCAATGCACCACCCGTGATTCTGAGAGTAGCGCGGGCCGGTTTGAGGTGGTGATGTGGGCTTGGTAGAGGCCGTTGGAGTTGGCCCATTTCAGGACCTGTCGAGGACGATCGTTGATGAGGTTCGCGATGTCATCGAGGTCTTAGGCGGTGAATCGTCGTAGGTCGGAGCCTTTGGTGAGGTACTGGCGGAGCATCCTGTTCGTGTTCTCGTTCGTCCCTCGTTGCCAAGGGCTTCCCGGGGCGCAGAAGTAGACGTTCATCCTCAGATCCGTGGAGAGCTGCTGGTGCTCTGCCATTTCCCGACCGCGGTCCCAGGTCAGCGACCGGCGCAACGGCTCTGAAATTGCTTTGAAGGCCTGAGTCAGGGCGATGCGTACGGCATCTGCTTTGTATCCGTCGGGGAGATGGACGACTTTGACGGCCCGGGTGCTGCGCTCGACCAGCGTCGCCACCGCGGAGGGTCTCTTTCCCATGACAAGGTCACCTTCCCAGTGGCCGACCTCGACACGGTCCTCGATCGATGCCGGTCGGGCGGTGATGGGCACCATGTTCTTCAACCGGCCGCGGCCCAATGATTGCTTGGCCTTTCGTGGCCGGCGGATGGTGCTCCCGGATCGCAGATGCTGGGACATGCCCCGGTCGAGTTCACGGCGGTAGACGTAGTAGATCGACCGGTAGATGCCCTCATGGGACAGGCGCATGGCTGGGTCCCCCGTATAGGCCAGCTTCAGCCACGCGGCGATCTGCTGGGGAGACCACCCCAGTATGAGCTTCGCCTTCACGACCTGCAGCAGCGCCGGTCGTTGCTTGAGTCGGCTCAGCTTCGGTCGCTTCATTCGCAGACGGGCTGCCTGCTCGGCGGCTGTTGCCCGGTAGGCGGATCGACCGCCGTTTCGCGCGAGCTCCCTCGAAATGCTCGAGTGAGACCTTCCCAGGCCCGCGGAGATTCTGCGGATAGACAACCCTATTGCAACACCGCGAGAGATTTCCTCGCGCTCTTGATGAGTCAGGTGCCGGCGGTTCCTTCGAGGATGGCTCGGCTTGATGCCGCCATAGCCCCGGAGGAAGTACTGGACCACGTGCGCCGGTTGCCCTACCCGGTCACCGACCTGGCGAAACGATTCACCGTCCCGCCACCCCTCCCAAATCGCCTGCTGCTGCTCCGTCGTGAACTCCACACGCACCTCCACCACTCATCCTGCCCAGGTAGTGGTGCGTTGACCGGTTGAGACCGCCATCCTTTCCTCGGACGTTCGGATGCGTCGGCGAGGACGACGCCGAGTCAGCATCTGCGGGGGCCATGGCCTCTGACTGTGGTCTCAGCATCGTGTCTCACCCGGCTTTCTCTCGACAGAGCAAGATAGGGCCTTTGATGAGATCAATGAAACGTTGAGGCGAGGAGCGTCAAGTAGGCGGGAGCTCGGACTCCGACGGAACACGGCGTAGCGCGGCAGGAAAGGCTTTTATCGTCCTGAGGGCGGATCGCCGGTGTCTCTCCGGGCCACTGCAGTGCCAGCTCAAGCCATCGCGCGGGTAGAGGCTGGGTTGGCAGGGGTAGGTAATCGATTTTGGGTGCTGCGTCCGGCTGGCGAAAGGTGTCCGGTCACAGCGCGAAGCGGGGTGTCAGTCACGTCGACCCAAGCTACTCGGGTGGGTTGGCTATGACATCGTTGGATCGTGAAGGGTACGGATTCTTTTGGTGGGGGCGCCGCGTGTGCTCCGGCATCGCTAGCTGCCGGTATTTGTCGCAGCACCGACTTACTCTGTGACGGTGGAGAAAATCGATGGGGGAGTAGCGCGGCAGGAATTAGCCGAAGGGCTCTACGAGACGCTTGTTACTCGCTCGCTCTCACACCGCCTAGTCGGTGTGCCTGAACTCGAAGCAACAGTTAAGCCGCTTAGCGAAAGCGATGCGCTTGTAGCCATATCGCAGTTCGTGGCCAGGGCGTTGAGTGCTGCGATGTCGAATGCAGAGCCCGAAACCCGACTTGCGCTTGCCAATCAGCTACTAGAGGTGCTCTCATCCAGCGATGAAATTGACCAGGGCCCGTCGCAGCTCCTGTCGCTACACACGCCTGAGTCCGTAAAGCGGCGTGACCTACGGCGGCCCACGACAGCACTGTCGGTCTCTGCTCTCCTTACAAACGGCAGAGATGAGCCAAACCTCGCGGCGGAGCTGCGCGCTGAGATGGAGTCCGCCAACACCGTCGACCTTCTCTGTGCCTTTGTTCGATGGACTGGGCTCAGGCTTCTCCACCCGGCTCTCGAGCGATTGACCGAGCGTGGGGTAAAGCTTCGCGTCATAACGACCACCTATATGGGCGCTACTGAACGCCGAGCGATTGACGAGTTGGTGAACCGATACGGCGCCGAGGTCAAGATCAGCTATGAATCGCAGGCAACGCGGTTGCACGCAAAGGCGTGGCTATTCCGTCGCAACACCGGTTTCGATACGGCCTATGTGGGCAGCTCGAATTTGAGCAAGGCAGCTTTGGTCGACGGGTTGGAATGGAACGTGCGGCTCAGCTCCGTCGCCACGCCAGACCTCCTCAAGAAGTTCGAGGTGACCTTCGATAGCTACTGGGCGCAGCGCGCCTTTCAGTCCTACGACCCTGAGCGAGACGGCGACAAACTCGATGCTGCGCTCGAACGCAACGGTGGTCGCCGCACCGGTGCGCCGAAGACCGAAACGGGGCTTGAGGTAGAGCCGTACCTGCACCAGATCGAGATGCTCGAGGATCTCGAATCAGAACGACTCAAGGGCCACACGCGGAACCTCATGGTCGCGGCAACCGGCACCGGCAAGACCGTCATCGCCGCCCTTGATTACCAGCGCCTCTGCGAAGCAGCGGGCCGACGTCTCAGGCTGCTTTTTGTAGCGCACCGGCAGGAGATTCTGAAGCAAGCGTTGAGTACCTATCGCACCGTGATGCAGGACGGCGCGTTTGGCGAGCTCTATGTTGGAGACAACAAGCCAAGGCAGTGGAACCACGTCTTTGCGTCGGTGCAATCGCTCGCCTCGCGCGGAGTCGAAGCGCTGGAACCAGCTTCCTTCGACGTCGTCGTTATTGACGAGTTTCACCACGCGATGGCGCCGAGCTATCGCCGCCTCATCGACCATCTCCGCCCTCAGCAGTTGCTCGGGCTGACGGCCACTCCTGAGCGGGGTGACGGCGTGGACGTTGCTCAACAGTTTTTTGATGGTCGGACTGCGAGTGAACTACGCCTCTGGGATGCTTTGGATGCTGACCTCCTGGTGCCGTTTCATTACTTCGGCGTGTCAGACGACGTCGACCTCAGCCAGCTGGAATGGAAGCGCGGCAACTACGACGTTGCGCAACTCAACCGCCTCTACACAGGTAACGACGCCCGCGCAGCGAAGGTAATTCGAGAACTGCGTGACAAGGTCACCAATACCGATGACATGCGCGCCCTCGGGTTCTGCGTGTCCGTTCAGCACGCGCACTACATGGCGGAGGTTTTCAACCGTGCGGGTATCCGATCGCTCGCCGTCGATGGCGGTACCGACGACGCTGCGCGGGCGCTCGCCCTCGCGCAATTGCGAGACTTAACTGTCAACTGTCTCTTCACCGTCGATCTCTTCAACGAAGGCCTCGATCTACCGCAGGTCGACACTGTGCTCCTCCTGCGTCCCACCCAGAGCTCGACAGTTTTCCTCCAGCAACTCGGCCGTGGACTTAGGAGAACTGAAGGGAAGGCCGTACTCACTGTGTTGGACTTCATCGGCCAACAACGCCGTGAGTTTCGGTTCGACCTCCGGTACAGAGCCCTCACCGGTTACGGGCGGAAGCAACTTGAGAAAGCTGTGGAGGACGAGTTCCCATACCTTCCGTCGGGATCACAGATCATCCTCGATCGTGTTGCTCAGAAGGTCGTTCTCGACAACATCAGGTCTCAGCTGCGGTTCGATCGGTCGCAACTCGTTCAGGACATCGCCTCCTATGGCGAGACGAACTTGGCTTCGTATCTCGAGAAGTCCGGCAATGACCTGAAGCAGCTGTATCGGAACACAAAGGACTCCTGGACCGGCTACCTACGCCAGGCCGGCTTGATCGGCTCTCTCGCGGAAGCGGGCACGGGTCAGCAGATCCTCGAACTGTCCAGTCCAGACGAGCAAAAGCTTCTCGGTCGGATGGTGCGCTTCCTTCACGTTGATGATCCCGAGCGCGGAGAGGCCTATACAAAACTTGTTGATCCGGCGTGCCCGCCCTACGCCGAGCTCGGTCTGCGCGAGCAGACTTTCGCGCGGATGCTGTTTTACACGTTGTGGAACGACGGCGGAGGATTCACCACGTACGACGTGGGTCTCAGCCACCTTCGCCAATACCGCTTCGTGTGCAGCGAGATTCAGCAGTTGGTTGAGCTTGGGGTGGCGACGTCGCGGTACGCGGGCAAAGGCCTCGGCTTAGGGTTGCAGCACATTCCACTTCTGTCACATGTGACCTACCGCCGAGAGGAAATACTCGCCGCGCTGAGCTACGGTTCCCTTGAAGCGGGGAAGAACGTGCAGCACCGTGAGGGCGTTGCCTGGTGTCCTCAAACCTCCACGGACGCCTTCTTCGTCACACTCAACAAGGACGACAAAAATCATTCAGCGTCGACGATGTACAAGGACTACGCAATCAGTCCGGAACTGTTCCACTGGGAATCGCAGAACGTGACTTCGCCCTCAAGCCCGACCGGACGCCGGTACCTCGACCGGAAGGGGTATGGTTCTCACGTGCTGATCTTCACGCGTCCGACCGCAGAGGATGAGACCGGGCTTGCTGTGCCGTACACCTGCCTGGGTGCTGTGGACTATGTGCAGCATTCGGGGGAGAAGCCGATTGCCATCACTTGGAAGCTGCACCGGCCCATGCCGGCCGACGTCTTTATGGAGGCAGCCGCGGTAGCGCAATAGGATGCGTCCGCTAGCAGTAGGTGCCAACCGGCGTGCAGGGAGGAGCTGGCACTGGAGCTTCGGATTAGCTACGAAAGCTAAGGTCCCACCGGTGCTGGAAGTGCGAGACATTATCGCTCTTGAATGCTAAGCAGCGACGGCCCTGCAAGCGCCGGACGGCGTCCTCTTGTGATAGCTCCAGCTGCGGCGAGAGGTGCACCTCACCGACGCCGTCAACGCCAATAAACCCCTTCTCAAATAGCGCATCGCATCCCAGCGAACACGCGAGCATGGCCACCGACTGAAAGTTGAGTTGCTCTTCCTCGGAGCACCACGAGCGGGCTTTGATATGCGCCGCGACAAGCAGCTCGTTGGGAAGTATTCGGCCGCAGATCGCGCACTGCGGGCCGTAATGCCCAAGGAGATTTGCTCGAAGATAGGTCTGCTCGGCTCTTCTTGTGGAAGTTGATGGGAGATCAGTCACTGTGATTCCTGGAGGCAGTTGGCTGTTGACAGGCGATGGATCTAGGTCGGAGGAAAAATTCAGCGTTTCCGAGCGCCCGGCGAGATATCGGATCATCGCTCGACCTGTTGAAGCAGGTAGAGGGGATAGATAACTGCGTCCGGGTGTACCGGTCACGTTCATCGGGCCGATTCTCGGGCCGATGAGCGGCTGCACGTCAGCGAGGGGCAGCTCGACATCCACCAGCACCCGCTCGACCAGCACGAGCATTCCTTCGTCATAGGGGGACGGGGGACCGTAGTGCAAGGGGCGTGTACTCGGAACGGCGGTTAGAGCCACCCTGCTGACCCCGCGAACCATTCCCGCTGAGTAGTGGACAACGAAGTCTCCGAGTTTCATCTGTTCAAGGGCGGGCACCCAGTCAAGGTGCCCGCGCTGGCCATCCGATCGGTGGAAGGATGCCCACAAAGACCCTTCGCTAAATGCGGCCTCGAAGTTGTTTCCTTGGTTTACCCACCACACGCTTTGATTTGTCACGCTGTCGTCGGCACTAATTGACACAGGCAGGATCGACGTTAAACGGCTTTGATCGATCCAGGGGACGCCGAAGCGGTCGAGTATGCGGGTGGTTGCGGCACCTCCAGAAAAGTCGGAAGCTTCCAACGGTCCCGAGGAGCCGGAGTGGGCCGCCGCTGCGGAGATAAGCGGCTTGCTGTCAATGTGCCGACCACCAGGGACCGCGACGAACTTCTTTGAGCGATCAAACCCGTACTTGGTCCTAAATGCGGCGCGCCCCAGCTCGTGCGCTTCAGCGATCGCGGCGTCGAAACCTATTTCGGTGAGTTCCTGCATCGATGCCCCATTGCTTTGATGACGAAGATGGGCGGCACGGTCGTCGCATCGCCCTTATCCGGTTGATTCGGCGAAGTGCTGTCACGCCGATCTTTATCGAGCATACTGGTCGAAGTTCCACAGGATGCTGGAGTAGTTCTGAAAACTAGAGTTGAGCGGATGAGCGATGTACAGCAATTGTTGACGATGATTGAGACCGAGCTTCCCAGGGACGAGTGGGCCGTCTGGCCTGGTGGACGGGCGGGCGCCATCGAGTCTGCTCTGATAGATGCTGTGCTGTCGATCCAGGCCAATTACGGGTCCGAACACAACGGAGTGCGTGGGGCGGTGAATAGGTATGTCACCGCGTTAGGGCCAGATCCTGTTGCGAATGACCTTCAGCGGCTCGCGGACTTCAACCCGGAAACGCTTCAAATGCTGCTGAACGACCAGATGATCAGCGGCCGTACCAAAGCGTCAGCCATACAAGACGCAGCCCAGAGCCTGGTAAGTGTCGGCGTTGTGGCAGCCGACGACCTTGAAGGAACAAACTCTGAGCATAAGAAGGCCTACACGAAGGTGCATGGTCTTGGTGCGGTGACCTGGGAGTACTTCTGCATGCTGCTCGGCACGCCCGGAGTCAAAGCTGATACGTGGATAGTCGCAGCTGTGGGCAGGGCTGTTCAGCGGCAGGTAAGTCCCCAGGAGGCACGCGAGATCGTGATCGCCGCCGCACAAGCCCTCGATGAGAATCCCACAAACCTGGACCACGCGCTCTGGGCCCATGAGCGCTCCCGGGCAGTGGAGGCAAAAGTCGAATCCGTTTGACCTATTGAAAGGCCCGCTATCCTGAAACCCCGAGCGCAGCGTCGCGCCGGGTTGCAGGAGACAGGTGCCGAACATGCTGCAGCTTCCCACACCGAACGAGACCCAGAATCGCCCGAGTGAGACCCCGCTCTCGGAGCTCGACCGCATAACCGAGCTTGCCGGAGACCTCGCCGGACAGTTCGAACTGGTACCGCTCCTCGAGCGCGTGCTCGGCCACGCCGTCGCACTCCTTGACTGCGAAAGCGGCTCCATCTCGATAGTCCACGAAGCCGAGGGGTACTACCGCAAGGAAGTGGATCAGGGCGTTGGCTGCCACCAGGGGCAGACCTTCCCGCTGACCGAGGGCCTCACCGGGCAGATCGTGAGCACACGCGGTACGGTCATCCTCGACCGCTACGCCTCCGTGGCCGTCGGGCACATAGACCCGATCGACCCGCGGTGGGGGAGCGCCGTCATCGGGGTGCCCATCGCGTGGGACGGCGCCATCATCGGCACCTTCGCCATCTTCAGCGACGGACCAGGCCGCGTCTTCAGCGCTGCGGACGCCTCGCTCGTGGAGCTCTTCGCCAATCACGCCGCCATCGCCATCATGAACTCGCGGCTCCACCATGCCGCCGCTGCGAAGGAACGTGAGGCCGCTATTGCCGGCGAACGCGAACGGGCCGTTCAGGACGTCCATGAGGCCATCGGCCGATCCCTCGGATCGCTCCTGCTGCACCTCGATCGGGCGGACAAGGCGACGCAGGGCGGGTCGCCCTCCATCCAGCACATCGACTCCGCCCGCGTCCTTGCCCACGAAGCGCTCTTCGAGACCCGACGCACCGTGCTGGGCCTCGCCCCGTCCAGCCTCGCCGGTAGCACTCTCGAGGAGGCAGTACGTCGAGAACTTGATCGTGTCGGCAGCAGTTACCCCATAGACCTGACGCTCCTCGTGACCGGCCAACCACACGAACTGGCGCCCGTCGTCGCTCATCAGCTCTTCATGGTCATCCAGGAAGCGGTAGCCAACGTCGTCGCCCATGCCCGAGCCACCTCGTGCCGAGTAGGCATCTTCTACGACACCACCGGCATGACCGTCGTCGTCGAGGACAACGGGCGCGGCTTCGAGCGGCCGGAAATCGAGAGCGCCATAGGAAGCATGCAGGGCAGCCGGCTCGGCCTCCATGGCATGGCGGCCCGCGCCCACTACCTCCGGGGTGAACTTCATGTCGATTCAACACCAGGCTGGGGGACCAGCATCCGCGCGCAGGTGCCCTACTCCTCCAACGGCGATGCCTCCCGGGACCGCTGGAAGGTCGTCGTCGCCTGTGCCCAGCCGCTTATCCGGGCCGGGCTCGTGCGGCTGCTGGAAACCTCCGAGCCGTCCGTTCAGGTGCTCGGTGAACTCGCCACCGTCGAGGACCTCATCGAGGCGGTGTCCCTCCTGCAGCCGGACATGATCGTCCTCGACGAGCACCTGCTCGGCCAGTACGCCGAAGCCCGATCAGCCAGCGGGGACACCGTTGAACGGCCCGTGGTCGCCGTCGTCGACCGTCCGACCGACCAGCAGCTGGCGACAGCGGCGGCGTCGGGCGTACGGGGTTTTCTCTCGCTGTCCTCGACGCCCGGAGAGGTGGCGCGCGTCGTCGTCGCCGCCGCCCGCGGTGACGCCCTGCTGGACGGGGCGATGTTCACCCGCCTCGCCGAGACGCGGCAGACAGCCGAGCCGGCGTCGACCGTTGCGCACCTTACGGTCCGCGAACTCGAGGTGCGCGACCTGCTGGCCGAGGGGCTGGCGGACAAGCAGATTGCAACGCGGCTCGGCATCTCCGTCAAGACCGTGGAGAAGCACGTGGGCGCGATGCTGCGGAAGACCGGAACGCGGAACCGCACCATGCTGGTGGGGTTGCGGCACCAGCGTCAGGCGACCGCGAGCCCAATCTAGGCGCTGACGCCCGTCCTCGGTCCACGTTCTGTGGCTTCACCAGCGCTCTTGCCAGGTGTGCGGCTCAGGGAATGGTTACGACGACCCTGCGGCGGTGGCGTCGAGGATGAACCGGGCTGTCTCCTGCGGCTGGTCCCAGTGCGGGAAGTGCCCGCAGTCCTCGAAGACGTGCAGGGTGGCGTCCGGATAGAGAGACATGGCGACGGCGGCCTCACTGAGCGGGGTGACCCTGTCCGACCGGCCCCAACCGAACGCCAGCGTGCCCTTGATCGTCCCCTGTGGCGCGCCTGCCTGGCGCGGTCCGTGCGCGAGCGACTTGCGCGCTTCGTCAAGACTGGGCGAGGAGGCGAATCCCCGGAGCTCCGTCAGGACGAGCTCCGGGTCGAGCTTCCAGGGGGCCGCGGAGAACTGGGCGAGCAGCGCCGTCCGGCCCGCAGCCTGCTGGGCGAGTGACGGCAGGACGGGCTGGAGGCGCCGTACCAACGCGATGGACGCGGTGATGCTGCCGTTGAAGATGCGCACCTGGGTGTCGTTCCAGAATCCTCCGGGATCGAGGGCTACGACGTTGCCGGCGTGACCCTGCCGCGCCAGCTCGACCACGATCCGCGCACCCATCGAGCTTCCGACGATATCCGCGTCGCGCAGGTTCTCCTGCTCGAGGAACCGCCCGACGGCGTCCGTGAGGGTCGCGATGGTTACCTCGCCCGCGAGCGGCTCGCTGATGCCGAACCCGGGGAGGTCGATGGCGATGACCTCGCGCTGTTCCTGCAGCAGGGGGAGGACGGAGTCCCAGGTGCGGACGCTCGAGCCGAGCCCATGCACGAGGACGAGTGGCTTTCCGGTGCCGGTCCGTTCGGTGTTCAACATGTGGGGCCTTCCGTAGCCAGCGCGAGACCTCAGTCTATGCGGGCACAGATCGCTGCAGCCGATCCCCGCGGCAACGAGGGACCGGGCAGAAGAAGCTTTGATCGCTCTGTGAGAATGGGCGCATGAGTCAACCAGAGATCCGCCACCATCAGGAGTCCGTCACGATTCAGGCGTCGCCGGACAGCATCTACGACCTGGTCTCCGACATCACCCGCACCGGCGAGTGGAGTCCGGTGTGTACGCGGTGCTGGTGGGAGGACGACGTCAGTGCAGGCCAGGTCGGTGCCTGGTTCACCGGACGCAATGAGCTTCCGCACCGCACCTGGGAGACCCGGTCGCAGGTCGTGGCCGCAGAACGCGGCCGTGAGTTCGCTTGGGTGGTCGGCGGCGACAGGGTCCGTTGGGGCTACACGCTGACGCCGGTCGGCACCGGGACCACTTTGACCGAATCGTGGGATTTCCTGCCGGGCGGCATCGCCATGTTCGAGGAGAAGTTCGGGGACGATGCGCCCGCGCAGATCGTCGATCGGGCACAGCAGGCGCTCGATGGCATCCCGAAAACCCTCGCCGCCATCAAGCGGATCGCCGAGTCCAGCACGTACCGCGAGGATGACCTGGTTTAGCACGCTGATCCTGCTGCGCCGGCTCCAATAGGCGGCGGCGCCCGCCGGGGCGACCTCCTGATCCCGCTCGATGGTGCCGGTGGAGGCACTGATGGATCCCATGATGCTGCCGTCGCGCACAAGCGGGATGCCGCCGGGGACCACCGCCAATCACCGGCACCAGCGCAAGGCCAGGTGGGGTTTACCCCCATTCGGGAGGGAGGGGTACCACCCATACCGGCCCGCGCGCCGCCCGCCTAGCGTGGGGTACAGCCTAGCCAGGAGGAATTGTTGTGGGTGTTGTACCCCTGAAGGACATCGTTGATCCGGCATTCCAGGCGCGCTATGGGGTGCCCGCGATCAACATCTTCAACGACCTGACCATGGAGGGCGTGCTCGCCGGCGCCGTGGAGGCGAACTCCCCGGTGATCCTGCAGACCTCGGTCAAGACCGTGCGCAGCATCGGCTCCCGCGTGCTGTTCGACATGTGGCAGTCGATGACGCGCGGCATCGAGGTGCCCGTCACCCTGCACCTGGACCACTGCCCGGACCGCGCTGTCGTCACCGAATGCCTCAAGGCCGGCTGGAATTCGGTGCTGTTCGACGCCTCCAACCTCCCCGTTCAGGAGAACCAGCGCCAGACCGTCGAGGTCGTCGCCGAGGCTCGCAGCTACGGCGCCCAGGTGGAGGGCGAGATCGAGGCCATCACCGGCGTCGAGGACGATCACGGGTCCGACGACGTCTCCAAGCAGCAGAGCCTCGAGGTGGCCCTCGCCTTCATCGACGCTACCGGCATCGACGTCTTCGCTCCGTCGATCGGCAACGCCCACGGCAGCTACAAGGCAGCCCCCGTGCTCGACGTCGAACGCGTCACCCAGATTGTCGAGGCACGGAACGTACCCATCGCCCTGCACGGCGGCAGCGGCCTGAGCAATGAGCAATTCGCCGACCTCATCGCCCGCGGCTGCGCGAAGGTCAACATCTCCACGGCGCTCAAGGAGATGTACATGCAGTCCAGCCTGGCGTTCCTCAAGCAGGCCGAACAGAACAACAAGTGGGATCCGCCGTCGCTGTTCAAGCACACCCGCGCCGACGTCGTCGCGATGGTCACCGACCTCTGCGCCCAGTTCGGCAGCGCAGGCAAGGGCGGCCGCTGACCATGCCGGCCCTGATCTTCGACTGCGACGGCGTGCTCGCCGACACCGAACAGTACGGCCACCTCCCCGCCTTCAACCAGACCTTCACCGACTTCGGCGTGCCCGTGCAGTGGAGCGTCGAGGAGTACGCCGAGAAGGTGAAGATCGGCGGCGGCAAGGAGCGCATGCGCAGCATCCTCACCCCCTCGCTGACCGCCTCTCTCGACCTGCATGACGACGACGCCGTCGATGCCGCGGTCCTCTCCTGGCACAAGCGGAAGACCGAGGTCTACAAGGGGCTGGTGGAGAGTGGCGTCATGCCTGCGCGGCCGGGCATCGCGCGCATCGTGCAGGAGGCTCACGACGCCGGATGGACGCTCGCCGTCGCCTCCACCTCCGCGGAACCCGCGGTCCGTGCCGTACTGACGCACGCCGTCGGGGAGTCGCTCGCAGCGCACTTCGCGGTGTTCGCCGGGGATGTGGTGCCGGCCAAGAAGCCCGCACCGGACATCTACCTGCTGGCCCTGCAGGAGCTCGGAGTGTCGGCGAATGACGCGATCGTCGTCGAGGACAGCGGCAACGGGCTGCGCGCCGCCGTCGGAGCGGGACTCCGCACTGTGGTGACGGTCAGCGGCTTCACCCGCGAGGAGGACTTCACCGGCGCATCGCTCGTGGTCAGCTCGCTCGGGGATCCCGACGGCGAGCAGGCGGAGGTTCTTGACGACCCGTACGGTGCCGATCCTTCCGGCGTCGTTACCCTCGCGACCCTGCAGAAGCTGCTGTCCGCACCTGCCCCCAACGCCGCGACCCACGAAACGGAGACCCCATGAGCGCAACCGACCTCGCCGACGTCGAATACGTCGTCCACTCCCTGGCCCAGACCGCCGTCGACAGGGAGAAGGAGTTCGGCGACCTCGACGCCGTGGTGGGCGACGGCGACCTCGGCTACTCGCTCGCTCGCGGCTTCGAGAAGGTCCTGGCGGACTGGGACTCGTTCAAGCGCGACGACGTCGCCACCTTCCTGCAACAGATCGCGCTCGCCATTTCCAGCAGGATCGGCGGAACCTCGGGCCCCTTGTGGGGTACGGCGTTCCTCCGGGCCTCCGCGGCGGCGAAGACCATTGACGCGATCGACGGGGCCGCCGTCGTCGCCATGCTGCGAGGAGCCACGGACGGGATCAAGGCCCGCGGCAACGCGGACCTCGGCGACAAGACCCTGCTGGATGCCCTGATCCCGGCGACCGACGAGCTCGAGAGGCAGCTGCAGGCGGGGGCGTCACCGGAGGAGTGCCGGGCAGAGTTCGCCAAGAAGACCCGCGAGTGCGCTGATGCGACGTCGAGCCTGCAGGCCAAGCGCGGCCGCGCCAGCTACAGCGGGGAACGCAGCATCGGCTCGCCCGACGCCGGGGCGGTGGCCGTGGCCATCATCGTCGAAGGCATCGTGGCCGACTGGCCCTGACTACTTGCCCATCCATCCCTACTCACAATGACGTGGAGACCCCATGAAGAAGTTCGTCAATGATCCGCAGCAGTTCGTCCCGGAGATGCTCGAGGGCCTGGCGCTCGCGAACCCGGACACCCTGAAGTACGTGCCCGAGTACAACCTGATCATGCGCGCCGACGGCCCGGACCAGAACAAGGTGTCGATCGTGCAGGGCTCCGGGTCGGGGCATGAGCCGGCGCACGTGATGATCGTGGGCAAGGGCATGCTTGACGCCGCCTGCCCAGGTGACGTATTCGCCGCGCCGCCGTTTGACTACGTGTACGAGACCACGAAGCTGATGGCCTCGCCCAAGGGTGTGCTCCTGTTGGTGAACAACTACACGGGCGACAAGATGGTGTTCGAGATGGCGCAGGAGATGTCCTCGGCCGAGGGCATCGAGGTGAAGACGCTCTTCATCAACGACGACGTCTCCGTGGAGGACTCGACCTACACGATCGGCCGCCGCGGGGTCGCCGGCAACTTCTTCGTCATCAAGGCCGTCGCTGCCGCCGCCGAGCGCGGGGCGGACCTCGACGAGGTCATCCGCATCGGCGAGAAGGTGAACTCGGTGACCCGGACGATGGGCGTCGCGCTGACCGCGTGCACCCCGCCGGCGAAGGGCAGCCCGCTGTTCGAGCTCGGCGCGGACGAGATCGAGATGGGAGTCGGTATTCATGGCGAGCCCGGGCGTCGTCGGGCGAAGATGATGCCGGCCAACGAGATCGTCGAGGAGCTCCTGGCGCCGGTGGTGAAGGATCTGCCGTTCGGCGACGGCGACCGCGTGGCCCTGATGGTCAACGGCCTGGGTGGCACCCCGATCAGCGAGCTGTACCTGCTGTACGGGCAGGCGCACAAGCGCCTCGCGGAGCAGGGCATCAGCGTGGGCCGCAGCTATGTGGGGGAGTACTGCACCTCCCTGGACATGGCCGGCGCGTCCATCACGCTGGTGAAGCTCGACGACGAAATCGAGTCGCTGCTGATGGATCCGGCGGAGATCCCTATTCGGGTGTTCTAGCTCTTGCTAAGTACGACGGCGGGCCGATCACCTTTCGGTGGTCGGCCCGCCGTTCTTCAGTTGGCGTCCACGGTGTCGCTGATCATCACAACCGATGAGGAGATGTAGCCTGACGGCGAGCTCTCAGGGCCTGACGGTTGGAGCGGACATCGAATCATCTCTATGGGGGCACTCCTTGGATCCATTCGGCGGCATGAGCCTCGACACACTGCACATCCTGACCTGGATAGCACCTGCCGTCGTCGCGCTGGTGGCGGGTTTCCTGCTTCGGCGCAGCTTCCACTGGATCGCGCTCGGTGCCGTTCTGCTCTTCGCCGCACTCAACGCGGCTGCTGGGATCTACGTGTTGAACCACTTCAGTGAGCCGCGGTGGTCCCCGGAAGGAAGCGCTCCCCTGAGCGCTCCGTCGTTCTCCGAGACACCGATGGTGGGGGAGTTCCTGGTGCCACTGGACTCTGCACTGGAAGGAGTAGTCGGCGGGGTGAACGACTTCCGGGCGTTCCAGCAGGCCCTTCCCATAGCGCTGGACTTCCTTGCCACGTCCGGCTGGGCCTTGCTGGTGTCATTCCCCCTGGTCATTCTCGCCGCGTGTGTCAGCTTCGCTAATGCTCGACGCCGGAAGGCTGAATTCACGAAGAATCGTGCCACTGTCGATTCGCTCAAGGATGAACTGGAGCAGGTCAAGCGTCAGGTCGCGGCCGGGTACCCCGCCCATTCTGCACATTCCGCAGATGCAGAGGCTCACCGTCTGACGAGCCCGGAGGCCTAAGCCTGATGCCGTGTTAGGCCGGCCCGGATGCCGGTGGCTTCGGCCTGCTACGGCCCTTGGCGCGGACCAAGTCAACCACCGTCGGGACCACCCCGTGAGCGGGCCGCGGCGTCGAGCAGCGTGACCACTTCGTCGTCGTCGGTGGCTGAGAAGTCGTTGTAGTAGCAGCCCACTGCCTCGAATCTCCGCGGTGAAACCAGGCTCACGATCTCGTCCGCCTCCGTGAACGAGGCCACAGTCGATGCCGGCGCGACTGGTATTGCCACGATCACCCGTGCCGCGCCGAGTTGCTTGGCCACCTGGCACGCCACCCGCGCAGTGGAGCCCGTGGCCATGCCGTCGTCGACGACGACGACGATTCGCCCGTGGACATCTGTCCGGATCCTTCTCTGCCGGTACCGGGTCCGGCGCTCCTCCAGGAGCTGGCGTTCTTTAGTCTCGAGCGCTTGCAGGTCCTCCTCCGTGACATGAGCCTGCGAGAGGACGTGCGCATCGAGGACCCGGGTGCCGCCCTCCCCAATGGCGCCCATGGCAACCTCTGGCCGGAACGGAACCCCCAGCTTCCGCACCACGATCACATCCAATGGCGCACCAAGGGCATTCGCCACCTCGAAGGCAACCGGAACACCGCCACGGGGCAGACCGAGCACTACGACGTCCTGACCCCGTAGCCCTGCCAGCCTTTGCCCCAACTGCCGTCCGGCGTCGGTCCTGTCCACGAAAGTTCTGGACTCTTTGCTCGGCACGCTGTTCTCCTCGGGTGGTTGGTGCTTTTATCCGGCGTCTGCACATGGAGAGCGGCGACCTTGTCCTGGGTGATGACGGCTCGATCGCTCCTGCGAAGGGTTCGATTGCCAGCCGGGCCCAACGCTGCCGTTCAGAGGCTTTCGTCCCCCGTGTGTCCGAAGGGCCGGCTGTCTATGGTGGAGCTTGGTCCAGGCAGCCGGAGAGTCGCTGCTCCGCTTCCCGCAGTACGGGAGTCCCCGTCAAAGTGGTTCACAGCGTGTCGGGAATGACGCGTCCCGGGAAGAGCGTGGCGTATTGCTTCCGATAGAGCCTGCGCCCTACGAGACGGTAGGCGAGGCGAACCGGCGGTGGAACTTCTTTGAAGAACTCCTCGCGCTCGCCGGGCGGATTCGTGGCCAGCACCATCCCGAGGTATCCGACCAGGAACTTCTTGTCGAATGTCTTCACGCCGTGCTCTCCAATTGCCTTCCCTTCCTTCTCGGTGAGGACCCTGTCGACAACGGGCATCACCTCGGTGACCTCACGGCGCAGGTGTACTTGGAGGACGGTCGATAGGTCCTCGTAGCGATCAGCGAGGTCCGCCCTTACGCTCGCATCGGCTGTCTCCATCCAGCGCAGGCGAACGGGCTCGATGCTCTCGAGCCGTTGTGTGACCTGCCTGTGGTGCTCGAGCATCTGCTCCACATGCAGCGCGCACGCGGGCGCTCTTTTCGCCAGCAGCGGGTACATGAGGAGATCCTCGCCCTCATGATGCGCATGGAGCACCTTGTCGAAGTTCCCCAGTACCTCGCCGACGTAGGCGGCGCGGGCGGTGTCACCGGGCTCGACCGACTTCACAAGATCGGGTGCTTCGTCATACGCCCACAGGAAGAAGCGGTGAACTCGCCGCATGCTCCCCGTCCCGGTGCACAGGACCGGCCCGGGCGGCACAGGAGCTGCGGTCTCGCCGGACCTCATGGTGAAGAAGTCAGTCATGGGATTGCCCCTTATGGAATTGGTCGAGACCAAGACCTTCCCCGGCTGAAGCATAGGCTTCGCCCCCACTCCTTACAATGGTTGGGCAGCGCTCGCTGCTCATGGATCCCGCGGAGATGTCGATCCGTACATTTCAGAAGCACAGTGCACGACGGCGGGCCGGTCGCCGTCGGGTGGTCGGCCCGCTTCTGCTGCACGGGTCCTCCGACGAATCATGTCGATCCCCGATGACGAGTATCCGAGCGGCTGTCGAGCCCGTCCACGCCATGACCAACCACTGGGCCACGGTGTCGCTGACCAGCCCAACCAATGAGGAGATATAGCCTTACGGCGATGTGTCGAAGCTCGGGCTGGTGGCACGCATTCAATTCATCTCTATGGGGGTACTCCTTGGATCTACTGGGCAGCATGAGCCCCGACGTGCTTCGCGCCTTCCCATGGATTGCAGCCGCCGTCATCGCGTTGGTGTTCGGGTTGTGGCGTCCGCGCAGTCTGCACTGGATCGTGCTTGGTGCGGTTCTGCTCTTCGCCGCGTTCAACGCAGCGGCCGGGATCTACGTTTTGAGTAACTTCAGCGATTCGCGGTGGTCCCCGGATGGAGAGGCACCGCTGAGCGCTCCGTCGCTCTCCGAAACACCCCTTGTGGGGGAGTTCCTGGTGCCACTCGACTCCGCTTTGGAAGGAGTAGTAGGAGGGGTGAATGACTTCCGCTCATTCCAACAGGCACTTCCCATCGCGTTGGACTTCCTTGCCACTTCTGGATGGGCATTGCTGGTGTCATTCCCGCTGGTCATTCTTGCCGCTGGTCTTAGCTTCCATACCGCGCAGCGCCGGAAGGCGGACTTCAGGAAGTACCGCGCGACTGTCGATTCGCTCAAGGAGGAGCTGGAGCAGATCAAGCGGCAGATTTCATCAGGGAGTGTCGGTGCTGCGGGGCCCTCTTCAGGGGATGGCCGGCACTGACGGGCGGTCCGGGTGGACGAACCGAAGGTGACACGCATCGGAAGACCTACTACACCGCGTTCTGATCGTTAGCACTCGAAACCGGCCGATCCCAGTCGGGTGTGGGTTCGCCGTTGCGTGCCTCACACGTCAATTGAAGCAGAAGGTCCCCGAGCAGTATTAGGGTGAAGCAACCATTCAACGCAGGGGGATTTGTGGAATTTGCAGAACGATTGACAGCGCTGGCGGCGAAGGTGCGGCAGCAGAGGTCTCAGATAGAAACTGAAGAAGCAACGAAGAATGCCTTCATCATGCCGTTCATCTCGACCATCCTCGGGTATGACGTCTTCAATCCGCTAGAGGTGGTGCCCGAGTTCACCGCCGATGTTGGTGTGAAGAAGGGGGAAAAAATTGACTACGCGATCATGCACGGCGGCACTGTGCAGATCCTCATCGAGTGCAAGAAGTCGAAGGAACCGCTGAAGATCGAGCACGCGTCCCAGCTGTATCGATACTTTGCCGTCACCAATGCGCGGATCGCCATTCTCACGAACGGTGAAGTGTACGAGTTCTTCACAGATCTGGACGCGCCGAACCGCATGGATGCCAAGCCCTTCCTGGTGCTGGACCTCAACGACATCGACGAGACACTGATACCCGAGCTGATGAAGCTTACGAAGGACGTCTTTGATCTCGACTCGATCATCAATGCAGCAGGCGAGTTGAAGTACATCGGTCAGATCAAGCGGACGTTGGCATCGCAGTTCAAGGAGCCGGACGCCGAGTGGATCAAAGCCCTCACCATGCGGGTGTATGACAGCGGCGCATACACGCAAAAGGTACGGGAGCAGTTCACTCCGCTTGTGACCAAAGCGACAAAGCAGTTCCTCAACGAGCAAGTGAATGAACGACTCAAGGCGGCTCTTGGCGCCCCCAACTTCCCGATGGCCAGCGACTCGGTGATCGCCGCAACCGTCACGAGTGCACAGGCTGTGGAAGATGACCTAGCTGAAACAGGGGTTGAGACGACGCTGGAGGAGATGGAAGGGTTTCAGATAGTCCGAGCGATCGTCTGCAACGAGGTCAAGCCCCCACGCGTGATCCACCGCGACGCGAAGTCCTACTTCGCAGTACTACTCGATGACAACAACCGGAAGCCGATTGCCCGATTGCACTTCAACAGGGTGCAGAAGTACCTGGGCGTCTTCGACGAGCAGAAAGTCGAGCAACGCATCCCTATCAGCTCGCTCGATGAGATCTACGATCACGCAGATATGCTCCGTTCCAGCGTTAGGGCGTATCTCGCAGCGGGTTGATTGCCTGCTGTTCTTCGGGCGCATCGAGTTCTTTCGGCTTTTTGTCCTTCGTCCGCTTTGTCCACTTCGGACGTGAGAGTTCAATGTCTCGCAGCTTCTGTACCTGGGGTTTCGCCTTGCCTACAGCCCCAGGTACAGAGCTTGCCGCTGAACCAACCAGCTGTCGAGTCTGCGCGGTCAGATCTGTCAGGGACTTCCGCCAGCTCTCGCGTTCCACGGCACCGTAGACGAGGCCTTCGAGTCCATATATGCCAGCGAACGTAGCGACGACTGATTGGATCGACTCGGCAGCATTCAATGTTGATCGTGCCCTCAACGGGGTGATGACGCGTGCCAGATCGTGGATGTCTGCAGTTGCGCTGACTGCGTCATTGAGCCGTTGCAGACGCAAGGCAGTAAGAGTGCGACGCCGTTCGGCAGCTGCACTAATAGCTTGCATGTGAGCACTCACCTCCTCAGGCTCGGATTTTGTCACGTGTGCAATCTCGAGTGCGTCAAACCTCTCCTGGTTGGCCTGACAAGCAGCGAGAAGGACCAGCCAAGTCTGAAGCTCTGTGCCGCTCGCGAGGGTTATGGCATCCGACCTCTCGGCCGTACTCCCCTTGGAGAGGGAATCAGCAATTGCGTCGAGTTGGTTGAGCGCATACGACGTTGATTGCCCCAAAACGGTGCTGTGAGTCGATACCTGCGCCCATGTGGTCTCGCTGATTCGGTTCGTTTCCTGGTAGAGGGCGTAAGCCTTCTCTAGAACCAGCGTGACGCCCTGCACATTGCCCAGGGCTTGCGCTCGATTGTCAGATAGAAGCCTGTCCAGCTTGATGTCCATCGCTTCAACCAGTTGCTCCAAATCCGCCAGAGCGGCCTTGAGCGCCGCTGCGGCGCTCAAGGCTGCGACATTCGAAACCACCATGGGATTCATCTGCGCGGGCTCGAACTTTGCCGTGGACGCAATGCGTCCCTTCGCTCCTCGAATGATGCCCGCTACGGGGCCATCCGGGTTGAACTGGCTGTACTTCTTCAGCAGCTCTGCTGAATCGGCCGTCATGGTGAAAGTAGTCCCACCAAGGGAGGAGCCAGCCAAAGTGCTTAATCCGGTTGCGGCAGCAACAGCTTCGATGGTTGGGCGCTTTGCCTTTTGCCCCAACTCTGGGCGAACGGCTAGTTCGTTCATGAATCTCTGAACGACGTCTGTTTCTCCGACGACGGCAACCTCGTTGCCGGAAACGAAGAGCCCGAGATCCTGAGTTGGCTGGTCCATTCCCTCATCTAACCAGTTGGTAGCAGCTTTCCTAGCGGTGTTGCGCGGTGAAGTAACTGCTCGAGATCATCTGACCGCTTATCCTCAAGAACGGCCCGCCAGGACGTCCACGTGCACGTGGTCGAGGTGTCGCAGGATCTCGTTCGCCGGTGCGGGTGCGTCGTAGGGGTGCCACCCGCCCCGGGCCAGGCGTGCGCTCCAGAACTGGTCGTCGAAGATGACGTACTGGATGTCGAGGTCCGCAGCATGCGCGACCAGCCAGTGCGACAGCACCCAACCCTGACGCCGGTTCTCCTCGGTGACCGGCCGGAAGAAGACGTCAATGGCCCGCCCGTCGTAATGGGTCGACTCGCCGCCGTGCCCGGAGCCCACGCCGCCTGGCTCGAACCCGCCGAGGCTCTGCTCGCCGAACACCTCGGCCATCGCGGTCCGAACTCCATCGGCCCGCGGCGTCAGACCCGACGGCGTCAGCTCCTCCACCCGAAGTCCTTCGTCCACCGAACCCCTGCAGCTGAGGACCGGTCCGGCATCATCCGCGGGTCCACTGGCCAGGGCCTCCAGGACACCATCCGCGAGGTCTGTTGGCGCTGGGGTGTCGATGCCTCGGGATTGCAGTGCTACCGCCGTCGTCGCCTGCTGTGCTTGCTCGTGCGTCAACCCGACTCGGCCGTCCGGCGTGTCCACCGTGCAGTCGGAGCTATCGAGGAGCGGACCGCTGCCGACGAGCGCGGGGGCAAGCGTGACCAGGGCCACCGCGATCGCAGCGAGCACTACGAGCACCACGAGCACGGAAAGGATGGCGGCGGAAAGCCGACGACGGCCGACAATGGCGCTACGTGCCATGAGGAGAACCCGTCATGACGCGTGGAGCGGCAGCGTTGATCGCCGTCGTGCTCGCGCCCGTGCTTGCTGTGCTGATACCGCTCACTGTCGACTACCCTCACGTTCGCGATGCTTGGTTCGTCTGCCTGCAGCAGTGCTCCTGAAGGGTTAAGCGATGGGATGCGCCGAAGGTTCCTTCAGGAGGATCAGTGTGGCCTGCACAGTTAGTGCTCGCCGCGCTGGAACACGAGGGTCGCCACGGAGCCGTCCCTGCGCGAAGCATTCATTGGACCGTTCTCTACGAGCCGGCGGGACGGTACGTGAGCGATGTGACGACAACGATCGTCGTGAGGGGGAGCGTCCACATACGTGAGGTGGGGCTGGCGCTCCTCCCGATCATGTGTCTTGACAGTCGTCCTAGACTTCGAAAGGTCGTTCATCACTCGATGTACTCGCGGCCCTTCTGCCACAAATGGGGTTCCATGCTGCCGTCCGCACCTCCTCCTGCCCGCAAACCGTCGCCGGGAGGCTTCCACGTGCGGACGTCCACCGCCCTCATCGCTGGACTCGCTATATTCCTGGTCATCCTCGGGGCGATCATCGGAGGCGTCGGCGGCGCCATCATCATGGCCGCCATCTTCGCCTTCTTCACCGGCCTGTACACGTTCGTGACGAGCAGGCCGTCCTGGGCGCGACTGAACGGCCGCAGGACGGGTGCCATCACTGCCGGCGCGAGCATCGTCGCGCTCCTGATCGGCGGAGCCATCGCACCCGCCGACGACTCCGTGCCGACCGCGGTGGCCGAGCAGACGCAGGAGGCGGCTCCTGAGGCGACGTCGACGGCGGACGCCCCGACAGCCTCGGCCACACCGTCGCCCAGCCCCTCGCCGACGCGCACACCCTCGCCCACCCCGAAGGCCTCCGACGTGGCACCGCTCGATTCCGACGCTGTTGCCGACGTGACCGGCACGCCCCGGGCCCCGTCTGACCAGCCGGCCGCCAACACCACGGCGCTCGCCCTGCTGGAGACCCTGCCCATCAAGGGCCGGGCACCGAAGACCGGCTACGATCGCGACCTGTTCGGCCAGGCATGGGCCGACGTCGACCGCAACGGCTGCGACACCCGCAATGACATGCTCAACCGGGACCTGACGGACATCGTGTACACGAACTCGGTGCCCTGTAAGGTCCAGTCCGGTGTACTGAATGATCCCTACACTGCGTCCACGATCGCGTTCCTGCGTGGGCAGGCGACCAGCACCGCGGTGCAGATCGATCACGTCGTCGCCCTCTCCGACGCCTGGCAGAAGGGCGCCCAGCAGCTCACCCCGGACCAGCGCGTCGCATTCGCGAACGATCCGCTGAACCTTCAGTCCACCGATGGACCCACGAACCAGCAGAAGAGCGACGGCGACGCCGCCACCTGGCTGCCACCGAACACGTCCTACCGCTGCGAGTACGTGGCACGGCAGGTCTCGGTGAAGGCGACCTACGTCCTGTGGGTCACGCAGGCCGAGCACGACGCCATCGCGCGCATCCTGTCGGACTGCAACGGCATCCTCGCGCCGACCAATCAGGTGGCGCCGTCCGTCACCCCGCCGCCGGCCCCCGTGGAGACCGAGGCGCCCGTCGTCGTGCCCGTCGCCCCTCCGGTCGTGCCGGAACCCGTGGCACCTCCCGTCGTCGTGCCCGAGCCCGTAGCGCCGGCACCGGTGGCACCGGCACCTGTCGCGCCAGCCCCGGCACCGGCTCCCTACTACGCGAACTGCGACGCGGTCCGCGCGGCCGGCGCTGCTCCGATCTACGCGGGCACCCCCGGCTTCCAGCCGAAGTTCGACCGGGACAACGACGGGATCGGCTGCGATAGCTAGCCGCACGCACCACAACGGACGACGGCGGGGCAGTCACGATAAGTGACTGCCTCGCCGTCGTACTCGGACAGATGCCGCAGCTGATCCGGCATTCATGGCAGAGTGACGAGCATGCGCCACACGCCCTCTTTCGTCCTGTCCGACGTCGGTGAGGTCAAGCGACTCATCCGGGAGAATCCGTGGGCAACCATCGTGTCCTCACCCGCCAGCGGTCTCGTGGCGTCCCACTACCCGGTGATACTCGAAGAGACCGCTGATGACACCATCAGCATCGTCAGCCACGTCGGCCGCCCCGATGAGCGGTTGCATGAACTCGGCGAGCACGAGGTGCTGCTGATCGTTCAGGGGCCGCACGGCTACATCTCGCCCGGCTGGTATCCCAGCGACCAGATCATTCCGACATGGAACCACGTCACGGCCCACCTGTACGGCACCCCGGAGATCCTGTCCGACGAGGAGAACTTCCTGGTGCTGGGGCAGCTGGTCGACCACTTCGAACGCGTCATGCCGGAGCCCAGTTCTCTGACCCTGGACCCTGAGGCATCGCGCCGCGTCGCCCGGGGAACCGTGGGGATCCGCCTGACGGTGACGCGCTTCGACGCGAGGCTGAAGCTCAGCCAGGACAAGGCTCCTGCAGTCGTCGAGCGCATCGTCGATGAGCTCGAGCAGGGCGAGCACTACTCGAATCCTGCCCTTGCCCGTGAGATGCGGCGTAGCCAGGGATGAGGAGTGGAACGAGTGATGTCCTGCTCCGCTCCGCCCGACTGGTCGGCACGGCAGGGGATCCGGTAGACATCCTCATCGAGGACGGAATGGTCAGGGCTCTTGGCGAGACCATCGGTTCCGGCGCGGTCCCGGTAGTGGATGTCGGCGGACGGTGGGTGGCACCGGGTCTGTGGGACTCGCATGTGCACATGGGCCAGTGGGCTCTCATGCGCCAGCGCCTCGACCTGTCGTCGGCGACGTCGGCCGCCGGTGCGGCATTCCTCGTGGGTGAGCGACTGCGCTCGGCACCGCCTCCCGTCGGGCAGCCCTTGATCGGCTACGGCTTCCAGGACGCATTGTGGCCCGACCTGCCGACGCGGGAACTGCTCGATGCGGCCGACGCCGACGTGCCCGTCGTCCTCGTCGGCAAGGACCTCCACACGCTGTGGCTCAATTCCAGGGCCCTCGCCCACCACGGTCACGCAGACCATCCCACAGGGTTGCTGCGCGAACAGGCGGCATTCGACGTCAACACCCGGATCAGCGCGGTCCCGAACGGAACCCTCGACGGCTGGGTGGCAGATGCAGTCGAGGCCGCAGCTGCCAGGGGAGTCGTCGGCATCGTCGACCTCGAGATGACGCTCTCCATCGACCGATGGGCGCATCGTGTCGCCAGCGGCACCCGCGGCCTGAGGGTGCGGGCCGGCGTGTACCCACAGGATCTCGACGCCGTCATCGCGCGCGGCCTGCGCACGGGGGACGTCATCGACGGCACCGATGGCCTGGTCACGATGGGACCGTTCAAGATCATCACCGACGGGTCCCTGAATACCCGGACCGCGTTCTGCCACGACCCGTATCCCGGACTCGAGGGCACACACGAGGGGCAGGGGATTCTGACTGTTGATCGGGACGAGCTCGTCGACTATCTCCGCCGCGCGTCGTCGGCGGGCCTCGTGCCCGCGGTGCATGCGATCGGGGATGCGGCGAACTCGCTCGCGCTCGACGCGTTCGAGGAAGTCGGTTGCGGCGGCAGCATCGAGCACGCCCAGCTTGTCCATGAGGACGACTTCGACCGCTTCAACCAGCTCGGCATCACGGCCAGTGTCCAACCGGAGCACGCGATGGACGATCGTGACGTCGCGGACCGCTACTGGCCAGGCCGTACACACCGGGCTTTCGCCTTCGGGAGCCTGGCGGCCGCGGGTGTCACGATTACGCTCGGATCGGATGCGCCGGTCGCCCCTCTCGACCCATGGGTCTCGATGGCCGCCGCCGTGTCCCGCGCTCGCGACGGGCGGGAACCATGGCACGCCGAGCAACGCGTTCTGTCGTCGATCGCCCTCGCAGCATCTACCGACGGTCGGTCGACCCTTGGCGTGGGATCCGTTGCCGACCTCGTGATCACCGAGCTGGATCCCCTCGTTGCCAGCGACCAGCAACTGCGGTGCCTCGACGTGTCGGCAACGATGCTTGGTGGTCGCTGGACGCACTTCACCCTCGACTGAACCCGCCGTCGTCGTTCCCGCCGTTCTACCTGCCGCCGTCCTACCTGCCGACAAGCTCGAAGGGCGACGACGGCGCTCCGGTCCAGCGGTACAGGTCCAGCACGGCGGTCTGTTTCGTGAGGCCGTCCTCGACGACCCGCCCCTGGGTAGCGATGTAGAAGTAGCCGCCGCCGAGGGATTCGAGTCCGACGTCGGCGATGAAGTTCCAGCCGCGGATGCCGGTCGATTCGTGGCGGAGGCCCTGCTGCAGGAGGGGGAGGAGCAGGCCTTCCTCGCCGCCCGGCTGGCCCTCGAGGACGCCGCGCGTGGGACGGGACGAGCCGTCGATGGCGAACAGCGAGTAGTTGGGGAACTGCTCCTTCACACCCCTGTAGACGCCGAGCAGCCACGTGTGGGTGAAGGAGTCGTAGTTGAGGTTCTGCACGCCGTAGGTGGTGTTGCCGGTGTAGACGAAGTACTTGCCGTCGGTGGTGGCGGGGCCGCTCGTGTGCGCTGCGGCCTGGGTGAGGGGCTGCTCGTACTTCTTCCAGCGCGTGACGTCGTACTGCAGGAGGACCTGGTGGTCGTTGTCATCACGCCCGGTGTTCGAGTAGACACCGTAAGCGACGGTCAGCAGCTGCTTGCCGTTCTTCCGCCCGAATGCGGGGCCGAAGGTGACGCCGTCGATCCCGCTGCTGCCGTAGCGGTGGTCCGGGGTGTCGGCGATGTTGCCGTCGAAGACGCCGTTGCCGTCCATGTCCGCGGTGAAGTCCTGCACCACCTCGTCGAGGTACACCGCCGTGACGATGCCGTCCGTCTCGGCGTCCATGTCCATTTCGGTGATGCGCTCCACGTCGAAGATGGCGATATAGAAGGACTCGGCAGCCTTGTACTCCAGCGAGCCGTAGACGCGGCCGTCCTTCTCGTTGAAGTCGAGGTCACCGAGGTGCCCTGTGAAGCCGGTGACGGTACCGAGGACCGTCCCGTCGAGGTCGGTTTTCACGAGCATCGAGGTGAAGGAGTAGTAGATGACTTCGTTCTCGGTGTCGACGGCGATGCCCTGCACGTGTCCGGCCGGCCAGGCGCCGCCGTCGATCGTGGCAGGGAAGTCCTCGACTGCGGGCTTCGCAGCCCCTGTGATGAGGACGGCGGACAGGACGACGGACATGGCGCGGACGAGTGTCTTCACGGGGAGCTCCTGGTCGGGCAGCGGTGGTGTCGGTTCCACGCTGTCGAGCCGGAGTCACGAGGGGATGGCGTCCGCGGGACGTGACGGTGAACAGCCCGCGAAGGCTGTGGTGCGCCGCACCGATGGCGCCTACCGGTGCTGCGTCGTCGCGCGCACGACGAGTTCCGGGGGCAGCAGCACGCTTGACGGCGTCTCGCCCCTGAACTGGCCCAGCAGGGCATCGACGCTCAGGCTTCCCATGGCCCCGAGGTCGCTCCGGACCGAGGTCAAGGGAACCGGAAGGGTGGCCGCGAGGTCGAGGTCGTTGTAGCCGATGAGGCCGACGTCCTCCCCGACCCGCTTGCCGGCGTCGCGGATGGCTCCCATGGCACCCAGGGCGAGGAGGTCGTGCACGGCGAAGATGGCCGTGGGCGGGTCCGGCAGCCGCATCAGCTCGCTGCCGGCAAGCAACCCCGACGGAGTGCTGAAGGCCGACTCCACCACGTAGGGGTCCGGGAGTGGATAGCCCGCAGATTCGAAGGCCCTGCGGAAGCCGAGGGTGCGCTCGCGGCCCGTACTGGCGAGCTGGTCGCCGGCGATGACGCCGACGCGGTGGTGCCCCAGTTCCAGCAGGTGCTCCGCCGCCAGCTGGCCTCCCCGGTAGTCATCTGTTGTAACCGACAAGTGTCCCTCGAGCTTCCGCATCACGAGCACGTAGGGGACACCACGGGCCCGGAGTTCATGGGCGGCCGTGTCACCGATGTGCGAGTCACCGATGACGACGCCGTCGATCCTGCGCGAGAGCATCGCATCGAGGCGTACGCGTCGGTGGTCCGGATCATCGAGGGTGTTGGCCACCACGGTGCCGTACCCGGCAGCGCCGGCCGCCGCGTCGATACTCTCGTAGATCGATGCGAGTACGAGGTCGGTGAGGCGGGGGACCAGAACCCCGATGAGGCGCGAGCTCCCGGTCCGGAGACCTGCCGCGCCGACGTCGCGCCTGTAGCCGAGGACGGCCGCGAGCTCGCGGACGCGCCGCACGGTATCGGCACCGATTCCGGCAGGGTTGTCACTCAGCGCACGGGACGCCGTCGAGACATGCACCTGCGCGTGGTGCGCGACGGTGGCCAGGGTGACGGGGCGTACCCGTGCCCGCTGCGCGATGGGCTCGTCCTTCATGGCCCCGAGTCTAGGGCTGCCGAGGGGGATTCTGTGGCTTCTCGATGGCGGTGGCGCAAAGGTTTGCGCTGGGACTCCGCCTCACAGAAGGTTCACTGTCCTGAAACATTGACGAAACCGGGCGACCGTAGTGTGATGTACACCATACTTCGGAGCAGGATCCGCTCCTGCTGGATTGCGCAAACGATTGCACAAGGACGCTCACGCCATGCCACCAAGCACCTCGCAGGAGACCCTCGACCGGCTCGGCACGGGAGTGGACCAACTGTCCGCCTTCCACGACGGCGACCGCCTCGGCTGGACCCGCGAGGTGTTCAGCGAGCCGTACCGGGCATCACGGGACTGGACGGCTGCCCGAATGCGCGAAGCAGGGCTGGACGTCCACGTCGACGCCGCCGGAAACATCATCGGACGCCTCGCAGGAAGCGAGTCCTCGGCGCCCGCCCTCGTCACGGGATCGCACACGGACACCGTCGACGGCGGAGGACGCTTCGACGGGATCGTCGGCGTCCTCGGCTCGATCGAAGCTGCCCGTCTGCTGCAGGAGTCCGGGACACCTCTCCGCCGTGACCTGCTCGTCGTCGATTTCCTCGGTGAGGAATCGAACGTCTTCGGACTCAGTTGCCTGGGCAGCCGATGCGCCGCCCAGGAACTGCTGAAGGAAGACCTCGACCGGCGCGACTATCGCGGACTCAGCCTCGGGCAGGCCTACACCGACTACGGGCTGGATCCCGCCAGGCTGCTCGACGTTCCCTGGGCGAAGGCACCGCTGCACGCGTTCGTCGAGCTGCACATCGAGCAGGGTCCGACGCTCGAGAAGCAGGGCCTGCCCCTCGGCATCGTCACCGCCATCACCGGCATCGAGCGCTTCATCGCCACCTTCACGGGTGCCGCCGACCACGCGGGCACGACGTCGATGGACGACCGGCGCGACGCCATGGTCGCCGCGGCGGAGGCGGTCCTCGCGGTGCGCGCGGAGGGCTGCGGTGCGCCGACGCACGGAGTGGCCACCTCCACACGGGTCGAATCCGAGTCGCGGTCACCGAACGTTGTGCCGTCGCTGGTCCGGATGTACAGCGAGGTCCGCAGTGTCGACCCGGCGTGGCTGTCGGGCGTGAAAGGCCGCCTGACCGCGGAGATCGCGGCGAAAGCCGGCGGGCTCGGCGTCGACGTCGGATTCGAGTGGTCCACCGACAACTCGGTGGTGCGTGCGGATTCCGGTGTCCAGGACATCGCCGGAGCCGCGGCGGACGCACTCGGCCTGCCGTGGATGCCGATTCCGAGCGGCGCCACACATGACGCCGTGCACATGGCCGCACTCGCGCCGATGGGCATGATCTTCATCCCTTCGCAGGGCGGCAAGAGCCACTGCCCCGAGGAGTGGAGCAGCACGGAGGACATCGCCACCGGCGTGAACGCACTCGTGGGGACCCTCCGCAACCTCGACGCCACCGATACCCGGCCGTCCTCCTGACCCGAGCACCATCCCACCCCGCCGACCGGAGTTCCCATGGAAACAGCACTGACTCCCGAAGGACTGTCCACGGACATCCTTGCGATCGCCAACATGCCCGTCCTCTGGGTGCTCGCCCTCGGCGTCTTCGCCGCCATCATCGTGCAGTCCCTCGTCTACATGAAGGCCGCGCGGAAGGCCGGCCCGGCGGCTGACATCTCCGAGGCGGAGCTCAAGACCTCCTTCAGGGCCGGTGCGATCGCTGCCATCGGCCCCTCCCTCGCAGTGGTGCTGGTGAGCATCGCCCTCCTCACCCTCTTCGGGACACCGGCCGTGCTCGTGCGCATCGGTCTCGTCGGATCCGCCGCCACGGAATCGGCGTCGGCCAGCCTCGCCGCCGGCACCATGGGCGCCACCCTCGGTGGGGCCGACTACACCCAGGCGGTCTTCGTCGTGGCCTTCATGGCCATGAGCATGTCCGGTGCCGGATGGATGCTCGCAACGCTGATCCTGACGCCGATCCTGCGCAGGGGAGACACCAAGCTGCGACGGGTCAATCCCGCGCTCATGGCGATCGTGCCCGCCGCCGCCCTGATCGGTGCCTTCGCGAGCCTCGGCATCGCAGAGCTCGGGAAGACGCCCATCCACATCCTGTCCGTCATCGTCTCCGCGGTGACCATGGCCGTCTGCATCTTCCTCGCGGGCAGGACCAGGGCCACCTGGCTGAGGGAGTGGGGCCTCGGCATCTCGATCATCGTCGGACTGTTCGCCGCCTACCTCGCCCACACCTCCGGCATGGCCCCCGTCGCCTAGGCAGTACCTCACCCGAAAGGATCCACCATGTCTGCTGCAGATACTGCCGTCACACCCAACGCATCGCTCGCCGAGTTCGACCGCACCACCTCTCGCTGGGGCCAGCTCACCATGGGAGTTGCGCTCATCCTCTCCCTCGCCGCACCCCTGTACCTGGTCTTCTTCACGGACCTGGGCATCACGGCAGGCATGATCTGGACCGCCTACCTCGCCGTCGCGGCCGCCTTCTTCGTGCTCTGGTTCGTCGAGCCCATCACCTACTACCCGGTCCTCGGTCCCGCGGCGATGTACCAGGCGTTCATGATCGGCAACATCGCCAACAAGCTCCTGCCCTCGGCCCTCGTGGCGCAGGCCGCCATCGGCGCGAAGGCCGGCACCAAGCGCGGCGAGTTCGCGGCCCTCATGGCCATCTGCGGTGCGGCCATGGTGCACGTCATCTCGATGCTGCTGTTCGTCGGGATCCTCGGCACGTGGTTGGTCAGCATCATCCCCACCGACATCGTGGACGTGGCCCGGCTCTACATCTTCCCCGCGATCATCGGCGCCGTCCTGGTGCAGCTCGTCGTCACCATGAAGCAGCCGCGCGTCACCGTGATCGCCGTCGTCGTCGCCGCCCTCGTGCTCTTCGTGCTGGTGCCGGCCGTTCCCGCCCTCGCGAAGCCGGCCACCGGCGTCGTCGTCCTGATCACCGCGGTGCTCGCCTGGTTCCTGCGCTCGCGCAAGACGTCCGCGACCGCCACGACCCTCGTGAACTAAGCTCCGATACCGAACCGTTCGAAAGGACACCATGACCATCGACACCGCCGTCCTCGACCTCTCCGACGCGCACACCACCGCGATGCACGAGCTGTACCGGCATCTCCACGCCCACCCCGAGCTCTCCATGCAGGAAACCCACACGGCTGCATTCATCCTCGACAAGCTGAACCACCTCGGGCTCGAGACGTTCATGTGCGGCGGGACCGGCGTCGTCGGCATCCTCCGGAATGGCGACGGCCCGGTGGTCGGCTACCGCGCCGACACGGATGGCCTGCCGATCGCCGAGGACACGGGGGTGGACTACGCGAGCACGACGACGGGCGCGCTCGCCGACGGGACGGCCGTACCGGTGATGCACGGCTGCGGGCATGACACCCACATGACCGTGGGACTGACCGCCGCGCAGCTGCTGACCGAGAACCGCGACGCGTGGTCCGGGACCGTGGTGTTCATCTTCCAGCCCGGGGAGGAGACCGGAGAGGGTGCCGAAGCCATGGTCGAGGACGGCCTGTGGGACAAGGCACCGAAGCCGTCGATCATCTACGGACAGCACGTCTGGCCCGGCCTCGCCGGCACCGTGAACATCAGCAAGGGCACGGCCATGGCGATGGCGGACTCCTGGAAGGTCACCGTGCTCGGCAAGCAGGCGCACGGGTCGCAGCCGGAGCAGTCGATCGACCCCATCGTCCTCGGCGCCCACATGGTGGTCCGCATCCAGACCATCGTGTCCCGCCAGGTGCATCCGATGAAGTCGGCGGTCGTCACCATCGGCACCTTCCACGGTGGCCTGAAGGAGAACATCATCCCGGCGTCGGCGGAGTTCACGGTGAACGTCCGCACCTTCGACCCCGAGGTCCGTGACCTGGTCCTCGGCTCGCTGCGCAGGATCATCAGCGCCGAGGCCGCGGCATCGGGTGCCCCGGAGCCGACCATCGAGGAGATCACCAGCTTCCCGCAGTGCTACAACGACCCCTCCTCCACAGAGGACCTGATGACCGTGCTCGGCGACGTACTGGGTGAGGACGCCGTCATCGAGTCCCCACCCGTCATGGGCAGCGAGGACTTCGGCCTCCTGGCCGAGGCGATCGGCGTTCCGAGCGTCTACTGGTTCTTCGGCGGGCACCCGCAGGAACTGCTCGACGGCGACGATCCCGTCGCCGGAAACCACTCGCCGTACTTCGCGCCGGCCATCGAGCCCACCCTCACCACCGGCGTCAGGGCCGCGATGACGGCGCTGCTGTCGAAGGTAGGAACGACGGCGTGAGCGGTGCCCTCCACGAGCTGTCCGCCGTCGAGCTGACCGGGGCCATCCGCCGTCGGGAAGTGTCCGCGCGAGAAGCACTCGAAGCGCACTTCGACCGCATCGACGCCGTCAACGGTCCGATCAATGCCGTCATCACGGAGGACCGGCAGGGCGCCACCGCGCTCGCGGAGGCCGCCGACGAATTGATCATGTCCGGCGCGGACGTCCCGCCGCTGCACGGCCTGCCCATGACGCACAAGGACACGCACAACACCAAGGGGCTCCGCACCACGCAGGGCTCACCGATCTTCAGGGACTTCGTGCCGACGTTCGATGACCTGATCATCAGCCGGCTCAAGAGCGCCGGCGTCGTGACGACGGGCAAGACGAACGTGCCCGAGTTCGCTGCTGGATCCCATACGTTCAACGAGGTCTTCGGGACGACGGTGAACCCGTACGACACCAGCCGGAGTGCCGGCGGCAGCAGCGGGGGAGTGGCGGCGTCGATCGCTGCTCGTATCCAGCCGCTCGGTGACGGCAGCGACATGGGTGGATCACTCCGCGTCCCCGCGTCGTTCTGCAACGTGGTCGGCTACCGGCCGTCCATCGGCGTCGTCCCGTCCCTCCCCACGCGCAACGCCTGGGCGTGGCTGGCACGCAACGGGTTGATGGCGCGCGACGTCGAGGACATCGCGCTGGGTATGACGGCCATTGCCGGACCGGACTCCGCCATGCCGTACGCCTATCCGATAGCGGGCTCGTTCGGCGCCTCGCTGCAGCGGGACCTGGCCGGTCTGCGGATCGGCTGGTCCCCGGACTTCGGGCTCGGCGTGCCCGTGGCCCTCGAGGTCCTGCGGGTCCTCGAGGGGCAGCTGCAGGTCTTCACGGACCTCGGCGCGATCGTCGAGGAGGCCGCGCCCGATCTCCGCGACGCGGACCAGGTCTTCGGGACGACGCGCGCCTTCGACTTCGTGCTCGGGCTCGGTGAACTCGTCGAGAAGCACGGCGACGCGATCAAGCCCGAGATCCGGTGGAACGTGGAGCAGGGGGTTCAGCTCACGGCGCAGGACATGGTCGACGCCGCCCTCGCCCGGACGCGGCTCGATGCCGGCATGCGACGCTTCTTCGGCAGGTACGACGTCTTCGCGAGCCCGACGGCGCAGGTGCTGCCGTTCGACGCCACGGAGCGGTATCCGACCTCGGTCAACGGCGTCGAGTTCGAGACGTACCTGGACTGGATGCGCTCGGCCTGCCTGATCTCGGCCACCGGCCTGCCCGCGGTGTCGGTGCCGGCGGGCTTCAGCGATGACGGTCTGCCGGTCGGGTTGCAGCTGGCGATGCCGCATGGCAAGGACGTCGAGCTACTGCAGGTGGCGTACGCGTTCGAGCAGGCGACGGGCTGGGCGAAGCGGTCTCCGGAGCTGTAAGGCGTCGGCTTGGGCGACCTCTTCGCGGCGGCACGCGGCTGCCGTGCACGCTTTCCCTAGGCGTGGAGTGAGGTCGCGGCGAGTTCATCGACGATGAAGCGCGCCATGCCCGCCCGTGCGTGGATCAAGGCACGCAGGTTGCTGGTGACGGGTTCGTCCAGCTCGCGGGGAAACAGGGCGGACAGGCCGCTCTGGAAGGCCATGGAGATCGCGAACCCCCGTCGGACCAGGGCGGGGGAGATGGGCCTCCCTACATCCTGCAGTCCGTCGAGGTAGGCACTCAGGCAGGCGGGAGCGAGCATGTCCAGGGTGGGTCCGTCCAGCAGCCCATCATTGGCTCGTCCTGCCAGTAATTGACCCAGGTCGAAGCCCACGGTGGTCGTACCGAAGCTACCCTAGTCGATCGCGACTGTTCCGCCTCCGGCCCGCAGCATGTTCTGTGGGCAGGCGTCGCCGTGTGCCCTTGTCCTGGGGAGTGCCGCCGCCTCGGTCAACAGGAGAGGGATGTGATCGAGGAAGAGGAGCATGTCCTGCTCGAGATGGTGGTCGATCGCGTGATCGAACGCGGGATGGGAATGCAGGATTCCCGAGCGGAGCATGGGGATGAAGACGTGTTCACCGGGGCCGACGACGAAATCCGCGATGTCCCGTTCTGCTCCCATCGGAGCTTCCGGGGCTCCTGCCAGGCAACCCAGCAGGTACGCCACCCGTGTGTAGCAGTCGTTGTCCCAGCCCCCGGCCGATTCCGGCTGGACATCCTCCATCCAGATGGCTGCGCTGTCCTCATCGAGGTCCTCGATCAGGTAGATGTCAGGGAGGCGCAATCCTGCCGGCAGGTACTTCGCCAGATCACTCCGATATACATCGGCCTCCGTGCGCCACGGGACGTGCGCTACGACAAAGCCCCTCATCTCCACCGGAACAGCGTCGATACCCGCCCATCGCAGCGGGGTGTGGATCACTTTCAGCACAGCGTGGAATTGTCGTGTTCCGATGTCGTCGATGGCTGTGCCCGTCAGGCGCCACAAGCCTCCCGTAGTCATGCTGGATAAGGGGACCCCGAAGGGTTCGAGCACATACTGCAGGACCCGGACCGGCCGGTCAGCCTGCAACGCTGACGCTGCTACCAGTTCGACGGTGGACACGGAGAGCTCGATGTCCTGCACACCAATAGTGTCCGCTCAATCAGGAGAGCGGACAAGCGTGCCACGTACGGGGACGGGCGCGATCATCGCTAGGCTGTCCGAGGCCGGTCGAGCGAGCGGCGGAAGCTCCTGGGGGATACATGCACGGTCTCAACTTCACCGCCATCGACTTCGAGACGGCGAACAGCAAGCGCGGCTCGGTCTGCGCCGTCGGGCTGGCGAAGGTGCGGAACGGTGTCGTCACCGAGACCGTGTCCTGGCTGATCAAGCCCCCGCCGTCCGTCGGCGCCTTCAGTCCCATCAATGTCGGGGTCCACGGCATCCGCCCGGCCGATGTCCGCACAGCTTCCTCATGGACCGAAAGCCTGCACCGCATCATGGACGTCGCAGGCGGTGATTCGTTCGTTGCCCATAACGCCTCCTTCGACCGCTCCGTCCTGCGGGGTGCCTGCGCAGAATCAGGGCTTGCAGCTCCTGAGAGGACCTTCCACTGCTCGGTCGCTCTGTCGCGCCGCCTCCTCGACCTCGATGGGAACAAGCTTCCGCAGGTGGCCAGGGCTCTCGGGCTCGGCGCGTTCAGCCACCACGATGCCGGGAGTGACGCCGCGATCTGTGCGTCCGCCGTCGTTGCCATCGCGCACAGGCACGCCCTCCACTCGCTCGATATGCTGTGGCCGCCGAAGCAGTCGACGTCGTCGGCCGGTGCCCGCCGCTACACGAAGACTCGGACCTGAGCTTTCGCGCGACCGGGCGATCACCGTCAAACACGGACCAATAATTGCGGGTCAGCACGGAACGCGATGCACCTCGTCCGCTTGGGTGGGTCGAGCACGAGCACGAGCAAGAGCTTGTCGGTCGAGAGGAACCGTCGGTGCTACTGCTTCGACCGACCTTCCTAGACCCTTCTTGACCGCACCTCCTGTTCCTATACTGACTCCATGACGATGTCGCTGCTCTTTGGTGTGGTGGCTTCCAGCGCTCTGGTTCTGGGCGCGATGATCGGCGTCCGGTTCAATCTGCCCAAACGGGTGCTGGCCATTCTCCTGTCGTTTGCAGCAGGATCCCTCATCACCGCTCTGGCGTTCGAACTCTTCGAAGACGCTTTCGAGCGCGGCGGTATCTGGCGCGCAGCTCTGGGCCTCCTCGCCGGCGCCCTTGTCTTCACCGTCCTCAGTGCGTTACTGGACCGTTGGGCCCAAGCTGGATCAGATCCAACGCCGGCTGATGAACATGAAGGTAGTGCCAAGCTCGACACAGATGCCGCCGCGACGGAGCGTTCATCGTCCAAGGCATCGACTCGAGGCGCGGCAGGCTTGGCCCTCCTTGCCGCAGTAACTCTCGATGGCGTCCCGGAGAACCTGGCATTGGGCGTCGCGCTCGGCGGCGGGACCGGAGGATTGGCTCTCCTCGCCGCGATTTTCGTCTCCAACCTGCCCGAAGCGCTGGTCGGAGCATCGTCGATGCGGGCCCAGGGGAGAAGCACCGGCAGCATCCTCGGTCTCTGGGGAGTCTGTGCTGTGTTGCTGGTCCTCGCCGTCATGATCGGCGCGGGTCCCCTGTCGGGAGCGGACCCGGAAGCAATCTCGCTACCATTGGCCTTCGCCGCGGGCGCTGTGATCGCATCCCTGGCAGACACCCTCATGCCTGAAGCCTACGAACACGGGGGGCCCGCCGTAGCCATGAGCACCGCCGCCGGCTTCGTCCTCTCCTTCGTCCTTTCCCTGATGTAGGAAATGCGGCGAAAGGCTTCCCATGTATGACCCGCTCAACGTCCACGACCTGGTCACGGACGAATTGCGACAACTCAGCGAGACCGGCTACGACGTCACATCGCTGTCCGCACGCCTGACCGATACCGACGCGCATGACCGGCAGGGACTGGAGAACCTCCTGGCGGAGCTTGCGAACCTTCCCCGGAGCGGCCGATGGGACTATGAGGAACCCGACGCGCTGCCCGACATCCTGGACAGCATGCCGGCCGGGCAACAGACACCCAGCACCCTCACCCCCGGCTCCGGACTGCACGACCGGATCCTGGGGGGCTGGCTGGGGAGGATCGCCGGCTGCAACCTGGGCAAGCCCATCGAGAACGGGGACTACTGGACGAGCGACAGGATCCGCTCCTACCTCGAACTGACCGGTTCCTACCCCTTGCGGGACTACGTCCCGGCGATGGACCCGATGCCTGACGGCTACCGCCTGGTGGAGAACTGGGTGAACACCACGCGCGGGCGGGTCGCAGGATCGGACCGGGACGACGACATCGACTACTCCATCCTCGCCCTGCACATGCTCGAACACCACGGGATGGACCTGACGGCGGCCGACGTCGCCGCGACGTGGCTGGCTCACGTGCCCTACCTGCGCGTCTTCACGGCCGAGCGCGCCGCGTACGTCAACCTCCTCACCAACGTGCCCATCGAGGCGGTCGGGAACACCCGCAACCCCTACCGCGAGTGGATCGGTGCCCTGATCCGTGGTGACGTCCACGGCTGGACGCAGCCCGGGCGTCCGCAGCGGGCGATCCTGACTGCGTACAAGGATGCGACCCTTTCCCACCGGGCAAACGGGCTCTACGGCGAGATGTGGTCGGCGGCCCTGATGTCCTCTGCTGCAACGGCCACGACCGTCTCCGAAGCCTTCGAGCGATCACTGCACTACGTGCCGGTGCGTTCACGACTCGCCGAAGCCCTGCATCGGGTGCAGGACCTGCATCGCGGCGGGGTCACGTGGGAGGAAGGGCTCCGCTCGATCCAGCAACACTATGGGCACTACAGCTGGGTCCACACGGTGAACAATGCGGCGATTATCGCCGCCGGACTCCTCTGGGGTGACGGCGACTATTCCGCCACGGTGGGCCTCACCGTCCAGGGCGGGTGGGACACCGACTCGAACGGAGCTGCGGCAGGCGCCGTCGTCGGCACCGTGCTGGGCGCCGCAGCACTGCCGGAACACTTCATCAAGCCCCTGCAGAACCGGACCCGGTCAGCAGTCTTCGGCTACGACAACTCCAGGATCTCCGACTTGGCCGACCGCACCGTCACGCTCGCTACAAGAGACACCTCTATCTCCACCGTCTGAAGGCAGCCTGCCGACGGTCACAGCTTCGAGGTTGTCATCCGGTCAGGACCGGAGTCCGGCGCAACCACCACTCGCCGAGGGCGACGTGCATCGTGAACGCCAGCCAGAACGCGACGCCGAACAAAGCCGTGTCCGGCGTGGCCGGCGTCGTTCCACCGGAGAGTGCCTGTTCGATTCCCTCGAAGATTCCCACCCAGATCCTGATGGTGCCGATGCCGATGCCGACGGCGAACGCGCGGATCATCCAGCGGCGGTGCTTCGGTACGTCACCACGCCGGATCGCCCGGAAGGCGAGCACGAGGGAGGTCAGGAACCAGCAGCCGAAGACCACCGTAGCGGCGGCCTCCGGTGCGCCTCCCCAGGCGTGCGGCACGCCGAAGAGGAGCGCGAACAGCCCGGCGACGAGCGCACAGGTCAGGAGTATCCGCCCGAGCCTTTTATGCACGTCGTAGTGACGGGTGCGGAACCGCCGCGACAGTTGCAATGGCGCCCCGAGGAGGTAGATCACACCGGGTGCAATATGAAGGTAGGCCAGCCACGGGTGGGCGACGTACCGCACGGCGAAATCGTCATCGGGAGTGGTGCCCGCAAGGATGTTGGGCCCGTCGAGCGTCCCGCGGACCGCCACGAAGACCAACACGATGGTGACCAGCGCGCCGATCGCCACCGAGGCACGACGCACGAGCCTCGGACTCGCCGTTCCCACTGTCTCCGTCACGAGCGGAGCTTGGCACGCCGTTGCTCAGGGGTCAATGCCTAGCCGCGCGGGTAAGGGTGACCCGGGCACCCGACTGAAGGCTGCTGTCCAGCACCAGCAGGGTGATGCAGAACATCACCCTGCTGGTGCTGGAAAAGGCACGCCCTGAGCGGAGCGTGTCCGGGGTTGATTCTCCAACTGCGTTACCGCCACGATAGGCAGACCTGCTGACCGGCCGTTCCTGGTGCGGCAGGTGACTCGCAGGTTCTTGTTACTCGTGCGGCAGAAGGCTTCATTTTCAAGATCGGAGATTCTGATGGATTCGGCTTTGTTCTCTGTACGCGATGAGGTGTTTCGGCGCAATCCGGGTGAGACGGAGTTTCACCAGGCCGTCGTCGAAGTGTTCGATTCACTGGGCCCTGTGCTGTTGAAACATCCCGAGTTCGTGGACGCGGCAGTGTTGGAGCGCCTGTGCGAACCCGAGCGGCAGATCATCTTCCGGGTTCCCTGGGTCGATGATGCCGGGACCGTACAGATCAACCGGGGTTTCCGGGTGGAGTTCAATTCCGCGTTGGGGCCCTTCAAGGGCGGTCTGCGGTTCCACCCGTCCGTGTATCTGGGAATCGTGAAGTTTCTCGGCTTCGAACAGGTTTTCAAGAACGCGCTCACCGGAATGCCCATCGGTGGCGGCAAGGGCGGCTCGGATTTCGATCCCAAGGGTAAGTCCGACGCCGAGGTCATGCGGTTCTGCCAGGCCTTCATGACGGAGCTGTACCGCCACATCGGAGAATACACCGACGTCCCCGCCGGGGATATCGGTGTCGGAGGTAGGGAGATCGGGTACCTGTTCGGGCAGTACAAGAGAATCACGAACAGGTATGAGTCCGGCGTCCTGACCGGCAAGGGCATCAGCTGGGGCGGGTCCCTGGTCCGCCCGGAGGCGACAGGGTACGGTGCGGTGCTGTTTGCCCGCGAGATGCTTCGAACACGAGGGCTCGGGTTCGAGGGACAACGGGTGATTGTGTCCGGTGCGGGCAATGTCGCTGTTCATGCCATCGCCAAGGCACAGCATTTCGGAGCGACAGTCGTGGCCTGTTCTGACTCCTCCGGTTATGTCGTGGACGAGGCAGGCATCGATGTGGAACTGCTGCGCGAGGTGAAGGAACATGAGCGCGGACGGATCTCCGAGTACGCGGATCGACGGGGAGCAGGTGCCCATTTCGTGGCCGGTGGTTCGATCTGGGATGTGGGGGCAACGGTTGCACTGCCCTGTGCCACGCAGAACGAACTCGACGAAGCCGCCGCCGGAGCCCTCGTCCGATCCGGGGTGCTTGCGGTCGCGGAAGGGGCAAACATGCCCTGTACCCCGGAAGCGGTGGAAGTACTCCAGCAGGCCGGTGTCCTCTTCGGGCCGGGTAAGGCCGCCAACGCCGGTGGAGTCGCAACCTCGGCCCTGGAGATGCAGCAGAACGCAAGCCGGGATTCCTGGTCCTTCGAGCACACCGAACAGCGCCTTACGGAAATCATGGTGGGCATCCATGACCGGTGTGCTGCGACAGCCGACGAATACGGAGTTCCGGGCAATTATGTGGCCGGCGCGAACATCAGCGGCTTCGTGAAAGTCGCGGACGCGATGCTTGCCCTCGGAGTCGTTTGATTCCCGTCGACTGGGCGACACGATGCAGCTGTACACGATGAAGGATCGTTGATGCTCACGGGACAGGTATTGAGGAGGCTCCTATGAATGTTCCGATGTGCAACAGGTGTGGGACGGCACGGTTCCTGAGATTCACCAGTTTCGGTCAGGGCCAGGTCGATCACGCGTACAGGGACGGGGATCTCGTCGGGGACAGGAACGGGCCGGTGGGCCCTGTGATCCACTACTTCTGCCAGGCATGTGGAACCCGCGACGGGCATCCTGTCCCCGAAGACTGGATGTCACGGCACGGTGCGTCAACACCCGAGGACGGCCCGGACATCGAGGAACTGCGGCAACGCGGTGAGGTCTGGATAGCCCCCGGTCAACGAAGCGTCCGAAGAATCGATGGCAGCTGGATCGTCGAAGCCCAGGCCTAGGCGGAAACGGTTCCCTTCCGCTCGGAGTACCGGGCTTCCTGCCCGGGTCGGGCGACGCCGGGGTAAGGAGGGACCTCAGGCCGTCGGCGCCTTCATCGCACTGCCGGCCGACCCGGTGCGCCGCCTCCACCGCGCGAACGCGATGGGCAGCCACCGGCACAGGGCCCAGTAACCCACCCCGACGGGCAGGCACCCGACGACCGCGAGAACCGGACTGATGGGAAGCAGGACGGGGTAGACGAGCCAATGGGTGAGGTAGATATACAGGGACGCCGCCGCGAGCCACCCCGTGACGCGGCGCAGGACCGAGGGCACGGGAAGCGCCGGCACCCAGGTGAGCAGCAGGAGTCCCACCACGATGGTCGCCTCGCGGAGCGGATGGTCGAAGAAGCCCGGCACGGTCAGTACGGCGAGAGCCGACACCAGCAGGCGCCGAACAGTGCCGTCCGCCCTCGCCACGGCCCATCCCAGGGCAAAGAGCCAGAACACGGGGAGTGGTTTCGGCAGGCCGGGATCGACGATGTCGTACCGGCTGAGCAGTGTGATGGCCACGAGGCCCAGGGCGAAGGCGAAGGGTGCGCGACGCTCGAGGCGGTCCAGCCAGGGAACGGCCAGCAGTGCAGTGACGGCGATGAGTACGTAGACGAGCATCTCCACGAACCAGAAGTGCCACTCGCTTGTGACCTCCTGGGGGCCCACCATGCCGTTGAGCAGGAAGATGTTGGCGATGCTGTAGTCGTCGGTGAGGAGGTAGGCCACTGCGATGAAAGCGACCGACGGAACAACGATCTTCGTGAGGCTCCTGGCATGCCGTCGCAGCCGCGCGGACCGGGTCCCGGTGAGTTGGAACCGCGCGAAGTTGAAACCGGCGACGACGAACAGCAGGTGCGCGGTGTGGAAGGTGAAGAGTTCGACGTGGGCCGCCACGATGCAGATGGTCGCTACCGCCCGCAGCACGATCGACGGCTCGAGGAAGGACACGAGGCCCCGGCGCCGTGGCTTCCCGCGGCGCGACAGTTCACCCACCGTCTGGAGATGCCAGTCGGCCGGCAGCCGACCGAGAGCGGCTTCGAGCCGCACGGAGAGCGCCACGTAGGAGAGCGAATCGCCGTCGAGGGAAACGAAGGTATCCGTTGGTGTCACGTCGGGGCGGTCGAGGCATTCCGCGAAGATGCGGGGTACGTCTGCGAGGCTTTCCCGGCGGGGATCCTCGGGAGCGGGCGGCGCGGTCTTCGGGGCAGCCAGGCCGCGGACGGCCGGGTAGTCGATCTTGCCCGTGGGCAACCGGGGCAGGCGCTCGGCGGCGTGTAGCCGGACGGAGGCCCGGGGCAGGCCGAGGTCGGAAACGAGGACCTTCGTCAAGAGAGCCGTGTCGTGCTCGCCCTCGACCGCGATGACCAGACCGTCGTCGTCGGACCCGGTGGCGGCAGCGGCGACACCCATGCCGGAGAGGATTTGTTCGACCTGCCCGAGGTCTACCCGCAGTCCGGCGATCTTGACGAAACGGCTCTTACGGCCCACGACCTCGTAGAGGCCGTTCGCGTTCCGGCGGGCGAGGTCGCCGGTGCGGAGCTCGTCGATCGTGCGCCCGAGCGCGAGGTCCTCGAGGCTCTCGGCGTAGCCCAGCATCACGTTCGGTCCGGTGTAGACCAGCTCCCCGTGGGGAAGGCCGTCCACAGGGTCGATCCGGAACGAGCCGCCGGGTACCGGGACGCCGATGGTGCCCGGATACTCGGCCGCCAGGTCCGGCGGCAGATAGGCCATGCGCGCGGTGGCTTCCGTGGCCCCGTACATGACGAACAGGTCCCAACCGCGGCGCTGCCCCGTCTCCGCCCAGGACCTGACCTTCTCGGGCGCGAGCCGCCCGCCGGCCTGGGTGACGTAGCGCAGGTTCGGCAGGTCCATGTCGGCGAACCCCACGCGGTCGAGCAGGTCGAAGCTGTAGGGGACGGCGGCGAAGGAGGTGGCGCCGCGCTCGCGGAAGACGTCCCAGAAGCAGGGGTCGACGACGGACAGGTCCGTGAGCACGAGCCCGGCCCCCTGCAGGAGGTAGCTGTTGACCACGGACAGGCCGTAGCAGTAGCTGAAGGGCAGCGTGGTGGCGGCTCGGTCATCGGGGCCGATGCCCAGGTACTGCGCGATGGACCGGGCGTTCTCCTCGAGGTTCCTTCGGGACAGCCGCACCAGTTTCGGTGAGCCGGTGGAGCCGGACGTGCTCAGCAGCAGTGCGAGGTCCGGGTGGAGGTCGTGACGCGTGCCGGGCCACCGCTCGTCGAGCTCGAGCGCCCCGTCGCTGGTCCGGAGCACCACATCGGGCTCATAGGCGGCGACGAGGGAGTCCACTGCGGCGGGCTTGTCCGCCGGCACCAGCAGCAGCGGATGCCCGGCCGAGATCGCGGCGAGGTAGGCCACGAGGGTGTCGACGTCATTGCGTGCGGCGAGCAGCACGAGACGCCGCTCCGCGCCGAGGCGCACCACGACGTCGTCGACCCGCGCCGCGAGCTCGCGGTACGAGAGCACGCCGCCGGCGGTGAGGATCGCGGGCCGGTCCCCGTAGCGGATGAGGTCGGTGAACGTCGCCTCGGAGAGATCCGGGTCCAGGCTCACGGGGTCACCGGCCTCGGAGCATTGCGGGGCGGCGTGGTGACGGCCCGGTCGCCGACGAGGAGCGTGGGGTGGGTGCCGGCGGCGACGGTCACCGTGACCGGCGTGCCGACGGGGTAGCGCACGTCGTGGGGCTGCCAGGACCGCAGTGTCCGCCCCGAGGCGAGCGTCACGTGGTGCAGGACGAACGCGCCGTGGTACTCCAGGGCCGAGACACGGGCCGTGGCGTCGGTGGCCGGGGTCAGCGCCACCTCGTGGGGACGGAGGACGACGTCGACGTCCACATCGCTGTCCGCCCAGCCCGGGACCGTGGAGACGACGCCGATCTCGCACGTCAGCAGTGCGCGGTGCACATGCGCGGGCAGGAAGTCGGCGTCGCCCATGAACGAGGCGACGAAGCGCGTGGCGGGCTGCTCGAAGACCTTTTCGGGGATATCGGCCTGTTCGATCACGCCGTCGTGCATGACGACCACGCGGGTCCCGACCGACAGCGCCTCGGTCTGGTCATGCGTGACGAGAACGCCGGTGGTGCCGGTCTCGCGCAGGGTCGCCACGGTGTCGCGGCGCACCTGGCCGCGCAGGGACTCGTCGAGGCTGGAAAACGGCTCGTCGAGGAGGACGACGGCGGGGCGCGGCGCCAGCGCGCGAGCGAGGGCCACGCGCTGCTGCTCGCCGCCGGAGAGCTCGTGCGGGTAGCGCTCCGCGAGGTGGGCCAGCTGGACGAGGTCCAGGAGGTCACCGACGCGCTTCCGGCGTTCGCTGCGTGGCAGCCGGTCGAGCCCGAACTCCACGTTCCGGGCGACGTTCAGGTGGGGGAAGAGCGCGTGGTCCTGGAACACGAGCCCCACGCGGCGGTTCTCCGGGTTCACGAAGCGTGTCCGGTCCGCGACGACGTCCCCGGCGACGGTGATCCGCCCGGCGTCGGGCCGTTCCAGGCCCGCGACGAGCCGCAGGGTCGTCGACTTGCCGCACCCGGAGGGGCCGATCAGCGTCACGAGCTCACCGGCGGGGATGGCGAGCTCGAGCGACTCGACGCCGCGGGCGGAGCCGTAGCGCTTCGTCACCCCCTCGAGGGTGAGCGCGGGCGGGGCGCAGGCCGTGGCGGAGCCGGTAGGCGGCGCGCCCTCCATCTGTGCCGTCACTGTCCTGCCTTTCTGGAAGAGGTCCCGTGTACTTCGCGCCGCCGGGTCTGGCGGACGAGTACGAAGACGGGGATGATGGCGACTGCCACGATGACCAGGGCCGGGAGAGACGCCTTCTCCCAGAAGTTCTCCCGCGCGAGCTCGTACACCCAGACCGACGCCGTGGTGAAGCCGAAGGGCCGCAGGAGCAGCACGATCGGCAGTTCCTTCACGGCGTCGATCACGACCAGCATGAGGGCGACGGCGACGCCGGGGCGCGCGAGCGGGAGATGGACCCGGCCGAGGATGCGCCGGGGTCCGGCTCCGAGGCTGAGCGCGGAGGACGTGACGGTCGGGGCGATCTTCTCGAGGCTCGCGCTGACCGACTGGTAGGCCGGGGCGAGGAACCGGATCACGTAGGCGTAGAGGATGCCTGCCACGGACCCGGTAATGATCAGCCCGGTACCCCCACGGACCCCGACGCTCTCCAGTGCCGTGTCGAGTGATGCGAAGGACAGCAGGACCCCGATGCCGATCACGGCGCCGGGCACTGCGTACCCGAACGTCGTCAGCTGGGCTGCGAAGGAGACGACGCGGCCCCCGCCCATGCGGATGGCGTGGCCGACGCCCAGCGAGACGGCGACGCACGCGACGGCGGTGATCGCCGCCACCAGCAGGCTGTTGGCCAGGTACTCGGCGAAGCGGGGATCTGCGAGGAAGGAGGAATCCGTGACGATCTGTCCGACCGCCCAGATCAGCAGTTGCGCGACGGGGATGAGGAACCCGGCGGACAGCGCCGCCACGCAGAGGGCCGTCGCGGACCAGGCGCGTGCCCCCCGCAGCTGTTCCGGCTGGAACCCCTGGCGGTTCCCGCCCTGTTGGTGGTAGCGCGCCCGGCCGCGCAGGGCCCGCTCGGCGGCCAGCACGGCCACGGCGAACAGCAGGACGAGGACGGCGAGTTGCGTTGCGGCGTGGAAGTCGAACGTACCCTTCCAGACGAGGTAGACGCCTACCGAGACGGTCTGCACGTTGAAGTACTGGACGGTGGCGAAGTCGGTGAGCGTCTCCATCATGACGAGGGCCAGTCCTGCGGCGAGGGACGGCCGGGCGAGCGGCAGCACCACGCGCCGGAGGGCCTGTCCGCGGTTGGCGCCCAGGGTGCGGGCGGCGTCGTACGTCCCGGAGGACTGCTCGATCAGCGCCGAGCGCGCCATGAGGTAGACGTACGGGTACAGGGACAACGTCATCACGAGGATCGCGGCGGGCAGCGACCGGACCTCTGGCACCCACACGTCCGTGCCGAGGACGGTCCGCAGGAGGGACTGGACGGGCCCGGCGACGTCGAAGACGGACAGGAAGATGAACCCGAGGACGTATGCCGGCATTGCCAGTGGCAGGACGAGCAGCCACACCAGCAGGTTCCGCAGCGGGAACCGGTAGGCGGTCACGAGCCAGGCCAGGCCTCCGCCGACGAGGAGTGACCCGGCGCCGACTCCCAACATCAGGGCGAGGGTGGTGAGGATCATGGGCGCCAGGTCCCGTGGCGGGGTGGTGCTGCCGAGGCTGCCCAGCCCGTCGACGATGACCGCGAGGACGGGGGTGGCGACGACGACGGCGACGGCGACGACCAGCGTGGACCAGGCGGGACGGCCGACGCCGTACGTCCGGTAGCGCCGGCGGGGAGGTCGCGGCTCGGCGAGTGTCGCCGTGTCCGTCACTTGTATCCGGCCTCGGCGAGCAGGTCGACGGCGTCGGCGTTGAGCGTCCCGTAGGCCTCGGCGTTGAGCGGCATGCGCTTGAAGTCGCCGAAGGCGGCGATGACCGGTTCCGGCTCGACTGCGGGGTTGACCGGGTACTCGTGGTTGGCGTCGACGAACGCGTTCTGCCCGTCGGTGGCCAGCCACTCGATGAGCTCCAGTGCGTCCTCCGGGTTGTCCGCCCCCTGCACGACGCCGGCGCCCGAGATGTTCACGTGCGTTCCCGCGCCCTCCTGGCTTGCCCAGAACAGGTCGACGTTGAGCTCGGGCTTCTCCGCGAGGGTGCGGGCGAGGTAGTAGTGGTTGTTGATGCCGACGTCGCACGTCCCGGCATCGATGGCTTCCAGCAGCAGGACATCGTTGCTCATGATGGCCACATCATTGGCCACCCACCCCTGGACGATCTCCAGGGCACGGTCCCGGCCGTGGAGTTCGATCAGGCTGGCCACGAGCGACTGCGTGTAGGCGGACGTCGCGTCGCGCATGCACAGACGGCCCTTCCACTGCGGGTCCGCGAGTCCTGCGTAGGTGTCGGTGGCGTTGAACTCGGCCGGGTCCACGGCTTCGGGGTTATAGGTGATGGTGCGGGCACGCAGGGCGAGTCCGTACCAGCGGCCCTCCGTGTCGCGAAGGTCGTCGGGCACGGCCTCATCGAGCACGGCCGAGCTGGTCGCGGCCAGTTCGTCCTGGCGTGCGCCGTTCCAGAGGTTCCCCGCGTCCACGGTCATGAAAACGTCCGCCGGAGTGTCCTCGCCCTCGGCTTTCAGCCGCTCGAGAAGTTCGGCGTCGTCGCCGCTGATGAACTCGACGGTAATGCCTGTCTCGTCGGTGAACTGCCCGAAAGCGCCCTCGAGATCGTAGTGTCGGGCCGAATAAATCTGGAGATCCGCGGACTGGCCACCGATGGCACTGCAGCCCGTGAGTATCGACGTCAGAGCGGTCAGGCCGACGAGGGTGGTCATGAGTGGGCGAGGGTGCATCCGAAACTCTTCTCAGGCGGTGGCGGGAAGTCCCGCGAAAGCGCGGTAGTCGACAGAAAGGCAAGGTAAGCCTAACTTAAGACCTGTCGCAGCCGGACATCGAACTGTCCCTCCGGCCGTCCTGGCAGAGCCGGACCATGCAGCTGCTACAGCTGGCCGGCCGTCCTGACCAGCCTCACGACGGAGGGATGGGTCGCGTCGGGCTCGGCAAGGATTCCAGCGGCCTCGGCCTGCATCAGGCACCACTTCTTGAGGCCGCCGGGAGTGAGGCTCGCGAGTTTCACGCTCCCCTCGAGGCGCTGTCCCACGAGTGCGCCGAACTCGCCGACATTCACCCCGCTCTTTCGCAACTGGCCGTCCTGCAGCGCGGAGAGGAAGGCGACGCGGACGTGATCGGAGCCTGCTCTCGCCGACGGTACATGTTTCGTCACATGGCGTTGGAGGTGGCCGGTGACGGGCAGCGACTTCTTGGCGGGTGCGGCCAGCCCTTTCTTGGAGGGTGCGGCCTGAGTCGGAGTCGGAGCCTGAGTCGGAGTCGGAGCCTGAGTCGGAGTCTGAGTCTGAGTCGGAGTCGGAGCCGGAGCCGGAACTCGAACCGGAGCCGGAGCCGGAGCCGGAGCCGGAGCCTGAATCTGAGTCGGAACTTGAACCGGAGCCTGAACCGGAGCCTGAACCGGAGCCTGAACCGGAGCCTGAACCGGAGCATCGACGAGCGACGCCAGCTCCAGGTGAAGCGCAGCCAGTTCGCGATGGATGGCAGCGACTCGGGTACGCGGGGCGGCTGCCGCGGGTTCGGGGAGTGCAGGGGGTCCTACGGCTACCGGAGGATCGAGCTTCCTCCGCACCGCGGTGCTGACCGAGCACCGGAACAGCTCGGCCAGTGCATCAGCCAGGGCGACCTGGGCGATACCGCTGACCACCACCAGCGGAGCAGTGACGGCTCGGCGTTCAACCGTCCGCGCCAGTTCGTCGAGGGTTGCGTGCACGGTTCCGTAGCGGAGCCGCTCCTGCCGTGTCGCCTCCGTGACCTGCGGACAGTAGACGCTCTGGTAGACGTTGATGGCATGCTGGTCCACCGCCGGGAAATGCTTCCCGACGACGCTGAGCCTCAGCGCACGACGGACGGCATCGAGCTGCCGCGCTACCTGTTCCAGCGGGTTCGCGACGCTCGCACCGTTGGCGAGGCCCCATGGCTCCCCGACGTCCCTCACCTGGCTCACCTGCGCGGGGAACCGCTTCCACTCGCTGAGGATGAAGGTGCCGTTCAGGGAGTTGTAGAACAGCCAGTCGACCTCCTGCACGCGAACGGGCGGCGCATCGACCCGGCAGTTGCTGAACGCCCACACATGATGCCCGAGCAGCTGGTGGATGCGCGCCACCTCGGCGGGGTCCGCCGTGTGCGCGGCCGTGTTCTTGGAAGGAAAGTGGAGCACAGGTCTCTTTCGGCTGGAGAAGTGTGGAAGGCCGCGGTTGCTCAGAAAGGCGGCAGGACGCCGACCACCGAAGCGATGACGCTCACAGGTACCGCGAGCAGCCAGCCGATCCGCCGTCGTCGGGCCTGTTCCACCAGCTTGTGCAGGACCTCGAACGGTTCGACGACGTCGGCCGCGTCACGAAGCACCGGGGGTGTGCGCCGCCAGGTCGAGGGCTGCGCGGCGGCCGCCGACAGGAGGGCGACCTGCTCCGCCGTGAAGACCACCGGCCGGCGCGTGATCCAGCGCAGGAGCTGATGCGACGTGAGGACGGCAACGGCGCGGTGCTTCTCCTTGACTGTCACCTGCCGGGCGCCCACGACGACGATGGCCGCCTCGGCGACGACCTGATGTCGGACCGCGGCGGACAGCAGTTTCCCCGCCCGTGCGGCTTCGTGCTCGGAGTTGCGGACGTAGGGGTATCTCGTTCCCGCGACCATGAACGTGCCCTTGGCCGTCCAGATCCTCTGGTCGACATGCCGCTTGGTATTGAGCGTGAAGATGCCCGTGGGTCCGATGACGACGTGGTCGATGTCGGACGACTTCTCACCGACCGGAACGGCGTGGAGGACGGCCCACTCCGGCCCGAGCGTCGCGAGGACCCGACCCACTGCGCGCTCGCCGAGGGCGCCCCAGTACCAGGGCTTGCTGTCGTTGCTGAGCGGGTGGACGCCGAGGACTCGTGCCAGCCGACCTCGGGGGCGGCGGGTGCTGTGCGCCTCGAGGAGTTCCTCCATGACCGCCTGGCCGGGCGCGCGCCGCCTCAGCAGGCCGAGTGTTGCCGGCTCCGCGTAGGAGCTATAGGCATCGATCGGCGCAGCAGCGCTCACGGTGCAGTCCTCGAAGGCATATGGGTCCCCATCCAGCAGCTCCCGGTGCAGAAGTACCTGGCAGGCTGAGCCCCGCCCGGGGTACCACGAATCTATCGCCAGGACTGCAGGAAAGTGCCTGCCTCGGGCGGACGGCGCGGCAGGATTGGGGCAGTATTTCCGCAGCGGTCCTGCCCTTCGACCGACGGGAGGACGGCACCCTTCACCACTGGTAGATCCGGGGGGCTAGCTCAGGATGTCCTTCGTGCTGAAGCGGCCGTAGGCCAGGGTGCCGAAGACGGCGATGTAGCCGAGCTGCAGCAGGGCGTTGTCCGCGAACGAGTTCCAGACGATCGGCTCCCGCAGCAGGTCCGCGAAGCCCAGCCAGTAGTTGGTGAACAGCCACGGGTGCAGCCACTCGAGCTGGGGGAGGGCGCCCAGGATCTGGGCGACGGCAGCCAGCGCAGCCGTCGCCGCCATGGCGCCGACGGGAATGGTCGTCAGGGTCGAGATGAAGAGTCCGATGGCGCTGAGTCCCATGAGCGAGACCGTCACGTAGAGCGCGAGCAGCAGCAACCGCACGAAGTAGCCGGGTATCCCGACGGTGTCTCCGGACAGGAGTGTCACCGGCCCTACCGGGAACAGTAGGGCACCGATGATGGCACCCGTGACCACGACGGTCAGGGTTGCCACGAAACAGAACAGTGCAGCGCCCGCGTACTTCACGAGGAGCAACCTGACCCGTCCGGCCGGAGCGACGAGGAGGTAGCGGAGCGTGCCGAGATTCGCCTCGCCCGCGATCGTGTCACCCGCGACGACGCCGATGGTCAGTGGCAGGAACAGTGGAATGGCAACGGTCAGCGCCGTCAGCGACACGAACAGGCCGTTCTGCGTAATGCTGTTGAGGAACGCCGGGCCGCGTCCGCTGGCCGAGCCGTCGGAGGAGACACGGACGACGACGGCGATCAGGATGGGGATCAGCGCCAGGGCCCCGATCATCGCCCAGGTGCGCAGGCGCCTGAACAGGACCGTGATCTCCGAGACCAGGAGCGTGAGCCCGAGGCCGCCTCCGGCTCGCGATGGACTGGCTACTGCGGATTCAGCCGGCAACGTCGAACCCCTCTCCGGTCAGTGCGACAAAACGGTCCTCGAGTGATGCGCCGCTTGCTTCGAAACCCCGGACCCGGACGTCGGCTCGGACGAGGGCGGCGTTGACGGACTCCGGCAGCAGGCCCTGTACCGAGAGCTCGGCCGTGATGACGTCGTCGCGCCCGTGCAGTTCCGGTGTGAGCCCGAGGCCGCTGAGGACGCGGTGGGCATCAGCGAAGTCGGGGGTGGTGACGCGGACGCGGGCGGTGCCGCCGGAGCGGAGCTCATCGAGGGTGCCCTGTGCCACGAGGCGTCCGGCGCTCATGACCGCGATCATGCTGCACATCTGCTCCACCTCGGCGAGGAGGTGACTGGAGACGAAGATGGTGGTGCCGTCGTCGGACAGGGATTTGATGAGATGACGGACCTCGCGCGTGCCCTGTGGATCGAGGCCGTTGGTGGGCTCGTCGAGGATCAGCAGGTCCCTCGGTGCGAGGAGCGCGTTGGCGATCCCAAGGCGCTGCTTCATGCCGAGGGAGTAGGCATGGGCGCGCTTCGTGGCTGCGTGGCTGAGGCCCACGCGCTCGAGGGCGGCGTCGACGCGGGCATTCCTGGTGGCGGGGGACGTGTGGCGGTCCGCGGCATCGAAACGCTGGAGGTTCGCCCGTCCGGAGAGGAACGGGTAGATGGCTGGGCCTTCGACGAGTGCGCCTACCCTCGGCAACACCGTCCGGGCATGCTTCGGCATTCCGCCGTCCAGCAGGCGGATCTCACCGCTGGACGCCGCGGCCAGGCCGAGGAGCATACGGATGGTGGTTGTCTTCCCCGACCCGTTGGGGCCGAGGAACCCGAACACCGTGCCGCGGGGCACAGCCAGATCGACGTCGTCGACGGCTTTCTGCCTGCCGAAGGCCTTCGTCAGGCCGTGCGTCTCGATCGCGTAGTCGCCGACGCTCACCCGCGGGCCCGCACGAAGGGTGCGGACCGCGCCGGTAATCCTGCGATCACTGCTGTGAAGCTGCGACGAGCTGGTCCACGCCGACGGCGCCTGCGAGGATGCGTCCGTCATCGGTCACCAGCACCGAGACGAGCGAGGTCTGCAGCGCGCGTCCACCGTCGACCTCGGTGAGTGCCTGCTCCAGGAGGGCCCCTGCGCCGGCCACATCCTCAGGATCCATGCCCGGCTTGATCTCCATGATCTCGCCCATGCCGGCTGCCTCACCGCTGCCGAGGTTCAGTCCGAGCCCGGCTGCGCTTCCGGCGGGCAGTTCCACGATGGTGCTCCAACCCTCGCCGATGATGTCGGGCTTCTCCGGAGCCTCTGCCGGCATTGCCTCCGGTGTGGCCTCGAGCTTCGCCCTCGCCTCATCGGCCGTGGGTGCTTCCGTGACGGTGGCGTCGGCGGGCGGGGTGAACTGGAAGATCGCCGGGTCAGGGGTGGTGAAGTCCACCGCGCTGAAGCCTGCCGTGAAGGCGGCCTCCTCCTGTCCCTTGGCCTCAATGCTGACGCTGAGGGGGACGCCTGTTTCCGAATCCACGCTCACGGCGATGGAACCGATGAGGGTGGCAGAGTCTTCCGGGGTGAGCAGGAGTTGGTAGGCGCTGCGGCCGGCAACGCGGCTGGTGCCGTCCACCGTGACCTCGGTGCTGGGATCGATCGTCGCGAGGAAGGTCTGCGCGAGTTCGGCCGGGGTGCGGGGGACGTTCTGCAGTTCGGGGTACTCGGCGGCCTTCTGCTGGAGCTTCGCCTCGAGCTGCGCCCTGGTGGCGTCCTTGTCCGGCAGGACGGCGTGAGTGGCCTCGTTGGACCGGGAGTCGTAGTACCAGGCGTCGTTCTCGTTGATGACGACGTCGCGCTCCGCCAGCTGATCGAGGACCTGGACACGCGCCCTGTCCGTCCCGTCGACGTAAATCTGGGCGGTGTGCTCGCCTGTCAGGAGTTCGAGTGCTGCGGACGTCGGATCCGAGCTCGAGGTGCCTCCCGGGGGAGTGGCAACGCCAGCCATGTCCGGAAGTCCGAGGTTGGACGACTGCTCCACGGTGCCGGAATAGGCGTCGTCGGCACCGGTGGCTACGAACTCGAGCAGCTCCTGCGCGGTCTTCGCGGGGAGTTGCGGTTGGGCTTCGGCGACGGCGGAACCGCTCACGGCAGCAGCGACGATGACGACTGGGACGATGCCGGCGGGTAGCCAGCGCCAGTTCTTGTTCATAGTTGAACCTTCCGAACGTATCTGTGCCCCATCTGATGCCGACGCTACACCTGCAGACCGACTTTTTCCCGGGGTACGTGCACTGGATGAACGTGCGGGACAGCTGAGGCGTGCCGCGGCATGGCTGCTTTGGAACGACACGTCGGCTGATTGCGCCCGACACGCGGAAAGGGGCGGCCAAAGCCGCCCCTTCCTACCTGCTGGTGGCTCAGCGGGTGACGCGACGGCGGCCGGCGACGGACTCGGCGACGCCGATCAGCAGCACCGCCGCGATGACCGACACGATGAACCCGAGCACATTCAGTTCGAAGATCTGGCCGGTGCCGAGGAGGCTCGCGATGGTGCCGCCGATGATCGAGCCGACGAGGCCCAATAACAGCGTGGCGACCAGGCCGAGGTTCTGCTTGCCCGGCCTGATGAGCCGCGCCAGTGCGCCGATGATGAGGCCGGCGAGGATGAATCCGATCATGGTCAATGTCCCTCTCTAAGCCCGCGGTTGCGGGAAGTCCCTTGGTAATGCTGGTGCCGGCGCCGCGTCGGCCGTGCGGATCGCCCTGCGGCAAGGGCACGGCTCACGCATGGCCGGGTTGCCACCAACGTCGATCAGTCCAACGATAGAGGAATGCGAAGCTTACTGAGGAATTTCTGATGGTGCAGTCCCCTCGACAGCGCCGCCCCCATGGTTCAGTATTCGCCGGGCGGACCAGGCCCCGTGGGGCCCGCCGCATCATCGGGCTGGTCGTCGGATGGCTCTTGGTGCTGATCGGCCTCGCCGCCCTCGTGCTTCCAGGTCCCGGACTGCTGGCCCTCGTGGCCGGACTCGCCGTGCTCGCGCAGCAGTACGAGTGGGCGAGGCGTTGGCTGCAGCCCGTGAAGCAAAGGGCTTTCGCCGCGGCCGCACAGGGGGTGAGGACCAGGAGTGCCATCGCGCTCAGCTTCACAGGTGCCCTTGTCCTGGTGCTGCTCGGCCTGCTGTGGGGGGTGAATCCTCCAGTGCCGGGCTGGTGGCCGCTCGATGGGCGATGGTGGCTTCCCGGCGGGTGGAGCGTCGGTACGAGCCTGATCCTGTCCGGACTCTTGGCCGCGGCCTTCATCGTCTACAGCATCCGGCGCTTCCGGCCGCAGATGGACGCGTGACCCTCCAGGGGAAAAGCGAAGGGTCTAGGCCCCGAGCGCCCGCACCTGGTCGAGCAACTCGTGGGCCTTCTCGTCCGCTCCGGCTTCCGTGTAGAGCCGTGCTGCTTCGGACAGGTGGTGCGCTGCCTGCCTGCGGGACTTCAGCGCGACGTAGTAGTGGCCCAGGCAGGACTCCAGCTCGATTCCGGACTCGAAGTCCAGGTTCTCGCGTTGGCCATTCACTTCCCCGAGCAATTCCGCCGCCGCCGGGAGATCAGCGGTCAGGAGCGCAAAGCGGGCCTTCGCAAGAAGAAGCTCGAGTTGTTGACCTTTCGTGCCGACCAATTCGAGTCCCACCTCGGCATTCCGAATGGACTCACGAACGCTCTCGTCGACAAGGCCGGCCTCGAGTTTCAGATTCGCGCTCGACTTATGGAAATTGGTCCACATCTCCAGATCGGCCTGGGGGAGCAGAAGTTTCGCCGCGAGAGCATGCTGTTCGTAGCCCACTGCCACCTCACCCCTGCGGAAGGCCACATTGCCGATGGCCCAAGCCCCGTGAGCGATGATGCGGGACGGCACTGCGGGAACGTTCTCCGTGACGTCGAGGCTCATGGCGATGTCCCACGCTTCATCGAGATCACCTTTCACCGCCAAAGCCGCAATGAGGATGAATGCTGCCTGCAGTCGGGCGGGCGAGCTGTCAGGTAGCTCCGCCGCTTGTTCCACTGCGCGGTGTGCGAGATCGACTGCCTCCAGCAGTCGGCCTGTGCCCCGGGCGATCAAAGAGAGCCGCATCTGTACCACGGAGCGCAATTCTGGCGTTTGGGCCAATAGGGAGGAGGACTGGACGCGCAGGAGCACCGTCTCGGCCTCCTCCAGCCGGCGAAGATTGATCAGGGACTGCGCCTGCAGCATGGACATGTCCCACCAGGCGGGCCCGTTCCGCTGCTCGAAGGCGATGCTGGCGGCGTACTCGGCCTCGGAGGCCGCGAGCGTATCGTCCCGCAGGTCCCGTGCGTGATGGGCGGCAAACATCGCGGAGGTGAGAGCGGGCTGATCGTCGACGGACGGAGGTTCGACCCACCAGTTCAGGGTCTGCACATCCATGCCGAGCCGAGACGCGAAATGCTGCACCATATCGGTCGTCGGTTGGCGTTGTCCCCGCTCGAGGAGCGAGATGTAGCTGGCCGAATACACCCCCGCCCCGAGCTCTGCCTGTGTCAGTCCCTTGGCGCTGCGTGCCTGGCGCAGAATGTCTCCAAAACGCATGTGGTTCTGTCCCCCTGAGAAGTCCCCGTGATCCACTTCGCATGAAGCTTCAACCAGTGACAACTCCTGTGTAACAGATGCTTCGGACATTGTGGAAAACGCTTAACTGGACACAACAGGGCCGGCGCGGACGTGTATCAGTGGTGGGGCCGAACCCGTTTCGGCAGCACAGGAGAAGCGAGCAGCGTGAGGATGCCGGCAATCGGCACGACGACCAGGCCGACCCGGAGCGATGACGCATCCGCGACAGCACCGACGATCGGAGGTGAGAACAGGAATCCGAGTCGCATCAGCCAGCTGATGACCGTCAATCCCGTGCCTGATTTGAGGCCGGGAAGCTCGTCCGCCGAGTGCATCACCGCCGGGACGAGGGTGGCGACGCCGAGGCCGGCCAATCCGAAGCCGAGGATGGTGAGCGGGATCGACGGGGACAGAAGAGCGGTGCCCATGCCGACAGCGGTCAGGATGCCACCTGCCTGTGCCACCGAGCGCTGACCGAACCTGTCCACCAGTCGGTCGCCGAAGAGGCGTCCCACGAACTGGAGGCCGACGAGCGCAACGAAGCCGAGGCCGGCGATGGTGGGCGTGGCATCGAGGGAGGTACTGAGGTAGACCGCCGCCCACGTGCTTCCGGCGTCCTCGACGAGCGCTCCGGCGATGCCGATGACGATCAGCGCGGCAAGGATGCCGAAGGTCATCATCGACCTCCGCCGCGCGGCACCGCCGGGCGCCGCTACCGGTGGTGCTTCTGCCGGCTCCGATGGCTCTGCCCCGGGCAGGAGGAAGCGGTAGCACACGAGGGTGAGCGCGGTGAAGAGCAGGAAGGACACCGTCAGGTGGAGTCCCCGGGGAACGGCGAGGCCTGCCGCTACCGCCCCCATCAGGCCGCCGAGCACGGCTCCGATGCTCCATACGGCATGGAAGGAGTTGAGGATGGACCGCCGGTAGAGCTTCTGCACGCGCAGCCCGTGCGAGTTCTGCGCGACGTCGGTGATCGCGTCCATGGTGCCGGCCAGGAACAGGGTGGCGGTGAGGACCGCCCACGACGGAGCGACGCCGGCGAGGAGGATCGACAGGCCGATGAGGAGGGTGCCGGCGGTCGCGACGCGGGAGGACCGGTAGCGCCGGACCAGCGCGCCCGACGCGAGTCCTGCCGTGATGGCGCCGAGGGGGAACGCCGCTACGGAGATGCCGAACGCAGCGTTACTGAGGTCCAGTCCATCCTTGATCGCCGGGTAGTGCGGAAGGATGTTCGCGAAGAGCGCGCCGTTGGAAAGGAACAGGGCGCTGACCGCGAAGCGTGCCCGGCCGAGCCGCTGCGGCGTGTGCTCGGCCGGCTGCACGGTAGCGGGGGTGCTCACGGCCGGACGATCCTCTCGACGGCGGTGCGGACCGTGCCGATCTTCATGGGGTTGAGAGAGAGGGCCCGATGGAGCGTGGTTCCCTCGATCAGTGCATCGAGCATGAGTGCGGTCTCCGGATCGAAGTGAGCGTGCAGGGCATCGCGGCTACGCGCCATCCAGGCATCGGTGATGGTCCGGAACTGGGGACGCCTCGCAGCCAGTGCGTACAACTCGAGGCTGGCGAGCATGGTGTCCGGCGCGTTGAGCGCCGTCCCCGTGATGAGGCCGACGACTGCCTCACCCGCCTCGTCGCGCGTGGCGGCGCCGGAGAGCGCCGCGTCGAAGGTGTCCGCGGTCCGGCCGGCGAGCGCGGTGAAGGCCGCATGAAGGAGGTCGTCCATGCCGTCGAAGTGGTACGTCATGGAACCGAGGGGCACATCCGCGGCGGCGGCGACCCGGCGATGCGTGGTCCCGGCGACACCGTGTTCGGCGATGACGCCGAGCGCGGTATCGATGAGCCGTTCACGGCGGCGCGGATCGTGCCGCCGTGAACGGGCGCCGTCGGGACCGGACCGGCTGCCTGCTCTGGGAGCGGAATCCCCGGTGGCGTCATCCGAACCAGCCGGCAGGACAGGAGTCCTGTTCCGCCCGTCATCGCCTACCTGAAGACCGTGCGCCATCGACTTCCCGTCGTCGCCACTTGAGGTCATGTGTACAACCGTACCCATGATGGGTACGAATGTACACACGAAGGCGGGCTCGACGGCGGTTCAAGGGACCGGCGACGCAGGTATGCAGGGGGCGTGCGGAACGACGCCGATTCAGGCCTCCGGCGGCAGTGCCTCGTGGTGTGCCTCGCCCTTGGTGCGTCGATCCTCTTTCATCTCCGCCTCGAACAGGTGGCGCTTGCCCTCGACGAGGGAATCCCGGGCCTCTTTCTCGAAGGACTTGAACTCGGAGTAGTAGTGGTCGTCGTAGTCCTCCATGATCTGGAACGTCCAGCGACCCTCGATCACGTTGCGTCCGATGATCTCGGTGACGAGCTTGTCGGCGATCTCGGTGTGGCCGGCTTTCCGGAACAGCTCTTCGGCCTCGGAGAGGTTGAGGTCGGCCTTGCCGGTGAGGCGGTGGAAACCGTAGAGGTAGCCGCGGGCGTGCTCCACCACCTCGAGGGCTTCGGAGAGTTTCCCGAGGGCCTCGACCGTGATGTCGGAGACGCCGTCGGGACGCTGGTGGTTCGAATCGGGACCAGGAGTATCAGGGGTAGCCATACTTCGTACCGTACCCACAGAGTCCGATCCTCACACACCTCTTTCGAGCCCTCGCCCGGTCGTTGCGGCCGAGCGCATCGGCCGGCACCAGGGCTAGAAGACCGTCGCGGCTGTGCGGAAATGCAGAAGCACTCTGCACTATTCGACGTTGATCGGCCTGCTGTCCGACGCAATACTCATAACGCCCCGGTGTGCCTCCAGTCACAGTGCGCGCCGGCCAGCGGAGGCCGTTCCCGGCCGGCCGTGTCAACGAAGACACCGAAGGAGTAGTCCGCATGAGTTCAGCGCAGCACACACCACCCCAGCGGGAGGAGCCCGACGTCGATGCGTCGGGCCTGAAGAAAGTCGTCGTCGCGTCGATGGCCGGCACCGTGGTCGAGTGGTACGAGTTCTTCCTCTACGCGGCCGCCGCCACCCTGGTGTTCGCTTCGGTGTTCTTCCCCACTGCGGACTCCGAGCTCGACGCGATCATCGCCGGCTTCCTGACCTACGCCGTCGGCTTCGTCGCGCGGCCCATCGGAGGAATCGTCTTCGGGCACTTCGGCGACAAGTACGGGCGCAAGCAGCTGCTGCAGGTCAGCATCATCCTCGTGGGGGTCTCGACCTTCCTCATGGGCTGCCTGCCCACGTTCGACCAGGTGGGCTACTGGGCTCCCGGGCTCCTCGTGGTGCTGCGCTTCATCCAGGGCTTCGCCGTCGGCGGCGAGTGGGGCGGGGCCGTCCTCCTGGTAGCCGAGCACAGCCCCAGCAAGAGCCGTGGTTTCTGGTCCAGCTGGCCTCAGTCCGCCGTTCCCATGGGTAACCTGCTCGCGACGGGCGTGCTGTTCGGCCTCTCCGCCGTGCTCGACGAGGCGTCCTTCCTCGGCTGGGGCTGGCGCGTGGCGTTCTGGCTCTCGGCCGTGATCGTGATCGTCGGCTACTACATCCGCACGAAGGTCAACGACGCCCCGATCTTCCTCGAAGCCCGCAAGGAGGTCGTCGAGGAGTCCAAGGGCTACGGCGTCATCGAGGTCTTCAAGCGCTACCCGCGCGGCGTCTTCACCGCGATGGGCCTGCGCTTCGCCGAGAACATCCTGTACTACCTCGTGGTCACGTTCAGCATCACGTACCTGAGCACGGTGGTGGGCGAGGATCGTACGCGGATCCTGCTGCTCCTCCTCGTGGCGCACTTCCTGCACTTCTGCGCGGTGCCGATCGTCGGGCGCTACTCGGACAAGCTGGGACGCAAGCCGGTGTACCTGGCCGGTGCCGTGCTCGGCGCCACCTGGGGCTTCTTCGCCTTCCCGATGATGGATACGGGCAACGATCTCATCATCCTCGCGGCGGTCACCATCGGCCTGTTCTTCCACGCCCTGATGTATGCCGGCCAGCCCGCGATCATGGCCGAGATGTTCCCCACCCGCATGCGGTATTCGGGCGTCTCCCTCGGCTACCAGGTCACCTCGATCGTCGCAGGATCGCTGGCCCCGATCATCGCGACCACCCTCCTGCGGGACTACGGGTCCTCGACCCCCGTCGCGATCTACCTGCTGCTGGCCTGCTGCGTCACGGTGGTCGCAGTGCTGCTGCTCAAGGAGACCCGCGGCATCAGCCTGCTCGACGTCGACGAGGCGGATGCCCGCGGCACCGCGGACCTGCTGGCCGCCTCCAAGAAGTAGTGACGCCCGGTCGGACACGGTGATGGAACAGGAACGACGACGGCGGCGGACACGCGCCGTCGTCGTTCCTGTCCGTGCGGAGCGTAGGGATGCGCCTGCGCCGAGGCGGTGCAGGTCGGACTGGTCAGGCGGTCAATTCGCCGTCGCGCTCGCTGATCTCCCGCTGGATCGCCGTGACCACGGCCTGGACGGCTGCCGATCGGAGCGACTCCGGCCGGGCGACTGCCCAGATGGGCAGCTGCCGGTGGAAACCGTCGTGGAGGACGGGCAGCAGCCCCGAGCCGTTCGGCACCATGAAGTTCGGGAGCAGACCGATGCCCGCCCCCGCGTGGACGGCCTCCAGTTGCGCGAAGATGCTCGTGGACTGGAAGGACGTGACCGGCAGGGGCAGCTGCGAGGAGCGGTGACCGAGTTCCCAGACCTGCAGCGCGGACTCGACGTAGGAGACGAAGCTGTGGTGGCGGATGTCCTCCAGCCGCTCCGGGAGTCCGCGACGGTCCACGTAGGCCTTGCCGGCATAGAGGCGCAGGAAGTAGTTGGTGAGGAAGATGGGCTCCGCGGTCACCGTCTCGGTGCGCCCCACCACCACCTCGAGGTCGACGCCCGAGCGGTTCTGGCTGGCTTTCCGCGTGGCGCTGAGCAGCTCGACGTCGAGCCTCGGGTTGTCCCGCTGCACGCGGACGAGGGCCGGCGTGATGAAGCGGGCACCGAAGCCGTCCGGTGCGCTGATCCTCAGCATGCCGGTCAGGGTGTCCGTGTTCGAGAGGCGTGCGTCGAGCTCGCCGAGGCTCAGCTCGATCGCCTCCGCCGCCGAGACGGCGTCGGCCCCCAGCGCGGTCAGCTCCCACCCCTGGGGGGTGCGTTCGAGGGTGCGGCCGCCGAGCTGCCTGTCCAGGGCGAGGATGCGGCGGGAGATGGTCGTGTGCGTGGAGCCGAGGGCTTCCGCGACGGCGTTGAAGCGGCCCAGGCGGGCCACGGTCAGCAGGATGAGGAGGTCGTCGGGACTCGGCAGGCGTCGGAAGTCGACCACACATCTCCATCCGTGTCCGCCTGTGCATAAATGTTCACACAGTCTGTGATTTTTCCCCTTGATCGCACTGTAGCAGTGGGACAGGGTGGCAGAAGGTACCCACGAGCAAAGGAGCTTGGACATGGCAACGATCGGCTGGATAGGACTTGGAAACATGGGCGGTCCCATGACCGCCAACCTGGTCAAAGCGGGCCACACGGTGCGGGGCTTCGACCTCAGCGCTGATGCGGTCGCCGCAGCGGAGGCAGAGGGTGTCACGGCGGTGCCGGGCATCGCTGACGCCGTCAGGGGCGCCGATGTGGTCTTCACGATGCTCCCCAAGGGAGACCACGCGCGGGCGGTGTACCTCGGCGACGACGGCGTCCTCGCCCACGCGGAGACCTCCACGCTCCTCGTCGACTCCTCCACCATCGACATCGAGTCCGCGGCAGCACTGCATGAAGCAGCAGCGGACAAGGGCTTCCGATTCGTCGATGCTCCGGTCTCGGGCGGCATCAGCGGAGCGAAGGCCGGCACGCTGACCTTCATGATCGGGGGCGAGGAGGGCGCCGTGAAGGACGCCACCGCGTTCATCGAACCCATGGCGAGGAACATCATCCCCACCGGCGGTGCGACCACCGGACAGGCCGCGAAGATCTGCAACAACCTGATGCTCTTCATCAACCTCGCGTCCACCGCGGAGGGCGCAGTGCTCGCGGACCGGCTGGGGCTCGACAAGCAGGTGTTCTGGGACATCGCTTCGGTGTCCTCCGGCGACAGCTGGGCCCTGCGCACCTGGTATCCCGTGCCGGGCGTAATCGACACCGCCGCATCGAACAACGACTTCGCGCCGACCTTCACCACGGAACTCGCCAACAAGGACATCGGGCTCGCCATCGCGGCCGCCCGCAGCACCGATACCCCACTGGAGATCGGCGAGCACGTCCAGCAGCTGTTCCAACGCCTCATCGACCAGGGCGAGGGCGGCAAGGACTGCTCCATGATCATCAAGCTCGTCGACGGCACCCTCTAGTCTCCGCTTCCCCACATCCCCGAAGGACTCCCATGCAGCAGATCCCGCACTACATCAACGGAACACGCGTGTCCGACGCCGAGCGCTTCGGACCGGTGTTCAATCCCGCCACGGGCGAGCAGGAGAAGGAGGTGGTCCTGGCGTCGCCGTCGCGCGTGGACGAAGCCGTCGCGGCCGCCGAAGCAGCCCTGCCCGGCTGGCGCTCAGCGAGCCTCGCCAAGCGGGCCGCCGTCTTCTACAAGGTCCGGCAACTGCTTACCGAGCGGAAGTCGGAGCTCGCGGCCATCCTGACGAGCGAGCACGGCAAGGTCCTCTCGGACGCCGAGGGGGAGATCTCCCGCGGACTCGAGAACATCGAGTTCGCCACCGGCCTCGGCCACATGCTGAAGGGCGAGCGGTCCGAGCAGGTGTCCACCGGCGTCGACGTCCACTCCATCCGCCAGCCCGTCGGCGTCGTCGCCTGCATCACGCCGTTCAATTTCCCGGCCATGGTGCCGCTGTGGATGATCGGCAGCGCCATCGCCTGCGGCAACACCGTGCTGCTGAAGCCCAGCGAGAAGGACCCGTCCTCCTCGGTGTTCATCGCCGAACTCTTCTCGGAGGCAGGCCTGCCCGACGGCGTCCTGAACGTGGTGCACGGCGACCGCGAGGCCGTGGAGACCATCCTCGACCACCCCGGTGTGAAGGCCGTCAGCTTCGTCGGGTCCACGCCTATCGCGAAGACCATCTACTCCCGTGCGGCAGCCAACGGCAAGCGCGTCCAGGCCCTGGGCGGCGCGAAGAACCACATGGTGGTCCTGCCCGACGCCGATCTCGACATGGCAGCCGACGCCGCCATCTCGGCCGCATACGGCTCGGCCGGCGAGCGCTGCATGGCGATCAGCGTCATCGTCGCCGTGGGGGAGATCGCGGACGACCTCGTGGAAGCCGTCCGGTCCCGGATGACGGGCCTGACCATCGGACCCGGCACCGACCCGAGCTCCGAGATGGGTCCTCTCATCACGGCCGAGCACCGGGACCGCGTGGCGTCCTATGTCACCAACGCGCCCGCCGAGGGCGCCACCGTCGTCGTCGACGGTACGCAGCAGCAGTTCGATTCCAACGGCTTCTTCCTCGGTGTCTCCCTCGTGGACCATGTGAAGCCGGGTATGAAGGTGTACGACGACGAGATCTTCGGGCCCGTCCTGTCCGTGGTCCGCGTCGGGTCGTACGTGGACGCGGTGCGGCTCGTGAACGAGAACCAGTACGGCAACGGCGTCGCCATCTTCACGCGCGACGGCGGGGCCGCGCGCCAGTTCGAGGTCGAGGCCGAGGCCGGGATGGTGGGCGTCAACGTGCCGATTCCCGTGCCCGTGGGCACCTACTCGTTCGGCGGCTGGAAGGACTCGCTGTTCGGCGACACCCACATGTACGGGCCGGACAGCATCCGCTTCTACACGCGCGGCAAGGTCGTCACGACGCGCTGGCCGGACCCGTCGACGTCGAAGATCGACCTCGGCTTCCCCCAGGTCGACTGACCCCGCACCGGCGGCGGACTCCCTACCAGGACGGGGAGTCCGCCGGCCGGTGAAGGCACTAGCCCAGTTCGGGCTTCGCGATCACGGCGATGTCGTCGTCGCCGGCTCCCGCGCGCTGCGCTTCGGTCAGTGACTGCAGGACGGCGGTCACGGCCGGCAGGGGATCGGGCGTGGAGCGCAGCATCAGGCGTGCATCCTTCGCGAGGAGGTCGGCGGAGAACTGTGTGTCCCCGAAGGTCCCTGCGGTGATCACGAGTCCCTTCATGCCGGCGATGACGCCGAGACCGGTGCCCTTCAGCAGATCCAGCACGGCAGGGGCGTCCAATCCGTTCGCCTTGCCGAGGCGCAGGGCCTCGACGAGTCCCTGCAGCGTGACGCCGAGGGCGAGGTTCGCGAGCAGCTTCCCGGTGGCGGCGTCCGACGGCGTCGCGACGCGGCGCAGGCGCTCGGCGTCACCCCAGAGCATCGCGAGGGGCTCGACGACGTCGACGTCCTCCTCCGCTCCGCCGAGCAGAACGCCCAGCTGACCGGCCCGCGCCGGGGCGAGGCTTCCGATGACGGGGCCGTGCACATAGCGGATGCCGGCCGCCGAGGCGTAGTCGGCGAACTCGCGGGCGTCCTCGGGCGAGACCGTGGTGACGTCGAACCAGACGGCCTCGGCCGGGATCTCCAGGCCGGAGAGCACCACCTCCCGGACGGTGTCCGGCCCGAAGAGCACGGTCATCACGACGTCCGCGTTCCGAACGGCGTCCTCGGGGGAGGGCGCCTGCGTGGCCCCCGCGTCGCGCAGGCCTTCCGCAGCGGCGGCCGTACGGTTCCAGGCGGTCACCTCATGGCCGGCCTGCAGCAGGTGCACACCGAGTTCGTGTCCCATACGTCCGACGCCGAGCAGTGCGATCTTCATGAAGTCCTCCGGGTGCTGGTTGATGTCCCCACGACAGTATTGCGTCGGGCCTAGTTCAGTCCTTGCCGCCGTGGGCCTCGACGGCCACCGGCTGCCATTTCTCCCACGACGCCAGCCGCGACTCGTAGTCCGCCTTCGCAATGCCGAGCGGTGCCTCGCCGAAGAACGCGCGCAGCGGCGGATCGTCGCTGTCGACGATCGTGAGGATGGGTCCGCGTGTCGCCGTGGGGTCGCCGGGAGTCCCGGCACGGCTCGGTCGGTTCGCGGCCTGCTCCCGGACGCCGTCGTAGGCGGGGATCGCGGTGGCGTGCTTCGCGGAGCTGCCGCCCCAGTCGGTCGAGAACCCGCCCGGCTCGATCAGCGTGACCTTGACGCCGAACCCGGCAACCTCCTGGGACAGCGCCTGGCTGAGCCCTTCGAGGGCCCACTTCGACGCGTGGTACGCGCCGACGGTCGGAAAGGCCGAGATACCGCCGATCGAGGACACCTGGATGATGTGGCCACTGCCCTGAGCGCGGAGGTACGGAAGTGCGGCCTGGGTGACCCAGACGGCACCGAAGAGGTTCGTCTCGAGCTGATCGCGTACCTCGGCCTCCGACAGTTCCTCGACCATGCCGAATTGCCCGTAGCCCGCGTTGTTGATGACGACGTCGAGCCTGCCGAAGCGCTCCTGCGCCTGCCGGACGGCGGCGAAGACGGCTGCGCGGTCGGTCACGTCGAGTGCCAGCGGCAGGATCCGATCGCCGTACGTATCGACCAGGGCCGTGAGGCTGTCGGTGCTGCGCGCGGTGGCAGCGACGGAATCTCCCCGCTCGAGGGCGGCTTCCGCCCACTCACGGCCGAAGCCGCGGGATGTCCCGGTGATGAACCAGATCTTGCTCATGGTGTTCTCCTTCGCCGGCGGGAGGGAATCAGTCGGCGCTGATCTGGTGGCGGAAAGTGCTCCGCTCCGCGTGGAGATTCCAGATGACCCCGGCCAGGACAGCGGGGTCCTTCTCGGGGTCGCCCTCGATGATCCGGCCGCCGATGATGAGCTGCGACACATGGATCCCCTCCTCGCCGAGCACCTCGTGCAGCAGCTGGGCGTAGGCGGCCTGGCCGGCGAAGGCGACCGACGTACCCGTGACGGCACGGCCCGGCTTCACGGCCGAACCACCGTTGATGAACAAAATGGTGCCGCGGTTCTCGCCGAGGAACCGCATGCCGGGAAGAACCTGGTGGACGGCTGCCACCGGGCCGTAGATGGAGAACTCCACCGGGCCCTTGAGGTCGGCCGGAGTCGTCTCCAGGACGGGCCGCATGAAGTCCTTCTGCGGAAGGGGGCTGTACTGCAGCACCTCGATGGGCCCGAGAGTCTCGGTGGCTGCCTCGAGTGCCGCGGCGATGGACTCCGGATCACGGACGTCGGCGGCGAACCCGCGGGCCTGGATGCCTTCCTTGCCGAGGTCCTCAGCGAGGGCGTCCAGCTTTCCCTGGCTGCGGGAGATGAGGGCGACGGAGAACCCTTCGGCCCCGAAACGCCGTGCCACCGCGGCGCCGAGGCCGCGTCCTGCTCCGATGATCGCAATAGTTGTCATGCTTGGTGCAATTGATCAGGCCTCTGAATAATTCCGGCGGGCGGCTACGGCTGCGGCCTCGGTGCAGCAGCGCAGGGCCGGGTTTTTGCCCTGAATTCCTGCAAGCGCACAGGCCGGGCCCTGCGGCGAATCGGTGCGATCGCATGCGCCGGGCTCTGCGGCGAACCGGTGTGATCACATGCATCGGGCGCTGGGGCGCCAGGGCAAGCCGGGGCGTCCGCCGCAAGGCCCCGCAGGCCGTCGTCGCTCGATTGACACGCCTCTGATCCCTCCCGTAAGAAGAATGCTGTGCGTGGAACGAGGCCCCCTCTCCGGCCCTGCCCCGCCGATACATTCATCCCCCCACGCAGTAAGAGGGACCAAACCCGTGACTTCAACCGTCAACCCCGGCGTCGAATCAGCCGTTGACGCCACTGCGCAGCTCGCTCCCGAAGCTCTTGCCGAGCGCATGCAGGATCCGGACTGGTGGCGCCAGGCCGCCGTGTACCAGATCTATCCGCGGAGCTTCGCCGATTCCAACGGCGACGGCATCGGCGACCTGAAGGGCATCACGTCCCGCATCCCGTACTTGAAGGCACTCGGTGTGGACGCCGTGTGGCTCAGCCCCTTCTACCCCTCCGCGCTCGCGGACGGCGGGTACGACGTCGACGACTACCGCGACGTCGATCCCAAGCTGGGCACGCTCGAGGACTTCGACGAGATGATCTCCGCGCTGCACGAGGCGGGTATCAAGCTCGTCGCGGACATCGTTCCCAACCACACCTCCAACCGGCACGCCTGGTTCCGGGAGGCGCTGGCGTCCCCGAGGGATTCCGCCGCCCGCAACCGGTACATCTTCCGCGACGGCAGGGGACCGAACGGGGACGAGGCCCCCTCGGACTGGGAGTCCGTCTTCGGCGGCCCGGCATGGGAGCGCACCGAGGACGGCCAGTGGTACATGCACATCTTCGCCCGGGAGCAGCCGGACCTGAACTGGGACAACCGGGAGGTCCGCGACGACTTCCTGACGACCCTCCGCTTCTGGTCCGACCGCGGCGTGGACGGGTTCCGCGTCGATGTGGCCCATGCCCTCACCAAGGACATGACCGAGCCGCTTCCGTCCAAGACCGAGCTCGGCCCCGAGGGCGGGAACAACAATGGGTTGCACCCCTTCTGGGACCGCGACGAGGTCCACGAGGTGTTCGCCGAGTGGCGGGAGGTCTTCAACGAGTACACCCCACCGCGTACAGCCGTCGCCGAGGCCTGGGTGCACGCCGACCGCCGCGCCCGCTATGCCAGCCCGGAGGGACTCGGCCAGGCCTTCAACTTCGACCTGCTGAAGGCCGACTGGGATGCCCGCCAGTTCCGCGACATCATCACGAAGAACCTCGTCGAGGCGACGTCCTCCGGCGCGTCGTCGACCTGGGTCTTCTCCAACCACGACGTCGTCCGCCATGCCACGCGGTACGGCCTGCCGCCGGCAGGCCCCGAGAGCAACGACAGCAAGGCAGGCCAGGGCGGTCAGGGCGGTCAGGACGGCGCGGCATGGCTGATGAGCGGCGGCACGGAGCCGGAACTGGACCGGGAGCTCGGTGAGCGCCGCGCGCGCGCCGTCTCGCAGCTCATGCTCGCCCTGCCCGGCTCCGCCTACCTCTACCAGGGGGAGGAGCTCGGCCTGCACGAGGTCGCCGACATCGCCGACGAGGATCGCCAGGACCCCACGTTCTTCCGTAACCGGGGCGTGGACGTGGGCCGCGACGGGTGCCGGGTGCCACTCCCATGGACGGCCGACGGGGAGTCCTTCGGCTTCGGCTTCGCAGGGGCGCACCTGCCGCAGCCTTCCTGGTTCGGCGAGTACGCCGTCGAGGTGCAGGAGGGCGACGCCGCTTCCACCCTCAGCTTCTACCGCCGCGCGCTCGAGTTGCGGCGCGAGCTGCAGGGGGAGGAGGAGTTCGAGTGGATCGACGAGCCCTCCGCCGACGTCCTGCATTTCACGCGTCCGAGTGGCTGGCACAGCATCACCAACTTCGGCTCGGTTCCGGTGGACCTGCCCGCGGGGACGGTGCTGCTGAGCAGCTCGCCCCTGGAGGACGGCAGGCTGCCCGCCGGCACGACGGTCTGGCTGGTCTAGCTCCTCGCTTCCCCGGCCGGCGACGGGTCACCCTTCGAGGGCGGCCCGCCGCCGTCGTCCGGCGTGGTTCCGCAGCCTGCTCGAACGGCCGTCGTTCACGTCTTTTGCGCGGGAACCGTGTGTCGCGCCAGGACACGCCGTCGTCCGGCCGGTTTGTCCGCTGAAGCCGTGAACGAGCGTCGCGCCCGCACGCCAGCGCACCCGCAACCGTGTGTCGCGCCGGGACACGCCGTCGTCCGGGGTGGTTCCGGGGCGTGCTCGAACGGCCGTCGTTCACGTCTTTTGCGCGGGAACCGTGTGTCGCACCAGGACACGCCGTCGTCCGGCCGGTTTGTCCGCTGAAGCCGTGAACGAGCGTCGCGCCCGCACGCCAGCGCACCCGCAACCGTGTGTCGCGCCCGCACGCGGCACAGCCCGCACTCCGCACCCGCACGCAACCACACCCGAACCCACACGCAGCGGCTCCGCACCGCCAGCCCGTCCGGCCCAGGGAAATGGGTTGCACGCCCTGTCGCGGCCTCGGAATACTGGAGTCGAGGCGGAAACGACGCGGGAGGGCAGCGGCATCAGCGGGTCCAGGGAGCACGAGGAGCGATTGCGGAAGGCAAGCCAGTATCGTGCGGCGCGTGACGGCGGCGATCCATCGGACGTGATGGCTGAACTGGCACGCCAGAACGACGACGGCGACGCACCGAACGGCGAGCTGGCGCCGCTGCGCGAGGGCGAGGACGAGGTCAAGCGAGCACGGCTGATCGTCGACCGTGCCATAGCGCGCGGCGAATTCGACAACCTCGCGCTGGCCGGTAAGCCGATCCCGGGGCTGGGGGAGGCCCACGACCCCGACTGGTGGGTCAAGGGCCTGATCCAGCGCGAGAACATCACGGGTCTGGGACCGCGGGCCATCCTGCTGCGGACGGAGGACGCCGAGCTGGACGACCGCCTCGACCGCCAGTACACCGAGAAACAGGTGCGGGAGGTCCTCGAGGACTTCAACTACCGCGTCATCGATGCGCGACGACAGCTCCTCGGCGGCCCACCCGTCATCACGAAGCTCCGCGACGTCGACGCCGAAGTGGAGCGCTGGCGCGAGCGCCGGGAGGCGTCCCGCCGGGCAGCCGAGGCCGCCGCTCCGCCCGAGCCTGTGAAAGCGACCTTCTGGCGCCGGGTCTGGCGCGGCTCCAGCTGAGTGCGGGTCGCGGGTAGGACGCTTCGTTCCGGCCTCGCCTGCAGGCCGGTCCCTAGTTGGGAATGACGGAGAAGAGGAACTTCTTCCTCACCATGACCCAGATGACCAGGGTCACCACGGCGTGGATGACGAAGCCCTGCCAAAAGCTCGATCGGTCCAGGCCCGGCAGGTTGCCGACCATGAGCACGAAGTAGACGTGGACGATGAACACGTACAGGCTCGCGCGCCCCAGCGGAACGTACAACCAGCCCGTCAACCTGCTGATCGGTCGCCAGAACGAGGTCAGGATCACGTGTGCGGCAAGGATGAAGAAGGCCAGGTTGACGAGCCTGCCGGGTTGGAGGGACACCCGCACGTACGCGGACTCGTACAGGGTCTCGTAGAAGCCTGGGGAAACGAACGGGAGCCCGACCCCCAGCGCATGGTTGAGCCACAGCGTCCCGAGCACCAGTGCGTAGCTGCCGGTGAGGGCAACGACCAGGATCTTCCCCTTCCGCGTGCTCAGCGCGTCGATGATGGCCCGGCGGTGGAAGCCGAGGACTACGCCGTGGACGAAGATCACCTGCCAGGTCAGCAGCGGGAAGACATCCTGGAACTGGGAGTTCAGCACCCGCAGGGAGAAGATCGCATCGAGCAGGTAGAGAGCCCAGCTGATGGCCAGGAGAAGCCACCACAGCTTCTTCCTGAGCATCAGGACCAGCAGGGGAACCGTGAGGGTCAGCACCACGTAGAGGCCCATGATGTTGAACGCCCACGGGCCCATGTTCAGCAGCAGCAGGTCCCGCACGGCGTAACCGGCCGGTGGATAGTCGAACAGTCGCTGCACGTTCGGGTAGAGGTCGTACATGCGGCCTGCGGCTTCGGTGCCCGCCCCGCCGGTCCCACGGTCCGTGAAGGTGGTCAGCACGGAGGCATCGATGAAGGGCACCAGGGAGAGCAGGTAGACGGTGATCACCACCGCGAGGGCCGTCAGGTAGAGCTTCAGTGCCCGGCGCGAGGTGGCCTTCGCAGCAGCCAGGGCTCCCCGCCGTTCCACGGCGATGGGGTGGACCATTCCCAGCACCACCCCGGACAGCAGGACGAACAGTTCCGCGCCCGTGATGGTGCCGATGAGGTTGCGTGAGATGAAGGACCACGGCCCGGCCACCTCGATATGGGTGACCACGACCGAGGTGATGATCCAGCTGCGGAGGAGGTCGATCCGGGCGTCCCGGGGCTCCCGCTCATGGGGGTAGCTCCACTGCGGTACGACACGCTTGGCGACTCCTGCCAGCAGGACCAGGGCGAAGAGTCCGACGACGCACAGGACCAGCCATCCCATGACCGCACTGACCGTTCCGCCCGGCTGCCATACCTGGTTCGTCGACTCGTTCGCGTCCTCCTGCTCGACGACGTCGGTGACAGGACCACGGATGATGCCGGGCGTCCGGTCGAGGGTGCCGCGCAGGACGGCCGCCGTCGCACTGTCCGCTGACAGGCCCCAGTCCACGACGTGCCCGTCCGCCTCGGGCTCCAGCCGGGACGCCTCGAGCCAGGCCACCATGCCCAGCTCCGGGTACTGCGCTGCGAGTGCGGGATCGAACAGTTGATCGAGCCACGCCCGCTTGATGTCGGATTCGGGCGCACTGTCGGCGTCCTCGGGGTCGAACAGCGCCGCGGTCTGGACCAGGAACCGCTTGCCCTTCTCCGCCGCGTAGGTCCTGGCGAAATCGATGCGCGGGGCTCCGGGGGCCATTCCGTAGGTGCCCGCGAGCTGGTCGGCGAACTTGTCCGGTTCAGGCAGCACGGACGTCGTGATCGCGCCGGAGTACTCGCGCGTGCCGTCCTCGGCCGTCGTCGTTCCCTGCTCGGAGTTGCCGAACTCGTAGCTGCCGAAGTGGTACATGGACAGGCCCACCCAGTCCACGGCATCATCACCCGGATAGTAGGGCTGGTAGGGGTCATCGCCCGCGTCGATCAGGCTGTTGCCGTTCGTGTCGAGGGGAGTGACGGCTCCTGCCGTGCGCCCTTCCAGCGCTCCGTAGGCTTCGGTGAAGGGATAGCCGGCCGCGTACGACGGCGACCACACCATCTCCGCGGTCGGAACCTCGGCGTGGACAGCGACAGCAACGGTGCGGAAGGCATCGATGTAGTCCTCGGGCTGCTGGCCCCACCGGAACCACGTGCCGTTCATCTCCGGCGCGAAGCGGACGAAGAACGCGGTGCGGAACTCCTCGCTGATGCGGTTCAGGGTGCCGGCGAGGCGTCGGGCGTCGTCCTCGGTGAGCTGATCGAGGGACTCCGTGGGTTCGAGGGTGATGACGGCGAGCGAACCCAGGGATGCTCCCTGGCGCGCGAGATCTTCGAGGGACCGCTCGGCCTCGTCGTCGAGCGGGTAGGCGACAGGCCTGCTGAAGAACGACGGCGTGATGCCCGTGCGGTCGGCGTAGGCCCGGGCATTGTCGGTCGACCAGTCGAGTTCGGGACCGAAGGAGAGGCCCTCCGCGAACGCCCCCGGATCCTCGACCGGCTGCTGGTCGGTGGTCGTGGTGGTAGCAGGCACGCTACCCGGAGCCGCCTGCGCGGGCAGGGCGCCGGTCAGGATGCCGGCGACGAGGGTCACCAACAAAAGCAGGGTGGCCGTCCACCGCTGCCTCGGCCCCGCAGTGATCGCCGTCATCCCTTCGCTTCCTGCCTCGCCTTCGCCGCCGCTATGTCCGACTGGTAGTGCTCATAGCCGCGGTACCTGACGGCCTCGATGATGACGCTGAAGATCACCAGGTCGAAGACGACCCAGACGATGTTGACCGACGTCCCGAGGATGTCGGCCTGGCCGACCGCCATGCGGATGACGCCGACCACCGCCGCCGCGACCAGCAGGCCCATGGCCCACAGCTGGGGCTTCACGAGGTCCCACCGGAGCGTCGTATCCTGCTGCAGGGTCTTGGGCGTCACGGCGAAGTCGAGGCTGCGGCCCATGTACACGTTGCCGAACGCCGACGTGATCGAACGGATCCAGACCGGGAAGAGTGCGAGCGAGTACTGCTGGCCGCGCCAGGTCTTCACACCCTTCCCGACGACGGCGAACAGCAGCTGGTTGACCAGCAGGAACGGAATGAGGCGGACGAAGAACTCGGTGCTGATCGAGTTGACCGGAAGGATCCCGAGGGTCAGGTAGATGATCGGTGCCGCGATGTAGATGAGGGCGGCGAAGCCGGAGAGATAGCTCCACATCGTTGCCCCGTACATCAGCTTCTGGGCGAAGGTGAGGCCCTTCTGGGCGAACGGGTTCTCGCGGAACATCACCTGGATGGTGCCCTGGGCCCAGCGCAGGCGCTGGGTCAGCATGGAGTTCAGGTCCTCGGGGGCGAGGCCGTCCGCGAGCTTCTCGTGGTGGTAGGCCGATTCCCAGCCCAGGGAGTGGAGGCGCATGCAGGTGGCCATGTCCTCGGTGACCGAGATGGTGGCCATCGGCATGACGGCCTGCGCCTCGCCGCCGCGGTCGGCATTCACCGACTCAAGGAGCAGCCGGACGGCGTCGATCGCGGCGAGGGGGGACCAGGAGCGCTGCGCCAGCTGGTCCAGCGCAGTGTCGTCGAGGACGGCGAGGCCGGGGGTGCCCAGCGAGGCGTTCTGCAGTCCCTCGTCGAGGCCCTCGATGCCGAGGTCCGCAAGGGACGCGAGGTCCTCGTGGAAGGCGGCGATATCCGCGGCGACGAGGTTGCGCGTGACCGCCACGACCCGCTGCTGGAACTCGTAGGTCACCTCGGAGATGCCGTGGCCCTTCTGGAGGCGGCGCCGTACGCGCCGGAGATCCTTCGCCACGAGGTCGAGGGCTTCCTCCACGCGCTCGTTGTCCGGCTCCAGGTTCTTCTTGGCCTTCGCAAGGACCTTCCCCGACGTCTTCAGTGCCTTGTGCAGGGCGAGCTCGATCTCGGTGACGTAGCGGGTGACGCCGAGCTGCATGAGCGCCTCACGACGGATGATCGCATTCGATCCGCAGAAGAAGGCGGCGTTCCACCCGTCCTTACCCTGCTGGATGGGTCCGTAGAAGAGGGGTGCCTGACTGCCCAGGGGGTCCGAGTCCGGCACGTTGATGAAGACCTGGGGCGTTTGCACCAGGGCCATCTTCTCGTTCGTGAAGTACCCCAGCGTCCGGTCGAGGATGAGCGGATCCGGGATCTGGTCGGCATCGAGGATGACCAGGAACTCACCGTCCGTGGACATGAGCGCATTGTTCAGGTTTCCGGCTTTGGCGTGGCGCGGCATGTCCTTCCAGTCAGCCGACCGCGTGATCCAGCCGATGCCCTCCGCCTCTGCCGCTTCGCGCACCTCGGCCCGGTTGCCGTCGTCGAGGATCCAGGTGTTGTGCGGGTACCGGATGGCCTTCGCTGCCCGGGCCGTCGTCAGCACCAGGTCGAGGGGCTCGTTGTAGGTGGTGATGAAGACGTCGACCGTGAGGCCCTCGGGCGCCTCCGGGGGCTCCCTCCTCTTCAGTCTCCAGACCGTGAAGCCGAACAGGAGCGAATCGATCAGCGAGTACGTCTCCGCCAGCACCAGAGGGATGGCGATCCACCACGCATCCCAGTTGATGGAGAACAGCCAGCGCCACGCGATGTAGTTGATGCCGAGGACTGCCGTCACCAGCACGATTGCACGGATGAGGAAGGTCCTGCCGCCGGAATCCGAGCGTGGTGCCTCGGCGGAAGGATGGCTCGCTGACATGGTCCAGGTCTCTCCACTCGCTGCCACGGCGCACGGCGGCACCGCCTCGGTGACTTATGTGCGCCGGGCTGACTGCACTGAGACACTCACCGGGTCCCCAGGGACCTTCGCAGCATTGGATCCAAAATACCCGAGAGTGGGACGACGACCGTACACGCGGGGGTCGGCTGGAGACGGTGTGTCCTTACATCTCCGCGTACCGCTTCGCCTGCCCGAGCGCTCCGCGCAGGCCGTCGGCGTCGAGTACCGTCCCGTAGGCCGGGGTGTCCCGCTGGAATCGCCATCCCTCGGCGAGGGCGCCCGCGTCCACGGCGTCGAAGCCGAACTCGTCGAGGAGGTCCACGACGGCCTGTTTGGCGTCAGAGGCGTCGCCCGCGATCGGAAGCGCCCGCCGGCCCGGTGTCCCGGCGGGCGTGCCGCCGGTGGTCAGCTGCGCGAAATGGATGGTGTTGAAGGCCTTGACCACGGACGAGCCGGGGAGGTGGTGCTGAAGGATCTCGCTCGTGGTCGAGGTCTCGTCCTCGAGGTCGGCGATCCGGCCGTCGCGCTGCGGGTAGTAGTTGCAGGTGTCGATCACCAGCTTGCCCGCGAGGGGTTCCACCGGAACGGAGTCGATGTCCTTCTGCGGAATCGTGACGACGACGACGTCGCCGTGTCTCGCGGCGTCCTCGACGCTCCCGGCCCGTGCCGCGTCGCCGAGTTCGCCCACGAGGCCGCGCAGTGTCTCCGGACCCCGTGAGTTGCTCATGATCACGTTGTAGCCGCGGGCGACGGCGAGGCGGGCGAGCTGCGAGCCGATGTTGCCGCTGCCGATGAAGCCGATGGTGCTGCGCGTGGTGTCCGTCGAGGGTGTCGTGTTCTCAGTCATGCCCTGGACAACCCCTGGGCACCGCGGTTATTCCTCAGCCGGCCCGTCCGCCGTCGGTCCATACGTAGAACTTCTCCGGGCGCCCCGCCGAACCGTACTGCGGCACGATGCGTGCCTGCCCCCGCGAGACGAGGAACTCGAGGTACCGACGGGCACTGACACGGGCCATGCCGAGACGATCGGCGACATCCGAGGCCGAGGTGCCGCGCCCGTGGCCGCGCAGGTCCAGCATGACGGCGTCGAGGGTCGGAGCCGACAGTCCCTTGGGCGTCGCGACGGTGACCGGGCCTGACGGCGCCCCGCCCGCGCCTGCTCCCGCCGTCGTGCGCAGAAGCTGGTCGATGCGCCCCTGGTCGAGCGCCGCGGACCCGTCGACCGCATGGGCGTCGAGCTCGCGGCGGTAGGCGACGTAGTGGTCGAGCCGCTGGTTGAGGACGGCTGCGTTGAAGGGCTTCACGAGGTAATGCAGCACGCCGCCCGCAACTGCGGCCCGCACGGTGTCGAGCTCGCGAGCGGCGGTGATGGCGATGACGTCGAGCGGCTCGCCCGGCCGGTTCCGCAGCGCGCGCAGCACGTCGATGCCCGTCATGTCCGGGAGGTGGATGTCCAGCAGCACCAGCCGCGGCCGGAGTTCGTCCGCCAGTTCCAGCGCGCGGGCCCCTGTATGGGCCGCGCCGACGACGTCGAAGGCGCCGTGGGCGAGCAGGAACCCGGTGTGGATCCCGGCCACCTCGTGGTCGTCATCGACGACGAGGGTGGGGATCAGCGGAGAACCCGGGGGAGGCGCGGTCATGGCACCTGCAGCGTGGAACGGGGCGCCGCGACGAGCGAGGGTGCGAGCCACACGGTGAACTCCGCGCCGCCGAGCTCGGCGTCATCGACGACGACCTGCCCGGAACGGCGTCGGGCGATGCGGTCGACGAGCGCGAGGCCGAAGCCGCGCGTCCCGGTGTGCCCGCCGTCCTTGGTCGAGTAGCCGGACGAGAAGATGCCGTCGATGTCCTCGGCCGCGATGCCGGGTCCGTTGTCCGAGACCTCGATGCGCAGGGCGCCGTCGTCCATCTCCAGGTGGACGGCGATGCGGCCGTCCGTCCGGCCGCTCCCGGTCACGGCCTCGATCGCGTTGTCGATCAGGATGCCGAGGATGGTGACGACGTCGGTGGTGCCGTCGGGTTCGAGCGTCGAGGTGTCGCTGATGGACAGGGTGATGCCCTTCTCGGCGGCGATGGTGCTCTTGGTCATGAGCAGGCTCGCCGCGTCCGGGTCCTGGATCCCGGGTGCGATGGTCCCGGAGACCAGCGACCCGCCGTGGCCCGAGCGGGAGATGAAGTCCACGGCCTGCTCCGTCCGGCCGAGCTCGAGCAACCCCGAGATGGTGTGCATCCGGTTGGCGAATTCGTGGGCCTGGGCGCGGAGGGCCTGCGTCGCGTCGCGCTCGCCGTCGAGGTCGGTCAGCAGCTGGTAGAGCTCCGTGCGGTCGCGAAGGATCATCACGCGTCCCACCCGGGTGCCGTCGACGGAGGCATCGGAGGTGCGGGCAAGGAGCACGCGTTCCCCGGACAGGACTGTCTCGTCGGTGTCGGCGGGATCGGTGAGGAGAAGCGCGAGGGCGGGCTCCATGACATCCTCCGCCAGCTGGCCGGTGGCGGAATCGTCGAGATCGAGCAGCCGTTTGGCCTCGTCATTGAGGAGCGCGATCCGGTGGTGCTCGTCGACGGCGACCATGCCTTCGCTGATGCCGTGGATCATGGCGTCGCGGGTCTCGAGGAGGGAGGCGATCTGCTCCGGCTCCAGGCGGTAGATCCGCCGCCAGACGAGCCGGGAGATCCAGATGGCTCCGGCGGACCCGACGAGGGCGGCGACGATCAGCCATGCCAACAGGCGGGGAAGGTCCTCGTAGAGGTCGGCGTCGAGCTCTGATTCGAGGGTACCCACCGACGCCGTGCCGATGATGCCGCCGTCGTCGCCGTAGATCGGTACCTTCACCCGCCACGACTTACCGAGGGTCCCGGTCTGGGTGCCCACGAAGGTCTCTCCCGACAGGGGGACCGATGGATCCGTGGAGACGAGTCGACCGATCAGGTCGGGATTCGGGTGCGAGTACCGGATGCCCTCCTCATCGGTGACGACGACGTACGTCACGCCCGTGGACTGGCGGATCAGGTCCGCGATGGGCTGGATCGTGGCGCTGGGGTCCGCTTCGTCGAAGGCCTCGACCACGGAGGGCAGTTGCGCCACCGACTGGGCGACGCCGACCATCCGATCCTCGTACTGCTCGCGGATCTGCATGCGCTGCATGGTGACGGCAGTGGAACCGGCGACGGCGACGATGACGAGCACGATGGCCAGTTGCAGCAGGAACAGCTGCGATCGAAGCGACATCGTTCTGATCATCCTCTTAGTGTGACACGCACTTTTGCGTTCCGAACGGCTGCCTGAGGACCTGTGACCACAAAGACCACTACGAGCACTACGACCGCATTCTTTACCCCCGGTCGGTGCGCTTCCTACCCTGAGGAAAGCAGTGGTGACCCCCATCACACCTCGCAGCACATCTCAAGGAAGAGAAGATCATGACGATCGATCGCACAACGGCGCGCCGTTCGACCCTCACCACCCTCGCCCTCGTCTCCGCCCTGGCCCTCTCGGCCTGCGGCTCGATGACGCAGAGCACTACCGCCGAGGAACCGGACGGAACCATCGAGAAGCTCAATATCGTGGTTCCCGCAGATCCGGGCGGCGGCTGGGACCAGACAGGCCGTGCAATGGAGGCGGACCTCAAGGAGAACGACCTCGTGGGCAACGCCTCCGTGGTCAACGTCGGTGGTGCCGGCGGTACCAACGGCCTCGCCCAGCTCGTCACCGAGACTGACCCCAACACGCTTATGGTCATGGGCTACGTCATGGTCGGCGCGGTCGAGACCAACAACGCGGCCAACCGGATCGAGGACACGACGCCGATCGCCCGCCTCACCGAGGAGCCCCTCGTGATCGTGGTCCCCGCCGACTCGCCGTACCAGTCCGTCCAGGACCTGCTCGATGACATCGAGTCCAAGGGCCAGGGCGTCTCCATCACCGGCGGTTCGGCCGGAGGCGCGGACCACATCCTCGCCGGTTCGGTCCTCAAGGAGGCCGGCATCGCGCCCGAGAACCTGAACTACATCCCCTACTCCGGCGGAGGCGAGTCCCTCGCGGCCCTGCTCGGCAACAAGGTCAACGCCGGCATCTCGGGCGTCGGCGAATACGCGGAGCAGGTCGAGGCCGGTAAGCTCCGCGCCCTCGCGGTCTCCGGCGAGGAAGCCGCACCGCAGCTGCCCGACACCCCGACACTCACCGAAGAGGGCATCGACCTGGTCCTCACCAACTGGCGTGGCGTCGTCGCCCCCGGGAACATCGACGACGCCCAGGCGGAGAAGCTGACCCAGCTCGTCACCGACCTGCACGAGACGGACACCTGGAAGGCCACCCTCGAGGAGAACAACTGGGCGGACGCCTTCCTGACCGGCGAGGAATTCGGAACCTTCCTCGACGAGGACATCGCCAGCGTCAAGACGACCCTCACCGACATCGGACTGCTGTAGCCGATGAGTACCTCCGTCCAGAACGCCCCCGGGAGCGGCACGGCCGCCGCTCCCGGCGCGCCGATCGGTGAGCTGGTCTTCGCCCTCATCATCGTCAGCATCGGCGTCGTCGGCTTCGTGTCCGGCGCGGGCATCCAGACCCCTCCGTCCGCCAGCGACATCGGCCCCCGCGCCTTCCCCTTCGCCGTCTCGGGCCTGCTCGTCGCCGTCGGGGCGGGCCTGGTGTTCCAGGTGCTCCGCGGCCACCGGGGCGCGGCCGACGAGGGCGAGGACGTGGACCTCGACGCGAAGACCGACTGGCTGACCGTCGGCAAGCTCGCCGGCTTCGTCCTGCTGCACTCGTTCCTGATCGTTCCGCTCGGTTGGCCCGTCGCCGCAGCGATCCTGTTCTTCGGCGCCGCCTGGTCGCTCGGAGCCCGCCCGTGGTGGCGCAACCTCATGACCGCGATCATCCTCGCGCTGGTGCTGCAGTTCGTCTTCGGGGGGCTCCTCGGCGTCTCCCTGCCCCCCGGGTTCCTCGAAGGGCTCGGTGTGTTCGGTGGATAACTTCTTCCTGCTCATGGAGGGCTTCGCCACGGCGATGCAGCCCATGTACCTCCTCTTCGCGCTGGGCGGCGTGCTCGTCGGAACCGCGGTGGGCGTCCTGCCCGGCATCGGGCCCGCCATGACCGTGGCACTGCTGATGCCCATCACCTACAGCCTCGAGCCGACGGCGGCGATCATCGTCTTCGCCGGTATCTACTACGGCGGCATGTACGGCGGGTCCACCACCTCGATCCTGCTCAACACCCCCGGGGAGTCGTCCTCGATCGTCACGGCGCTCGAGGGCAACAAGATGGCCAAGGCCGGCAGGGGAGCGGCAGCGCTGGCGACGGCGGCGGTCGGCTCCTTCGTGGCCGGCACCATAGCCACCGTCCTGCTGAGCTTCGTGGCACCCTATGTCGCGGCGTTCGCGGTGCAGATCGGCCCCGTCGAGTACGTGGCGCTGATGATCGTGGCCTTCCTCACGGTCGGCGCGCTCCTCGGCTCGTCGGTGCTGCGCGGCCTTGCCTCGCTGGGCCTGGGCCTGTTCATCGCGCTCATCGGCTTCGACTCGCTCACCGCGCAGCAGCGCTACACGTTCGGAAGCCCCTTCCTCGCGGACGGGATCGACGTCGTCCTCGTGGCGGTCGCCCTCTTCGCCGTCGGGGAGGCCCTGTACGTGGGCTCCCGCCTGCGGCACGGGCCCATCAAGATCATCCCCGTGACCGGCGGCTGGACCAGCTGGCTCCGCAAGGAAGATCTTCGCCGCTCCTGGAAGCCCTGGCTCCGCGGCACGTTCATCGGTTTCCCCGTCGGGACCATTCCGGCGGGCGGCGCCGACGTCGCGACCTTCCTGTCCTACGCCTCCGAGCGCAAGCTCGCCAAGGGTGAGAACAAGAAGCAGTTCGGCAAGGGCGCCATCGAGGGCGTCGCCGGTCCGGAGGCCGCCAACAATGCGGCAGCGGCCGGTGTCCTCGTGCCACTGCTGACACTCGGCATCCCGACGACGGCCACGGCTGCGATGATGCTCGTCGCCTTCCAGCGCTACCAGATCCCTGTGGGCCCGCAGCTCTTCGAGTCCAACAGCACCCTGGTATGGGCGCTCATCGCGAGCCTCTACGTGGGCAACCTGATGCTCCTCGTCCTGAACCTGCCCCTGGTGGGTATCTGGGTGAAGATCCTCCAGATCCCGCGGCCGTACCTGTACTCGGGAATCCTGGTGTTCGCCGTCCTGGGCGCCTTCTCGGTGAACTTCACCCCGATCGACGTCATCATCCTGCTGATCGTCGGCATCCTCGGGTTCTTCATGCGGCGCTACGGCTACCCGATCGCGCCGATGGTGGTGGGGCTGATCCTCGGCCCCATCTTCGAGAGCCAGCTGCGCCGTTCGCTGGCGATCTCGCAGGGCGATCCCGTGGCCCTCGTGCAGTCGCCGGTTGCCGCGACCATCTACGTGGTCCTGATCGTGATCTTCGCGCTGTCCCTGCTGCTCAAGCGTCGCCAGCGCCAGTTCGAGGCGATGGTCGCGGCGAATGCCGACGCGTCCGACGTCGTGCGCGGTTCCGCTTCGAGCTCCGAGGCCGCCGTCGCACCGACCGCGAAGACCACCGATCAACGAGAGGACACCGACCGATGAGCATCATCGTGGTGGGTTATGTACCCAACGCCCTGGGCGAGGCGGCCGTGACCGAGGCCGTGGAGGAGGCACGACGCCGGGGGGCGGAGCTCGTGGTCATCAACACCACGCGCGCCGACCGCCTCGTCAATCCGGCCTACGCCGACTCCGAGGACGTGTCCAAGCTCGAGGGCATGCTGGAAGCTACGGGTGTCCCGTACTCCATCCGTCACAGCATCTCCGAGGCCACCGCGGCCGAGGAGGTCGTGGACACGGCCGAGGAGGTGGATGCGGACCTGATCGTGATCGGGCTGCGGCACCGGACCCCGGTCGGCAAGCTGATCATGGGATCGACGGCGCAGACCATCCTGCTCTCGGCACGCTGCAACGTGTTGGCGGTCAAGCTGCCCTGACGCTTCTTCCACGACGGCGGGTTCCTCCGGAAGGAGGGGACCCGCCGTCGGCATGACGCCTCCTGCGGGAATGCTGCGACGCCTTCCAGCGCTTCACCCGGCATGAAGAAGATCGGATTCCTGTCCTTCGGCCACTACCAGGATGTGCGCGGGTCGCTGGTGCCCACTGCCCAGGAGGCCCTGGTCCAGGCCATCGAACTGGCCGTGGCTGCCGAGGAACTCGGAGTCGACGGCGCCTACATGCGTGTGCACCACTTCGCGCCGCAGTACTCGTCACCCTTCCCGCTCCTTGCCGCCATGGCTGCCCGGACGAAGACCATCGAGCTCGGTACGGGCGTGATCGACATGCGCTACGAGAACCCGCTCTATATGGCGGAGGAGGCCGCGGTCACCGACCTCATCAGCAATCGGCGCCTCCAGCTCGGGATCAGCCGGGGCTCACCGGAGACTGCCCTCGACGGATCCCGCACCTTCGGCTACCTGCCGGATGTGGGCGCCACCGACGCGGACCTGGCCCGCGACAAGACTGCGTTGTTCCGCAGGGCTATCGCGGGACATGGCATCGCCGACGTGAACCCGCGCATGTCGGGCAGCACGGAAAAACTGCCGATCGACCCCCTCTCGCCCGGATTGCCCGAACGCATCTGGTGGGGTTCCGGCACCAGGGCCACCGCGCAGTGGGCGGGGGAGCAGGGCATGAACCTCATGAGTTCGACCCTGCTGACGGAGGATACCGGCGTGCCCTTCGACGAGCTGCAGGCCGAGCAGATCGACATCTTCCGGAAGGCCTGGGCCAACGCGGGACACGCCTGGACACCGAGGGTCTCGGTCAGCCGCAGCATCCTGCCGATCGTCAGCGAGGCGGACGAGTACTACTTCGGTATCCGGGCGCAGCGCGAGTCGCACGACCAGGTGGGCATTCTCGACGGCGCCCGGTCCCGCTTCGGGCGCAGCTACATCGGGGCGCCCGACGTCATCGCCGAACAGCTGGCCTCCGATGCCGCCGTGCAGGCAGCCGATACGCTACTCGTCACCATCCCGAACCAGCTCGGCGTGGACTTCAACGCGGCGCTGCTGGGAAACATCGTCCGGCTCGTCGGTCCGTCGGCCGGCCTGCGCTGACGCTGCTGCGGGGTCAGCACCTCGAAGCCCGGGACAGTACCTGACGCTCTCCGGACGGCTGATGCTAGGTGACGGGCTGTCCCGCCCCTTCGGTCAACTCGAGGGCAACGTCCCCGACCGAGCGCCGACCATCCTGCGCACGCGTGACGAGCTCGGTGAAGGCCGCACGATCGTCGATCCCGAGTCGCGCCATGAGGATTCCCTTCGCCATCGCGATGCGGTCGCGTGTCTGCAGGGCCGCGGAGAGGTCCGAACGGATCTGCTGCGGTGTGTCCGTGGTCTGGACGTGACTGAGCAGAGCGGCGGCCGGCACGGCGAAGCGGGAGAGCGCCCGCTCGGTGGTCCCGTCGAAGGCGAACGCTTCGGTCGCGTAGACCTTCATGGCTCCGATCGTGGTGCCTCCCTGGATCAGGGGGACGCTCTGGCACGAACGGACCGACATCTCGGCTGCGGCGGCCGCCCAGCGGGGCCACCGCTGGTCGAGGGCGGTGGTGTCATCCGTCCGGACCGGCGTCGAGGTGGACCAGGCGCTGAGGCACGGTCCCTCCGACAACTCGTACTGCAATTCATCCGCCCGCCGGACGAGGGCGTCCGTGGCCCCGGTGCTCGTTCGCTGTCCGTGGTGGATGAGCGAGACCCCGGCCCCGATCGCGCCGGGAATGAGATCACGCGCGGCTTCGGCGAGGAGATCGACGGCGTGCTGCACCGTCTCTTCCGTCAAAAGGAGACCGCGGACGCGGCCGAAGACGACGGCAAGTTCGTTGAGGGTGGGCTCTGAGTCCAAGATAAGCCTCGAATGTCCAGGTGCCGGTTGATCCGGCGAAAGTCAGCCGCCCGCTTCTGGACCCCTTCAAAATAATGACGTCGCACCGGAGGGAGCAAGTTCGGCGGAGCGCTCTTCGCTGGTGGCTTAACGCATCAGGGTTGCTGCGTGGCCGATTCCACCACTCGCTCTGCCACCAGCCTGAGTTTCATGTTGCGGCTACTGGAAGCGCGCTGCAGGATCGCGAGGGCCTCGGACTGCGAGCACTTGTTCTGGAACATGATGATGCCCACTGCCGTGTTGATGGTCTGGCGCGAGGCCAGGGCCGCCTCGAGGTTGAGCCGCTCGTCATCCGCCGATGCCGCTCGGACCGTGAACCTGATCGACGACGAGGCGGCTTCCGCAAGCGCCCGGGCGGCACTGATGCTGGCCGGATCGAAGGCGTCGAGCCGTGAGGAGTAGATGTTCAGAGCGGCGCGGCCACTGTCCTCGAGGGAGAACGGGACACCGAGGATGGACCGGATGCGCTGGGTATCGAGTCTCGAGAGATAGGCGGGCCAGCGCGCGTCCGTCGACGTATCCGGGCAATAGACGGCCTCGAGCGTCTGGGCGGCCTGCACGCAGGGGCCCTCGTGGAAGCGGCTCTGGAACTCGTCGGCAGCACGCGCGACGTCGTCGCTGGCGGCCAGTGTGCCCGCCTTCTTGCGCCGGACGAGGGTGATGGCGCAGGAGACGTCGCCGGTCGTCGACAGGCGGCGCGCGGCCATGACGGCGAAGTCGTCGAGGAACTCCTGCAGGCCGGCCGTCTCGGTGAGGAGCGCGAACAGTTCGTCATTGACGTCGCTCAGTATTTCCTGCTCGGTCACAGTTCCCCCTGCATCGCGGATTCCGCTGCTTTCCGACATATCTTACGCCGTCGACGCCGCCCCGGTGCAGTGGAATCCCTGTTCCGGCCTCGCTGGGACTTCCCTGGCCGACGGGCCGAGCCGACCTAGGCCAACAACTCATCGAATGCCGTCCGTGCACTCCGTTCGGCCCTCTCGGCCTCCTCGATGCTCCGCTCAGCGGCGAGCCTCTCCGCTTCATGACGCGCTGCTTCCGCTTCGAGGTCGGCCAGTTCCCGCCGCAGGGCGTCGAGCCGCTCCTCGAGGTCCTCGACGGACGCCACCAGGCCGTCGCGGCGCACGCTGAGTCTCCGCGCGGCCCGCTCTGTCGTGGCCGCCGCCTCCTGTGCGTCGGTCAGAGCGTCCCGCGCGGCGTCGAGCCGGGCCTGGGCCTTCTGGCGGTCCGCGGCCGAGGGCTTCCTGCCCGCCGACTGCGGGGCCGAGGGTCTCTTCTCGGACGGGGAGCCGTCGTCGTCCCCGTCGTCATCCGGCGCCGGGGGTGTGAAGGGGCCCGCGACGGCATCCTCGAGGTCCACGGCGTCCCAGCCGGAGGCTTCCAGCGTCCTCACGAGCCGGCCCGTGAGCACCGCGGCCGCCGCGGCCGGATCCGCAAGGGCCGCCCTGAGGGTCTGCTCCACGCCGGGCAGGGCTGCGGGTCCGACGTCGTGCCCTGCCTCGGCTGCCGCGTCCAGGGACTGGTGGGCGACGGCGGCGAGAAGCCGCTGTCGCTGCTGGCCGAGGGCATGGAGCTGTGCCCGGTCGAGGCTTGCCTGCGCCTCCTTGAGGGACGCGCCGAGCTCGAGCACCTGCTCCACCTCGTCGCGCCTGCGGGTCACCAGCATATTGACGAGCCAGGCCGCCGCCGCCGGTTTAGGGAGTCTCCGCACCGCGGCTGCAAGGTCCTTGTCGCCGTGCTGCGCTGCCTCCTTGGCCGCTGCGTTCCTCGCCCCGATGAACTCGTCGAGGGGAAGGGCGTAGAGCTCTGCTGCCCGGTCCGTCAGGTCCACGGCCGCACGTCCTTCCTCTACATCAGGATGCCCTGCCGGAGGCCTGCAACCGTTCCACAGCCGGTAGGCCTGGCCGTCTCTTCGGCGGCAAGTCCAGCCCGCTGTGAGCATCCCCGATTATAGGCACCGGCGGGAAGGCCCACCAGAGGCAAGGGTCGCTGTATCGGGCGGTCATGAAGGGGTTCAGATGGAGGAGGCGCCCGCTCACGCCCGGCGCGCGAACCGCCATCCGGAGCACCATCCAGACCAGGAGAACCCGTGTACACCTCGGTTGCAGACCAGACCACCGACCAGCTCGGCGGACCGCTCAGCGTCCTCGTACGGCAGAAGCGCGACCACGTGAAGCTCAACGCGCTGATCGAACGGCTACGGGGGACAACGGGCGAGGACCAGGCCGGGGTGCTGCTCGACATTTACCGCCTGGTCTTCCCGCACGCCTTCGCAGAGGAATCCGTGCTGTGGCCCGTCATGCGCAGGGTCCTGCCCGACGGCGGCGAGCTCACCCTCGAGGTGGAGCGCGAACACCAGGAGGTCAACGAACTGGTGACGAAGCTCGAGGGGCTTGATGACGGCTCTCCCGAGCGCGCCGATGTTCTCGGCCGGTTGACGGAGGTGCTCGACGACGACGTCCGGGACGAGGAGGACGCCCTGTTCCCGCGGCTCCAGGCGAGGGTCTCCCGGCGTGAGCTCCAGGTGCTGGGCGTGCTCTGGGAACTGGTGCGGCGAGTCGCTCCCACGCGAGCCCACCCCGTGGTGGCGCGGAGGCCTCCCGGCAACGTGGTGGCCGCTTTGCCGCTGTCGGTGCTCGACAGGGGGCGCGACGCCGTCGACCTCGCGATCCTCTCGGCTCCCGGGAACCTGGTGCCGGTGCTGCACCGGGTCAGCTCGGCGCTCGCGAAGGCCTCACATGCTGTCGAACTGCTGCCGATCATGCGGACAGGAGAAGACCCGTCGACCCGCTCCGTCGCCGGCACACCGCCCTTTCCCTGGGGAACGGCGGTCCTGGCCATCGCGGCAGCCGGGCTGATCGGAGCCGAAGCCCTGAGAGCGGTGAGGCGGAACGGCTAGACCCTGTCCCGCCGCCCGTCCAGTTCCGCGTGGTTCACGGCCTGTGGATGGCGCCGGCAGCCCGGGCGGTATGTACTGGGCTAAGCGCCCTCCGGCTGCCGGCCCAATCCCGGTCCTGCCTCCGCCGGCCGGGCCCGAAGCGAAGAGAGGACGTACCCGATGGAAGCTCGATGCCCCAGCTGCGGTTCCGCCCTGATCGAACTGGGCGAGGACCAGTGGCCGGCCGAGGGGCCGGTGCCGCCGGGAACGCTCGCCGTGTTCCAGTGCGAGGAGAACCACCGCATCACGGTCGGGGAGACGCAGGTCTCGGCCTAGGAGCCTTCGGCGTCGCTGATGATGCGTGTGAGCTCGTCCCGCAGGGCGCGTGCTTCGTCGACGGTGATCTCGAGCCGCTGATCCTGTTCCACCCAGCCGATGCCGACCATCGGTCTGCTCTCTGTGTCCGCCGTGTGGGACAAGCCCACGGCGAGTGCACGGCCGCCTGTCCTCGTCACGTCACCGACGATCAGTTCGCCGCCGTCGTCCTCTGCAACTGCCATGGTTCCTCCTCGATCCCGTCCGCCGGTCCTTTCCATGCTAGGCACGGCGGCGATGACCGTGTCCAGCACTTCCGGGCCGGGTGCGGGGCTCCGGCGGCAGCCCGAGGCGGCACGGGGACTACCCGACCCCGGCCGGGGGCACGGGGATCACCCGGCGTGCGCAGGCCGCACCGCGAGATTCGGGTGGAGCAACTGGAAGCCTTCGTCCGCCAGGTCGTTGCGGTCGATGTCGTCCGGCAGGAGCGCGGCCGTGACCCTGCTGTCCCGGATGGTCGCACCCGCCTCGCCCGCCGTGAGCGGGGCGCATTCGAGCCCCACCCCGATGCCTTCCTCGATCAGCAGGCAAACGGTGTCCGCGGTGCCGTTCCCTTCCACAGGCCTTGCCGCGAAGTATTCGACGCCGTCGCGCTCGGCCAGGAACCGGGTGGAGGCGAGGTCTATGCCGTCGAGGTCCGTCTGAATGGTCAGGACGTCCTGATCGGTCTGGTCCCGGTCCAGGACGCCGAGTACCGGGCCGGCACAGCCGGCCAGCCCGAGGACGGCCAGGCACACCCCGGCGGCCAGGATGCGGGAGCGGGCGGCCAGACAGTGCATGACATTCCTCAGGGGTCGGGAGGTGCTGGAAAGCGACGAGCGGTCATTTCCAGCCTAGCGAAGCACCGACCTAGGCTGGGCCCATGGATTCCACCTGTCCCCTGACCGGGCGCGCCTTCGTGGTCACCGGAGTGAGCCGCCGCAAGGGCATCGGCTACGCGATCGCCTCCCGTCTCGCCGGTATGGGCGCCTCCCTGTACCTCCATCACTTCGCCCCGCACGACGCCGAGCAGCCGTGGGGTGGGGACAGCATCGACGACGTCGTCGAAGGTGTCCGCGGACGTCTCCGCGAGGGTGCCTCGCTCGACCACGGGAGCATCGACCTCGGGCAGCCCGACGGTGGCGAACTGCTGATCGCCGATGCCCGCGCAGCTCTCGGACACCTCGACGGACTCGTCTGCAACCACGCCAAGAGCGGAGGGGACGGACGGCTGGACGACATCTCCTGGGAGAACCTCGATGCGCACTGGCAGGTCAACACGCGCTCGACCATCCTTGCGACGAAGCACTTCGCCCACCAGCACGACGGGCGGGAGGGCGGACGCGTCATCTGGATGACCTCCGGGCAGGTGACAGGTCCGATGTCATCGGAGATCGCCTACGCAGCCTCGAAGGCGGCCCTCGCGGGACTGACAGCCTCCGTTGCCGATCACCTCGTGGAGCGGGGGATCGTGCTCAACACCGTCAACCCAGGACCGGTGAACACGGGCTATCTCGATGCTGACACCGCAGACCGACCACCCGAGATCCTCCGGGATGTCCTGGCGCACTTCCCCGGCGGCCGCTTCGGCGAACCGGACGACCCCGCGCGCCTCATCGCCTGGCTGCTGACCGACGAGGGCCGCTGGATGGTGGGCCAGGTCCTGAGTACCGAGGGAGGCTTTCGCAGGTGGTGACACCAGCCGCGTCGATTAGCGGATACCGCTGCGTGCCAGCCCCTGCACGAAGTACTTCTGGAACGCGAGGAACATGATGATGATCGGCGTGATGGAGATCAGGGCCAGGGCCATGATGGCGCCGTAGTCGGCACCGTACTGGCCCCGCAGGTAAAGCAGCCCGATGGGCAGCGTGAACAGCTGGCTGTCCTTGAGCGCGATCAGCGGCCAGGCGAAATCGTTCCACTGATACATGACGGTGAGCAGCACGAGGACGGCGATCAGGGGTTTGCACAGCGGCAGGATGATCTGCAGGAAGATCCGGACGGGACCGGCCCCGTCCACCTTCGCCGCCTCGATCAGCTCGTCCGGGATAGCGATGATGAACTGGCGGGCCAGGAAGATCCCGAACGCCGAGGCTGCCGAGGGAAGGATTACGGCCCAGAACGTGCCGTAGATGCCGAGCTGGGTCACGAGGCGGAACTGCGCGACCATCAGCACCTGGACGGGGATCATCATGGTGCTCAGGACCATCAGGAAGATGGCGCCCTTGCCGCGGAAATCGAGCTTGGCGAATGCGTAGCCGGCCAGGAGGTTCACCGTGACAGTGAGGACCGTGACGATCGCCGTGATGACCACGGAGTTACCGAACCACGTGGCGGTGGGAAAGCTGCCGAACACGGTGCGGAAGTTGTCGAGCGTCCACGAGGACGGCCAGATGCGCAGCTCCCGGCTGAAGACGTCGGCGTTCGGCGAGAAGGCGAGCGTGACCATCCAGTAGAGCGGGAACATCATGACGATGCCCACGACGACGGCGGTCATGAGGCGGGCGATGGCCGACGCCCGTTGCGCCGGTGATACGCGCTTGACGCGCGGCACGAAGCCGCCGGTTCCGTTGCCCGACCCGGTGCCGGAGCGGGAAACAGAACCTGGACGGGCGCTGCGCGACGCCGCGTCGGTTGCGGCGCCGTCGCCCGTGAGGGGTAGGGGATGAGCCATGGGGATCCTGTCCTGGTGCTCCGGGAGGGGCTATCCGGCAGTGTCGCGCGAGCGGTTGCCGCGCCACTGGATGGCCGTGAAGATGAGGGTGAGCAGGAAGATGACGATGCCGATCGCCGCCGCGTAACTCTGGTCGCGGGTGACGAAGCCGTTCTCATAGGCGTAGGTGACGAGCACAGACGTCGAGCGCCCGGGCCCGCCGCCGGTCATGACGAAGATGGTGTCGAACACCTGGAACGAGTAGATGACGTCCATGATCAGCAGGAAGAACGTGGAGGGACCCACGAGGGGCACAGTCAGGTAGCGGAACTGCTGCCAGGAGCTCGCTCCCTCGAGGCGGGCGGCTTCGTAGAGCTCGGGGGAGATGCCCTGCAGCCCGGCGAGGTAGATGACCATGTTGAAGCCCACACGGATCCACAGGGTCACCAGGACGATCGAGGCGAAGGCGGCGGAGCCCTGGGACTGCCACGGTATTCCGCCGAGGCCGCCTTCGCGCAGGAGCTTGTTGACGATGCCCGTCGCCTCGTCGAACAGCAGCACTCCCATGAGTGCGGTGGCGACTCCCGAGATTACCATCGGCAGGTAGATGAGGGTGCGGAACAGCTTCCGCCCAGGGAGCACCGAGTTCATGAGGACCGCGAGGCCCAGGCCGAGTGCCAGGCTCAGGGGAACCGTGATGAGCGTGAACACCGCCGTGTTGAGCGCCGACTGCCAGAACGTGGGGTCGGTGGCGAGTCGCTGGTAGTTCTCGAGGCCCACCCACCCGCTGGCGCCGAAACCGTTCGACTCCTGGAAGCTGATCAGGAAGGCCCAGCCCAGCGGCAGGAAGAGGAAGATGCCGAGCAGGATCAGGTTCGGCCCGAGGAAGCCGTAGGAAGTCAGCGTGGCGAGCTGGCGGTGGGACGGTTTCCCCGACCTCACGGCGTACGTGTCCGCCGGGGACGGCGGGGGGCCGGTACAGTCGGTCGACTCCTCGCGGGCGGAGGTGTCGGCAGACATCAGCCGGCTGCCTCATCGACGGCGGCGGCAATGTTCGCCAGGGTCCGGTCCACCGGTTGGCCCTGCGTGAACGCTGCCTCGAGCTCGTCGCGGAGCTTCGGGTTGATCGCGGCCATGGCAGGCGAGGTGAGCTGTTGGACGTCGGACGGCTCGAGCGTGGTGGCCTGCTCCACGAAGATCCCTGCGATGTCTGGCCGCGTCTGGTAATCGAGTTCGGTGGTTACGAGGCTGTTCAGGGTAGGGAGCTCCATGGCGCGGGCGCAGAAGTCCGACATCTGATCCGGCTGCGTCATGAACTTCAGGAACTCGGCCGCCAGGTCGGGGTTGCGGGCGTTCTTCGTGGCCACGAGGGCGTTGCCGCCGAGATCGCACGCACCCCGTTCGTCGCGGGGCAGGTACGTGGCGCTCCACTCGAAGTCCGTGATCGCCTCGTCCAGACTCGGAAGGACGAAGTTCCCGACGAAGGCCATCGCAGTGGTACCGGCGGAGAACGCGCCGTCGGCGTACGTCGAGGACTTCACCGAGCTACTCGGCGGCACCAGGCCGTCGGTGAAGAAGCCCTGGGTGAAGGCGAGGGCCTTGGTGCCGGCGTCGGACTCGATGGCGGAGCCCGTGAGGTCGTCATTGAAGAGCCGTCCGCCCGCCTGGAACAGCCAGCTCAGCCAGCGGGTGGATCCGCCGAGCTGCCAGTTGTACACGAAGGGGTAGAGGTCATCGGGGAGGGAACCGCGGAGCTGCTCCGCGACCTGGCGGAACTCGTCCCAGGTCCACGCGGAGTCGAGGCTGTCCGGGACACTGCTGATCCCCGCCTGCTCGAAAAGATCCGTCCGGTAGACGAGGGCTGAGGTATCCGTCTGGTGCGGGACGCCGAAGGGCTTCCCGTCGAACTGGATGGCCTGCCACATCGCGGGCAGGAACTCCTCGCCGGCCGCTGTATCGAAGTAGCTGCTGAGGTCCAGGAGCTGGTCCTGGCTGCTGTAGGCGCCGATGGTTCCGTAGTCCACCCGGAAGAGGTCGGGAGCCGTGTCGGACTGCAGTTGCGCGTCGATGTTCTGAAAGATCTGCTCGTAGGGCACGAGGTTGAGCTCCACCTTGGTGCCGGAATTCGCGGCCTCGAACGCGGCGATCCCTCGCTTGAAGCCCTCCTCCTCGGCCGGGCTGCCCCAGGTGGTGAAGGTCAGGGTGTTCTCGTCGCCGCCGCCCTCACCGTCGCTGTTGCCACCACCCGAGAATCCGGCGCAGCCGTTCAGTGCTGCAGCGGCTGCGAGGAAGCCCGCTCCGCCGAGGATCTGTCGTCTGGAAATGGTCATCGTGATGCCTTCCGAGTGAGGATGGTCACAACGTACAGCACACGTCCGGCTCGAGCGCAGCAGTTGAAGTGCCGCAGCCGCTGCGTTATAAGCCCGGATCCTGGGAGAGGCTCACGGCGCACCGGTCCGGTAGAAGGCCACCCGGCCACCGGCGTGAAAGGCGAACCGCGTGAGCGCCACTGTCAGAACCCGACGATCGCGTGGGGCACGTAGTGCTCCTCGAGGGCGCGCACCTCGTCCTCGGACAGGTCCAGTTCGAGCGAGGCGAGGGCGTCCTCGAGGTGATGCGGTTTGCCCACGCCGACGATCGGCGCGGACACGACGGGGTTGCGTGATACCCAGGCGAGGGCCACCTGGGCCCGCGTCACCCCACGGGAGTCGGCCACGGCGCCGACGGCATCCGAGACGCGGCGGTCCGAGTCGAAGGTGCCGTAGAGGGTCTTCCCGAACTGGTCCGACCCGGAGCGCGACGTGGTCTCGTCCCACGGACGCGCGAGCTTGCCGCGCGCGAGGGGACTCCACGGCAGGACGCCGATGCCCTGGTCCGCGCACAGACCGTACATCTCGCGCTCCTCCTCGCGATTGATCAGGTTGTAGTGGTCCTGCATGGTCACGAAGCGGGTCCAGCCGTTGATGCGCTGCAGGTACAGCGCCTTCGAGAACTGCCACGCATACATCGAGGACGCACCGAGGTAGCGGACCTTCCCCGCCTTCACGACGTCGTGCAGGGCCTCGAGGGTCTCCTCCAGCGGCGTCGCCGGATCGAACCGGTGGATCTGGTAGAGGTCCACGTAGTCGGTGCCGAGCCGACGGAGGCTGTTGTCCAGTTCCGCCATGATCGCCTTGCGGGACAGCCCGGCGCCGTTGGGTCCCTCGTGCATGCGCCCATGGACCTTCGTGGCGATCACGGTGTCCTCGCGGCGCGTGAACTCGGCCAGCGCGCGCCCGACGATCTCCTCACTCGAGCCGTCCGAGTAGACGTTCGCCGTGTCAAAGAAGTTGATCCCGGCGTCCACGGCGGCCTTGATGAGCGGCCGGCTCTCCTCCTCCGGCAGGGTCCATGCATGGTTGCCGCGATCCGGCGTGCCATAGCTCATGCAACCGAGGGCGAGAGGGGAGATGTCGAGGCCTGTGGATCCGAGTTTCACGTAACGCATGGGTCACCTTTGCTGGCGTCGGGGGTTTCCTCCCACCCTAGTCCGGGCCGCCTGCACGGACGAGGGAGGCGAGGGGCCGGTGCAAGGAGTGCCGTCGTCCGCCACGTCCTGCCCGCGCGCTCGCGACTAGGGCAGGATGGCTACGTGACAGACGCAGATTCCACCAGCACGGACGCCACCAGCACGGACGCCACCACGCCTGACTCCCGTAGCCCGGCCCGGCGGCGGTGGAGGCCTACGCCCGTGGCCCGTGTGCGCGAGTCGCACGGGTCCTCCGTCGCGCGGCGCTTCCGGCCGCACGCCTTCGCCGACGGCCTGAAGGTGAGCGCGGCGTGGACGGGCCGGAGCATCATCGTCCTCGCGGGACTGGTGGTCCTCTGGTACCTGACGAAGGCGCTCTGGTCCATCGTCCTGCCCACGCTCCTCGCCCTGCTGCTCGCCTCGGTGCTCTGGCCGGTGAACCGGTTCCTGCGGCGCGCACTCCCGAAGGTCCTAGCCGCCGTGGTGACGCTCCTCGGATTCATCGGGGTCGTCGTGGGGATCGGTGCACTGACCATCCCGGCGATAGGGAGCGGGATCACGGAGCTTTCGGGCCTTGCCCGGGACAACGTGGCCGATCTTGCCGAGTTCGCGGCCGGTCCGCCGCTGAACTTCGAGGCGGCGAACCTCGACACCATCGTGGACACGGCCCTCGCGCAGCTCCAGGCCAATGTCGGCAACGTCGTCTCCGGTATCACCACGGGCCTGAGCGGACTGACCTCGGGCACCGTCGTCGTGCTGCTGGCCCTCGTCTTCACGTTCTTCTGCCTGAAGGACGGCGACCGCTTCATGCCGTGGGCGTCGCGGTGGACGAACTCCACCGCCTACGGGCACGCCTCCATGATCGCCGGCGGAACCTGGAAGGCGCTCTCCTCCTACATCCTCGCGCAGGCCGCCGTGGCCTTCGTCGACGCCGTCTTCATCGGACTGGGCCTGGCACTGATGGACATCCCGCTCGCCTTCCCGCTGGCCGTCCTCGTCTTCTTCTCGGCGTTCATCCCGGTGGTCGGGGCCATCGTGTCCGGCCTCGTCGCGACGCTCGTCGCCTTCCTCGCCTACGGCTGGGTGAGTGCGCTCGCCGTGCTGGGGCTCGTGGTCCTGGTGCAGCAGCTCGAGAGCAATTTCATCCAGCCCCTGCTCGTGGGACGGACCCTCGAGATCCACCCTGCCGTCGTGCTGGCATCCGTCACGGCCGGCGGCACGCTGTTCGGCATCATCGGCGCTTTCCTCGCGGTCCCGACGACGGCTGTCGCGATCGTGGTGCTGCGGTACCTGCGCGACCAGTCGATCGAGAACAGACCGGAGACCGGTGTCGCTTCGGGTGATCCGGACGCGGTACCGGCCAGTGTGCGGGCCGGTGGCACTCCGAACGGATCTCCGCCCGACGACGCCGCGGTGCCCGAGGCAGGGCCGGTAGGCCACCGCACGGAGCAGCCCGGTGCCTAGGCGTCCCGTGGTCGCGGTGCTGGAGGGAACCCGTGCCGTGCGCGGCCTCGAGCGCGTCGCCGGGCTCGCCGAGGTACGCATCACCCGTGCGCCCGACCTCGGTCAGGCTCTCGCCGGTGCCGACGTGCTCTACCTGTGGGACTACTTCTCCGGCGCCCTCCCCGCGGCGTGGCACGCGGCCGGGTCGCTGCGCTGGCTGCACGTCGCGGCGGCCGGCGTCGACAAGCTCCTGTTCCCCGAACTGGTGGCCTCCGACGTCGTCGTGACCAACGCGCACGGCATCTTCGACCAGCCGATGGCCGAGTACGTGCTCGGCGCGATGCTGCACGCCGCGAAGGGCTTCGGTCCCCTGCGGGACCAGCAGTACGAGGGCCTGTGGGGCTGGCGCGAGGGCAGGAACATCGCCGGCACCAGGGCCCTCGTCGTCGGGACGGGCAGTATCGGCCGCCACACGGCCCGGTTGCTGCGAGCCGTCGGCGTGCACGTCGAGGGTGCCGGACGCACCCCCAGGGAGCACGACGACGACTTCGGGCGGGTGCACGCGTCGGCGGACCTGGCGGGCGTGGTCGGTGATGTCGACTGGCTGATCCTCGTGGCGCCACTGACCCCGGCCACCGAGAACCTCGTGGACGCACGTGTCATCGACGCCCTTCCATCCTCTGCGGTCCTCATCAACGCGGGCCGCGGCCGGCTCGTGGACGAGGAAGCCCTCGTGCGCAGCCTGACCGGCAGGAGGCTCGCCGGCGCCGTGCTCGATACGTTCGTCGTCGAGCCGTTGCCTCCCGGACATCCCCTGTGGTCACTGCCATCGGTGCTGGTGACACCGCACATGGCGAGCAACGCCGACTCCTGGCTCGATGACCTCGCCGCGCAGTTCGAGCGGAACTTCCTGCTGTGGATGGCGGGGGAGCCGCTGCCGGGCGTCGTCGACAAGGCGCTGGGCTATGTCCCGTCCGGCACCAGCCGCTGATCAGACACGGCGTTGGCCTGAGCCGTGGCCAGCTCGGCCCGCCACCACCGGACCGTCCGGGTGACGGCCTCGTCCAAGGGCGTCGGAGTCAGTGTCAGGAGTGCCTCGGAGGCGGAGGAGTCCATGACGAACGGGCGTTCGAACTGGTAGGCGAGTTCCGCGAGTTCGCGCATGGAGGGCAGGACCAGGCCGAGGGCCCGCACCAGCCAGCCCGGCATGCCGGTGAGCCTGGGTGCAACCACGCCGGCGTCCTCGGCAAGGGCCGACACGAGGGCGCGCTGGGACAGGGCCGGAAGCGTCGGAGCGTGCAGGACGCGGTTCGACGTCCGCGGTAGATGCGTGGCGGCGATCATGGCAGCGGCCAGATCGGGGATGTAGGTGAAGGAGTGGGGTGCGTCGGGGCTGCCGATGAGCTGGATCGGCGATCCCTTCAGGACTGCCGGCACCATGCGGTCGCCGGCGTGCGCTGTCCTGACCCGGGGGCCGTAGAAGTCGGATGCAACCACGGAGATCGTGTCGGTGGGTGATGCCGCCCGCGCGGCGAGCAGCTGCGTGCGGACTCCGCGCTTGCCGCCGTCGGCGGACCGTTCGCTGTCCTCGGTCATGATGGCGTCCGGGCGGCTGTAGGAGTAGAGGCTCTCAGGGAACACGACGACGGCGCCCTCCCGGTGTCGGCCTCGAGGACCACGGCTTCCGCCGCCAGGAGTTCGCGCTGCCAGGCGGCCGCGCTGTAGGCGCTGCCGTGGATGCAGTGGAAGATCGCGGCCGCTCCCTGCACGGCGAAGGCAAGGGCCACGGGGTCGGAGGCGTCGATGCGCAGCTTCTCGATATCGGGATGGTCCGGCCCGGTGCCGGACCGGGTCAGGATGCGCACGGTATTGCCGCTCTGCGCAAGCTGCTCGGCGACGGTCCAGCCGACGGGTCCTGCTCCTGTGACGACGTAGAGGGTCATGATGGTGCCTTTCGGTGGAGGGACGGAGAAGCGAGAGCAGTGCTCTCTCGACCAACGATGACCCTCGTCCGCGCCCCTGTCAAGAGCGGTGCTCTCATAAGTTGACGGTGCTCTCACAAAGGTGCGAAAGTGGCCCCATGCCAGGAACCCCTCGGGAACGTGCCCGCGAACAGACCCTCGAGGACATCACCCGCATCGGGCGTCAGCAGCTCGTCGAGGTAGGGGCGGCCGCACTTTCTCTGCGTGCCGTCGCCCGCGAGCTGGGTGTCGTGTCGTCGGCCATCTACCGCTACGTCGCCAACCGCGACGAGCTGCTCACGCTCCTCGTCGTCGACGCCTACACGGAACTCGGGGACCAGGTGGACGCCGCCGTGGAGGCCGCCGGAGCCGGCGCCGGTGACCGTTTCACCGCGCTCGCCCTGGCCGTGCGGGCCTGGGCGGTACGCGAGCCATCACGCTATGCGCTGCTCTACGGCAGCCCCGTGCCGGGGTACGCGGCACCGGCGGAGCGGACCACCGCCCAGGGGACCCGTGTCATCACACTCCTCGCGCGCATCATGGACGACGCCTGGCAGTCAGGGGAGCTCGAAGAAGCCGGTGGAACCGTGCCGGCCGGGCTGGAGGCGGATTTCCAGGCGATCCGGGATCAGCTGTCCCTTGCTACTCCCGACACCCTGGTCGCGGCGACGGTCCAGGCGTGGTCCGCACTCTTCGGAGCCGTCTCGTTCGAGGTCTTCGGGCAATACGGTGCGGGCACCTTCGCGGATACTGATGCGCTGTTCGGGTACGCAGTGGGTCGGATCGCCCAGCAGCTGGGTCTTCGCGCGGACGGCGGCTGAGGTTCCGGCACCCGGTGGAATTGGCGTGGGCGCCGCGGGGGGTGAGAGACTTGCCGCTGCCGCCACCCCGCTGACCAGGAGCAACCCGTGCGCATCCGCCTGCCCCGTCCGGAGACCCGGAACACCGCGTCCTCGGTCTGGGTGTTCTTCGCGATCATCCACGCGGGCTTCCTCGCACGGCTGCTCCCGTTCATCATCGGTGGGGGAGTGCTCAGCGACATCCGCTTCTACCGCGAGTGGGCCTACAGTGCCCTGGACGACGGCGTCTGGGAGGGTATCGATACGGCGTGGGTCTACCCCGTGGGAGCACTCGTGCCGATGGTGCTCGCCAGCGCGTTCGGGCCCTACCTCTACCAGCTGGCCTGGTTCGTCCTCTTCGCCGGGCTGAACGCGCTCGGCACCGCGGCGCTGGTCCGGCGGGGCACCGCGTCGTCGTTCACCGCCGCCTACTGGTGGCTCTCAGCCACCGCACTCCTCGGGCCCGTCGCGGTCGGCAGGATCGACGGCCTGACGGCGCCGCTCGTCATCACCGCGCTCCTCCTGGTCGCCGCGCGTCCCTTCGTCGCGTCCCTCGTGCTGAGCGCCGCCACCTGGATGAAGGTGTGGCCGGCCGCCATCGTGCTCGCCGCGCTCGTCGTGGTCCGGCAGGGGAGGCTGCGCATCGTCGGCGCAGGTGTCGCGGTGAGCGCGGGGATCACCGTCGTGGTCGCGGTCTTCGGCGACATCCGCAACCTCACCGGCTTCCTCAGCGCGCAGGGTGCCCGGGGCATGCAGCTCGAGGCGCCGCTCAGCACGCCGGGAGTCTGGCAGGCGATCACGGGAACCTCCGGCGCCTACTTCTTCGAGGACGAGGTCATCAACACCATGGAGGTCCGGGGCGCGCTGAGCGGGCTGGTCGGGGACCTCATGACCCCGTTGCTCGTCCTGTCCGTGCTGCTGGTCGCGGCCTTCCTCGCGATCGCCCTGCACCGTGGCGCGCCGGCCGGAGCGCTGCTGGCCACGGGATCGCTGGCGCTCGTGAGCACCCTCGTGGTGTTCAACAAGGTGGGCTCCCCGCAGTTCATGCTGTGGATCACGGCGGTGATCGCCGTGGGCCTCGTGCTCGACCGCGCGTCCGAGTGGCGCTACCCGGCTTTCGCGATGCTGGCGACCGCCGCCCTGACCACCCTCGTGTACCCGATCTTCTACGACGCCCTGCGCTACGACCTCGATCCCGCCGTCGCCGTCCTGCTCACCCTGCGCAACCTGCTCGTGGTCAGCATCCTCGTCTGGTCGCTCCTGCGGCTCGGTCGGCTGACGGCTCAGGCCAAGGTCCTGCGCCCCGCCGGCCCGACTACGGGTGCCTGACGCCCGTTCCTGCCAGCACCGCCCGGTAGCCCTCCCGGTAGGTCGGGTAGGAGAAGGCGAAACCGGTGGACCGCAGCAGGCCGCTGTCCACGCGGCGGGCCCCACCCCGGCTGGACGACGTCACACCGCGCGGCGGCTCCGGCAGGTCGAGCTCGGCGGCCAGGAACTGCAGCACCTCGCCGAGGTCCACGGGTAATTCGTCACTGCCGAGGTAGATCGGAGCGGGTGCATGGACGTCCAGCACGAGGTGCACGATCGCGGCGGCGGCGTCGTCGCGATGGATGCGGTTGGTCCACTGCGGTTCGGACGGCAGGACGGCGCTTCCCCCAGTCACCTGGTCGATCAGGCGTGTGCGGCCGGGCCCGTAGATGCCGGAGAGTCGGAGGACCGTACCGCGGTCCGTCCGGCCCAGGAGCACTTCCTCGGCCTCCCTGATCAGACGAGCCGTTGGTGCGGCACTCTCCGCGGGTGTCTGTTCGGTGACCCAACCGCCGTCTGCATCGCCGTAGACCGCCGTCGAAGAGACGAAGAGGATGCGCCGGGGCGTCACGCCGTCGCGCTCGAGGGCATCCAGTACGTTGCGGGTGGCGTCGACGTACGCACTGCGGTAAGCGGCCTCGCTCCGGTCACCGGCGGCGGTCGCGATGACGACGACGTCGGTGTCCTGCGGGATCGGTGGCAGCGGCTGCGTCAAGTCGGCGGCTCTTCCCTCGATGCCTTCGGGGATGCGTCCGGGTGAGCGGCGCCATCCGATCACCCGCTCTCCGCGAGCGGCCAGCCGCAGCCCCACTTCGGTGCCCAGGTCCCCGCAGCCCGCTATCAGCACCGTCATCGCATGTCCGTCCTCACTCCACCGGCCCGTCCTGGTGGCTGGGCCCGTCCGCCAGTCTAGGTGCCTTGCGTGGTCCTGCCGCGCGGGGTGGAGATCGACCCCAGCAAACCTTTGAAGGACTAGCAGGAGGAGGTTGCTGTCCTCCAGTTCCTCGACGCGGTCCTCGATCTTGTACTTGGTGAAGATGTCACGGAGGTTGTCGGAGAACGCGTTGAAGTAGGCGAGGAGATTCTCGCGCAGGTTCTCCGCGTCACCGACCAGGGTGCCGAGGACCGAAGCTGACTTGTCCTGCTGCACAGGCCCCTCTCACACCCAGGAGCGAGTAACAGTGCGGCCTTCGACTGACCGGACACATCGCAGAAGGGGTGTATCAGCGTACGACGATGACGTTGCCCTTGGTGTGGTGCAGGACGGCGTGGACTGTGGATCCGAGTCGGGCGCCGAGAGTGTTGCGGCCTTTGGCTCCGAGCACGACGCAGGATGCGGTGCGGGCTCGTTCGATGATCGCTTTCGGTGTCGAGGTGGCCGTGGTGGTTTCCTCAGTGATGGTGAGTTTCGTGTCGGTCGGCAGCAGGTTGAAGGATTGCTGGATGATGGGGTCGCGCTCGGCGTCGACGGCGGCGTCCTTCAGGTGCCGGCGGTGAGGGAGTACGTGAAGAAGGTGGAGGGGCTGGTTCAGGGTTTCTGCCAGGTCCGCGGCTTGAAGTACTGCGCGGTCGCTTTCGGGTGATCCATCCACGGCGACCAGGACCTTGTCCTGGTCGGGCTGGTCTTCGCGCACGATCATGATCGGGCAGGATGCGCCAGCTGCCAGGTGCAGGCTGACGGACCCCACGAGCAATCCTGCGAAACCACCCAGCCCCCGGGTTCCCGTGACGAGCAACGAGGCCTCTGCCGAGAGTTTGGTCAGTACCTCGGCCGGGAAGCCGGTGAGAAGGCGTTGTGTGATCTCGAGATGGGGCGCAGCCTGTGCGGCGAGCTCGCAACCTTCAGCAAGCGACTTTTCAGCTTCGTGCTGCAAACCGCTGTCCTTGATGCCCTCCACCGGGCCGAGGTTGTGGGTGAAGAGCGGCCATGTCGAGCAGTGGACGACGAGCAGGGGGGCCTTGGTTGCTGAGGCATGCCGGGCCGCCCAACGCATGGCCCGCTGGGATCCGTCGGAGCCGTCGTATCCGACGATGACTGGTTTGGGTGAGGTGCTGCTGGTGTTCATGGTGATACTCCTATGTCGGGTTGCTGCGGTGCCGTAGTGAGATTCTCGCGTGCCGCGTCCGATAACAGCTAGGTACCCCTAGTGTGCGCCCTGTCTCTTCAGTGCACTGTCCGGCGGGTAGTGCGGCGGGCTGTCGAGCGCAAGGATGACCGCACCCAGACCACACTTAGAGCGCACGTTGAGCGGAGGTAAGGATGGACCTCTTAGTCAACAGGACAACAACCGGTGGTGCCTCAGATCAGGAGTGTTCCGCGGTGGGGTCACCCCCGGAGCTGTCGCCGGCCTGGTTCTCCGCGAGCAGTTGATCGCCATCACCAATCGCCTCGGTCAAACGCCGGCCTGATCAAGCCCAGGATCAACAGCTCGGGCTCGTTCATGATTGTCACCCGAGTTGGATCTTTTGTTGCTGTCCGCCGGAGAGCTTATCCAACAGTTTCAGCCGCCAGCCAAGTGGAAGGACTCTGTTCAGACCTACAGCCGGGCCGAGCTGGCAGAGAAGTACGGTAAAGGCCACAAGGCACCACCGGCAGGATCTTTCCCAGATGAGTGAAGGCCCAGCGGACTACGTGAATGGGGGAAACACGTAGGCGGCCGGACCTTCCCCATAGTTGTACCCCGGGCGAACCTTTTCCAGCCAATCGGAGCATGAGGAGTCGCACAATGAGGAACCCGCCCTACGCCGGCCCGAATGACACCGGTGATTTCGACGGCCTCACGCCCGATGAGGCCAGGATGCTCAACTCTTATCGGCTCCTTGGTGACTGTTTTGAGTTGTCCGATGACGAGGACATGTTTGGGCGGGGGTGGCTCATCGAGGGATGGCGTGATCTCCTGGAGGGCCACCAGGTAAAGCTCGAGCGCGCGGAACGCGAGATGGTGGCCGCTGTCAGACTCGCCCGCAATGAGAGCGGGGCCTGGGATGAGATTGCGACGGTGCTGCAGCTGCCTTCGCGTGAAGTCCGGGTACGCCTCGACCAGCCCATACCAGAGCGTGGATAGGCCCGCCCTGGCGCAGTGCTGTATCTGCCGCGCCACCACCAAACTTCTTGATGAGGGTCAGCCCCTACCCAAGGGCTGGGTGTACCGGACGATTACCGTCGACGTCGGCCGCTACTACTGCCCCGTACACGCCCACCGAGCCTAGTCACCGTCCGCGCTCTGAGTGGTCCTCTCGCTTCGCTCCAGCCAAAATAGGCCAGGCTGTTCCTTCGTCGCATCCGGTCCTGATCTGTCTACGACGTTCTGCCGTGAACCGTGAACCGCGAACCGTGAACCGTGAGCCGGCTAGCGGGACAGGGCTGTCGAGAAGCCAGATCGGCTTGTCCGCATTTGTCGGGAAGAGCCGCACGAATGTCCCGAAGCGAGGAGCTTGATCAGGCACCCGCGGGAAATGCACCCTCGGAATTCCGGGACTTGAACGGGCCGGCCACCTCGAGGACGGCTCTCTCGTACGCGCTGCCGAAACTGACCTGGGTGATGTCCTTCAGACGAAGCTTCACATCGAAGTCCTCCCACTGGCAGTCGGTGTCGATCGTGCGCAGCCACAGACTCTTCTTCCGCCACTGAGCGACGAAGCCGATCAGCAGCTTCTGGGGATGCTTCTCCTCGCAGGCAATGGAGGCCACGGTCGACACGGAGGTCGACACGATGACAGTGCGGGTATCGGTCAGATCGATTCCTGGCGGCGCCGTCGGCGGCCACACGTTGTGGCGGGTCAGGTAGTCGGCGAAGAGTGGCTTGTGCCAGGCACGGATGATCTCTGCCCGGCGAACGACGTCGTAGCCGTCGAGTATGACGGCATCGTTGAGGTTGGCAAAGAGCGCCCACTCGTCGCTCAGTGCAAGGACGACGCCCTGCTGGGTCTCGTGCCGTTCAACTGATCGGCGTATGGCGACAGGGGTGGCGTCGGACATCGACTGCCGAAGCACCCGGTCGATCCTCTTCATTCGACTCTTTTTCACTCATCGAACGGTACAGGTCCGGTGCAGTGGCGTCGCCAGAGGGGAACAGAGTCGATTGTCATCCGACCCAAGGTTCATCAAATAAATGGCTCCCAGGACCACACGGAACTGTCCGCCGCCAGCACCAACCGAGTGCCGGCGCAGCGACGCACACGGCGGGCCGGCCGGGCGACCCAGCTGACGATGGAGGAGAAGGAAGGCTTCGCCGATGCCAAAGACGCTGAATGAGGCTTCGATCCTGATTCAGCCAAGACCGACCGCTGGTGGCGCGACGAGCAGGTCCGACTGGTGTTACTTGGGACGGTAGGTCGGATCGATACTGCTGGTGCCACCGGGGCCGTTCTTCCTGGCGACACTGTCGATAGCCTTGGCCGCTTTCGACTGGACTCCGGTGATCTGGTGCGAGTACTTCCCGTGAGTTCTCTTGTTGGCGAAGTCACCAGCCTTGACGATGCCGTTCATCACCTTGCCCGGATTGTTGCGGATCAGGCTGATGGCCTTCGCCGCGAGGGCGCCCCTGCTTCGTCCACTGAACAAGCCCATGTGTGACTCCTATCGGTTGAGGAAGACGCTGCTCGTCTCCTGAGCGATCCAGCATAGGTGGGCGTGATGAAGGAAGTATGAGAACCCTCGGACCGTCCTGCTTAGTCCTTGAGCTCGAAGTCCAGGTCCAGGCACTCCGGGCTGATGAGTTCGCGCCAGGCAGAGGTTATCGAGGCGCTGCGCAGCGCGGAGGCAATCGGCATGCGGTCCACCGCGATCAGTTGCGACAATTCCAGTCCGGTCAGTTCGGCGATGTCCCCGATGGGCACCTGGAACGTCCTGAACGGCCCGAGCGGGGGAGCATCTCCATCATCGATTGCTCCTGGTTGCGGTACGTCCGGCAGGTCTGTCAGCTGAGGTGTTTGGTCCACCACGTAGCCGGTCGCGGCCAGGGAGCCTGCCAGGAGGAACACGGCGACCTTGAAGAATTTCAGCGGGATTTCCACGCCGCGGTACACGGGGTCGATGTCGCTGAAGATGGGGCCGGTGAAGACGATCAGCCGACAGCCGTTGTCCGCGGCATTCTCCACCAGATACGATTCCAGGCCCAGCCAGAGATCCAGGCCCTGGTTGAACTTCGCCGCCTGCGGTGCGGCGTTCGTGTAGTAGAAGGTGTTTTCGTTCGCTTGCGCGGCCTCGTCGCGGGTGTCACCCCAGACGGCTGAGGCACGGCGTAGCAGGTGGCCGCGGTCGATGTCGTTGCGTGCGTAGACCCGTTCCCCGGTCTGCTGGTCCTCGGGCAACCGTGGATCCAGTCTCCAGTCGATGCCGTCCCGGTCCAGGCCCATGAGCTTCGCACCATCGATCCCAAGGGCTGTGACGGCGGCCAGGCGCTTGTCGGGGCGCATCAGGACCGAGAAGTGGGTGTACGGGAGTAGGACCGTCTCAATGCCGTCCAGCGACGGTACGGGCACATGCTCGCCCAGGAACTGCTCGTCGAAGCCGGACCGGCCGGAGAGGTCAGCGGCGACGGCAGTGTGTTGTTCAGGTAGAAGAGCATCCATCGGGGCGACGGTACCAGCATCAGATGACAGCCCAATGAACCCGTGCACCCTGACCGGCCCGGCTGTTAGTGCGGCGCCGCTGCCGTTCAAGGAGCACATTGTTCTGAAAGGGTTGGAGCTCGAATCGTGAGTGTGGGGCAGATGTCGACATGGGTGTGCGCTCCATCCTCCGCAAGCCACCATCGAGAAGTTGCCTCGATAGGCAAGTAGGTGGCGCCGGCACGTGGGTCCGCCCAGAGGCAGGCCGTTGGTGCCGGCGCCGCGAAGCAGGGTTCAATCCCTTCTTCGCTGGCTGACTGTTGGGGGAACAATCAGGGTGCCGAGCTTATTCCACATACAGACCGGTCTGTCTACCCTAAGCTGGGTTATGAATATCGCCTGCGAGGAGTTCCATGGAGACAGCAGTGCAAGCCCAGACTGGTGCGCGAGAGCGCATCCTGACCAGTTCCTATGACCTGTTTTTAGCTCGGGGGGTCCGGGCGGTCGGTGTCAACGAGATCATCGCTGCCGCTGGCGTTGCCAAGGCCTCGTTCTACAGTCACTTCCCGTCCAAGGACGACCTCGTCCTGGCCTTCTTCGAGCGACGTGAAAGCGTGTTCACGGTCGGCTACCTCACTGCGGAGTCCCAACGCCGGGCGGATACGCCGCGGGATCAGTTGATGGCGATCTTCGAGATCTTCGACGAGTGGTTCCACACCCCGGGCTTCACCGGGTGCCCCTACATCAGGGCGCTGCTCGAGAACGGCCCGGGACAGCCGCTTGGTGCGGCGAGCCTCGCATATATCGAGGAAACCCGGACCAATGTCAGGGACGCCGCGACCCTCATGGGCCTCACTGACCCTGATGATTTCGCGTACTGCTGGCTGGTCATCCTGCAGGGGGCCATCGTTTCCGGCGTTGGCATCGACCCGGATAGCGCCGCCAGGATCAGGACGCTCGGCGAAATGCTCATCTCCCTGCACACGCCTGCCCTATGAGTCGGGGAGTGTGGCTGCGACGAGCAGTGCAGCCATCCGAGGCCGGGTGTCTACCTCACGCATCTGTTCCCTCGCACCTGGCGCAGAGGGGTTGGAACGTGATGGGATTTGAGAACACTGGCCCGCGGCCCGGCCTTAAGGTCGATGGGCGAATGAGTCTGTGGAGGTATGGACGTGCTGAGTGAATACGTGCAGCAGTGGAGCGCGATCCAAACCGTGCGTGCAGCCGATCTGGGCGACATCGACATCTTCCTGTCGTACTTCGCCCTGGATGGAAATGCGGATGAGATCGAGATCGAGGGGTACCTCGCTGGAGTCACGATGCTTCCCGTGCAGGACCGCGACTTGCTCGCCCACGCCATCAACGAATTGCTGGACAGCACCGGTTCCATGGTCGACGGAGCCCACTACAGCAACCACGACGCCACAACGTCCTCCGGGTACAGCGACTACCTGCGCACCCTGGTCATCTCGCCCGAGGAATTCGACTTCACGGCCCCGCCGGCTGGGGACCTCACCGCCAGCGCGATGACCGACACGAGCAAGAACGTTCCTGCCTCCCTGGAAGCTGCTGCAGCGGCCGAAGACCCTGATCTGGATGAGACCGAGTTCCGGCGCCTTCAGGCGTTGCACGAGTCGGGGTTGCTCGAGACCGGGGCTGAGGAGCGCTTCGACAGGCTCACCCGGCAAGCGAGGGACCACTTCGGGATCAGCTCGGCCTCCATCGCCCTGATCACCGAGGACGCCCAGATCATCAAGTCCGTCACCGGGCCCCTCGGTGAGGACATGCCGCGGGACCTTTCCCTCTGCGGGACGACGATCAAATACGACCGAACCCTGGTCATCAATGACGCCAGCGTCCATCCGGATTGGCGAGATCATCCCCTCGTTACCGGGGGCCCACAAGTCCGCTTCTACGCCGGCCATCCGGTCTGCACTTCCGGTGGGTGGCGTATCGGGACTCTGTGCCTCATGGACGACCAGCCCCGTGCCTTCAGCGACGACGATATGCAGGTCCTCCGGCGGCTCGCCGCGCAGGTTCAGATGGAGATCTGGGTCTGAACCCTAAGCTCGCTGACTTTGTTATCTTGACGCGTCCTCGATACCATTCAGCAGACCGGGGTCCAGCCAAAGGCCGTGGTTTCTGACAAGCACAGGAGTCGCAATGATGCATTTCTTGCACCCAGGCCAGATCGCCCCCATCCTCACCTCAACACCCGATGTATCGGATGCCCTGCTCGACGACGTGCTCTCCTTAACCGCCGGCAACGCAGCCCAAACGCATGAGCCTGACACCGCAGTGCTCGATGAGCAGCTGTCCGCCGATGACCTCGAAGAACTGCCGACCAGGCAGCTGCGGGTCATGGTGAACCAGGCGTACAGGCTCCTGGATTCCAGTTACCCGCCCTACGGTGCTGTGGACCACTACGAGATGCTCGTCGAAGAACTCGAGCACCGGGCGCGTCAGGCCACCGAACGCGGCACCCAGACCCAGGGCCAAGCCAAGACTCGAGAAGCGTTCCGCAATAACGCCCTGAACAGCCGGTTCGAGCTGTTCGTCGACGGCGCTCTTGCCGCATATGTGAGGTACACGATGGACGGCGGACGAGTCGTTCTTTTCGACGGTGCGGAGCAACTAGATTTACGCGGCCAGGGCGTCGACGCGACGCTGATGCGCCACGTGGTTCTCAACGCCCACAAGCGGCGTCTGCGCCTCGTACCGAGATGCGCCATGGCGTACTCATTCCTCGCCGGCAACCCCCAGTACCAGGTGCTTACCGCAGAGCAATCGCGCTAGCGACGCGGCTTGGGCCCGACTCGATCCCAGCTCTAGACGACCGTAGGGCGTAGCGGACCTTCAGTCCAAGCGCTGCGTCTTACCGCGGCAGAGTCATTGCAATAAATTATGGGCGTCTTTGGGTGTACGGGAGTACCACCAGCAGGGTAGAAGGATGATTGAACGACCGAAACACGACCTAGAGCCAAGGGTATGTGTCCAACCCTTCGGTCATCCTGACGTTCGACTAGCCTCTAGTGGGACGTCGCTAGCCCCCAGAGCTGGCTAGAGATTGCTCGTCGACTCCGACGTCAGGGCTGTGCGACCGCTAGAGGTATAACTATCGATGCCTGACGTGAATACCTCGTGCATGGCCTGCTCAATAAGCTCGAAGGAGCGAATTCGGTCGTCAAATCGGGGGAGCGGAGTGGAAATCATCAACTCGTCCACCCCCATTTGTCTCGACAACCTCTTCAGCTGTTTGACGACTGTTACTGGTTCACCAACGATCATTCTCTGGTCGTGGTCCGCACGATGAGACAGTTCCTGTTCAGACCAGCCCGAGATCACACTGTCGGTGCAGTTGGGGAATGGTTGGTCCAATCCAAGGTCCTTGCGCGCGCGCCATAACCGCACAGAGTCTGCAAGGCGATCTGCTTCGTCGGAAGTTGGTGCGGTGATCACTCGAACGGCTCCCAGCCCTTCTGGGTGTGCACGGTGATTCGTTGGGGCGAAAGTGGATGCATACTGCAGGATTGCAGGCCGGCCACTTGTCGCGTTCAGGAAGTGGGCATGTGCGTAGCCTGCGCCGAGGGTGGCGGCCAGAGGAGCGGATCCTCTCCCTGCGCCGAGGAGCCAGAAGTTCAAGTCGGTACGGCTCTCGTCGTCGGGCATTAGATGCAGGCTCTTGTGTAGCTGTACGAGCTTGTCGGTGAACATGTCGGGGTCGGCAGTGCCCGCCCGACCGACGCCGAGGTCGACACGGCCGGGATGAAGTGCCGCAAGGATATCAAATGATTCGCTGATCCGCCGTGGATCGTGCTGTGCCAGTAGGACGCCGCCCGTCCCGACTCGCATGCGACCAGTGGCGTCGAGAACGGCCATGGCAAGCAGCTCAGGAGTTGTTCCAGCGAAGCCAGGCGAGGCGTGGTGTTCAGCAACCCAGAATCGGTGATAGCCCATTGCCTCGGTCGCTCGTGCGAGCCTGATGGTCTCCCTGAGGGCTTCGGCCGGACGGAGGCCCGCCGCTACGGGGGATTGGTCGAGGACGGAAAGCCTCATCGCGTCGGATAGGTTGTGCCGGGGGCGCAGGCGGGCACGATGGTGAAATCGGCCATGAAGACGAGATTGTGGAGGTCCGCGGAGGCTATAGATCGCAGGAGCGGTACCTCTTCCGCAGCGTGCTGGGCGGTGAAGACATTCATAGGCCACTCCCGCACTGTGCCCCCGCGCAAGTGCGGGTGATGGAAACCTCGCCCGTAGTAGGCATGCAGGCTCACTGGCGGAAGGGCGAGGGACCTTTGCTCCTCCCATGACAGTGTCCAGGAGCGAAGTGGCCCATCTAGCGTCTGCGCGGTGCCAGAGTCCTTCACGATCCCTTGTCCGAGGAGCATTGCTTCGTTCATCTCCTTAAGGACCTGTAGTGCGTAGGGGCGGAGTAAATCCACTGCTTCGAAGAAGAGCTCTTCCTTGTCCCGCCTCGTGACGGCGCCACCATGGGTGCCGTCTCGCAGGTCGGCAAAATGTCGCCGAAGTGAATGGGTGTACGCGGGCTGTTCGATGCGGACCGGGGCATGAGTCATGGTGTGCTCGTTTCGGGTGTCTTGTTGGTGGCCAGGTCGAGACCCATGCGTTTGAGCTCCAACTGCACCCACTGGTGAACAGGATTGGCGCGCGCCGAGGTACTGAGGAACTGGCCGTGGAAGACCCATGGGTCCTCACAGAGGGAAACGCTAACGGCCGCATCACGGAGCTTCTTTGCCAAGGCACGGACATCGTCGAACACAGGATCGGAAGGGCCAACGAGCAGCGCTGTACGGCAGACGCCGGCTAGGTGCTCTTCATGGATCGGGGTGAGGTACTTCGATCTGGGTAGCGTCCCGTCGGTTCCTACGTACTGTCGCCAGGCGTGCATCAGCATTGAATGCGGAGGAAATGGTTGCTCGGGTTGGTGGTAGGACGGGGATGTGCAAGCTGGATCGAGCGGTGGATACGCCAGGATCTGCCCGGCGAGACCGAACCCGCTGTCTCGAGCGAAAAGGGCGGCACCAGCTGCCAGTGTTCCTCCCGCACTGTCTCCGCCGACGTAGGTGGCACCACCAAATTGTGTATCGCTCCAGCGGATGGCGCACGAGATGTCCATCACCGCGGTCGGATGCTGCCACTTTGGTGCCAGCCGGTAACCGACGCTCACGAGCCGTGCTCGCCCCAGTGTCGCGAGCTGCAGGCAAGCGTCGTGCCAGTCATCGATCGAGCCCCGCGTCCAGCTGCCACCATGCGCCCACACGAGCGTAATCCCGGCAACATCCTCCGGCTCATAGACCCTGACCCGGATGTGTTGACCGTCAGCTACCTGAATCGTCCTGTCATAGAAGCGGACCGCACATCGATGTGGTTCGGGTGCAGACAGGTGCGCGAGCAGGTCAAGGGTCATTGAACCAGTCTTGCTGCGCCGACCGCTTCCCACCTGTCCCTGCTCTGCCTATCACTGACAGGGCGTGGCTAGATTTGCCTTCCCCTGTTGATACTTGGCCCAGCGGAACACCGGTGTCGCCACTCGCCTCGGTGTCCCGCTTTTTTGTTGCCGTCGTCCGACTTCGGCCGCGGATCATTCACTGTCGACATCTTCAGGGGTACCCCATGCAAGCGTCAACACAGGAATTGCTGTCCTTTTCCAGCCCACTTGCCTACGCAGAAATCCTGCGATCCGTCACGGATTACGTCATTCCCGGCCGGAATATCGTCGTCAACATGTCAGCCTCTGACGCCTGGGTAGGTGCACAGCAGTCAAGCGCCCTTCCCCCGTTCAGCTCAACGATCCTCGTCGATGGCCGCGTCTCGGGGCACCTCCTAGGGGTCTTCTCTGTGCAGGACATCCCTGAGCAGGAGCATTTAGCACGCAACCTGGGCTGGACTGATTTCTACGGACCAGGGGAGGACCATCCAGTTCTGCTCAAGTCCGTTCAGCAAAGCCTCGGTGCGGTCGAGATCGATAAGGCCCAGGCGTTGCACTCTCCCGGGCTCGGCGTCGGGGACTTCGAGCTCAAAGCCAATCTGTGGTTCAGCCCCGCCGGCACTGACTGCGGCATCCACAACGAGCATCCCTTCATCGAAATCCACACCCAGATTTCGGGTATCGGCCGCATGCAAAAGTTCACCGCGAAAGACCAGACAGCGCTGTACGAGGACCAGATTCTGGCTCCAGGTGCCACTAACCCAGTCCCCTTCTGCACCCAACAGCCCGCCGGCTTTCTCTACCCCTGGCACCAGTACAAAGCAGACACAGACTGCATCTGGCTCGCCCTCGAATACCACCAGATCTAAGCGCTCCGCACTCTCCAGCTTCTGCCAGCGCCGGCCATCCCGGCGCCGCCATCACCCATGCCCCAAGGAGATCATCATGAAAACCATCGGAGTCGTCTTCGGCACACGTCCGGAAGCGGTCAAGTTCGCACCCATCATTCACTCCCTCATCGACGACCCTCGTTTCCGGCCCGTCCTCATTTCGACCGGACAGCACCGCGAGATGCTCGACAACACTCTTCAGGAATTCCGCATCACCCCCGACGTCGAGCTCGGGGTCATGAGGGATAAGCAGACCCTCTCGCAGGTCACACACCGCATGCTCGAGGGACTATGCGCCGGGGACCACATGGAGGGACTGGACGCGGTCATGGTGCACGGCGACACAGCCTCCACGCTGGCCGGGGCCCTCGCGGCCCTGCACCGCTCCGTACCGATCATCCATGTGGAGGCCGGCCTGCGCAGCGGCAACAACTATTCACCGTTCCCCGAGGAAGCCAACCGGAAGCTCGTCGCCCAGATCGCCGCACTGCATCTCGCCCCGACTCCCGGGAACAGCGCCAACCTCATTCGCGAGGGGATCCGCGAGAGCTCCATCGTCGTCACCGGCAATACCATTGTCGACGCTTTGCAGTGGGGTATGCAGAACCTTCACACCTACGGGGCGGAAGTCCTCAATGACCTCGACGACGATCCGCGTCGCGTCATCCTCGCCACGACGCACCGTCGCGAAACCATCGGTCAGCCGATGAGGGAGATTGCCGAAGCTCTGGCGGACATCGCGGCTCGAAACGACGTGCGCATCGTGGTCCCCCTGCACCTGAACCCGCGGGTACGCGAGATCATGCTCCCCATTCTCTCGGGTATCCCAAACATCAACCTCGTCGATCCACTGCCCTACCTGAGTTTCTGCCGGCTGCTCCGTCGGAGTGACATCATCCTCTCGGACAGTTCCGGCGCCGAGGAAGAGGGGCCCGCCCTGGGCAAGCCGACCCTGGTCCTGCGGGACATCACCGAGCGGTGCGAGTCCATCTTGACGGGAAGCTCCCGTCTTGTCAGCCGCAACCGCGGGCAGATCGTCGCTGAAGTCTCCCGGCTCCTCAACGATCCCGTCGCCTACCGCGATATGGCGGGCGCGATCAACCCATACGGCGATGGCCGGGCGACCGAACGGACCATCGCTGCGACCGCGCACTTCTTCAAAATCGGTCCCGCGGTCATGCCCTTCGTGCCCGGCGCTGAGAGCATGCCCGTCTTCGCCTGATCCACTACCGGGGCAGGCAGGGGCAACCGCTGCCTGCCCCAAGAAGGAAGACCCCATGCCCCTCGGACTTTTTGCCCTTGCACTGGGCGGCTTCGGCATCGGCCTTACCGAATTCGTCATCCTTGGACTACTACCGGAAGTAGCAGCAGACTTCGACGTCAGCATCCCGGTCGCCGGCTATCTCGTTTCGGGCTACGCGCTCAGTGTCGCGGTCGGCGGAATTTTCGTGACCGCGGCGACGGCATCGCTCAAGCCAAAAAGCGTGCTGTGTGCCCTCATGGTCCTGTTCATCGCAGGCAACCTGATCTCGGCCGTCGCCGACACGTACGCGGTCATGATGGCCGGACGCATCGTGGCAGCTCTCTGTCACGGCGCCTTCTTCGGCATCGGCGCAGTTCTTGCGTCGACCCTTGTCACCCCCGACCGAAGGGCGCGAGCCATCTCGCTCATGTTCGCGGGGCTCACCATCGCGAACGTGCTGGGAGTTCCACTGGGAACCTTCCTCGGACAGAGTTACGGGTGGAGGTCGACCTTTTGGGCCATTACCGCCATCGGCGTTGTCGCCTTCATCGGACTGGTCGCACTCATACCTCAGCGCGCTGCCGAGTACCGGGCCGCTGGAAGCCTGCGACGCGAGCTGCGGGCCTTCACCAGCGGCCAGGTGTGGCTGTCCATCCTTGTCACCGTCTTCGGCTTCGGCGCCATGTTCGGGTCCTTCACCTACATCGCACCGATGCTCATCGACCTCGCCGGCTTCTCGCCCTCGGCCGTCCCGTGGATGCTCGTCCTGTTCGGTACGGGGCTCTTTGTCGGCAACATCGGCGGGGGACGAGCTGCGGACTTGAATCTCGACAAGACGCTCATCACCTTGCTGTCCGGTCTGACGGTCGTACTGCTTGCCTTCACCGTAGCCATCCACAACCCGTGGTTTGCAGCTGTCGCAGTATTCCTCCTCGGCGCGGTCGGTTTTGCGGCGGTGCCAGGCATGCAGATGCGGGTTCTGTCCTTCGCGAGCCAGGCACCCACCCTCGCTTCGGGTGTCAACATCTCGGCCTTCAACCTCGGAAACGCGATCGGCGCCTACCTAGGCGGGGTGACTATCGCTGCCGGCTTCGGATACGTGTCACCCGTCTGGGTCGGTGCGGGCCTGGCCGCCGTCGCGCTGGCACTGATCCTGGCGGCTGCCCGACGGGCCCGTGGCACCAATACCCCCACCCCTTCTTCCTCACTCTCACCGACAGCCGTCGGCTGACCCACGAAAGGTACCGCCATGACAACACCAGCAATAGCAGGCCCCACGATCCCAAGCCTGGACATCACGGAACCACTCTTCGGCAGCGAGACAGTCACCGATTTCCTGCGGGACGGGTACTGGCTCGAGGCGGCTGACATTGACGGGGACGGTCGTCCGGACCTCGTCGGCTACGGCCTATCCCTCGGGGAAATCTACTGGTACAAGAACCCGACCTGGGAGAAGCGCTTGATCATCGACAAGATCAAAGAGCCGGTCGGCATGGACTTCGGGGACATCACCGGCAACGGCACCGACGACTTGGTCGTCTGCTACCAGCTGTACGGGCCCGGCGGCACAATCCACCACGCAGATCCTGAAGGCGGCAAGATCGACTGGATCGAGAACCCGGGCAAGGATGCAGAGGACACAGCGCCGTGGAAACGTCATCACATCGGACGTGCCATTGGGATGCACCGCCTCCGCGTCGGCCACTTCACCAGGACGGACCGTACCCAGGTCATCGGGTTCCCCATCGTTGCGGTCGAGGACGTTCACGCGGTGCTTCCCGTGGTTCTCTTCACCGAACCGGATGACCCGCGGACCGAGTGGGACAAGGAGATCATCTCCGACACCGACTTCAGGATGATCCACGGCGTCGCACGGAAAACCAATCTGATCCCAGGATCAGCACTGGACTCCATCCTGATGGCATCAGATGAAGGCGTTACCTGGCTCTACTACGAAGAGGACTCGAACACCTGGAAGTACGAGCACATCGGCGACGGCGAGGAATCCCAGTTCGAGCTGACCACATTCAAGGGCAGCGGGGATGTGGACGGCGGTCGTGTGGGCGATGACCCGCTTGCCTACGTCGCAGCGATCGAACCCTTCCATGGCAACACGGTGGCCGTCTACACCCGCAGCGGCGGTGAAGAGGAGGCCGCCGGCTGGACGCGCCACCTCCTGGACATCTACGGGGACCCGAACGAGAACGGCGAAGGCCCAGGCCACACGGTCATGTGCCGGGACTTCGACGGTGACGGCGATGACGAGTTCCTCATCGGACTTCGCGGACCAAATCCTTGGCAGGGCGCGTACTACTACAAGGCGGTCGACCTGCAAAAGGGCCTGTTCCTGAAGTGGAAAGTCTCGGGCGAATCCATCGCGCGCATAGTCGCTGGTGACTTCGGTTCCCGCGGCATCGACGATTTCGCCACCATCTCCTACTCCGTCCAGCACTATTTCGTGGCACCGAAAGCAGAGATCACCCTGCACCCCAACCTGACACGACAAGGAGGCCATCAGCGATGAGAACCAAGGACAAAGCCACGGAAAAGGCAGGCCTCGGCAGGAGACATTTCCTCGGCGGATCAGCCACCGCGGCAGCCGTTGGGTCACTTGCCGTGTTCGAGACAGCCGGCGCTTCCGCGGCTAACGCCGCCACGGGACCGGCCACACCCGACGGGTCGATCATCGGGCCATCGGACTCGCGCTATCGGGATTTGATGACAGGCAACAACCAGCGGTTTGTCGCCCGACCCGAGTACGTGCGGCTGATCACCAGCACCAGGGACGCCGAGAGCGCCGTTCGGGACGCGGTCAGCACGGGCAAGAAGGTGTCCGTGCGCAGCGGCGGGCACTGCTTCGCCGACTTCGTGTGCAACCCGAGCATTGAGGTGATCCTCGATGTGTCGCCCATGAACGCCGTCTACTACGACAAGAAGATGCGCGCGTTCGTCGTCGAGCCCGGAGCCCGATTGATGAACGTCTACGAGACCCTTTACAAGAACTGGGGTGTCACGATACCCGGTGGCATCTGCTACAGCGTGGGTGCGGGCGGACATATCGCCGGCGGCGGCTACGGCTTGCTGTCGCGTTCCCACGGGCTGGTGACAGACCACCTGTACGCGGTCGAAGTTGTCACCGTCGCAGCTGACGGCAAGACCAAGACCACCGTAGCCTCCAGGGACGACAAAGGCGCCCTGAATGAGCTCTGGTGGGCTCACACCGGCGGCGGCGGCGGCAACTGGGGGATCGTGACCAAATACTGGTTCCGTTCTCCGGGCGCATCCGGATCCAACCCGTCGGACCAGCTCATCAACGCACCAGCGACGGTCCTCGTCAGTGCCATCTCGATTCCCTGGGACCAGCTCGACGAGGTGAAGTTTCGCAGGCTGATCACGAACTTCGGCGCCTGGCACGAGAAGTACCGCGAGCCCGGCACCCCCGAGTCCCACCTGAGCAGCCTTTTCAACGTCAGCTCGAAGGCGAACGCGAACATGGGTATGTTCACCCAGATCGACGCGGCAAGCCCCGACGCGAAGGGTGTCATTGACCGCTACGTGGCCGCCATCCTGGACGAGGTCGCAGTGACTCCGGAACCTCTGGACACGCCTACCGGGGAACTGCCTGCGATGCCTGACTTCTTCACAACGAGGGAGATCCCCTGGCTGCAAGCGACGCGGCTAGTAGGGACAGATAACCCGGTCATCACGAACCCGACGAGCCGCGGCGCGCACAAATCCTCCTATCTCAACCGGCGCTTCACCGACGACCAGATCGGCGTGCTCTACCGCCAGATGAGCCGTCCGGACTTCACCAACCCGAACACGATGCTCGTACTGTTCTCTTTCGGCGGTCAGGTCAACGCCGTCGCCCCGGACGCGACGGCGAACGTGCAGCGGCGATCAGCCTTCAAGCTCTGCCTCCAGACCTTCTGGCCCGACGAGTCCGAGGACGACTGCTACCTCGGGTGGGAGCGGGACACCTTCGAAGGGATGTTCGCAGCCACCGGGGGAGTGCCCGTACCGAACGAGCAGCTCGACGGGTGCTACATCAACTACCCCGACGTCGACATGGCGGACCCGGCCCGCAACCGCTCCGGGACCGGGTGGCAGGAACTGTACTTCAAGTCGAACTACCCGCGCCTCCAGCGGGCCAAACAGGCGTGGGACCCGACCAACTTCTTCACCCACAGCCTCGGCATCGAGCTTCCCGAAGCCCGGCCATGACCGCGACGACCGCGACGACCGGGGCGAGCAGCCCACCCAGGGCTGGCCTGAGCAAACTGCCCTCGCTCACCGGCCTGCGATTCTTCGCAGCGCTGCTCGTCTTCTGCTTCCACATCACGCTCTCGAACTCACCCATCCCGCCAAACGACCCCATCAACCCGTTCGCCGACCAGGAACTCGGCTCGTTCCTCGAGATGCTCGTGAGCAAGGCAGGGTACGTGGGAGTCTCGTTCTTCTTCGTGCTCAGCGGATTCCTGCTTGCTTGGTCGTACAAGCCGGGCGAACAGACGACGCGTTTCTGGCGCCGCCGGCTGCTGAAAATATTCCCCAACCACCTCGTCATGTGGGTGCTGTCGATGATCCTCTTCGCCGCGGCGATCAACACGCCGACGGGCATCATCTCCAACCTGTTCCTCGTCAATTCCTTCTTCCCGGACGGCGCTGTCTATGTCGCGGTCAACCCACCGTCCTGGACTCTGAACAGCGAACTGCTGTTCTACATGCTGTTCCCTCTCATCATGATCCCGCTGCGCCGCATCCCGGGTAACAGGCTGTGGGTGTGGGCCTGGGTCATGGTGGGAGCAATGATTGCCGTTCAGCTGGTGACCACCTACCTGATTCCAGCCACTCCGGTCTCGCCTCTCACCCCGGTCTCGGTCACCCAGTTCTGGTTCGGCTACATCTTTCCGCCGTCACGGTTGTTCGAGTTCATCCTCGGCTCCATCCTGGCAATGATCGTGCTCGACAAGCGGTGGATCCCGCTCAAGATGTGGCAGGCTTTGCTGATCTGCGTCGCCGGGTATGCTCTCGCGATGGTGGTCCCCTTCGTCTACAGCTTCAACGTGGCGACGATCATCCCGATAGCGGCCATCATCTGCACTGTCGCCGCCGGCGACATCGCAGGTCGCAAGACTTTCCTCGCCTCACCGGTGATGGTCTGGCTCGGCAACATTTCCTTCGGGTTCTACCTCTGCCAGGGAGTCGTCATCTTCTACGGACGCATCCTTCTCGGCGACCAGGTGTACGACACCCCGATGGCGCTGCTCGTGATCACCGGGTTCTTCGTCGCGACCCTCCTGGGCGGTTGGGCCCTCTACGCTCTCGTGGAGAAGCCCGTCATGGATCGCTGGGCGCGGCCCCGCCCCAAGGGTGCAGTACCAGCTACGGAGCAACCGGAGCCCGTCGCAGCGCCGTAGAGCTCACCAAGAAGGGGCCCGGCACCATGAACTGCTCCCCGAAAGTTGGACTAGAAATCTAACTTCCGAGGAGCAGTTCATGTATGCGAGTAGCTCGTTGTCTGAGGCTCAGCGCGAGGCCGCTGTAGCG
>NZ_QZVT01000004.1 GCF_003602275.1 Arthrobacter cheniae | reverse complement strand
ACAGCGCCGTCATCACCTACCTCAACCGCGTCGGACTCGCCGCACGCGACCCCTTCGACTGCCCCATCATCAACCAATACCGCCGACGCTAGACACACACCGACACCGTCTGCTTCGCTTCCCCACTCGAGAGTGACCTGCACCCATGGCTTCCATCCGTCTGAGCGGGTTCCTGCCTTTCCTCCTTCAGCGACGCACCAACCAGCCTGCCGACGATCCGACGAGCGCAGAACCCGTGCCCGTGTCCTATCGCGCCTCGACCACTGTCCGGACGACTCTTCGTCCAGGCAGCGGCGATCACCTCGACGTGTCGTATCGCCTCCATTCCTCACGCAGGGCGACCGACGGTGGACAACGACAGGTCTTCGTCCTGGTGCACGGCATCGGGATGTCGCACCGCTACTTCGCTCGCCTGCAGGCAGAGCTGCTCCCCTATGGCGACACCATCGTCCTTGACCTGCCCGGATTCGGGGGAACCCCCACACCGGCCAGGCAACTCGGCGTCGCGGACTACGCGGCTGTCATCGCAGGGGCGCTGGAGGACGCACGGCTCTCCTCGTGCGTCGTGATCGGGCACTCGATGGGCGCCCAGTTCGTCACCGAGCTCGCGATCCAGCATCCCGAGCTCGTCTCGGCCGTGGTGCTCATAGGCCCGGTCACGGATACGTCCCATCCGTCCGCTGCCCGGAACGCCGGCGTCCTGGCACTGGACACCCTGCTGGAACGGCCGGTCACGAACCTCCTGGTCGGCGGGGCCTACCTGCGGTGCGGTATCCGCTGGTACCTGCAGGAGTTGCCCGTGATGTTGGGGTATCGACTGGATGAACGGATAGCCCACGTGGCCCGGCCGGTGCTGATCCTGCGCGGCTCGCTGGATCCGATCGCCAGCGGGACTTGGTGCCGCAAGCTGGCCGGGGCGGCCCGGGACGGGAGCGTGGTAGAGGTGCGAGGCCAATCCCACGCCGCGCATCGCGCTGGTGCCCGCGACGTCGCTGACGCCATCCTGCACCTGGTCGGCAGCCTCCCGGTCCACCCATCCGTCACCGCCAACGTCGACGGACATGCCCGGGCGGATCACGAGGAGCATCCCTCCCGCCGCACCCTCGCCGTTCCCTCACGGACGTCGACGGTCTCTGCCGAAGGATCGACGACGACACCGCGTCTCCCCCGCTCGGGATCACCCTCGGACTGGCGGAGCATCACCGTCGGCGACCGCGAGTGCCGCGCGTACGTCATGGAAGACCGGATCAGGGACCACGAAGCCCGGGGTGGAGGTCGCCCGTCGACGGACCCGATCCCGGTGTTCGTGCTGGTCCATGGGATCGGCATGTCCCACCGCTACTTCCTTCGATTGGGGCGGCAGCTTTCCCGTCATGGGACGGTCCTCGTGATCGACCTGCCAGGTTACGGTTGGACCGGTCGACCCGCCCACAGGGTCACCAACCCCGCAAGTGCCGAACTCCTCGCCACTCTGCTCGACCACCTGGGCGTCTCATCGAGCATCGTCATCGGCCATTCCATGGGTGTCCAGACGGCAACGGAACTTGCTGTCCGGCGGCCGGACCTCGCATCCCGGCTCGTCCTCATCGGAGCGGCAGTCGACGTTCGACGACGAACCGTGCCCGAGCAGGCGCTCACGCTGGGGTTGAACTCGATCCTCGAGAAACCACTGCTGAACACGGTGCAATTCCTCGACGTCCTTCGGTGCGGGCCCCGCTGGTACTTCGCGGAACTGGCGGTTGCCATGAGCTATCCCCTGGAGGAACGCCTACCCCTCGCAACCCAACCGGTTCTCGTGCTGCGCGGGTCCCGCGACCTGGTCGCAGGAGACCGTTGGTCGCGGAGCCTCGCGGATTCCTCACGCGACGGCACGCTCGTCGTCGTCGACGGAGCTCCGCACGCCGTCCACCACAGTTCGGCCGCCGTCGTCGCGCGCCACATTGTCGCATTCATCGCAGAGGCCGAGACCCGCATGCCGGCCGAGGTGTCATCGCACTGATTCACCCGGTCCTGGTGGTCGGTGGGTTGTGCCGGTGCCGGCGCGGGTGGATCGAAGCCCTCCTTACCTTGCCCGGCACTGCCGATCGCGCAGCGTCTCTCCTTTGATCGTCGGTCGATTTCCATGCGTATGCATGGAATAAGCCGGAGCCGCGACCCGTTCTATCTGCAGGTCCGCAGTGGGCCTGATCTGCAAACACGGGAGTTGCACCATGGCGCGCGAACTGGAATTCGGACTGGACACCTTCGGGGACGTCACACGCGGCGAGGACGGTCGGCCCGTCTCCTATCCGCAGGTCATCCGGAACGTGATCGCCGAAGCCGTCCTCGCGGACGAGGTAGGCGTCGACTTCATCGGCGTGGGCGAACACCACCGGGACGACTTCTCCATCTCGGCTCCCGAGATCGTCCTCGCCGCCATCGCCGGACAGACGAAGCGCATTCGCCTCGGCTCGGCCGTCACGGTGCTCAGTTCCGACGATCCGGTCCGCGTCTACCAGCGCTTCGCCACGCTCGACGCCGCCTCGAACGGCCGGGCCGAGGTAATCCTCGGCCGCGGATCCTTCACCGAGTCCTTCCCCCTCTTCGGTTACGAGCTCTCCGACTACGAGCGGCTCTTCGAAGAGAAACTCGACCTGTTCTCCGAGCTGATCAAGGAGGGTCCCGTGACGTGGTCCGGCAGCACGCGACCCGGACTGGAGCAGCACGAGGTCTACCCGAAGACCGACGGCGGACGCCTGAAGACATGGATCGGTGTCGGTGGAAGCCCTGAATCGGTGGTGCGTGCAGCACGCTACGGGATGCCCCTCATGCTCGCCATCATCGGTGGCGACCCCGCGCGCTTCGCACCCTACGTCGACCTGTACCACCGGGCGCTGACGCAGCTCGGCCAGCCCACGCTTCCCATCGGTGTGCACTCCCCGGGGTACATCGCGGATTCGGACGAGCAGGCCCGTGAGGAGCTGTGGCCGGACAATCGCATCATGCGTGATCGTATCGGCCGCGAGCGCGGGTGGGGCCCGACGACAAGGGACGAGTTCGACCAGGAGGCCGACTTCGGCTCGCTGTACGTCGGCTCTCCGGAAACCGTCGCGAAGAAGATCGCGACGACAGTGCAGACCCTCGGTATCGACCGCTTCGACATGAAGTACAGCGCCGGCCCGCTGCCACATGAGAAGTTGATGCACAGCATCGAGCTCTACGGCACGAAGGTCATCCCGATGGTCCGGGAGATTCTCGCCTAGGTTCGGCGACGCTCCGACCCGCCTTCGCCCTTTCTTCGGTTTTCTTTCGGCGTTCAGGCATGGCCCCCTTGAAGGGTGTCGACCAGAGTGGACGTAAGGAGTCCACCACTCCTTTTTTCTCCCCGCCGGTTCCGGTCCGTCCACCGCAACCGGCGGGGAGACTGGAGAAATTCAGCCGAGGCTTGACGGCATCATCCGGTAGCCCACGCCGCGAACCGTGCGGATGAAGCGCGGGGCCTTCGTGTCCTCGCCAAGCTTCTTCCGCAGATTCCGGATATGAACCTCGACCAGGTGCTGGTCGTTGACCCAGCCGTCCCCCCAAATACGCGAGAGCAGTGTCTCCCGCTGCCAGACCCGCCGTGGTCCCGAGACGAGCGTGGCCAGGAGATCGAACTCGATCCGCGTCAGCGGTAGCTCGGTCCCGTCGAGCGTGGCGATCCGGCCCTCGGTGTCGATGGTGATGGTGCCGTGGACCAGGAGACCCTCAACCTGCTCCGCAATCGCGGGCGCCGCGGTCGCGGTGGCGACCGACGCCGGGGACGCCTCGTCCGGGTCTGCGCCGAGCAGGGGCTGGGACACGTTGCGGACGGTGCTCCTCGGGCGACGGAACATCGCGTTGACCCGCGCACCGACCTCCCGCGGACTGAAGGGCTTGACCACGAAGTCGTCCGCGCCGATTTCCAGGCCGATGAGGCGGTCGATCTCGTCCTTCCGGGCGGTAATCATGATTACGTAGGCGTCCGTCAGCGGCCGGATCTGGCGGCACACCTCCACACCGTCGATATCGGGGAGGTTGAGGTCCAGGGTCACGAGATCGGGCTGGTGTTCCCGCACGAGTGCCACTCCCTGCCGTCCGGTCTCCGCCTCGATGGTGGTGAACCCGTTCATGCCGAGGGTCATGACCAGAAGTTGCCGCACATCGGCGTCGTCTTCGATGATGAGTGCAACACGCGCGTCGGGGTCGGAGGTCATAACTGACACACTGCCAGAAGATCGAAGCGCGACCGAGCGCATCGGAGTCGTTCCTCCGATTTTTCGGTCGGCACCCCCGTCGAGGGCACCACGCGAGAGCCGGATGGCCTAGCCAAGGTGTGCGGACTCGCCCGACTGCGAAAACTCTTCCCTCGCGACCCTGATCATGAACCAGGAGATCGGCGAGGCGAGGGCGAGGGCCACGGCTGCGGCCAGGAACACGACGGAGTAGCCGTCCACGAGTGGCTGCAGTCCACCGGCGTTCCCTTCCGCCGTGCCGGTACCCGCACCTACGGCGTAGAGGGCGGTGAAGACCGCGGTGCCGATGGATCCGCCGATCTGCTGCGTCGCCGTCACGGCGGCGCTGGCCACTCCCGAGTCCCGGGGTTCGATCCCGAGGAGGGCGACGTTCTGGAGGGGGACGAAGATGAACGCGAGGCCCACGCCCAGCAGGATCTGCCCGGGCAGCACCTCGAGCACGTAGGACCCGCCCACGGTGATGCGGCTGAGCAGCAACAGTCCGGTCGCGGCGATCAACGGACCGACGGTCATGAGGATGCGGGGACCGACCCTGGGCAGGAGGCGCGACACCACGCCGGCACAGATGATGATGGCCGCCGTCATGGGTAGCGAAGCTAGTCCGGAGTGCAGCGGGCTCAGGCCGAGGACGATCTGGAAGTAGAGCGTCAGGTAGAGCAGTGCCCCGAGCAGTGCGGCGCCCACCGCGATCGACGAGAGGTAGGCGCCGGCCCGGGCCCGGTCCGTGATGATGCGCAGCGGTAGCAGTGGATGTGCCGCACGCGATTCCACGAGGATGAAGAGGGCCAGCAGGAGGACGCCGAGGGCCAGGAAGCCGAGGGTGTCCAGGCGGATCCAGCCGGCCTCGGCACGCGAGAAGCCGTAGACCACGGAGGCGAGCCCGAGGCTCACGAGGACGGCACCCGGTATGTCGTAGCGGGTGCTACCCTCGGCCCGGCTCTCGCGGAGCAGGGGGATGCCGGCAGCAATGGCCACCACGGCGATCGGGACGTTCACGAGCAGGCACCAGTGCCAGCTGAAGTACTCCGTCAGGACTCCACCGAGCAGGAGGCCGACCGCTGCTCCACCGCCGGCGATCGTTCCGTAGACCGCGAAGGCCCGTACCCGGTCGCGGCCTCCGGGGAACGTCACCGAGAGGATGGCGAGCGCTGCCGGAGCCAGCAGTGCGGCGAACGCACCCTGAAGTCCGCGGGCGAGCAGGAGCAGTTCACCCGAGGTTGCGATGCCGCCCATGGCCGAGGCGAGGGCGAAGCCGCCCATGCCGACGAGGAAGGAGCGCTTCCTTCCCCAGAAGTCGGCGATCCGACCACCGAGGAGCAGGAGGGCGCCGAAGGTCAGGGCGTAGAGCGTGACGACCCAGCTGCGGTCGCTGTCGGACATTGCGAGCTCCAGCTGGGCCTGGGGCAGGGCGATGTTCACGATGGTTCCGTCGAGGACGACGGTGAGCTGCGCGAGGGCGACGATGGCGAGTACGAGCCATCGGTTGGCGGGCGCCTTGTCCCTGGCGGTGTCCAGAATGGACGGGTTGGCGAAACCCGAGGGTGGGGTGGTCATGGATCTCCTCAGAAGTGGTGTCGGATCGAGGGTATGGTCCACGTCGGGCGGGAGTCAAACGAACTAGTTCGTTTGGGTATACTCGAGGGATGCACTCGACGACGGACGTAAGGTCACGCATCCTCTCGGCTGCCCGGACCGAGTTCGCGTCCTCCGGGCTGGCGGGTGCGAGAATCGATCGCATCGCGAAGGCGGCGAGTGCCAGCAAGGAACGCCTCTACGCGCACTTCACCGACAAGTCGGCGCTCTTCCAGGCCGTCCTGGATGTCAATGCAGCCGAGTTCCATCAGGCCGTCGTGCTCGATCCGGGAGATGTGCCCGCTTTCGTTGGTGCGGCCTTCGACCACACGCACGATCATCCCGACATCCTTCGGATGCTGACGTGGGCGCGGCTCGAGGGCGTCCAGTACGACCTGCCATCGGGGTCCTCGCCGGACAGCAAGCTTTCGGCGCTGAGGGAAGCGCAGGAACGCGGACTCGTGGATACGTCGTGGGCCCCCGAAGAGCTCCTGCCCCTGCTGTTCGGAGTCGCGCAGGCGTGGGTCCAGGCTCCCCTGGTGGCCCGCTGGAATGCACCCGCGACTCCTCTTGCCGCACACCGCGCCTCCGCGGTGGAGGCGGCACGCCGGATCATCCGATCCGAAGCCTGACCCGAGGTCGCACCCCGCCCATTGCACTCGACGTGGACTCGACCGGGGTCCCGGCAACCGCAGGATGGTCCGACCCGGGCGATAGTGGCGGGGACCGCGCACTCCTCGGTCCGGCAAGGTCCGGCAACCGGACGTTATGAAAGGCCTTTACGGAGACGCAGTGGGTCACCCTGCAGGGAAGATCGCGCGGTACCCGTTCTGACCGACGGGCTCCTCAGAGGCCGAGCGCCGGGACGGACAGGCCGAACTCGCGCCTGAGGGCGAGCTTCGCCGCGTTGAGCCCGGCCATGCCGTGCACTCCTGGCCCGGGCGGTGTCGATTGCGAGCACAGGTACACCCCCTTGATGGGAGTCGCCCATGGCTGCAGCGAGGGCACCGGCCGAGCGACGATCTGCCGCAGGTTTACCGCCCCGCTGCTGAAGTCCCCGCCCACATAGTTCGCGTTGTACACCTCGAGCTCGCTCGCGGTCGTCGTATGGCTGCGGACGACGACGTCGCGGAACCCGGGCGCGAAGCGCTCGACCTGCGCGGTGACGGCCTCTGCCATGTCCCGCGTGGAACCGCGCGGTACGTGGCAGTAGGTCCATAGCGTGTGCCGACCGTCCGGCGCGCGCGTCGGATCGAACGACGACGGCTGGGACAGGAGCACGTACGGACTGTCCGGATGCTCGCCCTGGTTGACCTGCTTCTCGCCGGCGGCGATCTCCTCGCGGGTCCCCCCGAGGTGAGCCGTCCCGGCCCTGTGGAGTTCGGGGTGTGTCCATGGCACCGGACCGGACAGGATGAAGTCCACCTTGCAGGCCGCGTTGCCGTACGTGAATGCGGAAAGGGCCTTCTCGTACGCCGCGGGCAGACGCCCGCGGGACATCGCCTGGAACGTCTTGGGCGCTACGTCGAGGAGCACCACGCGCGCGTCCGACACCTCGGCCAGGGTCTCGATCCTGCTGTTGGTGATGATCTCGCCGCCGTGCCGCCGGACGTCCAGGGCGAGGGCGTCCGCGATGGACTGGGATCCGCCCACCGGGATGGGCCAGCCCACGGTGTGCGCCAGGAGGTTGAGCACCAGGCCCGCCCCCGCTCCCGTCAGGGACGGCAGCGTTCCCACCGGGTGCGCCATGACACCCGTGACGAGCGCTCTGGCCTCATCGGTGCGGAAGCGGCGGTTCCAAGTCGGCAGTCCCTGGTCGAGGACCGCCAGCCCGAAGCGGAGCGCGGCCTCCGGCCGCTTCGGGATGCGGACGACATGGTTGAGCGTGAACGCGAGGATCCCCTCCTCGCGATCACTCAGTGGCTGCAGCAGTCGGCGATAAGCCTCGCCGTCAGCACCGAGCCCGGCCACCGTCTGCTCCATGCTCCGGTAGGCCACTCCGGCCCGGCCGCCGTCGAGCGGGTGGGCGAAGGACACCTCGGGGACGGCGAATCCGATGCGGCGGCTCAGCTGGAAGGCGCGGAAGAAAGGGGACGCAAGTGCCATCGGGTGGACTGCGGAGCAGAAATCATGGAGGTGGTCGCGATCCATGAGCTCGACGGAACGCGAGCCGCCACCGATGGTGGGAGCAGCCTCGTGCACCCTGACGGACAATCCGGCTCGTGCCATGACGACGCCGGCCGCGAGTCCGTTCGGCCCGGAACCGACGATCTCCACATCCACCATGGGATTTCCTCTCCTGAAGCAGCGGGGTGTCTCCCCACCCGGACTACATTTCTGCGGCGGTCGGGCTGACGCGTCCGCTTTCTGATCTCCGTACCAGACCGGACGCGCGCCGGACGATACCTCCTGCAGCGGCAGGAGCTGCCCGCCGTGCGGCCAGCAGGGCCGAGACGGCGCGATAGCGGACAGGACTCAGCGGGATGTCATAGGTGGTAGGCACCACCACGACATTTTTCGAGAAGTTCCGCTTGAAGGTGGTGACGTTCGCGAGCGACGGGTAGTTCGCGCTCTCGATGCCCGTCAGGCCACAGGCGGTGTTGCCCGCGGCCTTCAACGTCCGGAACGCCTCCCACAGCAACAGGTACGGGGCGAAGGTGCTGCGGGCCGCGTGGGTGCTGCCCGCGAAATAGTAGACCGCGTAGCCGCGGTATTCCGTGGTGATGAGCCAGCTCAGGGGAATGCCATCGCGATAGGCGACGAGAAGGCGCAGGTGGTCACCCAGCACGGCCAGCAGCGTCTCGTAGTAGGACGAGTCGAACGACTGGAAGCCGTCGCGCTCCGCGGTCTCCTGCATGATGGGGAACAACTCGCGCGCGAAGACGTTCTTCCATTCCTCTCGAGGAATGTGTTCGATGGTGACTCCGTTGCGCTGCGCCCTGCGGATGCTGTTGCGTGCATTGGGGCGAAAACTCTTGAGGAGTCCGGCTTCCGACGGCGTGAGGTCGACCACGATCTCACGCTCGTACCAGCCGTGCTCGATCGGACCCGTAGCCGGAGCCTGGAGTGTTGCGACCTGCATCCTCACGTACAGCGGATGCGCGGTCGGATGGTTGCGAAACTGCTCTCGCACCGTCTCCATCATCACGCGCTCGGCAGCCGGTGTCCGCTGGGCGAACCACACGGGTCCGTTGACGACGACGACGGATTCCCTGGAGCGGCGCACCACGTGGACGTAACTGGCAGTCGCTACGAGTGCCCCCGCCATGTCCCTGTATTCCCAGATCCCGAGCGGCGAGCGGCCCAGTGCGCGCTCGAACTCCACCCAGTCGGGCGTCTGTTCAAGCGGTATCACGACGTCGGGATGCGTGGCGGCGATCGCGTCGAAAGCGCTCCTGTCGAGCGTGCTGGCGGTCAGGGATGGTGCAGTCACTGAGGTCTTCCGGTGGAGGTTCATCTGGGGCCTGGTCGACGGGCGCCCTGGTGGCCGGCCATTCGTACCCACGGGTGCTGGCTCGGCCGGGCGATCCGCGCGGTCCGGCCAGCCTATCGGAGCAGAACGGCGACGTCCGGTCACCGCTCGCCGAGGGGTCCTGCTCGCACGGCCTTGCGCGGACGGAGGCGGGAGTGCAGTGTGAATCGGTCCGGTGCGTCATCGAACAGTCCGCCGTGCGGATCATCGATGCCGATGCGCCGCACCAGGTCCTGCCGCGGAGCCAGGATCTCCGAGACCACGACGGCCATGACGTATGCCATTCCTAGAATATGTGCCATGACCGCCCAGGCATATACGCCCAGCCCGAGGTTGTGCTCCGGGGCTCCTCCACTCGTCATACCGCCCAGGTATAGCCAGACCGCCCACCAGTGGAGCACCTCGCCGAGTTGCCATACGAACACCACCCGCCATCGGGGCACAGCCAGGGCCACCAGGGGGACGAGCCATAGGGCGTACTGCGGTGAATAGACCTTGTTGCACAGGATGAACGCCCCCACGATCAGCAGGGCGAGCTGTGCAAGGCGCGGCCGACGCTCCGCACGCAGGGTGAGGACCGCGACGCCGGCACATGCGAGCCCGAAGATCCCGACGGCTCCGATGTTGACCGCGGCGGGCGACAGCGCCGCGACGTCGGCCTGACGTGCCAGTGCGTTGTAGACGTACCACCCCGAGGAAAAGCCCGCGTCGCGCGTTTCCGAGAACGTGAGGAAGTAGCCCCAGCCCTCGGGGTCCCGCAGGAGGAACGGCACATTGACCACGAGCCAGGCGCCCGCGGTGCCCGCGAGCGCCGCGAGGAACGGCCGGTACCGCCCCGAGCGGAGGGAGAGGACCAGCACCGCACCCAGGAGCAGCACCGGATAGAGCTTCACCGCCGTGCCCAGACCCCAGAGAATGCCCGCAAGGACCGGGCGGTCGCGGGCGAAAGCCAGCATCCCAGCCGTCGCGAGGAGCACGGCCCACAGGTCCCAGTTGATGCTCCCGGACAGGATGATCACCGGGGCCGTCGCGACGATGGCCGCGTCCCAGGGCCTGCGACTTGCGAGGCGCAGGGTCACCAGCACGGTCAGAAGCCAGACCCCGGCGACGAGCACCATGTTCAGGTCGAAGAAGAGCAACGCTTTCGACTGGATCTCTGCACCACCGGCGACGGCGTCGACGATGAACGCGGTGGCGGACGCCAGCAGGCCGAGCAGCACGGGGTACTCGAAGAGCGCACCGGGTGTGATGAACGGCAGGACGCCCTCACCGAGCCCCCGGCTCTGGTAGAGCTCCGGCCAGTCGGAGTAGCACGCGCGGTAGAAGTGGTCCGGCGAGGACCACCCGCCGACCCTGCAGGGGTTCTTGGCGACGGCGGCGAGCACCGCCGAGCAGACGGTGAAAAGGATCAGGACGCGCTGCAGGGTGAACCAGCGCGCGGAGACGCGTCCCGGGTCCGCATGGCGCCCGAGGGGGCCGCCGATCCCCTCCACCAGGGGCCGGAGGAAGGCGTCGGACCGGCTCGGGATGCTGATGCGGTAGGGCCCGCGCCCGCCCGTCCCGGAAGTCATGCACCGAGCCTAGCGGCCCGGCCGCGGCGTACTTCCGCTGCTGACCCGGTTGACGGGCGGAACCGGAGGAAGGCAAGGAATGGGGGTGCATACTCCGGCGTTATGAAGTGAACGTAGACTGGCAGTTCCTGCCGACCGCGCCCTGCGCGATGACGGCGGGGGCATATTCAACGGGCTTTCGAGGAGAACTGTGGGACAGAACCCCATTCGCGTGGCAATCATTGGAGTCGGCAACTGTGCCGCGTCGCTTGTACAGGGCGTGCACTACTACCGTGACGCGGACGCATCGGGGGTCATCCCCGGCCTCATGCATGTCGAATTCGGCAAGTACCACGTGGGGGACGTGCAGTTCGTGGCGGCGTTCGACGTCGACGGCAAGAAAGTCGGCCACGATCTCGCCGAAGCCATCGGTGCGAGCGAGAACAACACCATCAAGATCGCCGACGTGCCCCCCACCGGAGTGATCGTGCAGCGCGGCCACACCCTGGATGGCCTGGGCAAGTACTACCGCGAGACCATCGTCGAGTCCGACGAGGAACCCGTCGACATCGTCGCGCAGCTCAAGGCCTCGAAGGCCGACGTCCTGGTCTGCTACCTGCCCGTCGGATCCGAGCACGCAGCGAAGTACTACGCGCAGTGCGCCATCGACGCCGGCGTGGCCTTCGTCAATGCCCTTCCCGTGTTCATCGCGGGCACCAAGGAATGGGCGGACAAGTTCACCGAGGCCGGGATCCCGATCGTGGGCGACGACATCAAGAGCCAGATCGGCGCCACGATCACGCACCGGGTCATGGCGAAGCTGTTCGAGGACCGCGGCGTCACCCTGGACCGCACCTATCAGCTGAACGTCGGCGGCAATATGGACTTCAAGAACATGCTCGAGCGCGATCGCCTCGAGTCGAAAAAGATCTCCAAGACCCAGGCCGTCACGTCGAACGTCAAGGCCGAGCTGCGCCCCAACGACGTACACATCGGCCCGTCCGACTACGTGGCATGGCTCGATGACCGCAAATGGGCCTTCGTGCGCCTCGAAGGCCGCAACTTCGGTGACGCTCCGGTCTCCCTCGAGTACAAGCTGGAGGTCTGGGACTCCCCGAACTCGGCCGGAGTCATCATCGACGCCATCCGCGCCGCGAAGATCGCCCTGGACCGCGGCATCGGGGGGCCCCTGCTCTCCGCTTCCAGTTACTTCATGAAGTCCCCACCGGAGCAGTACGCGGACGACATAGCCCACGAGAAGGTCGAAGCGTTCATCCGCGGCGATATCGAGCGCTAGAACTGCAGGTGGATGAGGGGGGCGGGACACGTCGTGTCCCGCCCTCCTCATCTCTAACCGGGCCGCGTCACCGTGCACCGTACCGCCGGATGGAGTGGCTCGCCTGGGCAAGGGCGACGAGCGCGAGGATGAGCTGGTTGTGCAGGTGCATTCCGATCGCCGCCGTCAGGATGAACTCCTCGATGCTCTCCTGCACGTCGGTGACCGCCAGTTGTGCTTCGGCGATGGCGTCGGCCGCCCGTGCGTAGGAGGCCAGGACCGCTGGGTCCGTGACCACGCCGGCAGCCTCCATCACGGCGAGGTGCTCACCGACGGCGGCACGCGCTCCGCTCTCCTCATCGGCCCACCCCATCACTTGGACGAGATCGTCGACTGCCGCGGACTCGCGCACGCCGTCTCCGCGGTATCCCAGGACCACCGATTGCACCGTTGCCAGCAGGGCGAGCCGCTGCTCGGCCGAGGCGTCGGCGCCGGCGGACGCGTCGATGATCCGGCGGATGTCCTCCAGGCCCAGGCCGATGGAGGCCCGGAGACCCTGAATGAGCCGTAGCCGCCGCACGTGCCGAATCCCGTAGGCCGCCCTGGTCGGATGGATGGCGTCGCCCGCCTCCAGCAGCCCTGAGCGAAGGTAGAACTTGATGCTCGCAGCGCTGATCCCACTCGCCTCGCTGAGTTCGCCGAGCCTCATCCAGGCGCTCCTTCCACAAGTGCGTACAACGGCGGGTGGGATAGCTGCACACGCATCAGCTGTCCTGATATCCATCACGAGATAGTAGAACTATCCTAACAACATGGACTGGAACCCGCTTCTCGCAACGCATGTCGTCGCAGCCCTCGTCGCACTGGTCATCGGGCCGGTGAATATCCTCCGTCGACGGCGCGACCGCACCCACCGCGTCCTCGGCTATACGTGGGCCGCCTCCATGTACTACGTGTGCGGAAGCAGCTTCTGGATCGTGACCGACGGACGCTACAGCTGGCTCCACGGCCTGTCGGCGTTCACGGTCGTCACGGTGAGCCTCGGCATTCTGGCAGCGGTGAGGGGGAACATCCCGGGACACCTGATGAACATGGTCGGCAGCTATCTCGGTCTCCTGGCAGCGTTCGGCTTCGCTGCTGGTGTTCCCTCCCGCGCGATTCCGCGCCTGCTTGTGAGCGATCCCGCCACGGCCTGGTTCGTGGTCGCCGTCGTCGTCGCAGGCGTCGCCGCGCTCTACCTGACGGTGCGCCCGAGACGACGGCAGACGACGGCGATCGTCCGCGTCACTTCGGCGCGTGTCGGCACCTGACCTGGAGCGGCCCGCGCCGGACAGGAGGGCTGGAGAGGGCGGCTAGAACAGTCCGACGGCGTTGCCCTCGGCGTCGACGTCCATCCGGAGGGCGGCAGGCTCTTTCGGCAGTCCCGGCATCGTCATCACGGATCCCGTCAGGGCGACGATGAAGCCCGCCCCTGTCTTCGGGATCAGGTCACGGACGTGGACAGTGAACCCCTTCGGCGCGCCGAGCACGCTCGGGTCATCGGAGAACGAGTACTGCGTCTTGGCCATGCAGACGGGCAGGCGCGACCAGCCGTTCGCCTCGATCTCCTTGAGTCGTCGCAGGGCGGGCACCGAGAAGTCGACCCCGTCGGCCCCGTAGATCTCCTGGACGATCGTGCGGATCTTGTCCTCGACGGAGAGGTCGAGGGAGTAGAGATGGGAAAAGGTGACGGGCCGCTCGAGGGCGGCGAGCACCTTCGCCGCGAGCTCGTCCCCGCCGGGTCCACCACCGCCCTGGCCCCACACATCGGCGACGGCGGCGTCGATGCCTTCGCCTGCGCACCAGGAGATGAGCCAGTCGAGCTCCTCATCCGTGTCCGTCCCGAACCTGTTGACGGCGACAACGGGTGCGATGCCGAACCTCTCGATGTTCCGCACATGACGGAGCAGGTTGGCGCTCCCGTGCCGGAGGGCTTCGACATCGGGTTCCGAGAGATCGGCCTTCGCTACTCCGCCGTGCATCTTCAGGGCACGGATGGTCGCGACGATGACGACGGCGTCGGGCGCGACATCCGCGACGCGGGCCTTGATGTCCATGTACTTCTCGGCCCCGAGGTCCGCTCCGAACCCTGCCTCCGTCACCACGATATCGGCGAGGCTCCGGGCCGTCCGCGTGGCGATCACCGAATTGCAACCATGGGCGATATTCGCGAAGGGTCCGCCGTGCACAAGGGCCGGTGTGCCGGCAATGGTCTGCACGAGGTTCGGCTTGATGGCGTCCCTGAGTAGCAGCGCCAGGGCACCCTCGACGCCCAGGTCGCCGACGGTCAGCGGCGTGCGTTCGAAGGTGTAACCGAAGGTGATGGCAGAGAGGCGCGCCTTGAGGTCGTCGAGGTCCCGGGCCAGGCAGAAGACCGCCATGATCTCCGAGGCGACGGTGATGTCGAACCCGTCCTGCCGCGGTGTACCCTGAGCCGGTCCGCCGAGCCCGATGACGACCTCGCGGAGAGCCCTGTCGTTGACGTCGAGGACACGCTTGAACGTGATCCGGCGCGGATCGATCCCGAGCTCGTTCCCTTGGTGGATGTGGTTGTCGATCAGGGCGGCCAATGCGTTGTTCGCCGAGGTGATGGCGTGGAAGTCACCCGTGAAATGCAGGTTTATCTCGTCCATGGGTAGCACCTGCGAGAGCCCGCCGCCCGTCGCGCCTCCCTTCATGCCCAGCACCGGACCAAGGGACGGCTCGCGGAGCGCGATCATCACGCGCCGGCCGGCCCTGGAGAGCGAGTCGGCGAGGCCGACGGTGCAGGTGGACTTACCCTCCCCCGCCGGAGTCGGGCTCATGGCGCTGACCAGGACCACCTTGCCGGGCACCCGGCCGTTGTCAGGGAGCAGTCGTGGGTCGATCTTCGCCTTGAAGTGACCGTGGAGCTCGAGCGCCTCGCGCGGTATGCCCGCCGCGTCGGCTATGTCCCCGATGGGCCTGACCGCGGCGGCGCGGGCAATCTCAAGATCGCTCATGCAGCAAACCTATCAGCGCCTTCGTGTCATGCCGGAGGCAACCCGGCGCGATCGAGGACGTAGGCGATCAGCGGATCGTAGAGCCCCGGACATACGTTGTCGTCGAGCGGGACGGCTACCTCGATCTGCCCCTGCGCCTCGGAGACGAAGAGTCCCGGATCGTTGCAGTCGGCGAATCCGATGGTCGGCAGGCCTGCGCTGGCTGCCTGTCCTGCCCACCCGTGATCAGCAACGACAAGGTCGGGCATATCGAGACCCTCACCGGCGAGGGTTTGCAGGCTCAACCGCATGGGTTCCGGCAGGTGCGTGTGCATCAGGCCGCCGTGCTGGTGCCATACCAGCACCCCGAAGATCTGTCGGATGTCGCCCGCACCGAAGCGGCGTCCCTCGGACACCTGCACCACGGTGGCACCGGCGGCCGCGGCGCCCCGTGCCAAAGCTGCGTGAACGGGCAGCAAGCCTGCCGGATGCCCGGTCGCGAAGAGGATCCGATCCCCCCGATGGGCGGAGGTACCCAGGCGGTCGGCGAAACGGTCGAGTGCGGCGACGCAGAGGGCGGCGTCGATGGTGTCATCGCCCCCGAGATGACCGCGGTCGGGGCTGATTCCCACGCGCTCGTGCATGAGGTCGAAGACGTCGTCGTACGTCCAGTCCCGCGTCAGCCGGACGCCGAACTCGAGGTTCTCGTTCCCCTCGAGGAACAGGCGCATGTGCTTGAGGTTGTCCTGTCGCGAGGTCGCCACCTTGCCGGTGATGCGGACGGAATCGAGGTACGCAGCGAGCTCGGAGGGAATCACACCTCCCATCCTAGGCGGCGTCGACGGCGTGCTTCAGCCCGCGGTCGCGGGTGAGAAGCGCTCCACAGCGGTGCGGTAACTCTGTGCGGTCAGCAGGGCGGTGCGCTGCCAACCGAAGGCGAGTGCGTGCGTGGCGGCCCCTCGCCCAAGCGACTCCCGCAGGCGCATGTCGTCGTACAACCGCTCGAGGGCATCGGCCCAGCCGCTCGCGGAATGCCCGTCCACGAGAAGTCCGCTCCGCCCGTCGCTGATGGCCTGCGGCAGTCCGCCGACGTTCGCGGCGATGACCGGGGTACCGCAGGCCTGTGCTTCGAGCGCCACGAGGCCGAAGGACTCGCTGAAGGACGGCATGACGACCGCGTCGGCCGACCGGAACCACTGCGCGAGATTCGTGGCGGTGACGGGCGGATAGAGCCGGATGTCCTCGGTCAGCTCGGCGTCGTCGATGAGGGGCTGCAGGGCGAGTGCCTCCGATCCGCTGCCGGAACCGAGGATGCTCACGGTGAAGGGGATGTCGGGCCGACGACGGCGGAGCTCCTCGGCCGCGGCAACAAGCACCTGGGGGCCCTTCAGCTTTTGGATCCGACCGGCGAAGACCACGTGGAACTGCTTCAACGGGAAGCCGAGAGCGGCCCTCGCGGCACGTCGGTCGCCGGGATGGAAGGTCGAGAGGTCCACGCCGGGAGCCACGACGTCGATGCGGTCCACTGAGGCGCCGTAGAGCGAGACGAGTTCGGCAGCCTCGGTGCTCGTATTCGCGATGAGCCGCGCTGCGCCGGTGACGATGTCCTGCTCGCCGGCGATCCTCTCGGCCGGCTCTGGTGTGCCGAGCGACTTCATCCGCAGGTCCTTGACCTTCGCCATGGTGTGCATCGAGTGCACGAGGGGCAGGTTCATCTGCCTGCTGAGCGTGAGGCCCACTGTCCCGGACACCCAGTAGTGGGAGTGCAGGACATCGAAATGACCGTCTGCAAGGAGGTGCGCGGCGTCAGTGATCGCGTCGGCGAAGGTTCCAGTGAGCCCTGGGAGGGATTCCTTGGGGATGCGCTTGCGGGGTCCTGCCTCGAGATGGTGGACCACGACGCCGTCGCCCAGCACCTCACGGCTCGGACGCCCCTCGCCCGCCGCGCGCGTGAAGATCTCGACGTCGATCCCCACGCGTGCGAGTTCGAGGGCCGTGCTCCGGACGTAGACGTTCATGCCGCCCGCGTCTCCCCTGCCGGGTTGCTCGAGGGGTGAGGTGTGCAGGGACAGCATGGCTACGCGCCGGACGCCTGACACACCTTCTCCCTTCCGACCGGCGTGGGGAAGGGAGCCGGTCGAGTGACCCTCACGACCCTATAACGCGCTGTTCGTGCACCGAATTCCGGCCCAGATATACCGGGCATACGAACACCGACCTTCAAGGCGAAAGCCCGCGCCGGGAAGCGCGGGCTTCGCTCATTGTCGTGATGATCCTCGGGTCCGTCACTTGATGTACAGCCTGTGGCTCGGTTGCTCGAACCGTTGTGAATCGTCCCAAGGGCCGCGGGACTGGCTGGACAGGATCCGTCCCCAGAGGGAGAACCCGTTCCTCCATCTCCCGAGCATGCGCTGCACATCCTTCCTATGGTGGAAACCGGGCATGGAAACCGATGGCACACCCGACAGGTCCTGTACGGGACCGGCGCCGGGCGGGAGGGGTGTCAGTGATCCGCTCATGATGAATTCACCGCCGGCTGCAGATTCCAGCGCAACGGGTGGAGGTGGCAGGGCACGTCCTTCGGCCACCGTCCCGGAGGGAGGGGCCGCTGACGGTGCAGCCTTATTGACGAATTGGACATGGTTGGGCTGGGAATTGGGCATTATCGACTTTCAATAGGTGCATTCAGGCGCAGAAATGCCGCGAATTGGCATTGCTGAAATGAAAAGGAAGGAAGCCGCACACGGGTGCGAGGGTGGTAGAGCGATCAACCGGCTGACGCCGGTGCGCGAACTTCCTAGTGCGAACGAATGACGAAGGCAGGATTGGCGCCGCGGGCAAGGGCACCGCCGGACATAGTATTCACAATCTCCACCTCCAATTCGTTGATATCACCTACGGTCGTGCGGCCAGGCGTTCCCCGAACTTCAAGTTGGGAAGGCCCAATGGCACGTACATAAAGCTACCGTATGAATTACCTTTTGGCATAGCCTTGTACAAATATTCATTCAGGTAATTTCGCGGGAAGTACTTCCTGCCGGCGGGCGTGGGGCATGCCGCCCGATGAGGTCCTAAAGGTTCCAGTGCACGATAGCCGGCGTGTGCTTGTCCCAGCCGAGCGCGCAGACAGCAGCCGTGCCGAGGACGAAGTGACGACCCTCGATGGCGTCGAGCTGCAGCCACCTCGCCGCGACGATCCGCAGGAAGTGCCCGTGTGCCACGAGGAGCGCATTCTGCACGGGCTTCGCATCGGGATCCCTGTCCGCAGGAGTACCACAGCCTGCCTGTACCCGTGAGATGACGCGGTCCGCACGCTCCGAGACCTGGTTCAGCGTCTCGCCGTTGGGAACCCCGTCCTTCCAGATCAGGTAGCCCGGATTTTCCTTGCGGACGACTGCACTGTCGCGGCCCTCGTTGTCGCCGTAGTCCCACTCGTGAGCGAAGGGAAGGATCTCCGCGTCGGGAAAGCCCGCTAGTTCTGCCGTGCGGACAGCGCGCTGCAGCGGTGAGGTGACCACGAGATCGAAATCGATGCCTGCGAAGTGCTCACGCGCAGCCAGCGCCTGCTCCTCTCCATGCCCGGTCAGCGGCAGATCCGTCAACCCCGTGTAGCGACCATCCCTGGACCACTCCGTCTCGCCGTGCCGCAGGAGCCAAAGCTTCGGAAGGGGAGTTCCTGCGGCGGTGGGGTCCGCTGCTGCTGCGCCTGTCATCGGCTTCATGGTGTGCTCTCCTGGGATTCGGGCTGCTCGCTCCACCACTGGCGGAGCTTGGTCTCGGCGTCGACCGGGTTCTGCGGACCGTGCTCCATGCGTTCCTCGAGGAGGAAGCGGTACGCACGCCCCACCACGGGGCCGGGACGGATTCCGAGAAGGCCCATGATCTGCCCGCCGTCGAGGTCGGGGCGGATCGAGTCCAGTTCCTCCTGGTCGGCGAGCGCGGCGATGCGTGCCTCGAGATCGTCGTATGCGAAGGCCAGCCTTTCGGCCTTGCGCCGGTTCCGGGTGGTGACGTCGGAACGTGTCAGTCGGTGGAGTCGCTCGAGGAGGGGTCCGGCGTCGCTCACGTACCGCCGCACTGCCGAGTCACTCCAGCCGGCCTCGCCATAGCCGTAGAACCGCATATGGAGTTCGACCAACCGGGCGACGGCCTTGATGGTGTCGTTGTCGAACCGGAGCGAACGCAGCCGTTTGGCTGCGAGCTTGGCGCCGACGGCGTCGTGGTGACGGAAGCTGACTGCTCCTCCAGGCTCGAATTTCCGGGTGGCGGGCTTGCCGATGTCGTGCAGGAGCGCTGCGAGGCGCAGGACGACGTCGGGTGTGGGGACCGGTCCGTCGTCGCGCGTCTCGAGTTCGCAGGCCTGGCGCAGGACAGTGAGCGAGTGCTGGTAGACGTCCTTGTGACGGTGGTGCTCATCCGATTCGAGACGGAGGGCGGAGACTTCCGGGAGGACATGTTCGGCCAGCCCGGTGTCCACCATGATGTTGATGCCGGCGTCCGGTGCCGCGCCCTGGATCAGCTTCACCAGCTCATCCCGAACGCGTTCCGCCGAGATGATAGAGATGCGGTCGGCCATCCTGGTCATCGCCTCGGACACCTCCGGAGCCACCGTGACGCCCAACTGGGAGACGAAGCGCGCTGCTCGCATCATGCGCAGCGGGTCGTCGGAGAACGACGACGTCGGTGTGCCGGGGGTGTGCAGAATCCCCGCGTGGAGGTCCCGGACCCCGCCGAACAGATCGACGAGTTCGAGGGAGGGCAGCCGGAGGGCCATGGCGTTGATGGTGAAGTCACGGCGCACGAGGTCCTCTTCCAGGCTCGTACCGAAGGCGACGATCGGCTTGCGCGAGGACGGATCATAGGCCTCTGCCCGATACGTCGTGATCTCGATCTGGTAGCCGTCCTTGCGGAGGCCGATGGTGCCGAACGCCCGCCCGATCTCCCAGTAGGCGTCCGCCCAGCGCCGGACGACGGCGAGTGTCTGGTCCGGATCGGCGTCGGTAGTGAAGTCGAGATCCGGCGACACCCTGCCGAGGAAGAGGTCACGCACCGGTCCGCCCACCAGGGAGAGCTCGTAGCCCGCGTCCTCGAAGAGCTCGCCGACCTCGAGGACAACGGGAGGGAGGTGTGCGGTGAGGGTCGAAGTGTCCAGCAGGTGCGCCATAGTCCCTTAAGGGTGCCAGATCGAGACCCGTTTACCACACCGCGTCCGGGTCCGCACCGGCCCCTGACGGTGCCATTCACCCCGGCCCGTGCCGGGTCGCGCCGTCATCGTCCTCTGTTAAAGATCGATAGAGTGGTCTGCATGGACCGACCCGTTCCAAGTGCTCCGAAGCGCACCCCTTTGACCGTGTCAATGGGAACCACGGGTATGCCTGCCGTACAGCACCAGTTGCCCACGGTGGAGGAGGTCTCGGCCGGCGGAATCGTCGTCGATGCCTCGAAGGAGACGCTCGACGTCGCCATCATCGCCCGGTTGAATCGCGGTGGACGCCTCGAATGGTGTCTGCCGAAGGGCCACCCCGAAGGTGTCGAGGACAACGAGGAGGCGGCGGTCCGGGAGATCGCCGAGGAGACCGGTATAGAGGGCAGGATCGTCTCCGCCCTCGGCAGTATCGACTACTGGTTCACCGTCAGCGGCCACCGCGTGCACAAGACCGTCCACCATTTCCTGCTCATCGCGACCGGCGGCTACCTGACCATCGACAACGACCCCGACCACGAAGCCGTCGACGTCGCCTGGGTACCCCTGCAGGAGCTTGGACGCAGGTTGTCCTTCCCCAACGAGCGGCGCATCGCCGACCTCGCCCGAGAGGTCCTGCCCGAGCACCTCTGAGCTCGCCGCACCTCTTCCCGTGAACGCCGTCGCACGCCGTCGTGCCCACAGGGGTGAGACGATGGGAACGATGTCTGAAACGAACACAGCCTCGATCCCCCTGCAGGATGCGGGCCGGCCCGTCCGCGAGGACCGGTCCGCCCCCCGCAATGGTTCCACTGCCCGCTCGAGTGCGATCATGGCCGCCGGCACCCTCGTCTCGCGGCTCCTCGGCCTGGTGCGCGTTGCTCTCCTGGCCACGGCGATCGGGGCAACCGGGCAGGTCTCGGACCTTTTCACCTCGGCCAACAATCTTCCGAACTTCATCTACCTCATGCTCGCGGGAGGGGTCTTCAACGCGGTCCTGGTGCCGCAGATCATCCGCGCCAGCAGGCAACCCGACCGGGGAGCGGATTACGTCAGCCGGCTTCTCACCCTCGCGGCGGCGGGCCTGCTCGTGTTGGCAGTGCTGGCGACGCTCGCCGCACCGGTCATCGTCGGCCTGACGACGAGCTTCACGGGAGCCAACCTCGCCCTCACCACCGCCTTCGCCTTCTGGTGCCTGCCGCAGATCTTCTTCTACGGCTTGTATGCGGTGGCCGGCCAGATCCTCAACGCCAACGGATCCTTCGGCCCCTACATGTGGGCGCCCGTCGTCAACAACGTCGTGTCGATCTGCTTCCTGGTGGCCTTCATCATGCTCATGGGAAGCGAACAGGCCGAACGGCACACCCCGGAGACATGGACTATGACGCAGACAGTCCTGCTGGCGGGCGGGACCACGCTCGGCATCATCATCCAGGCGCTCGTGCTGTTCATCCCGCTGAAACGACTGAACCTGGGCCTGAGGCCGAAATTCGGTATCCGCGGAACAGGACTCGGACGAACCGGGAAGCTGGCGTCCGTCACTATCGTGACGATGCTGATCGGCAACGGTCTCTACCTCGTCAACCAGCGCGTCGCCACCATCGCCTCCGATGCCCGGCAGGGGCTCCTCGCACAGGATCCTCCTGTACAGATCGCGGGCTCGACGAACCTCGAGTTCGGCGCCATGGTCTACCAGTTGCCGCACGCGGTCATCGCCCTGTCGCTGGCCACGGTCATGTTCAACCAGCTCTCGTCCGCGCACGCCAACGGTGACCTACCGGCCGTGCGGGCTACCCTCTCGCAGGGACTCCGCATTATCGGTGTCGCAACGGTCTTCGGCGCAGCCGCCCTTCTCGCCTTCGCCGGCCCTTTGGGGATCCTGTTCAGCGAATCACCGGAGAGCGCGGCTATCAACGGAGTGATCATCGCGATCCTCGCGGTGGGTGCTCCGTTCCTCAGCGCCAATTTCTTCCTCAACCGCGTGTTCTATGCCAGCGAGGACGTCAAGACGCCGCTGAAGATCCAGTTGATCCTCTCGGTCGTCGGAGTCGCCTTTGCCCTTGCCGCCGGTATGTTCGATCCCCGGCTCATCGTTCCCATGCTCGCCGTCGCCTACTCACTCGGCAACGTGATCGCCGTCGTCGTGAGCCATGTCTTCCTGACCCGCGCGATCGGGTCCTACGGCGCAGGGCACGTCTTCGACGTACACGTCCGGCTGACCATCGCCGGCCTCATCGCCGCCGTTGCCGGCACCACCCTGTGTTGGGCGTTCGGTGGATACGACCCCGCAGGGTTCGTCTGGCAGTCCAAACTCAACGCCGTTCTCGTGCTGGTGCTCGGCGGGACAGTGATGTTCGCCGCTTACCTGGCCATGCTGAAACTGCTGCGCGTCACCGAACTCAGCGAGTTCGCAGACCCCGTCCTCGCGCGATTCCGGCGCGGCGGCGCCTGAGGTGCCAGCCCGGGAATAAGCTGACCGACCGGTAGCATGGGTAAAAATCAGCCAGCTTTGCCGGGAGGAACACGTGCCAGAAGCAGTAGACGTCGGTTCAGTGCTGGGCGGTCGCTACAAGGTGACCGCCTACGTGCTGGCATCTGCTGAGAAGGATCTCGTGCTCGACGGCGTGGATCAGGTCCTCAACCGGCCCGTCAGTATCCTCGTGGCATCGGCAGGGAACGCGGCACAGGTCGCCACCAGCGCCCGCGAACTGGCGACAGGCGACAGGAACGAGGACATCCAGGTCCTGGACCTCGGCATCACGGAGTCAGGCACCTACCTCGTCACCAACCGCGCGGCCGCGGCGGACATGCTGGACCTGATCGTGCAGCAGGATGCACCGGTCCAGGATCAGCCCTATACAGAGCCGTTCTTCACCGACACCCTCGGTTCGGAGATCTTCGGCGGGCCGAGGTCAACGGAACCCGAGACCTACGACGACGACGAGGACCACTACGAGGAGTACGACCGCCGGCACCAACGGAAATCACGCCTGTCCGGCCTCCGGGAGCGCTTCGGGCGGCACGGTGACGAGGAACCGCAGCAGAACCACACCCCTGATCAACCTCCTGTCGCGGCCGAGCCGGTTCCAGAGCGCCGTCCGTCCTCGCACCTCGTACCACCGCCCCCTCGCCAGCGCCCGAGCGCGGCTTCACCCACGGCCTACCTCGACGAACCACACGAGCAGGATGACGACTCCAGCCGGCGTCGCTCGGGTGCGTCCGGGGCCGTCGGCGCAGGGGTTGCAGGAGTCGCGGCCGGAGCGGCAGCAGCCTCGGCCTCGCAGCCGTCAGCGCGGGCTGCATCACGTTTCCCGCTGTCCGGCGGCCGCGACCATGGGAACGCGTCTGACGGGGCCGACGGCCCTGACGACGTGAATGACGACGACCGCTTCGACGATGATACTGATGACAACGACAGCGGCGGCCGCGCGTTCACACGCATCCTCGTCGGCGTCGTGCTCACCGTCGTCCTGGTGGTCGCAGTCGTGATCGCGGCAACACAGCTCGGGTCCCTCTTCAGTGAAAGTCCGATCGCGGCAAGTGACCCGGAGCAGAGCACCAGTGCACCGGTGACGGAGGGTCCGACGACGCCGGCCACACCATCTGCCGAACCCACCCCAGAAGCCGTCAGCCCTGTGGTTTCCGGCATAACCCGTGTCGTACCGGACAACCAGGGGCTCGACGCCGCCAACGATCTCAATCTGCCCCTGATCATCGACGACAACCCCGCGACATTCTGGGGAAACCAGGTCTATGCCAGTGAGACCTTCGGTGGCTTGGCGACCAGCCTTGCGCTGGTTGTGCAGCTCGAACAGGATGCCACGATCACCCAGGTGGCCATCGATCAGCTGAACGGCTCGGGCGGAAGTTTCTCCGTCCTCGTCAATGACCAGCCCACGCTCAGTGGAGCCCAGCAGATCGCCCAGGGCGGATTCACAGCGCCTACGGTGACTCTTCCCATCCCGGATGGTTCCGACGGTCCCCGGACCGGTCGCTACGTCATCGTCAACTTCACTCAATTGCCGAGGCTGTCCAACATCCAGGCGCAGTACCCCTTCGGCCTCCGTATCGCGGGAATCCGCGTCAGCTGAGCCCCAGGCGGCCCGACAACGCGCTTTACCGGCCCCTTTTCCGAGGCGCCAACTCGGAGTCCGCGACGGAATAACCAGATGTGTGGTTCCGTTGAAAGAGGTGTCCGCTGGTAGTCCCGACAGGCCATATCAGCGATCGAAATGACAGAAAGGTCTTCCGAGAACGTGACAACGCACACTGAGGTCCAGATGGACACGCCCACATCAGCAGGCCCCGACGGCGAGCAGAAGGTCCACGACGTCATCATCGTTGGATCCGGACCGTCCGGGTATACGGCGGCCGTCTACACGGCGCGGGCGAACCTGAAGCCGGTGATGATTGCGAGTTCCGTCAAGGCGGGCGGTGAACTCATGAATACCACCGACGTCGAGAATTACCCTGGCTTCGCCGATGGCGTGATGGGGCCCGATCTCATGGAGCAATTCGAGAAGCAGGCACGCCGCTTCGGTACCGAGATCCTGTACGAGGACGTCGTCTCAGCGGACCTGTCCGGCGACATCAAGAAGCTCACCATCGCCACAGGTGAGGAATTCCTAGCTCGCGCAGTCATCATCTCCACCGGTTCGGAGTACCGCGAAATCGGACTGGACGACGAGAAGCGACTGTCCGGACACGGCGTCAGCTGGTGTGCAACGTGCGACGGTTTCTTCTTCCGCGATCAGGACATTGCTGTTGTCGGTGGCGGGGACTCCGCCATGGAGGAGGCCCTCTTCCTGACGAAGTTCGCACGCTCGGTTACGGTCATCCACCGGCGTGACAGCCTTCGTGCCTCGAAGATCATGCAGGATCGCGCGTTCGCCCACGAGAAGATTTCCTTCCTCTGGAATTCGGAAGTGGTAGGCATCCACGGCGCTGACAAGGTCACAGGGCTCAAGGTGGCCAGCACGGTCGATGGCACCACCACCGACATCAACGTGATGGGAGTTTTCGTTGCTATCGGTAACGATCCGCGGGTGGACCTCGTGAAGGGTCAGCTCGAGCTGACGACCGAGGGCACCATCGCTGTCCAGGGTCGGACCTCGAAAACATCGCTGGCCGGTGTGTTCGCTGCAGGAGATGTTATCGACCCGACCTACCGTCAGGCCATCACTGCCTCCGGTAGTGGATGTGTCGCAGCCTTGGACGTCGAGCACTACCTTGCTGACACGGTCAGCGCGTCTCTAACTGCTGCGCGTGTGCCGACCCCGCCGGCTGAAGCAGTTTCTGAAACCGCATCCCTCTCGTAGATCAACCATAAGGAGTTCGCAAATGAGCAACGCAAAGGATGTGACGGACGCGTCTTTCGACGCCGACGTCCTGCAGTCAACCAAGCCGGTCATCGTAGATTTCTGGGCAGAATGGTGCGGCCCTTGCCGCATGCTGTCACCGATCCTCGATGCAATCGCGGCTGAGCACGCCGAGAAGGTCGACGTCGTCAAGGTGAATGTCGACGACAATCCGGCCATCGCCGCAAAGTACGGCATCACGTCGATCCCGGCCGTATACGTCTTCCAGGGTGGAGAGGTTGCCGCTACGTCCATCGGTGCCAAGCCCAAGCAGGTCCTGGAACAGGAATTCGCAGCTTTCATCAATTGACTCACGCTCAAGAGAAAAAGGGTCTGCCGACATCGGCGGGCCCTTTTTCTCTTGAGTGGCAACATCAGTCCTCGGGAGACCCCCTCCAGGATGTGGCGCCGGGCTAGATCTGCCGAGAAGGACCCGCTTGCTCGCAGCTGTCACCAGTGTCTCGGTGTCGACGACGTCAGCAGCGACGAGAGTGCACGGCTACCTGGTTTCGACTCGGACCGGGGAACATGGAAGGGGTGAGGAGAACGAGAGTTCGTACCGCCCTCAGAATGATCTGGGCCCCTGAGAGTGTCGGAGGGGTGAGGAGAACGAGAGTTCGTGCCGCACTGAAATTGACTTGGGCCCCTGAGCGTGTCAGCCAGAGCCCTAGCGAATGTGCATCCTAGCGATCATCACCAAGATGCTGGCGCACTGACAGCGTTGGGCATCGCGGACCAACCGCCGTCGGTCGCTCGACCCGGTTACGGAGAAGCCACCTGCTGCACCCCAGACCGGCAACCCTCCTTCGTTTCACGTGAAACTATCATCGCCGTGCTCCGGAAAGCGACAAGGAAAACAACCGTGGAACATTGTCGGGCAATGGCCATATGGATCAACGTGGACCTGGGGTGAAACAGCCGGGACTGCTCGTCTGGTGGGCGCAGGGTGCATACCCTTGAGCCTCAATGGATGACTTCACCGGCAATCACCAGCCGCTAAACGAGTAGTTAGATAGTGAGCCTCAGCCCCTCTCAGGGAACAACCTGCCGCCCCGCGAGCCAGCAACGGAAACAGGCGCCAATTCCATTCAACGAATAATAGTCCAGGGCCGACTGAAGCCAGATCAATGTTTCACGTGAAACAAGGCGTACCTCTCGCTGCTATTCGGACACAACGGCTCCCACTGATCACGCCGGCCGCACGAGGTACTGCAATCGGTAGACCCGCAACTACGTGGGTCCTACCCAGCCTGTAGCCCCGACCCACGAGCGGGGAGGGGATCGATGGCAGCGCGCGCTGCACCAAGCTGCCCAGCACCAGGTCACCGCTCACAGTCCCGCTCGCACCCACTAAACATCCTGCTCCCCGTTGAGCTCCCAGGACGGCGGGCCCTCTCCGGCCTTCTCCTGTTGAGACTCCGAACAATGGAGGAACCTTCCCTCCCGCGATACAGAGCGTGCAAGAATCGTCTAGGAAAGTGGGAGTCCCGAGGATTCCATAATCTGACCGGCGGCGTTGGCCGTGTACATCGGTCGGACGAGGTGAGTGCTCCCGTGGAGATCCAGTAGGGACGCCGCAGGAGGGATGCTCACGACCCGCTCCTCGGCGCATGCGACCAGGAAGCCATTTTCATGCCCCTGGTGGCCTTGTCAATCCTCAGTGTCCTCGTCAGCGCGGGGTACACCTCTCGGAAGGATTGTCACTCCAGGTCGGCGAGACCTTGGGAAGGTAAGGGGGCTCGAGCACATATTCCGCCCGCGAGGCGATAGCCACCGCTGACACTGCTATAAGCCGTATGCTGAGCCGCTTTATTCACACCCAAATCAATATCCATCGCTCCTTCTCTGGCCGCACCAAAGCACCTCCAGCTCGGCCCCGTGCTCCGGTTTTCAGTCCAGTCCCAGAACGCCGCTCTGAATATTCTTACTCTGCTGCACAACACAAGAACATGGACTGATCAGATGCGTGCTAGCAAAATCTGAAAAGCAGGAGCCGACAACAAGGAGCACAGAAGCAGGAGCGAAACCAAGGAGCAAGGCACTTTGAGCAAGGAGCAAAGATCCACAGGAGACTAAACACGAGAGACTCGCAAGAGCTACCGATCATCAGTGGGAACGATCGGCCAAAGACACCAGACAAGGCAATGACTACCGAGTCGTCAGCATCAGCCGCTGGCCACGGGCTTCGGATCTCCAGCAGTGACTGCTAGCGATCCTAGAGGAATCACGAACGTCGGCGGTTGCCTCCCGCTAGCCGAGGGGTAGCTCTTGCCTGTTTCACGTGAAACATGCGCCGGCTTTGCTCGTCGGAGTGTCCGCCAAAACGGACCGCACCGGAATCTATAGAAACAGTCCACGGAGTGAAAACAAAGCCGACAGGAGCTTGGCGCTGCGCTGATCTCAGAACTGAACCCGAGCGGCTTTAGGTTGCTACTTCTGGTCTTCCGGCCGCGCACGCCGGTCGCTCGAGTCCACGTAACGCCCTCTTCTAACTGCACAGCCACCACGGGCACGGCCCTTTTACCAACCCGCTCGCGTATGCTGCGACCGTGCCGTTCTGGCGCGAGACACACCTGCATCCATTCCCACTAGAGTGCGCCCCTGGTCAACAGACAGTGGGACAACGCAAATCACAGCCCGGCGCGGCTATCACGTGTTGGAATAGGCGATTTGAGGGACGAGGAACACGGGCATGTTTCACGTGAAACAGGCGGGGTCTATGCCGCCGAGCACTCTGACGATCTGTTGGAGCAGTGCTGGCCGGTCAGGGAGCATGGGATAGCGTGACCAAAGCTGCCTATAGCGCGAAACCCGAAGCTGGACTTGCGGGTGCAAAACACCTGTCCGCCACTGCAAATCGTGTTTCACGTAAAACTTCACTGATGGACTAAAGAAGCGGTGCGGTCGTCATTTAGCGACGCCTACTGCAGTCCATCTACTCAGGAGAAGGAGAAAGGACGCCAATAATTCGATTGAGGTCGTCGACGCTCGCAAACTCAATACTGACGCGGCCCTTTTTCGCCCCCAGTGTGATCTTCACACTGGTATCCAAACGGTCCGACAGCGACGTAGCAAGGTAGTCCAACCGCTCGTGGCGCGCTCCATCTTTCGGCGACGCGGGCTTACTAGCCCTGCGGAGCCCACCGCTCAAGGCGACAATCTCCTCCGTTGACCGCACAGACAAGCCTTCAGCGACGATACGCTGAGCAAGCTTCTCCATCTCTGCACCGTCTGCCAGTCCGAGGAGGGCGCGCGCGTGACCTGCTGACAAGATCCCGGCTGCAACCCTCCGCTGAACCATCGGTGGCAGCTTCATCAAACGTAGGGTGTTGGAGATTTGTGGACGCGACCGACCGAGACGCCCTGCGAGTTCGTCATGTGAGCAGCCGAAGTCCTCGAGGAGCTGTTGGTAGGCAGCTGCCTCCTCAAGGGGGTTCAGTGCGCTCCGGTGCAGATTCTCGAGCAATGCATCCCGCAGCAGATCATCGTCAAGGGTAGATCTGATGATGGCCGGAATCGTCTCCAGCCCTGCTTCACGTGAAGCGCGCCAGCGACGTTCGCCCATCACCAGCTCGAACTCGGTCTCGTCGTTTTCCTGGGAGGGCCTGACGACAACCGGCTGCAGGACACCGACTTCACGAATGGAGTGAACGAGCTCGGCTAGCTCGTCCTCGTTGAACTCGACTCGGGGTTGCTTGCGATTGGGGTGGATGCTGCCGATGGGCAGCTCGGCGAAGGTAGCTCCTGGCACGGCAACAAGCCCGCTGGCAGCCTCCCCGGCCGCACTCGTAGCGGCCGGCATGTCAACAGCGCCGGTGTTAGTTGAACCCGCCGAAGGAACTGTCGTTTCACGTGAAACATCCTCGGTGACTGACCCAACATTGTCTGTCGTGTCCCGATCCGGCGCTGTCTTCTCTACCTGCCCGCGGTTCGCTCCCTCAGTCGTAGGCGATAACACGAGCCCCGTCTCGTCCTTTTTAAGGGAAGGAGAAACGTCCACCTTGGACACCGGCGCATTGGCGTTTGAGGCTTGCTTTTGATTTACAGGATCTTGCTTTGACGGCCGTGCAACTCGTTTTGATTGCGCATCGAGGACGTTCTTGTTGATGCCGCTTCGAAGCGCCGAGGAGTAGGAACGCCGCTGCTCGGCCACGTCTTCCGCGGTAACACGCTCGAAGAACAGGTCGGCAGGACGTCCGGACTGCTTTCTGGAGGCAGCGTCGTCCGATTCCGTTATCGATTCCTCCGGATCGACACGAGGAACGGGATGCGTCTGCTCCCGAACCTCTTCCTCAGGTGCACTGGGGATGAGTGCTCCCAGCCCCCTGCCAAGACCGCGCCGCTTTTCCGCCATGTCATTCCTTCCAAGGTGTGGAGACTTCATCCACAGCTACACTTCGTCGGCTCACGAGGAACCGGTATTCAACACTGCTAAGAGCGGGAGGCAATCTCCGCTGCCGCTTCCTGGTAGGAGAGCGCGCCGCTCGACGAGGGGTCATAGGTCATGACGGTCTGCTGGTAACTAGGGGCTTCGGAGATCCGAACCGACCGCGGTACAACAGCTTTCAAGACCTGCTGAGGGAAGTGTTCGCGCACCTCTGCGGCGACCTGGGCTGCGAGATTGGTGCGGCCGTCGTACATGGTCAGGAGAATCGTCGATACAACGAGATCCGCGTTCAGATGCTTCTGAATCATCTCGATGTTCTTGAGCAGCTGGCTCAATCCCTCGAGTGCGTAGTATTCGCACTGGATCGGAATCAACACTTCCTGCGCCGCAACGAAGGCGTTGACCGTCAGAAGCCCCAGGCTTGGCGGACAATCGATGAAGACGAAGTCGAGCCGAGGTTCCCCCTTCGATTCCCGTTCCCGCGCGTAGACATCGATGGCCCTTCGCAGCCGCTGCTCCCTTGCAACGAGGGATACGAGTTCGATCTCCGCGCCGGCGAGGTGGATCGTAGCCGGTGCACAGATCAGGTTCGGCACATCCGGGCAACGTGCAACGACATCGCCCAAAGGAACATCATCGATCAGGACGTCGTAAATCGAATCGACATCCGCGTGGTGATCGATGTTCAGGGCTGTAGAGGCGTTACCTTGCGGATCGATGTCTATGACAAGAACCTGGAGACCAGCTGTGGCCAGAGCGGCGGCGATGTTCACCGTCGTCGTCGTCTTGCCGACTCCGCCCTTCTGGTTGCTGATGGTCATGATACGAGTGCTGCTCGGTTTTGGCAGCTCCTTGCCCGAGAGCTTCTCGCGACGCTTGGCCTCGCTCGCTAGTTCCCGTCCGAGCGGGGAAGAATCGTCCATCGTTTCCAACACGTTTTTGCCCTTTCCCGGCTTCTTTGCCGCCGGAGCTTCAGTCGCCGCCGGAGCTTCAGTCGCCGCGGGCAGCGGGACGCTGGTTTCACGTGAAACTACTCCGGTGTTCGCCGGATCACCAAACACTCCGGTTTGTATTTCCCGTAGGCCCATCGCGAGTGAGGACCCTGTCAGCAGCCGGGGCTCGGGCTTTTTCATGGGGGCGTCCTTGATGGTCACTCAGTAGCTCACTCTCACATGCCAGACGTCGTTATCTACAAGGGTAGCCGGAAGATCACGGCTCTTCGGGACCAGCACTTCGTGGACCACGCGGGGTCCGGTCAGGCTGGACGAACCGGTATCCGGACGACGGTGGTCGGCTCTTCGAGGACGTCCGTGCCGACCGTGACGATCTCCGGAGTTCCCCCGCCCAATTTGCGGATCACCTTCCTGGCCTTTTCAATCTCTTCTGCAGCACTTTGCCCCTTGATGGCCAGCACCGCTCCACCCGGCTTCGACAGGGGAATCGTCCATCCGGCGAGCGTGGTGAGTGCAGATACTGCCCGGGCAGTTACATAGTCACCGGCGATATCCCCGATCACCTGCTCGGCGCGGGCTCTGTGCACCGTCACGTTGGTCAGGGACAGGTCCTCGATGACCTCGGCGAGCCACGTGACGCGCCGCTCGAGCGGTTCGACGAGATGGAGGTGGAGGTCTGGCCTGGCAATGGCAATGGCCAGGCCAGGAAGCCCTGCGCCACTACCTACGTCTACAACGGTGGAATCGCTACTCATCAGATCGGCAACCACGGCGCAGTTCAGCACATGCCGTCCCCACAGCCTGGGGACTTCCCGCGGACCGAGAAGCCCACGTTCGATGCCGGAGGAGGACAGGTGCCCGACGAAAGCGCGAGCGGAGTCCACATGCTGTCCGAATACAGATCGGGCGGCGGCCAGCTCCGCCGGACTCGGCTCGGGAGCGGCACCTGAAGGCTGGCCGGCGACCTCAGTCATCACTGGGCGATACGACGATGTGTCGTGCCTGGCCCTCGCCCTCGGACTCACTGACCAGACCGAGGTCTGCGACGACGTCGTGAACGATCTTGCGCTCGTACGCTGACATCGGGGCCAGCGCCAGGTCCTGGCTGCTCTCCTTGACCTTGTCAACGGCTTCCCGCGCAATCTTCGTCAGTTCACGGCCGCGGCGGTCCCGGTAGCCGTCGACGTCCAGCACGAGACGCGATCGCGCGTCGGTCGCGGTCAACACGCTCAGCCGCGTGAGCTCCTGCAGCGCCTCGAGCACCTCGCCGTCGGCTCCGACAAGTGCACCCAATCCGGTATCTTCAGTTCCTTCGGAGACGATTGAGATGTAGGTTCGACCGCTCCGCACCTCGATGTCGATGTCTCCATCGATGTCGGCGATGTCCAGCAGCTCCTCCAGGTAGTCCGCTGCCACATCGCCCTCTTCATCGAGGCGCGAGGACTTGGTCCCATCCGATGCACCGGCCTCCTCCGGGGACTCTGCCTCGCCGAGCTCTGGCGTCTGCTCTTCATTGTCCACGGTCATCGCTTCTTCCTCTTCTTACGCTGGGGCTGAACGCGCTGCACACGGGCCTCAGGAACGGCTTCGATGGCCGGCTCGGTCTTACGCTCACCGAGCAGCGGAACCATGGGCAGGCCCTTCTTGGCACGGCGCTCCGCGAGCGCCTTCGCCGCGGGAGAACCAGGCGTCGGCATCCTCCGGATCACGTAGAACTGTTGCACCATGGTCCAGATGTTCGTGGTGGTCCAGTAGACCAGGACGCCGATGGGGAAGTTGATGCCACCGATGCCGAAGACCAGCGGGAGGATGTAGAGCATGATCTTCTGCTGACGCATGAAGGGGCTCTGCATCGCCTCTTCGGACATGTTCTTCGCCATGATCTGCTTCTGCGTGATGAACTGCGACGCCGTCATGGCGATGATCATGACGACGGACAGGAGGATCACGCTGAGGTTCCCGTCGGCACCGAAGCTGCCGAGGAACGTCGAGGAGAGGGGGGCACCGACGATCGTGGCGTTGTCGAACTGCCGGACCGATTCCGCCGACAGGGCTCCGATCGTCTCACCCTCTTCGCTCGCACGGGAGATGCCGTTGAGCACAGTGAAGAGTGCGAAGAAGAAAGGCATCTGGATGATGATGGGCAGACAGGCAGCGAACGGGTTGGTCCCGTGCTTCTTGTACAGCGCCATCTGTTCCTGCGTCATCGCCTGGCGCGAGAGCTGGTCCGTCTTGCCCTTGTACTTCTGTTGCAGCTTGCGAAGATCGGGCTGCAGCGCCTGCATGCCCCGCTGGGCCTTGATCTGCTTGACGAAGACCGGGATCAGGGCGGCACGGATGACGACGACGAGCCCGACGATCGACAGCACCCAGGTCCACCCGGATGCGGGGTCCATTCCGAGGAACGAGAAGCCCTCGTGGAACATGAACATGATCCACGACACGAGCCACCTGAACGGCGCCAGGATCGTCTCAAAAAAACCCATAATCTGTTAGCTCCTCAAGCCGCGGGGCGGCTTTCGTCATCGACCGGGATCACCGGGTGGTTCAACACAACAATCGGGGGGATCTTCCCTGGCGGGAAGATCCTGGAACCTTCGGGCACGTGGTCAACGCCGCCGTCGTTCCAGGGGTGGCAGCGGGCCACCCGTCGGGAGGCAAGCCAGCTTCCCTTCACGAAACCGTGTACGGTGACCGCCTCGAGTGCGTACGCCGAACAGCTCGGGTAGAAACGGCACACCTGTCCATACAGCGGAGAGACGACCTTCCGGTACGCGATCAGCACAGCGATCGCAGCCAGGCGGGGCAAGCCGATGAGGAAGGCCAACACACTGACGGCGACTCTGCTCACGATACTCCGCCTTCCTTCTCCGACTTCTCCCGGCGCTCCAGCTTGCGGGCCACCGCGGTCGAGCAGGCTGTGAAGTCATCCTGCAGAGTGCCCCAGTCAGCCTCTGCTGCCGCCGGAAGTGCGCGGACAACGACGTCGAACCCAGAAGGGTGCAGGGTGACCCACTCCGCCGAAGCATGGCGCAGCCTTCGTTTAACGACATTGCGCGTGACGGCGTTCCCCACGTTCTTACCGACGATGAAGCCGACTCTCGAGGGCGAGGACTCCGACGTCCTGAAGCCGTATAACACGACGTTCCGGCGCCCTGAGCGGGCACCGGAACGTACGGTACGTGCAAAATCCGCTGCCGTTCGCACTCGGTGGATCACTGGAAGCACGTGGACCTCCTGCTCCTTGCTGAAGGAGGAGACCCTGTGCCGTTGCGATCACCCGAGGGTTGCATGGCGAGGGAGGAACCGCTTATGCCGAGAGTTCGGTACGGCCCTTGCCACGGCGCGCCGACAGGATGGCACGACCAGCGCGGGTGCGCATGCGAAGACGGAAACCGTGCTTCTTGGCACGACGGCGGTTATTCGGCTGAAAAGTCCGCTTGCTCACTGTGATTACTCCAGAACGATCTTGAGATGCGTCCGGCCCATTACAACAAGGGGGAAGAACAGACTGACGCGATGAAGGTGTACATCCGACATTCGCTGGAGGAGCTGTCACATCCCGAGGCCTCTTAGTACCCGGGAACACCTGTGATGGCATGCGAAATGCAGACATGTTGGACTACATCACGTTAGGGGACGCGGCTGTTGGGCGTCAAACTCGCCGTCGTCGGGCTGTGGGCTGGTTTCATCTACAGCCTGTGGACAACTAGCGCTCGAACCACACTACACGCATCGTCAGGAGCACCGGGTGAGCCCCTCCTCACCACCCCCGCAGCCGCTCCAGTCCGCTATCTTCTGCACTTTTGATCCCTTAGTCTTGGCTCTGGTCCGTTTATCCACGACATGTGTACAACTCTGTGGATGACGGACCTTTTCGAGCGTGGACAGCACAGCCAAGAGGGGTTTTTTCGTGGGTACTGATGAGGTAAATGACGTCGGGAGTTCCTGGCGTAAAGTCATCCGGACCCTCGAACAGGACGATCGCGTGACGCCGCGGCAACGCGGTTTCATGGTCCTTGCGCAGGCACAGGGACTCATCGGATCGACCATGCTGATCGCCGTTCCGAATGAACTGACTCGGGAAGTCCTGCAGACACAACTCAAAGGAGCCCTCGACGACGCCCTCCGTGACGTCTTCCGGGAGGACATCCAGTGTGCTTTCGTCATCGATCCCGAGCTGACTCCCGCGGTGGAAGAGGTTCCCGACCAGGAACCTGTCGAGCAGAGCTTTCCCGAGCCGAAGGGTGATGCAAAACCGTCTCCGACCCCGCCCAGCAACTCCCACGAGTTCGGGCGTCTCAACCCCAAGTACATTTTCGATACGTTCGTCATCGGCTCGTCGAACCGCTTCGCGCATGCCGCTGCCGTAGCTGTCGCCGAGGCTCCGGCAAAGGCTTACAACCCCCTTTTCATCTATGGGGACTCGGGGCTCGGCAAGACCCACCTGTTGCATGCCATCGGCCATTACGCCCGCCACCTGTACACCGGCATCCGCGTCAGGTACGTGAACTCCGAGGAGTTCACCAACGACTTCATCAACTCCATCCGCGACGACGAGGGTTCGAGCTTCAAGCAGACCTACCGCAACGTGGACATCCTGCTGATCGACGACATCCAGTTCCTGTCCGGCAAGGACCGGACCATGGAGGAGTTCTTCCACACATTCAACGCACTTCACAACCACAACAAGCAGGTCGTCATCACCTCCGATCTGCCACCCAAGCAGCTCATCGGATTCGAGGAGCGCATGCGATCTCGTTTTGAGTGGGGCCTCCTGACCGACATCCAGCCACCCGAACTCGAGACGCGCATCGCGATCCTCCGCAAGAAGGCGATCAGCGACAGCCTCAGTGCACCCGATGACGTCCTCGAATACATCGCCTCCAAGATCGCCACGAACATTCGTGAGCTGGAGGGGGCCCTCATCCGGGTGACGGCGTTCGCCAGCTTGAACCGCCAGCAGGTGGACGTCAACCTGGCGGAGGTGGTCCTGAAGGACCTGATTTCCGACGACGGTGCACGCGAAATAACGTCGGCGGTGATCATGGCGCAGACTGCGGACTACTTCCAGATCAGCATGGAGGAACTGTGCAGCAAGTCGCGGACGAGGACCCTCGTCACCGCGAGGCAGATCGCCATGTACCTGTGCAGGGAACTAACTGATATGTCGCTGCCGAAGATCGGGGCGGAGCTCGGTGGGCGAGACCACACCACCGTCATCCACGCTGACCGCAAGATCCGCGAGCTGATGGCGGAACGACGCGCGATCTTCAATCAGGTCACGGAGCTGACGAACAGGATCAAGCACAAGCAGCGTGAGGCCTGACCGTTCCTGACCGGGCTCGTCAGCCACGACTGTAATTAACAGGTGTGGATACGGCTGTGGATAACTAGGGGATCAACCGCTGTCATCCTGAGGACAACTCCCTGTCTCCCTGTGGATCCGCAGAACTACAAGGATTCCGCCCACAGGCGCCCACTGCAGGCAGTCGTGTGGACCCACACCTTGTCCACAGGGCAGATCGGCATCAGCTCCCGGAGGAGAGCACTTATCCACAGAATCCACAGCAGTTATTAACACTACGAACCTTAAACTTCAAAAGTTCTTCAAATAACATTCCACGTACCGATCACACCTCGCCCCCGGGCTCCGGACCCTCCTGGGATCGCCTGCTATCGGGCTAAGCTTTCACCCAGTAGGGTTGTAGTTCCCCGTGCCCGGGCACTCCGTGGACGACGTTCGACCCCATTGCCCGCCGGCATCTCGCTGGTGGCTGTTTTTTTGATCTGGCGAAAGGCGGCACTGCTCCGTGAAATTCAGAGTTGAGCGGGATGTATTGGCAGAGGCTGTCTCCTGGACCGCACGCTCGCTTTCGCCACGTCCGCCGGTGCCCGTGCTCGCAGGTCTGCTCATCAAAGCCGAGGCCGGCACCCTGAGCCTCGCGAGTTTCGACTACGAGATCTCGGCACGTCTGGAGATCGCTGCCGACGTTTTGGAAGAAGGCACGATCCTGGTCTCGGGCCGGCTCCTGGCGGACATCTGCAGAAGCCTCCCCTCCGCACCCGTCGAGGTCTCGACCGAGGGCTCGAAAGTCACTCTTACCTGTCGTAACAGCCGCTTCAACCTGGCAACGATGCCCGAAGCGGAGTATCCGGAACTGCCGAAGCTGCCGGACGTCAGCGGCGTCGTCGATGGCGAGGCTTTCTCTCAGGCTGTTTCCCAGGTGATCATCGCCGCGAGCCGCGACGATACCCTTCCCATCCTCACCGGGGTCCGCATGGAGATCGAGGATGACCTGATCACCCTCCTCGCGACCGATCGTTACCGCCTGGCACTCCGCGAAGTCTCATGGAAGCCCACAACTCCGGGGATCTCGACCAGCGCACTGGTCAAGGCAAAGACCCTCAATGAGGTCGCAAAAACTTTGGGTGGTGCAGGCGATCTCAACATCGCTTTCTCCGAGGACTCGGAGCTCATCGGGTTTCAATCCGGGGGGCGCCGCACCACCTCACTCCTCGTCGACGGCGACTATCCGAAGATCAGGTCCCTGTTCCCGGAGAAAACGCCGATCCACGCTACTGTCCAGACGAGCATGCTGGTCGAGGCAGTTCGCCGTGTATCGCTCGTGGCCGAGAGAAATACGCCCGTCCGGCTCGCGTTCGCCGAGGGTCAGGTGACACTTGACGCCGGCACCGGAGAGGATGCGCAGGCATCGGAAGTCATTGAAGCCACCCTTGACGGCGATGACATCACCGTGGCATTCAACCCCCACTACCTGAGTGAGGGACTCGGTGCGTTCAGCAGCCCCTACGTCCGCTTCTCCTTCACCTCACCTCCCAAGCCTGCAGTGATGTCGGCTCAGGATGATTCGACGGGTGAGGACAGGGAAGACTACAGGTACCTCCTGATGCCTGTGCGGCTGCCGAACCAGTAGCCGTACGGCACGTTCACCAGTCGTCCGGACCGTCGTCGGATTCGTCTCGCAGAAAGAGAAACTCATGCACATCGGCCTCATTGGACTCGGAAAAATGGGCTTCAACATGAGGGAGCGATTGCGTGGGCAGGGTATCGACGTCGTCGGCTTCGATCGAAACCCCGGGCTCACCGATGTAGCGGACCTCCAGGAACTGGTCGCCGCACTCCCCGCTCCCCGAATCGTCTGGGTCATGGTGCCGGCGGGCGAGATCACCCATGGCGTGGTCAAGGACCTGTCCGAAGCCCTGTCAGCGGGTGACATGGTCATCGACGGCGGCAACTCGAAGTTCACGGATGACCAAATCCATGCGACGCTGCTTGCTCAGAAGGGCATCAGGTTCCTGGATTGCGGCGTCTCCGGTGGTGTCTGGGGCCTGGAGAACGGCTACGGACTGATGGCCGGTGGCAGTCAGGAGGATGTCGAACTCGCGATGCCCATCTTCGATGCCCTTCGCCCTGACGGGGATCGGGCAGAGAGTTTCGTGCACGTGGGCGATGTCGGGGCCGGCCACTACGCCAAGATGGTCCACAACGGCATCGAGTACGGGCTGATGCAGTCGTACGCCGAGGGCTACGAACTCCTCGAGGCCAAGGACATCGTCAAGGATGTCCATGGCACCTTCGCCGCCTGGCAGAAAGGAACCGTCGTCAGGTCCTGGCTCCTGGATCTTCTCGTCAAGGCATTGCAGGAGGATCCGGGTCTGTCGAAGATCGCCGGCTTCGTCGAGGACTCCGGCGAGGGTCGATGGACCGTCGAGGAGGCCATTGCCAATTCGGTTCCTGCTCCCGCCATCACGGCAGCCCTTTTCGCTCGTTTCACCTCGCGCCAGGAGGACTCACCGTCCATGAAGATGGTGTCCGCGCTCCGCAACCAGTTCGGCGGTCACGCCGTGAAGCCCGCCCAGCCGAAAGTCGAGTAAGTGATGTCCGGTGTACGTTGAGCACCTCTCGCTCACCGGGTTCCGGAGCTATGCGCAGCTCGATATCGCGATAGAACCCGGCATCACGGTGTTCGTCGGACCGAATGGTGTGGGTAAGACGAACATCGTCGAAGCAATCGGCTACCTCGCCACGCTTTCGTCCCACCGGGTCAGCACCGACAGACCGCTCATCGCTCTCGACGCTGACCGGGCGATCATTCGCGGACGCTTTGTACGTGGTGAGCAGCGTACGAGCGTCGAGGTGGAGATCAACGCCGAGACGGCGAACCGAGCAAGAATCAACAGGGCGAACCCGGTGAGGGCACGGGATGCCGCGGGCATCCTCAAGACGGTCCTCTTCGCACCCGAAGACCTGTCCCTGGTCAAGGGTGATCCGTCGGCCAGACGGCGTTACCTGGACGACGTCATGGTGTCCCTGCTTCCGCACCAGTCCGCGCTGCGCGCCGACTACGAGCGAGTGCTCAAGCAGCGGAACGCCCTGCTGAAATCGGCCCGTGCCGCCGGAAGGTTCTCGACGGCACACGACGCAACGCTCGATGTGTGGGACCAGCACCTCGCCGAAGCAGGGGCACGGTTGTTGTCCGCCCGCCTCGTACTCGTGGACCAGCTTCGCCCCCACGTGCAGCGCGCCTACGAAGAGCTGACCGATGGATCGAAGGAAGTGGACACCCTGTATGCGTCGAGTATCTCGTCCTCGGACGTTGATATGGTCGCCGCGATCGATGACGCCGGCGGTGCCACGGCTCGGGGCGACGCGGCGCGAGCCCTGCGGGAGCTTCCCCTTCCGGACCTCACCGAACTGTTCGTCGCGAGTCTGCTGCGACATCGGAAGAAGGAATTGGAACGGGGCATCTCGCTCGTCGGGCCTCACCGGGATGACCTCACGCTCCAGCTCGGGCAGGTGCAGGCGAAGGGATATGCATCGCACGGGGAGACCTGGTCGATGGCCCTCGCGCTGCGCCTCGCCACCCACTACCTGCTGCTGGAGGAGGACCGCACCCCCGGGGGCGACCCCGTCCTGATCCTCGACGATGTTTTTGCAGAGCTCGACACACAGCGGCGTAACCGCCTGGCCGCCATCGTGGCCCCGGCCGAACAGGTGCTCGTCACGGCCGCGGTAGGAGACGACATTCCGCAGGCGCTCCTCGGCCGACAGATCCGGGTGGTGCCCGGCGGTATCGCAGATGGGGGAACATCTCCAGACTGCGGTTCAGGACACGAACCGGGGCCGCAGGCCTCCGAAGGCGGGGATCGCGGTGATTCGAGTGTCTGAGCAGCGCCCGCCGGAGGATTCCGCGAAGGGTGACGCAGGAACACCGCCCGCACCGGACCGCCGCCGCACCAGCGCCGATGACGGGGAGGAACCGGACGTCGCCCCGGCAGAAGCCCAGGGATTCCCGGAGCAAGATGCTCCACAGGCGCTCCTCAATAGATTGCGCAACGCCTCGCAGTCCAGGGGTACGCCGCGTGAGGCCGGAACGAAGCGGACGGCGAAGTCCGGCCGCCGGCGCTACTCGCCCGAGCCGGTGTACGGCGGTCGGGACCCGGAGGGTGTCGGGAACGTCTTCTCCCGCATGCTGGCCGAACGCGGCTGGAAGTCCCCTGTCGCCGTCGGATCAGTGCTCTCGCGCTGGAGTGAGATCGTGGGAGCCGACATCGCAGCGCACTGCGTGCCGGAAAGCTTCGACGCCGACACCGTGCTGGTGCGGTGCGACTCGACCGCCTGGGCCACCCAGCTACGCCTCATCACTCCGCAGGTGCTGAAGAGGTTCGAAGCCGAGCTGGGAGCCGGCGTCGTCACCCGGCTCTCCGTCGTCGGACCGGCCGCTCCGAGTTGGCGCAAGGGTGGGCGCACTGTGAAGGGGCGCGGCCCGCGCGACACCTACGGATGAGGTGGAACGGGTGGAGGTACGGACGATCGCTGAGTGGCCTGTAGGGCAATTGTGGATGTGCCCGGCGTATCCGTCCTCATGGACGGACGCGGGTCGGCTCTGAAGCCTCTTCAGCGGCCAATGAGGGCCTGTTGGTGCGGGTTTGCCGCCCTCCGCAGGGTAGAATAGGACGAGATTGTTTTGGTCCACCCAGTTGAGGAGCCGTCTGCGCCTGTGGCACAAGAAAACGAGTTGAACGCGAGTGATGTGTTGATCGGCGAGGGTGAGTCCCCGATTCTGGAGGCGGCGACGGAGCACGCTTACGGAGCCAACGAGATCACCGTCCTCGAAGGACTGGAGGCGGTTCGCAAGCGCCCCGGTATGTACATCGGATCCACCGGACCTCGCGGGCTGCATCACCTGGTCTACGAGGTCGTCGACAACTCGGTCGATGAAGCCCTTGCAGGATACTGCGACCACATCAAGATCAACCTGCAGGTCGACGGTGGTGTCAAGGTCGTCGATAACGGCCGCGGCATCCCCGTGGACATGCATCCCACTGAAGGTCGGCCGACCGTGGAGGTCGTCATGACCATCCTCCACGCCGGCGGCAAGTTCGGCGGTGGCGGTTACGCCGTCTCGGGCGGCCTGCACGGGGTCGGCATCTCGGTCGTCAACGCACTCTCGAAGCGTGTGGAAACCGAGGTCCGGCGCCAGGGCCATGTCTGGCACCAGTCGTTCGCGGATGGTGGAAAGCCCGTGGGTGAGCTGAGGATGGGTGAGGAGACCGCGGAAACGGGTACCACCCAGACCTTCTACCCTGATGATTCGATCTTCGAGAGCACCGAGTTCGACTTCGAGACGCTCCGGGCGCGGTTCCAGCAAATGGCCTTCCTCAACAAGGGCCTGCGCATCACCCTCACCGACGAGCGCGTGCAAGCGATCGAAACGGATGAGGTCGTCGAGATCGCCGACGCGCAGAAATCCGATGAAGGGCCCAAGAACCGGGGCGTGGAGTACCTGTACGAGAACGGGCTCCTCGACTACGTCCGCTACCTCAATTCGGCCAAACGCGTGGATGTCATCCATGAGGATGTCATCGCTTTCGAAACCGAGAACCCGGACCGGAAGATGGCCGTCGAGGTCGCCCTGCAGTGGACCTCCGCCTATTCGGAGAGTGTCCACACGTACGCCAACACGATCAACACTCACGAGGGCGGCACCCACGAAGAAGGTTTTCGTGCAGCCATGACGACCCTGATCAACAAGTACGCGCGCGAGAAGAACATCATCAAGGAGAAGGACGACAACCTGACCGGTGATGACATCCGCGAGGGTCTGACTGCTGTCATCTCGGTGAAGCTGTCCGAACCGCAGTTCGAAGGCCAGACCAAGACGAAGCTCGGCAACTCCGAGGTGAAGGGCTTCGTGCAGCGCGTGGTCACCGACCAGCTGGGTGACTGGCTGGAGCGCAATCCCGGCCCGGCCCGCGATGTGATCCGCAAATCGATCCAGGCCTCGCAGGCACGCATGGCTGCCCGCAAGGCGAGGGAGTCCACCCGACGCAAGGGACTGCTCGAGTCCGGCGGCATGCCGGGCAAGCTCAAGGACTGCCAGTCCAAGGACCCGGCTCGTTCGGAGATCTACATCGTCGAGGGTGACTCGGCCGGAGGTTCGGCCGTCCGCGGACGCAACCCAGAGACGCAGGCAATCCTCCCGCTGCGCGGCAAGATCCTCAACGTGGAGCGGGCCCGCCTCGATCGCGCCCTCGGCAACAGCGAGGTCCAGGCGATGATCACCGCGTTCGGAGCCGGCATCGGGGAGGACTTCGATGTGGCCAAGGCCAGATACCACAAGATCGTGCTGATGGCGGATGCCGACGTCGACGGCCAGCACATCACCACGCTGCTGCTCACCCTCCTGTTCCGCTACATGCGGCCGCTGATCGAGAACGGCTTCGTGTACCTCGCGCAGCCGCCGCTCTATCGCATCAAGTGGTCCAACGCGAAGCACGACTACGTGTTCAGTGACCGCGAGCGTGACGAGGTCATCAAGATGGGACTGGCCAAGAACCAGCGACTGCCGAAGGACAACGGGATCCAGCGCTACAAGGGCCTCGGTGAGATGGACTACACGGAGCTGTGGGACACCACCATGGATCCCGACCACCGCACGCTGCTCCAGGTGACCATGGATGACGCCGCTGCGGCGGACCAGGTCTTCTCGGTGCTCATGGGCGAGGACGTGGAGTCCCGGCGCAACTTCATCCAGCAGAACGCCAAGGACGTGCGTTTTCTCGACATCTAAGTGCCAACACACGGCATCTCGCCGGCGCGAAGAGTCATGCTCGCTCCTCGCGATGTCGAAGCGCCTACACGATATGCCGGGCAGCGACCGCGTCTTCTTTGTGGTTGAGAACCTTTCACGAACGGAATTGATTCATGAGTGACGTCACCACCGGAAACGGCAATGGACCGGACGAGCCCCTCGAGGGTGAGGTCCTGACCGACCGCGTCGAGCAGGTCGACCTGCAGACCGAGATGCAGCGGTCCTACCTGGACTACGCCATGGCGGTCATCGTCGGACGTGCGCTGCCGGACGTGCGCGACGGACTGAAGCCTGTTCATCGCCGTGTCCTGTATGCGATGTTCGACGGCGGCTACCGGCCGGACCGATCGTTCAACAAGTGTGCCCGTGTTGTCGGCGAGGTCATGGGGCAGTATCACCCGCACGGGGATTCGGCGATCTACGACGCCCTCGTGCGCCTGATCCAGGACTGGACCATGCGCTATCCGCTGGCGCTCGGACAGGGTAACTTCGGCTCACCCGGCAATGACGGCGCTGCGGCTCCGCGGTACACCGAGACGAAGATGGCCCCGCTCGCCATGGAGATGGTGCGGGACATCGATGAGGAAACCGTCGACTTCCAGGACAACTACGACGGCAAGAACCAGGAACCGACGATCCTCCCGTCGCGCTTCCCGAATCTGCTCGTCAATGGGTCATCCGGCATTGCCGTCGGTATGGCCACCAATATCCCGCCGCACAACCTCCGCGAAGTCGCGGATGGCGTGCAGTGGTACCTCGAGAATCCCGAGGCCTCGAAGGAAGAGCTGCTCGAAGCGCTGATCACCCGCATCAAGGGCCCGGACTTCCCGACCGGCGCCCAGATCCTGGGACACAAGGGCATCGAGGACGCCTACCGGACCGGTCGTGGCTCGATCACGATGCGCGCGGTCGTCAATGTCGAGGAGATCCAGAACCGGACCTGCCTCGTCGTCACCGAACTGCCCTACCAGGCGAACCCCGACAACCTGGCGATCAAGATCGCCGAACTGGTCAAGGACGGCAAGGTCAGCGGCATCGCAGACCTGCGGGACGAGACATCGGGCCGAACCGGCCAGCGCCTGGTGATCGTGCTCAAGCGCGACGCCGTCGCGAAGGTCGTGCTCAACAACCTGTACAAGCACACCCAGCTGCAGGACAACTTCAGCGCGAACATGCTGGCGATCGTTGATGATGTTCCCCGGACGCTCAGTCTCGATGCCTTCGTGCGGCACTGGGTCACCCACCAGCTCGAAGTGATCGTCCGGCGCACGCGGTACAGGCTGCGGAAGGCGGAGGAGGAGGCACACATCCTCCGCGGCCTCCTGAAGGCGCTCGACGCACTGGATGAGGTCATCGCCCTGATCCGGGCCTCCTCCACGACGGAAGAAGCGCGCGACGGGCTGATGGGGCTGCTGTCCATCGACGAACTCCAAGCCACAGCCATCCTGAACATGCAACTCCGCCGCCTCGCGGCGCTCGAGCGGCAGAAGATCCAGGACCGACACGCAGAACTCGAGACGATGATCACCGAGTTCAACAGGATCCTCGCTTCCGAGGATGTCCAGCGCGGAATCGTCAGCACCGAGCTGTCCGACATTGTCGCGAAGTTCGGTGACGATCGACGCACGGAGATCCTCATGGGCTACGACGGCGACATGAGCATGGAAGACCTGATTCCCGAAGAGGAGATGGTCGTCACCATCACACGCGGCGGGTACGTGAAGCGCACGCGCAGTGACAATTACCGTCAGCAGGCCCGCGGTGGCAAGGGCATCAAGGGGGCCCAGTTGCGCGGCGACGACGTCGTCGAGCACTTCTTCGTGACCACCACCCACCACTGGCTCCTGTTCTTCACCAACCTGGGCAGGGTCTACCGTGCGAAGGCCTACGAGCTCGTGGAAGCGGCACGGGACGCCAAGGGGCAGCACGTAGCGAATCTCCTGGCCTTCCAGCCGGACGAGACGATCGCCCAGGTCCTGGATCTGCGGGACTATCAGCAGTCGCCCTATCTTGTCCTCGCCACCAAGCGTGGACTGGTCAAGAAGACACGCCTCGAGGACTACGACACCAATCGGACCGCCGGTGTCATCGCTATCAACCTCCGCGACAACGACGAGCTCGTCTCGGCGCAGCTCGTGTCCGGAAGTGACGACATCATGCTCGTCTCGCGCAAGGGACAGTCCCTGCGGTTCACGGCCGACGACGACGCTCTGCGACCCATGGGGCGCGCCACCTCCGGCGTGACCGGCATGAAGTTCCGAGAGGATGACGAGCTCCTGGCGGCCAATGTCGTCACTGACGACTCCTTCGTCTTCATCGTCACCGAGGGGGGCTTCGCCAAGAGGACCCGCGTCGACGACTACCGCGTCCAGGGACGAGGTGGGCTCGGCATCAAGGTCGCGAAGCTCGCCGAGGAGCGAGGTGACCTCATCGGTGCCCTCGTGGTGCAGGAAGAGGATGAGGTGCTGGTCGTCATGGGCGGCGGGAAGGTCGTCCGTTCGGCTGTCACCGGTGTTCCCGCGAAGGGACGCGACACCATGGGCGTCATCTTCGCCAAGCCGGACAAGACCGACCGAATCATCGCCATCGCCCGCAACAGCGAGCGGAGCGTAGGCGTGGAGGAAGGCCTCATCGAGGATCCGTCCGAAGCGAGCCCGGACGTCGAGGTCATCGACACCGTGACGCCGGCGGAGGAACCTGCAGAGTTCACAGCCGATGAAGTACGGTTGTCGACAGAGGAAACGGCTGAGCCTGACGCTGAGTCGCCGGAACACGGAGGTAACGAGTGAGCTCGGCCAACACCAACCCGCGGACTACCAGTGGACAAGTGCGATCGCCTGGTGCTCCGCCGCGCGTGAATGCTCCGGCTCGTCCCGCGCAGCGTCCTGCCTCGGCAGGCAATCAGTCCGGACGCCCGACCCAGCGACCGGGGCTGGTCAAGCCGGCTCCGAAGGCGAAGGCCCGCAAGGCACGCCTGCTCGTCAGCAAGGTGGACCCCTGGTCCGTACTCAAGATGTCCTTCCTGCTCTCGGTCGCCCTTGGCATCGTCACCGTCGTGGCATCGTTCGTGATCTGGACCGTGCTCGATCTGACGGGCATCTTCGATGGTGTCAACGAGTTGCTGCGTGAGATCGCCGGGTCCGAGAGCGGGGGCTTCGATCTTCGTCAGTTCGCTTCACTGCCGCAGGTACTGTCCTTCGCGACCATCATCGCCGTGGTCAATGTGGTCCTTCTGACCGCCCTCGCCATGCTCTCGGCGGTGCTCTACAACATCTCCTCCACCCTGGTTGGCGGCATCGGCGTGACGCTCACCGATGATTGAGATACCGGCCTCCTCGGTTCTTCCGTGACGATTTGAAGATTCCCGAGACACTACTGTAAAGTCGTATCTCGGCCCGAAGAGGTATCGGGGCGTATAGCTCAGGCGGTTAGAGCGCTTCGCTGATAACGAAGAGGTCCCAGGTTCAAGTCCTGGTACGCCCACGGATCCACCACTCGCAGGTAACTGCTAGGAGACTGTCGTGAAGAAGTTGCTCATTGCAGTAGCGGCTGCGGCCGGTGTTCTGGCCTACAAGCGGTGGCAGGATTCAGAGAAGAGCAAGAACGTCTGGAGCAGTGCGACGGACGACGTAGCGTAAGCAACGGACAGTGTGCACCTTCACGGTGAATGCAGTCCGATTCGGGGGCATGGCGCAATTGGTAGCGCACCTGCTTTGCAAGCAGGGGGTTCGGGGTTCGAGTCCCCGTGCCTCCACCGAAGAGAAGGCCCCGGTCATGGACCGGGGCCTTCTGCGTTGGCAGCCCGCCGCACACTCGTCCGAGCAGTGCCATAGTGTTGCCGGGTGATCATCTTCCTCTCTGTCCTGGGCGTGATCGGTGTGTCCGCATCCGGGCCGATCATGGCAGCAACGGCAGCTCCGGTCCTCGCAATCGCTTTCTGGCGAAATCTGCTCGGGGCGATCCTCATGGGAGGGCCTGCGGCGGTGTCGAAGCGGGCCGAGTTCGCGTCGCTGCGGTGGTCGGACTATCGGCGGCTCGCGATCGCTGCGGTTTCGCTTGCGCTCCACTTCGTCTGCTTCATCACCGCACTCAAACTGACGTCCGTCGCTGCGGCTACCGCGCTCGTCTGTCTCCAGGTGGCATGGATCGCACTGTTCAACGCGCTGCTCGGATCCCGTCCGCACAGTGCAGTGGTGGGGGGCTTGGGTGTTGCGTTCGTGGGGGTCGTGATCATTACCGGATTCGACCTGTCACTGTCCCGGGACGCAGTGCTGGGGGACCTCCTGGCCCTTCTCGGCGGGGCGCTGGCAGGTATTTACCAGATGGCCGGTGCAGCAGCGCGACGGACGATGTCAACGGGAACCTATACGACCCTTTGCTACGGAGCCTGTGCGGTGATCCTGCTGATCCTGTGCGCCGCTACCGCACAACCAGTCGTCGGCTTCACCCCGGCTGCCTGGGCGGGCATCCTCGCCGTGACACTCATGGCGCAGATCATGGGACACTCGGTCTTCAATCATCTTCTCGCCGTGATGAGTCCGCTCGTTGTCTCCATGATCATCCTGTTGGAAATTCCGGGTGCGGCGGTCCTCGCAGCTATATTCCTCGATGAGAAACTACCGACAGGAACCTACGGCGGGCTGGTGTTGATCCTTGTTGGGCTCGCGATAGTCATCCGTGGTCAGCAACGGAGGAACGGACAGCGCCAATCCCCGAAGATGGCAGCAGCATCGGATCCTCCGCCGACCCCCGGCGGAGACTGACTCTTCGCACGATCGAACATTCCGTCAGGTGCATATTTATATCCGCCACGAAAAAGCCCCCCGGCTCAGCCGGGGGGCTTCTCCGTCCGACCGTACGGTCTCAGGCCTTGGGCTCGTCCGGCGAATTGGCCGAGTGCTTGGCCGAATCGGTGACATCCTTCGCCTTGTCGGCAACGGTCTGGGCCGCGTCGGCGGCCTTGTTCTTGCTGTCGGCGTTCTTGCTGACGTCCGACGCATCGCTGGACAAGGCTGCGGCGCGGTCGGCTGCCTCCTTCATGCCGGCGACGACCTCCTTTGCTTCCTGCGACTTCTGGCTCGACACGGGGGCGGGGGTTGCCTTGATAGGAGCCGGGGTCTTCCAAGGATCCTCGACAGGCTTCGAGGCCCGCCATGCAGCTACACCGGCGATGATGCCGGCCGCGATGATACCGAAGATCAGCCAGCCCTGACCGGACTTGCGGGCCTGGCTCCTCTTCAGGTCCTTGGACGCCTGCATTGCTGCAGCGGCGAGGCGCTTCTGGGCATTCTTCACGGCATTCTTGTCACCAGTCGCCTTGATGACGGCCTTCTCGACGACGGGGGGAAGGGTCGCTGCAGCGAGTGATCGGGAGGCGCTGTCAGCGGCTTCTCCGAGCTTCGCGGAGAGCGCGGGCAGATAGTCGTCGACAACCTTGCCCTTGGCCGAGTTCAACGCGGGCGAGGCCTTGTCCAGCGTCCCCTGGATCCTGGGGGTCGTCTCGTCGATGAGCTGGGAGATGGCCGGACCCACCCTGTCGATGCTGTCCTGGATCCTGGGGGTCACCACGGAGATGCCTCCGGAGATGCCCTCGGTCACCTTACGGACGGTGTCCTGAAGGGCCGGACCGGCCGTTTCGATGCCCTTCTCCCAACGGGGCTTGGCCCAGCCGTAGGCCGTGGCCACGTGTGGTGTCGCCCAGGTCTGTGCTGCGGTGACATTCGTCGCCAGGCCAGCGGCAAGTCCGGCAGCGAAGCCTTCCTCGAGTTCGCGGGTGGCGCGTGCGTTCTTCTTCACAAAAACCTCCAGGGGTGGCTGATCGTTTTCACCAGCCTACTTCGCATGGGCAGGGGGTGCCATCCATGCCACCTGAGGGTGCTAGGTCGGCGACCCGTTCCACTCTGCGCGGAATAAGACCGGTCACCTTTATTGTCAGGACCCGCATGAAAGAATAGCGCTATGACTGCTATACCGACAGCAAAAGCGACCATCCATACCAACCAGGGCGACATCGAGGTGAATCTCTTCGGGAACCACGCTCCGAAGACGGTCAAGAACTTCATCGGCCTCGCCACCGGCGAGATCGCCTGGACCCACCCGCAGACCGGTGAGGAGAGCAACGCCCCCCTGTACAGCGGCACCATCTTCCACCGGATCATCAAGGACTTCATGATCCAGGGCGGAGATCCCCTGGGCCAGGGCATCGGCGGACCCGGTTATAAGTTCGACGACGAGATCAACCCCGACCTGACATTCGCCGAGCCCTACAAGCTGGCCATGGCGAACGCCGGTCTTCAGGGCGGCCGGGGAACCAACGGTTCGCAGTTCTTCATCACGTCGGTGCCTACGACCTGGCTTCAGGGCAAGCACACGATCTTCGGCGATGTCACGGACGAGGAGTCCCGCAAGGTCGTGGACAAGCTGAACTCGATTCCCACCGACAGGAGGGACAAGCCCTCGGACGACGTCGTCATCGTGAGCATCACCGTGGAACAGCTCTAACCGCATGTCCTATGGTCTCCCCGCGCCTGACGCCGAAAGCCAGCAGGCGCCCGTCTGCCCCCGGCACCCTGATCGCATCAGCTATGTGAGGTGCCAGAGGTGCGGCCGTCCGGCGTGCGCGGAGTGCCAGCGGCCCGCAGCCGTCGGTTTTCAATGCGTCGACTGCGTGCGTGAACAGGCTGCCCGCGCACCGGTCCGCAAGACGGCTTTCGGTGGCGTCGCGCGCGGGGGGGCCCCCGTTGTCACATACACCCTCATCGGCGTGTGCGTGGTGGTGTTCCTGCTGCAACTCGTGGTGCCGGGACTCACCAGGGCTTTCTCCTATGCCCCCATCTATACGGCGGGCGCGGGCGGAGTGATTCCGGCGGAGCCCTGGCGGATGCTCACGGCGGCTTTCCTCCACTCGCCGAGCTCGTTCCTTCATGTGGCGTTCAACATGTACGCGCTGTACATCCTGGGCAAGGTCCTCGAACCCGCCATGGGCAGGGCGAGGTTCCTGGCGCTCTACCTCATCTCGGCGATCGCCGGCTCCGTCGGGGTCTTGCTCCTGAGTAATTTCCAGCAGTCGGTCGTCGGTGCATCGGGGGCCGTGTTCGGACTGTTCGGGGCCCTGTTCATCATCCAGCGCAAGCGTGGGGGCGATGTCCGCCAGATCGTCGTTCTGATCGCCATCAACGCCGTCCTCGGTTTCGTCGTCCAGGGCATCGCCTGGCAGGCGCATCTCGGTGGGCTTCTCGCAGGCGCCGCTTGTGCCGCCGTCGTCGCCTACGCTCCGAAAGGCTCGCGCCAAGCGCGGCTCCAGTGGGCCGGGCTCGCGGTGGTCGTCTTGCTGTTGGGTGTGCTGACGTTCGTCGGGGTCTCGCTTCTCCCTGTGTGAGGTATCAGGTGAGGGAGGGGTCGGTGTGCGAACACCGACCCCTCCCTCACTTGTCCACACCCTTTATCCACACGGGGGATAACTTACACACATGTAATTCCACACCTGTGGATAAGCAGGGCCCGGAGTTTCGCGGAATTTGGTGAACGATCAACAATCCTGTGCACACCTGTGGATAACTTCATGCACATGGTGTGTACAGAGGCAGGGTGAGATCGGCTAACGCCACCGCGTCGTCATCAGGAAGCCGATGATCGCGATGCCGAAGCCCGCGAGGATGTTCCACGAACCCCAGGCTGCAACGGGCAGGGTGGACATCGAGATGTAGAACGTGATGATCCACAGCAGGCCGACGATCATCAGACCGAACATGACGTACTTGTACCAGGCGGGATTCGGCTTGGGCTGTGAGGATTTCGCGGCGGGCGCAGCGGAGCTGGCTCTCTTGCGGGGCTTGGACTCGGGCACGGCTTCTCCTCGACGGGGTGCAGCTGCTGGTCAGCTGCACCGATGTTCTTGCTGGCCGCTCAGAAGTGTCCCGACCTGCAGGTTATCCTGAAGGAGAATCGACACCCGGCGGTCCGGTTCTTGCACGATTCTAGCCAAGAACCGCAGGATACCGGTGCATCCCGAGCTCAGGAGTGGCAGTGGCCAGATCAACGCTCGACGCCGCCGTCGAAAGCCGACCTCAACGCACCAGGCCCACGCGCCGTCGTCGGACGCCCTTCCAGATGGTCGCGCAGATTCTGGGTGAACTGCTCATCACCGTCGGAATCGTCCTGCTGCTGTTCGTGGGTTGGGAGCTCTGGTGGACGAACATCGACTCGGGGATCAAGCAGGATCAGGCGCTGGAGCAGTTTTTCTCGGATGTGACCCTTGCACCTGAGCCTCCAGCGCCCTCGACCGACGGCGGTGAAGACGCACCTGCCGTCGAGGACTTCGGGGAACCGGCAGTCCTTGCGCAGAGTGCACTCACCGGTACCTTCGGAGTGGTGTACGTCCCCCGCTTCGGCGAGAACTATTCACGGCCCATCACGGCCGGCGTAGGAACCGATGTGCTGGACAACCTCGGACTCGGCCACTACCCCGGCACCGCTGCACCCGGGGCGGTAGGGAATATAGCGCTGGCAGGCCACCGGCAGACGCACGGCCAGGTGCTCGACCAGATTCATACCCTGGTTCCCGGTGACCGCATCTACCTCCAGACGCGCGACGGCTACTACACCTATGTCTTCCGCAACACGGAGATCGTGCTGCCGGATCGTGTGGATGTCATCGCTCCCGTCCCCACGGATCCCGCTGCTGAACCCCTGGACCGCATTCTCACGCTGACCAGCTGCAATCCTCGCTTCGGCGCCCAGGAGCGTATTATTGCGTACTCGGTGATGGAGTCCTGGCGTCCCTTGGATGCCGGGCCGCCGCCGGAGATCGCGGAGCAGGTCGCCCGCGCTGCAGGACAGGCATAGACACGATGTACGGATCGATTTTCCGCGCTCTTCCCGGTCCCCTGTGGATGCGCATCGTCCTGTCCGTGGTCCTGGTGCTGGCAGCCGTCGCGGTACTCCTGGTCTTCGTGTTTCCCTGGATATCCCAGTTCAGCCCGCTCACAGATTCAACGATTGGTTCCCCGTAACTCATGGCTCACACCACCCGAATCCTCGTCGTCGACAACTACGACAGTTTCGTCTACACCCTGGTCGGCTACCTGCAGGAACTCGGCGCCGAGACCACCGTGGTCCGGAACGACGACGTCACGCTAGCGGAAGCGCAGGACATGGCGGCATCGCGGAACGGTGTCCTCATCTCTCCAGGTCCGGGAACACCGGCCGACGCCGGTGTCTGTGTCGATCTGATCCGTTGGTGCGGTGAGCAGGCCAAGCCCATGCTCGGGGTCTGCCTGGGTCATCAGGCGCTCGCCGAGGCATACGGGGGAACGGTCACGCACGCACCTGAACTCATGCACGGCAAGACGTCGCTCGTCGAACACGACGGGACGAGTGTTTTCGCGGGACTTCCGTCACCGGTTACCGCGACGCGGTACCACTCTCTCGCAGCCGTCAGCGACAGCGTACCGGCAGAGCTCACCGTCACGGCCCGCACCGCCAGCGGCATCATCATGGGCCTCGAGCACAGGACGGCACCCCTCTGCGGCGTACAGTTCCATCCCGAGTCCGTCCTCACGGAGGGCGGCTACCAGATGCTGGGTACCTGGCTCGAATCCCTCGGTCTCGAGGGTGCGGCAACCAGGGCCGCGGGCCTCAGTCCGCTCATCGCGCGCTAGGTACCGCCCGAAGGGAAGGACCAGGCCCGTCGACGAGCTGACCTGCTGGTCGTCGCCTAGTTACCGTCCTCGGTGGGACGGGTGTTGGATCCGTCACCCGTGCCTTCGGTCGGCCGGTTACCCGGTTCCTCCGACGGGGCCTGTGTGGGTTCTGGGGACTGCGTGGGCTCGGCCGGCTCCACAGGTTCGGGGGCAGGTGCCTTCGCGACGGTCAGGACGATCTGCGTACCCTGATCGACCTCGGATCGAGCCTGCGCGGATTGTGCCGTGATGATGCCCGGGGCGACGACGCTGTTCTCCACCTCGCGAACGGTGAAGGGCAATTGCACCGCGGGGTCCGCCAGGAGTGCCTCGGCCTGCTGGACGGTCAGATCGGTGAGCAGGGGCACGGTGACCTTGCCGTTGGACAGCACCAGATCGACGGAACTGCCGACCGGCACAGTCTGGCCGGCCTGGGGGTTGGTGGTGATGACCCTGCCGTCGGGAACCTCGGCGCTGGTCTCCTCCGTGATGGCGCCACCCCGCAGACCGAGTTCCTCGAGTTGGTCACGAGCCGAGGATTCGGTGAGACCGGCGAGCGAGTCGGGCAGCAGCACGTTGGCGGGGCCCTGCGAGACGGTGATGTTGACGCGCGATTCCGGCTCCACGGAGGCACCCGCGGACGGATCCGACGAGATGACACTGCCGGCATCCACCGTTGCGTTGTACTCCTCGTCGGTAGAGGGGATGAGTCCAACATCGACGATGGCATCGGTTGCGTCCGCCTCCGTCATCCCGACGAGTTCGGGAACGACGACGGTCGTCACTTCAGGCTGGTCCTGATTGCCCAGCAGGGTGCTGAGCACGAAGTAGCCGGCAGCAAGGACCAGGAGAACCGCCACGAAGAAGACGGTGATCCAGGCAGTACGGGCGGAATTCCGCCTCCGGTCCGGTTGCTGCCCCGCACCCCCCGAACGCAGGACGTCGGACCGGTCATCCTCTTCGATCCGATCGGAGGCCTGGAGGCGGCCGTCCGTCATCGCACGTTCGGCGGAGACCCGATCCATGGCGCGCGTGTGGGGACCCGACAATGCGGCTGCGGCGGACCCGGCAAGCGTCGCCGCGCCGACTCCTTGCGCACGCGTCTGCGGGGCAGTGATATTTATCGCTTCCGTCGGTGCTACGACGGCGCCGGGCAGGATGATGCCTCGGCCGGCGTCCAGCAGTGCCTTGCGGAAGCCCGCTGCATCCTGGAAGCGGTCCTCGCGGTCTTTCTCAAGGGCCCTGGCCAGCACGGAATCCAAGGCGGGCGTCACATCGGTATTGAGACTGCTCGCCGTCGGAGGTTCCTCCCGGACGTGCTGGTAGGCCACGGATACCGGGCTGTCCCCGACGAACGGTGGCCGGCCGGTGAGCAGTTCGAACAGCAGACACCCGGCGGAGTACAGGTCGCTGCGTGCATCGACCTTCTCACCCCGTGCTTGCTCGGGCGAGAGGTACTGCGCCGTGCCGAGGACGGCCTGCGTCTGCGTCATGGTGGCCTGCGAATCGGCCATCGCGCGGGCTATGCCGAAGTCCATCACCTTGACGGCGCCGTCGAGCGTGATCATCACGTTGGCCGGCTTGATGTCCCTGTGGACGATGCCGGCCCTGTGGCTGTACTCCAGCGCGTCGAGGACACCCGCAAGGTAGGTGACGCTGTCCTTGGGCGTCAGGTCACCGGCCTTGACATGGGCGCGGAGGGTTCGGCCGGCTACGTACTCCATGACGATGAAGGGGACACGGACCTCGTGCTGCGGTCGGTCGGGGATTTCCTCCTCGCCCGTGTCGTACACCGAGACGATGTTCGGGTTGTTCAGCCCCGCAACAGCCTGTGCCTCCCGCCTGAAGCGCGACTGGAACAGCGGATCCCGAGCCAGGTCCTGCCGCAGGAGCTTGATCGCGACCGAGCGCCCGAGCCGCAGGTCTTTGCCGAGGTGGACGTCGGCCATCCCTCCGCGCCCGATCAGCTCGAGTACCTCGTATCGTCCGTTCAGGACCCGCTGGGTATTCACCGGCTTCCGTTCCCCGGCCATTGGCGCTCCGGAGGGATCATGGGCTGGAGGTCGCTGTCGCTGTCGGCGCCGGCGTCGGGGTCGGCGTCACCGGGGCCACCGGGGCCTCGGTCTCCGGCGGACCGGACGACACGACGTAGTCGACCTGTGTTCCCGCGGGCAGTACGGCTCCCGCCCCCGGATTGAGTCGGAGGACGGTCCCGGCGGGCTGCGGGGACTGCTCTTCACCGACGTTGACCGGCCTGAGCCCGAGATCCACGAGGATCCCCTCGACGTCGGCCGCGGAACGGCCCTGCAGTCCTCCCGGGACGGTGACCTGCTCGACCGGCTCCGGGCCCTGGGACACGGTGAGCGTGATGGTTGTGCCTGGTGCCTGTGCGCCGCTGGGATTGATGGCAAGCACCGTCCCGGCTTCCTGGTCCGCGAACTGCGGCTCGACGTCGACGCCGAAACCAAGGGCGATCAGTCGCTGGGTGGCTTCCTGCTGGGACAGTCCGAGGTACTCGCTCGGCGAGATGATGACGTCGTCGCTCGCCTCGGTGGTGCTCGGGGCAGGTGACGACGACGGTGTGGTCGGGGTGGCAGAAGGGGACCGGGATGGAGTGCTCGACGACGACTCAGCGCTCGCGGAAGAACTGGTCGTCCCGGCGGGTACGTTGTCGGAAGTGTCGCCGGTCAGCAGTGGCTGGAGGACCAGAAATGCGATGGCGGCCAGGGCCAGCAGCAGGAGCACGATGAGCGGGATCAGCCAGGGGCTCCGGCGGTCCTCGTCCTCACGGTCGGCCGGGGCGGGCTCGGGTACGTCGGGATCCTCCTCGGACCAGTCCCGTGATGCTGCGATACCGGCAGCTGCACCGGCCGCGGCGGGAGCGGCGACGGTGGGCAGGGCCGACGTGGTCGGTGCGGGGACCGCCGTCGTCGCCTGGGTGTCCTGGCGCGGCACCGCGGCGGTCGGCACGTCCGCACCGGCGGCAGCGAAGGCCAGCATCCCCGGCACGGCCGCCTCGGCGGCGCGGACGTCACCGGAGCGGATGGCCGCTACGGCGCGTGCAAGCGATTCGGCGTCGCGCGGCCGGCCGGCCGGATCCTTCGCGAGCATCGATCCGATCAGGGCGCGCACGGGGCGCGGGATGGACTCGGGCAGCGGCGGCGGAGCATCGTTCACCTGGGCGAGGGCGATCGCGATCTGGGACTCGCCCGAGAACGGACGCCGCCCGGCCAGCAACTCGTAGCCGATCACTCCGAGCGCATAGATGTCGGAGGAGCCCGTGGCCGGCTGGCCGGTGGCCTGTTCGGGAGCGAGGTACTGCGCGGTGCCCATCACCTGGCCCGTGGCCGTCAAGGGAACCTGGTCGGCTAGCCGGGCGATACCGAAGTCGGTGATCTTGACCCGGCCGTCGGGCATGACGAGGATGTTGCCCGGCTTCACGTCCCGGTGCACGAGGCCCTGACGGTGCGCGACGGCGAGGGCCGTGGCGGTCTGCCCCACGATGGAGAGCGTGCGGTCCGGTGAGAGGACCTGCTCCTTCTCGATGACGGCGGACAGGGGTTGTCCCGGGACGAGTTCCATGACGAGGTAGGCGGAGCCGCCCTCCTCGCCGTAATCGAAGACGTTGGCGATGCCCTCGTGGTTCAACAGCGCTGTGTGGCGCGCTTCGGCCCGGAAGCGGTTGAGGAACGCGGGATCGCCCGAGTACTCCTCCTTGAGGATCTTGATCGCGACGACCCGGCCGAGGATCTGGTCCCGGGCCTTCCAGACCTCGCCCATACCGCCGATGGCGACGCGCTCGGTCAGTTCGAACCTGCCGCCCAGGGTGATTCCTGACGTGGGCCTCATCTGTTCAACACCGCCTCTATGAGTCTCTTGGCACTGGGTGAGGTCAATTGCTGACCGGTGGGGATGTCCACGTTCTCCATCACGATCGATATGGCTACCTGCGGGTCATCCGCGGGCGCAAAGCCGGTGAACCACGCGTTGTCACCTGTTTCGGAGAACTCGGCGGTCCCTGTCTTGCCGGCTACCGCGACACCGGGGACCTGAGCTCCCGTCGCCGTTCCGTTGTCCACCACGTTGACCATCCAATCGGTGAGCTGGTTCGCAGTCTCCTGGCTGACGGACTGCCGGAGTACCTCCGGCTGGGGAGACTCGATGAGCTCGAGATCGGCGGCGCGGACGGATTTGATGAGCTGCGGCTTCATCTGCTCGCCGTCGTTCGCGATGGCTGCGGAAACCATGGCCATCTGAAGGGGCGTCACCAGGGTGTCGAACTGCCCGACCGCGGACTGTGCCAGCTCTGGTTCCGTCAGATCCGACGGGAACGTGCTGGCGATGACCCGCGTGGGTATGGCCAATTCCTCGCCGAAGCCGAACTTCGCGGCCTGCTCCTGGATGGCGGCCTCGCCGAGGTCCAGTGCGATGTTCGCGAAAGCCGTGTTGCATGACTGCTCGAGGGCGAACTCGAGGTCCGCCGTCGTCCTGCTCGCACAGCCGCCCGTCACGAAGTTCGGCAGGGTGTACTGGATGCCCGGGAATTCGAGCGCCGGTGGATTGGGAATCTCCGATTCGGCGTCGTAGCGGCCGGACTCGACTGCTGCAGCGGCATCGATGAGTTTGAACACGGACCCGGGTGACACGAGCGACTCGGTGGCAGGATTCGTGTAGATCGACAGTCCGGGCTGTTCGGAAAGCGCGGCGGCGTTCTCGGCGATAACGGCCGTGTCGTGACCCGCGAGCAGGTTCGGGTCATAGGTGGGCTTCGACACCATGGCGAGGATGTTGCCGGTGGAGGGTTCCATGACCACGATCGAGCCCCGCTGGCCGTCCGGGATGAGGTCGTAGGCGAGTTGCTGGATCTCCGGGTCGATCGTCAGTTCGACGTTGGCGCCCTGTGCGTCGACGCCGGAGAACAGCCGCACCACGCGGTCGTAGAACAAGGAGCTGTCCGTGCCGGACAGGATCTCCGATTGAGCATCCTCGAGTTGTGTGGACCCGAGCGACAGGGAGTAGTAGCCCGTGAGGTGCGCGTACAGTTCGGGCTCCTCGTAGACGCGCTGGTAATTGAACTGATCGTTCGACGGGACGGATTCGGCGACGGCGCGACCGTCCACGAGGATGGCTCCTCGTTGCCGCCCGAACTCCTGGTACAACTGGCGGCTGTTCCACGGGTTCTCCGTGAGCTCCTCCGCCTGGAAGAACTGCACGAAGGTCAACGATCCGAGCACGAGGGCGAACATGCCCATGGCTACGACCCATGCGCTGCGAATGGCCTGGTTCATCGGGAAACCTCCTTCGTGGACTTCTTCTTGACGGGCTTTCCGTTGACGCCGAGTGGCTCGAGGAACGAGTCCTTCATCGGGGTGGTGGGAGCCGGCCGACGGGCCGTCTCCGAGATGAGCAGGATCAGCGCCACGATGAGCCAGTTCGCGAGCAGCGATGATCCTCCTGCGGACATGAAGGGCGTGGTGAGTCCGGTGAGAGGGATCAGACGCGTGATCCCGCCGATGACCACGAAGCACTGGAGGGCAATGGTGAAGGACAGTCCGCAGGCGAGCAGCTTCCCGAAGCCGTCCTTCGTGCCGAGGGCTGCCCTGATGCCTCGGGAGACCAGGAGGACGTACAGCATCACGATGGCGACGACACCGATGAGTCCGAGTTCCTCACCGAGCGCAGCGATGATCATGTCGCTGTTGGAATACGTGACCAGATCGGGTCTTCCCGCTCCCAGGCCTGTCCCCATCAGGCCGCCGTTCGCCAGCCCGAACAGACCCTGCACCACCTGCGCACTGCCGCCTGGCGCGCGGTCGTAGACCTCGGGGGCGAAGGCATTGATCCACGAATCGAAGCGGAGCGCCACATGGCTGAACAGTTCAAGGGCGACGAAGACGCCGACGGCGATCATGGCCAGGCCGATGAGGACCCAGCTGACTCGGCTTGTGGCGATATAGATCATCACCATGAAGAGTCCGAAGAAGAGGATCGAGGAGCCGAGGTCGCGCTGGAAGATGAGGACCCCGATGCTCACGAGCCAGGCGGCACCCATCGGGGCGAGATCCCGGAAACGAGGGAGCTGGAGCGGACCTATCTTCTTGCCGGCAAGAAGGATGAGATCGCGGTTGGTGGAGAGGTATCCGGCGAAGAATACCGCGAGCGTGATCTTCGCGATCTCACCAGGCTGGAAGGTGCCGAAGCCCACCGATATCCAGATTCGGGCTCCGTTGATCTCGAGGCCGAGCGGAGTCAGGGGCAACAGGAGGAGGATCGCGCTGACGATCAGCGAGATGTACGTGAAACGACGAAGGATCCTATGGTCCCGCAGCAGGATCAGGAGGACCGCGGCCGCACCGATGGCCACTGCCGTCCAGAGCACCTGTTGGGGCGCCACCGGAGTGAAGTCGGGATTGATCTGCGCCGCTGAGAGATCGAGGCGGTGGATCATCGCCAGACCGATCCCGTTGAGTGCGACGACGATGGGAAGAATCACCGGGTCGGCATATTTCGCCCTGAACCGCAGGATCAGGTGGATGAGCAAGCTCATCGCACTAAGGGTGATCGCCTGTGACCAGAAATAGTCGCCGAGCGCCTCTTCGCGTCCGATGCCCGCGAGGTAGTTCGCGCAGACAGCGACGGCGAGGGCCAGCAGGAGCAGGAAGAACTCGACAGTGCGACGGGATCGTGGAGCGGTCAGGACATCACTCATTTGCTGCACCTCCGCAGTCGACGGGGGACGGCGCCGCGTCCGAAGTAGCACCGGTTGAAGCGTTGGACGTCGGCCTCGCCGAACTACTCGGCTCCGGCGTAGGGCTTCCGCCGGCGGTGCGTGCCGCTGTGGGTTCCGCTGACGGGGACGGCGACGGGGACGGCGACGGGGACGGGGACGGGGATGCGGTCGATGGTGAGGGCGACGCTGAAGACGTCGGTGCCGCACTCGGCCCGGCAGGCTCACAGGAGACGGCCCGTAGTTCACCCCGAAGATCCCCGACGATGCGCTGTGCCTCCTCGAGACTGCCCGCCGGCAGGGTGTTCGACACCTGCGACCGCTGGTACTCGGGCAGGTTCGCCACGGGAATATCAGTCATCTCGTAAACCTCGCTGAGGCCGATGGGACCGATCCGCTGAGGGACACCCGTGTAGATTGCCACCCGGTTCTCTGCCTCTGCGACGTAGTACCGCGTCTGCGTCCAGGTGTAGCCGAGTCCCAGGACCGCCATCAGGATCAGGGTCATCAGCGAGAGGAAGGCCGGGACAAGCCAGCGCCTCGTGCGGGTCGGTTGCTCGTCCTCGCCGTCCTCGCCATCCTCGGTGGCATCGGTCCCGGCTCTGTGCGTCAGCATCATTGCTGCACGGCGTTCGGTGGATCGCTGCGTGACGATCGGGATCTGGCCGGTCTCGGTGGCAAGGGCGGCGGAACCGACCAGCACGTGCGGCCTGGTCAGCAGATCCTGGCGGATGACGTCCGCGCGGATGGCGGCCCCGGAGAGCTCTGCCGTTGAACCGGTTTCCTGTGACGCCGAGGCGGAACCATCGACAGGTTCATCGCGCTCACCCGCTGCCTGGCGTGCTGGGGGGATGCTCGCCGGTGGCGTGACGTCGTCCCGGGCTTCAGCTACCTCGACGACGCCGATCGTGATGTTGTCCGGTGAGCCTCCGGCGAGGGTCAGTTCGACGAGCGTGTTCACGCAGTCGCGGATGTCTCTCGTCTCACGCATGACCTGCTCGACCACGCGGTCGTTGAGGACGGCGTTCAGCCCGTCGGAGCAGAGCAGCCAACGCTCTCCCGGCTCGGCATCGAAGGAGTCGAGATCGAGCTCGGGGCTTGCGTCCACGTCTCCGAGAACCCGCATCAGCACGTTCTTGTGCGGGTGGACGTCCACGTCCTCGGGTTTCAGGCGGCCTTCCTCGACCAGGCGCTGCACGAAGGTATGGTCCGTGGTGATCTGCTCGAAGACGCCGTTCTTGAGGCGATAGGCCCTGGAGTCCCCGATGTGGGCCAGATGCAGGGTCTGGTCCTCGAGGAGGATGGCGGTCACGGTGGTGCCCATGCCCGCGAGTTGCGGGTTCGTGGCCACCAGTTCGGAGAGCAGTGAGTTCGCTGTCTGGATCTCATCGGCGAGGTGCGTTCCGGCATCGCCGTCGTGCCGGTCGTGATCGAGATGAACGAGGTCGAGGACCGTGGAGGCGGAGGCGACATTACCGCCCGCATGGCCGCCCATACCGTCGGCCACGACGGCGAGATATCGGCCTGCGTAGGCGGAGTCGTCATTCTTCGCGCGCACCATGCCCACGTGGGAGCGGGCGGCGAACCTCAGGGCAAGCCGCACTCCTACGGCCTCAATTCGATGACCGTCTTACCGATCCGGACGGGAACGCCCGGTTCGACGGGCAGCGCACGCGTCAGTTGGGCGCCGGCAAGATAGGTTCCATTGGTCGAACCGAGGTCCTCGATGAACCATCGGCTGCCCTGCGGGAACAGGCGCGCGTGGCGCCCGGACGCGTAATCGTCCTCGAGGACGAGCGTGGCTTCCTGGGCGCGTCCGAGGAGGATGGGACTCGCTGCGAGTTCCACGCTGGTCCCGGTGAGGGGCCCCTCCGTGACGACCAGTCTCCGGACAGGCGTCCGGACAGGAGCCGGTTCCTCGACCAGGTTCGGGTTCTTGCGGATCTCCCGGGCTGTCGGCGTACCCACCTTGTTGCGACGTCCCACCACGAGGTCACGGCGCAGGGCTCCGACAGTACTGAGCACCAGGACCCACAGAAGGATCAGGAACCCGAAACGCAGCAGCGTGACGGTGAGTTCGCCGGCCTCGCTCATCGCCCGCCTCCGTCTTGCGTCGGCACGAGGCGGAACGTCAGGCGCGAACGCCCCATGGTGATCGTGGAACCATCCGTGAGCTCAGCCTGGCCGTTGACACGCTGACCATTGACGTAGCTGCCGTTGGTGGAGCCCAGGTCGACGGCGTAGGTCCGGCCTTCCTGCAAGCGGATCTCCAGGTGCCTCCGGGACACACCGGTGTCATCGACGAGGATGTCCGCCTCGGAGGAGCGTCCGAGCACGATCGAACCGGAATTGATCGAGTAGCGCTGGCCATCGATCTCGAGAACCGGTTGGTAGCGGGTGGGCTGACGCCGGGGTGCTGCCGGGGCTGCCGGCCCGGCGGGGCGACGCGCGGCCGCCTGCTTCTCGATCGACGAATCGATCTCGAAGATTCCCGCCTTGAGGTCGGGGTCGTGCTCGAAGGAAACACGCACGGGCCCCTGAAGGGTGTACTGCTGGCTGTCGACGTGGGCGATGACGACGTCGCACAGTTCTTCGGCGAGGGCAGATCCCCACTGCTGGGCACGCTCGAAGTCCGCATCCGACAAGCGGGCGGTGAAGACATTGGGGGCCAGGGTGCGACCCTGCGCGAGGACGAGTGACCTGTTGTCCAGTTCCTTGCGGAGGGCACTCGCGATCTCCAGGGGCTGTACCTGGGACCGGGAACTTGTGGTGAAGGCGCCACGAACCAGTTTTTCGAGGCCGCGCTCTACTCTGTCGAGAATCCCCATCGTCTGCCTCCTCCCCCTGTCGCACTGTGGTTTCAGGCCCTGGCAGCAGAGTGCTGCCGGGCTTCACCCGGTCTTCCTGACGGCAGTGTCCAGCCGGGCATGTTCCATCCGATACTACTGGGAGCCTCTGGCAATGGGCTCCAAGCAGGTGTCCGGGCGATTGCTTTGTCCTAACGATCACCGGCCACCGTCCATCGGAGGCTCTCCTCGGGTGGGCTCGATCGCAGGCCTGTTTAGGTAATTGCGGTTGCGCTCCGCTATGCTTATTTCTGCTGTTCACAACCCCCTGCGCATGGCGCAGAGAGTTGGAATCTCGAAATTGCGCGAGTGGCGGAACGGCAGACGCGCTGGCTTCAGGTGCCAGTATCCGAAAGGGTGTGGGGGTTCAAATCCCCCCTCGCGCACAGTGATCGACAGGTACAGGGCTCCCGCTCAGCGGGGGCCCTTCTTGCGTCTCCGGCCCCTTTCATCGGCGGAATTCCCGATCGGTTGGTTGACAGAAGCAACGGTCAGCGGTTCACTGTGAGCACCGCACCCCCCTCCCGAGGAGACCGAGTATGAAGACATCCAGGACTATCGCCGCACTGTCCCTTGCAGCGCTCATGGCATCAGGCACGGTTGCCGCTCCCGCCGTCGCCGTCGGGGAAGGCCCGAACTACGGTGGGAACGAGACGATCAACACCTCGATCCTGCGCACCTACGACGAGATGGTCACCGAACTCCAGAAGCAGGATGCCCGGCAGCCTGCTATGGAACTCGAGGTGATCGGGCAGTCCGTCAAGGGCCGCGACCTCTACCTCGCGAAATACATCACCAACCCCGATAACCCGACGATCCTCTACCTGACACAGCAGCACGGCAACGAGCAGCTGACCACGGAGGGGGCGCTGGAATTCATCAAGCACCTCGGCACCGGTAAGACGACGGGAGTGCTCGGTGGAGTCAACATCCTGATCGTCCCGATGCTCAATCCCGATGGTGCGATGGGCGACGTCGATTTCCCACTCGACGGCTACATCGCCGACGGTGGCAGGAACCTGACCCGAGCCAATGCGACGGGGACGGACCTGAACCGCGATCACGTGGCCAAGATGCAGCCGGAGACCCAGGCGCTGCATGAGAACGTGATGCGGGCCTACGACATCGACTACATGATCGACCTGCACCACCAGGGCACGCAGAGCGAGCGCGACGGCGAGCTGGTCTCGGGTTCGATCCTCTACCCCACGACGCCGAACGCCGACCCGGCCGTGGTCGAAGGTTCGAAGCGTCTCGGCGCTGTCGTGTTCGACGCTGTGGACTCGACCGGCTGGGGCCACCTCGGCCGGTATGTGGGGGGATCGGCAGAGACGATCAGCCGCAACGGGATAGCTGTCGAGTACGGCATCTCCACACTGCTCTTCGAGATGCGCGGCATGTCCGACAACACTGCTGAATCCGCTGTGCTCGGTCAGAAGAGCAACGGCTACCTCATCAAGCAGACGGTGACCACGCTCGATGCCACCACGAGGGCTATCGCGGACGGATCGATCGATTCGGTCGATACCTCCTTCTGGGAGACGTTGCCGGAGCAGACGACGCGCGTCACCGAGTAAGGAGTCCGTCCCGGCTTCCGCCGGCGGGTCCCGTACCCGTCAGCGGAAGTCGCGCGACTTGGTGGTGGCCTTCAGCTGCAGCACCTCGATGCGGTCCGCGACGATGTTGACGATCCCCTCGGACGACCTTTCGAGCAGGCCGCGCACGATCACGCTGCTGGCTTCCCGCGCCACCCGGCGGTGGCGCTGCCAGACGCCCACGGAGCAAATGACGTTGACCAGTCCCGTCTCGTCCTCGAGGTTCATGAAGGTGATGCCACTCGCCGTAGCCGGCCTCTGCCGGTGGGTGACGACTCCCGCCACCTCGACGCGCCGTCCCGATTCCGCCGTCTTCAGCTCGACGGCGGTGAGGGCGCCGCGGCGGGTCAACCGGCTCCTGGCATGACGCACGGGGTGATCGTCCGGTGTGATGCCGGTGGACCAGAGATCCGACCCCACCTTGTCGATGTCCGAGAGTTCCGGCATCAGCGGGGGCTGGATATAGACGGCCGTGCCCTTGATCTGGCCCTCGCGCTCCGTGGAGGCGGGCCCCGCGTTCCATAGGGCCTCGCGGCGGCTCAGGCCCATCGAGTCGAAGGCGCCCGACGCAGCGAGGGCCTCGAGTTGGCCCGCGTTGACCCCTGTCCGTCGTGCGAGGTCCGGCATGTCCTCGTAGGGTCCGTTGCGTTCCCGCTCGGCGACGATCTTCTCAGCCAGCTTCAGGCCGAGTGTTTCGACGCTGACGAGCCCCAGCCGGACCGCGTAGTTGCCGTCGCGGCGGTGTGGCGTCGAATCGAACGGTGTGTCCCGGTCGAAATAGCCGACCGGAGGCTGCTCGTCCTCCGTGCAGCAGTCCATGCCGGTGCTCCGTCCGCGGGGATCGTCCGATGGTTCGTACCCCTCGAGCGGTTCGAGGTCGGCGTGTACCCCCGAGTGCAGGATGTCGGGGCGCAGCACGACGGCGCCGTGTCGCCGGGCGTCCGCCACGAGTGTCTGCGGTGAATAGAACCCCATGGGCTGGGCACGTAGGAGTGCTGCGAGGAACGCCCCGGGATAGTGGAGGCGCAGCCAGGCACTGACGTAGACCAGCAGCGCAAAGCTGATCGAATGGCTCTCTGCGAACCCGAAGTTCGCGAAGGCATGGATCTTGTTGTAGATGGTGTCCGCGATGTCCCCGGTGATCCCGTTGGACTCCATGCCCTCGTACAGCTTCGCTTTGAGGGAGTCGATCCGCTCCTCACCCCGCTTGGAGCCCATGGCCCGGCGTAGGAGGTCCGCATCAGCTCCTGAACAACCGCCCACCACCATCGCCATCTGCATGAGTTGTTCCTGGAAGAGCGGTACGCCGAGTGTCCGTTCGAGGACCGGTTTGAGGTCGGGGTGGATGTACCGGACCTCCTCCTCGCCCATCTTCCGCTTGATGTACGGGTGGACGGCTCCGCCCTGGATGGGGCCCGGCCGTACAAGGGCCACCTCGATCACGAGATCGTAGAACTGGCGCGGCAGCAGGCGTGGAAGCATGCCCATCTGTGCGCGGCTCTCCACCTGGAAGACCCCCACGGAATCAGCGAAGCACAGCATGTCATAGACGCCCTGCTCCTCCTTGGGGATGGTGTGCAGCTCCCACTTCTCCCCGAAGTGCCGCTCCACGAGGTCGAAGTTGTACTGGATGGCGGCGAGGATGCCGAGGCCCAGCAGGTCGAACTTCACCAGTCCCATCCAGGCACAGTCGTCCTTGTCCCACTGCAGGACCGTCCGGCCCTCCATCCGTCCATGCTCGATAGGGCATACTTCTCCCACCGGCCGGTCGGTCAGCACCATGCCGCCGGAGTGGATGCCCATGTGGCGCGGGAACTTCAGGATCTCCTGTGCGAGGCTGACCACCGACTCCGGGATGTCGTGGTCGCTGCTCGAGACGAGACCTCCCCACCGTTCGATCTGCTTGGACCACGCGTCCTGCTGGCCCGGGCTGTGGCCCAGGGCCTTCGCCATGTCCCGAACGGCGAATTTGGGACGGTAGGTGATGACATTGGCCACCTGCGCTGCATTGAAGCGTCCGTACTTCCGGTAGACGTACTGGATGACCTCCTCGCGGCGGTCCGAGTCGAAATCGACGTCGATGTCCGGTTCCTCGTCACGCATGCTCGAGAGGAAACGCTCGAAGGGGAGCTGGTACTTGATGGAGTCCACGGCCGTGATCTCCAGCAGGTAGCAGACCGCCGAGTTTGCCGCCGATCCCCGTCCCTGGCAGAGGATGCCGTTGCGGCGCGCATAGTGCACGAGGTCGTGGACGATCAGGAAATACCCCGGGAAGTTCTTGTCCTCGATGACCTCCAGCTCGCGTTCGATCCGTTCGCGGACATCCTCCCGGTTCGCATAGAGCTTGTCCGCCCCCTGCCAGACGAGCTCACGCAGGTAGCTCATCTGCGTGTGGCCCTCCGGCAGGTCGATATTCGGCAGGCCGGGCCTGACGCTGCGGAGCGTGAAGGAGAGGTCGGCGGCGATGTCCACGGTACGCTCCACCGCTCCGGGGTAGTTCCTGAAACTCCGCGCCATCTCCGCCCCGCTGCGCAGGTGGGCGGCACCGGCGGCAGGAAGCCAGCCATCCATCTGGTCGAGGCTCCGCCGGGCCCGGACCGCGGCCAGTGCGGAGGCGAGGCGGTGCTGCCTGGGAGTGGCGTAGTGCACGTTGTTGGTGGCGACGGTGGGGAGCGCCAGGCGGGCCGCGACGGAGGCCAGGGCATCATTGTGGGCGGTGTCGAGAGGATTGCCCTGGTTGATGAGCTCGACGGCGACCGACTCGTGGCCGAACAGGTCGACGAGCTTCCGGAGTTCGGCCTCGGCCGCGGACTCTCCGCCAGCGACGAGTGCCGAGCGGACAGTGCCCTTCCGGCACCCTGTGAGCACCATCCACTGGCCGGCAGCGTGCCCGGCCAAGCTCTCGAGGTCGTAGCGTGGCTTTCCTTTCTCGGCATCGGTGTTGAGCTGGGCCTCCGTGATGGCGGTGGACAGGCGGTGGTAGCCGGCAGATCCTCGGGCGAGGATCACGAGGTGCTGCCCCTCGGGATCGGCCTCCCCGTTCTGCGGCTTGGACAGATCAAGGGACAATTCCGTGCCGTACATGGTCAAGAAGCCGGGGTACTTCTCAGCGGCTTCGGCGAAGTGGACGGCGCCGTACAGCCCGTCATGGTCGGTGAGGGCCATACCGGCGAGGCCGAGCCGCTGGGCCTCCTCGGCGAGGTGCTCGGGGCTCGATGCGCCGTCGAGGAAGCTGAAGTTCGAGTGGACATGCAGCTCCGCGTACGGCACCACGGGACCGTCGGGAACAGGGACCTCTGCGGGAGCGGTGTAGGGCTGGCGCTTCCGGGACCAGGCGGGGCTGTCGCCGCCGTCGGCCCCGAGGGGTGGCGCGCCGGGCCGTGTGGTGTCGGAGAGGTTCCGCTCGAAGTCCGACCAGGGAATAGGTGGGTTGTTCCAGCCCATGGCGTCCCTCCCTGTCCTGGATGTGTTGCGGTGCTTCGGTTGTCTGAGAAGTGCTGGGTGAGTGGTCAGTCGTAGCTGGCTTCGACCCACCACGCGTGGTCCTCGAGCAGCAGCAGCCAGGCTGAGCCGGACTGGTCCACCAGCTGGAAACGGTTGAGCACCCGGCCCTTCGGGTCCCACCAGCGCTCGTTGATGGGCCAGGGACCGGCCCAGGAGTGGACCGGCCGCCGTCCGCCGTCCGGTCCTGCGCTGAAGAAGGCGGGATCAGCGCTCAGGAGTCCGCGGAGGTCGACGTCCACCGGGTTGCCGCGGGAATCGACGACGACGGCGGGAACGGGCTCGGCGAACACGGTGGCGGGAACCGGGCCGGGCAGGCGTCCGGGCCAGGGCTGGTCGCGGTCCTTCACCGGGGTTTTCGCGGACTGCTGTGGGTTGACCGCGGCGTCGCCCCACGGGATGAAGACGCGGCGGTCCGCCAGGAGCCGCCCGCCCGCGATGATCGCGGTGAGCACGGCCCCGTGGCCCAGCATGCTCTGTACGCGGGCCAGGCCATGGTGGATGCCTTCGTCCGGTCCCGTGCCCCAGAGACCGTCCGCGTGGTCGCTGAGGTTCTCGACGATATCGGGCACGATCTGGACGCGGGTGATGCCCGAAGTGAGTCCGTGGTCGGATGCGTTGGTGCCCTGGAGCTGCCAGCGCACCCGGTCCACGACGTCGTCGGCGTCGAACCAGCGCGGGTGCTGCCAGCGGCGCTCGGATACCTCTCCGGATTCGGTGTGCAGCGAGACGTGCAGTGCCGTGCAGACGAGTCCTGCCTCGCGCAGGGCGTCGACGAACTCGCCGGCCCTGGTCCGAAAGGCGAAGGCGAGTTGGTCGATGCGGGCGAGGGGTGGCTCGAAATCGGCGACGGTGTCCAGATGGGGCGGCGGTTTCCGGGCGACGACGGTCCGGTGGTCGAGCCCGCTGGCCTGGCGATGCGCGAGGGCGCCCTCGATGCCGAAGCGATTGCGGACATCGGAGGCCTGGAGCGCCGCGAAGTCGCCGAGGGAGCGGATGCCGAGGCGCTTGAGCAGCACGGTGAGCTTCGGTTGCTCGAGGACCTCCAGGGGGTAGCTGCCGAGGAACCAGGCCGAGCCGCCCTCGGGGATGACGACCAGCTGCTCGACGTCGACGTCCAGCTGATCGGTGGCCTTGGCCGCCTGCTCGGCCGCGAACGGCCCGTCGGCTATCCCGATCCGCACATCGGTGAGGCCGATGGCTGCAAGGGTCTGGAAGACCACCTCCGCGGCCTTGGCCTCGCTCCCGTAGTAGCGCGAAGGCCCCTTGACCCTGATGGCGCACAGCCCCGGACGGATGACCTGGACGCCGGGCATGATGGTCTCCACGGCGGCGATCACGGGCTCGAAGGTGCGTTCATCGAGCGACGGATCGTAGGGAAGCGAGACGAGCCCCGTGCTGCGCGCCTGAGCCTCCCTGATGCGCAGGCCCCGCTTCACTCCGTCCTGCCGTGCCGTGGGAGAACACGCGAAGACCTCGCCGCGGTCCACGAGGGCGAGTGCGGTATCGGTGGGTAGGGAGTGCTCGCGCAGGGCCGCCGTGATGGGCCAGTCGGGACACCAGAACGTCATGATCCGGGTGGCAGGAGCCGTGCCGGCGGGGACTGGGGACAGGGTGGCCGTCATGAGGACCTCACCAGCTGGGGCTCGAAGAGGGCGTCTGTCCCGGCGGCGACCTGTGGTGTCAGGGCGTCCGGAAGCACGTGTCCGTCCGGTGTGGTGCCCTGCAGATCTGCCAGTCCCACATAGGCATGGCGAAGACGTCCCGAAGGCTGGGTCGCGGTGATCTTCATGCGGCGCGTCCTCAGGTGTCCGGTCCCCGAGCCGAGGCCTTCCCAGGCGCTCTCGGCCACGCCGAGCGTGGAGTCGCTCTGCTGCCAGGGGCCGAGGGTGATCAGTGCTGCGCCGCGCTGGCGGAGCCGCGCCTTCAACCGGGCACCTTCAGTGGGGGCGAGGTGCTCCGGAGCCCGGGTCAGGACGATCGAGACGACATCCACGAGGGCGGCCGTGACGGTGAGCCACTGGGATCCGGGGTCCGGGACCAGGATGAGGCGTTCGAGGTTGATGCCGAAGCCCTGGGCCGCCTCGATGCTGAAGTCCGGTATGCCGATGACGCTGCACCAGGCGCCCGTCGCGGAGGGGCCGGCCAGCAGGGCCATGGCGAGGGTCGTGGAGTTGCGGACGGCGTAGGAGCCGCCGGACTGGAGGCCTCCGCCGGGCAGGATCCGCGCGAGGGCGGGCACCGTGGGCAGCCGCCGGGAGTCGAGCTTGCCGGCCTGCATGCTGTTGATGCGGGCCTGGAGTCCGAGTACGACGTCGACTGCCGGGCTTCCCGAGAGGCCTCTGGGCTCCGTACGTGACGGTCCCTCGAAGTCGGGGGAGGGCTCATCCCATTCAAGGGCATGGCCGGCAGCTGGAGGCGTCACTCCCTAATATTCGAATACGTGTTCGATTAAGTCAATCGGCGCGCCTCCGCAGGAATGGGCTCCTTCTGTGGTATGGGCGCGCTTCTATTCCATGCCGGTCCGGCTTGCAGAAGCCCGGCAGTTCGTGGAACCCGATGATCAGGAGTCGGCGGCCTTGCCCTCGGCGTCGCGCTCCTTGACCCGCGCGGCCTCTGCGCGCACAGCTGCCTGCGTGGACCGCTCCGAGACCAGCCATGCCGGCGGCTCCTGGAGGAGGGCGGTGATCTGCTCGCTCGTCAGGGGATCGGTGATCCCGCCACGGGCCAGCCCGCTGATCGATATGCCGAGCTTCTGCGCGACGACGGGACGAGGGTGCGGGCCGGTGCGGCGCAGTTCGGCGAGCCATTCCGGCGGCGTCTGCTGCAGTTCGTTGAACTCCGCGCGCGTCAGTTCCGTCTCCTGGAAGTCCTGGGGGGCGGCGGGCAGGTAGATTCCCAGTTTCTTGGCCGCGGTGGCGGGCTTCAGCGTCTGGGGGGTTTTAGCGGGAGTCATGGACCCAGCTTAACGGTCACGGGCAGGCGCTACTGTGATCAGGTGCCCACCGACCAGCCCAGAAGCATTTCCGTCGGCTTCGTGCCGGGTGTGACACCGGGCAAGTGGGTTGCCCGGTGGCGCGAACGGCATCCGGATGTGCCCGTCGAATTGCACCAGCACGACGACGCCCTGCCGGCGCTCAAGGACGGTTCCGACGATGTCGTCTTCGTGCGCCTGCCCGTCGAACGCGAGGGGATCCACCTGATCCCCCTCTATGAGGAGCAGGCCGTCGTCGTGATGTCGCCCGAGAACGAGCTGTCGCTCTACGACGACGTGCCGGCGGAAGAGCTCGACGGGGAGGCACTGCTCGACGTCGCGGAGTGCGGCGGCCCGAGGACGGCCGTGGAGGTCGCGGCCTCCGGCGCCGGCGTCGTCATCCTGCCGATGTCCCTCGCCCGGCTGCATGCGCGGAAGGATGCGGTGCACCGGCCGGTCCCGGGACTGCCGACCACCACCATCGGCATCGCCTGGCGCGTGGAGGACGAGTCCGACGACGTCGAGGAGTTCATCGGCATCGTCCGCGGGAGGACCGCACAGAGCTCACGGCAGCCGTCCCAGCGTGAGACGCCGAAGAAGACGGCGTCACAGAAGGCTGCCGCGAAGAAGGCGGCTGCCGGGGGTGCCGGTGAGCACAAGGGCAAGGATCAGAAGGGTGGCACAGGCCAGAAGGGTGGCAGGAAGCCTCCGCCGAAGAAGCCGTCCCGTCCCTCCGCCTCCCGGGGGAAGCGCCGCTGACCTCGCAATGACACCGGTGTCGGGTGGATCCGCCGTCGTGCCCGCGCTGTAACCGTTCGAACCCTCGTGGGGTGGAGATTCGCTACGTGGCCCGTTCCTGTGCTGGTGTCCCGCGGGACACCAGTGGTCCCCTAATGCGGAGACCTTCGTCCCCCAGCAGGGTGGAACGTCGGTTGGTCGGCTGCGTCGCGCGTGCTGCCAGCCACGTCGCGAATGCACCTAGGGCAACGCCGGCAACAACATCGACGAGGTAGTGCCACCCGAAGTAGACGGTGGCAAGGGCCGTGAGCAGGACGTAGATCCAGAGCATCGCCCGGAGGACCACCGGTAGGCGGATCAGGTGTGCTACCAAGGCGGCGGTGAAGGTCACGGACACATGGAGGGATACGAATGCCGCGATACCGTGCACGGATTCGGTGGCATACGGATCGGAGAGTACTCGTACCCGGTTGCGGTACAGGGACTCGCCGAGGTTGGTGACAGCAGTGTCGGGCAGGTCCGTGAAGTGGGCAGGCTCAACGAAGATCGGACCCAGGGAGGGCAAGACGTAGTAGCTCGCCGCACCGAGGATCCAGTTGAAAGCCAGTGCACTGACATACCAGGCGCCCTGGGAAAGCTGCCGCGACCAGACGAGGGCCGCGGCGACGGACAGGGGAACGAAGATCAGGTAGGAAAGGTAGACGGCGGACAGGACATGGGCACTCACTCCCGTACCCAGAATCTGCTGGAGTGCGTCCCCCGGATGGACGCCCCCCGTGAGCCATCGATCACTTTCCTGCAGGAGGGGATCCACCACCCGGTCACGGACGAACGGCAGGAAACTCTTCATATTGCGGTACGACACGTATGCGAGATAGAAGGTCAGCAGGCCCACCGAGGTGGTCACCAGTCGTTCTACGGGCCAGCGACGGCGGAATTCGGCCGCCACCAGATGGTGCGCGTTCCGCATGGGGGGCCGCTCGAGAAGCGTCCGCGGAACTACGTCGACGAAGATCATCGCCATCAGGATCAGTGGCAGGCGGACGTAGCTGGGACCGAGGAAACCGTCCGGGTCACGTAGCGGAAGGCCGTACACCAATGCCGTCAATGCTGTGAGCACGGTGAAGGACACCGCCACCGCGAACGGGATATGGAAAAGCCCATGGGAGAACCGCCTGGGCGGTAGGGCTTGTAACTTCATCAGATATTTCTAACCCATAATGATGGGTTTAGGTGAATGGGCTCGCTGTTGCGATGCCCCGAGTCGCGTGGATTCGCTTCAGCCAGAGCCCCTTCGTTACCGAAACCCCGGTGCTTTTCGTGATATCCGCCATCGGCATCGCCGACAGGAGCACACCGTCAGCCGCGTGTAGTCACCAGGGCCAGGCGTGCTCGAGTCTGGGAGAGGTGCGTGCGCATCGCAGCGGCGCTGCCTTGTGGATCCTGTCGTTCGATGGCGTCATGAATCGCCTGGTGTTCATCGACGACGCGACGGAAATGCGTGGCTTGCGCTTCTTGATCCGCCTGCAGGAGTCGTGTTTGCGGCATGGAGATCATCGTCGGTCCAAGGGATTGGAGCAGGTCGAGATAGAGCCGGTTGTTAGCGGCAACGGCGATGGAGCGGTGGAAGTCGAAGTCGGTGGTCACGGCTGCTGATGGCTTGTGGTTCGCATGCTCGAATGCGTCCAGGGCTGTACGGATGGCGGCAAGTTGCGTGGTACTTCGTCGTTGCGCGGCCAGTCCCGCGGTTTCGACTTCGATACCGATGCGGAAGTCGAGCAGGTCGAGTCGATCCTGGTGGCTCTGGTTTTCCTGCAGTGGCGCCGAGAATGAGTGATCAGTCGGTCGGGTGAGGACGTAGGTACCTTTGCCGCGGTACTTTTCTACGAGGCCTGCGGTTTGCAGGCGGGACAGCGCTTCGCGAATGACCGTGCGACTGACCTTGAACTCGTTTTCGAGTGCGCTTTCGGCGGGCAGTTTGTCTCCGGGGCACAAATGCCCCTGGATGATCTGCTGCCGGATGGTCTCGACGACGGCGGTGCTGAGGTTGCTCATTTCCTCCCGAACTCTACGGTGTCCGTAACCCATGCGTGTGCCTGGTCGCTGAGGGTGAAGCCGAGTCCGGGGCGGTTGGGGACGATCATTCGCCCTTGATGGGTTTCGAGTCGCTCGTTGAAGAGTGGGTTGAGCCATTCGAAGTGTTCCACCCATGGTTCCCGCGGGTAGCTTGCCGCCAGATGTAGGTGAATCTCCATGGCGAAGTGCGGGGCCAGCTGAAGTCCTGCCTGGTCGGCGAGGGCGGCGAGGCGCAGGAACGGTGTGATGCCTCCGATGCGGGGGGCATCGGGTTGGATGATGTCGACGGACCGGTTGGTGATGAGGTTGATGTGTTCGCTGACGCTGGAGAGCATCTCGCCGGTCGCGATAGACGTGTCGAGGGCTTGTGCGAGTTGGGCGTGGCCTTCGGCGTCGTAGGCGTCGAGTGGTTCTTCGATCCAGACGAGGTCGAACTGCTCGAGGGTCCGTCCCATGCGCATGGCTGTCGGCCGGTCCCATTGCTGGTTCGCGTCGACCATGAGGGGAACATCTGCCCCGAGGTGTTCGCGGATCGCTGTGACCCGGGAGATATCGACCTTGGAGTCGGGGTGGCCGACCTTGATCTTGATGCCTCCGATGCCCTCGGCCAGGGACAGTGTGGCGCGTTCCTTCACTTCCTCGATGGGAGCCTGGAGGAAGCCGCCCGAGGTGTTGTAGGTCTGGACCGAGTCGCGGTAGGCGCCCAGGAGTTTGGCCAGGGGCAGGTCGGCGCGCTTGGCCTTCAGGTCGTACAGGGCGATGTCGAGGGCGGCGATGGCCTGGGTTGCCACTCCGCTGCGGCCCACCGAGGCGCCGGCCCACAGCAGCTTCTGGTAGAGCCGGCCGATGTCGCTGGGATCCTCCCCGAGCAGGTTGTCCGCGATTTCCTTCGCGTGGGCGTACTGTGCCGGCCCGCCTGCGCGTTTGGAGTAGCTGAAGCCGATGCCGCGGTAATTGTTCCCGGTAGTGATTTCCGCGAAGAGGAACACGATCTCCGTCATGGGCTTCTGCCGCCCGGTCAGCACCTTCGCATCACTGATGGGGGTCTGAAGGGGAAGTGTCAGGGTTGAGAGCTTGACATGCCGGATCCGGTCCGTCGTCGCTACCCCTCCCGACAGTACGGAGAGGGGGTTGGGGAATCTGGTTTCGGTCGTCATCGGTCGTCCTTCATCGGCGGGCCACGTCATACATATAATACATGTTTGTAAGTTGTATGACAGCTGCGAGTTCAGGCGAGGAGGGCAGCGGCCAGGAGAAGAACGGGGACCGCACCGGCAGAGGACAGGAGCACGACGTCCCTGGCGGTCGCCGTCGCCTTGTCGTAGCGGCTGGCGAACATGAAGACGTTCTGCGCAGTAGGTAGGGATGCCATGAGGACGGCGCCGAAGACGAGCTGATCGTCGAGGTGGAATACAAGGGCAGCGAAGACGAAGGCGATGGCCGGCATGACGACCGATTTCAGGACCGTCGCGGTAATGACGTCCACCCGGTTCACCCGCTCTGACAGGGGTGAGTTCCCGTGGAGCGACATGCCGAAGGCCAGCAGGACCAGGGGCACCGCGGCTCCACCGAGCAGGAGCAGAGGCTCCCACAGGACGGCAGGGAGTGTCAGGCCGCTCCAGGACAGGGCCACACCGACGAAACTGGCGATGATCATGGGGTTCCTGACGGGCTGGCTGATGATGCGCCGCACGGATGGTGGATGACCCGAGGTCAGGTCGAGGAGTGCCAGGTAGGTAGGGGCGAGAACCAGCAACTGCAGGAGCAGGACCGGCACGACGGGCGTCGCGTTGCCGAGAGCGTAGACGGCGATGGGGATACCGATGTTGTTGGCGTTGACATAGGAACTCGACATCGCCCCGATGGCGGTTTCTGCCGCTGGGCGCCGGAAGAAGAGCCTGCTCGCCAGGATGTACAGAGCTGCCGTTCCGAGTGCTGAGATGACGGCGACAGGAACGTAGGCGGAGAAGATGTCCGTCATGTCCGCTTCGGCCACGACGGTCAGTAGCAGTGCGGGGTTGGTCAGGAAGAATGCGGTTCCGGTAAGCGCCTGCGGTGCCGTCGGGCCGCCGATCTGCAGGCGGCCGGCGATGTAGCCGACGAGGATGACGATGCCGATGACGGTGAATCCGGCGAGTACCCCGATCACGGCCGTCTGTTTCCAGCAGGAGTACCCTCCCCGGAGCCGCGGACAGTGCGGAGCCGGGGAGGTACGGACGACCGTTTCCTGGTGGGTGCGATCAACGGACGAGGCAGGGTTTCTTCGGGTCGAACTGCCAATCCGGGACGAGGTACTGCATGGCGGCGGCATCGTTGCGGGAGCCCAGACCATGCTCGAGGTAGAGCTCATGTGCTGCCTGAAGGGCGTCCCGGTCCAGCTCGATGCCCAGGCCGGGTCGCCTGGGAACGGTGATGAAGCCGTTCTCGATGGTAAGAGGCTCCTTGGTGAGGGGCTGGCCATCCTGCCAGATCCAGTGCGTGTCCAGGGCTGTGATCTTCCCGGGCGCTGCGGCGCCTGCATGGGTGAACATGGCCAGGGAGATGTCGAAGTGGTTGTTCGAGTGCGATCCCCAGGTGAGGCCGAAGTCGTTGCACAGCTGCGCGACGCGGACGGAGCCCTGCATGGTCCAGAAGTGGGGATCGGCGAGAGGGATGTCGACAGCGTTCGAACGGATGGCATGCGCCATCTGGCGCCAGTCCGTGGCTACCATGTTGGTTGCTGTCGGCAATCCTGTCGCTCGCTTGAATTCCGCCATGGTCTCGCGTCCGGAGAACCCGCCTTCCGCTCCGACGGGGTCCTCGGCGTAGGCAAGAACCGCGTGAAGGTCGGAGCACAGCTCGATGGCGTCCTTGAGCAGCCACCCGCCGTTGGGGTCCAGCGTGATGCGGGCATCCGGGAAGCGGGCAGCCAGGGCCCTGACCGCTTCCACCTCCTCCGCACCGGAGAGCACGCCGCCTTTGAGCTTGAAGTCCTGGAATCCGTACCGGTCCTGGGCGGCTTCGGCGAGGGCAACGATTGCTTCCGGCGTCATCGCTTCCTCGCGCCGCAGCCGACCCCAGGCATCGGAGGTGTCATCCCCGCTGAGGTAGGACAGGTCCGTCTTGTTGCGATCGGCGATGTAGAAGAGGTAGCCGAGCATCTGGACGCGGTCGCGCTGCTGACCTTCACCGAGCAATTCGGCAACCGGAACCTCGAGGTGCTGACCCATGAGGTCCAGGAGCGCGGACTCAATGGCGGTCACGGCGTGAATGGTGGTGCGCAGGTCGAAGGTCTGGGCACCCCTGCCTCCGGCGTCGCGATCCGCGAACCGCTCGGACACCTGGCGGAGCAGTTGCCGGTAGAGCGCGATCGGCTTCCCGACGAGCAGTTCGCCGGCCTCCTCGATGGTTGAGCGGATTGCTTCCCCGCCGGGGACCTCTCCGAGTCCGGTGTGGCCGGCAGTGTCGGTGATGATGGTGATGTTGCGGGTGAAGTACGGGCCGTGCGCACCGCTGAGGTTCAGCAGCATGCTGTCGTGCCCGGCAACGGGGACGACCTCGATGGAGACAATGGTCGGTGTGGAGGATGTCACTGGGACTCCTCCACGCTGACGACAGTGCCGTCGACCCGGCGGTTCAGCTTCCAGGGGTTTGCTTCCTGCAGCGGTGCCGGCAGCAGCTCGTCGGGGATGTTCTGGTAGCTGACGGGGCGCTGGAACCGCATGATGGCCAGCGAGCCGACGGACGTGGAGCGGGAGTCCGATGTTGCCGGGAACGGTCCACCATGGACCATGGCGTGCCCTACCTCGACACCGGTGGGCCAGCTGTTGAACAGGATCCGGCCTACCCGGCGCTCCAGGACCGGCAGCAGGGGTGCGATCGCGGTATTGTCCGACGACGTCGCATGAATCGTTGCCGTGAGCTGACCCTCGAGCGCTTCGGCGGACGCGAGGAGCTCGTCTTCACTGCTGTAGCGGATGAAGATCCCGGCGGCACCGAAGACTTCCTCCTGAAGGCCCAGGTTGTCCCTGAAGGTGTCCGTCGTGGTGGAGAAGAGCACCGCGCCCGGCGCATTCTCCGTGGGGCCCGGCCGGCCCTCGGCGACGACGGTGACGTCGGCTTCGTTCCGAAGCTTGGACACCCCTGCGGCGCATGCGTCGGCGATGCCCCGGGTGAGCATGGTGGAACCCTGCGTCGCGCGCAGTGCCGTGGAAGCTGCGGCGACGAGGCGGTCTCCCTGCGTTCCGGTGGGAACGAAGACAAGGCCCGGGTTGGTGCAGAACTGTCCTGCACCCATGGTCAGCGATCCGACGAGGCCGGACGCGAGGGTGTCGACGTCATCCAGGATGGCCCCGGGGAAGACGAAGACCGGGTTGATCGAGGACATTTCCGCGTACACCGGGATGGGTTCGGGGCGCGCCGCGGCGGTCGCCATGATGGCGGTGCCGCCTCCGCGGGATCCGGTGAAGCCGACAGCCTTGATGTGCGGGTCGGCGACGAGTGCCTGGCCCACGGATGTGCCGGCCCCGAAGATGAGGGAGAAGACTCCTGCCGGGAGCCCGGAATCTTCGACAGCCCGGGTGATCGCGTGACCTACGAGTTCAGCGGTACCGGGGTGTGCGTTGTGCGCTTTGACGATGACGGGGCAGCCGGCCGCCAGGGCTGAGGCCGTGTCGCCTCCGCCCGTCGAGAAGGCGAGCGGGAAGTTGCTTGCCCCGAAGACGGCGACCGGACCGAGTCCGATGTGGCGCTGCCGGATGTCCAGCCGGGGCAGGGGTGCACGGTCGGGCAGGGCTGGGTCGATGCGTGCCTGCACGTGGTCGCCCTGGCGGACGACAGCGGCGAAAAGGCGCATCTGTCCCACGGTGCGGGCACGCTCACCTTCGATGCGGCCGGCGGGAAGACCGGTCTCGAGGACAGCCCGTTCGGTGAGTTCCGAACCGAGGGCATCGATGTTGTCGGCAATGCGCTCGAGGAATGCAGCCCGCTCGACGGGGGTTGTAGCGCGGTACGTGTCGAAGGCGGCGGCTGCGGCGGCCGTCGCCTCGGCGAGCTCGGATCCGTCGATCAGGGTGATGAGTGGTTCCAGTTGCTCATTGGTGGCCGGGTTGATGGCCCGCGCGGTGCCCGCGGATCCCTCGACCGGGCGGCCCGCGATGAGGGACTGGCCAGTGATGGTCGGGCTGAAGGTGGTGGTCATGGCGGAGCTCCTAGCTGATCTTCTTGATCAGGGTGGACAGTTCGAACTGGTCGGCGTCGGTGAGGTTCTGCAGGGGCGGACGTACGAGGCCACCGTTGCGGCCTACGGCGTCGAGCCCGCCCTTGATGATGCTCACGCCGTATCCCTTCACCCGGTCACGGATGTCCAGGTAGGGGATGACGAAGTCGTTGAGCTTCTCGTAGACGGCAGTCCTGTTCTGCGCGATGACGTCCTGGTAGAAGGCGAGGGCGAACTCCGGAACGAAGTTGAACATCGCTGACGAGTAGGTGCTCACCCCGAGCTGCAGCAGGGGCAGCGCGAAGGTCTCGGCGGTGGGAAGTCCTCCGATGTAGGTGAGGCGCTCACCGACCCGGGCGTAGATGCGGGTCATCTGTTCGATGTTGCCGATGCCGTCCTTGAACCCGATGAGGTTTGCGTTGCGGTCGGCGAGGATCGCGACAGAGCGGTCGTTGAGGACCGCATTTGCGCGGCTGTAGACGATGACACCCAGCGAGGTTGCTGCGCAGACAGCGCTCACGTGTTCGATGAGCCCTTCCTGGTCGGCCTCGGTCAGGTACGGCGGCATGAGCAGGATTCCGTCGGCTCCTGCGTCTTCGGCGGAGCGGACATGTTCGATCGCCGAGAACGTACCACCGGTGGCTGATGCGATGACGGGCACCTTGCCGCCGATCTCATCGACGGCAACGCGGACGACACGGTCCATCTCTGCGGTCGTGAGTGAGAAGCCTTCACCGGTGCCGCCGGCAGCGAAGAGTCCAGCGACGTCGAAGTCCGACTGCCATGCCAGGTGCTCCCGGTAGCGGGCTTCGTCGAACTGGAGTTGCTGGTCGAAGTGCGTGACGGGGAATGAGAGGAGACCCGACTTGATGCGTTGCGCCAGCTCGGAGGGATTCAGGTGAGCCACGGGGAGACCCTTCGGTAGAGGTGGCGCGACCGTCGGGCGCCAGGAGGTTTGATAGAACCCAGCGTATGAACGACACCGATACGTGTCTAAGACTGTTTTAGAATGAAGCGATACCTTCCGGGTATCACGGGTTAGTGGATTCGTTCGGTGATCGCGTCGAGGACCCGGTGTAGAGCAGGGTTCTTGGATGCCTTCAGCCAGATGGCGAAGAGCTCGACGGCGTCGGACCCGAATCCGTCGAGGTCGCAGTACTGCACCCCGTCGATCCCGAGAGCCGTGGTGGAATGCGGCACCAGCGCGATACCCCGGTGGGCTGCGACGAGGGAAACCATGGTCAGGATCTGCGCCACGGTGTGGACGTAGTGGAGCTGGCCGGACGGAGCCAGTCGGACGATGAGGTCGTAGAAATACTTCGCCTGGGTGGGAGAGTGCATGATCAGCGCTTCGCTCTTCAGGTCCTCGATGGTGAGAGGCCGACCCGTGGCGGCAAGGTGGTGACCTTCAGGCACCGCTGCAACGAGCGGTTCGCGATACAGCAGGCGGGAACCGAAGACTTCCTGATCGAAGGGAGGGCGGGCGAGCCCGAGGTCGATATCGCCGTCCCGTAACGCGTCGATCTGTTCGCGGGTCACCATCTCCCGCAGCTCGATGTCGACTTCGGGCAGCTCGCTGGAGATCTCGTTGAGCAGGGCGCCCAGGATCCCGAAGGTGGACGCCGCCGTGAAGCCGATCCTGATCGATCCAGCCGATCCCTTGGAGATGCGCCGGGCCAGGTCCGGGGCGCTTTCGGCCAGTGCCAGGAGGCGCTGCGCTTCGCCGAGGAACGCGTTGCCGGCAGCTGTGAGGGTGACGCCACGACTGTCCCGCTCGAAGAGCTGCACAGCGATGGCCTTCTCCAGCTTCTGGATCTGGCGGCTCAGCGGGGGCTGCGTCATGCGCAGCCGCTCGGCCGCCCTGCCGAAGTGCAGTTCTTCGGCGACGGCGACGAATCCACGTAGCTGATCGAGGGAATACATGATGCACAGAGGGTATCAGTTCATACTTTATTGGGCTTAGACATGCATGATGCTGCTTTCTAAGCTTCTTCTATCAGGCTCTGCGTGACTGCCATCACAGGTAGGTACTCCCGGGTCTTCATCAAAGGAGATTGCAATGATCCATTCGAAGTTCGCCCGTCGTTCCACCTCGGCCCTTGGCGTAGCGGCTGTTCTGGCACTGACTCTCTCGGCCTGCGGTGGCAATGTCGCCAACTCCGGCGCAAGCGAGGACGGAACCGAGTTCCCCTCCGGCCCGGTGACACTGACCATCGGACAGGATCCCGGTGGGAGCACCGACCTCATCGGTCGTGCCATCGCCGAGAATGCCTCGGAGGCCCTTGGAGCTCCGATGCCCGTCGTGAACAAGCCCGGTGCCAACGGCGCCCTTGCAACCCAGGAAGTGGCCAACGCGACGCCGGACGGGCAGACGCTCATCCTTCTCAATGCCTCCCTGATCGCCATCACACCCCTGGCCGTGAGCGAGGACGAAGCGGTAACCCTCGACGATCTCGACGTGATCAGCGGCATCTCACAGGACGACTACGTCCTCGTTGCAAACGCTGAATCCGAGTACGAGACCGTGGAAGACATCGTCGCCGCGGGCAAGGCATTCAATTTCGCGACCACCGGTGTCGGCACAGGCAGCCAGCTCGCCCAGGCACTGCTGTTCAAGCAGGCAGGGGTCGAAGGCACCGACGTTCCCTTCGACGGCGGATCCCCGGCCATGACGGCGATCCTCGGCAACCAGGTCGACTTCGCCACCATCCAGCTCGGGGAGGCGATGCCCCAGATCGAGGCCGGTACCCTGAGGCCGATCGTGACGTTCTCGGACGAGCGCAACCAGTACCTCCCGGACGTCCCGACCGCCCTCGAGGCAGGCTATGACGTCCCGGTGTCGCAGTACCGTGCGATCGCAGCCCCCAAGGGCACCCCGGAACCGGCGCTCAAGAAGCTGCGCGAAGCGGTCTCGGCCGCGTTCGAGAGCGAAGAGTACAAGACCTTCAACGAGGAGAACCTCTTCACCCCTCACGAGATCGACGGCGAGCAGGTCACCGAGGAATGGACGGCCAACGCCGCCAAGTACAAGGAATTGGTGGAGAAGTACGACATCGACCTCGGCGGCGAGTAGTGACTTCATCACCTGACGCGAGCCGCCGGGCAACCGGCGGTTCGCACCCCCTCCACCCTGAGCCCACACACCAGGCTCCCGACCACGGGCACCACCTCGTCGACGACCTGACGCCGGAAGACCTCGCTGCCCAGTGGGAGCAGGAAAAACCCCCTGCAGCCGGACCGGGTGCGAACATCGCCTCCGCGATCGTCGTCACCGCCATCGGGATCGCCGGCACCATCGGTTCACTCGGGCTTGGCCTGGGCTCGCCGGCAGATCCCGAACCGGGCCTGTGGCCGTTCCTGATCAGCGTCCTGCTGATCGTCCTCGGCATCGCCCTTGCCCTGTTCGGACGAAACGTCCTTGATGCGGAGAAGTTCTCCCGCTCCAGCCTCCAGGTCGCGGCGGGGCTGGGCAGCCTCGTCGTCTTCACGCTCCTCATCGGCCGGATCGGCTTCGAGATTCCCGCCCTGCTCCTGAACGTGATCTGGCTCCGCTTCCTGGGCAAGGAAACCTGGCGAATGACGGCACTGCTGAGCGTGGGAATCACCACCGCGTTCTATCTGCTCTTCGTCCTCGCCCTCAATGTGCCCATCCCGCATCTGTTCTAGGGAAACCCCATGGAATTTTTTGAACCGGTACTGAACGGTTTCGGCGTCGTCCTCGAGCCGACGAACCTCCTGTACTGCCTGCTCGGCGTCGTCATCGGCATGCTGATCGGCGTCCTGCCCGGCCTCGGTCCTGCGGCGACCATCGCAATCCTGCTGCCCCTGACGTACGGCATCGAACCCGTCACCGCCATCATCATGCTCTCGGGTATCTTCTACGGCGCACAGTACGGCGGTACGATCACCTCGGTCCTGCTCCGGCTACCCGGAGAAGCCTCTTCTGTCGTCACCGTCTTCGACGGATACGCTCTCACCAAACAGGGCAGGGCAGGCACCGCGCTCGGTGTCGCCGCCATCGGATCCTTCGTCGGCGGCACGGTAGCCATCATCGGCCTCACCTTCCTCGCACCGCTCGTCGCCGGCTTCGCCCTCGACTTCGGCCCACCCGAGTACACGGCGCTGGCTCTGCTCGGCATCCTCCTGGTCGCCACCGTCAGCAATGGCGGACGCCTCAAGTCGCTGATCGCAGCTGCCATCGGGCTCCTGCTCGCCACCGTCGGCAGGGACGGATTCACGGGTGAATCACGCTTCACGCTCGGTAGCCTGTCCCTCGCGGACGGACTCGACTTCGTGCCCATCGCCATGGGGATCTTCGGTCTCGGCGAGATCCTGTACAACCTGGAAGAGCGCCACAACAAGGTGCAGGCGCCCGCGAAGGTCGCCAACGTGTGGCCTTCACGCAAGGACCTCAAGCAAGCTTCCGGTGCCATCGGCCGCGGTTCCGTCCTGGGCTTCTTCCTCGGCATCCTCCCCGGCGGAGGCGCGACCCTGTCGTCGCTGGCCGCCTACGCCATGGAGAAGAAGCGCGCGAAGGACCCCTCCCGGTTCGGTCGAGGCGCGATCGAAGGGGTTGCAGGACCGGAAACCGCGAACAACGCGGCAGCAACTTCCTCGTTCATCCCACTGCTCACACTCGGCATCCCCGCCAATGCGACCATGGCCATCATCTTCGGCGCACTCCTGATCCAGGGTGTGACCCCGGGCCCGCAGCTCGTACAGAACGACCCCGAATTGTTCTGGGGCGTCGTGAACTCGATGTACATCGGCAACATCCTGCTCCTGATCATGAGCATCCCCCTCGTCGGGATCTTCGTACGGATCCTCCGCGTTCGCCCTGCGATCCTCGCCCCGGTGACAGTGCTCATCACCCTGATCGGCGTCTACACGATCAACAACAGCGTCTTCGACATCTGGCTGGTCATCTTCTTCGGAATCATCGGCTACCTCATGAAGAAGTTCGGGTTCGAACCCGGCCCCCTCGTCCTCGCCTTCGTCCTCGGAGCGCTGCTCGAGGAAAGCCTCCGCCGCTCGCTCCTGCTCTTCGGCGGCGATGCGACACAATTCGCCGGCCGGCCCATCACCGCCGTGCTCCTCTTCGTGTTCATCGTCGTCATCATCCTGCCCTTCATCCAGAAGGCCCTGAAGCAGCGCACGACCAGGAACTCGACCGTCACCAACGACCACAAGGAATCAGTATGAGCATTCTCATCGGATACGTCCCGACACCCGAAGGGGAAGCGGCCCTCGAGGCGGGCCTCAAAGAGGCTCGGCTGCGCGACACGAACGTCGTCATCCTCAACTCACCCCGCAAAGGTGCCCCCGTCGACGCCGCCCTCATCCCCGAGGAACAGGTCACGGAGCTCATCAGGCGGGCCAGGGCTCTCGGGGTCGACGCCGTCGTCCGACAGCCAGGACACGACAACGACCTCACCGAAGAATTCATCGACCTGGCCGAGGAAGTGGACGCATCGCTCATCGTCATCGGGCTACGGAAGCGCAGCCAGGTCGGCAAGTTCATTCTCGGCAGTCACGCCCAACGCATCCTGCTGCAGGTCGACCGACCCGTCCTCGCCGTCAAAGCGAGTGACGAATTCAGCTCCCGCTGAGGACTCGTGCCGGCGATAGCCGGCACGTGACAGTTCCGGGGCCATCCTGAAAACCGTAGCGCGGCAGGGTGGCCCCGGTCATGTTCCACCGTTCTTCCCTCGTCCTCCAACGGGCGGACAGCGGTGAAGAGCGTGAACTCGTGAGGAACTCCTCGACACCGTCGGTGTCGAGGAGTTCCTGGCCGTGGTCTACAGGAGGCCGCCTGGACGCAGGAATGGGGCGCCGATGGGCGCCCCATTCCTGGCTGGACGGGTACTGCGAGTCAGACCGTCGCGTGATCCGTGCCGGCCGGCGTGACGACCTCGGCGGTCGGCTCCATGTTCTCGGCATCGACCATCCATGCGTACTGCTCGAGCTTGGCGATGAATCCGTGCAGGAGGTCCGCGGTGGTGGGGTCCTCCTCGTCGATCTGGTCATGCACATCGCGCATGGTCTTCACCGAGGCATTGAGCATGCGGACCACGAGACCCACGGTGTCCTTCGTCGAGACGAGACCGGCCGGGAACGGGTCGATCTTCGTGCCCTCGGCGACGGCAACGCTGCGGCCGTCGGGAACGGCGTGCAGTGCCCGCATGCGCTCCGCCATCTCGTCTGCGAAGAGGCGTGCGTCGTCGATGATTTCGTCCAACTGCAGGTGGAGGTCGCGGAAGTTCTTGCCGACTACATTCCAGTGCGCCTGCTTGCCCTGCAGGTGCAGTTCGATGAGGTCGACCAGGACGGCCTGCATGTTGTCCGTGAGGGTGGGTGAAGCCTTCATGAATCCTCCAGTGCTAGAGAAATTTCCTTCACCCGGCAGGGCGCGAACGCGCCGTTCAACGCCGGGTGGACTCCTTTCACCCTAGCCCTGGGCGTTGGCCAAATCCAACCGATCTGCATACGCTAAGGGAACTTACGGTTTTGCCGTGCCGGATGTCCCGAAAGGGAGTATGGGCGGTGCCGACATCCCTACGAAGGAGGAACCGTCTTGGCTTCAGTGCAGGAATCTATCGACGTAGCAGTACCGGTCAGCACGGCCTACAACCAGTGGACCCAGTTCGAGAGCTTCCCCCAGTTCATGGGCGGCGTGGACTCGATCACGCAGACCTCGGACACCCACACCCACTGGGTGACGAGCATCGGCGGCGTGAAGCGCGAGTTCGACGCCGAGATCACCGAGCAGCACCCCGATGAGCGTGTCGCCTGGAAGAGCACGGATGGCGAATCGCATGCCGGAGTAGTCACGTTCCACCGCCTCGACGAGAACACCACGCGCCTCATGGTGCAGATCGACTGGCACCCTGAGACCTTCATCGAGAAGGTCGGCGCCGTCGTCAATGCCGACACCACTCAGGTGAAGGGTGACCTCAAGAGGTTCAAGGCGTTCATCGAGAAGAGCGGCGGAGAGACAGGCGCATGGCGCGGGAATGTCGACGCGCCGCCCACCGGCGGTTCGGACGCCACCCCGGCGAACAGCACCCTGCCGGACACGTCCACGAACGATCCGGACTCGGGCGGGCCGCGCGTCGGCTGACACAGGGAGACAGGCAGGCGGATCCCGTTGGGGCTTCGCCTGCCATCCCCTGACTAGGGGATGTCGCCGACCTCGATCGAGGCGAGGGCGTCGGTGGCCTGCCGGGACAGCTCCTCGGAGATGGGTGAGCTCTTCGCGGCTTCGGCGGCTTCCGCCTGGCCGTCGGCGCTGACCGCGTAGGTACCGAAAGCGCGGACGACGGCGGCCGTGGCCTCGTTCTCGTACCGTGCGCAGTACACGTGGTAGGACACCAGGACGAGCGGGTAGACGCGTGCGTCGTCAGTCGTGCGGTCGAGGTCCAGCGCTATGTCGTAGTCCTGGCGTCCTTCCACGCGCGTAGCGAGGTCGACAGCAGCCGCGGCCGCGTCCGAACTGACCGGGACGTAGGCCTCGCCGACTTTCAGGGCCACGCGGCCGAGGGGGTCGCCGACGGCGGAGTCGTCCGCATAGGTCACGGCACCCACCGTGCTCGCAACCGTACTGACCACGCCGGCGTTTCCCTTGGCGTTCTCGTTCTCCAGCTCCGCGGGCCAGGTGCCGTCTGCCTCCTCGGTCCAGACCTCGGGCACGACGGCATGCAGGTAGTCCGTGAAGTTCTCCGTCGTCCCGGAGTCGTCGGACCGGCTGACGGCCGAGATCGGCAGGGCCGGGAGGTCGACGTCGTTCTGGGCCGCGATCACGGGATCGTTCCACGTGGTGATCTCGCCACGGAAGATGCGCGCGACCGTTGCGGCATCGAGCTTCAGTTCCGTGATGCCGGGCAGGTTGAAGGCGACGCTGATCGGCGAGACGTAGGCCGGGATGTTGAACGCGCCGCCCGGCCCGCAGGCGTCCGTCGACTCGGCGAGCTCCTCATCGCTCAGGTAGGCATCCGAGCCGGCGAACCCGACGGCGCCCGCGAGCAGGGCACCGCGTCCGGCTCCCGAGCCGTCGGGGGAGTACTGCACCTGTGCCCGCGGGTACAGGGTCGCGAAGCCGGAGCGCCAGGCATCCATGGCCGGTCCCTGCGCGGAGGACCCGGCGGCGGTGACGGCACCCTGCAGGCTCGTGTCCCCACGCTGCGCTGCCGCTTCCTGCTCATCGCCCAACGGGTAGTCGGAGCCGCACGCGGTCAGTACGACGACGGCGAGGGTCAGGGAGAGGGTGGCTCGGATTCTCACCGGAGCAACGTTACAGGTGGCTAATCGGTGAACCCAAGGTGAACAGCGGGTGGACGGGCCGCTCGGGTGAGGGTCGGGTCAGCCCCGACGAAGGCGGTACCCATCCGCCCGGTGTACGAGCCGTCGGCCGGCACCGTCCCTCAGCTGGATCCACACCACAGAGGCGTCGTCGGTCCTCATGTCCAGGACGCCGCGGAGCTGGGCCCCGGCCGGATGCTGGAGGGTGACATGCTCGCCGCACAGGAAGCCGGACCAGTCCTGGACATCGGGATCGTCGGAGGGGGAGGTGTCCACGGTGGGCCTTTCGAGAGGTTCAGGAGAATCCCACGCTAGCCAGCGCCCCTGAACACCGGATGAACGCGCGCTGAAGGTTGTCACACGCGCTCATCGGTCCGGGTCAGAGCGTGCGCCATTCCCCGCTGGTGAGGTGGGAGCCGGCCTGTGGACCCATGAGCAGCATGCCGCCGTCCACCACGAAGGAGGCGCCGTTGACGTAGCTGGAGGCGCCGGAAGCAAGGAAGACGACGACGTCGGCGATCTCCTCCGGCGCACCGGGCCGGCCCAAGGGGATGCCCGGGCGGTCCATGGTGTGGGGATCCTGTTCCTCGGAATCGTTCATCGGAGTATTGATCTCACCGGGCAGGACAGCGTTGGCGGTGATGCCGCGGTCGGCGAGTTCCAGTGCGATGGTCCTGATAAGACCGCCGAGCCCGTGCTTGGAGGCGTCGTAGGCGGCCGATCCCACGCGCGGCTGCTCCTGGTGCACGCTGGTGACCGCGATGATGCGCCCGCCCCTGCCGCCGTCGATCATGTGCCGCGCCGCACGCTGGAGGCAGACGAAGGCCCCGTCCAGGTTGGCGCCCATGGTGCCTCGCCAGGTATCCCAGTCCGTCTCCATGAACATGGTGCCGCCGTTGACGCCGGCATTGTTCACGAATACGTCGAGGCCGCCGAGCTCCTTCGCCAGTTGGTCGACGACGTCGCCGCAGGCAGGGGCATCGGTGGTGTCGAGCTGGGCGACGGCGGCCTTGGCGCCCTTCTCCCGGACGAGGCGCGCGGTTTCCTCGGCCCCCTCCTGATCCGAATGCCAGGTAACGCCGACGTCGCACCCCGCAGCCGCGAGGGCTATGGCGGTGGCCCGGCCGATGCCGGAATCGGAGCCGGTGACGATTGCTTTGCTCGGTGTGAAATCCATACGGCCATCCTCAGGGCCCGGGTCAGTGCCGGGCAAGGGAAATCTGGACTCCGAAGCCGGGCCGGTCGTCACAGGTGGTATGGCGTTAAATAAAGTACCCCCGGGCGCGGGCCCGGGGGTACTCCAGGGAAAGATCACGCCTCGACGGCGCCCTGTCCTTCGGAGCGGGACTCGACCGCCGTCGACTCGACCGGAGTGGAGGACTCCCCGCTCACGATCTCGATCTTGCGGGGCTTTGCACGCTGGCTGACGGGGATGGTCACACTGAGCACCCCGTTCTCGTAGCGGGCCGCGATTCCCTCGGTGTCGACGCCCTGACCGAGGTTCAGCTGCCGCAGGAACGAGCCGCTCTCACGCTCGCGGGTCAGCCACTTCACTCCCTCGGCGCCGCGCAGGGTGCGTTCCGCGCGGATTGTCAGGAGCTGACCATCGACATCGATGTCGACCGACCCGGGATCGATACCCGGAAGGTCGGCGGAGAGGATGTAGTGGTCCTTGTCGCGGTACAGGTCCATCGGCATGACACGGAGCCCGGGACGGTTCTCCAGCAGGGCGCCGGCAACGCGGTCGAGCTCGCGGAACGGATCAAATTTCATGGCCACTGGAAACAACTCCTTCGCTTGTGCCACCGGCAGGTGGTCTGTTCTTCGTAGTTGAGCGTCCTTCGCTCAACTACGAAAAATGTTAGCACTCGACCTCCTTGAGTGCTAACCCCTTCCTGTTCGCCCAGGACGAACATTACCGACACGAAAAAGGCCCGTACCGACGTGCCGATACGGGCCTTTCCTTCGCTGTCACCAGCCGATCCTCGTGCCTGCGCGGGGCCTCGATCCCCGGGCCTTCCGCGTGTGAAGCGGGTGCTCTACCAGACTGAGCTACACAGGCAATTGGTTCTCACATAGCTTAGGGCATCCCGGCGGCGCGCCAAATTCCCCTGGCCCGTCGAAGGTGGGATCACCGTCGCTGGTCTTCACTCCGCAGCCTCAGTAGCCTGAAGGAAAGCCGCCTGAGTATCTTGCAGCCACTCCGCTCATGCCGGCACGACGACGAAGGGAACGCATCATGGACGACCAGGAAATCCTGCAGCGCATCCAGGCACTCGTGCAGGAGGAACACGAGCTCCGCGACCAGCCCCAGGACGCCGGCGACGGCGAGGCCCACCAGGAGCACGCCGCGCGACTCAGGAAGGTCCAGGAAGACCTCGACCAGAGCTGGGATCTCCTCCGCCAGCGTCGCGCGAAGGCCGACGCCGGTGAGAACCCCGCCGACGCCGATGCACGGCCGATCAGCCAGGTTGAGGGGTACCGCCAGTAATGACGCTGCCGCTGGTGCTGTTCGATGTCAACGAGACCCTCTCGGACATGGGCCGCATGACCCAGCACTTCGAGGAGATCGGGGCTCCTCCGCAGCTCGCCGGGCTGTGGTTCGCCTCCGTGCTGCGGGATGGTTTCGCGCTGACCGCGGCCGGGCAGAACCCCTCCTTCCGTGATATCGCCGCGGGTGCATTGAGGGTGGTCCTGGCCGACCAGGTGCTGAACAGGGACGGCGATGCGGCCGTGGAGCACGTGCTCACGGCGCTGCAGAACCTCCCGGCACACCCCGACGTGCACGACGGCGTCCACGACCTGTCCGGTGCTGGTTTCGACATCGCTGCGCTGACCAACGGTGCAGCGACGACGGCAGTGGGCCTCCTCGAGCGCACCGGTCTCCGCAGTTCCTTCACCGCGGTCCTCTCGGTAGAGGATGCCCCGCGATGGAAGCCCTCCCCGGAGGCGTACGCCTATGCCCTGTCCGCACTGGGCCGGGAAGCGGGCGATGTCGTGCTCGTCGCCGTCCACCCATGGGACATCGACGGGGCCGCACGGGCCGGGCTCCGTACGGCCTGGCTCAACCGGAGCGGTGTGCCCTACCCTCCCGTCATGATGCGCCCCGATCACGAGGTGTCGACGATCGGCGGCCTGCCGGGCGTCCTGTTGGGGGAGAGCGCAGCTCGTCAGCTCCCTGATCCAGGTCCCGGGGAGACGGACCGAGGCCCTGCAAGCTAGGCTGGGAGTTCTGGTGAGCCGGGAAGTCTGGTCGGCGCTCCCATGAGCGTGCCCGATAGAAGGACCCCGATGAACACCCAGCCATCATCCCCGCAGCCCCCGTCACCGCCCGGCAGCCACGTCTTCTCCCGCAGCAGCTATCCCGAGCACCTGCGCATCACGACCATCCTGCGTAAGGAGACGGTGGGTGGGGCACTCCTGCTCCTGGCCACGGTCCTCGCCCTGATCCTCGCGAACTCGCCGGCCGCTGACACCTACTTCGCCCTGCGGGACTTCCGGTTCGGCTACGAACCCTGGCATCTGGAACTCAGTGTCGGTGCCTGGGCCGCGGACGGACTGCTCGCCATCTTCTTCTTCCTGGCAGGGCTCGAACTCAAGCGCGAGTTCGTCGCGGGGGACCTCCGGAAGTTCGACCGCGCCGTCGTCCCCGTCGCCGCGGCCATCGGCGGTGTGATCGTGCCCGCGCTGGTCTACGTCGCCATCACCGCGACTGCCGGACCGGAAGCGCTGCGTGGCTGGGCCATCCCGACCGCGACCGACATCGCCTTCGCCGTCGCGGTCCTCGCGGTCGTCGGTTCCTCGCTGCCGAGCGCGCTGCGGATCTTCCTCCTCACGCTCGCCGTCGTCGACGACCTCCTGGCCATCAGCATCATCGCCTTCTTCTACTCCGAGGACATCCAGGCTCCTCCACTGCTCATCGCGATCATTCCGCTGGCCCTCTACGCCTTCCTCGCACAGCGCTTCCCCACCTTCTTCCAGCGCCGCGCCTGGGCCCCCTGGGTGATCCTGCTGCCCATCGGCTTCGTGGTGTGGGCGCTCGTCCACGAGTCAGGGGTCCACGCCACAGTGGCCGGCGTGCTCCTCGGCTTCGCCATCCCGGTGCTGCCGAAGGGCACGAAGGCGGGCGGGGGCGACGTCGACGTCCGGCGAATCGACGTCGAAGACGAGGACGGGCCCACGCAGGCGCACGACGTCATGCCCGACGGACTGGCGGACACGCTCGAGCACCGCATCCGCCCGCTATCCGCCGGTTTCGCCGTGCCGGTCTTCGCGTTCTTCTCCGCGGGGGTGGCCATCGGCGGTCTCGAGGGGCTGATCAGTGCAGTCACCGATCCCATCGCCGTCGGGATCATGGTGGCGCTCGTCATCGGCAAGCCTGTCGGGATCCTGCTGGCTACCGCGGTGGTCACGAAGACCACGAAGGCGAGCCTCGATCCTGATATCGCCTGGGTGGACATCGTCGGTGTCGCGATCCTGGCAGGCGTGGGTTTCACGGTCTCGCTGCTCATCAGCGAGCTCGGCTTCGGGCAGGGGACTCCCGAGGACGATCACGCCAAGGTGGCCATCCTCGCCGGTTCGCTGATCGCCGCGCTCTGCGCCTCGGTCCTCCTCCGCCGACGCAACACGCGCTACCGGCAGCTCGAGGAGCAGGAGAAGATCGACGCCGACGGAGACGGCGTTCCCGACGTCTTCGAGAGGCGCTAGGGCAGGGTCAGACCTTCCGCCAGAGCCAGGACAGGGTCAGGGCGCCTGCGCTTCGGCGGAAGCCGCTTTGCCCGGTGACGACTTCCAGGGCCGCCCAGACGGCGAGGCATACGGAACTCGCGAGGCGCAGGCGCTCGCGGTTCTTCTCCTCGAGCGCCAGAAACGACGCCGCGCCCAGCAGGGCCCAACCCAGGATCGGTGCGTTCGGCTTCTGCGCCACCGTCTGGCGGCCGAGGTCGTCCGTGAAGAAGCCCATCATGCTCCCTTCTGCTTCGAGGTGGCGGCGGCCTTCTTGGCCCCGGCCTTCTTCTCACGGTTCTTCTCGACGCTGCGGCGAAGGGCCTCCATGAGGTCGAGCACGTTGTCGCCGTCGTCCTCGTCCTTGTTCACACCGAAGGTTTCTTCGGTATCGAGGGTGTCGCCCTTCTCGATCTTCGCGTCGATCAGGGTGCGCAGCTGGACCTGGTAGTCGTCGGTGAAGTTCTCCGGGTCGAAGTCGGTCGAGAAGGATTCGACGAGCGCAGCCGACATCTGCTTCTCCTTCGCCGAGATCCGCACCTTCTCCTCGAGAGCGGGGAACGCGGCCTCCCGCACCTCGTCATCCCACAGCAGCGTCTGCAGCATGAGCACGTCCCCGCGGACCCGCAGCGCGGCCAGGCGGCTCTTCTGCCGTAGGGAGAACTGCACGATCGCCGTGCGGTCCGTCTCCTCGAGGGTGCGTCGCAGCAGGACATATGCCTTGGTCGAGGTGCTGTCCGGCTCCAGGTAGTAGGCGCGGTCGAACATAATGGGATCGATCTGGTCGCTCGGGACGAACTCTACGACCTCGATCTCCCGGCTCCGCTCCACCGGCAGGGAGGAAAGGTCCTCGTCCGTCAGCACCACGGTGTGTTCGCCGTCGTCGTACGCCTTATCGATGTGCTTGAAATCGACCACCTCGCTGCAGACCTCGCAGCGGCGCTGGTAGCGGATCCGGCCGCCGTCCTTGTCGTGCACCTGGTGCAGGGAGATGTCGTGGTCCTCGGTGGCGCTGTAGACCTTCACCGGCACGTTGACCAGGCCGAACGCGACCGCACCCTTCCAGATGGCTCTCATGGACCAAGTGAACACCAAGCAGGCTTACCGGGCCAGTGGAGGCGGGGCTGCCACCCCTAGACTTGGGGGGTGACTTCCGAGACCATAGAGCCCATCGTCAGCAAGACCACCACCGACGACGGCGGCACCGTACTGCGCCTGGAGTTCCAGTTCGCGTCTCCTCCGACCGTGCTGTGGAAGCACCTGACCGACGCCGACAAGCTGAAGTACTGGTTCCCCTGCGAGATGGAGTTCGAGCCGCGGAAGGACGAGGAGATCCTGTTCCGGTACGCGGACCAGAAGCCCCTGCGCGGCACTGTTCTGGAGGCGGAGCGGCCCTCGGTGCTCGCCTACACCTGGGAGACCGACACACTCCGGTGGGAACTGACCCGGACCGGTGACAACGGTGCGCAGCTCGTGCTGTTCCTGACTCCGGGTAGCCCCAGGCACTCGGCGACCATGGCGGCCGGCTGGCATCTCACCATTGCCGGGCTCGACGACTTCCTGAACAAGCGCAACCTCGGGCAGAACCCTGCGCTCTGGGACGTCTACGTGGATCGGTACCGCAAGCAGTTCGCCGACTAGGGATTTCGCCGCGCTTCCACGCGCCGGGACGCTGATTGGTACTGGAATCCCGGGAACATCCGGTCAAGACTGGGTCAATGGCTCCTTCCCGCACTGCACGGCAGCAGACCGTCACCGTGGAAGGTCGCACGCTCCGCCTCTCCAGCCTGGACAAGGTGCTGTATCCCGCCACCGGGACCACCAAGGCGGACGTCCTCGCCTACTACGCCGCCGTCGCCCCCCACGTCATCCTCCATGCGGGCCACCGTCCGGTCACGCGGAAGCGCTGGGTCCACGGCGTGGGGACGGCCGAGGAGCCAGGGCAGGTGTTCTTCCAGAAGAACATCGATGACAACGCTCCGGCCTGGGTGCCGCGCAACGCCATCCAGCACAAGGACCACACCAACGTCTATCCGATGGTCGACGACCTCGCGACCCTGACCTGGCTGGGGCAGATCGCCGCGATCGAGATCCATGTGCCGCAGTGGCGCTTCGGGCCGGACGGCGCGAAGGGGAACCCGGACCGCATGGTCCTCGACCTCGATCCGGGTCCCGGAGCCGGTCTCGCCGACTGCGCCGCGGTGGCCCTGTTGGCGCGGCCCATCCTGCAGGACATGGGGCTCGAGCCGTTCCCCGTCACCAGCGGGTCCAAGGGCATCCATCTCTACTGCGCGCTCGACGGCAGGCAGACCTCCGAGCAGGTATCCGCCGTGGCGCACGAACTGGCACGGGCGCTCGAGGCGGATCACCCTGACCTCGCCGTCAGTGACATGAAGAAAGCGCTGCGCTCCCGCAGGGTCCTGGTGGACTGGAGCCAGAACAACGCGAACAAGACGACGGTGAGCCCCTACTCCCTGCGGGGGCGCTTCGAGCCGACAGTGGCCGCACCCCGTACCTGGGAGGAGATCGAGGCCGAGGATCTCGCGCATCTGGGCTACCGGGAGGTCCTGCAGCGGGTCGAGACCCTCGGTGACATCCTGGCACCGGCGACGCCGCCGCTTCCGGCCAGCGACGGCGCACCCGCATCGGCGTCGGACCGGTTGTCGACCTACCGGGCCATGCGGGACGCGTCGAAGACTCCGGAGCCGGTCCCCGACGGCGTCGGCCCGACAGGAGGCAACAGCTTCGTCATCCAGGAGCACCACGCGCGGCGCCTCCACTACGATTTCCGGCTCGAGCGCGAGGGCGTGCTGGTGTCATGGGCCATCCCCAAGGGACCGCCCCTGACGCCGAGCAAGAACCACCTCGCTGTGCAGACCGAGGATCATCCGCTCGACTACGGCGCCTTCGAAGGAACTATTCCGAAGGGGGAATATGGTGGGGGAGAGGTGACCATCTGGGACACAGGCACCTTCGAGCTCGAGAAGTGGCGCGACGGCAAGGAAGTCATCTGCACACTGCATGGCAAGCCCGACGGCGGCCTGGCCCTGGGCGGCACGGCGATCCGGCGCTACGCCCTGATTAATACCGGCGGCGGCTCGAACGGCAGGAGCAACTGGCTGATCCACCTCATGAAGGAGCAGCCGGCGGAGGCGCGACTCCCGTCGGCCGGTGCTGACGGGCTTGATAACCCGCAGGCAGAGGACCCAGCGAGGCATCCGGTCGTGTCCGGGGACGACCCCGAGAATGCATCCGCAAACCGGGACGCGGACGTGATCGAGGACGCGCGGTCGGTGTCCGCAGAGTCGCCTGGACAGGCCGCGACCGCATCGGGCAGATGGGTCGGTGCGGGAAGTGCCCGACCGATGCTCGCGACGCTCAGCTCCGAACAGGGAATTGCCGATCCCGATCAGTGGGCCTACGAGATGAAGTGGGACGGCGTTCGCTGCATCGCGGTGGTGAAGGACGGGACGGTGACCCTGGCGAGCCGCAACGGCATCGACACCACGCCGACCTACCCGGAGTTCGCTGACCTGGGGAATCTCCTCAGTGCCGGGAGCGCCGTGCTCGACGGCGAGATCGTAGCCCTCAACGCCAAGGGTCGCCCGGACTTCGGCCTGCTGCAGACCCGCATGAAGCTCACCCACCGGGCCGAGATCGACGCCGCACGGAAAAAGACACCCGTGGTGCTCATGCTGTTCGACCTTCTCGAGCTCGACGGCAACGACCTCACCGGGCTCGAGTACTGCCAGCGGCGGGAGCTGCTCGAGAAAGCCGTCGACGAAGCGGAGGACCGCCACATCCAGGTTCCCCCGACCCTCGACGCGACACTCGAGGAAGCGGTGGAGGCAAGCCGGCACCTGGGCCTCGAGGGCATCATGGCCAAACGCCTGACGAGCGACTACCAGCCCGGGGCGCGGTCGGCGTCGTGGGTGAAGATCAAGCACCTGCACACGCAGGAGGTCGTGGTGGTGGGCTGGAGGCCGGGCAGGGGAAATCGCGCCTCGAAGGTCGGTTCGCTCCTCGTCGCCGTGCCCGACGGCGTGGACCTGCGCTACGTGGGACGTGTGGGTTCGGGACTGACCGAGCGCGATCTCGCAGAGGTCGGCTCGCGACTGAAGAAGCTGGCGCGGAAGACGGCTCCGCTCGACGGCGTTCCCGGCGCTGATGCGTCGGACGCGCACTGGGTACGGCCCTCCCTGGTCGGGGAGGTCCAGTACAGCGAGCACACCGGTACGGGACGGTTGCGCCATCCGGTATGGCGGGGCTGGCGACCCGACAAGACGCCGTCGGACGTCGTCGTCGAGATGTGACTCGAGGGGTCCTGCGCCGATCACCGGCGGAACAACCACAGGAACCTGCGCGTTCGGGGCTATAGGGGGGAAGGCACGACGACCGCGTGCCGACCCTCGCAAGCGACGCATGTCGACCACCACCTGAAGGAGAACGCCGTATGAGTGAGACAAGAATTTCCGCGACACGGACCATCGATGCTCCGGCGGGAGCAATCTTCGCCTTCCTGTCCAACCCCGCGCACCACGCGGCGCTGGACGGATCAGGCATGGTGCAGTCGGACAGCAAGTCCGATCGCATCACCGCCGCCGGCCAGGTGTTCACCATGAACCAGAACTGGGACAAGATGGGCGGTGACTACCAGACGGACAACCACGTGGTGGGCTACGACGAGAACAAGCTGCTCGCGTGGAAGACCGCACCGGCCGGCGAGGAGCCCCCGGGATGGGAGTGGGTCTGGCGCTTCGAGGCCAGCGGCCCCGATTCGACCGACGTCTCGGTCACCTACGACTGGTCCGCCGTGACGGACAAGGACCTCCTGAAGACGATCAGCTTTCCTGCCGTGCCGCAGGAGGCACTGGACACGACGCTGGCGAACCTCGCGGCGCAGGTGTCCGAGGACTGATCCCCGCAGTACCCGATAATCGAAGGCGGCCGGCTCCCCAGGGGGTCGGCCGTCGTCGTTCCCGGTGGTTCGTGTGCTGGCCGGGTGCACGGTCTTCCGGACCCGGCGACGCTACTTGAGGAGCGCGACGTCCGATACGAGCTCGATGTGCCGCTGCATCGCCTCCGCGGCGGCAGCGGCATCCTGTGACCGGATGGCGCCGGCGATACCGCGGTGCGAGACCAGGGACTGCTCCGGCCGGCCCGGCTGGGCGAGGGACTCCAACCGGGTCTCGAGGACCATCTCGCCGATGAAGGCCATGAGCTGCGCCATCACGGGGGAGTGCGCCGCTGCCGTCACAGCCTGGTGGAACAGTTCGTCGCCGTGCGCTCCGCGGTCGCCGTCGTCGATCTCCGCCTGCATCGCCGCGAGGGCGTGATCGATCGCTACGAGATCCTCCTCGGTACGCCGTTCCGCGGCGAGGGCTGCGAGTCTCACCTCGAGTGTGCTGCGGGCCTCGACGATGTCGGGAAGGCGGCTCTGGTGTTCACGCAGCCCCTTGATGACGCTGGCCACGCTCGCGCGGTGACGGAGGACTGCGCCGGTGCCGTGCTGGACGTCGATCACGCCGAGGACTTCGAGGGCCACGAGCGCCTGGGCGAGGGTGGCCCTCGAGACGCCGAGCCGTTCGGCGAGGTCGCGTTCTGCGGGTAGCAGGTCCCCTGGGCGCAACCTGGCGGACTCGATATAGCCCAGGAGCTGCTCGACGAGCTGCTCGTACAGCCGGGGGCGGGCAAGGCGCCCCAGCGGTTGCGGACTCGCGGCGTCACTCATTCTGGCTCTCCCCGATAGTGGTGGGCTCATGCTACCGGTCCATTATTGACAGGGACACCCACTCTCCTACAGGCTAGTCCAGTGGTCCTGTGCTTCAGGTCACACCACCCTGTCCGTCGCCCGCTGGAGGATAACGATGTCCGCTCCACTCCTATCGATCATCATCCTCGCGGCGATGTTCCTGATAGCCACCCTGCTGCCCATCAACATGGGCGCACTCGCGTTCGTGGGGGCGTTCCTCCTCGGAGCGGTCTTCCTCGGCATGGAGACCGACGACATCATCGCCGAATTCCCGGGCGGGCTCTTCCTCACCCTCGTGGGGGTGACCTACCTCTTCGCCATCGCCCAGAACAACGGCACCATCGACCTGCTCGTCCGGGGCGCGGTGAAACTCGTCCGCAACCGCGTCGCCCTCATCCCGTGGGTCATGTTCCTGATCACCGCCGTCATCACCGCGGTCGGCGCCCTCGGCCCCGCCGCTGTCGCCATCATGGCTCCCGTGGCGCTCGGTTTCGCGGCCCGCCACAAGATCTCCCCGCTCCTCATGGGCATGATGGTGGTCCACGGCGCACAGGCCGGCGGGTTCTCACCCATCGCGGTCTACGGCGTGATCGTCAATGACATCGTCGGCGGATCCGGCTTCGATTCGAGCCCCCTCGCACTCTTCCTCGCCAGCTTCATCTTCAACCTGCTCATCGCCGTCGTGCTCTTCGTCGTCCTCGGCGGGCGGACGCTCATGTCCTCGCGGATGACCCACTTCGTCGAGGAGGCGGCCGAAGCCCGGCTCAACGCGAGTCCCGGGGCGCGCCGCGCGGACGTCGCCTACAAGGGCACCGGCAGCGGCACCTACGGTCCTCGTGACCCTGCCGGCGACGGCGGTGTCGCCACGGTGACACGCGAGGACCGCATCTCGCAGGTCGCCACCATCATCGGCCTGATCGCGCTCGCCGTCATCGCACTCGGCTTCAAGGTCGACGTCGGATTCGTCGCCATCACGGTCGCCGTCATTCTCGCGCTGATCTCGCCGAAGGCCCAGAGCGGTGCCGTCAACAAGATCGCCTGGTCCACCGTGCTGCTCATCTGCGGCATGCTCACGTTCGTGGGCGTCCTGGAGGCCGCCGGGACGATCGAATACGTATCCGATGGTGTCGCTGGCCTCGGTATGCCGCTGCTCGCGGCACTGCTCATCTGCTACATCGGCGCCGTGGTCTCCGCCTTCGCCTCGTCGACGGCGATCCTCGCGGCCCTGATCCCCCTCGCCATCCCGTTCCTCGAGACCGGTGCCGTGGGCGCGGTCGGCGTGGTGTGCGCCCTGGCGGTGTCCTCCACCATCGTCGACGTCTCGCCCTTCTCCACCAACGGTGCCCTCGTGCTCGCCAATGCACCGGAGGGGACGGACAAGGAACGCTTCTACAAGCAAATCCTCGGCTACGGCGCGATCGTCGTGGTCGCCGGACCGGTCATCGCGTGGCTCGTCCTCGTGGTGCCGGGCTGGCTGTAAGCCGTCCGCCCGCACGCCACCGCACGAGCAACTCCGGAGGAAGAATGAACGCCGAGACATCCGAAGCCACCATCCACGGGAGCGGTGGACGCGGGGGCCCGCTCGCCGGGCGCCTCGTCGTCGACCTCAGCCGGGCGCTCGCAGGCCCGCACGCCGGGATGATGCTCGGGGACCTCGGTGCGCGCGTGATCAAGGTCGAGACCCCCGGGACCGGTGACGATACCCGAGGGTGGGGGCCGCCCTTCGTGGGTCCGGAGGATGATCGGCAGTCCACCTACTTCCTGTCCTGCAACAGGAACAAGGAGTCGATCGCGCTGGACCTCAAGAGCGACGACGGCAGATCCGTGCTCACGGAACTGCTGCGCCGCGCCGACGTCGTGATCGAGAACTTCCGGACCGGTGTCCTCGACCGGCTCGGCTTCTCGACGGACGCGATGCTCGAACTCAACCCCGGCCTGGTCATCCTCTCCATCACTGGCTTCGGCCACGACGGGCCCGAGGCGAAGCGCAGCGGGTACGACCAGATCGTCCAGGGTGAGGCAGGACTCATGTCGATCACCGGGCCGGACCCTGACAATCCGCAGCGCGTGGGCGTCCCCATCGCGGACCTCCTGTCCGGGATGTACGGAGCGTACGGCGCCGTCGCCGCCCTGCTGGAGCGCGAGCAGACGGGCCGGGGACAGGTGGTGCGCACCTCGCTGCTGGCGGCCATCATCGGAGTCCACGCCTTCCAGGGGACACGGACCACCGTGGCCGGTGAGGTGCCGCAGGCGCAGGGCAACCACCACCCGTCGATCGCGCCGTACGGCCTGTTCAGCTGCCGCGGCGGCAAGGTGCAGATCAGCGTGGGCAGCGAGAAGCTGTGGGCCACCTTCACGGCGGCCTTCGGGATCGACGCCGCCAGGCCGGAGTTCGCCACCAACGCGGACCGCGTGCGGAACCGGGACCTGCTGATCGGCGTCATCGAGGATGCCTTCTCCGCCTACGAGGCCGAGCCGCTGCTCACCAGACTCAATGAGGCGGGCATACCCGCCGGCAAGGTGCGCACCCTCGATGAGGTGTACGCCTGGGAGCAGGTGCACTCGCAGGGGCTGCTCATGACCGTGCAGCATCCGGTCCTCGGCGACATCGCCCTGCCCGGACCGCCACTGCGCTTTTTCGACGGCACCTCCGAGACCACGACCACCAGCCATACGGCCCCGCCACTGCTCGACGGCGACGGTGCGGCAATCCGCGCCTGGCTCGCGCAACCCGCGCCCGGCGGTGCCGGCGCGTGAGCTCCGATGCTCCGGCCAGGCACCTCACGGCCCTCGAGCTCATCGACGCAGTGCTCGACACGGGGTCCTTCGCCTCGTGGGACAGTGCCGTGCCCACGCCGTACCCCGGCGCCACAGCGTCCTATGAGGAGGAGCTACGGCGGGCTCGGGAGAAGAGCGGTGCTGACGAATCCGTCCTGACGGGTGAGGGGCTCATCCACGGCCGACGCGTGGCCGTCATCGTCTCGGAGTTCACGTTCCTCGCAGGCTCGATCGGGAGTGCTGCCGCGCACCGGATCACCGCGGCGATCCTCCGGGCCACGGCGGAGCGGTTACCCCTGCTCGCCGGACCGGCCTCGGGCGGTACGCGCATGCAGGAGGGGACACCGGCGTTCCTGTCCATGGTGGACATCACCGGGGCGGTCCGGGCCCATCGGCAGGCCGGACTGCCGTACCTCGTCTACCTCAGGCATCCGACGACCGGCGGCGTCATGGCATCCTGGGGTTCCCTCGGCCACGTCACGGTCGCGGAACCGGGGGCGCTGCTCGGGTTCCTGGGTCCCCGCGTCTACGAGGCGCTGTACGGGAAGCCGTTCCCGCCCGGGGTCCAGACCGCCGAGAACCTCTTCGACAAGGGCCTCATCGACGCCGTCGTCCCGCCCGAGCACCTGGCGGGGATCGTCGACAAGGCCCTGACCGTGCTGCTCGCGCAGCCGTCCGCCATGCCCGAGCCACCGCCGACCGCATCCGTCCGCCCTGGGGCCGGTGACGCGTGGGCCTCGATCCTCATCTCCCGCAATCGCCGGAGGCCCGACCTCCGCCGCCTGCTCGCCTATGGTGCCCGGGACGTCCTGCCCCTGAACGGTACGGGCCAGGGGGAGAAGGACCCGGGACTCCTGCTCGCCCTGGCACGCTTCGGTGAGCAGCCGTGCATCGTGCTCGGGCACCAGCGGCCCCGCCAGCCGGGCGACTCCGTGATGGGGCCGGCGTCGCTGCGCGAAGCCCGCCGCGGCATGAAGCTCGCCGAGGAACTCGGCCTGCCCCTGCTCACGGTCATCGACACCGCAGGCGCGGACCTGTCGAAGGAGGCCGAGGAGGGCGGGCTCGCCGGCGAGATCGCCCGTTCCCTGCACAATCTCATCGGGATCGCATCGCCGTCGGTGTCCGTGCTGCTGGGACAGGGTGCGGGTGGAGGGGCGCTCGCGCTGCTGCCCGCCGACAGCACCATCGCCGCCGAGCATGCCTGGCTCTCGCCGTTACCCCCGGAGGGTGCGAGCGCGATCGTGCACCGGACGGTGGATCGGGCTCCGGAGATGGCTGAGGCGCAGGGGGTGAAGGTCGCTGCGTTGGTCGACCGGGGCGTCGTGGACCACGTGGTGGACGAACGGCCCGACGCCGCCGACGAAGGGCGGGCGTTCTGCGAGCGGATGGCCGTCGCCATCGAGTACGAGCTGGCCCGGGTCAAGGGCCTTCCCTCAGCAGACCGGCTGGTGCGTCGCGCAGGAAAGTACCGGGCCGGAACTCGCTGACCCTCGACATGATCGACCCGCGCACGCTCACCGTGGCACGCGATGTCAGAAGGTGGCCACAGGTACGGTGCACCACGTACGACCAGTGCGCCACTTCCTGCGTCAGGTGAGGGACGTGACCTCGTAGGTGTGGCCCGCCGCGCGCAGCCGCTGCACCAGGACGTCGCCGAGTGCGGTCGCCGGGGTCAGCGATCCTGCGGTGGGCGTCAGGCGGTCGCCGTCGAGGGCCAGGGAGAGCGCAGCCTCACCGGCCATCACGGCGGTGGCAGCGTATCCCGGGTCACCCGGCCCGGCTGCGACGGCCCGGTACCGCCGGCCGCCCGCCGTGGAAGCAGTGACCTGGGAGCGGAACCAGCCCGAGCGCCGCGCGGTTTCGCTCGGGCCCGCACCAGGCGACGGGAGGACCCGGTCCATCAATTTCCTCGTGGGGGGCAGGGCCAGTGCGGCTCCGAACACCCGGAGGCCGAGCGCCATCGCTCCGGCGGTGACGGCGCCGACGGGCCCCCGCCCGATACCCATCACCTCGCCGTACCGCAGGGACCGACCGTAGGCCCAGCCCTGCAGGGCGTTGCTGCGACGCACGATCCGCGTATTCGCCGATGCCATGATGAAGGGTGCGGTCCACAGGCCGTCCTCCGAACGGCCGACCCACCCCAGGTCCGACGGCTGCCCGGTGGAGGGCTCCGCCGTCCGGTCCGGACTGAGGGAGTAGGGATCCCCCGCGAGCGATCGCAGCACAGGGTCCGCTCGCATGCCGTCGAGCTGCCCACGCATCGACTCGATGGTGCCGCCGCTGAAGCCACCCTTCGCCCTGGCGACGAGCTGCACCTCGGTCAGTCCACCCGCGCCGTCGGCCTCCACGGCCTGGTGCAGGAGGAGCACCGCGAGGTCCGACGGGACGGAGTCGTAGCCGCACGCATGGACGATCCGTGCACCGGTGGTCCTTGCCAGGGCGTCGCAACGATCGATGGCTTCACGGACGAAGGACACCTCGCCCGTCAGGTCCCCGTAGTGGGTGCCGGCGCGGGCACACGCCTCGACGACGGGCAGCCCGTACTTCGCGTAGGGACCCACCGTGGTGAAGAGAACCCTGGTGCCCGCGGCCAGCGCAGCGAGTGAGTCAGGGTGCTCCGAGTCGGCCTCGATGAGGGCCCAGCCGTGTGCGGCGACGGGCAGCCTGGAGCGTACCGCCTCGAGCTTCACCCTCGACCTTCCGGCGAGCCCGATGCGCAGGTCCGGTGGAGCGTGGTCCGCAAGATATCCGGCGATCAGTTCACCGACGAAGCCGGTGGCACCGAAGAGGACGAGGTCGTGATCGCGCGCTGGGGCCGCCATCACAGCAGTCTTCCACGGCAGCGGCCGGACCGACACGAGGAACCGCCCACGCAGGTCAGCCCTCGCCGGGGTGCAGCGCCCTGTACATCTCCATCTGTCGGCGCCTCCGCTCGAGGCTGTCGCGGCGGGGTGTGCTGTCGGCGTCGGGCGCTTCCGCGGTGAGGTCTATGTGGCGCTCGCCGTAGTGCCAGAGCAGCATGTCGTCCAGTAGCCGGTCGGGACCGGGTGAATACCGGTGGTCGAGCGCCTTCCGCACCGTGGTGATGGTGTCGGACTGCAGGAGGGACACCAGTTCGAGCGTGGTCTTCAGCCCATGGGCGGCGAGCAGCTCGGCGGCCCAGCCCCAGTTGTCGTCCGACTTCCGGTCCACGTGGGGGAGCAGTGTCTGCCACACGTCGCGGATGCGGTTGGGCGTGAGGGGCGCACTGCCCTCCCCGTCCTCGTCCCAGAACCCGGTGACCGTCTCGTACCGCTCGTGCAGTTCGGCGAAGACCGACTCCACGGTCTCGAGCATGGCTGCCGTTCCGGTGAACTGCCGGTCGAAGTAGGGGCTCCAGGCCTTCGGGTTGGATGCCTTGAACCGGATGTCGTGCTCGATCTCGGACCAGGCGTGGGCCAGCACCGTGCGCACCTGCACCTCGAACAGGTAACTGCCGGCGGCTTTGGTCTCGGGGTCCACGGCCTGCCAGAAGGTGCGGACGACCTCGTTGTGGATGGTGCGCATGATGAGGTGGCGGCTCGAGTAGCCGTACGTGCCGGATTCGATGGAGCCGATGTCCTTCTCCCGGTCGCCGCGGCAGTCGAACTCGTGGCGCTGGCGCTTGAGCTGGTTCGCCGCCAGGTCCACCTCGTGCGGGAGCGTGGTGATGATGCGGAGGCCCACCAGGTCGGTGAGGTTGCGCATGGGTTCCGGGAACACGAGGACCGGCGGCAGGCCGGGGTCCGGGGACGGCAGGGTGCGTGAAGCCTTGTCGCGGAAGGACTCGACCGTCTTGGTGCGCCCGGTGACGAACAGGGGCTTGAGGTCGGTCCCGTCGAAGATTGCGGCGATGCTGTCCCGCATCGCGGCGGTGACACGGTCCAGGGCCGGCCGTACGCGCTCGTACTCGCGCGTATGCGCCTCGACGCCGGGCCGCAGCCGCTCGTCGAGATCATCCCATGCGCCCATGCACCAAGCCTTTCCGAGGAGAGCCTTCATCGTAGCCAACCCTCGTGACGGATACGCTGTCTCCGTGAATCCTGTGGGTCGACGCTCCGTCCTTACCCTCGCGGCCGCCGTCGGCGCGGCCGTCCTCGCAGCCTGCGGCATCAAGGCGGATGCGAAGGCACCCTCCGTGGCACCGCAGCGCTACGCCTACGGCGAGGACGCGAGCCAGTTCGCGGACCTCTACCTGCCCGCCGGGGAGGTGCTCGGCGTCGTCGTCATCATCCACGGCGGCTACTGGCGCTCCACCTACGGCGCCGAGCTCGGCAAGCCACTCGCCGAGGACCTCGTGGCGCGCGGCTATGCCTGCTGGAACCTGGAGTACCGGAGGGCGGGCGGCGGTGGCGGATGGCCTGCGACCTTCGACGACGTCGCGGCCGGTATCGACCACCTCGCCACCGCAGCGGCGGAGCACGGGCTGGACCTCCGCTCGACGACGGCGCTCGGGCACTCGGCGGGCGGGCACCTCGCCGTGTGGGCGGCCGGCCGCCCGGGAATGCCTGCAGGCGCGCCGGGTGCGGGCATTCCTGCGGTGAAGCTCACCGGCGTCGTCAGCCAGGCCGGTGTCCTCAACCTGCGGGAGGCACGGGACCTGGGCCTCAGCGACGACGCCGTCGTGAACCTGATGGGTGTTCCGGAGGCGGACGATCCGGAGCGCTATCGCCTCGCGGATCCCATGACCGCCGTCCCGCTGGACGTTCCCGTCTACGCGGTGCACGGGAAGAAGGACACCACGGTGCCGCTCAGCCAGTCGGAGAGCTACGTCCGGGCGGCGACGGCGCTGGGCGCGAGGGCGGAACTCGTCGTCGTTCCGGGCAACCATTTCGCCATCATCACCCCTGGCTCGAAGGCGTGGGACACCGTCGTCGACCTCCTGGGGGCGGCCGTGGATGCAGCGGACCCCGGCCTGCCCGCTGCGGGCTGACCGGGGTCCTGGCACCTGCGGGTCCTAATTGAGGGGGAGGGTACCCTCGGGCAGGGCTCCGCCGGCCAGCAGTTCGCGAGCCGAGTTCGCCAGCGCGGTCAGGGCCACACGCTGCGTCCACGGCCCGTAGGAGATGCGGGCGACGCCGAGTTCCTGCAGGCGGGACGGTGCGAGGCTCCCGGGTACGTTGATGACGCTGAGGCGCTGCGGGCCGAAGGCCTGGACGAGCGTGGTCACGGCGCGCTCGTCGAGCAGTCCCGGCACGAAGACGTTCGTGGCGCCGATAGCGAGGTACGCCTTGCCGCGCTCGACGGCGTCGGCCAGCACCTCCTCGGGGTCACGGTCGCCGGCCTTGACGAAGGCGTCGGTGCGGGCGTTGAGAACGAAATCGATGCCCTCTGCCTGGCCTGCCTTGAGCACGGTTTCCATCTGCGCCACTGCCTCGGGGAGCGGACGCATCTGGTCCTCGATGTTCGCTCCGACGATCCCGACGCCGATCGCCCGGCGCACGGTGTCCTCGGGATCGCCGTAGCCCGACTCGAGATCGGCGGAGACGGGCAGGTCCGTTGCTGCGGCGATCCGGCCGACGGCCGCGATCATCTCCGCGACGGGGATGTTCTCGCCGTCGTCGTAGCCGAGCGACGCCGCAATGGAGTGGCTCGCCGTGGCGAGGGCCTTCATGCCGGGGATATCGGCGATGGTTCTCGCGCTGATGACGTCCCACACGTTGACGACCTGCAGGATTTCGGGAGCGGAGTGGAGTCGAGCGAGCGCGGTCGCCTTGAGGGCGAGGCCATTGTGGTCGGTGGTTGCTTCGGTCATTGCGTGACCTTCCGGGTGTGCGAGGCGATCCAGGCGGCGGCGCCGTCTACCTCGGTGGGATGGATACCGTGGCCGCCCTCACGGACGTACCGGCTTACTTCGGCGCCGCGGCTCTCGAGGATCGAACCGACGCGGACCACACTGTCGATGGGGGCCATGGGATCGGCCTTCCCGTTGAACAGGGCGATCGAGGATCCGGACAGGTCTGCCTCGATGCTCCGCCCGTCCAGCGGATACATCCCGGAGAAGGCGACGGCGGTCGGGACGGTGTCCGGGTGCAACAACACGGCGCCCAGCGCGATGTTCGCACCGTTGGAGAAGCCGACGGCGACGAGCGGACGGTCGGCGATCCCGTAGTGCGTCCGGGCCCACTCGACGAAACCGGCGAGCTCGCCGGCGCGAAGGACGACGTCGTCGACGTCGAACAGGCCTTCCCCGAAGCGGCGGAACCATCGGTTCATGCCGTGTTCCTGCACCGGACCCCGCGGTGCGAGATACCCGGCGCCGGGAGCGAGCCGCTCCGCGAGCGGAAGGAGGTCCTGCTCGGTGCCGCCCGTGCCGTGCAGGAGCAGCAGCACGGGTGTGCCGGGTGCTCCTGCACTGAACAGGTGGGGCCACTCATGCGTGGTGGTCATGTCCGCACTCCTACTTGAAGAAGGCCTGGACGGCCGGGTTGTTCTCCGTGGGCAGCTCGATCTTCGCGACCGCGTGGGAGATGGCCTCACGGTTCGGCTCGAGCCATGGCGGCAGCTTCAGGGAGCGACCGAGTTCCAGCAGGGGCTCGTCGATGTCGAAGCCCGGCGTGTCGGTGGCGATCTCCAGCAGTGTTCCACCGGGCTCACGGAAGTAGATCGAGGTGAAGTACTGGCGGTCGAGGATCGCCGTCACGCCGTAGCCGCGCTCGGCCAGCTCCTGGCGCCACAGTTCCTGCGTCTGCTGGTCGGGCACCCGGAAGGCGATGTGGTGCACGGTGCCGCCGGCCACGAGGCCGCGCTCACCGCGCGGGTCCGTGACGACGTCGACGACGGTGCCGGGTTCGCCGTCGTGCGTACTGAGGCGGTAGCGGCCGTCCTTCTCCGCGAGGACGTTCATTCCGAGGTCGCGCGTGAGGGTCTCGAGGGTGCGGGTGGGGTCCTGGACCGTCAGGACGGACGAGTGCTGGCCGCGCACGGCGTACTCGGCGGGAACGGACGCGGAGTCCCAGGGGTTGCGGGGGTCCGAGACGGACGAGGCCACGAGGTCGATCTGCAGGCCATCGGGATCGCGCAGCGAGAGGCGTTCTTCCTCCGACGAGGCGCGGGAGATGGCCGACTCGACGCCGATCGCCCTGAAGTGCTCCTGCCACCAGCCGAGAGTGCCCTGTGGGACCGAGAAGGCCGTGGTGGTCGACTGCCCGCTGCCCACGCGTCCGCTGCGGATCCCCTGCCAGGGAAAGAAGGTCAGCAGCGAGCCGGGGCGGCCGGACTCGTCGCCGTAGTACAGGTGGTAGGTGCCGGGATCATCGAAGTTCACGGTCCTCTTGACCAGGCGCAGTCCCAGTCCCCTGATGTAGAAGTCGATGTTCTTCTGGGGGTCACCGGCGATCGCGGTGACGTGGTGGAGACCTTCGGTCTGAGCAGTCACGCTGTCCTCCTTCGTTGGAACCGGTACACCCGTACCGGTATGTTCATGCAAACGCATGTATCTCGCCTATTGTTCCCCAACCGTTCGCCTTCTCGGGGTGGTAGGCACCGGACAGCTGCTGAGCGTCGTACCTGCCCAGCTTCCTGTGTCATCCTGAGTTCATGGCAGCGAAAGAGCGGGTCCATGGCTGGGTCCGCCGCACCGTGATCGAGGTGGTCGGTTGGACCCTCGTGGTGCTCGGCGTCGCTGCCCTCGTCTTGCCCGGACCCGGGCTGCTGCTCTGCGCAGCAGGTCTCGCCGTCCTGTCCCAGCAGTACCACTGGGCACGTCGATACCTGAAGCCGCTGAAGGCGAACGCCTATCGTGCAGCCGCGATCGGGGTCAGGACCATCCCCCGGATCGCCATCAGCTGCGCGAGTGCCCTCCTGATCATGAGCTTCGGCCTCGTCTGGATCCTGCAGCCGCAGGTGCCGTCCTGGTGGTTCCTCGAGGACCGATGGTGGCTGTTCGGCGGAGCAGGAACGGGCATCAGCCTGATCGCCTCCTCGGTCATCGCCCTCGTCCTGATCGCCTACAGTGTCCGGCGGTTCCGCGGCCGGCCCATCCCCGAGACGCGACCGGTGCTCAGGACGGACGCGGACTAGGGACGGGTGCGGACAGGAATGCTTGATGCGGGATGATCCTGGTCGACGCCGACCAGGATCCGGGGGGGGCAAGGAAAAGTCCGAGTGACCGATGACCGTCGGCTGGTACGTTGAAAGCGTGCTTACCGTTATCGGGGAAACCCTCATCGACGAAGTCGTCAGCGACACCGCCTCCATGCGCGCGCACGTGGGTGGCAGCCCGATGAACGTCGCCGTCGGGCTCGCGCGGCTCGGTCATCCCGCGCAGTTCGTCGGCCGGTACGGCGACGACGAGTACGGCCGCATGGTCCGGCAGCACCTCCGCGACAACTCGGTCCCGTTCCCGGTCGAGCCTGACGGCTCGCCCACCAGCGTCGCCACCGCGCGCCTGGACCCGGCGGGAGGCGCGTCCTACGACTTCCAGCTCGTCTGGGACCTACCGGCGCTCGCTGAGCAGAAGGACAGCCTCCTCGACGGATCCACGCTGCTGCATACCGGCTCGATCGCCACGATGCTGTCGCCGGGAGCGGACGAGGTCCTGTCGCTCGTCATCGCGGCCCACCCGCTCGTTACGGTCAGCTACGATCCCAACTGCAGGCCATCCATCATCCGGAACCCCGAATACGCCAGGGAACAGGCCGAGAAATTCGTGGCGCTCGCCGATGTGGTCAAGGCCTCCGACGAGGATCTCGCATGGCTGTACCCGGACCGGACCCCCGAGCAGTCCGCACGCGCCTGGCTGGAAGCAGGTGCCGCCGTCGTCGTCGTGACGCGCGGTTCGAAGGGTCCGTGGGGTGTTTGCCGTGCGGGCGAGGTGTCCGTACCCGCGCCCTCGACCAGCGTCGTCGACACGGTGGGTGCGGGTGACTCGTTCATGGCCGCGCTCCTCGCGGCCCTCGTGGATCTGGAACTCGATGGCGCCCATCGTCGGGACGAGCTGCGCCGAATGAACCTCGGGCAGCTCGCCGGAATGTTGCAGTACGCGGCCCGAGCAGCGGCCATCACGGTCTCCCGTGCGGGCGCGAATCCGCCCTCACGGAGCGAGATGGCACACGCCTGACGCCGTCGCGTTCCATAGGCCCGAAGGCAGTTCGAAGACCACCCGATGATCCCCAGAGGAGCACAGCGATGACTTGCGATCCGTACGCAGACCTTCCGCAGGTACCCGAGTTCGAGCTGACCAGCGAGAGCATCACCCACAATGAGCCCCTCGACACCGCACAGGCGTCCGGCATGATGGGCGCAGGCGGCGAGGACCAGTCCCCGCAGCTCAGCTGGAGCGGTTTCCCCGAGGGCACGAAGAGCTTTGCGGTAACCGTCTACGACCCCGACGCGCCGACCGCGAGCGGTTTCTGGCACTGGGCCGTGTTCAACCTGCCCGCGACCACCACCGCGCTGCCCGCCGGCGCGGGTACGGACGGCTCGGACCTCCTGCCGAAGGGAGCCGTCCAGCTGCGGAACGACGGCGGCTTCGCCGGTTTCGTGGGCGCCGCACCTCCTGCCGGCCACGGCCCGCACCACTATCACGTGGTGGTGCACGCGGTGGACGTCGAGTTCCTCGACATCCCGGCCGAAGCCACGCCGGCCTACCTCGGGTTCAACCTGTTCTCGCATTCGATCGGGCGGGCCCGGCTGGTCGGCACGTTCGAGCAGTAAGGCACCCGTCCCGGCGGCCGGCGCGGCCGCCGGTAGGGTGGAAGTCCAGAACCTGAAGGAGTCAGCGATGCGCCTCGTGGCGAGCGACATGGACGGGACCGTCGTGGGACACGACGGCAGGATGAGCGAGCGCACCATCCGCGCGTTCCGGGCGTGTACGAAGGCAGGGGTCGACGTCGTCTTCGTCACGGGCCGGCCGCCACGCTGGCTGCAGCCGTTGCGGGAGCAGCTCGGGCACACCGGGATCGTCATCTGCTCGAACGGCGCCCTCACCTACGACCTCGAGGGCGAGCGCGTCCTCGACGCGAAGCTGCTGGGGGCCGAGGACGTCTATGCCGCTCGCGATATCATCCGCGGTCTTTTCCCAGCGGCGACGTTCGCCGCGGAGACGGTCTCGGGCTTCAAGGTGGAGTCGGGTTTCGCGGATCCGGCCACCTCCGAGCTCCTCGGCGGTATCACGGCGCAGCCCTTCGAGCATTCACTGCCCGGGGAGCAGGTCGTGAAGTTCCTGGCCAGGGAGAAGAACATCTCGCCGGACGAGTTCCTCGCGGCCGTCAGGCCCGCTGTCGGACACCTTGTCTCGACGACGCACTCCGCGCCCACCATGGCGCTCCTCGAGATGGCCGTCCCAGACATCAACAAGTCGGTCACGCTCGCCCGGTACGCGGCGGAACGCGGGATCGACGCCGCCGACGTCGTCGCCTTCGGTGACATGCCGAACGACGTGCAGATGCTCGACTGGGCGGGCTTCGGCTACGCCATGGCATCCGGCCACGCGGATGCGCTGGCCGCCGCGAACCTCGTCGCACCGCCCTTCGACGAGGATGGCGTGGCGCAGGTACTGGAGGAACGGCTTGCCCGGCTCCGCACGATCTGAGCGCGGCCGCTACCCCTACCTGGACACCCCGGCCGGCCCGTCCGGCCGGCCCCGGCCCCTCGCGTTCTCGCATCGCGGCTTCGCGCCCGAGGGCGGCGAGAACACCCTGGCGTCCTTCGGGCGCGCGGTGGATCTCGGCTTCGGGTACCTCGAGATCGATGTACGTGCGTCGCGGGACGGGGTGGTGATGGTCTTCCACGACGAGGAGCTGCACCGCGTGACCGGCACGCCCGGGCTGGTTTCCGCACGGACTGCGGAGGAACTGGGCGGACTGCAGGTCGGCGGGGGCGGCGGAATCCCGACGCTCGAGGACGTCCTGCGCCGCTGGCCCGGCCTGCGGCTGAACATCGACGTCAAGAGCGACGATTGCGTGCAGCCCTTCGCTGATCTCGTCAACCGCATGGCCGTGCACGACCGGGTGCTCCTGGCCTCCTTCTCGGACAGGCGCCGCAGGCGGGTACTGCGCCTGCTCGATGCTCCGACGGCGTCCTCTGCGGGCATGGCCGTGAACGCACTCCTGAAGCTCCTCGCCCCCTCGGGCCTCGCCGCCCCGCTTGCCCGGATTGCCGGAGTGCAGGCGCTTCAGGTCCCCGAGACGTACCGCGGCGTGCGCGTCGTCACGGGACGATTCGTGGAGGCCTGCCACGCTGCAGGACTCCAGGTCCATGTGTGGACCATCAACGACCGTGAGGACATGGACCGGTTGCTCGATCTCGGCGTCGACGGCCTCGTCTCCGATGCCGCCGACGTGCTGGCCGCCTGCATGACCGCACGGTCCGCATGGCCCCAGGGCAGTTCCCTCGACCGGTAGGCGGGGTCGGGTCGGGCTTCCTGAATGCGGAAACCCGGTTGCGGCCACTCCCGCAACCGGGTTCCCTGGTGTCGATGGATCATCGGGGTATCGCGCCCACCGCTGACCCATCGAGCCTGATGACTGCGGCGCCCTGGTGCTGGACGCCGCAGGGTCTACATGCGGCCCTTGCCGGGTTTCGGGTTCACGGTCAGCTCCACAGGGTCCGTGGTCACCGTGCCGTGGGGATTGGAGAAGGTTGCCCGGAACAGACGCCCGTCCTGCGTGGCCAGGACCTTCTTGACCTCCACCGTCGACGTGTAGGTGCCGTCGTCGTTCCGCTCCGCACGCTGTGTGACATCGGCAGGCTGCCAGGTGGCGCCGTCGTCGTCCGAGCTCTCCCAGACCGCGACGGGTTCAGGGGTGCCGGTGGCGCTCGCCGTGAAGTGCGCCTTGTGTCCGTCCCGGACAGTCGCTGCCGCGGGAGCCGACACGACGGCGGGCAGCTCGACGGTCTGGTCCACCGTGGGCCAGCCGTCCTCCCACCCCAGCTTCTGCAGGCCGAGGGTCGGGATGTACGGGGCCGCTGTGTTGGTGCGGTCGTAGTAGTGGAACGCGAGGTAGTCGCCGAAGACGGACTGGCCGCCGACGCCGTTCATCGCGCCGTGGGATTCGAGGAGGATCGATCCGCCGCCGCCGAACATGTCACGGCCCTCCTTGTCCAGGTAGGGGCCGGTGATGGATTCCGAGCGGCCCACGGCGATCTTGTACGTGGAGTCCGCTCCGCGGCAGCAGAAGTCGAACGAGGTGAACAGGTAGTAGTAGCCGTCGCGGTGGATGATGTAGGGCGCCTCGATGGGGTTGCCCGGGATGAAGCGGTCCGCGATGTTCACCGTTCGGGACTGCCAGTTCTCCACCGGCTTGCCGCTGGGCCATTCGAGTGGCACGAGGAAGATGCCGTACCAGAAGGAACCGATGGACATGTAGGGATTGCCGTCGGCGTCCTCGACGATCCCGGCGTCGATGGCATTGAAGGTTTTGTCGGGATTGCCCGGATCGAGGCCCGTGACCGGAGACTCGACGACGAGACCCTGGTCTACCCACTCGTAGTCGGGGTCCTCGGGGTTCAGTGTCGTGTTCGTGGCTAGAGCCGTGAGGGAGTTGTCGGTGCCGAAGCGCGAGGCCGAGTAGTAGAGGTAGTAGGTGCCGTCGTTCTCGTAGATCTCCGGCGCCCAGAGGTTCTCGGGGAGCACTCCGTCCGCGTAGCGCTCGTCGATCCAGGCGGGGATTTCGTCCCACACCGTACCCGTGTACTCCCAGGTGGTACCTTCGTCGCGCGAGGACCACATCTGGATGGTGCCGCCGTTCTCCCGGGCGAGCAGGCCCGTGGAGTAGACGTACCAGGTGCCGTCGTCATCGATGATGAGCGCCGGATCGTGGATGGGGCTGGTCGCTCCGACCACGGACTTGCCGCCCACCAGGTCATCGAGGCTGCCGGCGGCGGACTGCTGCGTGAGGGCGGTGGGTGCTGCCGGGGCCTTCGGGTCCGCCGACGCCGGCATCGCCGCACCTGCCAGCGCAAGGGTCAGCACGGCGACGATACTCGCCGGGCGCGACCAGAATCTGTGACGTGACGTCATTATCACGTGGTCCTTTCGATGGGGGAGTGGGCAGGCGACGACTTCGCTCGGCCCGTTTACATCGTTGTCTACATCGTTGTAGAACACTCGCACGCGCAGGGAGGGCAGTCAAGGGCGCATCAGTTTTCGAGGACAGGATCCGAAAGGGTCCGCAGGTGCGCGAGCGCCGCCGGGGCGTAGGCGCGCATCGACTCGTCGTCCGCATAGACCAGCAGGCGCAGCCATGATCCGTACCGGTGCACTGCCGCAAGCCTCAGGGCGGGCTCGACAGCAGCTCGAAGTTCCGGCAGCGGGGCATAGGACGTCCAGCGCTCGAGGTAGGCGTCGACGACGGCCTGGATCCGGGGATCGTCCGCCGTCGTGTTCCACTGCGCCCGCATCTGCGTGATGGGTACCAGCAGGGCGCTGAACGGGTGCGCCCAGTACGAATCGGCGAAGTCGAAGAACCGAAGCGGGTCGGTGCTTCCACCGGGGAGGAAACAGTTCCGCGCGTGCAGATCGTTGTGGTCGAGCGAGAGTGGCATGGCGACGCCGCGCAGCACCTCCACCGCGTCGGAAATGGCCGGCAGGCGGCGCACGACGTCGTCCGCCTCCTCCGGGGACAGGTGCAGCGGGTGCTCCGCCGGCAGGCCCGTGTGCAGCAGGAGCTGGTTCTCGACGAAGTTGGCGGCCACCTCCGGGTTCATGAGAACGAGCCCGGCCCGGGACAGCCGCTCCCCATGAGGCGCCACGGCTTGCTGCAGGTCGGCGAAGTCACCGGTGATGCGCGCCCAGAGCGAGGCGTCGTCCACGTCCAGGGTATCCAGCGTGGCGCCGTGGTCCGCTGTCAGCAACCAGCCTCGCGAGGGCTCGATGGCGAGGGGAGCCGCGACATGGTCCGGTGCGAGTTCGCCGAGGAGCGACATGATCGAGGCTTCCGCGAACTGCCCGAGGTTGTTCTCCTTGAACCACAGCGTCCCGTGGTCCGTGGGCACGGTCAGCTGCGTGGACCAGAAACGGATCCGCTGCTGTTCGGCCGGTCCCAGGCGCGTCACACCGAAGGACTCCAGGACGAGGTCGATCCACTGCACCGCCTGCTGACGCCACTCCGGAGAGGCCCAGACCTCCCGGGAATTGTTCATCGGGGACGAGGCACGGGTCGGCGGGGCATGCCGTCCATTCTTCCATCGGCCACGGGTCAGCCGAGCTTCGAGGGCCTGCTGCCGTGGTCACTCGATTCGAGTTCCTCCGGCCCGGCGACGTGCTCGCTGCCGCGGACGCGGGCGATCGCCGTCATGCCGTGGAAGATGATCAGCGCCGCGGCCGTACCGAGCGCGATGCCCGCGAAGCTCAGGTCTCCGACGGTCCACGTGAAGTCCGCGATGCCGATAACGAGCGCCACACCCGCCGTGGAGAGGTTGATCGGATTGGAGAAGTTGACCTGGTTCTGGACCCAGATACGGACACCGAGGATGCCGATCATGCCGTACAGGACCACTCCCGCGCCGCCGAGCACCCCGGGCGGGACGGTGGCGATGAGCGCGCCGAACTTCGGGAAGAGGCTGAGCAGGATCGCGACGATACCCGCCACCCAGTAGGCCGCCGTCGAGTAGACGCGTGATGCGGCCATCACGCCGATGTTCTCGGCATACGTGGTGGTTCCGGATCCACCGCCGGCACCCGCGATCATGGTCGCGAGCCCGTCGGCCATCAGGGCGCGGCCCGTCATGGGATCGAGGTCCCGGTTGGTCATCGCGGCCACGGACTTCACGTGCCCGATGTTCTCCGCGACGAGGACGAGGACCACGGGGATGAAGAGTCCCACCACGGACAGGTGGAACTCGGGTGCCGCGAAGTCGGGCAGCCCTATCCACGCGGCGTCGCCGATCGCCGCGAAGTCCACCTCGCCGCGGAACATCGCGACGACGTAGCCCGCCAGCACTCCGACGAGGATGGAGAGCCGCCCGAGGATACCTTTGAACAGGACCGTGACGAGCAGGATCGCGATCACCGTGACAAGGGCCGTGAGGGGTGCCTGCTCGAAGCTGGCCTTGGCTGTCGGCGCGAGGTTGAGGCCGATCAGCGCCACGATGGCACCCGTGACGATCGGCGGCATGGCCACCTGGATCCAGCGCGCCCCGGCCCTGTGCACGATCAGCCCGATGATCGCGAGCGCAGCCCCGGCCATGATGATGCCGCCCAGGGCTCCGGCCGCTCCGCGCTGGGACTGCGCCGCAGCGATCGGCGCGATGAATGCGAAGCTCGAACCGAGGTAGCTCGGCACCTTCCCGGCAGTGATGATGAGGAACAGGAGGGTTCCGATCCCCGAGAACAGCAGCGTGGTCGACGGCGGGAACCCGGTGATGAGCGGGACGAGGAACGTGGCGCCGAACATCGCGACCACGTGCTGCGCACCGATGCCGATGGTCCGGGGCCATGAAAGCCGCTCGTCGGGAGCGACGAAGCCGCCCGGGCGGACGTTCTTGCCGTCCCCGTGCAGTGTCCACGTGATGCTCCGTGCGCTCATGGGTGTGCCTTCCGAAGATGGTCGAGGGGTTTCGGGAAATCCTATCCGCAGCACGTGACCGGGATGTTACGTTGCTTGTCAGCGAGCGGAGGAGCAGGCGATGCCATTCACGGTTCTGGGACGTACCGTGCTGGTGACCGGCGCGGGGATGGGCATGGGCAGGTTGTACGCCGAACGTGCTGCGCGCGAGGGGGCTGCCGCCGTCGTGCTGTGGGACATCGACGGGCGGGCTCTCGACGAGGTGGTGGTGAGCCTCGGTTCCAGCGGTGCGTCCCTTCACAGCTACGTCGTCGACGTGGCTTCGATCGAATCCATCCGGGCGGCGGCGGGCGCCGTCCTGAATGACGTCGGCGTGCCGGACGTGCTGGTGAACAACGCCGGCATCGTGCGCGGCAAGTACTTCTGGGAGCACGACCACCTCGACGACATAGACCTCACCCTCCGCATCAACACCGGTGGTCCGATGCACATCACGCGGGCGTTCCTTCCGGCCATGATCGAACGCGCGACCGACGCCCGGATCCTGAACGTGGCGTCCGCCTCGGGGACTCTCGCGGTTCCGCGCATGAGCGTCTATGCGGCCTCCAAGTGGGCGGTGATCGGCTGGAGCGATTCCCTCCGCCTGGAACTGGTCGCGGCCGGTCACCCCATCGCCGTCACCACGCTCATCCCGAGCTACATCAGGACCGGCATGTTCGAGGGTGCCCGCGGCCCGCTGATGACTCCACTCATGGAACCGGAGTACGTGGTCGGCAAGGCCTGGCGCGCCACTCTCGCAGGGAGGGCGCGTGTCCAGCTGCCATGGACCGTCCAGCTCGCGGGCACGCTTCGCAACGTGCTGCCGCAACCCGTGTGGGACGTCGTCGCCGGGCGCGTGTTCAAGGTGTACAGCTCCATGGACCACTTCACCGGGCGCCCCGGCGTTCCTGCCGAACGGAAGGGCAACTGATGAGCGCCGTGGAACTCCTGGCCGACCTGCGCCGAACCTTCCGGGCGGGAACCACCCGGCCCGCCGGCTGGAGGCGCGCCCAGCTCGAAGCACTGCGCCGCCTGCTCACCGAGCGCGAGGACGAACTGACCGGCGCCCTGGAGGAGGACCTCGGCAAGAGCCGGACGGAGGGGTTCCTCTCGGAGGTCGCCGCCGTCCGGGCCGAGATCGACTACGCGCTGAAGCACCTCGACCGCTGGATGGCGCGGGAGAGGATCGCGGTGCCCGGGGGGCTGCGTCCCGCCCGCGCGTGGGCACAGGCCCGGCCCCTCGGCGTCGTCCTGATCATCGGACCCTGGAACTACCCGTTGAATCTCGTGCTGGCGCCGCTCGTCGGAGCGCTGGCCGCGGGAAACGCCGCGGTGCTCAAGCCCAGCGAACTCGCAGCCTCGACCTCCCGGGTACTCGCACGCCTCGTGCCGCAGTATCTGGACCGGGATGCCGTCGCGGTCGTCGAAGGGGGCGTCGAGGTCAGCACGGACCTGCTGGCGCAGCCCTTCGACCACGTGTTCTACACGGGCGGTGAGCGCGTGGGGAAGATCGTGATGAAGGCCGCGGCCGAGCACCTCACGCCGGTGACGCTCGAGCTGGGCGGCAAGTCACCGGCCGTCGTCGTCGGCGGGAACCTGCGTGCCGCGGCCCGCCGCATCGCCTACGGCAAGTTCATGAACGCAGCCCAGACGTGCGTGGCGCCCGACTACGTCCTGACCACGCCGGCCGCCGCGCCCGTCCTCGCCGACGCGCTCGCGGCTGCGGTCCGGGACTTCTACGGCAGCGACCCGAGGACCTCGGGCGACTACGGGCGCATCATCAACGAGCACCACTTCGACCGGGTCGTGGGCCTGATGGACGGCGGCACCGTCGTCTCCGGTGGCCGGCATGATCGCGCCGACCGGTACATCGAGCCGACCGTCCTGAGGGAGGTGGACCCGGGGTCCGCGCTCATGCAGGAGGAGATCTTCGGTCCGCTGCTGCCCATCCTCGAGGTGGAGGACCTGGACGCGGCAATCCGCTTCATCGCAGCGCGGCCGCATCCGCTCGCCGCCTACCTCTTCAGCGACCGCGACGAGCACCTGGAAGCCTTCACGGAGCAGGTGCAGGCCGGTGGCCTCGCCCACAACGTGTGCACCATCCAGCTCGCGGTCCCCGGCCTGCCCTTCGGTGGCGTGGGTGCGAGCGGGACGGGCAGCTACCACGGGCGGCAATCCTTCAGGACGTTCAGCCACGTACAGCCGGTATTCTCCAAGCCGGTCGGGGTGGATACGCTGCGCCTCGCGTATCCACCCTTCGGTCCGATCAAGAGGAAGCTGCTGCGCAGGCTCCTCTGAGCGGATCAGCTGATGACGCTGTCCACGAGGGCCTTCGCCTCGGCCTGCACCTGCTTCAGGTGTTCCTCGCCCCGGAAGGACTCGGCGTAGATCTTGTAGACGTCCTCCGTGCCGGAGGGACGCGCGGCGAACCAGGCGTTCTCGGTCGTGACCTTGAGTCCGCCCACGGGGGCACCGTTGCCGGGTGCCTCGGTGAGGCGGGCCGTGATCTCCTCGCCCGCGAGGGTCGTGGCGGTGACGTCCGAGGGCGAGAGCTTCCCGAGGGCCGCCTTCTGCTCGCGCGTCGCTGCTGCATCGATCCGTGCGTACACGGGCGCGCCGAAGCGATCCGTCAGGCCCGTGTAGTGCTGGGACGGCGTCTTCCCCGTGACGGCCGTGATCTCCGAGGCCAGCAGCGCCAGGAGGATGCCGTCCTTGTCCGTGCTCCACGGCTTCCCGTCGAGGCGGAGGAAGGACGCTCCGGCAGACTCCTCGCCGCCGAACGCCAGTTCGCCGCTGAGCAACCCTGGCACGAACCACTTGAAGCCCACGGGGACTTCCTGCAGCACGCGTCCGAGGTCCGTGGCGACACGATCGATGATCGACGACGACACGAGGGTCTTGCCGATCACGGCGTCCGCACGCCAGTTCGGCCGGTTCGCGTAGAGGTACTGGATGGCGACGGCGAGGTAATGGTTCGGGTTCATCAGCCCGGCGTCGGGCGTGACGATGCCGTGGCGGTCGGCGTCGGCGTCGTTGCCCGTCGCGATGTCGAACTGGCCGGCCTGCTTGATCAGCGACGCCATGGCGTACTGCGATGAGCAGTCCATCCGGATCTTCTCGTCCCAGTCGAGCGTCATGAACGCCCACTGCGGATCGACGGTCGGGTTGACCACGGTGAGGTTCAGGTTGTGGCGCTCGCCGATCGCACCCCAGTAGTCCACGGCCGCGCCACCCATGGGGTCCGCGCCGATGTGCACGTTCGCCGAGCGGATGGCATCGAGGTTCAGGACCGACGGCAGGTCGTCGACGTAGTGCTGGAGGAAGTCGTAGCTGCTGATGCCCTCGGCTGTCCGCGCCTGCGAGATCGGCATGCGCTGCACGCCCCGCAGCCCGGACTCGAGGAGGTCGTTGGCGCGATTCGCGATCCAGGTGGTGGCATCCGAGTCTGCGGGCCCTCCGTGCGGCGGGTTGTACTTGAAGCCGCCATCACCCGGGGGGTTGTGCGACGGGGTGATGACGATGCCGTCCGCCTGCTCCGTTCGTGTCGCGTTGTACGTGAGGATGGCGTGCGAGACGGCAGGGGTGGGCGTGTAGGCGCCGCGGGCGTCGATGAGGACGCTCACGTGGTTGGCGGCCAGGACCTCGAGGGCCGTGTTCTGCGCCGGCTCGGACAGCGCATGGGTGTCCTTGCCCATGAAGAGCGGGCCGGTGATGCCCTGCCCCGCACGGTATTCGACGATCGCCTGGGTGATCGCCACGATGTGACCCTCGTTGAACGAGGACTTCAGCGACGACCCGCGGTGGCCCGAGGTGCCGAAGGCGACGCGCTGCGCGGGATCCCCGAGATCGGGCTCGACGTCGAAATACGCGTCGAGCAGTTTGGTCACGTCGACGAGGTCGGTGGGGAGGGCTACAGTGCCCGCTCGATTAGCCATGGCCCCAGCATGCCAAAGAACTCGGCCGATTACACCCGTCGCGCCCTTCTGCAGGTTGCCGGGACCCCGATGATCAGTAAGCTGAGTATCAGCACCCAGCCAGGGGCAGACGGATCACGGAAGGCAGCATCATGAGCGAGAACTCCAGCGACACCCCGACCGGCGATCCCGAGGAACAGGGTGCGGACGAGGCCGGCAAGCTCGAGGAGCAGGCGGCGGGCGGCTACGGCGGACCCGGGCCCGAGGATGAGGTGGCCCCCGATTTCGAGGCGGACAACGGCGGCGGGTCCGGCAGCTGACACCCTCCGTTCCGGCCCCGAACGGGGCTGGACGTGGGGCTAGGGTGGTCGGGTGACCACGCCTGCGCATCAGCGCCCGCTCAAGATCGTCCTCGCTCCCGATTCCCTCAAGGGCAGCCTTCCCGCAGCGGAGGCTGCCCTTGCCATGTCGAGGGGGGTGGTCGCGGCCGCCGCCCGTCTCGGCCACCCCGTGCCCGACGTCGTCCTGGCGCCGCTGGCCGACGGCGGGGAGGGGACGCTCGATGCGCTGCTGGCAGCCTGGGGGGCGGAGCCGCGGACCGCACGGTGCCACGACGCCGCCGGCCGGGCGCGCACCGCGCGGTACGGCATCTCGACGACTCCTTCGGAGCACGGCCCCGACGCGCGAGGCGTCCTCGAGGCGGCGGAAGCCAACGGCCTACCCCTGGTGGCGGACCTTCCCCTCGACGCCCTCACGGCCACCAGTTACGGCGTGGGGGAGATCGCCCGTCGGCTCCTCGACGACGGGGCCGGGGAGATCCTGCTCTGCATCGGTGGATCAGCGACCACCGACGGCGGCACGGGGCTCCTGTCCGCCCTGGGCGCCCGCTTCCTCGACGCCGACGGCGATCCCCTTCCGCCCGGCGGCGGCTCCCTCGCGGCCCTCGCCTCGATCGACACCTCCGGCCTCCACCCACGGGCGCAGGAGGCACGCTGGCGCGTCGCGGTCGACGTCGACAATCCGCTCTGCGGCCCGCGGGGCGCCGCCGCGGTCTTCGGCCCGCAGAAGGGCGCGACGCCCGATGACGTCGTCGTCCTCGATCACGGGCTCGCCCACCTCGCCGGCATCCTCGAGGAGCTGACGGGTGTCGCCGTCCTGGACCTGCCGGGCGCGGGTGCCGCCGGCGGACTGCCCGCCGTGCTCGTGGCCTTCCTCGACGCGGAGATCGTCCCCGGCTCGGCCCTGGTCGCAGACGCCGTCGGACTGGCCGGTGCGCTCACCGATGCCGACCTCGTCCTCACGGGCGAAGGCTCCTTCGACTCGCAGTCCCTCGGCGGCAAGGTGGTGCAGGCCGTCGTAGAGAATGCCCCTGCCACCTGCGCGGTCGTGGCAATCGCCGGTCGTGTGCAGCTCACTGCGGCCGAGGTACAGGACGCAGGACTCGCGGCGGCCTTCTCCATCGCGACCGGACCGATGGAGCTCGACCTGCTGATCAGGGATGCCGGGGCGCTGATGGAGGAGGCCGCCGCGCATGTCTACGGTCTCTTCAGCGCAGTCCGTCGGAGTTAGACCTTGATCTCACGCTTGAGGATCTTGCCTGTGGGGCCCTTGGGTAACGCGTCGACGAGCACCACGCGGCGCGGGTACTTGTAGGCGGCCATCCGCTCCTTGGCGAACTCGACGATCTCCGTTGCGAGCGCATCTCGGGCGGCATCGTCGGCGGGCACGTGCTCGGCCTTGATCCCGACGACCGCCACGATCTCCTCGCCGTGGAGGTCGTCCGGCACCCCGATGACGGCGGCTTCAGCTACAGCGGGGTGCTCGTACAGGACCTCCTCGACCTCGCGCGGGTAGACGTTGTAGCCGCCGCGCAGGATGACGTCCTTCTTGCGGTCCACGATGAACAGCAGCCCGTCCTCATCGATCCGGGCCAGATCGCCCGTGCGGAACCATCCGTCCGGGATGGCTGCCGCAGTGGCCTCCGGGTTCTCCCAGTAGCCCTTCATGACGCAGTGTCCGCGCACGGCGAGCTCGCCCACCTCGCCCTGGGCCACCTCGACGCCCTCGGGATCGAGCATGCGCACCTCGACGCCGTCGATCGGGGTGCCGATCGAACCGGGCTTCCGGAGCTGCCCCACCCGGTTGAAGCTCACGATCGGCGAGGTCTCCGACAGGCCGTAACCCTCCAGGAGGTCCGCCTCGAAGACGCGCTCGAACTCGTGCAGCACCTCGACGGGGAGTGCGGAGCCGCCGGAGACCGCGACGCGGACGGAGGAGAGATCCGTGGTCGTCACGCCCGGGTGGCGCAGCATCGCGATGTACATCGTGGGGACGCCCTCGAAGATGGTCACGTGATCCCGGGCGATGATCTCGAGAGCCTTGCCCGGCTCGAAGCGGGGCAGGAGCGTCACCGTGGCCCCGGTGAGGACTGCGGCGTTGAGGGCGCAGGTCTGCCCGAAGATGTGGAAGAAGGGCAGGCCGCCGAACAGGACCTCACCCTCCTTGGTCCCCATGAGGTCGCGGGACGTCTCCGTGTTGCGGGCGAGGTTCGTGTGCGAGAGCGTGGCGCCCTTGGGCCTGCCGGTGGTGCCGGAGGTGTACAGCACGACGGCGGTGTCCTCCCCGTCGAGTTCGACGACGCCCGGAGTGGGCTCCGCGGCGGACACACGCTGCATGAATGCGCCGCTGTCCACGGTGATCACGCCGACCTCACTGCCCACGTCCGAGCCGGAAGCCTCGGCTCCCGCCTCGGCCTCGGCGATGATCCCCTCCCAGGCGAAGACGAGCCGTGCCCCCGAGTTCGTGAGGTGGTAGGCGATCTCCCGTCCCTTGAGCAGGGGGTTGAGGGGGACGACGACGGCGCCCGCGCGCAGGACCCCGTAATAGACGAATGCCATTTGCGGAATATTCGGCATGATCAGGGCGACGCGGTCCCCCTGCCGGACGCCGTGCTCCGCGAGGATGGTCGCGACCTTCTGGCTGAGCACCTCGAGAGCGCCGAAGGTGACCTCGACGTCGTCGAGCTTGATGGCCACCGCCGAGGGGCTCCTCGTTGCGGTGGCCACGAGGTTGTTGGCGAGGTTCGGCACGCGATCTCCTTTGATCCTTCGATGACTTCCGGCCCGCCGGTACAGAAGTTACCGGTGAGTAGAAGTCTGTGGGATCGGGGGCGGCCGCGCAACAGGATCTGGCCGGAAGCGGCGCGGTCCTATCCCAGCGCCTCGATCTGTGCCGTCACCGCGAGGAGCTGCGCCTCCTCACCGGGGCGTCCGATGAGCTGCACGCTCATCGACAGGCCATCCGGCAGGCGCAGCGTGGGGACGGTCACGGCCGGCAACCCGCAGACGTTCACCATCGAGGTGTACGGCGAGTACCGGCACTGCCGCGCGTAGTCGGTGTCGCCGTCGGCGTCGGTGTACCAGCCGATGGGACGGGGCGTCATCGCCACCGCCGGCGTCAGGATCATGTCGTAGCGGGAATACTGCTGGATCGTGTCCTGCTCGAACTGCCGCAGGACGTCGACGGCGCCCGCGAGTTCCGCCGCAGTCCTGCCCATCGCCCTGCGGCGCAGCACCCGGGTGATGTCGGTCAGCCTGCTCTCGCGCTCGTCCGGGATGGGCGCGGTGGCGAGACCGGCGGTCCAGACCAGCTGGAAGGCGTCGTGGTAGCGGCGGTCGTAGGTCAGGTCGGTGTCGACGACGTCGTGCCCGGCCCGCTGCAGCACCTGGATCCCGGAGTGCAGGGCGTCCGTCGCAGCGCTGTCCAGGCTGATGTCCATGGCTCCCGAGAAGGGCGAGGCCGTGCTGACGCCGATCCGGAAGCGGCCCTCCGCACGCAGGGCCGCTTCCAGGAAGGAGCCGGGATAGCGTGATGCTGCGCTCGTCGGGCGGTAGTTCGGCTCCTGCACCAGGGCGTCGAGGAGCAGACCGGCGTCGGCGGCGGAGTGGGCCAGCGGACCGGCGACGACGAGTTGCCCGAGGTCCGCCTGTCCCGAGCCCGAGGGCACGCGGCCACGGTTCGGCTTGAGGCCCACCAGGCCTGTTGCCGCAGCGGGGATGCGGATGGAGCCGCCGCCGTCCGTCCCCGGCGCGAAGGGGATCATCCTGGCGGCCACCGCTGCGGCACTGCCGCCCGAGGAGCCGGCCGGGCTGAGACGCCGGTCGAGCGGGTTGCGGGCGGGGGGCGCGATGCTGTTCTCGCTGTAGCAGCTCAACCCGAACTCCGGGACCTGGGTCTTGCCGAGGCTGATGGCTCCGGATCGTCGCAGGATCGAGGCCAGGGGGGCGTCCTTCTCGGCGACGGCGTGATCGAGGGCGGCCGTTCCGAGGGTGGTCCGCACGCCCGCGACGTCGGTGAGGTCCTTGTGGGCGAGGGGCACACCGTGCAGCGGACCGAGGGCGACGCCGGAGGAGTGCAGGCGGTCGGCATGGTCCGCCGCGCGGAGGGCGTCGTCGTGCGTGATGGTGATGAAGGAGCCGAGATCCGGATTGAGGACATCGATCCGACGGAGGAAGTGGTCCGTGACTTCACGGGCACTGACGTCCCCGCGCGCCAGCGCATCCCGGAGGGTGAGGGCTGGGAGTTCGTGCAGTTCGCTCATGGGGGCTCCAGTGGGAGGCGGGGCGGTGACGGAACCCGAGGGTCCCCGGTGTCGACGGGGACAGGTCGATCGACAAGCACAACTATAGGAGCCGGCCGGCGGTGGGCCCGGCCGTGACCGCCCGTAGCAATAGCGGTGCTGCGCCGGAGCGTGAAAAGGTAGGAGTATGAGCGAACTCCACGACGTACCGGTGACGGCAGTGCCCGACGACGCGCGCATCCTCGATGTGCGCGAGGACTACGAGTGGGAGGCCGGCCATGTCGACGGCGCCGTGCACATCCCGCTCGACCAGCTCCCCGCACGATTCGGCGAGCTCGATCCCGACGAGGACCTCCATGTCATCTGCCGCAGCGGTGGCCGATCCCAGCGTGCGGCCGAATGGCTCGAGGGCAACGGCTACACCGCGATCAACGTGACAGGCGGGATGGGCGCCTGGCTCGAGGCGGGCAAGCCGATGGTGTCCGAGACGGGCAGTGAGCCAACCGTCCTGTGACGCCGTCCGAGACGTCCTCCTACACCTACCTGGGGCCGGAGGGAACCTTCACCGAGGCCGCCCTGCTGCAGGTGCCCGGCGCCGGGGCCGCCCGCCGCGTCCCTGCGTCGACCGTCGGGGCTGCGCTCGACGCCGTCCGGTCGGGAGCCGTCGATGCCGCCATGGTGCCCATCGAGAATTCCGTGGAAGGCGGTGTCAGCGCGACCCTGGATGCGATAGCTGTCGGTGAGCCCCTGCGGATCCTGCGCGAGGAGCTCGTCCCGATCACCTTCGTGCTCGCCGCCCGGCAGGGCACCGCGCTCGACGCCGTCCGTCGCATCGCGACGCACGGCCATGCCTGGGCGCAATGCCGGAACTGGGTGGACGCACATGTCCTGGCTGCTGAGTACTTTCCTGCGTCATCGACCGCCGCCGCCGCTTACGGCCTTGCCGATGGTGATGGCAGCTATGACGCCGCCATCTGCTCGCCGCTAGTGGCGGAGCGCCTGCAGCTTTCCGTCCTGGCGATGGACATCGGGGACGTCACCGATGCCGTCACCCGCTTCGTGCTCGTGGGGCGACCGGACGTGCTTCCGCCGCGCACCGGGGCGGACAAGACGACGCTCGTCATCCCCCTGCCCGAGGACCATCCCGGCGCCCTGATGCAGATCCTCGACCAGTTCGCCGCACGCGGCGTGAACCTCAGTCGGATCGAGTCGAGGCCCACGGGCCAGTTCCTCGGCGATTATTTCTTCAGTGTCGACGCCGACGGGCATGTCGGGGACGCCCGGGTGGCGGATGCCCTCAAGGGGCTGCACCGCATCAGTCCGGGGCTCCGATTCCTCGGCTCCTATGCCCGTGCGGACCGCCGCTCGCCCGAGGTCGAGCGACACACCTCCGACGACGCCTTCGGCGCAGCGGACGCCTGGCTCGGCGGGATCCTCGGTAACCGCTAGATATCGCAGTGCTGGGAGTACCGAAGCACAGTAGGCTTACTATCGAAGGTCCTCCTCCCACTCGAAGGCTGGTTCTACGATGGCTCGATTGCGCCGCAGCAACACGCGCAGGCCCGGTATCTCCCGCCGACGCCATGGCAAGGGCTTCAGCTACCGTGCGCCGAATGGCGAGCTGCTGCAGGATCGCGACGAGATCGAGCGCATCAGGGACCTCGTGATCCCACCCGCCTGGAAGGACGTGTGGATCGCGCCGTACCCCAATGGCCATGTCCAGGCCATCGGCACGGACGACGCCGGCCGGCGCCAGTACATGTACCACCCGGCCTGGCGCGAGCAGAAGGACCGCGAGAAGTTCGACCGCGCCCTCGACTTCGGGGCCAAGCTTCCGAGTGCCCGCCGCGTCATCACCCAGCACCTGCGCAGCGACGGAGTCTCACGCGAGCGCGCCTTCGCCGCCGCGCTCCGGATCGTGGATGCCGGCGCCCTCCGGATCGGCTCCACGCAGTACGCCGAGGCGAACGGCTCCTTCGGAGTCACCACTCTGCTCGTGGAGCACTGCACCATCGAGGGTGACCTCGTCATCTTCGACTTCCCCGGCAAGAGCGGCCAGCAATGGGACACCCGCCTCGAGGACGCGGACCTCGCCGCCGCCCTGCGCCCCATGATGGAGCGTCAGGACGCTGACACCGTCCTCGCCTATCAGACCGACGACCGGATCTGGCACCACGTCGACGGCTCGCAGCTCAACGAGTTCCTCCGGCAGGTCACGGGCGGTCCGTTCACCGCGAAGGACTTCAGGACCTGGCAGGCCACCGTTGTCGCCGCCATGGCACTGGCCAAGGAGGACCTCAAGGCGACGAGCCGCACCGCGCGCCAGAAGGCCGTCAGCGCCACCATGAAAGCTGTCGCGGACCACCTCGGCAACACCCCGACCGTCGCCCGCAGCTCGTACGTCGACCCCCGGCTCGTCGACAGGTTCATGAGCGGCGAGGTCATCCCCATCACCACCTACTCGGCCTCCGAGAAGGCTGTCCAGGAACTGCTGCGCGACTGACCGGAATCGGCCGGCCGCAGCACTTCCGCATATCCAAACCATCCCGATCGTCAGTACGCTGGCAACGGGCGCCCAACGAGGAGCGCATCCTTCGACGAAAGGCAGCATCATGACCGAGAACGCTCATGGAGGACACATCGTCAACCCCAACAAGGGTGACGGCTCGACGTCGGATCCGAACTGGCACGGCGACATCGGGGACCAGGGCAACGACCTGCGTTTCGCCGAGGAGCAGGCCCTCATCAAGGAGCAGGCCGACCGCGCCGACCGCGACCCCTCGGAGGCCGTCGCGGCTTCCGAGCAGGAGGGTCACTACACCAGCTCCGAACCCGCCGAAGGATCGGGCGGCTACACCTCCGCGCAGGATCCCGTGAAGGAGGGCGAATACACCGACAAGGACAGGCCCCTCGTCGACGATCCCGAGGGCGAGGGCGAGTACACGGACCGCGACCGCTAGGAGCGGCGCAGGAGCCGCTGCCACCTTCTCTGGAGGTCCGACGGCAGGTCCGAGGTGGACCCCGATGGTCCGGGAGCCGACGCCGGCACCCGGACCATCAGTGCGCCCGGGTCCACCCGGGCCGTCAACGACGTCGTCGAGCCGGAAGCGTCGCCGTCGAGTTGGGTGTCGATCGGGTCGCCGGACCAGACGGTGACCTCCCGAGCCCGGTAGTAGCTGATGACCGGGATCACGCCGCTGTGCCGGAGCAGGATCTTCGCCGCCATCCAGGTCCAGCCGACCAGGCTCCGGGGGCTGAGCACCACCACGTCGAGGTAGCCGTCGTCGATCATTGCGTTCGGCACGAAATCGACGCCCGCCGGCAGCTTCCCGCAATTCGCCACCAGCAGGCTGCGGACCTTCCGGCTCTGCGGCGGCTGGCCGTCCAGGCTGATGGAGATGCGTCGTCGTCGGCCCGGCAGGTGGCGCACGCCCGCCTCGCTGTAGGCGAGCCACCCGAACTTGTCCTTCAGGTCCTGCTTGGCATCGGCCACCACGCTCGCATCGAAGCCGACCCCTCCCATGACGAGGAACGGCTGCTCCGAACTGGTGTGGGTGCTGTCGTTGCGGAGGGTGATGCGCGCCATGTCGATGCGTCGCTCGTACCCGTGCAGGGCGAGGCGGAGGCACCCGGCGATGTCGTTGTAGGGCAGGCCCAGGTTCCTCACCAGAAGGTTCCCGGTGCCGAGCGGCAGGAGCCCGAGGGCCGCCGGCCGGTGCGCGAGGGCCTGTGCCACGGCGCGGACCGTGCCGTCGCCCCCGGCGGCGATGACGACGTCGACGCCTGCGTCCAGGGCTCGCTCCGCCTGGCCGGTGCCCGGGTCCCCGATGGTGGTCTCGAGGACGAGGGGCGGCTCCCAGCCGGCATCGGAGCAGGCCTGCTCCACGAGTGCGCGGGTGATATCGGCCTGCAGCTTCGAGGGGTTGAGCACGAGGGCGACGCGCTGATGCCCTCCGGCAACCGGCATCGGTTCGTGGACGGAAGCCGTCGGTGTACGGGTCTGCTGCAACCGCCGGACCGACCAGTAGCTCTGGAGGGACGCGACAGCGGCGGAGGCCGCGGCGGTTCCAGCGAGTAGTTTGCGGCGCATGGTCACCCACAATAGCGGCGCGCCACCCCCCGCACCTCCCCGACGCTTCCCCTGCGCCGTGGCCGTGCAGGGCGTTGGGTAGTCTTGACCGTGTGATTGACGTCAACGACCTCCGCCTGAATCCAGAGCAGTTCCGAGCATCACAGCGCGCCCGCAGGGCGGATGAATCCCTCGTCGATGCCATCCTCTCGGCGGACGCGACGCGGCGGGAGTCCGTCACCCGGTACGAGACGCTCCGAGCGGAGCAGAACGCGTTCGGCAAGCGGGTCGCCCAGGCCAAGGGCGAGGAGAAGCAGGCGCTCCTGGCAGAGGTCAAGGAGCTGGCGGCGTCCGTGAAGGCGGCGGCCGCCACCGCTGAGGAAGCCAAGGCCGAGCAGGAGGTCCTCCTGCGCAAGCTGCCGAACCTCGTGCAGGAGGGTGTACCCGAGGGCGGGGAGGACGACTACGTGGTCCTCCGGAAGGTAGGAACCCCCCGGGACTTCGCCGCGGACGGCTTCGAACCCCGGGACCACCTCGAGATCGGTGAACTGATCGGGGCGATCGACATGGAGCGGGGCGCCAAGGTCTCCGGCTCACGCTTCTACTTCCTCAAGGGTGTCGGTGCAAGGCTCGAGATCGCCCTGCTGCAGATGGCCCTCGACCAGGCGATAAAGGCGGGCTTCACGCCCATGATCACGCCCACGCTCGTCCGCCCGGAAACCATGCAGGGCACCGGCTTCGACATAGCCCACGACGCCGAGATCTACCGCCTCGAGGAGGACAACCTCTACCTCGTCGGAACCTCCGAGGTGGCGCTCGCCGGATACCACTCGGACGAGATCATCGACCTGACCGCCGGACCCGTGCGCTACGCCGGCTGGTCCTCCTGCTACCGGCGCGAGGCCGGTTCTCACGGCAAGGACACCCGCGGCATCATGCGCGTGCATCAGTTCAACAAGGTGGAGATGTTCACCTACACCTCCGTCGAGGACGCCGCCGCAGAGCACGAGCGCCTCCTCGCCTGGGAGGAGGAGATGCTTGCGAAGGTCGAGCTGCCCTACCGCGTCATCGACACCGCCGCGGGAGACCTCGGTATGTCCGCCGCACGCAAGTTCGACTGCGAGGCGTGGGTTCCCACCCAGGCCGATTACCGGGAGCTGACCTCGACGTCCAACTGCACCACCTTCCAGGCCCGTCGGCTGAACATCCGCGAACGCCAGGAGGGCGAGGGACAGAAGGGCACGCGCGCCGTCGCCACCCTGAACGGCACGCTCGCGACGACGCGCTGGATCGTGGCAATCCTCGAGCATCACCAGAACGCCGACGGCTCGGTCACCGTCCCCGTTGCTCTGCGTCCGTATATTAACGGACTGGAAACGCTTCCGGTACTGTGAGCGCGGCTCTATCGGTGCGTCAGTGGGGTCTGGTTGACTGAACCATGAGCACCTCCATCAATGTCGGCATCGATGACCGACAGAAGAACCGAACACAGCATCTGATCGCCCTCGACGTCGACGGCACCCTCGTGGATCACGAGGGCTCCATGACGGAAGAGGTGCGCGACGCCGCGCAGGCCGTCATCGAAGCCGGGCACGACGTCATCATCGCCACGGGCAGGTCCCTCGGAGCCACGGTGCCCGTCATCCGGCTCCTCGGGATCACGAGCGGCTACGCCGTCTGCTCCAACGGGGGTGTCACGCTGAGGATCGATGCCGCAGCCCCCGGAGGGTTCGAGGTCCTCGAACGGGTGACGTTCGATCCCCGGCCGGCCCTGACGGCTCTTCGGGAGCGCCTGCCCTCCGCCAAGTATGCCCTCGAGGACGATCGCGGCAGGTTCCTCTCCACCGAGAGCTTCCAGGACGCCAGCTTCGGCTCGGAGGCGGAGAGCGTCGACTTCGAGGAGATGCTGGAGAGCCGCGCCGTACGCGTGGTGGTGTTCAGCACGGACAGTTCCGCAGAGGAGTTCGGCGAAGCCGTGGCGTCGATCGGGCTGCACGGCGTCACCTACTCGGTGGGCTGGACCGCGTGGCTGGACATCGCTGCCTCGGGTGTGACGAAGGCCAGTGCCCTCGAGGTGCTGCGGCAGCGCCTCGGGACGGACCCCCGTCTCACGGTGGCCGTGGGGGACGGACGGAACGACATCGAGATGCTGCAGTGGGCCGGGCGCGGGGTCGCCATGGGACAGGCGCCGGAGGAAGTGCGGTCCGCCGCGTCCGAGGTCACGGGAAGCGTGTACGACGACGGCGCCGCGAAGGTACTGCGCTCCCTGGTCTGACCGCGGAAACGCCTCAGTCCGCGAGGGACGCCTCGGGCAGGGACGCGGGACCGTGCGTCAGGTCCAGCAGGCGGGCGGCGGCCGGCCGGGTGGCCCACTCCTCCATCCAGTGCGAGCGGACGACGGCGCGGCTGACGGCCTGCGCGGTGATGCCCAGCTCCTGCGCCACGTACTTCTGCTGTCCGCGGGCGCCCGGCGTCATCAGATCGAGGACGGTCCATTCCGCATCGGTGCGCGTGTAGACGATCTGCCCGAGCAGCCGGAGGACGGCTTCCGCCTCCGCCGCGATCTCGCCGTCGGGGCCTTCCACGGCGAGCGGGATCCGTTCGCCGGTCTTCCGGGCCCGGTTCACGGCTCGACGTGCGTACACCAGTCCGTAGCCCTCGGCGTCGACGATCCGATCGGGCACGGGGGGAGTGAGGCCGCCGACGCCGATGCCCACGTGCCAGCGCCGGTACCGGATGGCCCGCAGCGCCGCGTCCACGGCGGTGGACGCGGAGTCCACGACGCCCTGCACCTCGTCGCCCACCGAGCGCTGGAAGGGGACGACGGCCGGGAGGTAGCGCAGGGCCTTCAGGAGTTCCCCCACGAGGTCTCCGACGTCGCGTGAATCACGCTGGTTGATCGTGAGGACATAGTGCATGGCATCAGTATGGACGTAGGCGGCGGAAATCAACCGGACGACGTTGCTTATCCAAGCCATTCGATGCACGGAGCTCCCGCAGCACGATGCGCTGCGGGAGCTCCGTCGAACGAGGAAGGCGCTAGCGGCCCTCGGGTGTCTCCGTCGTGTTCCGCGCGGCGACGTCGACATCGCGGCCCTGCGGCTCGTCGTGCGCGCTACCTTCGCCGATCTGCCTGAAACGTTCGAGTGAGGCTTCGATCTCGGCTTCGGCTTCCTCGCGGCCCGCCCAGTCAGCGGCCTCGACCCACTTGCCGGGCTCCAGGTCCTTGTACTTCGTGAAGAAGTGCTTGATCTCGTCCAGCAGGAAGTCCGACACGTCGGACAGTTCCTTGATGTGATCGAACCGGGGATCGACGGGAACACAGAGGACCTTCGCGTCTCCGCCGCCGTCGTCCGTCATGTTGAACACCCCGATGGGGCGCGACTCCACGAGTACGCCCGGGATCAGATCGAAGTCCTGCAGCATGACGAGGGCATCGAGCGGATCGCCGTCCTCCCCAAGCGTGTTCTCGAAGTAGCCGTAGTGCGTGGGGTACTGCATTGCGGTGAAGAGGACGCGGTCCAGGCGCAGTCGGTGTGTCTCGTGGTCGATCTCGTACTTGACGCGCGAGCCCTTGGGGATCTCGATGGTGACGTCGAGCTTCATGGCAACTCCTGTGGGTGTAGGTCGGTGGTGCTGTGGCGGCCGCGGTCGCGCCTTCCGGGGAAGGGGCGCGCAGCCGGTCTACTGTTTATCGTCAGCCCTAACATATCGGTCGGGCGCCGGTACCAAAGTATTTCCCCGTGGGCTGGGCGCTGCTCCGCGGCGCCTTGCGGGACAGCTTGCGAAAGGACACCATGATGCGACCGCTCCGCCTGCTGGCCGTGCTGGTGCTGGTCCTGGTCATGGCGGCGATCGCGGTGCCCCTCGCCACCCACCTCACTCCCGTCGTGCTGGCCGCCGTCGATCCGCCGCCGTCCGTCGCTCCTCCCGTCACTCCGGCGCTGCAGGTCCCGCCCACGTCCGTCGCGGTGCCCGACGTCGTCACCCCGCTCTCGCTGTCCGCGCCGGCCCCGGATCCGACGGTGCTGGGTGCTGAGCTCGACGCCGCCCTGGGTATTCCGGGCCCGGGCTCCTTCTCGGGGACGGTGGTCGACTCCACGGACGGCACGGTCCTGTACGCGAGGGACGCCGCGCGGCTTCAGCCCCCTGCGTCCAACATCAAACTGTTCACCGCCGTCGCGTCCATGACGTTCGGGCAGCCGGACCGCACCCTGACGACGTCGGTCCTCACGTCCCTGTCCGCCCCTGGCGCGCTGTTCCTCCGCGGGGGCGGTGATGTGCTCCTCGGTTCCGGGCCGTCCGCTCCGGACGCCGTCGTCGGGCACGCCGGCCTCGGGACGCTCGCGGCTGACACCGCCGCCGCCCTCCCCGTGGGCTCGGGGCCCTACTCCGTCCTCCTCGACGACTCCCTCTTCGCCGGCGCCGGACTGAATCCCACCTGGGCCCAAGGGGACATCGACGCCGGTGAGATTGCACCGCTGCATGCCCTCGCCGTCAACTCGGCGTGGATCGAGGAGGGGCGCGCAGGTGGACCCCGCTCCCAGGACGCAGGCCTCGATGCCGCCCGAACCTTCACGGCAGCGCTGGTGGATGCCGCCGGGGAGCGTGGCATCAGCATCGAGACGGACGTCCAGCGACGGGCCACGCCTGAGGACGCTGCGGAGGTCGCAGCCGTGGAATCCGCCACGCTCGAGGCACAGGTGCGCCGCATGCTGGAAATCTCCGACAACTACCTCGCCGAAGCCCTCGCGCGCACCGCCGCCCTCGACAGCGGGCGCCCCGCCTCCTTCGGCGGAGCGGCCGAGGCGCTGGCCTCCGCCGCGGGACGGTTGGGGGTTCCGGAGGAGGGCCTCCTGATCGGGGACGCAGCAGGGCTCTCCGTCCGGAATGCCGTCTCGCCGGCCCAGCTCGCCTCCCTCGTGCGCGGCACCACCGCCTCGAAGGATCCCGGTCTCGCCGCCGTCGCGCAGTCCCTTCCGATCGCGGGCCTGACGGGAACCCTGTCCACCCGATTCACGGCCGAGGACCCGGCTGCCGCTGCCGGTGCGGGGACCGTGCGGGCGAAGACGGGCACCCTCAACGCGGTCACCGGCCTCACCGGGCACGTCGTGACCGCGGACGGCCGCCTCCTGGTGTTCTCCTTCCTCGCCGACGGCCTCGATGGCAACACGCTCGAGGCGAGAACCGCCGCGGATCATGCCGCGGCGCTCCTGGCGGCCTGCGGCTGCCGCTGACCCGTTCGCCGACAGACGAACCAGCCCCACCGTCGGCTCTGCGGAGCCCTCCGCCGGCGGGATGTGATCGAATAGGCGCATGTTCAGGAACGAGTCCGCAGCACCCCGCCCGCAGCTGGTCAACTGGGACGTCGCGGCTTCGACCGCGGCATCCCTGACTCCCGCCGGACCCACGATGAAGCCGGCGGAGATTGCCCGCGCGGTGCAGAACATGCGCGAACTGGCGGATGTGTCCGTGGGTCACGTGCACTCCATCTCGCGGCTCGACGCCGCCCGTGACCTCCGGGATTCGGAGCTGCTCATCGTCGACCGCGCGTCCTGGGCGAAGGCGAACTCGCAGAGCTTCCGCACGCTCATGGAGCCGGCGCTCGACCAGCTCGCGACGACACGGCCGGAGGTACTGAAGTCCGCGTCCCTGACCCTCGGCGGGAACCTGACGGGCGCGCAGCTCGGCGCGATCCTGGCCTTCCTCTCGAGCAAGGTGCTCGGGCAGTACGACCCGTTCGTGCCCTCGCGCAACGGCCAGGGCGGCCGTCTCATGCTGGTGGCCCCGAACATCATCTCCGTCGAGCGGGAACTGAACGTCGATCCGTCCGACTTCCGGCTCTGGGTCTGCCTCCACGAGCAGACGCACCGCGTGCAGTTCGCCGCCGCGCCCTGGCTCAAGGACCATATGACCGGGCACATCGGCGAGCTGACATCGGGCCTCATGGACAAGGCGGACTCACTCTCCGAGCGGCTGGGTACGGCCGTGAAGAACATCACCACGGCGAGGTCGCGGGCGCTCAGGGATTCCCCTGCCGCGGACGGTGTGCCGGCGCAGGACATCGGGGTGCTGTCGATCCTTCAGGACCCCGATGACAAGGCGCGCCTGTCCCACCTGACCGCGGTCATGAGCCTGCTCGAGGGCCACGCGAACGTCGTCATGGATGGGGTGGACGGCAGTATCGTCCCGTCGGTCAAGACCATCCGCCGTCGCTTCAACGCCCGGGGGAAGTCACGCGGGCCGCTCGAGAAGGTCATCCGCCAGCTGATGGGGCTGGACGCCAAGATGCGCCAGTACAGCGACGGCGCGAAGTTCGTGCGGCGGGTCGTGAGCCAGACGGGCATGGACGGCTTCAATGCCGTCTGGCAGTCGGCCGAGCACCTGCCCACCGAGCGGGAGATCCACGCGGCGGACGAGTGGATCGACAGGATGAGCCTGCGGCGTCATGGCTAGGCGCCCGCGGCTGCTTCCCGCCGTCGGTACGGCACGCAACCTGCTGGAGGCGAGTCTCGAGGGACTCCTGGCGGACACGGCGCCGCGTCAGGGACGGAGGTCGAGGGATGCGGACGAATCGTCGACCGCCACCGCGCCGGCCCGGACTCCCTCCACGGCGGATGCCCCGGGGGCAGTTCTGCCGCTCGTCCTCGTCGCGTGCAGCGGCGGTCCCGATTCGCTGGCACTCGCGGCGGTCGCCGGGCACTTCGCGCACACGGGCCGGTGCCGGGTCGGCGCCGTCGTCGTCGACCACGCACTCCAGCCGGGCAGCGCGGCGACGGCCGAGAAGGCCGCGGGAGCGGCACGGGACCTCGGGCTGCAGCCGGTCGAGGTGCACCGCGTCAGGGTCGACCGCGACGGCATGGGTCCCGAGGCTGCCGCCCGCAGCGCCCGCTACGCCGCGCTCGACGAAGCCGCGGCCACGCTGGGTGCATCCGCGGTCCTGCTCGGCCACACGCTCGACGATCAGGCGGAGCAGGTGCTGCTGGGGCTCGCCCGCGGATCCGGTACACGCTCGCTCGCCGGGATGCCCGCGCGTCGAGGCCTCTACGTGCGTCCATTCCTCGACCTCCGACGCGCCGATACCGAGGCCATCTGCGCGTTCTACGCGCTCGACCCCTGGCACGACCCCACGAACCTCGACCCGAGCTTCGCCCGGTCCCGCGTGCGCGGTGACGTGCTGCCGTTCCTCGAGGACCAGCTCGGCCCGGGCATCGCCCAGGCGCTGGCCCGCACCGCCCGCATCCTCGGACAGGACGCCGACCACCTGGAGCAGCTGAGCGCCAGGGAGTACGCATCATTGAGGGTTCTGGGCGACGACGGGACCCTGCTTCTCCCGGAGGATGGCCTGCGGGCCCTGCCTCCGGCGCTGAGGCAACGCGTCCTCGCCCTCGCGGCCCTCGAACTGGGGGCATTCCAGCCCAGCTTCGAGCGACTCCGGGCCGCGGAGTCCCTGCTGGACCGCAGGGGGTCGGCCGGACCGGTGCAGCTCGGGGGGAAGGTGAGTGTCCATCGCCAGGTACGCGGGCGGGCGGTTCTTCGCGGAGAACCAAGCTATGGCAATCTTGTCCTCAGTAACAATGGCAGCAACAACGGCCCCGGTGTGAAGCAGTCGCACCGTCCAACCCAGGAGTAATCGGTGGATTCCAACGACGTCCAGTCAGATCTCAAGCACGTCCTCTATACCAGGGAAGAGATCCAGCAGCGGATCAACGAGCTGGCGCAGCAGATCGACGCGGACTACGCGGGACGGGACATCCTCCTCGTCGGCGTCCTCAAGGGGGCCGTGATGGTCATGGCGGACCTCGCGCGGGCCCTCCACTCCCACATCACCATGGACTGGATGGCGGTCTCGTCCTACGGCTCAGGGACGCAGTCCTCCGGCGTCGTCCGCATCCTCAAGGACCTCGAGACCGACCTCATGGGCAAGCATGTCCTGATCGCGGAGGACATCATCGACTCGGGGCTGACACTGTCCTGGCTCAAGGCGAACCTCCTTTCGCGCGGTCCGGCCTCGGTCGAGATCTGCACGCTGCTGCGGAAACCCGACGCCGCGAAGGTCGACATCGACGTCAAGTACGTGGGCTACGACATCCCCAATGAATTCGTCGTCGGCTACGGCCTCGACTTCGCGGAAAAATACCGCAACCTCGATTTCATCGGCACCCTGGCGCCCCACGTTTACGAATAGAGCCCTTTCGGGCTGCATTTCCGCCGCTACGCCAAGAGGGAACTATTGGTGCAATCCGCGCGTGGACAATCTCGGACGGTGTATAGGTTGAGGTGCTCAAAGGGCACCCATACGGTAGAGCGCCCGCACAAATTCACTTGCATCAGCAGGAGGGACAGGGCTTGCTGCCCTGAGACGAATGAAATTCAAGAACATCTTCAAGGGGCCGATCTTCTGGATCGTCCTGGCGGTCGTGGCGCTCCTGCTGGTGCTTCCGGGCCTCTTCGGCACGGGCAGCTCCCGTGTCGACACCAACGTCGGCCTGCAGTTCCTCAGCGAGGACAAGGTGGAGCAGGCCAAGATTTACGACGGCGAGCAGCGCGTGGACCTGACGCTGCGGGAGGATTACCAGGACAAGGGCAAGAACGTCCAGTTCTACTACAGCCTGGCGCGTGCCGAGAGCGTGGTCGACGCCATCAACACCTCGGACACGGACGGCTTCACGGACCAGCCCGCGGAGAGCAACTGGCTCCTCAGCCTCGCCGGACTGATCTTCCCCATCCTGATCCTCGGTGTCATTTTCTGGTTCCTCCTCAGCCGGATGCAGGGCGGCGGCTCCAAGGTCATGCAGTTCGGCAAGTCGAAGGCCAAGCTCATCACCAAGGACATGCCGCAGGTGACGTTCGACGACGTCGCCGGCGCTGACGAGGCGGTGGAGGAGCTCCTGGAGATCAAGGAGTTCCTGCAGGAGCCCGCCAAGTTCCAGGCCCTCGGCGCGAAGATACCGAAGGGCGTCCTCCTGTACGGTCCTCCCGGTACCGGCAAGACCCTCCTGGCCCGCGCCGTCGCAGGCGAGGCCGGCGTACCGTTCTACTCGATCTCCGGCTCGGACTTCGTCGAGATGTTCGTCGGTGTCGGTGCCTCCCGCGTGAGGGACCTCTTCGAGCAGGCCAAGAACAATTCGCCCGCCATCATCTTCGTCGACGAGATCGACGCCGTCGGGCGCCACCGTGGTGCCGGCATCGGCGGCGGCAATGACGAGCGTGAGCAGACCCTGAACCAGCTGCTGGTCGAGATGGACGGGTTCGATGCAACCACCAACGTGATCCTCATCGCCGCGACCAACCGTCCCGACGTCCTCGATCCCGCGCTCCTGCGCCCAGGTCGCTTCGACCGCCAGATCGGCGTCGAGGCCCCGGACATGAAGGGTCGCGAGCACATCCTGTCCGTGCACTCCAAGGGCAAGCCGATGGCGTCGGGTGTGGACCTCAAGGGTGTCGCGAAGAAGACGCCCGGGTTCACCGGCGCAGACCTGGCGAACGTACTCAACGAGGCCGCGCTGCTCACCGCGCGCTCGAACGCGCAGCTCATCGACGACCGCGCCCTCGACGAGGCGATCGACCGCGTAATCGCCGGACCACAGAAGCGCAGCCGTGTGATGAAGGAACTGGAGCGGAAGATCACCGCCTACCACGAGGGCGGCCACGCCCTGGTGGCTGCGGCCCTCCGCAACACCGACCCGGTGACCAAGGTGACCATCCTGCCGCGCGGTCGCGCACTGGGCTACACCATGGTCATGCCGAGCGACGACAAGTACTCCATCACGAGGAACGAGCTGCTGGATCAGCTGGCGTACGCGATGGGCGGCCGCGTCGCCGAGGAGATCGTCTTCCACGACCCGTCGACAGGTGCCTCGAACGACATCGAGAAGGCTACCGGCACCGCTCGAAAGATGGTCACCCAGTACGGTATGAGCGAGCGCATCGGCGCCGTGAAGCTCGGCCAGGGTGCCGGTGAGCCCTTCCTGGGCCGCGACATGGGGAGTGACCGGGACTACTCCGACCAGATCGCCCTGGTGGTGGACGAGGAGGTGCGCCGCCTGATCGACAATGCGCATGACGAGGCCTACCAGATCCTGACCGAGAACCGCGATGTCCTCGACCAGCTGGCACTCGAACTGCTGGAGCGGGAGACCCTGAACCAGGCGGAGATCGCCGAGGTCTTCACCTCGGTGCGGAAGCGCGACCTGCGCGAGGTGTGGCTGTCGAAGCAGACGCGTCCCGTGCACTCCCTGCCCCCGGTCGTCTCGAAGAAGGAGCGTGCGGAGGCGCTCGAGAGCGGACAGCCCGCTCCCGAGTCCGTCGCTCCTCAGGACCAGATCGCCGACGCGAACATCCCCAGCGACTTCGACGTCGCCGGCTCGGATCTTCCGTCGCCTGAATCGGGCACCGGCCCCGGGGACAGCCGGGAGAGCTAGTCCTGCAGCGGTACGCCGCCGGTCATCGGGCCGGTGGTGAGCAGTGCCCGATGAAGGGAGATGTCCATGACAGATTTCGACGACCAGGTGGTGGACGCTGCCCTGATCGCTACAGGATCCCCCGTGGACCAGCCCCGCATCGCTCGGGCGGTCAGGGAGATCCTTGCAGCGATCGGCGAGGATCCCGATCGGGACGGTCTGCTCGAGACCCCGACGCGAGTGGCCCGGGCCTACGCGGAGATGTTCGCCGGGCTCCATCAGGATGCCGCCGAGGTCCTCTCGACGTCTTTCGACCTGGAGCACCAGGAACTCGTGCTGGTGAAGGACATCCCGTTCTACTCGACGTGTGAGCACCACCTGGTGCCCTTCCACGGGACCGCGCACATCGGGTACATCCCGTCCGAGGACGGCCGGGTCACCGGGCTCAGCAAGCTCGCGCGACTCGTGGAGGTGTACGCCCGCCGACCGCAGGTGCAGGAGCGGCTGACGACCCAGATCGTCGATGCGATGATGGAACACCTGAAGCCCAAGGGTGCGATCGTCGTCATCGAGTGCGAGCACATGTGCATGTCCATGCGCGGAGTGCGGAAGCCCGGCGCGAAGACCGTCACATCTGCGGTGCGCGGCCAGATCCGCGAGACGGCGACACGTGCCGAGGCCATGAGCCTCATTCTCGGAAAGTAGGAACCCGACTCCATGGATTCACTCGCCGCAGCGCCCGGAACCGGGCCGTCGACGTCGCCGCTGCCCGTCATCCGGCCCGCCCGTGCAGCCAGGACCGTCAGCGATCTGCCGACGGACCGTGCCGTCGTGATGGGCATCCTCAACGTCACTCCGGACTCGTTCAGCGACGGCGGCAAGTATGCGTCCACCGATGACGCCATCAGCCACGGGCTGCGCATGCACTACGGCGGATCGGACATCATCGATGTCGGTGGTGAATCCACACGGCCGAACGCCCGTGAGGTGTCGGTCGAGGAGGAACTGGACCGCGTCCTGCCCGTGCTCAGGGCGCTCGTGAAGGCGGGAGCGCTCGTGAGTATCGACACGATGCACGCGGAGACCGCCCGGCAGGCCCTCGATGCCGGGGCTGCGATCGTCAACGACATCTCGGGCGCCGAGTTCGATCCGGCCATGCCCGGGCTCGTGGCTGATCGTCAGGTGCCCTACATCCTCACGCACCGCAGGGGCACCACGACGACTATGGACAGCTTCGCGGAGTACCGGGATGTCGTCGCCGAGGTGGCTGCTGAGCTGACCGGGCTGCGGGACCGCTTCGTCGCGGCCGGAGTGGCGGCGGAGCAGATCATCCTCGATCCCGGGTTGGGCTTCGCCAAGACGGACGAGCACAACTGGGTCATCCTCCGGAACCTCGACGTCTTCACCGGGCTGGGCCATCGCGTGCTCGTCGGGGCCTCCCGCAAGCGGTTCCTCGGAACGCTGCTGACGTCCGCCGGGAAGGCTGCGGCGCCGGTAGAGCGTGATCACGCCTCGCTCGCCGTCGCCACCCTGGCGGCTTCGACCGGTGCGTGGGGCGTCCGCGTCCATGACCCGGCCGCAACCCTCGACGCCGTCAAGGTCGCCGCCGCCGTGGGTCCACGCCCATGACCACGGACGGAACCGTCGGCAGGGCTGCGAGCGTCTCCCGCGGGCAGGCGCCGAAGCCCGCCACCGCCCCGGGCCGTCCCGGCTCGCCCTCCGGCCTCCTCGACACCGTGGTGCTCAGGGGCATCACGGCCAAGGGGTACCACGGCGTCTTCGATCACGAGCGCCGTGACGGGCAGCCCTTCGTTGTGGACATCGTGCTGCATCTCGACCTGCAACCGGCCGGCACCAGCGACGATCTGGCCCGGACTGCGCACTACGGGGACCTCGCCGACCTGGTGCACGGCATCATCGGGGGCGATCCGTTCGACCTCATCGAAGCCCTTGCGGAAACCATCGCGTCGGCGGTCCTCGCCTCCTTCCCGGTCGCCGCCGTCGACGTCACGGTCCACAAGCCGAAGGCTCCGATCGAGGTACCGTTCGGCGACGTCGCCGTGACCCTCCGCAGGAGCCGACCGTGACCGGCACCGTCCGGTCCGTCCTGGCCCTCGGCAGTAACCTCGGAGCCAGCAACGACACCCTGGTCCTCGCCGTCGCCGACCTCGTGGAGCCGCACCGCGTGCGCCTCCACGCCGTGTCGCCCGTGGTCCGCACCAAGCCGGTCGGTGGTCCCGAGCAGCCGGACTACCTCAACATGGTCATCGAGGTGGAGACGGACCTCGGCCCGTACGAGCTCCTGGCGCTCTGCCAGGCCGTCGAGGAGAAGTATCATCGCAAGCGCACTGTCCGGTGGGGTCCGCGAACCCTCGATATCGACATCATCACGTACGGATCCTGGACCTCCGACGATGTGACCCTGACGATTCCGCACCCGCGGGCGGCGGTCCGCGCCTTCGTCCTGCAACCCTGGGCATGGATGGATTCCGGTGCCCGGCTCAACGGGCGGCCGGTCGCAGAGCTGGCCGCGGAGGCAGAGGACCTTGCGGGCCTGGTGCCCTTCGAGGGAGTCTAGGACGCTGTGACTACCCTCCGGTTCCGCTGGCTGGTCCTGATAGGGCTGCTGGCCGGGCTCGCAGGCTGGCTGACCAACCTGCTCGCCACCCGCAACGGATACGGCACGCCGACCCTGCCCCTGACCTCGCTCGTCACCACGGCGCTGATCATCGCCATCACGCTGGTGTTCGGGCTCCGCGTGCTCCGATGGCGCAACGGCAAGCGGGACCGCGCCCTCGATCCCATCCTGGCGATGCGGACGCTGGTGCTCGCGCAGGCCTGCGCCTACGCCGGCGCCCTGAACCTCGGCTGGCATGCGGGCATCTTCGTCGATCAGCTCGCCCTCCTCTCCGTCCGCTCGGCCAGCGGTCCGCTCTGGGGATCCGTGGCCCTCATGGCGGGCGGAATCGTCATGACTGTGGTGGGATTGGTTGTCGAGAGCTTCTGCAGGCTTCCGCCCGACGACGACGGCACAGGCGCTCCGGGCTACAGCGAAGGGGAATATGCGTAGGGAACCGATCGATCCGTCCGGACTCGAGTGGTCGAGGGTGTCTCCGAAGTACCTGCGCGTGAGGCTCCTCGGATGGCTCATCGGATCGCTGGTCTGGCTCGTAGTCGCGAGTATCCCCCTGGTGCTGCGCCTCACCGGTGTGTGGGATTCGTTCCCGCCCCTTCCGGTCGCCTGGGCCCTTCCCGCGATCGCGCTGACCAGCGCGATCTGGCGCGGGCTCCTTCTCCCGCGCCAGGTGCGGGCCATCGGATACGCCGAGCGCGACGACGACCTCCTGGTCCGCCAGGGTGTGTTCTTCCAGCGCACCATGGTGGTGCCCTACGGCCGCATGCAGTACGTGGACGTCGCCGTCGGGCCGCTCGAGCGGGCCTTCGGTATCTGCACCCTGAAACTCCACACGGCCTCCCCTGCAACGAACGCCTTCATCCCCGGCCTGCCCACGGAGGAGGGCACGAGGCTGCGTGAGCAGTTGTCCGCGCGGGGAGAAGCCAGGCTGGCCGGGCTGTGACAGCCGCGCCAGGACCGTCCGCAGGCGTACCCGAGGGCGACCAGGAGCGCGAGCAGTCAGCCGGAGCCCCGACCGCCGTCACGTCCACGCCCGGGTCCACCGCTGCCTTCGCTGCGCACGCCTCCGAGGGGGGACCGACCACCGACGAGTGGCGCCGCGTCCACTTCATCTCACCGCTCGTGCGCGGCTGGATCGCGCTCGTCGCCATCCTCTACTTCGTCGGCAGGGACTGGTTCGAGGGCCTCTTCGACTCCGGGTCGAGGGGCCGGGGACCCCTGCCCGAGGGCGTAGGGCTCCTGATCGCCGCGGGGGTCGTGCTCGGCGTCGTGGTGATCATCGCGGCCGCCTTCCTCGTCTCCTGGTACTTCACCCGCTACCAGGTCACGGCCGAACATGTACGCGTGCACACCGGCGTGGTCTTCCGGCAGCAGCGCCAGGCGAGGCTGGACAGGGTCCAGGCCATCGACATCGTGCAGCCGTTCCTCGCCCGGATCTTCGGGCTCGCGGAGCTGAAGTTCGAGGTGGCCGACGCGGGGGAGTCCGCCGTGCGTCTGGCCTTCCTGAAGCTCGACGACGCCAGGAAACTGCGTGCCACCATCCTGGCCCGCGCGGCAGGCGTGGATACGGACCCGGAGCACCCGGAGGAGATCGTCGAAGCGCCCGAGCGCGAAGTGGTGGCGATCCCGCCGGGCCGGGTGATCGGCGCGGCGCTCCTCTCCGGTACGACGATCGCCCTGGTGGTGGCCGCCGCCGTCATCATCACGCTCGGCGTAACCCTGGATACCCCGATCATCGCCACCTCCTTCATCCCGGTCGTCATCGGCGTCGTCGGTGTCTACTGGTCTGCGCTGAGCACCGGCTACAACTTCCGGGCGGCGACCTCACCGGACGGCATCCGCGTCCGCTACGGCCTGCTCGATACCCGGGCACAGACGATCCCACCCGGACGCGTGCAGGCGCTCAGCATCGTCCAGTCGCCGCTGTGGCGGCTCAAGGGCTGGTACCGCGTGACCGTCAACGTCGCGGGCTACGGTGCATCAGCGTCGAACGAGGGGCAGGCCCGCGCGAGTCTCCTGCCTGTCGGGACACGGGACGAGGTGCTGCAGATCCTCGCCCTCGTGCTGCCCGATCCGGGGACGACACGCCCCGTCGAGGTCTTCGGAGCCGGGATGGTGGGCCGCGACGGGGGCGAGGGTTTCGTCACGACTCCGCGGCGCGCGAAGTGGCTGGCGCCCCTTGCCTGGCGCCGCAACGGATTCGCCGTCACCGACACCGCGCTGCTGATGCGCTCGGGTGTCCTCTGGCGGCAGCTCGTCGTCGTCCCGCACGAGAGGACGCAGTCGCTGTCCCTCGAGCAGGGGCCCGTCGACCGCCGGTTCGACGTGGCCAACCTGCAGTTCCAGACGACTCCCGGACCTGTGGCCCCCCGCGTGCTCCTCGCGGACTCCGCCACGGCCTGGGACCTCTTCCACGGCCAGGCTGTGCGGGCCGCGGAAGCCCGGCGCCGGAGCGCGCCGGAGCACTGAATGAAGCCCGTTCCGATCGCCGCCAGGACCTTGGCGCAGGGAGGCGAAGCGACGATGAGCACGGCGGCGGACGACGTCGACGCGTCAGGTGCCCGCGACGGAACCGGGGACGAGCTGCGCCGGATCCCGGCTGCCTCGCCGGACAGCACGGAACCGGCATCGGTGCACCCGGGTGCAGCAGGCGATCCAGCCAACCGGACCGCGGACCAGCGTGCCGGACTGCCTCACGGCCGACAGGGCGACCAGCGTGCCGGCCTGCCTCACGGCCGACAGGGGGACCAGCCGGACAGCCGGGTCGAGGACGGGCCCGACGGTCCGTCCGCCGGTCGGTCGCCGGACCGGGAGCCAGCCGTGGCCGGGGAGTCCGTCATGCCAGAGCTGCCGCGCTATGTTCCCGCACCTCCCCGGGATGAGGAGCCACTCGATGGCCGGCGCTGATCCGTCCCGCCGTCCGGGCAGGCTCGGCGTCGGAATCGTGGGGGCCGGCAGGGTCGGCGCGGTGCTGGGAGCAGCCCTGCGTTCCGCGGGACACGCCGTCGTCGGGGTATCCGCCATGTCCGAGGCCAGCCGCGAGCGCGCGGAGAACCTCCTGCCCGGTGTGCCGATCCTCGAGGTTCCGGACGTCATCGAGCGGGCCGAGCTGGTGCTCCTGACCGTGCCCGACGACGCCCTGCCGACGCTTGTCGAAGGCCTGGCCCAGCTCAAGGCCTGGCAGGCAGGACAGCTCGTGGTGCATACCTCGGGGCGCTACGGCACCTCCGTGCTCGGGCCCGCCCGCGCGGCCGGTGCCATCCCGCTGGCCCTCCATCCCGCCATGACCTTCACGGGGCTCAGCCTCGACCTCGGCCGCCTGCCGGACTGCATGTTCGGTATCACGGCGCCCTCGGCGGTGCTGCCGATCGCGCAGGCACTCGTGGTCGAGATGGGAGCGGAGCCCGTGGTCATCGAGGAGGAATCCCGTGTGCTGTACCACGCCGCCCTCGCGCATGCATCGAACCACCTCGTCACCATCGCCGCGCAATCCGCGCAGCTCCTCGCCGACCTCGGCGTCCAGCACCCGGACCGCATGCTCGGGCCGCTCATGAAGGCTTCCCTCGAGAACGCGCTGTCCTCGGGCGAGGGTGCCCTCACGGGACCGGTGGCACGCGGCGACGCCGGAACGGTGCGCGCCCACCGCGCGGCTCTCGAGGCGCACGATGCCCCGGACACGCGCCAGGCCTACCTAGGTATGGCCCGTGCCACTGCCCTGCGTGCACTCGAGCGGGGCGTCCTCACTCCGGTGCAGGGGGAGGCGATCCTCGCCGCCCTGGCCGACGTGCCCGGACCGCCGGGTGCGGCGCCGGACGAGCTGTAGGCCTGCCCTGTCCTCTCCTGCCGTGCGTTGCCGCGGCCGGCACCTCCTCCGACTCCCCGAAGGACCCTTCGTGACCTCGACCGGCACCGACGCATGACCACCACCCCTCTTCTCGTCTCCACGCCCGCCGACCTGCGTTCGACGACGGCTTGCCTCCTCGATGGAGCCCGATCGCGCGCCGCCGCGGGGCACGGGCCCTCGCTCGGGCTCGTCCCCACGATGGGCGGGCTGCACGAGGGCCATGCCTCCCTTGCCCGCACGGCGCGCGGTGACAACGACGTCGTCGTCGCCTCCATCTTCGTGAACCCCCTGCAGTTCGGGGACCCGGCTGATCTGGAGCGTTACCCCCGCACACTCGATGACGACGTCCGCCTCCTCGGCTCGTGCGGCGTCGACGTCGTGTTCGCTCCGTCCGTCGGGGATATGTATCCGGGCGGGGAACCGCTGGTGCGTGTTGGTGCGGGGCGCATGGGCGAGATCCTCGAGGGGGCGTCGCGGCCCGGTCACTTCGACGGGATGCTGACCGTCGTCTCGAAGCTCCTCAACCTCGCGATGCCGGGTGCCGCGGCGGAGTATCGCGCGTACTTCGGGCAGAAGGACGCGCAGCAGCTCGCCCTCATCCGCCGTATGGTGCTCGACCTCAATGTCCCGGTCCGCATCGAGGGCGTCCCGATCGTGCGCGACGACGACGGCCTCGCCCTCTCGAGCCGGAACCGCTTCCTCGGCGCGGAGGACCACCGGGCTGCGCTCGTGCTGTCGAGGGTCCTGCGCTCGGTGCGGGAAAGGGTCGAGCACGGCCGGCCCCTCGACCTGGACGCGGCCCGTGCCGAGATCGCCGCGGAGGAGCGTGTGGACCTCGACTACCTCGAGGCCGTCGATCCGTCATCGTTCACGCCGCTCACGGGGGATGCCCTGCCCGTCGTCGGGCCGGCCCTCGTCGTCATCGCCGCCCGGGTAGGTGCCGTCCGACTGATCGACAACACCGTCATCCAGGCTGGATCGGCCCGCCCCACCCACTGACACGGGGTGTCCGGCCGAGAGCCGTAAACTTGTCTTCCGTGACCCACGACGACACCCTCCCCGCTGACGACCTCAACGAGCAGATGCGCTTCCGGCTGCAGAAGCGTGCAGCACTGCTCGACGCCGGGATGGAGCCCTACCCGGTGAAGCCCGAGCGGACGCACGCGCTCATCGAGATCCGTGATCGGTTCGCGGACCTCGGGGCGGGGGAATCGAGCGGACTGGAGGTCGCCGTCGTCGGGCGCGTCGTCTTCATCCGGAACTCGGGCAAGCTGTGCTTCGCGACCCTGCAGGAGGGGAACGGCACGAGGCTCCAGGTCATGCTGAGTCTCGCCGAGGTCGGCGCGGACGGTCTCGCCGAATGGAAATCCCTGGTGGATCTCGGCGACCACGTGCAGGTGCACGGTGAAGTGATCAGCTCGCGGCGCGGTGAACTGTCCGTCATGGCGGACTCGTGGACCATGGCATCCAAGGCCCTGCGCCCACTGCCCACCCTGCATGTCGGCGTCAACGAGGAAACGCGCGTACGCCAGCGCTACGTCGATCTGATGGTGCGCGAGGAAGCACGCCGGATGGTCCGGACGCGTGCTGCCATCACCCGGACGCTCCGGGATACGCTCCACGGGCACGACTACATCGAGGTGGAGACCCCCATCCTCCAGCTCGTGCACGGCGGTGCGACGGCTCGCCCCTTCGACACCCACCTCAACGCCTTCGACCAGAAGATGACTCTTCGCATCGCCCTCGAGCTGTACCTGAAGCGCGCCGTGGTCGGTGGGATCGACCGCGTCTACGAGATCGGCCGGATCTTCCGGAACGAGGGCGTCGACTCCACCCACAGTCCCGAATTCACGATGCTCGAGTGCTACGAGGCCTACGCCGACCAGTTCGTCATGGCGGATCGCATGAAGGAGATGATCCTCGCCTGCGCCGACCTGCTGGGCTCGCGGACCATCGAGACGGCACAGGGCAGCATCGACCTGGACGGCGACTGGGCCTGGCTGGGCGTCTACCCGGGGCTGTCGTCAGCCGTGGGCCAGGAGGTCACCCCGGACACAGGACTGGAGGACCTCCGATCGATCGCGGAGCGCCACGAGGTGTCCCTCGATCCGTCGTGGGGCGTCGAGAAAGTGGTGCTCGAGTTGTTCTCCGAGATCGTCGAGCCGACGCTCATCCAGCCGACCTTCGTCTACGACTACCCGCCCTCGGCGCAGCCCCTCGCCCGTCCGCACCGCGACGACCCGCGGCTGATCGAAGCCTGGGACCTGATCATCGGCGGGATGGAGCGGGGCACCGCGTTCTCCGAGCTCGTCGATCCAGTGATCCAGCGTGAACGCCTGACCGAGCAGTCCCGGCAGGCCGCTGCGGGTGACGACGAAGCCATGCAACTCGACGAGGATTTCCTCAGGGCGCTCGAATACGGAGCACCTCCCATGGGCGGCATCGGTCTCGGGATCGACCGGTTGGTGATGCTTTTCACCGATGTGGGAATTCGCGAGTCGATCCTCTTCCCCATTCTCAGGCCCGAGGGTGGTCAGTAGTCATGGAATATGTGGCAGTCCTCCTACCATCAGCCTGCTTGGCAGTCCTTTTCTACTTCGTGATCAAGGCCATATTCAATGCGGACCGAGCCGAGCGCGAGGCCATGGCGCGGGCGGAGGAATTGCAGGATGCCGAGGATGCGCGCGCGGCCGAACCCGGGTCGGATAAGAATGACGGTCAGGAAATCGATCCCCGATAGAAACTCCTTCTTTGACCTTGATTGAAGCGTGGCCCATACTCATTTATGGGGCTTTGATATCGAGAAACCAATAGGAGAGCATAGTGGCGCAGAAGGTAAAGATCATCCTCATTGATGACATTGACGGCGGAGAGGCCGACGAAACGGTTCGATTCGGTCTCGATGGCGTGCAATACGAGATCGATCTCTCCGAGAGCCACGCCTCGGAGCTCCGTTCGGCCCTCGCCGACTACGTCGGCGCAGCCCGTCGCGGCAATCAGTCGAAGCAACAGCGCTCGAGCGCCCCGTCGACCTCGCGCAACCAGGAAGCGGCCCAGATCCGTGAATGGGCCAAGGAGAACGGCTACAACGTGTCGTCGCGTGGCCGCGTGAACAGTGAAATCGTCGAGGCGTACCGCGCGGCACAGCGCTGACCACCACCACCTGGCCCTGAAGCGGAAGACTTTCGGCGTTATCTCGCCTGTGGCGAACACGCACCCAAAGCACACCCCGTACCCGTAGCATCGAAATACGCGTTAGCTAGGAGTGTGTGTCTGATGTTCGAGAGATTTACAGATCGTGCCCGTCGAGTTGTTGTGCTGGCCCAAGAAGAGGCCCGCATGCTCAACCACAATTACATCGGCACCGAGCACATCCTGCTTGGCCTGATCCATGAGGGTGAGGGTGTCGCCGCCAAGGCTCTTGAGTCGCTCAGCATCTCTCTGGGTGCCGTAAGGGAACAGGTGCAGGAGATCATCGGCCAGGGCCAGCAGGCCCCGTCCGGTCACATCCCCTTCACCCCCCGGGCCAAGAAGGTGCTGGAGCTCTCCCTGCGGGAGGCACTGCAGCTCGGCCACAACTACATCGGTACCGAGCACATCCTGCTCGGTCTCATCCGCGAGGGTGAGGGCGTCGCAGCGCAGGTCCTGGTGAAGCTCGGTGCCGACCTCAATCGTGTCCGCCAGCAGGTCATCCAGCTGCTGTCCGGCTACCAGGGCAAGGAGCCTCCTGCTGCAGGCGGCCCCCAGCAGGAGGGAACTCCTGCCGGATCGGTGGTGCTGGACCAGTTCGGGCGCAACCTCACGCAGGCTGCACGCGAGTCCAAGCTCGATCCCGTCATCGGGCGCGAGCAGGAGATGGAACGCGTCATGCAGGTGCTCTCCCGCCGTACCAAGAACAATCCGGTGCTGATCGGTGAGCCCGGCGTCGGCAAGACCGCCGTCGTGGAGGGCCTCGCCCAGGCGATCGTGCGGGGTGACGTGCCCGAGACCATCAAGGACAAGCAGCTCTACACGCTTGACCTCGGGTCCCTGGTAGCCGGTTCGCGCTACCGCGGTGACTTCGAGGAGCGACTGAAGAAGGTCCTCAAGGAGATCCGCACGCGTGGCGACATCATCCTGTTCATCGACGAGATCCACACCCTCGTCGGCGCAGGTGCAGCAGAGGGTGCCATCGACGCCGCGTCGATCCTGAAGCCGATGCTTGCGCGAGGCGAGTTGCAGACCATCGGTGCCACCACTCTCGACGAATACCGCAAGCACATCGAGAAGGATGCAGCGCTCGAGCGCCGTTTCCAGCCGATCCAGGTCGCCGAGCCATCCGTGGCGCACGCGATTGAGATCCTCAAGGGCCTGCGCGACCGTTACGAGGCACACCACCGCGTATCGATCACGGACGGCGCTCTGACCAGTGCGGCCACGCTCGCCGAGCGCTACATCTCGGATCGTTTCCTCCCGGACAAGGCGATCGACCTCATCGATGAGGCGGGAGCGCGCCTGCGCATCCGCCGGATGACGGCCCCGCCTGAGCTCAAGGAGATCGACGAGCGCATCGCGGACGTGAAGCGGGAGAAGGAGTCGGCCATCGACTCCCAGGACTTCGAGGGTGCCGCTGCGCTGCGTGACAAGGAGCAGAAGCTCCAGGACGAGCGTAGTGACAAGGAGCGCCGCTGGAAGTCCGGCGGCCTGGACGACATCGCCGAGGTGGATGAGGAACTCATCGCCGAGGTGCTGGCGAACTCCACCGGCATCCCCGTGTTCAAGCTGACCGAGGCCGAGTCCTCGCGACTGCTCAACATGGAGGCAGAGCTGCACAAGCGGGTCATCGGGCAGAACGAGGCCATCAAGGCTATCTCGCAGGCTATCCGCCGTACGCGTGCCGGTCTCAAGGATCCGAAGCGTCCTGGTGGTTCCTTCATCTTCGCCGGCCCTACGGGTGTCGGTAAGACGGAGCTCGCCAAGGCCCTCGCGGAGTTCCTGTTCGGTGAAGAGGACGCCCTCATCACGCTGGATATGTCCGAGTACTCCGAGAAGCACACCGTCTCGCGGCTCTTCGGTGCCCCTCCGGGCTACGTGGGCTACGAGGAGGGCGGCCAGCTGACAGAGAAGGTCCGCCGCAAGCCGTTCTCCGTGGTGCTCTTCGACGAGGTGGAGAAGGCGCACGCCGATCTCTTCAACTCGCTCCTGCAGATCCTCGAGGACGGCCGGCTGACCGACAGCCAGGGCCGCATGGTGGACTTCAAGAACACGGTGATCATCATGACCACCAACCTCGGTACCCGCGACATCTCGAAGGGCGTCATGACGGGCTTCCAGTCCGGCACCGACACCACCACGAGCTACAACCGGATGAAGGCGAAGGTGCAGGAAGAGCTCAAGCAGCACTTCCGCCCGGAGTTCCTGAACCGTGTCGATGACACCGTGGTGTTCCCGCAGCTCACCCAGGACGAGATCGTCGAGATCGTGGACCTGTTCCTCGAGCGCCTGAGCGGCCGCATGGCCGACAAGGGCATGACGATGGAACTGACCCCCGCGGCGAAGGTACTCCTCGCGACCCGGGGCTACGATCCCGCGATGGGTGCGCGGCCGCTACGCCGCACCATCCAGCGTGAGATCGAGGACCAGCTCTCGGAAAAGATCCTCTTCGGCGAGATCAAGTCGGGCGAGCGCATCGACGTGGATGTCGAGGGGGAGGGCGTGGATGCGCGCTTCACCTTCGTCGGACACGGCGCCCCGAAGGCGCTCGAGGACGCACCGGCAGCGCTGGAAGCGACCGTTCCGGAGTAGTACCGGCACGCAGCACGAATCGACGGAACCCGCCCTGGTGATCAGGGCGGGTTCCGTCGTATCCGGGCAGCGCACGCTATTGGGTGCCCACGGCAACGGAATTCATCCGTCAGTGAACCTGTGTGACCGTGCCCACAGAGGGTGGTAGAGATGACGCATGACCACCCCCTTCTCGTCCCTTGATGACTTCGTCGCACTGCCGCGCCTGAGCGGGCTCGTCCTGAACAGGGAAGGCACTCGTCTCGTGACGTCCGTGGCAACCCTGAACCCGAAGAAGACCGCGTACCAGAGCGCCCTGTGGGAGGTCGACCCGACCGGCAGCCGGCCCGCCCATCGTCTGACGCGCAGTTCCGCCGGTGAGTCGGGTGCCGCTTTCCTCGCAAGCGGTGACCTGCTGTTCACTTCCTCCCGGCCGGATCCGGACGACGACGGCGGGGAGAAGCGCCCGGCACTCTGGCGCCTTCCCGCGGAGGGCGGGGAAGCCTCGCTGCTCCTGACGCGGGAGGGCGGAGTGTCCGGGGTGCTGACGGCCGACGCGGCGGACGTCGTCATGGCCACTGCCGACTCCCTCGCCGGTTCGGCAAACGAGGAGGATGACGCCGAGCGCCACAAGGCCCGGAAGGAGGCCGGTGTAGCCGCCATCCTCCACTCCGGATATCCCGTGCGCTACTGGGACGCCGACCTCGGCCCGGACGAGCCGCGATACTTCGGACTGACGGACCTCCACACGGACGACGGACCTACCCTCGATGACCTGATCCCGTCCGCCCGCAGTGGCCTGCGGGACGCCCACGCCGTGTTCAGCCCGGACGGATCCGCGCTCTTCACCTCCCTCACCGTCCCCGAGGAACGCGGGTCCCAGCGCACGGTGCTCGTCCGCGTCGACGTCGCTACCAAGGAGCAGACCGTCCTTCTCGACGACCGGGAGAACGACTACTCCCCGGGCCCCGTCAGCCCCGATGGCCGCTACCTCGCGGTCACCCGAGACCGGAGGACCACGGCCGAGCTCGCGCCGCAAACAAGTCTGCTGCTGCTTCCCCTCGACGGCGGCGAGCCGACCCACCTGGCCGCCGACTGGGACAGGTGGCCGTCGCCTGCCGGCTGGCTTCCGGACGGCTCCGCGATCGTGGCCACGGCGGACGACGACGGTGGCGCGCCCGTCGTCGTCATCGACATCACGACGGGGGCGGTGCGGAGGGTGACGCAGGATGCGGCGGCGTACTCCGAGGTCCAGCTCTCACCGGATGGCACGACGGCGTTCGCCCTCCGGAGCTCCTACCTCTTCCCGGCCGAGGTCGTCCGGATCGACCTGTCCACCGGCGCCACCGAGCGACTCCGGAATCCGTCCGAGCGCCCCGAACTGCCGGGTTCGCTCGAGCGCGTAGAGTCCGTCGGAGAGGACGGACATCCCGTGAAGTCGTGGCTGGTGCTGCCCGAGGGCGCTTCAGCGGACGCTCCCGTCCCGGCGCTGCTCTGGATCCACGGCGGCCCGATCGGTTCCTGGAATGCCTGGACCTGGCGCTGGTCACCCTGGATCATGGCGGCTCGCGGTTATGCCGTCCTGCTGCCCGATCCCGCGCTGTCGACGGGCTACGGCCAGCGCATGGTGGACCGCGGATGGGGCTCCTGGGGCAGCGCGGCGTACACCGACCTGATGGCTGCGACCGATGATCTCGTAGCCCGGGATGACATCGATCAGACGCGCGTGGCGGCCATGGGTGGCAGCTTCGGTGGATACATGGCCAACTGGGTGGCCGGTCACACGGACCGGTTCGCCGCGATCGTGACCCACGCCAGCCTGTGGGCCCTCGACCAGTTCGGCGGTACCACCGACGCCGCCTACTACTGGGCCAGGGAGATGACACCCGAGGCTATGCGTGAGAACTCACCGCACTCACACGTGGAGAACATCAGGACGCCCATGCTGGTCATCCACGGGGACAAGGACTACAGGGTCCCCATCGGCGAGGGCCTGCGGCTCTGGTACGACCTGCTGTCCGCGTCACAGCTACCCGCCGACGACGACGGCCATACACCGCACCGCTTCCTGTACTTCCCGGACGAGAACCACTGGATCCTGAAGCCGCAGCATGCGCGCATCTGGTACGGGGTGGTGGAGGCCTTCCTGGCGGCGAACGTCCTCGGCGAGGAGCGCGAGCTGCCTCCGGAGCTGGGACTCTAGGGGCGCAGGCGGGTGATCGGTTTGTAGAGTGGACTGAATGACCATGCCCTTCACCATCCGCCCCGCCCGCACCTCGGACGTCCCCGCCATCAAGTCCCTCGTCGAGCCGCTCGCCGAGGAGCGCATCCTGATGGCGAAGGAGACGGTCGCGTACTACGAGGGCCTGCCCGAGTTCCGCATCGCGGAGTCCGACGGCGGGGAGGTGCTCGGCTGCGGCGCGCTCCACATCATGTGGGAGGACCTCGCCGAGGTGCGCACCCTGGCCACGTCGCCGGCTGCTCGCGGGCACGGCGTCGGCCGTGCCCTGGTCGAGGAACTGCTCTCGGAGGCCCGGAGCTTCGGGGTGAGCCGCGTATTCTGCCTCACCTTCGAAGTCGGCTTCTTCCAGCGGCACGGATTCGAGGTCATGGCGGACCAGTCCGCCGTCGATCCCCGGATCTACTCGGAGCTCCTGCGTTCCCACGACGAAGGCATCGCTGAGTTCCTGGACCTCGCCCGGGTCAAGCCGAACACCCTCGGCAATACGCGGATGATCCGGCAGCTCTGAGCCGGGGGAGACCGCCGGGCTGGTCTCGAGGGTCCCGCAGGGATAAGGTAAGACTACTTAGCATTCCTTCGGGAATGCTGACATGCCACCGGAACCGGTGGCTGTACACCGACTGAAGGAGGTCCGAATCATGGGACTGGATGACAAGATCGGGAACAAGGGCGAAGGCCTGGGCGGAAAAGTGAAGGAAGGCCTCGGCAAGGCGTCCGGGAACGAGAACATGGAGGCCGAGGGCCATAAGGACCAGGCGAGCTCGAAGCTCAAGGATGCGGGCGAGAACGTCAAGGACGCGTTCAAGCGCGACTGATTGATTCCTGGCTGCACCCGTCATCGGGCGGCCTGCAGACCTGAGGGAGGGCGCCCGGCTCCGGGCTCCTCCCTCAGCCAGTTAATCGGGGTGCGGCGGGGACGTCGGCCTATAGGCAGGCGCAGGAACGGGCGGTAACGTGTCCCATGGCCGGCGTGGTCCATGTGAGGCGGGCTGCTGGCTGTCAGAATGTCCGCTACAGCCAAGGAGCAGCCGCTGTGAAGAAGCTCATCAATGACCCCAGGGCCGTGGTCAACGAGTCTGTCGAAGGATTCGGCATCGCGCATGCCGACCTCGTGACCGTCCACCCGGATCCCCTGTTCATCACCCGCAAGGACGCGCCGGTGCAGGGCAAGGTCGGGCTCGTCTCCGGCGGTGGAAGCGGTCACGAACCGCTGCACGCGGGTTTCGTGGGCCGTGGCATGCTCGACGCCGCCGTACCGGGAGCTGTTTTCACCTCGCCTACACCCGACCAGATCATCCCCGCCACCACCGCCGTGAACGGCGGTGCGGGCGTCCTGCACATCGTGAAGAACTACACGGGCGACGTCCTCAACTTCGAGACGGCCGCAGAGATGGCGGAGGCCGAGGGCGTCGCCGTGCGCTCCGTTCTCGTCAATGACGACGTCGCCGTCGAGGATTCGCTCTACACCGCCGGCAGGCGAGGGGTCGGGGGGACGGTCTTCGTCGAGAGGATCGCCGGCGCGGCAGCGGAGCGGGGTGATGACCTCGACGGCGTCACGGCAGTCGCCCAGCGCGTGGTGGACAGCGTTCGCTCGATGGGGGTCGCCCTCGCTGCCTGCACCGTGCCGCATGCCGGGGTGCCGAGCTTCGACCTCGCCGAGGACGAGATCGAGATCGGCATCGGCATCCACGGAGAGCCCGGCCGCCACCGCATAGCCATGGAGGATGCCGACGGCATCACCCAGCGGCTGCTCGACCCCATCGTCGCGGATCTCTCGCTCACCTCGGGAGACCGGACGATCGTCATGGTCAACGGGATGGGCGGAACGCCCGCCAGTGAGCTCTACATCATGTTCCGCAAGGTCGCGCAGCTGCTCGACGGACTCAGCGTGACGATCGAGCGTTCCCTTGTCGGCAACTACATCACGGCTCTCGAGATGCAGGGCGCGTCCCTGACGATCCTGCGGGTCGATCAAGAGATGCTCGAGCTGTGGGACAGCCCCGTCCACACGGCCGCCCTTCGTTGGGGGGCATGAGCATGGCCGATGCCCTCGATACCGAGTGGGCGGTCCGCTGGATGCGCGAGACAGCTCGCGTCGTCGCCGAGAACCGGGTACTCCTGATCAACCTCGACCGCGTCATCGGTGACGCCGACCACGGGGAGAACCTCGACCGGGGCTTCACGGCCGTCGTCGCGAAGCTCGATTCGAGCGAGGCGCCGGAGACCCCTGCCGCCGTCCTCAAGCTGGTGGCCATGACCCTCATGTCCACCGTGGGCGGAGCCGCCGGTCCGCTCTACGGAACGGCCTTCCTGCGCGCGGCGACCTCGCTGGGGGACGCGGCCGAGATCGATCCGAATGCTGCTGCCGCGATGATCAGGGCCGCACGGGACGGGATCGTGGCGCGAGGGAAGGCGGAGATCGGGGACAAGACGATGGTGGATGCCTGGACCCCTGCCACCGAGTCCGCCGAGACCGCCGCGCAGGCCGGGGCGACAGCCCCCGAGGTGCTCACCGCAGCAGCCAACGCCGCCCATGCGGGCGCCGGCGCGACCGAGCCGCTGATCGCCCGCAAGGGCAGGGCGAGCTACCTCGGTGAACGGAGCGCCGGCCACCAGGATCCGGGAGCCGTATCGACGGCTTTCATTCTCCAGGCTGCCGCCGAGACCGCCAGGGAATTGTTCGCATGACCGTCGGCCTGGTCATCGTCTCGCACAGCCAGAAGATTGCAGAGGGCGTCGTCGAGCTCGCAGCGCAGATGGCGCCCGACGTGGTGCTCGCCGCCGCCGGGGGAGCGGGGGATGGCGACGGCCCCTCACGGATCGGCACGAGCTTCGAGCGCGTGCAGGCGGGGATCGAGCAGGCGTCGGGCGGTGACGGGGTGGTGATCCTGACCGACCTCGGTTCGGCCGTGATGACCGCGGAGATGGTGCTCGAGTTCCTCGAGCCGGAGGTGCGGTCCGCCGTCCGGCTCGCGGAGGCGGCCCTTGTGGAGGGTGCCGTGGCCGCCGCCGTCCAGGCGCAGGGCGGCGCCACGCTCGACGACGTACTCCGGGCTGCCGATGGTGCCGTGGTCTCCATCCGCGCCGAGGAGCTGGAACCGTTCGTCACCCATGCCGCAGCCGCTCCGGGCCAGGCCGGCGCCGCCCCGGCACAGGAGGCCGGACCTGTGGTCAGCGGCTCGTGGGTCCTTCCGAACCAGATGGGGCTCCACGCCCGGCCCGCTGCGGCACTGGCCACGGGCCTGACCGATCTCGACGCGGAGGTGACCGTGAACGGGGTCGACGGCAAGTCCGTGATGCTGCTGATGACCCTCGGCCTCGGCCAGGGTAGGACGGTCACTGTCGAGGCGACGGGGCCCGATGCCCAGGCCGCTGTGGACTTCGTCGGACAGGCGGTCGAGTCGGGATTCGGCGAGCCTTCCTGACGGCCCGTCAGGTGGGAAGGCGGATGCCGTCGTCGTGCTCCTCGGCGAGGCCGTCCGCCAGAAGACCGGTGAGGGCGCGCTCGAGCTGCTCGGTCGGAGCCTGCAGCCCGTGCAGGGTACTCAGCGCACCTGGCCGGGCTGTACCGCCGGACGGCAGGGAAAGCGTGGTCGGCGGTCCCTGCATGCTGAGATCCACGGGCGCCTCCATGAGCAGTGAGCGCGGCACGGCATGGTCGGCGTCCCGCAGGACGGCGACGATCGCGCCGCGCACCTGCCGGTCCGTGCCCGCCCACGACTGGCCCTTGGGGATGTAGCCGGGAGCAGGGCGTCCGGCAGCCACCCAGGCACAGGCGTCGATGACAGGGCAGGCGTCGCACTTCGGCGCCCTGGCTGTGCAGATGACCGCGCCGAGTTCCATCACGGCGGCGTTCCACCGCACGGACAGGTCGGCGTCGCCGGGCATGAGCGCCACCGCCCGCTTCATCTCCGCGGACGTCAGGGCGGGAGCGGGCAGGGCGCTGCCGCCCATGAGCCGGGCGTGTACGCGACGTATGTTGGTGTCGACGACGGTCTCGCGCCTGCCGAAGGCGAAGGCGGCCACCGCGGCAGCGGTGTAGGCACCGACGCCGGGCAGGGTGAGGAGCTCATCGCGGGTGGTCGGGATCTCTCCGTCGTGATCCGCCACGATCGCCAGTGCGGCGGCGTGCAGACGAAGTGCCCGGCGGGGATAGCCGAGCCGGCCCCAGTGCCGTACGGCCGCTCCGGACGGTTCCGACGCGAGGTGGGCCGGGGTGGGCCAGCGCTGGAGCCATTCGAGCCAGACCGGCAGTACCCGGACCACGGGGGTCTGCTGCAGCATGATCTCGCTGACGAGGATGCCCCAGGGCGAGCATGTAGGATCCCGCCAGGGCAGCTCACGGGCAGCATCCTCGAACCAGTCCGTCACCCGGGTGTGGAGGTCATCGAGGAGTGGTCCGGACGGTTCCGGAACTCCGGTGGTGCGCACGGTTGCCGCGGGTGTTCCGCTACCGGGGTTCATAGGTGCTCCTGGTTTCTTGTCGTGAATACTCTATCCACCGGCGTGGTGCCCGGAAGAAAGCTCGGGCCCCTCCCTAGCCTTGTTGGATGGAATCAACGGGCGACCACGGCGGCGACCACGGCAGGGGCAGGCGGGGCGGAGGCAGGCGGCTGAGCCCGGCCACCTACCGGAGGCGGCGCCTGGCGGTGATGATCCTCGCGCTCCTCGTGGTCGCAGGGCTCGCCATCGGCGGCGTTGTTCTTGCAGCGGCCCTCGGACGGGGTGCGGATGCGACAGCCGGTGCCACCCCGACCCCTGGCGCAACCGCCGAAACCGAGACCCCTGCCGCCGGGGACAGTACGGCTCCTCCGAGCACGGCTCCCTCCAGCAAGGCGTCGCCGGCGCCGACGCGCACGACTGCTCCTGCGGAACCCTCGCCCACGTCGTCGGACGGCTGCGACGCATCGAAGGTGGTCGTCGCGGCCGAAACCGACAAGGAGTCCTACGGGACGGACGAGAATCCTGTCCTGACCCTCGTGGTCCGCAACGAGGGAACCACGCCCTGCGACGTCAACGTCGGAACGTCGCAGATGCAGTTCGAGGTGACCTCCGGGGACGAAAGGGTGTTCTCCTCCACCGACTGCCAGCAGGCCTCCCAGGATCTCGAGCGCGCGATCGCGCCGGGTGGGGAGGAACGCGCAACGTTCGAATGGTCCCGGAACCGCACCGTGCCGGGCTGCACCACGGTCGATGAAGAACCCGCTTCCGGCAGTTACACCGTCACCACGCGGCTCGGAGCCAGGAGCAGCACTCCGGTGGAGTTCACCCTCCAGTAACCCGACAGACCACGCGGGTGATGCGCTGCACGATCGTCGCCGTCGCTACAGGGCACCTCCGCGGGTGCGGCATAGTCCGCTACATGAAGCGGTCGAGCAGGCTCGTCTCGGCGATCCGCGACAGGCCCTCGCGCACTGTTCGCGCTCGCTGCTCGCCGATCCCGTCCACCGCCATGAGGTCGTCGATGTTCGCGGCCATGAGGTTCTGGAGACCGTCGAAGTGGTCGACGAGGCGGTTCGCGACCGCCGGAGGGACGGCCTTGATGCCGGACAGCAGACGGTAGCCCTTCGGCTGGATGACCGCCTCCAGTGAATCGATGGACGGGTTGAACCCCAGCACGCTCGCGATGGTGCCGAGGTCGATCAGGTCCGTCGAGCTGAAACCCTGCAGGGTCGCGACGCGCTCTTCGACCGGCGCGGAACTGGTGCGGAGATCCATGTAGTCGCGCAGCACCATCTCACTGCCCGGTCCGAGCCCTGTGGTGAGCTCCTCGACCTGGAGCGACAGCAGACGGCCGTCGACGCCCAGTTCCAGGACGTACTGCGAGATCTCCTCGGAGATCCGGCGGACCATCTCCTGGCGCTGCAGGGTGACGGCGACGTCCCGTACAGTGACCATCGCCTCGATCTCCAGGGCGGAGAGAGCGTTCGTGACCTGGTCCAGCCGTGCCCGATAACGCTCGAGCGTAGCCAGGGCCTGGTTCGCGCGGGCCAGCACCGGCTCCGAACCCTCGAGCACGTGGCGCAGGCCGTCGATATAGAGGGCGATGATCTGCATGGACTGGCTGACGCTGATGACCGGGAGGCCGGTCTGCTTGGCGACCCGCTCGGCGGTGCGGTGGCGTGTGCCCGATTCCTGCGTCTCGATGGTGTGATCGGGTACGAGCTGGACCGCTGCGCGGAGGATCTTGCTCGCGTCCTTGTCGCAGACGATGGCACCGTCCATCTTGGCGAGTTCGCGGAGCCGGGTCGGCGAGAACTCGATGCCGATGTCGAATCCGCCGGAGCAGATCGAGTCCACGGTGCGATCGAAGCCGAGAACGATCAGCGCTCCTGTGCGTCCCCTCAGGATTCGCTCAAGACCGTCGCGCAACTGGGTTCCCGGGGCTACTCTGGCGAGGGTGGCTTTGAGCGAGTCCTCTGGACTTCGAACCATGGGCCTATCCTTTCGCCGCCGCACTGTTGGAAGCCCGGCACGGTCGGGCGACCGCCATCGAGCTTCGGACGGCGGGCAAAGCCCACGGATGTGCCCGCGCAGCCGAGGATAATACTACGTGCGCGCGCAAATTCCTCTGTATCGGCCCCGGTCGCAGATCGGTAACACTGCCGGGGCGCCCGCCTAGAACAGCAGTGCCAGCGCTTCGGCCAGGGTCGAGACCTCCCGCACCGAAAACCCCTTGGGGACGGGGCCTGTCCCGCCGGGAGACGCGGGGACGATGGCGTGGGTGAAGCCGAGACGCTCCGCCTCCTGGATGCGTCGACCGATGCCGGGAACGGGACGGACCTCGCCCGCCAGTCCCACTTCGCCGAACGCGATGAGCCGCGCGGGCAGGGGGTGGTCCGTCTTGGCGGATGCGATGGCAAGGGCGACGGCGAGGTCCGTCGCCGGTTCGGTCAGCCGGACACCGCCCACAGTCGCCACGTAGCTGTCGTCCTTGTGGAGGCTGACGGACGCACGGCTCTGCAACACGGCCAGCAGCATCGCGACGCGTGAGCTGTCGAGACCGCTCGTGGCCCGCCGCGGCTGCGCGTTCGGGGATTCGGCGAGCAGGGCCTGCACCTCGGCGAGAAGCGGACGGCGTCCCTCGAGCGTCACGGTGATGCACGTGCCGGACACCGGGTCCTTGGTCCGTGACACGAAAAGGCCGCTGGGATCAGCCAGTCCCTCGATGCCACCGTCGGTCAGATCGAAGCAGCCCACCTCGTCCGTCGGCCCGTACCTGTTCTTGACGGCCCGCAGGAGCCGGAGGCGGGAGTGGCGCTCGCCCTCGAACTGGCAGACGACGTCGACGAGGTGCTCGAGCAGCCTCGGTCCGGCGATGGAACCGTCCTTCGTGACATGACCGACGAGGAGCGTGGTCATACCGCGGGCCTTCGCCACCCCGATGATCGACGCCGCGACCTCCCGCACCTGCGTGACGCCACCGGCGCTGCCGTCCACGGCAGCGCTGCTGAGGGTCTGCACGGAATCGACGATGAGCAGTGCCGGCTCGATCTTCTCGACTTGGCCGAGCGCCTGGCCGAGGTCCGTCTCGGCGCTGAGGTACAGGGAGTCGGCCACGGCATCGATGCGGTCCGCCCGGAGTTTGACCTGGGCTGCGGACTCCTCGCCGGTGACATACAGGACGTTCTTGCCGAGCCGGGCCACCCTCGCGGCGACGTCGAGCAGCAGGGTCGACTTCCCCACCCCCGGTTCACCGGCGAGGAGGATCACGGCACCCGGTACGAGTCCGCCTCCCAGCACACGGTCCAGTTCATCGATCTTGGTCGGCTGGAAGCCGGACAGCGTCGCGTCCACGTCGGCGATACGCCGGGCCGGCGTGGTGACCGCCGTCGCCGCCGTCGTACGGGCGACCACCTGGCCCGTTTCCTCGACGGTCCCCCAGGCCTGGCATTCGCCGCAGCGGCCCACCCACTTCGCCGTCGTGTATCCACACTCCGCGCAGCGGAAGTTCGGGGTGTTGCTGCGGCCGGCGCGTGCGGCGGTCGATGTCTTCGTGGTCATGGAATCAGGCTACCGGCGGCCACCGACAGAGCCGCCCACGCCGCCCGTATGTGTGTGCTCAGAGTCGGGGGAGGTACTCGGCGGCGTCCTCGTGGGAAAGCCCGGTCGCCTCGAGCAGGTCGACGACGAGCGGGCGCAGGAGCAGCACGAGGCCCTCGCCCTCGAGGCGGCTGATCCCGAGCGTTTGCGGATGCAGGTCCGTGGCAACGGCCGCCAGTTCATTGCGCGCCTGCCGCTGGTTCAGACGGCGCTCGGCGGAGTCCCGCGCGGACAGGGAGCGGCTGAGGACGTCGACGGCGTCGGCCGTGTCCTCCAGCGACTGGCTGAGGCTCTCGATCGCCTCGTCCGTCAGGGCCGCGTGGTTGATGGCCGATGTCAGGCGGCGCGAGAAGACGCGGCTGTTGCGGATGGCGAGGTCGATGGACTCGACCGCGCTGCGCAACGACCCGAGTTCGTCCCGGTGGCGCCGATAGGCGGGGGAGATCTTTGCGACCTCCTGCGCCGCCCGCATGCTTCCGGTGAGGCTGTCGAGCTGCGACTGGCAGTTCCTGGCACGCACCAGCGCGTGCCAGGCGAGGGTCGAGTCGCTCTGGCGAAGGGCGGAAGCACTGTCCCTGAGGACGCCGGACAACTCGCCGAGCAGTCCCCGCACGTTCGTCTTCGGCTCACGGCGGGGGTCCCGGGGCAGCAGCATGGTGATGACGAGCGCGAACAGGCCACCGACGAGTGCGTCGACGCTGCGTGTGAAGGGTCCACCTTCGGGAGCCGGAAGCAGCACTACCAGCAGGGACTGCAGGCCGAGCTGTGTGGTGAAGATGGTGCCGCTGTCGAGGAAGCGTGCCAGCAGGATCGAGATGAACAGGACCACGGCAGCTTGCCACAGGCCGGTGCCGAAGAGGGTGAGCAGGAGATCGCCGACCGAGATGCCGAGGGTGCAGCCGATGCCCACCTCGAGCACGCGTCGCAAGCGCGGGTCACGGGAGAAACCGAGGGAGATCATGGACGACGTCGCCGCGAAGAGCGGTCCGTTGTGGCCGAGGACCTCCTCGGCGAAGGCGTACGCACCCACCGCGCACACCGTCATCTGCAGTGCCGTGAGTACCGAGTTCGAGCTGCGCTTGACCCCTATCCGCGAGCGCTTGCGCAGGAAGGCGAGGGCTGAGGTGAGTCCCTGGCGCGGCGGCATGCCCTCAGTCTAGGAGGTGCGTCGGAGCGAGACGTTCGTCTCATTCAGCGGTGCGAACGGGCTGGACTAATGGAATAGCCCCGCGCTGTTCACTTTCCGTTAATGTCCCTTGGTCAGTCTCGTTACCTGCGCTCCTTAGGTTGAAGGATGTACAAGAACGCGTACATCTCTACCGAGTGCCACTCGTGCACCGATGAATACATCCCTGGAAGGGGCAAAATCTAGTGAAGGCTCTTCGCTTTGGCCGCGCTGCGGCAGTTATCTCCGTAGCCGCGCTGGCGCTGACCGCTTGTGGTTCCGACAACGCCACCAACGAGCCCGCCGCGGAGGGACCCGCGTCCTCCGCCGCAGGCACTGCCGTGTCCGGGACCCTGACCGGCATCGGCGCCTCGTCGCAGAACTCTGCGATGGAGGCCTGGAAGGCCGGGTTCGAGGCCGCCAACCAGGGCGCCATGGTGCAGTACTCCCCGGATGGGTCCGGCGCAGGGCGCAAGGCCTTCGTGAGCGGCGGCGCCCAGTTCGCCGGCTCGGACGCCTTCCTCAAGGACGAAGAGATGGCCCAGTCCGTGGAGGTCTGCGGCCCGGACGGTGCGCTGAACGTCCCCGCGTACATCTCCCCCATCGCGATCGCCTTCAACCTCGGTGACGTCACCGAGCTGAACCTCGACGCCCCCACCATCGCGAAGATCTTCAAGAAGGAGATCAGCACCTGGAACGATCCGGCGATCGCGGCCCAGAACGAGGGCGTCGAACTGCCCGACACCCCGATCACCGTCGTGCACCGCTCGGACGAGTCGGGCACCACCGAGAACTTCGTCGACTACCTCGCCGCTGCGGCTCCTGAGGACTGGACCTACGAGGTCGGGGGTGCATGGCCCGCCGAACTGCAGTCCGAGAACGCCAAGGGCACCTCCGGCGTCGTCCAGACCGTGACTTCGACCGACGGCGCCATCACGTACGCCGATGCATCCGCTGTGGGGGACCTCGGTACGGCCAAGGTGAAGGTCGGCGAGGAGTACGCCGAGATCAGCTCCGATGCGGCCGCGAAGGCCGTCGAGGTCGCAACCCCGGTCGAGGGCCGCGCCGAGCTCGACATGTCTCTCCAGCTCGAGCGTGACACCACCGAGTCCGGCACCTACCCCGTCGTGCTCGTGAGCTACCACGTCTACTGCACCACCTATGACAGCCAGGAGACCGTCGACCTCGTGAAGGCATTCGGCTCCTATGTCGTCAGCGAGGACGGCCAGACCGAGGCCGCAGGCTCCGCCGGCAACGCCCCTCTGTCGGAATCTCTTCGCGAGAAGGCCCTGCTGGCGATCGACTCCATCAAGGTCGCCTCCTAGCGAAGGACCCTTCGGTCCCGTCTGGTCTAATGGAGACCGGACGGGACCGTCCGCCGTTCACGGCTGGAACCAGCAGTGACCGGCCCGGCACCCGGGCAGGTCACTGCACCTGAAATCGACCGCCTGGAAGGCAAAGACGTGTCAACCAACTCGCTGAAAGCGTCGACAGATCGAGGCCGTGCAGGCGACAAGATCTTCTCCGGAATCTCCCTCGCCGCCGGCGTCCTGATCCTGGCAGTGCTCTTCAGCGTCGCAGTGTTCCTGCTCGTACAGGCAGCACCGACCTTCGTCGCCGATCCGGCCGAAGTGACCGGCGGTAACGGCTTCACCGCCTACATCCTGCCGATCGTCATCGGTACGGTCGTCGCGGCCACGATCGCGCTGCTGATCGCGACGCCCGTCGGTATCGCCGTGGCCCTGTTCATCTCGCACTACGCACCCCGGCGGTTTTCCCGCGCCTTCGGCTACGTCATCGACCTGCTGGCAGCCATCCCGTCGGTCATCTACGGCGCCTGGGGCTACATCGTCCTCGCCCCTCAGCTGGCCAAGGTCTACACCTGGCTCGCCGAGAACCTGGGGTGGATACCGTTCTTCACCGGGCCGGCCAGCCAGACCGGAAAGACCATGCTCACCGCGGGTATCGTCCTCGCCGTCATGGTCATCCCCATCATCACCTCGCTCAGCAGGGAGATCTTCCTGCAGACCCCGAACCTCCACGAGGAGGCGGCGCTCGCGATGGGTGCCACGCGCTGGGAAATGGTCCGCATGGCCGTCCTGCCCTTCGCTCGCCCCGGCATCATCAGCGCCACGATGCTCGGACTCGGCCGCGCCCTCGGGGAGACCATGGCGGTTGCCCTGGTCCTCTCGCCCGGAGCGCTCGTCGCGAGCCTCGTGAAGTCCGGCAACCAGACCATCGCGGCCGAGATCGCCCTCAACTTCCCCGAGGCCTTCGGACTGCGGCTCAATGAACTGATCGCGGCGGGCCTCGTACTCTTCGTCATCACGCTGATCGTCAACATGATCGCGCGCTTCATCATCACGCGGCACCAAGAATTCTCGGGAGCTAACTAAATGGCAGCGAACCAGACGCTCCAGCGTCGCCAGTCCCACCTGACGCGCGGACACCTCCCTTCGTATGCCGTGTGGGTGGTCCTGGCGGCCTCCGTCGTCCTTGGGGCAGCCCTCGCCACCCTGATCGGCTTCTCCGTCGTCGGCTGGGCCGTCATCACGGCCATCGTCTTCGTCATCACGGCCACGATCGTCACCGCCGTCGCCGAGGGTGAGCGCAAGGCGAAGGACAGGCTCGTCACGTTCCTCGTGTACGGGGCCTTCCTGATCGCCCTGCTGCCGCTCGTCTCGGTGCTCTGGACCGTCCTGGAGCGGGGCGTACCAGGGCTCAACTACAACTTCCTCTTCACCTCGATGAACGGCGTGACCGGCGCTGTGGACAATCAGGCGCTCGAGAACGGGACGCCGGTGCTGGGCGGCGCCTATCACGCGGTGGTGGGCACGTTGCAGATCACGCTCTGGGCGACGCTGATCTCCGTGCCCATCGGTCTGCTGACCGCCGTCTACCTCGTCGAGTACGGGGCCGGCAGGGGCCTCACCAAGGCCATCACGTTCTTCGTCGACGTCATGACGGGCATCCCGTCGATCGTCGCCGGCCTGTTCGCCGCCGCCCTGTTCTCGCTCCTCTTCGGTCCGGGTACGCGCACCGGTTTCGTGGCCGCCGTCGCCCTTTCCGTCCTCATGATCCCCGTCGTGGTCCGGTCCACGGAGGAGATGCTGAAGATCGTGCCGAACGAACTCCGCGAAGCCTCCTATGCACTGGGAGTGCGCAAATGGCGCACGATCACCAAGGTGGTCATCCCGACGGCGATCTCCGGTATCGCCTCTGGCGTAACCCTCTCGATCGCCCGCGTCATCGGCGAGACCGCGCCTATCCTTGTGACGGCGGGATTCGCGAGTTCCATCAACATGAACGTCTTCAGCGGCTGGATGAGCACGCTGCCGACCTTCATCTACTACCAGATCCTCACCCCGACCTCCCCGACGTCCCCGGATCCGAGTACCCAGCGCGCCTGGGCCGCAGCGCTCCTGCTGATCCTCATGGTGATGCTGCTGAACCTGGTCGCCCGTTTCGTCGCCCGCATGTTCGCCCCCAAGACCAGCCGCTGACCACCCGCGGTATCTACCGATAAGGAAGCAATGTCCAAGCGAATCGACGTCAAGGACCTGAACGTCTACTACAGCAAGTTCCTTGCCGTGGAGGACGTCAACATCAACATCGAGGCCCGTTCGGTGACGGCGTTCATCGGTCCGTCGGGTTGCGGCAAGTCCACTTTCCTCCGCACGCTCAACCGGATGCACGAGGTCATCCCGGGTGCACGGGTGGAGGGAGAGGTCCTGCTCGACGGCGACAACCTGTATGACTCCGCCGTCGATCCCGTGTCCGTGCGCGGCCAGATCGGCATGGTCTTCCAGCGGCCCAACCCGTTCCCCACCATGTCGATCCGTGACAACGTGCTGGCCGGCGTGAAACTCAACAACAGGCGCATCAGCAAGTCCGACGCCGACTCCCTCGTCGAGAAGTCCCTGCAGGGCGCGAACCTGTGGAATGAGGTCAAGGACCGCCTGGGCCGCCCCGGATCGGGACTCTCCGGCGGCCAGCAGCAGCGCCTCTGCATTGCACGCGCGATCGCCGTGTCTCCTCAGGTGATCCTGATGGACGAGCCGTGCTCCGCCCTCGACCCCATCTCCACCCTGGCCATCGAGGACCTCATCAACGAGCTCAAATCCGAGTACACGGTGGTGATCGTGACCCACAACATGCAGCAGGCGGCGCGGGTCTCCGACAAGACGGCCTTCTTCAACATCGCAGGCACGGGCAAGCCGGGCAAGCTCATCGAGTACGGCGACACCACCACCATCTTCAACAAGCCGGCCGTGCAGGCTACCGAGGATTACGTCTCCGGCCGCTTCGGATAGACCTGGCAGGCGGGAACGACGGCGGCTCCCTCCCAAGGGGGTCGCCGTCGTCGTTCGCGCGGCCTGTCCCGGTCTACGGCCTGCAGCAGCCGTGGGCCGGCCTGCTTGTTACAAGAGTGGATTCAATGCCAGGAAGAACACGGCGCCCATGATCGCGGTGGCAGGTGCGGTCCCGAGCCAGATCAGGAGGATTCGGGCCACCCGCGGTCGCTGGACGGACGCGAACCGCTGATTCGCACCGGCGCCGACGATCGCCGAGGTCATGGTGTGCGTGCTCGAGAGCGGGAAGTGCAGGGAGATTGCGCCGATGAACAGCATGGCCGAACTCACCCCCTGGGCCGTCATGCCACGCAGGGGGTCGATGTCCACCAGCCGTTTGCCGAGCGTGTGGGTGATGCGCCAGCCGCCGAAGAGGGAGCCCGTCGCGAGCAGCACGGCGGCGAACAGTTGCACCCAGAGAGGGATGTCGGAGCCCGTCGCGTAACCCGAGCCGACCAGGGCCAACAGGATCACCGCCATGGTCCGCTGGCCGTCCTGCAGGCCGTGCCCCAGGGCGAAGACCCCGGCCAGTACGGACTGGGCCATGCGGTTCCCGCGGTTCACCTTCGCCGGTGAGCCGTGACGCAGCAGCCACGTCGCCGGGAACACCGCTGCGTAGGCCAGGAGATAGGCGACCACCGGCGAGAGCACCAGAGGCAGGATGATCTGGAGCAGAAGCGTCTCCCCGGCGCCGCTCATCGCCGGACCGTTGGTGAGCTGCGAGGCGCCGCCCGCGCCGATGACGCCGCCGAGCAGCGCGTGGGTGGACGACGACGGCTTGCCGCGGTACCAGGTGATGACGCCCCAGATGCAGGCAGCGAGCAGCGCCGCCATCAGGATGCCGAGCCCGGTGGCGCCCTCGGGTAGGCCGAGGGCGGCGTCAGTGAAGAACAGGGCCAGGGACGTGCTCAGCAGGGCGCCGATGAGGTTGAAGAGTGCCGCGAGCAGGACGGCGACCGTCGGGGTGAGCGCCCTGGTCCGCACGGCAGTCGCGACGGAGTTCGAGACATCATGGAAGCCGTTGAGGAAGGCGAAGCCGCCTGCGGCGACGATCACCGCACCGAGGAGGAGGGGCTCCACCTACGATTCCTTGACGAGGATGCTGCCCACCTGGGTTGCGACCCGCCGGATGTCCTTGGTGACGTCCACCAGTTGGTTGGCGACATCACGGTGCCGCGCGTATACGAGGGGCTTGTGATCGTTGAGGAGCTCCGCGCACCAGCTGCGGTGCGTCCGTTCGGCACGCCGCGCCAGGCGCAGGATCTCGATCCAGTACTCCTCGAGATCCTCCATCGAGTTCAGCCGCTGCATGGCGACGGCGGTCAGCTCCGCCTGCCGGTTGATGACCTCCAGCTGGTCGGCGGCACGCTGGCTCAGCTTGCTCAGCTTGTAGAGCGCGATGAGTTCCCCGGCGCCGTCGAGTTTCTCGATGGCCTCGTTCAGAAGGCGGGAGAGGACGTAGAGGTCCTCCCGTGGCAGCGGATTGATGAATGAGGTCCGCATGGAGGTCAGGAGGGCGAAGTGCAGATCCGTGGACGCCGACTCGTGCTGGTGCAGTTCCTCGGAAAGGTGGTCGTATTCTTCTGTGGAGGCGCCGAGAATGGCAGACATCGTCCCTACGCCGAGCACCAGCTGGCGCGCCATCCGCGCGAGCAGTTCGAGCCCAGCATTCTCCTGAGGGAAGAGGCGTAGTTTCACGGAGTCTTCCTCGAAGGATCGGATGGTGTCAGCGTTGCGGCTGCCGTCGCACCGGGTCCCGGTGAACAAAGTAGTGGCGTCGAACCGGGAGCGCCTCTCGGCGGAAGGCCGCTCGGAGCGGCTGAGTGTTGAAGCCCGGGGGTTCCACGGTTCGACGCCGTGTTAAGTCTTGCCCTACCGGGAGCCGCTGTCAACAGCAGCCCCCGGTAGGGCGGTTCAGTCGAGCTCCCCGCGCCGCCAGGACGCGGCAGCATGCTCCAGGTCCTCCGCGGTCTTGATCAGCTGATGCGAATTGCGCGTCAGCCGGGAGGCATGCGAGCCGTTCGCGAGCTCGGCGCCGTCGGCGTGGTGCGCCTGGCCCAGCGCGACGACGCGGCAGAACGCCGCAAAGCGTTCGAGGGCGACGTCGAAGTCGCCCTCGAACGCGCCGGACAGGATCGTGTCTGCCATCGCTGTCATCTCGGCGGCTCCTGGAGGTTCGGCGACACCGGCGACAACCTTCGACACCTGCGCGTCCTCCTTGCCGGATGCGAAGTAGGCGGCGATACGATCCGGGTTCTGCTGGGTGGCTGCGCGCAATGCGTACAGTCTCCACAGAGCTCCCGGCAGCGAACGAGCGGGGCTTTCGGCCCACATCTCGGCGATGGCTTCGAGGCCCTGCTGGTCGGCTAGTTCGACGAGGCGGCGGGTCACATCGGGATCGTCGGCATCACGCCCGTGATGCACGAGGGCGTGCGCTGCCATGTGGGCGGCCTCGGAGACCCGTGAGGGATCTACTCCCCCCGCGAAGACCTCGAAGTCTGCGGGAGCGAATGGCTTCGGCTTGTGGGGCCGTGGGCTGTTGTTCGTGTAGTCGCCGTCCATGGAACGAGGATACTCCTGCCTGATTCCCGGCCATGGGACGGGGTGCCCGCCGCAGTCCTCGGGGCCAGGGCGATTGCGATAAAGTTAGCGGGTCGACGCTGCACGACGTCGGATCCTCGGTCCGGTGCAGCGTGATGTGGGGCCCTTAGCTCAGTTGGCTAGAGCAACGGACTTTTAATCCGTGGGTCGAGGGTTCGAGCCCCTCAGGGCCCACCCGTTCGAAGAAGGACCGCGGAGTAGTCCGCGGTCCTTCTTCGTATCCGCGGTCGGTGAGCCTAGCCGGATACCTCATGGACCACGAAGGCGGTGAGGAATCCGAGCGCGGCGATGAGTCCTGTGAACATGTGCTGGCGTTCGAACGCCTCGGGAATCATCGTGTCGGCCACCATGGCGAGGATGGCTCCGGCGGCGATTGCCGTGATGAACGCGACCGTCACGCCCGACGCCCCGGCCAGGAGCGAGTACCCGGCAAGGGCGGCCAGGCCGGAGATGAGCGCTATGCCGCCCCACAGGCCGAACACGTATCGGGAACCGCGCCCGGCGGTCTTCATGCCCGCAGTACTCGACAGTCCCTCCGGGACGTTGGAGATGAAGATCGCTATCAGCACGGCCGGATTGACTGCTCCTCCAGCCACGAGTCCGAGGCCGAGGACGACTGATTCGGGAATGCCGTCGAGCAACGCCCCGAGCGCGATCGCGTTGCCGCTGCCGCCACTGTCCGCCTCCGACGGCTGTTGATCGCCAGATCGTTTGCGGTGCTGGGCGCCCTTGCGTGCCAGCACGGCATTGGCCCCGACGTAGGTGACGGCTCCGACGAGAAAGCCGGACGCCGTGGGAACGAGTCCGCCGACGTCCTCCGCCTCGCCGACCAGCTCGAAGGCGAGCGCGGAGATCAGCACTCCGGCGCCGAAGGCCATCACGAAGGAAACGGTGCGCGGCGGCACCTTCCATTTCCACGCGATCGCCGCCCCGATGACCAGGGCACCTCCCGCGATCGCACCCCACGCGAAGGCTTGTAGCCACAGAGGCATGGAGCCTCCCTTCCGGTGCCCTACGGCACGACGACGAAACCTGGCCCAGCCTGACACAGGAGGACGGGAGGTTGCAGGGCGACAAACCGGAGCGCGGACGATTGACGTCGCGGACGTCTCCCGGATGACGACTTTGAATCGTTATCAGCCGGCCCGTTTCGCCGGGTCCTCGCCAGCTAGGCTCGGGGTACCGGGGTGAACCACCGTCGGTGTCGCCTGCCCGATCGGGCATCGGCGGTCCGACGACCTGAGGAGGGGTACATGCGGGTCCTGGCGCTGTGCTCGGCCGGTGTGCTGGCCGTTTCCCTCCTCGTAGCAGGTGTTCCCGCCGCAAGTGCAGTCCCGGCGGATGACTCGCGCTCCGTAACACAGGACGGCCAACCGATCAGGCAGGACGTCCGGTTCGCGACCTACAACGCGAGTCTCAACCGATCTGCCACAGGTGAGCTCGTCAGCGACCTCAGCACTCCCGGCGATGCGCAGGCCCGTGCGATCGCGGAAGTCCTGCAGATCAACCGCCCCGACGTCGTTCTCCTCAACGAGTTCGACTACGTACCGGGCAACAGGGCCGCCGACCTCTTCAGCAGGAACTACCTGGGCGTCAGCCAGAACGGCAAAGCGCCCCTCGAATATCCCTACGTCTACACAGCGCCGTCCAACACCGGCGTCCCCAGCGGTGACGACCTCAACAATGACGGGCGGATCGGTGGAGCTGACGATGCCCTCGGCTTCGGGATGTTCGAGGGCCAGTACGGCATGGTCATCTACTCGAAGTACCCGATCCAGACGGAGTCCGTCCGCACCTTCCGGAACTTCCTCTGGAAGGACATGCCCGGCGCGCTCCTGCCCGACAATCCGGCAACGGAGGCGCAGGGAGACTGGTACTCGGCGGATGAGCTCGGTGACTTGCCCCTGTCCAGCAAATCGCACTGGGACGTGCCGGTGAGTATCGCAGGCAGGACTGTCCACGTCCTCGCGAGTCATCCGACTCCCCCCGTCTTCGACGGGCAGGAGGACCGAAACGGCAGGCGCAACAGCGACGAGATCCGCTTCTGGTCCGATTACGTCACCGGCGGCGGAGATGCCTCCTATATCTACGACGACGACGGCGCGGCCGGCGGCCTCAAGCGCGGTGAACGCTTCGTCGTCATGGGTGACCAGAACAGCGACTCCCTTGACGGGGACTCGCTCGACGGCTCGATCGACCAGCTGCTCGGCAACAAGCTGGTCCAGGACCCGCTGCCGTCCTCCGACGGTGCCACCGAGGCGTCGGCCCTGCAGGGGAGTGCCAACGCCGGTCATCGAAGTGATGCCCAGTTCGACACGGCGGACTTCGAGGATCAGAGCGCCGGTAACATCCGGGCCGACTACGTGCTGCCGTCCCGCACATTGAGGGTCACGGCGTCGGGCGTGTTCTGGCCACGCGCAGGTATGCCCGGTGCGGAGCTGACCGGGATCTTCCCGTTCCCCACCAGTGACCACAGGCTGGTCTTCGTGGACCTCACGCTGACCGGCGGACGGCAACGCTAGGCCCTTGTCCGAGCGCTGGAGCCGGGTGTACGGTCGGAAACATGAGGACAATTCCGTTTCAGTAGGCGATCCGGGTTCGCCCGCGATCCGCGCCATGTGTCGATGACACCCCTTCCGCAGGCGCCCGCTGAATCTGTCCGACTCCCCGGCACTCCCGCAGGTATCCCTGCCGTTGTGCTGTCGTGTTCCGACGCATTGCACGGGCGCACACCTCAGAGAGGAACACCATGACCAGCACGCCCCAGAACGAACAATCCCCGACCGGCACCGAGAGCGCAGCGAGTACCAGTGAGGTCACCGCGCCGACGGGCTCCCAGCCGCGGAGACTGCAGGATGATCCAAGAGCAAAGCTGGCGCTGGCGAAGAAGAGCCAGGCCGCCAACCCGACAGCTTCAACGGGAGCCGGCCATGTGAAAGCCGCCAATGAAAGCAGCAAGCAGGGCAAGAAGGAGAAGAAAGTCCGCTGGTGAAAGGCTAGGGAAACCGACTCATCGTGTGATGCCGACGGGTTAAATGGAGCTGGCTCCGAGTTCTGCGTATGGGGGAATCGCAGAAGTCGGAGCCAGCGATCTCAGTATACTTCGACACGACACCGTAAAGTCCAATCGAAAGGTGATGATGGCCGTCACAGCCAAGGCGTTCCAGCTGTGGCGTTCCCGGATCGCACCCCAGGACACTGTGTCCGATGTCTGCAGGGTCGCGGGGATCAAGAGGTCCACGCTCGCGCAGCAGCTCGTGCGCGGCAAGGTGTCGGTGTCGACCATCGTCTCCATCGCGCGGGGCTACAGTCTTCCTCCTGTGGAGGCGCTCGCCGTTTTCGAAGGCTTCGGGGACGTGCCCGCCGGTGTCCGCCCGCCGACGGACGATGAGCTAGTCAGTCAGGTGAGCCACGTCGACATCCTCAGGCTCCTCGTGGCGCGCAGCGAGGACAAGGAGTATGCGGGGAGCGATCTACAGCTGAATCTCGCCCCGTTCCCCCATCGGAATTCGGTGCGCGCATGGATCGAGGCCATCGACCCGGGGGACCTCCGCCAGCAGCTCGCCGAGAGTACCGGCGTCGCTCGACAGAACCTGTCGGCCCAGCTCACAGCGGGTCGCCTCGCCCCCGAGATCGCAGTGCAGGCAGCGCGGATCGCCGGCGTCTCACTCACCAGCGGGCTGGTGGTCACCGGACTCCTCACTCCGGAGGAGGGAGGGTGGCCGCAGGATGGCCGGGCCCGCGCCCTCTGTGCGTTGCCTGACCTCGACCTGGTCCTCCTCGCCCGGGATCGGCTCGACGTCCTCGGCAAGCAGATCCGCAGGGCAGAACTCGAGGATGGCAAGGACCGCGCGATGTGGGAGAACCTGGGATGAACAATCTTGCTATCCAGTGGATCGTCCTGGCGGTGTGCGCGCTCGGCGCGATCGTCCGCCTCCCCGGTGTCCTTCACGGGCGCGGAAAGGTGGTTTTCACTGCCCTGGTCCTGTTGACGATTGCCGTCGCACTGTCCCTCGACGCCATCTACCTGGCCGTGGACGCCCTGATGGGCGGCGTCAATCTGGCAAACCTGCTCATCCGGTTCTTCCTGTACGCGGTATTCCTGCTGATCGGTGTCAGGATGGCCGCTGCCTTCGATTCCGCTGGTGCCCGCCGCATGATTGTGGGCCCCTTCGGGATCGCCGTCCTGATCATCACCATCTCCGCGACCGTGTACTTCTTCCTCGCGAGCGAGTTGCAGGGCAGTTCGACGGGATTGCGCGACTTCGGGTCCCAGGACACCGTCCTGCAATACGCCGCCGTCGGCCGGCTGTATCCCGCCTACGTAGCGGCGTGCCTGGTGGTGCCGGGGTTCCGGGCGGCGTTCGACAGGGGCTCCCGCCCCCTGCACCGGGTTGCCAGTGGGCTGCTGGCCTGCGGATTCGCCATCGTGGTCGCCTATGTCGTGTTGCGGCTCATGCCGATCGAGCTTCAGCAATGGGACATCATCCTGCCGTTCCTGGCCATCCTCCTGACCGTTCTGGGACTGTGCCTGATCTGGCTCAGCCACATCGTCAGCAGGCGGAGCCACAGGCAGGCGAACAAACTCGCCTAGCCGCCTCGTCCGGCACGATGCCGACCAAGGAGCACGCGACGGGAAAGTGACGCAATCGTGTCCCTGACCTATTCACGTTTTCATGATCGTGTGGAAATATAATGATTATGTAACTGCCGCTGCCCGTGGGGGGGGCAGCGGATTGTTATCCGGTAGGTAGGTGGGCCCATGAGAACGGGTGGACCCAGCTACCTGTCCAACAGTGTTGGGGACGCACAAAGGGCACCATCCGCCATGTATCGACAGCGGATGGTGCCCTGTGTTGTTGAGGTTGCTACTCGGCGTCGTGGTCCGTCTCGATGATGCGGGCCAGGCTCTCCAGCGCGTCCTCGGCGCCGTCACCCTCGGCGCGGAGGACGATCACGTCGCCGTGCGACGCCCCCAGGCTCATGAGCGAGAGGATGCTCGAGGCGTCCATCGCCTCATCCGCCGGCTCGCCGTCCATGGCGATCGTGACCTCGATGGGGAGCTCACCCGCGGCCTCCGCGAAGATGGATGCCGGACGGGCGTGCAGACCTACGCGACTCGCCACTGTTGCTCTGCGTTCTGCCATGATGCGCTCCTTCGATGGGTGGGTTCCCAGTACAGCCAACCGGACTGCGGGTCAGGCTGCAACCGGCTCGGCGACCGGGGCGTCCTTCTTGCTGGTGGCATAGCGCTTCAGGGCGATCACGGCCAGCGCCGAGATGACCGTACCGACGAGGATGGCGATGATGAACATCGCGACGTTCCCGATGGCGAAGAAGACGAAAATGCCTCCGTGGGGTGCCTGCGAGGTGACGCCTGTACCCATGACGATTGCTCCGGTCACAGCGGAACCGAGGAGCGATGCGGGGATCACGCGCAGCGGATCGGCAGCGGCGAACGGGATGGCGCCCTCGGAGATGAAGGCTGCTCCGAGCAGCCACGCCGCCTTGCCGTTCTCACGCTCGGCGACGGTGAAGCGGCGGCGGTCCAGGAGCGTCGCGAGGGCCATCGCCAGGGGAGGGACCATGCCGGCAGCCATCACGGCGGCCATGATCTGCAGCGGTGCGGGATTGTCCAGCGAACCGGCGCTCAGTCCCGCGACGGCGAAGGAGTAGGCCACCTTGTTGACCGGTCCACCCAGGTCGACGGCCATCATGAGCCCGAGGATGAGGCCGAGGCCGACGGCGGCGGTACCGGTGAGCCCGGACAACCAGCCGTTGAGGCCGGCGGTCAGCGCTGCAATCGGTCCGCCGAGCACGAGGAACATCAGCCCGGAGGCGACGATCGACGCGACGAGCGGGATGATCACCACGGGCATGAGGCTGCGCAGCCAGCGCGGCACGGACAGCCGGCCGATCATCAGGGCGATGTACCCGGCGAGCAGGCCGCCGACGATACCGCCGAGGAATCCTGCATCCATGAAGCCCGCGACGGCGCCCGCGACGAAACCGGGCGCGATGCCGGGCCGGTCCGCCAGGGCGTAGGCGATGTAGCCGGCGAGCGCCGGGACCAGGAAGCCAAGGGACAGCTGGCCGATCTTGTAGGCCACGGCGCCGAGGTAGGTACCCAACCCGCCTTCGGGCAGGTTCGCGAGGCTGTTCTCCAGGACGACCACGTCGGCGGTCTCCGTGATCAGGTACCCGCCGAGCAGGAAGCCCAGGGCGATCAGGAGTCCGCCCCCTGCGACGAAGGGGATCATGTAGCTGACGCCCGTGAGCAGCGCGCGCTTCAGCGTACTGCCGATGCTGTCCCGACCGCCGTCGTCGTCGGCCTGCTCATCACCGCCCGCGGTGCCGGCGACCCGGCGCGCATTCGGATTGCCGGCGGCTGCGACGGCTTCGTCGACCATTTCCCCGGGCTCGTCGATGCCGCGCTTCACCGGAGCGCTGATGACCGGCAGCCCGGCGAAGCGGTGCTTGTCGCGGACGTCGACGTCGACGGCGAAGATCACGGCGTCGGCAGCTGCGATGACTGCGGGATCCAGGGGAGTGGCGCCGGAGGAACCCTGCGTCTCGACCTGCAGGTCGATGCCCCTCTCCTGGGCGGCGGCGACCAGTGAATCAGCGGCCATGTAGGTGTGCGCGATGCCGGTGGGGCAGGCGGTGACCGCGACGAGGCGACGCGCTTTCGTCGTGGTGGACCGCTCGGGATCGACGGCGGGCCCCGTGGTGTCGGTGCCGGCCGGTGATGTTCCCAGCGTTTCGGCCGCTTCACGCGACCGGGCTTCCGAGGCGGATCCCGCTGATCCTGCAGGCCCTGCGGATCCGGCAGCGTGTGCGCCGGCCCCCGCCGTCGCTGCGGCGCCGGCGTCACCGATCCCCAGGGCGCCGTTCACGAGCACGACGACGTCGGCTGGTGTCCTGGCGGCGCGCAGTGACGCGTTGAAGTCCTTCTTGATCAATGACCGCGCGAGCTTGGACAGGAGTTTCAGGTGCTCCTGGTCAGCCCCGTCGGGTGCAGCGATGAAGAACACGAGGTCGGCGGGGCCGTCCTTTGCCCCGAAGTCGACGGGCGGAGACAGGCGCGCCATGGCGAGCGTGGCCTCCGTGACAGCCTTCGACCGGCAGTGCGGGATGGCGATGCCGCCCGGTACGCCGGTTGAAGTCTTTTCCTCCCGAGCCAGGGCATCGGCGTACAGGCCATCGACTTCGGTGGAGCGGCCCTGCGCGGCGACCTGTTCCGCGAGGAAGCGGATCACCGAGGCTCGCTCGGTCCCCAGGTCCTTGTCCAGAGTGACGAGCTCCGGAGTGATGAGATTCGACATCAGAAATCCTCCTGTGCTTCCGGTCCGGCTATGGACCCGGGGGTGCTTGGTTCGATCACGGGCAGCGTGACCATGAGGGGGGTGACCGCGACGGCGGCCGGCGTTGTCTGGTGGAGCGATGGAACGGTGGAACCGGGAAGGGCGGCAGCTGCCGACCCGTGGGCAACGGCCTGGCGCAGGCAGTTCTCCGGGAGTTCGCCTGCGCTGTGCGCCAGCAGGTAGCCGGCCAGCGCGGAGTCTCCCGCGCCGACCGTGGAACGCGCCGTGACGGGGGGATGCACGGCGTGCCATGCTCCCGTGTCCGTCACGAGCAGGGCGCCCTTGGAGCCAAGGGTCGCCAGCACCGCACCTACCCCCGCGGCGACGAGCACCGCGCAGGCCTTCGCGGCCAATTCATGATCCTGCTCCAGCTCGTCGCCGGTACCGATACCCGTCAGCTCACTGAGTTCCTCGGCGTTGGGCTTGAGCAGGTCGGGGGCAGGGACACCTGCGGCGGCCTCCATGAGGGGCATCCCGGAGGAATCGATTGCCACGAGGGGCGCTGATAACCCGTACGCTTCGCGCACTGCGGCCGTGACCTTCGTGTAGAAGGTCGGCGGGACGCCCGGGGGGAGTGATCCGGCCAGGACCAACCAGTCCGCGCCGTTGCTCTCGGCGACGACGACGGCGAGGAGTTCGTCGAGGAGCGCGCCCGAGAGTTCGGGGCCCGGCTCGTTGATCTTCGTCGTCGTACCGTCCGGTTCGGTGATCGCCGTGTTGGTGCGAAGTCCTGCACCGATGGGCAGGTTGCGGAAGGGGACGGCGATGCTCCGCAGCCCGGCGAGGACGGGGTCGTCGTCGTCCCCCGGGAGGACCGCGAGCGTGGGCGTTCCGGACATCACGAGAGCACGGCTGACGTTGACGCCCTTACCGCCGGCCTCCTGGACGACATGCGTGGCGCGCTGCACGGCACCGCGGGTGAGGGGACCGGTGAGCTCGACGGTGCGGTCGATGCTGGGGTTCGCCGTAAGAGTGAGGATCACGCGACGGTCACCTCCACATCGGCGTCGGCGAGTGCTTCGGCAAGGGGGCCCCGCGGTGCACGATCGGTGATGAGTACATCGATATCCTCCAGGTTGGCGAAGCTGATGAGGGTCTCTTCGTCGAACTTCGATGAGTCCGCCAGGAGCACCACGCGCCGGGCGGAGTGGACGATCGCGGTTTTCACGGCGGCCTCGTCGATGTCGGGAGTGCTGAGGCCGAAGCCGGCAGCGATGCCGTTGGTGCCGATGAACGCGACGTCGGCCCGCAGGCGGGAGAAGTGGGCCACCGCGCTGCTGCCGACTGCCGCGCTGGTGAGGGCGCGGACGCGGCCTCCCACCAGTTCCACGCTCAAGCCGGCCCCGGAGATGAGCGCCGCGACAGGGACTGAATGGGTGACGACGGCAAGTGCAGGGCGGGCCTCGCTGACGAGGAGGTCCGCGAGGGCGCCGGTAGTGCTGCCTGCATCGACGATGACAGCGCCGGCCAGGGGAGCGAGCGAGAGGGCGGCCTGGGCGATGCGCTTCTTCTCCGGTGAGCGCTGGGAGGACCGGCTGGTGAGGCTCGGTTCGTTCGTCGTAGCCCCGGTACCCGCGATCGCTCCACCGTGGACTCGACGCAGGACGCCGTCCGTCTCGAGGAGTGCGAGATCCCTGCGGACCGTCTCCTTGGTGATGCCGAAACGGGATGAGAGACCCGCTACAGTGACGCGACCGTCGGCAGAGACCAGCGTGCTGATCTGGCGATAGCGCTCTTCCGCGAACATGAGGACTCCGTTGTCTCCTACTACCGGGGCTACTCGGCAACATGTGGCTTTATCTTCGTTTGAGAGACTTTAGTTCCGCTTTTTGCGATACGTCAAGCACTTTTCGGCGATTACCAAGCCCGAACACACAAAAGCAGGGCTGGAGCAATGCTCCAGCCCTGCTCTTGACTCGTTGGCTACAGTCCCGTGTCGCGGGACTCCCGCCTGGTGATCGTCTCGCCCGTATTCGGGTCGACGACGGACCGCGACTCTGACACACGGGCCTGGCGACGAGGAGCGGCCAGGATCAGGGATGCGATGAGGCCGATCACGCCGACCACCATCAGGATGTAGCCGACGAGAGTGATGTCGACGAAGCTCACCTGAGCCTGGACAGCGAAGGCAAGGATTGCACCGAGTGCAATAAGGAAAATAGAGGAACCGATTCGCATGAGTATTACTCCTTCGGATTGACTTCATTGGCAGTTTCGAGAGAATTCCCCAGCCGTTTCACTGACTCTGCCGCTCTCTCCCAGCGCGGCCCGCCTGGTGCCAGCATACGGGCAGATTCGCTGGAATCCGGGTGCTCACGTGGCGTGGTGGCGATTCGAAGACCCCGCAACGGTTCGGCAAAGTTCTCCGTCCAGGTCTTGATAAGCAGGATTAGCATGATGCTAGGATTGCACCCTAAGCATGCTGATGAAGTACAGTTGGAACAAGTTGCACTGCGGTGCATCACGCTATTGGCCAGTAGCCCGTCCAGCGGACGGGTTGCCCAAAATCACTCAAGGAGCACCTCATGAGTTTCATCGGTTTTCTTATCCTCGGCCTCCTCGCCGGCGCTCTCGCCAAGCTGATCCTCCCCGGCAAGCAGGGTGGCGGAATCTTCATCACGATGCTTCTCGGCGTCATCGGCGCGTTCCTCGGTGGCTTCATCGGTGGCAGCATCCTCGGCGTCAACCTCGGTAGCACCTTCTCGCTGATGTCGATCCTCTTCGCAGTCATCGGCGCCCTGATCGTGCTCGCCATCTACGGTGCCATCACGGGCCGCAAGCGCTCACGCGTCTAGTCAGGAGTTCCGGCTGAACCCTGGGGGAACAGCTGCCGAAGGGCGTCACCGGATCGTCGGTGGCGCCCTTCCCTTGTTCAGGGGACGCATCACCAGAGCCGGCGTCGGCAACAGAACCCAGGGCCGGCCGAGTGCATGCGCACCTACACTCGATCCAGGGCACGTCACAGCACCGGAAGGACCATCATGTTTGGCCGTAACAAGGAGAACCCAGCCATGAAGGCTGCCAGCGGGACGCTGTTCGACAAGGACGGAAACCCGAAGCCCGCGATCCTCCGCGGGATCGAGCGGGCGCTGGATGTCCAGCGCCCCCTGATCCTCTCCAATCTGAACCGGCTCCGCCGTCGCCACCCGGATGCATCACCCGCGGAACTGGCACGTTTCCTCGAGCGCGACTACCTTCGTGCGACGACGGCGGCAGGCGCAGCGGTCGGTGCCACCGCTGCGGTACCGGCCGTGGGAACCATTGCGTCCCTCGGTCTCTCGGCCGCCGCGACCGTCGGATTCCTCGAAGCCACCGCCCTCTATGCGGAATCGATCGCCGAGTTGCACGGAGTCAAGACGGTGGACCCCGAGCGGTCGCGGGTCATGGTGATGGCCATCCTCATGGGCGAGGAGGGCATGGCGCTTGTCCGCTCCATCCTTGGTGCCTCGGCCGGCCAGGGTGCTCCCCAGTACTGGGGCCAACTCGTGAACAAATCAGCGCCGACTTCGATGGTCAAGACCATCACCGGCTCCATCCAGCGCCGCTTCCTCAAGAAGTTCCTCGCAAAGCAGGGTGGCTTCATGCTCGGCCGGGCGTTGCCCTTCGGCGCCGGTGCAGTGATCGGCGGGACCGGCAACCACCTGATGGGCAAGGCAGTCATCAAGACCACGCGCGAGGCGTTCGGGCCCCTGCCGCAGACCATTCCCGGCGAACTGGCCGAGGTCCTGCAGCTGCCCGGATCAGGTTCCGAGCAGAAGCGGACCTAGCCGAAGATCGCGTCAGCGATGGCGAAGATCGCCAGCCCTGCCAGCGAACCGACCACCGTGCCGTTGATGCGGATGAACTGCAGGTCCTTGCCGACCTGCAGTTCGATCTTCCGGGATGTCTCCTCTGCGTCCCACCGACCCACTGTCTCCGAGATGACTCCGGCTATCTCGCTTCGATAGGTCCGCACCGCGTAGGAGGCGCCATCGGCGATCCAGCGGTTCACCTTCCCGGCCAGTTCCGCATCCGTGGTCAGGCGGGAACCGAAGTCCCGCACCGCCGCCTTGAACTTGGTCGTCAGTTCGCTCCCGGGGTCGTTGACCGCTTCGAGGAGGGCGTTCTTGATCGTCGACCACGTGCGCGCGGTCAGGTCCCTGACGCGCGGGTCGTCGAGGAGTTGTCCCTTGATCTCCTCGGCCTTGGCGATCGTCTCGGGCTTGTGCTGCAGGTCCTGCGCGAGCTCGCGGAGGTACTTGTCGATGGAGATGCGGACGTCGTGCTGTGGATCGTCCTGCACCGCGCGGATGAACTTCGAGAGTTCGGCGTGCACGCGATCGCCGACGACGCCGTCGACGAGTCGCGGTACCCAGGTGGGGGAGCGCTGCGCGACGACCCTCGTGACAACGGCGTAGTTCGCGTCCACCCAGTCGCCTGCACGATCCACCAGCAGGTCCACCAGCCGATGATGGTGCCCCTCGGCGAAGATGCGCTCGGCAATGCTGCCGACCGGCGGCCCCCAGGGCGGGTCGAGCAGGTGCTTCCTGACCATGGACTCGATGACGCCCTGCACGGCGTCGTCGTTCAGGACCGTGAACATCCCGCGAATCAGGGCCGCACCCTCAACGGCGACCCGGTCGGCGCTGTCCGGCTTCTCCAGCCACGCACCGGCCTTCTGCGCGATCCGCGCGGAATCGAGCTTGGCGCGGACCACGTCCTCCGAGAGGAAGTTCTCCTCGACGAACTGGCCGAGCGATTCGCCGATCTGGTCCTTCTTGCGGGGGATGATCGCGGTGTGCGGGATCTTCAGTCCCATCGGGTGCTTGAAGAGGGCCGTCACGGCGAACCAGTCCGCGAGGGCCCCGACCATGCCACCCTCCGCTGCGGCGCGGACGTACTCGAGCCACGGATAGGTATCCTGCAGGGCGAAAGCCACCACGAAGATGGCCGCCATGACCACCAGTAGTCCCGTAGCCAGCATCTTCATGCGGCGCAGGGCGGCCGCCCGCTCCGTGTCGGTGGCGGTCATCAGATCATTCACCCTCCCGAGTCTATCGAGGGAGCACGCTGGTCCGGTTGCGGTTGGGGGCCGATGGTGTCCCGATTGCGGGGTCACGTACCGTATGAGGGATATCACCGACGCGACTGAAGGGATGCCCCGTGCCCCCCGTGATCTTCGCCCACCGCGGCAGCAGCGGAACCTATGCCGAGCACACCCGTGCTGCATACCTGCAGGCGCTCGCGGACGGCGCCGAAGGCGTGGAGTGCGACGTGCACCTGACCCGCGACGGTCAGCTCGTGTGCATCCATGACACCACGCTGGAACGGACCACCGACGGGTCCGGTGACGTGGCGGACCGCACACTGGCCGAACTGCGGATGCTCGACGTGTGCTCGTGGAAGGGCGTCGGCATTCCTGCGGGGTATGGCGATGCTGCACACCAGCTCCTCGCCCTGTCCGACCTGCTGGTCCTGCTTCGCGAGTCCGGTCGGCCCATCAAGCTGGCGATCGAACTGAAGCATCCGAGCCCCTTCGGACTGAGGTTGGAGGAGGCGCTGATCGCGTTCCTGATGGACGAGGGGTGGGACCCGGAGTCATCGATGCTGGGCCTGGTCGAGGTGAGCTTCATGAGCTTCAACCCCGACTCCATGCTGCAGCTCGCCGAGTCGGTCCCGCACCATGTGCTGTGCCAACTCGTAGCGGATGTCAGCCCGCAGGAGGTGCGCGACGCCCTCAGCTTCGGGTCCATCGCCGAGGGTGCCCTCATCGCCATCATGCAGAGGGCCTTGAAGGAGGGAGAGGAACTGATCGACCGGCAGGAGATCGGTATCGCGGGGCCCAGCCTGCAATATGTGCGGGACCACCCGGAAAGAATCCAGCGGTGGATCCACGACGGCGTGCGCGTGCGGGCCTGGACGGTCAATACCGAGGAGGACGCCCGGTTCCTCGCCGGACTCGGTGTCCAGGAGTTCACCACGGATTACCCGGCCCGGATCCGGCTGGCCTTCGAGGGCAACCTGAAGTAGCCGTCCAGCAGCCGGTTCCGTTGTGGTTGAGTTGGAAAATGCAATCACCGATCGAGGAATACGCACTCGTTTCCGACCTCCACACCGGTGCGCTCATCTCCCGGAACGGCAGCGTGGACTGGTTGTGCTTTCCGCGATTCGACTCCGATTCGGTCTTCGCCGCCCTGCTGGGCACGCCGGAGCACGGCCGCTGGCTGGTCGCACCGGACTCGGCTACGGCCGAGGTGGTGAGCCGGAGCTACATCCATTCCACCTTCGTCCTCCAGACGCACTGGAGGACCACCGAGGGTGAAGTGCTGGTCACCGATTTCATGCCGGTGACCGACCGCAGGGCGAACGTGGTACGGCGCATCCAGGGACTGGCGGGCACGGTCAGCGTACGGCAGGAACTGGAGATCCGCTTCGGCTACGGCGACATCCTCCCATGGGTCAGCCAGGGCACGGACGACGGCGTCCCCGTGCTGCTGGCGATCGCCGGACCGGATGCGCTGTTGCTCCGCGGGCCCCGGCTGAGAGCAAAAGGTCACCGTCACGAGGGTATTTTCGAGGTGACTTCGGGCGACGTCGTCGACCTCGAACTCGTCTGGTACCCCTCGCACCGGGAGACCCCGCCTCCGCTCGACGTCGACGAGCAGCTCGACTCCGCCATCAGCTACTGGAAGGCCTGGGGCGCCAGTTGCGTGGACGACGGCGAGTACTCGGAGGCGGTGCGGCGCTCGCTCCTCGTGCTGCGGGCGTTGACGCACGAGGACACCGGCGGCATCGTCGCAGCTCCCACGACCTCCCTGCCGGAGCAGTTCGGTGGCGCACGCAACTGGGACTACCGCTTCTGTTGGCTCCGGGACGCCGCCCTGACACTCGAAGCCATGATGACGCACGGATTCGCCGAGGAAGCACTCGAGTGGCGCAACTGGCTCCTGAGGGCCGTCGCCGGGGATCCCGAGGACCTGCAGATCATGTATGGGCTGGCGGGGGAGCGCCAGCTGCCGGAACGCGAACTGGACAACCTGCCGGGGTACGCGGGTTCCACCCCCGTGCGTGTCGGCAACGGTGCCGTGGATCAGTACCAGGCCGACGTCGTCGGGGAAGTCATGGTGGCACTCGAGAAACTGCGCGGCCACGGAGTCACGGAGGACAATTTCTCGTGGCCCCTGCAGCGCGCACTGCTGGGCTTCGCGGAGAACCACCTCGACGACCGTGACCACGGCATCTGGGAGATGCGCGGCGAGCTGCAGTACTTCACCCACTCCCGCGTGATGATGTGGGCGGCCTTCGACTGCGCCGTCCGCGCCGTGCGGGACCACGGCCTGACAGGGCCCGAGGAACACTGGACGGAACTGAGGGACGGTCTGCGCGCCGAGATACTGGAGCGCGGTTTCAACCGCGAGCTCAACACATTCACCCAGGTCTACGACGGCACGGAGGTGGATGCATCCCTGCTGCAGCTTCCGCAGGTGGGCTTCCTCGACTATGACGATCCGATGATCCTGGGCACGGTCGAGCGGATCGAGCAGCACCTGCTGGATCCCGAGGGGCTGCTTCTGAGGTATCGCACCGGCGAGTCCGACGACGGCCTCGAGCCGGGCGAGCACCCCTTCCTCGCCTGCTCCTTCTGGTTGGTGGAGCAATATGCCCACAGTGGTCGGCTCGACGATGCCAAGCGGCTCATGGACCAGCTTGTGGGCTACTGCAACGAGCTCGGCCTGCTGTCGGAGGAGTACGACGCCGAGAACGGGCGCATGGCGGGCAACTTCCCGCAGGCCTTCTCGCACCTCGGGCTCGTGCGGGCGGCTGATGCGCTGCACGTGGCCCGCGGCGAGGCCGGTTCCCACGACGCGATGGCCCGTGAGTAGTGCCGAGGGATGCGACGGCGGGAGCCCGACCCGAGGGCCGGGCTCCCGCCGTCACGTCTGTCCTCGTCGCGCCCGGGGTGGCGCGCTAGGGGTTACGCCCGGGGTGGCGCGCTAGGGGTTACGCCCGGGTGGTGCCCTGGGGGGGCGCTCTAGACCGTGATGCCCTGCGGCTTGAGGACCACCTTGATCGTGCCGTCCGTCTTCTTCTGGAAGTTCTTGTATGCGGCCGGGGCCTCGTCGATCGAGACCTCGTGGGTCATGAGGTCCGTGACGCCCAGGGGGTCCGAGGGCTCCTCCACGATCGGCAGGAGCTCGTCCGTCCAGCGGCGCACGTTGCACTGGCCCATGCGGAATTGAAGCTGCTTGTCGAACATATTGAGCATCGGCATGGGGGTCGCTGCGCCACCGTAGACGCCGCTGAGGGACAGGGTGCCGCCGCGGCGGACGGCGTCGATCGCGGAGTGGAGGACGGTCACGCGATCACTGCCGCCGGTTTCCATCACCTTCTGCGCGAGCTTGTCCGGGAGGATGCCGACGGCGTTCTGGGCGAAGGCGCCGATGGGGGAGCCGTGTGCTTCCATCCCGACGGCGTCGACGATGGCGTCCGGTCCGCGGCCGTTGGTCATGCTGCGCAGTTCCTCGGCGGTGTTCTTCGTGAAGTCGATGGTCTCGATGCCGTGCCGCTTCGCCATTTCCCGGCGTTCCGCGACGGGCTCGACCCCGATCACCCGGTGGCCGAGGTACTTGCCGATGCGTGCGGCGAACTGGCCGACGGGTCCGAGGCCGTAGACAGCGAGCACGCCGTCCTTCGGGACGTCCGCGTACTGCACGCCCTGCCAGGCGGTGGGGAGGATGTCGGAGAGGTACAGGTAGCGCTCGTCGGGTAGATCGTGCCCGACCTTCACGGGTCCGTAGTCGGCAAAGGGGACACGCAGGTATTCGGCCTGCCCGCCGGGAACGGAGCCGTACAGCTCCGAGAAGCCGAAGAGCGCAGCACCCGACCCTGCCGCATGGACCTGTGTGGTCTCGCACTGCGACTGCAGTCCCCGCTTGCACATGAAGCAGTACCCGCAGGAGATGTTGAACGGGATGACCACGCGGTCGCCCACCTTCAGGTTGGTGACCCCCGCGCCCACTTCCTCGACGACGCCCATCGGCTCGTGCCCGAGGATGTCACCCTTGTGCATGTAGGGGCCGAGCACCTCGTAGAGGTGCAGGTCCGAGCCGCAGATCGCCGTCGACGTGACGCGGATGATGGCGTCGGTCGGCTCCTGGATGGTGGGATCAGGGACGTTCTCGACGCTGACGTTGCGCTTGCCCTGCCATGTCACTGCCTTCATGTGGCGCTCCTCCGGTTAGTAAGTAGGCTTTCCATTTCCACTATCTACCTCTTCGACACGGATGGGAAGCCGAAGCCCCTCATCCCCTAGCCTTGTCGGGTGATGCTCCTACAATCCCCGGCAGTCCGTGTCGCCCTTTCGGTGGCCATCGCCACAGGGTTGTACGGACTGTCCTTCGGCGCGCTGTCCGTCGCCGCGGGCCTCGATCTCCTGCAGACGATGGCGCTGAGCCTGCTGCTGTTCAGCGGCGGCTCGCAATTCGCATTCATCGGTGTCATCGCCGGTGGTGGGTCCGGCATCTCCGCACTGTCGGCCGCGACCCTGCTCGGTATCCGCAACGGCGTCTACGGGATGCAGATCAACGTCCTGCTGCGTCCCGCACGCTGGCGGAAACTCGCGATGGCGCACCTGACCATCGACGAATCGGTGGCGACGGCGACGGGGCAGAGCGATCCGGACGAGCAGCGGCGGGGATTCTGGGCGGCCGGAGCCGGCGTCTTCGTCCTCTGGAACCTCTTCACGCTGGTGGGCGCGCTCGCAGGCAACGCCATGGGCGACCCGGCGCGGTGGGGACTCGACGGCGCAGCGGTCGCGGCATTCCTCGGGCTGCTCTGGCCGCGGATCAGGGCGAAGGAACCCGCTGCCATCGCCGTCGTCTGCGCAGTGGTCACGCTGATCGCCGTGCCGCTCGTGCCACCCGGCGTGCCCATCCTGATCGCGGCCGTCGTGGCCGCGGTCCTCGGGCTTTCCGGCCTCGGGCCGGCGACGGAGGGCCTGGAGCCCGACGTCGAGCCGTACCCCCCGGGCTCCGCCGCTCGTGGGGCCGAGGGGGACGCATGAGCCTTTGGGGCTGGATCCTGCTGGCGTGCGTGATCTCGATCGCCACGAAATATCTGGGCTTCCTGGTGCCCGCAAAACTGCTCGACAACCCGCGGATGCTTCGTGTCGCCGGGTCGCTGACCATCGGACTGCTGGCCGCGCTGACCGCCGTCAACACGTTCGCCTCGGGTCAGACGCTCGTGCTCGACGCGCGGGTCGCGGCGCTGGTTGCTGCCGCCGTCGCGCTCTGGCTGCGGGCGCCGTTCCTGGTGGTGGTGGCCGTCGGTGCGCTCGCCGCCGGGCTGGCACGGCTGCTCGGGGCGGTGTAGGGCGAGGACAAGGGCCGGAGGGTCACGCCGTCGAACGTGGCATGGCCATGATCAGCGCGACGCCGACCAGGCAGACCGCCGAACCGATCACGTCCCAGCGATCGGGGCGGAAACCGTCGACGAGTACACCCCACGCCAGCGAGCCGGCCACGAAGACGCCACCGTACGCCGCGAGTATGCGCCCGAAATTCGGATCGGGCTGCAGGGTCGCCACGAAGCCGTAGGCTCCCAGGGCCATGATGCCGAGACCGGCCCACCACCAGGGCCTACCCTCACGGACGGCTTGCCAAATGAGCCAGGCGCCGCCGATCTCCGCCCCCCGCGGCCAGGACGAACAGCAGGGCCATGCGCAGGATCGTCATGGACTTAGTGTGCCCGAGTCCTCACTCCCGAACGCCCTACGAGCCGCTGACCACGGCGGCCGTCGCCTCCGCGATGGCCGCCTCCTCATTCGTCGGCACGACGAGGACGGGGAAGGCCGAGGCCGGTGTGCTGATCACGCGCGCCTGCTTGCTGCGCTCGCCGTTCTTCTCCTCGTCGAGCTCGAGACCGAGGGCGCCGAGCTTGGAGACCACCGCGGTGCGGAAGTTGGGCGCGTTCTCGCCGATACCGGCGGTGAAGACGAGGGCCTGGGCTCCGCCGACCGCGACGTGGTAGCCGCCGACATACTTCGCCAGCCGGTAGGACGCCACCTCGATTGCCAGCTTCGCCCGATGTTCACCGGCATCGGCGGCTTCGGCCACCGAACGCATGTCATTCGTGCCCGCCAGACCCTTGAGTCCGCTGTTCCGATTGAGGAGGGTATCGAGGTCCTTCTCGCTGTATCCCTCACGCAGGAGGAAGAGCAGGATGGACGGGTCGATGTCCCCGGACCGCGTACCCATCACGAGGCCCTCCAGCGGAGTGAAGCCCATGGACGTGTCGATGCTCTCGCCGTCGCGCACGGCCGTGATGGACGCGCCGTTGCCGAGGTGCGCGATGACGCCGGTGAAGGAGTCCGCGCCGAGCAGCTCCGCGGCCCCGCGCGCTACGTAGGCGTGCGAGGTGCCATGGAAGCCGTAGCGGCGGATGCCGAACTTCCGGTACAGCTCGTCCGGCACGGCGTAGCGCCAGGCGTGCTCGGGCAGGGTGCGGTGGAAGGCGGTGTCGAAGACGGCCACCTGAGGCATGTTCGGCCACTTCTCGGTGATGGCCCGGATACCGGTGACGGCTGCGGGATTGTGCAGGGGCGCCAGTGGATTGAGCCGTTCGATGGCCCGGGTGATCTCGTTGTCGATCAGCACCGGTTCGCTGAAGCGCTCACCGCCGTGCACCACGCGGTGCCCGACGGCGTCGATCCCGCGTCCGTCCAGTGCGGCGGCCACTTCGCCGTCCACGCGGTCGAGCGCCGCAGCGTGGTCCGGCACCTCGGCTTCGCCGATGCGTTCCACCAGGCCTTCCGCGAGGACGTCGTCGCCCTCGCGGACCTGGTACTTGAGCGAGGACGAGCCTGAATTGATGACGAGGATGATCATGGGGTCCTGTCCTGGCGAGCGGGCGGAGGGCTGGGGGTTAGGAAGCGGCGGGCTGCTGGGCCTGCACCGCGGTGATGGCGACCGTGTTGACGATGTCCTCGACGGTGCAGCCCCGCGAGAGGTCGTTGACCGGCTTGCGGAGGCCCTGGAGGATGGGTCCGACGGCGACGGCGCCGGCCGATTGCTGCACGGCCTTGTACGTGTTGTTGCCGGTGTTGAGGTCCGGGAAGATGAACACCGTCGCCTGCCCGGCCACCGAGGATCCGGGAAGCTTGGACGCTGCGACGGAGGCATCCACGGCGGCGTCGTACTGGATGGGCCCCTCCACCGCGAGGTCGGGCCGCTGTTGCCGCACGAGTTCCGTGGCACGCCGCACCTCGTCCACCGCGCCGCCGCTGCCGGACTCGCCGGTGGAGTAGGAGAGCATCGCTACGCGGGGCTCGACGCCGAACTGGGCCGCGGTCTCGGCCGAGGCGATCGCGATGTCCGCGAGCTGCTCATCGTTGGGATCCGGGTTCACGGCGCAGTCGCCGTAGACGAGCACACGGTCCTGCAGGAGCATGAGGAACACCGAGGAGACGATCTTCACGCCGTCCTTCGTCTTCACGAATTCGAGGGCGGGCCTGATGGTGTTCGCGGTGGTGTGGGCGGCGCCGGACACCATGCCGTCCACCTTCCCGAGCTGGACCATCATCGTCCCGAAGTATGCGCCTTCGAGCATACGTTCCCGCGCCTGCTCCAGCGAGACGTTCTTGTGCGCGCGGAGCCGGGCGTACTCGACGGCGAACTCCTCACGCAGCTCCGACGTCGAGGGATCCACCAGGGTGAGCCCGGTGAGGTCTATGCCCTGCCCCGTGGCGAGCTCGCGCACCTTCGCCTCGGGCCCGAGGATGGTCAGGTCGCAGACGTCCCGCCGGTGCAGGATCTCTGCGGCCTTCAGGACGCGGAGGTCCTCGCCCTCGGGGAGCACGATGTGCCGACGCTCGGACCGGGCCCGCTGGATCAGCTCGTGGAGGAAGCGCAGCGGCGTCATGTTGACCGGTCGGGGGAGCTCGAGGCGTTCGAGCAGTTCCTTCTCATCCACCCGGCGCGACCAGGCGCCGAGGGCTGCCGCTGCCTTCCGGCGCAGTCCGCTTGCGATCTCCCCGCGAACCTCGCTGACGCGGCGGGCTGCCGTATAGGTGTCGTCGTCGAGCGCGAAGACGGGGAACGGAGCCTGCGCGAGCAGGGCGAGGATATTGGGATCCGGCGCGAGCCCACCGGTCAGGATCATGCCCGAGGGCACGGGGAACTCGGGGGAGAACGACGACGCGAGGGTCGCCACGAGGACGTCCGCGCGGTCGCCGGGGACGATCACGAGGGCTCCGTCCGTCAGCAGGTGCAGGAAGTTCCCGACGTTCATCGCTGCGACACGGACGCTGACGACGTCGCGCTCGAGGTTGGAGTTGCCGGCGATCTGCCGGGCACCGAGTGCCGCGGACACCTCGGAGACGGTGGGCTGGGAGATCTCGGTCAGCTCGGGGATCACGTAGACGGGGCGCCCGGAGCGTCCGGGGCGCACGTGCTCGCTGATGGCGGTGACGGCGTCGTCCGCCGCCCGGTTCACCATCATGGCGAGCAGCGAGACCTTCGCTGCGTCGAGCTCCCGGCGGGCGACGTCGACGGCGTCCGCTGCTTCGTCGACGGACATGTCCTTGGCGCTCACGACGGCGAGGACCATGGCGCCGAGGTTGTTGGCGAGGCGGGCGTTGAGGTCGAACTCGACGGCGGCATCATTGCCGGAGAGGTCCGTTCCCTCGACGATGACGACGTCGCACTCCGCGGCGATCCCGCTGTAGATGGCGACGCAGCGCGCGTCGATCTCGGCCCGGTCGCCCGTGACGAGCAGGGCGCGGGCCTCGGCGCGGGTGAGTCCGCCGCGGGCCCGGCTGTCCGGGAGCTTGAAGGCACGCTGCATGAGGCCCACCATCGGATCAGCGGCGGGGTCGTCGCCCTCGACGATGGGCCGGAAGAATCCCACGCGGTCGGCGTGCCGGTGCAGCATGTCGGCCAGCCCCAGGGAGATCAGGGATTTGCCGGAGCCGTTGGTCATGGCGCTCACATAGATTCCGCGGGTCATGGGGCCAGTCTCGCAGGGTCCCCGGACCCTCGCCATAACCGGTGTCACGTCCCCGCACATCCCTCAGCGCAGGGCCAGGTGCGTAGAACACCCCGGGGAATCGTTCGGACAGGTGCGCGCCCGCCGCTTTCATCCTGCCATGCAGGCAACACCTGACCGTTGACGGCGGCACCACCCGGGAGTAACGTACAACCATATGGTTGTAGATATGTTGAGCGAGGACGAGGTGGACCGCCTGTTCCAGGCCCTTGCCGATGCGACACGGAGGGACATCGTGGCGCGCGTCCTCATCGCCGAATATTCGGTATCCGGCCTGGCCGAGCAGTACGACATGAGTTTCGCCGCTGTACAGAAACACGTGGCCGTCCTCGAGCGGGCCTCACTCGTCACCAAGGAGAGACGCGGACGGGAGCAGATCGTGCGGGGACAGGTCGACGGCGTGCAGAAGGCCCGCCGCCTGCTCGACGAGTACGAGGAAATCTGGCGGCAGCGAGTCGACAGGATCACGGACATCCTTGCAGCCGATGCGCAGGATGAGGACTAGGAAGGCAGCATCATGGCGGTCATCAGTACGGAGAAGGACATCGAAGCACTGAGCTTCAGGCTTGTCGCGGAATTCGACGCCGGCGTCGAGCGCGTCTGGCGGATCTGGGCGGATCCGAAGCAGCTCGAGCGGTGGTGGGGCCCACCGACATGGCCCGCGACCTTCGACGCCTACGAGTTCGAGCAGGGAGGGCGCGCGGCCTACTACATGACGGGCCCCGACGGCGAGAAGGCACGGGGCTGGTGGCGCATCACCGCAGTGGAGCCGCCATACCGCCTGGCGTTCGACGACGGTTTCGCGGACGAGAACGGTGACCCCGTGGCCGACCTCGGCGAGACGCACGCGACGGTGACCCTGGAAGACATGGGCGGCCGGACCCGCATGATCATGGTGACGGCGTTCGAGTCCCTCGAGCAGCTCAACCAGATGGTCGAGATGGGCATGGAGGAGGGGCTGAAGCTCGCCCTGGGGCAGGTGGACGCACTCCTCGCGGAGGACGCCTCGGTCTGAGGCGGGCACGTGAAGGCGCCGCCGCCCCGGATGCACCCGGGACGACGGCGCCGGCCGTGCTTACGCCGTAGCAGCCTTCGGCGTGCGGTTGGGCAGGGCGAGCTTGAAGATCTTCGCCCAGGTGGACCCGACCTGCTTGGGCAGGGGGCCCGTGGTGTACGGCAGCTTGTAGCGCGTGCAAATCTCGCGGACCTTGACGGCGACCTCGGCATACCGGTTGGACGGCAGGTCGGGGAAGCAGTGGTGCTCGATCTGATGGGACAGGTTGCCGGTCATGAGATGCATGAACTTGGAGCCGGAGATGTTCGCTGAGCCGATCATCTGGCGGACGTACCAGTCTCCGCGGGTCTCGCCCTCGACCTCCTCCTCGGTGAACGTGTCCGTGCCCTCTGGGAAGTGGCCGCAGAAGATGACGGCGTGCGCCCAGAAGTTACGGATGGCGTTCGCGGCGAGGGTGCCGTACAGGGCCTGCTTGCCGGACCCGGTGAGCATCGCGACCGCGGGGGTAGCGGCGTAGTCCTTGCTGAACTGCTTGACGACCTTGACGCCCACCGCCTTGAGATCGCGGTTCATGGCCTCCTTCGTCTTGAGGCCCTCCTTGTACTCGGGGATCTCGAGGTCGTACAGCGCGATACCCCATTCGAAGACCGGCGCCAGGATGGCGTTGTACAGGGGGTTGCCCAGGTTGAACGGGCGCCACGGCTGGTCGGGGTCCATGCGGAGCAGGTTGTATCCGACGTCCCTGTCCTTGCCGATGACGTTCGTCCAGCGGTGGTGCAGGTCGTTGTGTGTGTGCTGCCAGGAGCGCGCAGGCGTGACGAAGTCCCATTCCCACGTGGTGGAGTGGATGTCAGGATCGCGCATCCAGTCCCACTGGCCGTGCAGGACGTTGTGCCCGATCTCCATGTTCTCGAGGATCTTGGCGACGCTCAGCATGGCCGTCCCGGCGAACCAGGCGGGCTTGTACTTGCTGAACAGGAGGGTGCCACGGCCCGCGAACTCGAGGCTGCGCTGCACCTTGATGACGCGGCGGATGTAGGCGGCGTCGGTGGCCCCCCGCTTGGCGAGGATTTCGTCGCGTACGGCGTCGAGTTCACGGCCGAGCTCCTCGACCTGCTCGTCGGTCAGGTGCTTGGCGGCATCGGGGCGGACCAGGGGGTGGCCCGACGCCGCAAGGGCGCCCGGGCGGGTCAGCGTGGTGGTCATGGGGACTCCTCTGGTGGGGGATTAAAGATCGAGGTTCACGGGTCCGGCGGCAGCCGAGACGCAGGTCTGGATGAGCTGTCCGGGATTGTTGTGCAGTTCGCCGGTGCGGAGGTCCCGCACCTGTCCGGCGCGCAGCGGGATGAGGCAGCTGTGGCAGATGCCCATGCGGCAACCGCTGGGCATGAGGACGCCCGCGTCCTCGCCGATGTCCAGAAGGGGGGTGTCGCCGTCGGCCTGCACCTCACGGTCGGACTGCTCGAAGGTGACGAGGCCGCCGTCGTGCCCGGCGCCCGTCAGCAGGTCCGTGCTGAACCGCTCGATGGTCAGTGTGCCCGTGGTGGCCGCCTGCGTTCCGGCGCCGGACGAGAGGCCGGGCATGGTGCTCGCGGTCTCGAGGGCGGCCTCACGCTGCCACAGTTCCTCGGCGTTGTTCAGGAAGCCTTCGGGGCCGCAGGCGTAGGCGGCGCGTGAGCGCCAGTCCGGGCACAGGTCCGCGATGGTCTTCGCCGTGAACTCGAGCCGTCCGCGGGCGCTGGTGAACCAGTGGCGCACCGTGAGGTTGGAGAACTGGTCTGCAAGCTCGTCCAGCTCCTCGCGGAAAAGGCTTTTTTCCGGCGTGCTGTTGGAGTTGATGAGTACCACGTTCGCGTCGGGGCGACGGGGGATCAGCGTGCGGATCATCGACATGACGGGCGTGATGCCGCTGCCTGCCGTGAGCATGAGCAGGGAGCGCGGGTGCTCGGGAAGCACGAAATCACCCTGGGGCGGTGCGAGGAACAGGATGTCGCCCGGCTTCGTGTCGCGGACGAGGACGTGGGAGACGGCCCCGGCATCTTTGACGGTGATCGCCGGGTCGTGCCCGGCGGCGGTGCTCAGGGAGTAGGAACGCCAGTGGCGGACACCGTCCAGCTCCACGCCGATCCGCGCCCACTGCCCGGCCTTGTGGGCATGCCAGCCGTGGCCGGGGTGGAAGTAGATGGTGGCGGAGTCCTCGGTCTCATGCACCACGCGGGAAACGACCCCGCGGAGCTGGCGTGAGGAATACACCGGGTTGAACAGGGCCAGGAAGTCTTCCGGTGTGAGCGGTGTCGTAAGCGCGGAAGCTGCACGCGCCAGCTTTTTGAGCCGGATCATTCGGTTAACGATATAGCCTCTCCCGCTAAAACTCTTCACTCATGACATACAGTTGACGGAGAAGAATTGTCTTGACGAATTAGATGAGGTAGCTGGCGTGGGTCCTGACGAGGTAGGTGTGGCCCCACCCGAGCCGCCATGGCTGGCTCTTCCCGCGGACGTGAGCGAGCGATTGAGGCCGCTCACCCCGGACCTCGTCGACGCCATCATTCAGGCTGTTCCCCAGCTGGTCCCGGCCTACGCCCGGCCCATCGAGGGCGATTTCGGCAGGGGCCTCCGCATGGGTGTCGCGGCCGCCCTGGAGCGGTTTCTCGAATTGCCGGGCACGAGCCTGCCCGCCCTCTCCGACCAGAGCCGCCAACTGGTGGCGGGCCTCGGCCGCGGCGAATTCCGTCAGGGGCGCAGTATGGATTCGTTGCTCGGCGCCTACCGGATGGGGGCCCGCGTGACTTTCAGGGAGATGTCGCGCCGCTCCATGGAGGCCGGGCTCGGCTCGGCCGTGGTGGTGGATCTCGGGGAGTCGATCATGGCGTACATCGATGAGCTCTCCGCGGTGAGCGCCGAGGCTTACGCGTTCGCGCAGTCCGAGCGCGCCGGCGCCGTGGACCGCCGTCGTGCCGAGTTGCTGGAACTGCTCCTCCTCGGGGAGTCCGACGAGACGGTACTGCGCCAGGCCGCCTCGCTCGCCGACTGGGCCGTGCCCGCGCAACTCGCCGTCGTGACCCTTCCGCTCGAGCGCGCCCAGGGGCTCCGCCAGAGGTTGACGCCGGGCGCCATCGTGATCGAGCGGGAGACCGACGCGGTCGCCCTGGTGCCCGAACGCGGACCAGCGTGGCGCGCCGACCTCCACCGGACCCTCACGGGGAGGAGCGCGGCCATCGGGCCCGCGGGCGAGCTGGAACAGGTGGCCGAGTCGCTGCGGCTGGCGGTCCTCGCCGCGTCCATGCTGCCGCCACGCGAGGGCGATGACGAGCCGCCCGTGTGGGCGGACGAGCACCTCATCGAGGTGGTGCTGGCGGCGGAGCCCTCGGCCATCGGGGAGCTCGCCCGGCGTCGGCTCGCACCGCTGGCCGGTCTGCCTCGGAACCAGCGGCAGAAGCTCGAGGAAACCCTGCTGGCATGGCTGCGGCACTGGGGTCAGCGGACGCCCATCGCCGACGAGCTCGGGATCCACGCGCAGACCGTCGGCTACCGCGTCCTGCAGCTGCGGGAGCTCTTCGGCGACGACCTCAAGGACCCGAAGGTCCGCTTCGAGCTGGAACTGGCGCTGCGCAGCGGACGGAAGGTCCCGGCCTAGTCCCCGCTGTAGGTCGCGAGCGTCCAGAGGTGGAACAGGGCGTAGGCGCGGTAGGGGCGCCATTCCTCGGACAGGCGTTCGGCGTCCCTGATGCTCGGGTTACCCATGGCGCGCCGGGCCACGAGGTCGCCCGGCGTGAAAGCGTCCGGGTCGCGGAGCACGCGCACGGCGAGGTAGTCCGCCGACCACGGACCGATGCCGGGGATCGCGAGAAGCTCCCGCCGCAGCTGTGCCTGGTCGGCCGAGGCATCGAGGAACAACCCGTCGACGACGGCGCGTGCCACGTTCTGCACCGTCGTCGCCCGCGTGCGGGTCACGCCGACGGCTGCACGCAGCTCCTCGGGCGGTGCGTCGGCGATGACCTGCGGAGTGGGGAACAGTGTGAGGCCCGACGGCGACGCCGACCCGTAGGCGGCGGCGAGCCGACCGCCGAACGTGCCACCGGCCGCCACGGACACCTGCTGCCCGAGGACCGTCATGATGGCGGCCTCGAACGCGTCGGGATAGCCGACCGCCCTCAGTCCGGGCCGGTCGCGTACCAGCGGGCCGAGGAGCGGGTCGCCATCGAAAGCACGGGCGATGGCGCCGGTGTCCGTGTCGAGGTCCAGCCATGCCCGGGTGCTGTCGATGAGGTGCTCGAACTCGCCGTCGTCGTCCGTGTCCGCTGTCAGCCCGACGTCGTCCGGCCGGATGGTGACGGTGACGCGGCGCGGGCCGGCCGGCGTCCCGAGCATGCGTGTGTGCGTGCGGTCCGCGCGGTCCGCAACCTCACAGCCGGGGATGGCGTGGTTTGCGAGGATCGCTGCCATGGGCCCGGGTTCGAGTACGCCGTTCGGGATGAGGACAGCGCTCCGGCTCACGGGAGGATGGCGTCCACGTATCCGCCGTCCACGCGCACCGCTGCGCCCGTGGTCGCCGACGCGAGCGGGGACGCCAGGTAGGTGACCATGTTGGCGATCTCCTGAGGCTCGATCAGGCGCTCCAGCAGTGACTGGGGCCGGTGGTCCTTCATGAACTGCCGCTGCGCGTCCTCCCAGTCGAGGTCCTTGTCCACCAACTGGTACACGAAGTCCTCCACCCCGCCGGTGTGGGTGGGGCCGGCGATGATCGAGTTCACGGTGACGCCCGTGCCCCTGGCCTCCTTCGCGAAGCCGCGCGAGACGCCGAGCAGCGCCGTCTTCGAGACGCCGTAGTGGATCATCTCTGCGGGGATGACGACGGCGGAGTCGCTGGCGATGTACTGGACGCGGCCCCAGCCGGCCGTCATCATTCCGGGCAGGTACGCGCGCGTGAGCCGGATGGCGGTGAGCACGTTGACCTCGAAGTAGCGGCGCCACTCGGCGTCATCGATTTCCAGGGCCGGCCGCGCACCGAAGATGCCGAGGTTGTTGATGAGGATGTCGACGGCGGGCAGGACGGCCAGAGCTCCCGCGAGTCCTTCGTCCGTGGTGACGTCCGCCGCCACAGCTACAAGATCGGCGTCGGGCACGTCCTTGCGGATGACCTCCATGGCGCGGGAGACGCTACGGTTGCTGCGGCCGTTCACTCCCACGCGGGCGCCCGCGGAGGCGAGCGTGGCGGCGATGGCCAGTCCGATGCCCTGTGTGGATCCTGTCACGAGGGCCGTCTTGCCGCCGAGGTCGAGTGCCAATGCCATGAGGAGCTCCTGGGATGATGGGGATTGGCTTCAACCCTACGACGGCGCGTGCGGGCATTCGCCCCGCCTACCATGCCGGGGCTGTTCCGTCACATTGCGGTACGGATTGACGTGAGCAGACCTGTTGGAGAAAAAGTCCAGCCGTAGCGGGTATATTGCTCCCGGTATATGGAATACTTCCGCCTCTTCCGAGGTTGAGAGTGGCATCTGGGCGACATTCCCGCCCCATAGAAGGAGATCTACCCCCATGGCAACCGACTACGACGAGCCACGCGTTCGCCCGGAAGACCAGCCGGCCAACGAGTCCCTCGAGGCAATCCAGGCACAGCGCAGCGCGACCACGCAGACTGCGTTGATCGATGTCGAGGACGGCGAAACCGCTGAAGGGATCGACCTCCCCGGGGCCGATCTCTCGCACGAGGAACTCCTCATCCAGGTCATCCCCCAGCAGGAGGACGAATTCACCTGCATGTCCTGTTTCCTGGTGCACCACCGCAGCCAGCTTGCGCGCGAGAAGAACGGTGACAAGTTCTGCATGGAGTGCGAGGGCTGACAGCTTCCCGCAGTGCATGAAAGCCCCTGGCCCCACCGGCCAGGGGCTTTCATCGTGAGGGGCACCGATCGATGGGTGAAGAGGGTCCCACCGACATTCCCAGCCGCAGTACGGTGGTGGGATGAATTCCTCGCACGTCATCGTCCTGCCCGGCGGTGGCTACGGCATGCTGTCGGACAATGAGCGGGAGATCGTCGCCGACCGGCTGCGCTCCCTCGGACTGTCGGCCAGTATCTTCGACTATCCCGTCCAGGCACGGCACCCGGCCCCGCTCGACGCCGTCCGGGCCGAGATCCGGAGGGTGCGGTCGGCCGGAGCCGAGCGGGTGGCGCTTCTCGGCTTCTCCGCCGGAGGGCACCTCGCGGGCCACGCCGCGCTGGCAGCCGGCGAAGAAGCCGATGAGCGTGTCGACGCCGCCGTCCTCTGCTATCCCGTGGTCTCGATGGAACTCGCGACGCACCGCGGCTCCCAGGACGAACTGCTCGGGCCCGACGCTGGTGGGGAGCTCCGCGCGGCGACGTCGCTGGACCGACTGGTAACGGCCGACGCCCCGCCGTTCTTCATCTGGCACACCGCGGCGGACGAAGCCGTGCCGGTACAGCACGCGTACCTCCTGGCGCAGGCGCTCGCAGCCCACTTCGTTCCGCACGCCCTGCACGTCTTCACCGAGGGCGAGCACGGCCTGGGACTGGCCGAGGGACAGGGCGCCGCCGAACAGTGGATCCGGCTGGCCGCCGAGTGGCTCCAGGCGCGGGGCTGGTGATCGGGGCCGTCCTGACCGCAGCCCTGGCACGAGCCCGGCGTCGCGCGTCGCCTGCTCGTCCAGCCTGCGCCACCTCATGATCCTGCAGACCCTGGTGGCGCTCGGTCCGGTGATCGGGCTGATCGCGCTCGGTTACGGCATCAGGGCACGCAGCTTCCTCTCGCCGTCGTTCTGGCCGCCGGCCGAGCGGCTCTGCTACTTCATCCTCCTGCCGGCCCTGTTCATCAACGGCACCGCGACGGCGGATCTCGCGGGCCTGCCGATCGGACTCATGGCGCCGATCCTCGCCGGACCCGTCATCGTCACGGCGCTCGGTCTCGTGATCGCGCAACGCTGGCTGGACCTCGATGGACCGGCCTTCACCTCGGTCATCCAGGGCAGCATCCGGTTCAACAACTATCTCGGCCTGTCGATCGCCCTGGCCCTCTTCGGGTCCGACGGCGTCGCGCTCGCTGCCATCGCCAATACCGTCCTCGTTCCACTCGTGAACGTCCTCTGCACGCTCGCGTTCGCTCGCTACGGCTCGGAGCGACTCACCATCGGCGGAACGGTTCGGAGCATCATCACCAACCCGTTGATCCTCGGCTGCGTGATGGGCATCCTGCTCAACGTAACCGGCGTCGGATTGCCGCCGGGCATCGCCGAATTCGTGCGGACCCTCGGCACGGCGTCACTGCCGCTCGGCCTGCTGTGCGTGGGGGCGGCGCTCGAGCTGCGCAGCATGGGCCGCAACCTCGGCGCGGTGCTGATGGCGACTGCGGTCAAGTTCGCGGTTCTGCCGGGCCTCGGGATCGCGGGCTGCCTGCTCTTCGGGCTGACCGGGGAGCCTGCAGCCACTGTGATCCTCTTCCTTTCCCTCCCGACGGCGTCGTCGGGAGGGAAAGGCGAGGGCGCTGGGCGGCGATTCGCGCCTCATGGCGTCCACCATCACGCTGCAGACCGTAGCGGGAGTGCTGTACCTGCCCATGGTGTTCCTCGTGATCGGGGTCCTCACGGGCTGAGGCTGCGCGGACAGCGGTAGCCGCTGGCCTGGAATGGACGACAAACCGGGAATTGGGTAGTAAGCATGCTTGCTATCGGGGGTGACGCGACCTACGGTGATGAAAAGTCAATCTCCTCGAAAGGGCCATCATGATCACGCTCGACCAGATGAAGAACTCGATGAACGCCGGCGCCAATGTGCTGAGCGAGGACGGAGCAGTTCTCGGTCCCATGGGCCAGCTCTACGTCGACGACGCCACCGGGGAACCCAGCTGGGTGACCGTGACCACGCACACAATGGGGAAACCGGAATCGTTCGCCCCGCTGCACGGCGCAACCCTCGACGGCCGCAACGTCCGCCTGCCCTACACCCATGCGAAGGTGTACGACTCCCCGAAGATGTCGCTGGACGGGCACCTCAGCCCGGAGGAGGAGCAGCACCTCCTGCGCTACTACGGGCTCATGGCGGCAAAGGACGACGACGGCACTGCGGACCAGGCAGCTCCCGACGCCGGCCGCACCCGCAGCCAGTCCTCCCGCCCCGAGGGCGACTACGCGATGACGCGCTCCGAGGAACAACTCCGGGTAGGAACCGAACTTCGCGAGACGGAGCGCGTACGCCTCGTTAAGCGCGTGGTCACCGAGGACGTCACCATGACCGTGCAGATCCGGCGTGAGGAGCTCGTTGTGGAGCGCGTACCGGTCAAGGATGGAGCACCCCTCTACGACGACGGTGCAGGCACCTTCAGCAAGGCCGAGCGCGACCGGCTCTACGCGGCCGTCGAGACCGCCTTCAACGGCGACGTCGTCGAAATGGTCCTGTACGAGGAGAAGCCACGCGTCGAGATCGACGTGGTCCCCATCGAACGCGTGCGCATCAGCCGCGAGGCGCGCACGCACGACGAAACGGTCACGGGGCAGGTGCGCAAGGAAGTGATCGAGACAGAGCGCATCGAGCTGTAGGAACCGGCGTCGGACTGCCGCGCGCCTAGTCCTCGCGCGAGGACAGCACGCAGAATTCGTTGCCGTCGGGGTCGGCGAGAACGTCCCAGCTCACGTCCGGGCCCTGCCCGACGTCGACCCTTGCGGCGCCGAGCGCCAGGAGCCGCGCGATCTCCGCGTCGCGGTCGTCACCGGTGTGCGGCGCAAAATCCAGGTGCAGGCGGTTCTTGCCCTCCTTACGGTGCTCGACGGAAACGAACACGAGGCCGGGCGGGACCTGCTCGAAGCGGAGCCTCGGCGCAAGCTCGCGTGCCCACGGCGGCACGAGTACGGCCTCGTCGGGGTCCTCGAACATGATGTCCCAGCCGAGGGCCTCGGCCCACCACCGGGCGAGGGCTCGATGGTCCGTGGATTCGATGACGGTGGAGTACCAGCGCAGGGTCATGCCCCGATTGTGCTCCGACCACCGGCGTGGCGCACCGTCATCCGGACAGGCACTGTCCGCGAGGTCTCAAGCGGAATCTGGTCGCGTTCTCGTCCGGCGCGCCGTACTCATCCAGCGCGGTAGGTGTCGCCGTCGCCGTGACGCTACAGCGAACGGGCTACGCTTCGGGTCGTGGGTGACGGCACGTGTCACCCACAGAGAGGTCGAGACGAATGGTTGATTGGGGTCGGGACTCGGACGAACTCATCTCCGCGATGATCATCCAGGGAACGGGTGCCCGGGTGATCTGGGACTTCGACGGCGTGGTGGCGCACACGGAACCCCTGCACGAAGACAGCTTTCGTGAGTTGGCACGCCGTCGGGGCTATCACTTCGCTGATGACTTCTTCGCCGACCTCATAGGGAACACCGAGCACTGGATCTGGTGCCGCCTAATCGAACGCGGCTTTCCCGCCGAGACGGGTCAGATCCAGGGCCTCTATTCTGAGCGCGCCGTCGTCGTTGCTGAAGCAGCGAAGCGGAGCCTCGAACCGTCGTGGGTAGCCTCACGATTGATGCCGGCGCTGTCAGGAGTAGCTGCGCAGCAAACCGTCGTATCGAACGGGAATCCTGACCTGATCGAAGAACTCCTGCAATCGTGGAATCTGGCCAGATACGTCGATGTTGCTCGACGCGGACCTACCGAGGACAAGGAAGTTGTTTTTCGAGCCCATTGCCTGCTCCCCTGCGTGGTCCTGGAGGACAGCGACCATTACCTCGGCATCGGCCGGGAACTTGGAGCATTCACTGTGGGCGTGCGGCATTCACACAACCCACGAGCCACGCTGAATGCCGACGTGACCACTGCGCTGTAGGAATTCACCGCGAGAGCAGCCCTCATGCGCACTGCCTGCCGCTGCGATACGTTCCGGATCGTGGTTCAGGCGCCGTCTTGTGATCGCGCTGCACTGTCGAGCGCTTCCAGCACCCGCGCGTTGTTCGCGGCGTCTGCCAGATCGTACCGAAGCGGCACGCCGTTCAGAACACTGTCGGCGAAATGTTCACCCATCCGTACGAAGTGGTTCCCGCCCTTGATCCTGTGGTGAATGCTGTCCTGCCCGAAGTGATGCTCCTCCAGAACGGAGTCCTCTTCCAGAAGGCCGAAAGGATTGTCGAGGTAGAGCCGGCCCTTGGTGCCCGTGAGCTCCAGGAAGTTGCGGCGCTCGAGGTTGACCCCGGTATCGAAGAGGGCGGTGGCGCTTCCGGGAAAGCGCAGCATGCCCGCGAAGCTCGTATCGATCCGGCCTGTGTCGCTGGCGTCACGGTAGTTGCCGAAGGCTGCGACGTGAACCGGCTCCTGGCCCGTGACCATCCGGCTGACGTTGACGCAGTAGCCTCCTGCGTCGAAGAGTGCACCACCGCCGAGACCGGTATACCAGCGAATGTTGTCATCTCCGCCGGCGTCGAAGGTGTGTCCGACGTGGAGAAAGGTCAAGGTACCCACTGCACCGGACGCGAGTAGCTCCTGCAGCTTCTCGAAGCGCGGGTGGAAACGGTACATGAAGCCTTCCAGGACCCGGAGTCCGGTCTCCTCGGCTTTGCGCGTGATCTCCTCGACCTCCGCAGCGCTCATCGCAAGGGGCTTCTCACACAGGACGTGCTTGCCTGCGTCCAAAGATTTCAGAACCCACTCACGATGCAGTGCGTTCGGCAGCGAAATGTAAACAGCGTCGATGTCCGGCGAGGCAAGCAGCGCCTCGTAGGAGCTGAACGCCTGCGGTACGCCATGCTTGTCGGCGTACTCCCTGGCCCTTTCCTCCGTACGGGAGGCGATACCTATGACCTCACCGTTCCGTGTCTGCTGCAACGCCGGGATCGTCTTGCGGATGATGCGGGCGGTGCCCAGTACGCCCCAACGCAATGTCTTGCTCACGCTATTCTCCTTTTCAACCACCCCGGCTGAGCCAGGATGGAGTCGCAAACCCACGGATCGATCGCTACCGGTACCGGTTGTTGCTGCATCCTACGACGTGAAAGCGTTCAGGTCGTTGAGCTCCGCCACGGTGGTGACACGCGCGTGATGGGCGGGTTTCCGATGCCTGTGTGGAGCGGCCTCTACCGTGGGGGAGCGGGCGCGCCTGGCGCGTGGCTCGAGCCGTTGCTCGGGGAAATAGTGCTGTTCCCCTCACGCAGCCGGCTTCTTGACCGTGCGAGGGGAACCCACCGCCACGAAATCGTTCCGGCAATGTCTCCGACTGAATCTCACATACCGCGTCCGGTGACAGCCAAGTTCCTTCAGTGTGCGCCCTGCTCCACAGAAGCGCAGCATCAATCGCAACTTCAGTCCCAGTATCAATCGAGGCAGGGGCGGTCGACGGTGCCTACACGACGTCCCCGGGCAGTAGCCACGCGTATCGCCCTTGTCCATCGGACGAGATGCGCGAGGGGCCTCTCGTCCCCGGCTGGTCCTGTGCGGCGTGGAACATCTTTCGCCACCAGGACATCCCGGATTGCCCGTCGCTGTCGCAACGTGGGTCAGCTTCGCCTGCACGTGTCGCGGGTGCGGCAGAAGTTTCCCGGAAGCTTCCCGAGGACCGTCGCATCTACCCTCGCCTGGAATCGGTGTAGGAACCGCGCGAGAGCGCCGTCACGAGGAAGTCGCGTACGGCGCCGTGGGACCGGTGCCCTACGGTTTCCCGCCCTGAACCCGCCGGCGTGGCGGATGTTGCTGCCGTCGCGAGGAGCCAGTCCCCGTGATGGGTGATGTCCTCGCCGGTTGCCGCGGCTACGGCATCACAGGCGAATCCGACGGCTGTGGTGCCGTCGCTCAGGCGCACGGAACCGAGGAGCATGGGTTCGGGCAGCACGGCCAGGAACCGGCCGAGAGCCGCTTCGGAGAGGATCCACCGTTCGCCGACGAGTTCTGCGCCGTCGTCCGAGCGGTACACGCCGGGTTTCGGCGGCTGAGTATCCAGCGCCACCATGCGGTAGCGGGCGGCCGTGCGCACCGGACCGGCCCAGAAGCCGCCGAGTGCCTCGAGGTCGGCAGCGAGGACCTGACCGCGGCGGTGCGCGCCGACGACGACGAGCGGGACGCCCGACGCTCCGGCCGCCAACGGCCAGGGCCGGCCTGCGGCGGCAGCTCGGCGCTCCTCACCACCGGTACTGCCGGCGGTGCCGGCGGCGAAGAGGGCGGGAGGAGCGGGCGTGACCTCGATTCGGCGGGCGATATCCGCGACGACGGCGTCGTCGAACGTGCGCCCCACCACCGTCACCCCGAACTGCGAGCCCTCCACTTCGCCGGCGGGCACTGCAACCGCGCACATATCGAACAGGTTGCAGAAGTTCGTGTACGTTCCCATGCGCGAGTTCACGCCCACGGGGTCGGCCGCGACCTCCGCGAGGAGCGGATGCAGGGGAGCCGTTGGCACCAGGAGGGCGTCGAAGCCGTCGAGCAGCGCGAGCGCCTCCCGCTTCAGGTCGGCGAGCCGGGCGGTGTCCGCCACGTACGCGCTGGCAACCAGGGTGCCGGCGCGGCTGATGATGCCGGCGACCGTGGGATCAAGGCCGGCCGCACCGTCGTCACCGGCGGCGCTGTCGACGAAGGCACCGACGGCGGCATGGCGCTCCGCCACGAGTGCGCCGTCGTAGAGAAGGCGCGCGGCCTGCAGGAACAGGTCGATCGGAATGGGGTGGACGTCGGCACCGGATGCCTCGAGCCGGGAGACCTGGCGTCCGAATTCCGCAGCCCAGGCGAGTGCGAGCTCGGGCAACTCTGCCGGAACGGCGACACGGGGCCGGGTGGGGGCGGCCAGGCGTATGTCGGCAGGCCACGCACGCGCGCCGCCGGCCATCACACCCATGGCGCGTTCCGCCGTCGACAGGTCCCGGGCCAGGATGGTGACCGCGTCCCAGGAACGGCAGGCCGGCACCACACCGTCCGTCGAGACGACATGCAGGGTCGGTTTGATGCCCACGATCCCCTGGAGGCCCGCGGGGATGCGGCCGGAACCGGCGGTGTCGGTGCCGATGGCGATGTCGGCCAGCCCGAGGGCGACGGCGACGGCGGACCCGGAACTGGACCCGCCGGAGATGTACTCGGGACGACGCGAGTCACGGACAGCCCCGTGGGGGCTGCGCGTGCCCACAAGCCCTGTCGCAAACTGATCGAGGTTGGTTGCACCCAGCACCACTGCGCCCGCGGCGCGCAGGCGGCGCACCGCTTCCGCGTCCTCCTCCGGGAGGTAGGCGAAGCCCGGGCAGGCCGCGGTGGTGGGGATCCCCGCCACGTCCACGTTGTTCTTCACGGCGAGCACGAGGCCTGCCAGGGGCAGCTCCTCACCCCGGCCGGCCCGGGCGTCGATGTCGGCGGCCTCGGCGAGCAGGTCCTCCGTGCTGCGGATGGTCAACCAGATCTCGGGCCGGTCAACGGCGTCGATGGCGGCCAGTGCCGCGCGTACACGGTCGGTTGCCAGGGTGTTCATGCTGCTACCTCTTCTGTTGCGCGTGCCTCGGGTTCCTGCTGTCGTGGTGCCTGTCCCGGATCGGGCGACGTGTCCGGGGATGAGCCCAGGACCACCAGTGCCTCGCCGGCCACGACCTGCGACCCTGCGAGGGGCAGGACCTGCAGCACCAGGCCGTCGCAGGGAGCGCTGAGGACGGTCTCCATCTTCATGGCTTCGAGCGAGACGAGGGGCTGTCCCTTCAGCACCGTGTCGCCCGGCGCAACGTCCACCTTCCAGACGCTGGCGGCGAACGGCGCGGAGACGAGGGAGGCGCCGTCGGGCACCACCAGCTCCTCCGGCTCGGGAATAATGGCCGCGGCGGCGTCGGCGCGGTCGAACTCGCCGGCGTCGGCCCATGCCTTGCGTTCGACGGCGAAGGCGGCGGACTGCTGCACCCGGAACTCCGCAATGGATTCGCTGTTGTCCGCCAGGAAGCGCTCGTGCTCGGCGAGGGAGAAGGTGCCCTCCTCGATCTCGACTCCGCGACCCCGGCCGGCGGCCATGTCGGCGCGCAGGTCCAGCAGTTCCTCCGGGCTGACCGGGTACCAGGAGATGCGGTCGAAGAACCGCAGCAGCCACGGGGAGCCCGGTTCGAAGGGTGCGGAATCGGCGTAGCGCGACCAGACCTGGGTGGTGCGGCCCACGAACTGGTAGCCGCCGGGTCCTTCCATCCCGTAGATGCACATGTAGGCACCGCCGATCCCGACCGCGTTCTCCGGCGTCCAGGTCCTTGCGGGGTTGTACTTGGTGGTGACGAGGCGGTGCCGCGGGTCCAGCGGTGTTGCGACGGGCGCCCCGAGGTACACGTCGCCCAGACCGAGCACCAGGTATTCGGCGTCGAACACGGTGTCGAAGACGTCGTTGACCGAGCCCAGCCCGTTCACGCGCCGGATGAACTCGATGTTCCACGGGCACCACGGGGCGTCGTCGCGCACGCCGGCCATGTACCGCTCGATCGCCTCACGGGTCGCCGGGTCGTCCCAGGACAGGGGCAGGCGCACCGTACGGCTGGGCACCACGAGTTCGGAACTGGCCGGCAGGGAGCTTTCGATGTCCTGCACCACCTGCAGCATGCGGCGGGTGGACAGGACGGTCGGATCCACCTTGATCTGCAGGCTGCGGATCCCGGGCGTCAGGTCCACCACGCCGGTGAGCCGCATCTGCTCGATGGACTGGTGAAGGGCATGCACCCGGGCCCGGAGGCCGAGGTCGAGCACCATGTCGCCGTACTCGACGAGCAGGTTGTCGTCGCCGGATCGACGGTAGGTCACTGCCGGCCGGCCGGGTTCCTCCGCGACCCGCGCGAGCACGCCGTCGTCGAGGTCTCCGCCCCTGAGGAGGTGCCTGCGCAGGGGGGAGGGACCGGCGCCCGGCTCCGGGGCGTCCGGCAGGATCAGCTGCCGGCCCGGACCGAGGTCCCGCAGCGAAGGTGCCTGCGCGGCCTTGACCGGGACGAAGCGTACGGTGTCGCCTGGGCGGAGCTGTCCGAGCTTCCAGCGGTCGGCCGTCACGACGGTCACCGGGCACACGAAGCCGCCGAGACTGGGGCCGTCCGGTCCGAGGAGGATGGGAGTGTCACCGGTGAAGTCCAGGGCACCGACCGAATAGGGGGTGTCGTGGATGTTGGACGGGTGGAGGCCGGCCTCGCCGCCGTCGTTCCGTGCCCAGCGGGGTTTCGGCCCGATGAGCCTGACGCCGGTCCGAGCGGAGTTGAAGTGAACCTCGTAGTCCGTTGCGAAGAGCTCGTCGATGTCTTCGCGCTGGAAGAACTCCGGTGCACCGTGCGGGCCTTCGAGGACAGTGAGCTCCCAGTGGGAGGTCAGGACAGGCCGGGCGTCGAGCGGCACGCGTGATTCCCGCACGTGGGATGCCGTCACGGGCACGTCCGCCTGCACGGTCCTCAGCACGTCACCGGTCCGTAGGACGCGCCCCGCGTGCCCGCCGAACTGGCCGAGGGTGAAGGTGGACGCGCTGCCGAGGTGCAGGGGGATGTCGAGGCCGCCAGCGAACAGGACGTAGCCGCGCAGGCCCGCTCCCTCCGCCGTGCCGACGTCGAGCGTTCCGCCCGCCGGCACCGTGATTTGTTCCCAGGCCGGCACCTCCGCGCCGTCGACCGTGACGCTTACCGCCGCACCCGTCACGCACACGGTGGTGTCGTGCGAGAAGGTCAGGGCGGGTCCGGTCATGGTGAATTCGAGGCCGGGGGCACCCTCCGGGTTGCCGAGGGCCTGGTTGCCGAGGCGGAAGGAGAGGTCGTCCATGGGACCGCTCGGAGGGACGCCCACCTGCCACAGACCGGTGCGGCCCGGCCAGTCCTGCACGCTGGTCTGCAGGCCGGGGCGCTCCACGGTGATGCGCGGTTCGGGGTCGCCCACGGCGTCGAGCGTGCTGGTCGAATGGGCAGCCGCCCGGACGACGTCGAGGGTGCTGACGGCGCGGAGCATGCCGAGGTTGGTCTCGATGCCGTCGATCCGCGTGCCGGTCAGGGCGACGGCCAGCCGGTCGAAGGCCTCGTCGCGGCTGCTGCCGGAGGTGATGATCTTGGCCAGCAGGGGATCGTAGTTCGTGGAGACCTCGCTGCCGGTCTCGGCCCAGGTGTCCACGCGGACGTGGTCCGCCTCGGGGTAGGCGGCGTTGGTGATGGTGCCAGCACTGGGCTGGAATCCCCGGGCGGGATCTTCCGCGTACACCCGGGCCTCGACGGCGTGGCCGGACACCGGGACGCTGTCGGGGACGCCGGCGAGGACGGCCTCGGCGTCGGGCCCGCCCTGCGCGAGGCGGAGCATCCACTCGACGAGGTCGACGCCGGTCACCGATTCCGTCACGGGGTGTTCGACCTGCAGGCGTGCATTCACCTCGAGGAAGGATGCCTCCCGGCGGACGGGGTCGTAGACGAATTCCACGGTCCCGGCCGAGCGGTAGCCGAGTGAGGCGCAGAGCGCGCGTGAGCTGCGGTGCAGTTCCTCGCGTAGCTCGTCCGGCAGGTCGGGGGCGGGCGCCTCCTCGAGCACCTTCTGGTGTCGTCGCTGCAGGGAGCAGTCGCGGTCACCGAGGCTGACGACCCGGCCCTCTCCGTCACCAAAGACCTGCACCTCCACATGACGGGCGTTCTCCACGTACCGCTCCGCGAACACGCCCGCGGTGCCGAAGCTTGCTCCGGCGAGGCGGGCCACTCTGGGGAAGCTGTCCGCGAGCTCCTCCTCCGTGTGGCACACCGTCATACCGATGCCGCCTCCACCGCCGGTCGCCTTGAGCATCAGTGGGTAACCGATCGATGCCCCGGCAGCAAGGGCCTCCTCCACGCCGTCGAGCAGGCCGGACCCGGCGATCATGGGGACGCCTGCGGCGGAGGCGGCGTCACGCGCCGTGTGCTTCGTGCCGAAGATGCGGAGCTGATCCGGTGTGGGGCCCACGAAGACGAGTCCGGCCGCCTCGACGGCCTCCGCGAAGCCGGCATCCTCGGACAGGAACCCGTAGCCGGGGTGGATCGCGCCGGCGCCGGTGGACGCGGCAGCGGTTAGCAGGGCGTCGATCCGCAGGTAGGACTCCTTGGCGGGGGCCGGCCCGAGGAGGACGGCCTCGTCGGCCAGTTGGACGTGGCGTGCACCGCGGTCCGCCTCGGAGAACACGGCGACCGTGCGCAGCCCGAGTTTCCGGGCGGATTCGATAATGCGGCAGGCGATCTCCCCGCGGTTGGCCACGAGCAGGGTGTCGAAACGGTTCATGCGGCATCCTCCGGGTGGGTGACGATCATGCGGACGGGAGTGGGGTCGAAGCCGTTGCACGGGTTGTTGACCTGCGGGCAGTTCGAGACGAGCACGAGGGTGTCCACCTCGGCCCGAAGTGCCACCCGCTTGCCGGGAGCGGAGAGGCCGTCGACTATCCCGAGGGCGCCGTCGGGGTCCACCGGCACATTCATGAACCAGTTGATGTTGGGGACGAGGTCCCGCTTGCCGAGTCCCCAGCGGGACCCTTCGATGAGGAAGTTCTCCACGCACGCATGCTGCTCGCGCGTGTGCTGGCCGTACCGGAGGGTGTTCGATTCCTGGGAGCAGGCGCCGCCGATGGTGTCGTGCACGCCTACCTCGTCGGCGACGACGGTCATGAGGGGGAGACCCGTCTCGGCGCGGAGCACGGAACCGGTGGTGAGGACGATGGAGCGCTGCTGGGCGATGGTGACGGCGGCGGAGTACCGGACGGTGGTGTCGCCGGCGGCGTAGAGCAGGCAGTCGACGGCCTGGTTTCCGTCGAGGTCCACGATGGTGAGGACATCGCCGGCGACGACGACGGCGGACCAGGGCCCGCGTGCTTCGACGTACTCGTCGAGGACGACGGCGCCGGGCACGAGCGCCGTGCTGCTCGCCGGCTGCGAGAGGATCGTGGTCATCGGGTGCTCCTTGCGGCGAGATCATGTTCGGTGTTGTTCAGTGCCTGCAGGTGTTCGGGAGCCAGTGGTCCCACCAGGCTTCCGTCCGCCAGCGCGGTGAGGTCCTCAGGGGCACGCCAGGCGGCGAGCTCGACGGCGGTGCCGGTGAAGTCGGTCCGCGGGTCGAGGGGGTGGGCGGTGTTGGCCAGGACGACGACGGTGTCCAGCTGCAGCAGCAGATCCACATGGGTTTCCGTGCCGGTGCTTCCCGAAAAGCGGATGCTGCCGTCGTCGTGCACCCGGATGCCCTTGAAGAGGGTCAGTGACGGCGCGACGTCCCGCGGCCCGAGGCCGTTCTTCAGCGCCCCGAGGGTCAGTAGTTCGCGTGCGGCGGGCGAGGCGCTGTGGGCCGTGCCTGCTCCGTATTTGGCCGTGTTCCCGGCCAGGGTGGTGGCGCCGGTGAGGGCGTCGTGGTGGACCGAGGTGTCCTCGACGATCGTTGCGAGGACGCGTCCGGCGTCGGACAGGAGGGGGTGCCCTGTCCCTGGGTAGGCCTGCCACGGCACCTTGACGGTGTCGGCGGCATTGAAGCGTTCGTGGAGTGCGCCGGCCCGGTACAGGAGGGTGTGCACGCAGGCGTCACCCGTGTCGGTGAGCCGGACGCGGGTGCCCCGGGCGAGGTGCATGGTCGTGTAGCGGCCGAAGGCCAGTGTCTCGGACCAGACCAGGCGGTCGGCGGCACCGTCGGGCAGTGTGCCCGTGACCCGGGAGGGTGCTGTGGACACCGGCACGTGGCGCATGGTGTCCGCCGTGCGGCTGTGCTGGTCACGGGCGTGGGCCCGGGCTCCGGCCGTGGTGGCCGTGCCCGCCGGGGTGTCGGTGGTCTGGGTCATGTTCTTCCTATCAGGGCTGGGGGAGCAGGTGATGCTTGCGAGCGGATTACGAGGAGGCCCTGGCTGCGATGCTCCGGCGGATCCAGAGTCCCAGGAGCAGCACGATGGTGACCATGAGCGGAGCGGAGTAGAGGAGGATCCCGTTCTCGCCGGCGGGGTCGTACACCTCGGGACGTGGCCAGGCGAGGTTGATGACCATGACGGCGCCGTAGAGGACGGCGAGCACATTCACGGGCAGGCCCCAGCGGCCGAGGGAGAAGAGGCCGGACGGCATGGTCTGTCCCACGCGGTCCCAGTCGCCGCGCAGCCGGTTGACCAGTTGCGGAACGGTGACCAGCAGGTAGGCGATGTACACCATGACGATGCAGACACTCGTCAGCGTGGTGAAGAGCGCGGCGTTTCCGACGTTGATCGCCAGGACGCCGACCGCGAGGGCCCCGATGACGATGGACGGCCACATCGGGGTGCCGCGGCGGGGGTGGACGGTGGAGAGCAGTGCCGAGGCCGGCAGCTTCCCGTCGCGTGCCATCGAGAAGACCAGGCGCGAGCCGGCGGTCTGGATGGCGAGGGTGCAGACGAAGATGGCGATGGCGACGTCGACCAGCAGGACCTTGCCCCAGAACGTGCCGAGGACGGCGGTCAGGACGTAGGGGAGGCCCTCGGTGGCGAGCCGGCCGTCGTCGAGGCTCGGCGCTGCCATCAGGGCAGTGATGATCATCAGGGCCCCGCCGATACCGGAGATCACGAGCGCGGAGATGATGGTGCGGGGTGCCGTGCGCCGCGGGTCCCTGGTTTCTTCTGACAGTTCGCCGGCGGAGTTGAACCCGACCATGACGTACGCCGCCATGAGGCCCGAGACGAGGAATGCTCCCACGGCACCGAGATCCGAGCCCTGCAGCACCGTGGTGTCCATCACGACGTCGGGCCCGCGCTGCGCTGCGGTGATGAGTGCGAGGACGACGGCGATGACGCCGACGATCTCGCAGGTCACGCCGATGGAGTTGACGTGGCTCATGAGCCGCACACCCATCACGTTGATCACGGTGGTGGCGACGAGGAGGATGGCACCGAGGACGACGGCGTTCGCGGCACCGGTGACGGTGTTGAGGGCGGGATCACCCCCGACCACCTGGAACCCGCTCCACAGCTGCGGCAGGACGACCTGGAGTGCGATGGCCGCCGCAGCCGCGGTGACCACCTGCGCCACTGCCATGAACCACCCGGCGAACCAGCCCACCGTCTCGCCGCCCACGCGCCGCGCCCACTGGTAGACGGCCCCGGAGAGCGGATACCGTGCGGCCAGTTCGGCGAAGTTGAGGGCCACGAGGAGCTGGCCGACGAGGACGATGGGCCAGGTCCAGAAGAACGCCGGGCCGGCGAACGAATACCCGAAGGCGAAGAGCTGGAAGATGGTCGTCAGGATCGAGACGAAGGAGAAACCGGCTGCGAAGGATGCATAGCGGCCCAGCTTGCGGTGCAGGGAGGGCTCATACCCGAGGGCGGTGAGGTCGGCGTCGTCCGTGGTGGTCGAGGTGGAAATCGTCATCGGGGGCTCCGTGCTTCGAACGGGGATGGGGCGAAGAGGGGAAGGCGTCGGAAGCCCTCGGTAATACCGGTCAAGTGATAGTTTTCCAACCCGGCATCCCGCGCGGGTTTCACCGCCGTAAAAAGCGTGTGAGGAGCTTGTTTCCGCGATGTTTCGCGATTTCCCTGCGAGGGGGCATCGCTGTCCGGCCGTTTTCCCGGATGCAAGAATGAAGCCGTGACACTAGCCGGCCCTGGACGTCCCCGAGCGCGACAATCCACCTGCCCCGGAGCCACCGCCCGTGAGGAGATCCTCGACGCGGCAGCGGAGCTCTTCACCACTCAGGGCTACGCCACCACCTCCACGCGCGCCATCGCCGAAGCCGTGGGCGTCCGCCAGTCCTCCCTCTATCACCACTTCGCCACGAAGGACGACATCCTCGAGGAGGTCCTGGCCGGGACGGTCGCGGAGGGGCTGGCCTTCGCGCGGGCAGTGTCCGCTGACATGGGGAAGGCCGACGATGCCGTGTCTCCTGCGGCTCGGCTCCATGCCGTGGCGCTGTTCGACGGGACGCACCTGTGCAGCGGCCGATGGAACATCGGTATCCTCTACCACCTGCCCGAAGCGAGGGATGAGCGGTTCCGTGGTTTCCTCGCGGACCGCGAGGAGCTGCGGGGCCTGTACCGGATTCTCGGGTGCGCGGTGGTTCCTGCTCCGCTGTGGCCCGGAGATCCCCAGCACCACGGGGAGCTGGCCTTCCGTCTCGTCGAATCCCTGGTGAGCCTCCGGGCCGACGGCCAGGTGACCCCGGACTCGCCGCTGCAGGTGGCCGACGCGGCCATGGTGCTCTGTGGTGCAGGCACCCTGCTCGAGGCCATTCGGGCACAGAGCCGTGCGCTCATCGCGGGTCTCGGGCGCGAGATGCCGGACCTCTCGGTGGTCGGCGCGCGCTAGAGCTGTACGCGCCTTGATCGGCTCAGCGCAATCAGCGGCCGAGCCTGCCGTCATCGGGAACCTGCAGCTCGATGATCGTGCCGTAGTCCTGCTCCCACCCGTAGTCCACGCTCTTCACGCGGAGGCGCTCGGGACTGGCTTCGACGATCTGCACATTGATGGGGTCGTCGCGGTCCTCGAGGGTGAGCAACCAGGTGTCGGCAAGGTAACTCAGGCCGACGTTCTCGAGGACCTGGCCGGCGTCGTCCTCATCGGCCGCAGCCGCGAGCCCGTAGCCGAACACGGTGACGGGCAGGTACTGCTCCCCCTCGGGCACGAGGTAACCGAGGAGCTCACCGTCGCCCCGCCGGTAGTACGGCATCCAGTGCGCAGGGATCATCGATCCAGCCTCGGCAGGCGCCGGCCCGCTGACGACGGGGCGCCCGCTGTTGCGGACGCTCCGTCGTCGTGCTGCGGGGAACGCTACCGGTGAGGTCCACCCGGTAGGTGCTGGTCGCCGAACCGTCCTCGCTCGGACCAAGCCGTCTACTTGGAATCGACCGTCGTTCTTTGCAGGTGCGCCTGAAGCACGTCACGCACCGATGTCCAGTTGTGCGGACCGTAGCGTTCGTTGTCGACATGGTGCAGTTCGGCCTCGCCGCTGAACATGCTGACGAAGTACTGCATGCCCTGCCAAGCCGGGAACGTCGCGTTCTTGTCCTTCGACAAGAATCGCCCGATCTTGCTCATCGCGGACAGGGTCCCCGTGGTGCCGGCCCACTGTGTGGTGAAGGGTGTACCCGTGAGTTCGCTCAGGGTCCGGGTAATGTCGCGGGCGGTGACGCGGTCACCTGCAACCTCGACGACGCGGGGAGCATCCGCATCTAGGGCCACGAGCGCGACGACACGTGCGACGTCGTCCTTCGTGGTGAAGTCGAGGACCTGGTCGGGGGAGGACCAGAACAGGACACGGTGCCGCGCGAACAGGATCATGGGGGCCTGTCCCGTGAGCATGTCGGTGAAGGCACCGTTGAGGACGGACGTCACGCGGAGTGGCGCGGCGTCGAGATCGGCGGCGAACTCGCGCCGGAGCTCGAAGTTGCGGTTGCTGCCGGGAGTCACCCGGCGGTAGTCCGCCGAGTAGTCCGACGGGATGAAGCGCTTCACTCCGGCGTCCACAGCAGCCGCGAGCAGGACCCGCTGAGCGTCAAGAATGACGGTGCTCGCACCGCTGACAGCCGAAATGACGGTGTCCACGCCTGACAACGCGATCGTGAGGGTGGACTGATCCGTGTATGCCGCCTCGTGGATTTCCACCCGATCCTCCCTGGCATACATGCCCTGGGCCGTCCCGCTGCCGGGGCGTGTCAGAACCCGGACGAGGGTGGCCGGGTGTGAGTTGTCGCCGAGCAGCTCGCGAACGATGCGGGCGCCGAGGTCGCCCGTGGCGCCTGCGACGAGAACGGTGCTGATCATTGTGGTGGGCCCTTTTTCTCTGCAGTTGTCGGCTCGGCGAAAGCTGGACGATTGGTGGATTCAGAGGAGGTTCGCGCAGTGGCTGCTCGAGGATGGGTACAGGCTCTGTAGGACGCTCATAGGTTGGTGCGGTCTGACGGGCGGGAGCCTCCGGGGGAAGCGTTGCGGACTCCTCCGTGCCACCGGATGTGGAGGCAGTGCTGATGTACGGGGGTCAGAAGTCTCTGTCGAGGGGGCCTGTTTCGGTGACCGGGGCGCTGGAACTGGGGGTGCCGGTGGTGCTGGCGACTGCGGTGGTGGGGTTCCAGATCATGGTCGATGGGGTGATCGTGGTGCGGAGATTGCCAGGTCCGTTGGTGGCGGCGCCGAGTGCCACCGTGATGACCGTTCGTGGAACTCCGTTGGTAGTCACAGTGGTGGCTGTCATCGTCGCGATGAAGGTGGCAGTCTTACGGTTCCTGACGTAGTTCTGCATGAGATTGACCGTGCCGAGGGTGACAGTGGTGCCGGAACGCTGGATGTCGACGGTGTCCCCGATGTTGCCGAGACCGAGCAGGTTCCCGTCCCGCAAGCGAACGGTCACGGGCAGCGCGGCTCCGGTCCATCCGGAGACAACAGTGGCGGTGTTGACCTGCTGGCTGTAGGTGAACGTCATGGAGTCGCCGGCTCCCAGTGCTCCTGGTGTCCCGGGACCGTTGGTTGTCTGGATGTCGGCACCGCGTAGCGGACTGTTATCTACCCTGCGGGCGCTGACGGTCGCCGACAGGGTCTCCCGTCCGGTGTTGTCCGTGAGGACCGCGCGCAGGTCATAGAGACCGTCGGGGACGCTCTTGGTGTCCCAGTCACAGCTGTACGGGGTGACGGTGGGGATGCAGCGCGTGGTCCAGGCGGTGGTTCCCGTGGGCGCGGATTGGATACGTACTTGCCGGATTCCGGCGGTGGAGTTCGCCGATGCCGTAAGTCTTGCTATTCCGGTCAGGTAGGCGCCGGGGTCTTCTACCGACACGGAGGCAATGGTGTTGTCCACCGTTCGATTCGACACGACGGCTGAGGTTGTACTGGTACCTGCAGCGTCGGTGGCGATAGCACGGAAATTGTAGGCGCCGGCGGTCAGGGTCGTCGTGTCGAACCGGCACGAGAACGGCGCCGTATCGATGGTGCACATGGTTGTCCAGGTGGGTGTGCCTGTTCGGTTGTACTGCATCTGGACCTGGGCGATACCGGAATGAGCATCGGTCGCGGTTGCTGTGAAAGTTCTGGTTCCACTCAATGGCGTACCGGAGTCGCTCAGGGTGACGACGGGCGCCAGATTGTCGACCAGGACATCAGTGATGGTTTCCGAGTAGGTCGTCGTGCTTCCCGATACGGCGACGGCGCGCAAGTCGTAGTAGTCGTTGGTAAGACCGCCAGTGTTCCAGGCGCAGTTATAGGGTGCGGCGACGGTCGTGCACAGAGCGCTCCACCGGTTGCTTCCGGCCAGGGAGTATTCCGTGCGTACCGAGTAGCTGCGTGAGCCTGAGCCGGAGAGGGTCGCGGCTAGAACGACTGTGCCGCGCTGAATTTCGCCGGGGTCTGCAAGGGTGACCATGAAGGTGTTGGATACCGTGGTGTGCACCTCGGCGGAGGTGGCGCTGAGGCCGATGGTGCTGGTGGCGGTGGCGCGCAGACTATACGAGCCGTCCGGCACGCTTAGGGTGTTCCAATCGCAAGCGTAGGGAGCGGTGGTCACCGTGCACACGGCTGTCCACGTGGTGCCTCCGTCTGCCTGGTACTCGATTGTGATGTTGCTGATGGCGGTTTCGGTGTCGGAAGCTTCAGCGGCGAGGGCCGTGGTGGCCTGCACTGATGGGCCGGGGCTGACCATGGTGACGGACGGCGGGGTCCAGTCAGCAGCTGCACCGAACGTATTCGGGGAATTTACGGTGGTGGCTGTGAAGGCGGCGGTCGATGACATGATGCCACTGGCGACGACGAGAGCCAGTATCACTGCAATCATTCCTACGGCCGCACCAACCCTGACCGTGAAGCCCGCGACGCCGGATGGAGCAACTCCGTCACTGCCTGCAGGATCCTCCTCATCAGCATCTTTATCGTGGGGATCACTGCGCGGACCGCCGAAGAGGGCCATGACGATGGCGAGGAGAGTCAACGCGGACCACCATGCAAGCGACGAATAATCCCTGATGTTCAGCCACAATCCGGGCAGACCGATCATCGGAACCAGAAGCCGTGCCTGTCCCGTGATCTGCTCGAGGGTCAGCGGCGTGCTGTCCACGTCGGCGTTCGCATCGCCGGCGGTGACGAAGGTGCCATCCGTATTCTCGGCGACGATTCTATGGAGCCGGGTTTTGTCCACTCCACTGGGCTCCGCGAAGGCAGGACTGGTGTACTCCACCACTCCGCCGACGGGGGCGGGCGTTCGGGGTTCCAGGGGAGCGGCGAGAACGACGTCGCCAGCACTGATGTGTGGTTCCATCGACCCGCTTTGGACAACCGTGCCGTGCAAATTCAGCGACGGCAGCAGAAGGGGCAGGATCGCGATCAGGGCAAGGCTGAGCACCACACCCAGATATAGGCGCGACAGGGCGGACGCCACGAAGGACACCCACCCGTCAGCGGAAAACACCAAGCCGAACCGGGAGGACACCGGGACGTGCCCGGGTTCCTCCCGGTTCACAAAGTCACTGTCTCCTGTATGCCCGCGTTACGGGGCAGTTGGGGAGTCGTCTGACTGGAGCTCCCAGACGAGATCGATGCCGGTCCGCGCGCCCTGCAGGGCGTTGATCGCGTCCTGGCTCATGTCGCCGGTTTCAAAGCGCCAGGTGGCCCGGTAACTCTGAGTCTCTCCGGGGGTGCCGGCGGTCTGCCAGGCGGAACCGCCCGTCGCGAAGTCACTGTTGACCGTTGCAAGGGTCGACAGCGGTAGCTCCGGTACGGTGTTCTCGGCCGCTGGGATGAAGTCGGTGCAGTCGGCGAAGGAGCCGCCGGTGCCTTGCTCCAGGTCGATGAAGATCCTGTCCTCCATGCCGCGCGAGGGGATCAGGTTCTGGGTATAGGCCCGCACTTCCCCGGCGACGTTCGACTGGGAGGTGACCACAATGCACTTCTCGCCGGACTGCCCTGGAACGATGTTCTCTACGGTGAACGCGGCAGCTCCGAGGTCATCATCGTTCAGGACGACATTTCCGGTGCTCCAGGAGTTACCGGCATTGCGCGTAGAAGCGGTGAATGCAGCCTGCGAGCCCTGCCAGACCATCCCCCCGGCAACGAGCACAGCAAGAGGAGCGGCACCGAGCATAGCGATTTTGCGCATGCGCGCTGAAGGATTTTTCATGGTGTGAGACCTTTGGTTGAGACCGTGTCAAACTGAAGAGTGTCAGCTGGAACTTGCCGGACGAGTGCCCCTCGTGTATAACTCGACGCCCAGCACCGACATCGCCAGCGTACAGGCAAGGAACGCTGCTGCCTACGGAGGCCGTCCCGCTGGGGCGCGTTGATACGCACTCTTGACGCCGGTTAAAAGGTTGGAGCAAAATTCGGGCATGCAAGGCCCCCTGCAGGATGAAGTTGCTCCCGATCAGCCAGGAGCCACGATAACCGTGGCCCGACGTGACTACGACGACCTGCTGATTACCTACAGCTTCTTGCGGTGGATGATGATTGGGCTTCCCTTCCTGCTGTTTTTAGTTACCGCCTGGTATGCGCGGGAGACTGGGGGATTCGAGAGTTCGATCAGCGCCTACTACGGCGGCCCGATGAGAGACGTCTTCGTCGCGGTAATCATCGCTACCGCCGCGTGTATGGTGACCTACCGCGGGTGGTTCGCAGTGGAGGATTTCGCACTGAACTCGGCGGGCTTTTTCGCCGTCTTCGTGGCGTTGGTACCAGCCGAGTTGGATACCATCATGCGTGACTTGCGCAATCGTGAAGCGGCCCTTGCCGTTGCCTTGAGAAGCGATGGTGACCTTCCGGACGAATTGCCCACTGCGCTCAGGGGCGCAGAGCCGGCATTGACCGCGGAGGGGTACGGCTTGTCTCTGCGGATCACACTGACCGTCGTCCTCTTGTTCTGCGCCGTGTTGCTGATCAGAGAGTTGATCAAGTCCCGCCGCACTGTAAACCTCCTCGTCAGGGGCGGACGGGGTAAGCGCGCAATAGTTCTCTGCACAGCAGCGGCAGTAATCTTTTTCGTCACCTTGGCATACTCACAATTGTTGTCCGTCGCAGTTGACAGGGTGACGCTGCCGGGGCTTTCCTTGAATTCATTCCAGTTCGATGTGCACACTATCGCAGCAATTTTCATGATCGCCTCGTTGATAGTGGTGGTGTTTAGCCATGGGTGGCCGAATATTGCAGCAGAAGGCGACCCAGAGCGCACTGTGCAGGCAGCGGATCGCACCTTGCGCCACTTTTACAAAATCTTGGCAGGGCTCATGTCGGTTGGCTCTATAGCCGTATTTCTCCTAGCGTCGAAATACGACGCCGAGCACAGGGTGTTGATTCTGGAGTGGTACGAGATTGTGCTCTTTTGCTGTTTTTGGTCTCTGGAAACGATTAGATGGATCAAGTACCTTCGTGGCGCTAAATCGACCACGCCGACCACGACGTAGCGCTCACCTCCATATCCTGGTGGTAAGCCACTGTCAAAGTACCGCGCGACCGCGAGATAAGGCGGCCCATCGCGGCACGTGCCCATCGCGGTGAGTGCAACGCGATGGGGTTCAGCTAACCGTCTGCAGTGTGATCTCGCGCAGGAGCCCTACTACATGTCCGATGCCTGGGCTTTGAGCCATCGTCCTGCGGTGCACCAGCCCTACCTGGCGTGCCGGTACGGGGTTGATCATCGGTATCGCGATCACGTCGGCGGGCAAGGGGGAACGGCCAAGGCGAGGCATGAGCGCGACGAGTGCTCCTTGTTCGACCATCGCTATGTGGGTTGCGAAGTCAGGGTCGTACACCTTGATCTGCGGAATGCGTCCCAGATCGGCGAAGATCCGCAGGAGAGCCTCGTTGCAGATGGCGCCGTGCGGGGTGCTGATCCAGTGCTCGTTGATCAGTTGGGACGGTTCAACCTCCTCATACCCGGCAAGAGGATGGTTGCGGTGGACTAGCAGGTCCGCGACATCCTCACACAGCCATTCGAGTAGTAGATGGTCGGGCACCTCCAGTGGCACGGAGTTCCAGTTGTGGACGATGCCCAGATCGGCTGTGCCGTCAGCGACATGGGCTACCGCTTCGCGTGGGTCTTCCGCGACCACCGTGACATCCAGATCAACTTTGGAGGTACTGATTCTTCCCAGCATCGGTCCCACCAGACCCCGGCATGCGGTGGAGAAGGACACAACCCGCAGCCGGCCATGCGGTGCAGTTGGATCAGCTAACAGTGTGGCCTGGAGTTCTTCCAGTTCCGCGAGAATACGGCGCCCGTACGAGGCAAGGGCATGGCCGCGTTCGGTGAGCAGCACTCCGCGTCCGTGCCGCTCCAACACCGAAAAGCCGGTTTGTTTCTCCAGTTTCTTGATCTGCTGGGATACGGCTGACGGACTGAAACCCATCATCTGCGCGGCAGCAACAACGGATCCGTGCTGCTCGACAGCTGCTAGGGCTTGCAGTGCCCCGATATCCACCATGAAGCAAACGTACACGGTAGCGGTTGGAAATCAACGCTGGTGCTTCATCCCTTCGCTACGACAGGATGATGAATATGAGTCTCCGCCATTCCCTTCTTGCCGCCCTCGTCGCCGTCCTATGGGGGCTGAACTTCGTGGCCATCGAGCTAGGTCTTCATGCCAACGGCCGCGATGTCCCGCCTTTGCTGTTCGTAGCGATGAGGTTCGCTCTGGTGGTGTTTCCCTGGATCTTTTTCGTGCGGAAGCCTGACGTGAGTTGGGCGGCAATTCTCGGCGTGGGATTCTTCATGAGTGCCGGGCAATTCGGGCTGCTGTACCTGGCCCTGGCGCTAGGCATGCCGGCGGGTCTGGCCTCCCTGGTGCTTCAAGCACAGGTACTGCTGACCGTGCTGCTGGCCGCCGCGTTCCTCGGTGAACGTCCGAGTCGGCGCCAGATCGCCGGTGTCATCCTAGGTGTTGCCGGTCTGGCCGTCGTAGCCCTGGGCCGCAGCGCGGTAGCGCCACTGCTTCCGTTGATCATCGTGCTCGGAGCAGCTCTTTCCTGGGCTGCTGGCAACGTGATCGCACGCAAAGCCAAAGCCGCATCCGGACTCGGGTTGGTGGTCTGGTCCGGCGCCGTCGTGCCGCTGCCCCTGGCTGGGCTCTCTCTCGTCATCGACGGTCCGGAAGCTGTCGCCGCAACGATTACCGATCTGCAGACCGCCACTGTCCTGAGCGCCCTCTACACAGCGATTTTCGCGTCCCTGATCGGCTACGGGATCTGGAACCACCTCCTGGCCAGATACCCGTCATCTGCGGTGGTGCCGTTCACCTTGCTCGTTCCCGTCGTCGGAATGAGTACCGCCTGGCTGATCCTGCAGGAACAGCCAACCATCACCGAGATAGTCGGCGGACTGCTTCTCCTAGGCGGAGTAGCCACAGCAGTGCTTACAGGCGGCCGGAACCGCACCGAACAATCACCCCCGACCCCATCACCCGCTCTAGCAACCACAACCGCCAAGCAGTAGGTAAACGAATGTGATGTTAAGCAACTCGGGGGGGGCAGCTCTTCTCCAAGCCATGTCTGAAGAGGATCCGGGCCGAAGTCTTCGTGGTCCTCGATGGAGCCGTCGACATGCACTACCGCGACGACACTGGTGAATACGTAGAATGACTCACTCCAGGGCGCATCTGCTACGCCGAACCAGGAGACGAGCACGTCGCCTACCCAGCCCCCGAAGCCCGCATCCTCGTGATCGAACGACAAGGCAGCATCTGATGAAGAGCCCTGTCCGATAAAAAGCCACGACGGTGTCTACATAGGTGTGTTTGGTCAGTGAGCACGGCAGTCTCAGAAGACATACTCCTTCACTGGGACGGGCGGCCGTCTCTGGGTCCGAAGGCTTTGATGGCGTCCGTATCGGTTGCAGGGTGGCGAACTGCATCCTCCAACCAATTGGTGACTTGCGGGAAAGTTGACGTCGACCGGACGGCCTCGATGAGTTGATTACTGTCGAGGATTGTTCGAGCGAAGGTGACAGCACCGTCGTCAAGCAGCGCCCAGTGCGCACCGGCCCTACCGTAGGGAAGCCCGACGCTGCCGGGATTGATCACCAAACGGTTCGCGGCGAGTCGCATGAACGGCATGTGTGTATGCCCGCAGACAATCGTCTGCACCTCCGTCGGCATCTCCTGCAGGACTTGCTCCCAGCGTTCGAGTCGGCTGTCGACGAGGACAACTTCCTCATCGTCACGAGGGGTGGCATGACAGAACAAGACGGAACCGAAGCCCTGCACATCCAGGATGAGTTGCTCGGGCATGTCGGCCAGGAGCTCGAGATGAGCAGGCGACAACTGGGCTGCACCCCACACCGAGAGGGGGTCATCATTGAGGCCGACATCCATGCCTTGAGCCATCTGCAGGAGCTCTCGGTCGGCGTTACCGCGGATCAGAACTGCGCGATCACCTAGTCCGATGAGTCGATCCAGCACTTCAGCAGGTTGCGGGCCCCACGTGTGGTCGCCGGTTACGACTATCAGCTCAGCGGCTTGCACAGCTGGCTCCGCGAGTACCCGGTTTAGAGCCGGAAGCATCCCATGAATGTCGGAGAGTACCGCGATGGTGGTCGTCATGCTCTCAGCGTGCCCGAGCTCGGTCTCTTCAGCTAGTCGACTGATCCCATCGATTCAGTACGCATTTGTTGAGAAGTGGAAGCTTAAGTTGCTGCCGTACCTCGGCTAGGCTCGCTGCCATGATGCTCCAGGAGGATCAGTTGCTATCGATTGTCTATACCAGTACCGCCGTGGACCTCTTCACGGAGGCGGATCTGATCGCATTGTTGACGACAAGCCGACGCAACAACGCTGAAACGCTGGTGACAGGCATGTTGTTGTACCGGGAAGGCCGTTTTCTTCAGGTTCTCGAAGGCCCGGCGATGTCTGTGCGTGAGCGAATGAGCGCCATCATCGAGGACACCCGTCATAGAGCGATCCGCATCCTGGTCGAGGACACCGCAGAACAACGACAATTCCCGGACTGGACCATGGCCTACGAGTCCATCAGTCCCATCATGTCTCACGAGCTATCCGATGAGGTGCCTGGCTACGAGCGGACGTTCGCCGATGCTGACTCGGACCCGGACCCCGCTAGGACAATCCGCACCCTTCAGAAGCTGATCCGCTGGTTCCAGGAACGTGCGATCCCACTACGGTGACTCCAGCAGCTAACGCTGTGTGTGTGCGTGCGTGAGAGTACCCTCATGATGTCCCGACTCCATGTCGCGGACTCCGCCGGATACCGATGACCCTGGTGGACAGCCGAGCCTGGTGGCACAACCATGTGCTGAGCCGGTGTGTTGAATCCACATTGTGACCCAGTCGAGACGTGTCCTCGCCCGCTCTGTGATCGACGGGTAAGGACACTTGGAGCATGGCGCTCATGGGGATTGAAGCAGGACGAAAAGTGCAGTGGCTCAGGGACAACAAATCGGCCCTGCCGTCGATGGCGGTGCTGCTCGCCGTGACTGTGTTTTGGGTTGTTGGAGCAGTGGGCGGTATCGGTTTCCTGACCGAGGCGAGTTCGCCCATGTCGATGCTGGTCGGACTCTACGTCATGCTCGCGGGCGTCGCCGTGTCGATCATCGTCGCCACGCTTGCGCTCAACGATCTCGTGAGCCGATACTCCCGGCCGCGCACCCGCCGCTGAAACAACGCGCCATCAGGGCTGCTCGTCGCCCAGTGATAGCGAGTTGCTCAAGTGGCCAGCCATCTTCCACTCAGTGCCCGATCAACTCGCCCATGCCACTTTGATTCTTCGATCGCCCCAGAAACCGTGGTGCAGCTCAACGGTTGCAAGATGATGCTGCGGAAATCGTGAGAGCTGGGTAGGGCCGTAAGCCTCAAGAAATCAATGCCGTGGACGGTCCGATCGACGCTCGGCTCCATCTATCCGAGAGCAAGAGGCGAGGGTCTGCGTAATTCGGTGTGATCGGGGCGCAGTAGTCGTAGAACGCTTTGACCGGGTCACTTCGCCTTTAGGGTCACACGGATCGTCACGCCTCAACTGTCTGTCCGGCGAGGTGCGAAGTGATGAGTACGTTGTCCAGTCCCCGGAGAGGGCTGTCGTCGGGTAAGGGGTTCGCTCTCGCGCACGTCCAGCGTGGCACCGGCGATCGTGCCGTCGAGCAGTGCTTGGGTCAGGGCCTGTTCGCACTACAGCCCAAGCAAAGAGGCAGTGTCGGAGTGCGCTTGTACCTTCAGCGCTACCCAGTGCACGGGTGACCTCTGCTTGGCGGAAGTTCTCCAGTCCCTCGACCTCGATTCTGATGCGAAGAGCTAGCGGGGAAGGGAGCCCGCCGACGAAACCTCGCCGGTTCGCCTTGAGTGGCCGTGGCAGGCGAGTTCTAGGATGGATCCTCCTGGTCAGCGGGCTGTTCTCAGATTGATGAGCTGTTCGGAGGCTTCCCAGATACGGTGTGCGTCGTCCATGTTCTGCATGGGTGCCCAGTGTTCCTGGGCGGTGGGTGGACCGCCTGCGGTGCGTTTGGGTCCGAAGAACTGGTCACCGCTGTCGGGGGTTGTGGCTGCCATGAGCGCGGGTAACGCTGCGTTCTGTGGGGTTCCGGCCAGGCCGATGAGGGAGAGTGCCCCGATGAGGCGGCGCTCCGGGGGTACACGGTCGCGTCCCATTCCGGGCTGCGCGGCGAGCAGGTTCGTGGGGGAAATGCCGGGGTGTGAGAGGTTGCTGCTGATGCCCCACCCGTTGACGCGGCTTCTAGCGTCGAGTTCTCGGGCGAACAGGCCGACGGCGATCTTGGAGCTGATGTAGGCCTTCATTACGTTGTAGTTCTGCTCGTAGTTCAGGTCTGCCCAGTCCACGGTGCCTTTCCGTGCAGCGACGCTGGTCTGGTGGGTGACACGGGCGTGGCCTTCCCTGAGGAGCGGCATCAAGCCCAGGGTGAGCGCGAAGTGGCCGAGGTGATTCGTGCCCCATTGCAGTTCGAACCCGTTTTGGGTGACCTGCCGTGCGGGTGGGCGCATGACGCCGGCGTTGTTGACCAGGATGTTGATGGTTCGTCCCTCGGCGGAAAGGGTGGTGACGAGATCGGTGACGGAGGTCAGGGAGGACAGGTCCAGGGGTCGGGTGCTGACCTCCGCGCCGTCGACGCCGGTGCAAATCCCTTCCGCTACGGCGGCGCCTTTGTCCTGGTTGCGGACGGGCATGATAACTTCCGCGCCGGCTTGTGCGAGACGAGTGGCGATGACGGTGCCGATGCCGTCGCTGGCGCCGGTGACGACGGCGATCTGTCCGGTCAGGTTAGGGATGGGGAGGTCGTAACTTCGTGGCATCTCAGGGTCCTTCGGTCGAGTGTTCGGTGATCACCGGGATCGGTGCCTGAGTTCATGCTGTACCGGTTGCCGCACCACATCTAGGACCTGTCGATCCACGGATAACGAAGCAGCGGATGATTGTCGCTACTGGGACGCCACAGGCTCCGACGCCACATGCTTCGCGACCAGATGCTGTGAGGCAAGGTCAGGGGCTGATGGTTTGCGCGCCGATGACCGTCAGCAGTTGCAGTTTCTCGTAGCTGTCGCTGCCCGGCACTGCCGTGTAGACGAGTAGGCGGTGGGATTGGTCTGGGTCGAGTAGGGTCTGGCAGTTCAGATCCACTCGGCCGACGGTGGGGTGGAGGAATCGTTTGACCTCGGGCGGCTGCACGCCGACTTCCTGGGTGTCCCAGACCCGGCGGAAGTCTTCATTGTCCTGTAGGAGCGCGGCGAGTTCGGCGGCACGTGAGCCTGGTCCGCGGAGGGCGACAAGCTGGCGGAGTCCTGAGGCGTAGAGAAGGGACAGTTGGTCACGTTCCTCGGGTGGGTACGCTTCCCTGACTGTCGGGTCGGTGAACCACCGGTACCCGATACTGCGCCCTGGGCCTGTGCGCAGTGAAGCGTCTCCGAGCAGGGCCAGGCCGAGAGGTGTCTGCCGCAGAGTGTCTCCTACCTCGGTGATGATCTCCGCCGGCGTATCGGTCAGCCGGTCGAGGATCCTCAGCAGCCCGGGACTGACGAACTCGCTGCGGACGCTACGGGAAGGAGGTGTGTGTCCGGCGAGGCGAAAGAGATGATCCCGTTCCCCGAGAGCCAGATGCAGCCCTTGGGCGATCGAGGTGATCATTTGCTCCGAAGGGTGCGGTCCGGTGCCGCGCTCCAACCGGGCGTAGTAGTCGGTTGACATGTGACACAGCCCGGCTACTTCCTCACGGCGCAGGCCACTGGTCCTCCTTCGCTGGCCCCGCATCAGCCCTACATCCTCGGGCTGCAGCGCCTCACGGCGATGCCGCAGAAACGAGCCCAAACCTTCACGATCAATCATGCCGACCATCCCTTCGTAGCAGGCCTTCTGTCTAGCGCGTTGACGCTCAGCTATCCACGGTCTCTCAGACCACCCTTAGATGAAGGCTAGGGCCCGGAGTCGTAAGGGCTGATGACCTGAAGTGGCTCCCATACGAGACCCTGCTGTTCTTCGGCCTTGTCGAGGGGTCGTGGTCGGCCGCGGAAACCCTGCGCGAAGCCGAGTCCGGTGTTCGACTGGCTGTGGCTGTCCTGACATGGTCAAGCAGCCGCCGTCAGGGCAGCCCCGTCCCAGATTCCTCATCGGTCGAAGTGGGTGACAGTCTTTGGTCGGACACGGACCGGACCCTGATATCTGACACGGACACTGTGTCTTGTGCAGAGCACGGAGGTCATGGCTGGTCTCATCCCGCTCAGGCGTTCAGGCGTTCCTGCAGAAGCGAGAGGCCGGGTCCCTGGAGATTTTCTAGGGCTGCCGGACGTCCGGACGCCACGAGAAGAAGCGACAACGCTGGTCCCAGGACGACCTGCCCCGAACCGATCGTGAATCCTTCATCAGTCGCGGTGAGTTCCAAGCCAGCAAGCCGTTTCCTCCCGCCGGATAAGCGGTCACCCGAGAGGTAGATCAACGCTTCCTCCAACGTCAGGTTGACGACTGGGCGCTTGATACCGAGAGGTCGCCTGATGTCCTCACCGTGCACGACGATCTCGATGAGTCTGGTGATGAACGGCCCGGGAGGCCTGGTGGTGCTGGTCATCGACGCCCTATATTTTCGAAGCGTTCCTGCAGGAGTAACGGCTCGTTCGGCTGCTACTTCCCGCGCGTTCGCTCGGTCGAAGTCAAAGCCCGCCCGAGCGAGGGACACCCAAAAGCCGCGTCGAGTGGTTCCAGCTGACCCGGTCAGGTGAGCAACAACATCGTGAACATCCCAGGCTACGCATGAAGAGGCAACGGACCACTGCGCGTCGGTCAGCGATGCGAGATCTTCAGCCAGGGCTTGGCGTTCCTGATGCACGAGCTGCCAATTATTCTTCATGTTCGTCCTTCGTCCTTGAGTGCTTATAAAAGCAGTAGACGCAACTGAACCTCAGAAATCATCGGCAGGAACAGAAAGCGGAAGTACCGGATTCAGAACTCCGGCGTTGCACCTGAATTCATCAGCACCCGGCCCCTACCGCTCGAGGGTTTTTCCCTTGGCGCTTGCGCTGAAGCTGTCGGTGGGGCATCGGCTGACCCTGCTTACTGGGAGTGGTACAGAATCGACGGCACTCTGAAGAGGTCCGGGTATTTCGAGATGGGTGAGCCGGTAGACGAATGGACCACATATGACCGGGACGGCATGCCTTACAAAGTGACTGATCGGGGTCGTGGCCCAGCAAAGCATGAGTGAAACTTCATCGTCCCGCTGAGGGATCGACTAGCGGCTTTTTTGGCGGCGGGTTCGAGCTGGCACATGATCAGGGAAGTCTTCCCCGGTCCCTCCTCGACAAAGGAACTAGCACCCGACCCGATGCGTTAGCATCGATGTATCAAGGGGAGTACTCCCGACTGCGATGGACCCGTCACTACGGATGCACTGATGCATCCCGGGCCATCGGTACCGGCTCAGGCCGGGCGGAGGAGACCTTGGCGCCTATGTCCGACGCCTACCCCTCTGGAGTACACCTCATGCAGGTCACCCCCACCATCTGGTTGATCACCATTGCCGTGACGATCCTCTTCTTCGTCTACGAGTTCTTCGCGCACGTGCGCACACCCCACGAACCGACCATCGGTGAATCCGCACGCTGGTCCGCCTTCTACATCGGCCTGGCCCTGCTGTTCGGCGTCGGTATCGGCACCGTCTCCGGCTGGACGTTCGGCGGCGAGTACTTCGCCGGCTACCTCACCGAGAAGGCCCTCTCGATCGACAATCTCTTCGTCTTCCTCATCGTGATGACGGGCTTCGCGGTACCCAAGAAGTACCAGCAGAAGGTGCTGATGATCGGCATCATCATCGCCCTGATCCTGCGTGGCGCGTTCATCGCCATCGGCGCCGGTCTGATCGAGAACTTCTCCTGGATCTTCTACATCTTCGGCGCACTGCTGCTCTTCCTCGCCTACAAGCAGGCCTTCGGCAGCCACGACGCCAACCCGGCTGACGGCAAGTTCATGCAGCTCGTCCGCCGCGTGCTCCCCGTCACCGACGAGTACCACGAGGACAAGCTCACCGTGAAGAAGGGTGGCACGCGCTACGTCACGCCGATGCTGCTGACCATCATCGCGATCGGCTTCGTGGACCTGATCTTCGCCGTCGACTCCATCCCCGCGATCTACGGCCTCACCAACGAGGCGTACATCGTCTTCACCGCCAACGCCTTCGCCCTCATGGGCCTGCGTCAGCTGTTCTTCCTCATCGGCGGACTCCTCGAGCGCCTGGTCTACCTGGCGCAGGGCCTCGCCGTGATCCTCGCGTTCATCGGCGTGAAGCTCGTCTTCCACGCCCTGCACGTCAACGAGCTGTCCTTCATCAACGGCGGCGAACCGCTCCTCTGGGTGCCCGAGATCCCGATCTGGCTCTCGCTGCTCTTCATCGGCGCCACGATCGCCGTCGCCACCGTCGCCAGCCTCTTGAAGACCCGGGGCGACGGCGCGAAGAAGGATCGCGATCAGGTTGAGGGCGAGCCCGTCGTCACGGCCGATGCCGAGGGTACGGACATCGAGTCCGGGCTCGACGACGGCAAGAGCACCGCGACCAGCCGGAAGTAACCCGCTCGACGACGAACGTCCCGGTTTCCTGCTACAAGAGGCCGGGACGTTGTGCGTCCGTCAGAACAGCGGCCAGGGCACGGCCGGCATTTCGCCACGGGGAACCGGAAACCGGCCGGCCGATCGCAACCGGGCGCAGCGCGCGGCGAGCGTAGCGATTTCCTCGGCGGTGAGCAGGTCCGCCAAGTCCCGGCCCAACTCACCGTTCAACCCGTCGCTGACACGATCGATGCCATCGAGCTCCTCGGCGGTGAGCGGGTCTCCCAGCCACCCCCAGAGCACAGTGCGCAGCTTGTGATCACTGTTGAAGGTAAGTCCATGATCCACGCCGTGTCGGTGTCCGTCCTCCATGGCGAGGACGTGGTCGCCTTTGCGGTCGGCGTTGTCGACGACGACGTCGAAAACGGCCATGCGTCGCAGAGCCTGCGAGTCCTCGTGAATGAGGGCGACTCGTCGGTTGTTCTCGTCTCGACCCTCGAGGACCTGCTTCCATCCGGTCTCCGGTACATCGTCGGCCGCGACCAGATCAACCGCCGTCTGGTCGGGGTCCGTCTCCTGCCAGAGTTGCACCATTCCCTCGCCGAACGGACCATCGCGCAACCACGTGCGCGGCACGATGTTCCAGCCGAGAACCTCGGAGACCAGGTAGGCGGCAACCTCCCGGTGCGCCAGGAACCCGTCCGGAAAGTCCCACAACGGCTTTTCGCCCTTGATCGGCTTATAGACGACAGCCGCCTCGCCGATGCTGCCCAGGAAGGTAGCGTTCGACGCCGTCGTGATGCGGCCGGTGAGCGTCAGCTCGGCGGTCACCAGGTCGGGCGCCGGCATCAGACCTCGGGAACGGTGCAGACATGCCCGTCGGCGTCTATGGGGTAACCGCAGAGCACGCAGATCGGACGCCCGGCGCCCACGACCTCACGGGTGCGCTTGGCGAAGGCACGGGCGGTGCCGACCGGCATGCGGACCAGCAGCATTTCCGGCGCGTCGGTGCCGTCTTCATCGAGCGATTCCTCGATGGCATCAGCATCAGCATCAGCATCAGCATCAGCATCGATGAGTGGGTAGGCCTCGATGACGACTTGCGCCGTCGTCGGGTCCCACCCCAGGCTCATGGTGCCGGTCCGGAACTGTTCCTCGACGGCCTCGAGCTGGTCATTGTCGACAAGTTCGACGGGAGTGCTCGTGGGAATGCTGAAGGGATTGCCCTCGAGCTTGATGAGCTGGTCGAGGATCTCGTCGATCTTCTCGGCGAGCAGGGCAGACTGCTGTTTCTCCAGGGCGATACTGACGATCTGCTTTCCGGTGCGCACCTGCAGGTAGAACGTGCGTTCCCCCGGAACGCCGATGGTGCCGACGATGACCCGATCGGGCCAGGCAAACTCGTGAACAATTGTGGGCATGGAACTATTTTAGGCTCATGAGGTTCGTGGCGCCGTGTGCCCTGCGCCACCGCCTACCGGCGCATCGTCGGACTGGCCGCTGTTCGACAACCACGACAGATCTCCGGCGTCGGTGTTGGTTGCGAAGACGCTCGGCCGACTGGTGCCGTACCGCACGATCGATACGGAGGCGGGGCCCACGTTGATTCGCTGGAACAGGTCGAGGTGCATGCCGAGCGCGTCGGCGAGGATCGACTTGATGATGTCGCCGTGGCTCACTGCCACCCACACGGCCCCTGGCCCGTGCTCTGCCTCGAAGGCAGCATCGTGGCGTCGAATTGCTGCCACCGACCTGGCCTGCATCGCGGCCATGGATTCGCCACCGGGAAAGGTCACGGCGGACGGTTGCGACTGCACGACCGACCACAGATCCTCGGTCGCGAGCTCGGTGAGCGTGCGGCCCTGCCACTGGCCGTAATCGCACTCGGTGAGGTCGGGATCGAGAGGCGCGTGCGGGGTGCCGGTCTGCCGATCGAGGATGAACCGGGCGGTCTGCTGACAGCGCTCGAGGGGGCTCGACACCACTCCGACGACGGGAACGGCCGCGATCCGGTCCCCGGTCAGGGCCGCCTGGTCGCGCCCGATCTCGTCCAGGCTGACGCCGACGGATCGACCGGCCAGCAGTCCGGTGGCATTCGCTGTGGTGCGGCCGTGCCGCACGAGGATAACTGTGGCCATCCATCCACCCTAACCACCCGCTCGACGACGGTGTTACCGGGTGTTCTGAGCAGGGGAGGACCCATCCGTTCTGAGGAATCACCAGGACTGCGGCCTCGGGCCCAGCCGGTATGCGGAAGGGGTGTGCTATGCGCAATTGTCCTAGCTAGCGACCCTATCGGCGGTCGTGGGCCGCAGCATGGGCAACGGGAGGTCAGAAAAGACGGATTGAGCGACGAGCAGCGCGAGGCCGATGATGCCGGCCTGCTTTCCCTGCGTGGCGCCCACGATCTGGATCCTGCGCGTGGCGAGTGGCAGGGACCGGCGGTACACGGCGCTCTTGATGCCGGCGAACAGGTAGTCGTCCGCCGCGGCCAGCTGCCCGCCGATTACGACAACTTGCGGATTGAAGAGATTCACAGTGACCGCGATGGCCTCGCCGAGGAGCTGGCTCGCGTTGCGCGCCAGCCGAACGGCATCCCGATTGCCACTGCGCAGCAACCTGACGGCATCGTCCACCGAATCTGCATCGACGCCGAGGGCCTGGAGGTCGCGGAGGATCGCCCAACCACCCGCATAAGCCTCCAGGCATCCGATGTTGCCGCATCGGCACTCCGGTTCGTCCCGCACGTATGCGGGCTTCGAGACGTAGTTGTGGCCGATATCCCCCGCGGCCCCGTCCGCTCCCCGATGTAGCCGGCCATCTGAGATCAAGCCGGATCCGACGCCGGTGCCCACCTTCACCATGAGGAGGTGCCTGACCTCGGGGTGCGATACCTGCTGTTCCCCGAATGCCATCGCGTTTGCGTCCTTGTCGACGATGACGGGGCAGTCGTAACCGCGGCTGAACCAGCCGGGAATGTCGTACTGGTCCCAGCCCGTCATGATCGGCGGGTGCACCACCTGCCCGGACGCCGTGTCCACCGGACCGGGCACGCTGATGCCGATGCCCACCACGGAGTCGGGCAGGGCGGCGGCGCCCTTGAGCAGGCGCACGAACTCATCCCCTACGAGACCAAGGACGATGTCGGGGCCCTCGGTGACCGGGATGGTGAGTTCCACTTCAGCCAGGATGGTTCCGGAAAGATCGCATAGCCCTACGCGCATTCCGGTTGCGCCGATATCAGCGACCAGCAGATGCCCACCCGTGCGGTTGAAGGCAAAAGACTCCGCTGGGCGGCCCTTCGTGGACTCCGCTCCGGAGGGGGTTACGAGACGCGTATCGAGGAGTGAGTCGATGCGCTGGTTGATGGTCGAGCGGGACAGACCTGTCCGCGCAGCAACCTCTGTTTTCGTGAGCACGAGTCCTGATCGAAAGAGTTGCAGGATTTCCACGGTGCCACCTGTTGCACCACCTGTGGGCGGTGGTGTGTACGGACTGTCGCCCACTCTCACCCCTTCGTTGCGGACCCTGCTTGTCATATTAACCCGATCAGAGCTGGTAGTTGCGTACGTCACAACCTGTAGTTATGCTAACACCCAACGTTACTTCGACGTACATATGGTTTTCAAAGTCAGAAGGGGCAACGATGCCACAGCTACGGAACACCTTGATCGTTATCGCCGCCACCACTGTGGGAGTTGTCTCCCTCGCGGGGTGCAGCACCACCGCCACCACGCCCGCTGCGTCCGGGGGCGGAGAAGCAAAGACCGCCGCCGTCATCAAGGGCCTCGACAACCCGTTCTTCCAGTCGATGGAAGAGGGCATCAAGGCAGCTGATGACTCCATCACGGTCCAGGCCGCCCAGGACATCACCGACACGAGCGGCCAAGCGGACCGGCTCTCCTCGCTGGCCGGCCAGGACTTCAGTTGCTTCATCATCAACCCCATTAGCGGCAACAACCTGCTGCAGGGCGTGGCGCAACTCAAGGCCAGCGGCAAGACCGTCGTGAACATCGACAGCCCGGTCGATCCGGACGCTGCAGCGTCCGCGAACGCGACGCCCGACACCTACATCGGCACGGACAATGTCTCCGCGGGCAATCTGGCCGGCGAGCACATGGCGAGCCTCGTCGACGACGGCGCGAAGGTCGCCGTGATCGGCGGCATCGCCGGTGACGTCACCAGCGGCGACAGGGTCACGGGGTTCACGGAGGGACTCGGTGGAAAGGGCCAGGTCCTGGAGACCGTCTCGGCGGACTGGGATCGCCAGGTCGCCCTGACCAAGGCCGGGGACCTGCTGCGCGCAAACCCGGATATCGCTGGCTTCTTCGTGGCCAACGACATCATGGGCCTGGGTGTCGCCCGCGCCGTCGCGGATGCCGGCCTCACCGGAACAGTGTCCATCATCAGCGTCGACGGCGTCCCCGAGGGCCTGTCGGGCGTGGAATCCGGCGAGCTGACGGCGACCGTGGCCCAGTACCCCTACGCCATCGGCGAGATGGGGGCCCAGGCTTGCGCAGCAGCGGCTGCCGGCGACGAGCTCCCCGAGAACGTCGAGGCACCGGTGGCCCTGGTCACCAAGGACAACGTCTCCGACGCCCTTGCCGCCGCACCCGCACCCTTCGAAGACTTCGACAATCCATTCGCTCAGTAGCATTCAGGCCCGACCAAGGAAGCCAGGCGCCATGTCCTCCGTTCCGCATACATCCACGCCTCCGGTAGGGAAGACACCGCCGGCAACCAGTACCCGACAGCCCCCGTCTCCGAGTGCGCCGCACGGCGACCGCTGGTATTCGAACCTGCGGCGCATCGGATTCTGGGCCGACCACGCCGCCATCATCGGCCTGGTGTTGCTCGTCATCGTGTTCACCGCCCTGAATCCGGTCTTCCTGACTCTCGGGAACGTCCAATCGATCCTCGTCGCGTCGTCGATCCTGATGGTCCTCACAGTGGGTCAGGCCTTCGTGATCCTCAGTGACGGCATTGACCTGTCCGTCGCATCGACCATGACCCTCGGGGTGATCGCCTTCGGTATCGCCTTCTCCCAGGGCGCAGGCCTGCTGATCAGCATGATTTCCGCCGTCGTGGCAAGCGCGCTGATCGGCTTCCTGAACGGCATTCTCGTGGCCAAGGGCAAGATCACCGACTTCATCGTGACCCTCGGATCACTCTCCGTGGCATCCGGCCTCGCCCTGGTGCTTTCGGACGGAAAGCCGATCTCGGTCTTCAGTGTGGACCTGATCAATTTCTCCACGCATGGCCTGCTGATCTTCGGCTTTCCTTTCATCGTCGCTGCGGTGATCGCCGTTCTGGCTCACGTGCTGCTCTTCAGGACTCGCTTCGGAACGCACCTGTTCGCGACCGGCGGGTCGAAGGAAGCAGCCCAGGCTACCGGCATCAACACGGCCCGCATCAAGATCGCGGTCTACACGATCTCCGGTGTCCTCGCCGGTATCGCTGCCATCATGCTCATCGCACGGGTAGGCGCCTCCGAACCGGCAGCGAACATGACGTTCCTGCTCAACTCGGTCGCCGCCGTCGTCCTGGGAGGTATCAGCCTCGCCGGTGGAAAGGGGAACATCTTCGGACCCATCGTGGGTGCACTGCTTCTGACGGTGCTCACCAACGGACTCACCTTGATGAACGTGTCGCAGTTCTACCAGCCCCTGGCCGTCGGCGTCGTCGTCATCCTCGCCGCCCTACTTTCGAGGTTCCAGAAATGACCACCACCACGACCCAACCGATCGTCGACGTGCAGGATGTTTCCCTGTCCTTCGGCAACGTCAAGGCCCTCCAGAACGTGAGTCTCACGCTCGCCCCCGGTGAGATCACCGCGATCGTCGGAGACAACGGCGCCGGGAAGTCGACACTGGTCCGCTGCATCTCAGGTATCCACCGTGCGCAGTCAGGCTCCATCCGGTTCGACGGCGAGGAGACACACTTCCGCAACCCGGAGGACGCCCGGGAAAAGGGCATCGAGACCGTGCATCAGAACCTGGCGCTGGTTGATGACCTCACCGTTTGGCAGAACCTCTTCCTGAACCGCGAACTCACCCGCGGCCTTGGACCGATTCGCTTCCTTGATCGGAAGGCGATGCGCCAGGAGGCCGAACGCATGGTGTCCACCCTCGCCGTGAACGTGCCGGCCGTGAAGTCCAAGGTCCGCCGACTGTCCGGCGGGCAGCGGCAAGCCGTGTCCATCTGCCGGGCTGCGGGCTTCAGTTCCCGGCTCGTCATCATGGACGAACCCACTGCCGCGCTCGGTGTCCAGGAAACGGCGAAAGTCGAGCAACTGATCCTCAGATTGCGCGACGACGGACACCCGGTGCTCCTCATCAGCCACAATTTCAGCCAGGTCATGCGACTCAGCGATCAGGTCTGGGTCATGCGCGCCGGCCGATGCGTCGCAGGCAGGCGCACCAGCGAAACCACCGGCGACGAGATCGTCGCCCTCATCACCGGCTCCCGCGAGCAGTAGAGACGAAGGAACGAATTCCCATGACCATCCAGAACAAGCTTGGTGTCCACGCTCTCGTGTGGGCAGGCGACACCTCCCGCGACTCCGTCGAGACCGTCATCACCCGTACAGCCGCCGCAGGCTATGACCTCGTCGAGTTCTCCCTCCACGACTCGCTGAACCTCGACGTCGAGCACGCCAGGAAACTCCTCGTGGAGAACGATCTCGGAGTGGTCTGCTCGCGCGGGCTGGCCTTCGACGCCGATGTCTCCAGCGATGATGCGGCGACGGTCGACCGCGGCGCGAAGCTGCTCCAGGACTCGCTGCAGATCACGCACGAACTCGGTGGTACCCATTTCACCGGGGCCCTGTTCAGCGCCCTCGGCAAGTACGGCGCCCCCATGACGGCCGCAGGCAGGGACAACGTGGTGGGTGTCCTCAAAGAACTCGCCGCCGAGGCGAAGTCACGCTCGATGACCCTCGGACTGGAGATCTGCAACAGATACGAGACGAACGTCATCAACACCGCGCACGACGCGCTGCGCCTGGCCGATGACATCGGCGAGGACAACGTGCTGATCCACCTCGACACGTACCACATGAACATTGAGGAGAACGATCTCGTGACCCCGGTGTACGAGGTGGGGGAGCGGTTGGGCTACGTGCACATCGGTGAGAACCACCGTGGCTACCTCGGCTCGGGACACCTCGACTTCACGTCGTTCTTCCACGCCCTCGCCGGCATCAACTACTCCGGTCCCATCACCTTCGAGAGCTTCTCGTCCGCCGTCGTCGCCCGTGGCCTGTCCAACGACCTCGCCGTCTGGCGGAACCTGTGGACCGACAGCGAGGACCTCGCGGTCCACGCACGTACCTTCATGGAGAACCACCTGCACGCGAACCAGGCCACGCGGTGACCCTGGAGGAACTCCTTCAGCGGATCGCGCAACTCAAGACGCAGGCCGACTCCGTGATCATCGGGGTCGTCGGCGCTCCCGGGGCAGGCAAGACGACGCTCGTCGAACAACTCATGATGCGGCTCAACGCCGGGCAGGAGTCACCGGAGCTCCAGCGCCATGCGCATGTGCCGATGGACGGATACCACCTCGCCGACGTCGAACTCACCCGCCTGGGCAGGCTCGACCGAAAGGGGGCACCCGACACCTTCGATGCGTACGGGTATGCAGCGCTCCTCAAACGGCTGAGAGAACGGCACGACGACGTGGTCTACGCGCCGGGATTCGAACGGACGCTCGAGCAACCGATCGCCGGTGCGATCCCGGTCTTTCCCGCAGCCACCACCATCCTCACCGAAGGCAATTACCTCCTCCTCGATACGCCTGGCTGGCATGAAGTGCGGGAGCAGTGCACCGAGATCTGGTACTGCGAGCAGGACGACGACGTCAGGATCCAACGCCTGATCGACCGCCACGTACGGTTCGGGAAGAGCCCAGCCGCTGCCGCCGAGTGGGTGACGCAGGTCGACGAGCCGAATGCGCACTTGATCCGCAGCACCCGGGACCGAGCGGATCTCGTCGTCAGGTTGGAAGAAGTCGCCGCTGCCTGATGACCTGCGGCGTTTGTCACACAGGTCTTGGCTTGATCACGGCACGACAATCCAGCAGTGTGACAGCTTCCTGCCGGCTCTCAGGTGCCGCAGTAGGTCGTGTATTCACCGAAGTTGTCCGGGGCTCCGGCGGCAAAGCGCTCCAGGCCGGGGCGCTCCTCGAAGGGCCGTCGGACGGCATCGACGAGCTGGTCCAGTGGTTCCAGGTCTCCCGCGGTCGCGGCCCCGAGAGCCTCCTCGACAAGGTGGTTCCTCGGGATGTAGACCGGATTCACGCGGTCCATTGCGTCGGCGTCCGGCCCGAGGGCCAGCCATCGCTCGGCCCAGGCGTCGAAGGCGGCGACGTCGAGCACCTTGTCGCGCGCGGGCCGGGCGTCACCACGCACCACCGAGCTGAGGCCCCGGAAGAAGGACGTGTAGTCGACGTGGTTGTCCTGCAGCAGGGTGAGGACCTGATCGGCGAGCGGTGATGCGTCCTCGTCCGCGACGTCGTCGGGCAGTCCCAGCTTCGCCTTCATCCCGGAGAGCCACGCCGCGCTGTACTGGGGGCGGAACTGCTCGAGCGTCGCGACGGCGGTCTTCACCGCCTGCTCCTGGTCCTCGCCGATCAGCGGCAGCAGTGCCTCCGCGAGGCGCGCAAGATTCCATTCCGCGATGAGCGGCTGGTTGGCGTAGGCGTAGCGGCCGGAGTGGTCGATGGAGCTGTAGACGGCGGCGTAGTCGAAGACGTCCATGAACGCGCAGGGCCCGTAGTCGATGGTCTCACCCGAGATGGTCATGTTGTCCGTGTTCATCACGCCGTGGATGAAGCCCGCGAGCATCCACTGCGCCACGAGCGATGCCTGTGCCGTGATGACGGACTCGAAGAGCGCCAGATGCGGATTCTCGGCCTGGGCCGCGGACGGGTAGTGGCGGTTGATGGCGTGGTCGGCGAGGCGCTTGAGGAGGTCCTGGTCACCCGTAGCCGCGGCGTACTGGAAGCTGCCGACACGCAGGTGGCTACTGGCGACGCGCGTGAGGAGGGCCCCGGGCAGCATCGTCTCGCGGCGCACCGCACGTCCGGTAGCGACGACGGCGAGGGAACGCGTGGTGGGAATCCCGAGTGCGTGCATGGCCTCGCTGACGATGTACTCGCGCAGCATGGGGCCGACGGCGGCGAGCCCGTCACCGCCGCGGGCGAAGGGCGTGCGGCCCGAACCCTTGAGATGGACGTCCCGCAGTTTCCCTTCGGTGTCGGTGATCTCGCCCAGCAGCAGGGCGCGGCCGTCGCCGAGGCGCGGGTTGAAGCTCCCGAACTGATGTCCGGAGTACGCCTGGGCTACCGGCACCACTCCGACGGGCACCGATGTCCCCGTCAGGAGACCGAGGCCGTCGGGGGAGCGGAGGAACTCGACGTCGAAGCCGAGCTCGGCGGCGAGACCTTCATTCAGGGCGAGGATCTGGGGCTCAGGAGCTTCGTCGGCCTGCCAGGCGACCGCCATCTCGGGCAGGTCCCGCGCGAAGCGACCGTCGAAGGTGACCTTGGACTGTGTAGGCACGCTCATCCTTCAACCGTACGCCGCGGCTTGGAGCTCCGACACGGGTACAGAGGGGTTGCGCAGCGGCGGAACGGCCATCACACCAGGCTGGTCAGCCCCTCCTGTGCGGCGACGGCGTGCTGGGCCAGGGCGGAGAACCGCCTGGTCGCGGGTGAGAGGTACCCGTGCTTCCGCTGGACGAGTGCGATCGTGTCGTACAGCGGTTCGGCGAAGGGGAAGCTCCGGACCTGGTCCTCGGTTCGGAGCGACGCCAGGATACCCCGTGCCATGAAGGACTCACCGGCACCGGCAGCCACGAGGTCGTACGCCGTCTCGGCGTGTTCCACCTCCATCTGGCCCTCGATGGACAGCCCCGCAAGGCTCGCGCGCGCCTGGAGCTGCCGCCGGGTGGGGTCCATCCAGCCGGCGTTGGCGTCGTAGAGGACGAGTTTCGCTTCGGCCAGCTCCTCGATGGTGACGGGTCCGGCGTCGGGATCGCGGGTCGAGGAGATGAAGCGGACCTCGTCCCTCGCCAGCTGCCGGACCTCGAGGTCCTGGGCGTCGACGGGAAGGACGACGAGCCCGCATTCGATCTCCCCGCTGGCTACGGATGCGGCGACGACGTGCGAGTTCAGGCCGATCATCCGTACCCGGACGTCCGGGTACTTGCGGTGGAACTGCACGACGAGGTCCGCGAGGTCGTAGTTCGCGGCGTACCTGAGAACGCCGAAGGTCGAGACACCCCCGGTCAGTGTGTGCAGCGCCTGCACGGCCTCCACGCCGCGGCGGGCCGAATTCACGCAGTCGAGAGCGTGCGGGTGAAGCTCTTCGGCCGCAGGCGCCGGGGAGAGTCCCTTCGAGGTGCGCGTGAAGAGCGAGGAGCCCAGCTCCTGTTCGAGCCGGGAGATCAGTTCGGACGCGGATGCCTGGCTGATACCCAGCTCCTTCGCCGCCGCGCTCAGCGAACCAAGGGCATAGACCGCGAGGAACGCACGCAGCTGGTTCAACGTCATAGGGGAAACCTATATCTTCTACTGGCAAAAGGTGGGTTCCCCTATGTTCCTGCCGGACCTACGCTTCCCGCATGGAACTGAATGCCCATCACGCCTCGTTCATCAGCGGATCCTACGAGTGCCTGAAGAGTGCGGCGATCGGCGGGGTGCCCGCGCAGCGGTTGCCGAAGGTCGTGGAGACCGTATCGGAGATGCTGTCGGTCATCGAGAAGGGCGGGCGCGACGCCGTCCTGGAGTACTCACGCACCCTCGACGGGTGGGGAGGCGGCGACCTCGAGATGGGTGCGGACTCCCTCCGGCGCACCGGGGACGCCCTCGAGCCCGCATTGCGCACAGCACTCGAGGCCGGGGCGGAACGCACCAGGAACTTCGCCGGGCTCCAGCTCCAGCATCTCCAGGACTTCGAGGCCGAGGTGATGCCGGGAGTGGTGGTGGGCCACCGGTACATCCCCGTCCAGCGTGTCGGCGCCTACCTCCCGGCCGGTCGCTTCCCCATCCTCGCCAGCGCCTTCATGACGGTCGGCGTCGCCAAGACGGCGGGCGTGCCCACCGTCGTCGCCTGTTCGCCGCCCACCTCCGCGACCGCCGGCAACCCTGCGGTGTTCTACTCCGCCTATTTGTCCGGCGTGGACCGGGCGTTCGTCGTCGGTGGTGTCCAGGCGCTCGCCGCCATGGCCTTCGGGCTGCTCGGGGAACAGCCCATGGACATGCTGGTCGGTGCAGGCAACGCCTTCGTCACCGAGGCCAAACGGCAACTCTTCGGGAGGGTGGGGATGGATCTGCTCGCCGGCCCGTCCGAGGTGGCCGTCATCGCCGATGACACCGCGGACCCCGTCATCGTCGCCGCGGACCTGCTCGGCCAGGCGGAACACGGCCCGCAGTCTCCCGCGGCTCTCGTCACCACCTCCCGCGAACTCGCCGTCGCGGTTCTCGCCGAGGTTGACCGCCAGTTGGAGGACCTGTCCACGCGGGACATCGCAGGAGCGGCGTGGCGCGACTACGGGACGGTGTACGTAGCGGACGACCGCGCGACCGCCGTCGAGCTCATGGACGTGCTCGCCCCCGAGCACCTGGAAGTCATCACGGCCGATGACGCCTACTACCAGACGAACCTCACCAACTACGGCTCGCTCTTCCTCGGTCCCTGGTCGACGGTTGCCTACTCCGACAAGGGCATCACCGGCACCAATCACGTCCTGCCCACCGGGGGTGGCGCGCGCTCCTCCGCCGGGTTGTCCGTCTCACGTTTCCTGAAGCCGCTGACCTTCCAGCGCATCGACCGCTCGGCCACGATGAACCTCGCTCCGCTGGTCTCCGAAATCTCCGCATACGAGGGCATGGAAGCCCACCAGCGCACCGCCGACTACCGCATCGCCCGATTCGGGAACCACGCAGCACCGACCAAGGAGCAACCATGAACAGCAGGCGAGCAGCAACCTCGATCGCAGCCGGGGCACTGGGAATCGCCCTGACCCTCACCGCGTGCGGGGGCGGCGATTCCGGCGGCAGTGAGGGAGGAGGGGGCGACGGTGAGATCACGACGATCACCATCGCCACCTCCAACGACGCGCCCTTCTCCTTCACCGACGAAGCCGGTGACCTGCAGGGCATCGACGGCGAGATGATCAACTGGATTGCCGAGAAGAAGGGCTGGGAGGTGGAGGTCTTCGTCTCCGAGTTCGCCACCCTGATCCCCGCTATCAAGGCCGGAAAGGCGGACACCGTCGTGGACGCCATGTACATCACGGACGTGCGCAAGGAAGAAGTGAACTTCACGGACACCTGGTACCAGCAGGGCGAGGGCATGGTGGTGCCCGGCGACTCGACCATGACCAACCGCGACGACGCCAAGGGCACCGTCATCGGAGTCCAGACCGGCACCACCTTCATCGAACTGGCCGAGTCCCTCGAGCCGAAGGAGATCAAGTACTTCGACTCACAGGCGGCACTCCTCACCGCGGTGGAGAACAAGCAGGTCGACGTCGTCTTCACCGACGCGGCCGTCGTCGCCTACAGCCTCGTCCAGAACCCGAATGACGCCATCAAGATCGTCGACCCCTATGAGCCCTTCTTCCCCGGCCTGATCGGAGCAGCAGTCCCCAAGGAGAACACGCAGCTGCTCGAGGAACTGAATTCCGGCCTCGCCGAGCTGAAGGCCTCCCCCGAGTACATGGAGATCCTCACGAAGTACGGACTGACCGAGAGCAACGCCGTCGACTGACCATTCCTTCCCGTTCCACCGAGGTCGAAAGGACATCGTCATCGAATTCATCGAGAGCACCCTCAGCTACTTCCCGCGCCTGCTCGCCGCTGCGCCGATCGTCATCCAGCTCGCGCTGGGGGCAATGGTGCTGGCCCTGGTCCTGGGACTGCTGCTGGCCCTGGCGCGGATCTCGAAGTCGAGGATCCTCCGGGGGATCGCCCTGGTCTACGTCGAGGTCATGCGGGGGACGCCGCTCCTGGTCCAGCTCGTGTACATCTTCTTCGTACTGCCGGCGATCGGGGTCAATATCGACCCGGTGCCGGCGGGAATCCTCGGGCTCGGGTTGAACTACGCGGCCTACCTGTCCGAGGTGTTCCGCTCTGCCATCCTGTCCGTCGAAGCCGGTCAGACGGAGGCCGCGCTGTCCCTCGGCTACACGCCGGGCAAGGCCCTGTGGAAGGTGGTGCTGCCGCAGTCGTTCATCGTCTCGCTCGGGCCGATCGGCAACTACTTCATCGCCATGGTGAAGGACACGGCGCTGACCTCGGTAATCGCGGTGACCGAGATCCTGAAGACCGCGAACGTCATCAACGCGCAGACGTTCGAGACCACCCAGGTCTACACGGCAGCTGCCCTGCTGTACCTGCTGATCAGCCTTCCGCTGTCCCGCATCGTGAGCGCGCTTGAGAAGAGGGCGAGGGTCCATGTCTGACGAAGTGATCGTGAGTGCCCGGGACGTCCACAAGACGTTCACGGTGACGAAGACCCCCGGGATCTTCAGCAGGCTCCGGGGAGCGCGGACCGAGATCAACCGGATCGAGGTGCTGAAGGGTGTCGATCTCGACGTCCACAAGGGACAGACCGTGGTGATCCTCGGCTCGAGCGGGTCCGGCAAGAGCACGCTGCTGCGCTGCATGAACAAGTTGGAGACCATCGACAGTGGCCGGATCCTCGTCAACGGGCACCTGGTGGGCTACGAGGAGCGCGACGGGAAGCTCGTGGACGAGAAGGCCTCTGTCACGGCACAGAAGCGGACCGATCTCGGCATGGTCTTCCAGCAGTTCAACCTGTTCCTCAACAAGACGGCGCTGGGCAATGTGATGGCGCCGCTGCAGGACGTGAAGAAGATGCCGCGGGAGGCGGCGGAGGAGCTCGCCCTCCAGAACCTCAAGCGGGTCGGACTGCTGGACCGCAAGGACAACTACCCGTCCAAGCTGTCCGGCGGCCAGAAGCAACGCGTGGCCATAGCCCGCGCGCTGGCCATGGATCCGAGCGTGATGCTCTTCGATGAGCCGACGTCGGCACTGGACCCGGAGTTGGTGGAGGAGGTGCTCGCCGTCATCAAGGCCATCGCCGCGCAGGGAACCACGATGGTGATCGTCACCCACGAGATGCAGTTCGCTCGCGATATCGCGGACGTGATCGTGGTGATGGACCAGGGCATCATCGTCGAGAAGGGAACGCCGGACGAGGTGTTCTTCAGGCCGAAACACGCGAAGACCTATGCGCTGCTCAAGCGGTCCGGGCTGGCGGTGGAACCTCCGGCCGCCTCGTGATTCCTGTATCTCGCAGGCTTTTCCGCGTAAACTCATCAGCCACCTGATGTTTCAGGTGACGAGGCGGACGATCGAAGGAGATCCAAATGGGTATCAGCAACATGGTCAAGAATGCTGCCGGACGCTACATCGGCAGGAAGGGCACCGGAACGACGACGGGACGGCCCGTAGGTGGAGCCGGTAGGGGAGTCGGTGGCGGCGTCGGTCGCGGCCGAAGCGGCAGCCCCGTTCCTTCGGGCAAGGTCGGTGGAATCCTTCGCAACCTGCTCAACCGCCGCTAGGAAGAATGCTCGGGCCCGTCCCGCGGGGAATAGGGCCCGAGCATCCCGCGGTTGAAAAGGATATGCAGATAGAGATTTGGTCAGATGTGAAGTGCCCATGGTGTTTCGTGGGTAAGCGCCGTTTCGAGAAGGCCCTGGCGGACTTCCCCCACCGTGATGGCGTCGAGGTGACGTGGAAGAGCTACCAGCTGGACCCGAGCCTCCCCGATCACTACGAGGGTACCGAGCAGCAGTACCTCGCGGAGCGCAAGGGGATCGACCCCGACCAGGTCCGTCAGATGTGGCAGCACCTCGCCGAGCAGGCCTCGGGTGAGGGGCTCGATTTCGACTTCGACCGCATTGTCGTCGGCAACAGTTTCACGGCCCACCGCTTCCTGCACCTCGCGAAGTCGCACGGACTGGGCGACGCTGCCAAGGAAGCAATCATGTCGGCCCATTTCGAGCAGGGCTTGGACACCTCTGACATAGACACCCTCGTCTCCCTGGGCACCGGGATCGGTCTCCGCGAGGACGAAATCCGCGAAACCGTGACCGGCGACCGCTTCGCCGACGATGTGCGTCGCGACATCGAAGAGGCGCAGACCCTCGGGGTCCAGGGCGTGCCATTCTTCGTCATCGACCGTAAGTACGGCATTTCCGGCGCCCAGCCTGCCGAACTGTTCCGGCAGGCACTCGACCAGGCGTGGCAGGAAGCGCATCCGCTGGTGTCACTGACGCAGTCCGCCGATGGTCCGGCGTGCGGACCTGACGGCTGCTAGCGGGCCGTTCCCGTGACGGGACGACGGCGGGGTGGCACCCCGCTCGTGGGGGGACACTGTGCCATCTTCTTCAGATCGTCCTGGACCCGGGCCAGCTCGCGTTGTCGCTGGGCCTTGAGTTCCTGGGCGTCCGGCCGGTGGTGCCGCCTCGGCTCGGAGGCGGCAGCGGATGACGCCTCCGCGTCATCCTCCGGAGCGCCGTCCTCGTGCACGGTCTTCTCGTCATTCAGGGGATCGAAGAACAATCCGTCGCGATGCATCAGCTCTCCTCCAGCGTCCGGTATCTTCCTCCGAGGTTAGCCTTCCCGTGTTTCCGACTGTTTTCGTGCGCGGTCAGCCGAGACCTGAGGCGTGCGCGACGACAGTGCCGCCGTCGTTGATCCGTGACACGGCCCAGCCGATACCGCCGATCGCGTAGAGCGAGACGGGCACCAGGAGGCACCACTCACGGACGGACCCGGCGTTGCCGAGGACGGGCACCGCGATGTTCCCGTTGGGACGCCAGACCTGCGCGACCACCGGCAGCTTCGCAAGATTGCGCGGACGCCGAAGGCGGAAGGGGTAGACGGGATTGCACCCGCCGGTGGTCAGCATGTCGCCGAGGATGTGGACGACGACGCCGATGCCCACCGCGAGCGGGAACCAGAACTGCTCCTCCGGCGCGAAGGCTGTGACGAAAGCTCCTGCTGTGAGCCCGACAGCCCACGGAGAACGGCGCATGCCATCGGGGATGATCTTCAGCGCCTTCGCCGCAAAGGAAACCAGCAACACGGTCAGCACCCCCGCACCCGGGTATACCGTCCCGAAATCGACGGTGTCCACGGTCCACAGCCCGGAAATGAAGGCGACGGCGACGAAGCAGGCGACGCCGAGCAGCGAATGCGTGCCGCGCCGGTGGCCGCCGGAGATGGTGCCGATCCCGGCGCACAGCAGGTTGGACAGCGGTGGCAGGGAATGCGCGATCGTGGCGTTGTGATGGTCGGCGTCCGGCAGCAGGGCTGCGCCCGCCGTAACGAGGGCCCCGGTGACGACGCCGACCGGGCTGACGTCGAGCAGTCCGAGGCCGAGTGTCACGGACTCCGGAAGACCGGGGATCAGCAGTGCCGGATGCACCTCGATCCGGGTGGTCGCGGCGACCCAGGCGGCGGCGCCGCAGGCAGCATGGTGGGCGCCCATCATGGCGGGGTGTCCTCTCGGTGAGACCGGGCCGGACTGCAGGATCGCAACCGGCGGAAGGGTCCCATCCTGTCGTGTGCCACCGTCATTCTCCGGGATGACCGACGAGGTCGGACACGCGGCACGGGTCTCCGCCTGGCGCCGGCCCAAAATCCCTGCCGGAATGACTTCCGCACATCAGGGGTTTCCGGAGGTATGCCCCTTCGCTTTCCCGCCGTGTCCATACTCGATCGTGCGCAGTCCCGTTCCGGGTCCTCCGAGGAGGCCACACTGCAGCAGGTCATCACGCGGGCACGGCGTGCGGAGCGGCTCGGCTACCGGAGGTTCTGGGTTGCAGAACATCATGGGGTGCCGGGTATCGCGGGATCCGCCCCCGCCGTCCTGGCCGCAGCGGTGGCGTCGGCCACGACGACGATCCGCGTGGGTACGGGTGGGATCATGCTCCCCAACCATCAGCCGCTGGTCGTTGCCGAGCAGGCGGCCACCCTGCGCGCGCTGTCCGCGGGACGGTTCGACCTGGGTGTGGGCCGTTCGCTCGGCTTCACGCAGGCTGTACGTGCGGCACTGCGGGCGGACAAGAAGGACTCGGAACGCTTCGGAGCGGACATCGCAGAGCTGCTCGCGTTCCTCGGCGGCTCCTCGGCCGTCACCGCGCGGCCGCAGGACGGCGGGCGGACACCCGTGTTCGTACTCGCCACCGGGCAGGGAGTGGACATCGCGGCGCAGGCCGGTCTCGCCGTCGTGCTGGGCGGTCCTGCCCTGTTCCGGGACCGCGCCAGCGTGCTGGAACGCTACCGGGACTCGTTCCGGCCCTCACCCTGGTGGGACCGGCCGTACATCGTCGCCTCACTCAATGTGTCGGTCGCCGAAACGACGCCGGACGCCCGGCACCTGCTCCTGCCGGAGGCCCGGGCGCTCGCCGTCTCACGGACGAAAGGCTTCTTCCCTGCGTTGGAGGCGGTAACCGGCCATCAGCTGAACGCAAGGGAGACCGGGCTCGTGGAGGAGTCACTCGGCTCCGCGATCTACGGAACGCCTGCTGAAGTAACGCGGCAGCTCGCCGATCTCCACGCGCGGACCGGCGCGGACGAGTTCCTCGTCAGCGGCGGAGCGTTCGATCTGGAAGCCCAGGAGCGCTCGGACGAGATGCTGGCGGGGCTGGTCGCAGCTCAGGCCCGGCCGTGACGGGCAGTCGCGGCTCGGGCCCAGGCATGACGGGGTGGTTGTCCCCAGCAGGCGGTCAGCTGGAGTAGGTGTAGCTGCCGCCGCGCAGGTCCGTCGGCATCGAGGTCGTGACGTAGGTGCCGCGCCCCATCGAGAAGGTCGGCGTGGAGCCGGTCACATATTGGCCTTGTGTAGCCGGCTGGGGCATGTTGCTGGTCACGTACCTGCCACCCTCACGTACTGGCGAGGTGGATTCGACGACCGGCGACGAGGTTACGGTGGGGCGGCGGGTGAGGTTCGGGCGCTCGATGAGAGTCATGGCTGGTTCCTTCGGTCGGTGCGGTCGGTCGCGTGAAGCGCCGGCGGCTTGTTGTGGGCGTGCTTGATCGCGGGTGGTCGGTCAGGACCACGAGGGGAGATGCGGTGTCAGTCGATGTGCTCTGGAGTGGAGAAGTCCTGGCACTCCCGGCACAGGCCGTTGAACGTGACTTCTGCTGCAAAAACAGCGAAGCCGGACGCATCGGACGGAGTGAGGCAGGGTGCCGCTCCGATGACGCAATCGACGTCCTTGATCGCTCCGCAGCGGATACACACCAGATGATGGTGGTTGTCCCCGACACGGCATTCGAACAGGGCAGGTGAACCCGCCGGGTCGAAACGACGGACGAGTCCCGCTCCCGTGAGGGCTGCCAGGATTCCGTAGACGGCCTGGCTCGACGTGCCCTTCAGTACGGGACGAACCTTGTCCGTGACCTTCTCCGCACTCGAGTGCGGATTGTCCTGCAGGGCCTCGAGGACGGCGACGCGTGGGACGGTCACCCGTAACCCGGCAGCGCGGATGGACTGCCGGAGCGTGTCCGTCCGGGAGTCGGATTCAGGTGATTGCGTCATGCATCAAGCCTACGTCTTGTTTTGAATGACTCAAAATAAGGAGGCTGTCAGATGCATCACAGGCAGTGCCCCGGACGTCCTTCTCCCCTTCGCTCACGACGGCGGTCTCTGTGCAGCAGGGGATTGTCGCGGCGCTCGCCCTCGTGGATCGGGACCGGACGCCGACCGATCGTCCTGTCCAGCCGGATCAAAACAGTAAGCCTGCTTGTTTTTCCGCCTCCGGTCGTTCTACTCTGACGATCGCCGCCCGATTCCCGGCGGCCGGATCCGATGACAGGAATGCCATGCTCTCCATGAACGATCTCACGCCCCTTCACGGCCGTCGCAGCGCCGTCGTCACCGAGCAGGGCGACAAGGTGGGATCGCTGGGGGAGGTGTACCTCAGCGATGTCACCGAGGACCCCACCTGGATCACGGTCCACACTGGCCTGTTCGGCACCAAGGAATCCTTCGTCCCACTTCACGGTGCCACGGTGCAGGGCGGCCACGTCGTCGTGGCCTACCCGCGGGACCTGATCAGGCGCGCCCCCTCCACGGAGCGCGACGGACAGCTGGGTCCGGGCGATGAGAACGGGCTGTACCAGCACTACGACCTGGTGGACCCGGCCGCGCCGGCTCAGCAGGATGCCTCCACCAACGAACAGTCATCGATCGGGCAGGTCGCGCCGGCCGGGCAGGTCGCGGCGGTCTCGCCGGCTCAGCCGGAGGTACCGGTCGGTCACGACGAGTCGATCACCGCGGACGTACCGGTCAGCCCGGACGTTCCGGTCAGGAGCGACGAACCCGTGGCTCGCGACGAGACCCTCGGTGGGCTGGTGGCTGATGGGGCTGACTCCGGCAAACGGTGGATGATCCGCTCGGAGGAACGGCTCCGGGTGGGCACGGAGCAGTATGAGGCCGCTCGCGTCCGCCTGAGGAAGTACGTCGTCACCGAGGAAGAGACGAAAGCGGTGCCGCTGCGCAGGGACGAACTTCGGGTCGAGCGGGAACCGATCGGCCCGGGAACCCTCGACTTCGTGCCCGACGATTCGCTGTTCCAGGAGGACTCCGTGGAGATGGTCGGGCACGAGGAAGTTGCCGTGGTGCGGAAGGAGACCGTGGCCGTCGAACGCGTCCGGCTGAACAAGGCAACGATCACCGGGAGGACGACGGTCAGGGAGCAGGTTCGGAAAGAGCGCATCGAGAGCAGCGTCGAGGGTGAAACCGCAGGTGGCACCCGGAAGGGACGTCGCTCGTCCGCAACCGGACGAGCCTCTGGGAAGACCTCCGCAGGCCACGACGACGAGGACCGGTCCTCGAGGGTCGCGACGAACAGCCCCAATGCGCTGATCAAGGGGAAGAAGAAGCGGCGCTGACCAGGAGGCAGGAAGCACGGGAAAGTATCGTGGGCCTGATGGCACCCACCGAGAACGACGATGCCGAAGCGTTCGCGTCCTACCAGTCCGCCTTCTCCGAGGAACCCGGCTACCTGAATTTCGCGAGCTACGGCCCGCCGTCGAGCAATGTCCGTGACCGCGTTGCGCATCTCCTGGAGACGGCCGGCAACGGCGAAGTCGGCGGTATGGACCACCTCCACGGTGAGGATCTTCGCGCGCGGTCGGCGTTCTCCCGGCTGACGGGCTTCCCCCTGGACCAGGTCGGCCTGACCGCCAGCACGTCGCTGGGGTTGTTCCAGGTGGCGTTCGGCCTCGCCGGTGGAACCGTGCTGGTCAGCGCCGGCGAGTTCCCGGCCAATACCTACCCGTGGCTGCGGACGAGCGGTGCAGGCCGGGCCCGCGTGGAACTGATCGGCGTCCCCGGCACCCACGTGACGCCCGACGTCGTCGCCCGTGGACTCACCGACGATACCGTCGCGGTCAGCGTGAGCGCGGTCGACTTCCGCACGGGCTACCGCGCGGACCTCGCCGGTATCCGGGAGGTGATCGGACCGGACCGTCTTCTCGTGGTGGACGGCGTCCAGGGGTTCGGCGTTGTCGACAACGAGTGGACGCTGGCCGACGTGCTGGTCGCAGGTGCCCAGAAGTGGGTGCGCGGTTCCTGGGGCGTGGCCGCTATCGCGGTATCGCCGCAGGGCGTCGAGCGGATCGAGCCGCTACTCACCGGGTGGACCGGCGTCACCGACTCCAAACGGTACGACGGCGACGAGCATCCGCCCCTGCCGGGGGCAGAGCGCTTCTCCATCTCGAACCTCTCGCCCTACGCGACCGGTGCGTTCGCCGAGGCCCTCGAGCTGATCGAGTCGGTGGGAGTGCCGGCCATCGAGGGCATCATCGCCACTCACGCACAGGCTCTCGTCGACAGGCTCGACGATGCCGGCGTGCCGGTCCTCTCACCGCGTGACCGCGGCGAACGGGCGGGCATCGTGGCCGTGGGGCTTTCCGGACGGGCAGCCGAGGCGCAGCTGGCCCTCGCGGGAGCAGGCATCTCCACCACGCAGCACGGGGAGGACCGCATCCGGCTCTCCGTCCACGCCACAACCCGTTCCGAGGTGTTCCAGGAGGCAGCAAGGGTGCTATCGGCGTTCGCCTGAGTTGCGCACTATAGACGGCAGCCCGCCCCTGCGCCAGAGCTCGTGCTGTTGTCGCCCGGCGGATCAAGGATCATCTCCACAATGTCCGAGCGCAGTGCTAGCGTCCCGTCCAGAACGTGTGACCTAGGCAACATGTTCGTAACCTCAGGCACTTACCCTGAGCGTGGTCTACATCGGCTGGGACATTGCCATAAAAAGGAGAACCCTTGAATTCCACTACTCGTACCCGGGGGCTACGGTGCGCGATGGCGCTCGCCGTGACCACCGCCGTCGTGCTCGCTCCCGTGAGCGCGCAGGCCACCACCGGCACCGCAGCGGATGCGCCGACAGCGGCGTCGTCGTTCACGGCCTCACCCGGGGCTGACGGCCGCGCTGGTGCGGCGGAAAAGCTCGACGACCGCTCCGATCCCGCGGCGGAAGAACGTCGCGACCTCAACCAGCAGGCCGTGGAGATGGTGATCTCCGGCGAAGCGAAGGTCGAGAACCGCGGCGGCTCGAAGTCGGTGAAGGTCGCTCCAGGTCAGTGGGCGCAGTACGGACTGGAGGACAGCGACCAGATCCTGTCCTTCCTCGTCGACTTCGGCGATGCGACGGATCCGCGGTACCCCACAGCCGCTCCGGGCCCCATCCGCAACACCATCAAGGAACCGGACCGGGCCGTGGACAATTCCACGTACTGGTCCGACACCTTCGACCGCGAGCACTACCTCGACATGTTCTTCAGCGAGGAGGGCGAATCGCTGAAGGGCGTCTACGAGGAGATGTCGAGCGGCCGTTATACGGTCGACGGCGACGTCAGCGACTGGGTGACCGTGCCCAACTCCTCCGCCAGCTACGGCGAGACGGAAAGCCAGGCGGACATGACCCGCTTCGTGCAGGACACCGCCGATGCCTGGTACGAATCGCAGGTCGCCGCCGGAAAGACGGCTGCAGAGATCGACGCGTACCTCGCGACGTTCGACCAGTGGGACCGCTACGACTTCGACAAGGACGGCGACTTCGACGAGGCCGACGGCTACATCGACCACTTCCAGGCGATCCACGCCGGGGAGGGTGAGGAGGCGGGTGCTGCCTCGTCCGCCATCTGGTCGCACCGCTGGTCCGTCGGCCAGGCAGGACGCGGTACCTCCGGTCCGGTAGCCAACCCCTTCGGCGGCATCAAGATCGGCAATTCGGACCTCTGGATCCGCGACTACACCACGGAGCCCGAGAACGGCGGCCTCGGTGTGTTCGCCCACGAATACGGACACGACCTCGGACTGCCGGATCTTTATGACACGAGTGGTGGCGAGAACGGCACAGGCTTCTGGACCCTTATGAGTTCCGGATCCTGGCTCGGCCATGGTGACGGCTCCATCGGCACCACGCCCAACCACATGGGTGCCTGGGAAAAGCTGCAGCTCGGCTGGCTGGATTACGACGTCGCCACTGCCGGCGTGAAGTCGACGCACGAAATCGGCCCTTCGTTCCACGCCACGAAGGCGCCGGAGGCCGTCGTCGTGAACCTGCCGAAGGACGCCGCGGGCAACAACCGCTTCTACATCGCCGAGAACCGCGTGTACGCGGGGTACGACGCGACGCTCGCCTCGGGTCCGTACAACTTCGGCTGGGGCGTCACGGCGCCTGACACCGTGGAGCACTACGCGTACCAGGACGGCCTGAGCATCACGTACTGGAACACGGCGCAGCGCAACAACAACACGCGCCAGCACCCGGGCTCCGGCTTGGCCCTGCCCGTGGACGCACACCCGAAGGCCCTCACCTGGTCCGACGGCACGATCGTCCGCAACCGCATCCAGAGTTTCGACGCGACATTCGGCAAGCAGGCCACCGACGCACTGAGCCTGCACCGCGAGGTTCCGTCGGGCATGACCACGCTGACGGCGCCGTCGCAGCCCGGCGTCGCCGTGTTCGACGACACCAACCCGAACGCCTACTACGACGCCGCGAACCCGCAGGGCTCGGTCGTGGTGGCAGGCACTGGAACGAAGATCGAGGTCGTCCAGTCCAACGCGACCGGGAAGCTGACCCTACAGGTCCGCTGACGCTCGAGATGTGCACGCAGAAGGAGCCGGGAGGTGACTCCCGGCTCCTTCTGTGCCCGGCCCTAGTGGGTGCGTCGCGTACGCCGCGGTTGCGACACGACGGCGACGCCGAGGGCAAGGGCGACGGCCACGATACTGAGGATCCCGGCGGCCACGTAGCGCAGCGGTGGTCCGGTTTCCACCTGGGCCGCCGGCGCCGCGAAGGCCTCGTCGGCCGGCGGCTGCGCCGTGGTGGAATCCTCGGCGGGTGCGGTCCGGACGGATCCCGAGGGGTTCGAGGAAGGGACTGCTGGAGCTGGAGCCTCGGCACCTCCCACACCGACGGCGTTATTGGCCGGCCGGGGGAGAGCCGGCGCAGCGGAGGCCGACGCCGGAGCGTCGGGAGGCGCCGCAACCGATGCGGATGGGGACATCGAGGGGGATGGTGATGTCGACACTGTGGGGGCGGTAGAGGAGGGTACCGACGGAGCCGGGGCCGGCTCGGGCACGACGCCGGGCGAAGCGGTGGGATCCGGCGTATCGGCCGCAGGCCCGGACGGTATCGCGCTCGGCGGCGTCGAGGGAGGAGCACCGGACGGCTCGACGGGTGGACTTGCCGGTGCGGGACGTGGCGGTGGTCCTGGAGGCCGAGTGGGAGGGCCTGGGGCATCCGTCGGCGGAGCGATGACCTCCTCCATCGGGGGTGAGGGCACCACCGGGCCTACCTGCCCTGCGATCGTCGGGTGCGCAACGGAGACGCCGGGAACGGCCAGCAGGAATCCGCTAGTGAGCACGAGGGTTGCAAGGGCGCGGGAGAAGCGCATGGCGTGGTCTTTCGGGGGACGGGACCGGATTCTTCTGATCCGAAGCATGCTGAAGGCTCGTTGAATTCTACGCCGAAACCACGCCTGGACCCACTCCTGCGTGCCGCACGTCCGGTGCTTGACGCGGTCATCGAAGCAGTGCTGGGGAGACGCGACCGCTCCGCCACGGGTGCCTGCATTGTTCTCCTCAACGATGATGCGCCGGCCCCTGCCCTGATTGCCGGGAGGAGGTGCGGCACCGCCGTGAGGGGCTCCGGCGGCCCACCAGCTTCGACTGTTGACGGGTACTTCCGGGCGGCGGAAGCTGGAGGCAGCCCACCGGACCGTCCCTGCCGCTCGTCCATCCGGCAGCTCGGCCACTCCGAAGACAAAGGGTTATCAACGCACCACAGCGGACCGGATCCGGTCCGCTCCTGAGCGTGAAAGGTACAGCATGCCCTTCCTCACCATCCCAGCAGCGCATTCGACCACCCCGGTGGACCTCCACTACGAGGACTATGGCGTCGGGAAGCCGATCGTCCTGATCCATGGCTGGCCCCTCAGCGGCCGTTCCTGGGAGGGGCAGGTCCCCGCCCTCGTGGCGGCCGGCTATCGCGTCATCACCTATGACCGCCGTGGCTTCGGCCAGTCGTCGCAGCCGTGGTCAGGCTACGACTACGACACCTTCGCCGCAGACCTCGAAGCGTTGCTCGACGAACTGGACCTGCACGACGTCGTCATCGTCGGCTTCTCCATGGGCGGTGGCGAACTCGCCCGGTATGTCGGCACCTACGGGGAGGAGCGCGTCGCGAAGCTCGTCTTCGCCAGTGCGGTGACGCCGTACCTGTGGAAGTCGGAGGACAATCCTGACGGCGGCGTCGACCAGGACCTGGCTGACTGGTTCTCGACCGGAATCACCGGTGACCGGGCGGCCTTCCTCCACGAGTTCCTGAAGATGTTCTTCACGGCAGGCAAGCCCACGCTGCTGAACCGGCCGATGGTGAGCGACGAGCAGATCGCCTACAACCTGTCGATCGCGCTCGCAGCCTCGCCGAAGGGCACCCTCGATGCCACTGCGGCCTTCGCGACGACGGATTTCAGGAGTGACCTGGGCAAGGTCACGGTGCCCACCCTCGTGATCCACGGTGATTCGGACACGATCGTGCCCTTCGAGGTCAGCGGCAAGAGGACGGCGGCGGCCATTGCCGGCAGCGAGACCGTCCTGATCGAGGGCGCCCCGCACGGGCTGACGGTGTCCCACCGTGACGAGTGGAACCGGCACCTGCTCACTTTCCTCGCCAAGTAGTTCATCCGCCAAGGGCCACCCATCCTCCCGGAGGCTGGGTGGCCCTTCGGCTGCCGCCGTCCACGGCGGTGGTCCGACCTCGACGGTGGTCCGACGTCGACGACGGTGGCGTGGTGCCTGCAGTGGTCAGCCCAGCAGAGAGTGGTCGCCCAGTCGATGGTAGGAGCGGTTGTGGTAGACGAGCGGCGCGACGTCGTCGTTCCCGCCCTGCTCGATGGAGAGGACCTCCGCGGCGAGGATCATCGATCCCCCGACCGCCAGGCGGTGCAGGAGGCGGCACCGCAGGGCCCAGGGCGCCTCGGTCAGAAGCGGCTCGCCCGACGGAAGTGCGCGCCACTGGGTTGCTCCGCCGAAGCGATCGGCCCCGCGGGTCGCGAAGAGGCGGGCGATGTCGAGCTGGTCCGCTCCGAGGAGATGCACGATCAGTGTGTCAGCCTGCACCAGGACGGCGGCAGACGACGACGCCGTCGAGACCGAGAAGGCGAGGACGGGCGGATCCGCTGAGACCGAGGACACCGACGACGCCGTCAGGCCGACCGGTCCGGCCGGCCCCTGCGCCGTGATGACCGCGATGCCCGCGGGATGGGCGCGGAAAGCGTCCTTGAAAAGATCGGTGGTGGGGATGGCACACTCCATCGGGGCAGTCATGGTTTAAACGCTAGAACCTCAACAGAGGTTGAGGTCAAATCGGGGATCACGGTTCGAGGAGGGTGGACGGGATGCCGCGGCGGCCCGCATCGTCGTTCGGGTTGACGAAGCCGCACGAGGCCAGCGAGAGGCAGCCGCAACCGATGCAACCGCCCAACCGATCCCTCAGGTGCTCCAACTGGGCGATGCGCTGCTCGATCTCCTGCCGCCACACACCCGATAGCCGTTGCCAGTCCTCCTGGTCCGGCACCCCGTCCTGCGGCAGCGCGTCGAAGGCGGTGGCGACGGTGGCGAGCGGGATCCCCGCTCGCTGCGCCGCGCGGATGACTGCGACCCGGCGGAGGATCGAGCGGTCGTACCGGCGCTGGTTGCCCGAGGTGCGACGGCTCCTGATGAGGCCCTGCCGCTCGTAGAAGTGCAGGGCCGAGACGCTCATGCCGCTACGCGCGGCAAGTTGTCCTACCGACAGGTCCTGGTCGTTCTGCACGCCGCGTCCCTACCCGCCCAGGAGCTCACCGACGTACTGCTTCAGCGGCGTCGTCGGGCGGCCGATGATCCGCGACAGGGTGCCGTCGCTCTCTGCGAGGAGACCGTCGGCGATATTGGCGTCGACGGCGGCGACGAAGCCGGCCGTGCCGTCGTCGAGCCCGAAGCCCTGCAGCGCGGCGACGTGCTCGTCCGTGGACACCTGGTTGACCGTGACCTCATGGCCTGCGACCTCGGCCACGGCCGAAGCGAGTTCGTCGACGTTCCAGGGCTCGTCGCCGCCGAGTTCGAGGATCTCGCCCGCGTAGTCCTCCGACAGCAGGACGACGGCGGCTGCTTCCGCGAAGTCACGACGGGTGGCGCTGGCGACCCTGCCGGTGCCCGCGCTGGTCAGGATGATCCCGGTCGAGGCGGCCTGACGGATGGTGTCGTCATAGTTCTCTGTGTACCAGTTGTTCCGTAGCACCGTGTAGGTGAGTCCGGAGCCTTCGAGCAGCCCCTCGGTGGCCTTGTGTTCGGGTGCGAGGACGAGGGCCGAGGTGGAGGCCTTCGGGGCGCTCGTGTAGACGAGTGTGGCGTCGACCCTGCGGGCGGCGTCGATGACGGCCTTGTGCTGCACCGAGCGCTTGCCCACCTCGTTGCCCGAGATGAGCAGGATCCGGTCGGCCCCCACGAAGGCGTCGTCGAGCGTGGAGGGGTCGGAGTAGTCGATACGGGCGGTGCGGACGCCGCGGTCGGCGAGCTTGCCGAGCGCATCCTCGTTGCGGCCGGCGGCGACGACGGTCGACGGGTCGACGCCGCGGGCCAGCAGCTGCTCGACGACCTGGCGGCCGAGGTGGCCGGTGGCTCCGGTAATGACGATGGTCATGGATGTCCTCCTGCTCAGGCACCCGTTGGGTGCGACTACAGGCGGTAACCGGCTTCGGCCGAAAAGGCTTCCCGAAAAAGCGTGCTTATAGCTGGTGTCGCTGCTCGACGGGAACCAGGAGGCCGTGGACACCGGGCCCGGCGAGCCGGTAGGACTGCTGGAGGGACGCGTACCGAAGCTGCCCGATCCGACGGCGAAGGACGGCATTCTTGGACGAGCACGCATCGCATGGGCAACGCCGCCTGAGGGTAGGGGTGGTAGGGATCGGCTGGGCCGGCCGCCAGCACCTGGAGGCGTACGCGAACAGCGACGACGTCGAGATCATCGGCCTGGCAGGCTTGGAGCCGGACCTCCTCGCGGAACTCCAGGCCCGGTACGGCATCCCGCACGCCGTCGAGCGGTGGGAGGACCTCATCGCCCTGGAGGGACTCGACGCCGTCAGCGTCGCCGTCCCCACCTTCCTGCACGCGCCCATCACCGTCGCAGCCCTGGAGCACGGACTCCATGTGCTGAGCGAGAAGCCGATCGCCCGGAACGGTGACGAGGGCCAACTCATGGTCGATGCCGCCCGAAGGGCCGGCCGCGTCCTCGAGGTCGCATTCAACCACCGCCGCCGCGGCGGCATCGCCGCCCTTAAACGCGTGATCGACGACGGCGTCCTCGGCCGCCCCTACTACGCCAAGGCCTCGTGGCTGCGCCGGTCCGGCATCCCGTCGCTCGGCAGCTGGTTCACGAACCGGGAGATGGCCGGCGGCGGACCGCTGGCGGACATCGGCGTGCACGTCATCGATTACGCCCTGCACCTGCTGGGTGAACCGAAGGTCCTCTCGGTCTCGGCGTCGACCTACTCCGAACTCGGTCCGAAGGGCCGCGGCGGGGGTGTGTACGGCGCACAGGCCGCCGGCTCGGCCTTCGAGGTCGAGGACTTCGCGTCCGCGTTCATCCGGCTCGACGGCGGTGCGACCCTGCTGGTCGAGGCCGGCTGGGCGGCCTACCGCGACGAGGAGGACGTGATGGACTTCCGCGTCTACGGCACCGACGGCGGTGCGGAGATGAGGAGGGTCGGTACGGCGAACAGTGCCGTCGAGAGCCTCCACGTCTACACGGAGGAGGGCGACTTCGACCCGGAGGTGGGTCCGTCACCAGGCCACCAGGGCGTCGTCGACGACTTCCTCGCGGCCGTCCGCGCGGGGGAGGCGCAGTGGACCCGGCACGACGGCGCCGTCGCCCTGCACCGCGCCCGCATCATCGACGCCTGCTACGCATCCGCAGCCCAGCACCGGGAGGTACAGCTCTGATGGGAGCCGGCACATTTTCCACCGAGCCCACCGTCGTCGTCTGGAACGAGGGCGTCCACGAGGCCCGCAATCAACCGGCGACCATCGGGACAACCTACCCGCGGGGCATCCACGGTGCCATCGCGGAGTTCCTCGCCGGGTACTTCCCCGGATCGGACATCACGACGGCGACCCTCGCGGACCCCGAGCACGGCCTGACGGAGGAGCGCCTGGCCGGTACCGACGTGCTGGTGTGGTGGGGGCATATCGCGCACGGCGAGGTGTCCGACGACGTCGTGGACCGGGTGCACCGCCACGTACTGGCAGGCATGGGTCTCGTGGTGCTGCACTCCGGCCACTTCTCGAAGATCCTCACCCGTCTGCTCGGCACCACGTGCTCGCTGAAGTGGCGGAACGACGGCGAACGCGAACTGGTCTGGACGGTCAAGCCGTCCCACCCGATCGCAGCTGGTATCGAGAGCCCGATCGTCATTCCCGAGCAGGAGATGTACGGCGAACTGTTCGACATCCCCGAGCCGGACGACCTCATCTTCATCAGCTCCTTCGAGGGCGGCGAGGTGTTCCGCTCGGGCGTGACCTTCTCGCGCGGAAAGGGCCGGATCTTCTACTTCAGCCCCGGTGACCAGGAGTACCCCGTCTACCACCACCCGCAGATCCAGCGGGTGCTCGCGAACGGCGTCGACTGGGTGGCGCGGCCCGGCTCCGTACGCTCCGCCCCCGGGGTGGAGAACCCGGCGCGGGACTGGTTCCTGGGCGACTAGCGGAGTTCAGCGAGCTGCCGGACAGCCTCCACGGCACCTCCTCCCGGATCGGGCTGGTCACCGGTGTGCGTCCCTTGTACCCCGGACGGAACCGGGACGCCAGTGCTGCACGTACTGGTGGCCATGGGCGCCCGCGGTTCACCATGGGGGATCGACGATCCAGGAGGAAGCATGGGGCATGTGGTGCTGCTCGGAGATTCGATCTTCGACAATGGACGGTACGTGGACGGTGGCCCCGACGTCGTCGCGCAGGTCCGCGACGCCCTGTCGGAGGATTGGAGAGCCACCCTGTTGGCCGTCGACGGCGATGTCATCGGTGGCGTCGCCCGGCAACTGCGGTCCGTGCCGCCCGACGCCACCCACCTCGTGGTCAGCGTCGGAGGGAACGATGCCCTGGGATACCGCCACCTGTTGCAACGGCCGGTGGACAGCGTGCCCGAGGCGCTCCTCGCCTTCCACGACGTCCAGCGCGACGTTGGTCGCGCCTACGGATCGATGCTCGACGGGGTCACCGCGCGGGGTCTACCCGTCGCCGTCTGCACCATCTACGACACCCCCGCCTCGGAACCGGGCTACGCCGTGGTCCGCACGGCGCTCGCCTTCTTCAATGACTGCATCACGCGGGCTGCGTTCGCGCGCGACGTGTCCGTCGTCGACCTGCGCCTCGTGTGTGATGACGACGGCGACTACGCCAACCCCATCGAGCCCTCCGTGCAGGGCGGCAGGAAGATCGCGGCAGCCATCTCCGCATTCCTCCTTCCCGGTCCGCCCGGGAGTCGACCGGTGGTCCTGGCACGCTGATGGGGGAGAAGTGGTTCCCCCAGCAGGCTCCGCAGGGTTAGCGTTCGGCTATGGGGACGGAAGTCCAGCAGTGCACCGTCCACCGAGCTTCGGAGTAGCAGCATGGTAGATACCGGCACGAACGGCAGCGCCATCACTCCGCAGGAGTTGAGTGACGGCGGAGTCCTCGACAGGCACGCCCTCTTCGAGTCCGTCGTCACCCATGCCGGTGACGTCGTCCTGGTGACGGGGGCAGAACCGATCGACGCGGCGTCCGGCGGACCGAAGGTCGTGTACGTCAACCCGGCCTTCACCCGCATGACCGGGTACGAAGCCCACGAGATCCTCGGCCGGACGCCCCGGATCCTGCAGTCCCCGGCGACGGACCGCCGGGAGCTCGACCGGCTGCGGGCCGCGTTGCTGGCCTGGCGACCCATCGAGGTCGAGCTGCTCAACGTGCGCAAGGACGGTAGCGAGTTCTGGGCGCAGATCAGCATCACGCCGGTCGCGGACCGGGCGGGGCACTTCACCCACTGGATCGCCATCCAGCGGGAGATCACCGAGCGTAAGCGCCGCGAGCTGGGTATCAAGACCATGCTGGACAGCACCTCCGACCTCCTCCTCGTACTCGACGACGGCCGCGTCACCGCAGCCAGCACCGCGTCCCGGGCGATCCTCGGGTACGAGCCCGAGCAGGTGCAGGGCCGGTCTTTCGAGGATCTCGTCCATCCTGGCGACCCGGCGCCCACCCGGGCGATCCTGGCGGGGGCCGCCGTCCCGCACCTCGGCACCCGGGCACCCGTGACCGTACGCGTGAAGCACCGGGACGGGACCTGGCGTTGGCTCGAGCTGCAGGCCTCGCAGCTGACGAAAGACGAGGACGGACTCACCGGCGTCGTCGTGGCCTGCGCCGATGTCACGGACCGGGTGCGGGTCGAGGAGGAACTCGAGGTGACCAACGGGCGCTTCCGCAGCGCCTTCGACGACGCCCCCATCGGGATGGCCATCACGTCGCTGACCGGGCAGTTCCTCCAGGTCAACAACGCACTGTGTGATCTGCTCGGACGCACCCCGTCGATGATGCTGGCGCACTCCGTGCAGGATGTGACCCACCCGGATGACGTCCTGCACTCCGAGCGCCAGCGAAGGGCGCTCACCCGCGGTGCGCAGGACACCCATCAGCACGAGACGCGCTTCCTTCATTCGGACGGGACCGTCGTCGGAATCCTGCATTCCTCATCGGTGGTGCGTGATGCCCAGGGCACGCCCACGCTGCTGATCGACCACGTCGAGGACATCACGGACCGCCAGAACCTCGAAGCCAGGCTCCAGCACCAGGCTCTTCACGACACCCTGACGGGCCTGCCGAACCGTGCACTGTTCATGGACCGCCTCGAGCGAGCGCTCGCATCGGAGGACGGGAGCGGTTCGGCCCGGGTCGCAGTGCTGTTCTGCGACATCGACAGGTTCAAGACCATCAACGACACGTTCGGCCACCACGTCGGCGACCTCGTCCTGACGTCGATCGCGCAGCGCATCCAGTCGGTCCTCCGTCCCACGGACACGGCAGCCCGGCTCGGCGGGGACGAACTCACCGTCCTCTGCACGTCCTCGAGCGCGGCGAAGGCGCAGGACACTGCGGACCGTATCCGCGCAGCGCTCGCCGAGCCGGTCACGATCAACGAAGCGCAGATCCCGGTGACCCTGTCCATGGGGATCGCCCTGTCCGCGCCGGGGAGGAGCACTGCGGAACAACTGCTGCGTGACAGCGACGATGCGATGTACGCGGCGAAGGGCTCCGGACGGAACCGGTACACCCTGCACGACGAGGCGCACAGCGAGAGCATCCGGCGCCGCCTCCAGCTCAAGGCCGCATTGCCGGACGCCATCCTCCAGGGCGAGCTGAGCCTGCACTACCAGCCGCAGATCGACCTCAACACGGAGGAGCAGGTGGGCAGCGAGGCACTGGTGCGGTGGCACCACCCGACGCTGGGCATACTCATGCCGGGCGAGTTCATCGAGCTCGCGGAGGAAGCCGGGTTGATGCGTCATCTGGGCCGCTGGGTGCTCGGCGAGGTCATGCGCAGGGTGGCCCTGACGGGACGCCGGGGCGTCGGCGCTCGCGGTGTCATCTGGATGAATACCTCCGCCTCCGAGCTGGACGATCCCGACTTCGCGGTCGGTGTCGAGAAGGCACTGTCACAGCACGGCGTCCCCGGGAGTGCCCTCGGGTTCGAGATCACGGAGAGTGTCCTCATGACCAACCTCGGCCGGGCACGGGGTAATCTCGCCCTGCTGCGGTCGCTCGGTGTTCAGCTCGCCATCGACGATTTCGGGACCGGGTACTCGTCCCTGTCCTACATCGGACAGTTCCCGGTGGACACCATAAAGATCGACAGCTCGTTCATCGCGGGCCTCGACAGCCCTGCCCGCCGCAGGGAGTCCTTCGCCGTCATCACGGCAGTGATCAGTCTCGCGCACTCGCTGGGGCTGACCGTGGTGGCCGAGGGCATCGAGACGCAGACGCAGTCGATGATCCTTCACGGACTCGGGTGCGACCAGGGTCAGGGCTACTTCTTCGGGAAGCCGCGCGCCTCCGGCACCTGATCCGATGGCATCCGCGTGCGGGCGGTGCGTAGGGTCGGAGGATGCAGCCCGACAGGATCATCGCCCTCCGCCGCCAGTTCCACGCCCACGCCGAGCCGGGCTTCCTCGAGTACCGGACAGCATCCGTGATCCTCGCAGAGCTCCGCTCGCGCGACATCCCGGTGACCACCGGTGCCGGTGCGATCGACGTCGCCCGCATCGCGCTGCCACCCACGCAGGCCGAGCAGGACGAGTGGGGGCGCCGTGCCGTCGAGGCGGGTACCGCGGCCGACGACGTCGCCTACTTCCAACAGCACGGGACGGCGATCATCGCCGAGCTGCAGGGGAACAGGCCGGGGCCTACCTGGGGCCTCCGCGTCGACATCGACGCCCTTCCCGTCGAGGAGGAGTCGGCGGACGACCACGCCCCTGCCGCAGGCGGTTACCGCTCCGTCACCCCTTACATGCACGCCTGCGGACACGACGGGCACGCCGCGATCGGCCTCGCGCTCGCCGACCGGCTGCAGGACGGCGACTTCCCGGGCCGGGTCCGCATCCTGTTCCAGCCCGCCGAGGAGGGTGTTCGTGGCGCCCAGCCGATGATCGACGCCGGGGTGACGCGCGGCGTGGATCGCATGCTCGCGGTGCACCTCGGGGGGAATCTGCCGACGGGGACCGTGGTCGGCGGCGTCACGGACGCGATGGCCACCACCAAGTGGACGGCGCGGTTCGAAGGAGAGGCGTCCCACGCCGCAGCAGCTCCCGAGCTGGGGCGCCACGCACTCGCCGCGGCCGCGCAGGCGACACTCGCGATCCTCGGGCTCACCCGGTTCGCGGCGGCGGACACGAGGGTCAACGTCGGTACGTTCCACGCCGACGGCAGCGCCAACATCATCCCAGCCGTCGCAACGATCACCTACGAAACGCGCTCCACCTCCAACGACGTCCTGGACGACCTGAACCGGCGCGCCGAGGCGGTCGTACAGGGCGCTGCGCAGATGTACGGGGTGACGGTGATATCGAAGACCTACGGCAGGGCCGCGGTGTCCCAGCCCGACGGCGACCTGCTCGAGGGCCTCGCCCGGGCGGCCGATGGCGTCCCCGCCGTCACCACCTTCACCCCGAAGGGAGCCTCCGGAGGCGGCAGCGATGACGCGCACCTGCTCATCCGCGCCGTGCAGGAGGCAGGCGGACTCGGCACCTACGTCTTCGTCGGCGCATCCAATCCGGCACCGCACCACCACCGCCGGTTCGATGTCGACGAAAATGCCATCGTCATCGCCGTCGACCTGCTCGAGAACCTCTTCAGGAGCTGAAAGAAACCGCTGGACCCCTCAGAGGTCCGGTGCCATCGTTGGTGGATGGTCGGTGAAGACGACGTACGGTCCCTGTGCCTGGCCCTGCCCGGGGCATCCGAGCGGTTGAGCTGGAACCGGCCTGCGTGGTTCGCCAGGACCCTCTTCGCCCGCATGTGGGACGACACCGTGCTGACCGTCAAGACGGACGAGCGCGACGCCCTGCTCGCCACGCAGCCCGGAGCGTTCTTCGTCCACCCGCACCATGAGGAGTACAGAACCCTGGTGCTCGTGCGGCTCGGCCGGGTCGACGCCGCGGAACTGGCGGAGCTCATCGAGGAGTCCTACCGGATCGCCAATGCCGTGCGCTCCCGTACCTGAGCGGTATCGCTGCTGCGGGCCGGGTGCAGCAGTCCTACTCGTTTCCGCCGGAGCCCGGGCGCAGGTGGGTGGGCAGTACGCTCCCCGGCGCACGGCTGCGGATGAGCAGGAGGTTCCGCGCGTGCTCGTGGAGCCGGCGATCCTCTTCCGACCGCGGCGCCCAGGGCGGCACGGGCACAGCCGTACCCTCGTCGTCGCGCGCCACCATGACGGTGAGGCAGGTGGTGGTCAGGTCCATCTCGCGTGACCTCGGGCTGCCGGACCGCACATGCACGGCGACGTGCATGCCCTTGTGTCCGGTGTAGACGAGGCGCGCCTCCACCTCGACGACGTCGCCGATCCGCAGCGGCTTGAGGAACCGGACGCCACCGGAGAAGACAGCCACGGTATCGAGACCGCAGTACCGGGTGGAGCAGACGTACGCGGCTTCATCGATCCAGTCCATGACCGTCCCGCCGTGCACCTTCCCGCCCCAGTTGACGTCGGTGGGGGCAGCGAGGAAGCGGAGCACCGTGCGCTCCGCGGTGCCTGCGTCGGTGTACTCCTGGCGGCGCATCTCCTCGACGATGTCCTTGCGGACCGCGATGCGCGCCACCGCGTGGTCACTGTCCAGCCGTTCGGCGTCCGTGCGTGGCTCGAACGCGGGTACGGGGACGGGCTTGCCGTCAGGACCGACGGCCACGAAGATCACGAGGCATTCGCTGCGTTTCCCGCCGTCGTCCCCTGAGACCGAGCCGGAGGAGACCACCGTCCGGATGTGCATGGAGGACGTGCCCGTGTGGACGATCGTCGCCTCGACCTCCACGAGATCGCCCACCACCACCGGATCCGCGAAATGGATGTTTCCCACGTAGGCCGTCACGCAGTAGGTCTTGGCCCAGCCCACGGCTGCGGCATAGGCGGCCTTGTCCACCCACTCCAGCACGGTCCCGGCGTCCACGGAGCCGCTGTGACCGAGGTCGGTCGGCGACGCGAGGAAGCGGAGGGTGACGGAATTCTCGAGGGGAGTGTCGACGGCGGACGAGGGTGCGGTCATGCACCAGTATCACCACGGCGCGGGGGGAACCGGTAGCCGGGGCGTCAGGGCCCGAGATCGATGACGGTCACTCCGCCGGCCGACCGGTCACCGGCCATCGCCACGAGCGCATCGGGGACCTCGTCGAGGGTGATCCTGCGCTCGATGAGGTCCTGGGGGCGCAACCGGTCCTCGGCGACGAGGGCCAGCAGCTCGGGGTAGTCCTGCGCAGGCATGCCGTGGCTCCCGAGGACGGAGAGTTCCCTGCCGATGACTGCTCCCATGGGCAGAACCGGATCGGAGGGGAAAAGGCCGATCTGCACGTGCCGGCCGCGGGGGCGGAGCGAGAGGATGCCGACGGCGGCGGTCTCCTCCCGGCCGAGCGCGTCGACGGACACATCGATACCGTCCGGCACGGCTGCACGCACGGCCGCAAGCACCTCCTCCCGCGACAGTCCACGCGAGTTGACGGTGACTGCGGCGCCGAAGCGGTCGGCCCGGGCCAGCGCGTCGTCGTCGATGTCGACGGCGACGACCCGCGCACCCAGCGCCGTACCGATCATCACGGCGCTGAGTCCTACGCCGCCACAACCGACCACCACGAGGGACTCGCCGCCCTCGAGGCGGGCCTGGTGGACGAGCCCGCGGTACGACGTCGCGAAGCGGCACCCGAGGAGGGCGGCAGCACCGGCGTCGAGCGTGGCAGGCACCGCGATGAGGTTCGTGTCGGCGTCGTGGAGTGCCACGAGTTCCGCGAAGGAGCCCCAGTGGGTGAAGCCGGGCTGGGTCTGGTTCCGGCACACCTGGCCGTTGCCGGAGGCGCACTCGGGGCAGTGGCCGCAGGCGCAGACGAAGGGCGTCGTGACGCGGTCGCCGACAGCGAAGCGGTGGACGTCGTCACCGACCTCCTCGATGATCCCCACCAGTTCGTGGCCGGGGACGTGCGGGAGGGTGATGCCGTCGTCGTGCCCCAACCAGCCGTGCACGTCGCTGCGGCACAGACCGGTGGCTTGGACGCGGACGACGACGCCGCGAGCCGAGGGGGCGGGTTCCGGGACATCCCGGAGGACAGGGCGGGCGGAGAACCCGTCGAAGCAGACAGCGCGCATCGCACCATTCTGCCCCGCGCGTTCCCCGCCCGGTGCATCGCCCTGATGGGCGGTCAGGACGCCTGCTGTGTCACCTTCCGGGCCGCGCGGGCACCGGTCCTGCGTGCAGCAAGGATCATCGGATCCTTGCGGAGGTCCATCATGAGGGCCACGCACAGCCCGATCATGACGAGCAGGAACGGTGCGGCCGCGATGATCGTCAGCGTCTGCAGTGCCCCCAGGCTTCCCACGGAGAGCAGGACGGCGGCCACTCCACCGGTGAGCGCGCCCCACATGATGGTCAGCCACTTCCGAGGCACCGCAGCGCCGAACGAGGACAGCGACCCGAGCACGATCGACGAGGCGTCGGCTCCGGAGATGAAGAAGATGGCTACGAGGATGACCACGAGGATCGAGGTCACGGAAGCCAGCGGGTACTCGGCGAGGAGGGCGAACATCGCCGACTCCTGGCTTTCGGCGTTGGCCGCCGCGATGTCCACGCCGTTGTCCTGCAGGTTGAGCGCGGAGCCGCCCCACACGCCGAACCAGAGGACGCTGATGACGCTCGGCACGGCGACGACGCCGATGACGAACTCACGGATGGTGCGTCCCCGCGAGATCTTGGCGAGGAAGGAGCCGACGAAGGGCGTCCACGAAACCCACCAGGCCCAGTAGAAGATGGTCCATGCGGCCAGCCACTCGTGGCCACCGAAGGCACCTGTGCGCGACGACATCTGCGGCAGGCTGACGAGGTAGTTGCCGGCCGAGGCCGGGATGAGTTCGAGGATGAACACGGTGGGGCCCACGACGAACAGGAAGAACAGCAGGGCAAGGGCCAGGATCATGTTGCCGTTGGACAGCCACTTGATGCCACGGCTGACTCCGCTGACAGCGGAGATGACGAAGCAGACGGTCAGCACTGCGATCAGGGTGATCTGCAGGGGCAGGCTGCTGCCTACGCCGAACACCTCGGTCAGGCCGCCGTTGATCTGCAGGACGCCGAGGCCCAGGGACGTGGCGGAACCGAAGAGGGTAGCGAAGATCGCGAAGACGTCGATGGCGCGCATCGACTTCGGGATGGAGCGGCCGCGGAAGAGGGGCGAGAAGGCGGCGCTGAAGCCGGTACCCCGGCCCTTGCGGAAGCCGGAGTAGGCGAGGGCGAGGCCGACGACGGCGTAGATCGCCCAGGGGTGGATGGCCCAGTGGAAGAGGGTGTAGTTCATGGCTTCACGGGCCGCTTCGGCGCTACCGGGCTCGATGCCCTCGACGGGCGGCGTGAGGTAGTGGGAGATGGGCTCGGTGACCCCGTAGAACATGAGCCCGATGCCCATGCCCGCGCTGAACATCATCGCGATCCAGGAGACCCTCGAGAACTCGGGCTTCTCGCCGTCCTTGCCGAGGGGGATCCGGCCGTACTTGCTGAACGCGAGGAACAGCGCGAAGACGACGAATCCGCTGGCCGTGAGCACGAAGGCCCACCCGAAGTTCGAGACGAGGCCGTTGAGCACCGAGGTGGTGACCGCAGAGAACTGGGTAGGGAAGACGACCGCTGCCAGCATGAGCAGGATGACGATCGAGAGGGAGACGAAAAGCACCGGTCGGTCCAGCGCAGCCTTCGCGGGGGTCTCTCCGGGAGGGGCCTCGAAAGGCGTGGCCTCACTGGGCGGTGATCCTTGGATGGGCTCGGTGGAATTAGACATGCGCCTTACGTTACGCCGTGATGATGGCCTGGTCCCAGTGTGCGAAGGGTGAAATAACGCTTGCTGGGCACTTTTCCCGTGCTCCCGACGTCGTCCGCTTCCTGCCGTTCCACGCCGTCAACCTGCTCACCGCAGGCCTCTCGCTTCCCAGCGTGCGCCCCGGATAGAGTCGAATCGACGCGCACGCCGTGCGGCGCATCGAGTGACCGCCTGCAGGAGCGCCGACGCGCCCGCCCGCCGGCCGGATCGGTATTCTATCCGATCACCGATTGTGACCAAGCACCCATCCAGAGGCCTGTTCTACGTGCGAATATGCCCCCGCGAGGTCATTCCTGCCGGAGCCGACGCCGTTCCCGCCGGTCCTTGGCGGTGTCGGTCGCAAGGCTCAGGCCGAGTCCTGTCGCGACAAGGAGGATCATCACGAACGGCAGGACCTCGAGTCCGATGCCGTCGAGCAGGAGCCCGCCGAGGAGCGCTCCGCCGCCGATGCCCACGTTGAACGCCGTCGTCTGAAGGGCCGCGGACAGGTCGCGCGTGCGGAAGGATGCTGTCCGCAGCATGCGGGTCTGCAGCATCGCGGGGATGCCGCCGAAGGCCGCACCCCAGACGATGACCGCGATCAGCACCAGCACGGTGTTCGTGGTCACGAGGGCCAGCGTGAGCACGGCGGCCATGACGACCAGGACGACACCGGCGAACGCCTTCTTCGGGAAGCGATCGGCGGCATAACCTGCACCGATGAGGCCGATGATCCCTGCGCCGCCGTAGAGGAACAGGACCAGGGCGATGGACCCGGGCTCGAAGGATGAGACGTCCGTCAACCAGGGGGCGATATAGGTGTAGAAGGTGTTCTGGCCGGTCAGGATGATCAGGATGACGATGCACAGCAGGATCACGGCGCGGAAGCTGGGGTCGCGCGTGAGGGGCACACGCTCCTCGCCGGCCTTTCGCGCCACGTGGTGGTTGACGGGTGGGAGGAACTTCACGATCACGAGGGCCAGGATCGCGACGACCACTCCGATGATGGTGAAGGCCGCGCGCCAGCCGAGCGCGTTGCCGATCGCCGTTCCCACCGGGACGCCGAGGACGAAGGCGGCCGTTCCGCCGCCGGCGGTGATGGCGACCGCCTTGCCGAGCTGGTGGGCAGGAACGAGGTGGGCTGCGTAGGCAGCCACCACGGCCCAGAAGAGGCCGTGCGCCAGTCCGCCCATGATGCGCGCGGCGACCAGCACGCCGTAGGTCGGCGCGACGGCCGCGAGGACGTTCGCGACGGCGATCACCAGGAGCACGACGACGATCAGCGACTTGCGCGAGAACCGCTGGGTCACGGCGGCGAGTGGGGTTGTCGCGACGACGACGGTGCCCGCGAAGATCGTCACGAGGTAGCCGGCCGTCGAGATGCCGACGCCGAGGTCGCGTGCCATGGCGGGCAGGAGGCCCGTGGGCAGGAATTCGCTGGTCACGGAGACGAAGATGGCACCGGCGAGGGACAGGAGACCCACGTAGGGAAAGGGCGCGGTGGCCGTCACGGGCGGAGAGGAAACAGACAAGGGACACCAATCATGGGAACTTCCGGTGGGCTTTGCCTCGGCTGCACCGTTGAAGGCCGAAGGGCATGCTGAAGTCAAGGCTAGCTACGACCCCGACCCTTGGCCTAACACCGGGAAGGAGGATGACATTCCGTCCCTGCCACGAAGCGCCTAGAGACGGGCGATCGACTCTATGTCCTCCAGGAACGCCTCAGCGACGTCGCGTGACACGGTTGCCCGCGTTTCAGCGATCGCAGCGAGGTAGTCCTCTGTTCGGGGACCGGTGGGAGCATCCGCCTCGTCCTCCGAGTAGAGGGCCTTCTCGAGGGCGCCCTGGGATGCCTTCTGGGCGGCGTACTCGATGTCCGCAGGAGAGAATCCGTCGGTCTCCATGACGAGGGCCGGGACATCGACACTGGCGAGGACCTGCCCGGGGATGTATTTGGACCAGATGGACCGTCGCGCCTCGTCGTCCGGCAGCCCGATCGGGATCACGTAGTCGAAGCGGCCGTGCCGGAGGAACGCGGAGTCGAGCGAGCGGATGAAGTTGGTCGCGCAGACCAGGAGGCGGTTCGGCTGATCCCGGAAGGTGGGGATGATCTTGAGCAGCTCGTTGGTCACCCCCTGCATGGCCGACGGCGGCTCTCCGCCGCGCTGCACCGCAATCTCCTCCACCTCGTCGATGAAGACCACTGCATGCTCCAGGTCGGCGATCTTGACGAACGTCTCGCGAAGGGCGCCCGCCAGGCCGGCGGGATCCGAAGCGAGCCGGGACGGGAACACCTCGACGAAGGACCATTCCAGGCGCGAGGCGATGGCGCGTGCGAAGGTCGTCTTCCCGGTCCCGGGAGGGCCGAACAGCACCACCGCGCTGGGAGCGACGACACCGAACTGCTCGGCCAGGTCGGCTCTGGCCAAGGGCATCACCAGGCGACGCTCGAGCAGTTCCTTCTCCCGCTGCATCCCGCCGATCGAGTCCCACAGCCCGCGGGGAAGCAGCCGGCCCCCCAGCTCGGTGAGGGCACTGAGCTCGTTGCGCTGGATCGGGATCTGGCGCTCGAAGTAGCGGAGGTTCTTCTTCGCCGTGAAACCCTGCTCGGCGAATGCGTCTATGCGAAGACCCGTCTCGGGCAGGAGGACAGAGAGCTTGGACAGGCCCAGCGGCGCCATCCGCTTCTCCAGGGCGGCGAGCATGCGGCCCCCGATGCCCTGGCGGCGATGGCTCGATGCGGTCGACAGGAAGACGATCCAACCCTGCGCATGTGCGGCGCGGCCCACGGCCGCGCCGACGATGACATCATCCTGGACGGCAACGACGGCATAGTCCTGCTGGCTGGAGGCAAGGACCTCCGACAACCCGTAGACGGGCTCCACCTGGGTTGTCCGCATCTCCTCCCAGAGATGAAGGATTCCGTCCAGGTCCTCGGGGTGGAAATCGCGGATACGCGGCTGTGTCATCGAAGGCTCCTACTACCGGCTCTCTACTGACGCCCGGTGTCCGACCGGAACCGGCCGTGCGCGCCTCCGGCCTGTCCGCCGGAGGCCTCGACGATGTCCTCGAGCTCCGCGCCGGCGTAGGCGCTCGCCATTCCGCCGTCGTCCTCCTGCTGCGGAACGAGGCTGAGGCGGGGGCCGGCTTCGCGACCGTCGAGTTCCTCGTCGAGCTCGTCCTTGCGGAAGGCTGTCTCGGCGTCGACCTCGCCTTCGGTCGCGAACTCGTGCTCGATCTCCCGGTGCACCTTGCTGTTGAGGACTTCGACGTCCTGGTCCCTGAGCCGCTCGAGGTTCGCGGGGAACGGCTCTTCCGGGGAGATCCTGCTCTTCATGCCCATCCCATCTGCAGGCCGTGAAGCGCACGGCGACCGCTTGAATGCTAAGGGCCGCCGGGGGTGGCGACAAGCAGTGTGCTTCGCATCCTCGCACAACAGCCCACCCGACGCCGACGACCCGTGCCGGGGCGCGGATCGGGACTCATGCAAGAAGGGCGGCGACGACGATCAGCGCAGGGATGGCCAGCACGGAGGACAGGAGGACGGTGTCCCGAGCCAGGGGGATGCCGCGGTCGTAGCGGGCGGCGAACATGAAGACGTTCTGGGCGGTGGGCAGCGCGGAGACGACGACGGCGCCGAGCAGTCTCTCGCCGTCGAGCCCGAAGAGATGATGAGCCACGAGATAGGCGGCCACCGGCATCAACGCGCTCTTGAGGAGGGTGGCCGTCAGGACCTGCAGGCGGTCCGGACCCGCCCTGAGCGGGCGGCTTCCCGGGAGGGACATCCCGAACGAGATCAGGACCATGGGAACGGCGGCGCCGCCGATCAGGGCAAGCGAATCCCACACCGGAGCCGGCGGCCTGAACCCTGTAGCGGAGACCGCGACGCCCAGGAGAGAGGCGATGATCATCGGGTTGCGGAACGGCTGGGTCAGAACGGCCCGGACGGAGGGCTTCCTGCTCGATGTCAGGTCGAGGATCGTCAGGTAGAGCGGTGCCAGCAGCAGGAGTTGGACGAGCAGGACCGGCGCGATCAGGGTGGCGTCACCGAGGGCATAGACGGTGATGGGGATGCCGATGTTGTTCGCGTTGACGTACGAACTCGCCATGGCACCGATCGCCGTCTCGGCAGCGGCCCGTCGGAAAAGGAATCTGCTGACCAGCACGTAGAGGGCCGCAATGGCCAGCGATGAGAGGAGGGCGATCGGCAGGTATTCGGAGAACACCGATCGGAGGTCCGCATCCGCCAGCACGGTGAACAGCAGTGCCGGGTTGGTCACGAAGAACGCCACCTGGTTGAGCGCGAAGCCCGCCTGCGTGCCCCCGATGACGAGCCGCCCGGCGACATAGCCCACGAGGATCACGGCACCGACGACGGCGAAGCCTCCCAGCACTCCCAGCATGCTTCCTCCTCCCGGGCCCTCCACGGGCGCCCCCTAGAAACCTAGTGCGTCCTCCGCCGGGCGGAGGACGCACCAGAGACCGTGGAGAGCACGGAGCTACGGAGTGCCGCGCGGCTCCGGATCCTGCTCGGCGCCATCTGGGGCGAGGACCTGCGGCGATCGTCCTGCCCCCGCACCTGGTTGCGCGCCTCCATCGGTGGAGCGATGGTCTCCGACCGACCCGAGCGCTATTCGGAAAGCCTTTTCCCAAAACCCTTGATCGGCGTACCCGCCGCCGTTAGGCTGACGGCACGTCTTCCGCTGAACCGCTCCAGGACGCCGCCGTACCCGGCTTCCTGGAAGGGCGATCGACGCCGCACACCGTTTTCAATGACGAAACGAGAAGGTACCTCTCCATGCCACCCACCGGTCTCAACCGCGCCCTCCTGCGCTCTCCGCTCCTTGCCGGGGCAACCGTCCTCGGCGTCTGCCTCGCCGGGGCTCCGGCGCTCGCCGTCGATGCCCCATCCGTCACAGCCGATCCTCCGTCCGTCGCAGCGGAGGCGACGTCGTCGCTCCCCGCACCGCTCAACGTGCGCCTGGCGCGCGTCACCGCAACCGCCGTCATGCTCCGCTGGAACGAGGTGCCGGGCGCAACCGGCTACCTCGTGTCCCGTGCGGACACCGTCGACGGCGAGTACGTCCAGGTCGCGGAAACCGCGGGCGACGTCTTCGCGACGGATGGGTCCGTGGATACGTCCTCGCCGCGCTTCTACCGCGTCCAGGCTCGCGGCGCGGACGGCATCACCGCACCCTCGCCCGCTACGGCCTCGAGCGTCTTCGCCAACCCACCGGCACTGCCCGACGGCGTCCTCACCTTCGATCTCGGTCCGGGTGCCGTAGCGCCCGGCGCGACGGCCATCAGCGACACGACGGCCTACGGCGCGGGAACGCGAGCCGGCTTCATCGACCCGTCGAAGGTCACGGCGACCGATCGCAGCACGCAGGACGCCACCCGGTCCGACTTCGTGACGATCGGCGACACGGAGCTCGTGGTGGACCTGCCGAACGGCGACTACACCATCGGCCTCATCGCCGGTGATGCCGCGGGCCCCACCGACCTCGCACTCATCGCCGAGCAGATGACCAAGGTACAGCCCACCACCCGGGCGGCGGGCCAGTACCTGGAGATGTCCTTCGACATCGCCGTCGTCGACGGGCAGCTCAACCTCGACGTCGCGGGAACCGCCGCCAACCTGAACGGCCTGACCATCACCCGGCAGGCCGACCGGGCGCAGGCTCCCGAGCCGACGGTCTGGCTCACGGGTGACTCGACTGTCCAGACGTACCGCTCCGACGTGGCACCGCAGGCGGGGTGGGGGCAGATGATCGACCGCTTCCTGTCCGACGACATCGCGGTGGACAACAGGGCGATCGGCGGGCGGAGCTCCAAGAACTTCATCAGCCAGGGGCGCCTCGACGAGGTGCTCCGCGGCATCGAGCCCGGCGACTACCTCTTCGTGCAGTTCGGCCACAACGACAACAGCTACGGCGTGGATGATCGCTTCGCTGCTCCCGCCGACTACTACGAGTACCTCCGGACGTATGTGGACGGCGCGAAACAGCGCGGCGCGACGCCGGTGCTCGTGACCCCGGTCTCCCGGCGGGCCTTCGGGGCCGACGGCAAGGCCGTGGTGTCCTTCCCCGCCTACGTCGAGGCCGTACAGAAGCTGGCTGCAGAGACCGGCACGCCGGTCGTCGACCTCGCGGCGTCGAGTCGTGCCCACCTCGACGAGATCGGCGCCGAGGCCGCGAAGTCCGTCTACCTCCACGTGCCTGCCGGGGTCTACCCGAGCCGCCCCGCCGGCACCGTGGACGACACCCATTTCCAGGAGTACGGCGCAATCCAGATGGCCCGGCTCGTGGCCGAGGATGTCGCGGGGCTCGACATCCCGCTGGCCGGCGAGGTCGAGGAAGCCGAGCCACCGGCAGCAGTGCCGGCGGCTCCGACGGGCGTCGTCGTCGCCAGCGTCTCCAACTCGACCGCGCAGCTCACCTGGCGCGCAGTCGAGGGCGCGGACATCTACCGCGTGTTCCGGAAGGACGCCGGTGCGGGTGAGGACGCCTACGCCCTCGTGGCCACCTCCACCCTCCCGCAATCCGCTGTCCCGGGCCTCGCGGAGGGCCGGGAGTACGATGTCCGCGTCGTCGCCGTCAACGGTCGCGGAGAATCCGCACCTTCCAGCGCCGTACGGATCGCCACGAAATCGCCCCTGTACCGCTTCGACGTCCAGCAGGCCGGATCGCCGGTCATGCCGGACTACACGGAGGTGAACCAGACGAGCGCCTACTCGGCGCAACGCGGCTGGGGCTTCCTGAACACTGCGGGCCTGGCCGGGCGTGACCGCGGCATCGCCTTCACGCCGCCGCCCACGGACCTCGAGCGTGACTTCCTGCTGCCGACACCGAGCCACGACTTCGCCGTCGACGTGCCGAACGGCTCCTACGCGGTCAAGACGTACAGCGGTGACTGGATCGGCACGAGCCGCTCCAATGTGCAGCTCGAGGGCAAGGACTTCGGTTCGGCCAACGCCGGCCGTGCCGCCGTCGCGCAGAAGACCAGCGAGCCCGTGCTCGTCACCGACGGCCAGCTCAACCTGGTGATGACCGGGACGTCGTCGCGCCTCAACGGTATCGAGATCACGCCGCTGCAGCTGGCGCCGTCGGGCCTCGCACTGAAGGACCTCAGCATCGATGGGGCAGGCGTCGCCGTGTCCCTCACCTGGCAGGCGCCCGAGGGAGCCGCGGGCTACCGCGTGTACCGGACCGCTGACGGTTCGACCGAGCGTGCCGCGATCGGGGACACGAAGGATGCCGCGTTCACCGATACCACCGCCGACGTCGGACTCGAATACACCTATACGGTCGTGGCGCTCACCGCGGGCGGCACCGAATCCGTCGCGTCGAACGCGCTGGTCCTCACCACGGTGGATCCTGACGTACCCACCGCAGCAGTGCCGACCGGACTCACCCTCGGCGCCGTCAACAAGAACGACGTGACGATCAGCTGGACGCCGTCGGACGGCGCCCTCTTCTACCAGGTGTACCGGGCGGAGCCGAAGGCGGATGGATCACTCGGCGACCCCGAGCTGGTCGGGCGGGCGGACAGCGCATCCTTCACCGACACGAAGGTTCTGACGACCATCGAGTACACCTACGCTGTCGCGGCGGTCAACGCAGGCGGCGCGTCCGAGCGTTCTTCGACGATCACCTCGCCGGCCGCCACCACCCTCCAACGGCAGGCCGAGCGCCTGGACCGCGCTCCGGTCGCGGTGCAGGGCGAGGGCGGCACCTATATCGGTTGGCGCATGCTCGGACTGGATGACGACGGCATCGCCTTCCACGTCTACCGCGACGGCGAGCGCATCACCGACGAACCCGTCACCACGAGCACCAACCTGCTCGACGCCGACGGCGCGGCGGAGTCCGTGTACCGCGTGAGTTCCGTGGTCGACGGCGTCGAGCGCTGGGTCACCGAGGACTTCACCGTCTGGACCCAGCAGTTCCTCGACGTCCCGATCGAGAAGCCCGCCGACGCCGTCACCAAGGACGGCCAGCCGTACTCCTACAAGGCGGGCGACTCCTCGGTGGGCGACGTCGACGGTGACGGCGAGTACGAGGTGATCCTCAAATGGGACCCGACGAACAGCCGCGACAACTCACAGGCCGGCTACACGGGGACCGTCTACATCGACGCCTACAAGCTGGACGGCACCCGCCTGTGGCGGATCGACCTCGGGAAGAACATCCGGGCCGGCGCGCACTACACCCAGTTCCAGGTCTTCGACCTCGACGGGAACGGCACGGCGGAGGTGACACTGAAGACCGCCGAAGGCACCGTGGACGGCGCGGGCTCCGTGATCGGTGATGCCGCAGCCGACTACCGGAACTCTTCCGGCTACGTCCTGAGCGGTCCCGAATACCTCACGGTGTTCGACGGTGCGACGGGCGCGGCCATCGACACGATCGATTACGTGCCGGCCCGCGGGGACGTAGGAGCCTGGGGCGATACCTACGGCAATCGCGTGGACCGCTTCCTGGCCGGTGTGGCCTACCTCGACGGCGAGAAGCCGAGTGTCATCTTCAGCCGTGGCTACTACACGCGCGCGGTGGTCGCCGCCTTCGATTTCGACGGCACCCACCTCACCTCACGCTGGACGTTCGACTCCGACGAGTCGGGCAGCCAGTACCGGAGCCAGGGCAACCACGAGTTCTCCGTCGCTGATGTCGACGGCGACCAGAAGGACGAGATCGTCTTCGGCTCCATGACCATCGACGACGACGGCGAGGCGCTCTACACCACGGGCCTCGGCCACGGCGACGCCCTGCACGTCTCGGACTTCGATCCGACGAATCCCGGCCTCGAGGTCTTCGCGGCGCACGAGGACATGGGAGCATCCGGCAGTCGCGGGGCCACCTATCGTGACGCTGCGACGGGAGAGATCATCTGGTCGATTCCGGCGGCACGTGATACCGGACGGGCAGCCATGGCGGACATCGATCCGAACCACGCCGGCGCCGAGGGCTGGGCCATCGGTGGGGATGCAGCCTACAACTCGCCGGTCGGGCAGCTCCGCTCCTCTGCAGGCGAACTCCTGTCGGAGAAGATCCCGGCTGCGAACTTCGTCACCTGGTGGGATGGAGACCTGCTCCGCGAGATCACGGACAACGACTACGACGCGGCAGTGGCCGCGGGCGTTCCGACCATCTCGAAGTGGAACCCCGAGACGCAGGCGTCCGAGGAGCTGTACCGGGCAGGCGGGACCCTGAGCAACAACACCACCAAGGCGAACCCCGCCCTGCAGGCCGACCTGTTCGGCGACTGGCGCGAGGAGATCGTGACCCGGACGGAGGACTCGTCCGCCCTGCGCATCGCGACGACCGTCGACGTCACCGACCACCGGTTGCGGACGCTTCAGTCGGACCCCGTGTACCGGCTCGGCGTCGCGTGGCAGAACACCGCCTACAACCAGCCCCCGCACACCTCGTACTTCCTGGGTGCGGACATGCAGGCCCCGGCGGCACCGAGCATCACCTATACGGGAGAGGACAGCGGACCGGGCGAGCTGGTCAACCCCGAGCCGTCCTTCACCCCGGGTCCTGCCAGGGCCAAGGAGCTCAGGGAGTCCACGCGCGTGGATCTCGGCCTCGCGGGGGAGAAGTTCGGCCATGGCTCCAGCGAGGTGACGCTGGAGAACCTCGAGGCCGAGGACTGGTTCTACGTCTACCTCAACGGCACCGGCCTCGGCTGGCGGCAGGCGTCCGACGACGGCGAGGTCGGCGTGACCACGCCGTCCGGCACCCGGCCCGGTGACAACAAGGTGGTCGTCTTCACCGGCGACGGCACGCTTCTCGGGTGGGAGGCGCTCAGGGTCACCGGCCCCTGACGCTGCTGACGGACGGAGGCCCGGACGATCATCGTCCGGGCCTCCGCTCCGTCACCGGGGGAACCACCGTCGTCGTGCCGGGGGTCTGTGCAACCGACCTCGTCACCATCAGTGGCGGCCGACCCTCCCGCGGACAGTGACCGCGTGCCAGACTGGGACCATGCTCGTAGCCTTCAGCGTCGCCCCGTCCGGATCCTCCGATCTCTCCCGGGAGAACCCCGACGGGTCGGTGCACGACGCCGTCGCCGCCGCGGTCGCCGTCGTGCGTGAATCCGGCCTGCCCAACCACACCGACTCCATGTTCACCACGATCGAGGGTGAGTGGGATGAGGTGATGGCCGTGGTCAAGCACGCCACCGAGGCCGTCGGGCGCTACGGCACCCGCGTCTCGCTCGTGCTGAAGGCGGACATCCGTCCGGGCCACACGGGCGAGCTGACGGGCAAGCTCGACCGGCTCGAGGCGGCGCTCGCGGAGCAGGAGCAGTTCGAGGGCCACTCCTGACACATCCGGTCACCATTCGGTAGCCCCAGGACACTAAGCTGAGGGGGTGACACAGCATCTATCGACGCTGCCCTACGTGATCCGGTCGGCCACGGTCGATGACGCCGAGGCGTACGCCCGCACCCACGTCGCCGGGCTGCACGAGACGTACGAGCACATCATGCCGCCGGAGTACCACGCCTACTACGACGCCCAGCTGCCCGCGATCATCGAACGTCGGCGCGCGGCTTTCGAGGAGGCTTCGCGGACCCCCGATAGTGCGCGGAGCTGGCTGGCGTTCGACGACGGCGAGCCGGTCGCGATCGCCACGTCCGGTCCGGGGCGCGACGACGACCGCCCCGACTTCGAACTGCACCACATCTACACGCTGCGGAGCACGCATGGAACGGGGCTCGGGCAGCGCCTGCTCGACATCGCGATCGGGACCAGGGCCGCCTACCTGTGGATCCTGAATGGCAACCCGCGGGCCGAGCGCTTCTACGTCCGCAACGGCTTCGAGCCGGACGGTACCTCCATGCTCTGCGGCACTACCTGGCATCACAGGCCGATGTTCCGGATGCACCGCCCCGACCGGGGCCCGGCGGGGACGGCGCCGGCCCGCGGCTAGCATGGGACCATGCCCTTCTCCGTCTGTCCGGACGTCCCCCGGACGAGCCGACCCTGATGGCGAAACCCACCGGGCCGCGCCCCGAGATCGGCGAGTTCCCCATCGACACGGGGACGTGTGAGCTCGAACCCGATCCGTACAACGCCGACGGCTGGGTCCTGCGCATCAACGGCGTGCCCAGTTCGCATATCGACCTGGCCGATCCGCTGCACCTCGACTTCGAGTACATGCGCTGGATCGCCTCGCTCGTGGACTCGCGCTGGTCGTCGACGGAGAGGCTTCGCGCGCTGCACCTCGGAGGGGGCGCCTGCTCGCTCGCCCGCCGCTTCGCCGCCTCGCATCCGCAGGCCCGCCAGGTCGTCGTCGAGCTCGACGGCCGACTGGCCGACCTGGTGCGCGAATGGTTCGACCTGCCGCGCGCGCCGCTCGTGAGGATCCGTGTCGGCGAGGCAAGGGCTGTGACGGAGTCGCTGAGCGAGAACAGCCGAGATCTCGTGATCCGCGACGTCTTCGCCGGCGCAGTGACGCCGGAGCCGCTGATCACGCGCGAGTTCACGCGGGCGGCGAAGCGCGTCCTCGCGGCCGACGGGGTGTACGTGGTCAATTGCGGCGACAGTCCGAACCTCGCGATGGCCAAGCGCGAGGCCGCGACCATAGGGGCGGAGTTCGAGCACACGGTGATCATCGCCGATCCCGCGATGCTCAAGGGGCGGCGCTACGGCAATGTGATCATCGCGGGCAGCGATGCGCCGCTCGGCGGGGATCCGGGGTTGGTGCGCGGGCTGCTCGGCGGGGGAGTGCCGGCGCACCTCTGGCAGGACGCCCGGGTCCGCGCTTTCGCGGCCGGAGCGCAGGTCCTCGCGGACTGAGACGGTAGGACGCCGCTTATGGGGGGCGCATCGGACACCCCGCCATAGCGTGTACGCAGGCCTCCGTGAAGGGTCACGGGCGTCGGTCACCCACCCGAACCCCAAAAGCGCGCCGCACTAGGCTGGCAGGGTGGAACTGGGACTGCTGGGCATCATCGTCATCGCCGTCCTCGTGGCGGTCGCTGTCCTCTCGAAACGCGTGGGCGTCGCAGCGCCGCTGCTCCTCGTCGTCGTCGGTATCGGCCTGTCCTTCGTCCCCGGTGTGCCGAGCTTCAGCATCCCGGACGAGTGGATCCTCACCGGAATCCTGCCACCCCTGCTCTATGCTGCCGCGATCAAGACGCCCGTGATGGACTTCCGGCGGAACCTCACACCCATCGCGAGCCTGTCCGTGGCGCTTGTCGTCGTCTCCTCGTTCGTCACCGGACTCCTCCTCCACGCGCTGCTCCCTGATCTCGGTCTGGCGGCGGCTATCGCGCTCGGCGCCGTCATCAGCCCGCCCGACGCCGTCGCGGCCACGTCGATCGGCCGCCGGCTGGGCCTGCCGCCCCGGCTCCTGACCGTGCTCGAGGGTGAGGGGCTGGTCAATGACGCCACGGCCCTCGTGCTCCTGCGCAGTGCCATCGCGGCATCGGCCGGAGCGCTGAGCGGGTTCGGGGCCGCCGTCGCAGACTTCGCGTTCGCCGTCGTCGTCGCCGTGATCGTCGGGTATGCGGTCGGGGTGGTGACCGTTTTCATCCGCTCCACGCTCGATGACCCGGTGCTGGACACCGCCCTCTCCTTCGCGGTCCCCTTCATCGCCTTCATCCCCGCCGAGGAGCTCGGGGCGTCGGGAGTGCTGGCCGTCGTCGTCGCCGGTGTGTATACGGGCCACCGGAGTGCCAGCCACCTCGACGCCCGCGCACGCATCAGCGACAACGTGAACTGGCGGACGGTGCAGTTCCTGCTCGAGAACGGAGTCTTCCTGCTGATCGGCCTCGAGGTCCGGGGCCTGCTGCAGAACATCGACGAGTCGTTGCTGACGGTGGGGGAGACGGTGCTGATCGGCCTCGTCGCGACGCTCGCGCTGATCGTGCTGCGCTTCCTGTGGGTGTTCCCCCTCGTCCTGCTCATGCGGAGGCTGCCGAGCAGGGCCGCGCGCCGTTCCATCCAGCTGCGACGTGGGCTCGGCCGGCTCAAGAAACTGCCCACCCTCGATCCGAGGCAGGAGCGGCGGAAGAGGGCGCTCACGCGCATGTTCGAGCGGCGGCAGGCGGACCTCGAGCTCGAGCGGCGTGAGGGCTTCGGCTGGAAGGGTGCCACCGTGCTCGGCTGGTCGGGGATGCGCGGAGTGGTGACGCTCGCGGCGGCACAGTCCCTGCCGGAAGCCTTCGCCTACCGGGAACAGCTCGTCCTGATCGCGTTCACGGTCGCCGTCACCACCCTCCTGGTGCAGGGCAGCACGCTGCCGGCGCTCATCCGGGTGCTGAAGGTCCAGGGGGTCGACGCCGACACCGACCGGGAGGAATCGGCGACCCTCTTCGACGAGCTGCGCGTCGAGGGCCTTCGGGTCCTCGACGATCCGCAGGTGGTCATCGGCGAAGGTATCGAGGTGGACGAGGACGTGCTGGACCGCGTGCGCCTCGACACGGGCATGCGGAGCGAGTTCGAATGGGAGAAGGCGCGGCTGCCCGATCAGAAGCTGGTGCGCTCGCCGCACCGCCAGTACCGTGACCTCCGGTTGGCAGTCCTCGAGGCCGAGCGGCAGGCATTGCTGGCTGCCCGTGCCCGCGGAACCTATTCCTCACGCGTCCTCGCCCGGGCGCAGCGCATCCTCGATGTGGAGGAGACCCGGCTGCGTCCACGCGGCAGCTCATCCTGAGGGACATTGTCGGGTGAGCAGGTTCGTCCGGGGCGCAGGTCAGAAGGACGGACGCCCCCGGCCGCGGACGTCGCAGGGCGGTGCATCCCTTTGTGGGGTACGCGCCTGGTCCTACGGTCCCGTCCGACCGGCGCGGTCCCGCCCGAGGAGTTCCGACTCGAGCGCGAGCGTTCCTTCGCGCAGGGCCTGGACGACGGCGGCGACGGCAGGTTGCCGCAGCGAGTCGGGCCGCACCACGAGCCAGTAGTCCAGTTTCTCGGCGACGAGATCGGGAAGGATGCGGACGAGGTCCGCGTGGCGATCTGCCATGAAGCACGGCAGGAGGCCGAGGCCTGCGCCGGCACGCGTCGCCTCGACGTGCACGAAGACATTGGTGGAGCTCAGGGCATCCCTCATCGCCGGCAGCAGCCTCCGTGGTGCGTCGAGGCTGTCCACCTGCAGCATCGAGTCGATGAAGTAGACGAGCGGATGCGTGACCACTTCGGCCAGATCCGACGGCGTGCCGGCCGACGTGAGGTAGTCCCGGGAGGCGTACAACCGGAGGACGTAGGCGCCGAGGCGCGTCGCTTCGGCGCGATGCACCTGGGGTTCCCCGACCACCACCTCGAAATCGAGCCCGGTGCGGGTCTGGGACGCGCGACGCGTCGCCGCCACGATCTCGATACTGAGCCGCGGGTTCTCGTTCCGGAGCCGGGCGAACGCCGGAGCGGCGATGAAGGCGCTGAAGCCGTCCGTCGCACTCATGCGCACGACGCCGGCGAGGGCACCTCCGTCGTCGTCACGCAGGTGCGCGACGGCGGCCGCGACACTCGCTGCGGCGTCGGCGGCCCTCCTGCCGAGGTCTGTCAGTTCCCACCCACCGGCACTGCGGGACAGGACGTGACCGCCGAGGGCCTTCTCCAGAGCGGTGATCCGGCGCGACACCGTGGTGTGGTTGAGGCCCAGGGTCTCGGCGGCCGTGGTGAACCGGCCGGTCTGCGCGACCGCCCGGAGCACAAGCAGGTCCTGTGCATTGGGAGTGGGCATGTCTGCAGTATCGCAGAGTAGGCGTGCCGAAGTGGTCATTGGTCCCGCCGTACGCTGCAGGAATACTCAGGGGAAGTGCGGGGGCTCGCCCCGCTCCCCAGCGCGGAAGGACAGCCATGAGCCTCGATGAAGCGGCAGCGCACTCCGGTCGGACCGGTCCCGGCCCGGCCCGTCAGGGGGAAGGAGTCCTCAGCGGGCGACGAGCCGTCATCACGGGCGGCGCCAGTGGTATCGGCGCGGCCTGCGCGCACGCCCTCGCAGCACTCGGCGCGGATGTCGTGGTCGCCGATCGTGACGGGGACGGTGCAACCGCACTCGCGGGCGAGTTGGGCGGGGAAGCGTGGGCCGTCGACCTGCTCGACACCCGGGCTCTGGAGGAGCTCACACTCGAGACGGACATCCTCGTGAACAATGCCGGGATCCAGGTGGTCAGCCCCATCGAGCAGTTCAGCCCGGACGACTTCCGCCGGATCCAGAAGCTCATGGTCGAGGCGCCTTTCCTCCTCATCCGTGCAGCATTGCCGGGCATGTACGCGCGCGGCTTCGGCCGGATCATCAACATCTCCTCGGTGCACGGACTGCGCGCGTCACCGTTCAAGTCGGCCTACGTCACGGCGAAGCACGGGCTCGAGGGACTGTCCAAGGTGACGGCCCTGGAGGGCGGCGAGCACGGAGTCACGAGCAACTGCGTGAACCCGGGCTACGTACGGACGCCCCTCGTCGAGAACCAGCTCACCGATCAGGCCCGCCTCCACGGCATCACCGAGGACGAAGTGCTCTCGAAGATCATGCTCACCGAGTCCGCCATCAAGCGCCTCGTCGAGCCGGGGGAGGTCGCCTCCCTCGTCGCGTGGCTCGCGGGCGACGACGCCGGGATGGTCACCGGCTCGTCCTACGTCATGGACGGCGGCTGGTCCGCCCGCTGACCCCCGGGTCAGCCCACAAAGCCGGCGACGACGGCGGTCCCCCATCCGCCGTCGTCGCTTTTTCTCGGTCAGATACCGAGCAGCTCCTCGATGGGGCCGATGCCGAAGAACACCACGAAGGCGGCGGCCACGGCCCACATCAGGGGGTGCACTTCACGGCCCCGACCCTGGATCGCGCGGATCAGCACGAAGGCGATAAAGCCTGCGCCGAGCCCGTTCGCGATCGAATAGGTGAACGGCATGAGGGTGAAGGTGAGGAAGGCCGGGATGGCGATGCCCCAGTCGTCGAAGTCGATGCGGCCCACCTGCGCCACCATCATGAAGCCGACCACCACGAGCGCGGGGGCCACGGCCTCGAACGGGACGAGGCTGATGAGCGGTGTGAAGAACATCGCGAGCAGGAACAGCATGCCGGTCACGACGTTCGCGAGGCCTGTCCGGGCGCCCTCGCCGATACCGGCGCCGGACTCGACGTAGATCTGGTTCGAGGACACCGAACCGACACCGCCTGCCACAGCACCGAGGGCGTCGATCACGAGGACGCGGTCGACGCCGGGGATGTTGCCCTTCTCGTCGACGAGCTTGGCCTCGTTCGCGAGCCCCACCATGGTGCCCATGGCGTCGAAGAAGATGCTGAGGAGGATGGTGAAGGTCAGCAGGAGCGCAGCTGTTCCGCCGAGATGACCGAACGCGCCGAACAGGCTCACGTTACCCACCAGGCTGAGATCGGGGATCCCCACCCACGCACCGCTGGGCAGTTCGGGCACCACGAGCGACCAACCCGCGGGGTTCGGGTCCTGGCCGGGGATGAAACTCGGACCCACGTTCACGACGGCCTCGACCACGACGGCGAGCACTGTCGCGGCGAGGACGCCGATGAGGATGGCGCCGCGCACCTTACGCACCACGAGGGCGATGGTCAGGATGAGGCCGAAGACGAAGATCAGGGTGGGCCAGCCGATCAGCACGCCGCCGAAGCCGAGACCCACGGGGACAGTGGTGTTGGCGACGTCGGGCACGCGGCGTACGAAACCGGCGTTGACCAGGCCGATCAGCGCGATGAACAGGCCGATCCCGACGACGATCGCCGTCTTGAGGCTCTCGGGCACCGCATTGAAGACCGCCGTCCGGAAGCCTGTCAGCACCAGGACGAGCATCGTCAGGCCCGCGAGCATGACGAGCCCCATGATGTCCGGCCAGGTGAGCCCGGGGTTGGTCGCCACGGTGATGGCCACGAACGCGTTGACGCCGAGGCCGGTCGCCAGGGCGAAGGGGTACTTCGCCCAGGCACCCATGACGATCGTCAGGATGCCCGCTACCAGTGCCGTCACGGCCGCGACGCGCTCGAAGCCGAGCTCGGTGCCCGACGAATCGGCGCCGGCGAGGATGAGGGGATTGAGGACCACGATGTAGCTCATGGCGAAGAACGTGGCGAGGCCGCCGCGGATTTCGCGGGAGAACGTCGACCCCCGCTGCGTGATGTCGAAGTAGCGATCCAGCACGGAACCAGTTTTGAGCAAGAGGGGATCCTAGGGCGGAAGGGTCGGGGAGCAATCGCGAAGATTCTATCCCGGAGTACCGCCGGCATGAGGTTCATGACGACCCTCCGGGGCCAGGCATCGCCCGCGAACGCATCCCAGCACCCCGTCAGGCACTCCGCGTAGGGTTGAACCATGGCTGCCCTTCCACTCCCGTCCACTCTGCTTCCGGCGACTCGACTGCGCGGACGCCGTCGTCGCGCGCTGTCCTTCGGCGCCCTTGTTCCCGCCATCCTCCTCGCTCTCGCCCTACTCCTTGGCGCGGGTGGCCCGGCCGGCGCGCATGACGAGCTGACCGGGACCAATCCGGCCGAGGGTGCCACTGTCGACGTGTTGCCTCCGAGCCTCGAACTGGGCTTCTCGAACGTGCCGTCAGGGATCGGGGCGCAGGTGCAGGTCCTCGATGAGGCGGGAGCTGACTGGGCTGACGGCCCCGTGTCGATCGTCGACCGCACCGCTACGCAGCCGCTACGGTCAGGGGCCCCTGCGGGGGAGTACACCGTCAACTGGCGCGTGGCGAGCTCGGACTCGCACCCCATCGAGGGCACGTTCGCCTTCACCACGCTTCAGGGCTCGTCGACGGTGCCGGATTCGGTGACGACGCCCGGTCCTGTCGAGACGCAGGATGCCCCGGCCAATGAGACGCAGACAGCCGGGGTGAGCGATTTCCCGTGGAGCATCGTGCTGATGATCGCAGCACTGGTAGCCATCGCCGTCGCGCTCGCGCTCACGGCGCGGAAGAAGCTCGGAGCCGACAGGTAGGAGCCGGGTCCGATCAGGCCGTGTCAGGCGCCGAGCGGTGAGATCGCTGCGCGGGGCGGTGCCAGTCGATTGAGCGCCGCGGGCCCCTGGGACTGGATGATGTCGCTGACGAGCTTGGCCTGGCGCACGATCTCCCGCGTGGTGGGTGTCAGCAGTTCGCCGACCCCGACGAGATGCAGTCCGATTGCCCGCAGTGCGGCCTTGAAGTCCCGGCCGATCGCGATGCCCATCGAGCGCAGGAACTTGCGCAGCTCGTTCTGGGGGTACTTCGTGAGGACCACATGGTCGGCGAGGAGGACGCCGTCGGCTGTCTGGACCGCCCACTTCTTGGGCCCTACGGAAGCGGTGATGAGCTTGGGGTGACCGATGATGCTGAGATGCTCCGCCACCGTGCTCTGCCGGACGTCGAGCTGGTGGGCGGCAGCGTAGCCGCGGAGGAGTCGCATCAGTTCGGTGCGCTCGGATAAGGACACGGAGTCCGTCATGACGGTGCGCATGGCGCCGGAGTCGAAGCATTCGAGGCTCTCAACGACGATGGAGTCGATTCCGCGGCGGCTCAGTTCACTGGCGACGGCCAGACCCGAGAGCCCCGAACCGATGACCACGGTGCTCGTATGCTCTGCCGATGCGGGAACCGCGGACGCAGAGCGGACCGGATCAAGCGGCAAGGAATCCAATGAGTTACCTCCACACGAAGCATTGGTCCCGTACGGCCCGGCGCCTCTTCCGGGCCGTACGGACTCTTGGTTGCGAACGGGTCATCCAAGAGCATTACGCAGGGAGGCCGCCCAGGAGGGAGCCCCCGCAACGGGTCATCGAAGACTATATAACTTTTCACACCGTGAATAGACCGATCCCCCACAGTGCGCTACAAATGGTGGACCGGCCGCTTTTGGCGGCGGGACATGCGACCGAGGGAGGCCTGCCGTGGGCAGCGAGCACGCAGAGGGTTTGTCGCAGGGGTTGGAACAACACGGGATCGTCGTAGGTATCGACGGCTCGGACCAGAGCACGTGCGCCCTTCTCTGGGCAGCGCAGGAGGCCGAGCGCCGAAAGGCCCCGCTCTACGTGGTGACGGCCTACACCGTGCCGGTCTTCGCGGCATCGAGCATGGACGCCGGTTATGCCACCGTGGACGACGACGTCATCCGTGAGAGCGCGCAAGCCGTCCTGCAGGAGTCCCTCACACACCTCGAGGGACTACGGGTGGACGTGCATCCCAGGATCGAGACGGGCGACGCCGCAGGGGTGCTCCTCGATCTCTCCGAGGAAGCCGAACTCATGGTCGTCGGCTCCCGCGGCCGCGGCGGCTTCGTCGGCCGCCTGCTCGGTTCCGTCAGCAGCGCCCTGCCGGCCCATGCCAAGTGCCCGACGGCGATCATCCCCGTCTGCACGGGGGCACGGCTGGGGCACCCGGAACTCGGGCGCAAGCAGGGCAGGGACAAGGACAAGGACAGGGACAAGCCGGCGGCTGTCGTCGAACCCGTCGTGGTGGTCGGCGTGGACGGTTCGGAGCAGGCCCGGATGGCGTCGCTCGCCGCTGCGGAGGAGGCACGCACGAGGGGACTCGCACTCCGGGTCATCTGCTCGGTCGCACCGTTCAACGGCTCGCTGGCGTGGGTCCCGGCACCTGTCGACCGGGAGGCCCTGCACGCCGACCTCGCTGTCCAGTTGGCGGCCGGGCGTGACTGGCTGCAGAGCCACTACCCCGACCTGGACATCACCGTCGACCTCGTCGACGGACCGCCTGCGGAGGTGCTCATCGCAGCGTCAGCGACGTCGGAGTTGCTGGTCGTGGGAACGCGGGGTCGCGGCGGATTCGCCGGCATGCTGATGGGATCAACGAGCCAGGGCGTCCTGCACCATGCGCGCGGGCCGGTGCTGGTGGTTCCGGACAGGGCAGACCCACGGCTCGAGGACCGGCGTTCGTTCGGGCCGATGATCGCTCCGGGCCGCTAGTCCGGGCGCTCCTGCTGGTTCAGGCGCGTCCCGCCGAGGGGTTCAGAGGGCCCATGCCGCCCATGGCTGCGAGATCGGTGATGACGATGCCGTCGGTGGGGTTCAGGGCGTTCACGACCTGATTGCCGCCGATATAGATGGCCACGTGCCAGATGTCGCCGCCGCTGCCCCAGAAGACCAGATCGCCCGGCTGCATCTGTGACAGCGGAACGTGCTGCACCGCGAAGAACTGCTGGGCAGCGGTCCTCGGCAGTGACACCCCGGCCGAGGCGAATGCCTGTTGGGTGAGGCCTGAGCAGTCGTAGCCGAGGGGTCCGTTGCCGCCCCAGGCGTAGTAGTAGGGACTACCCCTCTTGGACATCGCGTAGCTCATGGCTACGGCTCCGGCGCCACTACTCGACGGCGGTGTGGGTGCAGGCTGGACGGGGGCGGGTCGGACGGGCGCTGGCTGCACCGGGGCAGGTCGGACGGGCGCCGGCTGGACGGGGGCTGGTCGGACGGGCGCCGGCTGCACCGGAGCAGGTTGTGGGGGCGCCGGTTGGGCAGGGGCGGCGGTACGTACGGGTACAGGTGCCGCCGTCGGTCCGGGCGCCGGCGCAGCTGCGGGCGCAGGCGCGCCCTGAACCGGAGCAGCGACCGGCGGGACCTGTGCCTCTGTCCTGATGAGCGCAGGATCGCGCAGCGGCGGTGTGCTTGCAACGGACGGACCCGGCTCTGGTACGACGGGTGCTGCGGCTGCTGCCGACTCCGCGATGATGCGGGCGAGGTCGCGCTCACGCTGGGCCTGCTCGAGGCCGGCGATGCGCTTGTCCTCGAGTTCGGCGGTCGTATGACGGAGGGTGGCGAGCTGCCCCACCAGGGTGGTCCGCTCCTCCTCCTTCTCGGTCACGAGGCGTTGCGCGCCGGCCGCCGCAGTCCGGGCCTCCTCGCCCGCGGCCTCTGCGGCATCGGCGGCCGCCTGGGCCGCCTTGTGTGCCTCCGCGGCATCCTCGGTCAGGGAGATCCACGCCTCGGTCGCCGCCTTGGCATCATCCAGCGTGCGCGTGCTGCTGCTCGAGAGCCCGTAGAGGGTGGAGGCCCGGTACATGACGTCGTCGAGGTCGCTCCCGTCGAGGATGCTCTCGATACCTGGGTTCATACCGCCGGACCTGTAGAGGTCGCCTGCGAGCTCTCCGACCTGCACCTCGGCAGCGGTGTGTGTGCGTGCCGCCACCGCTGCGCGGTGATCCGCCTGGTCCGATGCAGCACGGCGCTCCTGCAGGACGGCCAGGGCGGTCGTGTAGGTGTCCTGCATCTTGAAGGCGTCGAGTTGAGCCTCCTGTAGCTGCGTCCCGGCGGTCGCGATGATGCCCTCGATGTCCGTCACGAGCCCGGCCGTTGCTGCAGCGTCATCCTGCGCACGCCTCATGTCGGCCGGCGAGGGGAGCTCGGTAACTCGCGGGGCGATGACCTGGGAGGCTGCCAGCGCTGGTGAGACTGCGGAGCACCCGATGAGGACAGTGGCAGCGAGGGTGGCAACACTGCGGCGCACGGAGTCCCTTGTTCTACATATTGACTGCACGTTGTGCCGCTCTCTCGCCCGAAACTGCCGTTGGTGGATCACGCAACAGTCCCGACCATAGGTGCCAATAACCACATTGGCAACATGAGTCACTTCAGTATCGTAAACAACAACGGTGTCATTTACGAGGATCTGCGCGGCGTGTCGCGTCAGCTCCAGCCGAGCTCGTGGAGCCGATCGTCGTCGATCCCGAAGTGGTGGGCGATTTCGTGGACGACGGTCACGAGGATCTCCTCCACGAGCTCCTCCTGGGACTCGCACAGGCGCATGAGTGGCCCACGGAAGATGCTGATGCGATCAGGCAGGGAGCCTGCTTCCCACCAGGAGTCCCGCTCGGTGAGCGGGGTTCCCTCGTACAGACCCAGCAGCTCGGTGTCGGACGGCTCACCTGGTAACGGCTCGTACTCTTCGACCACGATGATCGCCACATTGTTCATGGCGCGGGCGAGGTCATCGGGAATGCGGTCGATGGCGTCATCGACGGCTTCCTCGAACTCTTCCCGGGAGATCTCGAATGGCACGCCCCGATCGTACAGACCGTCCGCCTGCCTCCATGCCTCGGCAGCGAAGGCCACGAGTGCGAGCTCTCTGGCGCAGACCAGGGATTTTGTGTAATCGACGACGTGCCCCTATAGTTTTATAGGTCCACGACAGGGAAAGATCCGCCGGAAATGCTTGTCTTCCGGAAGGTTGCAGGAACCCGATCCGTGGTCCAGGCCCCCATCGTCTAGCGGCCTAGGACACCGCCCTTTCACGGCGGCGGCACGGGTTCGAATCCCGTTGGGGGTACGCAGGGGCAGCTCTCACGGGCGGTCAACCGGAATGAAAAGTGCTGGTAGGCTGGAGCTCTTGCAAAAATTGCAAGTGAAGTTAGTAAGGCCCTGTAGCGCAGTTGGTTAGCGCGCCGCCCTGTCACGGCGGAGGTCGCGGGTTCAAGTCCCGTCAGGGTCGCTCAGGCGGCTGGATCCCCTCGGGGAGCCAGGCCGGGCTGGATACGGTGATCATCGGAAGATGGTCGCATGGCTCTGTAGCTCAGTTGGTAGAGCGTTCGACTGAAAATCGAGAGGTCACCGGATCGACGCCGGTCGGAGCCACTGCTGAAAACCCCGCAGTTCCCCACGGAACGCGGGGTTTTTCTTATGTCCGAAATCGGCTCACCACGTTCTTCACCGACAGTGCCCTCGGTGCTCCCAGCCAACACGGGGGTTCGCGCCGTAGCATCACCGGGTGCGGCCCCGCAGGTCCCCAGGCGTGAGTCCTCGACCCCGAGCAGGCGTCCAGTCGGTTGCCTGGGGGAACCGCCTGGGATAGTAGTGGAGGTTTCACGCGTTGAACCCCCGGCATGAACCGAGACGAAAGGGCACCCCGTGAGATTCCTGCATTCCGCAGTCGGACTCTGTGCCCTGACCGTTGGCCTGACCGGGTGCAGCTTCGAAGCGCCCTCACCTGCCGAGACGATGCTCACCATGCCCGCGAGCCCTCCAGCAGTGCCGAGCACCCGTGCGTCGCCGGACGCATCCCCGTCCGCACGTCCGGACGGCGCATCTCCCGACACGGAGCAACCGGACGTCCAGTCCGGCGAGGATCCCTCGAAGCACTGCGTGATCGTCGCTGCCGGCATGACCACGGCCATGCTCGCCCCACTGAGTCTTCGCTCCTCCACGGATCCGCACGACCTCGTGGTGCTCGAGCAGCAGATCCTCGACCTTCGCGCGAAGGTGCCCGCCGATCTGCAGGACGATTTCACCATGCTGGCATCTTCCGTGGAAGCGCCGCCCGAGGGTTCGGGCACCTTCGACGAGAAGGCCTTCCGTCGTGCCATGGTGCCGGTGCAGGATTGGCTCGGGCAGCATTGCACTACCTCCTGACGCCCTCCACCCTGCTCCGCTCCGCCCTTGTCCCCGACGCCTTCCGCGAATAGCCCCGGACGGCCACCGTGCGGCAGTACCGTGGCTTAGGCTGGGCACACATGAAAGGGAGTCCTCGATGATCGAGCAAGCCATGGGGCGGCCCCTGCCCGTCCTCCAGGGCACACCAGCCGGACGAACGGTGATCGGAGACCCGGCCGCCGTCAAGATCGCTGCCATCGCGGCCCGGGCCGTCCCGGGTGTGCATTCACTCGGGCCGGGTGCCGGGCGTGCGCTCGGAGCCATTCGTGACGCGGTCGGTGCCAGCGACCTCTCGCAAGGCGTGAAGGTCGAGGTCGGTCAGACCCAGCTCGCGGTCGATATCAGCCTCGTCGCGGACGATGGCTTCGCTCTCAACGCCCTCGCGGACGCCGTGCGCGTCGCGGTCTACGAGGCTCTCACGGAACTGGTGGGGCTCGAGGTGATCGAGGTCAACGTCGAGATCCTCGACGTACACCTCCCACCGCCGGCGGAGCCGAAGATCGTCGAGCGCGTTGGTGCCACCGGTGCGACCCAGCTCAAGCAGCCGGTGGAATGAGCCCCGCGATGACTCCCACCACAATCGGCATGGCGGCCGGCGCGGTCCTCGCTTTCGCGGCCCTGATCTTCGGCTTCTGGGGATTCCTCCTGACCCTGGTCCTGGTGCTCTGTGGTGCCGTCGTCGGGCGCATCGTCGAGGGGAAGCTCGACCTCCGAGGCGTCATCGACGCCCTGGCCGGCCGACGCTCGTCCTCGTGACCGGCGAGCCCGGTCCCGAGCTCGACCCCGATCGCCCCCGCACCGTGACGAACTCCGTGACGACCCTCGTGACCACCGAAGCGGTGTCCATGGGCGTGGCTGCCCTCGCTGGGCACAACCGCATCACCACGCAGGCGCTGACCAGTACTGCGCGGGCAGCTGCAGCGGAGGTGCTCGGTGTCGCGCCGACGCAGGTGAAGGCGTCCTTTTCCGATGACAAGGGCCTCCTTGCCCTCCTCCTCGCCCTGCCTCTGCCCGTGCCGGCCCTGACCCGCGTGGCGGATGATCCCAGCATCGTCGACTCCTTCGGGGGTCCCCTGTGGTCCCGCGCAGCCGCCGCCCGGACACCGATCCTCGACCGCGTGCAGCAGCTGACCGGCGCGCGGCTGAGCCGAGTCGACATCCGTATCATCGGCAGCACCGTCACCAAGGGGGCGAGGGTGTTGTGAGTCCGACCCCGCTCGACCGCTCCGCGCCGGCGTCGACCGCCCGTCTCGTGCGCCGGGAACTGCACGCTTCGCGTGCCGTCCCCTCGGTTCTGACCGCGATCCTCCTGATCATCGTCTGCCTCGTCCTGCTGTTCGAGGCCGCGCTAAAGGCGTTGGGGGACAACCCGTTCCTCGTCGACGTCGAGGCGGTTGCCGCATGGATCGGGGCGTTGCCGAGTGGGGTGCCTGCATCGTTGCTCGGCACAGGCTCCTTCCTTCTGCTCGTCCTCGGTGTGCTCCTGCTCCTCCTCGCACTCCTTCCCGGACGCCGCGCCCGCTACACGATTCCGAATGAGCGGGCCGCCGTCGTGGTCGACGCCGAGGTCGTGGCGTCCTCGCTCGCCCGTCGGGCACGCGCGGAGGCGGGAGTTGCGCCCGAGCAGGTGCTGGTCACCGTCGGCCGCTCGTCGGTCACGGTCCAGATCCGGCCCACGTCCGGGATTCCCGTCGACGCGGAGGCCGTCCGCGCAGCCGTTGCCGATGACCTCCGGCGCTCGAGCGTGGAGCCCGAGCCCCGCATCACCGTCGTCGTGGCGGAATCGGGGGTCATCGGACAATGAACACCACGCCGCGCTTACTCAACCGAATCGTGCTCGCCGTCGTGGGGATACTCCTGCTCGCGGCCGGTGCCGCCGGGCTCGTCCTCCTGACACTGCCCGCGGTTGCCGTCTGGTGGGGCGGCGCTGCGCCGCGGGTGGCCCAGGCGATCGGTGACGTCCGCACCGCCACCACGCTCGAAGGGCAAGCCGATACCTGGCTCTGGATTGCACTCGCGGCGGTGCTGCTCGTCCTGATCGTGCTGCTCGTGCTCTGGATCGCGGCGCAGGGGAGGGGCCGAACAGGGCTCTTCGCGTCCGTAGACGCCCGGTTTCCCGCACCGCACGGCCGGCACGTGGGGCCGCCGGCCGGAGGATCAGCCGGTGGTCGGTCCTCCGGAATGGGGTCGAGGGGCGTGCAGTCGGAGGATGGAGGGACGCTTGGGTCGGTGACCATTACGGCCGCGGCCGCGGAGCAGGCCCTGAAGGCTGCGCTGCTGGAACGCTCCGAGCTGGTCGGCGCTTCGGTCAGCACGTGGCAGGTCCGGGGCGTGCCGGGCCTATGGGTGAGGGTCTTCCCTCGCAAGGGTGCGGCGCCCTATGCCGTCGCCGCCGAGGTCTCCAGACTCGTCGAGGCGCTGGACCGGGTCACGGGATACCGTACTCCGGTGCTGATCAGCATCAGTTCGGGCACCCGTGTCCGTTGGACGCGTGCAGACCGCGTCAGCTGAATCCTGATTCCAGTTACGATTCGGTATCAGCAGGGTGATGCTGCTCCGCCGGGTTGTCACTCGGGGATGTAAGCGCTTACTCTTGCGATATCAATCAGGAAGGCGGCGCATTCCTGGGCTGGGCGGCAGCGACGCCGCGAGCCTGACGAACACGGGCCGCAAGACAAAGGAGTCTGTTTCAATGGCGAATATTCGCTCACGGAAATTAACGCTGCCCGTTGCAGCACTCAGCGTTTCCCTCCTGGCTCTCGCCGGGTGCGGGTCGGAGGGATCCGACGGTGCAGGAGGTTCCGGCGACGTGGACTGTGCCGCCTACGAGTCCTACGGGACGTTCGACGGCGCCGAGGTCAGCGTCTACTCATCCATCGTCGATCTCGAAGCGGAATACCTCGAGAACTCCTGGGCCGATTTCTCGGAGTGCACCGGTATCGAGGTGGCGTTCGAGGGCTCCAAGGAATTCGAGACCCAGGTCGGCGTCCGCGCCCAGGGTGGGACTGCTCCCGACCTCGCCATCTTCCCTCAGCCGGGCCTGCTCGCCGCCCAGGCGGGCAACCTGAAGCCGGCTCCGCAGGCGGTTTCGGACCTCGTCGATGAGGGCTGGAGCCCTGACTGGAAGAAGTACGGCACCGTTGACGGCACTTTCTACGGGGCTCCGATGCTCGCGAATATCAAGGGCTACGTCTGGTACGTCCCCGCGACTTTCGAAGAGAAGGGCTGGGAAGTCCCCGCCACCTGGGACGAGATGACCGAGCTCACGGAGAAGATCGCCGGCGAGGAAGAAGAAATCAAGCCCTGGTGTGCAGGTTTCGAATCCGGCGAAGCAACCGGCTGGCCCGGAACCGACTGGATCGAGGACGCCGTGCTCCGCGAGCACGGCCCCGACGTCTACGACCAGTGGGTAGCCCACGAGATCCCGTTCGACGACCCGCGGATCGTCGAGTCCTTCGACCGCGTCGGTGACATCCTCAAGAACGACGACTTCGTCAATGGAGGGTTCGGCGACTCGCGTTCGATTCTCTCGACCGCCTTCGCGGAAGCCGGCCAGCCCGTCCTCGACGGACAGTGCGCCATGCACCACCAGGCATCCTTCCAGGCTGCCAACTGGCCCGAAGGGACCAACGTCGCCGAAGACGGCGATGTATGGGCCTTCATGACTCCTCCCGTCGATCCTGCCGCTGGAACGGCGATCACCGGTGGCGGCGAGATGGTCGGCGCCTACGCCGACCGTCCCGAGGTCGTTGCACTGCAGACGTACATGGCCACGGCTGAATTCGCCAACGCCCGCGTATCCCAGGGTGGTGCGATCAGCGCCAACAAGGGACTGGATCCGGAGCTCGCCGGATCGGACCTCGACCGTCAGTCGATCGAGTTGCTGCAGGATCCCAACACCGTGTTCCGCTTCGATGGTTCCGACCTGATGCCGGGTGCGGTCGGTTCCAACTCCTTCTGGAGTGGCATCGTGAACTGGATCAACGGCTCCTCCACCGAGGAAGTAACGAAGTCGGTCGAGGACAGCTGGCCCTCGTCCTAGGCCACTAGCAGCAGGGCGCCCCACCGAATGGTCGGGGCGCCCTGCTGTACCCGGCAGGGCAGGGCGGATTGCACAGTGAAATTCGCCCTACCCTGCCGCCCCTCCCAATTCTTTTCATAACGCACACCAAGGAGGCTGGGCTGTGGAAGATATTGCAGACAAAGGTTTACAGGTGGTGGTGGGCCTTGCTGTGTTCGCAGCCGTCATCGGCCTCATCATGCTCATCGTGGACCGGGCGCCGAAGTCGGCGCGAGACAAGGTCCAGATTGCGGGATTCCTGGCTCCGGCACTGGTCCTGCTTGCAGTAGGGCTGGTGTTTCCCGCTCTGCAGACGTCCTACCTGTCCTTCACGGACCGCAACGGAGCGTTCGTAGGACTCGATAATTTCGTCTGGATGTTCACGCAGCCGGAGGCACTCATCACCCTGAGGAACACCCTCATCTGGGTGGTCCTCGTCCCACTGCTCGCCACGTCCGTCGGACTCGCCTACGCCGTGTTCATCGATCGCGCCCGTGGCGAGAAGGCACTGAAGGCGCTGGTGTTCATGCCCATGGCCATCTCCTTCGTCGGAGCCGGTGTCATCTGGCGCTTCGTCTACGCCTACAAGGGCGCCGAACAGGACCAGATCGGACTGCTGAACCAACTGCTGGTCTGGTTCGGGCAGGAGCCGAAGCAATTCCTGCTCGATGCCCCCGAGAACACGTTCTTCCTGATCGCGGTGATGATCTGGATCCAGACGGGATTCGCGATGGTGGTTCTCTCCGCGGCGATCAAGGGCATCCCCACCGAGATCGTCGAAGCGGCAAGACTCGACGGTGCCGGCGCCTGGCAGCAATTCCAGAATGTCACCATCCCCACCATTCGCGGCTCCCTCATCGTGGTGGTCACGACCATCACGATCGGGACTCTCAAGGTCTTCGACATCGTCCGTACGATGACCGCGGGACAGTACGAGACCTCTGTGGTCGCCAACGAGATGTACACCCAGGCCTTCAGGGCGGGTGAGCCCGGACGGGGCGCCGCCCTGGCCCTGATCCTGTTCCTGATGGTGCTGCCGGTCGTCATCTACAACGCCAGGCTGCTCCGCAAGCAGAAGGAAATCCGATGAGCACTGTCCCCCTCGAGAACAAGAAGGATCTCCTGCCGGAGGTCGACGACGCCTCCCGGGACCGCTCCACCATGCAGAAGCGCGTGAGGCAGCGGCTGACCTCGCGCCGGGCCACTGCGGCGGCGATCATCATTGCCGTGATCTGGACGATCCCCACCCTCGGCCTGCTCATCTCGTCGTTCCGGCCGGAAGCCAACATCAAGGGCAACGGCTGGTGGAACGTCTTCACCGACCGGCAGCTGACACTCGAGAACTACGCCGATGTGCTGAGTCCGGGAGGCAGCCAGTCGCCCAACCTGCTGTCCTATTTCGTGAACTCGCTCGCGATCGTGATACCGGGAACCATCTTCACGCTGGTCCTCGGCGCGATGGCCGCCTACATGTTCGCGTGGGGGCGGTTCAAAGGCAAGGACAGCCTGTTCATCTTCGTCTTCGCGCTCCAGATCGTCCCGCTGCAGATGGCACTCATCCCGCTCCTGCAGCTGTTCACGCAGGTCCTGAAGATCGGTGAGTTCCAGCTGCTGCCGAGCGGCACGTATGCGCAACTGTGGGTGGCCCACACCATCTTCGGACTTCCGCTGGCGATCTTCCTGCTGCACAACTTCATCGCGGAGATCCCGGGAGAGGTCATCGAGGCAGCCCGCGTCGACGGCGCCGGACACAGCACGATCTTCTGGCGCATCGTCGTCCCCCTCGCCACTCCGGCCCTCGCCTCCTTCGGAATCTTCCAGTTCCTCTGGCTGTGGAACGACCTTCTGGTGGCCCTCGTGTTCTCGGGCGGAGGGGCCGACGTCGCCCCGATCACCCAGCGCCTCGCGGAAATCCAAGGGTCGCGCGGTGGTGAGTGGCAACGCCTGACGGCCGGCGCCTTCGTGTCCATCATCGTTCCGCTCGCGGTGTTCTTCGGGCTTCAGCGCTACTTCGTGCGAGGCTTGCTGGCCGGTGGCCTGAAGGGTTAGGACATGACCAGTATCGACGACGTCGCGGCCTCCCTCGGGGTGTCGACGGCGACGGTGTCCCGCGCACTGCGCGGGCTGCCGGGCGTAGCCGAGGAGACACGCGCAAGAGTCACCGCGACCGCGAACAAACTCGGCTACGTGCCGTCGTCGTCGGCGTCCGGTCTTGCTTCCGGCCGCACCATGGCCATGGGTGTCCTCGTCCCGGTGATCGATCGCTGGTACTTCTCCGCCGTACTCGAAGGCGTGGACCGCCAGTTGCGTGCTGCCGGCTACGATCTCATCGTGTTCAGCCTCGGCGGCGACGGCGTGAACCGGGACCGCGTATTCCATCGCTCCATCCTCCGCAAGCGCATCGATGCGCTACTGGTGATGTGCATGCATCTGACGGAGGAGGAGCGGACAGCGGTCCAGGAGCTCGAGTACCCGAACATCGTGATCGGTGGTGCCGTCGAGGGTGTACGCCACGTCGGGATCGATGATGCAAGGGCGGCCCGTGATGCTGTGGAGTACCTGATCGGGCTCGGCCATACTCAGATCGCCCACATGCGCGGGGGCGGGTCCTTCGACATCGACTTCGAGGTGCCGCGCCTCCGTGAGCAGGCGTTCCGGCAGACGATGGCAGACCACGGCCTTCCCGTGCGCGAGGACTGGTCGGCCTTCGGTGACTTCAGGTTCTCGACGTCCCGGTCCTCGGCGCTGAAGCTGCTCGCCGATCCGCTGCATCGTCCGACGGCGGTGTTCTGCTCCTCGGACGAGATGGCATTCGGCGTCCTCAAAGCCGCCGCGGAACTCGGGATCGCGGTTCCAGGCCAGCTGTCGGTCATCGGCATCGACGACCACGAGTTCGCCGAGCCGATGGGTCTGACGACCATCCGCCAGGATCCCGCGGATCAGGGCGCATTCGCAGCGGACCTCCTCCTGGGTGAGCTACTGCGCCATGAGCCATCCGAATATCCTCCGTCGCGGCCACACCTTCTGGTCGAGCGGCAGTCGACGGGACCGGTCGGAGCCTGAGCGCCGGGCGTCGCCTACGTGCGGCTCCGTGGGTTTGCACCGACGGATCGTTGGTGTGGTGGCCGTGCTCGGCTTTCAGCACGCCGTCCTCGTTCCAGGGCGCGCTACGGTTTCCGCAACCGGTCTGTTCAGGATGCGCGCGCAAGCTGTCGGATAGGGATCCATCGCGAGGCGAGGCGCCGGTAGGACGCCGCTGCACCCATCATGTCCGCCTCCGCGAGGCTCTCGATCCCCAGGCGGACATCCATGGGGGAGTCATCGGGGAAGACGCGATCTGCCACCGGGCCGTAGTCCACTTCCACCACGGCATCACGACGGAAGATCTCGAGCCATTCCACGATCTCCGTGAGTTCGTCGAGGAGGTCCATCTCCGGAGCGCCGATGGCGAGCTGGGCGACGCAGCGCCTGCCGCGGTCGATGCAGTCTCCGATCCTCGCGGTGACGCGCACGGTGGTGACCCGGCCGTCATCCTCGACCACCTCCGTGAGGTCGTCCTCATGGATCAGCGCAAACCAGGCGAATGGCACACCCCAGGTGGCGGACCGCGTGTGCAACTTGGCGACGGAGTCGGCGAAGGTGTCCGGATCGAGCCTCGCTTGGTGGGCCTCACGAGCGACGTCGGGCACGAGGACGTCGATCAGTGGCCCACGGAGGCTGTGGTCGAGCGATTCCGCAGCCAGTGTCGTCCTGACGGCGAGCTGGTTCGGGCAGTAGTAGGGCGCCGTCCTACCGCTGGCGGTGGGGAACTGCGTCACCCGCACGAGGTCCGGCTCGTGGTGCGGGAACGGATCGGAGACGGAGCGCAGCACGCGCCGCAGGGACTGGTCGTGCTCGATCGACTCGGTCAGCTCCCGCTCACGCGCGCGCTGCTCCAGAATAGCCAGTTGCTGGGCGTCCGAGAAGGCGTCGAGGGGCTCGTAGACGCGGAGGTAGGAGACGTAGGGGAACGGCCGGGTCGGGTCGCCCATCCGGCTCACGGCCCGCTGAGTTCCACGATGACGGGAGCGTGGTCAGAGGCACCTTTGCCCTTGCGCTCCTCGCGGTCCACGAAGGCGTTGGTCGCGCGCCTGGCCAGGGCGGGTGAACCGAGGACGAAGTCGATGCGCATGCCCTCCTTCTTGGGGAATCGCAGCTGCTTGTAGTCCCAGTAGGTGTAGAGGCCGGGGCCCGGCGTGTACGGGCGTGCCATGTCCGTGAAGCCGGAATCGAGGAAGGACTGGAAGGCGGCGCGCTCGGGCGGGCTTACATGGGTGTATCCGCCGTCGACGAAGAGGTCGATATCCCACACGTCCTCGTCCTGGGGCGCGATGTTCCAGTCACCCATCAGGGCGATCTGCGCCTCGGGGTCCTCGGTGATCCACTGCTGGGCGTGGCCGCGGAGGGTATCGAGCCAATCGATCTTGTAGGGCATGTGCGGGTCGTCCAGGGCGCGCCCGTTCGGGACATACAGGCTCCAGACCCTGACACCCCCGCACGTTGCGGCGATGGCACGGGCCTCCTGAACGGGCTCTGTTCCAGGCTTGCCGAAGGTGGGCTGGTCAGGAAAGGTGCGCTCGACGTCGTCGAGCCCTACCCGGGACGCGATGGCGACACCGTTCCACTGACCGAGGCCGAAGTGCGCCACCTCGAAGCCGCTGTTCTCAAACAGGTCCCAGGGAAAGTTGTCGTCCTTGCACTTCGTTTCCTGGATGGCCAGGACGTCGACGTCGGAGCGGTTGAGCCAGGCTTCGACGCGGTCGGCGCGGGCACGGAGGGAATTGACGTTCCAGGTGGCGATCTTCACGGTCTCTACGTTACCAACGGCGGTGTTCAGCCCCGCCACCATGAATCGAAGATCGTCACGGGCACCGTTCGCTTGTGCCGTGTGATCCAGTAGCGATGTTCGATGGCTTTCGCGGCGTCGGCATCGACTTCGCGTCCCTCGAGGTAGTCGTCGATCTGCTCGTACGTGAGACCGAGCTCGTGCTCGTCGGCCCGGCCCGGCAGATCGTCCAGCAGGTCCGCCGTCGGGATCTTGTCGAACAGGGAGGCAGGGGCGCCGAGCTCCTGGAGCAGCGCGCGGTTCTGGCGCTTGTTGAGGCCGAAGAGGGGGAGGATGTCCGCTCCGCCATCGCCGAACTTGGTGAAGAAGCCCGTGACGGATTCGGCGCCGTGGTCCGTACCGACGACGAGGAGGTTGTGCTGTCCGGCCATTGCGTACTGGGCGACCATGCGGGCCCGGGCCTTGGTGTTGCCCTTGGTGAAGTCGGAGATGTGCTCGCCCGTGGCGCGCGCGTACTCCTGCTGGATGCCATCGACGGCGGGCGCCACGTTGAACACCTTCGAGGTGCGGGGCTGAATGAAGGCGAGGGCCGCCTGGGCGTCCTCCTCGTCCTTCTGCATGTTGTAGGGAAGCCGCACCGCGATGAAGTCGGCGTCCACCCCCTCGGCGCGAAGCTCGTCGACGGCGAGTTGGGCGAGCTTCCCGGCAAGGGTGGAGTCGAGCCCTCCGCTGATGCCGAGGACGAAGCCACGAGTGCCTGTGGACCGCACATAGTCCTTCAGGAATCCCACGCGGCTGCGCACCTCTGCAGCAGGTTCGATGGTGGGCTTGACGCCCATCTCCTCAATGATCCGGGCCTGAAGTTCGCGCATGGACACAGGCTACTCCGCTTCGATTTCTACGACGTTACGAACGACGCGCGAGCAGAGGGAGCGGGGCCGCCGCGCCGGGGCGTGCCGCGACGGCCCGGGGCGGCGACCTGCTGGTCGAGGAGCTACTGGTTGAAGGCGGCGTCGAACGACGTCTCCGACGGGGCGAAGTCGAATCCCTTCAGGAAGGCGAGGGCCTCGGGTGCACCCTGCAGGCGGTCCATGCCGGCGTCCTCCCATTCCACGGAGATGGGGCCGGAGTAGCCGATAGCTGTCAGGGCCCGGAAGCTGTCCTCCCAGGGAACGTCGCCGCGACCGGTGGAGACGAAGTCCCACCCTCGGCGGGGATCCCCCCAGGGCAGGTGCGAGGACATGATGCCGTTGCGGCCGCCACCCATGCGCATCTTCGTGTCCTTGCAGTCCACGTGGTAGATCCGGTCCTGGAAGTCCGAGATGAACGCCACGGGGTCGATCTGCTGCCACATGAAGTGGCTCGGATCCCAGTTGAGGCCGAACGCGGGGCGGTGACCGATGGCCTCGAGCGTGCGCTGCGTGGACCAGTAGTCGTAGGCGATCTCGGAGGGGTGCACCTCGTGTGCGAAGCGGACACCGCACTCGTCGAAGACGTCGAGGATGGGGTTCCAGCGGTCGGCGAAGTCCTGGTATCCGGCATCGATGACCGACGCCGGGACGGGCGGGAACATGGCCACGTACTGCCAGATGGAGGATCCGGTGAAGCCGACGACGGTGTCCACGCCTAGCTTCTTCGCGAGCCTCGCGGTCAGTTTCATCTCCTCCGCCGCACGCTGCCTCACGCCTTCGGGGTCGCCGTCGCCCCAGACCTTCGGCCCGACGATCGCCTGGTGGCGGAAGTCGATCGGGCTGTCGCAGACGGCCTGGCCCTTCAGGTGGTTCGAGATCGTCCATACCTTGAGGCCGTTGCGTTCCAGGATGTCGAGCCGGTCCTGGATGTAGGCGTCGTCGTCCCATCGCCACGCGTCGAGATGGTCGCCGGACACGGCGATCTCCAGTCCGTCGTAGCCCCACTGGCCGGCGAGTTCGGCCACCTTCTCGAAGGGGAGATCGGCCCACTGGCCGGTGAACAGGGTGAAGTTGCGTGGCATTCGAGTGCTCCTTGCGGGGTAGTCAGTGCTGAGCTGGAGGCGTTCGGTCTGTGGCGACAGCCCGACGGAGGAGGCGCGAGCCTGAGGGGGTCGGACCTAGATCGTCTTGGTCCAGACGCTGTCTGCGGCGGCGCTGCGCTCGACGCCGTCAAGTACCTTCTGTACCTGCAGACCGTCGGCGAAGGAGGGCTCAGGCTGGCGCTGCTCCATGACAGCCTCGACGAAGTCCTTCGCCTGGTGCACGAAACCGTGTTCGTAGCCCAGGGCGTGGCCGGTCGGCCACCATGCCGACATGTAGGGGTGCGCGGGCTCCGTGACCATGATGTTGGTGAACCCCTGGCGCGTATCCGGCGCTGTCGTGTCGTAGAAACCGAGGGAGTTGAGGTTCTCCAGGTCGAAGGAGATCGCTCCGGTGGAGCCTGCCACCTCGAGCCGGAAAGCGTTCTTGCGGCCGGTGGACATGCGTGTCGCCTCGAAGGATCCGACGGCGCCGCCGTCGAACCGGCCACTGAACAGTGCGAGATCATCCACGGTGACAGAACCTCGCTCGGAGACCGCAGTACCAGCCAACCCTGATGCCTCTCCCAGCAGGGGGCGTTCATGAACGAAGGTGTTGAGGATGCCGCTCACGCCGATCACCCTCTGGCCGGTGACGAACTGCGCGAGGTCGACGGCGTGGGCGCCCAGGTCGCCGAGCGCGCCCGATCCGGCGTGGTCCTTCTGAAGGCGCCAGGTCAGCGGGGCGTCGGGATCGACGAGCCAGTCCTGCAGGTAATTGGCCCGGACCTGCCGTACCTCCCCGATGGCTCCGGACTGGACCAGGTCGCGGGCGAAAGCGGTCGCAGGGACCCGACGATAGGTGAAGCCGACCATGGCGAAGACATTCGTGCCGGCGCGCTCTGCCGCCTCCGCCATCGCTTCGGCCTCCTCGAGGGTATTGGCGAGCGGCTTCTCGCACAGCACATGCTTTCCCGCCTCCAGCGCAGCAATGGCGATCTCGGCGTGCGAACCACCGGGAGTGACGATATCGACGACGTCGATGTCGTCACGGGCAATGGCTTCCCGCCAGTCCGTGGCAGTTTCCTCCCACCCCCATTTCCTGGCTGCGGCTTCCACGCCCTGGGCATTGCGTCCGACGAGCAGTGTCATTTCCGGTCGGGCTGGAAGGTCATAGAAGCGTGGAGCAACCCGCCAGCCCTGTGAATGGGCGGCGCCCATGAATCCGTGTCCGATCAGGGCAACCCTCAGGGGTGGTACGTCGTTCAGCATGTTTCCTCTTATCCGGCGGCGGTTGTAGTAGCTGTTGGATCGAAGCGGGGAGCCCTTGCCAGTGACAGGGCTCCCCGCCGTTCATGCTTCTACGACTCGAAGGCGGTCGGCAGGTACTGATCCACGTTGTCGCTCGTTACGACCGGTGCATTCAACACGACGCGCTTCGGGACCTCTACTTCCACGAGGTCGCTCATCGCCTTGTTCTGGACGATGAGGCGAGCGAGGCGGATGCCGTCCGCCGCCTGGGTGGAGGGGTAGATGACGGTGGCCTGCAGGACGCTCTCGCCCGACTCGATCTCGCGCATGGCGTTGGCAGAACCGGCGCCGCCGACCATGAAGAACTCATCGCGGCCCGCATTGTCGATGGCGGCCAGGACGCCGACGCCCTGGTCATCGTCGTGGTTCCAGATGGCGTCGATCTTCGGCGCAGCTGACAGCAGTTGCGACGTCGTCGCCTCGCCTCCCTGGACCGTGAAGTCCGCGGCGACGCGGTTGTCGACGTCGAGACCGCAGGATTCCAATGCGTCCGCGAACCCCTTGCTGCGGTCCTGTGTCAGGGGCAGCGAATCGATGCCGGCTATCTCGGCGACGACAGCCTCATCGTTGCCTTCCAGCTGCTCGCAGACATAGGTGCCGGCGCTGACTCCCATTCCGTAGTTGTCGCCCAGCACGGTTGTACGTGCTGCGAAGGGGCTCGAGAACTCACGGTCGACGTTGATGACGGGGATGCCGGCCTCCATGGCCTGGATGGCGACCGGTGTCAGGGCAGCACCGTCGGTCGGCAGCAGCACGATGGCGTCGACGCCGTCGTTGATGAATTGCTCGACCTGGCTGATCTGCAGGTTGGCGTCGTTGGTTCCCTCGGCCACACGCAGATCGACGTCCGGGTACTCCTCGGCCGCTGCAGTTGCAGCGCTGTTGATTGCACCCAGCCAGCCGTGGTCCGCGGCTGGTCCGGAGAACCCGATGACCACCTGGTCACCCTCGGCCTGGTTGCCTTCGACCGAAGCGTTGGTCGGCTGCGTGTTGGTGTCTTCCGAGCCCGCCGTGCACCCGCTGACCAGGGCGCCGACAGCCAGGAAGGCACCGGTGGTGACGAGCATTTTCCGGCTGGTACGAACTGCAAGCATCTGTATCTCCTCGATGAGTTAGGTGCGTCATCGCAAGGAGGCGGTGGGTGGATCCATGGCTGCGGCCTTACGTGACTGGAATCACAATAACAGAAGAACGAGGGAAATCGACGACTTTGGGCCGATAGTCGACATAATGTGTTAGCTTAGTCACATGTTCGAAGATGATCAGCCGCGGCCGTTGCTCGAAGTTCGGGGAATCACCAAGCAATTTGCTGGTGTCCAGGCACTGAAAGGCGTAGACCTGCAGGTTCTTCCGGGGGAAGTCCATTGCGTCATGGGGCAGAACGGCGCAGGAAAATCCACCCTTATCAAGACCCTCTCCGGCGTCCATCAGCCCGATAGCGGGGAGATCCGCTGGGAAGGCAAGGAGATATCCCTCGCCGGTCCTACCTCGGCGCTCGATCTTGGCATCGCCACCATGTACCAGGAGCTCGACGTCGTCGACGGGCTGTCCGTCGCCGAGAACATCTTCCTGGGGCACGAACGCTCCAGCGGTGGAGTGCTGCAGGTCAAGAAGACCAATGCCCTGGCTCGCGCGCTGCTGAAGCGGCTCGGACACGGCGACCTCCCGCCTTCCACCGAGGTCGGTACGCTGTCGGCGGCCAACAAGCAGATCGTGAGCATGGCCCGTGCCCTGTCGCGTGACACGAAGATGATCATCATGGACGAACCGAGCGCCATCCTGGACTCCGGGGAAGTCGCGAACCTCTTCCGTGTGGTCCGTGAACTCACGGCGCAGGGGATCGCCGTGGTCTACATCTCGCACCGGCTCGAGGAGATCCGGCAGATCGGCGACCGCATCTCCGTCATCAAGGACGGCCGCAGCACGGCAAACGGGCTCAGCGTGACGGATACGCCCAGGGAGCAGCTCATTCGGCTGATGACGGGCAGGGACGTCGAGAACGTCTTCCCGGTACGCACCCCCATCCCGGTGGACGCACCCGTCGTCCTCGAGGTCGAGGACCTGGAGCTCGACGGACACTTCGAGAGGGTGAATTTCACCGTCCGGGCGGGAGAGATCCTCGGCTTCGCCGGACTCGTGGGCTCCAAGAGGTCCGAGATCCTCGAGACCATCTACGGAGCCCGCAAGGCGTCCGCCGGAAAGGTCCGGGTCAACGGCAAGCCCCTCCGGGCGGGGTCGGTGAATTCAGCAGTCAACGCAGGAATCGGCCTCTCGCCGGAAGAGCGCAAGAGCCAGGGACTCATCCTCGACGAACCGATCTTCAAGAACGTCACGCTGTCGACGTTCGAACGCTTCGCCCGTGGCGGCTATCTCAACGAGCGTGCGGAGCGCGATGCAGCACGGGGGCAGATCACAGCACTGGAGCTGCGCCCGGCTGATCCTGACCGGCCGGCCCGAACGCTGTCCGGCGGCAACCAGCAGAAGATCCTCCTCGCCCGCTGGCTCGTCCACGGAACACCAGTGCTTCTGCTGGACGAACCCACCCGCGGGGTCGACGTCGGCGCGCGGGCCGAAATCTACGCGCTCATCCGGAAGCTCGCCGCGGATGGTACAGCCATCATCGTGGTCTCGAGCGAGATCGAGGAAGTACTCGGCCTTGCCGACAAGGTACTGGTCATCGACGACGGCAAGGTCCTCACCCAAACCAACGCAAGCGATATCGACGAGCACGGCGTGCTCGACCTCGTCATGAAGGGAAGTGCCGCGTGAGCGAGCAGAAAACCAAGGCGGCTGAACCGCGTACCGACGCGACGGACGAGCCCAGCAGCCACAAGTCCAACCCCGTCCGAAGCGCCCTGAGGGGCTCTTCGGGGCGGAACCTGGGCTTGATCATCGCACTCGCACTGCTCATCGTGGTAGGTGGGGTCACCAGCGGAGACCGTTTCCTCAACGTCGAGAACATGCTGACCATCCTGCGCTACGCATCGATCATCGGCGTGGTGAGCATCGGCGTCACCTTCGTCATCACGGCCGGCGGCATCGATCTATCCGTGGGCTCGGTCATCGGCCTGACGACAGTGGTCGCCAGCCTCACGAGCGTGCAACTGGCAGCAACCCAGTCGTCCTGGATCCTCATGGTCATCGTGGCGCTCGCCGTCGGCGCAGGTGCTGGACTGATCAATGGAGTGTTGATCGCGTACGGCAACGTCGTCGCGTTCATCGCCACATTGGCAATGCTCGTGGGAGCACGAGGTCTCGCGGAGCTGATCTCCGGCCGCAGCACCCAGATCGTCTCCAACAGGGACTTCCTGCAGGTCATGCGCTCCGAGCTCCTGGGCATCCCCATCCTCATCTGGATCTTCGTGATCGTCGCAGCCGCAGGTTGGTTCCTCCTGAACCGCACCACGTTCGGGCGCCGTACCATCGCCATCGGTGGAAACCTCGAAGCATCGCGCCTGGCGGGCATCAAGGTGAAGCGCCACCTGGTCTACCTGTACGTCCTCGCAGGCCTCACCTCCGGCATCGGCGGCGTCATGTTCCTCGGCCGCACCACGGCCGGTACGTCCACCCATGGCCTGCTCCTCGAACTCGACGTGATCGCTGCCGTCGTGGTCGGTGGGACGCTGCTCATCGGTGGGCGCGGCACGATCATGGGCACCGTCCTCGGCGTGCTGATCTTCAGCACCCTGGTCAACGTCTTCACCCAGAACAACCTGGATACCTCCATCCAGGCGCTGGCCAGGGGCCTGATCCTCGTCGGCGCCGTTCTGCTGCAGCAGCGCTTCGCAGCCCGCGGTCCGCGCCGAATGAAGAGCTAGGTCAAGCTACAGGCCGCCGCCGGGACGGCTGCCAGAAATTCCCGAGGAAGGGACGATGACGCGGGTGGCGGGGACTTGAACTCCAAGGGCTTGCACCAGGAGCTGAGCGGCGCTACGGACTTCGACCTGGTCGATGGTGCTCTTCGACAGTTCTTCACGAACGCGAAACTGCGCGCTGTCTCAGTACGTGTGTTCACGCCAATCCCCTCGCTGATCGCATTCGCGGACATGATGCGCCCGGATACGGGGCTTATCCGATCATGCTGGTCCTGCGGCTCCTCCTCCTCGGCCATGACGACGGTCGAGGAGGAGGCCCGTCCCGCAGTAAGGCCCCTGCAGGCTGACGTAATGCCTGAGGTCCTGCAAGCGAGCCCCGCACACATGCGGCTCCGTCCCGAAACAGTCCAGCATCAGTCGCACCCGGTTGATCCCCGACATCTCTTGGCGCCTCCTCTGCCGTTATCATGAAGGAACTGATCCTGCTCCAAGGCAATCTGCTCGGAAGGATCTGAACCCGGGTAGAAGGGAAGACGTGATGCCTGCGGCCACATCCTCCCTCAGCGCTTCGGCCTCAGGTCGAAGTAGCGAATCTGCTGCACGTGAGGATCCTGCGACATGACATCCTTACCGCCCGAGCGCAGTCGGCGAATTCTTACGGGTACGAACCTCGGCAATAATCGGGATTCCACCCGCCAGCACAATCTCTCCACCGTTCTCGGGCTCGTACATTCCTTGTCGGGAGTGTCCCGCTCGCAACTCACCCGGGCGACCGGGCTCAACCGCTCGACGATCGCAGCGCTCGTTGCGGAGCTCGTTCAGCTGGGTCTCGTTGTAGAAAGCGACCTGGACCAGGCGCAGCAGTACGGCCGCCCGAGCATAATGATCCAGCCGAGTCCCGGCGCGTTGGCCTTGGCCGTGAACCCCGATGTCGATGTGGTCACGGTCGCCCTTGTCTCGCTCGGCGGGCATATCGTCAACGCCGTTCGTTTTCACACCGTGCGCGCTCCGTCGGCCGCTGAGGTGGTGAATATCGTGTCCGCAATCTACGCGGGCATGCGGACCTCGCTTCCCGCACATCAACGGGTTGTCGGAGTCGGTCTTGCGATCCCTGGCCTGGTGGATCCCGTCGGCGGAACCGTCATCGATGCGCCGCACCTGGGCTGGCGAGACGAGCCTCTTGCGGCCAGGCTCAGTGAGGCGCTGAAGCTTCCCGTGATTGCAGCGAATGACGCCGTAGCGGGCGCACGAGCGCAGGCAACCTTCGGCGCCGGTTGCGGTGTGTCCGATCTTGTCTATCTCTACGGCGGCGCCAGCGGCATCGGCGGTGGAGTGATCAGTGGCGGGCGCCTCATCCACGGTTCCTCCGGTTTCGCTGGGCAGTTGGGCCACACGCACGTCCGTACGGGAGGGGTGCGGTGTACCTGCGGATCCAATGGATGCCTCGAAGCCGAGATCACCCGCGAAGAGCTGATCGCCGCAGTGGATCTTCCTCACGGCGAGACGGAGAACCTCGAAGAAGTCATCATGGAGCGCCTCCAGGATCAGGTTCAGTCCTCTGATCTGCGGGAAGTCATTGACCGGCAGGTCCAGGTGTTGGCTGTCGGGCTGAAGAGTGTGGTCAACCTCCTCAATCCCTCGATGGTCGTCCTGGGTGGTTTTCTGAGGATTCTCGTCCGGGCCGCCCCTGGTGCCCTCAGCGAGGCGTTGAGCACGACGGCGACCCGGGGGCCGCGCGAGAATGTGTCCATCGAGCTCGCGCCCCTAGGGGATGATTCGATTCTGGTCGGCGCTGCCGAATTGGCCTTCGAGCCGCTCATCCGTGACCCTGCCGGATTCCTGCGCCTGCGTACCGCCGTCGTAGAAGCCGTCCATAACGAGATTCCAGTGCCGGCGCAGACGGCCTGAGAGCACGAAGCAGGCCCTGCTTCAGCCTGAGCTGAAGCAGGGCCTGCTATTTTCCCCTGGGCGGAGGATCTTCAGGGCCTAGTCACCCTGCTGATCGTCGCGCATCAGTTGGTCGCCGTGAGTACCACCTCAGCGGTTCCGGTCAACGGAGCTGATGCCTGATCGCCCGCGTCGGTGTAGGTTGCGCTGAAGACGGCGGAGAGATCATCGACAGCGGGGTCGTGGCCCTCAGGCACGGTGGTGGTGATGGTACCCGTGCAACCACTGGTTGTGGTTTGCGGATGGCCGTGGGTGTGGTGACCCAGGATGTAGGTCACCTGGACCTTCGAGCAGTCAACAGGCTGGTCATCCGTCACTCGGACATCAAAGGTGACGGTATCGCCGAATTCGAAGCCCTGGCTCGCGACGGGACTGATGAACTCGACGACCGGGGCCTGGTTTCCCACTTCGATCGGCACCTCGACGGAGGAGTGGCGACCGCGGTGCTTGCCACCGAGATCGGTGACCTTCAGGCTCGCCGTGGAGGTTCCGTTCTCCTCGTACGTCCGGGTGGGGTTGGCTTCCTCGGAGTCCACGACGCCATCGGAGTTGAAATCCCACTCGTAGCGGAGCTTGTCGCCGTCCGCGTCGGTGGTGCCTTCGCTCGAGAACTGGACGGTCAGCGGTGAAGCTCCCACAGTCGGTGTGCCGGAGGCTGCAGCCACGGGGCTGTGGTTCCCGTTCACGCCGATGTGGTCGATGCGGGACAGCTGCGCATCGGGGTTCTCTCCGAAGTAGCCGTCACCGTATTCAAGGACGTAGAGGGCGCCGTTGGGCCCGAATTCCATGTCAATGGGATTATCGACGACCAAGGAGCGGGCCACGTTCTCGATCGAGGCGAGGTCGCCGTTGTCGACAGTCATGGCCTTGATGTAGTCGCGGGTCCACTCGTACAAGAAGGATTTACCGTCGTAGTAGGCAGGCCAGGCGACGGGTGCCTGACCACTCGTTGCCTTCGTGTCGAATTCGTAGGCCGGGCCGGCCATGGGGCCGATTCCGCCGGTTTCGAGCTGAGGGAATTCGGACGAGGCGCCGTAGCTGTACCAGACTTCTGGTTGGGCTACCGGAGGCAGCTCGCGAAGCCCGGTGTTGTTCGGCGACTCATTCACGGGTGCCGCGCAGTCGAAGGCCTTACCGGAGGTGGAGGTGGCGAAGTCGTAGTCGTTGTACGGCAGTTCTGCGGTAGCGCAGTAGGGCCAGCCATAGTTGGACGGTTCGGTGACAACAGCCCATTTTCCTGTGCCGGAGGGTCCACGGAGGGGATCCGCCGTCCTGGCATCGGGTGAGTAGTCAGCAATGAAGAGTTCGCCCGTGCTCTTGCTCAGTTCGATGCGGAATGGATTGCGCAAACCCATCACGTAGATCTCAGGTCGGGTCTGCGCTGTACCCGGCTCGAAGAGATTGCCCTCGGGGACGGTGTAGCCGCCACCGTCCTTCGGGGTGATGCGTAGCACCTTGCCGCGCAAGTCATTGGTATTGCTGGAGGTTCGCTGGGCATCGAATGCCGGGTTGCTGTTCGGACGTTCATCGAGGGGCGTGAAACCGCCCGACGAGAACGGATTGGTGTCATCACCGGTCGAGAGGTAGAGATCGCCCTGGGCGTCGAAGACGATGTCACCGCCGACATGGCAGCAAATGCCCCGGTCCACGGGAACCTCGAGGATCTCCTGCTCGCTGGCGAGGTCGATGGTGGAGCCGTCGAACTTGAAGCGGGAAAGAGTGAGGGAACCCTTGAACTTCTCGAAGTCCGCCGCCGTGCCCGTGGTAGGTGCATCACCCTCGTTGACCCCTGTGGTCGAGGGGTCATCGACCGGAGTGTCCTGTGGCGGTGAGTAGTACAGGTAGACCCAATTGTTGCCCTTGGTCCCGAATTCGGGGTCGAGCGCGACGCTCTGCAGGCCCTCTTCGTCATGCTGATAGACATCGAGTGTTGCGGCAAGGCTATTGAGTCCGGTCTTTGCATCGTTGAGCCAGACCTCGCCACCACGGGTGGTGTGCAGAACATTCTCGTTGGGAAGTACCGCGAGATCCACAGGCTCGCCCGGGCCGTCGTTGAGTGTTACTTTCTGGAAGCTCGTGTCCGCCGGCGCGGCTTCCGCCGGAGCGCTGGGCTCGGCCACCGCCGGGGTGACGGCAAAGGACGTTGCCATGAGTGCTGCCATCGCCAGCCCGGCGCCTACTCGGACTGAGCGTCTCTCTGAAAAGCTGGTGGCTCTGCTGCGGCGCACCGGAGCTTTCGCTACCTCGTGTCGATTGACTGTCATCATCCACTCTTTTCTCGTCATTGAGGACCCGGACCAGCCGGACTCGAGTCACCTGAAACGCTAGTAGAAGGTCACTCAATTAGCTAGTGGTCTGACAAAACAAAGTGCTTCAATTACGCCTCTAATATTCGGGCAGCAAAAAGTAACCCCTGGCATAAAAGGGTTTAATCCCCTTTGCACTGCAACAGACTTTTGTTGCGCGAGGATCTAAAGCTTGCGAGGAGGGGTGGTTTTGCCGTACTCATCAATCCGATGCACGGTCGAATGTTCGCGCTATACCTCAAATCCCTGCGTCTGGAGCACAAGGCCCTTCACAGCAGCGGCAGGGACCTGCCGACCGCTGCTGAGGAGGGCCTCCACCAAGGGGGGGACTCGATGATCCGAACCGATGATCAGTGGTCTGCCGTCCGGGGACTCAGGTAGTCGTCCGTGGGTTCCGCGTACACATGTCGGATCAAGGGGGACCGTGCTCATGGCGTACCGCAGACCCGTTTTTTTCTTGGCCAGATTCATTCCTGCTTTTGCCTTCGCCAATCTGTCCGCTGGATCGAAGAACAACTCAGCGGGGTCGTAGCCGGGCTTACGGTGGATATCAACGCCTCGTGCGTATTCCGGCGCACGCTGATCGTCGAGCCAGAAGTAGTAGGTGAACCAGGCCCCGGGCTCGGCGATGACGATGAGTTCCCCGGACCTCTCATGGTCGAGGCCGTGGCGTGCCTGTGCCTCCCGGTCGAGGACCTCGTCCACGCCGTCGATGCCGCGAAGAATAGCGGCGACCCGTTTGAGGTGAGCTGGATCCGACACGTAGACGTGGGCTACCTGGTGGTCGGCGACAGCAAAGGCGCGGGAGGTCCACGGGTCGAGTTGTTCCCTGCCGCCCTGGACGTAGACCTCGAGCAACCCCTCCCGCCGCAGAACACGATTGATGTCCACCGGGGTGTGGGCTTCTTCGATCCCGTACTCGGCCACCGTGATCACCGTGTAGTTCTGCGCCTCGGCGTCGTCCAGCAGTGGGGCGAGCGCGCTGTCGAGCTCGGCGGCTGCATGGGCGGCCTGTGGCGAGTCGGGCCCGAACCGTTGCAGGTCGTAGTCCAGGTGCGGCAGGTAGGCCATCAGCAGCTCTGGCGCCTGAGTGCGCATGATGTGCCTGGTGGAGTTGACGATCCATTGACTCGACGCGATGGACGCCGTAGGACCCCAGTACTGGAAGAGCGGGAAGTCGCCGTAGTGGGCCACCAACTCGTCGTGCAGCTCCGCCGGGCGCACGTAGGCATCGGGAGACTTGCGGCCGTCCGCATGATAGATGGGTCGGGGTGTCACCGTCAGATCGGTGGACATTCCCATGGCGTACCACCAACAGATGTTTCCAGCACGGTATGTCGGATCCTGCCGGCGGGCGGTCTCCCAGATCTTCTCACCGCTGACGAGCCTGTTGTGCTGACGCCAGAAGGAAATATCCCCGAGTTCCCTGAAGTACCACCCGTTTCCCACGATCCCGTGCTGCGCCGGGGCCAGGCCGGTCAGCATCGTGGACTGGACGGTGCAGGTCACGGCAGGCAGCACGGTGGCCAGTTCCGAGGACCATCCCTGTGTGGCCAGCCGGGAGAGACGAGGCATCCGGCTCAGTGCCTTGGCGGTCAGGCCGACGACGTTCAACAGCAGTACGGGTTTCACGGTTTTCCTTGCATCGGGCTGTCAGTGGTGCGCGGCATCAACAGTTCTGGAGTGACGGCTGGGTAGGAGACAGGTTCGACCCTGCCCATGCGATCTCAGCTGCAATCCCTTCAGTAATACCCACCGACGCGCCGGGCAGCACGCTCCAGGTATAGGTCTCGATGTCGAGGTGTACCTCAGGCCCATAGGCCAACTGGCCGACTTCGGCCACGGTCCGCACCAGCACGTCCACGGTGGTTCTCAGCGGGGCGGACGGCACGTGGTGGAGTGGGACATGGAAGTGGACCCGCCATGCATTCTCCCGCGGCAGGTCGGTGAGTGCTTCCGGGAGATCGTCGGCAGCCAGGACACCGGTGGGCTGCAGCTCCCGCACCTGGTGGAGATAACGCGGCTCGACGAAGCCCTCCAGAGCCTCCCGTGCTGCCGGATCGGAGGGGTCGGTGACGTGCAGGGCGGCTGAGGCCTGCACCTTCACTATCCGCAGGCCCGCCGCGTCGATCTCCTTCACGGCGTCGGCAGGGTCTGCGAATGAGACGGCGAGGTGGCAGGTGTCCACACACAGCCCTACGAATTCAGGATCGATACCCCGGTGGATTCGAGCTCCCAGCCACTCGACGACATCAGCGACCGTGTCCAGGACACACCCCGGCTCCGGTTCGACGGCGACGCGAATGGTTCTTCCCGTGCGCTCGCGGAGATCCCGCAATCGGGAGCTGAGCTCGGCGAACGCGGCAGTGGCGTCATCGTCGTCCTGCCGCGTCCAGGGCTCACGCCACGCAAGAGGCAGGGTGGAGATCGAACCGGCTGTGTCCTCCGGCAGCAATGCCGCGAGCACCTCGGCGCAGTTCAGGGTGTAGTCCAGCCGCTCGCGCTCCGCCCAGGTGGGTTTATAGACCTCGAGTTTGACCACCTCGTTGTGGAAGCCACCGAAGGGGAATGCGTTGATGGTGTGTAGCTGCAGGCCTTCAGCGCTGAGGACATCGTGGAGAGCGGCCCGGTCCTCGGCGCTGCCGGCCAGCTGGGCGGCCAGTTCGGCAGGTAGCCACAGTCCGACGCCGAGAGTGTCCAGGCCTGCGGTGCGGCGGATCGGCCCCGAGTACTCGTGGAGTTGCCGGATCACGCCGTCGAGGTCCTCGGCTGGATGGACGTTGGTGCAGTAGGAGAGCAGCATCAGGCGCGAGCACCCCTGAGAACCGAATTGCCCTCGAAGCCCGCCGTAGCGTCCAGCGGCCCAGCCTCATCGAACCCCGGAATCGGACCGAGGATCAGCTGTCCGCTTTGTCCATAGAACTCCACAGGGTTGCACCACAGGACCTGGTCGACGTCGTCGCTCGTGAAGCCGGCCGCGAGCATGGCATTGGCGGTACTGAAGGTCTTCAGCGGGTCGGACCTGCCCCAGTCAGCAGCGGAGTTGACCAGCACCCTTTCGGTCCCGTACCGGGCGAGGATGGCAACCATGCGCTGCTCGTCCATCTTCGTGTCCGGGTAGATGGAGAATCCCATCCAGGCTCCCGCGTTCTTCACCAGTTCCACATTCGTCTCGTTCAGGTGGTCGACGACGACCATCCCGGGAGCGACTCCCGACTCGCGCACGACGTCGAGGGTGCGGTAGGTGCCGGCGAGCTTCTCCCTGTGCGGAGTGTGCACCATCACCGGCAGTGAGAACTCGAGAGCGAGTTCCAACTGCCGGCTGAATGCCTCGTCCTCGGCGGCAGTCATGGAGTCATAGCCGATCTCACCAACGGCAACGACGCCTTCCTTGATGAGGTAGCGGGGCAACTCTTCCAGAATGGGAACGCACCGGGGATCGTTCGCCTCCTTGGGGTTGAGGGCGATCGTGGCGTGATGCCGAATACCGAACTGGGCGGCACGAAACCTCTCCCAACCCAGTAGTGAGTCGAAGTAGTCGATGAAGGAACCCACGTTGGTGCGGGGTTGCCCCGACCAGAAAGCAGGCTCCACAAGGGCACGCACTCCACTGGCGTACATGGCTGCGTAGTCATCGGTGGTGCGGCTTGTCATGTGGATGTGCGGGTCGAAGAGGCGCATGGGTGGCTTCCCTTAGGACGAAGTCGAGTAGCTGGAGGAGGCTTGCAGGAGCAGCTGGACGTCATCCGGGACAGGTCTCCCTGCGGCGGTGCGTTCGGCGGCGAAGTCGCTCGCCATCCGGGCGAGTTCGTCGTCGGCCCGTTCCGTAAGATGGGCGACGGCCTGGAGACTGATTCCCATGAAGACCAGCTTCAGAACGGCATGGCGCCAACTGTGCTGGTCCAGATAGGTGGCCGCGAACGGACCGACGGCGGCAGCAACGACACCGCTTTCATTGGTCCGTAGGGCCTCGTTCGTCAGGCGCAGGCCTACGGACACGACCGTGTCGGGAAGTTGCTGCGAGCCTGTGGACAACGCTCCTAATCCCCTGAGTACCCCACGGCGTTCCGCTGAGTCGCCGTTGCCATAGAGCGTCAGCAAGGCCTGAGCCAGTTCATCTGGCGGGAGGACATCCCCCAGTCGACCGATCAACTGGCCCCTCAGGTGGTCACATGCGGTGCCGAAGAGAACACCGGTCGGATCGTTGTCCGGACGTATCGGACCGCGGCCGACGTGGCGACGGGCCAAGGTGAAAATCGTGGAAAGGGTGCCGGTTCCTGTGGCGATCGCCGTCGCGCTCTCCTGCAGCCACCGTCCGTTCTCCCCAATCCTCCCTGCGTCGTGCCAGCCGGCGCGAAGGGCATGAATACTCCGTGCCGCCAGTCCCGGAGCGTCATACGAGTGTCGAGGTAGCTCTACTGCGGCCACGCCGCGGTAGTCCAATTCGGCCAGGGTAGCGAGTGCCAGGGGCAGGTCCACATCTCCTTCGCCGAACGGGAGGTGTTCGTGGGCGTGGGGCCGCATATCGTCCAGTTGCACGTTGGCCAGTAGAGGGCCTGCCAAGAGAAGGGCACCACGCACACCGTCCGGCTCGACCACGACACAGTGCCCGATGTCCACCGTCACCCGCAGGTTGCGAGGATTCCCCAGTTCCGCCCGAAGACGCAGCACGTCAGAAACCGTTTCCACCACCATGCCTGGTTCAGGTTCGACGGCGAGGAGAACCCCCTTGTCACGGGCGTATTCGACGATCTCCGCGACGCGTGAGGTGAGGCGCTGCCACCCCACTTCCGCGGTGGTTCCCTCCGGCAGGACGCCGGAGAAGAAGGACACGCATTCTGCCTGCAGGGCTGCTGCGATGTCGATAGCACGGCGGAGGAATACCACGCGGGTTGTTGCCTCGTCATCCACCAGTGCAGGCCGGTGCTTGTGGCGGGGATCGAGCAGGAATCGAGTGCCCGTTTCGATCACGACACGAAGCCCCAGTTCGTCGAGCAGGCGTCGTAGTGACTGCAACTGGTCGCCCAGGTCCTCGGCGTAAGGGTCCAGGTGTGGGTGGCCCAGAGTCAGTGCCACGGCGTCGTATCCCTGCTCGGCTATCAGTCCAAGCGCCACAGGCAGGGGATGGTCGGCGAATCCGTTGGTGCCGTACCCAAGGCTGAAGGGCATCGTCGACGTCGAGGTGAGGCCTGATGCCGTCATGACTCGCTTATCCTTGAGCCTCTTGGACGGGACCGCAGAATCTTACCGACCAGATCGATGGAGGCAATCACTACTCCAGCGGCAACATTCCCATGGCGAAGCGTGAGTGCTGCCTGCAGGGGGACCATCGCCCGAATCCCTGCCTTCGTTGCCTCGAGTGCATTGCCAGCCACCGGTTCTCGTGCAGCGCGGGCCTGGGCCGGCATGCACCGCGCCGCGTAGGTGGCCGCCGCCGCAAGTACGGCAAGCGTTCGACTGCGGGTTCCGAGAGTGCCGGCTACGACTGCTCCGGCAAGGAGCCCGGTGCTGGCAGCGGCGCTGGAAGCTATGACCGTCGTTGTTCCTTCGACCTCACCGCGCGACAGGAGGGTGACGGCAATCGTGTGTCCTCCCATGATGCCTGCGGCGGCGAGTGCGGGGCGTAGGTGCCCGAAGCCGGCGCCCATGAGGACGTCGAGAGCGCGGCACGTCCCCATAGTGATCGCGCCGGGCACTGCGTAGTTCTTCGCCAGGAGGTCGTAGGTCCAGATCGAGGTGGCGAGAGGGATTGCCAGTGCGAACGCCCGCCTGCCTCCACCGGTGGCGCTGAGAGCGAGCCCGGCAACGGTGAGGGTCGAGGCCGCACAGAGGGCGGCACGGGCGCTGATCCTCCCGGACGGAATCGGCCGTTCCGGGCGCTCGTCCGCATCGGTGCCGCGGTCGGAGTAGTCGTTCAGCGCCATGCCGCCGGCGTAGAGGCAGGCACTCGCAAGAGGGAGCGCGATCCGGCGACCGCTGAGCATGTGCCCGGCCGCGGACCCACCCGCGAGGGTGTCGCCGAAGACGGTGAGAATGGCCGGGGCCCGAACCAGTTCAAGATAATCGTTGACGCGGCTCATTGCTGATCGACGATTCCCGTGCCGGCTGCAGTCGATGAGCTCATGGTCTGTGCCCATTCCACGAGGTTGTCGGTCTGACGGGAGAAGGAGTGCTCATTACTTCCCCACGGATCCTTGAAGAAGAACCCGAGAGCGCCTACATGGCCCTTCTCGCCGGAGGCGTGGGCGAGGGCCATCAGCCGCGAGAGGTCGAGCACCATAGGAGCGGCGAGCATCGAGTCGAAGGCGGTCCAGGTTGTCTGGAGGGTGAGACGGGAACCGAGGAAACCTTCGATGTTGATGTGGTCCCACGCGACTTTCGTCTCGCCCAGATCCTGGACGTTGTCGATGTGCAGTGGGGTGGCGGCACCTCCGGTCAACTCCCGTAGTCCTCGGTTCTTGGACTGAAGCTTCCCCGAAACTGCCCGCGGGTCCGCGAGAGTGGCGCCATCACCACCGCCGAGCAGGTTGGTTCCCGCCCAGGACAGGACGCGGAGCCCGCGCGCGGATAGGGCCGGTGCCACGACTGAACGCAGCCAGGTCTGTCCCGTCTTGCCGTCCTGCCCCGCGGTCGGAACTCCTGAGCCGACGGCAAGTTCGTACAGTGCAGGCACATTAAGAGCGGTGGAGGGAGTGAAACAGACGTAGGGCGAGCCGGCCAGGACGGCGGCGTAGGCGCTGATGGAGCTAGGAGGCAGAACAGAGCGTGACGGGTCTTCCAACGCGGCCAGGAGCATATCGATGTCCGTGAATTCAGGGACGGTTTCCACGGGCGCTTCGGTGGAGGCCACATCGAGGACGATGACACGGCTCAGGCCGTGGGAGATTCTGAAGTCGGAAATATCCGAGGCGAGGCGACGCGCTGCCTCAGCTTGTGATTCTGATTCCTGCCGAGGATCGTAGCCGGGCCGAACGCGCTGGTCGGCTTCCACCAGCTGGGATCGGACGGACTCGAAGAGGTGTAGGGGTAGCATGCCCGATTCGACGAGTGCCTCGGCGCGCTTCGCCATCGAGACATCACTGATGTCATGGCCGCCCACCACGAAGTCGGCGAACCCAGGAAGATCGACCCCGTCGAACACCGCCTGTTCCGTGACGCATCCGGTGGCGTCAGCGAAGCCGGCTGATATAGCAGCGAGTCCCATCGTGGCCGTCGTCGCCACGGAGCCCCGTGCGCCGATGAGCCAGATACCCGTCTTGCCGTAGTCGTGGGAGGTCGGACCTGCGCTCATGGTTGCGCTTCGTACCGCTTTGGCTGCTGTAGCCACGTCAGTTTCCTTTCAATGTGCTGTGGAGCTTGGCGCACGAGTGTTCGAGACATGGTCGGGAGCATCTGGATGGGTCCTCCGGCTGGCGTAGAGGACATCGGTCGGCACGTGGGCGGCTCCCGAGGGCTGAACGGTCGGGAGGTGCAGGTCAGGGAGCTGGAGCTGTCCTCGACGGATGCGGAGGTGGTGAGGGGTGCACTCCTGATCCACCGCGAAATGCTGCTTGGAGCCGTGCGGTCCGAAGGATCGGTGTCCAGTCGACTTCACCTTCGCCGACATCAGTCCGGATCACCCTCGAGGAACCCCGATGTGAAATGCAGGAGCTCGACCCCTTCGCGCGAACAAAGGCTGCAAGTGTGAGACCTCGATCAAAACTTCCTCCTTGAAGTGATGCCGCGTCTCTGGCGGGCTGATCGCCTGAGCTGGTGAAGAACACCGTGGTCACCCGTGAGACGCCGATCACAACGAACCTAACACGGCTAATAGCGACGAACAACGGATGTCCGCATCCGGACCGCCGTATCCAGGGATCGGCGATGAGCAGTTCAGTCGACACTGGAAGGGCTTATGTGAAGTCCGCACCGCTCTTACTCCGAAGCGCCCCCGCCATCGCGAGTGGGGCAATTAGCACGAGATCCCGCGAAGTTCGCTCCCGCTGTTGACTGTGAAAACTGCCATCGGTTTCGTCGATTCATATGCTCTAATTGCACGGTGACTGACATAAGTAGCTTCGACGGTCTTGCCTCTTCTGGAGCAAGCGAGTTGTTCCAGATCCTCAGAGACGGCCGGCCCCGGACCAGATCCGAACTCGCCGAGCAGATGGGGCTCGCACGGTCGACGGTCACCCTTCGCATCGAGGCGCTCATGGAACTGGGACTCGTGGGCTTCGTCAATGACGCCGTGTCCACCGGCGGCCGTCCTTCTTCTCGGATCGCGCTCAAGGCTGGAAGCAAGGTGGTTCTCGGTGTCGACATCGGCGCATCCCATTTGCAGGTAGCGGTCACCGACCTCACGGGGCATATTCTTCAACAGAGTGCGCGCTCCATCGAAATCACTCAGGGTCCCGATGTAGTGCTTCAAGCCGTTGTCGAACTCGGCAGCAAGCTCCTCATAGACTCCGGTCGAGTTCTGACTGACCTGTTGGCTATCGGGATAGGGGTGCCCGGCCCGGTGGAACACCGTACCGGCAGGCCGATCAACCCGCCCATCATGCCCGGCTGGAACGGCTACGACGTTCCAGGGTACCTACAGCGCCATTTTCACGTTCCGGTACTGGTGGACAATGACGTCAACATCATGGCGCTCGGTGAGCGCAATGTCGCCTGGCCGAAGGTCGACAACCTCGTCTTCGTGAAGGTCGCCACGGGAATCGGCGCGGGCATCGTCTCGAGCGGCATGTTGCAGCGGGGAGCGGACGGCGTAGCGGGCGATATAGGGCACATCCGCGTGCATGGCGGCACCGGGGTCCCCTGTCACTGCGGGAACCAGGACTGCCTTGAAGCAGTTGCCTCGGGGCCGGCTGTGGCGTCCAAGCTACGTAGTCTGGGACTGGAGGCGAGCACCGGCGAGGACGTTGTCCGGTTGGTGGGGGAAGGCAGCACAGGAGCCATCCACGCGGTGCGCCAGGCGGGGAGGGACGTAGGCGAGGTGCTGTCCGCCTGTGTCAGTCTCATCAACCCTTCCGTCATCGTCATCGGCGGCTCCATGGCGCTGACCGGGGAGCAGTTCATCGCGGGTATACGGGAAATGGTCTACTCACGGACCATTCCGCTGGCGACTCAGCATCTCCAGATCGTCCAATCCAGTTCAGGGCCGAATGCGGGGGTACTCGGCGCGAGCATGCTTGCTATTCATCACGCAATGTCCCCGCATCGCATTGATGCCATGGTCCTCGGTCTCTCCTGATGGATAGCAGATTCTCCGGAGCTTTTTGCGGCCAACTGGCTACTTTTGCTTGACAGACAGCAAAAGCCCGCCTTAGCCTCGAGACACGGATCTGGTCTCGCCCAATACTGAAAAAACGCGGGGTTGCCGCGGAGGACGTAGAAGGTAGGGGCGGGCGGCACGCTGGGGCCCGCTCGCAGTGCAACCAAGCCGTATGCCAATGTCCATTCGTGCAACAAGAAACGCAACACCGCGCTATAGACACCCCGTCTTGTCGGCTCAGGGTCGATCAACCGCGATACCGACGACGAAGCTGTCGTTGACCATCGCGCACGATCGTCGAGGATGGCCGAAGCAGGTCTCCACAGCTTGAGTCGTACGTATTCCCTCATGACCGCTGCGTTGCAGCTCCACATGCTGTCCGGGACCAACGACGGTCCCGACAGCATTCTCGCCAGAAAGGCAAACACATGTGCTTCGGATTCGATGCCAAAGGTGCCCTCCGCCAATCACTCGAGCAGAAGGGATTCGATCGGCGTAACTTCCTCCGGGGAGCCGTCGCGGCAGGCGTAGGTGCTGGGCTCGCCGGTGTCGGCGGAACCGCTGCCATGGCGGCCCCGGTCGGCAAGGCTGCCGGGCAGCGGGTTCCGCCCGGCCTCATCAGCATCCAGCTCTATACGCTGCGCTCGATCATGTCCGGTGCGGGGGTGGACAGCACGTTCCAGAAGCTTGCCGACTACGGCTACACGAAGGTCGAGCTCGCCGGTTTGTACGGTCGCACCGCCGTGTCGATGCGGTCCACCCTCGACTCGTTGGGTATCACCCCCTCGTCCAGCCACGACGGGATCAGCGCCACCCCGGCGGCCCTGCAAACCAAGATCGCCAACGCGGCCGTCCTGGGCCAGACCTACATGAACGTGCCCTACCTCGCCTCGACCAAGGCCGACGACTGGCGCCTCTGGGCCGACCAGATGAATGTGGAGGCTGCTGCTGCGAGCGATGCCGGCCTGAAGTACGGCTACCACAACCACGCCCACGAGTTCACCACGGACCTCGGCGGCGGTCTCACGCCATGGGAGATCTTCACGACCCGGCTCGACCCGACGCTCGTCCACCTCGAGGTGGACCTCTACTGGGCGGTGACCGGCGGTGTCGGCGTCGGCGCGGCGGATCCGATCCAGTTCGCCATCGACACCATCCAGCAGGCGCCGCAGAAGACCCTGCAGTACCACGTGAAGGACCGTGACACTGCCGGCGGTTTCGCGGATCTCGGTACCGGGAAGATCGACTTCGGCCGAATCTTCGAAGCGCACAAGCCGAAGGAGTACATCGTCGAGAACGATCAGCCGGACGTGACGCCCCTGCAGACCGCGGAAGTGGGCTACAACTACCTGCGGGCCCTGCGCTACTAGCCGGAGGGGATCCACAGCGTGAGGAGAGCCGGGCCCGCACTTGTGTGTGGGCCCGGCTCTTGCCACGGACAGTCCTGATCAGCTCCAGCCCTGTGGGATCGGGCATCCGTGCCGCCCCTACTAAGCTGGTCGCATGACCGCCGAGACCTCCGCGCAGACCACCGACCGCTCCCGGCTCCTCGAGCTCATCAAGGAACTCGCCGTGGTGCACGAGCGCGTCACGCTCTCCAGCGGCGTAGAGGCGGACTACTACATCGACCTCCGCCGCATCACGCTCCACCACGAGGCCTCCGTGCTCGTGGGACGCGTCATGCTGCAACTGCTCGACGACGCCGGTATCGCCTTCGAGGCGGCCGGCGGTCTGACGATGGGTGCCGATCCCGTCGGGACCGCGGTCATGCACGCGGCGTCCGGGGCCGGACGCCCCATCGACGCCTTCGTGGTCCGCAAGACGCAGAAAACCCATGGGATGGGCCGCCAGGTCGAGGGGCCGGACGTCTCGGGACGCCCCGTCGTCGTGCTCGAGGACACCTCGACCACGGGTGGCTCCGCGCTGACCGCCGTCGAGGGCGTGCGCCGCGCAGGCGGCGATGTCCAGGCCGTCGCGGTCATCGTCGACCGCAGCACCGGGTCGAAGGAGCGCATCGAGTCCGAAGCCGGGGTGCCGTACCTCTTCGCCTTCGGCAAGGATGAGCTGGGCCTCGACTGACGGGCACGCAGCGCAGGGCAGGCAGGACGAAACGACGCGTGGCGAACGATGACGCCCGAACACTGCAGCGGGCGCTGGAGTTCCGTGAATCCTCCCGCCGGTCCTTCCTGATCGGCTCGGCGGCTGCGGCAGTGGTGACCACGGACCTCGCTTTCACGCGCGTCATCCAGTCACAGCGCGAGCAGACGCGGATCCTGCCGCTCGATGACGACGACGCCCGCGCCCGGTTCCCCAACGACCGCTGGGTGCTGTTCCCCGGGTACAAGACCAGTTGGGAGGAGGGGCTATGGATCCTCAACTCGCTGCGTCCGGCCCTGTCGAAGCGGGCGCAGATGGCCGTCATGGGCTACTCGAACCGTGGCCTCGACATCAACAACGTCGTCGCCACGATGAACCGCTACGTGGACAACTTCCGGCTCGAGAAACTGTATTTCTACGGCCACAGTTTCGGCGGCATGGTCGCGGTCGAGGTGGCTGCCCGCCTCCGTGACCGCGGCATCCCCGTGGAGCTGGTCCTGCTCGACTCGTCCCCGTCCAGCCGCTACGACGTGCTGGACCAGCGGATGTTCGATGGCGTCGTGCTGCTGTACGAGGCCGGCGTGCGCGTGCCGATCAGCGTTCGCGGTACCTACGAACTCGGTGAACGGATAGTCCACAAGAACGAGCGGACGTGGAGCCAGGTCGTCGATCAGACGCTCGAGCAACTCTCGCCGTTGGCGCCGAGCAGCGAACTCATCCAGTCGGAATCCTCGTACATCTACCACTTCGACGTCACCCGCTTCCGGCTGTCGCTCGGCGATACGAGGGTGGTCTTCGCCGGGAACCCGAACGACGGCGTCGTCGACTATGCGAGGGCGCGTTCCGGCTGGGCGCGGGAACTGCCCGACAACTTGCTCCCCGTCGACTACGTGACGGACGGTGCGTTGCCTGCCCATGCGAGTCCGCAGTGGAACCCGGGGATCTATCAGGAGGTCGTGGCGACGGTCCAGCGCGAGTTCGTCCCGGTACCGCGGGGCGGCGGCTGGAAACGCTACTTCTAGGCCTGGACCGGTCGGCTCACACCTGATCGATCAGGTCCGCCACCGAGTTGCAGATCTGCGCAGGGCGGAACGGGTAGGCATTGATGTCCGCCGCCTGGGTGATGCCGCTGAGCACCAGGACGGTGTGCAATCCAGCCTCCATGCCCGCGATGATGTCGGTGTCCATGCGGTCGCCGATCATGGCCGTGGTCTCCGAATGTGCGTCGATCTGGTTCATCGCCGAGCGGAACATCATGGGGTTGGGTTTGCCGACGATGTAGGGGTCACGGCTCGTCGCCGCAGTGATCATCGCGGCGATCGCCCCCGTCGCGGGAAGGGGGCCTTCCTTCGAAGGGCCGGTGACGTCCGGGTTGGTCGCGATGAAGCGCGCTCCTTCGAGGATCAGGCGGACAGCCTTGGTGATCGCCTCGAACGAGTAGGTGCGGGTCTCGCCCAGCACCACGTAGTCAGGATTCGTGTCCGTGAGGACGAAACCGGCCTCGTGCAGCGCCGTCGTGAGCCCTGCCTCGCCGATGACGTAGGCGCGGCCTCCCGGCAGCTGGTCACGGAGGAATTGCGCCGTGGCCAGCGCCGATGTCCACAGGTTCTCCTCCGGGATCTCCAGCCCGGACGCCTTCAGGCGCGCGGCGAGGTCTCGCGGCGTGTAGATCGAATTGTTGGTCAGGACGAGGAATCGCTTCGACGTGGCCACCCACCGTTCGATCAGCTCGGCTGCGCCCGGAATGGCCTGATTCTCGTGCACCAGCACGCCGTCCATGTCGGTGAGCCAGCACTCGATGTGTTCGTTCTCGCGCATGGATGTCCTTTCAGAGGGTGGAGCTGACCTACGTGGGCCAGTCTTGCATCTTTGCCGCCGACTACGCTGGGACCGTGAGAGAAACACTGTCGGAACCCGTCGACGCCGCAGCGCCGGACGAGGCGCCCGGGACACCCGCCGTCGGCGTCGGACCCTGGGAGGGTGAGTGGCCCGACGGCGATCACTGGGACCGGGGCTTGCTGGCTTCCGGTGACACCCGGAACGTCGTCGATGCCTACCGCTACTGGACGCACGAGGCGATCGTCGCGGACCTCGACGAACGGCGCCACGGTTTCCACGTGGCCATCGAGAACTGGCAGCACGATCTCAATATCGGCTCCGTGGTGCGGACGGCGAACGCCTTCCTGGCGAGGGAGGTCCACATCATCGGGCGACGGCGGTGGAACCGGCGCGGCGCCATGGTCACCGACCGCTACCAGCACGTCCGCCACCACCCCACCGTCGCCGACTTCACCGCCTGGGCCGCAGCTGAGGGCCTGGCCGTGATCGGGATCGACAACTTCCCCGATTCCGTACCCCTCGAGACCTTCGAGCTGCCCGAGAAGTGCGTGCTGGTGTTCGGCCAGGAGGGACCCGGCCTCACGCCCGAGGTGCACGAGGCGGCCGAGGCGACCCTCTCGATCGCTCAGTTCGGCTCGACGCGCTCCATCAACGCCTCGGCTGCCGCTGCCATCGCGATGCACGGCTGGGTGCGGCGGCACGTGTTCGGCCAGGGCGCCTGATCGAAGACCGCCGGCGTGCGCCGTCGTCATTAGCACCGACGTCCCCTGCGTCCGGGAGGTCCGCTCGCTAGGATGAGGAGCAAAGCACTCACCACCACTAAGGAGTCCCNAATCCAACGAAATCCTCAACCAGCTCGACGCGATCGGCATCTCCTACGACGAAATCGTCGACAAACTCGAAACCGAAGGCCTCGACAAATTCGTCACCAGCTGGTCCGAACTCCTCGCCGACGTCGAAGCTGCCCTCGCCAGCGCACGTAACACCACCGGAGGAATTCTCGTCAGCTAGGCACCTCCACACGGCGTCACTCGTGCTGTGCAACAGCCAAGCGAATAGAGTTCTCGGCTGTTGTGCAGCACGAGCCGTGAGCAGGATATTCGCAGCGAAGGGTCCGTTGAGGCACGATATCGAGATGGATCCCACCTGGAGTCTCCCCTCAGCGGTACCAAAGGTCGAAACCCCCTCTTGTACCCGCGACCAGCTGCCGTAATTCCGGCTGGGCACGTACCGTCGTGCCTGGTACGGGCTGTTCCTCACGCTCCCAAGCTCACGCATAGCACTCATCCGCAAGCTTTGACCGCTACCGAAAGGTAAACACCATGCCCTCTTCACCTTTGAAGTGCTGCATCAATCCCAGCATCCTCTCGGCCGACTTCGTCAACCTGGCGTCAGAGCTGGCCCGGATCAGCAACGCCGACGCCGTGCACGTGGATGTCATGGACAACGATTTCGTGCCGAATCTGACGATTGGTCTGCCCGTGGTGGAACGGTTGCAGGATGTCAGCCCGATCCCGTTGGACGCCCACCTCATGATCTCCAATGTGGACCGGTGGGCCCCGCAGTTCGCCGACGCCGGTCTGAGTTCGGTGACATTCCATGTCGAGGCCTCCGATGCCCCTATAAAACTGGCCCGCGAACTTCGCGCTCGGGGAGCCAAGGCGGGGATGGCTCTGCGCCCGGCCACCCCGGTGGAGCCGTACCTGGATATGCTCCCGGAACTGGACATGCTGTTGATCATGACGGTGGAACCCGGATTTGGCGGTCAGGCATTCCTGGACGTCATGCTGCCCAAGATCCGCCGTGCCCGTGCGGCAGTCGATGGTTCCGGGGTGGACGTGGCCATTCAGGTCGACGGCGGCATCACTGAGGAAACCATCACGCGGGCCGCGGAAGCCGGCGCCAATGTCTTCGTAGCGGGATCAGCCGTGTACGGAAAGGCATCGCCCGAGGAAGCCATCGAGTCGCTGCGCGCGAAGGGACAACTCGCGCTGACCCCAAAGGCACCCCGCCTGAATACAACCGCCTCCTAACTACGCCTGAAGGACCACTTATGCGCGTTCATATCGCAACCGACCATGCCGGCATGGAGCTCAGCTCCCACCTCATCACCGCACTGTCAGCCGATGGCTACGAGATGGTTGACCACGGGCCTGCCTCCTACGACGCCGAGGACGACTATCCGGTGTTCTGCATCAATGCGGCCGCCGCGGTGGTGGCTGACCAGGTGGCCGGCGTGGATGCCCTCGGGATTGTGCTGGGCGGCTCGGGCAACGGCGAGCAGATCGCCGCGAACAAGGTCAAGGGTGTGAGAGCCGCCCTGGCCTGGAACCTCGATACAGCGAAGCTGGCCCGCGAGCACAACGACGCCAACGTAGTAGCAGTGGGCGGACGCCAGCACACCGTGGAGGAAGCCACCGAACTGGTCAAGGCTTTCCTCTCGGAACCATTCAGCAACGCCGACCGCCATGTGCGCCGCATCACCAAGATCGCCGCCTATGAAACCACCGGTGAGCTCGCCAACTGAATCAGCGCCTACCAGGAGTAGGCTGCGGCGCACGAAAGAGCTAACGGTGCGACGTTGCGGACTCTCGACAGCTGCCTGAAGGACGGAAGGTCCTTCCACAGAAGGACCTTCCGCCTGTCCCCTTGCCTGACAGAATTCGGCGTTTGCCCTGACCAGCAGGGAAAAGCCCACAAGTAGAACTTTTAATTGGAGTCAGTATGCCTATTGCCAGCCCTGATGTTTATGCCGAGATGATTGATCGTGCGAAGGCGGGCGGTTTTGCGTTTCCTGCGGTGAATGTGACGTCGTCGCAGACGTTGAATGCTGCGATGCGTGGTTTCGCTGAGGCTGGTTCTGATGGGATTGTGCAGGTGTCCACCGGTGGTGCTGCGTATTGGTCCGGTGCGAGTGTGAAGGACATGGTGGCGGGGTCGTTGGGGTTCGCGGCGTTCGCGAAGGAGGTGGCGCGGAAGTATGACGTGAATATCGCGTTGCATACCGATCACTGTCCCAAGGACAAGTTGGATGATTTCGTGTTGCCGTTGCTCGCGGCGTCCGAGGACGCGGTGAGGAATGGTCGGGATCCGATTTTCAATTCGCATATGTGGGACGGGTCGGCTGAGTCCCTGGAGGAGAATCTGCGGATCGCCCGGGAGATCCTGCCTCGTGCGGCGGCGGCGAAGATCATCCTGGAGGTGGAGATCGGGACCGTCGGTGGTGAGGAAGATGGTGTGGAGCATGCGATCAACGACAAGCTGTACAGCACGGTCGAGGATGCGTTGGCGACGGTGGAGGCGCTTGGTGCCGGTGAGCATGGCCGGTATATCACGGCGTTGACGTTCGGGAATGTGCATGGTGTGTACAAGCCTGGTGGGGTGAAGTTGCGGCCGGAGATCCTCAAGGACATCCAGGATCAGGTCGGTCGGCGGATCGGGAAGGACAAGCCGTTCGATCTGGTGTTCCATGGTGGGTCGGGGTCCTCGGATCGGGAGATCGCCGATGCTGTTTCCTATGGTGTGATCAAGATGAATATCGATACCGATACGCAGTACGCGTTCACCCGTCCGGTGGTCGATCACATGCTCAGGAATTATGACGGTGTGTTGAAGGTCGATGGTGAGGTCGGTAACAAGAAGGCCTATGACCCGCGGGTGTGGGGTGCCTCGGCCGAGGCCGGTCTCGCGGCGCGTATCGTCGAGGCTGCGGTGTCCCTGGGCTCTGCCGGGCAGAAGCTCTGATCCCGGTGGCTGAGGAATTCCGCAGGAACCTGATGGGCCCCGAGCCCACCCTCCTACCGGAGGAATCCGACGTCGTCGCACGCCTCGCAGCACACCACGCGCGGACCAGCAATGCCAGCGAGAGTGGTAGTCGATGACCGCACGGTTGATCGATGGTTTCGATGGCCTGCTCGCAGATCTCGACGGCGTGGTGTACGTGGGGCCGCGGGTGATCGACGGGGCGACCGAAGCGCTGGAACGGCTCGCGGAGGAGGGCAAGAGCCTGGCGTACGTCACCAACAACGCGTCCCGCTCCTCCGAGCAGGTCGCTTCGCATCTGCGGGAACTGGGGGCACCTGCCATTGCTGCGCAGGTTTTCGGATCCGCGCTGGCCGGTGCAGAGTTGCTCGCCGGGAATGTTGCCCCGGGCGCATCGGTGCTGGTCGTCGGGAGTCAGACCCTCGCGGACGCCGTCAGGGCGCAGGGACTGATCGTCGTACCGTCCGCGGCCGATCGGCCGGACGCCGTCATTCAGGGGTTCTCCCCCACGCTTGCGTGGAAGGACCTGGCCGAGGCCTCCTACGCGGTCGCCGCGGGTGCCGTCTGGGTAGCGACGAATACGGATATGTCGCTTCCTCAGGAACGGGGGTTCGCTCCCGGCAACGGAACAATGGTGGCTGCAGTTGCAGCGGCGACCGGCAAGTCGCCCATGGTGGCCGGGAAGCCCGAAGCAGCCCTGTTCGAGACCGCGGCACGCCACTCCGGCGTCGAGCGGGCTCTCGTCATCGGGGACCGGCTGGACACCGACATCCTGGGCGGAAATCGCGCCGGCATGGCAACAGTCCTCGTCCTTACAGGCGTGGACACAGTCCGTACAGCCCTGGCTGCGTGCGTGAGCGAGCGTCCGGACTACCTGATCCGCTCCATGGGCGAGCTCTATGAGGAGTACCCAGCGATTACGACCGACGACGGCAATTACTTCTGTGGCACCTCTGTAGCCAGAGTTTCGGGATCAACGGTGAGTATCAGCGGTCTCGAGGACGACCTCGACAGCTGGCGCGCTGCCTGTGCCGCCTGGTGGGCCGCCCACCCCGACACGACACCGGACGGTGATCCAAAGCCCGTGTTCACGACAGCCGGCTAGCGACCGACACTCACCGGTTATCGATCCGATCCCATTGGTCGACAACTTGCGCAGCACCTGCACGATAGGAGACCGGTGCCGGCCTCCGAAGCTATACAATTCACTGCTTAAATGACGCACTGCTTGAATAAGGGAGAGTGTGTGGCACTGGCCCCAGCCGGTAGGGCTGAGGCCAGTGGTCCTGTAGTCATGCGTGGCTGGTGATGTTGCGTGGAATCAGTCGGGGTAGAGCTTTGACATAGGTGACCATGCCGAGGAGCTCGACGAGCGTTTGGGTGACGACGACCAGTGCTACCAGGGCCAAGGGTTCCGGTAGTGCCAGGGCCAGCGGAAGAACGACGAGGGAGTTCCTGGTCGCTCCGCTGAAGACCACGGCGGTCGTGCTGCCCGCGTCAAGGCGGGCGGTGCGTGCGGCGACCATCCCTACGGGGACCATGATGACCAGGAACGCGATGTAGATCGGGATGACCGCGAGCAGTGAGCGTAGCTCCTGCCCAACTCCGACTATCTGGGACCCAATTACAATCGCCAGCGTGAGCATCATCAGGGGAACCATAAGGCCCTGCATGAGGGCCATTATGCGACGGGCTGCCAGGGCTCGGCCTGCCCACCGCTGGGTCAGTGCGGCTGCAACCAACGGAATGATGATCAGCACGACGAGGGCTTCGATGAAGGGCCCCGGTTCAATAGCTGAGACCAGGTCCGGGCCGATGAAGATCAGCAGGTAGAGCGGCAGTAACAGCATCTGGGTGAGCATCAGCAGTGGTGCGGCCGCGAGGAGCCGGTCGCTTGATCCGCCGGCCAACCCGGAGAACACGATGACGTAATCAATACATGGTGCGAGCAGGACCATCATCACCCCGACCAGCAGGGCCTGGTCGTCCGCGACGAAGCGGGACAGGGTGAAGACGATGACCGGCACGATGAGGAAGTTCAGGATCATGACCGTGGCCATGAAACGTACATCACGCACCGCTTGCCCGATTTTCCCAAACGGTATCCCGAGAAACGTGGCGAACAGCAACAGGCCCAGGACGGGATTGATCGACAGCTCCAGTGGCTCGGCGGCTGCTGGTACCAGCCACCCGAAGAGGCCGCCGGCAACGATTGCCAGAAGATAGAGGCGAATCTGGTGTTGTTCCATGCCCTCAACGAGGCGTCCCGTATTCATGATCCGACCCTACGTGTATTACCCATGCGGGTCGGTGACGCGCCCGACCAGTAGGGGACTGCTGAGAGATTCATCAATTCCTTACCTGCTCGGATGAGCTTCGCTGGTGTAATAAGTTTTGGTCGCTGGATGCCTGCGACAAGCTCCACCGATCACCAGGGGACTCCTTCATATCTTTCAATAACTTCATTTCCATCAACCTGGGATGGGCGGTTCAGCTAGGTTTTTCCTACACTGTCGTTCAATGGGCTGAACATTCCCACCAACGGTTCGATGTAGCGTGCGGCCAACGGACCGACAACGGCCATGATCAGCACATAGGCCGTTGCCAAGGCTGCTAATTCCTGGGTGACTGCGCCGGAAGCGACCGCCAGTCCGGCGATGATGATTGAGAATTCCCCGCGCGCCATAAGCGTCGCTCCGGCACGGAGCCGGCCTGAGCGGGTGATGCCCACTCCCTTTGCGGCCCAGATACCGGTGGCCATCTTGGTCGCCGCAGTGATGACAGCGAGGACTAGCGCCCAACCAAGTACTGGCGGGATGGAAGCAGGATCAGTGTTCAACCCGAACGCCACGAAGAAGATCGCGGCGAAGAGGTCCCGCAAAGGTGCCAGAAGGCGTGTGGCGTTGTGCGATGTGGCACCGGAGATCGCGATGCCGAGCATGAATGCTCCCACTGCCGCCGAGACCTGCATGGCTGATGCGACGCCGGCTACGAGTAGTGCCGCGCCCAAGACGTTCAGGAGGAATACCTCGGAGTTCTCGCTGTCGACAGCCCTGGATACATGGTGTCCGTGACGCAGCGCAACCACAAGGACCAGGCTCACCACAGCCAGTGCGATGCCGACCGTGGTGAGTCCGCCGAGGAAACTGACGCCCGCAAGGATGGCCGTGAGCACGGGAAGGTATATAGCCATGGCCAGGTCTTCGAACACGAGAATGGAGATCACCACACGGGTTTCGCGGTTGCCCATCCGGCCTAGATCAGTGATCACTTTCGCTGCGATCCCCGACGAGGAGATGTATGTGACTCCCCCCAACACCACGGCACCTACGAAACCCCAGTTCAGGAACAGGGCAAGCGCTGCTCCCGGTAGGAAGTTGAGGAAGAGGTCAAGAACTCCGGCCTGCCATGACCTTCGCAGCCCGGTGAAAAGCTCGGACGCCGTGTACTCCAGTCCGAGCATAAGGAGCAGCAGGATGACGCCGATTTCCGCGGACAGGTGAGAAAATTCCTGCATGCCGTCGAGCTCGATGAATCCGCCCGTGCCGAAGGCTAGCCCGCCCAGGAGATAGAGCGGGACGGGAGACACTCCCACCCGTCCGGCCAGCCTCGCCAACAGGCCGAGGCAGAACACCACAGCCCCCAGTTCAATGAGCGTCAGGGCCGTTGAATTCACGGCCGCTACCCCTGGCCCAAAGGGAACGGGTGACTTGTCGTCACTGAGGGGAGCGCGGATTGAACTACCGCTGCATCACGAGTTCGACCAGCGGACGGACGGCGATCATCACGTCCGAGGAGGACAGACACGACGCTGTGGGTGATGATGCTCATGACGGCTTCCTCTCTGAAGCTTCCACTCGCCGAATAGGCCTGGTGAATCATTGTTGTCGACGCCGGCCGATGAATGCCTGCACGCGCAGGCTATGGGTCACATCACCGTGTGCGACGGTATGTCGTTCATGCCGTCATCGTGGCGAACATCAGGGCCATGGCAGCAGCTCCGAGGGCTTCGAGGCTGTGCTCCGTGCGACCGAAATGCCGTGGGTTCACCTGGTTGCGGGTACTGGCTCTTGTGGTCCGCCCGCGCAGTAGAAGGACGAGGAACACTACCGCTGCAACTCCGAAGAGTGCTGTCAGGAGAAGCGCCAGGTCAGGTGAGTGACTTATTCCTGTGTCCGCTGCACCCTGTGCCGCCTGTGTCTGGCTGGCAGGTGCCATTGCATGGTGACCGTGTGACACATTGGTCGGTGCCGGAACGGGTCCAGAACCGGCACTGGTTGAGGGGGCCATCATTGCAACCATGAGAGCCGCACCAGCCATGGTGATGCTGTGGTAAACGCATTTCAGCCGGCCCTGACGACCTGCGCAGAGGATTTTGAATTCCGGCCGGGCAACTGCCTGTATGACGAACCACAGCGCTGCACCGGCGAGGACTGCGATCTGAGCCAGCATGGTCGACGATGCCAGGTTCCACAACATTGCAACCATCAGCAGGTTCATGAATCCGTGAAGACTCTTATTGACCCGGTCCGTGAGCTGGTGGGACCGAGCCGCATGCAGAAGGTGATAGCTACCGCTCAGCAGCAGGACGGCCGTGAAAGTCCAGGTGATTGCCGGGATAGTAAACACTTGGACCACACTCTCACTGATCATTCTGGGGGTTAGCTTCGGTGTGGGGTCCCCGATGCTGTTTCCAGCATCGGGGACCCCCGGAGGATACCGCTCCTTCTCCAGCTTTCAGATAGGTCCGGAACCGGTCAGGTGCATCGGCCTCGGATCTTGCTCGTCCAGGCGTAGGAGATGAGCATCGCTAACGGAAGCGACGTAGGCAGGTTCCTGTTACCTGATGGGATCTGGAAGCCTGTCCAGATCTGCGGCCTCGTCATCCAAATCGTGATCTGACGAGCGAATTGCGGCTGCTTCCTTATCGTGGCGTTTCAGCTCATGTTGGGTGTAGAACCAGATGGGTACGTAGATCCCCAGTACACCGAAGGCCACGATGGTGGAGGTCCACCCGATTTCGAGGCTGTTCAGGTAGACCACACCGATCACGCTCAGGGGCACGTTGAACAGGCCGAAGAACAGGCCGACACCCTTCCAACCCTTGGGTGCCAGGAACGGCCTTTTCAGGTCAGCGTAGGCGGGGTTGTTCTTTGTGATGACGTAGGCGAACAGGCTGAAGCCGTGGGCGATGGTGTAACCGATCGCTGAGGCCGCAAGAACCGCGGCAGCATTCCCCATCGAAATCAGGAAGAGGTTGAAGACCGCGATGACTATCAGCGAAACATAGGGGGTTCCGTGGCTGTTGGTGTGACGGAACATCCTGGGAAGGTTACCTTCCACCGCCATGGAGTGCATGGCGCGGGAGGAGCCAAGGTATGCGGTCTGGATGATCAGGACCATGGCGGCCATCAACATGACGATAACGACGGTGAGCATGATACCGGTCTGACCGAAGACCGCCTGCGCCACGGGGATCAGGGGTGATACGGATTCGGCGATGACACCGTCGACTCCGAGCACGCCGATTACCGAAGCTTGCATCAGGACATACAGGAGCAAGCAGATGATGCCGCAGGCGAACAGTGCCTTCGGCGCATCCTTGGAGGGGTTCTTGTATTCGGGGCCATACATGGCTGCCGTTTCCCAGGCACAGGCACTCCAGTGGGCGATTCCGAAGACACCGAAGAGGATCAGGATATGGTGCATGTCCCAGGCCCAGTCGGTCGGCCACCAGTTGCCGGTGATGTTGCTCATCTCGACGTGTCCGGTCGCGAAGGGCGCCACGGTCAGGATGACCAGCGGTATCAACGATAGAGCTGCCAGGAAGTAGCTCAGGATGGCGCCGTCCTTCAGGCCGAACCAGTTCACCGCGAACAATCCACCGAAAATCACCACACCTGCCCCGAGAGACAGCTGGTACTCGGTGAAAGCTGCGCCCAGCGCCGGAAACAATTCGTGCAGGTAGCCACCGACCAGCAGGGCGAAGATCGCCAGGATGGGGTTCCAGCCGAACCAGTAGCTCCAGGCGGTGAATCCACCGATGAGCTTGCCCTTACCGTGCCGACCTGGATATTTATCCGCATATATCTGCTGTGCGAAACCTGGCACCCCAGAGGTCTTGGGGAAGGTAGTCGCCATCTCTGCGTATGCGGTGTTCTGGAAGAAACCCTGAAGGGTCGATAATGCCCAGATCAGGATAGCTGCAGCAGAGACATACAGGGGGAGATAACCCAAGGATGGAAGAATCAGCAGTGGCACGCCCAACGCGATAGCCGTACCCTGCTTCCAGTCGATTGATCTCTTAAGACCATCGACTCCATCCACATGCTTTTCACTCATAACAATCTTCCTTTGACGACGTTGTCGGAACTTCTAGTTATGTCGACCGTTGGCCAGCTTCTATGGGACGGATTCCGCCGTGCGAAGTAGATGCAGGTCAGAGAGTCGGGGGGTTTCGTTGTGTGCAGACGCACAAGGGAATGTCCCTGTGTGCTCATGCGAAGTGGAGGTCCTGTCGTAACCGGAGGCCGGCCGGCCCCCTGGTCCGCAGTCGTTCATCAGATCGAACGGGGGACGAATGACCTCCGGGCTCATCCGTAGAAGCTATGAGCCTTCGTTGAGGATCCCGCTGCATTGAGAACTCGACTGGAGACTCTGCTGCAGGGACACGGGTTTTGAAAGGCTAAGGTCCCGGAGAGCGCTGTGGCGGTAAGCCGTGTTACGTCCCCCGGGACCTCATTGAAACAATTGCTGATCAGGCAGCTGGATACTGCTTAGTGGGTGGTTTGTCCTTGGTCTGAGCTGCAGTGGTTGGTTGTGGCTGATACGCGGGGTAGGTCCAGGGTGGGGTTTTGGTCGAAGAAGCCGTGGGGTTCGAGGAGGAAGCCGATGTTCTGGCGGGGCATGATGGGCCAGTCCTCGAGCCGGACGACGTGGTGCATGCCGAAGGTGTACCAGACGACGAGGTCTTCATCGACGATGTTCCGGTCCTTTTGGGTCCAGACGTGCACGCCGTCGTGTTCGCCGGTGGCTTGGTTGGGGAACTCTCCGGCGGCGAAGCGTTCTGTGCGGTCGTAGGCGGTGACCCAGAGGTTGTTGCGGGCGAACTGGGCGCGCTTGCTGACGAAGGACTCGTTCCCGNTGCCGGGCAGAAGCTCTGATCCCGGTGGCTGAGGAATTCCGCAGGAACCTGATGGGCCCCGAGCCCACCCTCCTACCGGAGGAATCCGACGTCGTCGCACGCCTGGCAGCAGGAGATGAAGCCCTCGACCTCGCAGCACAACACCCGACGTCCTCGCTCGTCTGGGCGATCCTCGCTGACGAGGCGTACAGAGAAGGACGGACCATCGAGTCCTACGCGTACGCTCGCACCGGCTACCACCGCGGCCTCGACGCGCTCCGGCGCAGCGGCTGGCGCGGCGCCGGTCCCATCCCGTACGCGCACGAGCCGAACCGCGGCTTCCTCCGCGCGCTGTATGCGCTCGGCCGCGCAGCAGCGTCCATCGGTGAGATCGAGGAGGCCGAGCGCATCGCGGTGTTCCTCAAGGAGTCGGATCCGGAGGCGAGCGCACAGCTGGCGAACTGACATATCAGAGGTCACCGGGAAGGGCGGGGGATGCGCGAGCACCCCGCCCTTCCGGTCTGTCAGGGGATGGGTCCGTGAGTGCCGTAGCACACCCGAATCGTGACACCGAAAACCATAAACGAGTAGTCGCATTCCTTGTGCAGCTGTTGCCCCTGCGACCAGAGTTAAAGCTTCCACAGAGCGTGGTGAGGCGAATGGGAGCGGTGTTGGCTATGTCCACAGGAGTAAGCACGGGGCAGCTGTATACAGTCGCGGAAGTGGCCGCCATGATGCGGGTGTCGAAGATGACCGTCTACCGGCTGGTGCAATCGGGGACGATCCACAGCATCAGGTTCGGCAGGTCCTACCGGGTCCCGCAAAGCGCCGTGCGCAACTACCTCGACGCGACGAATCCCGGGTCGGACTTCTCGATCTGATCTGAGCGCGGCCAGGTCCGGCCCGTCCCCGGAACCTGGTGGCTGCGGTTACCGTACTATCGACGCTCTTGATATGTGTATCGATTAACGATAGCTTCGTACTGACAATCAGTAGAAGGAGCTGTCATGCGCCACCTCACCGTCCTCGCACTGCGCATCGTTCTGTGCCTGATGTTCGCAGGCTCTGTCTTCATCCAGGTAGTGATGTTGTCGCTGCTTCGGCTCGACCTCGACACCGCCGATCCCGACGTCGCCCTGATCAGGACTCCGCTCGTCGTGCTGACGGTACTCGGGATCCTCGCCCTGCAGGTGGCCGCCGTCTGCGTCTGGGGGCTCCTGACCATGGTTCGGCGGGGCACGGTCTTCTCGTCGGATGCCTTCCGCCTGGTGGACATCGTCATCGGGGCCTTCGCTGCCGCGAGCCTGTCCACCTTCGGTCTTGGTGTGGCACTGGCCCCTGGGGAAGCGGTGGCGCCAGGGGTGGTGCTGCTCATCGGGGGAGTCGCGGTCATGATCGCGGCCGTGGCGCTGGTCGTGCTCGTGCTGCGCGCACTGCTCGTCCAGGCCGTGAGGACGGACACCGAGGCCCGTGACCTGCGCACCGAACTCGACGAGGTCATCTGATGCCGATCATCGTCAGGATCGATGTCGAGCTCGCGCGGCGGAAGATGAGCGTGGGGGAGTTCGCGGAGCGGATCGGACTGACGCCCGCGAACGTCGCAGTGCTCAAGAACGGTCGCGCCAAAGCGGTCCGCTTCAGTACCCTCGAGGCCATGTGCAGGGTGCTCGACTGCCAGCCCGGGGACCTTCTGGAGTGGGTCGACGACGACGGATCCCCTGTCGGCGAGCGGGCAGATCAGGGCGACGCCGTGCAGACTTACGGGGGCGAGGCCACTCCGACGCCGCATCCCGACTCCGCCCGTGCTCACGGGGGCAGCGCGGAGTCGCAGAGTGGTGATTCTTCCGCATCCCGTGCCGGAGGTTCCGTATGAGGAGCCTCGCTCGGTTCTTCCCGGCCGCTCCCGCGCCCGGTACCGCCGGCGACGCGGGTCTCTTCGGCCCGGAATCCACGGCCTGGCAGATTGCACGCGAACGGTTGATCGTCGCCGGCGGGCCCGCCGCACTCCTGCTGCAGATCGCGCATCCGCTCGTCGCGGAGGGCGTGCGTGCGCACAGCGATTTCTCCACCGACCCTCTCCAGCGGCTACGCGGAACGCTCGACGCCGTGCTCACCGTCACCTTCGGCGACCGGGACCAGGTACGTGCTGCGGCCGGCCATGTGGCGCGGAAGCACCGTCCCGTGCACGGTTCCCTGCCCGAGCAAGAAGGTTCCATTCCCGCAGGGACCGCCTACAGCGCCTACGATCCGGAGCTCGCGCTCTGGGTGTTCTCGACGCTGGTGTGGACGGCGATCGAAGTGACGCACGCCTTCCTGCGCCCCCTCGAACCTGCGGAGCGCTCGGCCTACTACCGCGACATGCGGCAGCTGGGCCACGTCTTCGGCGTCCCGGACCCACGTCTGCCCCGCGATTACGAGGCACTTGGCCGCTATGTCGCCGAACAGATCGGCGAGACACTCGCCGTCGGGCCGACTGCGCAGCGGATCGCCCGGCAGATCCTCGCGCCGGAACCGCCGATCTTCGCATGGCCGCTGCGACCTGTCCCTTCCATCCTGGCCGCGGGCGTCCTTCCGGCCGCACTCCGCGCTGCGTACGGTCTGCCCTGGCGACGGCGGGAACGGGTGGTGTTCGCCGTCGCTCGTCGCGCCGCGCGCGTCGTCGTACCCCTCACTCCAGCCCGGCTGCGGTACTGGCCGCACTACCTCGTAGCTCGCGACCGGATGGGCCTGTAGGCACCGCCTCGACCCCAATCGCTGCAACTGCCGGCGCTGCAACTGCCGGCGCCGCACCTGTCGACGCCCGCAACCGCTCAAGCGCCCGCGCGACCGCCCAGCCCGCTCAGCTGCGCGGGGATGGCGATTCGTGCGGTCCGGGCGAGCGGACGGCCGGCACCCGGAGCCCGGCCAGGGCGGTCAGGCGGCCTCGGGGCGGCGGATCGTCGTCGTCACCGACACCAGCTGCGGGCGCGGCGGGGCGGAGCTGAAGCCGAACCGCACGGGCGGGCTGACAGGCGCGAGCGCGCCGAGGTCGCGTCCCTGCCAGGTCGCCGTCGCCCCGGACACAGCCCGGGCCGATGTCACTCCGTAGTACTCGGTGCGGCCGTGGCCTGCAGAGCCCGCCGTCGCCACGCCCTTCACCAGCAGAGACGCCACCGGGTTGATGAGCGCGAGCCAGCGCGGATGCGTGGCCAGGCGCGACGGGACGAGGCCGAGCAACCGCCCGAGCAGGGTGACCGCGCCGACCTCCGCGAGGACCTGCAGGTCCCCGGCGTCGACGACGAGCCGGTGCGGCGTCAGCGTCGAGGTGATGGGCGACAGCAAGACGTCGTCGAACGTGTAGGTGGCGCCGACGTAGTCCGCGATCTCCTGCCGGGGCGCCAGCAGGGTGCGCCTGCCCGCGGCGTCCTCCATCATCACGTCGGTGAACGCTCCGAAGGGGGAAGTGTCCCAGCGGCCGATCACGAGACGGGTGCCCGAGGCGGTGCCCATTCCGGCGATGTGTCCTTCGAAGACGTCCATGTCCCCATTGTGCACGGAGGTTCAGTGCTGCCCGGCAGCCCGGTCGGGCCATCGCAACGGAACCGCAATCGTGCTGCCCGGGCTTTTTCGACGCCCCCTGAGTGCCTCGGCTAAACTCGGACGGTAAGAGCCCCAGTGGCCGCACGGTGTGCGGCCGGTTGGGGCGTTCTGATGCACGGCGTACTTTCCGCGGTTGCGCGGGAGGAACCCGTACCGATGGGGGAGGATCCCATGCCAGCAATCGTCATTGTCGGAGCCCAGTGGGGCGACGAGGGTAAGGGCAAGGCCACTGACCTGCTTGGCGGCCGGGTCGACTACGTCGTGAAGCCGAACGGCGGCAACAACGCCGGGCACACCGTCGTCGTCAACGGCGAGAAGTACGAGCTGAAGCTCCTTCCTGCCGGCATCCTCAGCCCCAACGCCATTCCGATCATCGGCAACGGCTGCGTCATCAACCTCGAAGCCCTCTTCGAGGAGATCGACGGGCTCGAGGCCCGCGGCGCCGATACCTCGAAGCTGCGCGTGTCCGCGAACGCGCACCTCGTGGCGCCGTACCACCAGGTGCTGGACAAGGTCACCGAACGCTTCCTCGGGAAGCGTGCCATCGGCACCACGGGCCGCGGAATCGGCCCCGCCTACATGGACAAGGTGGCCCGCCTCGGACTGCGCGTCCAGGACGTCTTCGACGAGTCGATCCTGCGCCAGAAGGTCGAGGGTTCGCTCAAGCAGAAGAACGAACTGCTCGTGAAGGTGTACAACCGGCGCAACGTCGAGGTCGAGGAGGTCGTGGAGTACTTCCTGTCCTTCGCCGAGCGGCTCAAGCCCCTCGTCATCGACTCCACCTTCGTGCTCAACGAGGCGCTCGACGCCGGCAAGGTCGTCCTCATGGAAGGCGGCCAGGCCACGTTCCTCGACGTCGACCACGGCACCTACCCGTTCGTGACGTCGTCGAATCCGACCGCAGGCGGTGCGTCCGTCGGGTCCGGTATCGGCCCCACGCGCATCAGCCGTGCGGTGGGCATCATCAAGGCCTACACGACGCGGGTCGGTGCGGGTCCCTTCCCCACCGAGCTCTTCGACGACATGGGGATGTACCTGCAGACCAAGGGCGGCGAGTTCGGCGTGAACACGGGCCGCCCGCGCCGCTGCGGCTGGTACGACGCCGTGCTTGCGCGCCATGCCTCGCGCGTGAACGGCTTCACGGACTACTTCGTGACGAAGCTCGACGTCCTCACGGGCATCGAGACCATCCCGGTGTGCGTGGCGTACGACGTCGACGGCGTACGCCACGACGAGATGCCCATGACGCAGACCGAGTTCCACCACGCGAAGCCGATTTTCGAGTACTTCGACGGATGGACCGAGGACATCACGGGAGCCCGGACCATCGAGGACCTGCCCGACAACGCACAGACCTACGTGCGCGCGCTGGAGAAGCTGTCCGGTACGCGGTTCTCCGCGATCGGCGTCGGCCCGGACCGCGAGCAGACCATCGTGGTCAACGACCTCATCGGGAGCTGATACCTCCGGATACAGGAACGGCCCCCACGCCTGGCGAGGGGGCCGTTCCTGTGCCTGCCATCGGGTCGGCAGGCACAGGTACTAGAGGTTGACGGTGATGTCTGCGCCCTCGCGCAGCTCCGCGATCAGGGTTTGCGCGGCAGCCGACAGTTTCTCGCCGGACAGCTGTTCCTCGATCTGCGCACGCACGTCCTCGAGCGGCGGGATGGGCGTTGCGGTTTCGCCGGATGATTCCTGCTGGGCGACGGCGGCGTCGTAGGTGTCCTGGATCTCCTGGTCGGTAGGCGCGGTATCTCCGGCTTCCTCCGCGATCAGCGCATCCAGTTTCACCTGGTCCGAGAGCTGCTGGTCGAAGGCGGCGTCGTCGAGGCCCTGCTCAGCGAACGCAGCACGCAGCTCTTCCTCCGAGCCGAGCTGGCTGCTCTCCAACAGCTTGTCGGTCGCGGCGGTGAGGGCCTCGGGACTGGCCTCGATACCCCGCTTCTCCGCCTCCTGCCGCAGCAGTTCGGTGCTGACGAGGTTGTCCGCGACGGTGGTCCTCAGCTGAGCCTGATCGAGTTCCTGCCCGCTCGCCTGTGCGGAGGACGCGGCCTGCTGGAACTGGCCCTCGTAGGTGGTGGTGAAGATGTCGCGGCCGATCTCCGTGCCGTTGACGACCGCGACGACCTCGGGGATGTCCGCGAGGTCCGGCTCAGGGAGGGCTGCTGCGGACTCCGACGCCCCGGCGGCAGGCTCGCTGGCGGCGCTGGATTCCGCGGCGCCGTCCGCAGGGTCTTCCCCGCTGCCGCAGGCGCTCAAGAGGGCGGCCGATCCGATGAACGCGGCAGCGAGTAGCCGCCTTTTCCGTGCTGTGGCTGGGAAGGCCATAGGTGCTGTCCTCAAAGTTGGAGAATGATCAGCCTGCAACTGTAGCAATCGCCCGTGGCAGTTCGCTCGACATTCCCTGTACGCCCGCTGGGTACGCCGGCGGTGCGGACGGTGTCACCAACCCCACGTACCTGCGCCTCCCTTGAACGGTCCGACGATCGAGGCCGTGATCCAGCCACCGTAGAAGTCACCCTCCTGCGCCTGGACCGTCTCGCCGTCCACGGTGCATGCGTCCATCTGGGAGGGGTAGATCGCGGCGCGGGTGGACAGATCCTCGTAGCCGCGGACGGGAGTGGGGTAGGTCCAGGCTCCGCGGGGGCTGCTCGCACCGCCGGTGACGACGTCGAAGTAGCCGGCTGCTCCTTTGAACTCGCAGTGCGTGGTGCCCTCGACCGGAACCAGGACGCCGGGCGCGAAGTCCCCGATCGGCAGGTAGTAGACCGGTGGGTGGCTCGTCTCGAGGACCCGGACCGCCCTGTCGGTCCGGGCGATCAGCTGCCCGCCGAAGCGGACCTCGATGATCGCCGACGTCCGCTCCACGCGTGGCGGCCGGGGGTAGTCCCAGACGGACTCCTGGCCGGGGCCGGGCGTGACGCGCTTGCTCCTCATCGGGTTCTTCATGGAACGAGGGTACTCCGGCGCGCCGGGCGGGAGTCTGTACGCTTGACGGACGGCACGGCGGACAGGTGAGGATGGCAGCATGAAAGTCAGCGTTGGTCAGTTCAAACCGGGTGGGGACGCCCCGGCAAACCTCGCGGTCATGCGGGAACTCGCAGGGCAGGCGAGTTCCGAGGGCTCCGAGCTGATCGTCTTCCCCGAGGAATCCATGTTCTCGATCGGCAACGTGGAGGGCTCGCTCCAGCGGGCCGTGGAGGACAACTGGACCTCCTTCGTCCAGCAGCTGTCCTTCCTCGCGGCCGAGCACTCCATCGCCGTCGTTGCCGGCGGGTACGAGTCGAGCGGCGAGGAACGGCCCTTCAATACGCTCGTCCTCGTGGACGCCACCGGCCGGATCGTCGACACCTACCGCAAGCTCCACCTCTATGACGCCTTCAGCTACTCCGAGTCCACGCGTATCAAACCGGGCGACGGCGGCATCAAGGTCGCCGACCTCGGCGGGGTCCGGGTGGGGCTCATGACGTGCTACGACATCCGCTTTCCCGAGCAGGCGCGCGCGCTGGTCGATGCCGGTGCCGACCTCCTCTGCGTACCCGCCGCATGGTTCAAGGGCGAGCACAAGGTCGACCACTGGGAGACCCTGCTCAAGGCACGCGCCATCGAGAACACGGTCTGGGTGGCCGCGGCCGGAACGTCGAGTGGCCACACGATCGGCCACTCGGCCATCATCGACCCCATGGGTATTCCCCAGGTGCACCTCGAGGACGAGGAGCGCGGGATCGTCACCACGGACGTGACCCGCCGCAGGGTCGACGACGTCCGCGAGTTCCTCCCGGTGCTCCGCAATCGGCGCTTTGCGCGGAACGACACCATTGTCGACTCCCACTGACGCGGTGAACGCCGCGGGCAGCGTCGCCGCGGAGAGCCGGCAGCGGCCAGCGGACCCCGCCCGCGCCGCGAACATCCGCGATGTGGCCCGCCGCGCCGGCGTCTCCCACCAGACGGTCTCCCGCGTCATCAACGGGCACCCGAGCCTCCGGGCCGAGACGCGCGACCGCGTGCTCGCCGCGATGGACGAGCTCAGCTTCCGTCCGAATCGGGCCGCCCGCGCGCTCGTGACCAGCCGGTCCACCACCATCGGCGTGCTCGTGAGCAAGGGTTTCGAATACGGCCCCGCCGCCAGCCTGCAGGCCATCGACAGCGCTGCGCGGGAGGCAGGGTACGGCGTCGACGTCGCGCACCTCGACGACGTCGACGGCGATTCGATCCGTGCGGCCCTCGACCGGCTGCTTGCCCACGGCGTCGACGGGCTCATCATCCTGGCGCCCCAGACCCAGACTCTCGGCGAGATCGAACGGCTGTCGATCACGCTGCCCTTCGTGACGGTCCATTCGGCGAAGGCCCATGACGACCATCGCCTGTCCGTCGACCAGGCAGGCGGAGCGGCTCTTGCCACCCGGCACCTGCTCGAGCTCGGTCACCGACGCATCGTGCACGTGGCCGGTCCGGACGGCTGGTTCGAGACCGAGGCGCGTATCCGGGGATACCGCAGCGAGATGGAGGCCTGGGGATGCACGCCGGAGAATCTTCTGACCGGGGACTGGACAGCCGAGTCGGGTTACAGGGTGGGACTTGGCATGGCACGGGATCCGGGCGTCACCGCGGTGTTCTCCTCGAACGACCAGATGGCACTCGGGCTCTTCCACGCCTTCCGCGAGAACGGGCGCAGGGTGCCTGAGGACATGAGCGTGGTCGGGTTCGACGACGTCCCGGAAGCTCCGCACTACTGGCCGCCGCTCACGACAGTGCGGCAGGACTTCCCGGAGCTGGGCAGACGGTGCGTCGCGAGGTTGCTCGGGCTCATCGGGGACGGAGGAGCGGGGGTGGTGCCGGGCGTCGCCGGCGCCGCGCCCGATGTGATCCCCGAACTCGTCGTCCGCGCGTCGACAGCGGAGGTAGCGGCCGATACGTCCTCGTTACCCGCGGATCATTGACATCGCCCACGGAGGCACGCTTACACTGGTAGCTGCAATGTGAACGGTCACATGGATGGTCACGTGATCCGTACACCACCACTTCGATCCACCAGAGCACTGCTACGCGGTGTCGAGAAGAACAAAGAGGTCCTTCCCTTGAGTGACTCCACCACGGGCGCATCCATGACCGGGGCATACGCCGGCACCGGAACCACCTACGTCATCGGCGTCGACTACGGCACCCTGTCGGGGCGCGCCGTCGTCGTCCGCGTCTCCGACGGCGCCGAACTCGGTGCCTCCACGCTCGACTATCCCCACGCCGTCATGGACGCCACGCTGGCGGCCACCGGGGAGCAGCTCCCACCCGAGTGGGCGCTGCAGGTCCCATCGGACTACGTCGACGTCCTCCGCGTGGCCGTTCCCGCGGCCGTGAGGGAAGCGGGCATCGACCCGCAGGACGTCATCGGCATCGCCACCGACTTCACCGCCTGCACCATGGTGCCCACCCTCGCCGACGGCACACCGCTCAACGAGGTGCCCGGGTACGAGGGCCGCCCGCACTCCTACGTCAAGTTGTGGAAGCACCACGCAGCGCAGGGCCAGGCCACCCGCATCAACGAACTGGCCGCCGAGCGCGGTGAGGCCTGGCTGCCCCGCTACGGCGGGCTCATCTCCAGCGAATGGGAGTTCGCGAAGGGACTCCAGCTGCTCGAGGAGGACCGCGAGCTGTACGACCTGATGGAGCACTGGGTCGAGGCCGCCGACTGGATCGTCTGGCAGCTCACGGGCGAGTACGTGCGGAACGCCTGCACCGCCGGGTACAAGGGCATCTACCAGGATGGCGCGTACCCGTCCGACGAGTTCCTCGCGGCCCTCAACCCCGACTTCGCCGGTTTCGCCCGCGAGAAGGTCGCGCACACCATCGGCGCACTCGCGTCGAAGGCGGGATCACTCTCGGAGGAGGCAGCGGCCTGGACGGGACTGCCCGCGGGCATCGCCGTCGCCGTCGGGAACGTCGATGCGCACGTGACAGCCCCCGCAGCACAGGCGACCGATCCCGGTCAGATGGTGGCCATCATGGGCACCTCGACCTGCCACGTCATGAACTCGGACCGGCTGAGTGAGGTGCCCGGCATGTGCGGCGTCGTCGACGGCGGGATCGTCGAGGGCTTCTACGGCTACGAGGCCGGGCAGTCCGGCGTCGGCGACATCTTCGCCTGGTTCGTCGCCAACCAGGTGCCCGGCGAGATCAAGGACGCCGCCACGGCACAGGGCCTGAGCGTGCACGAGTACCTGACCGAACAGGCGCAGGTGGAGCCCGTCGGCGCCCACGGTCTCGTGGCCCTCGACTGGCACTCCGGCAACCGTTCCGTCCTCGTGGACCACGAGCTGTCCGGCACCATCGTGGGCCTGACACTGGCCACCAAGCCGCACGAGGTGTACCGGGCGCTGCTGGAATCGACGGCGTTCGGAACCCGGAAGATCGTCGAGACCTTCAACGCCGCCGGCGTTCCCGTCACCGAGTTCGTCGCCGCAGGCGGACTCATCCGCAATCCCTTCCTGATGCAGGTCTACGCGGACGTCCTCAACATGCCCATCTCGGTGATCGGCAGCTCGCAGGGACCAGCCCTGGGTTCCGCCATCCATGCCGCGGTCGCCGCCGGTGCCTATGAGGACATCCACGCGGCCGCCGCCGCGATGGGCCGCCTCGACAGGGCCGCTTACACTCCCGATCCCGAGAGCGCGGCCGCCTATGACGCCCTCTATCGCGAGTACGCCGAACTGCACGACTACTTCGGCCGTGGCGCCAACGACGTTATGCATCGGTTGAAAGCCCTCCGCCGTTCGGCCCGCACGCCGCAGGCAGTGTCGGCATGACCGGCGCCACCGCCTTCGGCCCGGAGATCGAAGCCGCGATCGCCGGGGTCCGCAGGGACGTCGCAGCGCTGCATGCGGAACTCGTGCGCTACGGACTCGTCGTCTGGACCGGCGGCAACGTCTCCGGCCGCGTCCCCGGAGCGGACCTGTTCGTCATCAAGCCCTCCGGCGTCAGCTACGACGAGCTGACGCCGGAGAACCAGATCCTGTGCGACCTCGACGGCAACGTCATCGAGGGAACGCCCGGGTCGGACCGGTCGCCGTCGAGTGACACCGCCGCCCACGCCTACGTGTACCGCCACATGCCCGACGTCGGCGGCGTGGTGCACACGCACTCCACCTATGCGGTGGCCTGGGCCGCCCGCGGCGAGGCCATCCCCTGTGTCATCACGGCAATGGCGGACGAGTTCGGCGGGGAGATACCCGTGGGTCCCTTCGCGATCATCGGTGACGACTCGATCGGTCGCGGAATCGTCGAGACGCTGGCGAACCACCGCTCCCGTGGCGTCCTGATGAAGAGCCACGGGCCCTTCACCATCGGCAAGGACGCGAAGGATGCCGTCAAGGCCGCCGTCATGCTCGAGGACGTCGCCCGCACCGTCCACATCTCGCGCCAGCTCGGCGCGCCCGCAGGCATCCAGCCCGAGCACATCGACTCACTGTTCGACCGCTACCAGAACGTGTACGGTCAACCCACGACTCCAGGAGCCCCCGCATGAGCCCCCTCAGCACGACCCTCGATGCCTATGAAGTCTGGTTCCTCACCGGGAGCCAGGACCTCTACGGTGAGGAAACCCTGCAGCAGGTCGCGGAACAGTCCCAGGAGATCGTCCGGATGCTCGGCGAGTCCGGCCTTCCCGTGAAGGTCGTCTGGAAGCCGACGCTCAAGGACTCCGCCTCGATCCGCCGGATGGCGCTCGAGGTCAACGCCGCTGACCAGGCGATCGGCGTGATCGCCTGGATGCACACCTTCAGTCCCGCCAAGATGTGGATCGCGGGCCTCGACGCCCTCCGCAAGCCCCTGCTGCACCTGCACACCCAGATCAACGTCGCCCTGCCGTGGGCCGAGATCGACTTCGACTTCATGAACCTCAACCAGGCCGCGCACGGCGACCGCGAGTTCGGGTACATCCAGTCGCGGCTCGGCGTGCCGCGGAAGACCGTCGTCGGGCACGTCTCGAGCCCCGACGTCTGCGCGAAGGTCGCCACCTGGCAGCGGGCCGCTGCCGGCTGGGCTGCCGTGCACGAACTCAAGGTCGCCCGCTTCGGTGACAACATGCGCAACGTCGCGGTCACCGAGGGTGACAAGACGGAGGCGGAGCTGCGGTTCGGCGTCTCGATCAACACCTGGGGCGTCAACGATCTCGTCGCCGCCGTCGAGGCCCAGTCCGAGTCCGACATCGATGCGCTCGTGGCCGAGTACGAGGAGACGTACGACGTCGTCCCCGAACTCCGGCGCGGCGGGAACCGGCACGAGTCGCTGCGCTACGGCGCGCGCCAGGAACTCGGCCTGCTGTCCTTCCTCGAGGAGGGTGGCTTCGGTGCCTTCACCACGAACTTCGAGGACCTGGGCGTGCTCCGCCAGCTGCCAGGCCTCGCCGTCCAGCGGCTCATGGCACGCGGCTACGGCTTCGGTGCCGAGGGCGACTGGAAGACCGCCGTCCTCGTCCGGGCGGCCAAGGTGATGGGTGCAGGACTGCCCGGCGGCGCCTCCCTGATGGAGGATTACACCTACCACCTGGTGCCGGGGGAGGAGAAGATCCTCGGAGCGCACATGCTCGAGATCTGCCCTACCCTGACCACGTCCAAGCCCTCCCTGGAGGTGCACCCGCTCGGAATCGGCGGCAAGGAAGACCCCGTACGGCTCGTGTTCGACACGGACGCCGGTGCCGGCGTCGTCGTCGCGATGTCGGATATGAGGGACCGCTTCCGCCTCACGGCCAACGCCGTCGAGGTCGTCCCGCCCGACGCCCCGCTTCCCAACCTGCCGGTCGCCCGCGCAGTGTGGAAGCCGGAGCCGAGCCTCGAAACGTCCGCAGCGGCCTGGCTCAGTGCCGGCGCCGCGCACCACACCGTCCTCACCACCGCGGTGGGCCTCGAGGTCTTCGAGGACTTCGCGGACATCGCCGAGGTCGAACTGCTGCGGATCGACGCCGATACCAGGCTGCGTGACTTCCAGCGTGAGCTGCGCTGGAACGCCGCATACTACCGGCTGGCGCAAAAACTGTAAGAGCTCCTCCCCGAAAGCCGGCAACGCTGCCGGAAACCACTCACAAGAAAGTTCCACCATGAATCGGAAATACCTGGCCGGCATCGCGGCCGCCAGCATCCTGACCCTCAGCCTCACCGCCTGCGGTGGGAGCAGGGGCGGCGGCGACGCCGCTGCCGAGGGCGGATCCAATGAAGGTGCAAAGATCGGCGTGGCCATGCCCACGCAGCAGTCCGAGCGCTGGATCGCCGACGGCGAGAACGTCAAGAGCCAGCTCGAGGAGCTCGGCTACGACGTCGACCTCCAGTTCGCGAACGACGACATCCCGACGCAGATCTCGCAGATCGAGAACATGATCAACGGCGGCGTGAAGGCCCTCGTGGTCGCCTCGATCGACGGCACCACGCTGACGAGCGTCCTCGACCAGGCCGAGGCCCAGGACATCCCGGTCATCGCCTACGACCGCCTGATCAACGAGTCGGACACCGTGGACTACTACACGACCTTCGACAACGAGGAAGTCGGCGTCCAGCAGGCCACCTCGCTGCTCACCGGCCTCGGCATCCTCGACGCCGAGGGCAAGGAGACCGGCGAGATGGGTCCGTTCGACGTCGAGCTCTTCGCCGGAAGCCCGGACGACAACAACGCGACGTTCTTCTGGGACGGTGCGATGAAGACGCTCAAGCCGTACCTGGACAGCGGCGTGCTCCGCGTGCCCAGCGGCCAGACGGAGTTCGAGCAGGCAGCGATCCTCCGCTGGCTGCCCGACACCGCCCAGGACCGCATGGAGGACCTCCTCACCGTCGGCGGCGGCGAGCGGCTCGAAGGCGTCCTCTCGCCCTACGACGGTCTCTCCATCGGTATCATCTCGGCCCTGACCTCGGGCGGTTACTCGGCGGACGAACTCCCGGTCGTCACCGGGCAGGACGCCGAGGTGGGCTCGGTGAAGTCCATCGTCGAGGGTGAGCAGTACTCGACGATCTTCAAGGACGTCCGCGAGCTCGGCAAGCAGGCCGTCACCATGGTCGACGCACTGATGAAGGGCGAGGAGCCCGAGGTGAACGACACCGAGACGTACGACAACGGCGTCAAGGTGGTCCCTGCCTACCTGCTCGAGTCGCAGATCGTCACGGTCGACAACTACGAGGCAGCGCTCGTCGAGACCGGCTACTACACCGAGGACGACCTCAAGTAACCGTTCCACAGCACTCCTGATACCTGTGGCTCCGTACCGCTCCGGTCCGGAGCCACAGGCTGCTGTACCTCGCCCGGCCGTCGCCGGGACTTCCACTCAAGTAAGCGAGGCTCGACCATGGCGGAGAACATCCTTCGGATGCGCCGCATCACCAAGACCTTCCCGGGCGTGAAGGCACTGCAGGACGTCAATCTCGACGTCGCGCGCGGAGAAGTCCACGCGATCTGCGGAGAGAACGGGGCCGGGAAATCGACCCTCATGAAAGTGCTGTCGGGTGTGTACCCGCACGGCACGTACGACGGCGACATCGAACTCGAGGGTTCCGTCGTCGAATTCAAGGACATCCGCGACAGCGAGCGTGACGGCATCGTCATCATCCACCAGGAGCTCGCCCTCTCACCCTTCCTCTCCGTCGCCGAGAACATCTTCCTCGGCAACGAGCGGGAGAAGCGCGGGTTCATCAACTGGAACGAGACCAACGTGGAGGCAGCCAAGCTCCTGCGCCGTGTGGGCCTCGACCTCAACCCCGTGGTGCGTGCGGGCGATATCGGTGTGGGAAAGCAGCAACTCGTCGAGATCGCCAAGGCACTGTCGAAGAACGTGAAGCTGCTGATTCTCGACGAGCCCACCGCAGCCCTGAACGACGAGGACTCCGCGCACCTCCTCGGGCTGGTGAAGGGACTCCGTGACGAGGGGATCACGTGCATCATCATCAGCCACAAGCTCAACGAGATCCGGGCGATCGCCGACTCCGTGACCATCCTCCGTGACGGCCGCACTATCGAGACGCTGAGTCTCCACGATGGCTCCGTCACCGAGGAGCGCATCATCAAGGGCATGGTGGGCCGGGACATGGAAAGCCGCTATCCGGACCGCACGCCGGTGATCGGCGAGGAAGTGCTCCGCGTCGAGGACTGGACGGTGCATCACCCGCAGGAGGGTTCCCGCGTGGTGGTCGACTCCGCGAACCTCTCGGTCCGTGCCGGTGAGGTCGTCGGTATCGCCGGCCTGATGGGCGCCGGCCGCACCGAGCTCGCCATGAGCATCTTCGGGCGGAGCTACGGTTCACGTATTACCGGCACTCTCTACAAGAACGGGACGCCGATCACGGCGCGCAGCGTCGGGGAGGCGATCCGACACGGTATCGCGTACGCCACGGAGGACCGCAAACGGTACGGCCTGAACCTGATCGACGACATCAAGCGCAATGTCTCCGGTGCGGCCCTCGGCAAACTGGCGAAGCGCGGCTGGGTGGACAGCGGACGCGAGGCCGTCGTCGCCGGCGAGTACCGCCGCTCGATGAACATCAAGGCACCCACCGTCACGGCCATCACCGGCAAGCTCTCCGGCGGTAACCAGCAGAAGGTGGTGCTCTCGAAGTGGATGTTCTCGGACCCCGACGTCCTCATCCTCGACGAACCCACGCGCGGGATCGACGTCGGTGCCAAATACGAGATCTACACGATCATCAACCGCCTGGCTGCGGAGGGGAAGGCCGTCATCGTCATCTCCTCGGAGTTGCCCGAGCTTCTCGGCATCTGCGACCGCATCTATACCCTCGCCGAAGGCCGCATCACCGCCGAAGTGCCCATCGGGCAGGCGACCCCCGAACTTCTCATGCAGTACATGACCAAGGAAAAGGACTGATTCCATGGCAACCACAGTCAAAGACCCCGCAGTGACCGCACCTCCGCCTCCCGTGAAGCACGGGCTGGCCTTCCTCACGAGCCGGCTGCGTCAGATCGGCATCTTCGTAGCGCTCATCGTCATCGTCGCCCTGTTCCAGGTGCTGACCGGGGGCGCGCTGCTCATGCCGGACAACGTCTCGAACATCATCGTCCAGAACAGCTACATCCTGCTGCTGGCCATCGGCATGGTCATGATCATCGTCGCCGGGCATATCGACCTGTCCGTCGGGTCCGTGGCGGCCTTCGTCGGCGCGATGTCCGGCATCATGATCCAGGACTGGGGCTTCACCTGGTGGGTGGCCTTCATCGCCTCGCTCGTGATCGGCGGGATTGTTGGCGCCTGGCAGGGCTTCTGGGTGGCCTACGTGGGCATCCCCGCCTTCATCGTGACACTCGCGGGCATGCTCGTGTTCCGCGGACTCACGCAGATCGTGCTCGAGAACCAGCGCATCACCGGGTTCCCCGAGGAGTACCGCCAGCTCGGCGGCGGCTTCCTCTTCCCCGGGCTCTTCCCACCGGAGACGAACCTCCTCGACTGGACCACGGTGGTCCTCGGCGTCGTCGCCGTCGTCCTTCTCGTCGCCAGCCAGCTCCGGGGGCGGGCCACGCGCGCGCGCCTGAAGCTCGAGGACGAGCCCGCGGCCTGGTTCTTCACCAAGCTCGCGTTCATCGCCGCCATCATCCTGGGCCTGACCTACCTGCTGGCCGGCTCCCGCAGCGGAACGCCGATCGTCCTCGTGGTCCTCGGCATCCTGATCGTCGCCTACAGCCTGGTCATGAGCAACAGCGTGTTCGGTCGCCACATCTACGCTCGCGGTGGGAACCTGCAGGCCGCACAGCTCTCGGGCGTCAACACGAAGCGCATCGACTTCATGCTCTTCGTGAACATGGGCGTGCTCGCGGCCCTGGCGGGACTCATCTTCACCGGTCGCCTGAACTCGGCCGGCCCGGGTGCAGGCAACCTGTTCGAGCTCGACGCCATCGCGGCGGCGTTCATCGGTGGTGCAGCGGTGACCGGTGGCGTGGGAACCGTGATCGGCGCCATCACCGGCGGTCTCATCATGGGCGTGCTGAACAACGGCATGTCCCTGCTGGGTGTGGGGATCGACGTCCAGCAATTCATCAAGGGCATGGTGCTCCTGCTCGCCGTCGGGTTCGACGTCTTCAACAAGCGCCGCGCCTCCAACGCCCTCAAATAGGCCGGCAGCAGGAAACGAAGAAAGGATGGGCAGGGCGCGACGCCCGCGACCTGCCCATCGATCACCGAACTATGAGCGCCGCTTCGAGGCTCATTCCCCAACGGGCCTCGAAGCGGCCTTCTCATTCCCGCAGGTCTGTGGCGCGAAGAGCCGATCGGGGCTCACACACCGCAGCGACCTACGCCCCACCCCGGGTAGCCGGTGGATCCTGTCCAGCAGGCGTAGCCTTCGCATCTCCGGCGGCGGCAACAACGACGGCGGCGGCGGCGGCGGCGGCTCCGGCGACGGATTCACCCTGCGCCACGCCGTCGTTCCTGGCTGCAGCGGCTTCAGCGGTGGCACCGGCTCCGACGCCCAGCGCTCCCTCGACGAGCCGCACGACATCCTCGCTGGTTTCGGCAGCCCTCAGGGAGGCGGTGAAGTCCTTCCGGATGAGCGATCGCGCGAGCTTCGAGAGCACCTTCAGGTGCTCCGCGTCGGTGCCGGGTGACCCGGCGATGAAGAACACGAGGTCAGCTGGGCCGTCCTTGGCACCGAAGTCGACGGCGGGGGACAACCGTGCCACGGCGAGCGTCGGGACGAGCACGGCTTTCGACCGGCAATGGGGGAGGGCGATTCCCCCAGGGATTCCTGTCGCGGTTCTCTCCTCACGTGCCAGGGCATCGGCATAGAGGCCGTCCGCCTTGCTGGCGCGTCCCTGTCCCGCGACCTGTTCAGCGAAGTAGCGGATCACCGAGGACCGGTCTGTGCCTACATTCGCATCCAGGGTGACAAGCTCCGGAGTGATGAGATCGGACATTGGACTTCCTCCTGTGCAAAGGGTGTTGCCTGGGGTGCGTCCGCTACGGCCTGGACCGCCGGCACCTACCGTCGTCGCGTCCCCTGCTGCCGGTCGAACAGTCGCATCCGTCGCTGATGCCGAGGGACCTGACGAAGAAGCCCTACGAGGTGATCTGCCGCTTCGAGGAGATGATACCCGTGTTGAACCCCGCCAGGTTGAGCCCGCCGTGGAACCGCGCATGCTCGATCTTGATACACCGGTCCATCACGACGTTCAGGCCGGCTGCTTCGGCGTCCCGCGCCACGTCCTCGTGCCAGGAACCGAGCTGCAGCCAGAGCGTTTTCGCGCCGACGTCGAGCGTCTCCTTCAGGACGGAGGGGAGGTCGTCGTGCTTGCGGAACACGTCGACGACATCGGGAACCTCGGGCAGGTCCTCGAGGGACGGGTAAGCCGGCTGCCCGAGGATCTCCTTGGCCACCGGATTCACGAAGTAGAGGCGGTACGGGGAACTCGACTGGAGGTAGGTGGCCACGAAGTAGGACGCGCGCGACGGCTTGTCCGACGCCCCGACGATCGCGACGGACCGCGCGTTCCTGAGAAGCGCGAGGCGTTCGGGTGCCGACGGGCCTTCCCAGGTACGTTCCGGTGCAGTACTGCTCATGCTCCCACTCCTACCGCGCGCGTTGCCGAGGCGTCGTCGTCGTTTCCTCCGGCGGACTCCTGCGGGAGGTCGTCGAAGGCTTCGTCGGAGGCGTCGAAGGCGAGGTCGAGCGCCTGGTCGAGATCCCACAGGATGTCACCGAGGTCCTCCAGCCCCACGGAGATGCGCACGAGGTCCTCGGGTACGCCGGCCGCGACGAGCTGCTCGGCGGAGAGCTGCTGGTGCGTCGTCGAGCCCGGATGGATCACGAGGGTGCGCGAATCACCCACGTTCGCGAGGTGCGAGGCGAGTTGCAGCGACTCGATGAATTTCTGCCCGGCCTTGCGTCCGCCCTTGATGCCGAAGCTGAACACGGACCCGGGGCCCTGGGGCAGGTATTTCTTCGCGCGCTCGTGGTGCACGTGCGTGGGCAGACCTGCGTAGTTGACGTACTCCACGCGGGGGTCGGCCTGCAGCCACTCCGCCACGGCCTGGGCGTTCTCGAGGTGTTCGTCCAAACGCTGGGCCAGGGTCTCCACGCCCTGCAGCAGCTGGAATGCGGACATGGGCGAGAGCGACGGCCCGATGTCGCGGAGCTGCTCGGTCCGGAGCTTCGTCAGGAAGCCGTACTCACCGAAGTTCGCCCACCACTGGATGTTGCCGTAGGAGGGGACGGGCTCGGTCATCATGGGGAACTTGCCGTTTCCCCAGTCGAACCTGCCGCTCTCCACGATCACGCCGCCCAGGGTGGTGCCATGCCCACCGATGAACTTGGTGGCGGAGTGGATGACGATGTCCGCGCCGTGCTCGATCGGCCGCACGAGGTACGGCGTGCTGAGGGTCGAGTCGACGATGAACGGGACGCCGGCGTCGTGGGCCACTTTCGCCAGACCTGCGAGGTCCGCGATCTCACCCGAGGGATTCGCGATGACCTCGGCGTACACGGCCTTGGTGTTCTCGCGGATGGCGGCTGCGTAGTCCGCCGGATCGGTGCCGGGAACGAAGGTGGTCTCGATACCGAAGCGCCGCAGCGTCACGTCGAGCTGCGTCACGGTCCCGCCATAGAGCTGTGAGGCCGCAACGATGTGGTCGCCGGCCTGGCACAGCGCAGCGAAGGTGAGGAACTCCGCGCTCATGCCCGACGCCGTCGCTACCGCGCCGATGCCGCCCTCCAGCGATGCGATGCGCTCCTCGAAAGCCGCCACCGTGGGATTACCGATGCGCGAGTAGATGTTGCCGTACTTCTGCAGCGCGAAGAGGTTTGCGGCGTCGTTCGTGTCCTTGAAGACGAACGACGTCGTCTGGTAGATCGGGACGGCTCGGGCGCCATGGGTGGCGTCAGGGGTGCCACCGGCGTGCAGTGCACGCGTGCGGAAACCGAAGGAGCGTTCTGCCATCAGACACCTGCCTTGCTGGGGAGGGTACCGGCGAGGGTCTCGCCCGGATCGAAGTCGACGCCTGCCTTGCGTGCCGCATCCGCTTCGAGTTCACGCACGATCGGCAGGATGTCGGTGCCGAAAGCCGCGACCTCCTCCTGGAAGTGCAGGTAGCAGGTGAGGAACAGATTGACGCCGATCTTCTTGTACTCGACGATCCGCTCGGCAATCTGCTCCGGGGTACCGATGAGCTGGGTCTTGAAGCCGTCGTTGTACTGCACGAGGTCCTCGAACGAGGAGTCCGCCCACATGCCCTTGCCATCCTTCGTGGAGGCGCCGGCTTCCTGCACCGCGTCACGGAAACCCTCGACCGCGGGCCGGTGCGCCTTCTCGACGATCTCGCGCAGCGTGTCGCGGGCCTCCTTCTCGGAGTCGCGGGCGATCACGAAGCCGTTGAGTCCGTAGCGGGGGCGCCGACCCACTTCGGCTGCGGACGCCTGGACGCCGGCGATATTCTCCTTGAAACCCTCGAGGTCCTTGCCGTTCGAGAAGTACCAGTCAGCGACGCGCCCGGCAGTGGCCTGCGCCGCCGTGGAGTTGCCACCGAAGAAGACTTCCGGATGCGGGCGTCCCGGAACGTCCACGGGAGCGGGGCTCAACGTGAAGTTGTTGATGTTGTAGTACTTGCCGGACTGGGTGTAGCCCTGCTCGGTCCACAGTCCGCGCAGGATCCGGATGAATTCCTCGGTGCGGACATAGCGCTCGTCGTGCTCGAGCCACTCGAGGCCGAAATTGACGAACTCGTCCTTGAGCCAGCCGGAGACGATATTGACAGCGGCGCGGCCGTTCGAGATGTGGTCCGCGGTGATGATGAATTTTGCCAGCACGCCGGGGTGCCACATGCCGGGATGGACGGCGGCGATGACCTTGAGCTTCTCGGTCGCAGCCAGGAGGGCGAGCGAGAAGCTCGTGGCCTCATGCTGCTTGTCCGCGCCGTAGGAGGCGGCGTATCGAGTCTGCGAAAGGGCGTACTCGAAGCCGGCGTCCTCCGCGATACGCGCGAGCTTCTTGTTGTAGTCGAAGTCCCAGCTCGTGCGCTGCTCGATGGTCGAGACCACCAGGCCGCCACTGACGTTGGGAACCCAGTAGGCGAATTTCAGGGGGGTGGAAAGGTCGGCGACGCTCATTATTTCCTCCATCGTCCTGGCAGTAGCACCCTCATGTCGCCGTTCGATGGCGGCAGCCAGGGTTGCTGCGGCTTCATGGAGCCAGGTCTCTCAGCCGCTCGGGATGGTCGGTTCGAGTCTGACACCGGGACGCTGCAGAACCAAACAATGTGTCCCCGTATGAGGTGCCGCCGAGGTGACTTCCAGCCGTACCGGGAGTCTTGACAAAGTTGGGGACAACAACAAAGACTGGCCGTGGGAGCGCTTCCACGGGGGTGTGGAAGTCGCTACCGATCGGGCTTCCACGCCACCATCCACAGTATGAGGAGCAATGATGCTCAGCATTTCCAGGACCTGCGCCATGACGCTTGCACTTGCAGGAGTCCTCGCCTCCACCGCCCTGTCGGCAATCCCGGCCGCAGCACAGGGCCCCACGGGCGGGCAGCCGACGTCGGGGGAGCCGACCGCCACCGAGTTCTACGTCCCGAAGCAGAACCACTACCACGAGGCACAGCGCCAGATCGCGGACCTGCGGTCCTCGGGTGACCGGGCGGCGGCCGACAGCCTCGGCGAGATGATCTCCACGCCCCAGGCCGTCTGGGTCACCGGCAGCGATCCGACGACGGTGACGCAGGAGGTCAGGAACACCACGCACCGCGCCGCGGGCAAGCGGCAGGTGCCTGTACTGGCCGCCTACAACCTGCCGTTCCGGGACTGCTCGCAGTACTCCGCCGGTGGCGCAACGGACGTCGCCGGGTACAAGGCATGGGTCGATGCGCTCGCCGCCGGAATCCAGGACAGGGCGGCCATGGTGGTGCTCGAACCGGACGGACTGGGCATCATCCCCTGGTACACAGCACTGGACGGCAATCTCGAGTGGTGCCAGCCGGCGGAAGCGAATTCCGCGACTGCCGCCGCCGAGCGCTTCGAGATGCTCAACTACGCGGTGGACCAGCTCAAGGCCCTCCCCAACACCAAGGTCTATCTCGACGGGACGCACAGTGCTTGGCTGGGGACGGGTGAGATCTCGAGCCGGCTCGTGAAGGCCGGTGTCCAGAAGGCCGACGGCTTCTTCCTCAACGTCTCGAACTACGAGCTCACCGAGCGGCAGCTGAAGTTCGGCTCGTGGGTCTCGCAGTGCATCTACTACGCGACGGAGATCAATCCGGGCGCCTACGGATCCTGCGCAAGCCAGTATTACCCGGCTTCGCCCTCCGACTTCTCCACCTGGGGTCTGACCGACGCCTGGTATGCACAGAACGTGGGCGCTGCCGCCAATGCCCCGTCCTCCGATGAGCTCGCGCACTTCGTCATCGACACGAGCCGCAACGGCCGGGGCCCCTGGGTTCCCTCGGCCTCCTACCCCGACCCCCAGGTCTGGTGCAACCCGCCGAGCCGCGGGCTCGGCTACCTGCCAACGTCCGACACCGGCAATGAGCTCGCCGACGCCTTCCTGTGGATCAAGGTCCCGGGTGAGTCGGACGGAGAATGCAGCCGTGGTCTGACGGACAACGATGGAGTCGATCCCGAGTGGGGCCGCGTCGATCCTTCGGCCGGCGCCTGGTTCCCCGAGCAGGCCGTGGACCTGATCGCCAACACAAGCGCACCCGTGCGCCCCTAGCTTCCAGGTCCACGACGTTTCTCTCAAAAAGCTGTGGGCAGCCCCACTCGCATCCAGCGAGTGGGGCTCCATGCTTTCAGGCGCCTAGGGTTGAGCCATGGAGGAATGGAAGACGGCGACTCGCCTGCAGGAGCGCAGGCTGTGGAACACCCTTGCCTGCGTGGGCGTCGTCCTGACCCTCGTCCTCGCCGCCAGTATCCTCGTGGCGATCCGATACTCGGATGATCAGCCGACGGTCTGGTTCCTGGTGCAACAGGCGGTCCTGCTCGCCCTCAGTTCCGGCGGCACCGTTGTCGCGATCCGTCGGTGGCGTGCCCACGTCTAGGGGCAGGGTAACCTCCGTTATGCAAATGTGACAAACCGGCGGAACGCTGGCTATCGTCGTCGGGTGCCCCCGTCCACGTGGGGTGCTCCCGTATGGATTGCCGAGCCCTGCCGCCGATCGGGATACGTTCGCAAACACGAAGGCAGGGACGGGGGAACCACTAGTTCCACCGGGCGCGCAGATCATCTGCAGGCGTCCTCGGGGTTAAGCCGCACCCCACCGCCCACCGGCGGTGCCCGCGGCCGGGTGACTCCCATCCGAACCCGACAGCTCACCCCGCAGGCATGGGAGAGGTATAGATCCATGTCACGAATCACTTCACCTGCACGCCACCGCGCCGTTATCGAGGGCAACCTCGCTCTGCAGGGTCTGTCCCGTGCAGCAAAGAACCACGCCACTACCGTCGGCCGTCCCGTTGCCATCGTTGCCGTCACGTCGGGCCTCGCGCTCAGCGCCGTCGGTACCGCCAACGCCGGTGAGTACACCGGTCAGGACACGACGGTGGCATCCGTGGCCGTCCAGGCTCCCGCCGCAGCGGTTGCACCCGTTGCAGAGGCAGCCGTTGCACCGGCAGCCGGCGCAACCCACACCGTCGTCGCCGGTGACACACTCGGTGCCATTGCGGCCAGCTACGGCGCGGACCTCAACACCCTGATCGGTGCCAACGGGCTCTCGGTAGCTTCGGTCATCTTCCCGGGCGACACCATCACCATCCCTACCGGTGACGTGGCCCAAGCACCCGCAGCAGCCGTGTCGGTGCCCGTAGCCATCCCGGCGGCTCCGGTCCAGCAGGCCGCAGCCGTCGCCCCGGCGCCGGCCGTGTCCGCAGCTCCGGAGTCGGGCATGTACCTCGCCTCCGCCGACATCACACCGGTGGCATCAGCCAGCGGAGCCGCCGGAACCCTCGTGGCTTCCGCGCAGTCGCAGATCGGAGCAACCCAGGACTGCACCGTGCTGGTCGAGAATGCCCTGAACGCCGCGGGAATCCCCGCAGGTGACCTCGGCCCCTCGCAGTTCTTCCAGTTCGGTTCCACCGTGGCCTCCCCGGCCCCGGGCGACATCGTGATCACCTCCGGGCACGTCGCTATCTACGTCGGCGACGGCCAGGTCATCAGCAGCGGCATGAACGGTGTGAACTCGACCATGCAGCACCCCCTCTCGGACCTCGCGGGAGCATCCTTCGTTCGGGTAGCGGGCTAATACCGGAACGGACCACTGACGGGGAGCGGCAGGCGCTTGGACGGGGCGCCTGCCGCTTCCTTCCGTTAAACGGGGTGGTCTCGACCGGTCGGAGGAACGTACGCTCCGGCAGCGATGCAACCGGCAATGACGCGACCATTCCGCTTGCCGAGCCACTGCCGCCTTCCTAGCGTTGTAAAAGCGAACAGCGCGCTCGGTCGGAGGAAGGACGGGTACCATCATGAAGCTCTGGATCAGGGACCGCGGCCTCCTGCTCGTGAATGCGGCCCTCTTCCTGATTTCCTTCGTCGGTATGGTGATCAGCGGCGTCCTCAACTACAACGAGGAGCAACGTGCCCACGGAGAACCGGGCGTGACCCTCCTCGGTTTCTTCGGTACCGGCGATTTCCTGGAGGCGACGTTCGAGAACTGGGAGTCCGAGTTCCTGCAGATGGGGATGTACGTCGTGCTGACCGCGTACCTGTTCCAACGCGGTTCCTCCGAGTCGAAGCTGCCGGACAAGCACGAACCGCAGGACGACGATCCGCGTACTGCCGCCACGGAACGCGACACCCCCTGGCCCGTGCGCCACGGCGGCCTTCTACTCAGGCTGTACGAGCACTCACTGTCCATCATGTTCTTCGTCCTGTTCGCGGCGTCGTTCCTGCTGCACGCCGTGGGCGGGAGCGAGGCCTACAACGAGGAGCAGGCAAGCCACGGCGCGCCCGGGGTCACAGTGTTCGGATACATGGCGACGTCGCGGTTCTGGTTCGAATCTTTCCAGAACTGGCAAAGCGAATTCATGGTCATCGCCGTGATGATCGGCGCGTCCGTCTACCTGCGCGAACGTGGGAGTGTGGAATCCAAGCCCATCGCGATGGCGCATCGGGACACCGACACGTAATCGTCGCTCTTTCGACCACCACCTGTGCATCATCGATACCGAACGGTGCGCTGACGGGTCGGGACCGCACGGGTTCACGGACGACGGGCGAGGACGTCCTGGATGCCGGGAATGCATCCCTCGTTCTGCAGGGACGTCGTATCACCGAGCTGTGTGCCCTCGTAGAGCTGCGTCAGCAGGCGCCGCATGATCTTGCCGGAGCGGGTCTTCGGCACATCCTGCACGACGACGACGGCTGCCGGCCGCGCGATCGCTCCGATCGCCTGCGTGACATGAGCGCGCAGCGTCGAGGCGACGTCGGCCTCGGGATCTGCCCCCGATGCCAGCACGACGAAGGCAGCGATGGCGTGGCCCGTCAGCGGGTCCGCGATGGGACAGGCGCCGGCCTCCGTCACGAGCGGATGTTCCACGAGGGCCGACTCGATCTCGATCGTGGACAAGCGATGCCCTGACACGTTGATGACATCGTCCACGCGCCCGAGGATCCAGGTGTCTCCGTCGTCGTCGTACCGCGCGCCGTCACCTGCGAGGAACCACCCCTGCGCCGCGAACGTCCGCCAGTAAGAGTCGAGGTAGCGCTGCGGATTCCCCCAGACGGTGCGGGCCATGGCTGGACCGTGGCGGTCCACGACGATCAGGCCCTGCACCCCGGGAGGGACGCCCAGCCCGTCCTCGTCGACGATGCGCGTGCTCAGGCCGGGAAGTGCCCTCGCAGCGCAGCCGGGCTTGAAGGCGGCGTCTGTGGGGCTGGGAGAGAGGACCGTGGCGCCGGTCTCGGACTGCCACCAGGTGTCCACGACGGGAACCTCGTCCCGGCCGAGGTTCCGGCGGAACCAGCGCCATGCCTCCGGATTGACGGCTTCGCCGACCGTGCCGAGCACGCGGATGCTCGAGAGATCGTAGTCGGACGGGACTCCGTCCGGGAACCAGCCCATCAGCGAGCGCACCAGCGTGGGAGCCGTGTAGTAGCTGGTGACGCCGTAGCGCTCGATGATCTCGAAGTGGCGGCCCGCATGCGGTGTGTTCGGTGTGCCCTCGAAGATGACCTGGGTGGCGCCGTTCGACAACGGTCCGTACAGCTCGTACGTATGTGCCGTGACCCAGGCGAGGTCCGCGGTGCACCAGTGGACGTCACGGTCCCGCCCTGCTGCATCCGGGTTGCTGAAGAGGTGCTCGAAGCTCCAGGACGCCTGCGTCAGGTAGCCGCCCGAGGTGTGGACGAGACCCTTCGGCTTCCCCGTGGTTCCCGACGTGTACATGATGAACAGCGGGGTCTCGGCGTCGAACGCCTCCGGCTCGTGGTGCGGGGACGCGGTGTCGACGACGTCGTGCCACCACACGTCGCGGTCCTCGGTCCAGCTGACGTCCGAGCCCGTGCGGCGCACCACCAGGACGTGCTCGATGCTGTTCTCCCCGGATACCGCGGCGTCGGCGTTGTCCTTCACGGGTACCGCGGCGCCGCGGCGGAACTGCCCGTCCGTGGTCACCAGCAGCTTGGCGCCGGTGTCCTCGACGCGGAAGCGCAGCGCCTCCGCCGAGAACCCGCCGAACACGAGGGAATGCACGGCGCCGATCCGGGCGCAGGCCAGCGTGATGACGACTGTCTCCACGAGCACGGGGAGATAGATGACCACGCGGTCGCCCTGTCCGATTCCGAGGGCGAGCAGCGCGTTCGCCGCGCGTGAGACCTCGTCCCGCAGGTCCGCGTAGGTCACGGTCCGGCGGTCGCCCGGCTCGCCCTCGAAATGGAGCGCCACACGGTCGCCGTTGCCTGCCCGGACATGCCGGTCCACGCAGTTAGCGGCTACGTTCAGCGTGCCTCCCGAGAACCACTCGATGACGGGAACGCTGAGCGTCCCATCCGCCTGCAGCTCGGCCTTCTCGAAGGAGTGCAGCGTGTCCCAGGGCGTGTTCCACTCGAGCCGTGCGGCCTGCTCGGCCCAGAACGCGAGGCGGTCGGCCTCGTCCTCGAGCGGAAGCGAAGGCTCCGTCGTCGTCGCTACGCCCACCGCCGCACCGCCCAGCGCTCGGCGATGCCGAGGAGTGCGTCCGTGATCTTGCCGATGACGGCCAGCAGGATGATGGCGAGGATGATGCGGTCCACGCGGCCCGTCTGCTGGGAATCGGTGAGCAGGAAGCCCAGCCCCATCGAGGACGCGATGAGTTCGGCCGCTACGAGGAACAGCCAGGACTGGGCCAACGCCAACCGGAGGCCGGAGAAGAGGGCCGGGACGACGGCGGGCAACTGGACCGTGGTCAGGAGCCGGACGCCGTTCACCCCGAAGGCGCGAGCGGCCTCGACGAGGTTGCGGTCCACATGACGCAGCCCGAGGTAGAGGGTGGTGAACACGGGGAAGAACGCGCCGATGGTGATCAGCGTGACCTTGGAGTCCTCGTTGATGCCGATCCAGAGCACCAGCAGGGGCACCCATGCGAGGGACGGGACGGCGCGGAGGGCGCCGACCGTCGGAGTCAGCAGGACGTCGGCGAGGCGCGAGAGTCCGAGCAGGGCGCCCGCCAGCACCCCGAGCAGGGATCCGATGAGGAACCCGAGGATCACGCGCTGGGTGGAGATGAGGATGTGGGTGGCGAGCTGCCCGCGCTCGATGAGGTCGACTGCGGCCGCGAGTACGGACGCCGGCGAGGGCAGCTGCGACGGGCGGAAGAATCCCGAGGCCGTGCTGAGGTGCCAGGCAAGCAGGATCAGTGCGGGGACGATCAGCCCGAGGAGGATGATCCCCGCACGGCGGCCCGCCGTTCCTCCCGGCCTGGAGCCGCGCGATGCTGCCGACGCGCTCGTGATCGCCGAGCCCGTCGCCTCGAGCCCCTCCTTGCTGACGGGGGTCGCATACTCGGCACTCATGAGCCCGAGCCGATGGAGGCCGGGTCGGCCTTCTCGACGAGCGAGGGGTCGAAGAGGGATCCGAGGGCGTCGTCGATCTGCTTCTGGGTCTGGACGTCCCCGGTCTCGACGAATACGGGACCGATCTTCTCGAGGACGCTGCGCTGCGCGTCGCCCGGCGCGGGGTCGACGTCGAGGTTGGTGCGGTCGATGATGACGGAGCTGGCGACCGCCGGGTCGATAGCGGCGACCTCTGCGAGGATGGCTGCGGTCTCCTCGGGGTTCTCCTTCGCCCATTCACGCGCCTTCTCGTACGCGTTGACGACGGTCTGCGCGACGTCGGGCTTGTCCGAGAGGAAGTCCTCGGTGGCGTTGAGGAATCCGTAGGTGTTGTAGTCGATGTCGCGGAAGAAGAGCTGCGCGCCGTCCTGTTCGGAGGCGGCCATGATCGGGTCAAGTCCGGACCAGGCATCGACGGCGCCGCTGGCCAGTGCTGCTCGGCCGTCGGCATGCTGGAGGTTCTCGATGGTCACCTCCGACTGGTCAACTCCTGCCGCTTCGAGCGCCTGCAGGAGGAAGAAGTAGGGGTCCGTTCCGCGCGTCGCCGCGACCGATCTGCCGCGCAGGTCCTCGACGCTCGTGATGCCGGAGTCCGGCAGGGTCACGAGCGCAGCCCACTCGGGCTGCGAGTAGATGTCGATGGCCTTGATCGGCGAGCCGTTGGAACGGGCGAGGAGGGCGGCGGAACCGGCGGTGGAGCCGACGTCGATCGCCCCGGCGCGTAGGGCCTCATTGGCCTTGTTGGACCCGGCGGACTGCACCCAGTTGACAGTGATGTCCTGGTCGGCGAGCTCGTCCTCGAGCCAGCCCTGCTCCTTGATGATGAGGCTCAGCGGATTGTAGGTGGCGAAGTCGATGTTGAGGGTCCCGCCCTGCGTCCCGTCCTCGGATACTGGCTGCGTGTCGGCCGCGTTCTCGCCGGCCAGGCAGCCGCTGAGACTGAATGAGAGAGCGGTGGCAAGGGCGAGGGTCGGCAGGAAGGCACGGCGGTTCATGGTGGTCCTTTGATGGTTGGTGCGAGAGGGGAAAGACAGGGATGCGCCCGCGGTCCAGGGAGACGCGGTGCGGGCAGGGCTGAGTGCGGAGGTCCGGGCTAGTGCCCGGTAACGCCGAGCATCGAGAGCAGCGAGCTGCGAAGGGCGCCGAGTTCCGTGGAGTTGCGGTTGCGCGGACGTGCGCCGGGTACGGGGACGAGCTCCGCGACGGTGGAACCGTCCTGCCCGTCGTCGTTCCGCCCGAGCACGAGGATGCGGTCCGCGAGCTGGAGGGCCTCGTCGACGTCGTGTGTGACGAGCAGCACCGTCGTGGGCTGTGCGCTGTGGATGTCCAGGAGGAGGTCCTGCATCTTGATGCGCGTCAGGGCGTCGAGCGCCCCGAACGGTTCGTCGAGCAGCAGCACCCCCGGATTGCGGGCCAGCGCCCGGGCCAGCGATGTGCGCTGGGCCATGCCACCGGACACCTCCCGCGGTCGGTGCTTGGCGAAGGTGTCGAGGCCCACGAGTTTCAGCAACTCGAGGACCTTCGCCTTGCCGGCGCTCGCACTGGAGGATTTGGGCAACCCGATCGCCACATTGGCCTGCAGGGTGTGCCACGGCAGAAGTCGCGGTTCTTGGAAGGCGACGGCGCACCGCTCGTCGATGCCGGCCACCGGGGTGCCATCGATCAGGACCTCGCCGCTGTCGGGGACGTCCAGCCCGGCGGCGGCGCGCAGGAGGGTGGACTTGCCGCAGCCACTCGTGCCGAGGATGGCCAGGATCTCGCCCGGCTCGACCTGCACGGACACGTCCCTGAGGACGACGCGGCGGTTGTCGGCCGGTCCGAAGCTGCGCCCGAGGCCGGAGAAGTGCACGGCGAGGGCCTGCTTGGAGTGGGACTGGGTAGTGCTGGGTGCCAGAACTGCGGTCATGGTATCTCCATCGGTCCTGGCGGTAGCACCCTACGGACCGAGCCTTCGCCACCGTGTCACGGTGGTTCCCACGGCTCGATCCTTGTTACCGTCCGACGTCAGGGGACGTCGGACGACCAGGGTTGCTGCGGCTTCATCGATCCAGGTCTCTCGGCCGCTCGGGATGGTCACTTCCATGAAACGCCCGCAGCGCTTCGGGAGCAAAATGGAGCGTGTAACAAAGGCTGTAACAATCGGCACCAGGGAGGCACCATGGCACACCGGAACGATCCAGAGGTGATCAGGAGGCTCCTGACCGAGCACGGCAGATGGGCCGTGGTCGGCCTGTCGAACAACCCGCGCAGGGCCGCGGTAGGAGTATCACGGTTCCTGATGCAGGCCCTCGGTATGGACGTCGTTCCGGTGAGCCTCAGGGGCGACGACGTGCATGGGCAGAAGGGCTACACCCTGCTCGCGGACATCCCGGGGGACATCGACGTCGTCGACTGCTTCGTCAACTCGTCTCGCGTGGGCGCCGTCGTGGATCAGGCCATCGCCGTCGGCGCGCGCGCCGTATGGCTGCAGTTGGGGGTCATCGACGAGGACGCCGCCCGCCGGGCCGCCGCTGCAGGACTCGACGTCGTGATGAACGCGTGTCCTGCCATGGAGGCGCCGGCGCTCGGGCTGTGACCGTCACATGCGCTGGTACTTCGAGCGCGCCACCATGAAGACGCCGTAGGCCATGAGGCCCAGGGCCACTGCGCCGAGGAGCCACGTTCCGAATGGCTGGTCGCGGAGGGACTTCAGCGCGCCGTCGAGCCCGGTGGACTGCTCGGGGTTGTTCGTGACGGTGGCGACGACGACGAGGACCCCGAGGACTCCGAGTGCGAAGCCCTTGGCGATGTAGCCCACGATCCCGAGGGCCGTGACGGCGGTGCCGATCCTGTCCGGGGGCAGCCCCGAGAGTTTTCGCCGGAACCGACGCGTGGCGCCACTGTAGATGAAGTAGCCCCCGACGACGATGATGCCGACACCGATCGCGAGAAGGAGTGCGGCGCCCGCCCGGTTGGACATCAGGGAGGCGCTCAGCGAACTCGTGGTGCTGCTGCTGTCGCTCGAACCACCGAGCGCGTACCGGCCGAACGTTGCGCCGATGACGGCGTAGACGACGGCTTGTCCACCACTCTTCAGCCTGAAGGTGAGCTTCTTCCTGTCACGGAGTGCCTTGGCGCCGAAGAAGATCTCGCTGAACTGGAACAGGGCGAGCGCAAGGCAGCCGATGAAGCAGAACCACAGGAGCGCTGTTCCGCCCGTGCTGCTCGCAAGCTGGCCGATGGCACCGCTCTGATCCGCGCTGCCGGCCCCACCTCTCGCCAGTCCGAGCGCTATCAGCCCGATCAGGAAATGCAGGACGCCCGCCGCGACGTAGCCGGCGCGGGCTGCGAGCTCGAAGCCTCTCGAATCAGCAGCATCCTCTGCGGCGTCGGTCGCGGTGTCGGCCGCGCCCCTGTGCCTCCTGTTGGACGCCGTCCCTGATGCCATGATGGTCCTGCTTTCCTGTCGGAACGGTGGGTTGGACGTGCAGATGAATCCGGGCTCTCATCCTCCCACCGGAACCGTTCCATGTCCCGCCGCCGGCTTGCCGGATCCACTACGTTGGGACGCGGGACGGCGATCGAACCCGGGTAGGGACGCCGCCGGCGAGCACCGATGGAAGAAGGATGCATGGAGCAGTTCACGTACGGGGATCGCGGCGCGACGGACAGGCCGTTCCCGGAGTCCTTCGACGGGAGGTGGCCGCCCGGCTACACCGTGATGGTCGAGTCCCGTGAGATCGCGACGAACGACCCCTCGGCCGCTTTCATCGCTCTGACGGAAGGCATCCTCGCGTGGGAACTTCACCGCGGGGCGGGGCTCACCATGCGGTCCGACGCCAGGCGAGCCGAGCCGGGGGTTGTCGTGGTGGCTGGTTTCGGCGTGGGTCCCGCGCGCATCAAGGCGCCGTGCAGGGTCATCTGGTCGAGGGCTCCACAGCTCGACGGTGCCGGCAGGGCCGTGCCCGGCCAGCGGGGCGGGTTCGGCTACGGCACGCTGCCAGGTCATCCGGTCAAGGGGGAGGAGGGCTTCTACGCGGAGCTGACGGCGGACAACCGGCTGCTGTTCATCTGCTCCGCCTACAGCGTTCCGGCCGGCCTCGCCTTCCGGCTCGCATCACCCCTGACCCGGCTCACGCAGCGATTCGTCCTCTCGCGGTACATAAGAGCTGCGCGGGCGTTGGCCTCGGCCGGCTGAGAGGAGGCCGTCACCCCTCGGGGCAACGGCCTCCTCCTTGCTGTCTGCCGTCGCTACGTCCTGGCAGCGACGGTGCCCGCTACTGCTTGCCCTTGCCCGGCTTTGCGTCGGCGGTCGTGCAGGAGGAGTCCCACTCGCTGACCGGCACCACCGATGTGCAGCGGAACAGCGACGGGTTGATGTTCTGGGGTGACTGCCAGGCCTTGGTGGCCTGCTCGAAGTCGTAGGCGAATCCCAGCAGGGACGCTTCACTCCAGGCAGTGCCGAGGAAGACGACGCCGGAGGGCCGACGGTTCGCCTCGGAGTATCCCGAAGGGACGATGACCGACGGGTAGCCCGCCCGCGCGCCGACGCCTGTGGTCCCCGAGTTCGACACGATTGCGTCCAGGTCATTGGCGGCGAGGACGGAATCGATCGCTGCCCTGCTCTGGGTGAGTCCCGTGTCCCGTGCCGCCACGTACTGCGCCTGCTGCGCAGGATCGTCGAGGTCGACGGCTTCCGAGTCGGTGAGGAGTGTCTGCCCGAACTTCAGCGCTGCCGGTGCGTTGGCGCTGTTGTAGGTGATGATGTCGCTCAGGGTGTCCATCGGTGCGTTCTCGGGTAGACGCGACAGGTAGGCGTTGAGGTCACGCTCGAATTCGAGGGTGAGGATGCTGGGCGCGGTGCTGCCGCCCACCGTGACGGGCACGAGCGTCGCACCCTGGGCCCGCAGCGCGTCGAGTGACGCCGTGTATACGGGATCGGTGGTGCTCGCTACGAAACCGAGGCGCTTCCCCACGAGCGCGCTGTCGCTCAGGGCCGCCGTGAAGTCGGCGGCGTCGCTCGGGTTGGCAGCCGTCGCGGGGTCCTCGGGGTCGATGCTGGTCATCGCCGTGAGCAGGGCCGCGGCGTCGTACACGGATTTCGTCATGGGTCCGGCGGTGTCCTGTGTGGCGGAGATCGGGATGATGCCGGTCCTGCTGGCGATGCCGACGGTGGGCTTGACGCCCACCAGTGAGTTGGCCCGCGCGGGGCTCAGGATGGACCCGGAGGTCTCCGTGCCGACGGTGAGCGTCGCGAGCCCAGCCGCGCCTGCCGAGCCGGAGCCCGCGCTGGAACCGCTCGGCGTCTGGCTGGCGTCATAGGGGTTCAGCACCTGGCCGCCGAGCGAGCTGTAGCCGGCGGGCATCCCGTTGGTCATGAAGTTCGCGAACTCGGTCAGGTTCGTCTTGCCGATGATGATCGCACCTGCCTTCTTCAGCTCGGTGACCAGAGGGGCGTCCGCCGCGGGGTAGGAGTTGGCGAGGGCCACCGAGCCGGCGGTCGTCGGCATCCCGGCCACGTCGATGTTGTCCTTCACCAGGATGGGCACCCCGTGGAGGGCGCCACGAAGCGTGCCCTTCTTCCGCTCGGCGTCGAGCGCCTTCGCATCCGCCAGCGCGGAGGGGTTGATGGCGCGCACGGCGTTCAGGTGTGGTCCGTTGATGCTCACTGCGGTGATGCGTTCAAGATACGCCTGCACCAGGGCCTCGGAGGTGAAGCTGCGGGACGCCAGCCCCGCCTGTACCTCGGCGACACCGGCGGTGCTGAGGTCGAGGGCGATGGGCTTGGGTGCGGCTACGGCGGGACCGGCGACGACGGCAGCGGCCAGGAGTCCCGTGGCGAGACCTGCGGTGACGCGCCGGGCACGGGGCCGCGACGGCGAGAGGATGAAAGGCATTCGGTGTCCTTTGATGAGGTGATGAGCAGGTCCGACGGAAACGCGGGGGTGGTCGCGCTCCGGGGGACTGTGCCATCCCACCAGCGGTGCGTTTCCTCGCGGCGGCGGCAGCATTACGCCGCGGTTACGTCATGTCCATGCCTCGTGTCCTCCGGCCGGACCCGGCCCCTGGTGTCGCTCACCGCTGTGACCCTCGTCGGGCGGCAGCTAGGCTTTCGGGGAGCCGATCGAGAGGGGCAGGATGCCACACGGATATTCCGACGAGGACTGGAGCCTGATGATGGAGGCTGCCAGGAACATCATGGTACACACCGCCCGCAGGCAGGAATGGATCCTCTACTCGGATCTCAACCGTGAAGTGAGCGAGGACGCGGACACAGTGCCCTTCGACTTCTCGCGGGACACCGACCGCGCGGCGCTCGGGACGCTCTTGGCCGACATCGTCAAAGCCGATCTTCTGCACAGCCGATTCATGGTGTCGTCCGTCGTGAAGCTCTCCGCCTCCGATGGCCCCGGTGATGGCTTCTACTCGCTGGCAGAGAATCTGGGACACCTCGAGGCCGGCGCGTCCGAGGACCGGAAGTTCGAGTTCTGGGTCGAGCAGCTGAAACTGACCCACGACCACTACCGCCGGCGTGTCTGACGTTCCGGTCGGCGGGACGCCGTCCCGCCGACCGGACTCCTAGCCGAAGTGCTTCGGCAGCGTCCCCTGGTGCGCCTCGCGGAGCTGGTCGATCGGCAGGTTGAAGTACCCCTGCACGTCGAGCGCCTCGTTCTCCGTGTCCACCACGCCGATGCGCATGGTGGGGAAGTTCCGCGCCGTGCACATGTCGTTGAAGCGGACCTCCTCCGAGCGGGGCACGCTCACGACGGCGCGTGCCTGGCTCTCGCTGAACAGGGCCGTGAAGGCGTCGATCCCGTCGCGCTCGCAGACCTCGTCGAGCCCGATCCGGGCACCGACGCCGAAGCGCAGCGCCATCTCGCTCAGGCCGGCGGCGAGCCCGCCCTCCGAGAGGTCGTGGGCGGCGTCGATCATGCCGTCACGCGAGCAGTTGACGAGGATCGCGGCGAGGGTCCTCTCCGCCGTGAGGTCGAGCGCCGGAGGCTTCCCGCCGAGGTGTCCGCGCAGGTTGGCCCACTCCGAGCCGTCCAGTTCGGCCGCCGTCGTCCCCAGCAGGTAGACGGCCTGGCCGTCCTCCCGCCAGCCCGACGGCGTGCGGCGCGCGACGTCATCGAACACGCCGAGGACACCGACCACCGGCGTGGGGTGGATGGCGACGCCACCGGTCTGGTTGTAGAGGGAGACGTTGCCGCCGGTGACCGGCACGCCGAGTTCCTGGCAGGCATCGGCGAGGCCGCGGACGGTTTCGACGAACTGCCACATGACCTCGGGGTCCTCGGGTGAGCCGAAGTTCAGGCAGTCGGTGACGGCGAGGGGCTCGGCGCCCGACGTCGCCACGTTGCGATAGGCCTCGGCGAGGGCCAGGCGCGCCCCTTCGTACGGGTTGAGGTAGGAGTAGCGGCCGTTCGCGTCCGTGGAGATGGCGACGCCCAGACCGGTTTCCTCGTCCACGCGGACCACACCGGCGTCGTCCGGCATGGCGAGCGCGGTATTGCCCTGCACATAACGGTCGAACTGGTCGGTCACCCAGTCCTTCGAGCACATGTTGGGTGAGGCCATCAGTTCGAGGACGGCCTCGCGCAGGTCTGCCGGCTGCTCCGGCCTGAAGGCATCCGCCTGCACGGCGTCGAGCCACTCGGGGCGGTGGAAGGGCCGCTCGTAGACGGGTCCTTCATGGGCGACGGTGCGGGGATCTACGTCGACGATCTTCTCGCCGTCCCACTCGATGATGAGGCGCCCGGTGCCGGTGACCTCGCCGAGCCAGGAGTACTCCACGGCCCACTTGTCCATGATCGCCTCGAACGCCTCGACGTTCGCGGGCGTGACCACGGCCATCATGCGTTCCTGCGACTCCGACATGAGGATCTCCCCCGGAGTCAGCGAAGGGTCGCGCAGCAGGACGTTGGTGAGCTCGACATGCATGCCGCCGTCCCCGTTGGAGGCGAGTTCCGATGTCGCGCACGAGATACCGGCAGCACCGAGGTCCTGGATGCCCTCGACCACAGAGGCCTTGAACAGCTCGAGGCAGCACTCGATCAGGACCTTCTCCGCGAACGGGTCCCCCACCTGGACGGCGGGACGTTTCGACGGTTTCGAGGAATCGAAGGACTCGGAGGCGAGCACGGACGCGCCCCCGATGCCGTCACCTCCGGTGCGGGCGCCGAACAGGACCACCCTGTTGCCGGCGCCGGACGCGTTGGCGAGCCGGATGTCCTCGTGGCGCAGCACGCCGACCGCGAGGGCATTGACCAGCGGATTGCCCTGGTAGACGGAGTCGAAGACCACCTCGCCACCGATGTTCGGCAGGCCGAGTGAGTTCCCGTAACCGCCGATGCCCGCGACGATGCCGTGGACGAGGCGCGCGGTGTCGGGGTGGTCGATCGCGCCGAAGCGCAGCGGATCCATGACGGCGACCGGACGGGCGCCCATCGAGATGATGTCGCGGACAATCCCGCCGACGCCGGTAGCCGCGCCCTGGTACGGCTCCACGAACGACGGGTGGTTGTGGCTCTCCACCTTGAAGGTCACGGCCCAGCCGTCCCCGATGTCGACGACACCCGCGTTCTCACCGATACCCACGAGCAGGTGCTCCTTCATGGCGTCGGTGACCTTGTCACCGAACTGGCGCAGGTGCACCTTGGAGGACTTGTAGGAGCAGTGCTCGCTCCACATCACCGAGTACATGGCCAGCTCTGCCCCGGTGGGCCTGCGGCCCAGGATCTCCTCGACGCGCTTGTACTCGTTCTCCTTCAGCCCCAGTTCGGCCCAGGGGAGCGCCTGTCCCGGGGTGGCCTCGGCGTTCGCGACCGTGTCGATATTGAACTTCTTGGACATTGTCCCTGCAGTCACTTAGCCCACCAGTTTCTTGAGTACCGACGTGAAGATGCCGAGCCCGTCCGTACCGCCGCGGACTCCTACCTCGCCGCGGGCAGAGGAATCGGGGCCGAAGCCCGCCTCCACCGCGTGCTCGGGGTGCGGCATGAGCCCGACGACGTTGCCCGCAATATTCGAGATGCCGGCGATGTCCCGGCGCGAGCCGTTCGGGTTGCCGTCGACGTAGCGGAAGACCACGCGGCCCTCACCCTCGAGTTCGTCGAGCGTGCGGTTGTCAGCGACGAACTGGCCGTCCTGGTTCTTGAGCGGGATGACGAGTTCCTCGTCCTGGGCGTACTCCGACGTCCAGAACGTGCCGGCGTTCTCGACCCGCAGGCGCTGGTCGCGGCAGATGAAGTGCAGGGAGTTGTTCTTGATCATCGAGCCCGGCAGCAGGTGTGCCTCGGTGAGGACCTGGAACCCGTTGCAGATGCCGAGCACGGGAAGGGCGTCCGCACCGCCGGATGCTGCTGCGGTGATCTGCTCCATGAGGGGAGCGAAGCGGGAGATGGCGCCGGCGCGCAGGTAATCGCCGTACGAGAATCCGCCGGGGATGATGACGGCGTCGACGTCGTGCAGGTCATGGTCGCCGTGCCAGAGGTGGATGGCGCTGCCGCCGGCCAGGCGCACTGCGCGGACGGCATCGCGGTCGTCGAGCGAGCCGGGGAAGGTCACGACGCCGATCTTCACGCCGTTGAGCGGGCTGTCCTCGTTGTTCGAGGCGACGGGCTGGGGTCCGCCGATGAGCGGGGTCTCGACAGTCACTGCTCGTCCTCCTCGATGACCTCCACGCGGGTGACGTCCTCGATGACCGGGTTGGACAGCAGCGTGGTGGCCGCATGGCGGGCCTGCTCCAGGACCTCCGGGGTGACGTCACCGTCCACGGTCAGTTCGAAGCGCTTCCCCTGGCGGACTCCGGCGAATCCGGTGAGGCCGATCCGGGGGAGTGCACCTGCGATCGCCTTACCCTGCGGGTCGAGGATCTCGGGCTTGGGCATGACGTCGACAACGATCCGGGGCATCCGGCAACTCCTGTGCGTGAGCGGCAAGTGCTGGGGGTTCCAGCCTTAGATGCAGGGGCCCGGAAGTGCCGTCTCACGCCGCGTCTTGATCGACACCGGCGCTCCGCGAGCTTGCGCCACAAGTCTACCGGGAATTCCCCGGGCACCTGTCCGGCTGCCGGCCCGGCGGCGGTGCAGTGACCGCCCGCGACCACGGCCCGGCCCGGTCCTACTGGCCGCCCGGCGTGCCGAGGATGTCCCGCACCCTGTCCCACCGCGAGATCTCACAGCCGTCCGTGAGGGCGAATGCGGCGAGGACGGACGTGCCGTTCAGGTCACCGGTGATGCTGGCCGTCTGGGGGCCTCCGTACTCCTGCGTGCAGATGACATCCTTGTTCGGCCGCGCGGTGAAGAACCCCGTTCCGAGCCGGGCGAGCGTTGCGCAGGCGGCCTCCGCGTTCGGGAGGGTGGATGCGGGGCCGGGAGCGCCGTCGACGCACTCGAGGATGTACTGGACCGGTTCTGCGGCGGCGTCCTGCTTGACGGAGATGGTCAGCAGGGCGCTGCCGGCCGATGCGGCGGGAGGAGCAGCGGCAGTCGGGACAGGTGTTGGCGACGGTGAGGCCGATGGGCCGTTCGCCGTCGGGGAGGGCGCCGGTGACGGCTCGGGGGTGGAGGACTGCACGGTGGTCTCCTGCTCTGTGGGTTCTGCCGCCGGCCCGCCCTGGGTGCAGGCGGAGAGGGCGAGGGACAGGGCGGCGAGGGGAAGTGCCAGCCGGATGACGGTGCGGCTCGGTGTGCCCGCTCCCGATGTCGGATCGGTGTTGCTCACGGTGTCCCCCTCGGCTGGTTTTCCAGCGTAACGGCTGGTGGTAGGACAACGAAGGACGACGGCGCTGCGTCCCGGCTCGAGGGTCACACCGGCCCGAGGGCACTCTCCACCTGATGGAGGAGCCGGACCCGGAGCGCCTGGGACTCCTCGGCGAAGCCGCGCTGCAGCCGGACGTACTCCGCCTTGCCTGCCGCCGTTTCGATGGCGATGGGCGGGTAACCCCAGGCCTCGAGGTCGTAGGGCGATGCCCTCATGTCCATGGTGCGGATGCGCCAGGAGAGCTCGAAGCAGTCCATGATCATCTCGCTCGGCAACAGGGGGGTCAGCTTGTACGCCCACTTGTACAGGTCCATATTCGCGTGGAGGCAGCCCGGCTGCTCGAGGTCCCGCTGCGTCTCGCGGGTCGGCGCGAGTTCATTCAGCGGAGCGGCTTCGGGTGTGTAGAACCGGAAGGCGTCGAAGTGCGTGCAGCGCAGGCGGGCGGACTCGACGACGCCGTCGGTCCCCGCCGCTCCGAGGCGCAGCTCGAGGTACTCGTGGCGCACGCCGTTGACGGACGATCGGTACGCCATGGCCCATTCGTGGAGGCCGAAGCAACCGAACTGGGCGGGTCGCGACGCCGTCCTGCCGAGAATCAGCCGGGCGAAGTCCACGACCTCCCGTCGCTCCTCGGCGAACCTGGACACGTCCACCCGGACGCCGTCGCCTTCGGCGAGATAGTACTTCCAGCCGGCGCGGGCCTCGGCCGCGGGGCCGGTCAGGACCACGCCTGCCCCGGGATGCCAGCGGAGCAATTGCCCGGGCTTCTGGTTGTAGTAGGTGAACAGGAAATCCTCGACCGGGTGCTTCGCGCCGCGTGACCGCCGGTCCAGGTAGGGCCCGGAGAAGCGCGCGACCCGGTCCTGGTGCTGCCGTTCGCGGTCCTGCCACTCCGCCTCGGGGAGGCGGGTCAGGAGCGCGGCATGCATTATTCCATTATCACCCCGCCTCCCATTGGTAAATACTCTGGGAAAGTTCTGGAAGCCGTAGCGGCGAGTTGCTGGTCACCCTGTGTTGCCTCGGGTAAGTTTGTGCTCGCCGTGGTGTCTGTGAGCGTCATCACAGGTCGGGAATCCTATCCGGGAGACCACGGCATCGGGGGAACGGTCATGGCCGGCCCGCACTTTCACGAGAGGCACTACCTTCTTATGACACAACGGAGAAAAGCCGGGCGGGAGCGCAGCACCCTGCGCGCTGCCACGGCTATCGTTCTGGGTCTGCCGCTACTGCTGACATCGACGGCTGTGGCACCTGCTGTTTTCGCCGCGCCCGCGCCTGTCACCGCGGTCACGCCCCAGAAAGCGCCGGTCAAGGCGCTGGACCCCGCGCAGTACCCGGACGGCAAGTACATCGTCGTACTCGCCGACAAGCCGCTTGCCACCTACGAGGGCGGAGTGGAGGGAATCGCACCGACCAAGCCGGAGAAGGGCGCGAAGCTCGACGCCGACGCCGAGAACGTCAAGCAGTACTCCGCATTCCTCGAAACCAAGCAGCAGGACATCGCCGCCGAGGGGAACGTGGAGATCAAGCGCACCTACACGGCGGCGCTGAACGGCTTCTCCGCGGACCTGAGCACCGATCAGGCCGTCGAGCTCGCCAAGAGCGACGAGGTCCTTCTCGTCGCGCCGGACGTCGAGAACGCCCCTGACTACTCGAGCATCGATTTCCTCGGCCTCAGCGGCAACAAGGGAACGTGGAAGAGCCAGTTCGGTGGCGAGAAGAACGCCGGAGCAGGCACCGTCGTCGGTGTGATCGATACGGGCTACGCGCCCGACAATCCCTTCCTCTCGGGCAGCCCCGTGAAGCCACTGCCGGGTAATGCTCCTGCCAAGGTCGGCGAGCCCTACCTGGACGCCAAGGGCAACATCGCGATGCTCAAGACCGACGGCACGACCTTCGTCGGGGAATGCCAGGTCGGTGAAGGCTTCGACGGCAGCCTCTGCAACTCGAAGGTCCTCTCGGCCCGCTACTTCGCCGATGCCTTCATCGAGACGGTCCCCGAAGGGGATCAGGCTCCCCAGGAAGTGATCTCGCCCGTGGATATCGACAACCACGGCACGCACACCGCAAGCACTGCGGCCGGTAACGCCGGCGTGACCCAGACGGTCGACGGCCGGAACTTCGGCGTCTCCTCCGGTGTCGCTCCGGCCGCAAAGGTCTCGGTCTACAAGATCTGCTGGGAGGACAAGGATCCCGCAACGGGAGGCTGCTACTCCTCCGCTGCGGTCGACGCGATCAACCAGGCCGTCCTGGATGGCGTGGACGTCCTGAACTACTCCATCTCGGGCAGCACGACGACGACGACGGACCCCGTGTCCCTGGCCTTCCTCTCGGCAGCCTCCGCGGGTGTCTTCGTGGCGGTCTCGGCCGGCAACTCCGGCCCCACGGCCAGCACCGTCAACCACGGCGCACCCTGGCTGAGCACGGTCGCCGCGAGCACGTTCAGCTACGAGCTGCAGGGCACGGCCGAATTCTCCGATGGCACCAAGTACCGCGGTGCATCGATCATGCGCACCGGTGTCCCGGCCAGCCCGGTCGTTCTGGCCGTCGGTGCAGCCGCTGCCGCAGCGCCGACGGCGCCGGCTCTGTGCGGACCCAACACCCTGGATCCCGCCAAGGTCGCCGGCAAGATCGTCGTTTGTGACCGTGGCGTCGTCGACCGCGTCGCCAAGAGCACCGAGGTCAAGCGTGCCGGTGGCGTGGGCATGATCCTCGTGAATCTCGTCGACTCGTCGACGGACACCGACCAGCACGCAGTACCCACGGTGCACGTCAATGCTCCCGAGGGCCCCGAGCTCAAGACCAAGGTCGCAGCCAACCCTGCCCTCACCGTCGCCCTGCTGCCCACGGACACCACGGGCAAGCCGCTTCCGCCCACCCCCCAGGTGGCCGGGTTCTCCTCGCGCGGACCCCTGCTCGCCACGGATTCCGATCTGCTGAAGCCGGACATCACCGCCCCCGGTGTCGCCGTCCTCGCGGGCGTCTCCACCGTCGGGTCCGCCGGTGAACAGTTCGGCTTCCTCTCCGGAACGTCGATGGCCTCGCCGCACGTCGCCGGCCTCGGTGCTCTCGTGCTCGGCAAGAACCCCACCTGGTCGCCTGCCGCCGTGAAGTCCGCGATGATGACCACCGCGTACCCGCTCAAGAAGGCGGACGGCAGCGTCGAGACCGATGTCCTCGCCGTCGGCGCAGGCCACATCAACCCCGCATCGGTGCTCAGCCCGGGCCTGGTCTACGACCAGTCCCCCGATGACTACCTGCGGTTCATCGCCGGCACCGGAGTGGATCTCGGCATCGACGGCATCACCCCCGTCGCGGCCAAGGACACCAACGTGCCGTCCTTCGCGCTCGGTAACCTGATCGGCCGCACCGAGGTCACCCGCACGGTCACCGCGACCACGCCGGGCCTGTACCGCGCAACCGCCAACGTGCCGGGTGTGAAGGTCACGATCACGCCGTCGATCCTCAACTTCAGCGCAGCCGGCGAGACCCGCACGTTCAAGGTCTCCTTCGAGAACCAGAGCGCCGCCGCCGGCCAGTTCGCCGCCGGATCGCTCACCTGGTCCGGTCAGGGCAAGAAGGTCACCTCGCCGGTGGCCGTCCGCCCGCAGACGCTGAAGGCTCCCGCCGAGGTCAACCTCGCGGGTGGCGCCAACGGCAGCGGTTCCTTCAACGTCACCTCGGGCACCAGTACGCCCATCCAGATGACACTCGACGGTCTGGCCAGGGCTGCGACCACCGCAGTCGAGCTGGTCCCCGGAGACGTCGTCAATGGGAACGACGCGTCGAACGCAGTACAGGACGTCACGGTCCCCGCGGGAACGAAGACCGCCAGGTTCTCGATCCTCGCTGACGACCCGACGTCCGATTTCGACATGTTCGTCATTCCTCCGTCCGGCCCAGCCGTGACGGTGGCGACCGCTGACGCCAGCGAGACGCTGATCCTCGAGAACCCTGCACCGGGTACGTACCGGATCGTCGCGAACCTCTTCAGCAGCACCGACAACGCGCCGACCTCCGGCACCATCGAGGCCGTCCTGCTGAACGGCGCGGCCGGCAATGCGACGCTCACACCGAACCCGTTCGCGCTCGCCAATGGCAGCACGGGCGCGGTGACCCTCAACTGGACCGGGCTCACCGCCGGCACCTACGTCGGTCGCGTGACCTACGCAGGATCACCGACCATCACCTACGTGAGGGTCGTCGTCGACGGCGCGGGAGTCGCCACGGTGGAGCCTTCGGCTGACCCGGCCGCGATCACCCCCGCGGACAAGCTCGTCACGGGTCCTCGCGAGGCGATCACGCCGACCGGGAACAAGTGAGCACGTCCTGATCAGTACAACCTGACCGACTGACGACGAAGGCCGGTGGATCCCCGATCCGCCGGCCTTCGTCGTGTCCGGTGTCGGCCCGGGCAGGGGGTTTCCCCCACCCAGGGCGCCTACCCGTGCCGTGCGGGGCTGCGGAAGGGCTAGCGACCCGTCCCGGCGTAGACGGTGGCCGTGGTGTCGCCGTCGAGCTCGAAGGCCGCGTGCACGGCGCGGACCGCGTCGTCGAGCAGGTCCGCGCCCGTAACCACGGAGATGCGGATCTCCGAGGTGGAAATCATGTCGATGTTCACTCCGGCATCGGAGAGTGCACGGAAGAAGCGGTAGGAGACCCCGGGGTTGGACCGCATGCCTGCACCGATCAGCGAGAGCTTACCGATCTTCTCGTTGTATTCGACGGCCTCGAAGCCCACCCGGTCCTGGGCCTCGCCGAGCGCGGCGAGGGCGTCGGCGCCGTCGACGATCGGCAGAGTGAAGGAGATGTCTGTGCGGCCGGACCCGTGCGTGGAGACGTTCTGCACGATCATGTCGATGTTCGTGTTGGCGCCCGCGACGATCCCGAAGATCTCCGCGGCCTTGCCGGGGATGTCCGGAACGCCGACGACAGTCACCTTCGCTTCGGATCGGTCATGCGCTACGCCGGAGATGATGGGCTGTTCCAAGGGTTCTCCCTCTTGAATCTTGATCTGGTCGTCGGGGCTGGGCAACACCCAGGTGCCCTCGTTGTGGCTGAAGGAGGAGCGGACGTGGAGGGGGACGCCGAATCGCCGCGCGTACTCGACGCAGCGCAGATGCAGGATCTTCGCTCCGGACGCAGCCATCTCGAGCATCTCCTCGCTGGAGATCGTGTCGATCTTCTGAGCGGACGGGACCACACGTGGATCAGCGGTGTAGACGCCGTCCACGTCGGTGTAGATCTCGCACACGTCGGCATTGAGCGCTGCCGCGAGGGCGACGGCGGTGGTGTCCGAGCCGCCGCGGCCGAGGGTCGTGATGTCATTGCTATCGCGGCTCATGCCCTGGAACCCGGCGACGATCGCGACGTCGCCCTTCTCGATGGCCGTCCGGATGCGATGCGGCGAGACGTCGATGATGCGCGCCTTGCCGTGGATGGCGTCCGTGATCATGCCGGCCTGGCTGCCCGTGAAGGATTGCGCCGAGGCACCGACCCCGTGGATCGCCATGGCCAGGAGGGCCATCGAGATACGCTCACCGGCGCTGAGGAGCATGTCCATCTCGCGGGCGTTCGACGCCGCAGGATTCACCTGCGTGGCGAGGTCCAGCAGTTCGTCCGTGCTGTCACCCATGGCCGAGACGACGACGACCACCTGGTGACCGGCGGACTGCGTGTCGACGACGCGCTGCGCCACGCGCTTGATGCCCTCGGCGTCGGCGACGGAGGATCCGCCGAATTTCTGGACTATGAGGCTCATGCACTCGCTCACTGATGAAGGACGACGGCGGTGGGACCTGCCGCGCTGACTGTTTCGTAAGGGGCGGCAGCACCGGCGCCTCGGAAAGGGGACCGGACTCCGATGCCCGTGCCAGTGTAGCGGCGGCTGAATTGCCCACCCAAAGTCTGGGTCCGAATAAGAACGGATCGGTACCCCGATTGTCTCCCTCCCTCCGGTGCTGACAGGGAGTCGTCGCCTACTCTCAGAACATGACCAACGAACATGGGGGAATCGTTGTCGAGGGAGTTGCCCGGAGCTTCGGTTCCGTACAGGCTGTCCGCGACATCGATTTCGAGGCTCCGCCCGGGGAAGTGACCGCACTGATCGGTCCCAACGGCTCCGGCAAGACCACACTGTTGCTGATGCTCGCGAGCCTCCTTGCTCCCGATTCCGGCACTGTCCGCGTCGCCGGGTTCGATCCCGTCACGCAGCCCGCGGAGGTCCGGACCCGGGTGGGCTGGATGCCGGACACGCTCGGCGTCTGGGACTCGCTGACGGTACTCGAGGTGCTGAAGACCGTCGGCGCCCTGTACGGGATGAAGGCCGCGGAGTGCGCCCTGCGAGCGGACGAACTGCTCGTCGCCGTCAATCTCACGGAGTTCGGACAGCAGCCCGCCCGCGTGCTCTCCCGCGGACAGCAGCAGCGGCTCAGCTTGGCCCGCGCGCTCATCCACGATCCCGAGGTGCTGCTGCTGGACGAACCGGCGTCCGGCCTCGATCCCGGATCCCGCGTGGAGCTCAGGTCCCTCCTGCGGACCCTTGCCGCCGAAGGGAAGACCGTCGTCGTATCGAGCCACGTCCTGTCCGAGCTCGACGAGATCGCCGACCGTGCCGTATTCGTCAGCCGCGGGGAGTCGGTCAAGAGCCAGACGCTCGATGAGGCAGGCAACCAGACGCGCCGCTACTACGTCCAGGCGCAACCGATGGCGGCGCTCGCCGAAGCGCTGGGAAGGTACGGCGTGCGCTTCGAGGTGCGAGGTGATTCCCGGCGCGAGGAGTTCCTCGTCCAGCTCGGCAGCACCGCGGAAGCCTCGTGGCTGCTCCGCACCCTGGTGATGGGCGACGTCGTCGTCACCGCCTTCGCACCCGCCGGCGGCGCGCTGGAGGAAACCTACATGAGCCTGGATACGGACAGACGATGAGCACCGTGGCTGAACCCTCGACCCCCAACCCCGTGCGGACCACCGCCCGCCTGCCCTTCCATACCGCCGTCCGTACCGTCTTCCTGCTCGAGATGAAGCAACGGCTGCGCGGCAAGGCCTGGTACTGGATGCTCGGCATCTGGTTCGTGGTGATCGGCTTCATCTTCGTGCTCGCCACCGGCGTCATCGGGACGACTGACAACCAGGGCGGGATCCTCTTCGACCTGGTGGTCGGATTCGTGCTGTTCTTCGGCCTGCTCGTCGCTCCCGGGCTTTCCGCCAACGCCGTCAACGGAGACCGTGCGGGCGGGACGCTGGCCATCCTGCAGGTCACCCTCCTGACACCCGGACAGCTTCTTGCCGGCAAGTGGCTCGCCTCGTGGGTCGGCTCCCTCGCATTCCTCCTCCTCAGCAGCCCCTTCATCTTCTGGGCACTGGCGCTCGGCGGAGTCGACGCGCGGGAGGCTTTGGTCTCGCTCCTGATGCTCGCCGTCGAGCTCGCCGTCGTCTGCGCCATCGGTGTCGGCGTCTCGGCCGTCGCCTACCGACCCCTGTTCTCGATCGTCAGCACCTACATGCTGGTGGCCCTGCTGGCGATCGGCACCCTGATTGTCTACGGCCTGAGCACGCAACTGGTGATGGAGGAGCGGACCATGACGACGTCGTACTACACGTACCCGGACAGCAGCGTCGACGACATGGGCGTCCCGGACGCGAATGCGGAGCTGGAGTGCGTCACCCAGACCAACCTGTCCATGGTTCCCCGCACGGAATACATCACCTGGATCCTCTCCGCCAACCCGTTCGTGGTGGTGGCCGACGCCGTGCCCTACAACCTGGAGGACTACCCCGACCCCGAGGTGCCCCCCGGCGCTTTGACGAACGGGCCGTACTACACCCCCGGTGTCATGGAGACGATCAGCCAGGGTGTACGCGCTTCCCAGGCGGGACCGGACGACAACCAGACCTGCGAGGAGTCCGCACAGCTCATGCAGCCTCTTCCGCAGGGAACTCCGATCTGGCCGCTCGGCCTGGGGATCCAGGTCCTCCTCGCGGGAGCGCTTCTCCTCCTCGGGCGGCGCAAGCTGACGATGCCGGCCAAGCGTCTCGCGCAGGGCACGCGCATCGCCTAGGACGGCACGGTCCGGCCTGCCGCTCCGCGCCCGGTTGGCCGGAGCCTCCGGTCAGGACATGACGCGGCGGCCCTCGAAGGCTCGGCCGAGGGTCACCTCATCGGCGTACTCTAGGTCACCGCCCACGGGCAGACCGGAGGCGAGCCTGGTCACGGGGATGCCGATGGTCCTGAGCATGCGCACGAGGTAGGTGGCGGTCGCCTCGCCCTCGAGGTTCGGGTCGGTGGCGATGATGATCTCCTGGATCTGCTCGTCCGAGAGCCGGGCGAGCAGCTCGCGGATGCGCAGCTGGTCCGGACCGACGCCGGCGATGGGATTGATGGCGCCCCCGAGCACGTGGTACCTACCGCGGAAGGAGCGGGTGCGTTCGACGGCGATCACGTCCTTGGATTCCTCGACCACGCAGATCATGGTCGGATCACGGCGCGGGTCACGGCAGATCGCGCACTTCTCCTGCTCCGCCACATTTCCGCAGACAGTGCAGAACTTCACGCGTTCCTTCACGGTGGTGATCGCCGTGACGAGTCGCTTCATGTCGTCGCTGTCGGCTTCCAGGATGTGGAACGCGAGGCGCTGGGCCGACTTCGGCCCCACGCCGGGCAGGCGTCCGAGCTCATCGATCAGCTCCTGCACTGCGCCTTCGTACACGGTGTTCCTTCCCTGCAATCATCCGGTGATGCTCCTGTGACACGTCCGGCCGGGCCGGGGATCATGGGAGTGTCCCGTCCCGCCTGATCAGCGGGACCGGGTACCTCTTCTATTGTCAGCCATACCTGATCTCGTTCCGCGCACGATGAGGCACGGCGGTTGTGCTCTCAGCGAGGTTCGGGAACGTCCGTCCTCCAGCCCGGCTACTGACCGTCGACGCCACGTTCCTCGACGAGGCGCCCGTTGAGGATGCGCTCGATCGCGGTGCGTCCCACGAGTCCCGATTCCTCGATCGTCTCGTCGTCGGCGCTCGGTTCGTCCTCGACGAACCGGAGGTCGACGGCGCCGAGGGCTGCGGCAGCTTCCTCTGCGCGCTTCCGCTCGGCTTCATCGAGCAGCTGCTGATAGCGGCTGACCGGCTTCTGCAGCACGTTCTCGGCGGAGACCGGGCGCACCGGCGCGGCGGCCACGCTCGGAGAAGCCGAGCCGACAGCGCCGACCGGCCCGCCTGTCACCGGGGAGGGGCGCTGGGACGAGGATGCAGCCGACGGATCGTGCCCCTCGCCGTCTGTCGCCGCCTGCTTGCCCTGGGCCGGTGCTGCTTGTCCGAGGTTCGCCCCGGCCTGGCCGTCGCCCTTCGCTGGAGGCGCGGCAGCCGGGGGACTCCACACCACACTGCGAGAAGGCGACTCGGGTGCTTGCCGGACGCCTGGGCCTGCTGGGCCGGAAGCAGGCTCGGCGGCGGGGTTACGCCGCGAGGCCGGTACTTCCTGCGCGGGGCCGCCGGCTGCGCTCCTTCCGGGGGCAGCAGCCGGGTGTGAGCCGGACCGGGTTGCCTGATCGGTGCGTGACGGTGATGGTGATGGTGATGGTGACGCGGCCCGGGCATTCGGCGCCGCCTGTCCGGACAGCTGTCGTGCCTGTGTGCGCGGCGGCTGGGCCGGCCGACGCTCATTCGGATCCTTGGGCACCGACCCCCAGCCCGGACCGGGGTCGAAAGCCTCTTCGGGAGGCTCGACGAGGGCCCAGGATTCATCGGACATGGTTGGATCCCACGCGCTGACAGCTTCAGTCCCGGGATCGACGGGAGCACCTTGCCGGCCGGGACCTCGTGGCCCTTGCGCAGTGGCGTTGCCGGATGTGCGCGGGGCGGACCTCCGCGCAGCTACCGATGCAGGCTGCGCTGCAGATTGACCGTGCGTATCACCGGAGCCCACGGTGCTTTTGTCTGCGGCGGAGAGTGTAGACGCCTGAACGGCGTCAGCAGCTAACGATCCAGGCAGCGATGCAGATTCACGGTGCGTATCACCGGAGCCAACCGTGCTGCTGTCTGCGGCGGAGAGCGTGGACGCCTGAACGGCGCTATCGGCGACGGGCATGCCTTCGGTGGCGGCAGTGCTCGCAGCGGCGTCAGTGCGGTCGGTGCGGTCGGTGCGAGCACTGCGGTCGGTTCGGTCGGTGACGGGCGCGTGCCTCGGAGCAGCGAACGCGGGGGTGTCGCCGATGCGTGCCGCCGCTGTCGGCGTACCTGCCGAATCGGCGGTACTGGCTCCGGCTGCGGGCCGCGTGCCATCCTGGCCGACGAGGACCTCGCCGGGAACGTGTGTCGGTGGTAGGTGTGACCCGGTGGGGTCGCTGCTGGGTTCGGGTGCAGGTACGGGCTGAGCGCTGTCCGCTTCGACCGGTCCGCCGTCGGTCTCGGACGTGGGGATCGTGCTGCCAGAGGTGGCGGAACCGCCGGCAGGCGCGGCATGACCGGGACGCTGTTGCCCCCCGCCGCTTCCGGCGGAAGGCTGTGCATCCTGGCCGGCAGCAATTCGGGGAGTGACGGGTGCGCCGAAGTCGTGCGCGGGCGCGGAGGAAGCCGGGCCCGGGTTTCTTCCCGGGCCGCTAGACGGTACTTTTGGGCCCGACTCACCCGCCCCGCCGGCGTCGTGTACTGCCTCGATGGAACAGGTGAGCCCAAGGACCTTGTGGATGGCCTGCTTCACGTTGTCCATGTGTGGACCACGCTGGAAGCCGATGGCGGTGCCCTGGTTGGCGAATGCCAGGACCAGTTGGTTGCCCTCGAACGACCGCGGTTTCGCTGAGACGTTCACGATGAGCCAGGTGGCTCGCTTGATCTTCGCTACCTCGTCCATGATCTCGGGCCAGGCGCGGCGGACCATCTCGACGTTTCCGCCGCCCGACGAAGCCGGCTGTCCCTGGTGGCCCGGCTCGGGCGTTCGGGACTCCTGGCCCTGACCGTTCTGCACCGAGCCCTGCTCGGGTGCTCCAAGGGGCCGTTCGTACGTCTCCCGTGACGGGGGCGAAGCCGCCCGCTGCGGTGCTGTTTCAGGTCGGCCCGGCGCTTCGGCCCGGCCGTCAGCCGCCGCAGCCTGCTGATCCTGGGGAGCCTCGGCCCGCCCGCCCGTCGAGGCGACTGGTTCCGGGGCAGTGGGAGCGTCCGCGCTTCGGTCCGGGACAGACCCTGAACCGGCTCCGTGCCCATCGTCGTGCGCTCCGGCGGTCGCACGCGCATCCTGCGGCTGAGCGGTCGGAACATCCTGGCGCGGGGTTGCCGGGCCCGATGTCACCGGGCCCGACGTCACTGGGCCTGGTGTTGCCGGCCCCGACGATCCAGCTGGGCCCGACCGTTCCGACGATTCCGCGGGGCCCGACGAAGCGGGTGTCCGACCGGGAGCGGGTACTGACCCGGTGGCTGCCGCAGGCTTGTCCGGTGTCTCCTGCGGTTTCGCGTTCTCGAAGGCAGAACCTGCCGACACACCCCACGCGGCGCCCCAATCCGGTGATGAATCAGCCGTGGCAGGGGCCGCGCCGGGTCGATCGGCACGGCCGGCAGCAGGGAGCGCCGGGGACTGCGCACCCGGGATTGCTGCAGGAACGGCAGGGGCTGCCGGGTCGGCGGCAGGAAGCGACCAGCGGGCCGCTGCCTCCTCGGCGGTGCGGGGGACGTCGAGCCGTGCTCGTGCCGGCGGTTTCGGAGCTGCGTCGGCTTCCGCATCGACCTGGGGGGTGGGAGCACCACCGGCGTACTCCAGGCGACGCTCGATGCGGTCCACCCGGGCGAGCGTGCCGCGCGCCGTGGCATCCGCCGCCGGGAGCAACAGCCGCGCGCAGAGCAGTTCAAGGTGCAGGCGCGGCGAGGTGGCGCCTGTCATCTCGGTCAGCGCTGTGTTGGTGACGTCTGCGTCACGGGACAGCTCCCCGGCACCGAGCTGTGTCGCCTGGGTGCGCATGCGGTTCAGCTGATCGTCCGGGACTCCGCGAAGGATGGACGCAGCGCCCTCCGGCACGGCATTGATGACGATCAGGTCGCGGAACCGCTCCAGCAGATCCTCGACGAAGCGCCGTGGATCATGACCGGTCTGGATGACGCGGTCCACGGCATCGAACACCGTTCCCGCATCTCCGGCAGCGATGGAGTCGACGACGTCGTCGAGCAGGGTTGCGTGCGTGTAGCCGAGCAGTGATACCGCCAGCTCATAGTCGAGCCCCGCCTCGCCCGCGCCGGCCATGAGCTGGTCGAGCACCGAGAGCGAGTCGCGGACGGAGCCGCCTCCAGCCCGGATGACGAGGGAGAGGACGCCGGGGGCCACCGGCACGTTCTCCTGCCGACACAGCAGTTCCAGGTAGCCCATGAGGGGCTCCGGCGGGACAAGCCGGAAGGGATAGTGGTGTGTTCGCGAGCGGATGGTGCCGATCACCTTGTCCGGCTCGGTCGTCGCGAAGATGAAGAGGATATGCTCCGGCGGCTCCTCCACGATCTTCAGCAGCGCGTTGAAGCCGGCCGACGTGACCATGTGGGCCTCGTCGATGATGAAGATCTTGAAGCGGTCACGGACCGGGGCGAACGTCGCGCGCTCGCGGAGGTCACGGGCGTCATCGACGCCACCGTGGCTGGCGGCGTCGATCTCGATGACGTCCAGGCTGCCGGAGCCGTTGCGTGCGAGCTCGACACAGCTGTCACAGGTTCCGCACGGCGTGGAGGTGGGGCCCTGGGCGCAATTGAGGCAACGGGCGAGGATACGGGCCGAGGTGGTCTTGCCGCAGCCGCGCGGACCGGAGAACAGGTAGGCGTGGTTGATGCGGTCCTTGTCGATGGCCGCCATCAGGGGTCCGGTGACGTGCTCCTGACCGATGACGTCCGCGAAGGTCTCGGGACGGTAGCGGCGGTAGAGGGCTGTACTCACGGATGAACCTTATCGGTTGGTGCTGACGGTTTACATGCCGGGTCGACGGCGGTGGAGGACAGGGTCGCCGGATCCACGACCCAGGGGTGGCGCGGCAGCCGGCCGGGGTCGAAGGCTGCGAGGGCCGCGTCGAGCGATCCGCACGGAAGGCCGAGGGACGAGAGGATGATGCCCAGGACCGCGGGCGCCGTGCAGCCCTGGCCGGCGAGGTCCTCCAGTGTCACAGCGCCATCCCGTTTTGCCAAGCGGCGGCCCCCTGCCGTGACCGCCAGCGGGACATGGGCGTAGCTGGGGGCCGCCAGGCCGAGCAGCGATGCGAGATGGGACTGCTGTGGAGCAGCGGTGAGCAGATCGTCACCGCGCACCACCTGGTCGATTCCCTGGGCGGCGTCATCGACGACGACGGCGAGGTTGTAGGCGATCACGCCGTCATTCCTCCGCAGCACGATGTCGTCGACCGGAGCGGAGACACGCCCGGCCAGCACGTCCTCGACGACCCACGCGGCGACCTCGGATCGCAGCCGGAGCGCCGGCCTGCGTCCGTCCCGCCGTCGGGCCCGCTCTCCGTCGCCGAGATCACGGCACGTTCCGGGATAGGAACCAGGGCGCGCATGCGGTGCGCTCGCGGCCTCGGCGACGTCGCGGCGCGTGCAGAAGCATTCATAGGTGAGGCCCCGCGCGATCAGGAGGTCCAGTGCCGCCGTGTACCGGTCGGTCTGCTCGCTCTGACGGAGGACGGGGGAATCGGAGCGGATTCCCAGGGCCGATAATTCGGTCAGCTGCTCGGCCTCGGCACCCGCGCGGGCACGGTCCAGGTCCTCGACGCGGATCAGGAACCGTCGGCCCGTCGACCGTGCGAACAGCCACGCCAGGACGGCGGTGCGGAGGTTGCCGACGTGCAACCGGCCGGAGGGGCTGGGTGCGAACCGACCGGCGCCCGTCTCTGCCACCGTGCCCCCCTGCTGCTGTGCTCGCTTAAAAGTGAAGACCCCCCATGCACCTGCCAGAGCCCGCTTACCCTTGCTACCTTCCGGTCCTGGGGGAGTTCACAGGATGACACCACATGAGGGGCCGGGAAATAGTCTACACAGTCGAATGCGCCGCTTTCGAATCGTCGGAGCGCCCCGGACCACCAACGATTCGGCAGGATGCCCTTGTATGGGTATTCTGGTATCTGCTCCAAATGAGGAGGATTCGCCTAGCGGCCTATGGCGCACGCCTGGAACGCGTGTTGGGTTCACGCCCTCGGGGGTTCAAATCCCCCATCCTCCGCTTGTAGCTTTGAACAGCAGGACCCCGGCCCACCAGCCGGGGTCCTGCTGTTTAAGCTGTCCGGGGCCCGGCGGTACCGCTGACCCGGCGGATCCGGTTCTTCGCTGCAGTCTCCGCAGGCCCCTCAGGGCCGAGGCCCAGCCGGATCACCCCGAGGACGAGCCTGACGGCGCTGCGGATGGGCAGGGGGATCGGCCCGAGGGATGGAACGCGGAGCCCGAGCATCTCGCGGTGCCTCGGCTCGAGCGTTGCGACCGCCCCGGCGAAGAGGACCCGGTAGCCGAGTCGCTGCGATCGGGGAAGCGGCGGGCGGCGGATGTAGGTCAGCGCCTCCTGCACCTGGTCGCTGTTGGCCAGTTCGTCGTCGAACGCTGCAAGTTGCGACCGGAGCTCGGCCTCCGACCGCGGTGGGTCCTCGAGCCCCATGAGCTCACCGGCGGCGGCCCACTCCGCCACGTACTCGTCCACTCCGCCGGGAATGGCTCCGCCGTACGCGGCGTGCGCGGCCACGAAGGCGTCGGTGAAGGCCAGATGCACCCAGCGGATCAGGTCCGGATCCGCTGCGGAGTAGGGCTTCTCGGTGCCGCGGCTGTCGACGTAGGTGCCGCGGACCCTGGTGTGGAGCCGCTGCACGAAGGCCGAGCCCTCCTGCGCGGCGACCCTCGAGCCGTAGGTGACGGTGAAGATCCAGCGGATGGTGTTGGCGAGGCGCCCGAGTGGCTCCTCCCGGAAGCTCGAATGCGCATGCACGCCGGCCATGGCGCCCGGGTGCAGCGCCTGGAGCAGCAGGGCACGGATGCCCGCGACGGTCGGGGTCATGGAGCTGTGAACCGTCCACACGGCGGAGCCGACGGGGAAATACCCGAGGTCGTCGCCGTTCTCGAACTCGAACTGCCATTGGGGAATGGTGGGATCACCGTCGGTGAAGGTGGTGCGGAGCTGCGTCTTCCACGCGGCGATGATTCCCATACGGCGATCCATCCTGTCGGTGACCCTACCGCCGGCTGCAGTACCTCGGCCGGCGTGCATGCGGCCTCCGGGCCGTCGTCCCTTCCAACGTCCTGCCGCTTCGATTTGCTCCTGCCGTGGGTTCCCCATCCGCATGGCACAGTGGAACGAAGCAGGAGCACCACCACCTACCAGGGAGCAGCCATGTCCTCGTCCGATGTGTACGGGATCGACCTGACCATGAACGACGGCAGCCCGAAGTCCTTCGGCGACTTCCGCGGGCATCCTGTCCTCGTGGTCAATGTAGCCTCGAACTGCGGCTTCACGCCTCAGTACGCGGGCCTCGAGGAGCTCTACCGCAGGTATTCCGCCGAGGGCCTCGTGGTGCTCGGCATGCCCTGCAACCAGTTCCTGGGACAGGAACCGGGGAACGACGGTGAGATCGCCGAGTTCTGCTCGACCACCTTCGGCGTGACCTTCCCGCTCCTGGCCAAGGGCGATGTCCGCGGCAGGGACCAGCATCCGCTCTACGAGAAGCTGACCACCTTCAGGAACGGCGTGCTGCCGGGCCTCGTGAAATGGAACTTCGAGAAGTTCCTCGTGGACCGCGACGGCGAGATCGTCGCCCGGTTCGCACCGACCGTGGAGCCGGACGCGCCCGAGGTCATCACCGCGATCGAGGACGTCCTTGCCAGGCCCGCCGCCTGATCCCACCGACTGGTGGGCGGCAGCTCACCTTCCCGGGCTGGAGACGTCCTGGCGGAGTGAAGCCACGCATCGTGTGAGGAAAGCGGCCCCGGCATCCTCGTGGATGAGTGCACCCTCGGTGATGATCTCGTAGGGTTTCGCCGGAACCCCGTCGGCAGGGCGGACATCGACGTGCGCGACGTCGAACCCCTGCTCGTGCAGGTAGTCGGCCATGGCATAGTCCGTGCGGGAATCGCCGACGGTCCACCACCTGTGCGGAATGTCCACGAGGGGCGCGATGAGCGTGAGGGCGCGGTCGGCGCCCACATCCTTGCCGACCCGGACCGACTCGATGTCGGTGGAGATGATCGTCGGGTCGACGCGGTACTCGATGTGCCCGTCGCTGTCCGGTACCTCCCTGCCGAGCCGGCAGGCCCCCATGTCATGGCTGTGCATGATGTCGAGCACGTCGTCGTCGAACGCCCGCTGGCTCACGAGGTAGTCGGTGCTCGCGACGGCGAGCGACTGCTCCACCGAGACCATCGCGAGCTTCGTCTCGTCGAAGAACATGACCTCGGAGTACTTCTCCTCCACGAGGTCCCGCACGTCGTCCGCGAAACTGACGGGCAGGGCGAGTCCGGTGTCGACGAAGACCTGGCCCGCGCCGTCGGCCGTGAACGAGAACCACGTGGCGCCCTTCTCGCACACGGCATGGAAGGTGATGCCGGCGGGTATCCCTGCAGCGATCATCGGCGCCATCACCTGCTCCCTGATGAACGCGTCGGATCGGCCGGTGTTGAACACGACGGGCCATCCCATGGACGCAAGGGTGAGCAGATCGGTGATGATGCCCTCGGGGACCGTGCGCGTCAGCGGACTCGCGACGGGTCCGTCGACGTCGAGCAGCAACCCCTGGACACCGTGTCCCGGGGCGGGAGAAGACGGTGCAGGGGCGTCGGGGAGCATGTCGATAGGGGCGTCCGTAGGCATGTTCCCATTATGTTCCAGCAGCGCGTCCACCTTCCATTCGGTGACGTTCGGCCGTTTCCGGCGGCGTGGAAGACTTTCACGCATGGAGAGCGCACCATCGGGCATCGTCGTCGTCGGGTCCATCAACGTGGACCTCGTCATCACCCTCGAACGGCACCCGCACCCGGGTGAGACCGTCCTGGGCCGATCGATGGCGGTGCTGCCCGGTGGCAAGGGTGCCAACCAGGCCGTGGCCGCGGCGTTGCTCGGAGCCGATGTCACCATGATCGGTGCCGTGGGCTCGGATGCGTATGCCGACACCGCGCTCTCGGCACTGACCACCGCCGGCGTGGACCTCCAGGGCGTGAGCCGCACGGACGGCGGTACCGGCGTCGCCGTCGTGGAGGTATCCGACGACGGCGAGAACACCATCGTGGTGGTTCCCGGCGCGAACGCGGAGGTCACGTCCGAACTCGTGTCCGCGTCGGCGGACGTCATCAGGGGCGCGGCCGTCGTCGTCGTCCAGGGTGAACTCCCTGCCGCCTCGATCGGGGTTGCTGTCCGGACTTCGGCCGGGCGGGTGATCATCAACCTGGCGCCCGTCATCGCCCTCGACCGCCAGGTGCTTCTCCGGGCGGATCCGCTGGTGGTCAACGAGCACGAGGGGGCGCTCGTCCTCGCGCAGTTCGGGGGTGATCCTGATGCGGACCACGTCGCCGTCGTGGAGGCCCTCCTGGCCTGCGGCTTCGCATCCGTGGTGATGACGCTCGGTGGAGCCGGGGCCCTCGTGACCGAGGGCGGTCGCGTCCTCGCCGTACCCGCGCCACGCGTCCCCACGGTGGACACGACCGGCGCGGGCGATGCCTTCGTCGGTGCGCTCGCTGCACGGCTCTGCGAAGGAGAAAGCCTCGACGCTGCCGTCCGGTTCGCCGTCCGGGTCGGTTCCTACGCCGTCCAGCACGCCGGTGCGCAGCCCTCCTACCCCGCGTCCGGCGACGAGCTGCCCGCTCTGTCCACCCATGCCTCCTGAGGCTCCGGGCGTAACCATTAGGCCACGAGATGGCCCCTGCAGGGTGCCCACGTTCCATTTGGCCCCCGCGATTACCTAGGCTGTACCAGTGATCTTCAAAGCAGTGAGTGACGGCCGACCGTACCCCGACCACGGACACGTGACCCCCAAGGACTGGGCAGAGGTGGCGCCGCGGCAAGTGCGGCTCGACGAACTCGTGACCACCAAGACGACGCTCGACCTCGAGGCCCTGCTCGCCGAGGACTCGACATTCTTCGGCGACCTGTTCCCGCATGTGGTGCAGTGGAACGAGACGATGTACCTCGAGGACGGACTGCACAGGGCCGTCCGGACCGCGCTGCACCAGCGAACCATCCTGCATGCGAGAGTCCTCGTGCTCAATGACTGAGCAGGACTCGCCGCGCCGGCAACGGGCGCAGGCGAAGCGCGATCCGACCGAGTGGCACGGACATCGGATCGTCACCGAGACGGACCTCGGCGCCGTCTTCGAGGAGGACGACGCCGCGCGCCGCCGTCGCTCATCCATGCGGAGGATCCGCCACGGAGTGGTGCTCGTCCTGCTGATCGGCCTCGTGGCGGCGGCCGTGTACGTTGCGCTCGGCATCGCCCGCGGGGACATCAGCATCGGTGCGTCCGAGCCCTCGCCGGAGCCCACCTCGACCTGCCCGGCCGGGCCCTTCGACTACCAGGACCCGAGTGCCATCACGGTCAACGTCTTCAACAGCACCACCATCGACGGGCTCGCCACGACGGCGGCGGACCAGCTCCGCGGACGGGCCTTCGCCGTCCGGGATATCGGCAACAAGCAGGTGGGCCCGACGGGCATGACCGCCATCATCATCTCCGGCGAGGGCGGGCGCGCCAACGCCTTCACGCTGCAGCGGACCATCCCCGATTCCCTCTATGTGGCCGACGAGCGCGAGGACCGGACGGTGGACGTCGTCGTCGGGACGTCCTACGCAGGAATCATCCCGCCCGAGGGGATCGACATCACTCCGGCGGCGCTGCGGTGCGCGGGTGAGGGCCAGCCGACACCGACTCCTGCGCCGACCGCCCCGTAGGGGGCGCCCGACGCACGCGGCGTCTCAGGCAGCGGCCAGGGTCCTGCCGTCCCGCAGGTACTTCAGGTAGGCGGTGACCGTCAGGAAGGCCGGGAACCTCTCGCCGAGTGCCACCTCCTCGAAGACCTCACGGGCTTCGTCGAAGCGGTCGCCGTCGAAACGGGGGAGCGCATCGAACTCCTCGTCGAGCAGGCAGGTGACCCATTCCCGGGTGATGATGTCGCCGTCGTCCGTGATGGCGGTCGAATAGATCCACTGCCAGATCTGCGATCGCGAGATCTCCGCCGTGGCGGCGTCCTCCATCAGGTTGTTGATCGCTGCGGCACCGTGGCCGCGCAGCCAGGACTCAATGTAACGGACCCCGATCTCGAGGTTGTCCCGCACGCCGCGCTCGGTGATGGTGCCCGGGGTCGAGGCGATGTCGAGCAGGGCCCGGTCATCGGGTACGACGTCGTCGCGCAGGCGATCGATCTGGTTCGGCCGGTCGCCGAGCTTCGCGTCGAAGACCTCCATCGCCACCGGTACGAGGTCGGGATGCGCGACCCACGAGCCGTCGAAGCCGTCGTCGGCCTCGCGGGACTTGTCCGCGCGCACCCTGTCCAGGGCGAGGGCATTGGCTTCGCCGTCCCGCCGGTTGGGGATGAAGGCCGCCATGCCACCGATAGCGTGTGCACCGCGCCGGTGGCACGCACGGACGAGTTGCTCGGTGTAGGCCCGCATGAAGGGAGCTGTCATGGTCACCGCGTTGCGGTCCGGCAGCACGAAGCGCGGCCCTCGTGTGCGGAAGTTCTTGATCACCGAGAAGATGTAATCCCATCGGCCCGCATTCAGCCCCGATGAGTGGTCCCGTAGCTCGTACAGGATCTCCTCCATCTCGAAGGCGGCCGTGATGGTTTCGATCAGCACCGTGGCGCGGATGGTGCCCTGTGGCATCCCGAGGAGTTGCTGGGCCTGGATGAAGATGTCGTTCCACAGCCGCGCCTCCAGGTGGTTCTCTATCTTAGGCAGGTAGAAGTAGGGGCCACGGCCCTGCTGGACGAGCGTGCGCGCATTGTGGAAGAAGTAGAGGGCGAAATCGAGGAGCCCGCCGGCGACGGCGACGTCCTGGATGAGGACGTGCTTCTCCGGCAGGTGCCAGCCCCGGGGCCGGACGACGATCGTCGGCAGTCCGTCGGGGGCGCCCTGCACGCGGTAGTCCTTGCCCTCCGGGGACGTGAAGTCGATGCGCCCGGCGAGTGCATCCTTGAGGTTCAGCTGCCCGCCGATCACGTTGGACCACGACGGCGTCGAGGAGTCCTCCATGTCGGCGAGCCACACCTTCGCCCCGGAGTTCAGGGCGTTGATCGTCATCTTGCGGTCCACGGGGCCGGTGATCTCGACGCGGCGGTCCTCGAGACCGGGCGCAGGAGATGCCACCTGCCAGGATGCGTCCTCCCGGATGTGCCGGGTCCCGGGAAGGAATCGGGGATCGACGCCGGCGGCGACAGCCTGTCGCTGACGGCAGCGGTGGTCGAGGAGCTCCTCGCGTCGCTTGTGCGTGGCCAGGTGCAGCGCCTTGACGAAGTCGAGGGCATCACGCGTGAGGATCTCGCCCTGGCGCTGCACGGGTGGAGCGGTGAGGGTGATGCCGTTCAGGGTGTAATGGTGATTCATGGCGTGCTCCTGGAGGTTTGGCAGTTCTAGTGGAATTGCTGGGTCTCGGTGGATCCGGCGAGTGCGAGGGTGCTGCCCGTGGGATTCAGGGCGGTGGCGATCTGGTCGAAGTACCCGGTGCCCACCTCGCGCTGGTGCTTTGTGGCGGTGTAGCCGCGGGACTCGGCGGCGAACTCGCGCTCCTGGAGCTCGACGTAGGCGCTCATCCCGTCCTGGGCGTAACCGTTCGCGAGTTCGAACATGGAGTAGTTCAGCGCATGGAAGCCGGCGAGGGTGATGAACTGGAAGGTGAAGCCCATGGCGCCGAGTTCGCGCTGGAAGGTCGCGATCGTCGCGTCGTCGAGGTGCTTGCGCCAGTTGAACGACGGCGAGCAGTTGTAGGCGAGCATCTGGTCGGGGAACTCGGACTTGATGCCCTCGGCGAAGCGGCGAGCCAGGTCGAGGTCCGGTGTGCCGGTCTCCATCCAGAGCAGGTCCGCGTAGGGGGCGTACGCCCGGCCGCGGGCAATGCACGCTTCGAGGCCGTTGCGCACCTGGTAGAAACCTTCCGGGGTCCGCTCGCCGGTGACGAAGGGCTGGTCCCGTTCGTCGACGTCGGACGTGATGAGCGTCGCGGCCTCGGCATCGGTGCGGGCGACGATGACGGACGGCGCCCCCGCGACGTCGGCAGCGAGACGAGCCGCGTTCAGGGTCCGCACGTGCTGTTGGGTGGGGATCAGGACCTTGCCACCGAGGTGCCCGCACTTCTTCTCGGACGCGAGCTGGTCCTCCCAGTGGATCCCGGCCGCACCCGCCTGGATCATCGATTTCATGAGTTCGTACGCGTTCAACGGCCCGCCGAAGCCGGCTTCGGCGTCTGCGACGATCGGCACGAGCCAGTCCTCGACCGTCGACGTACCCTCGGCCCACTCGATCTGGTCGGCTCGGAGCAGCGCGTTGTTGATACGCCGGACCACGGTGGGTACCGAGTTCGCCGGGTACAGGGACTGGTCGGGGTAGGTGTGGCCCGAGGTGTTGGCATCGGCGGCCACCTGCCAACCCGAGAGGTAGATGGCACGAAGCCCGGCCTTGACCTGCTGTACGGCCTGGTTTCCCGTGAGCGCGCCGAGGGCATTCGTATAACCGCCGGAGCCGGCCTCGGTGGTCAGCTGGTGCCACAGCTTCTCGGCGCCGCGACGGGCCAGGGTGTGCTCCTCCTGGACGCTACCGCGGAGCCGGACGACGTCGGCGGCCGAGTAGTCGCGCCGGACACCGTTCCAGCGCGGGTCGGCCGACCACTCGAGGGCGAGTGCCTCGGCGGCAGCTGCCGCCCCCTGCGGTCCGTCGGTGGGACTCGAGCTGCCTGAGTGCTGTGTCATTGCTGTCTCCTTGGTCCATCGCCGGATTGCCCCAGCGGGTGTAGAAACAACAATTCGTGAGTTCTACCGGACTTCCTAGAGCAGAACACTGGGAAGAAACGCACTTCTTCGCGTACCGTCAAGAAATGACGACTCCCGCGTGGGCCCGCCCCCTACCCGCAGCCCCGCCACGAGGGCAGGGCGCCTTACTGGACCTGATCAGCCTGGGACGGCGTGTGCGACATCTGAGGAAGGCGAAGGGCATGACGCTCGACGATCTCGGGATCGCCGTGGGGACGGTCGCCTCGCAGCTGTCACTGGTCGAGAACGGCAAGCGTGAACCGAAGCTGAGCATGCTGCAGCGTCTCGCAGTGGCCCTCGACGTGACGATCGACGACCTGCTGGGTTCGGAGCCGCCGTCGCGCCGTGCCGCACTCGAGATCGAGCTGGAGCGTGCCCAGCGTGGTCCCCTCTACGAAGCCCTGGGCCTGCCGAAGGTCCGCATCTCCTCCCGACTGCCGATGGAGGTGCTGGAATCCCTCGTGGGCCTGCAGGGTGAGCTGGAGCGGCGGCTCGACGAGCAGGTCGCGACGCCCGAGGAGGCGCGCCGGGCCAACGTCGAGCTGCGTGCCGTCATGCGCGAGCGCAACAACTATTTCCCGGAGATCGAGGCGCAGGCGCAGACCGTGCTCGACGCCGTCGGGTACACCACAGGTCCCGTGTCCCAGCACCTCATCGCCGACATCGCCGCGCACCTGGGCTTCTCGCTGCACCACGTCAATGACCTGCCCCATTCCACGAGGTCCGTCACGGACCTGAAGAACCGCCGGATCTACCTGACGCAGTCCCAGCGCACCGACCACGACCCGCGGTCGGTGCTGCTCCAGGCACTCGGCCACTACGTGCTGGAGCACCGGACACCGGAGAACTACGGGGAGTTCCTGCGGCAGCGGGTGGCGACGAACTACTTCGCCGCGGCGCTCCTGCTGCCGGAGCGGCCCACGGTGGAGTACCTCGAACGGGCCAAGGCGGCGAAGGAAATCGCGGTCGAGGACATCCGGGATACCTTCGCCGTGTCCTACGAGACCGCCGCGCACCGCTTCACCAACCTGGCGACCGAACACCTCGGCATCCGCACGCACTTCCAGAAGACCCACAAGAGCGGCATCATCTACAAGGCCTACGAGAACGACGGCGTGACCTTCCCGCAGGACCACACCGGCGCGATCGAGGGCCAGCCGTCATGCCGGCGGTGGACCTCCCGGGTGGTGTTCGACGTGCAGGACAAGTTCCGGGCCTACAACCAGTACACCGACACCCCGAGCGGCACCTTCTGGTGCACGGCGCGGACCGAGCGTGCGGCGAGCGGCGAGTTCTCGCTCAGCATCGGTGTGCCCTATGCGCAGGTGAAGTGGTTCCGGGGACGGGACACGGACATCCGCGAGAAGTCCTTCTGCCCCGACGAGTCATGCTGCCGGCAGCCGCCGCCGGACCTGGCGCGGGAGTGGGCGGGACACGCGTGGCCGAGTGCCCGGGCGCACTCGCACCTGCTCGCGGCCATGCCGCCGGGAGCATTCCCCGGCGTCGACGAGACCGAGGTGTACTCGTTCCTGGCAGCGCACTCAGGGTGACGTGATGCGTTCCGTCGTCAGGTCCGCTGTCGTCAGCTGCGCTGCCGGAGTGCCCGACGGCGGACGGCCAGCGGGTAGGCGACCCAGAGGAGAAGCACCAGGACCAGGACGGATCCCGCGACCGTGAGCCCTGCGGCCCGGTTCAGCACGAGGTCGAAAATGAGCCAGGCCGTGCCCGCGAGGACCAGTCCCACGAGGGCGATCGTCGTACGGATCATCGCCCCTGTATGCCGGACGAGTGTGGCCTTCACCCGCAGCCCGAACAGGACACGGTGCAGGTTGACCGAGGTCAGGACCAGGGCCGTGATCAGGGCCGACAGGCACACCAGGCAGAGATAGACGGCCACCTGGACGTCGTCGAGTTCGGTGAAGCGGCTCTGGAACGGCAGCGTCAGCAGGAAGCCCGTCAGGATCTGGATGCCCGTCTGCATGACGCGCAGCTCCTGCAGCATCTCCTGCCAGTTCCGGTCGAGGCGTTGGTTGATGCTCTCGCCACGTCCGTCGTCGTCCGCCGGACTGCTTACTCCGGGTCTGTCATGGCCCCGCCGACGGCTTGCCACTATGCGTGCGCGCCGCCTTGCCAGACGGCGTCGAACGGGGCATTGGACGCGACCCGGTCGCGGATCCCCTCGGTGACGAAGGTTTTGGCGGTGCGGGCGGCGTCGAGCGGTGCCGCACCCTTTGCGAGTTCTGCGGCGATGGCCGCGGCGAGCGTGCAGCCGGCGCCACTGACGGCGACGTCGCCGACCTTGGGGGCGGACAGGACCTCGAGGGTCTCGCCATCGAAATAGACGTCGACGGCGTCGGGGCCCTCGATGCGCACGCCGCCCTTGGCGAGCACGACGGCGCCGCTCTCGCGGTGGATGATGCGGGCGGCTTCCTTCAGGTCCTCGATGTTCTCGATGGTGATGCCGGAGAGCGACTCGGCCTCGAAGTGGTTGGGGGTGACGAAGGTGGCCAGCGGCAGGATGTTCGCCTTGAGTGCCTGGTCGGTGTCGAGCGCGGCGCCGGGCTCCTGGCCCTTGCAGATGAGCACCGGATCAAGGACCACGTTGTCCCACTCCTGGCTTTTCAGGGCGGCCGCCACCGTGTCGATCGTCGCAGGCGTACCCAGCATCCCGAGCTTGACCGTGCGGAGCGGGTAGCAGGACTGGATGGCCTCGAGCTGATCGGCGATGACCTGCTGCTCGACCGGTACGAAGCGGTGCTGCCACTCGTTCTCCGGGTCGAACGAGACGATGCATGTCAGCGCCACGATGCCGTAGACGCCGAGTTCCTGGAACGTCCTGAGGTCGGCCTGCGCGCCGGCGCCGCCCGTCGCCTCGGAGCCGGCAATGGTCAGGGTGATGGCGGGGGGCGAGGACGTCTGGGTAGGGGACATTTCCCTAGTGTGCCCGAGCGGCGCGGGAGCTTCCACTCCCTCCGGCGCGGGGATCCGATGGAGCATCGCGCTCGGTGTGAGGTAGTCGACGGCGGAGCGAACAGCCCGAGGGTCGGCGAGCTCGCGCAGAACGGGATGGCTGCGCTGCAGCGGTCGTCCTCGTGCCTGAGCGAGTCGGCACTTCTCGCTGGATCAGAGGTCGCTGAGTTCCTGCCAGACTTCCATCACTACTGCCCGCGCGTACTGCTCCGCCAGGTTCTCATCCCGGCTCATGATGGCGCGGGCCACTCCTTCATGGTTGTCGAACGCGACCGCGACCGGGTGTGCAGGTGAGAGGCCCAGATCGGTGCGGCTTGCCAGCACCTCCGTCACGATTCCGTGGAGGGAGGCGATCATGTCATTGCCGCTTGCGGCGAGAAGTAGTGCGTGAAAGGCGATGTCGGTCTCGAGGTAGGGCTGCTCGTGGCCTCGGCCGGCCTCGCCGAGGATGCGCAGGCGACTCGCAAGGTCCAGCAACTCAATTCCTACTTCAGCCGTCGCCCGGCGCGCGGCGAGGCGGGCGGCAGTCGGCTCGAGGGCGAGCCGCATCTCGGTCAGCCGGTGCAGTTGAGCCAGCCGTTCCGCTCCGGTCAGCCGCCAGCGAATCAACTGGGGGTCCAGGACGCTCCACGACGTGGCGGGGAGTACGGTCACACCGACTCGCCGCCGGGATTCGACCATGCCCATCGATTCGAGAATCCGTACGACTTCGCGGATCACCGTTCGGGAGACCCCGGCCTCGTCCTCCAGCTGGGCGAGCGTGATCACGCTGCCCGCCGGCCGGACGCCCTGGACGATCTCCGTGCCGAGTCGTTCGAGGATGGAATTGTGCAGCACCGGAGCGGGTGACAGGTTTGGCATGCTGCGACTCAAAGGTGTGATCTTTCTTGCTATAAATGTGATCTTTGTGACACACTATCGCTTCAAATGCGAAATTGCCCCTATGGGCCTGAACATCGATGGAGAGTTCTGTGGAAACCTGGACCCAAACATTAGGCGCGGGGCCCCTGCTGGGTATCGCGGCCGGCGCTATCGCCCTGATCCTCATCCTGGTCATTCGATTCAAGGTGCACGCGTTCCTCACCCTCGTCCTCGTGTCACTCGTGACCGCGTTCGCAACCGGGATCCCGACGGGCGAGATTGTCACCACCTTGGTGACCAGCTTCGGCACGACCCTCGGTTCGGTGGCCCTGCTGATCGGGCTCGGAGCGATGCTGGGCAAGATGATCGAGCACAGCGGTGGTGCCCGGGTCCTCGCGGACAAGCTGGTCGACGTCTTCGGCGAACGGCGTGCACCGTTCGCCCTCGGACTCGCCTCATTGCTCATGGGCTTCCCGATCTTCTTCGACGCGGGCCTGATCGTGATGCTGCCCATCATCTTCGCCGTCGCCCGCCGCATGGGTGGCACGAACGTGCTGCTGTACGGCATTCCCGCCGCAACCGCCTTCTCGGTGATGCACGTCTTCGTGCCGCCACATCCCGGCCCGGTCGCAGCAACCGAGCTCTATGGCGCCAACCTCGGGCTCGTGCTCCTCATCGGCCTGCTGATCGCCTTCCCGGTCTGGTACGTCACGGGCTACATGTGGGGCAAGTTCGTCGCCACCAAATACATCCTCCCGGTCCCAGCACTGTTCGGCACGCTCGATGACGACCAGCCGACCAACCCGCCCAAGTTCTCCACCGTAATCGCCATGCTGTTGCTGCCGCTGGTCCTCATCTTCATGAACACAGGCCTCGACTTCCTCAACGCCGCAGGCGTCGTCAACGCCGAGGAGCAGACCTGGGTGCAGGTCCTGACTGCCATCGGTTCGTCCCCGGTCGCGTTGCTGATCTCCGTTCTCGTCGCGACCGCGGTTCTGGGTCACCGGCGGGGCGAGAACGGCACGGCCCTGGAAAAGGTGCTCGACTCCGCTCTGGGCCCGGTCTGCTCCGTCATCCTCATCACCGGCGCAGGCGGGATGTTCGGTGGGGTGCTTCGTGCCTCCGGTATCGGCGACGCCCTCTCGGACTCCCTGGCCTCCATCGGCCTGCCGATCATCCTCGCGGCATACGTCATCGCCGTCATCCTCCGCGTCGCGCAGGGCTCGGCAACGGTGGCACTGGTCACCACGGCCGGACTCATGGCTCCCGCCGTGCTGGCCGGCGGATTCAGTCCCCTCGAAATCGTCGCCATCACGCTCGCCAGCGCAGCCGGATCCGTGTTCGCCAGCCACGTCAATGACTCCGGCTTCTGGCTTGTCGGCCGGCTCATGGGGATGGACGTGAAGACCACGCTCAAGACCTGGACCGTTCAGCAGTCGCTCGAATCCGTGGGCGGATTCGCACTGACCCTCGTCGTCTTCTGGCTCGGCTGATGACACCGGCCCTCTTCGATCTCACAGATCGGCTTGCACTGGTCACCGGTTCTTCCCGGGGACTGGGTCACGCTCTCGCGACCGGTCTGGCGAACGCTGGAGCCCGCGTGGTGGTGCACGGACGTGACGTAGCGGCTGTGGCGCGTGCCGCAGACAGCATCGGCGATGCGACGGGTCGGATGCCGGCGACGTCGACCTTCGACGTCACGGACGCGGGCGCGGCGGCGCGGGGTATCGCCGCGCTCGTCGCGGAGCATGGCGTGCCGGACATCCTCGTCAATAACGCAGGCATCCAGCGGCGGGCACCGTTCAACGACTTCAACGTGGCCGACTGGGACGACATCGTCACGACGAACATGTCGAGCGTCTTCTACGTCTCCCAGCCGGTCACGCGGGCGATGGCAGAGCGCGGCTCGGGCAAGGTCATCAACATCGGCTCGGTCCAGTCGATGCTCGCCCGGCAGACCATCGCGCCGTACTCGGCGACCAAGGGTGCCGTGGCCATGCTCACCAAGGGCATGGCCGCCGATCTTGCCCGCTTCAACATCCAGGTCAACACGATCTCTCCTGGCTACTTCGCGACCGAGATGAACCGCGCGCTGGTCGAGGACGAAGCATTCAACGCATGGGTCATCAATCGCACCCCTGCTCAAAGGTGGGGGAAGTTCGAGGAGCTCCTCGGGACCCTCATCTACCTGGCCTCCGACGCGTCGTCCTTCGTGTCCGGCCAGAACATCTTCGTCGATGGCGGCATGACGTCCGTCGTCTGATGAAACCGACGGCGGCTGCGATCGCCCGAGTGAAAGTGAAAGGTTGGTCGACATGAGAGCACTCGTCATCAATGGGAGGCTCGATCTCGTTGAGACCGAATTGCCCACACCCGAGCCCGGTCCGGGGCAGGTCCGACTCCGGATGGCCTATGGGGGCATCTGCGGGTCCGACCTCCACTACTACAACGAGGGCGCCAACGGAGAGTACGTTGTGCGTGAACCACTCGTGCCGGGCCACGAGGTGTCGGGCTCCGTGGATGTGGATCCGTCCGGAGACCTTGCCCCCGGTACTCCGGTGACTGTGCACCCTGCGACCTTCGGGAAGCCTGAGCCGGGCATCGAAGACCGCCGCCACCTGTGGCCCGGGGGCGCCTACCTCGGTAGCGCGTCGACCCAGCCACACACCCAGGGGGGGATGAGCGAGTTCCTCATCGTCGACAAGGACATGGTTCGCACTCTTCCCGCCGGGCTGTCGCTGCGACGAGCAGCCCTCGCCGAGCCGTTGGGCGTGGGACTGCACGGGATCACGGTGGCTGGTGGAGTTCAGGGCAAGCGGGTCCTCGTGTCCGGATCAGGACCTATCGGCCTCCTCACCGCAGCCGCCTGCCTGGCTGAGGGGGCAGCTGAGGTGACCTCCACGGATGTGCTCGCCGGACCGCTGGAGCGCGCTCGGCGGCTCGGCGTGCACGGCACTGTCCAGGTCGGGGCCGAAGAAATCCCCGCAGCGGCATTCGATGTCGTGTTGGAGTGTTCCGGCGTCCATGCCGCCGTCAATGCAGCTCTGCTGGCCGCTCGTCGGGCGGGCATCGTCGTGCAGGTAGGGATGGTTCCGAACGAGCCCCGCGGGATCAACCTCGCTCCGCTGATCTCGAAGGAACTCCAGCTTCGGGGGGCCTTCCGATTCAACGACGAGATCGACCGCGCGATCGAGCTGCTCGATGAGAATCCGGCAATCGAGGACGTGATCACCCACGAGCTGCCAGCCGACCGGGCGGTCGAGGCATTCGCGGTCGCAAAGGATTCCGCGACCTCCGGCAAGGTCGTCATCTCCCTCTGGCACGGTGAATCGTGAGCACGCCTCCAGCCGCCGCGAGCGAAGCTCAGCCGGAGTCAGCTTCGACGGAGCTGGTCGTGATCGGCGTCGACCTGGGCACGACCAACACCAAGGCTGTTGCCTTCCGGACCGATGGCACGCTGGAGGCGTCGCATTCGGCGGGCTACCCGTTGGACGAGCCTCATCCTGGGCACGCAGTCCAGGACCCGCAGCTCATCCTGGCCGCAGTGCTCGAGTCTGTGCGCGAGGTCGTGTCCCAGGTGGGGGCGCATCGAGTTGCCGGCATCTCCTTCAGCTCGGCCATGCACAGTCTCATCGGTCTTTCCCCGGCCGGTACCCCGCTCACCGAGGTCATCACGTGGGCCGACACGCGGGCCCGCGTGCAAGCCGAGCGCCTGCGTGCTTCGGTCGGCGGGCTGGCCCTGCACCGGCGCACGGGCACGCCCATGCATCCGATGTCCCCGCTTCCCAAGCTCGTCTGGTTCCGCGAGCAGGAGCCGAAGCTGTGTGAAAAGATCGGATTCTGGGTCGGCATCAAGGAATTCGTGCTCCTGCAACTCTGCGGCGCGCTGGTGGTAGATCATTCCATCGCCTCGGCGACCGGCCTGATGAATATGAACACGCTGGCATGGGATGAGGAAGCACTTAGGATCGCAGGTGTCCAGCCTGAGCAATTACCGGAGATCGTGCCGACCACAACCGTGTTGCCCGCGCTCACCGACGACGCCGCTGCCGCAATGGGCCTTCCCCGCGCGACGCCGGTGGTCGTCGGTGCCGCAGATGGGCCACTGGCGAATCTAGGGGTGGGTGCGGTGCGCCCCGGCGTGGCTGCCTGCTCGATCGGGACCAGCGGGGCCCTACGCGTAGCAGTCGACCGGCCTGCGGTTGATCCGCTCGGCGGCGTGTTCTGCTACGCACTCACGTCCACCCGGTGGGTGGTCGGTGGTGCCATCAACAACGGTGGGGTGGTGCTCGGGTGGGCGGGGGACGCAATCGCCCCGGACCTGGCCGAACCGGCGGAGGAAGAGCTACTGGCCCTGGCAGCAAGGGTCGCACCCGGTTCCGGAGGGCTGCTGATGCTGCCCTACCTGCTGAGCGAGCGGGCTCCGCACTGGAGCTCACTTCCACGTGGCGCCTATGTGGGTCTTACCCGAGCACATCGTCGCGAGCACCTGGTCCGGGCCGCGCTCGAAGGAGTCTGTCTCCAGCTGGCGCTGGTGTTGCATTCCATGCGTGCCGCTGGACTCGAGGTCCATAGCATCAGGGCCACAGGGGGCGTCATGCGCAGCCCGCTGTGGCGACAGCTTCTCGCTGACACGTTCGGCATGCCGATCGAATTCGCGCACGGGCAGGAGGGCTCCGGCTTCGGTGCGGCGCTGCTCGGCATGGAGGCCCTGGGCCTCATCGACTCGATCGACGTCGTCGTCGACATGGTGAAGATCGAGCAGACGGTGCGACCGCAGCCGGCAGCCGCCGCGGTGTACGCCTCCCTGCTGCCGGTGTTTGCCGAGCTGTACAACGCCCTCGTGCCCACGTTCACGTCCCTGCGACGGCTCGCACCGTCACTCCCTATCGACCTTGACCTGGGCGAAGGAAGAACCACGGCCGATCCTTCAGCAGAAGGCAACACCGCTCGATAAGACCTCTCCGAGGCTGCCTATCGCTCTCCTCGCCTCGCCCTGAAAGTCGGAGAACACCCTGGCGAATCGCAGGGACTGCCGCCCTTGGGGAGGGAGGCGGCTGCGTTTCGTCGGCGACGTTTTGATACCGCTGGCAATCGTGGTGTCACCTTGGCGATGTCTCCTGTCTGATGGAGACGCCTGCCAGCGGAAGCGCGGATCAATCCACCACGACACCCCTCGAGCCTTCGCTCGAAGGCCGCGGTGACTCCGGCGGTCGGCGGGGATCTGAGGAGATGCTCATTGCACGCGGACCAGTTTCCAGACACTGGCCCGGGCGAGGGCGCCCACGCCTCCGATGATGAGGGCGGTGGGGAGGCTGTCCGCGAGTGCGATGGATGGAGAGAGCAGTGCTGCGATGGTGAAGGCCGCTGCGGCGAACACCGCGAAGAAGATCCCGATGTGGATCCACTGGTTGCGGACAGGCCGCAGCAGGAGTCCTATGACGACGCCGAGTGGCAGCCCCGTGACCAGTCCGATGCCGAGGCCGTACCAGAGAGCCACGACGAAGACCCCGAAAGCGCCCGAGCCCCAAGGGAGCGCGAAGATCAGGGCGAGGGTGACGACACCCACCAGGAAGGCGACCACCACGGCGCCGACTCCGAAGGTCACGTGGTGGCGCGGTGGCGGCGGTTCGACGTCGTCCGGAGTCATGCGGTCAGCGCTCACTGCCGTGTCCTCCGGATGGGCCGGAGGTAGTCAGGCCGATTTTCTCACGACGGGCCGGCGGGACAGGACTCCGAGCCTCTGGATCAGTGGCGCGGTAGGGACCAGCAGCTCGGGGGGTAGCGTCCCTCTTGGCTGTCGGCGCGGGCATGGTTCTCCTTCGAACACGTACCAGGGAGTGTAGTCCGGCAGCCGGAGGCGCGAGGTGGTTCGCGCTCAGGCGTAGTAGCGCCCCAGTACCTCGGCCTTCAGATCGTAGAAGGTGCCATCGTCGATGGCGGCCCGGGCGTCGTCGACCATGCGCACCACGAAGCGCTCATTGTGGATGGAGATGAGCGTCGCGGACACCATCTCCTTGGCTTTGAACAGGTGGTGGATGTAGGCCCGGGTGTAGTGCGTGCAGGTGTAGCAGTCGCAGCCCTCGACGAGCGGCGTGAAGTCCCGTTTGAAGCGCGCATTCGAGAGGTTCCACCGACCGTCCGGCGTGTAGAAGGCCGAGTTCCGGGCCACGCGTGTGGGGGAGACGCAGTCGAAGGTGTCGGCCCCGTTCTCGATGCCCGTGAAGAGGTCATCCGGTTCCGAGATTCCGAGCAGGTGCCGGGGCTTGTTCTCCGGCAGCTCGTCGCTGCACCAGCCGAGAATCGTCCCCAGGTTCTCCTTCTCGAGCGCTCCGCCGATGCCGAAGCCGTCGAAGTCCATCGCGCCGAGATCGGCCGATGCCTTCCGCCTGAGGTCCTCGTACTGTGCGCCCTGGATGACGCCGAACAGGGCCTGATAGGGACGGTGGCTGCGCTCGTCGGTCAGGCGCTCATGCTCGGCGATGCACCGCAGGGCCCATAGCCGCGTCCGCTCCAGGGACTCCTCCTGGTAGCCGCGGGAGTTCATCAGGGTGGTGAGCTCGTCGAAGGCGAACATGATGTCCGCACCGAGCTGGTGCTGTACCTGCATCGAGATTTCGGGCGTGAAGCGGTGGCGGTCGCCGTTGAGGTGGGATTTGAACCAGACGCCGTCGTCGTCGATGTGGGCGAGGCGCTCCTTGCCGACGGCCACGCGGTCGTCGGCGCCCTCCTTGTCGGCGTCGACGGGCACGTTCATGGTGATGACCTTCTTGAAGCCGGAGCCGAGGCTCATCACCTGGAAGCCGCCGGAGTCCGTGAAGGTGGGGCCGGGCCAGTTCATGAAGGCACCGAGTCCGCCGGCCTCGTCGAGGACATCGGCGCCGGGCTGCAGGTAGAGGTGGTAGGCGTTGGCGAGGAGCGCCTGGGCACCGAGCTCAGCCATCGCACCGGGCAGGACGGCCTTCACCGAAGCCTTGGTGCCGACCGGGATGAAGGCGGGGGTGCGGATCTCGCCGTGCGGGGTGGTTATCGTGCCGGTACGTCCATGCCGTGGCCCCGGGCCCCCGGCTCCCGGCGTCGTGTCCTCCAGGCGGCTATGGACGGCGAAGGAGAACGAGGACTGCTGGGACTGTGGATGCACCACCCTATTTTGCCAGCCCGCGGCAGGGCGTCAGGACGGCGGGCGCTTCGCGAGCTGGGCGTCGAGCGCTCCGACGGCGGCCAGCTCCGCCGCGATCCGGCGCTCGAGAACGTCTCGGCTCAGGGTTTTCGAGCCGCCATGGGCACGAAGGTAGAGCAGCACGCCGATACGCAGGACGCGCCAGTCCCGTTCGACGTCGGTCTTGCCGGCCGTGGAGGCGCGCAGGATCTCCGGGTCGTACACGTTGGGCTCGTTGAGCTGGCGCTGTCGGTACATAGCCGCAGTCTTGGCACGCAGGGGATCCGTCTCGGCGTCCTCGGCAGCGCGAATGGCGGCCGAGTAGCGGGCCGACCGCGCGTCGTCATGCCGCGTCAGGTAGGCGGCGATCGCGAGCCCTCCCTCGATCCACTTCCACCTGCCGAAATTCCCGTCGAAGGGCAGTTGCGCCAGAAGGTCGGCGACAGACAATGCAGAGGCGGTGTCGCCCTCGTCGATGAGGAGGGTGAGGGCGAACTGGTGCAGGTCCTGGAGGTTGCTTCCGGCCTTGAGGTTGATGCCGCGGGCGAGGCGGGCGGCGACGCCCTGGATTGCCTGGCTCTCGGGGTGCGCCTGGGCGATCTGCGCTATCAGCTCTTCCGGAGATCCGTGGTCGGCCGCGACGGCGGAGAGCCCGAGTTCGGCGTCGGCCGGTTCGAGGTAGGCCATGGAGCCGGTCGCCAACCTGATGCGTCGTTCGCCCGCAATTGTCGCGACGACGAGTGCAGGCACTCCGAAGTCGTCGTTCTCGACCACGACGGCCGACACCTCCGCCGGCTCCCCGCCGTCGGGCAGCGCCAGCATGTCACCCACCGCAAGCACCTCTGCCGGAACTGCACGCAGCCCGGTCCTGTCCATCCTGTTCACCATCATGTACGTCGTGCCAACCTCTGCCAGTAGCCCCTGGATGATCACCTGCGCCCCAACGCCCGTATCACGATACGGTAACGCGGGCCCGCCGGGTGCCCTGTCGACGCTAGCGGCCCCAGCCTGCATGGGCGAGGGCCTGACGCAGCAGGTCGGCTCGGCCACCGGAGAATTCAGCCTGGATCGACGGGCTGAGCGTCTCGGCGGGCGTCAGCCACGATAACTCGAGTGCGTCCTGGCGCGGACTGCACTCACCCGTCACCGGGATGAGGTACGCGAGGGCGACGGCGTGCTGGCGGTCATCCGTCAGTCCGGTCTCGGAAGGGGACGGGAAGTACTCGGCAATAGTGAAGGGCAGGGGCGACGGCGCCAGTTGCGGCAGCGCGAGCGGTCCCAGGTCCTTCTCGAGGTGACGCAGGAGCGCGGCCCGGATCGTCTCCCGGTACATCACGCGGCCGGACACGAAGGTGCGCACCATCTCGCCCTGTTCATTCGCCTGCAGGAGGAGTCCCACCTCGTTGACGTAGCCCAGGGCGTCGCACCGCACGGGAATCGCCTCCACGTAGACCATGGGCAGGCGGCGGCGGGCCTCGTACAGGTCATCTTCGGAGAGCCAGCCCGGATTGGGGTCAGGGGTGCGTACGTTCATAACCCAGTTCTATAGCAGACCCAAGCCCGGGCACGGGCGGCGCGCGGTTCTTCGGCCCGTGGCTGAATCCGGGGCGAAGTATGGCGCAACAGTGTTGTCAGCGCACGGCAGGACCGTGGACGTCCTGCCGCCACTCGTCGACCCGCACGTCTGCGCCCCACGGAGCGCCGACGCGGAGCGACAGCCCGCAGTTCCTATCGACCACCACGGGCTCGAACCCGCCGGCCGTGAGCGCGGGCACCAGGTCCCGAACATCACCGTCGTACTCGAAGGCAAGTTCTGTCGCGACGACCTCCCCCACATGGGTAGCGACCACTCCGCCGTTCTTCGCCTTGAAGTGATGCGAGGTACCGGCATCGGAGCTGATCCGAGGCTTCGCGCCCATGTCCTTCAGCACACCCGCGGCAGCTTCGACGTCGGGCGTGTACCAGAGGGCCAGCACGGCCAGCGCCGACGGCGGCGCCCCCGTCTCGCGTGGACCTGCGCCTGCGAGGAGGGACATGCCGTCCGGTGAGGTCACCCGGGCTGCCGGCCCGTGGTCCTCTTCGGACAGCTCGACGGCGGTTCCGGCCTCGGTGGTCCGACGGGCGAACCCGCGCACGTCCGCGACGTCGAAGGCGAGCGCCGTCCTACCCTCCTCCACGCTGCCCGGCGCACAGGAGCGCAGGGCAACCCTGCCACTTCCGGCGTCGAAGACGGCGGAGGATGCGCCCGGCGCCGGATCCTTCGCTGGGTGTAGTCCGAGTGCCTGCAGGAAGCGGGCCGAGCCGTAGATGTCGGACGTGTGGATGAGGGGTCGGACGCGGAGCACCGATTCTCCTTGAGGTAGCGCGTAATTCCTGCTCGCCGAACGCGCACAGGCTGAGGCTCTGGTCGTCTGGTCGACCCGACCTCAATCATGAGGGCCATAGCCGGCACCTCGGTTCACGCGCGGACACGCGCGGTCTAGGGTAGGCGCATGAAGGCCGAACTTCCAGAGCTCCTGCTGCCCGATGCCACTACCTGGCGCCACTGGCTGGAGGAGAACCACGCATCCTCACCGGGCGTCTGGCTGATCGAGCACAAGAAGGGAGGGGCGACGACGCTGCTCACCTACGCGCAGGCGCTCGACGAGGCCCTGTGTTTCGGCTGGATCGACGGCCAGGCGAAGTCCCGCGACGAGGGCAGCTACTTCCAGCGCTTCACGCCGCGCGGCCCCCGGAGCATCTGGTCCGTCCGGAACCAGACCTACGTGGACCGGCTGCGCACCGAGGGTCGCATGCGCGAGGCGGGGGAGCGGGCGGTCGCCGCCGCGCAGGCCGACGGCAGGTGGGAGCGGGCCTACGCCGGACCGGCCACCGCGGAGGTCCCGGCGGACCTGATGGCAGCCATCGGCTCTGACGACGCCGCATCCGCCATGTTCGATACCCTCACCTCCCAGAACCGCTACGCGCTGATCTTCCGGTTGGGACAGCTGAAGACGCAGGTGGCCAGGGAGCGGAACATCGCCAAATTCGTTGACATGCTCGCGCGCGGCGAGACGTTCTACCCGCAGGGTGCAAGAAAGCAGGAATCCGGGAAGTGAACCCGCAGGACCGGGACCTACATCTCTTCGAGCCCCTTCGACGGGTGGTCGACGCCTGGACGCGCTACCCCTACTCAGTCCTCCCCGCGCCCTTCCGGCGTCCGCGACACCCGCTGGGCTTCCAAAACCATCCAGGCCTGAAGCTGGGAGGACAGGCTGACGGGTGTGCGTTCCTGTCGCGGTGGGAAGAGGAATTCCCTGCCCTGCACCTGCAGGCGGCCCGACCAGAGGTGGTTGGCCGTGGCGTCCAGCAGGGAGCGGGCCAGCTGCGAGGCTACCGGTCCGACGCCCGCCAGGGACACCTGTGCGAGATAGCGTGCGAGGATCCCCGTGAAGAGCCCTGCATCACCGCCTGCGCCGAGTGGCAGCACGCCGCCGTCGCCGGCAACTTCGCGGGCTACGGCCTCCACGAGATCGGCTGCGTGCTGGAGGTTCTCCCTGCTCCCGACGGCGACCAGCGCGCCCAGCACCGTGCCCTGGTTGTAGGTGTGGAGCGACCGCTCCACCCGGCCGTCGGCTTTCACGCCGTCGAGATAGAGGCCGCTGTCCTGGTCGTACAGGCGAGCCCGGAGCCAGTCGAGAAGCTCCTGTGCCCGGGCGGTGTCGCCCGCCCGGGCGAAGAACAGCGCGGCGGGAGCCGTGCTCGGCGTGTTCTTGTAATCCCGCGTGGTGTTCCAGAAGACGCCACCGCCCAGATCCTGCGTGTGTGCCGAGCGGAGGGCGCCGGCGAGATTCCGGACGCCACGGCGCGGTCGTCGTCGTCCGTCGACCGTGTCGAGTCGCTGCAGGGCCAGGGCCAGCCACGCCATGTCGTCGTAGTAGGCGTTGCGCCACCGGCCGCCGTTGCGCAGCCAGATGCCGCGGACCAGCTTCCGGGCTTCGGTCAATGCGTCTCCGCCGGGATCGCGGAGGTGCTCGTCGAGGAGGCAGTCGAGGAAGTGCGCCTGCCACCAGTAGTGCCAGTGGCTCCGGGGACTGGTCGGCGGCGGGAAGGCGATAGCTCCGAGGCGTGTCCCGGGGACGCGCAGGCTGCGGCGGGCGAAGAGCTGCCGCACGCTGGCTGCCGCAACGGGAGCGGCCTCGTCGGGGATGGGCATGTGACCACCCTAGCCACGCCGGTCTCTCGTGGGACTGCGCAGGATGCTCAGTACATCACTCGCCGGGTGCGCAGTGGGCCACGTCACAGTACGCTGGGCGCGGTACGGGACCAACAGCGGTTCCTGTCGAACCGGAGGAATCAGGGATGGACATCAGGGGAGCGGTAGCCCTCGTCACCGGTGGCGCCTCGGGCCTCGGGCTGGCCACGGCCCGCCGGCTGTACGACGACGGCGCGTCCGTGGTGCTCGTCGACCTCCCGCAGTCCGCCGGCCTGGACGCCGCAACCGGGCTCGACCCGTCGGGCGGGCGCGTGCGGTTCGTCGCCGCCGACGTCGCCGACCCCGCGCAGGTGCGCGCCGCCGTCGACGCGGCATCGGAGCTCGGTCCGCTGAGGATCGTCGTCAACTGTGCCGGTATCGCGACGCCGGGCAAAGTGCTGGGCCGCGACGGGGTCCTGCCGCTCGAGCAGTTCACCCGTGTCATCACCGTCAACCTCGTGGGTACCTTCAATGTCATCAGGCTCGCCGCCGAGGCGATGGCCCTCACTCCCACGGTCTCCGGGCTCGGCGGCTCCGACGAGCGCGGCGTCATCATCAACACGGCATCCGTGGCGGCGTTCGACGGGCAGGTCGGGCAACCCGCCTATGCAGCCTCCAAGGGTGGAGTCGCAGCAATGACCCTCCCTATCGCCCGTGAACTCGCCCGGTCACTCATCCGCGTGGTCACGATCGCGCCCGGCATCTTCGAGACACCGATGATGGCCGGTCTGCCACAGGACGCCCAGGACTCCCTCGGCGCGCAGGTCCCCCACCCCTCGCGCCTCGGCAAGCCGGTCGAGTACGCCGCGCTCGCCGCGCACATCGTGGAGAACCAGATGCTCAACGGCGAAACCATCCGCCTCGACGGAGCCATCCGCATGGCGCCGAAGTAGAGCGCATCCGAACAACGCCCGGTCTCAACCGAAAGGACGGCTCGATGACGAGCCAACTGCCCACCGCCGATTTCCTCGGGTTCGAGGGCCTGCTCGCGAGCCACGAGCGGGAGAAACTGCAGGACGTCCGTGACTTCCTCGCCAAGGAGGTGGCGCCATGCGCCACCGAGTGGTGGAACCGCGCCGAGTTCCCCCACAAGATCCTCCCGAAGCTCGCCGGGCTGGGCCTCAGCACGCCCGTGCAGCAGGGCTACAGCCACCTGTTCAGCGGACTGGTGATCGCCGAGCTGACGCGGGCCGACACCTCCATCGCCACGTTCTTCATGGTGCACCACGACCTCTTCGTCGAGGCGCTCCACACCTTCGGAAGCGAGAACCAGAAGACCAGGCTGCTGCAGGACGCCATGGACCTCAAGATCACCGGGGCCTTCGCACTCACCGAGCCGCTGCACGGGTCCGACGTCGCCGGCGGCATGGAGACGACGGCCACGCGCGACGGCGACACCTGGATCATCAACGGCGCCAAGCGCTGGATCGGCAACGGCACCTTCTGTGACTACATGCTCTTGTGGGCGCGGGACACGGAGACCGGGGGAGTACGCGGCTTCATCCTCGATGCCACGCTGCCGGGTGTCACCCGCACGGCCATCGCCCACAAGATCGCCCTGCGCACGGTGCAGAACGCCGACATCACGCTGACCGATGTGCGGATCGCGGAGACTGATCGCTTCGCCGGGATCGATTCCTTCAACGACACCCGGCAGCTCCTGCTGGGATCGCGCATCCTCGTCGGGTGGCAGGCCGTGGGCCAGCAGCTGGCCGCGTTCGACGTCGCTCGGCAGTACGCCGTCGAGCGCCACCAGTTCGGCAGGCCGATCGCCGGGTTCCAGCTGGTGCAGGACCAGCTCGTCACGATGATGGGCAACACGACGGCGAGCCTGGCCGTCATGGCGCGTGTCGCGCACCTGCGAGAGGAGGGCGCGGCAGACATGCCGCAGGCGGCCTTCGCCAAGTCCTTCACCACGGGGCGCATGCGGGAGACGGTGGCGCTGGGGCGGGGAATCCTCGGCGGCAACGGGATCGTGACGGACTTCCGCATGGCGAAGATCTTCGCCGATGCCGAGGCCGTCTACACCTACGAGGGCGCCTACGAGATCAACAGCTTGATCGTGGGCAGGGCGCTGACGGGGATCTCGGCTTTCGCCTGACGTTCGTGGGCCGGCGACGGGCAGCGGGACGTTCACATGACGGACGAAGTGAGGCGTGCGCCACGTTACTGGGTAGGATCCCAACAGCAATCCGTCGTATCCAGTGCCGTATACGCCTCGTTTTCCGTGCCCTGAAAGCAGGCTGTCGTGACAGTGCCCCTCGATGTATCCCCCGTGCTCGCCGCCGACCCGTTCAGTGGGGCGGCCGGCGACCTCAGTTCCGACCTCCGCGCCGACGTGCGCCGCGTCAGCACGCTGCTGGGCGAGTCGCTGGTCCGTCAGCATGGCCAGGACCTGCTCGATCTGGTGGAGCGCGTGCGCCTGCTCACGAAGCAGTCGAAGGAGTCGGGCACGGTGAAGGACGCCGGCGAGCGGGCCGCGCTCGCCGGGCAGGTACGGGAACTGCTCGCTGCGCTTCCTATCGGTCAGGCCACCGAGCTGGTGCGGGCCTTCGCCGCCTACTTCCACCTCGCCAATGCCGCAGAGCAGGTCCACCGGGTGCGGGGACTCCGGACGCGGTCCGAGGAGCACGGCTGGCTCGCGCAGACGGTCTCGCGCATCGCTTCCGACGCCGGACCCGAGGCGCTGTCCGCCGTCGTGCAGGAGCTAGACGTCCGCCCCGTGTTCACGGCGCATCCCACCGAAGCGTCGCGCCGCTCCGTGCTGGACAAGCTCCGGAGGCTCTCCGACGTCCTCGCCGACTCGACTGCCGAGGGCTCGCAGCAACGACGACGGCAGGACCGCCGGCTGGCAGAAGTGATCGACCTGATCTGGCAGACGGACGAGTTGCGGCAGGTGCGGCCCACGCCGATCGATGAGGCCCGCAATGCCATCTACTACCTCGGCGACATCCTCACCACGACGATGCCCGAGTTGCTCGAGGACCTCTCGGACCTCCTGGCAGAGCATGGTGTCGCACTGCCTGCCGCAGGAGCACCCCTGAAGTTCGGTTCCTGGATCGGCGGTGACCGCGACGGCAACCCGAATGTCACGGCTGCAGTGACCCGCGAGATCCTCCAGATCCAGAACCAGCAGGCCGTTCGGATTGCCATCCACTTCATCGACAAGCTCATCTCTTCGCTTTCCTCCTCCACGGCGATCGTCGGGGCGTCCGAGGAACTGACGGCATCGATCGAACGCGACCTCGCAAACCTCCCGCGGCTGGACAAACGCGTGCTCGAACTCAATGCGCAGGAGCCGTACCGGCTGAAGCTGACCTGCGTGAAGGCGAAGCTGCTCAACACGGCGGCCCGCGTGCAGCACCAGACGGCGCACGAGCCGGGCCGCGACTACAGCGATACCGCGCAGGTGCTGACCGATCTGCAGCTCCTCGGCGACTCACTGCGGGAGCACTCGGCGAGCCTCGCCGCTGACGGTGCCCTCGCCACCGCCTCCCGCGTCATCTCGTCCTTCGGCCTGCACCTTGCGACACTCGATATCCGCGAGCACGCCGACATGCACCATGACGTCGTCGCGCAATTGACCGACAGGCTCGGCGAGTTGGACGTGCCCTACCTCGAGCTGGACCGCGAGGGCCGTCTCCGTGCCCTGTCCCGCGAGCTGGCGTCGCGGCGCCCGTTGGCGACAGTCAATCCACCGCTCGACGACGGCGCCCGGCGCACGTTCGACGTCTTCCGCGAGATCGCGTCGGCGCTCACGACCTACGGTCCCGACGTCATCGAGACCTACATCGTCTCGATGACGCGCGGTGCCGACGACGTCCTCGCACCGGTGGTCCTCGCCCGGGAAGCGGGCCTGGTCGACGTCGTCGGGAACGGCTCCGGAAGACTCGATTCGGGCGCCTTCGCGAAGATCGGCTTCGCACCCCTCCTCGAAACCGTCGACGAACTCCGGGTCTCCGCGGAGATCGTGGACACCCTGCTGTCCGACCCGACCTACCGCGAGGTCGTGCGACTCCGTGGAGATCTGCAGGAGGTCATGCTCGGCTACTCCGACTCCAACAAGGAGTCCGGCGTGCTGACGAGCCTCTGGGAGATCCACAAGAGCCAGCGCCGATTGCGTGACGTGGCGGCGAAACACGGCGTCCGCCTCCGCCTGTTCCACGGCCGCGGTGGTTCCGTGGGCCGCGGTGGCGGCCCGACGTACGACGCGATCCTCGCCCAGCCCAACGGCGTGCTGGAGGGTGAGATCAAGTTCACCGAGCAGGGCGAGGTCATCAGCGACAAGTACTCGCTGCCCGCCCTTGCCCGTGAGAACCTCGAGCTCTCCCTCGCGGCCGTCATGCAGGGCTCGGCGCTGCACCGCACACCCCGCACGTCCGACGACGATCGCGACCGCTGGGCGGAGGTCATGGAGACCGTGTCCGACGCCGCCTTCGCCCGGTACCGCTCGCTGATCGACCACGAAGACCTCCCGGCCTATTTCCTCGCGTCGACGCCGGTCGAGCAACTGGGGTCGCTGAACATCGGCTCGCGGCCGTCCAAGCGCCCCGATTCCGGCAGCGGGCTCGGCGGTCTCCGGGCCATTCCGTGGGTCTTCGGCTGGACGCAGTCGCGGCAGATCGTCCCCGGCTGGTTCGGCGTGGGATCCGGTCTGCGAGCTGCCCGCGAGGCAGGCCACGAGGGGCTGCTGGAGGAGATGCTGGGCCGCTGGCACTTCTTCCGCACCGTCGTCTCGAACGTCCAGATGACCCTTGCGAAGACCGACCTGGAGATTGCTGCGCACTATGTCGAGGCACTGGTCCCGGACGAATTGCAGCACCTGTTCGGTGTGATCCGCGAGGAGTACGAGCTGACGCTCGCTGAGATCCGGCACCTCACGGGTGAGCACGAACTGCTCGACAACCAGCCGGTACTCAAGCGATCCCTCGCCGTGCGCGACCAGTACCTCGATCCCATCTCCTACCTGCAGGTCGAGCTGCTGCGCCGCGTCCGTGCCGAGGCCGACGGCGGGCAGCCCGACGTGCAGCTCCAGCGGGCCATGCTCATCACCATCAACGGCGTCGCCGCGGGAATGCGCAACACCGGCTGATCCCGCCCGGGGCCCTGACACGGGCTGCCTCGGAATATGCGCCGCAGGGTGCCGGTTGCCGCCCAGTGGAAGCTGAACAGCGCCGGCCCCGGCCGGATGACCCGAGGAGCACCATGAAGGCAGTGTTTTACGAGACGTACGGCGATCCCGATGTCCTCCAGTACGGCGAGCAACCGGACCCGAAGGTGGGCCCCGATTCCGTGCTCGTCGACGTGCGCGCAGCATCGGTCAATCCGGTCGACTGGAAGATCACGGCTGGCTACCTCGACGGCGCCCTGCCGACCGTCTTCCCCGTGATCCCGGGCTGGGACGTGGCCGGCGTCGTCGTCCAGCCGGGACCGTCCGTTGTCGAGTTCGAAGCCGGCGATGAGGTCATCGGTTACGTCCGCATGGACACCGTGGGTCTCGGTACGTTCGCCGAACAGGTCGCTGCTCCCGTTCGGACACTCGCGCGGAAGCCGAGCAACATCTCATGGGCCGAGGCCGCCACCATGCCGCTCGCCGGGCTCACCGCGTACCAGTCCCTGCGGGCCGTCGGCGTCAGCGACGGTGACACCGTACTGGTGCACAACGGTGCCGGTGGCGTCGGTACGTACGCCATCCAGATCGCGAGGGCGTGGGGAGCGCGCGTGCTGGCCACGGCGTCGGAGAAGAACCACGACTTCCTGCGCTCCCTGGGTGCCGAGCCGTTGACCTACGGCGAAGGACTCGCGGACCGCATCGCCGAGGCGGCGCCCGAAGGGCTCGACGCCGTCGTCGATTTCGTCGGCGGGGACGACTGGGTGGCTTCCCTGGAACACCTCAGGACGCCCGAGCGCGTCGCATCTGTCACCGATGCCGCGGTGAAGGACAAGGGCGGCCGCTACATCTTCGTCCGCCCGAACCCGGCCGACCTGCTTGCGCTCACCGAGCTCGTCGAGTCCGGCAGCGTGAAGCCCGTCCTCGCGGAGAGTTTCCCGCTCGAGCGGGCAGCTGACGCGTTCCGCAGCAGCATCGAAGGGCATGTCCGCGGGAAGATCGCCGTCACCGTCGGCGAGCAGGGCTGAATTCCGGCATCGGGCCGGGCCGCGCATGGAAGAGCCGGCGGGACGTTGCACCTCCCGCCGGCGCCGGCACTCGACCGCTCCATGCAGTGCCGTGTCGTGCAGGAGGACCTCAGTAGCGGCTGTCCTGGTAGTCGTCGCCGAGCAGGTCGAGTGGCTCGCGCTGGGCGTCCTCATGCGCCCGGAGCCAACGCCGGTACTCATGGTCGACGCGGTGGCGGCGGGAGCCCGCGGTGATGAGCAGCAGGAAGATCGCAAGAACCGCGGCGAAAGCCACACCGAAAGCGAACGGCTGGCCCAGCACGCGCTCGACGGCGATCCACAGCAGTCCCCACGAGGTCGCCGCAGCGACGGCGAGACGTCCGCGGTCGGTCGAGCATATGACGGCGGCGGTCATCAGGATCACGACGATCCCTGCTATCGCCCAGCTGGTGCCCTGCCACTCGAACAGGTTGGTTCCTCTGGCCGTGAAGAACGCGGCAGCATTGGCCCCCGCAGCCAGGAGCACCCACCCGAGGTACAGGCCGATCGGCGTATCGACGAGAGCACCTTCGAGCCTCGTCTCGTTGGGGTAGTCGTTCATGGTCCGAACGGCCGCCAGCAGGGCGAAGAGGAGCAGCATGATGACCACCAGGCTCTGGCTCAGCTGACCCGCCTGCGCGCTCAGGATCCAGGCCAGGTTCAGGAGCATCGAGGCGGCTACGGTCCAGCCGAGGTTGCGCTGGCGCTTCGTCCGCCGTTGAGAGGGCAACCACTGGAAGACCGTATAGGCGACGAGCCCCACGTAGATCACGCTCCAGATGGAGAAGGCGGACGACGCCGGCGCCAGCAGGGTCGCGTCCGGGGAGAACAGGCCGCCCGCGGCGTCCGCGATCGAGGGACCGCCGAAAGCACCGACGCCCGCAGCCGACCCCAGGATGCACGCGATCGCGCACATCGTCACAACCGTCTGCCGCACGACATCCGCGTCCCACGAACCGATGTGCTGCACCGTCGCGCTGCTGCCCCGGCTGAGGGCCTTGCCCGTTGCCCCCGCAGCGAGCCTGGCTTTCTCGGCCGCGAGGCGGAACCGCTCGTTGGAGTCCGTGTCCGGCGATCCGGTCGCCACGACAGGATCGGTCGTGTCCCCATGCCCGGTGGCCGGGCCGGTTGCCCGCACTGATGCCGGGCCGGTTGCCGGCACTGATGCCGAAGTCGACGTCGCTACCGGCCCTGGCGTTGGCGTTGGGCGAGTGTCCGGCGGCGCCGCCCGGGAGGAGTCGTCACCCAGCCCGGTCGCAACCCGGGGCTGCGCGGCCTTCAGCCGTTCGAGGACGCTGGCCGTGTCCGAGGGACGATCGGCCGCAGTGGATTCCAGCGCGATCGTCGGCGGCCTGACCGGCTTGTCAGGAAGCCGGGGTCCCGGGTTCATCGGGGTACTCATGCGCTTTTCTGGCCTTCCGGAGTTTCTTCAGGGCGAGGACTGCCGCCGTGATTGCTCCCACCAGCGTACCGACTGCCATTCCGAGCAGGGCGCTGACGCCGGCGGGCAGGCCGGTCGATGCCCCCGCGATGAAGCCGAGACCCACGAGCCAGGCGGTCCACAGGAGGCCGCCCGCTGCTGCCGCGAGCATGAACGGGCGGAGCGGCAGTTCCGCGATACCGGCCACGGCCACGCTCGCCGTGCGGCCGCCAGGAAGGAAGCGTACGGCGACGACGGCCGCGTAGGTGGGTGAGGTGCCCGCCTTCTCGATGACGTTGCGGAGACCCCGGTGGATCGAGCGTCCCCACCGGAACCTGTCGAGGAAGTGCGTCAGCCTGCGGCGGAACAGCAGGAAGAGGGCGACGTCGCCCACCCAACTCCCGGCGAACGCGGTAACGATGGCGAGAGGGAGGAGGAGCATCCCGTGAGCTGACATGGTGCCGGAACCGATGACGAGGAGTTCGGAGGGCACGATAGGGATCACCACGTCGACGAAGATCACGGCGAACATGAGGAGGAGATAGAGCGGTGCTGGAATGTCCGAGCCGGGCAGGTCCACCCTGCAAACCTACCGTCCTCCAACCCGCGGCGGAGGACGGTTCACATGACGTTGGTGGGGGTCAGGCGAATTCGGCGAGCGAAAGGCCCGATTCGTAGCGCCGTTCCGTCCCGTCGACCGGGTCCGTGAAGGCGATGCTGTGGGCCAGGAGCTGCAGCGGGCGCGTGTAGTCGTCCGGTGCCTGCGGATGCAGGACGGGATAGAACGGGTCATTGATGATTCCCAGCCCGAGTGACGCCATGTGGAGTCTGAGCTGGTGTGTCTTGCCGGTGTGCGGCTGCAGCCGGTACAGCCCGCGCGCGTCCCGCTGCTCGAGCAGGTTGACGGTGGTGTGCGTGTTCTGGGGGCCCTCCACCTCCTGGGCCAGCAGGTAGGTGCGTGATTTCACGATCCGGCTGCGGACGTCGAGCGGACCGGCGTCGAGGTTCAGCTCGGATCGCACCGGCGCCACGGCTCGGTACTCCTTGCTGATCTGCCGATTCTCGAAGAGCAGCTGGTAGGCGCCTCGGGTCGCCGGGTCGACCGAGAACATCAGGATGCCCGCCGTCATCCGGTCGAGGCGGTGCATGGGAATGAGATCTGGAAGATCGAGCTCTACCCGCAGCCTGACCAGCGCCGATTCCGCGACGTACATGCCGCCGGGCGTGGTGGGCAGGAAGTGTGGTTTGTCGACGACGAGCAGGCGTTCGTCCTGATGGAGGACGGAGAGTTCCACCGGAAGGCGCTTCTCCACCGGAAGCTCACGGTAGTACCAGATGAAGGTGTGCTCGCCCAGCGGCGTTGACCGCGTCAGGACATCTCCTCCGAGGGCGACCACCTCCCCTCGGTCGAAGCGGGCGCCGATACCCTCGGGGTCGACGTGGTCGAACCGGTCGAGGATGTAGTCGAGAGCGGTGCTCCACGGCCCTTCGGAGGGCAATCGCAGACGCGTCGCGTTGACCCCGTTCCGCACAGGCAGGGGCGACTGCATGGCCATCAGCGCCTCATCCTCCCGTTTCCGCCCACCTGATCAGGGTAGTACCGCTCCGGCGGTGGCTTCCAATCGCGGCTGGCAGTGCGGGCAGTAGTAGATCTCTCGCAGCTCGGTCTCCTTGTCCCCGAGCTGTTCGAGCGCCACCGGGGTGCCGCAGCGCAAACAGCCTCGCCGAGACCGTCCGTAGACCCAGAGAGTGTTCCCCCGCAGCTGACCGGTGGTGGCCCGGGTGCTGCGTGCCTTGTTCGCCTCGAGGAGCTTCTTGGAGAGTTCGACCATGCGCGGCAGGTTCGGGACGTCGCCCACCGGGGTGAGCGGATGGACACCGGCAAGGAAGCACAACTCGCACCGGTACACGTTGCCGATGCCGGCCAGGTTCCGCTGGTCGAGCAGGGCGAGGCCGATGGGCCGGTCCGGCTGGTCCAGCAGCCGGCGCAGCGCCTCGTCGGGATCCCAATCGGGTCCGAGCAGGTCCGGTCCGAGGTAGCCGACCGCTTCCTCCTCCTCGGCGCGAGATATGACGCGGAGGAAACCGAGTTCGAAGCCGACGACGACGGCGTCGTCCGTCTCGAGGATGCAGCGGGCCTTGAACGCGGGCCTGCGCCATTTCTCCCCATGCGCGTAGACGTGCCAGAGGCCCTCCATCTTGAGGTGCGAGTGGATGTCCCAGCCGTCGTCGCCCCCTCCGCGGATGAGCAGGTGTTTGCCGCGGGCGACAGTCTCCTGCACGGTGTCCCCCGTGAAGTCGACGGTCGCGAAACGTGGCACCCGTATGTCGCAGCGCGTGAGCACCTTCCCCGCCAGGGCGCGGTGCAGTTCACGGGCGGCCCGCCAGACGGTGTCTCCCTCAGGCACGGATCCTCAGCCCCTTCGGCGTCGTATAGAAGCCGGCGTCAGCGAGGGCTCGGCCGATGTCGGTATCAAGGATCTCACCGCCGTTCACCTTCTCGAGCGCCATCTTGTCTGCAGCACCACGACGGATGATCATCACCAGGGCCAGCGCCGCCGCGCGGAGGACATCGGCGTCTTCGGTGAACGCCAGCAGGGTCTTGCCGCCGCGCTCGACATACAGTGCGAGCGCACCGTCGACGAGGACCACGAGCGCGCCTGCTTTCCGTCCGGCACGATGCCCGCCCTCGGCCTGGGGCCAGCTGAGGGCGGCGCCGTAGGGGTTGGCCGGATCCGTGGCGGCAAGGGCGACGGCGTGCAGCGGTGGCGCTTCACCTCCGAGCACGTCCTGAGCCGTGGGCAACTGGTTGTCCGCGCTGAAGGAGCGCAGGCGGTCTACCGTTGCGGGCACCGCGAACTGGGCGGCACCGAGGTGCTCGATGAAGTACCCGCGCCTGCACCTGCCCATCTCCTCGAGCCTCGCCAGCACCTTGTACATGATGCCGAAGCCGCCGGGGATGCCCTCGTTGCCGACGGCTCCGCGCGTGACGACGCCGTAGCGGTCGAGCAGCAACTCGGCGGTGGCGTGCGCGTGGAGCGTCGTCTCGGCCTCCACGCCCGGCAGCATGTTCCAGCGACCGGCGGCCAGGGGAGGGGTGGGCCTCTGGTACCCGCCCATGTCGTCGGACGCAGCGCTCAGGCGCATCGACGTCCCGGTCAGCGACTTGCCCGGAGCCCGGCCGAGCCGCCCGGCCCGCGAGGTACGCGCCCGTGCAGGTACCGGTCGCTGCTTGTGTGCGGTCTTGCCGTTGGCCAGCAGGGAGCGCACCGGGGTGAAGGTGTCATTGCTGATCCTGCCCGCCCACACCAGATCCCAGAGGGCGGTCACGACGGCGGTGTCCGACGTCGATTCCTGGACATCGAGCAGGTTGGTGAGCTGACGCAGGAAGTAGCCTCCGCCGCCGGACAGCAGGTCGAGCAGCGCGGTGTGGAGCGACGACGGCTCGAACGCGGCGTCCGGTCGCAGCGTCAGGGGTGCGTTCTCGGCCAGGTGCAGCGCTATCCAGCCGTCATTGCCGGCGAGCGACCCGGCCCCGGACCAGAGCACCTCGCCGGTGGCCGTCAGCTCGTCGAGCATGGCCGGCGCGTAGTTGGCAACGCGCTGCGCAAGGACGAGTGGTTCCCAGGCCGAGGCAGGAATCGGAACACCCGAGAGCTGGTCGATGACCGTGATCACCCCGTCGAGGCCGCGCAGGCCGGAGCCGATGTGCTGCCACACGGGTAGGAACCGACCGTAAGCGGTCGGGTCGACCGGCTCCACTTCCTGCCGCAGCGCTGCCAGGGAACGACGGCGCAGGCGGCGCAGCACCTCGACGTCGCACCACTCGCTGGAGGCAGGGGCATGGAGCGTGATGGTGCCGGGCGCGGCTCCGGAATCGGCCGAGATGTCGAGGACGGGCACCGATTCCGTAGGACGGAACTCGCCCTCCACCACCCGACCGGCGCCGGCGAGGCGTTGCAGTGAGCCGGCGACGACGGCCACGCCGAGTCCCAGGTGGGACGCCGCCTCGGCTGCGGTGAACGGACCGTGCGTGCGCGCGTAGCGGCCCACGAGGTCGCCGAGCGGATCGGCGACGGGCTCGATGAAGGCCAGCGGGATGCCCATCGGCAACGGGACGCCGATGGCATCGCGCAGGCGTGCGGCATCCTCGACGGCGGAGATCCGCTCGGTACCCGCGATGTTCACCGTCAGCGCCCGGGTAGCCTTCGTCAGGGCTGCGACATGCTGCCGGACGAGGTCCGCGGAGGCGCGAACCCGTTCCGGTGCCGGTGGATCATCGTCGAGGGAATCTGGGGGATGCCCCACCGGTTCCCCCACCTGTGCGTCCGCTGGTGCCTCCAGACGCTGGGCTATCTCGTCGACGGTGAGCGGTCCGAGCAGGCGAAGGAGGTCCGCGACCCCTTCGAGGCCGCGCGCGAGCCGGTCCGGCCTCAGCCGCTGCAACTCCAGCTCGGTCTCGGCGATGACCCGCGCGTCGAGCAGTTCCCGCAGTTCCGCCCGCCCGAGCAGCTCGTTGAGCAGCGTGGGGTCCAGCGAGAGTGCTGCTGCACGGCGCTCGGCCAGCGGGGAATCGCCCTCGTAGAGGAAGGATGCCACGTATCCGAACAGCATGGACCGCGCAAAAGGCGAGGGCTGCTGCGTCGTGACCTCGACGATGCGGAGTTCCCGGCGCTCGAGCGAGGCTGCGAGGTCCTTCAGCGCCGGGAGGTCGTAGACGTCCTGGAGGCACTCGCGCACGGTTTCGAGGACGATTGGGAAGGTCGGGTACTTCTTGGCGACATCGAGCAGTTGCGCGGATCGCTGCCGTTGCTGCCACAGAGGGGTGCGCTTGTTCGGGTTCTGGCGCGGGAGGAGGAGCGCCCGCGCGGCGCATTCGCGGAAGCGGGAGGCGAAGAGCGCCGACCCGCCCACCTCGGCGGTGACGATGCCGTCGAGTTCCTCGGCATCGAACAGGAAGAGGTCCGCGCCGGGCGGTTCGTCGTCCATGAGCGGCACCCGCAGCACGATGCCGTCGTCGGAAGCCATCGCGGAGCCGTCCATGCCGTAGCGCTGTTCCAGCCTCGCCCCGACGGCGAGGGCCCAGGGCGCGTGCACGGGCATGCCGAAGGGACTGTGCAGCACCACGCGCCAGTCGCCGAGTTCGTCGTGGAACCGTTCCACGACCAGCGTGCGGTCATTCGGGACCACCTCGGTGGCCTCACGCTGTTCGGTCAGGTAGGTGATGAGGTTGCCGGAGGCCCAGGCGTCGAGCCCGATCTTCTCGCACCGCTCCTGTGCCTTCTCCGGCGTGGTGCCGGAGATCTCCCGGTTGAAAGCGCCGATGGCACGGCCCAGTTCCACGGGCCTGCCGAGGGAATCGCCCTTCCAGAAGGGCAGCTTGCCGGGCTGGCCGAAGGCGGGGGAGACCAGTACGCGGTCATGGGTGATCTCCTCGATGCGCCAGCTCGTGGCACCGAGGGCGAAGACGTCACCTACCCGTGACTCGTAGACCATCTCCTCGTCGAGTTCTCCGACGCGCCGGCCGCCGGCACGCGGACCCTCACCCTCCGAGCCCACGAGGAACACCCCGAAGAGCCCGCGGTCGGGGATGGTGCCGCCCGAGGTGACCGCGAGGCGCTGCGCCCCGGGCCTTCCCGTGATGGTGCCCTCGACGCGGTCCCAGATGATGCGTGGGCGCAGTTCGGCGAACTCGTCCGACGGGTAGCGGCCCGCAAGGAGATCGAGTGTTGCATCGAAGGCGGAACGGGGGAGGGTGGCGAAGGGTGCGGAGGTGCGGACGACGTCGAACCACTCCTCTACGTCGATGGTGCCGAGCGCTGCGGCCGCGACGGTCTGCTGCGCCAGGATGTCGAGCGGATTGGTCGGGATGTAGAGGGGTTCGATCTGCCCCGCCAGCATCCGCTCCACCGTGACCGTCGTGTTGACGAGGTCCCCCCGGTGCTTGGGGAACAGGACGCCCTGCGAGACCTCGCCCACTTGGTGTCCGGCGCGGCCCACGCGCTGCAGTCCGCTTGCCACCGAGTGTGGCGATTCGACCTGCACCACGAGATCCACGGCTCCCATGTCGATGCCGAGTTCCAGGGAGCTGGTCGCGACGACGCAGCGCAGGCGCCCGGACTTGAGGTCGTCCTCGATGAGGGCGCGTTGGTCCTTGGACACCGATCCGTGGTGGGCGCGGGCGAGCAGGGGCTCGCCTCCACTGCTCTGGCCCGCCTGGGCCATCATCTGCGCGGGAGTCGCGGTGGTGTGCGCGTACGACGGCGTGGGGGAGGCGGGCTCGATGGCTCCGGGATTACCGCCCGCAGCCCATACCGCGTCCCTTTCAAGCCGCTCGGCGTGGATCTCGTTGAGCCGCGCGGTCAGCCGCTCCGCGAGGCGGCGCGAGTTCGCAAACACGATCGTGGATCGGTTCTGGCCGATGAGGTCGACGATCTTCTCCTCGACGTGCGGCCAGATGCTCGCCTGCGGGACGGCGTCGCCGTCGTCATCGGTGTTGGAAGCGGCTCCGCCCAGTTCCGTCATGTCTTCGACCGGCACGGTCACGGTGAGGTCCCACTGCTTCTTCGAAGGTGGTGCCACGATCTCCACGGGTGCGTTGCCGGAGAGGAACCGGGCCACGGTCTCCTTCGGCTCCACGGTCGCGGACAGGCCGATGCGCTGCACCGGCTTCTCCAGCAGCGCGTCGAGGCGGGCCAGCGAGACGGCGAGGTGGGCGCCGCGCTTGGTGCCGGCGACGGCGTGGACCTCGTCGATGATGACGGTATCCACCTCCATGAGGGTTTCGCGCGCCTTCGATGTGAGCATGAGGAACAGCGACTCGGGGGTGGTGATGAGGATATCCGGCGGCCGCGTGAGCATGGCGCGCCGCTCCGCCTGCGGAGTGTCACCGGAACGGACGCCCACGGTAATGCTGGGCGCGGGCAGGCCGAGACGCTTGGCGGTCTGGGTGATGCCGATGAGGGGTGCGCGCAGGTTCCGCTCGACGTCGACGCCGAGGGCTTTCAGCGGCGAGATGTAGAGGACCCGCGTCATGCGCTTCGGCTTCTTCGCCGCAGGATTCCTGGACCCCTTGACGGCCTCGATCCCAGTGGCCTCGGAATCACCGCTGCCCTCGCCGGAGGCGATGAGGCGGTCGATGGCCCAGAGGAACGCGGCGAGTGTCTTGCCTGACCCGGTAGGTGCGACGACGAGTGCATTCGATCCCGCGGAGATGGCCGACCAGGCGCCCGACTGGGCAGGGGTCGGCTCGGAGAATGCCCCGGCGAACCACTCATGGGTTGCGGGGGTAAACCTCGTCAGCACCTGCGTCGTCACTCCCTCATCATGCCCCAGCGCACCGACAGTTCGAGGTGGTGGCCGCCGCACCGTGCGCCGGCCGCCGAAGCGGGGGTGCCAGGCAGTAGGTTGCGTACAAGGGCCGCGCCGAGCGGTCGGCGGAGGAGTGGTCCATGGCAGCCGGAGCAGGGACTGCGGAGCGCCCGGCATCGCGGGGTCGGGTGTCGAACAACTGGCTGCCCGTCGTCGGGATCGGGGCACTCTTCATCGGCGGGGCACTGGCGGCGGTGGTCTTCGACGGCGACACGGGCCGCATTGCCGTCTACTTCGTGGTCAGCACCCTCGTCCTCATCCTCCTGACGGCGCCGTGGCTCATCCGTCATCCGCCTGCATTCAGCGCCACCACGGGCGCCTACCTGGTGCTCGCCGTCGTCGTCGAACTGGGAGCCCTGCTCGGCGGGGCCGTCGAGGCGTTCCGTGGCCTCGGCGCCTGGGTGGTCCTGGGACTGGGGCTCGCTGTGTACGGGTTCCTCGAGCGGGGACGCGTTCTGGTCACCGCCGGGGTCGTCGCAGCGCTCCTCGGCGTCGCCTCGATCACGGTCGACCTGCCCTGGGTGACCCTGGCCCTTGCGCTGGCTACCGCCGCCCTCATCATCTTCGCGGCATGGCGGCTACGCCTGTCGGGGCTGCACGAGGGCGTCCCCGGTAGCGGTTCCTAGGACGCCGGCTGCAGCGTCCCGACCCGCATGAGCACGATCGCGGTGTCCGAGCAGGCGGAGATCGCCTGCGGCAGCACGAGCGAATCGGTTGCGCCGGGCGGGTAGACGCGGAGACCGGCGGACTGGGTGAGCCCGCAGTCGCCCCCGTAGTTGCCCGCGTTGGTCTGCTGCAGGGTCGTGCTGACGGACGCTCCCGGAGCGAGGGCCACGCGCGCCGGTGCTGAACCATCACGCTCCGCGGGGGCGCCGATCTGGGCGCCGGCCGCGTCGGTGAAGGACACGCCCGGATATCCCTCGACCGAGCACTCCTGGTCCGAGGCATTCGTCAGGACGAGGCTCCGGTAGACGCTGCCGGCAGCACCTCCACCCAGTTGGTCCTGGACCGACCCGGTCAGCTGCGCCGCCGTGCAGCTCCCACCCGCTGCAGGCGTCGTCTCCGAGGGAGTCGGACCTGCCGACGGGGTCGGCGACGGTATGGGCGGAGCCGACGACGGTGATGGTGACGGCGAAGGTGACGGCGTCGTACTAGCGGTAGGACCGGGTGAGGCCGACGGCGGTGCCGCCGCCGTCGGGACTGCGGAGGCAGACGCCGACGGAGCCTCGCTCCCCGTGGTGGCTGACGGCGCTGCCGCCCCGCCGTCGTCGGGCCCGGATGCCATGCAGCCGCTCAACGCCGCCAGTGCTCCGACAGCCGTAACGGCCGTGATCCAGCGCTTGCTCCCCAGCAAAGTAGTCATGCCCACACCCTACGTCCGCCACACCGACAGTCCCCTCCATGTCGGGTAGATGCGGCAGGGCGTGCCGCGATTGTTACCTGAGGGCTGACGGCGCCGGACTATTCATGATGGTAGGCACGTCCACCCGCGATCTCCTGTGCGCGATACACCTGCTCGACGAGGATCAACCGCACGAGCTGGTGCGGAAACACGAGCGGTGAGAGCGACCAGATGAAGTCGGCGCGCTGATGCACCTGCTGGTCCACCCCGTAGGCGCCACCGATGATCACCGTCACGCTGCGCGAAGCCTCGAGCGGACCGAGCAGGGTCCGGGACAGGGTGGGCGAATCGATGGCCTTGCCACGCTCATCGAGCAGCACCACGAAGTCGGTGCCGAGCCTGGCCAGCAGCCGCTCGGACTCCTCCTTCCGGGCGGCACCGTTCTCACGGGCGGAATGGGCAATCAGCTGCCAGGAGAGGTCGAACGGCTTCTTCAGCCGCTTCGCATAGCGGTCTATGCCCTCCGCCACCCAGCTCTCGTGCTTGCGGCCCACTGCGAGCACCCGTATTGCCATGTCCTCAGGCTATAGCGGTCCCACGGCGGCCACTCAACCCCCTCCAAGGTGAACGCGCAACGGACGCTAGGCAAAGAACAAGCGCTTGCACAACAGATTCCCGGCGAGAATTTTTCCTGCCCACGGGTACCCGCCGTAAGTACGCTTACTAAATTCCTGTAGGACCACGAACGGACGAAGGGGGCGGCAATGTCGACCATCACCGGCGGAATCGACGCGACGAACACAGCGGGCACCGAGGCGCGCTCCCGACGACGAACGGTCGGCGTGGTCCTTGCAGGCGGCGTCGGCACCCGCATGGGGCTCGAGATCCCCAAACAATTGGTGCCGGTCGCGGGCCGGACGAGCCTCGAGCACACGGTCGACATCTTCCAGCAGTGCCCCTTCATCGACGAGATCATCGTCATGATGGATCCCGGCTCGATGGACCGTGCGGAGAAGCTGGTCAGCCGGGAGAAGTTCCCGAAACTGACCGGTCTGCTGCCGGGCGGACGTGACCGGAACGAGACCTCCTACCTGGCGCTGCGAGAGATCGCGACGCCCGGCTCCAAGGTGATCTTCCATGACGCCGTCCGCCCGCTCGTCGACCCGTCCATCATCAGGGCCTGCGTCGACGCGCTGGACACCTATGACGCCGTCGACACCGGCATTCCCTCCGCGGACACCATCATCGAGGTCGATGAGCACGACATCATCAGGGCTGTGCCGCCGCGTGCGTCGCTCCGCCGCGGCCAGACCCCGCAGGCCTTCCGATGGGACACGCTCATGGAGGCGTACGGCCTGGCGCACAGCGACCCCACCTTCGCCGCGACGGACGACTGCTCGGTGGTCCTCAAGTACTGCCCCGACGTCCCGATCATCGTGGTCCCGGGGCACGAGGCCAATATCAAGATCACCCACCCCATCGACATCCACCTCGCGGACAAGCTGTTCCAGCTCAAGCACCAGCACGTGGACCCCGTGCCGCATCCCGCCTCCTCCCTCCGCGACGCCGTCGTCGTCGTGTTCGGTGGCAGCTCGGGCATCGGCGAGGAGCTCGGTCGGCAGCTCGAGGACGAGGGTGCGCACGTGGTGTGCCACAGCCGCACGGGCAGCGGCACGTTCGTCGAGGATCGCGCGTCCGTTTCCCGCGCGCTCGCCGATGCCGCCGCGCAATACGGACGGATCGACCACGTGGTGCTCACCGCAGGGGTCCTGACGATCGGCAATCTCGTGGGCCTCTCCGACGAGCAGCTCCAGCACGACGTCGGCGTCAATCTCATGGCCGCGTTCGTCGTCGCGCAGGAGGCGCACTCCTACCTTTCGGCCTCGCACGGGTCCCTGCTCCTCTTCTCGTCGAGCTCCTACACGCGCGGCCGCGCCAAGTACACCGTCTACTCCGCAACGAAGGCCGCGCTCGTGAACCTGACGCAGGCGCTCGCGGACGAGTGGGGGTGTGACTCGATCCGCGTCAACTGCATCAGCCCTAGCCGAACCGCGACACCCATGCGCGAGAAGGCTTTCGGCCGCGAGGACGAGCAGACCCTTGTGCAGGCGGCCGACGTGGCCCGCGTGAGTGCCCAGGTCCTCGCGTCCGACATCACGGGACAGGTGTTCGATGTCCGCCTTCCGCAGGTGGATCCGCTGCTGACACAGCTTGAAAGTGTCCGGTGAGCGCGCCCGCCCTGACAGCCGACGCCGATCGGCTGGTGATCACCGGCGCCCGCGTCCCCTCCGGTGATGCTCTGTCCGTCCTGCTGGACGGGCGCCGGATCTGGTCCGTCCGCGCGCCACGGCCCGACGACGGCGCGCTGGTCATCGAGTGGCCGGCCGCCCTGTCCGAGCGGTTCACCGGCCGGGCCCGCCTCGCCGTCGAGCACGCAGGCCGTGAGATCGCGGCGGGGACCGTCGCGTTCGACGACGGCTCCGACTTCGACCTCTGCGAACCCGGCACCGGCATTCCGCAGGTCGTCAATAAGTGGGGGAGGATCGCCAGGTCCTTCGAGGGCCGCGACGCCGCACTCATCGAGCATGTGCTCGATGAGGCGGAGCACCTCATCGATGCCCTCCGCCGGACGGTCGGCGTCGAACTCTTCGTCACGGGCGGCACGCTGCTCGGTCCCGTCCGCAACGGACGCATCATGGCCCACGACGACGACGCGGACCTCGCCTACCTCAGCGCGCACACCAACCCGTCCGACGTCGTGCTGGAGAGCTTCCGCATCGAGCGGGCCCTCGTCGACCAGGGCTACGAGGTGGTACGGCACTCCAGCGGCCACCTGCAGCTCATGTTCCCCGGCGGCACCGTCACGGACCACTTCTACCTCGACATCTTCACCTATTTCGAGTGCGACGGCTGGTTCTACGGGACCTTCCATGCGCGGGAACGCGCGGACACCGTCACCGTCCATCCGCTGAAGCCGCTGTCCGTGAACGGGCGCATGCTGCCCGGTCCGGCCGAACCGGCGCAACTCCTTGCCGCGATCTACGGACCGTCGTGGGAGGTGCCCGATCCCACCTTCACGTTCGTCACGCCGCCGGCGGCATTCCGCCGGTACTACTGGTGGCTCAACCACTTCGATGTCGACCGTGAAAACTGGGAGGACCACCATCGCTCGGAGATCGAGGGCGGACCGGCCCTTGTGCCATCGGGCCTGGCCGTCGCGACGGCAGCCCAGCTGCCGCCGTCGTCGACGGTCCTGGACCTCGGCTGTGGACTCGGGGCGGATGCCCGCTACCTGGCGGAGCGTGGCCACCGCGTCCTCGCCGTCGACTACAGCCGGCCCGCGCTCGCCTGGGCACAGGAACACCTGGCGCGTGACGACGACGCCGTCCTGTTCGAGCGGGTGAATCTGACGATGGCGCGCCACGCGCTGCACCTCCGGCGGCGCTGCGCGGAGCTCGACGGGACGGTCCACGTCCACGCCAACCACCTCTTCAACGCCCTCAGCCCCCTCGGATGGGACACCACGCTGCTGCTCATCAAGCACCTGCTGGCCACCCCCGGAAGCCGGGCGTTCCTCGAGGTGGGGGTTGCGGGCGCGGAGGGGTCGGCGAGCTGGACCGAGTACCAGCCCGTCGACTGGACGAGGTTCCAGGAGCAGCTTCGGCGGTACTCGCTGAGCGCCGAGGAACAGCACGACGAGCTGCAGGACGATGACGGAGCAGGCCCGGCGATCAGCCGGCGCGTGCTCGTGAGAAGGGAGACGGCATGACGGAGACAACAGCACGGGAGGTGGGCTTGCGGTTCGACGGGCCCGACGACGTCGCAGAACAGCTACAGGTGCTTCGCGCCGAAGTCGAACAGTTGCGGAGCGAGGTGGTGCGCCTCGACGCGGACCTCGACGAATCACGCCGGCTCAACCTCCGGGCGGCCGAACTGCTCGACGTCGTCTACGAGGAACTGGGCGCCTCGCGCCCACGCCGCACCGAACAGCCGCGCGAATCCCGCACCGATCGGTCGCGCGACGAACCCATCGGAAGGGAGGGAACGACATGAGCGCGCAGGAGGAAAGGCCGGTCGAGATCATCGGCGGTTTCGAGAGCACCTTCATGCCGGCGCACAACCGCGACATCTTCGAGACCACGGAGCACGATGTGCGGTGGCGCGAGGATCTCGCCCTGCTGTCGAAGTCGGGCATCACACGGCTGCGCTACCCCGTTCGGTGGCACCGGATCGAAGAGGTCGAGGGCAGCTACGACTGGTCCTCCACGGACGAGGTCATGGGTTATCTGCAGCAGCACGGGTTCCGGCCCATCGTCGACCTCGTGCACCACACGAGCTACCCTGCCTGGTTGACCGACGGTTTCGCCGACGCCCGTTTCGGCCCCGCCTACCTGCGCTACGCGGAGGCCTTCGCCCGCCGCTACCCGTGGGTGGGGGAGTACACGCTCTTCAACGAGCCGTTCTCCACCCTGTTCCTGTGTGGGCACGAGGCCATCTGGCCGCCCTACCACTCGGGGCTGCAGGGGTTTGTGGACCTGGTCGTCAACGTGATGCCGGCCGTCGCCGAGGCGAGCCGCCTGTACCGCGAACTGCTGCCGGACGCCCGGCACGTGTGGGTGGACACCTGCGAGTTCCACACGGGGTCCGACGCCTCCGGGCAGAGGTACGCGGACATGGCCAATGACCGCCGCTTCCTGGTCATCGACGCCTTCTTGGGCAGAGGATATGACGTCGAGAGCCAGCTGGGCCGCGATCTCGCGCCTGTGGGCGGCGAGAGACTGCTCTCCCTTCCCACGGGGAGCATCGATGTGCTCGGGCTCGACTACTACGCACACTGCCAGTGGAATTTCTCCGAGGCGGGCGGAACAGCTCCTACCCCCACGCCGCTGCCCCTGGCCGACCAGGTCCAGCAGTACTGGGAGCGCTACGGCCTACCCTGCATGCTCACCGAGACGAATGTCCGCGGGCATACCTCGGACCGCGCCACCTGGCTCAAGTACGTGCTCGAGCAGTGCGAGGAGGCCCAGCGCCGCGGCGTCCTCATGGACGGGGTGTGCTGGTTCCCCGTCGTCGACTCCACGGACTGGAACTCCCTGCTCTTCCGCTGCGAGGGCCACGTGGACCCGGTCGGCGTGTACTGGCTCGACGAGGACCTCGAGCGGCGCGCTTCGGTGATGTCGACGTCGTACGCGCTCGCCGCAGGGGGAGCGCGCTCCGCCGACCTCCCTGCCTACGTCCTGGCCGAGCCCGTCGCCACCTGGCTACAGGGCTACCGACCGCAGATGGCCCACTGGGACTGGCAACAGCCGCCCAGTACCGATCTCGGCTCACGTCTTCCCCGTACAACTACTCGAATGGAATTGAGGATCGTCGATGCAAAGTGAACTCATAGTTTTGTCGCACCTGCGGTGGGATTGGGTCTGGCAGCGCCCTCAACAGCTCGTATCGCGCCTGAACAAGGCACCGGGCCGGACGACCTGGTTCGTCGAGGAGCCCCTCACTCCGCCGGACGTCGAGGTGACGCAGAACCGCCTCGGCACCGCCGAGGCCGAAGGCCTGACCCGCGTGTACCTGGAGATTCCTGAACAGGGCAGGCACGTGGGCTTCTTCGACGAGGTCATGCCCGACTACGTCGAGCAGTTGCCCGGACTCATCGGCCCGCCCTCGGGTGACCGCGTCGTGTGGATCTACACGCCGCTGGTGCTGGAGGCGGCCCTCGCCCTCGAGCCGACCACCCTCGTCTACGACGTCATGGATGATCTCGCGGCCTTCAAGAACGCGGCCCCCGAGCTGCTGGTCCGCCAGCGCCAGGCACTGCGCCGCGCCGACGTCGTCTTCGCCGGGGGGCGCTCGCTGCACCGATCCGTGGTGAAGCAGGGCCGGGAGGATGCGCATCTGGTGCCGAGCGGAGTGTCGGTGGGTCACTATGCGGCTGCTGCACGGCACGCTGATCCTGACCGCAGCAGGCCCGTGGCCGGCTATGTCGGCGTACTGGACGAACGGATCGACCTCGAACTCGTGGCCTCACTCGCCGAGCTGCTTCCCGAGTGGGAGATCCGCATGGTCGGTCCCATCTGCAAGATCGAGGAGTCGGACCTACCGCAGGCGCCCAACATCACCTACCTCGGACAGCAGGCCTACGAGGACCTCCCGGGACACATGGCGCAGTTCGACGTCGCGCTCATGCCGTTCGCCCTCAACGAGGCCACGAAGTCGATCAGTCCCACGAAGACCCTCGAGTACCTCGCCTCGGCGTTGCCTGTCGTGTCCACGCGTGTGCCCGACGTCGTCGCGGACTTCCCGGGCGTCGTCGAGTTGCAGGACGACGCCGAGGGGTTCGCTGCTGCCTGCGAGAAGCTTCGAGGGCGGGCCGGGAAGGCTCCGTCACCGGAGCTGCGCCGGCTGCTGAAGCGGCATGACTGGAGCAGGATCGCTGAGCTGATGGACAAGCTCGTGTTCGACCAGGAGCGGTCGACGCCGGAGCGCGCCACGGCCGAGGCCTCCGCCTAGCGCCCATGCCGACCCCCAGCAGGCGGGAGGATGCTCCGCTCTCCAGGGAGCATCCTCCCGCCGACCACCTCCTCCTCCACTTCAGTGACACCCACTTCGTCGCCGACGGCCTGCTGTACGGGGGCGTAGACGGCCGTGAGCGGTTCGGCCGGCTCCTGGCCGAAATAGGACGGTCAGGCGTCCGGCCGGACGCGCTCATCTTCACGGGTGACCTCACCGACACCGGTGATCCTCGGGCCTACGAGGCGCTGCGCGAAGCCGTCGAGCCCTTCGCCGAGCGCCTGGACGCCCCGGTGATCTGGCTCATGGGCAATCATGACCAGCGCTCCGCGCTCCGGACGGCGCTGCTCGGCGAACCGGCGGGGGACACACCGCTCTACCGCAGCTACCGGCTGGGCGGGCTGCGTGTCATCACGCTCGACTCCTCCGTGCCCGGGCGCCACCACGGTGAGCTCGACGACGCCCAGCTCACCTGGCTCGAGGCCGAGTTGGCTCGGCCCGCGCCCGAGGGCAGCATCCTCGCGCTGCACCACCCGCCGATCCCGATGGTGCAGGACCTCGCCGTGCTGACGGAGTTGCGACGGCAGGATCGGCTGGCGGAGGTCGTCGCGGGCAGGGATGTCCGGCTGATCCTCGCCGGGCACGTCCACTTCCCGTCGTCGTCGCTGTTCGCCGGCATCCCGGTGTCCGTGGCGTCGTCGACGTGCTACACGCAGGACCTCAACGTGCCGGTGGGAGGAATCCGGGGGATGGACGGCGCGCAGGGCTTCAACCTGGTGCACGTCTATCCACACACCGTCGTCACGTCGGTGGCGACGCTCGCGTCCTTCGGCACGGTGGGGGAGTATGTTGCGCCGGAGGAGGCACGACGGCGACTGCGTGCGGCAGGCGTGGGCGGCACAGTCCGCAATCGGTAGTGCGCTGTGGAACCCCTACACCGGTCCAGTTCGGCGCTGACGAAAGCTGCCACCCCGCGTCCCAGCGCGGCGGGAAGAACCCTGCTGCTGTTGGGTCGAAGGGCACCTGACGCCGTCATCCGCTCCAGCCGGGACTGCACTGTCCCGCGCACCAGCCCCAGCCGCTGGGCGAGCACCATGATCGGAACGCGCGGGTCCCCGTCCATGGCCTTGAGGATGCGCTTGTCAGTCGCGTCCAATTACTGCACGGCGCACCTTTCCCTCCAGGTCCAGCTGTTCCGCTGAAATGGAGGGGCGGTCCGGACAGTCAGGCCAGCATCAGCGGCTAGCGGCCAGGAGGCCCAACTGGCGGGCCATGACGACGGCTTCAAGCTGTGAGTGGACTCCGAGTCGGGTGTGGATGGCTTTTACGTAGCCCCGGCAGGTGTTCTGGGAGATTCCCAACGTTTTGGCGTTCGATCGGACATCTTTGCCTTCCGCCATGAGTTTCAGTACGTCCATCTGGCGTTTGGTCAACAAGGATGCGGCGGCCGATGCCTGGCCGTGGGGCAGTGCCTGCGTTGCGAACGCAGCAAGAATCTGCGGATCTACCTCGATGACCCCTGAGTGGGAATGCCGGACCGTACCCAGGAGGGCAGTCAGGGGCGTGCCCCTGGCGAGGAAGGCGGAGGCGCCGGCGGCGGCCGCCTGGGCCAGGCCCTCGCTGGTGGGCTCGCTGACCAGCATCACCACATGTGTTCCCGGTGAAGCGGCCATCAAATCAGCAGCAATTCGGGGTCCCAGGCCTTCCGGTTGGCCCGAACTCACCACCACGACGTCCGGCTGGAGGCTGCGGCACATCCGAACGCCCATCGTGGCATTTTTGGCGAAGCCCAGCCCCTGCAGGTCAGGTTCATGATCAATTGCCGACGTCAGCAGTTCGGCAAATGACGTGTGGTCATCAATAACCAGGACGCTGGTTCTGGCTACGCCGGTATCCACAGCTTCTGCCGTCATCGTTGACATCCCCAATCATCGAAACACCCGGGATACCCGCCGATCAGGCGGTTCCCTAGCACGTCCGTTACCTGAATCTTCCGCCTTCAGGGTGCTCCCTGTATAGGTCCCCTGCCCCCCTAATTTGGGGGTCCGTGCAACCAAGGTGGGACTACTTGCCGGTTCCCGGCTGCGCGAAGCTTAGTCGACCGCCGAAAGGCACCACCCCCCTTCGCAGGTTGGACGAGCGATGACAGGTTTATTCGCTAGATGGAGTTTCCAGTTCCGGCTGCTGATCCTGGCGCTGGCTGCAGCAATAATCGCGATGGGGTTCTGGTCTTTTCCCAGGTCCTCCGTGGACGCTTTGCCTGAATTCGAGCCGGCCCAGATCGAGATTCAGACCGAAGCCCTGGGGCTGTCCGCCCTAGAAGTTGAACAATTCATCACCTCCCCCATGGAAGTGGACTTCCTGAACGGCGTCGCATATCTGGACGAGATCCGGTCGGAGTCCGTTCCGGGCCTTTCCTCCATCCAGCTGCTTTTCGAACCAGGAACGGACCTGCCGCGGGCGCGCCAGCTCGTTGCTGAGCGCCTGGTGCAGGCCCACTCACTGCCAAAGGTTTCCACGCCCCCGGTCCTGATGCAGCCGAAATCCTCCACCAGCAGGGTGATGATGGTCCGGCTGTCGTCCTCGGAGGTTCCGCTCATGGACATGTCCGTGCTCGCGCGGTGGAATATCAAGCCACGCCTGATGGGTGTTCCCGGGGTGGCGAACCTCTCCATCTGGGGCCAGCGTGAGCAGCAGATGCAGGTCGAAGTGGATCCCCAGGCGCTCCAGGCGCGCGGGGTAACACTCAACCAGGTCATCCGGACAACGGGTAACGCAGTGTGGGTATCGCCTCTGACCTTCCTCCAGGCCTCAACACCTGGTACGGGCGGCTTCCTGGAGACGGAGAACCAGCGCCTTGGGATCCAGCATGTCCTGCCTATTACCACCCCCAGCGACCTGGCACAGGTCAGTGTCGAAAACGTGACGGGCCCGCCGCTGGTTCTCGGCGACGTGGCAACAGTCCGGGAAAACCACCAGCCACTCATCGGCGACGCAGTGGTGGACGAGGACCCCGCCCTCATGCTCGTCATCGAGAAGTTTCCCGACGCCAATACGGCCGAAATTACTGCAGCGCTGGAAGCCGCTCTGGACGACCTGAAACCAGGTCTTTCAGGAATCGATGTGGACACCAGCGTCTACCGGCCAGCATCCTTCCTCGAGTCCGCGATGCAGAACCTGGGTATGGGCTTCATTGCCGGCCTGTTTCTGACCGCGCTCCTCCTGGGCCTCTTCTTCAGGTCCTGGCGGACGGCCCTTGTAGCACTTATTGTCCTGGCAGTTTCCACGACCGCTGCCTTCCTCACGTTGTCGGTGCTCGGAATCGGACTGAATATTGTCGTCTTCGCCGGATTGGTTCTGGCTTTGGTCGTGGTTGTGACAGACCTCGTGACTGACTTGAACGGGTTGCGCCGGCGGCGGGAGCTTTCCGCCTCGGGCTCAGGCCGGCGTGCGGCAACCGTGAGCTCGAACGGCATCACGGACGGGGAAGGCGCGGAGGACGGTTCGAACGGCCCGGAGGCGAAGAGCGAGCTGAGGCTGGTGCTGATATCCGCCGCCCTCCAGCAGACCCGCAACGCTATCGTCTTCGCCGGACTCACCATGGCGCTCGTCCTGCTGCCCGTGCTGTTCCTGGCGGGGGTGAACCGTGCGCTTTTCGTTCCCCTGGTGCTGTCCTTCCTGGTGGCGCTTGCGGTCGCCCTGCTCGTCGCCTGGCTTCTCACCCCTGCTTTGGCCCTGACTCTCATGGCCGGCGAGGAGCGCGCACCCCGGGTCCCGGGCAGACTCAGGTCAGGAATCCGGACGGCAACCGAACGAAGCGCTGCAAAATTCCAGTGGGTCCTGGCTGCAGGCGCCCTGCTGGCAATAGCTGCGGTAGCCGGTATTCCGCTCCTTGCCGCCGGTCAGCCCTCAGTGACAGCACTTCAGGACCGGATCCTGCTGGTGCAGTGGGACGGGCTCGCCGGGACGTCCAACAGCGAAATGAGCCGCATCTCCGCGCTTGCCGGCAAAGAATTGTCGGACGTTCCGGGTGTAGCAAACGTAGGCGGGCACGTGGGCCGTGCCATCACCTCCGATCGGGTGGTGGGGCCGAATTCAGGGGAACTCTGGGTCACCATGGAGGCGGACGCAGACTACTCGAGCGTGGCAGACGCGGTCGGCGAAGTCGTGGCAGGCTATCCCGGGATCAGCGGCAGCGTGGCTACCTATGGCCAGAACCGGCTCGACGTGGAGCGCAGCCGGTCTCAACATGAGTTCTCGGTCAGGGTCTTCGGGGTGGATCCCCAGGTACTGCGCGATACAGCGGAAAACGTCAGGGACATGATGGCCACCACGGACGGCTTGGTTGACCCGCAGTTGTCCCTGCCCCGGCTCCAGCCCATCGCCGAGATTGAAGTCGACCTGGACAAGGCACAGCAGGCCGGCGTGAAACCCGGCGATGTGCGGCGTGCAGCAGCAACCCTCTTGCAGGGTGTGGACGTCGGGTTCCTCTTCGAACAGCAGAAAGTCTTCCAGGTGGTGGTAAAAGGCACCGATGCCTCCAGCTCGAGCCTGACCAGTGTCCAGGAGTTGCTGATCGACAAGCCGGGCGGCGGCCACGTGCGGCTCAGTGACGTTGCAGATGTCCGCGTCACGCCGCACGAGTCCGTGATCACGCATACCGATACGTCACGCCACATCGATGTTGTGGCCAAGTTGGACGGCAGGTCCGTCGGGGACATCACCTCAGATGTCAACTCCGGTCTGGCCAACCTCGAATTCCCCATGGAATACCACGCGCAGGTGCCATCCCAGTACTCGGAGCAGCAGAACACCGCACAACTCGTTTGGGCTGTTGCGGGAGCGGCGCTGCTCGGCATCCTGGTCCTCCTCCAGACCGCACTGCGAAGCTGGCGGGTAGCCTTGGTTGTCTTCCTGGCGCTGCCACTTGCCTTGGCAGGCGGCGTTCTGGCCGCAGTCCTCACCGGGGGCATCGTTTCCCTGGTGACCCTCCTCGCCTTTGCGGCGCTGTTGGGAATGGCTGTACGGGACTCCATCCTGCTGGTCCGGCGGGCCCAAACTCCCCTCACAACCGACAGCCCGGTGTCTGCAGAGGCGCCGGAGGAAAGCCGGCTGCAGGGTGGTTCGCGCTCCTCGATTCTGCAGGCTGCCCAGGACCGGCTGGTGCCGATTTTCATTGGCGCGGTTGTCAGCGCAGCGTTCCTGATCCCCCTGGTGGTACTTGGGGGATCAGTTGGCAGGGAAATAATCCTGCCCTTGGCCATAGTGATCTGGGGCGGCTTAGTGACACACGCACTGCTTGTCCTGGTTATCCTGCCAACCCTCCTGATCCTGTTCGGGACCGGCGCTCCCGAAGATGAGGACCTCCTGAAGCCACAAGGCCCCGCTGGCGCTGCGGGGCTCCGCGAAAGAACGGAAGTGTCATGACTGCTGCGAACATGCCTTGGAAGCGCCGCCTGTTCGGCGTCCTGGTCATTGCGTGCCTGGCCGGTGGGCCGGTGGCCGCGTGCGGGGAAGTGCCTGAAGCGGCTCCGGGGGCGGCGGTGCAGGAAGCGGCCACCCTTGAGGAGGTTGAAGGGCAGGAGGTCAGCCGCATCACCTTGACGGAGAAAGCTGCAGAACGGCTCGGGGTCACGACAGGTGCGGTGGAAACGGTGGAGGGGAAGCTCCAGGTGCCCTACTCCGCGCTGATCTATGATGCCAGCGGCGGGACGTGGGTCTACACCAACCCGGAGCCGCTGGTGTTCATCCGGGAACCCGTCGCGGTTGAGCGTATCGAGGCTCCCACCGTGAAGCTGGCAAGCGGACCCCAGCCCGGGACGAAAATTGTGACGGTAGGGGCGGCCGAACTCCTGGGTGCCGAGCTGGATACGGCGCAGTGACCGACCATGCGCAAGCTTATTGCTTTCAGCCTCAAGTTCCGCTCGGTGGTGGTAGCGCTCGCCGTCGGAATCATGATGGTTGGAGCTGTCCAGATCAGCTCCGCATCAGTCGATGTGTTTCCCGAGTTCGCACCGCCCCGGGTGGAAATCCAGACCGCAGCCCTGGGCCTGACCGCCGCGGAAGTCGAAGAGCTGGTCACAGTTCCGCTTGAGGACGCACTGAACGGCCTGGAGGGGCTGGACGAGCTGAGGTCGAAGTCCGTCTCCCAACTGTCCTCGGTCCTGATGATTTTCGAGCCGGGTACTGATCTGCTGAAGGCACGGCAGCTGGTCTCGGAAAGAGTCGCAACGGTCACGCCGTCCCTGCCCAGCTGGGCCACCCCACCGGTCATGTTGCAGCCACTGTCCTCCACCAGCCGGGTCATGAAAATTGGCCTGTCCTCGGAAGAGCACAGCCTGATCGAGCTGTCCATGCTGACCCACTACAAGCTGCGTGCGCACCTGCTCTCCGTCCCGGGGGTGGCAAACGTTGCGATCTGGGGCGAACGTAAGGAAACGTTGCAGGTCCGCGTCAAGCCTGAACGGCTGCTGGCTGAAAAGGTTTCTCTCAGGGAAGTGATGGTAGCTACCAACGATGCCATGCACGCCGGACTGCTGAAGCACACATCCGGGAACGTGATAGGCGCCGGTGGGGTTGTCGAGACCCCGAACCAGCGTATTGGCATCTCGCACGTCCTGCCCATCCGCACCCCGGAGGACCTCGCCAAGATTCCTGTCCTGGAACGCGACGGGAACCCCCTGCGGCTCGGCGACGTGGCCGACGTCGTCATGGACCACAACCCGCTCATTGGTGACGCCGTCATCAACGACGGCGAAGGCCTGATGCTCATCGTGGAGAAGCTGCCGTGGGGCAATACCCTGGAGGTCACCAAGGGGGTGGAGGCCGCGCTGGAGGAGATGGCGCCGGCGCTGTCAGGAGTCGAGGTCGACACTGCCATCTTCAGGCCGGCCACCTTCATCGAGAAGTCGCTGGAGAACCTGAGCCTGGCGCTGCTGCTGGGCATCGTGCTGGTCATGATGGTGCTGGGGGCGTTCCTTTTCCAGTGGCGGACAGCCCTTATCAGCCTGATTGCCATCCCGCTGTCGCTCATTACGGCAGGTGTGGTCATCATGATGACCGGCAGCACCGTGAACACCATGGTGCTCGCTGGTCTGGTGATTGCCGTGGGTGTCGTGGTGGACGACGCCATCATCGACATTGAAAACATCATCCGGCGCTTGAGACAGCACAGGGAGAGTGGAAGCAGCCGGTCCACGGCGTCCGTTGTGCTGGAGGCCTCTATGGAGGTCCGGGGACCAATTGTGTACGCCACCCTGATCATTGTGGTGGCAGCCGTACCTATTTTCTTCCTCGAAGGGCTGACGGGCGCTTTCTTCCGCCCGTTGGCCACTGCCTACACGCTGGCAGTCTTCGCCTCCATGCTGGTGGCGCTTACAGTCACTCCGGCACTGGCGCTGATCTTCCTCCGCAAGGCTCCACTGGACCCGCGGGATCCGCCGCTGGTCCGGGTCCTCAAGCGCGGCTATCACTCGCTGATGTCCAAGGTTATCCGCCGTCCGGGGCCAGGCTACGTCGCTTTCAGTGCACTGACCCTCTCCGGGGTCCTGGTGGCCCCGCTGCTGGGCCAGGCACTGCTTCCGTCGTTCAAGGAACGCGACTTCCTTATGCACTGGGTGACCCAACCGGGCACTTCCCTCGCCGAGGAGGTCCGGATCAGCGAACGGGCCTGCAAGGAATTGCTGGCTGTGGACGGCGTCCTCAACTGCGGTGCTCACATCGGGCAGGCGCTGGCGGCTGATGAGGTGGTGGGCGTGAACTTCGGTGAGAACTGGATCAGCGTCGATCCCTCGGCCGATTACGACAAAACCCTGGCAGCCGTCCAGGAGGTAGTCGACGGCTATCCGGGGATCCACCGCGACGTGCAGACCTACCTGAAGGAGCGCATACGGGAGGTCCTCACAGGCGAAGGCGACGCGGTAGTGGTCCGGGTCTACGGTGACGATCTGGAAACCCTGCGCGAGCTGGCCGAGGAAGTCGAGGAGGTGCTGGGAGAGATCGACGAAGCCGTGGAGGAGCACGTGTCGCTTCAAGTGGACGTGCCACAGGTGGACGTCGAGGTCAATCTCGAGGCAGCCAAGCGTCACGGGGTCAAGCCCGGCGACGTCAGGAGGGCCGCGGCAGCGATGGTGGCCAGCGAGGAAGTGGGCGACGTCTGGCGGGAAGGCAAGGTGTTCGACGTCCGCATCTGGAGTCCTCCGGAGACCCGTTCCGACGTCACCAGTATCGGCAACCTGCCCATTGATACTCCGTCAGGAGTGCCAATCCGGCTCGCGGAAGTCGCCGATGTAAGCGTCAACGCCACTCCGAGCGTCATCGACCGGAACAACAATTCACGCAGGATCGACGTCAGCGCCAATGCCGCGTCAGAAGGCGAACTGGGTGCCCTGGTGGAGGAGATCGAGGAAGGGCTCGCCGAGGTGGACTTCCCGGCCGGCTACCATGCCGAGGTCCTGGGGGAGTTCGCCGAACGTGAAGCCGCCACCCGGCAGCTCTTGATCTTTGCGGCGGGCGCTCTCCTGGTTATCTTCCTGCTGCTCCAGGCGTCATTCAGCAGCTGGCGTTTGGCCGCCCTGGTCATCTTCACACTTCCAGTCGCGCTCGTTGGTGGCGTACTCGCGGCCTACCTGAGCGGTGGCGTCCTTTCACTCGGTTCGATCGTGGGGTTCCTGACGGTCCTGGGCATCGCGGCCCGTAACGGCATCCTCCTCATCAGCCATTGCCAGCACCTTGAGAAATACGAGGACGAAAAGTTCGGGCCCGAGCTGGTGCTGCGCGGTGCGGGGGAGCGGCTCTCACCCATCCTGATGACAACGCTGGCCACCGGGCTGGCGCTGGTGCCACTGATCCTCATGGGGACCATCCCAGGTCATGAAATCGAACATCCCATGGCTGTGGTCATTGTTGGTGGGCTGGTGACCTCAACGCTCCTGAACCTGTTTATCCTTCCCTCCCTCTACCTGCGTTTCGGAAAACCGCGGTCCAAGGCGGCTCCCCCGGCTCCCCCGGCTGCTCCGGTGCCGGTAGCTGCGGGCTAGCGTGACGCGCGGCTCACGGGCGAATTGATCAGTCATTAGCCTGCACCGGGTGCCCGGGTGCCCGGCTGCCCGGGTGCCCGGCTGCCCGGGTGCCTGGGTACCCAGTGGTCAGGGTGACCAGTCATGGACATGGAAGACACCACGGACGACGAAAACTCGTCCTACGAGGAGCCGGATGCCGACGTCGAGGCTGCCCTGGACGCCTGGACGCCTGGACGCCTGGACGCCTGGACGCCTGGACGCCTGGACGCCTGGACGCCTGGACGCCTGGACGCCTGGACGCCTGGACGCCAGGACGGCCGGGGAGCGGTAGCCTCTGACTCCAACTTCCCGAGGGCGCGGGTCCAGCCGACCGTATCCGCGGCGCTCATCGATCACGATCGGAGCGGCAAGCGCCAGCACGATCACCATCAGGCATGCCGGGACAGACAGGACGAAGGTGAATTCGTCGGTGCGAAGGTTCGATGGCGGCCGTGGGCTCACGTGCCGTAGTAAAGGTTCACCAATTCTTTGCCAAAGTGGTCGACGCGGGCAAAGCGAAAGGCCCTGCTTTCCTTTGTTCACAAGGGAAGCAGGGCCTTTCTTATCAGCGGTGACGGTGGGATTTGAACCCACGTTGGCTTTTACACCAAACAACATTTCGAGTGTTGCACCTTCGGCCGCTCGGACACGTCACCAACGCCGCTACTTTACCGGGTTCGGCCCCCGAGTCCCAAAACGGGTGGGGGTGAGCACGGCAGGTCGACGCTACGGCAGCTCGATGACCTCGTTCTTGCCCGAGTCCGGCTTACTGCCGGTCACGAGGCCCTTGACCATCTTCACGGCCGAGACGACGCGCGGAGCGTCCATCGACCAATACTCGGCGGTGTCCGCGTCGACGTGGATCAGGGCGACGGCGGGATCGTCGCGGCCGTTCTCGAACCATGCGGACACCGAGGGTCCCCAGAGCTCGTCGATCTTCGCCTGGTCCCGCGTCAGCGTCGCCGTGCCGGCGATCGATACGTAGCCCTTGCCCGTACTCGCCGAGACGTTGACCTGCGGGTTGGCGCGGATCTCGTCAGCCTTCGGGGACGGGTCTTCGGTGAAGAACCAGAGGTCACCGTCAAAGTCCTTGCCGTGCAGCGCTAGCGGCCTGCTCACGAGCTGCCCGTTCAGGCTGACGGTCGTGAGGATGGCGATGTCGGTCTTGCCGAGGATGTCCTGTACTTCCTTCAAGCCGTCCTGCTGGTCTGCCACGTCTACTCCTTCGAGGGGGATGCTCTGGATTTCATCAGCCTACGCAGTATCAGGGGTGGCGGGAACCGGATCGCTGCACCGCGAAGAAGTCCTTGAGCAGGAGCGCACACTCCTCCTCGCGCACGCCGGAGACCACTTCGGTCCAGTGGTTGAGGCGGCGCTCGCGGAGGACGTCGAACACCGAGCCTGCAGCGCCGGCCTTCTCGTCCCAGGCACCGAAGACCACGCGGGGGATGCGGGCCAGGACGGACGCCCCTGCGCACATGGCGCACGGCTCGAGCGTCACCACCAGCGTGCAGCCCTCGAGTCGCCACTTCCCGAGTCGGTCGGCGGCGGCGCGGATGGCCTGTACCTCCGCGTGCGCCGTCGGGTCGCCGAACTCCTCACGCTGGTTCCAGCCCGTGCCCAGCACGGAGCCATCAGGTCCGACGACGACGGCGCCGATCGGTACGTCCGCACTGGCACGTGTCCGCGCGGCAGCGAGCAGTGCCAACCCCATCCAGGCCCGGTGCTCGGGATCAACGGGCGGAGGGGAGGGGTTCATGGGCTCAATGGTACTTTTGTCGCATGCGCGTACTGGTAGTCGACCACCCCCTTGTAGCCCACAAACTCACGGTTCTCAGGGACAAGGACACATCGTCACCGGTGTTCCGCCTCCTCACCGAGGAGCTCGTCACCCTGCTGGCCTATGAGGCGACGCGTGATGTCCGCGTCGAGACCGTGTCCATCGAGACGCCGGTCACGGCTACCCAGGGCACGGGCCTCGTGAAGCCCACGCCGCTCGTGGTCCCGATCCTCCGGGCCGGCCTCGGGATGCTCGAGGGGATGACGCGCCTCGTGCCGACGGCGGAAGTAGGGTTCCTCGGCATGGCCCGTAACGAGGAGACCCTCGAGGCGATCACGTATGCCGAGCGACTGCCCGAGGACCTCACCGGTCGCCAGGTCTTCGTGCTGGATCCGATGCTGGCCACGGGGGGCACGCTCCGCGAGGCCATCAAGTTCCTCTTTGCACGGGGCGCTGCCGACATCACCTGCATCTGCCTGCTCGCAGCACCCGAGGGCCTCGCCACGCTGCAGGAGGAGTTGGAGGGCCGCAACGTCACCATCGTCCTGGCCTCGATCGACGAGAGGCTCAACGAGAAGTCCTACATCGTCCCGGGTCTCGGGGACGCGGGAGACCGTCTCTACGGCGTCGTCGGCTAGGCCCTACATACCTCCTACGCGACGACGGCCGAATACGGCAAGGGGCGTCGCAGCATTGCCGAGGAGTTGCGCAAGCGCGTGGCACGGGCTCCAATGGGGCGATGACGAACGACACCAGCACGACCAAGCCAGGTACCGAGGGCGGGCTGAAGCGCGCAATCGGCGCACCGTTGCTGTTCGCCTTCATTGTCGGTGACACGCTCGGGGCCGGCATCTATACGCTGGTGGGCACGATGTCCGCCGACGTCGGGGGCGTGATCTGGCTGCCGCTGCTCATAGCGCTGGTCGTGGCGCTCCTCACCGCGGGGACCTACGCCGAGCTGATCACCAAGTATCCGCATGCCGGAGGTGCTGCAAGGTACGTGGATCGAGCCTTCAGCATCCCGTACGTGTCGTTCCTTGTCGGGTTCCTGATGATGGCCTCGGGAATCACCACGGCCGCTGCCCTCGCGAATGCCTTCGCAGGCGACTACCTGGCCGCGCTCATCGATGTGCCTGCTGCTCCCGCGGCGGTCGTCTTCATCATCCTGCTCACGATCATCAACCTCCGCGGTGTCAGGGAATCCCTCACCGCCAACCTCGTCGCCTCCGTCATCGAGGTGAGCGGCCTCGTGCTCGTCATCGTCCTCGCCGCCGTCGTGTTCGGTAGTGGCGGTGGTGAGCCGTCCCGGCTCCTCGAGTTCGCTCCGGACGTCCCGCCGCTGCAGGGCGCATTCGCCGCGTCGATCATCGCCTTCTTCTCCTTCCTGGGGTTCGAGGCCGCCGCCAACATGGCCGAAGAGGTACGCAACCCCTCGAGGGCCTACCCTCGAGCCCTCTTCGGAGCCATCGGCACCGCTGCCGTCATCTACCTCCTCATCGCCGTGGGAGCGGTCATCGTCCTGCCCCCGGCTGAGCTCGCGGTCTCCACCGCTCCACTGCTCGACGTCGTGGCGGCCACCGGCGCTGGAATCCCGCCGTGGTTGTTCGGCCTGATCGCCCTGGTCGCCATCGCCAACGGCACGCTGCTGTTCATGGTCATGGCCAGCCGTGTCGGCTACGGCCTTGCAGAAGCGGGACTTCTGCCCCGTGCTTTCGGCCGTGTGCTGCCGAAGCGACGCACTCCGGTGGTCTCGATCCTCGTCGTCGCCGGGTTGACCATCGGGCTGACCCTCCTGGGGGATGTCTCGACACTGGCCGAGACCACCGTGCTCCTGCTGCTCCTGGTGTTCCTGTCGGCCAACGTGAGCGTGCTCGTGCTCAAGACGGACATCGTGGAGCACGCCCACTTCAAGGTGCCGCGCTTCGTGCCGGTGCTCGCGATCATCGCCAGCATAGGCTTGCTGACCCAGCAGACCGGAGTCGTCTGGCTCGGTGCCCTCGCCTACGTGGCGGTCGGATCGGTGCTGTTCCTGCTTGCACGGGTCGGGCGCAAGCGCGAGGAGCGCGTCTCGAGCTAGCGGGTAAGGGGAATCATTCCCGGGATCGCCGCAGGGTCGCGTCGTCCGTCAGGTTCGGCCTCCAAGCTGACGAGGGTGCCGTACTGCGGCTAAGAGTGGACGGATGGCTTGTGGGAGGCGCCCCTACTGGACGGAATGTCAGCAGGAGCGCTTCGCCCGGGTCGCGGCTGACGCTCCGTCCACGCGTCCATAGTGCTCGCATGCTGGACATCGGGCATTGTTACTTGCGCGTAGGCGATTGTTACATGCAATAATTCGACACGTGAACACCAACTCACCCGCATCTGCAGCCGCAGTTCCCTCCCAGGACTCCATGTCCCGGATGGACCTCCGCTGTTATCGAATGCACGCGTAACGGTTTTACCCAAACCTTCCTTACGCACTCCAAGCCCAACGGCGGGCATCCTTCTTCATCCCGACCGGGCACATCCCGCATTCGAGCCGCGATGACGGCACACTTCACGGAGTTGTTTCCATGTCAGTAAATTCAGGCTACGTCCATATCTCCCTCCGCTCGCCCCAGGGCCGCCAGGCCCGGCAGCAGTTCGCTCCCGCCTTCGGCCATGACCCGCAGGCGTCCCACCCGCATCGCCTCCAGGTCGTGGCCGGCAGGGATGCGCAACCGCTGACCGCCCCTGTTCCCGTCGTCGCTCCCAATGGAGTTCCCGGTCCGCAGGCCGTCACGGGCGACACGACAGCGCGCGGCTTCGTGCTCTACGTCGCGTTGGACGAGGCCACGGCCGCCGAGGCCGGCACCACCTTCTCGAAGCTCGCACAGGACGTCCGTGCGTATGTCCGGTCGCTCGTTCCGACGGCGGAGAGCCATGCGGCTGTGGCACTGGCCCCGGCCGACGCTCCCGGCTCGGACATCGACGTCGTCCGTGCCGCGCTCGGCGACCCTACGGTCGCACGACGTTCCCGTGCTGATGCCGTATCCATGCAGGCGCAGGCCCAGCCCGCGCGGCCTACCGGTGTACTCATCGACCTGTCCCGGCGGGAGGTCCACCTCGACGGCGAGACGCTGAACCTCACGTTCAAGGAATTCGAGCTCCTCAACTACCTCGTCGAGAACGCGACCCGCACCGTCGGCCGCGAGGAGCTCCTCAGCGGACTGTGGCGGAACGCGGACGAAGTTCCGAACGAGCGCACCATCGATGTCCACATCAGGCGGTTGAGGTCGAAGCTGGGACGCCTGGCGAATACGGTACGGACCGTGCGCGGCCAGGGCTACCGTTTCTACGACCACCCGGAGGTCGTCGTGTGGGCAGCTCCGGAGTACTCCATCTAGCCTGCCGGCGGACTTGTGGAAGGCCATAGACTTCGGGGATGGCCTCCCACCACCTGAAGAAACTCATGCTCCTGCGCCATGCGAAGGCGGAGTTCCAGGAGGGCGTACCGGACCATGAGCGGTCGCTGAGCTCGCGCGGTCACGCTGATGCCCCGCTGGCCGGCCGCTGGATGCTCGAGCATGACGTCGTGCCCGACTTCATCCTCGTCTCCACGGCGCTCCGCACCCGGCAGACGTGTACCTGGATCTGCAAGGAACTGGGAGACAAGGCACCGACACCCAAGCTGGAGGACGACCTCTATGCCGCCCACTCCACCGAGATACTCACGCTCATCAACCACGTACCGCCGACCGTCACGAGCCTCCTGGTGATCGCGCACAACCCTGGTATCCAGGAGTTGGCCATGCGCCTCGCCTCCGTTCGGTCCAGCGAGCCTGCCGTGATGGACCTCGCCACGGACTACCCGACGGCGGGCTTGACCGTGATGACGTACGACGGCGAATGGGCGTCGCTCGACGGCCGCGATGCCGATGTCACCGATTTCGTCGTGCGCCGAGCCTCCAGCCTGCGGTAACGGCCGCCGGCAGGGCCTACATGCCGTATTTCTCGAGCAGCCGCAACCACACCTCGCTGACGGTTGGGTACGCGGGAACCGCATGCCACAGGCGGTGCATCGGTACCTCGCCGACGACGGCGATGGTCGCGGAGTGCAGCATCTCCGAGACTTCGGGCCCGGCAAATGTCACGCCGACGAGTACCTTGCGGTCCTCGTCCACCACGATCTGCGCCCAACCCTTGTAGTCGTCCCCATGGAGGGCGGAGCCACCGACGGCGATCGGCAGGGACGTTTCCGACGCGTTGACGCCGTCCTTCCGCGCCTGCTCGAGCGTCCGGCCGACCATTGCAATCTCCGGGTCGGTGAAGACCACCTGCGGGACGGCAACATCGTCTGCCGTCGCAGCGTAGGGGCTCCAGTCCTCCGCGGAGTCACCGAGGGTGCCGTTGGCGCGGGCAGCGATCGCGTCACCGGTCATGCGTGCCTCGTACTTGCCCTGGTGTGTCAGCTGTACCCTGCCTCCGGCGTCTCCGACGGCGTAGAGCCAGCCCCCGGCGTCGGGCACGCGTCCCGTCGCGTCGCTGACGATCTTCCTGACGTCCAGTCCGAGGTCTTCGAGGCCGAGGCCGTCCGTGTGGGGGTGGCGTCCGGTGGAGACCAGCAGGCGCTCGGCGGTTACGGTCCGGCCGTCCCCGACGTCGAGCAGGAACATGCCGTCCTTCTTCCGGACCGCGCTGGTGGCGGTGTCCGTCAGGATGGTGATGCCTTCGGCGCGCAATGCCTCGAGGACGAGATCAGTGGCTTCCTTCGGGTAGTTCCCGAGGATGCCGCTGCGGGCAATGACGGTGACCTCCGAGCCGAGCCGGGAGTAGGCCTGGGCGAGCTCCACCCCGGCGACGCCCCCGCCGAGGACCGCCAGACTGGCCGGTACGGCGGCGGCGGAGGTGGCTTCCCGGGTGGTCCAGTAGTCGAGATCCGCGAGCCCGTCGATCGGCGGAACGGTCGGCGTCGAGCCGGTGGCCAGGACGACCGCGTGGGTGGCGCGATAGCGGGTCTTCGTTCCGTCCTTGTGGCTGACAGTCACTTCACGTTCGCCGGAGATGGTCGCCCAACCGCGGTCCAGCGTGATGCCGGCAGAGGCTACCCATTCCTCCTGGGAGGAGTCATCCCAGTCCGAGGTGAAGGAGGTGCGGCGGGCCAGGACCTGCTGGGGATCGAGGGAGCCGGTGATGGCCTCGCGCGCACCGGCCACGGCCCGTGCTGCATTGAGGATGGTGCCGGGTCGGAGCAGTGCCTTGGACGGCATGCAGGCCCAATAGGAGCATTCACCACCCACGAGGTCTGCTTCGACCAGTACTGCCGATAGGCCCTTCTCGGTCACCCTCCCTGCCACGTTCTCACCGACCGCGCCGGCGCCGATGATCAGGACATCCGTAGTCTTCACTTCGCTCATAGGCGAAGCTTTTCACTGACCTGGCAGGGCGGCAAGCCAACGAAGAAAGGCCCCGACCGGAGTCGGAGCCTTTCAGGGGTTCTGGTGAACCGTGGTGCGCGCGAAGGGATTCGAACCCCCAACCTTCTGATCCGTAGTCAGATGCTCTATCCGTTGAGCTACGCACGCATCCGTAGTCCGTCGATCCGCACTGCGAATCCGTCCTACAAGCGGGCCGTTTGGCCGTAGACAACTTTACCGTGGAATCTGCATGTCACCTAATCCAGAGGCGATGCACCGAGGAACTGTACCGGTCTAGGTGACCTTCGTCACACGGCAAGCTTACGTAAGCGCAGGACATCGCCGCCGTTTCGGGCTTTGGAAGGCCGACGGCGGCAACGGCCCGTCCGCACCACCCTTGCATGAAACATCCCACATCTAGCATCGGATCACACCGAGCACCCCAACGAAGGGAAGACTGATGGGCGATCCCGTACGACAGATGACGGCCGACACCACCACGACGAGTCCTGAGGATGACGCACAGTCCTATGGTTCCGCGCAGGCAGCGACGAATCATCAGGCGCTGCTTGCATGGGTCCGCGAGGTCCAGCAGCTGACGCAGCCGGCCCAGGTCGTGTGGGTGGACGGCTCCGAGGCGGAGAATACGCGGCTCAGCGACGAGCTCGTCGCCGCGGGGACGTTCGTCCGCCTGAACCCCGAGCTCTTTCCCAACTCCTTCGCGGCGTTCTCGGACCCCAAGGACGTGGCCCGCGTGGAGGAGCAGACGTTCATCTGCTCGAAGAACGAGCGGGAGGCCGGCTTCACCAACAACTGGATGGACCCGGACGAGATGAAGGTGAAGCTCAACGGCCTCTTCTCGGGTGCCATGCGTGGCCGGACCATGTACGTGATCCCCTTCGTCATGGGCCACCTCGACGCCGAGGACCCGAAATTCGGGGTCGAGATCACCGACAGCGCCTACGTGGTGACGTCCATGCGCATCATGGCGACCATCGGGACGGCTGTCCTGGACCGCATGACCCAACTCGACGCCGGCTTCGTCCCGGCCCTCCATTCTCTCGGAGCGCCGCTCTCCGACGGCGAGGCAGACGTCCCCTGGCCGTGCAACGACGAGAAGTGGATCGTGCACTTCCCGGAGGAGCGGTCCATCTGGTCCTACGGCTCCGGCTACGGCGGCAACGCGTTGCTCGGCAAGAAGTGCTACGCCCTGCGCATCGCGTCCGTGATGGCACGCGACGAGGGGTGGCTGGCCGAACACATGCTGATCCTCAAGCTCACCTCCCCGCAGGAGAAGACCTACTACCTCTCCGCTGCCTTCCCCTCCGCCTGCGGCAAGACCAACCTCGCTCTGCTCGACCCGACGATCGAGGGCTGGAAGGTCGAGACCCTCGGGGACGACATCACGTGGATGCGCTTCGGCAAGGAGGGCGAGCTCAGGGCCGTCAACCCCGAGGCCGGCCTGTTCGGCGTCGCACCCGGAACGGGCTGGCACACCAACCCGAACGCCATGCGTGCCATCGCCAAGGGCAACTCGGTGTTCACCAACGTCGCCCTCACCGACGACGGCGGCGTGTGGTGGGAGGGCATGACCGAGGAGGTGCCCGCGCACCTCATCGACTGGCAGGGCCGGGACTGGACGCCTGACATGGACCACCCTGCCGCCCATCCGAACGCACGGTTCTGCACGCCCATCGACCAGATCGACATGCTTGCCGAGGAGTTCAACCGGCCCGACGGCGTCGAGCTCTCCGCTATCCTCTTCGGCGGACGCCGCAAGACGACCGTCCCGCTGGTCACGCAGTCCCGTAACTGGGCCAACGGCATCTTCATGGGTTCGACGCTGTCCTCCGAGACCACGGCCGCCGCCGCGGGAGAGGTGGGCCGCGTCCGCCGCGATCCGATGGCCATGCTGCCCTTCATCGGGTACGACGCCGGTGATTACCTCCGCCACTGGCTCACGCTGAGTGCCGGTGCGGACCAGGCCCGCCTTCCGAAGATCTTCCTTGTCAACTGGTTCCGCCGCACCGCCGCAGGCGGGTTCGCCTGGCCGGGCTTCGGGGACAACTCACGGGTGCTGAAGTGGGTTATCGAGCGGTTGGAAGGCACCGCCGACGCCGTCGAGACTCCTATCGGATTCGTTCCCACCGGGGATGGGATCGACCTGACCGGACTGGACATGACGCCCGCCGAGGTCGAGGCGGCGGTGCACGTCGATGCCGTCGAGTGGGCCCAGGAACTCGAGGGGATCGAGCAGTGGTATGCCGGCTTCGGGGCGTCCCTGCCCGACGAGCTCAAGGGGCAGTTGGAGGAGTTGAAGGAGCGCTTCAGTAACGCCTGACGCCTCTCTATACAGGAACGGCCCCTCCCGGTGGGAGGGGCCGTTCCTATATCGGCTTCCTACTAACAGCTAGTCGCGGATGACGGCGAGGACACGCTGCACGAGGTCCTCGAGCGTCTGCGGGTCCACGGCCTCCGCATTGAGCCGGAGGTAGGGCTCGGTGTTCGAGGGGCGCAGGTTGAACCACCAGTTCCCGTGGTCCGGCGTGAAGGTGAGGCCGTCGAGGTCGTCCACCGCAACACCTTCCTGTTCGAACTCCGTGCGGGCCCGCGCGATCGATGCCTGGAGGTCCTCCACCTTCGAGTTGACCTCGCCCGAGGAGAAGTAGGGCTCGTATTCCCGGCCGAGCTCGGACAGCGGGCCGTCCTGTTCCCCGAGGGCCGCCAGGACGTGCATGGCGGCCAGCATGCCCGTGTCGGCGTTCCAGAAGTCTCGGAAGTAGTAGTGGGCGGAGTGCTCGCCGCCGAATACCGCTCCCTCCTCGGCCATGACGGCCTTGATGAAGGAGTGGCCTACCCGGGTGCGGACCGGGCGGCCGCCGTCGTTCCTGATCAGTTCCGGCACCGCGCGCGAGGTGATCAGGTTGTGGATGATGGCGGGCTCGGAGGTGCCTGCAGCCTGTGCGCGGGCGATCTCGCGGCGCGCGATCATCGCGGTGATGGCGCTCGGCGAGACGGCCTCGCCCAATTCGTCGATGATGAAGCAGCGGTCGGCGTCGCCGTCGAACGCGATGCCGATGTCCGCACCGTGCTCGACCACTGCGGCCTGCAGGTCGCGGAGGTTCTCCGGCTCGAGCGGGTTGGCGGGGTGGTTCGGGAACGAGCCGTCGAGCTCGAAGTACAGGGGCACGATGTCGAAGGGCAGCGCGGGCAGGAGGCGGTCGCCGAGAACAGCGGGCGTGGTGAGGCCGGCCATGCCGTTGCCGGCGTCGACCACGACCTTGAGCGGGCGCGACGACGATAGGTCCACCTGCGCGCGGAGGAATCGCGAGTACTCCTCCAGGATGTCGCGCACGCTGGTCCTGCCCTGAACGTCCGCGGCCGGGATCACGCCGTCCGCGAGGTACCGCTCGGCACGCTCCTGGACGTCGTTGAGGCCCGTCTCCGAGGACACCGGGACCGCGCCCGGTCGCGTCATCTTCATGCCGTTGTACTGGGCCGGGTTGTGGCTGGCGGTGAAGGTCACGCCGGCAGCGTTCAGCGTCCCGCTCGCGTAGTACAGCTCGTCCGTGGAGATGAGGTCGAGGAGGAGGACGTCCGCACCGCGGAGGGTGGCTCCGTCGGAGAAGGCCTTGGAGAACTCGGGTGATGACGGGCGCATGTCGCCGCCGACGAGGATCGTCTCACCTGCAAGTCCCAGGGAGTCCACGAAGGCTGCTCCAACCGCCCGCACCGAGTCCACCGTGATGGTCTCGCCGACGATGCCTCGCACGTCATAGGCCTTGAAGGATGCGGAAAGATCGAGGAGTGTAGTCACGCTTGGAAGTGTATCGGGTGGTGTCCGACCACCGGTTGCCCACATAACGTGACCTTCCGGGGTGACTGGGGGAGGCGGCTGGAATACTGAGGACATGTCGTCGACCACCACGCTCAACGAGCAAGCAACCTCCATCCTGCACACACTCGTCGGATCGCCGGACGCGCGGTTCCATGATGGACAGTTCGAGGCCATCGAGGCCCTCGTCGAGGGCGGCCGGCGTGCACTCGTGGTGCAACGGACAGGATGGGGGAAGTCGGCTGTGTACTTCGTGGCGAGCCTGCTCCTGCGCACCAGGGGAGCCGGTCCCACCCTCATCGTGTCGCCCCTGCTCGCTCTGATGCGTGACCAGGTTGCGGCCGCGGCGCGGGCGGGCGTCCGGGCTGTAGCCATCAACTCGGCCAACCAGACCGAGTGGCAGGACATCACGGCCAAACTCCAGGCGGACGAGGTAGATGTCCTCCTGGTGTCTCCCGAACGCCTGAACAATCCGTCGTTCCGCGAGCTGTACCTGCCGGAGCTGATGCGGCGGACCGGTCTCCTCGTGATCGACGAGGCTCACTGCATCTCCGACTGGGGACATGATTTCCGCCCCGACTACCGGCGTCTGCGTGAATTGATCCTGGGGTTGCCGCAGGGCGTTCCCGTGCTGGCCACGACGGCAACAGCCAACTCACGCGTCGTGAAGGACGTCGAGGAGCAGCTCGGAGCGGGTGGCACGGATGTCTTCACGCTGCGCGGGGAGCTTGCACGGAAGTCCCTCCGCCTCGGGGTGCTCCGCCTGCCCAGCCCGCGGTCCCGCCTGGCGTGGCTTCTCACGCACCTCTCCGATCTACCCGGCAGCGGCATCATCTACGCCCTCACGGTCTCGGCCGCAGAAGACACCGCGCGCCTGCTGCGCGAGAACGGGCACGCTGTCCGCGCCTACACGGGCCGCACGGACCCTGCGGACCGCGAGGCTGCAGAGGCGGCGCTCAAGAACAACGAGGTGAAGGCGCTGGTCGCCACGAGCGCCCTCGGCATGGGGTTCGACAAGCCCGACCTGGGATTCGTCGTGCACCTCGGGGCGCCCTCCTCGCCCGTCGCCTACTACCAGCAGGTGGGCCGCGCCGGACGTGGGACTCCGAACGCCGACGTCCTCCTGTTGCCCGGAGCGGAGGACCGCGACATCTGGGAGTACTTCGCCACGGCGTCCATGCCGTCGCAGGATGCTGCCCTCCGCGTGCTCGACGCCTTGGAGCCCGGCGTCGTCTTGTCCACCCCGGCGCTCGAGACACGGGTGAACTTGAAGCGCTCGCCCCTAGAGCTCCTCCTCAAGGTGCTCGACGTCGACGGCGCAGTCCGGAAGGTCACCGGCGGCTGGGAGAGCACCGGCACCCCGTGGACCTACGACGCCGAACGCTACCGGCGGATCAGTGAGGCCCGCATCGTCGAGCAGCGGGCCATGCTCGACTACGAGAACAGCACGGACTGCCGCATGGAGTTCCTCGCAAGGTCCCTCGACGATCCGGCGGCAACACCCTGCGGACGGTGCGACAACTGTGCCGGCCCCTGGTACTCGGACGAGGTGGCGCACGAAGCGTCCGACTCCGCCAATCAGGCCCTCAGCAGGGTCGGCGTGGAACTGGAGCCGAGGGGGCAGTGGCCCAGTGGGATGGACAAGCTGGGCGTGCCCCTGAAGGGGAAGCTGAAACCGGGCGAGGTGAGCCTGCCCGGCCGTGCGCTGGCACGCCTCACGGACCTCGGCTGGGGTAACAGGCTCCGTGAACTCATGGCGGACGCGACGCCCGACGCTCCACTCGATCCCGCCGTCGTGGAGGCGGTCGTCCGGGTACTGGCGCAGTGGGGCTGGGACGAGCGGCCCGTCGCTGTCGTCAGCGTCCCGTCACGACGCCGCCCGCAGCTCATCGGGTCCCTGGCCCAGGCGCTCGCCGGGGTGGGACGCATCCCCTACCTCGGGCAGCTGACCACTCCCCACGGCTTCCCGCAGGGGCAGGCGGGCGGCAACAGCGCCTTCCGCCTGGCATCGGTGTGGGACCACTTCGCCGTGCCCGAGCAGGGTGCTGAGTGGTTCGCCGCCAACCCGGGGCCGGTCCTGCTGGTCGACGACTTCGCGGACAGCCGCTGGACGATCACGGAAGCCGGGCGCGCGCTGCGGTCCGCCGGGGCAACAGGGGTACTTCCCTTCGCGCTGGCACTCAAGGCGTAGTCCAGGTCCGTCACCAGGACCACGCAAAGGACCCCCTGTTTCCAGGGGGTCCTATGGCGGAGACGGGGGGATTTGAACCCCCGGTAGGCTTTAGGCCCACACTTCATTAGCAGTGAAGCCCATTCGGCCGCTCTGGCACGTCTCCATCGGCTATCTCTAGCCTCCCAAGGTTACCCAGAAGGGGACGGCAAGAGCAAAACCGCTGCCGGCAGCATCACCGGCGCCTTCGAGGTGCTCAAGGCGCTCGCCCTGGAATCTCCCGGAATCAGAGGGATCCCGTCAGGGCCCGCCATAGGAACTCGAAGCTCATAGCGTGCATCCTCGCGGCCTGTCGGTTGTCGGCCGCGCCGGCATGACCGCCCTCGAGGGCCTCGTGGAACCACACGTTCTGAAGGCCCATCTCCTTCATCCGGGCTGCCATCTTGCGCGCCTGCACGGGTCCCACACGATCGTCGCTCGTCGCCGTCCAGATCAGCGTCTTGGGGTAGGCGACGTCATCGCGGAGGAGGTGGTACGGCGAGAAGGTCTGCACGTACTCCCATTCCTCGGGTTTGTCCGGGTCGCCGTACTCGGCGATCCAGGAGAATCCCGCAGACAACTTGGTGTAGCGGCGCATATCCAGGAGAGGCACGCCGCAGGAGATCGCTCCGAAGAGGTGCGGGTATGTGGTCAGCATGTTGCCGACCAGCAAGCCACCGTTGCTCCGGCCCGTGCACCCCAGCAGGGCCGGCGACGTCACGCCGCGCTCGACGAGGTCACCGGCGATGGCCGCGAAGTCCTCGTAGGCCCGGTGCCGGTTGGCATGCAACGCGGCGTGGTGCCACTGCGGACCGTACTCGCCGCCACCACGGATGTTCGCCAGCACGTAGACGCCGTGACGCCCGCTCTCCGTCGTCCGCTCGAGCCAGCCGCGCCCGATCACCCCGCTGTAGGCAGGCGTCATCGAATGCTCGAAGCCGCCGTACCCGGACAGCAGCGTCGGATTGTCGCCGTCGAGCTTCAGGTCCTTCGCCCCGATCTGGAAGTAGGGGACGCGTGTCCCGTCGCTCGACACGGCGAAGTGCTGCTCGACGGCGAAGCGGTCCTCATCGAAGTAGGACGGCGAGGACTTGATCGCCGTGTGGTCGCCGCCGATGGTTCCGCGATGGAGCGTCGAAGGCGTCAGGAAGCCGGTGGCGATGAGCCAGTAGTCGTTGCCGGCGTCGTCATCCTCGTCGTCGACCGCGTAGGCATCGACGGAGTGCAGGGGCGGACAGGCATCGAGGATGTCCGATTCCCAGTTCCGGGCCGGATCGAGGATCCGGATCTCGGACGAGACGTCGTGCAGCAGGTTGAGGAGGAGGTAGTCGCGCGTCCAGCTCCACGACTGGAGGGACGTCGCGGGATCGGGCTCGAAGACGGACACGAAGGAGCGGTCGCCGGCAAGGAAGGAATCCAGCCGGACGACGAGCAGGGAACCCGCGCCATAGGTGATGCCGTTATCGGTCCAATCCGTGCGGGGGCGGACGATCAGCCATTCCCGGTGGAGCGATACGCTCGCGTCCTCCGGTACCCCGATGAGGCGCCACGCACCGTTCTGGCGGAGGTACGTGCGGCGGGTGTAGAAGTCGATGCTGTCCACGGCGATGTCACGCTCGAACCCCGGGGTGGAGTCGTGCAGCACGAGCGCCGTCATATGGTTCTCATCCACCTCGAAGTACTGCTCCGCCGTGTCGAGGTCGCCTCCGCGCGGGAGTATGCGGACCATCCGGGGGTAGGAGCTGGACGTCAGGGAGCCCGGTCCGAAGTCCGTGCCGACGTAGAGCGTGTCCGGGCCGGCCCAGCTGATCCGGCTCTTCGCCGTCGGGATGTCGAAGCCACCCTCGACGAAAGTAAGGCTTTCGAGGTCGAATTCGCGGTAGCGGGCAGCGTCTCCGCCATCAGGAGAGAGGACGAGGAGGACCCGCTGGTGGGGGTCGCCCTTCTCCGGACGCAGGAAGAGGGCCCCGGACCAGACCCACTCCACGCCCTCGGCGGCGCTGAGGGCATCGACGTCGAGGAGGAGGTCCCACACCGGATCCTCGGAGGCGTAGCTGTCCCACGTGGTACGCCGCCAGATGCCCTGCCGGTGCTCCGCGTCACGCCAGAAGTTGTAGTAGTGCTCGCCGTGCTTGCCCGCCATGGGGATGCGGTCGGTGGAGTCGAGCACCTCGAGGATGCCGCGCTCGCGGCCCTCGAACGCCGAGGTGACGAGTGCGTCCTCCGTCAGGGCGTTCTCGGTGCGCACCCACTCGAGTGGCCTGTCACCGTAGATGTCCTCCAGCCAGAGGAAAGGGTCGTCGGTCGTCGCGGTGGTCTCCATCGGGTGCGTCATCCGCCCATCCTATGCAGGGGTCCTGAGGCGCAGCCATCGCGAATGCAAGCCGTCCGGCGGGAAGCGGCAAGCGTGTTGGATAGTCTTGACGCGTGGAGAACAGGGAGGCGCGGCGGGTGGCCGTCATCGGAGGCGGGCCCCGCGGCACCTCGGTCATGGAGCGGCTTATCGCTTCGCACGCGGCACGAGGCGATGCTGCTCCCGAGCTCGTGATCCACGTCATAGAGCCCTTCACGCCGGGACCCGGACACATCTGGCGGACGGACCAGTCACGCCTGTTCCTCATGAATACACCCTGCCTCTACCCGACTGTCGTGCCCGTCGGCGAGCGCGCCGCAGAGGTGGCGAGGGCGCCCATCGAGCTGTCCTTCGACGCCTGGCGGAAGCGCGTCGAGGACGGCATAATCAATGGCGTCAGCCACGACGACAGGACCGAGAGCGCCGCGCTGGCGCCGAGCGGCTTCCCCAGCCGCGCCCTCTACGGCCGATACCTCACCTGGATGTTCGGTGAGGTGGTGCGGCTCGCTCCGCCGGGCGTCTCGGTGGTACACCACCGCAAGGAGGCGGTAGGCCTCGAGCAATCCACCGATGCCTCCGGCCATCGGTGGTGCATCCGCTTCGACGACGGCGAGACACTCGACGCCGACGACGTCGTCCTGGCAGTGGGGCACCTCGCCGCGACCCTCACGCCCGAGCAGGAGAAACTCCAGGATGCCGCGCCGCGGCACGGTCTGCAGTACTGGCCGCCGGCCGTCCCCGCAGACGTGGCATGGAACCGCCTGCCGGCCGGGGCGCCGGTCCTGATCCGGGGACTGGGGCTGAATTTCTTCGACGCGATGATCCAGGTGACCGAGGGACGCGGAGGGCGTTTCTCGCAGCTGGGCGACGGCCGGCTCGACTACGCGCCGTCGGGCAAGGAGCCGCGCCTGGTCGCGGCGTCCCGTCGCGGCGTCCCCTACAGGGCCAAGGCATCTCTCGACTCGTACATCCCGCGCAGTGTCGTCCTGAGGTTCTGCACCCCGGATCGCGTGCTCGCCTTCCGGAAGTCCGGTGTGCAGCCAGGGTTCGACCACGACCTCTGGCCGCTGCTGCACCGCGACACCCTGTGGGCCTACTATTCGACCCTGTGCATGTCGGCCGGTGACACTCTCGAAGGCCCGGTCGAGGTATTCCTCCGCGATCTGGACGCCGCTCTCGGTATCGATGGTCCCGCGTGGGAGGCGGCCGCCGCGGCTGCCATCCAGCGAGCCGTACCGGAGGGCCTCCGGATCGACGTCGAGGGCCTTGCCCACCCCTTTGCCGGACAGCGTTTCGCCGACGGCCAGGAGTTCACCGCAGCCGTTCTCGCCTATCTCGACGCCGATGCAGCGGGTTCCGCCCTGGGTGAGAATGACCCGCTGAAGATGGCGATCGGGGCCATGAACGCAGGTCGCTCGGTCATCAAGGAGGCCGTGGCGGATGGCGGCATTTCCGACTCCTCCTGGGACGCGGAGCTGCAGGGCTGGTTCGAACCACTGGTCGAGGGCCTCGCCAGTGGGCCTCCGCCCGTGCGGATCGCCCAGCTCGCAGCTCTCGTGCGCGCCGGGATCGTGCAGTTCGTCGGCCCGAACCCGAGCTTCGGTTTCGACCCCGACGAGGGCCTGTACCGCGCGGTCTCGCCGTGGGTGCGGGGTGATCTGTTCACGGCACGCTACCTCGTCGAGGCGAGGATGCCCGCGAACAGGGTAGCCACGAGTCTGTCTCCGCTCATGCGGAATCTCCTGCGGCAAGGACTCGTACGTCCGCGAACCTTCATGGCCGAGGATGGCGTTCCTATGACGTCTGCGGGGCTCGACGTCACCGCCCCTCCCTACCGCGCCATCGACCGGAGCGGCAAGGAACAGGAGTCATTGTTCGTAATCGGGCTTCAACTCGCGTCCGTGCAATGGGGGACGGCGATCGCGGCACAAGCGGGAGCGTCGCTGCAGGCGGGCAGCCGGACCCTGCTGGACGCGGACCGGATTGCCGGCGCGATCCTCGACCGGGCGTGAGCCCGGGAAGGCGTGATTCGGGTGGACCCGCCCGGAACCGGCAGCGGCGGGAAGGCCGTCTGGCCGCGACAGCAGAAGGGACCACCACCGGAGCGGTGGTGATCCCTTCTGTTTGTACCCGACCGGGCTGTGCCGCCCGGCTACGAGGACCTAGCGGCCGAGGCAGCGGTAGTAGATCGTGAGCTGCACCGCGTAACGGATCCAGCCGCCGATGTTCCAGAGCTGCGTCGGCGGAGTCGGCTTGACGCATGTCGGCTTTGGTGGCTGCGTCGGGGTGGTCGCCTCCACCGTGACCGGTAGGTTCACCGTCGTCGCGCTCGGTGCCGCGGTCAGGATGATGCGTCCCTGCCCGCTGACCGTCGTCGGGATGGTCAGGTTCACGGTCGCACTGCCGCTGGTGACCGGAACCGATCCGAGTTGCGTGGTGCGCCCATCCGGTGCCACGAAGCTCGCCGCGAGTGTCGTGTTCACCGGGCTGCCGAGCGAGGTGAGGTCCAGCTTCGACACCGTGAAGGAGACGGCGGCGCCGGCCTTCACCGCTGTCGGAGCTCCCTGGACCTGCACGCTGCGACGGTCGAACGAAGGTGACAGTGGGCTGTTGGCCCGGATGTAGTCGATCCACGCATCACGGTCCACGAGGCCCGACTCACGGGTGTCGGCACCTTCGCGGAAGACCGTGAAGTTGTCGCCGCCCTGTGCCAGGAAGCTGAAGGTACCGATGCGGTAATCCTTCGCGGGGTCGAGCGGTGCGCCGTCGATCAGGACCGAGGTGATCCTCGAGCCGCGTGCGAGCGCGGAGTCGTAGGTCACGCTCACGTTGTCCGACAGGCCGAGGGCCAGGAAGGAGCGTGAGCTGCCGTCGGGCTGCCACTGCTGTTCGAGCATGGCCTTGAACTCCGCACCCGTGAGGGTGGTGGTCCAGAGGTCGTTGACGAACGGCAGGACCGCATTGGCCTCGGCGAAGGTCACGACGCCGTCCGGGGCGTAGTAGAGCTCATTCCGGAGCCCGCCAGGGTTGACGACGCCGATCTGCGCCCCGCCACGTTCGGCGGGGGACAGGCTTGCCCGGAGCGAGTCGGCCACGAGGTTACCGAGCGTCGATTCGGATGCGCGATCGTCCCGCGCGGTGCCGGTGAACGCCGTCGTGATGTCCTTCGTGACCGAGCCGACCGGCTGGTTGCCGATGACGGCCGCCTGTGCGAGCGCCGCGTCCACGATGGTCTTGACCTCGGCGACTCGCGGGAACGCGCTGACCAGGGCTGCGTCGGCGTCCGTGGTCCGTGCGACGTTGCGCGCGGTGTAGGACGCGACGTCGCCCGTTGCGGTATCCACGGTCAGGGTGATCTGTCCGATGAACTCACCGTAGGATCCGGTCTGAAGGATGGGGCGCGTTTCGCCGGCTGCACCCGGGATGGGTGCGTCCCACGCGTACTGCTTGTGCGTGTGGCCGGTGAAGATCGCATCCACGAGGGGCGTGGTGTCGTTCACGATCCGAGCGAAGGATCCGCCGGCGGCGATTTCCTGTTCGATCGTTGCACCCTCCACGACCCCGTCACCGGCGCCGTCGTGGTACTCGGCGACGATGACGTCGGCGAGGTCCTGCTCCTCGATCTCGCCGGCAACGCGATTGACGGCCTCGACGGGATCGCCGAAGTCGATGTTCTCGATGCCGCCCGGGCTGACGAGGCTGGCGGTCTCCTCGGTGACGACGCCGATAACGGCGACGTCGATGCCATCGACCGTGTGGATGGAGTATTCGTCGAGTGCGGGCTCGCTGGTGCCCTTCGTGTACACGTTCGCGCCGAGATAGGGGAAATCGGCCGCCTCGGCTACGCGGCCGGTCAGGTCCGCGAAACCACGATCGAACTCGTGGTTACCCACGGCCGAGGCCTTCAGTTCGAGCGCGTTCAGGATGTCGATCGTCGGCTTGTCGTCCTGCAGGGCAGAGGCGAACAGGGACGCACCGATATTGTCACCGGCCGAGAGGAAGGCCGTCTTGTCCTCTCCGAACTCGGCGCGTAGCTTCTCGACGGTTCCGGCGAAGCGGACAGTGTTGGCGTCGATGCGTCCGTGGAAGTCGTTGATGTTCAGCAGGTTGAGCTCGGCGGTGGTGTCGGCCGCCGCGAGGTCGAGCCCGACGATCACGGGATCGTGGTCGCTGGCGCGGTACGGATCGGCGCGGTAGTAGTCGGTGACGTTGTTGTTGAACCGGCTGTACTCGAGGGCGACGGACTCGACGGAGTTGATGTTCCAGGTGTCCACGCCGGACACCGTCGCATCAGCTGTGGTCGACGCCAGGATGTGGTCGAGGGAACCGCTCAGTCCGGAGAAGACGTAGGAGTAGCTGTCGTCCTTCTCGCCCTGGTTCACGTAGCCCGCGTTGTAGAGGACCTGCATGGGGTCCTCCTGGGTGTACGAGTTGAAGTCACCTGTCAGGAAGACCTTGTCCGTCTTCGCCGAGGCCTTCATGGAATCCGCGAAGTCGACGAGCGCCGTGGCCTGGGTGACGCGTGCCGCGTTCCAGGCACCCTGGCCGTCACCGCTGTCGGCGTTCGTACCCGAGCTCGGTCCGGAACCCTTGGACTTGAAGTGGTTGACGATCGCGAGGAACGTCTCCGCTGCTGTGCCGCCGACAGGCTTGAAGGCCTGGGCGAGGGGCTTGCGCGCGTTCGAGAAGGCGACAGTGTCATTGAGGATGACGGATTCGCCGACAGGCTCCGCGACGGCCTTCTTGTAGATCAGGGCCGTGCGGATGAAGTCCTCGTCCGCGAGCGCGGGGAGGGCCTGCGGGGAGCGGACGTAGTCCCAGGTGTCCGGCGACGTCTCGTTCAGTGCGGCGACGAGGGTGGCGAGGGCGGAATCGCGGTCCTTGCCGAACCTGGCTGAGTTCTCGATCTCCATGAGGGTGACGACATCGGCGTCGAGGGCGGTGATGGCAGCGACGATCTTCGCTTCCTGGCGCTCGAAGTTCTCCCTGTCGGCCGCGCCTCGGGCATCACACCCGCCGTTGATGGTGATCGGGTTGCCGGCACGGTCGGTGAAGTACGTGCAACCGGCCAGGTCCTCGCCGGTGGTGGGGAAGTAGTTGAGGACGTTGAAGGATGCGATTTTCAGGTCACCGCCGACCGGCTGAGGGGCGGCCGGGCGTTCGCCCGCGAACTGCACGGGCTGCACGCCCTCCGGGCTGGCTCCGTCGAGCTCCGCGAGCGGCTGGAACTTCCAGGCACTGTTGCGGTAGTCGAGCACCACCGGGGACGTGAAGCCGGCGGTGTAGCCGACACGGACGGGCTGCGAGGCCGTCAGATAGGGAAGGACCTTGCCGCGGTTGGCCTGGTTGAAGAAGTTGGTCGATGCGCCGTCGTCGAGCCGGATACTCCGGGCTGCGTTGTCGGCGATGACCGCTGCGTTTTCCGGGGTACCCGGGCGTGCCACATCGGTGGGCTGGAGCAGGCGTTCTGTGCCTGCGGCCAGAGTGAGTTCGCCGTACTGGTTCACCGTGTAGTTGTCGGCGACGGTGAAGGTGTCGGCGGGCTGGAAGAGCATGCCCTCGGACGCCTCGCGCGCAGCCTCGGTGGCGGGCAGTGCGATGGCGGACGCCTTCGGTTCCTCGGCCGGCTCGGTGAGTTCGACGGTGCCTCCGGCTGCGACGGTGAGCTGCGTCAGGTTGAAGAATTCACCTGCGACGCCGGTGACCTCGACGTAGTCGCCGACGGCGACGGATCCCACTGTCGCGGGGGAGTAGACGAAGAGGGCGTCCGACGCCGTCTGGTCCGCAGCGACCGAGCTGCCGGGGGTTTGGATGTAGAACCCTGCGAAGCCACCCGTGGGGTAGGCCGCAGTGACCTTGCCGCGCGTGGTGACGGTCGCGCCGGACACCGGCGTGGCTGTTCCCGTGCCCTGGATGTCACGGATGGGAGTGACGGCACCCGGGGTCGGAGCCGGAGGAGGAGTGGGGGTGGGGGGAGGTGTGGGAGTTGGTCCGCCCGGGGTGGCGCCGCTGTTGGTCGGCGTCGGGTCCTGGAGCGTGAAGTCCGCCCGGTTGTCATCCGTGTCGGCGAAGCCGGTGCGGTTGGCGGACCTCGTGCTGCCACTGCCTGGCGCAGTGGCCGCTGCGCCCTCGAAGGCGGTCGCGTTGCCATAGCCCAGGGCGTCGACGACACCGGGTGTACCGGCGATCGTCCCGATCGGCAGGACGCCGACGCTGGCTGCCTGGTTCGACAGGACGATCACGCCTCCGCCTGCTCCCGGGGTGAAACTGGTCGCGAGGTCGGGGGTGGGCAGAGCGGCGCCGGTCGTGCCATTGGAGTTGCCCTGGACCAGGAAATAGCCCTTGGCCGGAATGGTGCCTCGGAGCGCGGTGGGCCCCGGTGTGGCGGTGGAGGCCGGGGCGCGGTACTGCAGCGACCAGCCGTCCAGGCTCACCGCGGAATCCGTCGGGTTGTAGAGCTCGATGTATTTATTGACGAAGGGGGTTCCGGCGGAGCCGCCCGTGACATAAGCCTCGTTGATGATGACGCCGTCTCCCGTGACGGACGCCGTGGCCGGTGGTGTCTCCACGGCCCCGGCGGGCAGTGCGATCATCGGTGAGGCGATGAGCCCCACCGACAGCGCCGCACCGAGCGCTCCCTTCCATGACGAATTGATCATCCGTTCGTTCTTCTCCTTGACGATGGCCGCGATGCGGCCGCGAGTGAAGCCCGCCGACCCCCTGATGAGTAGGCGCGTCGGCATGTGCACCGTATGTGACGCAGGTGACATTTCCGTGCACGGAGTAGCCAACCAGAACATCGTTAACAACTGGTTACTAAAAAGCCAGTGGCCCCGGAAGAATCGGGGCCACTGGCCGTTATCCACGGACGAAAGGTGCTATTTGCCCGCGTCCCTGAGCGTTCCGGTCACCTGCGCCTCATTCTCTGCGGCGACGAAGCAGAGGATTTCGCGATTCCCCGCTGACGTCCATGTCTCCTCGACGGGGTAGAAAACGAGTATCTCGAGAACGGATGCGTCGTACTCGAGGCCGACGAAGGTGGAGAATTCCCGTGCGCAGAAGTCGTTGGCCGCAGTGTTCGCGGCGGCGACGCCCGGGTAGTCACCGTCGGGCATCTGGCTGCTCGCGAAGGCCTCGAAGGAGTGGGGCTCACTGCACGGCAGGACGGGGAGATCGGAGACGTCCGTCATCCCGGGGTCGTCGATACAGTCACCGACGGCGATCGAGGTGGTGTCACTCCTGGCCTCGGCAGTGGCGGCGCCCCCGGCTTCGGGTTCGGCGGTGACGGCCTCGGCCTTGGGTTCGGCGGTGACGGCGTCCCCGGCGTCGCCCTCCGGCCCGCTGGAGGAGAGCAGGCCGCACCCCGTGGCGACAAAGAGTGCCAGCACCGATACCGACACAGCTCCATAGCGGAGGAGGCTGCCGTCTCGGCGCGGCGAGCACGTCTGGCGTGGGGGCATTCCCCGTGTGTGCCCACTACGCATTGAGACCCCGTCGTCGGCCACGGAGTCCGTGGCACGGTTGTTGCTCTTCGGGACAGTACAGGACGACGGCGTGCCACACCACGATGGAAGCAGGACCAGTACACCGACAAGGAAAGGGCGGCCCCGCAGTGCGGGGCCGCCCTTTCCAAGCGGAAGGTAAGGGATTCGAACCCTTGAGACGGGGTAACCGCCCACTGGTTTTCAAGACCAGCTCCTTCGGCCGCTCGGACAACCTTCCCGCGGATAGTGTTTCACGAAGGGCAGGCGACGCCCAAATACCCACAGGCTGGAGGAGCGGACATGCGAGCAGTGGTGATCAGGGGTGCCGGCGGGCCGGAGGTGCTCTCCGTCCAGGACGTTCCGGACCCCGTCCCGGCCGAGGGGGATGTCCTCATCGACGTCGTCGCGGCAGGACTGAACCGGGCCGACGTGCAGCAGCGGCGGGGCCTCTACCCGCCGCCCGCCGGGGCATCGGACATTCCGGGCCTCGAGGTATCCGGTCGTGTCGCCGACGCCGGTCGCTCACGCTTCCGCGTGGGGGACGCCGTCGTCGCGCTTCTCTCCGGCGGAGGTTACGCGGAGCAGGTGGCAGTGCCTGCCGGGCAGGTGGTTGGAGCACCCGACGGTGTGGGACTCGTGGAGGCAGCAGGCCTTCCCGAGACGGCCGCGACGGTGTGGTCGAACCTCGTGCTGCAGGCCGGACTCGCGGCGGGCGACGACGTCCTCATCCATGGCGCGTCCGGGGGCATCGGCGTCATGGCGATCCAGGTGAGCCTTGCCCTCAGCGCCGTGCCCCACGTGACCGCGGGATCGGCGGCGAAGCTCGACGTCGCCCGGTCGCTGGGCGTGCGCACCCTGATCAACTATCGCGACGAGGACTTCGTCGCGAGGGCGAAGGCCGCAACGGACGGTCGTGGAGCGGACGTGATCCTCGACGTCGTCGGCGCGGAATATCTGGCCCGCAACATCGAGTCCCTCGCGACCGGCGGGCGCCTCGTCGTCATCGGACTGCAGGGAGGTACGACCGCGGAGCTGAACCTCGGGGTGCTCATGGGCAAGCGTGCAAGTGTGGCCGGTACGACCCTCCGGGGTCGTCCTTCAGCGGAGAAGGCGGCCATCCTGGCTGCCGTCGAGGACCGGGTATGGCCGCTGGTCGCGTCCGGTGCCGTCCGCCCCTTCGTGGACCGGACCTTCCCGCTCGCGCAGGCAGTGGAAGCGCACACCTACTTCGACGCCGGGGCCCACACCGGCAAGATCCTGCTGACGATGGACTAGACGGGTTCCCTGGAAACGCGTTGCCGCAGATGCAGCGCGAGCACCAGCGCTATGCCGACGAACGCCCCGATCAGGGTCTCGACCGCGCGATCGGCGAGGAGCACGGTTGCGTCGGTCGGGTGCGCCAGTTCCGCGGCGACGAGGGCCAGGGGTGTCACGAAGGCCTGGGCGAGGGCGTATTGCCGCAGGATGAACATCTCCGCCGCGAATTGGGCGCCGGCGATCACGAGAACGAGCTGCCAGGCTTCAAGGTCCGGGAGCAGGATCAGCGCCGTCAGGACCAGACCGGCGAACGTCCCGAGGATGCGCTGCAGGCCCCTGGTCACGCGCGCCCGTGCGGACTGTCCCACGAGCGGCACGGTCGCGGCGACCATGGCCCAGTACGTGTGGCCGATACCGAGCAGCGTGGCCAGGCTCCCTGCCAGGAGGGCGGCGGCGAGATAGAGCCCGGACTCCCTGGCGAGGGACGCGATGTGCCGGGAGGTGATCCGGTCGGCCGGAATGTGCCGCAGCCATGCCGTCCGGTACCTCGGCCACAGGTTCCCGGCCTGCCCGAGGATCACGGCGATGACCACGGTTGCCGCCGCCGTCGTGATCCCCTGCCACAGGGGTGGTTGCGCGGGCACGGAGGCGATCGCCGCGAAGGCGAAGATATGGAACAGGGAGCCCCCAGGCCGGAGGCGGAACAGCCCTGCGAGGAAGGTGCCGAGCCCGGCGACCGCGCTTGCAAGCAGGACCAGGCCCCACGGCCCGACGTCGGCCCGGGCCGTCAGCGCAGCCACCAGGACCACCGCCAGCATGAGGCCGCCGCCGCGCAGCTGGGTGGCGAGGCGACGGCAGTGCGGTTCGTTCCGTCCGTAGATGCCGGCGAATGCACCGAAGGTCGCGAACACCGCGAGGTCGAGCCGTCCCAACAGCAGGACAGCCAGCAGCGGGATGCCCACGCCGACGGCGCAGCGAAGCGCGGGGTGGTGGTCGCGGGCGGATGGAGCCATGCTCACGAGGTCGCGGAGGAGGGTCACGTACTGCGGCTCCCGGTCGGAGGGATCGACGGCGCCGCTGGCATCGGGTGGCCAAATACCACCGACCAACCTTACTCCCGTCCGCGCCCCGACGGGGAGTCACAGACGATCATCGGCATGCTTTCGAGCACTGCGGCACTGTGCGAGGCTGGCAGGACGGACAACGGAAGGAGCGCAGCGGTGGACACCACGGATCACGGCCACGCGGAACACGAGGGCGGTCTGGCACAGGCGGCCGACAGCTTCGCCGAGAACCTCGGCGACCAGGTGCCCGACGGCATCGACAACGGACCGACGGATGACGCGGACGAACCCGCCGACGGTCGCACGAGGACGCACTCGAGCATCAGCGAGGGCATGAATGCGAACGACGACGACGAACCTCCCGCTGTGCTCGAAGGCGGTTCCGACGGCGAACACCCAGGTTCCTGACCGGGTGCCACCCGGAGCCCCGGCCGTTCGGCGCAGGTCGGTGCGCGTTCGGCGCATCCTGGTGACTGGCAGGCTTGCCATGTGACGCGGGCCTCACTAGGTTGCTACCTTCGTGTGCATCACACACTCGCACTCGAGGAGCATCATGAGTAAGAAGCAGAACGGGTCCCACCGGCACGATGACGTGCTGGTGACGGATCCCGACCTGCCCGCCGTCGCCGTCGACGCGCAGCAGGCTGAAGCAGAAGACCGCCGTTGGACACCGGCCAGGATCGCACTCTGGGTCGGAATCGCCCTCCTCGGAGCTATCGCATGGACGATGCTGGCCATCGTCCGCGGTGAAACCGTCAACGCCGTGTGGTTCGTCTTCGCCGCCGTCTGTACCTACCTCATCGCGTACCGGTTCTACTCGAAGTTCATCGAGCGGAACCTCCTCAAGCCCGATGACCGGCGCGCGACTCCCGCCGAGTACAAGGCTGACGGCAAGGACTACGCGGCAACGGATCGGCGTGTGCTCTACGGCCACCATTTCGCCGCCATCGCAGGAGCCGGACCGCTCGTGGGCCCGGTGCTCGCAGCGCAGATGGGCTACCTGCCCGGAACGCTCTGGATCATCATCGGCGTCATCTTCGCGGGCGCCGTCCAGGACTACCTCGTCATGTTCTTCTCGATGCGCCGTGGCGGCCGTTCCCTCGGCCAGATGGCCCGCGAGGAGCTGGGAGTCATCGGCGGTACCGCTGCGCTGATCGCCACCCTCGCCATCATGATCATCATCGTCGCCATCCTGGCGCTCGTCGTCGTGAACGCCCTCGGAGAGAGCCCGTGGGGCGTGTTCTCCGTCTCGATGACCATCCCGATCGCCCTCTTCATGGGCGTGTACCTGCGCTTCCTGCGTCCGGGACGGGTCACCGAGGTGTCCCTCATCGGCTTCGCCCTCCTGCTGCTCGCCATCATCGGCGGCGGCTGGATCTCCGAGACGGCCTGGGGTGTGGAGCTGTTCACGCTGGACCGCATCACCATTGCCTGGGGCATCATCATCTACGGATTCATCGCCGCGATCCTGCCGGTCTGGCTCCTGCTCGCACCGCGCGACTACCTCTCCACCTTCATGAAGATCGGCACCATCGTGATGCTCGCCGTCGCGATCGTCATCACCCGCCCGGAGATCAGCGTCCCCGCCATCACCCCCTACGCGACGTCCGGAACCGGACCCGTCGTCGCGGGCACCCTGTTCCCCTTCCTCTTCGTGACCATCGCCTGTGGCGCCCTCTCCGGGTTCCATGCGCTGATCGCCTCGGGCACCACCCCGAAAATGATCGAGAAAGAACGCCAGACCCGCTTCATCGGGTACGGCGGCATGCTCATGGAGTCCTTCGTCGCCATCATGGCGCTCGTCGCGGCCCTGTCGATCGATCGCGGCATCTACTTCGCCATGAACTCCTCGGCGGCCGCAACGGGTGGCACCATCGAGGGAGCAGTCGCCTTCGTCAACGGTCTCGGACTCACCGGCGTCAACCTCACGCAGGAAGCCCTGAGCACCATGGCCTCCAATGTCGGTGAGGAGTCGATCGTCTCCCGCACGGGTGGAGCACCGACCCTCGCCGTCGGCATCGCCCAGATCATGCAGGGCGTCTTCGGGGGCTCCGGGATGATGGCGTTCTGGTACCACTTCGCCATCATGTTCGAGGCGCTGTTCATCCTCACCGCAGTCGACGCCGGAACCCGCGTGGCACGCTTCATGCTGCAGGACAGCATCGGCAACTTCGTGCCCCGCTTCCGCGACACCTCCTGGCGAGCCGGGGCGTGGATCTGCACGGCCATCATGGTGGCAGGCTGGGGGGCGATCCTCATCATGGGCGTCACCGATCCGCTCGGCGGCATCAACACGCTCTTCCCGCTCTTCGGCATCGCGAACCAGTTGCTCGCGGCTATCGCGCTCGCCGTCTGCATGGCGATCTGTGCGAAGAAGGGCCTCTTCCGGTTCCTGTGGATCCCGGCACTCCCGCTCGCCTTCGCGTCGGTGGTGACCATCACGGCGTCGTTCCAGAAGATCTTCTCGTCCACTCCCGCGATCGGCTACTGGGCGCAGCACACGGCCTTCAAGAACGCGTTGGCCGCCGGTGAGGAGAGCTTCGGCACTGCCACGACCGTCGCCGCGATGGAGGCCGTGGTCCGCAACACGTTCATCCAGGGCACGTTGTCCATCTTCTTCGTGGTGCTCGCGATCATCGTCATCCTGACGGCGATCCTTGCCACCATCAGGGCCTACCGGCACGGCGGCGGCAAGGAGAACGAGGACGCTGCGGTGCCGTCGCGCACCTTCGCGCCTGCCGGTCTCATCGCCTCTCCGGCAGAGAAGGAGCTGGAGGCACAGTGGGCGGCACTGGAGCCGGGCAAGCGACCTGCGAGGACGGGCCACTGATGGCCGTGCCACAGGTCCTCCACCGCGCTCGCGATACCATGCGCGAACTGGCCTGGGTGTTCAGGGGGGTCATGGGGGAGAACGCCTACCAGACGTACCTCGACCACCACGAGCGCACCCATGCCGGCGGCCTGCCCATGACCGAGCGCGAGTTCTGGCGGGACAAGACCGACCGCCAGGACGCGAACCCGGAGGGCCGCTGCTGCTGACAGCGCCCTTAAGACTGACACCATGAAACCCGGCGCTCCCGCGAGGAGCGCCGGGTTTCGTCGTGCTGGCGAGCATCCTGAACCACGGCAGAACCAAGTCTCCGCTGCCAGGGCGCGCTGGATACCCGTTATGTTCTGGAGCGGCTCCAGGGCCCGGGAGCGGACTGGTTCCTGCCCGGCTCCCGGCGTTGTGGGAGCATAGCGTCATGACGGAACAGCAGCCAGCCAGTCCCTTCGATCCCGCTCCCGGGACTCCGTCGGCTACTCCTGACCCGCCCTCTACCGACGCTCCCGCGGCGTCGGCGGACCAGCGGCCGGTAACGCTCGCGGACCTCGTCGACGAACCCGCCAAGGTCATGCGTATCGGCACCATGCTCAAGCAGTTGCTGGAGGAGGTCCGCACCGCGCCGCTCGACGACGCCGGCCGCACCCGCCTCGCCGCCATCCACGAGCGGTCCGTGAAGGAGCTCGAGGACGGCCTCGCGCCGGAGCTGGTGGAGGAGCTTCACCGCATCAACCTGCCCTTCGACCACGAGGCAGTCCCTACAGACGCCGAACTGCGCGTGGCGCAGGCGCAGCTCGTCGGGTGGCTGGAAGGACTCTTCCACGGCATCCAGACGGCGCTCGCGGCCCAGCAGATGGTCAACCAGCAGTTGGCCGCCCGCCTCCAGCTCCGCGAACTGCCTCCTGGCACCGTCATCGCACCCGGCGTCGTCATCGGTCCGGACGGCGAACCGAAGCGAACCCTGCCTGCCCGCAAGGCCCCGGCGCCACCGCTGGACAGCCACGGGCCCGGCCAGTACCTGTAGCGCAGGTGGCATTCTTCGCGGCGGCGCGGCAGGGACGGAAGGACGACGCCGAACTGGGTACGGGTGTGTGGCGACGCGCCCATGACCGATTCCGCCGCGGCCTCGACCGCTATTACCAAGTCCTCGAGGGCATCGAGGACGACGACGTCTACAACGAACTCGTGGTCATCGCCAACGAACTCGGTGCCATGCTGCCGCGCGTGAGGTCCATCTGCGTGAGCGCGCAGTCGTCGGCCCCGAGCACGGGGCTCGACATCCCGGGCGCCCTGATGCGGGTGCACCGGGCGCTGTCCCGGGCGGGCAACACACTGGCGACGACGGCGGAGGCCGCCGCCATGACCAGGCTCGACGGCGAACGCTGGGGTATCGCGTCGTCGGGCGTCGACAACGTCCGGCGTCGGGCCCAGCTGGTAGCCGACGACGTGGAGGAAGCCGAGCGGGCGATGCCCGACGGCCGCTAGCTGTACCGAACGGTCAGGTCAGTAGAACAGCAGTGTGCTTGCAGGGGCCACCGCGATGTCCCAGACCTCGAGCTCCTGGCCGAGGCATGCGCCGCGTTCGCCGGTCGGGACCCCGCGGATGAACGGTGTCTGCCGGTTGTGGTCCACGTAGGGGTAGCCGCGCTCATTGAGCACGGTCAGGATGTGCGCATCCGCTGCGGAATCACCATCCGCGTCGCTTCGCTCCCGGTAGTAGGCGGAAAAGCCCTCGGGCCAGCGGATGAGTACGGTTCGGCCGTTGAAGTCGAAGATGAAGCAGGCGTCGTTGTCCTCGTACTCCGCCCGGAAGGTGCCGAGGAGGTCGCCCGGCAGGTTCTGGGTGTCCCGCCCCTCGTCCGGTCGGATGCCGATGATCGAGTCCGCATCGAGCGATCCCGGTGCCTGCCCGCTCGTGGCCAACGTGAGCTGGTCCTCGGGCAGGGCATCGATGGCGGCGCGTAGCTCCGCAGGCATCGGTACCGGATCACCTGCCGTCGTCGTCACCTCGGGTGTCCGAAGGTCGCTGAGCGTGAGTACGGAACCCTCGCCCTCGATGGGAGCCAGGATGCCGTCCTGACCGCGCGTGAGGAACATGATCTGGTGGGGCGGGAAGAAGTTCCGGCTGTACGGGCGCTCGAGCGTGCTGCGACCGGTGACATCTACGATCAGCGGATTCTCTTCCTCCTGGCCCTTGACGATCTGAATGACGGACGCGCTCTGCCGCATCCTCACTTCGTTGGAGACCAGGGTTGGTTCGACGCTGGACGCGGACAGGACGGCGACGACGTCGGCCAGCTCGTAGAGGCGCTCCAGCTCACCCGCGGGACCCGGTTCCGTGCGGGGGATGAGGGCTGTTGCCAGGGCCACCACGAGGGCAACCAAGCACACGGCGCCGATGATCGCCTGGAGCTTTCGGCCTCCCTGCACGGGTCCCTGGCTGTCGTCGCGCATCCTGCCGGGGTCGGGAAACTCCTTCTGTGGCGCGAAGGACGTAACTCCGGCGAGCTTCGCCGCAGGGCCGATGCCCGGCCTCGAGGGTAGAGCGCGGCGGCTGCGCTCGAGCTCGTCCCGTGTCACCGAGAGCGCGGGGTCGGCCGATTCGAGGACGACGACGAAGTCCGCGGGCGATCCCACTGGAGGCGAAAGCAGGCGAACGCAGGCCGCGAGGACGGAGGGGAGCTGCCCGGCGTCCTCGCCCGCTGCCCGGCCGGCGTCCTCTGCACCGAGCCTGTCCCAGTAGCGCAGGAGCAGTAACTCGCGCTCACTCGGAGGGAGGGCGGCGAGCGTCGCCTGCAAGCTGCTGTTCCCCCTGATGCGGGGAGGGAGCGACGGCGGCAGGTAGCGTTCGAGGGATGCGCGAGCGGCGGCGATCAGCTGGAGGTGCCGCGACGCGGCGTCGGTCCCGAGCGTCGTGCGCTCGCTGATGTCGCCTGTGGACACCGCGTCGACTGCTTCGACCGCGTCAACCGCTGCCACCGAGGAGAGCCGCGCGGACAATGAGCGCCGGAACGCATAACGGTAGGCGTCGTCATGCAGGGCGTTCCGTGTCGGACCGTCCGTAATCCGCATTCCGCACCTCGCCGCCGCCGGTCGGCCCGCCGGCGTTCCACCAAGCGGAGGAAATGCCACGCAGGCTGATAGTTGTCAGGGGGAACAGAAATAAATGGGCACCACCGTTGGTTCCCGCCTGTATGACTACATCACCAAACCTTACGTTCAACGACGGTCACACCATCCCGCAGCTCGGCTACGGCGTGTGGCAGGTTGAGGACAATGTTGCCGAGGATGTCGTAGGAAAGGCCTTCAAGGCCGGATACCGCCACATCGACACCGCAAAGATCTACGGGAACGAAGCGGGCGTGGGTCGCGCTATCGCCGCATCGGGCCTGAGCCACGACGAGATGTTCATCACCACGAAGCTGTGGAACGCCGACCAGGGCTACGACACCACGCTCAAGGCGTTCGACGCTTCCATGGACCGCCTCGGTCTCGAGACCCTCGACCTCTACCTGATCCACTGGCTGCAGCCCAAGCAGGGCAAGTACCTGGACTCGTGGAAGGCGTTCATCGAACTGCAGAAGCAGGGCCGCGTGAAGAGCATCGGAGTCTCGAACTTCACCGTCGGGGCCCTCACCGAGATCATCGACGCCACGGGAGTGGTCCCGGTCATCAACCAGGTGGAGACCCACCCCTACCTGAGCCAGACGGAGCTTCGCGCATTCGAGGCGGAGAAGGGCATCCTCCACGAATCGTGGTCACCCATCGGTTCCGGCAAGGGCCTGCTCGATGACGCAGTGCTGCAGGACATCGCTCAGAAGCGCAACGCCACTCCAGCGCAGGTCGTGCTCGCCTGGCACCTCGCGCTCGGGAACGTCGTGATCCCGAAGTCCGTCACGGAGTCACGCATCATCGAGAACTGGGAGTCGCTCGATGTGAAGCTCGAGGCCGAGGACATCGAGGCGATCAACGGACTCGACAAGGGCGCGGCCGGTCGTATCGGTGCAGACCCGGCGACCTCCGACTTCGCCTAGGAACATCTGCGGGTAGGACCTGCAGGACCAGACAAGAGCCGCTCCGGGACTGCCGGGGCGGCTCTTTCCTTCGTCCTGGATGCATGGGCGACGACGCCTAACAGACTCCTGGCACGGGGGCGAGCACTCAGGGAGCCCGATTGCGCGTTGCCGCGCCGAATTATCCCGACCTAGCCTGAAGCCACCTGTTCCTACCAAGCATGGAGGTGCCTCATGGCTACTGGCGAGACCGGATTCGACGACGTCTCATTCGACCTCATCTCACTGCAGTACCACTCACTGAAAGCCGGCCACGACTACGGCCAGTACGTCCGTGACGCCCGCAATGCAGGCCGCGACGATATCGCGGACTTCTTCGAGCAGGTCATGGCCCAGGACTCCGAACGTGCCGCGAAGTGCCACGCGTTCCTCGGTGAACTGACGGGGTCCGCAGAGTCCGGTCCGGCACTCAGCTGATTTCCGTCCGGCCCGGTACCGCTCGTCGATCTGGGCGGCACGTGGCGGGCGCCTTCGGGGACCCGCCGCATGTTGCGGTGCCGGCGTGCCTTCCACGTCGCTTGGTGTCCGCTTCGTGAAGATGCCGGGCAGGCGAAAGCCCCGGTGGGCGAACCGTCCGGGGCTTTGGCGGAGCCTCCTGCCAGAGTCGAACTGGCGACCTTCTCATTACGAGTGAGACGCTCTACCGACTGAGCTAAGGAGGCAATGCTTCCCGGTTCGGGCGATACCCGGGCCGATCCACAAGCCTCAACTTTATAGGTAGGTTCGGCTCCCGGTCAAAATGGCTGTTCCTGTCCTCAAATCGGGACGGCTCGCCGTCGGAGCCGGCGTCGTGGTGACTTCGGTGTGCCACCTTCAGCAATGGCTTCCGTCGGATGGTGCGTCGGGTAGGAGCCGGGTGGGATCAGCAGCGCGCGCCGTCCTCGGGGACCGTTCCGTCGATGAAGTAGGCATCCACGAGGTCCAGGATGCAGTCGTTGGACCGGCCGTAGGCGGTGTGGCCCTCGCCCTCCCAGGTGACGTGGACGCCTGACTCGAGCTGCTCGGCCAGTGCGGTCGACCACTCGTAGGGCGTCGCGGGGTCGCCCGTCGTGCCGATGACGACGATGGGGTCAGCACCCGCCGCAGTCAGCGGAGCGGGTTCCATAACGGGCGGGTAGTCCCACGGAGCGCAGGTCACGCCACCGAAGGCCAGGAACCGGCCGAAGGTCGGCGACGCCGAGATCAGCTCCTGCTCGTCCGCCCGCATCTCGCCGGGGTCGCTCGTCATGGGGTAGTCGAGGCAATTGACGGCGAGGAACGCGGCTGTGGAGTTCGAGGAGTACGTTCCGTCCGGCTGTCGCTCGGCGGACAGATCGGCGAGGTAGAGCATGCTGGACGGATCGCCGGCGAGGGCATCGGTCACGGCCTGCGTGAGAGTAGGCCAGTTCCCGTTGTCGTAGAGCGGCAGGATGAAGCCCTGGACGAAGGTGGAGACCGGCACGAGCCGCCCGTCCTTCGCCGTCATCGGCTCGCGCTCCACCGCGGCGAACAGCTCCTGGATCTGGCGGACGCCGTCGTCGACCGTGCCCGTGTAGGGGCAGTCCTGCCGCTGCTGGCAGTCCGTCACGTACGCGCGGACCGCGTTCTCGAATCCGGTGGCCTGGCCGAGGGTGATCTGCTCATTGTCCAATGACGGGTCGATGGCTCCGTCGAGGACCAGCCTGCCGGACCGCTCGGGGAACAGATCCGCGTAGGTGGCACCGAGCTGGGTGCCGTAGGAGAAGCCGAGGTAGTTGAGCTTCGGGTCGCTGACGAGCGCCCGCAGGATGTCCATGTCGCGTGCAGCGGATTCAGTGTCCACGAAACCGAGCAGCTCGCCGGTGCGCTCCGCGCAGAGGTCCGCGTATTCCTGGGCCTCGGCGTCGAGCTGCGCGAGCAGTTCCTCCTCGGAGGCATCCACGGGGTAGGACTCCTGGCGCGCCGCGTCCTGTTCGGCGTCGTTGTAGCAGGTCACCGGGGTGGATCGGTTGACCCCCCGGGGGTCGAAGCCGAGGACGTCGTAGTCCTCGCGCAGGCGCTCACTCGTGACGTAGTCGAGGGAATCCTTCACGATGTTGAATCCAGAAGCACCGGGCCCGCCCGGGTTGATCAGGATGGTGCCCTTCGCCTCGCTCGTGGCGTCCACGCGGATGGCTGCGATCTCGATGTCGCCACGCCCCGGGTCGCCGTAGTTCAGCGGCACGTCGATGGTCGCGCAGGAGAAATCCTCCTCGCAGTCCTCCCACTGCACCTCCTGCTCGTAGAAGCTGCGCAGATCCTCGTCCACGTCGCCCACGGCGGCAGGATCGGCTGTCTCGACACCCGTGGCGCTCTGGTTCGAGGGATCGGCGGGAGGGAGCAGCGTGCACCCCGTCAGGCCCAGCACGACGGCGGCGGACCCGGCGAGGAGAGCCAGGGATCGACGGCGTGGCCGGGGTCGGGTGGAATCGGGCAGTCCGCTGGTCATCGGTCGAGGTCCTTCCGGGACAGGAGGCTCACCGTCATCGCTTCGATGGCGAGAAGGGGTGACACGTTGGTGCTGACGAGCCGCGTGCGGACTTCGTTGATCGTCCCGAGTCGGAGGAGGGTGTCCTCGGCGGACTCGCGTTGCGCGAATTCCTCGAGCTCGGGTCGCAGCGGCTCGTTCACGAGTGCCTGGCCGCTGGCGACCTGGAGCATCAGCACGTCACGGTAGAAGGAGATGAGATCGGTCAGGGCACGGTCGAAGTAGTCGTTCTTCGAGCGCTTTGCCCGTCGCGTCTGGTCCTCCTCCAGCCGCCTGATCTGGGCGCGCAGGGACGGCGGCAGCGTCCCGGTCTCGGGTGCGCCGAGGGTCGCCAGAAGCGCGGCCCTCTCCTCGGCGTCTCGTTGCTCGAAGGAGCTCTGGGCCTCCGCTTCGGCGAGCTTGACGAGGTCGGCGGCTGCGCGCATCGCGCCCGAAACCGAGTGCAGCGTCAGCGGCAGCCGGACGATCTGGTTCCGGCGTTCGCGGGCGCCGTCGTCGGTGGCGAGCCTCTTCGCGATTCCGATGTGGCTCTGTGCCGCCCGCGCTGCCGCCTCCGCCGTCACCGGGTCGATCCCGTCGCGTGCCACGAGCAACTCGGCGACGTCCCGGACCGGCGGCAGCCTGAGGCCCACCGACCGGCAGCGGGAGCGGATGGTCACGAGCACATCGCCCGGACTGGGCGCGCACAGCAGCCAGATGGTACGGGGCGGGGGTTCTTCGATGGCTTTGAGGAGCACATTGGTACTGCGCTCCTGCATGCGGTCGGCGTCCTCGACGATGATGATCCGCCAGCGGCCCGTTGACGGCTTGTCCTGCGCCTTCCGGACGAGCTCGCGTGCCTCGTCGATGCTGATGGTCACTTTCTCCGTCGTGACGTTGGTGAGGTCCGCGTGGACTCCCGAGAGGACCGTTCGGCACGCCTTGCACGCTCCGCACCCCCGTTCGCTCAGGGATACACGCTCGCAGAGGAGTGCCGCCGCGAAGGCGCGTGCGGCGTTGGACCGGCCGGAGCCGGGCGGGCCCGTGAAGAGCCACGCGTGAGTCGGGGCGCCGGATTCCGCGGCTCGGCGCAACTGCTCCACCACCTGCTCCTGCCCGCGCAGGTCTGCCCAGACGCCGGTTGACGGGAGGCTGGGTGTCGTCGTACTCACGCGGAGACCCGGGGGAGGGCTCCGAGGATGGCGACATGCAGATCCTCGGGCGTCCCGGCCGCGGACAGGACGAGGTAGCGCTCGGGCTCCTCGCGTGCGAGATCGAGGAACGCGTCCCGGATGCTCGCGTGGAAATCATCGGGCTCGGATTCGAGGCGGTCCTCCACGGCCGCTCCGGCGGTGCGGCGGCTGCGGCCCTCGGCAGGGTCGACGTCGAGAAGCACCGTGAGGTCGGGCAGGAGCCCATCGGTGGCCCACAGGTTGACGTCGAGGACGGCCCTCGGCCCGAGGTTGCGGCCCGCTCCCTGGTAGGCGACCGACGAGTCGATGTACCGGTCGCAGACGACGACGTCGCCGCGCCTCAGTGCGGGCGCGATCACCTGCTGCACGTGCGCGGCGCGGGAGGCCGCGAAGATCAGCGCCTCGGTCCGGGCATCGATATCACCGTGCCCGTGCTCCAGTACGAGGGACCTCAGCTTCTCGCCGATCGGGGTGCCGCCTGGTTCGCGCGTACGGACCACGGTGCGGCCGCCCTCCTCGAGGGCCCGGCACAGCAGGCCGGCCTGGGTGGACTTGCCGGCGCCGTCACCGCCCTCGAGCGCGATGAACAGCCCGGGAAGCCCGTGCGGGAGGGGATAGGTCACGCGCCAAGCCTACCGAGTGGCGGTGACCATTGCTCCCAGTAACAGTTGCCGGGGAGAAGACTCCCCGGCGCTAGGCTCTGGGCATGGCACTCGAGCACCCCGACCTCGCCCCGGACACCCTCACCGTCGCGGCAGGACGCCCGCCCAGGGAGCACGATGCTCCCGTCAATGTGCCGATCGTCCTCACGACGACCTACCACGAGACCCGCGCGCCGGAGGCCGGCGACCGTATCTACGCCCGTGGTTCGAATCCCACCTGGGACCCCTTCGAGGAAGCGCTCGGCGCCCTCGAGAATGCGACGCTGCCGGCGCTCGTCTTCGCGTCCGGGCTCGGGGCGGCCGCGGCCGCACTGTCCCTGATCCCCACCGGGGGCGCGGTGGTCATGCCGCGCCACGCCTACGCCGGTTCCATCAGCCTTGCGGGGGACCTCGCCGCCCAGGGTCGCTTCGAACTGCGCACCGTGGACATCGCCGATACGGACGCCGTCCTCGCGGAACTCGAGGCACTCACCGCCAGGTTCGACGCCGGGCAGGTGATGCTCTGGCTCGAAAGTCCCACCAACCCGATGCTCGAGGTCGCCGAGCTGTCCGTCCTGACGGACGCCGCGCACGCAATGGGCGCGGTCGTCGTCGCCGACAACACCTTCAACACCCCCATGGTCCACCGGCCGCTGGACGCCGGGGTCGACGTCGTCCTGCACTCCGTCACCAAGTGGCTGGCGGGCCACTCCGACGTCGTCCTCGGGGCCCTCGTCACCTCGGACGCCACGCTCCGGGACAGGCTCCTCGCGCACCGTACTCTGCACGGTGCTATCGCCGGACCGTTCGAGGTGTGGCTCGCGCTCCGCGGATTGCGGACGCTCGCCCTCCGTATGGACCGCAGTCAGGCGACCGCCGCGGCGCTCGCCCACCGTCTGGTCGATCACCCGGCCGTCCGCCGCGTGCGTTATCCGGGCCTCGCATCGGACCCGGGTCACGAACGTGCCGCGGCCCAGTTCAACGGCTTCGGAGGAATTGTCAGCATCGAGCTCGACGACGTCGCGACGGCGGACGCCCTGGTCGCGGCCGTCCGGCTCTGGCTTCCCGCCACATCCCTCGGCGGCGTCGAGTCGCTGGTCGAGCGACGACGGCGCCAGCCGGCCGAGCCGACGACCGTCCCCGAGGCTCTCGTCCGCCTGTCCGTCGGCATCGAGAACCCCGACGATCTCTGGGCGGACCTCGACCAGGCACTCCGCGTCGCAGCCGGCCCGCGCGACGGCGGGCTCTGAATCCCTGGAAGCGCTGGTACGCCTCGCCGCCCGTCCCGCCGGGCGGCTGGTATCACCGGTGCGCCGCTGCGAGCAGGCCCGCTAAGCTGGACCCGTGGCTCTCGTTTACGCAATTCAGTACTACCTGTACTTCGCGCTCGGCTTCGTAGCCCTGGGTATCGAGGTATGGGCCTTCATCGACTGCGTGCGCCATCCGGGCACGGCGTTCGAGGCCGCGTTCAAGCGGACCAAGGGCTTCTGGCTCGCCCTCACGGGCGGCGCCGTCGTGGTCGGTCTGCTATCCGCCTTCGGCGGCGGAGGCTTCAACCTGTTCCAGATCATCGCGATCGTCGCGGCCTGCGTATACCTGGCCGATGTGAAGCCCGCCGTCAGCCAGACCTCGGGTCGCGGCGGCACCTCCGGGCCCTACGGTCCCTGGTAGGAACAGCTAGCCCGGCTTCACCGCTTCCCATGCCACCGTGACCTCTCCGAGGCGCCAGCGTGACGGGCCATCCAGCAGTGGCCAGCCGTCCGCCTTCACCGAAGCGCACATCGCCCTCCATCGCTGTCCGTGCCCGAAGGATGACAGGGCTGCGGCGTCGAGCCAGGCCCGGTCCAGCGCACGCAGGTAGGCATGCACGCGCTCACCCTCGACGTTCCGGTGGATCAGCGCCTTGGGCAGCCGCTCGGCGACGTCGGACGGCAGGGCGAAAGCGCCGAACCTCAGGGAGATGCTGAGGGACACCGGACCCCCGGCGTCGAGAGCTGCCCAGGAGGATCGTCGCCCGATCTCGTCGCACGTCCCGTCGACGAAGATCCCGTCCGGCGCCAGCCGTCCCCGGACCTCGTCCCAGTAGGCCGCGTACTCGTCCTCGCGGTACTGACGGAGCACGTTGAACGCACGCACGGCGACGGGCCGCCGCCCGTCGAGGGGCAGCTCGAAGCCGCCCTGCCGGAAGCTCAGGCCGGGCCGCGCCAGGGGCTTCGCAGCCGCCACCCGCGCAGGGTCTATCTCGATGCCCACGACCTCGACGTCGTCGCGCACCGTCCGTAGACGCGTATAGAGCTCGACGGCGGTCACGGGGGCCGCCCCGTACCCGAGGTCGACGACGAGCGGATCACCCGCCCGGCGCAACCGGAAGGACTGCGGCCCGGCGAGCCAGCGGTCCACGCGACGGAGCCTATTGGGGTTCGTGGTGCCGCGCGTGATGGTGCCCAGGGGCTTCGGGGGACGCTGTCGCGGAGGCACCCGTCAAGGGTAGGCCACGCGCACGCGCTTAATACTGGTGCCACCCGACGCAGCCGGCATGACCGCCGCAGCCCGATGCGGCAGACTGGAATCATGACCTACACACTGATCCTCCTGCGCCATGGGCAGAGCGAATGGAACGAGAAGAACCTCTTCACCGGATGGGTGGACGTCGCCCTCACCGAGAAGGGCCGCGAGGAAGCCACCCGCGGCGGTCATCTCCTCACCGAGGCCGGCATCCTTCCCGACATCGTCTACACGTCGCGGCAGAAGCGGGCCATCATCACCGCGAACCTCGCGCTCGAAGCGGCCGACCGCAGCTGGATCGACGTCAAGCGCGACTGGCGCCTGAACGAGCGCCACTACGGCGCGCTGCAGGGCAAGGACAAGGCCCAGACCCTCGCCGAGTACGGCGAGAAGCAGTTCATGGAATGGCGCCGGTCCTACGACACGCCGCCGCCGCCCCTCGACGACGCGAGCGAGTACTCCCAGGTCGACGATCCGCGCTACGCGGACCTCGGGGACGACGTGCCGCGCACTGAGTGCCTCAAGGATGTCCTCGACCGCTTCCTGCCGTACTGGGAGTCCGACATCACGGTGGACATCAAGGCCGGCAGGACCGTCCTGATCGCCGCGCACGGCAACTCCCTGCGGGCGCTCGTCAAGCACCTCGACGGCATCAGCGACAGGGACATCGCATCGCTCAACATCCCCACGGGTATCCCGCTGGTGTACGAGCTCGACGAGGACCTGGTGCCCGTGAAGGCCGGTGGCACCTACCTCGACGCCGACGCCGCAGCGGCAGCGATCGAAGCGGTGGCGAACCAGGGCAAGCACTGACCCAGCAGCCTGAACGAGAACGACGGCGGCCGGTGGCCGCCGTCGTTCCTGCTTCCGGGTGGCGTCAGTTCAGCGGTGCGCTGGGCTGCCACTCGCCGGTGACGAGGTAGGTGACCTTGCGGGCCACCGAGACGCCGTGGTCGGCGAAGCGCTCGTAATAGCGGCTCGCGAGCGTGACGTCCACGGTGGTCGGCGCGTTCTGGTTCCAGTCCTCCGCGGCGACGGCCTTGAACACGCTGGCGTGCAGCTCGTTGACGCGCGCGTTGGCGGCGTTGATCTCGTTGCTCAGGTCGAGGTTGCGCGTCTCGAGGAGTTCGGTGACCTTGGCCGCGATATCCACGTCGAGTTCGGCGAGCTCGTCGAACGTGGCGCGGATGCTTTCGGGAATGACGTTCGCGGGGAAGCGCAGGCGGGCGAGCTGCGCCACGTGCCGGGCGAGATCACCCATGCGCTCGAGGGAGGCGCTCATCCGCAGCGCGCCCACGATCATCCGGAGGTCGGACGCCACGGGGCCCTGCAGGGCGAGGATATCGATGGCGCGCTCGTCGAGGCTGTTCTGGAGGAAATCGATGCGCGCGTCCGCGGCGATGACTTCCTGCGCGAGCTCGGTGTCGGCACCCTGGAAAGCGCTATTGGCCTTCTGGATGGCTTCGGACACCAACTGCGAGATCTCGATGAGCTCCTCGCCGATCTGGTGAAGCTCGGCCTGAAAAACCTTACGCACGTAGGGGTCCCTCCCTGGAAGTTTCGACTGCAACCGTGTCCACAGTTCTGCCGACGAGCATTCCAGCCAGCGGTGAACTGTTTCCCCGCTTTGTGTGAACGTTAGTTGAACCCCTGACCTATTGCCACCGTATGGGGTGGGGTCGGAATTCGGAGAGCATAAGCTGTGTCCGTGGACCCCCTTCTCCTGACGCTCGTAGCCGGGCTGGTAGGCCTGGGCCTCGGCGTGAGCGGCATGGCGGCGTTCCGTGCAAGCGAGGCGCAGAGGCTCCGGCTCCTCTACGAGGACGAGCCATCCCTGCCCGACGGCGCCGCCGAGGTCCTGTCCATCATCGGCCGTGCCTACGTGATCGTGGACGCCATCGACGGCGTCGTACGTGCCAGTCCCGCAGCGTATGCCTTCGGCCTCGTCCGCGGACACACGGTGGTGCACTCCGAACTCCTCGACCTCACGGCCCGCGTCCGGCGCGACGGCGTGATCGAGCAGCAGCAGCTCGAGCTTCCCCGCGGACCGTTCGGCCAGGGAACCATCGTGGTGCAGGCCCGCGTGGCAGCACTAGGAGCCGAGTACATCCTGATCCTCGCCGACGACCGCACGGAGATCACCCGCAGCGAGGAGATCCGCAACGACTTCGTCGCGAACGTCTCCCACGAACTGAAGACCCCCGTCGGCGCCATCTCCCTCCTCGCGGAGGCCATCCAGGACGCCGCCGAGGACGAGGTCGCTGTCCGCCGCTTCGCCCAGCGCATGCACAAGGAGTCCGGCAGGCTCTCCGCCCTCGTCCAGGACATCATCGAACTCTCCCGGCTGCAGGGCGCCGACGTCGTCCGTCGCGGCAAGGCCGTGGACATCAATGCCGTGGTTGCCGAGGCCGTGGACCGCAACAAGCTGCCGGCCGAGAGCAAGCAGATCGACATCGTCGTCGGTGGTTCGGTTCCCGCCCCGGTGTACGGCGACCGAGACCTGCTGATGACGGCATTCCGCAACCTGATCGACAACGCCATCCGCTATTCGCCCGAGGGCACGCGCGTGGGTGTCGGCGTGCGGTCGCGCGACGGGCTCGTGCAGGTCTCGGTGACGGATCAGGGAACTGGCATCACACCGGAGGAGCAGGAGCGCATCTTCGAGCGCTTCTACCGCATCGACGCCGCCCGCTCCCGACAGACGGGCGGAACGGGACTCGGCCTCAGCATCGTCAAGCACGTCGTGTCCAACCACGGTGGTGAGGTGACGGTGTGGTCCCAGGCAGGCCAGGGGAGCACGTTCACGGTCCGCCTCCCCGAGATGGAGGTATCAGCCGATGACGACACCGCCACGGGTGGGTCCGTTCCGGCCGTCGCGAAGGAGGGCGTAGTGCAGGGTTCCGACAGGAAATCAGTGAAGAAGGGCAGCACCGCTGCCCATGAGCAGGGAGTCAAGGCTTGAGCCGTATTCTGATCGTCGAGGACGAGGAATCGTTCAGCGACCCGCTGTCCTATCTCCTCGGCAAGGAAGGTTTCGAGGTGTCCGTCGTGGACAACGGCCTCGACGCCATCACCGAGTTCGACCGCTCCGGCGCGGACCTCGTGCTGCTGGACCTCCAGCTGCCGGGGCTTTCAGGCACGGAGGTCTGCCGCCAGCTGCGCCAGCGCTCCAGCGTCCCCGTCATCATGTTGACGGCCAAGGACGCCGAGATCGACAAGGTCGTGGGGCTGGAACTCGGTGCCGACGACTACGTGACCAAGCCGTACTCGTCCCGAGAACTCGTCGCCCGCATCCGCGCCGTCCTCAGGCGCCAGGGGGAGCCCGAGGAGCTGATCTCGAACACCATCCAAGCCGGACCCGTCCGCATGGACATCGAGCGGCACGTGGTGAGCGTCGAGGGCGAACAGGTGGCGCTCCCGCTGAAGGAGTTCGAACTGCTCGAGATGCTGCTCCGGAACTCGGGCAGGGTGCTCACGCGGGGCCAGCTCATCGACCGCGTCTGGGGTTCCGACTACGTCGGTGACACGAAGACCCTGGACGTCCACGTCAAGAGGCTCCGCGGCAAGGTCGAGCCGGATCCGTCGAGCCCGCGCTACCTCATCACCGTCCGCGGCCTGGGGTACAAGTACGAGCCCTGAGCAGAGAATGACACTGCCCGCCTCCGATGGTCCGGAGGCGGGCAGTGGTGCGTCGGTGCCGTGGAGCTATTCGCCCTCGGCGGCCTCTTCGGTGGCGGCTGGTTCGCTGGGGCGCGGCGTGTAGCCGCCCGGAACGAACTCGCGGTACTCCTCGAGCGTGCCGTCGAGGACCGGAACCTGGAAGGTCGCGTCCTCGCCCTCCACCTCGAAGTCGACGTCGATGAGGGAGCCGGGAACGTCCTGGAGCCCCTCGAGGGTCGCGTCATCGGCCGTCTCGTCCTCGAACCTGAATTCGCCCTGGCCCTCTATGGTGACGCTCGTCGACGCCCCGCCTGCCCGGATGGAGAGATCGACGGGCTCGTCGCTGGTGTTGAACACGGTTCCGATCAGGCGCCCTGCCGTCTCGTCGTCACGACCGACCACCAGGATGTTGCGCAGCAGCACCGGCCCGACGTCCTTCACGATGCCGTCCGAGGGGGCGTAGGGGGTTGCCGTGAATTGCTCTGCGGTGAAGCTGCAGCCGGAGACGCCCAGCATCATCAGTACGGCGCCGGCAGCAACGGACTGCTGCACTCGGTTCTTCGGTGCATTCTTCACAGCACAAACTCCTGGTGTTCAACAGGTGGGACAGGGACGGAATCCGGTGCGGACCTACAGAACACACTATCGGCTACGCCGTCGAACCGTGGTGTCGGTTTCACGGGCCCGAAGACCCTCAGATCACCAAAAGCGCTTTTCGTCAAGGGGCGGATGATAGCCAATTGCGCTTGTTTCGGCCGTCTGACCTGCGAAAACGCGCCATCGGCGTGTCGCCACCGTGATAAACTGACCGGCGGGAAAGGGGAAAGTCCACATGGTTTTTGAGGTTGGCGAAACAGTTGTTTACCCTCACCACGGCGCAGCGAAGATCGAAGAGATCAAGATGCGCGTCATCAAGGGCGAAGAGAAGATGTATCTCAAGCTCAAGGTGGCACAGGGTGATCTGACCATAGAGGTACCAGCAGAGAACGTTGACCTCGTAGGGGTTCGCGACGTGGTGGGCAAGGAAGGCCTCGAGCATGTGTTCGACGTCCTTCGAGCCGAATTCACGGAAGAGCCGACGAACTGGTCGCGGCGGTACAAGGCGAACCTCGAGAAGCTCGCTTCCGGCGATGTCATCAAGGTCGCCGAAGTAGTCCGGGACCTTTGGCGCCGCGACCACGACCGCGGACTGTCGGCGGGTGAGAAGAGGATGCTCGCGAAAGCGCGCCAGATCCTCATCTCCGAGCTGGCACTCGCGGAGAAGACCGACGAAGAGAAGGCCGCAAGTGTTCTCGACGAGGTCCTCGCCTCCTAGGAGACGGACGACCACGAAGAAGAGGGACCTCCGGGTCCCTCTTTTTTTGTCGCCTGTCGTAGGGTGACGGGGTGTCCGAGAAGAATGCGCAGCACCCCGCCCGAGCCGGAGTCATCGTCGTCGCAGCGGGGTCGGGACAGCGCCTCGGTCACGGCATCCCGAAGGCGCGGGTCCTGTGCGCCGGGCGTACCCTCCTGGAGCACGCACTGGAGTCCGTGATCGCGTCGGGCGTCGCCGGCGCCGTCGTGGTGGTCCTGCCGGCGGGGGACCCCGTCCTGTCCGCCGTCGTCGCGGAGGCGGCGCTGCGCTCGGTGTACCCCACCAGCATCACTGCGGTTGCGGGCGGTGCAACCCGCGCCGCATCCGTCCGCGCGGGCCTCGCGGCGCTGCCGCCGACCGTGGGAGTCGTCCTGGTCCATGATGCAGCTCGGGCCATCACTCCTCCGGCCGTCTTCCAGCGGGTCGCCGCGCTCGTGAGCGCGGGCGCCTCCGCCGTGATTCCCGTGCTGCCCGTCGTCGACACCATCAAGGTCGTGGAGGACGGCATCGTCACGGCGACCCCCGACCGTGCCCTCCTGCGAGCAGTGCAGACTCCCCAGGGTTTCGACGCCGATGCCCTGCGCGCAGCCCACGCCGGCGACGCCGCCGGTGATGCCACGATCACTGACGACGCCATGCTCATGGAAGCAAGCGGAGTACCGGTACGCGTCGTCGAGGGGGATGCTCTCGCCTTCAAGGTCACCACGCCGTTCGACCTCGTGGTCGCGGAGGCCGTGCTGGCGGCCGGGGTTGCGAACGACGCCGCGGGGCCCGCCGGCAGCGTCGACCTTCCCGCACCGGCCCGCACAGGAACCACCCCGACCCCGACCAGCAGGAGCAGCCGTGTACCTCAGTGAGCACCTCCACCTTCCCCGCACCGGAATCGGTGTGGACGTCCACGCGTACGCCGCTGATGACGCGCCGGCGCCGCTCTGGGTCGCTGGCCTGCTGTGGGAGGGGGAGCGGGGGCTGTCGGGCCACTCCGACGGGGACGTCGTCGCCCATGCGGCGGCCGACGCGCTCTTCTCCGCGGCCGGGGTCGGCGATCTCGGGACCCACTTCGGCACCGACCGCCCCGAGTTCGCCGGAGCCTCGGGACACACCCTGCTCTCCGAGGCGGCCCGGATCGTGCGGGCCGCCGGCTTCGATATCGGCAACATCGCCGTGCAGTTGATCGGCAACAGGCCCAAATTCGGCCCTCGTCGTGCAGAGGCGGAGGCCGTCATGGCCGACGCCGCGCAGGCGCCCGTCAGTATCTCGGCTACCACCACCGACGGGCTCGGCCTGACCGGTCGAGGTGAGGGTATCGCGGCCATCGCCACCGCCGTCGTCGTGCGCTCTGCCTCCGCTGATGGGCCATAGCCGGGCGAACCGGAGGTTGCGGCCGCAGGGGCTGGAAGCCGCAGGGTAGGAGGACCCAGGTTCACAGCCCGGAGGATGGAGGGCGCAGCATCGGGAAGGGTGCGGGCGGCCGCCGGGTAATCTGGACCGGTGAGCCTGCGATTCTATGACACAGCCCGCGCCGAGGTGCGCCCGTTCGAGCCGATCGAAGCGGGCAGGGCGAGCCTGTACTACTGCGGTGCGACGGTGCAGGGCATGCCTCACGTGGGGCATGTGCGGTCTGCTATCGCCTTCGACCAGCTCACCCGCTGGCTCGAGGCGCGGGACCTGCGCGTCACGGTCGTCCGGAACGTGACGGACATCGACGACAAGATCCTCGCGAAGTCCCAGGATTCGTTCCGTGAGGGAGCCGCAGGGGCGGACCCGTCGGTGGTCCCGGAGGAACCGTGGTGGGCCCTCGCCTACCGCTTCGAACAGGAGTTCCACCGGGCCTACGCCGCGCTCGGAGTGCGCCGCCCCACCTACGAGCCGCGAGCCACCGGTCACATCCCCGAGATGCACGCCCTGATCCAGCTCCTCATCGACCGCGGCCACGCCTACCCCGCACCCGACGCCTCCGGAGACGTCTACTTCGACGTACGCTCCTGGCCCGCCTACGGCAGCCTGACCCGCCAGCACATCGATGACATGCAGGCAGCGCCCGACGCCGACCCCCGCGGCAAGAAGGACCCGCGCGACTTCGCGTTGTGGAAGGGCTCCCAGGAGACCGATCCGGTGACGGCGTCCTGGTCGAGCCCGTGGGGTACCGGCCGCCCCGGCTGGCACCTTGAGTGCTCGAGCATGGTGACGAAGTACCTCGGCACGGAGTTCGACATCCACGGTGGCGGACTCGATCTCCGATTCCCGCACCACGAGAACGAGATGGCCCAGTCGCAGGCCGCCGGCCATGCTTTTGCCCGGTACTGGATGCACAACGGCATGGTCACCTTCGGCGGCGAGAAGATGTCGAAGTCCATCGGCAACACGGTGACCCCGCAGGAGATGATCGACGCCGCCGGTCCCCGCGTGGTGCGGTACTACCTCGGGCAGGCGCACTACCGCTCCGTACTGGACTACCGCGAGACCTCCCTGCAGGAGGCAGGCGCAGCGGTGGCCCGCATAGACGGCTTCATCGGCAAGGCAGCGACCCGGGTCGGCGCACCTGCCCCCGGGTCCGTCCGCGCCGCCGACCTCCCCCCGGCATTCGCGGACGCCATGGACGACGACCTCAACGTGCCGCAGGCCCTCGCGGTGCTCCACACCACGGTGCGCAGCGGCAACACCGCCCTCTCCGCAGGCGATGACGCCGCCGTGGCAGCCTGCCTGGCCGCCGTCGTCGGCATGACCGGCGTCCTCGGACTCGACGACGCAGGAGAGGCCGCAGGAGGTGGCACAGCGGACGCGGCACTGTCGAAAGCACTCGACACCCTCGTCGGTGACCGCATCGCGGAGCGCATCGAGGCCCGGACCGCGCGGGACTGGGCTCGGGCCGATGCCATCCGCGACGCCCTGGCACGTGCCGGGGTTACTCTCGAGGATTCCGCCGAGGGCGCCCGCTGGTCCTTGTCGGGGAACTAGTGGCGGCGGCAGCGCTGCAGTTCGAACGCCGCTCCACCCGCCTTTTCGAGGCTCCGACGACGGCAGGACGGGATGTGCGGGGGCTTCTCGCCCGCTCCGCGTAAACTGGAGGCGATTCTTCTTCTATATAAAGGTGTTTTTCCATGGCCAGTCACGGACGTCCAGGCGCGGTTCGCAAGTTGAAAAAGGGCCCCACCATCGGCACCGGCGGACACGGACGCAAGTCGCTCGAGGGTAAGGGCCCCACTCCCAGGGCGGAGGATCGCCCGTACCACAAGGCGTACAAGAACAAGGAGCTGGCGGAGCGCTCGGAGGCCAAGCGTGGAGGCGGCAAGAACGCCGGCACCGGTCGCACCAAGGGCAAGGCCGCCGAGGAGGCCGTCACGGGCCGCAACTCCGTCGTGGAGGCTCTGCGCGCAGGAATCCCTGCGAAGGCCCTGCATGTGGCGATCCGCATCGAGATGGACGACCGCGTCCGTGACTCGCTCAAGATGGCTGCGGAACGCGGCATCCCCGTGATGGAGACGGGCAAGGCGGAGCTGGACCGCATGACGGACGGCGCTGTGCACCAGGGCCTCATGCTGCAGATCCCGCCGTACGAGTACGCCGACGCGCTCGACCTCGTGGATGAGACCATCGAGCGGTACCGGCGCGGGCACATCGGGAACGCCCCCCTCTTCGTCGCCCTCGACGGCATCACCGATCCCCGCAACCTCGGCGCCATCATCCGCTCCGCCTCGGCCTTCAGCAGCCACGGCGTCATCGTGCCCGAGCGCCGCTCGGTCGGCGTGACGGCGTCGGCCTGGAAGACCAGCGCCGGTGCCGCCGTCCGCGTACCCGTCGCCCGCGTCGGCAACCTCAATTCGGCGCTGAAGTCCCTCAAGGAGAAGGGCATCTTCGTCCTCGGCCTGGACGGCGATGGTGATGTCTCGCTGCCCGAACTGACCCTCGGCCGTGATCCCATCTGCATCGTCGTCGGTTCGGAGGGCAAGGGCCTCTCCCGGCTCGTCCGCGAGAACTGCGACCAGATCGTCTCCATCCCCATCGACTCCGCCATGGAGTCGCTCAATGCTTCGATGGCGGTGGGCATCACGCTGTACGAGGTGTCACGCCAGCGTTCGTCCTGACCGCGTCGCCATGACGCAGCAGGTACCGTCGCATCCGCGAGGCTCCCGGGAGTTCCCGCTGGGGCTCCACTCCATCAGGGCCGGACGGGGACAGGACGCCCACGCGAATGCGGCGGTCTGGGCCCCGGCGATCGCCTCCATGGATGTGCACTGGCGCCGTGAGGACGGCGCGTGGGCCTCGGAGACCCTGGTGGGTCTCGACGGCGGCGTGCATCACGGCGTGGTTGGTCCCGTGCATCCCGGCGCCCTGTATGCGTTCTGGCCCACCGGCGAGGACCTTCCGGGCGCCATCGGCGAGACCCAACTGCTTCTGGACCCGTACTCCCGCGCGATCGAGGCCATCGACACGGAGTCGGGGACCGACGAGCCGCCGTCGCGCTCCTACTACTCCGTGTTCCTGGAGCACGAGTTCGACTGGGGGATGAGCGAGCGTCCCGGAACCCCGTGGCGGGACACTGTCATCTACGAGGCGCACGTCAAGGGACTCACGAAGTTGCACCCGGACGTTCCCGAGGCACTGCGGGGGACCTATGCGGGGCTTGGCCATCCCGCGATGGTCGGGTACCTGCGGGACCTCGGCGTGACAGCCGTCGAACTCCTCCCGGTCCACTTCCACATCGACGAGCCGCACCTCGAGCCCCTGGGCCTCAGCAACTACTGGGGCTACAACACGCTCGGGTTCTTCGCCGCGCATACCGACTACGCGACGGTGGCAGCACGGGAAGCGGGACCCGCAGCGGTCCTCGACGAGTTCAAGGGCATGGTCAGGGCCCTCCACGAAGCCGGGCTGGAGGTGATCCTCGACGTCGTCTACAACCACACTGCCGAAGGCGACCAGCATGCGCCCGCCCTCTGCTGGCGGGGTCTCGGCGATTTCGACTACTACAGGCACGACGACGCCGGCCGCTACGTGGACACGACCGGCTGTGGGAACACCCTGAACTTCTCCGAACCCCGCGTCGTCGAGTTCGCACTCGACTCGCTGCGCTACTGGGCCGAGGAGTGCCACATCGACGGTTTCCGGTTCGACCTCGCCGTCACGCTGGCCAGGGACGAACGCAATTCGTTCACGCCGAGGCATCCCTTCCTGTTCGCTGCCGGAGCGTCGAAGGCGCTGCGCGGCACCAAGCTCATCACGGAGCCCTGGGACATCGGGCCGGACGGCTGGCAGACGGGGCGGTTCCCCGTCGGATGGGCCGACTGGAACGACCGCTTCCGCGATACGGTGCGTGACTTCTGGCTCCGCGATATCGCGTCGATAGCCGGAGGTGGCGCGGGATCCTCGCCCGGACGCCTGGCGGGCTGCCTCGCCGGATCGGCCGACACCTTTGCGGCATCCGGCCGGAGCGCCCTGGCCTCGGTGAACCTCGTGACGGCCCACGACGGGTTCACGCTCGCGGACCTCACGGCTTACGAGCGCAAGCACAACGAGGCCAACGGCGAGGGCAACCGCGACGGACACAACGACAACCGCAGCTACAACCACGGTGCCGAGGGCAGGACGGAGGACGAGACCATCCTCGCCGCCCGCGAGAAGAGTGCCCGCAACATCATGGCGTCCCTGCTCATCTCGCTGGGCGTCCCGATGCTGACGGCCGGGGACGAGTTCGGCCGCACCCAGGGCGGCAACAACAATGCCTACTGCCAGGACACCGAGCTCGGCTGGGTCCACTGGCCCGACGACACCGCGTCGCGGCGGATGCTCGAGTCCACGCGGACGCTGCTGTCCATCCGGCGCGACTTCCTGGCCGGGCAGCCGCCCACGTTTCCGTCCCGCAGCGACCAGTCGACGCTGCTCTGGTTCAGCGCGGCCGGACTGCCGATGACCGCGTCCGAGTGGAACGACCCGCGGACCAGGACTGTGCAGCTGCTCCTCGGGTCCACGGGCGGCACGGTCAATGGGCTCGTCGTGATCAACGGATCGCTCGAGGACACGCGCATCCATCTGCCCTCCGCCTGGATCCTGCAGGGCGAGGGCGTCGAGGGGGAGCAGCCGCGCTGGTTCAGCCGCACGTTCGACTCGGCGGATGGTGCCACCGTCCAGGGCACCGTCGTCGAGCACCCCCGCCTGCTCTCGGGCGAGGCGGACACGGTTGCCGGTGACTCGGTGCGGATGTACCGCTGCTGAGCGCCCGAGTGGAGCAGTAGGCGCTCACGCCACTGGTTCCACATGACGAAGCCCGGGGCCTTGTGGTCCCGGGCTTCGTCATGTGGGCCCTTGAACAGGCGTCCGCCCGTCAGGCGTTGACGACGAGTCCCAGTTCGGCCTTCGTCACCAGGGTCGAGTGCTTCGGGAGCACGCGCACCGTGTAGCCGAAGGACCCGGAGTGGTCGATCCGGATATCGCCCGTGAACAGGTAGCGTCCGCTGCCGAGGTTCTCGGCGACGTCGAGGTCCTGGACGATGACGTCGCTCAGCTCGTCACTCTCTAGGGCTCGCCCGAACGCCACCTCGACGGCGACGTCATCGGGGTTCAGTCCCCCGAGCGACACGTAGGCGCTGACGCTGAGGGAATCACCGATCTGCGGATCCTCCGAGACGCCCGTGGAGTCCACGTGTTCCACCTGCACGGCCGGCCAGCTGCCCTGGACGCGTGAGCGCCAGGCGGCGGTGCGCTTCGCGAGCGAGAAGGAGTCGGCCACAGCTTCCTGCCCTGCACGCCAGGCCGGACGGTACAGCTTCTCGACGTAGTCCTGCAGCATGCGCTCGGCGGACACCGCCGGGCCCAGGGTCGCCATCGTGTGCTTGATCATCGCGATCCACTGGTGCGGCACGCCGTCGCGCGAGGGCTCCGACGGTCCGGCGGCTCCGGCGCCCTCAGCAGGAACCTGCGAGTAGAAACGTGGTCCCACCTGTGTCTCGAGAAGGTCGTACAGGGCTGCCGCCTCGATGTCGTCGCGCTCGTCGGCCGAGGCGCCGTTGTTGGCCGTCGGGATCGCCCAGCCGTTGTCGCCGTCGTACATCTCGTCCCACCAGCCGTCGAGGACGGACAGGTTCAGCCCACCGTTGATCGCCGACTTCATGCCGGACGTGCCACAGGCCTCGAGCGGACGCAGCGGGTTGTTGAGCCAGACGTCGCAGCCCGGGAAGAGGATGCGGGCCATGGCGATGTCGTAGTTCGGAAGGAAGACGATGCGGTGACGCACCTCGGGATCGTCCGTGAAGCGGACGAGGTCCTGAATCATGCGCTTGCCCTGCTCGTCGGCGGGGTGTGACTTGCCGGCGATGACGAGCTGGATCGGGTGCTCCGGGTGGAGGAGGAGCGCCTTCAGCCTGGCCGGGTTGCGCAGCATGAGCGTGAGGCGCTTGTAGGTCGGCACGCGCCGCGCGAAGCCGATCGTGAGGATGTCCGGGTCCAGCACGGAGTCCGTCCAGGCCAACTCTGCGTCGGCCGCGCCGCGCTTCTTCCAGGAGGAGCGCAGGCGCTGGCGGACGTCGTCGACCAGGTTGGAGCGAAGACTGCGTCGCAGCGCCCAGATCTTCGTGTCCGGGACGTCGTAGACCTTGTTCCACTGGGGATCGAGGACCGACTCGGCACCGAAGTTCGAGAGCGCGAAGTCGGCGATCTCCGGATCCACCCAGCTCGGTACGTGCACGCCGTTCGTGACCGAGGTGATCGGCACCTCATGGGTGTCGAACCCCGGCCACAGGCCGGAGAACATGCCGCGTGACACCTCACCGTGGAGTTTGGCGACACCGTTGGCGCGCTGCGCGAGGCGCAGGCCCATGACGGCCATGTTGAATTTGGTCGGGTCCCCGTCCGTGTAGTTCTCCGCGCCGAGCGCCAGAACGCGATCGGTGGGCACGGCAGGCGCAAGGCCGGCGTGGAAGAAGTGCTCGATCTGTGAACGCTCGAAACGGTCGATACCCGCCGGGACCGGTGTGTGCGTCGTGAACACCGTGGATGCTCGCCCGGCCGTGAGCGCTTCCTCCCAGCTCATGGGTGCCTCGTTCGAGGGGTCCATGAGTTCGCGGATGCGTTCGATGCCGAGGAAGCCTGCGTGCCCCTCGTTGCTGTGGAAGACCTCGGGCGCGGGCGTGCCCGTCAGGCGCTGGAAGATACGCAGCGCCTTGACGCCGCCCATGCCGAGAAGGAGCTCCTGCTGCAGGCGCTGGTCCCCGCCCCCGCCGTAGAGCCGGTCGGTGACGTTGCGGGCGGCGTCGTCGTTCTCGGCGACGTTGGAGTCGAGGAGCAGGAGGGGGACGCGGCCGACGTCCGCGCGCCAGATGTGTGCGGAGAGCTGGCGCCCGTTGGGCAGCGGAAGCACGACCGTCGCGGCCGAGCCGTCCTCCTCGCGGAGCAGGGTCAGCGGCAGTCCGTCCGGGTCGAGGACCGGATAGGTCTCCTGCTGCCAGGCGTCACGCGACAGGGACTGCTTGAAGTACCCGGCCTGATACAGCAGTCCGACGCCCACGAGGGGGACGCCGAGGTCCGAAGCGGACTTGAGGTGGTCACCGGCGAGGATACCCAGTCCGCCGGAGTACTGGGGGAGGACGGCGCTGATGCCGTACTCGGGGGAGAAGTAGGCGATGCTGCGGGGAGCGTCCTCGCCGAGGCCCTGGTACCAGCGCGGTTCGGTCAGGTAGCTCTCGAGGTCGGCTCCGAGTTCCTGGATGCGCCGTACGAGCTTCTCGTCGCCGGCGAGCTGATGGAGCTTCTCGCGGGTGACGGAGCCGAGGAAGGACACCGGATCATGGCCGCTCTCTTCCCATGCGGCGGGATCGATGTCCTCGAAGAGCCGGGAGGTCGGCAGATGCCATGACCAGCGCAGATTGCCCGCGAGTTTGCCGAGCGGGGCGATGCTCTCGGGGAGGACGGTACGGACGGTAAATCTGCGGATGGCCTTCACTCCGATTACGCTAGCGCACTTGCCAGGCCGAGTGGAGGATCACCGCAACCGCTTGCGTAATACGGAGTCGGCCTTGCTGCTACGCAAAGCTCCCTTAGCAATTCAGGCCATTACTCGCTAACGTCGTACGCGTGACGACCACTAGTGACCAGAACCGAAATGCCCAGTATCCCGATGGTCTGCGCTTCGGCCGGATTCCCATCACGGCCGTCAGCCCCGTGGTCGAGGACGGCCGTTTCCCCGCGAAAGCAATTCCCGGCTCGGACATCGCCGTCGGCGCGACGGTCTTCAGGGAAGGCCACGACCAGCTCGGTGTATCCGCAGTGCTTTACGATCCCCGCGGCAAGGAGGTGCAGCGCGTCCGCATGACACCGGTCGGGTCCGGGTTGGACCGCTGGGCCGGCACCCTGACCCCGCGTGCCAGGGGCCTCCATACCTTCACCATCGAAGGGTGGTCCGATGTCTTCGGCACCTGGGAGCACGACGCCACGATCAAGATCGCGGCGGGCGTCGACGTCGAGCTCATGCTTGCCGAGGGTGCCGCCCTCTTCGCGCGTGCGGCAGAGGAGCGTACCCCGAAGGATGCGGCACTGTTCCGCCGCACCTCGGAGGCACTGGCCGACACGACGCAGAGCGTCGAGGCCCGACTCGCCGCCGGCCTGTCACCCCAGATCCACGAGGCCATCGCGCGCCGGCCCATCCGCTCTCTTGTGACCGCGTCCGCCTCGTACCCCATCAACGTCGAGCGCGAGCTGGCGGGCCGGGCCGCCTGGTACGAGTTCTTCCCCCGGTCCGAGGGCGCCACCTACGACCCCGAGACGGCGCAGTGGACCTCCGGGACGTTCCGCGAGGCCACGAAGCGCCTTGATGCCATCGCCGCGATGAACTTCGACGTCGTCTACCTGCCGCCCATCCACCCGATCGGTCGCACGCATCGCAAGGGACCGAACAACACCCTGACCGCGGGTCCCGCCGATCCTGGCTCCCCCTGGGCCATCGGCTCCGCTGACGGAGGCCACGACGCCATCCATCCCGATCTCGGTACCTTCGAGGATTTCGACGCGTTCGTCGCCAGGGCTGCCGAGCTGAACCTCGATGTCGCCCTCGACCTCGCGCTGCAGGCATCACCGGACCATCCCTGGGTGCAGACCCACCCGGAGTGGTTCACCACGCGGGTGGACGGTTCGATCGCCTATGCAGAGAACCCCCCGAAGAAGTACCAGGACATCTATCCCATCAACTTCGACAACGATCCGAAGGGTCTGTCGAAGGAGGTCCTGCGGATCGTCCTGATGTGGATCCAGCACGGCGTCAAGATCTTCCGCGTGGACAATCCCCACACCAAGCCCGTGCAGTTCTGGGAGTGGCTCATCGCGAAGGTGAACAAGAAACACCCCGACGTCATCTTCCTCGCCGAGGCGTTCACTCGTCCGCCGATGATGCATGCCCTGGGACGGGCAGGGTTCCAGCAGTCGTACTCGTACTTCACGTGGCGGAACACGAAGACCGAGCTCGAGGAGTACTTCACCGAGATCAGCAAGGTCTCACCGGCCTACTTCCGCCCGAACTTCTTCGTCAACACCCCTGACATCCTGACCGAGTACCTCCAGTACGGTGGACCCGCGGGCTTCAAGATCCGCGCGGTCCTCGCGTCGATGGCCAGCCCGCTCTGGGGGGTCTACTCAGGCTACGAACTGTTCGAGCACGTGGCCCGCCCGGGTGCGGAGGAATCGATCGACAACGAGAAGTTCCAGTACCGGCCGCGGAACTACGCCGCGGCCGAGGCCGAGGGTCGCTCCCTGGCACCGTTCATCACTCGCCTGAATGCCATCCGGAGGTCCCACCCCGCCCTCGGGGACCTCGAGAACCTCAGCATCCATAGCAGCTCGGACCCCGCCACCTTGGTCTTCGTCAAGCACAAGCGGACGGCAGAGGGCAAGGACACGATCATCGTCGTCGTGAACGTGGATCCCCACAGCACCAGGGAGAGTACGGTATCGCTCGGCCTGCATCAGCTCGACCTCGATGCGGCCGACATCGACGAGAACGGTACGTTCCAGGTGGACGACCTCATCACGGGTCAGACCTTCGCCTGGGGCGAGCACAACTACGTCCGCCTGGACCCCCATGTGGAGCCCGCACACATTCTCTCAATCAGGAGGCAGCACTAGTGCCCAACCCCTTCCAGCTCCACGCACCTGGACTGGCCCACGATCCCCACTGGTACCGCAAGGCGGTCTTCTACGAGGCCCTGGTCCGAGGATTCGCCGACGCGAACGGGGACGGCTCCGGTGATCTGTCCGGACTGATCGAAAAGATGGATTATCTCCAGTGGCTCGGTGTGGATTGCCTCTGGCTACCGCCGTTCTTCAAGTCGCCACTTCGCGACGGCGGCTACGACATCTCGGACTACTACGACGTGCTCGACGAGTTCGGCTCCCTCAGTGACTTCAAGCGCCTCGTGGCCGAGGCCCACGCCCGGGGCGTCCGCGTCATCATCGACCTGCCCGTGAACCACACCTCGGACCAGCACCACTGGTTCCAGGAATCCCGCAGCGACCCCGAGGGCCCGTACGGCGATTTCTACGTCTGGAGCGACACCGACGAGAAGTACGAGGATGCCCGCATCATCTTCGTCGATACGGAGGAATCGAACTGGACGTTCGATCCCGTGCGCCGCCAGTTCTTCTGGCACCGTTTCTTCAGCCACCAGCCCGACCTCAACTTCGAGAACCCCAAGGTGCAGGAGGCGATCTTCGACGTCGTGAAGTTCTGGCTCGACCAGGGCATCGACGGCTTCCGCGCGGATGCCATCCCGTACCTCTTCGAGGAGGAGGGCACCAACTGCGAGAACCTCCCGAAGACGCACGAATTCCTGAAGCGCCTGCGCGCGATGGTGGACGAGAACTACCCTGGACGCGTCATCATCGCCGAGGCGAACCAGATGCCGGATGAAGTGGTGGAATATTTCGGCGACGAGGATGCACCCGAGTGCCACATGTCCTTCCACTTCCCCATCATGCCGAGGCTCTTCTACGCCCTGCGGGACCAGAAGGCCGCCCCCATCATCGAGACGATGAGGGACACCCCGGACATCCCCGCCGGCGCACAGTGGGGTACTTTCCTCCGGAACCACGATGAGCTCACGCTCGAAATGGTGACCAACGAGGAACGCGAGGCGATGCTCGGCTGGTACGCCCCCGATCCCCGCATGCGTGCGAACGTGGGTATCCGCCGTCGGCTCTCACCGCTGCTCGACAACTCGCGGGCCGAGGTGGAGCTGATCCACTCGTTGCTGCTGTCGCTTCCGGGCAGCCCGTTCCTGTACTACGGCGACGAGATCGGCATGGGCGACAACATCTGGCTCGAGGATCGCGATGCATCGCGCACCCCGATGCAGTGGAACCCGGACCGGAATGCCGGCTTCTCTCCGGTGGATCCGGGCAAGCTGTACCTCCCGGTCGTCCAGTCGCTCGTCTATCACTACAACCACGTGAACGTGGAGGCACAGCTGGCGACGTCGAGTTCGTTGCTGCACTGGGTCCGCCAGATGCTCGCCGTCCGCAAGGCCCACCCTGCCTTCGGGCTCGGGAGTTACCGCAACGTTCCCGTCGACTCGGAGAACGTCCTGGCTTTCCTGCGGGAGATCGAGGAGCCCAATACCGAGGGCGAGCCCGCGGAGGCTGTGCTGTGCATCTTCAACCTCTCGCAGCACCCCGTAGCGGCGCGGATGCACCTACCGGAGTTCGCGGGCCGCGGCCTGCGAGATCTCTTCGGTGGGGCGATCTTCCCTGCGTTCGCGCAGGACGGCGAGATCACGCTGACGCTCGGCAGCCATGACTTCTTCTGGTTGCGTGTCCGCTCGGCGCACTCGAACGTGTCCTCGCCGCACACCCAGGCGATGCCCGTCATCCCCCTCCCGGAGGCGATCAGATAATGGCCACCCACATACCCTTCATCCCGGAGGTCCTCACCGAATGGCTCCCGTCGCAGCGGTGGTTCCCGGCTAGGGCGCAGTCCGTGGAACTGACGGTGGTCGGGGGAACGATCCTGGAGGATCCGACGGGCGCGGCGGGGTTCGAGGTGCACTTCCTCGCCGTCGAGTCCGGTCGGCGCACCGACGTCGTCAGCGTGCCGATCAGCTATCGCCGTGCGCCGCTCGACGATGCCGCGGCAGGCCTGATCGGCCAGGTGGAGCACCCCGAGCTTGGTACGCGATGGGCCTATGATGCAACGCACGACGCCGATTTCGTGCGCCTGTGGGTGGACTTCATCCTGACGGGCGGCAGTACGCCGGACGGACGCCTGAAGGGTGTCGCAGTCAAGCCGCCTGCACACCAGGAGGCCGGGGTGGCCCAGCCCGTCAAGGTACTCCAGGGCGAGCAGTCGAACACCTCGGTGGTCTACGGTGCCGGCCCCGGCTCCATGATCGTGAAGTTCTTCCGGGTCCTTGCCGCCGGCGAAAGCCCTGACGTGCAGATCAGCGCCGGGCTCACCGCCGGCGGATCGACGGACACACCGGACACGTTCGGGTGGGTCACCGGCGAGTGGCAGCAAGCACACGGCGAACCCGGGCGCCATGTCACCGGCCACGTCAGTGTCCTGCGCGACTTCGTCGAGGGAAGCACCGATGCCTGGCGCACGGCATCGCAGTCTGCTTCCACCGCCGCCGACTTCACCGAGGAGGCGCGTGGCCTGGGCCAGGCCGTGGCCCGCATCCACAAGCAGCTCGACCGCGCCTTCGGCAGCCGTACGGCGACCGACGCCGAGGAGAAGGAATTCAAGAACGCGCTCGCGGACCGCATCCGCTGGGCCTGGGAGGAAGCCGGCGGCGTCGTCGGGCCCCTGGGCGCCGAAGTCGACAGCATCCTGCGCGACATCGAGGGTCTGAAGGACATTCCGCCGCTGCAGCGCATCCATGCGGATCTCCACCTCGGTCAGGTCCTGCAAGCACCCGACGGCACGTGGCTCATCATCGACTTCGAGGGCGAGCCGCTTCGTCCCACCGCCGAACGCAGCGTCCCGGACGTCCCCGTCCGGGACATCGTCGGCATGGTCCGTTCACTCGAGTACGCTGCTGCGTCGCGAGGGGCGGCTCCGGTCGGCTCACCCGAAGCAGCGGCGACAGAGCAGTGGTCCGACGCCGCCCGCCAGGCCTTCCTTGAGGGCTACTCACAGGAGAGTGGCACGCCCGTCGAGACCGACGGTCCACTCTTCCGGGCGCTTTGGCTCGACAAGGCCCTGTACGAGGTCGTCTACGAAATCCGCAACAGGCCGGACTGGGTCGAGATGCCCGTCCGCGATGTCCGACGCGCCCTGGGTGCACAGCCCGGCGCGGACGCTACGAAAGCAGCTGACATGAAATCTCCGAAGAAGGCCGGGCCGGGCGAGGGCACAGGCGACAAGAAGTTCGCCGCCAAGGCGGCCGAGGCCGTCGCTGGAACGGCGAAAGCAGTCGCCGACAAGGCGAGGAACGCCACTGCGGGTCTGGCCGGGAAGGCGAAGGACGCCGGCATCACGCCGTCGGCTTCCGCTGGGTCTGCGGGGCCCGCTGGTTCTGCGCCCGCTGCGCCGGCCGCCATGGTGCCGGTCGAGGTGGAGCAGTCCATCCTCCACCAGGTGTCCGAGGGCGCGTACCGCCAGCCCCATGCCGTTCTGGGGGCTCACCTCAGTGACGACGACGTCGTCACGATCCGCACGCTGCGGCCCCTGGCGCGGTCGGTCGTCGTCCTCACAGGCACGGGCCGCACCGAGCTGCGGCACGAACACAACGGCATCTGGGTCGGCGCCCTGCCGGCAGAAACACCTGGCCACGTCCCCGACTACCGGCTCGAGATCACCTACGACGGTGAGCCGATCACGGTCGATGACCCGTATCGCTTCCTGCCCACACTCGGCGAGATCGACATGCACCTGATCGGCGAAGGCCGGCACGAGACGCTGTGGACCGCGCTCGGCGCACACGTCCGCCATTACTCGTCCCTGCTCGGCGATATCGAGGGTGTCTCCTTCGCGGTCTGGGCGCCGAATGCCCGTGCCGTGCAGGTCATGGGCGACTTCAACGGCTGGGACGGCAGCGTCCACGCCCTGCGCACGCTCGGGAGCTCCGGCATCTGGGAAATCTTCATTCCCGGAGCCGGCGCGGGCACCTGCTACAAGTTCAGGATCTTGGGCAACGACGGCCAGTGGCGCGAGAAGGCCGATCCCATGGCCCGCGGCACGGAGATCCCGCCGCTCACGGGTTCCAAGGTCGTCGAGTCGACCTACACGTTCGGGGACGACGAGTGGATGACGGCACGTGCAGCCGGCGACCCCCACAACGGGCCCATGAGCGTGTACGAGGTGCACCTCGGGTCGTGGCGTCAGGGCCTCGGGTACCGGGAGCTGGCCGAGCAGCTCGTCGAGTACGTGTCCTGGCAGGGCTTCACGCACGTAGAGCTGATGCCGGTGGCGGAGCACCCCTTCGGCGGATCCTGGGGCTACCAGGTCACGTCCTACTTCGCGCCGACGTCGCGCTTCGGTTCGCCGGACGACTTCAAGTACTTGATCGACCGACTCCACCAGGCCGGTATCGGCGTCCTCATGGACTGGGTTCCCGCCCACTTCCCCAAGGATGCCTGGGCGCTTGCCAAGTTCGACGGCGGCACCCTGTACGAGCACGGTGATCCCTTCCTCGGCGAACATCAGGACTGGGGCACCCTGATCTTCGACTTCGGCCGTCGAGAAGTCCGCAACTTCCTCGTCGCGAACGCCCTGTACTGGCTGGAGGAGTTCCACATCGACGGACTGCGCGTCGACGCCGTCGCCTCCATGCTCTACCTCAACTACTCGAGGGAGGAAGGCCAGTGGCGGCCGAACAAGTTCGGCGGCCAGGAGAACCTCGAGGCCATCTCCTTCCTCCAGGAGGTCAACGCAACCGCGTACAAGCGGGCGCCGGGCATCGTCATGATCGCCGAGGAGTCGACTGCGTTCGACGGCGTCACCAGGGCCACGAGCGCCGGCGGCCTCGGCTTCGGCATCAAGTGGAACATGGGCTGGATGCACGACACCCTCGAGTACATCTCCGAGGATCCGATCAATCGCGTTCACCACCACGGCAAGGCCACGTTCTCCATGGTCTACGCCTACACCGAGAACTTCATGCTGCCGATCAGTCATGACGAGGTGGTGCACGGCAAGGGTTCCCTCCTGCGCAAGATGCCGGGCGACCGGTGGCAGCAACTCGCCAACGTGCGCGCGTACCTTGCCTTCCAGTGGGCGCATCCCGGGAAGCAGCTCATCTTCATGGGGTCGGAGTTCGCACAGGAGGCGGAGTGGGCCGAGCACCACAGCCTTGATTGGTGGCTCACGGAGACGCCGTCCCACAAGGGGGTCCAGGAGCTGGTGCGAACCCTGAACACGCTCTACAAGGAGACGCCGGCGCTGTACGCGCGGGACAACGAGCCCGCCGGCTTCCAGTGGATCGACGAGAACGACGGCGAGCACAACACCTTGTCCTTCATCCGATGGGATCACCAGGGGAATCCGCTGGTCTGCATCGCGAACTTCGCAGGGGGTCCGCACGAGGGCTTCCGGGTCGGGCTTCCCTGGGCGGGAGAGTGGACCGAAGTCCTCAACACCGACTCCGAGGAGTTCGGCGGCTCGGGGGTCGGCAACAGCGGGTACGTCACGGCGCAGGAGGGCGCGCACAACGGCCAGCCTGCTTACGGCGACGTCCGGGTGCCGCCCCTCGGCGTCCTGTACCTGAAGCCGGCGACCTCCTAGGCGCAGGCCGGATCGACAGCGGCGGACGTCCTCGGAAGAGGGCGTCCGCCGCTGTTTTACATCTGGCAGGGGCGGTGTTAGTGTTTATATCCGCGCTGAAGAAGTCATCTGGTCGGCCGACAACCACAGTACTGAGGGTCAGGCTCCACCCGTACGGGTAGAGCAGGGAACCGAGGGGTGTGGGGACGGGCCGATTTGGAGAACGGAAGCGGTGCGGGTAAGCTTGTAAAGTTGCTTCGGAGCGATGACACAGTGTTTTGGTTGTGTTGGGTGCCGGTAGTGCCTGTTGTTTGAGAACTCAATAGTGTGCCAA
>NZ_QZVT01000014.1 GCF_003602275.1 Arthrobacter cheniae | reverse complement strand
GGAGTTGTCCTGGACACTCTCAGGCATGCCCACTCGGGCAACATGATTGTGCATCCGTCCCTCATCGCGAGGCTGGGCGTCGCTGCGGCCTCCGTACCGGAATTCGCGTAGTACAGTCGCGGGCGATCATGATGCGCGCTCTACAGAAGGAAAGGCCCAAGGCTCTCCCGGAAGTTGCGGAGCGGCGGGAGGTGAGGATAGCCGTAACCCGGTTCCTGACGGCCGGTTTCATAGCCCTTGTTCTGGTTGCCACTCCCGTTGCGTTCTGGATCCGCGCAGAAGCGGAACGGCACGCGTTGACGAATGCGAGAGACTCTACGCAGCGTTTGGCCGACAACGTTGTTGGGCCGCTGATTACAACTCAGCTTCTCGCCCGTGAACCTTCAGCGCTGGAATTCATGGATCAGCAACTCGCGCCGTGGTTGACCGATGGTGGTCTGACGAGGATCAAGGTCTGGGACGAAAACGGCCGAGTGGTCTACTCGGACGTCGAGTCCCTCGTCGGGCAGGATTTCGAACAGGAGGAATGGGCACGTCTGCTCCTGCAAGGCGGGCCGGCTTCAGTAAGCCTGGAATCGCAGACTGATCAGGAGAATGAGTTCGAGGCCGACTCGGGCGAACTCGTTGAAGTCTACGTTCGCTCCTCCTCAGAAGGCGGCGCTCCCATGATCTTCGAGACGTACTCCTCCGGGGAAGCGGTGCGGCGGGAACAACACTCCGTCCTGATGGGGATGATCGCGCCGATGCTGCTGTCCTTGGCAGTCCTGCAGCTGGTGCAACTCGTCCCGGCCATACGTCTTGCACGCAGGATTCAGGCTCACCAGGCGACACGGAACGCATTACTGAGGTGTGCGATCGAAGCATCAGACCAGGAGCGCTGCCAAATCGCGTGCGAACTCCACGACGAAGTGATTCAGGATCTGTCCGGTCTGGCATACGCATTGGAATCAGAGGAGCGGCGGGGTCCCCTTTCGCAGCGGCCCGTATTCATCAAGGCACGCTCGATGCTGCAGGAGAATATTCGGACGCTCCGAGCGATGACAAGTGAGCTCTATCCTCCCGATCTCGAAAAACTCGGTCTTAAGGCTTCCATCATGAGAATGGAGACATCGTTCGTCGAGCGCCGCATCGGGTTCTCGGTGGATATCCCTGAAAATCTCGTGCTTGATCGGGAACGGGCAGTTCTCGTCTTTCGCGTGGTCCGCGAAGCACTTGTCAATGCCACCAAGCATTCCTGCGCGCAGTCGGTGGGAATTCGAATTCAGCAGACTAACGGATACACCCAGATCACGGTCTTCGACGACGGCCTCGGCTTCAATACCAACACGTCGCGACAGAAGGACCACTTCGGCCTGCGGATCCTCGGGGACACCATCGAGCAGGCCGGCGGCAATTTGGACATCAGGTCGTCACCAGGTGCCGGCACGACTGTCACGGCAACCTTCGGTCGGACAGTTGGCAGGACGTCATCGCCAGCGACTACAAGAGAGTCATCGCCGATCCTGCGCTCAATCCGGTGAAGCTCTAGGAGATCGAGAACTGTTTGGCTTCTCATGAGCGTCACCCCTCACCAGGGTGCCTACATGATGCATTGCCATCACCTGCCGCACGGGGACCACGACATGGTGAGCCAGTTCCGCGTCGGCTTGAAGGAAACCGACTAAGTACGTCGATGACGTCGCCGTTCGGGAGCCCTTCGTCGATCACGGTCGCATCGAGGCAACCTACTTCGGGTCCGTGTCTCTGGGAGCCCCTTAGAACACCCTGCTCGAGGGCCCCGCTGAGGTACCTTCCCGCTGAGCATCTGCCCTCGATCGGCTCGGGGCTAGACCTCATCACATCTCGAGCGCCGGTCACAGCGGGGCTATGTCGATGTAATCGTGAGGGACGCTTTGCCTAGCTGGCGTGGTTTTATCACCGGTGTTGTACTACTCATATGACTGATACGACAGGTCGAGAAACCGAGCCGCACGAGAGTAGCGTTGCGGCGCGGCTGAACTGGCTTCGTGCAGCAGTCCTGGGGGCCAATGACGGGATTGTCTCGACTGCCGCCACGGTTGTCGGTGTCGCTGGGGTGACGAACACTCTCGCTCCCATCCTCGTTGCAGGAGTGGCGGCAGTGGTTGGTGGATCGGTCTCCATGGCGCTCGGCGAGTACGTCTCGGTGAGCAGCCAGCGGGACAGCCAGGAAGCGCTGATCGACAAGGAACGTCAGGAACTACGCGAGGATCCCGACGGGGAGTTGGTCGAGCTTGCCGGTCTGTACGAGAAGCAGGGGCTGAGCCCTGCTACCGCCCGCCAGGTGGCGCTCGAGCTGACCGAACACGATGCTCTGGCAGCTCACCTCGCCGCGGAGCTCAACCTCGATGAGCTCGAGGTGGCGAACCCCTGGCATGCGGCACTCGCCTCGGCAGCATCGTTTGCGGTCGGCGCTGTCCTGCCCCTGTTGGCGATCCTTCTCCTGCCTGCCGATATCCGAATTCCCCTGACATTCTTGGCGGTCCTCGTCGCGCTGGCCATCACCGGCGCGATCAGTGCCAACGTCGGCGGCAGCTCGGCACGCCGCGCGATGACCCGCCTGATTCTCGGTGGGGCGCTGGCCATGGCCTTCACCTATTTCGTCGGTACGGTGCTGGGAACTACCGGCATCGTCTAGGCCATCACTACTAGTGTGCTGCTCCGATACGGCGGCCACGCACGAGGGTGGGTGCCAGATCGAAGAACAGGTCACGCTGACCCGGCGCCCATGGCTCGTCGACAGCTTTTCCCCACAGGGTCGTCAGCAGGGTGGGATCTTCCACTCGGGTCGCGGGACCGTTCAGGAGGATGGTCCAGCCGCTTCGGGCTTCCTTGTCCACGTGGTCGATCTGGAACGCCGCGTGTTCGAGGTGGCTGGTGGCGATGGTGCCGTCCACCGATGTACGGAAGTACAGGTGCTCGTCGATGACCAGGTAGTTCACGGGAAAGATATCCAGTAGCCCCTCGCGGAAGAAGCCGAGCCGACCGGCGGATTGTGTCGTCACAAGCGCCCAGCACTCTGAGGTCGGGATGACGTGGGAAGCGCGCGAGGCGCCTGCGGATTCCCAGTAGGTGTCCTGGTTCGGTGTCGTCGGCATGGTCGTGACTTCTTTCCGTTTGTCGCGAGGACCACTCACCAGAATGGATGAGGGTACCGGCGAATGTAGGGGAGCGTTTCGCTGGAGCGGCAGCGCGTCTGCCGTCTTCAACCGTTCATCGGTGCCTGTTCGACTCCTGGTTCCCACGGTATGAAGAATTCATTGGGCTGATCAGGGTCCAAAGGCCCTGATCAGGACCGAACTTTGCAGCAATGGTTGATACAACGATGAATCGCAGGGCGCATGAGCGTCAGGACTCCCGGGCGGGGAGTGCAACGGGCCCTGAATCGGCCCGAGAGACCACTGTATGATCGCGTCGACGAAAAGGACACACCAAGGTGACAGCATCGTCCAGGCCCCGGAATCAGTGTTTTCCATGCTGACGGCCGCACATCCGCAGGAGTCCGTATCCCCGCCTCTCGTTGATCGGCGGGCTATTCTCGTCGCCGTGCGAGGCCCTCTGTCCCTGAACCCATCCCTGGAATGGGCTGCCCGTCGTGCACGGGCTACCGATGCCCCGCTGACACTGGTTCACGCTGTGCCAAGCGCCGACCTGATGCCGCCCGGCACCTGCTACGCAGATGTGGTCACCGCCGGCCGCACGCTCCTGCAAGCCGAGTCAGCCCGCCTGTCCACCCGGTTTCCCACGCTACGAGTGGGCACCTACCTGCACTGCGGTGACGTCGTCCATGCGCTGCTGGGACTATCCTGCGACGCGTCCCTGCTCGTGGTCGGCGCGGACCGGGTGAACACTGTCACTGGGGTGTTCCAGGGCTCCGTTGCCGTAGAAGTCGCCTTGGGATCACTGGCCCCGGTCCTCATCATCCCCACCGGGCATCGGGAGAGCAACGAACGAAACGGCACGGTCCAAGGACACGTGGTCGTCGGTGTTGACGGGTCTGCTGAGGCGTACGCAGCCGTGGCGCGGGCAGCCGCTGAAGCCGACCGACTAGGAGCGGCGCTGCGCATAGTCGCAGCGATAAAACCTGAGGCACCGCTATCTGACGAAGAGGCTATCGATACCTCTGCGTTGCTCCTGAAGATCCGCAGCAGCTACCCGTCGCTCGTGGTGAGCTGGATCGTGGACATGCTCCGCACACCGACCAGGGCCCTCATCCGGCACAGCCGTGACGCGGAGCTTCTGGTGATCGGCCGTCACGGGCACGGCGCAAGGCCGGGCATGGCACTCGGCTCGGTCACGCACACGCTGCTCCTGCGCCCTCCCTGCCCGACACTCGTCACCACCTTGCCCCAAGCCGGACAGCTACCGCCATTGGCTCGATAACCGCCTCTGGAAGGGTGGGATGCAACGCCGAATCAGTGAGTGGCTCGGATCAGTCGCTGAACGCGGTCGTGGTGACTACTCATCCGATGCCGGCGACGCCATGGATGATGCGCCGACGTCCGTGTCGAGAGGTGCGTTCGCCCTGGTGCGCGTAAATGCCCGACCGGTGATGGTCTCGGGGACCAGTCGCATGAACCGGTCCTTACTGCCGCTCTCCCAAGGGTGAAGGGGCAACTGAACGGTGGCCATGAGCTCGGAGGTCGTGGCGATAGTCGCGACATCCCCTTTCACGACAACGCTCCACACCATGCCTCCCCGTTCGCCTGTCCCTTCCGGATACTGGCCGTCTACTTCGAATGCAGCGTGCGCCTTCTCGGCGGCATGGGATTTCGTGCCCTCGGATGTCCTGAACACGACGGTTCCATGGTCGACGACGAAGTTGATGGGGAAGACCTCCGGCCGACCATCATGGCAAAGAGCAAGCCGCCCGAAAGGCGTGGATCGCAGGAGCGCCCAGCACTCATTCGCCGGAAGGATTCTCGTGGGTGTGGGTTCGCCGTTCATACCATGACACTATGAAGGTGCTGCTCAAGCGACTAGGGCATTTGGGCCTTATTCTGACGTTTGAATCAGCGTGCGCCATCGCTCGTCCTGACGAGTGATCCAACCACCTGCGGGGCTGCACGACGAGACCCGCCACGACACTTTGGAGCGTCGAGTGGTCACATCAACGAATGATCGCGTCCGGGCATGACGGCTGAAGATCTTGCCGCAGGAACGTCCACAGGTATTGGAAACCTGCTCGCGGCTTTCGCCGCCATGGCCGATGACATCGACCTGGACACGGTTCTCAAACGGGTCATACTTGCCGCCTGCCAACTGGTCGACGCACGCTACGGCGCCCTGGGAGTCATCGGCCCGGATCAGACCTTGAGCCAGTTCATCACCGTGGGACTCGAGGATGACGAGATAGCACAGATCGCCTCGCTGCCTCGGGGGGAAGGCGTCCTGGGCCTCCTGATCACGGAACCGCAACCCATCCGGCTTCATGACCTGCGACAGCATGACCGTGCTGTGGGCTTTCCGAAGCATCATCCCCAGATGACCAACTTCCTCGGGGCTCCTATACGTATCCACGGGACGGTGTTCGGAAACCTGTACCTCACCGAGAAGAACGGGGGAGAGGACTTCACCTCCACGGACGAGCAACAACTGGTTGCCCTCGCTGCAGCGGCCGGCGTCGCCATCGAGAATTCCCGGCTCTTCGACGAATCGACGCGCCGGACCCGCTGGCTCGAAGGCGGCCTGAACGCCGCCCGCGAGCTTCTCGAGCAAAGCGATGACGCCCGCAACGACCTGGAACTGATCGCGCACCACGCCCTGCACGCATCCCACAGCGATCTCACCGTCGTCCTGCGTGATTTCGGCCATCAGCGCGGCCTCATCTGCGAAGCCGGCGACGGCGTCAACGCTGGTGCGTTCATCGGCCAGTCAGGGGCCGACAACGCTCAACTCGAAGGACTGACGGCACAGTCCTCGCCGCTGCTGCTGACCCTGGAGGACATCGACCGCCTTCTTCCGGGCGCTCCGCCGGCCACCATCTCCACCGCCCTGTGCACCCGCCTGGCGGACGCGGGCGAGCGGCAGTTCCTCCTCTTCGGCCGGTCGGAAAGGTCTACCCCGTTCTCCGACGTCGACCATGAGATGGTGCGATCCTTCACCTCCCATGTGTCCCTGGCCCTTGAACTGCTGCGGGTCCACCGACAGCGGGAGCAGGAGGCTGTCTTCGGTGACCGCGATCGAATAGCGCGGGACCTCCACGATCTGGTCATCCAGCGACTCTTCGCCGCCGGGCTGAGTATTCAAAGCCTCCGGAAGTACGTGTCGGCACGAGAACCCCTCGAACGCATCACCACCGTCACCGCTGAACTGGATGCAACCATCAGGGAGCTGCGCGACACCATCTATTCGCTGCGTTCGGTCCCGCAAATCACACCGAGCTTCACCTCCAGCATCTTTGCCCTGGTGGCGAGCGCGTTCGAGGGCCAGGACCTCCAGCCCGTCGTACATCTCTCGGGACCGCTTGACGCCGTGATCGACCCGGAGTGGGCCGACCACGTGCGTGCTGTGCTCCTGGAAAGTCTCTCGAATGCGCTCCGCCATGCCGACGCACACTGCATCACGATGACGCTGCAAGCCCTCCCGGACCGCCTCGAGCTGAAAATCAGCGACGACGGGCGCGGGTTCGAGCAGACCACTTCCGAAAGCGGGCTGGCGAACATGCGGCGCCGCGCCGAACTCTGCGGCGGAACCATCTTGATCTCGAGCCCTCTCGGTCAAGGAACGGACGTCCTCCTCACCGTGCCCCTGACCCCTGACGACTAGGAGGGCTGGGGCGCCGCCGGTTTGGAGATGTAGATGGCGGCCTGGGTCCTGCGTTGGAAACCAAGCTTCGCCAGAAGCGAGGAGACGTAGTTCTTGACCGTTTTTTCCGCCAGGAACAATTCCGCGCCGATCTCCCGGTTCGTCAACCCACCCCCGATCAAAGCCAGGACTTTTTTCTCCTGCGCAGTCAGGCCGGCAAGGCGCACGTCCTCCTGGGGTGCCTCGCGCAACCCGGCGATGATGCGCTCCTTCAACCCGGGCTCGAACAAGGACTCACCGGCAGCAGCGCGGCGGGCTTTGCCGACGAGGTCGGAACCGAGAATCTCCTTGAGGATGTATCCGGAAGCCCCCGCCAGTACGGCGCCACGCACAGCCTGGTCATCGTCGTAGCTCGTGAGGATCACGCACGACAGGGACGGGTCGATCGAGCGCACGTCCCGACACACCTCGATTCCCGTCCCGTCCGGCAGACGTGCGTCCAGGATCGAGATATCCGGTGACAGGGCCGGTATACGCCTGGTCGCTTCCTCGGCCGACCCGGATTCCCCGACTATCACGCAGCCCTCAGATTCCAGCAGTTCCCGCAAACCCCGACGGACCAGCTCATGGTCATCGAGAAGGAACACCGTTACGTCCTTCATCTGCCGATCATCCTCATCGCCTGTTTCTTTCTCAGTGGAGTTGCACGCCTGATGACGCCAACCATCAGCATGACGTGTTCTGCCATGCCGCGGCAGGGCCTTACGTCCCCTTTTGATGTCGGGACGAAAGGCCCTACCAGCCCGCCCTGCAACCCGCGACGATCGGATGGAGCACTCATTCCCCAGTTAAGGATCCATCATGGAAAGCCCCTCCACTCCACGTCCTCGAGTCATAGTCGTGGGCGTCGACGGTTCGCCCTCGTCGGTAGCCGCCTTACAACTAGCCGCAAGCCTGGTCCCGCTCGCGGGCGACGTCATCCATGCAGTTGCGGCATGGCAGTACCCCCTCGTCTTCGGCTTGTACACCCCTGTGGATTGGAACTATGAAGAACTTGGAGGGAAGGCGTTGGATCGGGCCCTTGCCGACGCGTTCCCCTCCACCTATCCATGCGAGATCGTGCGCCACCTCCTGAAGGGGGCGCCTGCCGAGGTCCTTATCGAGGAAAGCCGGCATGCTTCCATGGTCGTCGTCGGCTCCCGCGGCCACGGCGGCTTCGGGGGGCTACTGCTTGGATCCGTCAGTTCAGCGGTAGCGGAACGGGCCGAGTGTCCGGTTCTCGTGTCCCACGGCGCCCTGCAACTCCGCGAGGGTGAGACTGTCGCCCTGCGGCCGGTCGGGGCTTCAGCATGAGTGCGGCAGAAAGCCCGACAGCCGGGACGCCAGTGACGCTGACCAAACCGATCATCGTAGGTTACGACGCATCAGACGGTTCCCGACGAGCAGTTCTCTGGGCCGCTGGACACGCCGCAGCAACCGGACAAGCCCTCGTCGTCGTGCACTGCTGGCTCTGGCCGTTCTTCACGCAGGACCTAGGCCCGAGGACCGATGTCAAGGACAGCGGACTGCGAAAGGCAGCGGAAAAGATAGCTGCCGAGGGTCTCGACCTTGCCAAGCAGGCCGCGCCCGACATCAACGTGAGCGTGCGGCTCATCACCGGCTTTCCCTCGGAAGTGCTCACCAAACTCTCCGCCGAGGCCTCCCTGCTCGTCACGGGTACTCGAGGACTCGGCGGTTTCGCGGGGCTGCTCGTCGGCTCCGTCAGCCTTCACCTTGCCGCCACCGCCTCCTGCCCCATCGCGGTCATCCGCCAGGATCAACCGGAAAAGGGTGACGTGCTGGTCGCGGTCGACGGATCACCGGAGAGCGATCGCGCGGTCATTGCAGCTGCGGATCTCGCGAAGACCCTGCACGCGTCATTGCGTGTCCTGCACGTCAGGCCCTACAGCCGGCACGCGCTGACGCGGCTGCCGGACCCTGAGCACGATCCCGTCGTCCAGCAGGCCCTGAACCTCCTGCCTGCGGATACCGAGCTGACCATCATCGAGGACTCGTTCGCGGAACCTTCAGTACCCGGAGTCATTGTGCACCACGCGAATAGGGCTGTCTGTGTCGTCCTCGGCGCCAAGGGCAACAACACGCTGGGCGCCCGCCTCGGATCAGCGGTCCATGCAGTGCTTCACCACGCCCAGGGGAATGTCATCGTCGTCCGTTAGGACACGACACGATGCCCGACGGCACGTGCTGAGGGAAGCATCACTGCCGGCTCTCCTGTGCCGGACAACTGATGCTTGCCCTGCACGCGCCACAGCCCACACCGTTTTTCGTGGGACCAGGAAACTGCGGAACGGCGCCGGCCCTTCAGGGACGCGTTCACTGACCGCCGGCGACGAGGCGCTGCAGCGATCACCGAGGACCTGATCCTCGTGCCGAACCGGACACACGCTGGGCGCCCCGACGATTCGGTCGTTCTCCTTCCATCACCACGCTCAGAAACCCCGCTCCCACCGTCAGGATTCCACAATGCTTTCCGATACATCCCGTCCCATCGTCGAAGCCACGTTGCCGGTCGTCGGCGCGAACATCGGCGAGATCGCCAAGCGCTTCTACGCGCACATGTTCGAGGAGAGGCCAGACCTTCTGGATGGTCTGTTCAATCGTGGGAACCAGGCAGACGGACGGCAGCAGCAGGCCCTGGCTGGATCGGTTGCAGCATTCGCGGGCCTCCTGGTGAACAGTCCCGGTGAACTACCCGAGCACCTGATGTCGCGGATCTCCCACAAGCATGTGTCCTTGGGCTTACGTCCTGATCATTACCAGATCGTCCACGATCACCTGATGTGGGCCATCGGCGACGTCCTCGGGGATGCAGTCACCCCGGAGATCGCCTCGGCGTGGGACGAGGTGTACTGGCTGATGGCCAACATGCTCAGGAATCAGGAACGGACCATGTACGCGGCCGCGGACCTGAGCCCCGAGACGGTGTGGGACACATGGCGGGTCACCGAGAAGATTCGGGAGACGGAAGACGTCGTGACCTTCGTCGTGGAGAGTACGAACGATCGAAGCGGGAAGCGATCCCTGCCCGGGCAGTACGTGACGCTCAAGGCGCTCATGCCCGACGGCGTGCACCAGCCACGCCAGTACAGCCTCACCCAAGCCGACGACGGACAGCACCGCCGGTTCTCCGTCAAGCGCCTACACGGGTCGCCGACCCCCGACGGCGAAGTTTCCAACCTCCTGCACTCGAGCACGGACGTCGGCGACGAGGTCGTGCTCTCGGCTCCTTTCGGTGACGTGGTCCTCGCCCCCGGCACTCGGCCGATCGTTTTCGCGACCGCCGGCATCGGTATCACGCCCATGGCAGGGATGCTCTCCCACCTCGCTCGGTCTTCCTCCACCCGCATGGTGGCGCTTCTACATGCTGACGAATCGTCCGACACCTTCGCGCTACAGAGCCAGGTACGCGCAGACCTCGCGCGGCTGCCGGGAGCAACACTGACCACCTGGTTCATGGAACCGTCACAGCCACCATCGCCCGACACAGCTCAGAACGCCGGATCAGGCCGGCAGTTCACCGGGTTCATGGACCTGTCCCTGCTCGAACTTCCCGCCGATGCCGAGTACTACCTGTGCGGGCCGCTCGCCTTCATGCAGATGGTGCGCAGCGCGCTGATCCTGCGAGGAGTTACCGCACGGGACATTCGCTACGAAGTCTTCGGACCGGATCTCTGGCTCGCCGAATTCCAGTCAGCCGACCCGGTTCTCGCCGCCTTGTAGTCGCGTACCGATACCTTCAGCGGGGACTCCAACGCGGTGCGTCTCCTGCTCATGCCAGTTGGCGCGCCGATGAGAATCCGCTTTCTCCGCGGCCGCGACCTTCGCCTCTGCCTGTTTCACCCGCAGCAGGCGACGCCGGTCGAAGCCCCATCCATCTCGATTACCTCAAGGATTCCCATGACGATCAGGACCTACTTCACCCGCCGTGCGCCCTCTGGAACACCGGAGCGCACGGTCCTCACAGAATCCACCCCGCCCTTGAGGGTCGCCCACACTCAAGGGGAGGATAAGGCGTCCCGCGGCAAGGGACTGCACATCCTGGCACTCCTGCGACTGGCAACCGGCTTCATCTTCCTGTGGGCCTTTCTGGACAAGACGTTCGGTCTGGGGTTCTCGACTCCTGCCGACCGCGCATGGGTTGCCGGCGGAACACCCAGCCAGGGGTTTCTGCTCAGTGACGGGGTCACCGGTCCACTGAAGGGCCTGTTCACTCTGATCGCCAGTCCTGCCTCCGACATCCTTTTCCAGCTGGGCATGCTCGGCATCGGGATGGCGGTGATGCTCGGCATCGGATTGCGCGTCAGCGCCGTCGTCGGCAGCTTTCTCATGGTGATGATGTATCTCGCGGAATGGCCCTTCGCTGCGAACACGACGTCGACGAACCCGCTCGTGGATTACCACATCATCTACGCGCTGACTCTGGTCCTCCTCGCTGCATCGTCCGCCGGCGACACCTGGGGCGCCGGCAGGCCGTGGAGGAAACTGCCGATCGTGCACCGGAGGCCGTGGCTCCTCTAGCGAAGCCAGGAACCACCAGTCGGCACCCCGGGCGTCATCCTCGCCGTCACGCTCATCACCGACTTGATCCGGGGTGCCCTCACACACAGGGCGCTCGCCGCCCCTATGCCTCCTCAGCAGCTCGAAGAGTCGGGACGTTGTGCCCTAGTACCCCGCATTGCAACCGGTTTGTATTGCCTGAGGACCTGAGGTGTGCGCCGTACCGTAGCGGCGGCCGATAAGGTCCCCGATCAGAAAGACGCACCCAATGACCAGCATCAGTGCTTTGTGGTCCACGCTTGATACCACCGTCCAGCAGTGGCTACTGGACAACCCAGGGACGATGGTGCTGCCACGCACCTACGTCAACCGGGTCGAAGCAGGTACAGGCGAGGTCCTATGCCTCGACGAGCATGGCGAGCACTGGCTGTCCGCGGAGGAGATGGACTTCCTCAAGGGGAAGCGAAGCAATGCTCCCCGCACCCATGACTGGCAAGAAGACATCACACGTCGGAGTGCACCTGCCCTCGGGTTGGACCCCCACCTTGAAGCCCTCGATCAGTAACTGAGGAGCTTCCCGCTGCACAACAGGTGCAGGCGAGGATTCGCGACACGGATCCCTCCTGCCGCGCGCCTCGTACTGTTCGCGATCCGTATGCCCATCGGCCGGAGGCCCTGAGGCCTCTAGAGGGCTGCATGACGGCACCCCGTGGTCGCATTCGCCGTCGACCTGGCCGCTCAAAAGGTGCAGCTGGAGTTCCACGATGATGGCGAGCTGCTGCTCGGTGAGCTGGATCGGGCGGTCGATCTCCTGCGTGGCCGAAGTATCGGTCTCGAAATCGTGCAGCGCCACGGCAACACTGATCACGTCCTGCCCTTTGGCTGCGATGAGCAGGATCGCCCCCTGCAGCCCATCGACACCAGAACAGCGATGAACGGCCAACTACCCATGCCGTTGCGCATCACGTCCGCTGCTCGCATGGATCGGGAGCGGAGGTCATCGACGCCCTCGGATGAGCAACTGATCCGGGCTCGCGGAAGGTGCTTGTCGAGAGGTTGCAACATTACGACGTCAGAACTGCAAGCGACGTCAGCACTCCGGTGGCACGGCGATTGCTCACTGCTGTCATCAGGTGTTTCCATTCTTCAGGAATGCGGGGGATCGGAACCCCCGCAGCCTTGATACTGCAGGTGAAGTCTGGCCATCGGGCAGGTCCTCGGCCCCGATCGCAGTGGCGGACCGCGCCATGGGCGACCAGCGCGCCGGCGATGAACGGGCGCGGCGCCCGTTTCGGCGGTGCCGGGGTTCACGGCGGTGTCAGGCCGGCTGAACGACGTCGGACGGGGTGTCCGCGCCGACCTGCGGAGCGTGTTCCTGCGGCTGATGACCCGGCCGGCGCGCACTGTCCTTGGGTGGTCCGCTCCTGGGTGTTCCGGTCCACCGCGATGAGACGAACTTCGGCCCGTAGCCGAACACCCATTCATAGTTGTCGAAGGCCGGCCAAACGATGTAGCCGCAGACATCCATGCCGTCCGCGAGGCAGGACGCAACGCTGTCCACCGCGGCCCGGAGATAGTCCACACGCTGTACTTCGTCCTCAGTGGCGAGGCCGTTCTCCTCGCCCATCTGGTTGGTCGCCGCGCCTTCCAGGGCCGGCGCCAGGCCGTTCGGCCGTAGACGGTGCGGCCGTAGGTCTGGATGCCCACGAAGTCGTCGTCGCGGGACGCCTCGAGGAAGCGTTCGTTGACGCCCCGGCGCACCTGATCGGCCGTGCCACGACCTCCATCGATGGACTGGATGTCCGAGTTCGCCAGGGTCCAGCCCGAGGGAAGCTCCGGGCGGTGAGCCTTGATGGCTGCGGTCGCGGCGCGGTGTGCTGCCGGCTGGAGCGTCATCAGGCGCTCGTAGAGGCCTCCGACGCGAACCGGTCACGACAGCCAAGAACCGCGCCAATATCAAGATTCCCCGTTACGGCTGTTGCAGCGCCGGGAAACTCTGGTCCGCACCGCTGAAGCCAAACTCGCGGCTTAGTTCGTATCCACCCAATCAGGGCAGGGCCTTTCTCTCGCTTGAATAAATATGTCCCGGTAGTGGAAATAACCCATGACGGAGACGAAAAGTCGCCGACACAACCCACAGCGTCGCAACAAGGTTCCACCGATTTCCCAGGTGGTTGTCACCCGAAGGAGTAGTGCGCCTGGGCAAGTAGTTTTCCCTCGATTTCCGAGTAGTCAGCAGCCTGTTGACTGGTAGTAACTGCCTGTTCTTGATTGGAAGCCCGGCGATTAAGGCGTAGGTGCCACTCGTGTTTACTCCTTCCCGAGTTCATAGATTGAGTGTTGTACGAGTGAGCACGACGCGCGAGGGGACCGCGCCTTTTGCATTCGATTAGAAGGTGTTGCAGCATTCGCAGCTTCTGACCGTGGCACTGGGTGACCTGGAAGTCCGGAAACGACTGGACAGGTCAAAAGTCGGCTTCAAACCACGCTTCATGGAGCGCCGCTGGATTGCCAGTGATGGGGCGCAACCCTCGCGCCAGTCCATGCCCAAAACACACAAGAGAAACAACAGGTAAATATGAACAAGCGCTCAGGGCTGCTCGCCCTCGCCGTCACTGCCGGTCTCAGCACATTCTCCGTCGCCCCTGCGTTCGCAACAGACCAGGTGGCCGAACCTGTGGAACAGGTGTGTGGCGAAGGTACGAGCGGGAAGCTGGACGTTACCGAGTCAGGACTCAAGGCAGTCACCATCACTGCCCCGCAGGGACAGCTCATTGCGAGCTACTGCGTCAAAGCCGGTTCCGCCAAGCAACAGAACGGTCCAGAGAACGTCGTCCTGTCTCCCCCCCAGACGGAGGTGACCTTCAGTCACACCAGCGGGAAGGACATCTCCCACTACTCCTACACGTTGATTCCCGCGCCTGTCGTCGTCGTTCCAATCCCCGAGGTACCTGAGGTTCCCGAGGTTCCCGAGGTTCCCACCCCGGAAACCCCCGAGACTCCCGGAAACCCCGCGGGGCCATCTCCCGAGCTTCCCGAGGTTCCCGAGGTTCCCGAGGTTCCCACCCCGGAAACCCCCGAGACTCCCGGAAACCCCGCGGGGCCTACTCCCGAGCTTCCCGTAGAGACCCCTGTCAAAGAGGTCCCCGTGAAGACCCCTGTCGAAGAGGTTCCAGTAGAGGTCCCCGCAGACGAAACCCCCGTGGACGAGGCTCCTGTCGTCGTGCCCGTCAAGGTTGAGGTCCCCGTGACCGTGGAAGTGCCCGTTACGCCGGTCGTCATCGTGGACACCCCCGACAACGTTCTCCCGGTGCTCGACCATGCAACGGTCGGTGTCTATTACGAGAACTGCGCCGAGGTTCGGGACGTACTGGGCCGCTCCATCCTCCTGGGTGAAGAGGGCTTCCGTGCCGGTCTCGACCGGGACAGCGACGGTATCGGCTGTGAGCTCGATACCGACGGCAACCGGACTGACGAGAGCACAGGAAACAACAACACCGCCAACGGTGGAGTTCTCGTGACCGACGATGACGACAATGCCACTTACAGCACACAGCAGCTTGCTTACACGGGCACCGACGACAGCATGAAAATCGCCGGGGGCATCGGTGCCGGTCTCCTGGCTCTCGGTGCCGGCGTGGTCCTCGCGGGCCGCGGCCGTCACCGCGCTGCGAAGGCATAGCAATAACGCATGGCTCGGGGCCGGTTCTCATGAACCGGCCCCGAGGCATGAACCGGCTCACCCCGCCAACCACCCGCCAGGCGGTAGTGGGAAGCGTAGTGGTGCCGGTCCCTGCTTGAAGCAGATGCCGAGGTTCAGTCGGTGATGGTGGCGAGCAGCTGGTTCATCCGGTAGGGGATGGGCTGGCGAAGGAACATGCTGGTTCTTGTTCGGAGGATCCCCGGGCAGAGCCGGATCTCCTCAGAGACGCGGTACAGGTCATCGGGGTCTCGTGCGACGACCCGGCAGAGCAGGTCCGTCTCTCCTGCCGGCGCCAGGCATTCTACGATCTCGGGTATTGCTCGTAGCCCCTCTACCGCTACATCGATCCGGTGCTGGTCGAGCTCAGCCGCGACGTGGGCCGAAATTCCCAGGCCAAGGGCAGTGGGGTCGATGCGCACGCTGTGGTCGCGCAGTGCGTTCTCTCGCTCGTATCGTTCCAGCCGGGCCTGCACCGTACCTCGAGCAAGTCCTGTGCGATGAGAAATGGCGAGGATCGTCATCCTGGAATCAGCATCGAGGGCTTCGAGGACAGCTCTGTCGATCGCATCCCGAATCGGGGTTGTATTTCGGCGAGACGCCATTGCTTTCTCCTCCTGATCTTCCCAGGTCAGATTGACCACGTGTGGTGATCCTAATGCTCTTACTCTGATCAGTTTGACTAGCTGATGTCGTGGCTATTGTTCAGGAAGTCGGTCATGGGATCAGATGGGTATCAGAACAGCGCTACCGAACGGGGAATGTTCAGGCGTTGGGAAGCACCTGCAGGGCACATCTCCTCTCGGGTTGCTGGCGATGGGCATCCCACGAGGATGTGCCTGCCGTCCATCGGCCACCCCACCCATGGACTCCATTGCAGGGAAGAATCGACCCTTCAGGGTCCGAGTTAGGAGTGTGCGTCACGCGCGTTCCGCGGCCTGCTGCGGGCGGGCGGTGACCATGAGGGCGACGATCAGTGCGGCGGCGGCGAGGATGACTGCTCCGCTGCTCAGGGCGGTGGTGTAGCCGTCGACGATGGCTTGGCCGGCGGTTGCCGCAGCGTCCGTATTGCCAGCTGAGCGTGCTTCGCGAAGGCTGGCAAGGGCGTTCGGGAGACGGCTTTCTGTTGTGGTGACGCTGATGGTGGACAGGGCTGCGATGCCGAGAGCGACGCCGATCTGCTGGGTTGAGTTCAGCAATGCCGATGCGATGCCTGAGTCTTCAGGGCGGACGCCGGTGACTGCGGTGAGAGTGAGGGGCACGAAGCTCAGCCCGAATCCGACGGCGACCGCGAAGATCCCGACCATGAGGTGCTGTACGTACCCGGAATCCGGGGTGATGGTGGACAGCCACAGAATGGCGCCAGTGGAAACGAGGATCCCGGCGACTGCGACGATCCGGGGTGCGATCCGGAGGACAAGCTTTGAGGCGAAGCCGGCGGAGAGGATGATCCCGGCGCCGAAGGGCAGCCATGCCAGTCCGGTCTGGACGGGGCCGTACTCGAGGATGTGCTGCATGTAGAGGGTGAGTAGGTAGAAGGTTCCCATGGGCCCGAAGCTGACGAACAGCATGCCGAGGTAGGAGCCGGTGCGATTGCGGTCCCTGAATAGACGCAGGGGAAGCATCGGGTCCGTGGTGCGGGCTTCGATGATGATGAATGCGGGCAGCAGGACGGCGGCCAGGCCGAAGGCGATCAGTGTCATCGGGTCGGCCCAGCCCTGCTCACCTCCGTGGATGATGGCGAAGACGATGGCGGCAATCCCGCCGGTGCCGGTGACCGCCCCGGGGAGGTCGAGTCGTCCGGCATGTCGGGGTGCGTCGACGAGGATCCGGGTTCCGGCAAGTAGGGCGAGCCCGATGGGGATGTTGATGAAGAACACCCACCGCCAGCCGAGCGTCCCGGTCAGCACTCCACCCAGCAGCAGGCCCACGGTCACGCCGAGGCCCGACATCGCCCCGTACAGGGCTAGGGCTTTGTTCCGGGCTTCGCCGGCGGGGAAGGTCGTGGCGATCAGAGCCAGCGCATTCGGCGCGGTCAAGGCGGCTCCGAGTCCCTGAATCGCTCGGGCCGCGATGAGGACCGGACCGGTCGGCGCGATCGCCGCGACACCAGACGAGAGTGTGAACAGGCCGATGCCGATCTGCAGGATCCGCTGCCGGCCGAAGAGGTCACCGAGCCTTCCACCGAAGAGCAGGAGGCCGCCGAACGCAAGGATGTAGGCGTTGATCACCCAGGGCAGGTTCGCTGGGGAGATCCGGAGTTCGTTCTGGACCGACGGCAATGCGATGTTCGCAATCGAATCATCGAGGACCAGCATCAGCTGAGCGCTGGCGACCACCAGTAGTGCGAGACCGACACCCCGACTATGCGCAGTGGTGGATGCTCCCGAGGGGGCGGGTGACTTCGCGGACATGGAAACTCCTCATGGGACGGTACTGAACTCTTGATACCCCCCAGGGGTATGCCCTACTATTTATAACCCTAGGGGGTATAGGAAGCAAGTGGGTAGCCGCTGCGTCCGGCACCTCGAGCGATCGGACGCGTGCTGGCTGAAGGAGAAGTAGATGAACGAGAACATGCATGCCGACCACCACGATCATCACGGCGGGTCATGGGCGACGTCCTGGTCGATGGCGGCGACAGCGACCCTGCATTGCCTCACCGGGTGCGCTATAGGCGAGGTCCTAGGTATGGTGATCGGCACGAGCCTGGGCCTACACAACCTGGCGACGGTCGCCCTGTCTGTCGCGCTGGCGTTCGTTCTCGGTTACGCACTGACGATGCGCGGGGTACTCCGGGTCCGTGTGCCCTGGCGGAACGCACTGAAGGTCGCCCTCGCAGCGGACACCATCTCCATCGCAGTGATGGAGGTCATCGACAACACCGCGATGCTCACCATCCCGGGTGCCATGGACGCCGGTATTGCTTCCGTTCTGTTCTGGGCGGCACTTGCCGCCTCACTGGTGTTGGCCTTCATCATCACGACACCCGTGAACCGCTGGCTGATCAGCCGCGGCAAGGGCCACGCCGTCGTCCACCAGTACCACCACTGATCCGGAGTCGATGGAGGACTGACTCGTAGCGATCAGTGCAGGCTTCGTATGTGGGGTCGGGCGTCGAAGCGGCGCCTGTAGTCGGTCGGGGTGGTTGAAAAGGCGGCCGCGAAGTTCTGGCGGAGTGTGACGGCGTTGCCGAACCCGCAGTCCGTGGCGATGTGATCGATCGACCGATCGGTGGTCTCCAGCAGGCGGCGGGCCGCGTCGAGCCGCCTGGACCGTATCCAGGCGGAGGGCGTTGTCCCGGTGGCTGCTCGGAAAGCACGGACGAAAGTGCGGCGACTCATATGCGCCTGCTCCGCGAGCCGGTCGACGGTGAGCGATTCACGGAGATTGCCCAGCGCCCATTCGAGCAGGGTCGCGATCGGCTCGACGGAGGAACGCTGTGGAACGGGCTGCTCGATGTACTGTGCCTGTCCGCCTTCACGGTGGGGCGCGACGACCAGGCTGCGGGCTACCGTGTTGGCCGCGTCGGCTCCCAGACGATCCCTCACAACATGCAGACATGCATCCAGGCCCGATGCTGTACCAGCCGAGGTCATGACGTCCCCGTGGTCGATGTACAGCACGGAGCGGTCGAGCAGGATGTCCGGGTGTCGCTCGGTCAAAGTGGCGAAGGCCTGCCAGTGAGTGACAGCCTGACGTCCGGCCAGCAGGCCGGCGTCCGCAACGGCGATCGCACCAAGACAGAGTCCCAGAACTGTCACGTCCCGCCGGTGTGCATCCTGCAGCAGGCCCCGCAGGGTGTCACCCAGCACGCGCCCGTCATCGAACCACGAGGGCACCACGACAACATCCGCCCTCGCCGCAGCCTCGGGGCCTTCAACCCCGGCCAGCTGGTAGCCCTCCGCCGTCCGGATCGAATTCGGACCGTCGGAAAAGAGACTGGTCGTCCACTCTCCGAGTCCCTGCCGCGAGACCTCGTCGAAGACCATCTGCGGAACGGCCAGATGGAACATCGTCACGCCATCGAAGGCGTACACCGCAATATGCACAAGACATCCTCCCGGGTGGCCCGAAACCATTGTACAAAGGCATACGTGCCACTGTTGGTCAGGTGTTGCACCGTAGAGGATGGAATCAGCACCCACCAGGCGTGCGTCAGCCCATTGATCCAGGAGAAGCCCCACCATGAGCAGCCCTCGCCGCGCCCTCGTTCTCGTCGATGTCCAGCAGCAGTATTTCAGCGGTCTTCTCGAGATCCAGTACCCACCGCACGAGCAGTCCCTGCCGCAGATCGCCGCGGCCATCGATGCGGCCACCGCCGCCGGTGTCCCCATCGCGGTCATCCAGCACACTGCGGGCGAAGGAGCTCCCGTCTTCGCTCCGGGCACGCCGGGCTTCGAGCTCCACCCAGAGGTCGAGAGCCGGCGCACCTACGCGTGGAAGAGCGTCGTCAAGCAATACGGCTCGGTCTACGCCGACACCGACCTCGCAGGGTGGCTGCGCGAGAACGATGTCGACACCGTCACCCTCGTGGGCTACATGACCAACAACTGCATCCTCGGTTCTGCCGTCGAAGCGGAAGCTCTCGGCTTCTCCACCGAAGTTCTCTCCGACGCCACCGGCGCGATCAACATCGCTAACGACGCCGGTTCCGCTGACGCCAGGACCGTGCATACAACCCTGCTCGCACTGCTCAACTCCAACTGGGCCTCCGTCGGCACCACGGACGCCTGGACGACAGCCCTGACCACCCACCACGCTCTTCCTGGAAGCGACCTGGGCACCTCGGCAGCTGCCGGAGCGCACGCTCACTCCTGACATCCCGCGCACGCGCTGAGAGCCAGCTGGCGCCCGAATCGCGTTCTCCCGTCGCGTCGGCAATTCCGCGAACTCGTACCCGACGGCTACCCCACGACCCTCGACGCCGTCGGCACCGGCGAGTTCGCACGTACCTTCCCCTCGATGACGCCGTCGATGCGATGCGCTACCTCAGCAACCAGCACCCAGGAGGGAAGCTCGCGCTACTCCCTCGAACGCAGCAGGGTAGTCGCGGGCGATCTTCCTTACCGGGTGACCGACTCGGTGTGGTGGAGCAGGGCCAGCTCGGCGCGTGTCGGGAGTCCTTCCCAGTCTCCGTAGGCAAGACAGGCGAAGGCTCCGGTCTTTGCTGCCAGCTCGAGCCGCTCCGACGGGGCCTTACCTGCCATCAATTCCGCCAGGTACCCGGCGACGAAGGCGTCGCCGGCGCCGACGGTGTCCACGGGTTCGATGGGTACCGCGGGCTGGTGATGTATCTGGCCGTCGATGCTCGCTACTGCCCCCTTGCTGCCGAGCTTGATGATCGCCTGTGCGGGACCCAGTTCGGCCAGCCGCTGCGCCAGTTCGGCGGGGTCCTCTGCGGCTCCGACGGCCAGCGCTGCCTCCTCGTCGCCCGCGAAGACGATGTCGGTGAGGGGTATCAACTCGAGGTACGAGCGCCCGGCGTCCACTGCCGTCCATAGGTTCGCCCGGTAGTTCAGATCGAACGAAACGGTAACCCCTGCCGATCGCGCGATCCCGATGGCCTCGCGGACAGCACTCGCCGCTGAAGCGGACAGCGCGGGCGTGATCCCGCTGAGGTGGAGTATCGCTGCTCCCGTGATGATCGATGGATCCAGGTCCTCGGGAGTCAGCCTGGACCCGGCGCTGCCCGCACGGTAGTAGCTGACCTTCTGGGTGGACAGTGTCCGGCGTTCCTTCAGCATCAGGCCCGTCGGTGCGTCCGGATCCTCGGTGACGAGAACCGTGACTCCTTCAGCCCGTATCTCGCGCCGAACGAGTTGGCCGAGGGAATCCGTTCCCGTTCGCCCGCACCACACCGCGTTTCCGCCGAGCCGTTGCACGCCGATGGCGACGTTCGATTCGGAACCGCCGATACCGAGGCTCATCGAGGACACGTGTGCAAGCGGCCCGGGATGCTGAGCGGTGAGGAGTGCCATCGTCTCCCCGAGAGTCACGAGGTACGGGGCCGGAAGAGACGCACTCACAGCGTTGCCCGTGCTTCATCGACAACGTCCCGCAGCCTGGTTGCGCGTTCGGTGAGCCGCCGCAGGTCCCCGCCCTTGAAAGCATCCCCGAGCAGAGGACCACCGAGGCTGACGGCTAAGGCTCCCGCCTTCACCCAGGCGGCGGCTTCGTCGATATCGACTCCACCCGAGGGGACGACCTGGATGCCGGGAAAAGGACCTCGCAGCATGGAGACGTATCCTGGCCCGACCACCGACGCGGGGAAGACCTTCACCGCGGTCGCTCCTGCCGCCCATCCGTTGAACAGCTCCGTGGGCGTCAGCCCTCCCGGGTAGATGGCGACACCGCGCTGCACCGCGGCGGCGATGATCGCGGTGTCGGTCACGGGGGTGACCAGGTAGGCTGCACCGGCTTCGATCGCCCGCACGGCCTCGTCGACCGTGGTGACCGTGCCCACGCCGAATTCGGCGGTGTCACCGAAGCGTTGCTGCAGCAGTGGAAGCTCCTCGAAGACGCCGGGGGTGCTCAGCGTCAACTCGATGCTGAGCACTCCGCCGCGAACCAGTGCCTCGACAACGGGAGCATAAGCCGTGGCATGGGGAGCGCGCATCACCGCTACGGTCCCGGTGTCCAGCAGTATTGGTGACGCCGGAGCGCGTTGGATGACGGTCGGCAAGTGTTCTGTCGGAGACAAGGAGGATCCTTCGTGTGTGAATCGTGCGCGGGAAGGGAGTGCCGGCGGGGCGAAGCGTCAGCGGCCGAGCCAGCCGCCGTCGACAGGGAGAACGACGCCGTGGATGTAGTCCGATGCGGGGGAGGCGAGGAAGACGGTGGCGCCGGCGAGGTCGTCGGGGCGTCCCCAGCGCGCTGCAGGGATGCGCTCGAGGATGCCTCGTTCCCGGTCCGGGTCATCCTGTAGCGCCTGTGTGTTGTCGGTGGCGATGTAGCCGGGGGCTATCGCATTGACGTTCACTCCGCGGGGCGCCCACTCGTTGGCCAGCGCCTTGGTCAGGCCCGCGATGCCCGATTTCGACGCGGTGTAGCCAGGGACGTTGATGCCACCCTGAAAACTGAGGAGCGAGGCAGTGAAGATGATCTTCCCGCTGCCCCGTTCGAGCATCTGCCGGCCGACCTCCCGGCTCAGGATGAATTGGCTCGACAGGTTCACCTCGATGACCTGGTCCCACATGTCGTCCGGGTGCTGCGCTGCGGGCGTCCGGGCGATCGTGCCACCGTTGTTGACCAGGATGTCGATGGGCCCCGCAGCGGTCAGGTCGGCGGCGAGTTGATGTACCGCGGCACGGTCCGCGAAGTCCGCGCGCATCGCCGTGAAGCTGCGCCCGAGCGCTGTGACGGCATGTCCGACGGCGCTCCCTTCGGCCTCGAGGTTCGCGGAGACCCCGATGATGTCGGCTCCTGCTTCGGCGAGGGCTACGGCCATCGCCATCCCGATACCTCGCCGGGCTCCGGTGACGACGGCAGTCTTCCCACTCAGGTCGAAAGGACTCGTCGTGCTCATGCCGTCACCTCGCGGCAATCGACGAGGACCTTCATGACTCCGCCGGATTCGAGGGAGAGAAACCCTTCCTCGACGTCCTGCAGTGCCACGACCCGGGAGATCAGCTGGCGGGCGGGGATGGCGCCGTTGGCCACGAGGCGCACGGCTTCCTCGAAGTCCTCGCGCTGGTACAGGCGGGCACCGAACATCTCCAACTCACGCCAGAAGAACCGGTGGAGGTCGATTTCCTTCGGCTTGGGGTGGATCGCCACCATGACGAGCCGTCCCCGGGTGGTCAGGACTTCGACAGCCGAATTGACGCCTGCCGCTGCCCCGGAGACTTCGAAGGCCACGTCGGCTCCCGCGCCGTCCGTCTCCCGCAGGACGTACTCGACGAGGTTCTCCTCGCGGGGATCGATCGCGATGATGCCGAAGCCCTTGGCGGTCTCCCTCCTGCCGGGATCGAGTTCGACCAGCACCACCCGGGCGCCCTGCTGCAGGGCCACCGAGGCGATGAGCTGACCGACCGGGCCGCCGCCGATCACGACGACGAAATCCGATGCGACCAGCTTGGACCGCCGGACGTCGTGCACGGCGACGGCAGTCGGTTCGATCAGTGCCGCCTCATCGAGGGCCAGGCCCTCGGGTAGGGCGACGAGGATGTCGGCAGGGACGTTCCATGAGTTCTGCATGGAGCCCTCGGAGTCGATGCCGACGAAATTCAGGTTGTGGCAGATGTGGGTGTTTCCCCGGCGGCACGCCGGGCATGAGCCACAGGAGAGCGTGGGCATGACCGTCACGGGTTGGCCGACCGACCAGCCGGCGCCCCCCTCACCGATGGCGGCGATGGTTCCCGACATCTCATGGCCGATCACTGCCGGCATGGTCACCCGTGCATCCATGTCTCCGTGGAAGATATGCAGATCCGTACCGCACAGACCCGTGTAGGCGACGGCGATCTGCACCTGTCCGGGTCCCGGCGGGCCCACCGTCGGCTCGGCAGTCGTGAAGGTTCGTGCGCCCGTATAGGTTGCAGCGGTCATGGGGTTGCTCCTTGTAGAAGGGGGGAGGGGGCGGGCTCGGGATGCGGGCCCCGATAGCCGAGGGCCTCGGAAATGGCTGCGGCTGATGCGAGGAGGCTGCCGGACATCGCCTCCACCTGCTCATCGGAATGTTCGATCGACAGGGTGGAGATACTCAGTCCGTACCGGACGACACCGGTGTGATCATGGACCGGCGCGGCGATGCAGGCGATCCCCGGCACGTTCTCGCCGCGATCGCGGGCGGTACCCCTGCGGCGGACGTCCTCCAGCTCACGTCTGAAATCCTGCACATTGGTGATGGTCGCATCAGTAAGCTGCACCATCCCGGCGCGCTTCAGCATGCGTTCCACCGTCTCGTCGTCGTAGGTGGCAAGGATCGCCTTGCCGATTCCTGTGGTGTGGAGTGGAACGGACAGCCCGACCCTCGATGGCATCTGGTAGGGCTTGTCGGAGTCCTTGCGGAGGATATAGATGACGGAGTCACCACTGATGGCACCCATGTGGACCGTGCAATGAATGGTGTCGACGAGGTGGTCGACAAAGGGTTGCGCAATGGAGGAGATGTCGATGCGCTCCAGGGCCCGACCCGCCATGGCGAGGATGGATGGCCCGGGCAGGTAGTTGCCGTGGGCGTCGATCGTCACGAACTGGCGGTCGACCAACGTCGAGATCAGTCGATGGACCGTAGCTTTCGGGAATCCCGTAGCGGCTACGACCTCGCTGAAGCGAGCGTGCTCCAGCGCAGCTTCCAGGACGATCAAGGTTTTCTCGCTGGTACTGGGTGCGGAGCGGACAATCTGAGCGACAACTTTTTCTACCATGACCGTCTTTCCTTGGGAGGTGTTACGTCCATGGTCGGTCAACGCAGTTCGGTGATGGCGACGTGATCCATGTCGTCGAAGGATTGATTTTCTCCGGCCATCGCCCAGACGAAGGAATAACTGGCCGAGCCCACGCCTGAGTGGATGGACCAGCTGGGTGAGATGACGGCCTGTTGGTTGCCGACGATCAGATGACGCGTTTCGGTCGGTTCACCCATGAGGTGTACGACACGTGCTTCTTCCGGGAGGTCGAAGTAGAGGTATGCCTCCATGCGCCGGTCGTGGGTGTGGGCAGGCATCGTGTTCCACATGCTGCCGGAATGCAGGGTGGTCACTCCCATGACGATCTGGCAGCTGCGTACGCCGTTCTCATGGATGTACTGGTTCAGCGTGCGTCGGTTCGACGTCGACTGGTCTCCGAGCTCTCGTACCGTGCCGGCGCCGGCTTCGACCAACGTCGTCGGGAAGGTGGTGTGGGCGGGCGCGGAGAAGATGTAGTAGCGGGCCGGATCGGTTCCATCGGAGGCGAATTCCAGGTCCTGCGCACCTCGCCCCACGTAGAGGCAGGAACCGTGGGCCAGGGCGTACGACTCACCGTCGACGGTCACGGAACCGGGACCGCCGACGTTGATGATTCCTCCCTCGCGCCGCTCGAAGAAGTGGTCGGCACGCAGTTCGGGGAAGGTCGGAAGTGACAGCGGGCCGTTGACCGGCGCTGCCCCGGCCAGCACGACCCGGTCCCCGTGGGAGTAGACAGCCCGTACCTGATCGTCGGCGAACAGGTCCTCGACAAGGAATCTGCGCCGCAGATCGTCAGAGGTGAGGGCTGGGATCTGGTCGGGACTCGTTGAGTACAGCACATGCATAGGAGATCCTCGTTGGTAGCTGAGCGGGATGCGGGGGAGAGGGGCCGTGCTGTCACAGGAATCCGAGGAGCCTCGGCAACCACAGGGACAGTTCGGGGACGAAGGTGATGATGAGGAGCAGGATGACCAGGACTCCCATGAACGGCAGGAGCTTGGCGACCACCGGTGCGATGTCCACGTTGGCCACCTGGGCCCCGACGAAGAGCACGGGGGCCGAGGGCGGGGAGATCACCGCGATCGACAGGTTGAACACCATCATGATCCCGAAGTGCACGGGATCCACGCCGTAACTGACCGCGATGGGCAGGAAGATCGGCGTGAAGATCAGGATCGCCGGAGTTGCGTCCAGGGGGATGCCGATGATGAGCAGCACGATCATCATGATGAGCAGCACCACGACCTTGCTGTCGGTCCAGCCGAAGAGACTGTCGGCGAGCAGCGCGGGGATCCGCGTGAAGCTCATCACGAAGGACATGATCGTGGAGACACCGATCAGGAAGATGACCACCGAACTGGTGCGGGCGGCATTCATGAGGATGCCGGGCAGGTCCTTGACCTTGATGCTCCGGTAGATGAAGGAGAGAAGCAGTGCATAGACGACCGCGACCGCTGACCCCTCGGTCGGTGTGAAGAAGCCGGAGACGATGCCGCCGATGACGACGACGATCAGGCTCAGTGCGGGCAGGGCCTGCAGGAAGATGATGAGTGCTTCCCGCGGCCGCGTCCACCTCTCGGCCTTCAGTTCGGGGTGGCGCCGAGCGTAGAAGTACACGACGGTCATGCAGGTCAGACCCCACAGGATGCCGGGGACGTATCCGGCCAGGAACAAAGCGCCGACCGAGGTGCCTCCGCTGGCGAGGGCGTAGATGATCAGGGTGTTGCTGGGTGGGATCAGCAGACCGCTGGGTGCAGCTGCTACATTCGCCGCTGCACTGAACGCCGGGTCGTAGCCCTGCTTCGCCTGGATGGGAGCGGTGGTGGAACCGACGGCCGCAGCGGTGGCGACAGCCGACCCGCTGACCGCACCGAACAACATGCTCGCGAGGACACCGGTCTGCACCAAGGGGGCAGGGGTGCGGCCGACGAGCACTTTCGCGAGGTTGATGAGCCGGATGGCTATCCCCCCGTTGTTCATGATGACGCCGGCCAGGATGAAGAAGGGTATAGCCAGCAGCGCGAACGAGTTCACGCCGTTGAACATCCTCTGGGCCGAAGCGAGGGCACCGTCCTCGAACCCGAGGACGTACACCATCGATATTGCCGACGGCAGGGCCACGCTGATGCTGATGGGAGCGCCGATGGCGAGCAGGATCACCATTCCGCCGATGAGCATCGTGGCGACTGTCAAAGCGTCTGTCATAGCTCGACCTGCATCTCTTCAGGAGCGGTTGCGTCCTCTTTCGCCAGCACGATGCGGACGAAGTGGTAGCAGAGGTAGAAGGTGAGCAGCACGCCCGCGACCGGGACTGCCAGATACAGGACGCCCTGGGTCACCGGCAGAACCGGGTTGGCCTGGTTCCATGAGAGCTTCGCGTTCAGGTAGCCGCCGTAGACCATGAAGACTGTCGCGAAACTGATGGCCGAGAGGTAGGCGACCGCAGTCACCCAGCGCTGGGCCGCGACGGGAAGCTTCTTCACGAGAAGATCGATTGCGACGTCGGCGCGTTCCCCCGTGGCGACGGAGATACCGATGAGGCTGAGCCAGATGAAGGTGTACCGCGAGGCTTCCTCCGACCAGACGCTCGGGTCATTGAGCACCAGCCTGGTGAAGATCTGCCAGCACACGAGGAGCACGAGAATCGCGAACAGCACGATGCAGAGTGCCCGCAGGACGGAATCAACCGCCTGTTTCAGCTTGGTCATGTCAGTTATCTCCGGTGATGGTCAGGCGCTCAGCGCGCCGCCTCGATCTTGTCGAAGATGGCCGTGGTGACGTCGTTGCTGATTTTCTCCTCGAGCAAGGGGGCGACCGCTTCGCGGAAGGCATCGACATCTGCTTCGTGGAACGTCGCCCCCGAGTCCTCCGCCTTTTTCTTGGCTTCGGTGACCTTCGCGTCGAAGGACGCCAGTTCGCTGTCGACCGACTCGGTGAAGAGCGATTCGAGGTCCGCGCGCTGGTCCTCGCTGAAGGCCTCGAGCACGGCGGGGTTGGCCACGAGGTAGTCGGGGATCATGAGGTGCTTCGTGTAGGAGTAGAACGCAGCGATCTCGGAGTGACCCAGGTCGGCGAAGATGAGCTCGTTGTTCTCCGCACCATTGAGTACGCCCGACTGGATCGCTGTGTAGACATCGCCCTGCGGCATGGGAGTCCCGACGCCGCCCATGAGTCCGACCATGGAGACGTTCGTGTCGGACGAGATGACGCGGATCTTCTGCCCTGCCAGATCAGCGGGCGTCTCGACGGGACCATCCGTCGTGTACACGTTGCGGACGCCGCCGTGGTACGCGCCGATCACGGAGATCTGCTCCGACTCGGTCAGCGAGTCGTACAGGTCCCCGGTGATCTCGGGATCATTGAGGACGGACATCTGGTGCTCGGGTGAATCGTAGATGTAGGGAAGGTTCAGGACCGAGAAGTCAGGGTTGAACGCCTCCAGGAGCGGTCCGGCGACGATGGCCATGTCGACCGCACCAGACTGCACCAGTTCCAGCGTTTCGGCCTGCGAGCCCAGCTGCTCGTCAGGGAAGAGCTCGAGCTCATAGGCTCCATCGGTGGCCTCCTTGAGCTTTTCGCTGAGTTCCGTGATAGCCACAGCCTGGGGGTGGGTGGCGTTCTGATTGAATGCCACCTTCAGAACCGTTGCGGACTGCTGGCCGGCGTCATTGCCGCCCCCGGAACCGCAGGCGCTCAGTCCGAGCACTGCTACGGAGGAAAAGGCCAGGACAGTGAATACTTTGGTGCGCTGCATGTGAATCCTCTTCGTCGAGCCCACGCGTGTGGGCGCCTCATCGCGCCTCGACCAAGACGTCCGCAGCAGGATCAGAATCCTCCGCAGAACCGACCTCTGGCCGAAAATGGAACTCTGTTCCATTTCCGGCAACGGTAATCGCTTTCCGACATTGGGTCAAGGGTTCGGGCGCCGAAAAGGTGACGCCCCGTTCCAGAGCAGCGCCAGCAGGTGCTCTCGCTGTCCCTTCAGGCCGGGAGGGGCTGCCTGCTTCAGGAAGCGGGGCAGCCCGTGTGTTCGAGCTGGTTCGCCGTAGATGTTCCTTGCGTCAGTGCGCCACCATCTGTTGGTGCTGCTCGCCCAGTCCTTCGATGCCGAGAGTCACGGTGTCCCCGGGCGCCAGATACGGGAACCGCCCCGAGAGAGCTACGCCTTCCGGTGTTCCGGTGTTGACGACATCCCCGGGATCAAGTGCCATGTACTGGGACAGGTCACGGATGATCTCGGCCACGCTGAAGACCATGTCGGCGGTCGTGGAGTTCTGCCGTTCCTCGCCGTTCACGCTCGAGTACAGCCGGAGCGACTGGGGGTCCGGTATATCGGCGGCGGGGACCAGCGCGGGGCCGAGCGGATTGAAGGTGGGGGCGCATTTGCCCTTCGACCACTGGCCGCCGGAGTGCCGAATCTGGAAGTCGCGTTCGGACACGTCATTGCTGATGGTGAAACCGGCAATGCATTCCAGCGCTTCCTCGTGGCTCTGCACGTAGGAGGCGCGCTTGCCGATCACCACTGCCAGCTCCACCTCCCAGTCGACCTTCTCGGCCCCGGGTGGGATGACGACGTCGTCGTTCGGGCCGACGACGGTGTTCGGGTGCTTGAAGAAGATGATCGGTGCGGCCGGCGGTTGGTCGCCGGTCTCGGCAGCGTGCGCTGCATAATTCATGCCCACGCAGACGACGGCGCCGATTCCCGTGAGCGGAGGCCCCACCCGCAGGGACCCGGCGCCCTCGAGTTCCGGCAGGGAACCATCCCGGAGGGCGGCTCGCACGCGCTCGATGAGGCCCGCTCCGAGTGAGGCCCCGGTGATGTCCGGTGCCAGTCCGCGCAGGTCGTAGTAGGTGCTTCCTACCCGGACGGCCGGTACTTCCCGTCCGGCATCGCCCAGTCTCATCAGGTCCATCGTCGTTCTCCTAGCTCATTGGGGAGTGGGGGCGGGGCTCAGGTGGCGGGCCGCAGGAGGAGGCTGTGCATGCCGCCGTCCACTGCGAGTGAGACACCGGTGGTCGACCCGTTCGCGGGGTCGGCCAGGAACAGTACGGAGGCGGCGACCTCGTCGGGACGCACCAGTCTGCCGTGCGGTTGCCGGGCCTCCAGCGCCCGACGCTCACCGTCGGGGTCGTCGGCAGTGCCGAGTAAGCGACCTACCCAGGGTGTGTCGGCAGTACCGGGGTTGACGCAGTTGACCCGGATCCCCTCGCGCAGGTGGTCCGCGGCCATGGCGCGGGTCAGGGCGTCGACGGCTCCCTTGCTCGCCGTGTACAGGGCGCGCTGCGGAAGGCCATGGGTGGCCGCGATGGATCCGGTATTGACGATCGCTGCGCGGTCCGATTGCCGGAGGTACGGCAAGGTGGCTGTGGATACGCGGGCGAGGCCCACGACGTTCACGCTCAGCACGCGCAGCCATTCCTCGTCGTCGTGGTCCTCCACCGTGCCGATGGCACCGATGCCGGCGTTGTTGATGACGATGTCGATTCCGCCCAGCGATAGCGCGGCCGCGTGCACGGCCGCCTCCACGGACGCGCGGTCGCCCACGTCGCACTGGTGGCCCGATACCGTTTCCGGCAGGCCGTCGATACGGAGGTCGAGGACGGCGACGCGTGCTCCGCGGTCGAGGAGCGCCGTGGTGACGGCTGCGCCGATCCCGGACGCCCCGCCGGTGACGATGGCGCGGACGCCGGAGAAAGTATCCATGATGCACCCCTGGAGGTAGAAGAGAAGCCGGAACGGACGGGTCAGTAGAGCCTGGCCGTCGGTGGAACCCGCAGGCCCCGGCCGATGTCCTGGGAGAATGCCTCTGCGAAGCGGTGGTAGGCCCCGATGAGGTGGGCATGCATGGCAGCCTCCGCCGCGTCCGGGTCACAGGCCCCGATCGCATCCACGATGTTCCGATGCTCTTCCACCGTCTGTTTCCCCCGGTAGTCCGCCGGATGAAGGCGGAAGAGATGCAGGTGGCAGTGCGTGGCGCGGTACGCGTGGAGCGCGAACTGATTGCTGCTGGCGCTCAGGATGCTGTCGTGGAACTGGGTGTCGTGTGCCACGAGGAGGTGCCGTACACTCGGTGCGGTCTCCGTGCCGCACTCGAAGGTCGAGAGGGACTGCTGCAGCGCTCGGGCCGGATTGCTCAGCCGGTTCACCGCCGCTACACGCGCGCCCCACGGCTCCACCATCAGCCGGAACTCGAACAGTTCCCGGAGCTCGGCCATGTCCAGCAGTGGCGTTGTCCGGTACCCCTTGCCGGGGGTCTTGATGATGAGGTTGTCACCCTCGAGCTGACTCAGTGCTTCCCGGACCGGGGTCTGGGAGACCCCGAATTCCCGGGCGAGGGCATCGATGTTCACCTTCTCGTCGGGCGGCAGCTGAAGGTCGAGGATCTTGGCCCGCAATGCCGCGTAGACGTCGACGGAGGGCCGCGCCCGGGGTTCGAGATCGAGGGAGCTGTCAGTCATGGCGTTCCAGCAGTAGCTGCCCGGCGGCGGATTTGTCCATCATTCACTACATACTCCAGCAGATCGCCGATGCCGTAGGTCCACGGTGCGAGTTCCTCTGTCGGTTGCACCCTGTTCGTGAGAGTACCGAGGCGGCTGCTACTGATCTGCACGATGTCCCCCGTCTCGTGGGTGAAGCCCATGCCCGGAGCGTTCCTGTCCTCGTTGGGGGCGAAGAGAGTCCCGGTGAACAGGGCGAAACCGTCCGGATACTGATGGTGCCGGCCGAAGGCAGCACCTACGAGTTCCTCGAAGGGGCGGCTCAACCGCTGCACGCTGTTCGTTCCGGTGAGGGTGTACCCGTTGGCTCCACTCACGATCAAACGGATGGTTTCCTGCCGGGCGTCGTCGAGCGTATACGCGTCATCGAAGAGGCGGATGAAGGGGCCGAGCGCGGCGGACCCGTTGTTGTCCTTCGCCATACCGAGCAGAAGTGCGCTGCGCCCCTCGATGTCGCGCAGGTTGACGTCATTGCCCAGGGTGCAGCCGCGGATCCGGCCCTGGTTGTCGACCATGAGCACCAGTTCAGGTTCGGGGTTGTTCCAGGAGGAGAAGGAGGGGATGCCGATGTCCTCGCCGCTTCCCACAGTCGAGAGGACAGGGGACTTGGTGAATACTTCCGGGTCCGGGCCGATACCGACCTCGAGGTACTGCGACCAGAAGCCTTCGCGGACCAGCACTTCCTTGACCCGGGCGGCTTCCTCCGAGCCCGGGCGTACTCCGGTGAGGCTCCCCCCGATCGCTTCCAGCACCTGCGTCCGCATCTGTTCGGCGAGCGTCATGTCACCGGCGCACCGCTCTTCGATGACGCGCTCGATCATGCTGTCCACGAAGGTGACTCCGCAGGCTTTCACAGCCTGCAGGTCCACCGGTGAGAGGAAGTGTGGTGCATGGTCGCGGTTTCCAGCTGGTGGATTCAGGACGTCCCGGAGGTTCCAGCTGCGGTGGGCCTCCTGCCGCCCACGCTCCAGGACATCAGGAAGATCGTCACGATTGAGCAGTGCGGAAACCGTGTGGGCGGATTCGAAGAGGTCGAGCAGGGCGCCGTCGTGGAACAGGACGGGGCGGGGACCCTGGGTTTCCGGGTCCCACAGACGGCCGATGAGCAGGGCCTCCGAGGCGTCCTCCGGCAGGACATCTTGCGGTTCGACCGGTGTCATCGGTTTCCTCCTGCTGGTTCCATTCTTCCGTCGACCCGGCGGGCGATGCCCCAGGGGTTTGCTTCCTGAAGGGCTGGCGGAAGGGCTGCGTCGGGTACGTCCTGGTAGGCGACCGGGCGCATGAAACGCCCGATCGCGGCCGTGCCGACGGATGTGGTGCCCGGCGCCGTCGTTGCCGGGTACGGCCCGCCGTGCTGCTGGGCGTAGGAGACGGTGACCCCGGTGGGCCAGCCGTTCCACAGCACGCGGCCGGCGATACCCGTCAGCGTCGAGAGCAGCTCGCCGGACGAATCTCCCTCGTCCGCGTGGATCGTTGCCGTCAGCTGGCCCTCCATCTGCGCAGCGAGCTCGGGCAGGTCCGTGACGTCGTCGTACCGCACGACCACGGTCGCGGGACCGAACATCTCCCGTTGCAGCACTTCGGGGTTGGACGCGACGGACTCGGCGTCGATCAGCAGGACGGTGGGGGAGGGTACCTCGTCATCGGTGCCGGGCACGAGAGCGTGGACGCCGTCGAACGATGCGACCTCGTCACGTGCCTTGCCGAAGGACTCCCTCAGGCCGGGAGTGAGGAGTTTGGCCAGCGGGGCCTTTTCGAGCGCCGTCCCCAGGGTGCCGCGCAGCTGCTCCTCGGAGGCGGAAGCCGGGACGAAGAGCACGCCGGGCTTGGTGCAGAACTGTCCCATGCCCATGGTGAAAGATCCCGCGTAGCCGGCAAGGATCTCTTCGGCACGGGCGTCCCAGGCGGTGGGTAGCACGAAGACCGGGTTGATGCTGCCCAGTTCCCCGTAGAACGGGATCGGCACGGGGCGAGCGTTGGCGCGGTCGAACAGCGCGCGGCCTCCGACCGTGGAGCCCGTGAACCCGATGGCCTTGACGAGGGGATGGTCGACCAGTGCCTCCGCGGCGGAGCGACCGTCCACCAGGGCGAACAGTCCGGTCGGGGCACCTGCGTCGGCGAGGGCTGCGACCACGATCTCCCCCGTGCGGAGCGCCAACTTCTGGTGCCCGGGGTGGACCTTGTGCAGGACGGCGCACCCCGCGGCGAGAGCCGAGGCGCTGTCTCCTCCCATGACGCTGAACGCGAAGGGGAAGTTGGACGCCCCGAAGACCCCGACAACCCCGAGCGGAACGTTGACCCTGCGAATATCCGGGCGGGGGCTCATGCCCCAGTCCGGATCCGCGTGGTCGACGGTGGCGTCGAGGGCGACGCCGGATCGAACCTCGTCGGCGAACAGGTCCAGCTGGAATGCGGACCGTTTCAGCTCTCCCTGGAGCCGGGCTTCGGCGAGATTCGTATCGGTTCCGGCAAGTGCGACCAGCTCGTCGACGTTGGCGCGGAGGGCATCGGCGATGGCATTCAGCCGTGCGGCTCGTGTCGAGGGGGATTCGTCGGCGATGGCGAGGAAAGCAGTGTGAGCCTTCCTCGCGGCGTGGTCCACCTCCTCGGACGTGGTGGCGATGGTCAGGGTGGTCGTGTTCATGGCAGATCCTTTCGAGAGCTCAGCGGGCGTTCAGTTCCTGCCAGACCGCGCCGTCGGGGTAGGACCAGCGTGAGGTGGACTCGGGCAGCATCTCGGCACCGATGCCGGGAAGCTCGGGCGCTCGGTAGCGGCCGTTGGAGACGACTGCCGGTTCGGTGAAGTGCTCGTGGAGGTGGTCGACGTATTCGATGACGCGGTCCTCCATGGTGCCGGTGATGGCCGCGTAGTCGAAGAAGGAGAAGTGCTGCACCAGTTCGCACAGCCCGACGCCGCCCGCATGCGGGCACACGGGCGTTTCGAAGCGGGCCGCGAGCAGCAGGTTGGCGATGTTCTCGTTGACGCCGGCGACGCGGGTCGAGTCGATCTGCATGATGTCGATAGCTCCAGCCTGGAGCATCTGCTTGAAGATGATGCGGTTCTGGACAGCTTCACCGGTGACCACCTTGATGGGGTGGACGGCCTTGCGGATGGCTGCATGGGCGAGGATGTCGTCGGTGCTCGTCGGTTCCTCGATCCAGTAGGGCTGGAAGTCCTGGAGCTGGTTGACCCAGTCGATGGCCTCCTGCTCCTCCCAGCGCTGGTTGGCGTCGATGGCGATCCGGACGTCCGGCCCCACTGCCTCGCGTGCCAGGGACAGACGGCGGCGATCGTCCTCGATGCTGCCGGCGACCTTGAGCTTGATCATGCCGAAGCCGTCCGCCACCGCTTCCTTCGACAGGCGCACCAGTTTCTCGTCGCTGTAGCCGAGCCAGCCGGGTGTGGTGGTGTAGGCCGGGTAGCCGTCCGCCTTGAGTTCCGCTATGCGCACCTCCTTGCCCACCTGTCCCTTCTCGAGGATGTCAGTGGCATCCTCTGGGGTGAGGGCATTGCGGATGTGGGTGAAGTCCACGGCGCTGACGATCTCCTCCGAGGACATCTCGCTCAGCAGCAGCCACAGTGGCTTCTTCTCCCGCTTTGCCCGGATGTCCCACATTGCGTTGATGAGGCCGCCGGCGGCCATGTGCGAGACGCCTTTCTCGGGGCCGAGCCAGCGCATCTGGGAGTCGTGGACGAGGCGCCGTGAGGACTCCCCGAGGTTGTTGACGAGTTCGTCGGTATCCCGGCCGACGAGGAGCTCACCATAGCTGTCCATCGCTGCGGTGACGATCTCGTTGCCGCGGCCGCAGGTGAAGACCAGGCCGTAGCCGCTCTCACCGTCGTCCGTGGTGATCTCGACATAGGCCGCGGAGTAGTCCGGGTCGACGTTGACGGCGTCCGAACCGTCCAGTTCGAGCGAGGTGGGGAAGCGGACATCGGTGGTGCGGACGGACTCGATTTTCGACATGAGGAATTCCTTGGGGGTTGGTCGGTGAGTGTCAGAGGAAGCCGAGCAGGACCGGCAGGCCGAGCGTGATGACGGGGAAGAAGGTGATGAACAGCAGGGTCAGAACCATCGGGGCGAAGAAGGGCAGGATTCCCTTGATGACGACGGGCACCGGTGCCTTCGTCACGCTCGACAGGACGAACAGCACCAACCCCACGGGCGGGGTGATCAGTCCGATCAGGAGATTGAAGATGACCATGATGCCGAAGTGGACCGGATCGATCCCGAACGTCTCGGCGACGGGCAGGAGGACCGGGACGAGGATCAGGATCGCAGCCGTCGGCTCCAGCACGCAGCCCACCAGGAGCAGCAGCACGTTGACGAGGATCAGGAACATGATCGGCTGGTTCGTGATGTCTAGGATGAGGTTTGCGGCGACCTGTGGTGCCTGCTCCCTGGCGAGGACCCAACCGAACAGCGCCGCTGCGGCGACGATCAGGAGGACCGAGCCGGAGGTCTCGACGGTCGTCAGCAGCGTGCGGTACATCTTCCGCCAGGAGAGTGCTTTGTAGATGACGGCGAGGACTGCGATGTAGACGACCCCGATACCGCTTGCTTCCGTGGGGGTGAAGATGCCGCTGAGGATCCCACCCAGGATCACCACGGCGGAGCCGAGGGCCGGCACTGCGCCGAGGGCCGTCTTACCGCGGGTGGCCCAGGTTGCCTTGGGCAGGCGGAGTTCGTTCTTCTTCCGCATCAGGATCCAGACGGTGGCGCACAGCGCGGCGACCAGGATGAGGGCAGGGACGATGCCTGCCATGAACAGGGCCCCTACGGACACGCCTGCCGTGACGGCATAGATCACTGCTGGAATGCTCGGCGGGATCATGGGGGCGATCAGGCTCGAAGCGCCAGTCACTCCGAGCGCGAACTCCTGCTTGTAGCCGCGCTTGACCATGGCGGGCACCTGCACCCGACCCATTGCGGCAGCGTCGGCGATGGCGGCACCGCTCATCCACGAGAAACCGAAACTGGTAGCCACATTGACATAGCCCAGGCTGCCTCGCAGATGGCCGATTGCGGCGACCGCGGCGTCATAGAGCTTGTCGGTGACGCCCGAGACGTTGGCGAGGTTTCCCAACAGGATGAACATCGGGACGGCCAGGATCGAAAAGCTGTCGACACCCGAGACGGTCTGCTGGACGGCGGTTCCGAGTTGTACGGATGGGTCCGTGATGACGTACCCGAGGGAGGGGATCAGGAGCGCGAAGGAGACAGGAACGCGGAGGGCGAGGAGCAGCAACAGGCTGATCACCATGATGAGTAGAGTCATGTTTGCTTCCTAGACCGCTTCCCGTTCGAGGTTTTCCATCGCATCCGGTACGAGCTCCGGATGGCGGATGTTGAGGTACATGTGCACGAGGGCGTGGAAACAGATCAGCACGAATCCTGTTACCGCCGAGCTGTAGACCAGGCTCATGGGCAACGATGTCGCCGGGGCCTGCAGCCGCGCTGCTTCGGCCGCGAATCCTGCGCCGGCGTAGGCCATCATCCCTGAGGCGATGATGACCATGAGCAGGGCGAAGGTGTCGAGGACGACCGTTCCTCGTCGCCCCAATTTGCTGGCGACGATATCGACCGCGATATGGATGCGGCGCGCCATCACGAATCCGGCGGAGACGAAGGTGAACCACAGCAGGGCGAACCTGGCGAGCTCTTCCGTCCAGGTGAAGGGCGTGTTGAAGATGTAGCGGCTGACGACCTGCAGGATGATCAGGCCGAGCGTGCCCACGAGGAACGTGCACGCGGCGATCCTCTCCGCGACGACCAGGTACCGGTAGAGGGCGACCCGTTGCTCCGGGAAGTCCGGGTCATCGGGTTCCTGCGGAACCCGCAGTCCGGTGGCGAGGTTGTTCTCATTGCCCGAGGACGGCTGCGGGCTCACCGCTTCGCTCACCGAGAGGCCTGGATCTGCTCGTAGAGGTCGCCCCAGGGCTGCTGCCGCATCGCTTCCCCTGCTGCGGCGGCGAGGGAATCCCGGTCGACGTCCTCATTGACCTGAATGCCGCTTCCGGCCTTCCATTCCTCGAGGATGGACTGTTCCTGCTCCTCGACGCACTCGCGGGTGGCATCCGCTGCAGTCTGCATCGCACCCTCGAGTGCGCTGCTCTCGTCGTCCGTGAGCCCTTCATAGACGGTGCGCCCTGTGGTGATCTCGACGCCCTGAACCATGTGACCGGTGAGGTTGATGTAGTCCTGGACCTCGTTGAACTTTGCGGTGGCGATGGTGGGGATGGGGTTCTCCTGGGCGTCGATGACGCCCTGCTGCAGGGCGAGGTAGACCTCGTCGAGCGCCATGGGAGTAGCCGTTCCGCCCATCGCACCGATGTTCGTCAGGTAGAGGGGAGCGTTGGGTGTCCGGATCTTGAGGCCGGCGAAGTCCGCTGCTGAGCTGATTTCCTTGTTGGCCGTCACGTGGCGGGTTCCGTAGTACCAGCTGGACAGGACCTTGATGTCCGAGGATTCGTAGAGGTCGTCGAAGACAGTCTGCATCTCCTCACCGTTGGCGGTCTCGACGAAGTGGTCGACGTCGTCGAACAGGTACGCCGCATCGAGAACTGCCGCGTTCTCCTCCCATACCCCCAGGAAGGACGGGCCCGCAACGGCCATGTCGAGGCTGCCCGAAGCGACCTGTTCGAGCAGCTCGGACTCGTTGCCCAACTGCGCGGACGGGAAGCTCTGGATCTGCAGACCGCTTCCCTGCAGCTCCTCCTTGAGGGTGGCGACGCCACACTCTTCAACCGGGTGACCGGCGTCGTAGACGTGAGCCAGTCGCAGCGTCTTGGCTTCTGTATCCACTTCTTCCACGCTGTCCCTGTCGACGGGAGCGCCGACGTTGCAACCGGACAGCAGCAGGGCTGCTGCTGCGGCAACGCCCAGGACGATCTTCCGGTTGCGTCGGCGACCCGTGGAATTGTTGGTGGGGTGAGTTTCGAGCGTCATTGCTTGATCCTTTCGAAGGTGCTGGTGGTTACGGTGCTGGTGGTTACGGTGCTGAATGCGTTTCGAGGGGCGATAGGGACAGCTCTTCGGCCAGGGCGGCCAGTTGGCTTACGGTCGAGGGTGGCAAGGGGACTGCCTGTGCAGCTTCCTCCTGGCGACGACGCTCCGGATCTCCCGGAGCGTCGACGGGCTGTCCACCTGGACCCGAGGAGCGCACCCGGTCCTGGAGGGCTGCGACCCGCGATGCAGTTTTCTCCGAGCCGGCAAAGGCAGCGGTGTCGAGACCGATCACCAGATGGCCGTTGTTCATCCGCGATGCCGGGTTGGACCAGATATCGACCGTCTCGAAAGCGAAGGTCGCGTCCGTCAGGGAGGCTGCGAAGGCCTCGAGCAGGACGGCGACCGCAGAACCCTTGTGTCCGCCGAAGGGGATCATCGATCCCTTCTCCGCTTCAACGGGGTCGGTGGTCGGGTTGCCGTCGGCATCGACGGCCCAGCCCTCGGGCAACTGAGTACCTTCGTTCTTCGCGGCGATCACCTTGCCGTAGGCGCCGTTGCTGGTCGCAAGGTCAGCGGTAAGTGGCCACCCGGACGCGCTGGGTACACCGAGTGTCAGCGGATTGGTGCCGAGGACCTTGCTCGTACCGCCGTGAGGCGCCACGACCGGTCCAGTGGATGAGGTGATGAAGGACAGGAAGCCTGCCTCGGCGAGCTGATCGCTCCAGAAGGCGCCTGCACCATAGTGGCTGCTGTTATGGACGGCCACGGCGGCAATTCCCTGCTCGCGCCCGACTCGAATCACGCGGTCTACGGCAGCCTGCATCGCGACCTGACCGAGCGCGGCATCGGCGTCGAGTACTGCAACACTGCCCTGGTCCTTCGAGAACTTCAGCTTGGGCGCGGGGTTGATGCCTCCGAGCCGCAGTGCCTCGCAATACAGGGGGAGCCGGAGCAAGCCGTGGGAATAGATGCCGCGCTGGTCCGCCTGGACGAGCGAGCGGGCCGTGAGGTCCGCGTCCTCTCGTGGGACGCCCCGGGCGGCTAACGCCTGAGCGGCGAAGCGAACAAGATCCCGCTGAGGGAAGAGCTGCTGGGTATTCATCGGCGAATCCCCTTCCTATATAGGAACTAGATGTATCCTATATTTATAGTGCCCCACATCACAACCCTGGGGAAAAGTCAGTTCTGCAAGCCAGAGGAGTCGGCATGTCCGCCAGCAAGCCGGATCGGTCCAGGCGTTTTCCTTCCGTGGTCCTGCAGCGCTCCAGTTATCCGGAGTACCTACGCATCGCGGAAATCCTGCGCAAGGAGACCGTGGGTGGCATCCTGCTGCTCATCGCCGCCTCGATAGCGATAATCTGGGCGAACTCACCCTTTGCCGACGCCTATTTCGCGATCCGCGACCTCGAGTTCGGCTACGAACCGTGGCACCTGAAGCTGTCCGTCGGCGTATGGGCGTCCGACGGGCTCCTGGCCGTGTTCTTCTTCCTCACCGGGCTCGAACTCAAGCGCGAGTTCGTTGCCGGTGACCTTCGGCGGATCAGCCGCGCAATCGTGCCCGTTGCCGCGGCCTTCGGCGGCGTCGTCGTTCCTGCGCTCATCTACACCTTGGTCAACCTGTCCTCACCCGACACCCTGCGCGGGTGGGCCATCCCCACCGCGACGGACATCGCCTTCGCCCTGGCCGTCCTCGCTGTGATCAGTTCGCACCTGCCGGGCGCCCTTCGCGTCTTTCTCCTGACGCTCGCAGTGGTGGACGACCTCATAGCGATTGCGATCATCGCCTTCTTCTACTCGGAGGACGTGAGCCTTGTCTTCCTCCTGTGGATGCTCCTACCGCTCGGGCTGTTCGCCCTGCTGGCGCAGCGGAGCCCGAAGTTCTTCGGCGCCACCACGCGCGGCCCCTGGCTCATCCTCCTGCCGCTCGGCATCGCGACGTGGGCGCTGATGCACGCATCCGGGGTGCACGCCACGGTGGCCGGCGTGCTGCTCGGCTTCTGCGTCCCGGTGCTGCGCCGGACGCCCGACGGTAGACCGGCATTGCCCAGGCCCAACAAACCCGGCCTTGCCGAAGTACTCGAGCACCGCTTCCGTCCGCTCTCCACGGGGTTCGCGGTTCCCGTCTTCGCGTTCTTCTCGGCCGGAGTCAGCATCGGGGGAGTGCAGGGGTTCGCTTCCGCACTGGCCGATCCGGTCCTCATCGGCATCGTACTGGCTCTCGTGCTTGGCAAACCCCTGGGCATCATGCTGACGACGTTCATCGTTACCAGGACCACGAAGGCGGATCTGGATCCGGGTCTCAGCTGGTGGGACCTTTTCGGCGTCGGGATCCTCGCGGGCGTTGGCTTCACCGTATCGCTGCTGGTGAACGACCTCAGCTTCGGCGCCGGGAGCGAGCATGACGACCACGCGAAGGTGGCCATTCTGACGGCGTCGTTGACGGCAGCGCTGCTGTCGAGCGTGGTGCTGCGCAGCCGCAACAAGTACTACCGCCGCATCGACGAGCAGGAAAAGATCGATATCGACAACGACGGCATCCCCGACGTCTTCCAGGACCGCGGAGACTAGTGCACCGATTGAGGTTGTCGCATCACAGCTGACCTGGGTTCAACCTCCGAAGGCGGTACTCGACGTACCCACTCATTGGTAGGGGACAGATGCGTCGCGGCAGGTCTGCAAGTAGGTCCGGAATCGTGCATCGTGCTCAGACATGGGGGTGCCCATAGCGTCCACGTGGTCCGCTGACATCGTGCAACCTTCACCTCGCGGTTGAACCGTCGGCATGATCAGGGTCCTGCGGGTGCGGAAATGTCCATCCGTGGGGGAATTCGTGGTCCTTTCGGTGCTTTGTAGGCTCCGGGCCGGATCCGTTCCTCCTGCAGTGCCCTCACGGTCATCCGACAGATGGCCTCTTTCATCCAGGCACCGGTACGGCCACGAGCCCACAGTTTCCGGGGCGAATCGTCGGGCCCGACGACCTGGATGAAGCTGTCCAGCCGGCCAAGACTCAGGCACTGCAGGGCGTACCCGATGGACGCTGGTTCCGGTTCGACTCCTCTCAGCTGGGCAAGAACAGTCCTGGCGGCGGAGCTTCCCATCGGAAGCGCCGCCGCGCACCCCATGCGCAGATGGCCGCCTGCGGTACGTGGCATGACAGCGGCATCGCCGGCACCGATGATGTTCGGGTGATTCCATGCCCTCAGGCACGCGTCGACCTTGAGCCGCCCCGAGGAGTCGGTGGCCAGACCACTGTCTTTCGCGAGCTTGGGAACGGCAAAGGAAGCAGCCCAGATACAAACATCGCCAATAATCAGTTCACCCGAATCCGTAACCATGCCCTGCTGCGTCACTGACATGACGCGTACTCCTGACCTGACGATGATGTTCAGCCGTTCCAGTGACTTCCGGACGCTTGCCCTGGCGCGGGGTGTCATCGATTCTGCAAGTTCTCCACCACAAAGCAGGGTGATGACAGCGTCCGGGTGTTGCTCCGCTATCTCGGAAGCTGCCTCGATGGAGGTGTATCCGCCTCCCACCATGATGATGCGCATGCCTGGACGGGCATTCTTGATCGCTGCCTGTGCTCGGAGGGCGCCGCCGGCATCAGCGATGGTGTGGGCATAGGTGCTTACCCCGGGAACCGAGTTGGAGGCCAGACTTCCAACGGTGTACACCAAGAAGTCGTAGTGCAGCGTCAGTCGGCCGACCGCGGTTTCAACCGTGATGACCTGACTCCCAGGATCGATGAGAACGGTGATTCCTTCGAGGAGTCGGACGTCCGAGTGAAGTACATCGCTCAGCGGAATGGAGGCGGTCCGGGTCGTGCCGGCAGCGACTTGGTGAAGCCGAATTCTCTCGACGAACGACCCGAGCGGGTTGATGACGAGGATCCGGATCTGCTCCGCTTCCTCATTTGTCAGGGAGGAACGCAGCCTGTTGGCGGCCATGACGCCGGCGTAACCGGCCCCGATGATGACCACCGACCGCTCAGCTGCCCGCGTGTCGGTACGAGGCAAGTTTCGAGTCATTGTGTCAACTTCCAGGGTCGTTGCAGCTCGGCGGTTCGCAGGGGCATCTGGACGCATTGGCGCCCAGGTGCTTCAAGGGCCATGAACGCGCCCGAGTCCAGGTGCCGGGCCGGCGCACGGTGATCTGCTGCCCCGACGGTACTCGCATGCACGTCAGGGGACCTTGTAGCGCGCGGCAGTGGCGTCAGCACCCCCGTCACCGTCACTACGTCCGGAGGTCCAACCTGCCGGATTCAGCAGCCTTCATCGTTTAGCCGTTGCTACGTCGAGTACGGCCGGGCGGCTGATCAGAAAGCTCACCGGGCGGAAGCCCTTGACGATGAGCCACAGTGCCAGGCTCAGCTCCCAGGCAAAGACGGGGAGCGCGACGATCAGCCCAAGGGGGGAGAACTGGTCGTAGGCGCCGAACATCACGGCGACTGCAGAGAGGGAGATCATCGTACCGCCGGCGAGCCCGAGGACAGCGATTGGACGGGGCACCAGACGCGATGAGTACATCAGGGCGGCCAGGAGAAGCGAGGCGGCACCGAGGGCGAAATTCGGTCCGAATAGGTACGTCCATTCGCGCAGAGCCACCAGCGAGGAGCCGATGGTGGAGAGTACCTCCGGGTCCGCGCCTGCGCCGGCGGCGAACTGCCGGCGAAGCCTGACGATCGTCAACAAGCTGAGGGTCCCCACGAGAATGACCGCGGCCTCCAACAGTCGGGCCGCAAAGAACGCCAGTGCGAGCCCCTCGTTCTGGCGCTTGAGGATCGGATACAGCGTCACAGCGGTCCCGACGGCGGCAATCACCAGGAGCAGTTCGAAGAACCCGCCCAACAGGATCCTGACATCCGCCCCGGGGCCCGTGATGTAACCGATGTCTGTGAGGACCGGGCTGTAGAGGGAAGCTCCCACGATCGCGCCTACCTCGGTGAGCAGGAAGAACACGCCAGCGGTGACGGCGGTGGATCTGGACAGGTTCATGATGATTCCTCTTAACGGAAGTATACGGCGTACACCTATGTAAGGAACCGTAAGGTGTACACCGTACTCCTGTCAAGAAGTGTCATCCGAACGGGGCAAGAAGTCCCTTTCTTGGAGGGAGGCGGTCGGTCGAACCACCGCCGACCGTGGAATCGAGCCCTACCGCAGGCAAGAGGAGGTAAGGTGTACGCCGTACTCCCGTTGATGAATCCATGGGCGGATGACAGGAAGGCTGGGCGAATGACCGACGTACTCAAGGCTGACCGGCGTGTCCGCCTCAACAGGGACCGCGTCCTGCAGGCCGCCGTCTCCCTGGCCGACGAAATCGGCATCGACTCGCTGAGCATGCGCAGGCTCGCCCAGGAACTTCAGGTAGTGCCGATGGCCCTGTACAAGCACGTCTCGAACAAGGAAGAACTCCTCGACGGCATGGTCGAGGCGATCGTCGCGGAGATCGATCCTCCCGAAACCGGTGCTGATTGGAAGAGCGCTGTTCGCCTGCGGGTGCTCTCGGCAAGACGCGCGCTCCAGCGGCATCACTGGGCGCGCCGGGTCATCGAGTCGCGTACCACCAAGACCCCCGCGGTGCTCGCGTACTGGGATTCGTTCATCGGAATGTTCCTCGAGGGGGGATTCTCGGCCGATCTCACGCATCACGCCATGCATGCCATCGGTGGCCGCATGTGGGGGTTCACGCAGGAGCTCTTCGACGACCCCGCTGTGCACGCGGCAGCGACGCCGGTCGCTATGCCACCGGCCGTCCAGTCCGAGATGCTGCAACAGATGGCCGAACTGTATCCAAACATCGCTACCATCGCCGCGCTGAGCGCCCACGACGACGCTTCGGTCGTGGGGCAGGGCTGCGACGACCAATTCGAGTTCGAATTTGCCCTTGATCTGCTCCTGGACGGATTCGAGCAGCTGCACAGCGGGGGCTGGAACTCAAAGCTCGGGCTGCGCGGCACTGCATGATCCTTCGCACCTGAAAGCTCCACAACCCACCTCGTGTCAGGTGTTCAGGAATCCTCCGCCGATGCGACAGAAGAGTGCATCACGGTGACCCGGCGATCGCTGGTGTCGCCGGTACCTTCGTGAGGTGTGAGCTTGGTTGCCGGTTTCGAGAGGCGCCGGGACGGACTAGCCGGAACGACGCGAGAGCGCTCGCGTTCGTCCGACGGCACTGATGCCACCGGCAAGGATGGTGAGCACTGTCGCAAGGGCGAGCGGTGCCCAGCCGGCGGAGCCTGTGATGGCGCCGGCGACGGCGGTGCCGGCGGATCCTGCCGCGATCTTGAGGGCTCCCACCCAGATGAACACCTGCCCGCGTGCCGCGCGGGGCGCGTACTCGCTGCGGGCGGCCAACGTCGCGGCGAAGAACAACGCGTTGGCGATCCCAGCCAGGCCGAAAGCGAGAAGCAACACCGGGAGATTCGGACCGAGGATGACCAGGATCAGCGTGACGGCGACGAGGACGGACAAGGACGTCATCAACCGATCGGCGTCCCCGCGCAGCGGTCGGAGCATCAGGCCGGCCGATCCGAGCAGGTTCCCGACGCCGTATCCGGCAACCAGCAGACCGGCCGATGACGCGCCGCCCATGGCCGGGGCGATCGCGACCGCGTAGATCGGTAGCGCGGCGACCGAGAATGCAACCGTGACGGTGAGTCCGAGCGTGCGGCGAAGCGGACCGTGTCTCCAGATACTCCCCAGGGTCCGCAGGGGTGTGGGGACGTCGACCGCCGGGTCGGGTGGAGCCTGCCGGGGGAGCGCCAGCACTGCCGCCGCGCCGAGGATGGCTGCTGCGGCGAGGACCAGCGTCGCTGTCAAGGGACTGGATGTTGCCGAGATCCATGCCACCACGGCCGGTCCGAGTGTCCCACTGAAACCGTACGTCGCCACATCCCAGCTCTGTGCCCTGCGCTGGGCACGCTGGTCAGGACCGGCGATGGAAGGCAGGCGGCTACTGATCCCGCCGGTGAGCATCGGCCCGAAGATGCCGGACACGAACAGCAGAACAGCGGGCCAGAGCGCCCAGGTGATCGGCAGGAGCAGTGCAGCGGCACCGAGCAGCAGCCCGTGGAGGACTGCGGACACTGCGATCACTGTGCGCCCGTCCCGGGCGGTGTCCAGGCGGCGGGCGATAAAAGGGCCGAGGAGATGGGGTGCTGTGATGGACGCCCCGAGAAGCCCGGCGACCCAGCCGGGCAGCCCGACAGCATGCGCCAGGAGCACGATGGCGACGACCGCGCCGCCGTCGGCGCTGCGCACCAGTGTCGCGGCAAAGACATACCGGATCAGCGCACCACGGTGATCGCTCACCCGACGCCTCATCCGGCCTGGAACTCCCGGTCGGCGTCTACTGGTCGAGGCCGAGCTCATCGATGACCTCGGCGACCCGGTGACGCTGGCTCTCGGTCAGGCCCTGGATGGGAAGGGGCAGGCTCGCTGAGGGTGCGAGCCCGAGGTGCTCCGCGATGGCGGCGACGACCCTGATGCTTCCCCCGAACTCGGTGAACAGATCCCACAAGGGTGCGAGCCGGTGGGCTTCGGTGGCGGCGTCGGACATCCGGCCCTCCTGGGCCGCCCGGGTGATCGTCCGGGCAAGGACGGGCAGGGTACCGCCGATGACCGAGTACCAGGTGTCGCATGCGGCGGCCAGGCCGGCAGCCGCGCTGGCGTCTCCGGACACGCCGATACTCACGTGGTCGGGGATGACGGCCCTGATGCTCCTGACACGGGCCTGCGCCTGCTCGGGGTCCGCCGGTACAGCAGGGATCTTGATGGACGCGATGCCGGGCAGCTCGGCGATCCGTCCATAGAGCTCAGGAGCGAACATGAAGTGCGTGGTCCCGGGGTTGTCATACACGATGACCGGCAGAGAGGAGTGTGTGGTGACGGTTCGGAACAGCTCGAACACATCATCGGGGGTGAGCGGCTGGTACGTCATCGGCGCCAGCAGAAGACCGGACGCGCCGGCCTTTTCCGCGTTGGCTGCATTGGTGAGGACGTGTGAGGTCCGTAAGGCTCCGATGCCGACGAAGACCGGGGTTCCAGCAGCGTGGGCGACAGCAAGCTGGGCGACGCGGTGCCGTTCCTCGCAGGTGAGGTACGCATACGAGCCGGTTGATCCCAGTGCCGTGATCGAGTCGACGTCGGCCGCTGCGAGCCGGTCGACCAGGCGGGTGAAGGACTCTTCGTGGACGGTGTCGTGGTGGAGGGGTGTGAGGGGAAAGGCGCTGAGCCCGGTGAACATGTGAAGACTCCCAGGGGGTGGTGGGGAACGTAGGCGAAGTGGGATGAAGTGCAGTACGCGGGGGAGGCCCTGTGTGGAACGCGCCTAGGGGGTGGATCCGAGTTCGGGTGTGCTGTGTGCTGGTTCGAAGGATCGGGTTCGGCGGCCTCCGCGCTGGGCTGCTGCGCCGGCGAGGACGACCAGCAGGATCCCGGCGAATTGGATGGGGGAGGGCTGCTGGTGGAGGACGATCAGGCCGAGTAGGAGCCCCATGGCCGGTTCCAGCGACATGAGGGTTCCGAAGGCGGTGGCAGTCAGGCGTCGTAGGGCCAGCATCTCGAGTGCGAAGGGCAGCACGGGCAGCAGGACTGCCAGACCCGCAGCTACTGCAAGGACGCCGAGGTTCATGTGACCGGCTGCTTGCGGGATGCCGATGATCGCAGCTGTCAGGGCAGCGACGGGGATGGTCAGGGACAGGGCGGAGATTCCCGTGAACCGATCACCGATCCGCTGGGTCAGAATGATGTAGATACCCCAGCCGATCGCTGCCAGTGCCGCGTACATGACGCCGACAAGGTTCACGTCACCATGCCACGGCTCGGTGAGGAGGATGACCCCGCACAGGGCGAGCCCCGGCCAGATCAGCGCTCGGGCCGAGTGGCTTCGGAGGGCGGCGACGGAGAGCGGGCCCAGGAACTCGATCGCGACCGCGGTGCCCAGCGGAATGTGTTCGAGTGCGGACAGGAATCCGATGGTCACCAGCCCGGTCGTCACCCCGAGTCCGAGCAGGACCGGGACGTCGGGGCGGCGCACCCTGGACAGGGGTGGTCGGGCGATGATCAGGAAGATCACCGCACCCATGCTCAGTCGGAGCCAGGCCGTACCGGCAGCTCCGACCTGCCCGATGAGATCCACCGACAGTGCTGAGCCGAGCTGCACGGACAGCATCGCGGTGACCGCCAGACCCCACGGAGGGACGGGACCACCCGCCCGCGACCGGATCATGATCGACCCTCCTCACCGAGCAGGCCGGATGCACTGGCAATACCGGGTGCACTGGCAGTACCGGGGGTGACCAGGCGGCGGGTGATCGTCACGTTGGGTCCAAGCCGCCCCAGGTGACCGGACAGGTCATCGGCTGCGGCGGTGAGGTCATCCTCGGTCAGAGGTGCCAGGGCATCGAGGATGAACAGGGCCGACGTCGTGTCGTCGGTGAGCTGAGTGCGTCTGCCCTGTCGCCAGTTCCAGCGGCGGCACGTCACGCCTGCGTCATCCATCCACACGACCTCTCCCGGCTCGGGATGCTCGATGACGATCTCGCCGTTGCTGGCGGTGTCGAAGATTTCATTCCCGGTCGCGCGGATGAGGGCGGGGGAGCCCTGGTACCGGGTGAGGTCCTCGCCGCCGAGGGGGATCTGGTGCAGTACCGAGATCGCGTTGTAGATGTCCGTCAGGCGGTTCACGCGCGGCAGGCCCACAGGCGTACGGCGCAGGAGCGCTTCGAGGCTGTTACGGGTGCGGTTCGGCTTCGCACCGAAGCCCTGGTACGCCTCCCGCCACGACACGACATGGGGGAGCTCCGTAACCGGTCGCTCCGCCAGCCAGGCACCGGCGGCGGCTTCTGCTCTCTGCAGCAGCGCCTCGCTCTCGGCGTCACTGGGGCCGGCAACCAGCCCGTCGACGGCGATCAGCAATGCCCGGTAGTCGGGGCGGAGTGCGAAGACCGCCTCGTCGACACGGGCGGCTTCGAGGAAATCCTGATGCTGCCGTGCCTCAGTCATGGGTGCCCTCTTTCTGGGTGAATCCGACACCGGGCTCGAAGACGGCCAGTAAGAACCGTGCCTTGGTTTCGCTGTGGTTCACGTAGCTGTGGTTCACATCGCCGGGAAAGGTCAGCGCATCGCCCTCACCCAGCGTGAAAGGCTCACCGGCTACGGTGATGGTGATCGTGCCCTGCTGTACCTGTAGGAGTTCCATCGTTCCGGCCGAATGGGCCTCGCTGACGTGCTGTTCCTGAACTTCGAGCGTCCAGTCCCACAGTTCCAGGACATTCGGTGAACGGGTGCCGGCGACGAGGACCCCGAAGCCACCCAGATCACCCGTCCACAGAGCGGCCCCTTCGCCGCTGCGTATGACAGAGACAGGGGAGCTACGGGGTGGTGCCACCAATTCGGGCAACCCCACACCCAGGGCATCACTGATTTTCAGCAGTGTCCCCACACTCGGATTGGTCGCACCCTGTTCGATACTGACGATCATCCGACGACTCACACCCGTAGCTTCAGCCAGCTGGTCAAGGGTCAATCGGCGGTTCAATCGCTCATCCTTCACGCGACTACCAATGGCTGTAGCGAGCACAGCAGCTTTCTCATCCATTCGTGCAGTATACTGCACTAATGGAGCATTACGCAGTGAAAGTGCACGAGGGCGTTCAGACCGATGACCGCGAAGAGGTCCAGGCGTGATCGCGATCAGGCGTTCTCCGTCCGTCCCAGCGCCCCTGCTGATGATCTCCGCTGTGCTGTCCGTCCAGTTCGGTGCAGCGTTGGCTCAGACCCAGTTCGATGCCGTGGGTCCCACCGGCGCGACTCTTCTTAGGTTGGTCTTCGGAGCGCTCATCCTGCTGATCTCCGTCAGACCGAGAGTTCGCCGGTGGAAGCGGGAGCAATGGGCGGCCGCGACCGTGCTGGGCATCGCACTGGCCGGCATGAACACCCTGATCTACCTCGCCATCGGCGAGATTCCGATCGGTGTGGCCGTGACGCTCGAATTCACCGGGCCACTCCTGCTTGCCCTCGTACAGACCCGGCGCCTCACCGATGCCGCCTGGGCCCTGTTGGCGTTCGCCGGTGTCCTTCTCCTGGGGCTTGGCGCCGGCACCGACCTCTCGCTCGCAGGCATCCTCTTCGCGCTCGGCGCGGGCGCTTTCTGGGCCCTTTACATCCTCGCCAGTGCACGCGTCGGGCGACTGGTACCAGGCGTCGGAGGCCTGGCGGTCTCCATGGCGATCGGAGCGGTCATCGCATTGCCGCTCGGGGTCACAGCCGCTACCAGCGGAATAGCGGCCTCACCCATGGTGCTGCCGGTTTTCATCGGTGTGGCACTGCTATCCAGCGCCCTTCCCTACGGCCTGGAAATGCTCGCACTGCGGCGGCTATCCACGCGCATCTTCGGCGTGCTCTCCGCCCTGGGACCCGTCGTGGCCGCCCTCGCCGGCCTTCTGGTGCTAGGCCAGGCGCTCGGCCCTCGCGAGGTTATCGCACTGGTGCTGGTCACGGTCGCCTCCATCGGTGTCACGGTCGGCGTGCGACGACGGCGTGTCGACAACACGGTAGCTCTCACCCCCGAAACCGAGCGAAAAGCCTGATTCCTGCCCCTGCCCACGAAGGACACCACGATCACCTACCCGGACGGCGTGACCTCACTGTCCAGCGTTCGCAATCAACGCCGCTTCAATCGACTCCTTGAGCAAGCCCGCGACGAGGGGCGTCGGGAAACGGTGGGAACAGGAGACACGACATGATCGCCCGCCCCTTGTCGGTGACGATTGCCACTGACGCTGCCTCTCACCAGGAGGACCGAGGCGCGGTAAGCATTTCCGTGGACATCACTCAGATCGCCGCTACCTGCGTCGTCGATTGCGCCTTCGATCAGCCATCTGCCCTGCCTGCTACGGGCGCAGACGTGGTCTCACTCCTGGTTCCACTGGCGCTGGTGGTGGTCGGCATCGCCGCGACGTTGTGGTCGCGATGCACGTCCCAAGGACGACGGCCGGTCGCGGGACTCCGGTATTAGCTGAGGAGTCTGCTGTCACCTGGTCGGACTGCGGGTCAGCCGATAGGACCTTGAGCGTTATGGCCGGTGATGATGGTGATTCCGGAGGCGTCGTGGCCCACGCCGTCCCGGAACCGCCGTGGATCAATGCTGTCGCTCGCGTTGCCGGCTATCTCAGTAGTGGTCCTGGAGTGCTGGTGGTGGTTGTCATGGGGTGGGGTCCGTGAGGCGGGGGTCTAGTCCGTATTGGGCCGGCGCGCCGAGGTGGTCGCGGAGTGTGGCGCCGTCGTAGTCGTGGTGGTAGATGCCTCGGTCCTGCAGGATGGGGACGACTTCGTCGACGAAGGTGTCGATGCCGTCTTCGTTGACGTCGATGGAGACCCAGAATCCGTCGCAGGCGCCGGCTTCGAACCATTCCTGCATGTGATCCGCGGTGGCCGATGCGTCGCCGACGGGGGTGGGGTGGTAATCGATGACGCCGTGGGCGAGGATGTCGCGGATGGTCCATCCTTCGCGTGCAACTTCTAGTGCCCGTGGGGAGCGGGGGTCGAACGGGCTCGGGGCGGCGACGGCTAGCTGAGCGGGTGTGAGGGGTTGGTCGAGCTGGTCGGGGTCGAGCTGGAGGTTCAGCATCGAGCCGAGGTAGGGGACGCGGGATGCTGCTGTGAGCTCGCCCAACTGCACGCGCCGGTCGAGGGCTGCGCGTTTGGTCTTGCCGATGGCGGGCATGACTCCGGCGAAGAATTTGATCTCGTCCGGGTTCCGCCCTGCCCTGGCCGCGGCGTCACGGTAGGCCTGGCGTTGTTTGCGGGCGTCGGCGATGGTGAACGTGGCGCCGATGACGCCGTTGGCGTAGCGTCCGGCGAGGTCGAGTCCGTTTGCGCCTCCTCCGGCGGAGAAGATGACGGGCTGTCCCTGTTCGGATGGTGGGATGGGTAGCGGCCCGCGGGAAGCGACGTACTCGCCCTGCATGTTGATGGGTTGGATCTTGTCGGGGTGGGCAAACCGCCCGGTTTTCTGGTCCTTGATCCATGCGTCCTGCTGCCAGCTCCCCCAGAGGGCCTGGGCGATCTGGATGGTTTCGTGGGCGCGCTGGTATCGCTGCGGCCTGGGTGCGATCCCTTGGCCGAAGTTCGCCGCAGCATTGGGGTCGCTGGTGGTGACCGCGTTCCAGCCGGCACGGCCGTGGCTCATCACATCGAGGGCCTTGAACTGGCGGGCGATGTTGAAGGGCTCGTTGAAGGTCGTGGAACCGGTGGCTACCAGCCCGATGCGTTCGGTGGCTCGGGCGATCGCTGCGAGGGTCATCATGGGGTCGAGGGTGATCTGGGGTGCCTCGTGGTCCACATCGGCCTGCAGGCCGGGGAAGTCCGGGAGGAACAGGAAGGCAATCTTCCCGCGTTCGGCGGCTTGCGCGTAGCGGACCTGCGCGTCGAAGCTCGCGTAGTTCGCAGGATCTACGTTCAGGGAGCGCCAGGCTGAGGTCTGCGATCCGTATCCGTTGCCCAGGTGCATACCCAGGATCATCTGTGGCTTGGTCATTGGTTCTCCTTGTACTGCTATCTCGTGATGCCTGGAACTTGCCCAGTCTCAACGTTGCCACTAATGTGAAGGTCGAATTGGCCGGACAAGTGTTGGAGGGGTTTCATGCGTATTGGTGAGCTGGCGAAGAAAACTGAGGTTCCTGCCCGGATGCTGCGGTATTACGAGGAACAGGGCCTGATCTCACCTCGTCGCCTCGATAACGGGTATCGGACGTATGACGACTACCTGGTCGATCGGGTGAGGAAAATCCGTGGGCTGGTCGATTCCGGGATCCCGACGCGGATCATCTCGAATATCCTGCCGTGCCTGGACCAGCCGCAAACCATCGTCGTGAAGAACGCCGAACCCGGGCTGCGGGAGCTTTTGGTGACAGAGCGGGACCGCATGTCGGAGAAGATCGACTTCCTCATCCACAACCGGGACTCGATCACCCGGTACATCGAAGCGATCGATCGCGCCACCGTCTCTCCACGCCAGACGTCCAGAGCTAGCTAGCTCTCGTCTGGTGTGGCACGGCCTTTGCTGACGAACAAAGAGCCGATGACTGCACCGAGTCCGAGGATCGCGGCAACGGTGAAGGCGGCCTGTCCGGCGTCTAGGCTCTGAGTGAAGCTGAGCGCTCCGGTCTGGGTGGCGTTCGCTCCGATGGTGAAGGCGGAGATGAGGATTGCGCCTCCCGCGGCGCCGGCGAGCTGCTGGACGGTGGAAAACGCCGCGGTGCCATGAGCGTAGAGCTTGGTGGGCAGGGACCCGAGGGCTGAGGTGGTCATTGGAGCCCACATCAGTGCCTGCGTTCCGGTGATCACCAGGTAGGTGCACAGGGCCAGCCAGACGCTGGTGTTCTCATCGATAGTGGTCAGGAACCAGATGGCTGCGGCCCAGATGATTGATCCGGGAATCGCCAGGGGCTTCGGTCCGACCTTGTCGTAGATGCGTCCGCCGAGTGCGGAGACGATCGCGATCATCGCCCCTCCGGGGAAGAGGAACAGACCCATCTGCAGGGTGTCCAGTCCGAGGACCGCGGTCAGGATCAGAGGCAGGACCAGGACGACGCCGAAGCCGTTCATCGCGACGAAGACCATCACGATGGTAGGTAAGACGTAGGAGCGCGTGTTGAAGATTCGCATGTCCAGGAAAGCGTCCCCGTTTCGCTGCAGCCGGATCTGACGGTGGACGAACGCTCCCACGCCGATCAGTCCGATGAGGATCGGGATGTAGGGGTCGACGGGTGCGTGGCCGGAGACTGACTCGCCGATGGACGCCAGCCCGAAGACAAGTCCGCCGAAGCCTACGACGGACAGCAGCAAGGAGAGCACGTCCAGGTTTACCCGCTCGGGGACTGTGACGTTCTTGAGCTTCGCTGCGCCGAGGACGAGGGTCACGACGATGATCGGCAGCATGAGGATGAACAGCCACCGCCAGGAAAGCTGGGACAGGACCAGCCCGGAGACCGCGGGACCGATGGCCGGCGCAATGGCGGGAACCGCCGTGACGAGGGCCATCATCCTGCCCCGGCGCGAGACCGGAACCAGGCGCATCGTGGTGGTGATGAGCAGGGGTACGAATACCGCGGTGCCTACAGCCTGAATGATCCGGCCGGCGAAGAGCACGCCGAACCCGGGAGCGATGACGGCGATGGCCGTTCCGATCAGGAAGATCGTCATGGAACCGAGGAAGATCGTACGTGTATGGAACCTGCGCATCACGAACCCGGTGGCTGGAATCAGCACGGCAAGTGTCAGCAGGTACCCCGTGGTGAGCCACTGACCGGTCGTGGGAGTGATATCCAGATCACTGATCAGCGTCGGCAGGGCGACGCCGAGCATCATCTCGTTCAGCAGGACGACGAAGGTCGAGACCATCAAGAGCCCGATGATCATCGCGCTACCCGGCGCTAGCCGATCGGACGGGGCGGCTCGGGTGCCATCAGTTGCCCCTGGGGGAGCGGCTTCCAGGGTGGACTCGTTCTGACTAGGTGCCGACATGGGGCTCTCCTGATAGTGGGATGGTCTTGGAAACGAGCGTCAGTCGCACGACGGCGTACCCGCAGTCAGCGACGCGTCTCCGCTGTGTAAGGGCGTCGTTAGAGGTGCCATCCGGGAACGAGCAACTGTGCTGGGTTCGACCGGATGACGGTGATTCCCAGCGATTCCCCGTGGCCCCGGATGGTTCCCCGCGAGCCTTCACCAAACCATCGTGCAACGTTGCCATTAGTGAGAAGGTCAAGCCTGTGGGGGCTCATGTGACGAGAAGCACGGGGTTGAGGCACTGCCCAGCGGGCGCCCTGCTTGACCTTGACACTGTTGGAAGGTTCGACAATTGGAGTGCTCATTCATTCCACGGAAGGATTCTCATGAGGATCGGCATTCTCGGCGCAGGCTCGATCGGCTCGACGCTGGCACGCAAGCTCGCTGCAGCAGGACACGAGGTGAAGGTCGCCAACTCGCGCGGGCCGGAGACAATCGAGGCCGACCTGCTCGCTTCAGGCGCGACTGCGGTTGAGGCTTCCACTGTGGTGCAGGACGTCGAGGTTCTCATCACCTCGATCCCGCTCAGTGTCATGCCGGCACTCGAGCCTCTTATTGCGAACCTTCCCGCGGATGCCATCGTCATCGATACGTCGAACTACTACCCGGCCAGGGACGGGCAGGTGCAGGCCCTCGAGGAGGGACAGGTCGAAAGCCTGTGGATTGTCGAGCAGATCGGACGTCCCGTCGCGAAAGCCTGGAACGCGATCCTCTCCGGGACCCTTGAGATTAAGGGCACGCCTGCAGGAGACCCGGTCCGTCTGGCGATTCCTGTCGCCGCTGACACTGACACGGCCAGGGAAACCGCGATGGCGCTGGTGGAAGACACAGGCTTCGACGCCGTTGACGCAGGCTCACTCGCCGACTCCTGGCGGCAGCAGCCGGGTGCCCCGGCCTACTGCACCGAACTCACCCTCCAGCACCTGCCTGCCGCTCTCGCTGCAGCCGAAAAGGACCTGCTTCCGGAACGACGGGACAAAGCCATGGCCATCATCAGCAAACGAGCCGAGGCCGGAGAGTCGTTGAATTTCGACGACCTCGTGGCGATCAACCGAGCGACCTACACCTGAAGAAAAGCCCGCTCCCTAGGCCAGTGCTGCTCGCAGTTCCTGGCACAACTCACCCAGTGCTTGCGGCACGGCCCTGCTGATGCGGGGGAACGCCATGAAGCCATGCGGCATCCCGAAGTAGGTCGTCGTCCGTACAGCGGACCCCGCTTCCCTGAGGGCAGCGGCATATCGGAGGCCGTCGTCGCGCAGGGGATCGTGTTCGGCCACCTGCACAAGGGCCGGCGGTAGTCCGCTCAGATCATCGGCCAGCAGGGGCGACGCATGCGGGTGTCGCGGGTCCTGATCATTGAGGTAGTGGCCGCGGAATGCGAGCATGTCCGCCTTCGTGAGGATCGGGGCGTCCGCGTTCTCCTCAATGGATGGACTCGCCATCGTCATGTCGGTCGCGGGATACACCAGCCCCTGGAACGCGATCGCGGGGCCCGACCTGTCCCGAGCCATGAGGGCGACGACGGCGGCCAGGTTCCCTCCCGCGCTGTCACCGACGACGGCGACCCGGGAGGTGTCGGCTCCGAGCTCGGCCCCCCGGCTGACCAGGTCGACAGTCGCTGCGTACGCATCTTCTGCTGCGGCCGGCCACCGGTGGTCGGGCGCCAGGCGGTAGTCCAGGGAAGCGACGACGGCGTGCGCGTCACGGGCGATGCTGCTGGCGAACCAGTCATAGGTGTCGAGGCTCCCCGAGGTCCAACCGCCGCCGTGGATGAACACGACCAGTGGGGGAGCCTCGCCCGATGTCCGGGGGCGGTAGGTGCGGACCCGGATGGCACCGTCGGCACCGGCAGCAGTGGTGTCCCGTACCTGTACGCCCTTGGCGAGACCGCCGAGCAGGAGGTCTGTCAGCGGATTGTGGCCGATCGCCCGGCGCTGGTCCGCGACGATCTGCTCCTCGGAACGCCTGGTCACGGAGGCCAGGCCGATGAGCCGACCCAAGAGCTTTGTTCGCAGGTCGAGTGCTGTCATTTCTTCATCCTCTGGTCGTCGATGGATAGCGCCGCTTGCACAGTCGATGGTGCGGATTGCACCTGGTGTGCCTCACATCGGATCAGACGGCGGACCAGCCGTCGTCGGAGGGCAGGATGGCACCGTTGATGTTCACGCCGTCGTCGCTGAGCAGGAACGAGATCGTGGCTGAAAGGTGCGCGGGGTCGGCGATGCTGGGAATGTTGACGCGGGCCGCTTCGAGGCGGGTGGATCCGTACGCCGAGGGCGTGCCCGGCATCGGGATGCCGGTCGCGACGCCGCCTGGTGCAACCGCGTTGATGCGCAGGCCTTCCTTCGCGTACATGAACGCGGTGCTGCGGGTGATACCGACGACGGCGTGCTTCGACGCCGTGTAGGCGACGCCCGATGCGGAGCCCCGCAGGCCCGCCTCGGAGGCGACGTTGACGATCGAGCCGTGACCGGCGTCGAGCATGACCGGCAGGACCGCCCGCGTGAGGCGCATGAGTCCCTCGACGTTGACCGCGAAGACCCGCGTCCACATCGCGTCCGACACCTCGTGCAGTGGGCTGAAGTCGTCGTTGATCCCCGCCACGTTGGCCAGGGCATCGATACGGCCGTTCGCGCCGGCGATGATGCGTTGCGCTGCGGCCGTATCCGTGAGGTCGGCGGCGATCGGGACGACCTGATGGCCGTTGAGCGTTGCAACGAGGTTCTCGAGTCGGTCCGCAGCGATGTCGACGGCGAGCACACGCCCGCCCTCCCGGGCCACCCGCGACGCAGTGGCGCGGCCGATGCCCGATCCGGCTCCCGTGACGATCACGGTGCGTCCCTCGAAGCGTCCCGGAACTATGCGTTCCTGCCAGACCGAGGGGTCGGTCTCGGGAATGACGCCCCCGTTGACCTGCTTCACCAGCCCGTCGACCGCCTCCTGTGGCAGGGTGCCCTGGCTCAGGGCGACCAACTGCTGCAGGGGCATGGACCTCGCCGGGCCGAGGGCAGCTTCGTCGGTTCCGGCCTGGGCGAGGAATCCTCGCAGGACCGGTCCGCCCTCGGCGTGGCCCAGCCACTGCTCGATGGTGCTGTGCGCGGTCAGGGTGATGGGTGTCTGCGTCATCGCTGGTCCTTCTGCTTGTGGGTCTACCGAGTGAGTTGGCGGGCGGTGTGCTGGTTGTCCTGATGGTCGACGGGATGGGGCGGGTGTTGGCGTTCGAGGGCTGCGCCTTCGACGTCGACGTTGGGAAGGAACCGGTCCAGCCAGGTGGGGATCCACCAGGCGTGGCGTCCGAGCAGGTGCATGAGGGCGGGAACGACGAGCATGCGGATGATGAAGGCGTCGACGAGGACACCGAACGCGAGCCCGAAGCCGACGGCCCTGATGATGGTGGAGTGGGCGAAGATGAACCCGCTGAAGACCGAGACCATGATCAACGCTGCTGCGGTGACGACGGAACGGCCTGCCCGGAAGCCCTGGGCGACGGCGAGACGGGCGGGGGAGCCGTGGACGAAGGCTTCACGCATTCCGGCGGTGAGGAACAGCTGGTAGTCCATGGCGAGGCCGAAGAGGATTCCCACGAGGATGACCGGGAGGAAGCTCAGGATGGGCCCGGGGTCGTGGATGCCGAAGAGTCCGCCGAGCCAGCCCCATTGGAAGACCGCGGTGAGGGCTCCGTAGGTGGCCATGAGGGACAGGATGAATCCGGCCGTTGCGATGAGCGGTACGAGCAGGGACCGGAAGACGACGACCATGATGAGGAAGGACAGGCCGACGACGACGGCCACGTAGAGGGGGAGGACGTCGGCGAGGTTGCCGGAGATGTCGATGTTCGTCGCAGCCTGACCGGCCACACCGAGCGTGGACCCATCAGGCGCGGGGAGGTCTCGGAGACTGCGGACGAGTTCCTCGGTCGAGGCGTCGTTCGGGCCTCCAGCGGGGATGACCTGGAACGCGGTCAGGGTGTTGTCGTCGGAGACAGCGATCGGGGCTACGGCGGTGACGTCTGCCTGGCCGGCTATCGAGCGGGCGGTACTGAGCTGCTCCGTCAGGATATCGTCGTCGGTTGTTCCCCGAGGCACGGCGGCGGTGACGAGCAGGGTCCCGTTGACGCCGTCGCCGAACTTCTCGGTGGTGATCTGGTGGGCCCGGTACTGGGTGGAGTTCTCCGGTTCGGAGGATCCATCGGGCAGGCCGAGTCGCATCGACAGGGCGGGCGCGGCGACCAGCAGCAGGACGGCGGCTCCGGCGATGACGCTGATGACCGCACGTCCGGTCCGCATGGGGGTGATCTGCTTCTCGACGCGGTGCTGCGGGGGATTGCCGCGGTGGACCAGTTCCTTGCGGGACAGCACCCGGTGCTTTACGAGTCCGAGCAGCGCGGGAGTGAGGCTGATGGCAACGAGGACCGCGACGGCGACGCTCACGGCTCCGACGGTGCCCATCAGACCGAGAAACGGGACCCCCGTGATGTTCAGGGCCAGGAGGGCGACGACGACGGTGGAGCCGGCGAACACCACGGCGTTACCGGCCGTTCCGTTGGCGAGTCCAATCGATTCGTGGAGGTCCGTTCCCGCGATGAGTTGCTTGCGGTGGCGGTTGAGGATGAACAGTGAGTAGTCGATGCCGACAGCGAGACCGAGCATGAGGCCGAGGACCGGTGTCACAGACGCCATTTCCACTGAACCCGAGAACGCCAGCGAGGCCGTCAACGCGACGCCGATGCCCACGATGGCACTGACCAGAGGCAGCGTCGCAGCCAGGACCGTGCCGAGCATGACGAACAGGACGATGGCCGCGATCATCAGGCCGATGGCCTCACCCGGGCCGAAGACGCTGGGGGTGGCCTGCGCGAGGGAGTTCGCGTACTCGACGTTCACACCCTCGATAGGATGCTCTGCCACATAGTCGATGACCCCCTCGCGGGTCTCGTTGCTCAGCTCGAGTTGCGGCACATCGAAGCTGACGTTGATGATCGCCGTCGTGCCGTCGTCGGACACAGAACCGATGTTCTCCGCGAATGACAGGAGCTCCGCGCCGTCCTCGAGCTGCCGGTTCTGCTCCTCGAGCTCCGCCCGCCCGTCGTCGAGAGTCTTCTGCTGCGCGTCGAGCGTGGTGGACTGAGCGTCGAGCTGCCCCTGCTGCGTAGTGATGGCATCGGCCGCCGGCCCTGTCGCTCCCTGCCGTGAGCGGTCCAGCTGGGCCTGCGCGGCCTCGAGCTGCTGCAGCCCTGCATCGAGCTGTGTCTGCCCGGCATCGAGTTCGGCGCGTGCTGATTCGATTTGCACGCGGCCGTCCGTCAGTGTCTGCTCCTGCTCGGCGAGCTGCGCCTCGGTATCGAACGGGTCGATGACAGCGGACACATCAGCAAGGTCTCCTGCGTCAGCGGCCAGATCCTCGACGGCAGCCTTGTGAGCTTGCGTGAACGGCTCACCGTCAGCGGTCTGCAGAACGACAGCCCCGGAACCACCACTGAGGTCCGGCAACTTTTCCGCTAGCTCGTCGGTGACCTTGGCGGCCTCCGTTCCGGGAATGTCGAAGCTGGAGGCCAGCGCCCCACCGAACGTCAGGAAGGAGGCGACAGCCAGTGTGAGGATGGCAGCCCATGCCCCGAGGGTCCGCCAGGCGTGAGCTGCAGCCCATGAGCCGAGACGGTAGAGGAACAGGGCCATGAGGAATCCTTGCTTCGAGTGACACTGACACTTAGACGATACGCACCGTCTTGTTACAGTTCCAATTATGCTGGTGTGATGTCGATCAACCATCGTGCTGGTGCCCAGCGCAGCGAAGCAGCACGGGTCGCCATCCTCGATGCTGCGGCGAAACTTTTCGCCTCGAGTGGCTATGAGCGTCTGACGATGGAAGGCATCGCGTCGGCCGCGAAGGTGGGCAAGCAGACCATCTACCGTTGGTGGCCGTCCAGGAGTGCACTGATCGCGGAATGCCTCGCGGACGGGTACCTGCTACCCAACGACCGCTTCGACCCGCCCACAGCAGGGCACGTTCTCGAGGACATCAGCGCCTGGTACTCCAGCGTCGCAGAATACTTCCGGGCCGGAAACAACGAGCGACTTCTTCTATCCCTGATCTCCGCTGCGGCCGGTGATCCCGGTGTTGCCGAGCACTTCAATGCCCGCTTCGGTGGTGGCCACACCATCGAAGCCCGGCTACAGCAAGGCATAGACGCCGGCGAACTGCACCCGGAGGTGCCGATGAACCAGGTGGCCGAAGCCCTGATCGGAGCCCTGATCCTCCGGGTACTCGCCAGATCCACCATGGAGCCGGCGTTTGCCCGCGACATGGTTCAGCTGGTGCTGATTCCCCACCAGATCTCACCGACACGGACCTGACACGACATGTCGTCGTCGAACTCCCTGGAGGGGCATACAGGACCCTTTCAATGCTCCAACCAATCGCCGATGATCTACGTTCCATCAGGTCAGGCGTAGTGAAGGCTTCGTCGACGTCATTGCTCGGTAGTTGCGCCACAGGGACGGTGCAGGCCACGTGTCCATACTCGGGGGAGTAGATGATGCCCTTGTTGATCGGTTGGGCTCGAGCGCGACCGAGCGCTGTCACTTCGACGCCGAGTCGATCGGCCATCCGGGTGGTACTGAATCCGGTGTCACCGTCCTGTGCCATCGCTCTGAGATAACCCCATGCTGATATCGGCTCTGATTCCGGGAACACCCAGGGCGAGGTTGAAGGACTGAATTGTCCCGAGGGCTTCCCGTAACCGGTCCTTACTGAAGGGCCCGTTGTATCGGCGGGTGGCGGAGGTGAGTTCCCGTGCGAACTTGTCGCGAACTTCGGTGAAGCCCTGCGCGCTATAGGAAAATCTGTATAACCACTTAGACCTTCGTAGTACTCGCATAAGCACCAGACGCGGTGGACGTGTCCGGGGACGTCCACCGCGTGAGGACCGGGATCGCCGCTAGGGTCGGCGCTGCGGGCTGAGCAATCTAGAAGGTCAGCACCAGACGACCGCGGACGCCGCCCGCTTCGAGCCGACGGTGCGCGTCAGGTGCGTCCTCGGCGGGCAGCGTGTCCGCCAGCCGCGGTGTGAGGATGCCGTCCTCCGCTGCCTGGCGCAGGCCATCGAGCTTGGCTGCGGAGTGGTACTCGTCGAACACCCACACAGCCTCGAAACGGATGTCGCGGGTAGGTTCTCCCTTCCAGCCCCGAACAGAAACGAAGACTCCCTGATCACGGAGCGCGGGTACGACGTCCTCGTGCAGCAGCGCTGTATCCGCGATGGCATCGACACCGTCGGGAAAGATTCCCCTGATGCGATCGGCAAGACCGGCACCACGGTCGAGGACGTGATCGGCCCCGAGGCCCTGCACCAGATCACGGTCCTTGGGTGCCGAATCCGCCACCACGATCAGGCCCTGCTGCTTGGCGAGCTGGATCGTGTAGTTTCCCAGCGTTCCCGCGCCACCTGTGATGGCGATGACCTGGCCGGGCTGCAGCGCCACCAGTTCGAGGATCTGCACCGCCGTCAGACCGTTCATCGGAATCGTGGAGGCTTCCTCGAGCGTGGCGTTCGCTGGGATCCGGGCGATCGAGTCGTCAGGTGCCACTAAATATTCAACGTATGCGCCGCCGTGTTGCCCGAGGGGCAGCGCGATGGCCATGACTTCGTCGCCGATGTTCCACACGCTGCCCTCGCCCACTTCGTCGATGACGCCAGCAGCGTCCATCCCGGGCATGTAGGGAGGCTCGGACTGACTCATGTCGTAGGCGCCTGTGCGGACGTTCGTGTCGGTCGGGCTGACGGCGGCAGCCCTGACCCTGATGCGTACTTCCTTCATACCGGGATGTGGTTTGGGGAGATTCTGGACCTTCAGGACCTCGGGACCGCCGAATTCTGTGACTCCGATTGCTTTCATGACAAACCAACTCCATAGTCTCGTGTTCAGTGCTGCGAGCGCGGAACGCCCTCGTCTTCGGCAGTTCGTCGTCGTGCGATCCCATGCACGACGCTTCGTAGCTGGTGCAAACCACCGACGGTTCCAGAACGGAGATCCAGGCCGGGGCATTCCGACGACCACTGAAAGTTGGCTTCTTCTCGTACTCGCCTGTAACCGATCTCTGGTCAGCCTGCTGCCTGCCCGGCTGACGATCGTCGGCTACCACCAGCTACATGAGTCGCAGGACCTGTCTGACGGGAACGGGTGATGCGCTGGCTACTAGGTAGTTGCAAAGTTCCAAAGTATGGAAGTGAAAGGTACTGCTCGAGTACTTGAGCGGTGCTACGAGCTGCAGCGCGTGATGGTGCTTCGAGCCCCTGTCGGTTACCTGACGCGATCGCCGATGACCTATCCTAAGTCAACAAATGTTGACGAATGCTCCTACTGTTCGATGCCAACTGAGTCGAAGGCTTCAGTCGTGGCCTCGATCATGGCCGGTTTTCACTCGAATCGCACGGACGGTTACACACCGTTATCCAGACAGATCCACAAAGGGCGATGGCCGGTGTTGGCCAGGTATTCGGATGCGACGCTCACTGCAAGCCCGGCTGATTAGCTGGATGACTTACCGGCGATGAATCAAGCCCACGTTGGCCAGCGCGAGAATGCCTGCTATTCGAAGCACACTCAACGTGGATACCTCCCTGACAAGTGAGCGGCCCGGGTGTGGCTGCGTCGGATGCGGATCGGTTCTTCGTGTCCGGCAGCGACTTCAGTCCGGCCGCGCAGCCTACGATGCCGGTTATGAACATCAGCTTTACCACGCTGAAGGGTTCTACGCCGGTGGCCATCGCCCAGCCCACGGTCAACGCGGCGCCAATTCCCACCCAGATCGCGTATGCGGTGCCCAAGGGAATGGTCCGGATAGCCATGCCCAGACCGAGCATGCTGATCGTGACACTGACGGCGAAGACCGCAGTAGGCAGCGGTTTGCTGAAGCCGTCCGACGAACCGAGCGCCGTTGCCCAGACTGCTTCGAGGACTGCCGAGATCAGAAGTATCACCCAGGGGAGTGGACGCTTTGGCACTACGCCGCTACCTTCAGGCCTACGACGCACACGGCGATACCCGACAGCAGGAGCAGTCGCACCACCGTCGGCCGTTCCGCCCCGATGGCGATTGCATAGGCAGAGGTTAGAACCACGCCGACGCCGACCCACACTGCATAGGCCGTGCCGGTAGGGATGGACTGCATTGCGATGGCCAGGCCACCGGTGCTGGCGGTCACGGAGACCAGAAATAGGGTGCTGGAGGCGAAACGCCGACGACCAGAAGTTCGGAAAGCACGATGCAGCGCTGCGGCCCAAACAGCCTCCAGAGCGCCAGAGAAAACAAGTATCAACCAGGCCATACGAAGCCTTTCCACTAGCAAAAGTCGACAAAGTTATTCCGACGTGCGAAGCCCCGGCGAACTGTGTGCTCGTCGGGGCTTCGCTTCAGGGTGTGTCAGTGGGTGAGAGCTGGGGCAGGGGCTGCTTTAGCAGTCCGTCGCAGTTCGTACTGCGTGAACAACCAGATGGGGATGTAGAAGGCCAAGACGACGAATCCAAGCCAGGTTGAGGACCAACCGATTTCCAGGCTGTTAAGGTAGACCACACCGATGACGCAGAACGGCAGGTTGAACAGGCCGAAGACCAGCGCGACGTTAGTCCAGCCCTTGGGCGCTTTGAAGGGGCGTTCGAGGTTGGCGAAGGAGGGGTGCTTCTTTGCTTTGACGTAGGCGAAGAGGCTGATGCCGTTGGCGCAGGTGTAGCCAATGGCCGCGGCTGCAAGAATTGCCGGTATGGATCCTATGGTGATGAGGGCCATGTTGAAGGCTGCGGTGACTAGCATGGCAACGAACGGCGTTCCATGCTGATTGGTCTTGCCGAAGACCTTGGGGAGGTTACCTTCGGCTGACATGGAGTGCATTGCGCGGGAGGAACCAAGATAAGCGGTTTGAATGATCAGGATCATCGCGGCGATCAGCATGATGATGGTCACGACGGTACCGACTTGTCCAAAGACTGCCTGAGCGACTGGGATCAGAGGTGAGATGGGCTCCGCCATGACACCATCAACACCAAGCACGCCGATTACTACGGCTTGAACCAGCACATAGGAGAAGAAGCAGACAATCCCGCAGGCAAACAGTGCCTTGGGGACGTCCTTGCCGGGCTTCTTGTATTCGGGAGCGTAGATCGCTGCTGTTTCCCAGCCACAGGCGCTCCATTGCGCGATGGCGAAGATACCGAAGAGAATGAGGACGTGGTGCAGGTCCCATGACCAGTCAGTTGGCAACCAATTGCCGGTGATGTTCGCCACGTCGACGTGGCCGGTCGCGAACGGGGCGATGGTCAGGATGGCCAGCGGTATCAGCGAGACGGCTGCAAGGATATAGCCGAGGATGGCACCGTCCTTGAGGCCGAACCAGTTGACTATGGATAACCCGACAAATATTACAACTCCGGACAACAATGCAAGTTGGTACTCGGAGAAGGTTGCCGCGAGAGCTGGAAAAAGGCCGTGTAGGTAACCGCCGACGAGGATGGAGAAGATCGCCAAGACGGGGTTCCAGGCAAACCAGTAGCTCCAGGCGCTGAAGCCTCCAATCAACTTACCCTTGTCGTACTTGCCTTTGTAATTCTCGGTACGGAATACGTGTTGCGCGAAACCGGGCAGCCCAGAAGCCTTGGGGAAGGTCGTAGCCAGTTCGGCATAGGCGGTGTTCTGGAAAAAGCCCTGCAGAACAGACAGCCCCCAAACGAGGATGGCAGCGGCTGACACGTAGATCGGAAGATAACCCAGCGATGGCAGGATCAACAGGGGTACGCCCAAAGAAATGGCTAGCCCTTGCTTCCAGTCGATCGACCGTTTCAGGTGGTCGACTTCATTCGATGTATCCTGGCTCATAAAATTCTCCTTTGAATAGCATGAAAATGAATAGCATGAAAAGTGGTAAGCAGATTTAGTAGGTGGCGAGTTGCGACCTACTATCGCACGGTAGTATCAAGCCGGCCGTTCAGATCGGGACGCTTTTGCATTCCTGCAGCACGTTCCGAAAAGTAGGAACAGGGCCGGCGTCAGTGATTCACGACCAGATAGCCGCTAGCTGATCGGCCCGGTACGAGAAGAACCTCGTAGGTTCGGGCGAGCGGTACGTCATTTTGTGGATGATTGCACCGCCAGTGCAACTCGTGGCCGACTCCGCCGATGCTGGAGCTACGGGTCTGAGTTGCATGGCAGGTCCCAAGAAGCCCGTTACTCCGAGCCCTTGAGGGGATTATCAAAATTCGAAGTATCGGAAGGAGTGTGACTCCAGCCCCTCCGGATTCGGACCGTAGATGGTAAGCATGTGGGCATATACCGGCGCCCAGTATCGTCCGAGTTGTCCTGGGTTTACGCGTGCTGAGTCACCCGGATGAAGGATGACTGTTCTGCCTTCACTCTCGACGTGAAGCTCACCTTTCAGGACGAAGTTCGTCTCGGTGTGAGGGTGGAAGTCCTCCCAGCCGCAAGCGTTCAGTTCCCATTCAGAAAGCCGGAAGTCATCCCACTTCCCTACCGGGTCGGCATTGATGAATCGGCACAGCAATCGAGGCCATTCGGGCTTCATCGGCTCCATGGCTTTCTTCGGCCAGGAGTCAATTGCTTCCCCTGTTGGAATCGGGGAGTGCGGAGTAGTTGTGGGCATTGTCTAACCCTTCCGTGAGTACGGGATCCATGAGCAGACGCACTTCTGGCTCTCAGGGTGATCGCGTGGTTGTGATGCGGGTCACAGCGATGCCAACTGTTACAGGAACAAGCGTCTTAGTCAACAGTTCATGGAAAACCGGAGCTCGGGACGGCCCGGAAA
>NZ_QZVT01000019.1 GCF_003602275.1 Arthrobacter cheniae | reverse complement strand
CCAGCCACCACACACAAGGTGCGCGACAACCAGCAAATTCAACCAATCAAAAAACAATCGGTATCAACAAACTTGGCACACTATTGAGTTCTCAAACAACAGGAACGTTCGATTACTTGCAGGCCTGGCGCTTCAACGCCCTGCCTGGCCTGTTTTCCTTCGCCGTTATGTTCATAGCTTATTTCAATTCCTTTTCCCTTGTCAAATCCGCCGCTTTAGCTTATAGCTTGCAAATTCGGATATAACAAAGCAATCCCATGGCAAATAGAGGTCAGATTGCGGCTCCATTTGGAGCGCACTGACTGACCGCTGGTTTTTGTAGGGGTTGGCTGCCCTCACCGGGGCAACTCATGAAACATTACACGGCAGATCCTGCTCCGGCAAACCGACAGGGCGTTGCCTGCCTCACTCCGCCCGGCGGCGCCCCGCGCCCACCGGGACAGCCTCGGAAGTCCCGGGTCGAAGCCGTCGGGCGCCGTGAACTGTAGGTACCCGCCAACAGGTTCCACGCGCCATCCGCGGACGGTCTTCGGGGCTGCATACCGCCGCGGCCTCTTGAGCGGGCGAGCCTGATCCCGCATGACGGCAGCCCGAATAACCTACTGGTCCGAGTGGTACGAGCCCGGACCAGAGTGGATCAGTCCTACGAACCCAGGCCCGGTGGATTGAGTTCGGACCTTTCGATGGCCTCGGTGGTCAGTCCCCAGCGGTTCAGGATCTCGTCATACGTGCCGTTGTCGATCAGGTGGTTCAGGCCGGCCTGTGCAGCAGCGGCGAATCCATTGCCCTTTTCGGTGGCCACCGCGATGCTGGCCTTTTTCGGCCAGCCGCCGTCGACGAGCCCCACCAGCTTGGATTGGCCGTCTGCCTTGGCCTTGTAGGCGCCGGTAGCGTTGGGGCCGAAGCTCACATCGGCCCGGCCCGATTGCAGTGCCAGCGAGGATGCCGAATCGTCATCGTAGTACTGGAATTCGACCGCCTCCAGCCCATTCTTGGTGTTCTCGGCGTCCCACTCCAGCAGGATCTTCTCCTGGTTCGTCCCCGAACCTACGATCACCCGCAGTCCGGCGACATCCTTCGCCTCCGCGATCTCGCTGATCGGGGAATCTGACGTCGCGTAGAAGCCGAGCAAGTCGTTGCGGTAGCTGGCGAAGTCGAACTTCTACTTGCGCTCCTCCGTGACGGTGACGTTGCTGATCACGGCCTCGTACTTGCCGGATTCCACGCCAAGGGGCCAGTCGGCCCAGGCAACAGGAATCACCTCCGCCTCGAGGCCCAACGACCCGGCGAGGGCGTAGGCGATGTCCACCTCATTGCCTATCGCGGTTTTGTTGTCGGTCGCGTACAGCGCCAGTGGTGCGGCGAAGGGACTCACAGCAACGCTCAGTTTTCCGTCGGCGCTGACCCCCTCAGGCACAAGTGCCTGCGCCGGAGCCGAGGCGTCGGAGGTGAAGCGGTCCTGCTGCGGCTCGAGGTTGAACTCGACGACGGAGGACGCCGAGGTTGCAGCGTTCACCGGCGTCGGTCCGCCCGCCGCTGCCGATCCGGGATCTGCGCAACCGGCCAGCCCCAGCAGTGCCGGAACGAACAGGGTGGTACCCAGCAATACACCGGGGCGGGAGCGACGAGTGGGCGACATGGCGGTGCTGTTCATGGGGCAAGCCTTTCGGTCCGGTATCGAATGGATCGTGGTGCAGGGCGTCAGCGGACAGCTGGTTCGCCGACGGATGCACGTTCCGGGACCGCGAGGCCCAGGTTCTCGCGCAGGGTGTAACCGCGATATTCCGTGGGGTAGACCCCGCGGTCCTGCAGTTCGGGCACCAGGTGATTGACGATGTCGTCCAGGCCCGTAGGAATCAGCCACGGGGAGATGTTGAAACCGTCGACGGCGCCGACGGCGGCGTAGGCGGCGAGCTTGTCGGCCACCTCGGAGTACGAGCCCACGAAGGAGGCATCTGCCCGTCCGGCCTTGGCACGGACGAATTGCAGGATGCTCTGCTCCTTCTCTGCGGCCTCCTGCCGCCACTGCGCGGTCAGCTCCGCCGCCTTTGCGCCGTGGAATCCGCTGCCCCGGGTCTCCGAGGTCTCCTCGACCGCAGGGCCGACGTCCGGCAGCGGCCCATGCGGGTCCCAGCCGTCCAGCCGCCGGCCCCAGAACTGCTCGAGGTAGGCAACAGCCTGCTGCGGGCCGATCTGGAGTTCGCGTACCCACGCCTGTTTCTCCACGGCCTCGGCGCTCGTCGCGGCCAGGATGAACTCGCTGGCCGGCATGATCTTCACCGCGTCGGCCGGACGCCCGGCCCGGACCGTGCGCGCGGTGATGTCCGCCCGGAAGGCGACGGCGTCGTCGAACTGCGGATGTCCGGAGAAGATGACGTCCGCCTGCCGGGCGGCGAAGTCCCGCCCGGCAGGCGAATCTCCGGCCTGGAACAGCACCGGGCGGTACTGGGCGCTGCGGGGCAGGCGGGGGCTGATATCCACGGTGTAGTGCTGCCCCTGATGGTGCACGCGGCGTGACGCCCCGCCCTCCGGTCGGCTCCCGTTCGTACCCTGTCGGGCAACGGCGTCCGGCCCCCAGGAGTCCCACACGGCCTTGGCAGTCTCGACGAAAGCCTCCGCGTGGGTGTAGCGATCAGCGTGATCCAGGTAGCCGCCGCGGCGGAAGTTCTCACCGGTCCAGGCATTGTCGGTCGTCACCACATTCCATGCGGCACGACCCCCGGAGAGCAGATCGAGGGTGGAGAGCCGGTGTGCCAGATCCGCAGGGTCGTTGTAGGTGGTGTTCTGGGTGGCGACCAACCCGATGTGGCTGGTCACGGATGCCAGCGCTGCCAGCATGGTCTGCGCGTCCGGCCTGCCTGCGACGTCCAGTGCGTGCGGCTGGCCGAGGTGTTCCCTCAGGCGTAGTCCTTCACCCAGGAAGAAGGCGGCGAACAGCCCCCGCTCAGCCGTCTGGGCAATTCGGCGGAATGATTCGAAGTCCGTCTGTGAGCCGGATTCGGCTGCCTTCCAGATGGTCCCGGAGTTGACGCCCTGGAAGAAGACGCCGAACTGCAACTCGCCGGTCGGAGTGGAAACACCGGCTTCGGATAGAGCACGGGTGTGCTGTGGCATGAGGTCCCCTTAGTTTTCGGCTGCAGCGGCAATATGGGAATTCGTGTAGCGGCTGGTCGGGCGTGGAAGTCCGAGCAGGTCCCGGAATGTGCCGTCCTGAACCATGGGACGGAGTGCACCACTGCGCCTCAGTTCCGGGAGGACCAGCCGTGCGAGCTCGTCCAGTTCCACGACGAGCGACGCCGGGTGGAGCCGGACGCCGTCGGCTTCAACCAGAAGCTGACCAAGGAAGGCAGTCAACCCGCCTGCAGAACCGACGTAGCGCGCGCGGTCACCTCCCGTGCCGACCGCCCGCTCCGTCGCCGGCTGCCCTCGCGCGTCCAGGACGACATCGAGTTCGGCAACAAGCGCAACCGACTGCCCCAGCCGGTCCCGGACGTCCGCGATCTCGGCCGCGAGCAGTTCGGGTGTCGGCGCGGTGACGAGCACAGCGTCGACGGCGTCCGCCGGGACCTGCCCCTCGCCCACGAGCGACGCCGGAACAAGCACAGGCAACTGCCCCTGAAGGGGCCTCGGAATGATGGACGGACCCTTGACCGAGTACGCCGGGCTGATCCCTGTCGGGGTTCGGTAATCGGCATAGTGCAGCTTGTCCGCATCGATATAGCGACCGGTGGAGACGTCACGAATCACGGCGTCGTCCTCCCAGGAGTCCCACAGCCGGCGGGACACCTCTATGGAAGCGGCGGCCTCCAGCGGCAGAGCGGCACCGCTGACGGCGGCACGCCCCACGGCGGCTGCCGCTTCGGACGACTCTGCTGCCGTCGCAATCCAACCGGCACGGCCGCCGGAGACGTAATCGAGGGTCGCGAGCTGAATGGAGACGTGGAACGGCTCGGTGTAGACGGTGTCCACCTCGGGAACCAGGACGATAGTGCGCGTGATCGGCCCGGCGTAAGCAGCGCGTTGCAGCGCATTCGCCCGACCGGGCAGCGGAGAGTCCGCGAAGGTTGCCACGTGGAAACCAGCGGTCTCGACAGCGAGGACGGCCGCGGCGAGACTCGCGAACACGTCATCTCCTCTCACCCCCGTACCGTCCCACCCTGCTCCGTCCAGCTCGATGGCCAAAAACCCGGCCCTGCGCGCTTCCGAGGAAAAGCCATCTGTCGTGCTCACTGCTGGTCCTGACGTTCGTAGGGGATCTTCTCGCCGGCCTCGACGGCCACCGGCAACCGGTTCTCTGCCGGTGGCAGCGGGCAGGTGGCGAGGTCGGTGTAGGCGCAGGGCAGGTTCACGGCTCGGTTGAAATCAAGCTGCACGGACCCATCTGCGGCTGGGACGACGGAAAGCGAGCGGTTGGCGGCGTAGGTCGTACGCCCGGATGTCTGGTCGGTGAAGAGGACCGACAGAGATCCGGGCACATGGCCGTTGAAGGCCGTCAGCGTCAGTTTTCGACCGGCCAGCTCGAAGCGGATCTCGCCTGGCGCCTCGTAGACGTGCTGCACACCTTCGACGACGGCCCCCACGGTAATGGGCCGGGGGGCGGGGAACGGCACGAATGCGCCGGCGACGGCGAATCCCGGGTCCGGTGCGTAGGAGGGCGTTCCGCGGTAGTTCCGCAACAGTCCGTTCGCGGGATTGCGCGGCCTGACAATGTACCTGCCGCCTCGCTTGGCCACCTCGATCACCGAGCTTCCGGCCGTGAGATCGATTCCACCCCTCTCCTCGATGGGGCCGAGACCGATCGTGGTGCCGTCCTCCGGGTTCAGTTCCTGCCCGTCGCGCTGCAGGCTCTCGCCGGCCGTCAACAGGATGCGGACGGAGTCGCCCTCCACACTCCACCTTCCGGGAGCACCTGCCAGCCGGACGGCGGAGCTGGTCAACCAATGCAGGTGGCTGACCGCGAGGAAGCCGTGCGGGTGTGCACGCTGGCGTTCGTGGGCCGCGTGCCACTGCTCCCAGGCGGCGGTGAAGGGCGCCGTATCAGTGTGCGTAGGCATGGTTGCTCCTGTTCATGGGGTGGGTAGCGTCGGGGTGGCTGCCATTGGGTTTTTCACGTGCCGGCCGATGTCCAGTACCTGGAACTTCATGGCTGTACCTACTTGCCGAAGTTCGCGGCGTTAACCACGTCCGACCCAGGGATGGCCTCGTCGGTCAGGCCCCAGCGCTCCAGTACCTTCGCGTAGCTGCCGTCCTCGATGACGGAGTCGATGGCTCCCGCGATGGGCTCGACGAGCCCGTTTCCGCGCAGGGTGGTCGCCGCGACCAGGGTCTCCGATGGCCAGCCTGCGTTCACCCTGCCGACGATCTTCAGGTCATCGCGCGTGTTCTCGCGGTAGCTGGCGCTCGGATACGGAGAGAGGTTCAGGTCCAGGCGACCGGAGGACAGAGCCAGGATAGTGTCCGCATCATTGCCGTAATACTGCAGTTCGGCCGGGGACTCGCCCGCGTCCTCGAGCTCCTCGTTCCAGGCCAGCAGGATCTTCTCCTGGTTAGTACCGGAGCCGACGGCGACCTTCTGGCCCGAGATGTCAGCAGATCCGTCAACAACGAGGTCTGAATCCCTGCGGGCTTCGAAGGCCATGAAAGCGGCCCGGTAGGGGGCGAAATCGAACAGTTGGACTCGATCGGCGTTGATTCCGACGTTCGAGAACACGGCTTCGAAATCGCCGGACTGCGTCTTCAGCGGCCAGTTCTCCCAGGAGGTGGCCTGCAGGTCCAATTCCAGACCGAGCTTGTCCGCGACCAGCTGTGCGATGTCCGTCTCATTGCCGATCACGGTCTTGTCGTCCGTTGCGTAGACGGACAGCGGAGTTGCGAACGGGCTCACGGCAACGGTCAGTTCTCCGTCCTCCGCGATGTCGGCCGGAACCTGCGCGGCCAGGACAGCGTCCTTCTCCGTGCGGATGCGGTTCTGTTCAGGTGCCAGGTTGTAGACGACGCCGTTGGCTGCCGGCTCGGCAGACGCGCTGGTTCCGCCGGGCGCGCCCGCTGCCTCCGGGTCGGCGCAGCCGGCCACGGCCAGCAGGACGGCGGCTACCGCGGACAGAGCCGGGATCGGTCGAGACTTCGTAGGTGTCACAGGTTTTCCCCTTGCGTGGATGTGGGTCGGGAGTCTTTTCGGTGTCAGAGGTTGAAAGCCGGTTCGATCACTTTCGAGAGAAAAGCCTTGGTGCGCTCGTGCCGGGGTGCACCGAAGATCTGCAGCGGGGTGCCCTCCTCGACGATCTGCCCCTGGTCCATGAACACCACGCGGTCGGCGACGTCCCGAGCAAAGCCCATCTCATGCGTGACGACGATCAGCGTGGTGCCGGAATCGGCCAGGTTGCGAATTACATCCAGTACTTCACCGACCAGTTCCGGGTCCAGCGCTGATGTGGGTTCGTCGAACAGGACGACCTTCGGCTCCAGGGCCAGGGCCCGGGCGATCGCCACGCGCTGCTGCTGGCCACCTGAGAGCTGGCGTGGGTAGACGTCGGTCTTGTCCGACAGACCGACACGCTCGAGCAGTTCGAGGGCACGTGCGCGGGCCTGACCCTTGGAGCGGTGCTGGGCGTAGATGGGGGCTTCGATGATGTTCTCGACGGCGGTCAGGTGCGGGAAGAGGTTGAAACTCTGGAACACCATGCCGATGTGCGTGCGTTGAGCCAGGATTTCCCTTTCCCTCAGCTCGTGGAGCTTCCCACCGCGGGCCCGGTAGCCCACCAGGTCGCCGTCCACGGCGATGTGGCCGGCGTCGACCTTCTCAAGGTGGTTGATGGTGCGCAGCAGCGTGGACTTGCCTGACCCGGAAGGGCCCAGGATCACCACGACTTCGCCCGGGTGCACGGTCAGGGTGACCCCGCGCAGCACCTCGACGTGGCCGAACGCCTTATGTACGTTTTTGATCTCCACCAGCCCTCGGGTGCCTGTGGCACCCGGTTCGAGGACCGGAACGGCTGGCTGGTTCATCGGGCGACCTCGGCTGTCCTGGCATGGGTGGAGAGGAAGCGCTTGACCCGCTGCAGCGGGGTTGGCGGCAGCGTGCGTACGGCGCCCTTCGAGTAGTGGCGCTCGATGTAGTACTGGAACACGCTGAGCACCGACGTGATGACGACGTACCAGATGGTGGCGACCAGCAGGAGGGGCAGCACTTGCTGGGTGCGGTTGTAGATGACCTGCACCGTGTAAAACAGCTCGGAGTAGGCGAGCACGTAGACGATGGACGTGCCTTTGACCAGACCGATGATCTCGTTGAAGGCCGTGGGCAGGATCGAACGCATGGCCTGCGGCAGCACGATTCGCGTGGACCGACGCCAGGCCGGGATGCCCAGGGCAGCAGCTGCCTCGAGCTGGCCCTGGTCGACGGCAAGGATGCCGCCTCGAATGATCTCCGACGAATAGGCTGCCTGGTTCAGCGTCAGGCCGAGGATCGCAGCCGCGAACTGACTGATGAGGGTCGTGGTCTGCATCTCGAAGAAACGCACATCCGTGAAGAGGATCCCCAGTGACACCTTCTCGTAGAGGTAGCCGAGGTTGTACCAGAGCAGCAGCTGCACCAGGAGCGGCGCGGAGCGGAAGATCCAGGAGAACGTCCAGGACACCGAGACCAGCAGCGGCGAGGAGGACAGCCGCATCAGCGCCAGGATGAAGCCCAGGATGAACCCGAGGGTCCCGGCGATGGCCGTCAGCTTCAAGGTCTCGCCCAGGCCGCGGAGCACGGACTCGGCCGTGAACCACTGGGCGACGACGTCCCATTCCCAGCGCGGGTTGGTCAGCAGGGACCACAGGATCGCGGCGACGAACAGGGCCACCAGTCCTGTGCCGACCCACCGCCACGGGTGACGGGCAGGCACCACGGGATAGCCGGAGTAGTCCCATGCCGCGAGAGGCCCGGGACCATCCGAACCCGCGGGGCTGCGCAGGGCAGCGACTCCAGGCTCAGGAGACTGGGGCAGGGCAGCTTCAGTGGCCGCCATCTCCGGGCGGGTCTGACTGTTCGGCGCTACGGCATTCATCTGCCACCTCCCTCTGGTCCCGCAGTCCTGCCCTGAATGGTGCAGTTCACTGCTTCCATACCCGGAACGACCGGGCCGATTGGCTGAACCTAGAACACACGGACAGGTCCCTCAAAAAGAGCGTTCACATGAGGTAAGCCGACGACGTACAGGCCCCGTCGGTGACATATTCCGAGGCTTGTATGACCCCTTGTTGCGTCATGTTGCTGCCGGTGAAAGACGGTTACGGACGTTCGTCGTCGGCTCGCCGGCAACTCCTAGGATGGGCCTGAATGCAGGCCGGAACCCGGGAAGGAGCACCATGACGATCGACAGAGCGCCGGTGCCCGGGACGCACGAGGACCGGAAGTCCATCGTCCTCATCGGTGGTGGTCCCCGGGCCGCACTCGTTCTCGAACGTCTCGTCGCCAACCGTCCGGCACTCTTCGACGGGCCGCTGGCCGTGCATGTCGTCGAGCCGTACCGACCTGGCTCCGGCCGCATCTGGCGAGAGGACCAGAGCCCGTTGCTGAAGCTCAATTCCATGGCGTCGGACGTCACCATGTTCACTGACGACTCCGTGCAGTGCGCCGGTCCCGCCCTGGCAGGACCCGGCCTCGTCGAGTGGGCCCGCGGAATCGTGGACGGCAGCATCTCGGACGTGCACATACCCGACCAGGATCTGGCCCGCCAGATCCATACCCTCCGCCCCACGACGTTCCCGACGCGCCGGATCCAGAGCCTGTACCTCGAATGGTTCTTCCATCGCTGTGTCCGGGCCCTGAGCCCGCAGGTGCCCGTGACCGTGCACCAGGACCTGGCTGTACACGTCATTGCCGAAGGCGGCGGTTATGAAGTGACGCTGTCCACGGGAATCGTTCTGAGGGCGGACGCCGTCGTGATCTCGGTGGGACACACGGATTCCGCTCCGGATACCGAATCCACCCGCCACGTCGACTTCGCTGCCCGGCACGGACTCTTCTACGCCCCACCCGGATATACGAACGACGTCGACTTCTCCGACCTGCAACCAGGACAGGAAGCGATAGTCTCCGGCATGGGACTGGCCTTCATCGATCTGGTCGTCCTGACCATGGAAGGCCGAGGCGGCTCCTTCGTCGAAGCACCGGGCGGCGAGTTGCGGTACGTCCCTTCGGGAAACGAACCAGTCCTTTGGGCCGGCTCCCGCCGCGGGATCCCGTACCGGTCCAAGATCAGCTCTGAGCTGTGCGGGGAACCAGCCGGCACCCCACGGTATTTGACTGCCGGCGCCGTCGCCGCACTGCTCGAGATCCATGACCAGCTCGATTTCCAGCAGCATCTGTGGCCTCTGCTGGCGAAGGACGCTGCTCTGGGCTACTATCGTGAGCTCTTCACCGGGCACCCCGATCGTGTAACCCTGGCGTGGGCCGATTTCCTGCCACTCTTCGACGCCACCGCCTGGTACTCGGACGAGCGGCGAGCCTTGGTGGCCCGATCCGTCCCCGAAGCTGCCGACCGCCTCGAGTTCGAGGAATTCGACCATCCGTTGGCTGACGTCTCCTTTTCCGGCCCCGAGGACCTGCAGGAAAAGGTGGCCGAGCACATCCGCGAGGACCTCCGGCTGCGCGACGGCGGCGCGAACTCGGAGACTCTTGGCCTGTTCCTGGGATTGCTGCACGTCTACTTCGAACTGGCTCGGCTCGTGCCACCGGACGCGCTCACGCCCGCATCGCGCGGGCTGGTCAGCGGCTGGTGGCACGGCTTCTTCAGCTACGTCGATTCCGGTCCGCCGGCCCGCCGCCTGAGGGAACTGCTGGCTGTGCACCAGGCCGGCTACGTCAGGTTCATCGGTCCCCAACTGCAGGTTGCCGCTGACGAAAAGGCCGGGCTCTTCACGGCATCCTCCCCGCGGGTGCCCCACATCGTGTCGGCGACCGCGCTCATCGAAGCCCGGCTACCCAGCCCTTCCATGACAGGTTCGGTCAATCCGCTGCTGAAGTCCCTGTCCGAATCCGGCCTCGGCTGCGAGGAACGCACCGGCAGGGACCCGGGAACCGGCAGCACCGGCAGATTGCTGGTGGACTCCTCCTCACGGATTGTCGCACCGGACGGCAGTACCCGGCAGGGCCTGTACGCCGTCGGACCGGCGACCTCGGGCTGGAGCGGCGGGGCGTTTTCCCGCCCGAACAGCAACGCCGCACCGTTCCGCGACAGCGACGCCCTGGCGCGAAGGATTCTCACTGACCTGGCAGAGGCGCCCGAAACTCAGGATGTCTTCTCCAGCACCCGGTTGGCAGCCAGTATCACCGTGCTGCACTCCTCATTGGCCTGAGTCGGAGGATCCTTGATGACACACACCCCGGCGTCCGGAGCCCTGCCGGATCTGACAGTGCTCCACCTGCCGCTCGAGGATCCCCGCGTGCAGCCGCTGGTGGAAGGACTCACGCGCGAGTACGACCGCAGGTACGGCAGCATGTTCGGTGGCGCCAGTGCGGAGATGCGCCGCTATCCGGCCGTCGAATTCGCGGCCCCGCACGGCGCGCTGCTGATCCTGCAGGAGGACGAGCGGACCGTAGCCGGTGGGGCCTTCCGCCGCCACGACGAGCAGACCGCCGAGCTCAAGCGAATCTGGACCCACACCGGGTACCGCCGCCGAGGCTTGGCTCGCCGGGTGCTGGACGAGCTCGAGGCGGAGGCGGCGCGCCGCGGATACCGCCGGATCTACCTGACCACGGGTCCACGCCAGCCCGAGGCGAAGAATCTCTACCTGGCCACCGGCTACAGCCCGGGATTCGACCTCGCTGCCGACCCGGCAGCCGTGAAGCACCTGGTGTTCACTAAGGAACTGCCCGCAGAAGGAATCGGGGTAGAGGCCTGACCACGGGGAGAATCGACACCCACGAAGGCCGAGGGCGTCCGGCTGCCTGCTTGCCCCGGGGTCGTCGGGTTGCGGACACGACCCGAAGCAGCGACGTCGCTGCCGGGCCGTTCCGCTCGATCAGGATCAAGCGCTGAGAACTACGGCCCTCCCGGAGAGTTCACGTGCTCTCTGCAACGCGGCCGCCAGATCCTGCTGCAGGTCAGGAAGGTCTTCGACCCCGACCGACAGTCGAACGAGATCAGTCGGTACCGCCAGTGCGGTTCCGCGCACCGAGGCGTGCGTCATCTCGGAGCAGTAGCAGACCAGCGATTCCACTCCACCGAGGCTGACCGAGAGGGCGAACAGACGCGTGGACTCTGCGAAGGTGCGAGCAGCAGCCTCTCCTGCGCTGAAACGCAACGAGACGATTCCGCCGAACCCTGACATCTGCTGCGCCGCCAGGGCGTGGCCCGGGTGCTCGGGCAGTCCGGGATACAGCACCTCGGCCACACCGGGCTGGTCCCGGAGCCACTCGGCGAGCGCCTGGGCGTTCGCATTGTGCCGCTCCATGCGCAGGCCGAGGGTCTTGAGTCCGCGGGCGGCCAGGAAGCAGTCCTGTGGCCCGGCGACCGCACCGCCGGCAAATTGCTGGTACCCTACGGACTCCGCCAACGCCTTGCCGCGAAAGGCTCGGTCCGCTACCACGACGGCACCGCCGAGTACATCCGAGTGCCCGCCGATGTACTTGGTCGTCGAGTGCACCACCACGTCCGCGCCGAGGTCCAGGGGTCGCTGCAGGTAGGGCGAAGCGAAGGTGTTGTCCACGACCAGCAGCGCCCCGGCGTCGTGCGCCAACCTGGCCCAGCCGATCAGGTCCGCGATACCGAGCAGCGGATTCGACGGCGTCTCCACCCAGAACAGTGCGGTGGAACCTGGCCTCACTGCGGCACCCACAGCTGTCAGGTCCGTGATGTCCACGGCCGTGTTCGTGACACCCCAGGGCCCCAGGAGCCCGTTGATGAGCCGGTTCGTCCCGCCGTAGCCGTCCCCGCCGAGCACGATGTGGTCGCCGGGCTTGAGCAGGGCACGCAGCAGCGCGTCCTCGGCTGCGAGGCCGGAGGCGAAAGCGAAAGCGGCCGTCCCGTGTTCCAGCGCGGCCAGCTGGGTTTCGAACCCGTTGCGGGTGGGGTTCGATCCCCGGCTGTACTCGTGGCCGGCGCGCAGCACGTTGATACCGTCCTGCACGAAGGTGGAGGTCTGGTAGATCGGTGGGATCACCGCTCCGGTCAACGGATCCGGTTCCTGTCCGGCGTGGACGGCGGTGGTGTTGAATCCCGAGTACTGAGCCATCTCAGGCGCCGGTTCCTGCGTGGCCGACGGCGGCGAGGGGCCCGCCCGTCGGCTCGGCGACCCCGGCCAGCGGGGCCAGTGCCAGGTCCAGGTCCGCGACGAGATCCGCCGCGGCTTCCAGCCCCACGGAGAGCCTGATGGTGCTCCCCGTGATGCCGGCGCCGGCGCGCTGCTCCGGACTCAGTCGGCAGTGCGTCATGGAGGCCGGGTGCGCCACCAGGGATCGGGTGTCCCCCACATTGGCTACCAGCTTGAATAGCCGCAGCCGGTCGATGAACGGCCCGACGTGCTCCTGGTCCGCGGCCAGGTCGAAGGAGAACACGCTGCCTGCCCCGGCCGGAAAGTCCCTGGCGAGGAGTTCGGCCTGGGGGTGGCCCGGGGTGGAGGGGTGGTGCACTGCGGCGACGGCCGGGTGGCCTGCCAGGAACTGGATCACCTCTCGGGTGTTCTGCCCGTGCCGGGCCACCCGGATGTCCAGGGTTTCCAGCCCCTGCAGAATCTGGGCGGCGCTGGCCGGAGCGAGCGAGGGACCGAGATCGTGCAGGTACTTGCTGCGTGCCAGCGCCAGGTAGGCGCCGTGGCCGTGGCGTTCCCAGAGGATCGCTCCGCCGTAACGGCGCTTCGGTCGCGTGATCTGCGGCCACTTGTCCGGGTAGGCAGCGAAGTCGAAGCGTCCGCCGTCGACCACCGCACCGGCGAGGGTTGTCCCGTGCCCGCCGAGGAACTTCGTGGCGGAGTAGACGACGACGTCGGCTCCATGGTCCAGCGGTCGGTACAGCGCCGGAGTCGCCAGGGTGTTGTCCACCACCAACGGGACCCCGGCATCATGGGCCGCCGTCGCGATTGCGGGAAGGTCCTGCAGCGTTGCCAACGGATTGCCGATGGACTCGGTCAGGAACGCCCTGGTCGTAGGGCGGACCACCGCGCGCCAGGCACCCGGGTCCGCTGGGTCGGCGAAGCTGACCTCGATCCCGAAATCCGCGAAGGTGTCCGTGAGCAGGTCCACCGTTCCTCCGTACAGCTTCGAGGAGGCGACGATGTGCTGACCTCCCCGCACAAGGGACAGCAGGGCGACGGCGACCGCTGCCTGCCCTGTGGCGGTTGCCAGCGCGCCGACGCCGCCGTCGAGTGCTGCTATCCGATTCTCGAGCACCGCAACAGTCGGATTGCCTGTCCGGCTGTAGGTGAAGCCGGGTTCCTCGAGCGCGAACATCCGCCGGGCCGATGCGTAATCCGGGAACTCGTACGCGGCGGTCTGGTAGATGGGTACCGCTATCGGCCGGTAGGGGGCCTGCGGTTCGTAGCCTGCATGGATCTGGGAGGTGGCTGTACAGCCAGGGTCGCCGGTGCTCATGGAGAGGGCTCCTTCGTCAGCGGTAGTCACATGGTCGGGGTCGAGATGCGGGGGCAGGGCTGCGCAGGCAGTCCTGCCCCCGGGATGCAGAAGCGGAGCAGCGGGTCCGCGGACCGGTCAGGAATGTGCCAGGGCGTGCTCGATCTCCCCAATGTCTGTGCCCTCCCGCACAGTCCTGGCTGCAGCGACGAGGTTGCGCAGCGACACCACGGTCTCCTCGTAGCCCCGGGTCTTCAGGCCACAGTCCGGGTTGATCCACAACTGCTGCGCGGGGAGGGCAGCCAGCGCCGTGCGGATGAGAGCGGTGATCTCCTGCTCCGAGGGCACGCGCGGCGAGTGGATGTCGTATACGCCAGGGCCGATTCCGCGGGAATAGCCGAAACCGGCCAGGTCCTCGACGACCTCGAGGCGTGAGCGGGCGGCCTCGATGCTGGTGACGTCCGCGTCCAGCCCATCGATGGCCGAGATCACTTCGCCGAATTCCGAGTAGCACAGGTGCGTGTGGATCTGTGTCTGGTCAGCCGCGCCCGCAGTCGCCAGACGGAAAGCCCGGACCGACCACGTCAGGTATGCCTGGTGGTCCGCCGAGCGTAGCGGCAACAGTTCGCGCAGGGCGGGCTCGTCAACCTGCACGATCGCGACCCCGGCAGCCTCGAGGTCGGCGATCTCATCCCGCAACGCCAGCGCCACCTGATTGGCGGTATTACCCAGCGGCTGGTCGTCACGAACGAAGGACCAGGCGAGGATGGTGACAGGACCGGTGAGCATGCCCTTGAGCGGCCGCTCGGTCAACGACTGCGCGAAGCTGATCCACGGCACCGTGAAGGCCTGCGGACGGGACACGTCACCCCACAGGATGGACGGACGCGTGCAGCGCGAGCCGTAGGACTGCACCCACCCCTGCTCGGTGGCCGCGAAACCGTCGAAGTTCTCCGCGAAGTACTGGACCATGTCGTTGCGCTCCGGCTCGCCGTGCACCAGCACATCCAGCCCAAGGCCCTCCTGCAACCGCACCACGCGCGCGATCTCCTGCCGCAGGAACTGGTCGTACTCCGCCTGGGAGATACTGCCATTGCGCACCGCAGCCCGGGCACCTCGCACCTCGCCGGTCTGGGGGAAGGAACCGATCGTGGTGGTCGGCAGCACCGGCAGTCCCAGCCGTTGCTGCTGCACCTCCGCTCTCCGTTCAGCGGGGCCTCGGGTGAAGGCCTCCTCGGTCAGATCGCGCGTACGGTTGCGCACCCGGTCGACGACGACGCCGTCGAAGCGCGCCCGCTGGCGAAGCGCCGCATCGGCGTCCTGCAGTTGCGCGGCAATGGACGGTCGGCCCCCGTCCAGACCTCGCGCCAGCACCACCGCCTCACGCACCTTCTGGTCCGCGAAGGAGAGCCAGGCCGGCAGGTGCTCCGGCAGGGCCGTCTCGGCCTGCACATCATGCGGTACATGCAGCAGCGAGGTGGACGTCGCCGCCGTGACCACGGTGCCTGTCACACCCTGCAGGTGCTCCAGCACCTCCAGCGAGGCCTGCAAATTGTTCCGCCAAACATTCCTGCCATCGACCACTCCGGCAACCAGACGTGTCGTGCCCAACGCCTGCAGCGCCTCGGTGGAAGGCTTGGCCCCCTTGACGAGATCCGCATGAACAGCCTCGACACCGGCAGTCGCGAGCACAGCGAGCGCCTCACCTGGCTTTGCCGGGTTGCCTGCGGTGCCGTAGCCGGTGGTGACCAGTAGTGCCGGGCGTTCTGCGGTCCCTGCCAGCTGCCGATACACCCGCTCGACCAGCCCGCCCGGGGCTGCCAACTCACCGCCGCGATCGCCGACAAGGCCCGGCTCATCCAGCTGCACCCACTCGGCCCCTGCCTCCGCCAGTGACGCGAGAATACCCACGTACGCCACGACTGCGTCGTCGATACGGGACAGCGGGTCGAACCCTTCGGGCGAACCCTCTTCTGCCTTGGCGAGCAGCAGATACGTGATGGGCCCCACCAACACCGGACGCAACACCACGCCGCGCTCCCGCTGCCGCTGCCGCCGGACGGTCGCTGTCAGCCGATGCGCCCCAGCCGAGAATGTCGTCGCCGTGCCGATCTCGGGCACAAGATAGTGGTAGTTCGAATCGAACCACTTGGTCAGCTCCAGCGGTGCACGGTCGCCGTCTCCGCGCGCCAGCGTGAAATATTCAGCAGTGCCAACGGAACCGTCATCGCCGGCCAGGTCAGCGAAACGAGCCGGAAGGGCTCCCAGCGCAGCAGTAGCATCCAGCACCTGATCGTAGAGCGCGAAGTCGGCCGGGATGGAGGAGTCCGCAGCGCTCAGGCCCAACTCGACCAGACGCGCGACCGTGCGGTCCTGCAGTTCGTCAGCAACGCGCTGCAGACCCGCCTCATCGATTCCGCCTGCCCAGTACGATTCGACCGCCCTCTTGAGCTCTCGGTTCGGTCCGATGCGCGGGTAGCCAAGGATTGTCGCGGCGGGGAAAGTACATTCGGTGCTCATGAAGTTCTCCTTCGTACGTAAGGTGAGGTCTGGTCGTGTAGGCCGGCTCAAGCCGGGACGACGTCGGCGAGTGTGCGGATAGCCGGCAGGTCGAGCTGCTCGATGACCTCGACGGACGCGCGGTGGTCATTGAAGGTATAGAGGTGCAAGCCGGGGGCTCCTCCATCGAAGGCTGCCTGTGCCAGCACGGCCGCCGCCTGCACACCGATTCGCCGACGTTCGGCGCCGTCGGACGCCGTTTCCAACCGGTGCAGCAGTGCTTTGTCCGGACGCACCCCGGTCATTACGGCAAGACGTTCCAGCCGACCGACGTTGGCCATGGGCATCACGCCAGGAATGATCGGCATCGTGACGCCGGCGGCACTGGCCGCTGTGACCAGCCGGACATAGTGCGTGGGATCGAAATAGACCTGTGTGATGGCGAAGTCCGCGCCGGCACGCTGCTTGGACACCAACACCTCGATATCGTGCAGGAACGACGGCGATTCGGGGTGCCGGTTCGGGTAAGCGGCTACACCCACTGCCAGCCTGCCGCCCGCCAAGGTGGCGGTGTGCCGACCCTCGATGTCCCGGATCAGCTCCACCAGGAAGTGGGCGAAAGGCAGATCGCCGCGAGCTACGTCCGGATCCTGTGGGAGGTCCCCTCGAAGCGCCAGCAACCCCCTGACTCCCAGTCCGAGGAACTGCCGTACCAGCAGCTCCAGACTCTCGCGTGTTTCACCCACGCAGGTCAGGTGAGCGAGCGGACGTAGCCTGGTGTTGCGGACGAGGTGCTCGATTAGGTCGATCGATGCCCGACGACGCTCGGGCGTGCCGCTGAAAGTCACCGACACGTAGTCGGGGTTCGTAGCCGAGAGCTCGTCGATTGTACGAAGTACGGCCTCGGCTGCCTTTGGGGTGGCCGGCGGGTACAGCTCGTAGGACAAGGATGGCGGTGTTGCTGCCCACTCGTTCGATGTCATTCCACTCCTCGATACGGCCGAGGGAGGGAATCAGCGAACAAATTGAGAACCAGCGATGCCCGGCTGCAAGCACGCTGGGACTTCAGCTTTGTTCACTGATGTGTCTCCATCGGTTCTGGCAGGAGCACCGCTTCCGCTGCTCTCCCTGGTGGGAGGACAGTCGAATGGTTGCTGCGGCGTCAACAAGCCAGATCTCTCGGCCGCTCTTGATGGTTTGTAGGACTACTCTAAGCAGCGCGCACGTCCCCGGCGCAAAGCTGCGGCGAGATGGCGTTGCATGACGTTTTCTGACGCGTCCTCCTTAACAGGGGCCACATTCCGCGTCACATTCGTCACATTTGACTCGGTGGCGGAGCGGCCGGACGGCAGCGTCATGGCAAGTCCGGGACAGACTGCGTGACGACGACGGCGTCGCCGCAAGCACTGGTGCACTCGGCGCGCCGACCGAGGCGAACCGCTTATACCGGACCGTGCGCGGGTGACGAACCGGATTACGCGTCAGTGACCGCAGTGGTGCGGGCAATCAAGCCGGCTCCTCCTGCGCTGATGTGCCGGGGCCGCGTGGTTCCCCGTTCTCCCCAGCCTTAGACAGGGTGAATATCCCATAGCGCATGGCCCCCGTGCGGTAGGCCAGGATCAGGCGGGGAATGCTCAGTAGGAACATGCGATTGCGTCCGCCAAGGGCGAGGCGACGGGTGTGGCGATCGACGAGCAACGCCTTCACGAGTCGGCGGGCGCAGATCGTCCATGTCCGCGCGACGCGGCTGCTGACATCCTCGTAGCCGTCGATCGTAAAGCCCGCTGCTATCGCCATGGCCTCATAATCCTCGCGCGTGCCCATCGAGGGCAGGCGCCCTTCGCGGCAGATCGGCTCGAGCAGGTGCCGGACCTTCCAACCGCCGGCATCTGTCTCGGCGAGCCACGCGCAGACCACGAACCGGCCGCTGGGCGACAGCACGCGATGCGCCTCGGCGAAGAACCTGGGCTTGTCGACCATGTGCTCGCTCGATTCGATGGCCCAGGCGGCATCGGCTGAGGCATCGGTCAGCCCGTTGACGAGCCAATCGCGGAGATGGATGACCACGTCGGCTACGGGAAGCGCGGCGGCGAAGATGGCCTGCTCGGCGGACAGTGTCAAGCCGGTAACGCGAACCCTGCGTGTGATCGCGAGCTGCCTCGCGGTGGAGCCATAGCCGCAGCCGATGTCGACGCACGCATCGCCGGGCATCAGGCCCAATCGATCGCCGACAGTGTCGACCAAAGCCTCGACAGCTTCGGCGGGTGTCTCGCGACCCGTCCCCCATAGACCGTGATGGACATGCTCGCCCCACACCCGACGATAAACCGGATCGAGCTCGTCGTAGTGATCCGCGACCGCCACGGCGTGCTGGGAAATTCTGGGGACGATCACGTGATCACAGTACGACGCCGGTTCACCCGATCGGAAGGTCTCGACTCAGAACTCCATAGCTTTCAGTTCGCCACGCCGGAACTGGGCCCGACCCAAAAGGAATTGAGCAACGCGCCCGCGGCCGATGGCGGCCCTTCACTGTTCACTAGGATTTCGGCCCTCTTGAGCGGATCGGCGCTTGCGGCGAGAGCGGTTGGACGCTCCATCTCTCGCAATGTGTTGCATTGAGGAACGGCGGCGCCGGCGATCCAACCCATCAGATACCTCCGGACGGCGGCTCAGCACGCGCTGAGATGAAGCCACTCCCCGCGAACTGGAACCAGGGAACCGCTAACCGCCTGGTTGCTTGCCCTCCGTCGACGCATGCCGCCGCTGTGCTGTGTAGCGGGCCGGACGCAGTGGTGGTCGTGTGGCGGGCCGGCTCAGTGGTGGTCGTGTGGCGGGCGGACCGGAGTGGTGGTCGCGTGGCTGGTTGGCCGCTGTGGCGGGTTGGCCGGTGTGGTGTGTGGTGG
>NZ_QZVT01000021.1 GCF_003602275.1 Arthrobacter cheniae | reverse complement strand
GGCCCACCACTGAGACAAGGCTTTCGCGTGGTCGTCAAGTGGTCTAGCCGAGACACTCCCGGCACGGCGTGTCGCGCCTCTGTGAGCTTTTGAGATGTTTCGGCAGGGGATTTATACCTCCCGGAGTCGCTAGGCGGCTGGTGGTCGGTTTCTGCCTGTGTCAGGCGGCTTCAGAGGAGAGCATGAGGTTAGCGGCGTACCCCATAACGCGGATGATGGCCTCGGCGTCGTGATAGCCGTCGTCGATCGTGACGGTCGGCCCGATGACGGTCACGTCCCCGCCGTCCGGTCGTATGTGGGTCTCCTCGATGGCCGCGCCCGTTCCGCCGCTGGTCGTGATCGTCGTGGAGTACGTGCGCATACTGACTCCCGGCTTCTGGGTGTGTCGGACATCCGTCGTCCAGGACGGGCAGGGAGGCCACGGCGCGGTCATGCCGTGGCCCTCGCTCCCGTCGTCGTGAACCGATCGAAAACAGCATCGGGTGATGTCCGTGCCCGGAGTGCGTCCCGGAGGTTGCGTTCCTCGGCGGGGTTCAGCTCATGGCCTACAGGTCGGTGGTCGTTCAGGTACTCGATGGCCTCGTGGAACTTGCTCACGCCTCGGCCCAGCGTCTCCCGTCCCCTGTCATCCAGCCCTGGTGGGAGGTCAGGGACGGCTTGCATCAGCGGAGATTGGACAGGCGTCGGCGCGTCAGCGGCGACAAACTCGGGTGCCTGCGTTGGTGACGATTTCGCGGACGACGACGGTTTTTCTTCTTCACTTGGTCTAGTTACTTGATCTAGTTCACTTGATCTAGTTAGTGAATCACTGGTGATTACACCTGTGTCATCACTGGTGATTACACCTGTAAGCCCAGATGATTCACCCCTGTAATCATTGGTGATTACACCTCCCGCCTCATCCCATGAACTGTAATCACTGGCGATTACACCTGAGGCTTCACTGTAATCACCCCTGATTACAGTTTGAGCACTATCAGGGAATGTGTAGACGCTCGATGTCCCAGACCGGTTGCTCTTGATGACGGCCCCGGAGGTGGTTAGCTCGGCCATGTACCGGTTGATGTTCTGCCGGTGAGGAATGTTGAGCCGGTCGGCAAGCGTGGCGAATGACGGCCATGACTTCCGGTTCTCGTGGTTCTGGTAGCTGCGGAGGACGACGTACAGCCGGAGGGCCTGCGGTGAGATGTCACCGGCACAGGCAAGCTCCATGACGAACGTGGGGACCTTGACGAACGTGCTCATGCGGCATCAGACGCGCTAGGGCGTCGTCCAGCTGGGAGGCGCTTGGCGGGTGCCGGAGCATCAGCCGTGACCTCACGCCACGTCTGCCCGCGTTGAATACCCTGGACTGCACCCCGGCTGATGCCGTAACGCGCCATGTAGTCGGACTGACTGTCGCGACGGCTCCAGATATCTAGAACAGCTTCAGGTGTGAGCTTGGCTGCGTGCGAGAGTCGGCGCGTCGGTTGCTCTCGGTCAGTGGACGCGGACATACTAGGACTAGACCCGAATGGATCGTTCATTGACGTGTTTCTCTCTATTCGGCTGTAGGTCCGGGCATCCCTCCCGGGCCTACATTTTTTTGTGCTTGTGACCTCACCCTAGGACTGCTCTCGGCATAATCCGATTCCGACACGCCGGGGCAACTTTCGGCCCAGCTCGGTCAAGACGGGCGTCTACAGATGCCACCAACGGCGTTTAGCCGGCCTCGGTGAGGGAGGCGTCTCTGATGTTGGTGAAGCGGTCGCCGGCTGCTCTCCCTGGACTGTCACAGGGGCTTCCAGCATGCGAAGGGCCTGCGCCTGCGCGGTAATGATCCGCTCCCGTTCCTCAGCACGCGCCTCGGCTACAGCGGCCCTCAGCTCGGCGGCTGTCAGCGCCTCCCTAAGGGCTTCCACCTCGGCTTGCGTGCTAGGTGCCACGACGGGTTCCACGGGGCTGTCTTGCGAGGGTTCTGGGGCTTTCACCGTATCCGGGCCGGTGGTCGGTGGCATGAGTCCCAGCTGGACTAGCGCGGGGATGGGGATGCTCCACCCCTTAGCGCCATGAGACGCACCTAACTCCAGTAGCTCGGCTCGTCGTCGTCGGATGGTGGACTCGGAGACGCCGCATGCACGAGCGGCCTCGGCTAAGCCGATGGTGGGGGCTGTCATGGGTGCCAGCGTAGGGGCTTGCCTGACGGCTTCCGGGTAGGCACGCGGCAGGGTGCCGTGAGGGCTGTCAGGGTGCCAAGTTTCCCTCGTCGGGAAGAACTTGCGCCAACGCGATGTTAGGCAAAAGCAGGAGTGGTGGCCCCAAAAAAACTGGGACCACCACCCGTTCTGGTACTACTCGTTACCAAAGAACTCAACCAACATGAGCACGAAACGGCCCATGTTGATCAAGACGTTGGCGCGGACCCACTGATCTGTCGGCTTACGCTTCCGTTTCATAGTGGGTACCTCCTATCTCTCGAAGGGAGGCACAACCACAACGCCGGTCAGGATTGCCATCGCGGCGGCAGGACACTACGCTTGAGGTGTTGGCCACAAGGACATGTCCCTTGTAGTTGCACCAAAAGGAGCAAGAATTTTTAGCAGGACCCGATGCCAGTCGGGTCCTCTTGCTTTTAACTTCTTAACTCCAGAGCCGAAGCTCATAGCCCAAGCATAGCGAGCGCCCCTGATAGTCGGCACGCGTCCCAGTCACAGCTAAGCGACTGCCGCCTAGGCGGGCCTCCAGGGTTATCAGTCATCCTCCTCTGCAATGACCTTTGCGAGCTTGTCTCTGGCCACCTTTAGCTCCTCCATGGCTTCGTCCAGCTTCCGGGCTATGGCAACATTCTGTGACACCTTCGCTGCTGCTCTAGAGACTGCGTGTTGGGCCGCGTAGATGCGCCCCATGCTCTGCTTGTCAGGCATCGTTCTAGCTCCCTTGGTGCTGCTGCTGGCGTTCAATAACTTGCTTGATGGTGGCGGCATGCCACTTGCCGCCTGCTGCCGTGGGGATGCCCTCAGCCTCCAGATTCTTGGCTATGCGGAGCATCGGAACGCCTGCTCGGTGGTCGGCAACAATACGGGCCACGGTGGACTCTGGGAGGACGCTGCGGCGTCCCATGTGCTTGCCGGTGTCGGCCTTGATTTTCGCCATGGCGTCTTTGGTCCGCTTGCCGATCATGCGGCGCTCAATCTCGGCAAAGTTCAGGGCCATGTTGAACATGCCCGCACCCATGATGGTCGCGGTATCGACGCCTAGGTCTAGGCAGACGATCCTCCAGCCCTGCCGGGTGGCGTCGGCCAGAATGCGCGTGCCGTCTTCCATGTTGCGGCTGAGGCGGTCCAGCTTGCTCACGGCCAGCCCGTCATAGTGACCTGCGCGGAGGTCGGCCAGGGCTTTCAGCATGAGGGGGCGCTTGGCTACTGTGGACGCGCTCACGGCGTCTTCGCGGACGATGGTGAGGTTCCAGTCCATCCGCTCGGCCTCGGTCTGTAGCTCGGCTATCTGGACCTCGGGGCCGATGTCTTGCTTGTCTGTGGAGACGCGGACGTATCCGATGATGCGAAGGGCTGGAGTGGCTTCCATCACCCTAGTTTATATAAAGGGTTCCGTTTACATAACCCCTGTTAGGACTCATCCTCGGAAGACCGGGAGTGCGCATGAGAACCTGAGGCCATGAACGTTACAGAGCTAGAACGCATGCACATCGGCCAGCGTGCCAGAGTGACCTTTCCGGAGTCGGGCACCAAAGACAGCTTCACCGGAGTAATCGTCTCGGTGTCTCACACGGGGGACCAAGGGACTGGGTCCAGTACCGCGAACTTCAAAGTGGGCGGGCACATGATCATGGTTATGTCACTAGCCGACTCGGTGGTCGGACCTGCCACGATCACTCTCTTAGGTGACTGACCTGTAGAAACAGAGATGCCGGGGACCGAAGCCCCCGGCGTCTCAGTGGCCTACTACAGGCCGCAACCGTTGCGGAAAATCGTGATCGCTAGACGCACCACGTTCACCACAAGGTTGGCAACGGCGATGAATTTCGCCATGGCACACCCCCTAGGGATGCCAAGCGAGCACCAGATCCACTCGCTGGCGCATGCATGCTCAGACGTCTAGAGTTGTAAGTGTTAGAACAATTGAACACTCAGATGTCTGTTGCTTGGTTGACGGAACATCTTGGGTTGCAGAGGACCGGTTGCCGCCGGTCCTTTTTGCATTTTCAAGACGTCTGCGCCGTGCATACTCCGGCGCATATACCTATTGTCTCAGATGGTGTGCCGGATGCTGCAAGACAGTATTCACAGATGGCCCCTACTTCCCAGTGTTGGCGCGGATTTTGACTGTGTACTGAGTGATATTTTTTTCAGGAACACTCAGTGTTATCCACATATGTTTTAGCCATAGGGCGGGGTTCATCCTGTGGATAAGCCGTGGAGTCCACAGGCCCAAAAGTGCCCCGGCGTGCCGCCTGCCGGTAATCGGGACCGGTCGGAGTTACCTAGAGCCATGACTCCACGTATCCTCTCCGCTCCAATGCTCGGCTCACTCGTGCAGCTGCTCGATGACGGCAACTACGTCGTCACCGCCTGCCGTTACATCGGCATCAGTGAAGCTTCGTACTACTCATGGCTCGACCGCGCCCGCGTGGAAGTAGACAGGGTGGACGGTCTGGGTTTCGATGCTCAGGCCATCATCAGTACTTCTGTGGCAGGGAAGACCCTCGGGGAGATGATCGACTCTTGTCCCCCGGAGTTCGAGCCGAAGGAATGGACGTTTGTGGTCTTCGCTGCGGCGACCACTCGGGCACGTGGACAGGCCGTAGCTCGTGCCGTCAAAGCGGTGAAGACGGCGGCGATGAACGGCGACTGGAGGGCGGCGGCGTGGTATTTGGAGCATGCTCACGGTAGGGAGTTCGGGCGGGGATCTGAAGGCGTGGAAGCCACCCCGGAGGGTCTCGCGAGTGAGGCTGTCAGCGTGGACGCTTTGGAGGCAAAGCTGATGTCCCTCATGGAGGGCAAGGGCTAGAGCCTCGCGCGCGTAGGGACTCCAGGTGACTCCAGGTTCTAGCGTGATCGGTTAATTCCGGTGAGGCCGGCGGGCACGAGCTCGACCCCGTTTCTGTTCCCTGTAGACAGTGAGACCCTCGGCGTCCCACCGGGGGTCCCACTGTCTGTGCACCACGGGTGCGCCTCTCAGGGAACTAGTCCGGGAGGATGTCCTACTGGTGCCGCCTGCTCCAGTAGTCGCCGGGTGTTCAATGTCCGGCACTTTCGCCAGGGCATCCCAACCCTGACTATCCGCCGCCCGGAAAGGGGACGGGCGGGGAATTTTGTTAGGGCCTCGGGCCACCTTGCACAGCAGGGGGTAGTTCCATGCGAAACGGGGTCCCGCGTCCTACCGGCCACCGTTTCCCGATGCCGTGGAGCATGTTGAGCAAGTAGATCTGAGGGCGCCAAAATTCGTGCCGTGTGCCGCCGATGATGGCGTGTGATGTGTACCGCTCGGTGACTATCTCGACGCCCGTCTTACCTGCCCCTGCGGCCACGGATGCGTTATGCCGGTCCACGGCTTCCAGCAGGTCCTCCAGGGCTTTCAGGGCTGTCGTGTACTTCCGTTGGAGGCGGGCCTGAGAGGCTGTCAGCTCTTCATTGACGGGTCCGCTCCTTGCGGCCAATCGCTCCACCTCGGCGCGGGCGTCGGCTTCTGCCAGTCGTTCGGCTTCGCCCTCGGCGCGGAGCTTCTCCAGCTCGACGCCCTCACGAGCTGCGGCCACCTCGCGGGGGTCTACATCTTCGCCGGCTCTCGCTGCGGCCAGGAGTCCGCGGAGTTGCTTCTTGTACTCGCTGAGGGTCTGGGTTGTCTCGGTCACAGTGTTCTCGAAGTCTTTGCGCTCGGTGGTCATGACGTTGCCTGCGTTGTGCTTGCCGATGCACTGGCATGGGAGGCGGGAGAGGGATGCCCCTCGGCCTCGCACCGTGGCGCGGATGTACTCGGGGTAGTCGGGGATGTACCGGGCCACCGTTGAACCGAAAGCCTCGAGAACGTTGTCTCGGGTGACGATGGTGAGCTGGTGATGGTCATGGCCTAGGCGGTCATCCACAGTGAGCCGTCCACCGCTTTCCGGATGGTCGCACCACCGGGCAGGACGATGCTCTGCCCGGAAGTGAGGCGTGCTGTGCGGTCTCGGAAAAGTGCGGCTGTGTCGTCGTCCAGCTTCGCCTCGGTCGGTGCTTTCCGGGTGCTCTTGGCTACCTGCTCGGGTTTGGCTACGTCCTGGGCTTCCTCGGTTCCGTAGAGGTCCACGATGCCCAGAGTCTCGCCTACTCGAATGAGTGCCATCCGTCCGGATGTGTAGGGGACGTGAATGGCGTCACCGTCTTTGAGTCCATGAGCGATTCCGGTAAACCATCCTGCCTCGGCTTCGGTCAGTGCACGGGGGTTCGACGCGTTGGACAGGTCCACGCTGCGGGTGTCATCAGTTGCCATGGGTGCCACCTCTGCCTAGTTCCCTCGGTGAGGTGGTGGACCGGTCCCGGCTAAGTTTG
>NZ_QZVT01000025.1 GCF_003602275.1 Arthrobacter cheniae | reverse complement strand
CCGCGTGTCGTCCGAGGTAACCGCCTACGTCGCCACCAAGTAACACAACACGGTGAGGTGCCGGGCCACCACGGCCCGGCACCCCACCAACCACACAACACAACAATGCTTACAACAATGGTTTTTCATCGCCACCCCACCAGACACCCAGTCACACTTAGAGTCCTTAGAGGCTCGCTGAAGGAGTAGCCATGTCTGGGAATCCTGACGCCTACGTCCACCAAACATACGACCAGACCGTGAACGCGCGCCGGAAGACCACCCGGCATGGTCAGCCTGCGGCGAGCGGCAAGCCCCAGACCGGGGCGCCCGACAGGCTCGACCTGAAGTCGTTGGCTCGACCGATCCGCGCCGCCAATCCGCTGGGCGAGGACTTCGACTACGCGAAGGAATTCCTCTCGCTCGACCTCGAAGAGCTGGCACGCGATGTGGACGGGGTGTTGACGACGTCGCAGGACTGGTGGCCCGCCGACTTCGGACACTACGGACCGCTTGTGCTGCGGATGGCCTGGCACAGTGCCGGCACCTACCGGATCGGAGACGGTCGGGGAGGTCCCGGAGCGGGGATGCAGCGCTTTGCCCCCTTGAACGGATGGCCTGACAACCGCAACCTGGATAAGGCGCGCAGACTCCTGTGGCCGGTGAAGCAGAAACACGGCGGTAAAATTTCATGGGCCGACCTGATGGTCTTCGCGGGTAACCGTGCGCTGGAGACGATGGGCTTCAAGACGTTCGGATTCGCCGGCGGCCGGGAAGATGCGTGGGAGGCCGATGACACCTACTGGGGACCGGAAGCCAGGTGGCTCACCGACGAGCGACACAGCGGCATCCGTGATTTGGAGGAGCCCCTGGCGGCCAGCGAGATGGGACTGATCTACGTCGACCCACAGGGCCCGGCGACGGTGCCCGACCCGTTGGCCTCCGCCCGCGATATCCGTCAGACGTACCGTCGAATGGGATTGAACGATGAAGAGACCGTCGCGTTGAATGTGGGCGGGCATACGTTCGGCAAGAGCCACGGAGCGGCCGATCCCGGCACCAGCCTCGGGGCCGAACCCGATGCCGCACCGCTCGAGCTCCAAGGTCTGGGCTGGTCGAACAGTTTCGGAACGGGCAAGGGCGCCGACGCCGTCAGCAGCGGACTCGAAGGGATTTGGACAGCGACTCCCACCACATGGGATAACAGCTTCTTGGAGACACTGTTCGCCTATGAGTGGGAAGTGGCACTCAGCCCTGCCGGGCTATGGCAATGGATCCCTAGCAATGGTGCCGGTGCCGGCACCGTCCCTGATGCCCACGACCCGTCCAAGACGCATGTCCCGACGATGCTGACGACGGACCTGGCTTTGCAGGAGGATCCGGCATACGAAGCGATCGCACGACGTTTTCTGGAGCATCCGGATCAGTTGGCGGATGCCTTCGCTCGGGCCTGGTTCAAGCTCACGCACATAGATATGGGCCCAGCCGAGCGCTACCTGGGGTCACTCGTCCCGTCCGAGCCGTTGTTGTGGCAGGATCCGCTGCCTGACGTCGACCACGAGCTCGTCGATGCTGACGACATCGCTGCGTTGAAGAGCGAACTGCTCGAGTCGGGTCTGGCGGTGGGGCAACTGGTCTCGACGGCGTGGGCTTCGGCTTCCACCTTCCGAAACAGCGACAAGCGCGGTGGGGCGAATGGTGCGCGCATCCGTCTCGAACCGCAACGAAGCTGGGCCGTCAACGAGCCTGAAACGCTGGTGACAGTGTTGAGCACGCTTGAGCAGATCCGCGAACAGTTCAACGATTCCCAGCGTGCCGGTAAGAAGATCTCGCTCGCCGACCTGATCGTGCTCGGTGGGTGCGCCGCGATCGAACATGCCGCAGCCAGAGCCGGTCATATCATCGAGGTGCCGTTCCGGCCCGGACGCACGGATGCGACGCAGGAGTGGACCGACCCCGGATGGTTTGCAGTGCTCGAACCGACTGCGGACGCATTCCGCAGTTACCTGAGCAAGACCAACCGGATGCCGTCCGAAGTGCAACTCGTCGAGCGTGCAAGCCAGCTGACCCTGAGTGGCCCCGAGATGGCAGTGTTGCTCGGTGGTCTGCACGTGATCGGTGCGAACCATGACCAATCTTCCCTCGGCGTGCTCACCTCGACGCCGGGCTCATTGACCAATGATTTCTTCGTCAACCTGCTCGATATGGACATCGTGTGGGCACCGAAGACGGTCGATGGAACGGCGGAAGCAATCTACGAGGGTCGCGATCGGCACACCGACGAGTTCCTATGGGTTGCAAGTCGTACAGACCTTATCTTCGCGAACAATTCCGAGTTGCGTGCGCTGGCGGAAGTGTATGCAAGCCGGAATGTTGAGGAGAAGTTCCTCCGCGACTTCGCGTCTGCTTGGGACAAGGTCATGAATCTTGACCGGTTCGACCGATGACAGTCGTCTCTGCCTGTCATACGCCTGGTTACCGGCGGCCGATGTCACCCGTCATGGCGATGGCGAGGTCAGCCGTTGCCTGCCGTGTCGAGCGAGGTTCATACTGCGTTCCTGGCTGGTCGCTCCGGGATCAGCCCATCGTGTGATGGCTTGCAGGAAACGTCTATCCTGAGTGAGCTGTACAGGATCGCAAAATCCCGTACAGCTCACTCACCGGATATTTGTTCCGCGGGCCGGGCGCCCTGACCCAGTGGTAGCGGCAGGGCACCCGTCGGAGTGTCCTTATTCGGAAGCAGCTTCGACGCCGACCTCGGCGACGGCCTGGTCCTGTTCGCCGGTGCCGCCGCTGACGCCGACGGCGCCGATCACTTCGCCGCCACGCAGGACGGGGATGCCACCGGCAAAGATGATGATCCGGCCGTGATTGCTGGCGGCGATGCCGTAGTACTGCTGGCCGGGCTGGGAGTTCTCGCCCAGTTCCTTGGTCTGTATGTCGAAGGCCCTGGCGGTGAAGGCTTTGTTGATGGCGATGTCGATGCCGCCGAGCCAGGCGCCGTCCATCCGGACGTGGGAAATGACGTTGCCGCCGACATCGACGACGGCGATGTTCATGGGCTGGCGGATCTCCAAGGCTTTGGCCTCGGCTGCATCGATGATGGCGCGAGCATCCGTGAGGGTCAGTGTCATGGTGGTTCTCCTTCTGATCAGGTGGTGCTGCGGATTCGTCCGACGCGTAGTTGCTGGACGGTTGACGGGCAGGCACGCGAAGATTGGCGGCGTCGCGCTACTTGCGTGTTGGTCGTGCATCGGGTGGTGGCACTGCGGGTTAGCCGGAGTGCCACCGAGGAGCATGAGTTGTGCGCTTCCTCGATAACCCGGGCGGCAATGAGTTTCTAAGTCAGGCCATCGGTGACAAGACCTTTGTAAGGCGGTTCTTGTTCGCTTCGAAGAGTATGTCCTAGACCCATCATCGGCAACTGCCGTGAACCTATCCGCTTTCGGTCTTCAATTTCGACCGCCATGCGCCCTTTTGTCCCTGGAACACCATTCAATGATTGCAGTTGGCAAGTCCCCGGCAAGCTGGATCCAAGGGAGGTGGCAACCAGTAAAAGCGACATGCAGCAGTACTCGCCCAGGGCCTTTACCGGAAGCAGCCAGGAGCGACGACAGTCCAGATGCAAGAAGGTCAAGAAGCCGGTTTACCTCAAGCGAGGGTGCGTTATCGCGCCCCCTGTGTTGGCGACCGCCGGCGGTGCTGTGTGGGGTGTTGTGTGGGGGGTTTTGTGTGACGAGCGGCACAGTGAGGGGGGGTGAGCGGTGTGGTTGGGGGGTCTTGCGGTGGGGTCTGGTGG
>NZ_QZVT01000026.1 GCF_003602275.1 Arthrobacter cheniae | reverse complement strand
GGAGAACAAGTCTCCGGCTTGGGATATATGTGAATGCCACAACTTCGGCGGTGTACTTGAGCCCCGCTACATTGTCGGCGCGGAATCACTTGACCAGTGAGCTATTACGCACTCTTTCAAGGGTGGCTGCTTCTAAGCCAACCTCCTGGTTGTCTGGGCAACTCCACATCCTTTCCCACTTAGCACACGCTTAGGGGCCTTAGTTGGTGGTCTGGGCTGTTTCCCTCTCGACTATGAAGCTTATCCCCCACAGTCTCACTGCTGCGCTCTCACTTACCGGCATTCGGAGTTTGGCTGACGTCAGTAACCTTGTAGGGCCCATTAGCCATCCAGTAGCTCTACCTCCGATAAGAAACACGCAACGCTGCACCTAAATGCATTTCGGGGAGAACCAGCTATCACGAAGTTTGATTGGCCTTTCACCCCTACCCACAGCTCATCCCCTCCATTTTCAACTGAAGTGGGTTCGGTCCTCCACGACGTCTTACCGTCGCTTCAACCTGGCCATGGGTAGATCACTTCGCTTCGGGTCTAGATCACGCCACTTTGTCCGCCCTATTCAGACTCGCTTTCGCTACGGCTTCCCCACACGGGTTAACCTCGCGACGTAACACTAACTCGCAGGCTCATTCTTCAAAAGGCACGCCGTCACAACTACCAGCACAAGGCCTCGGCTGCTCCGACGGTTTGTAGGCACACGGTTTCAGGTACTATTTCACTCCCCTCCCGGGGTACTTTTCACCTTTCCCTCACGGTACTGGTCCGCTATCGGTCATCAGGGAGTATTTAGGCTTACCAGGTGGTCCTGGCAGATTCGCACGGGATTTCTCGGGCCCCGTGCTACTTGGGATCCTCTCCAAACGGCGTCACGCATTACGGTTACGGGACTAACACCCTCTCCGGCCGGGCTTTCAAACCCGTTCACCTATACGCACGCACTCATTTCACCAGTCCGGCAGAACTGGAACGGAAAGTCCCACAACCCCAGTGATGCAACGCCCGCCGGCTATCACACACCACTGGTTTAGCCTGTTCCGCGTTCGCTCGCCACTACTAACGGAATCACTATTGTTTTCTCTTCCTGTGGGTACTGAGATGTTTCACTTCCCCACGTTCCCTCCACGTACCCTATGTGTTCAGATACGGGTCACCCGGTCACTCGCGCGCCGGGCGGGGTTTCCCCATTCGGACATCCTGGGATCAAAGTTCGGTTATCAACTCCCCCAGGCTTATCGCAGATTCCCACGTCCTTCTTCGGCTCCTGATGCCAAGGCATCCACCGTGTGCCCTTAAAAACTTGACCACTTAAGATCAAAAAACATATCGAGAAAACCAGGCCCGAACATACGTCCGGAACCAGATTATTCATAGAAATTGCTTCTTTATTTTTAAAGATGCTCGCGTCCACTATGCAGTTCTCAACCAACAACCCCAACACACCCACACACCACAACCCCCACCACCTTCGAAGAGAAACCCTCCCCAAGACAGTGACAGCCACCATGATGCGCAGCATGCGCAGGAAAACCAGAAACAACCAAACCCCCACCCCCCACCAGCACCCGACCCCCCACACCCCCCCCAAAGGAGAAGGACACAAGAAGACACGCACCAACGAGAAATAAGAGCCCTGTTATCTCAGGACCCAACAGTGTGCCAAACGATACCCAACCAACCACCAACACCCCGCTTTCCAGAACCACCCCACCACCTCCGCCCACCCGAAGGAAGACGAAAAGCGAAAAGAGCGAGACGTACTCACAGACCACCAGCGGCCACCAGGGACCTATTCATCAATATTCCACCCATGAGCACCCACCGCGGAACAAACGCCCGCGCTGTGGGCTAACTCCTGCAAGCCACACACCCACCACTTGGGATGAGCGAATGAAACCTGAGGCGCTCCTTAGAAAGGAGGTGATCCAGCCGCACCTTCCGGTACGGCTACCTTGTTACGACTTAGTCCCAATCGCCGGTCCCACCTTCGACGGCTCCCTCCCACAAGGGGTTAGGCCACCGGCTTCGGGTGTTACCAACTTTCGTGACTTGACGGGCGGTGTGTACAAGGCCCGGGAACGTATTCACCGCAGCGTTGCTGATCTGCGATTACTAGCGACTCCAACTTCATGAGGTCGAGTTGCAGACCTCAATCCGAACTGAGACCGGCTTTTTGGGATTAGCTCCACCTCACAGTATCGCAACCCTTTGTACCGGCCATTGTAGCATGCGTGAAGCCCAAGACATAAGGGGCATGATGATTTGACGTCGTCCCCACCTTCCTCCGAGTTGACCCCGGCAGTCTCCCATGAGTCCCCGGCATAACCCGCTGGCAACATGGAACGAGGGTTGCGCTCGTTGCGGGACTTAACCCAACATCTCACGACACGAGCTGACGACAACCATGCACCACCTGTAAACCGGCCACAAGTGGCTGACACATCTCTGCATCATTCCGGTTCATGTCAAGCCTTGGTAAGGTTCTTCGCGTTGCATCGAATTAATCCGCATGCTCCGCCGCTTGTGCGGGCCCCCGTCAATTCCTTTGAGTTTTAGCCTTGCGGCCGTACTCCCCAGGCGGGGCACTTAATGCGTTAGCTACGGCGCGGAAAACGTGGAATGTCCCCCACACCTAGTGCCCAACGTTTACGGCATGGACTACCAGGGTATCTAATCCTGTTCGCTCCCCATGCTTTCGCTCCTCAGCGTCAGTTACAGCCCAGAGACCTGCCTTCGCCATCGGTGTTCCTCCTGATATCTGCGCATTTCACCGCTACACCAGGAATTCCAGTCTCCCCTACTGCACTCTAGTCTGCCCGTACCCACCGCAGATCCGGAGTTAAGCCCCGGACTTTCACGGCAGACGCGACAAACCGCCTACGAGCTCTTTACGCCCAATAATTCCGGATAACGCTTGCGCCCTACGTATTACCGCGGCTGCTGGCACGTAGTTAGCCGGCGCTTCTTCTGCAGGTACCGTCACCAACCCAAAAGGCCAGCTTCTTCCCTACTGAAAGAGGTTTACAACCCGAAGGCCTTCATCCCTCACGCGGCGTCGCTGCATCAGGCTTGCGCCCATTGTGCAATATTCCCCACTGCTGCCTCCCGTAGGAGTCTGGGCCGTGTCTCAGTCCCAGTGTGGCCGGTCACCCTCTCAGGCCGGCTACCCGTCGTCGCCTTGGTAGGCCATTACCCCACCAACAAGCTGATAGGCCGCGAGTCCATCCAAAACCACAAAAGCTTTCCACCAACATGGCATGCGCCAGAAGGTCGTATCCAGTATTAGACCCGGTTTCCCAGGCTTATCCCAGAGTCAAGGGCAGGTTACTCACGTGTTACTCACCCGTTCGCCACTAATCCCCCCACAAGTGAGGTTCATCGTTCGACTTGCATGTGTTAAGCACGCCGCCAGCGTTCATCCTGAGCCAGGATCAAACTCTCCGTAAATGTATATACAGACACAACAACGAAACCCGGGAAAACGGGAAACACTGCTGCACAAAATTCGAAACCAGCCAAAAAAACCAGCCACCACACACAAGGTGCGCGACAACCAGCAAATTCAACCAATCAAAAAACAATCGGTATCAACAAACTTGGCACACTATTGAGTTCTCAAACAACAGG
>NZ_QZVT01000027.1 GCF_003602275.1 Arthrobacter cheniae | reverse complement strand
GATCTCAACAAAGCTCGAGGGCCTGAGCCCGGTGCAATACCGAACCCAAGCCCTCGCGGCCTAACCTTTGCTAAGCCAGTCCAACTTTTGGGGTGCAGTTCACCATGCCGGGCCCCTTCTTTGTTTCCAGCGGACCGGGTAGGACTCAGCCCGTGGCGCTGACCAGTCCGACCTGCTCCGGGTCGCCCGCAACGTCCTGCCGCATTTGCGAGCCAAGGAGCTGCAAGGCAACGTACCCCGGGGTGCCGACGTCCGCGGTGTACATGAGCACCCTGTGCCTAGACTCGTCCGGCGGCGTGAGGACCTCGAAGTTCAGCTCAAGATCACCAACTTCGGGGTGGTGCATGTACTTCAGTCCAGACATGCAATTCACTACAGGGTGCTTGGCCCAAAGCGAGGAGAACTCCGGACTTCTCACGGTCAACTCACCGATCAGCTCTGTGAGTTCCGGGTCGTCCGTGGTCGCCCCAGCCAGCAGCCGCAACGACGACACCGCGCGCGTAGCCTCCTCCTGCCACCTCGCATAGAGCTCCCGCGTGTGCTCATCCAAAAACAGCATGCGAGTCATATTCGCCCTGGTGGCTGGGCGATTCGGACCGTCGAAGTCCAGGTGCCCAGCCACCAAGCGGTGACCAAGCCTGTTCCATGCCAGAACCTCACTGCGCCGGCCAAGGACAACTGCCGGGGTCGAAGCCATGGACTTGATGAGGCGGATCGTCCCCGCCCGGGCGAAGTCGGGCTTATGAGCGGTCTTCCGCTTTCCCTTTACCGGCCGTGCGAGGTTCATCAGGTGAATATGCTCATCCGGCGTCAGGTTCAGTGCTCGGGCAATCGCTTCGATCACCGCCTCAGAGGCGTTGTTGCTCAGCCCCTGTTCGAGCCTCGTGTAGTAGGTGATGCTCACCCCTGCGAGCATCGCCAGTTCCTCTCGGCGAAGACCTGGCACCCTCCGGATGCCGTAGTTGCGAAGCCCGACGTCCTCGGGCTGTAACGCCGCCCTCCGGACTCGAAGGAATTCTCCAAGCTCGCTCAGATTGCTCATCCCCCCATAGTGCCCGCGGGTGCAGGCATTGTCCTGTCACTGGCAGTACTACCCATGACACGGTCTGGTTGATTATCGCCCCACCGAACAGGCTAAAGGCACACCGCTCCGCCGTTTCGCGGCAGGACCAGCAGACAAGGAACCCCATGACTACTCCGCATGACGTAGACCGTCGCGAAGTCACGGTAGAAGCCAGCACGCCGCCAGGCATGACCGGCAAGCAGCGACTGACACTCATCGTCCTTCTAACAGCAAGCTTCACCTTGGCCGTCGACTTCTCGATCCTGAACGTCGCTCTGCCCACCATCGGTGCTGACGTTGGCTTCAGCCTCGAGAACCTCCAATGGATAGCCACGTCCTTTGCCCTGTGCGCAGCCGGCTTCACCCTGCTTTTTGGAAGAGTCGCGGACATTGTCGGCCGACGCCGGATGTTTCTCATCGGCATGGCCCTGCTCGGAGCAGGATCCCTGCTCGGCGGGCTGGCCGTTGACCCCGCAATCCTGCTCATCGCCCGCGTCGCCCAAGGACTCGCCACCGCCATCGTTGTGCCGGCGGCTCTGTCGCTGCTGCTGGGCTCCTTCGCAGAAGGACCTTTGCGGGACAAGGCGCTCGGACTCAACGGAGCCTTGATGGCAGCAGGGTTCACCACCGGAGCAATCCTAGGCGGCTTGCTGACCGATCTCCTCAGCTGGCGCTGGGCATTCTTTATCAACATTCCGATCGCTGTCGCCGTGCTCGTGATTGCTCCCATCGTGCTCGCCGAGAGCAAACCAACGGGCAGGACGAGACTGGATGTGCCCGGTGCAATCACCGTCACCGCAGGCCTCCTCGCGCTGGTATTTGGCCTAACGAGGGCAGCGGAGACATCTTGGACGGACCTGCTCACGCTCGTGTCCTTCGCCATTGCCATCGTGCTCTTTGCTGCCTTCACAGCCATCGAAAAGCGGGCAGAGTTCCCGCTTGTGCCTCTGGGCATCCTCAAGCGCTCGACCGTGGCGTGGGGCAATATCGCGGGGATACTCGCTTTCGTCACGGAGACGTCCCTGGTCTTCCTGCTGACCCTGTACCTCCAGCAGGTCCTTGGATACACCCCGCTCGGCGCAGGGCTCTCCTTCGCTGTTCTGGGACTGGGCACCGTCCTCGGCGGAATCATCGGACCGAAGGTCATCGGGGCTGTCGGCAACAAGCGGGCCATCGTGTACGGGTTCATCGTGCAGGGGATCGCAACCGCCTCCCTGGTGATGCTGGGTACGAACGGCTCGGCCATCATCCTGCTCCTTGCGGCGACCTTCATCGGCGGAGTCGCTAACCTCGTCGTCATCGTCGGCTTCATGGTCACGGCAACATCAGGCCTGCCGGACGAGGAGCAGGGCCTGGCAACAGGTCTCGCGACGATGAGCCAGCAGATCGGGATCACCATGGGCATCCCGATCATGAGCGCGATCTTCACAGCACAACTCCTGGCTCTCGGATCAGATTCGTCAGCAGCAGTGCTCAGTGGCGTCACCCTGGCTATCTGGGTGAATGCCGCGTTGTGCATCGCGACGGCGCTGGTCGTCTCTCTTTTCCTCAGGACACCGAAGGCAGCTGCCGCCTCAGCCTGAGGGTTGAACGTGGTCGGGGCCCTCAATGTGAGGGCCCCTTTACGCGTCAGACGGCCGTGAGGCCGTAGCAAATCTTTAGTCCGAGCGCGGCGTCCTTGTCCTCGGCTGATACAAGCTCCAGTGCGTCCTCCCAAACACCGTCATGCACCCACGCCAGCGGTTGAATATGCGCGCGCCTCGACGCGGGAACGGAATCTCGATGCTCAGACCGGCGCGCCCACCAGGTAAAGCTTGAGCGCGCAGAATGCAAGATGACGGCCGCCGTAAGACTCGCCCGCAACGAGGGCAGGTCCTGGCCTGAGATAGCGCCGGAGCTGCAGCGGTGCGGAACACCAAGGGAACGGATCCCTGCCGTCATTATGCTGGTTTCACAAGCGGGGTCATGGAGCTGTTCAAGGCTGGAAACTATCAGCGACCGCGTGCAACTGCGGCTTACTGCGTTCTATGGAAGGCTCTATCTCGTGGTCGTGGAGCCAGGCCCGGTATCGCACGAGAAGGTGGTCCTTGCGAGTTCGGCCTCGCTCGAGTCGGGAGAGCGTCGACGGCCACTCATCAAGTTCCTCGGCTGCTTCCTGCAGCGTAATGCCCAGCTCGTGACGGAGAGGTCGTAAATCCGTAACAGCCGGCGCTGGAACGGGGTTGGTGATCTGGGGGTAGATCTCGCGGACGACATAGCGTTTTCGTTCCTGTTGCGTGGAGAACCTGGTGAGGGGTGCGACATCGCCCGTGCGGAGTGCAGGGGTGTGCGGACTGCATGCGGTCGAGGTGTCCTTCACTGACGATGATTGCCCGTAACTGTTCTATGCGAATTCCGGTACGGAGGCCGCAGTGACGCCCAGCCTCGCGATGAGGGACGGATGCACAATCATGTTGCCCGAGTGGGCATGCCTGAGAGTGTCCAGGACAACTCCCAAGGAGCCGTCCTTGGGAAGG
>NZ_QZVT01000029.1 GCF_003602275.1 Arthrobacter cheniae | reverse complement strand
GGGTCATGTGGGTGCTGCGCACCCCAGCAGGCCACCCCGAACCAGCCATCACGTGAGACTGCAGTGTCGGCCGACTACTCGGTGAGCGGCCTGACCTGCGGTTCCTGCGCCGGCCGCGTCAGCAGCGCCATCGGCGCCCTGGACGGCGTGAACGACGTCCAGATTGCACTCGTTCCTGGCGGCACCTCCACCGTCAGCGTTACCAGCAGCCAGCCCATCTCTCAGGCTTCCGTTCGGGACGCCGTGGAGAAAGCCGGCTACCAGCTCACGACCGCCTGAGCCGACAGGCAAAGGCACGGGCACCCCTCCCCTCGAGGGGGCCGAAGGAAGAGTCATCATGAGCAAGAAACAGAACATCAACAACCAGCGACATCACCACCCGGGCGAACCGGAATCGACACACGGTCAGGCCATGCCCGACGATCACGCCCATTCGGCGATCTCCACCCAGGAGCAACTCGCTAGTGGCCACCAACCCGGCCACCCCACCGGCGAGCACGCGGGACACAGTGATCACGCGGGTCATGGGATGGACGATGATCATCAGGTCCTTTCCCATGGGGAGCACGCTGGGCACTCGACCGCGATGTTCAAAAACCGGTTCTGGATCAACCTGGTCCTCGCGGTTCCGGTCGTGGCGTTCAGTCCCATGTTCACTATGCTGTTCGGGGCCATGCCGCCCGAGTTCCCCGGCTCTGCACTGATCGCTCCGATCCTGGGCACGGTGATCTTCGTCTACGGTGGTGCACCGTTCCTCAAGGGCGGTCTGACGGAGCTGAAGTCCCGGCAGCCGGGCATGATGCTGCTGATCGCGATGGCGATCAGCGTCGCGTTCATCGCATCCTGGATCACGACCCTCGGAATCGGCGGGTTCGATCTGGACTTCTGGTGGGAGCTGGCCCTGCTTGTCGTCATCATGCTGCTCGGGCATTGGATGGAGATGCGGGCCCTCGGTTCAGCAGCCGGCGCCCTCGACGCCCTGGCAGCCCTGCTCCCCGACGAGGCCGATAAGGTCACCGACTCCGGCATCGAAACCGTACCCGTCAGCTCACTGGTCGTCGGCGATGTCGTCCTCGTGCGCTCCGGCGCACGTGTACCTGCGGACGGGCAGATTATCGACGGGACGGCCGAGTTCGACGAGTCGATGATCACCGGTGAATCCCGCACCGTTTCCCGTACCGTCAGCGAGACCGTCGTCGCCGGCACGGTGGCAACCGACAACGCGGTCCGCGTTCAAGTGAGTGCCGTCGGGTCGGAGACAACCCTCGCCGGGATTCAACGTCTGGTCGCCGAAGCACAGGCTTCCTCCTCCCGGGCGCAGGCTCTCGCCGACCGGGCTGCAGCCCTGTTGTTCTACTTCGCACTCGGGGCCGGGATCCTGACGTTCATTAGCTGGATACTCCTGGGCAGCCCGGATGATGCGGTGATCCGCACGGTCACCGTCCTGGTCATCGCCTGCCCGCACGCCCTGGGATTGGCCATTCCGTTGGTGATCGCGATCTCGACCGAGCGTGCAGCGAAGGCCGGGGTGCTGATCAAGAACCGGATCGCCCTGGAGCGCATGCGCACCGTCGACATCGTGCTGTTCGACAAGACCGGCACCCTCACCGAAGGCCGGCACGCCGTCACCGCAACAACTACGATCACCGGTGTCAGCGAAGCCGAACTCCTGGCTCTGGCTGCTGCAGCCGAAGCCGACAGTGAGCACCCCGTCGCCCGGGCCATCGTCACCGCCGCACGAACCAACCCCGCGGCGACGAGTCTCTCCTACACAGGGACCGAATTCAGTTCCATGACCGGACGCGGCGTCCGGGCAACCGTCAACGGATACCAGATGGCCGTGGGCGGACCGAACATGCTCGCCGAACTTGGCCTCACGACCCCTTCCGGCATCGCCGGAACGGTGCAGGAATGGGTTGGACGAGGCGCATCCGTGCTGCATGTCATCCGCGACAACTCTGTGATTGGCGCGGTCCGGCTTGAGGACAAGGTCCGGGAGGAATCCCGGGCCGCGGTGAAGGCGTTGCAAGCCCGCGGGGTGAAGGTCGCGATGATCACCGGCGACGCGCGCCAGGTCGCCGACGTGGTCGGCGCGGAGCTCGGCATCGATGAGGTGTTCGCGGACGTCCTGCCTCAAGACAAGGACACCAAAGTCACCGAGTTGCAGGCCCGCGGCTTGAAAGTCGCGATGGTCGGCGACGGCGTAAACGACGCACCGGCCCTGGCTCGCGCCGAGGTCGGCATCGCGATCGGTGCCGGTACGGACGTGGCCATGGAGTCGGCCGGTGTCGTCCTCGCCGGGAATGACCCGCGATCGGTGCTGGCGTTGATCGACCTGTCTCGGGCCAGTTACCGCAAGATGATCCAGAACCTGATCTGGGCCACCGGGTACAACGTTCTGGCGGTGCCACTGGCGGCAGGAGTGCTGGCGTTCGCGGGGATCCTGCTCTCCCCCGCCGCTGGGGCGGTCCTGATGAGCGTGTCCACGATCGTCGTCGCCCTGAACGCCCAACTCCTACGCCGGATCGATCTCAGCCCGGAACGAATCAACACCCACTAGGAGCGCCCCTGTACGTGAGAGTCGTCACGGGTGCCGAACATGATCGATGACCCGTTCGTTAATCAAGATCGGCACCCAAGT
>NZ_QZVT01000030.1 GCF_003602275.1 Arthrobacter cheniae | reverse complement strand
GCGGTGCTGTGTGGGGTGTTGTGTGGGGGGTTTTGTGTGACGAGCGGCACAGTGAGGGGGGGTGAGCGGTGTGGTTGGGGGGTCTTGCGGTGGGGTCTGGTGGTGGGGTTGGGGTGGTTCTACGGTTGTCTTTCAACTGGCCCTCATGAGCCAGTGGACTCTGGTTTGGTTTGCAGGGAGTTCGGTTAATACGTGTGTGATTTCACGAGGAGGTGATGTCCAGTGGCTATTGCTGAAGAAGTTATGAATGAAGAGCGGTCCGAGATGTTGGCCAGGCTTGGCTTGGACGTGCAGAACAAAGGAACCATGGGTCGGATTTTGGCGACCGGCTCTATCGCTGAGGCGACGGAGCGTCCCGATGGCACGATGGAAGCCACGATCCGGATCAACGAGGACGAGATTGCCTGGGAACCGGCGATCTTGGTCCTGCCGCACGGCGGTCAGCTCGAGTTGACGGTCATCAACGATGACACGAACACGCACTCCTGCCTGCTGCCCAGTAATGGTGACCAGAAGTTCCTTTGGTTGGTCAATGGGTCCAGGGGTCAGGCGACGCTCACCCTGGATGGTCCTGGCTATTACTGGTACAGCTCGCCGGGAGGCAATGACGAGGGCCGCGGTCTGACCGCTGCGATCGTCGTGCGGGGAGAAGTGCCCCCGGAAGCCCGCCTGGATCGCCCTGCACAGCCCCGACCATAGGAAGGAACTGACCCAATGACCATTGAATATATAGATGCCGGCCAGGCCATCGACCATGGCGCTTTGAGCGCCGTGCCCGGTGTCGCTCCCGCGGTAACGGAAAACATTGATTACGAACGTCTCCTGAATGCGCGTTCGGAGTCGCATAACTGGCTCACGTACTACGGCGCCTATGACGGGCAGCGGTACAGCCTGCTGGATCAGATCAACGCCGAGAACGTCAGCCAGATCACCCCAGCCTGGATTTTCCAGGCCGGGCAGACAGGCCTGATCGCGGGTGCGTCGACCTACGCATTCGAGACCTGCCCGCTGATCGTCGATGGCGTCATGTATGTCACCGGTTGGGATGGCCACTTCTGGGCCCTGGAGGCGGCGACGGGTAAGGAACTGTGGCGCTACAAGCACGCGGTGCCCTATGACGTCTCGCTGTGCTGCGGCAACGTCAACCGCGGTTGCGCGGTGGCCAACGGCAAGGTCTACTTCGTGACCCCGAACGCCCAGTTGCTGGCGCTTGATGCGACCAACGGCCAGAAGGTGTGGCAGAAGACCATCGGCGACGTGCGCGCCGCAGAGAGTGCTTCGCTGGCTCCGACGGTCATCAAGGACCTGCTCATCACCGGCAGTGCCGGCGGCGAGTTCGGTGTCCGCGGCCACATTGACGCGTGGGACCTGGAGACCGGCGAGCAGCGCTGGCGCACGTACACCGTGCCCAAGCCCGGCGAGCCGGGTTCGGAGACCTGGCCCGCTGACGGCGAGGCCTGGCAGCGCGGCGGTGCGAACCACTGGGTGAGCGGAACCTATGACCCGGAGACGAACCTGTACTACGCGGGCACCGGTAACCCGGCACCTGACTTCGACGGCGAGGTCCGAGAGGGAGACAACCTCTACACCGACAGCGTCGTTGCGCTGGACGTCGACTCAGGTGAGATCAAGTGGCACTACCAGTTCACTCCGCACGATCTGTGGGACTACGACTCCACGATGGAGATGACCCTGTTCGAGCGCGATGGCAAGAAATTGCTGGGCCACTTCGATAAAAACGGTTACTTCTTCGTGCTGGACCGCACCAACGGTGAACTGCAGCACGTCACTCCCTTCGTGGACCGGATCGACTGGGGAGTCATCACCCGGGACGGGAAGGTCACTCCCCGTAAGTACCCGGACAAGGAAGGCGAGCCAGTTCACTTCTACCCCGGCCCGGCCGGCGCGAAGGAATGGACGCACGCGGCATACAGCCCGAAGACCGAACTGTTCTACGTGCCAGTAGCCGACGTCGGTGCTACCGCGACTCGCCGCCGCCGCGAGTTCAAGGAAGGCATGCCGTACTGGGGTGCTGGTGTCGCAGTGGACATCGACGACATGGCCGGATCGGTCAGTGCGTTCGATAGCCACGGCGAGGAGAAGTGGCGCTGGCGTATCGATTACCCCATGGCCGCGTCCGTGCTCGCCACAGCAGGCGACCTGGTCTTCGCAGGCACCCCGACCGGTGAGTTCGTCGCTCTCGACGCCCGAACCGGCGAGAAGCTCTGGGAATTCCAGTGTGGCAGCGGCCACCACGGCAGCTCCTCGACCTACAGCGTCGACGGCAAGCAGTACGTCGTTGTTCCCGTGGGCTGGGGCGGATGGCTCGAAGGCATCATCCCCGGAATGCTCGCCGCCGGCCACGGCAGCGCGCTGATCGCTTTCGCCCTGCCCAGCTGAACCCCACCCACACCCATCAAGGGACCATCCCGGGACCCAGCCAGGGACCCGATCAGAGAACGAAAGGAAAACAGAACATGACCGCACATAACAACCTGCAGAAGTGGGAATCCCCCACCCTCAAAGAAATCCGCGTGTCGTCCGAGGTAACCGCCTACGTCGCCACCAAGTAACACAACACGGTGAGGTGCCGGGCCACCACGGCCCGGCACCCCACCAACCACACAACACAA
>NZ_QZVT01000031.1 GCF_003602275.1 Arthrobacter cheniae | reverse complement strand
GTCCCATCGGTCCGACGCGTGACCATATCCGCACGCCCATCACCATTGAAATCACCGGGACTGAAGACCTTCAACGACTTATCCACCGGCACCACCACCGCAGATGCTGCCGGTCGAACAGTGACGCCGGCGATCGCCGATCCAATGTAATCTACGGACACCCTGGTTCCGGTGTGGGTTGTAAAGGTAGAACCCGCAGGCCATGCGAGAGTGCCGTTTTGGTATCCGCGGAACGAGCTATCGCGGCCCAACGCGATTGAAGCATTGTCATCCCATCCGAGAATATCCTCCTTGACGATCTTAACCCCACGGTTACCGTTAACTGCTGTCGCAGCGTCGTTCCCGATAGGAAGACGCAGCTCAAGGAAGTACGTCTCTTTGCTCACCGGGTCAGTGAACCGCACGGCGCGCTGCCGCTCATTCCCTGACCAAGGTTTCAAGGTGAATGACCGAGCGGTGGTCACGACTCCGGCATCGAGAACTTCGTCACCATTGCCGAATCCGCCATAAGTCCAGAGCATGGAGTTGATCGAAGGGGTGCTTAATTGTGCGTAACCCATGAGGTCGCTCGTGTCTCCGTACTCGTAGGTGCGGCAGCCAGGATCTGTCCAAGACGCACCGGAACGGCCCACGTCGAGGCGACCACTGTCGCAGTTCAGCGAGTTTGCGTGGTGAAGTCCGAACACGTGCCCGAACTCGTGCGTCATAACATTCTTCGTTACCGCGGAGGGGTAGGGCATAATTACCCTGCCTGTCATGGGACCGTCGGTAAACCCGCCGCCGAGAATACCCCAGCTGCCCCCGTAGCTCAGATCCTTATGCGGAACGAAAATGACGAGAGCTTCATTAGTTCGGTACTGCCAGTTGAGTTCACGAGTTACCGTCGCCATGATCGACGAGTAGGAGTCGGTGATACGCGCCGCGGACTGGTGTTTTAGAACTGTCGAACCGATAGACATGCCGATGCGGTCATTCGACGCGGCACGCCAATAGGCGTCTGAAGCCAAAATGGACTCTTTAGCTGCGCTGACATTTATGGCTGATACATCTGCATCCGTCTTCCCCGCCAGCTGCACCGTTACGAATTTGACATTGAGCTTGCCCTCACGGGGGCCGAAGGCTGCAGTGCCGTTGTTCGCCGCCTCTTGTGTCGTCGGTCGGTCTGCAGAGGATCCCTCGAGTACTGACTCCCCGTTCGTCGTCTCGATGTGGGGCCCGTAGCGGGCGTTGAGTCTCGGCTCGAGCAGCGGATTCCAATCGAGCGAAGGAACCTGCGAGGTTAGATCTTGCTGGTCGGGCGCAGTGTCATCCTGCGACGGCGACGGCGCGGTTGCCTCCTCGGACGCGGTATCCGTCTGCCGATCTGAAGGTGAGGCCGGGGCGGAACTAAATGCACCGCCCTCCGGGGCGACTGCGGGTTCTGTCGACCCGTACCCGAGTTCGATCGGCGCACCCTCCAGCTCGCCTACTGCGTCGTCTTCCATGTCGTCCGTCGGTACCTTGCTGACGGTACTAACCAGGTCACTGGTCTGCTGCTCAGCAGCTACGGCAGTCGTGCCGAGTCCTGTAGAGGAGGCGAGCAGCGCAAAGGACAGCGCGGCGACGGCCAAGGCTTGAGAAGCGAGTGTTGTTTTCAACATTTTCTCCGGTGGTTGGTTAGAGGCGGCCGGTGGTGAGGGCGTGGTTGTAGCCTTCGTTGGTCATTCCGTCGCCGGGGTAGAGCCAGGTGGTGCCGGTGGGTGTGGT
>NZ_QZVT01000032.1 GCF_003602275.1 Arthrobacter cheniae | reverse complement strand
GACGCAGGAAGGTAGCCAAGCCGGGCGATGGTTGTCCCGGTCTAAGGATGTAGGGCAGAACGTAGGCAAATCCGCGTTCTTGTGTTCGATCACGAGTCTGAGATCTGATGGGACCCCCGTATGGGGGAATTTGGTGATCCTATGCTGCCGAGAAAAGCATCGGCGCGAGGTTTTAGCCGCCCGTACCCCAAACCGACACAGGTGATCAGGTAGAGAATACTAAGGCGATCGAGAGAATTATGGTTAAGGAACTCGGCAAAATGCCCCCGTAACTTCGGGAGAAGGGGGGCCCTAACTGTGATGGTGACTAGCTCACCGGAGCGGATCAGGGCCGCAGAGACCAGGGGGAAGCGACTGTTTACTAAAAACACAGGTCCGTGCGAAGTCGCAAGACGATGTATACGGACTGACTCCTGCCCGGTGCTGGAAGGTTAAGAGGACCGGTTAGTTTCACGCTTCGCGTGGGACGAAGCTGGGAATTCAAGCCCCAGTAAACGGCGGTGGTAACTATAACCATCCTAAGGTAGCGAAATTCCTTGTCGGGTAAGTTCCGACCTGCACGAATGGAGTAACGACTTCCCCGCTGTCTCAACCATAAACTCGGCGAAATTGCAGTACGAGTAAAGATGCTCGTTACGCGCAGCAGGACGGAAAGACCCCGAGACCTTCACTATAGTTTGGTATTGGTGTTCGGTGTGGCTTGTGTAGGATAGGTGGGAGACTGTGAAGCGTGGACGCTAGTTCATGTGGAGTCATCGTTGAAATACCACTCTGGTCACTCTGGATATCTAACTTCGGCCCGTAATCCGGGTCAGGGACAGTGCCTGATGGGTAGTTTAACTGGGGCGGTTGCCTCCTAAAAAGTAACGGAGGCGCCCAAAGGTTCCCTCAGCCTGGTCAGCAATCAGGTGGCGAGTGTAAGTGCACAAGGGAGCTTGACTGTGAGAGAGACATCTCAAGCAGGGACGAAAGTCGGGACTAGTGATCCGGCGGCACATTGTGGAATGGCCGTCGCTCAACGGATAAAAGGTACCTCGGGGATAACAGGCTGATCTTGCCCAAGAGTCCATATCGACGGCATGGTTTGGCACCTCGATGTCGGCTCGTCGCATCCTGGGGCTGGAGTAGGTCCCAAGGGTTGGGCTGTTCGCCCATTAAAGCGGTACGCGAGCTGGGTTTAGAACGTCGTGAGACAGTTCGGTCCCTATCCGCTGCGCGCGCAGGAAATTTGAGAAGGGCTGTCCTTAGTACGAGAGGACCGGGACGGACGAACCTCTGGTGTGTCAGTTGTACTGCCAAGTGCACCGCTGATTAGCTACGTTCGGATGGGATAACCGCTGAAAGCATCTAAGCGGGAAGCCTGCTTCAAGATGAGATTTCCATACACCTAGAGTGTGAGAGGCCCCCAGCCAGACCACTGGGTTGATAGGCCGGATGTGGAAGCAGGGACTAAAGACCTGTGAAGCTGACCGGTACTAATAAGCCGATAACTTACACCACACACCCACCCCCACCACGAACCAGGCCACAAGCCCGGAACACGGTGAACCAGGGAGGGTGAAGATCAAAGCATGCTACGCGTCCACTATGCGGTTCCCAACCAACAACAGGAACCACCCCCACCACAGGCACAACCCTCACAAGGGCA
>NZ_QZVT01000033.1 GCF_003602275.1 Arthrobacter cheniae | reverse complement strand
GTTGAGCGGACGTCGTCGTCATCGGACAAGCCGTCGGGGTTGTCGCGCAGGGGTGCGATGTTCTCTGCCGCGTCAGCAGGCCTGCTGTCCGTGCTGCCGATGGGGACCCGGAGTGCTTCCGCCGCTCCGGCTCTGAAGGTGCCTTCGCAGGTCGTGAAACCGGCCGTCCTTGGGCCGGCAACGGGCCATGGAGTTGGTAATCCGCGGGGTGCGGAGGTTGCGCTGAAGATGCGTAGCCAGCAGGGCCGTTTCGGTTTGATGTTCCCCTCCCTGCAGCCCTTCGCCCCGTCGGAGGCTCTCCTGGCCGTCATGGCCCAGCGGATGATCGACCCACGACAGCCACTGGCCGATGTCTCTTCGAGCGAGGACGGTTTCGACAACGCCGAGATGCCGGCCGGGTACACCTACCTCGGCCAGTTCATGGACCACGACATCACGCACGACATCACGCCTCTGTCCCTGCAGAAGGCCGACCCCCTGGCCCTTAAAAACTTCAACACCCCGTTCTTCGACCTCAGCTCCGTCTACGGCCGCGGGCAGGCGGAGGACCCGCAGCTCTACGACCCGAAGGACCCAGCCCTGCTCCTGGTCGCAACCACGGCCGAAGGGATCTCGGACGTCCCTCGCACAGGCGCTGGAACGGCGATCATCGGCGATGGGCGAAACGATGAGAACCTCATCGTGTCCCAGATGCACCTGGCGTTCCTGAAGCTGCACAACCACTTCGTCGGCCTCGGTAACTCCTTCGCCGACGCACGCAGGCTCGTCCGCTGGCACTACCAGTGGGTAATCGTCAACGATTTCCTACCCCGCATGGTCGGGCCCGAGCTGGTCACGGCGATGCTGCTCCACCAGTCCCACGGGACCATCAAGGTCGACAACAAGTTCTACAAGCCCGGGAACCGCCAGAAGCCCATGATCCCGCTGGAGTTTTCCGTCTGCGCCTACCGGTTTGGGCACAGCATGATTCGCGCCGAGTACGAAATGCACGACAACACCACCTTCCCGCTGTTCGGCCCTCCGGGGCAGGACCTGCGCGGATCCCGTCCCCTGCCGTACGACGCGCGGGCCGACTGGAGCTACTTCTTCGACATCCCGGGTGTCGAGCCGCCCATGGGCCGCAACACCACCCGGCTCCTCGACACGCAACTGTCCTTCCCCCTCGCGAACCTGCCCCCCACGGTAGTGAGCCACATCGACGGTGCCATCTATGCTCTCGCCCACCGCAACCTGCTGCGGGGGGTCAAGCTGGGTCTTCCTGCGGGGCAGGACGTCGCCAAGGCACTCGGCGTCCCTCCCATCCCTAATACCAGGCTCGGCCTGTACGAACCCGAATGGGGAAACAAGGCACCGCTCTGGTTCTACATCCTCAAGGAGGCGGAACTGCAGGGCGGCCGCCAGCTGGGACCGGTCGGCGGGCGGATCATCGCCGAGGTCATCCTGGGCCTGTTGTCCCTTGACCCGGATTCCTACCTGAATTCCCGGATCCGGTGGACGCCGGCCGACCCCGCCTTCGGGATGGGGGAATTATTCAAGATGAGCGGTGCAACCTTCAAGACGGAGGAAAACTTGACGGAAGAGGAGCTCCCCGAGGAGGAACTACCGGAAGACCACCT
>NZ_QZVT01000034.1 GCF_003602275.1 Arthrobacter cheniae | reverse complement strand
CTGCGGTGGTGGTGCCGGTGGATAAGTCGTTGAAGGTCTTCAGTCCCGGTGATTTCAATGGTGATGGGCGTGCGGATATGGTCACGCGTCGGACCGATGGGACCTTGTGGCTGCATCCTGGGTTCGGAAACGGCTCCTTCGGTGCTGCTGTGAAGATCGGTAGCGGCTTCGAGGTCTACAACCAGTTCATCGGTATCGGCGATTACGACGGCGATCGTCGCAACGACTTCCTCGCTCGCAATGTCGACGGCAGCCTGTGGCGCTATTCCGGAACAGGAACGATCTCCTCAACCAATGAGGGCTATCGCATGGCCGTGAAAATCGGCGACGGCGGTTGGGACGGCTTCAACACGATCATCGGCGCCGGCGACGCTGACGGAAACGGACGCCCGGACCTCCTGGCTCGCAAGCCCGACGGCAGTCTGTGGCTCTACTCCGGCCCAGGCGACGGCACCCACGGCTACGCCCGCCAAGTGGGCTCCGGAAGCAGCAACTCGCTGGAACTGAGTGCGGTCGGCGACTTCAACGGCGACGGCCCCGTGGACCTGATGTCCAGGTCCCCCCAAGGCGAACTTCGGCTCATGGTCGGCAACGGCTCCGGGGCATTCACCCCCACCGGCTTCACCATCGGCAGCGGCTGGAACATCTACAGCACCGTGATCGGCAACCGGGACTTCAACACGGACGGCCGTGCCGACCTCATGGCCATCCAACCCGACCAAACCCTGCGCTTCTACGCAGGCACCGGAACCGCCTCCGAAGGCTATCTACGCCCCACCCAGACCACCACGTCCTTCTGGCCGGCCAACAGCACCACCACCGCCACCGCGGATCTCAACTCCGACGGACGCCGCGACGTCCTCACCCGCCGCCCCGACGGAACCCTCTGGTTCCACCCCGGCCAGGGACAAGCCTCCTTCACAGCCGCCCGCCGCATCGGGTCCGGTTGGAACATCTACCAGGACATCACCGCAGCTAGCGACTTCAACGCCGACGGACGCAACGACATCCTCGCCCGCACTCCAAACGGAGACCTCTACCTCTACCCCGGCACCGGCACCATCTCCGCCACCAATGAGGGCTACTCCGCACCCCGCAAGATCGGAACGGGCTGGAACGTCTTCACCGATATCACCGGAGGAACCGACCTCACCGGAGACGGCAAACCCGACATACTCGCCCGCCACCAGGACGGATCCCTCTGGCGCTACGACGGCACCGGACGCATCGGTACCGGCAACGAGGGCTACCAGCCCGGCACCATCATCGGACTCAGCGGCTGGGATGCCTTCACCGACATCACACCCATCGGCGACTACGACCGCAACGGCACCACCGACCTTCTCGTCCGCAACTCCAACGGAGACCTCGGCCTCTACCGCGGAAACAACTCCACCTTCCCCACTCAGGAGATCGTAGGCACGGGTTGGAACGTCTACACCAAACTCCTCCCCCTCGGCGACCAGAACGCCGACACACTCTCCGACATCACCACCACCACACCCACCGGCACCACCTGGCTCTACCCCGGCGACGGAATGACCAACGAAGGCTACAACCACGCCCTCACCACCGGCCGCCTCTAACCAACCACCGGAG
>NZ_QZVT01000035.1 GCF_003602275.1 Arthrobacter cheniae | reverse complement strand
GTGAACTGCACCCCAAAAGTTGGACTGGCTTAGCAAAGGTTAGGCCGCGAGGGCTTGGGTTCGGTATTGCACCGGGCTCAGGCCCTCGAGCTTTGTTGAGATCCTTTCGGTGTTGTACCAGTGGATGTAGTCGTGCAGTGCTGCGGTCAGTGCGTCGGTGCTGAGGAATCGGGTGTGGTGGAAGAGTTCTTCTTTGAGGTGTCCGAAGAAGTTCTCCATGACGGCGTTGTCGTAGCAGTTAGCCTTCCGCGACATTGATTGGGTCGCGCCGGCTGTCCGGAGCAGGCGCCGCCATGAGGGGTGCTGGTATTGGAAGCCCTGGTCCGAATGCACCAGCGGTTCCTGCCCGCCCTCAAGCGTTGCGAGGGCTTGGCGCAGTGAGCTGTTGGTGAGTTCCAGGTTCGGTGACGAGCGGATGGAGTAGGAGATGATCTGCCGGTTGAAGAGATCCATAACCGGTGAGAGGTACAGCTTCCGGTCGTCGACCCTGAACTCGGTCACGTCGGTGACCCACTTTCGGTTAGGAGCGTCCGATTCAAACTGGCGGTCCAGCAGGTTCGCAGCAACCGTTCCCTGCTCGCCTTTGTAAGAGTTGTAGCGTTTCTTCCGTCGGACCTTACAGACCAGCCGCAGCGACCTCATCAGCTTCAGCACGGTTTTTCTCGCAACCGTCCACCCTTGCCTGAGCAGCTGGGCGTGAATGCGGCGGTGCCCGTACCTGCCATGGTTCTTCTCGAAGATCTCCGTGATCGCGGCCTTGAGTTCCTGTCGCGGATCAGGCGCCCGGAGCCGGGCCTGGTGGTAGAAGAACGTCGACCGGGCAAGATCGGCGATCTGCAGCAGCACCGGAAGGGGAAAGTCGGCCTTGAGGGCGATGAGGGCTTGAACCCTCACTGTCATTCCTGGGCCCTCAAGGCCCGCAATTTTCCCAGGTAAGCCACTTCCGCCCGCAGCCGTTCGTTCTCCTGGCGTAACCGCTCCAGTTCAGGCAGCTCCGGCGACGGGAACTTAGGCTTTCGGGGTTTGCCGCGTGGCTTTGGACGTAACGCATCAGCACCATCACGGCGATAAACCCGCGCCCACGTCTCGAGCAGACGAGGCGAGGACAAACCTGCTTCCGCTGCAAGACTCAAACCAGTCTCGCCTGCGATGAACCGTTCGACCAAAGCGAGCTTGAATTCGAACGAGTACGACTGATACGTCGGTTTGGCCACCAGTGCTCCTTGACCACGGATCCTCCACCGTCGAAAGAGACGCTTCACCGGCCCGCGAGGCACCCCCAGCAAGCTGGCAGTCGCCGTATCCCCGACGCCCTTCTCAAACCACGCTACAGCGGCCTCGCGCTGAGCCTCAGACAACGAGCTACTCGCATACATGAACTGCTCCTCGGAAGTTAGATTTCTAGTCCAACTTTCGGGGAGCAGTTCA
>NZ_QZVT01000036.1 GCF_003602275.1 Arthrobacter cheniae | reverse complement strand
TCGGTGTGTGTCTAGCGTCGGCGGTATTGGTTGATGATGGGGCAGTCGAAGGGGTCGCGTGCGGCGAGTCCGACGCGGTTGAGGTAGGTGATGACGGCGCTGTAGGAGGCTTTGACGCCGACTTCGGTGTAGGGGACGCGGAGTCGTTCGCAGTGTTCGCGGACGATGATCGCGGCGCGGCGCAGGTGGGGGCGGGGCATGTCGGGGAAGAGGTGGTGTTCGATCTGGAAGTTCAGGCCGCCGAAGGCGTTGTTGATGAACGTGCCACCGCGGATGTTGCGGGAGGTGAGGACCTGTTTCTGGAAGAAGTCCAGGGTGCTGTCCTTGGGGATCAGGGGCATGCCTTTGTGGTTGGGGGCGAAGCTCGCGCCCATGTAGATGCCGAAGACGGCTAGCTGCACGCCGAGGAACGCAAAGGCGAGGCCGACGGGCAGGAACCAGAACAGGATGCCCAAATAGGCGCCGAAGCGTGCGCCCAGGAGGGCGAGTTCGATCCAGCGTCCCTTGATGGTGCGGCGGGCGAAGAGGGTGCTGATGGAGCGGGCGTGGAGGTTGATGCCTTCGAGGGTGAGCAGGGGGAAGAAGAGGTAGCCCTGGCGGCGGGTGATCCAGGCGTGGAGGCCGCGGGCTTTGGCGGCGTCTTCTTCGAGGAAGCTGATGGTGTCGAGTTCGATGTCGGGGTCTTTGCCGCGGGTGTTGGGGTCGTTGTGGTGGCGGGTGTGTTTGTCCATCCACCAGGCGTAGCTGATGCCGACGATGCCGGCGGCGAGGATGCGCCCGGACCAGTCGTTGGCGGTGCGGGTGTGGAAGATCTGGCGGTGGGAGGCTTCGTGGGCGAGGAACGCGACCTGGGTGAGGGCGATGCCGAGGACGGCTGCGATGAGGAGCTGGTACCAGGTGTCGCCCAGGAGGGCGAAGCCGGTCCACGCCGCGCCCATGGTCAGGGCCAGGAGGGCGAACACGCCGATGTAGAAGCGGCGCCGCCGGTTCAGGAGGCCTTCCTTGCGGACCTGCTTCAGCAGCACCGAGTAGGAGGCGACGACGTCGTTCGGCCTGGAAATACGGACGGTACGCGCAGCTGCGG
>NZ_QZVT01000037.1 GCF_003602275.1 Arthrobacter cheniae | reverse complement strand
GCCAGGCTGCTGACGACGACTAGAACGACGAGCGGTCCGACCACTCCCCGGGCACCCACGCGCGTCGTGACGGAGGACCGCTCCAAGGCACAGCCATTGCCCAGGCCGGAGACGGAACGCCTGCGCATTCTCATCGTCGACGATCACACCACGTTCTCAGACCTGCTGGCTGGAGCCCTGGACCGCGAACCTGACTTCGAAAGTGTAGGAGCTGCCAAAACGGTGGAGTCGGCCGCGACGATGTACCTGGAACTGCGACCCGACGTCGTCGTCATGGATCTGTATCTTGACGGCGGGTCCGGGCTCAACGCTGCTGAGCGGATTCTTGCCGAAGCGCCGGAGGCCCGGGTCGTCATGCTGACGGGTAACCCGTCTCAGGAAGCGCTTCGAGAAGCCGCCCGTATGGGAATCTGCGGGTTTCTCCCGAAGGACGGCGCCCTGGGAATCTTGCTCGACACCCTGAGGCACGCCCGGCCAGGGAACATGATCGTGCACCCGTCGCTGGTGGCAAAGCTCGGCAACGCCACCGGATCCGCGCCGGATCCTGCGGAAAAATAGCCAGGCACGCCGACCGTGCGCGGACTTCACGCAGAAAAAGTCAACGACGACTTCTTGACTGCCCCGGACGTCACCGAACGACGTGAGGTCCGGGCAGCCGTCGCGCGTTTCCTCACGGTCGGTTTTCTGGCTCTCGTTCTGGTGGCAACCCCGGTTGCTTTCTGGATCCGAGCGGAAGCGGAACAGCATGCCCTGGCCAATGCGAGGGACATGACCCAGCGTCTGGCCGATAACGTGGTCGGGCCGTTGATCACGAGCCAGCTCCTTGAAGAAGACCCCGCCGCACTGGAATTACTCGAGCAGAGGTTGGCGCCGTGGCTGGCCAACGACCACGTGACGAGGATCAAGGTGTGGGACGAGCGCGGCCGGGTGGTCTACTCGGATGTGGAATCACTTATCGGGCAGGATTTCGAGCAGGAGGAATGGGCCCGTCTGCTTCTTGAAGGAGGGCCGGCGACAGCCACCCTTGAATCCCAAACTGCGGAAGAAAACGAGTACGAGGCCGATTCGGGCGAACTCGTCGA